>CP124529.1:2852500-5764016 GCA_029953615.1 Pseudomonas putida | reverse complement strand
CAGATACTCGATGTTTTCGGGGTTGCGCATAAGCACCCGGGTCGTGTGCCCTGTTGCGGTGAGATGTGCCAACAGGTGCTGACCCACAAACCCACTGCCGCCTGTAACGAAGCATTCCACGCTCATGTCTGAATCCTTGTCTGGATGATCGGCGCAGGCTAAGGTGTAGAGCGTACTCTACAGTCAAGGGCTTTTTCTTGTGAATATCGGAGAGCTGGAACGCCGCAGCGGAGTCGGCCGCCATACAGTGCGCTATTACGAGCAACTGGGGCTGATCGTGGCCCATCGGCAAGCCAACAACTACCGCAGCTATAGCGACCAGACCGTTGTTGATCTGGCCTTCATCCAGACTGCCCAGTGCGGCGGTTTTTCACTCGCCGAGATCGGCGACATCCTTGCCGCCAAGCGGGGTAACACGATCGATTGCGCCCAGGGCGCGGCCCTTGTCGCCAGCAAGATGGCCGAAGTGCAAGCGAAGATCGCCACGCTGCAAGCCGCCTATGTATTTCTCGACGCAGAGCGTGCAAAGCTTGAAGCCAGTGCTATTGCCAACGGCCTCACGATGGCTCAGGTTCCTGCCCATCAGCAGGGCTCGACACTGTAGCCTGTTTATTCGCAACTATTTCTCATTTACACTTGCATCCTCTTTTCGGCGCCTAGCCCTCTTCCAGGATGCATCGTGTCGTTCGATCCCGCCAAACCGACGCTGCTGTCTACATTGGTACGTCACTATGACGAACTGGTGGAGCACATTCGCCGACGCTTCGGTGACAGAAGCATGGCGCGCGATGTCGTGCATGATGTGTGCGTGCAGTTGCTGGAGCGCGGTGAGAAAGAAGACGTGCGGACCCCGCTGGCTTTGCTTCGAAAAATCTCCAACGATACCGCTGTGAGCCGCTATCGTAGTGATCGCCGCCGAGGCGCCTGGGTAGAGGCAGTTGCCGAACTCCCTGAGGTAGCCTGCCCGGCAGCCACCCCGATGAGCCGGTATGACGCCGAGCGCGAGTTTCAACTGCTCGTGAGCGCTATCGCAGACCTTCCACCGCGCTGCCAGGCCGTTTTTGTCATGCACAAGGTTCACGAAATTCCCCAGGCCGAAGTAGCCGCTCGCCTCGGTATTTCCATCAAGACTGTAGAAAAGCACCTGCGCCTGGGGTTGGCGGCGTGCAGGCAACGGCTTGGGCGCGACGAGGTGCATCCATGACCAGGCAGCCCGAACAGGCGCCACTGGACGAGGCGCTTGAGCGACACCGGGAAGCGCTCAAGCACCTGTTCCCCTTGCCGCCGTCCAGGCCAGCGCCCTCCAGGGCGGTAAAGTCAGCAGGTATCGCGCTAGCGGTGGCGATCGCCTTTGCCGCCCTGGCCTGGCTGAACCCCGCCTACAAGAGCGAGCGTTTCGCTACCGCCACAGGTGAGCGCCGCGCTGTGCTGCTGAGCGATGGCAGCAAACTCCTGCTCGACAGTAACACGCAGCTCGCTATCAGTTGGCGCCTGCTCAGCCGCGAAGTCGACCTGCGCGCCGGTGCAGGCGCTCTTCGATGTGTCCTCGGCGGTGTACCGCCCCTTCGTAGTGTCAGCTGGCCTGGCAAAAGTCGAGGTGCTCGGTACGCTGTTCAATGTGCGCCGCCTGGATGACGACGCGGTTCGTGTGACCCTGGCCCGTGGCCGCGTGGACGTCGCCGTGGCTGGCGCAGCGCAAGCGCCTGTCACCCTCAGGCCGGGGCAACAGGTCGACTCGATTGGCGGGCAACTGATGCCAGTGGCGAGGGTCGATGCCGCGAAGGCGATGGCCTGGAAAGATGATCGCATCGTGTTCGAGCAGACGCCGCTGGATGAAGCGGTGTCGTTGCTGCGTCACTATCGCAAGGCATCCATCGAGCTGAGCGACCCGAGCCTGGCTGCACTCAAGGTGACAGGGGTCTTCGAGGCGCACAATGTCGACCTGCTGCTGGATCTGTTACCCAGCATCCTGCCAGTCGCCGTGTTGAAGCAAGCGGATGGCAGCGTGCGGATTCAACGTAAATCGACAAGAAAATAATTCTCAGGCGCAGGTAGGGTTTCCTGATTCCCGTGGCGGCTATTGAAAAAAGCCAACCAGAAAAAGGAACTCGAGACGTGCATTTCCCCCTCCGCAGTCGCCAACTACGCCTGTCATTGCTTGCCAGTAGCCTGCTCATCGCAATGTCGGCCCAGGGCCAGGAAAGGGTGGACGTGGACCTCCCTGCCGCGCCACTGGGGGAGGCCATCAACGCCCTTGCGCAGCAGTCTGCAGTCCAGATCATCTTTGCCAGCGATCTCGGTGCCGGCCGAAACGCGCCCGCGGTGAAAGGGCGGTTTACAGCCGAAGAAGCACTTCAAACGTTGCTCAAGGACAGTGGCTTGCAAGTACAGGCCAAGGATGAGCGCACCTTCGTCATCATCGCGCAAGCTGCCCCTGCCTCCAGTCGCGAAACCCAGAGCGTGCCCGTGGAAATGGCGCAGATGGAAATCACGGCCTCGCGCACCAGCAGCAGCCTGGTGTCCGCGACGCGGCAATCCACCGTGCTCGAGCATGAACAACTGCAGGAGCTGCGCCAGGGTTCAGAGAGCCTGGCCACGGTACTGGCCAAGGCGATTCCGGGCATGTCCGACTCCAGCCGCACCGTCACCGAGTATGGCCAGACCCTGCGCGGGCGCAGCATGTTGGTCATGGTCGACGGAGTGCCGCTCAATACCAACCGTGACTCTTCGCGCAACCTGGCCAACATCGACCCGGCACTGATCGAACGGGTCGAAGTCATTCGTGGCAGCAGCGCCATCTACGGTAGCGGCGCCACTGGGGGCATCATCTCCATCACCACCCGGCCTGCTGGTGGCGAAAACCGTGCCGAAACCAGCCTGAGCGCGACCTCGCCAGTTACCCGCCTGGGCAGCGATGGCCTGGGGGGGCAGTTCCAGCAGTATTTCGCCGGCTCTCAGGGCGCGGTGGACTACGCGTTCGACTTCGGTACCCGTCACATCGGTGCCTCGTACGATGCACACGGCGACCGGATCGCTCCAGAGCCCAGTCAGGGCGACCTGTTCGATTCGAACATCTACAACATTGGCGGCAAGCTGGGGCTGCACATTGACGAGAACCAGCGAATCCAGCTTGCCGTCAGCCATTACGATGCACTCCAGGACACCGACTATGCTACCGACCCAAGCGTCGCGAAACTCCCCGCAGGCTCGGTGCCGGCCAATGCGATCAAGGGCCTGGATCTCGACGAACAGAACCGCATTCGCAACACACTGCTGAACCTGGAGTACGAGCATCTCGACATTCTCGGCAGCCGGCTTTCTGCCCAGGTGTATTACCGGGACTACTTCACCCGCTTCACCCCGTTCGACGCCCGGGCCGTTGCCACGCGTGGCGGCAACGTCGACCAGATCATGCAGAACAGCGAAGTTTTCGGTAGCCGCCTGACCCTGCGCACGCCACTTGGCGATAGCGGGAGCACCGAATTGGTGTGGGGGGGCGACTATAACCAGGAGCGCAGTGACATGCCGCTCGACGTCTTCGACCCTGCGGCTTACGACGCCAGTGGCGGCCTGGTCTTCGACAAGACTGGCAAGCTCACCTACATGCCGCCGCTCAAGACCCGAAGCGCCGGTGCGTTCGCCCAGCTACAGCATCGCTTCGATGAGCATTGGTCGGTCGACGGTGGCCTGCGCTATGAATACTCCACCGCCGAATTCGATGACTTCGTCCCGTTGTCCGAATCCAGGGCTGCCGCCCCTGTTGCGGTGAAGGGGGGAGAGATTCATTACGATGCGGTGCTGTCGAACCTAGGCATCGTCTATTCGCCGGTACTCGGCCAGGAAATCTACGCTTCCTTCAGCCAGGGCTTCCAGTTGCCTGACGTGGGCATTCAACTGCGCAATGCGCGCCGCGGCTTCGACATCGACGCATCGAACCTGGAGCCGGTCAAAACCAACAACTACGAACTTGGTTGGCGAGGCGAGCTGGGCAGCAACACCCTGGGCACCCTGGCCCTGTTCTACACCACCTCCAAACTGGGGGACGTGCAAAGTTTCAACAATGGCCTGATTCTGACCCGCACCAAGGAGCGCATCTACGGGGCTGAAGCCAGCGCCGATTGGCTATCGGACGATGCGGTGTGGGGCGCAGGGGGAAGTGCGACGTGGATGCGTGGGCGAGAGAAACCGGACGGTAAAGGTTGGCAGGACATGACCGGCTATCGCGTTCCGCCCCTGAAGCTGACTGCCTACGTCCAGTACAAGCCGACACTGGACTGGAGCAACCGCCTGCAGGCCACGTTCTTTGACGCCAAGGACTACAGGCTCGATGGCGTGGACAGCTTTGGCCGGCATCAGGTGAGTACCTACACGACAGTGGACCTGGTCAGCCAGTACCAGGTCACCCCTGACGACAAGGTCAGCGTCGGCATCCAGAACCTGTTCAATCGCGACTACTACCCGCTCTACAGCCAGTTGCTGCGCAATAACAACAACACCAGCCACTTGCCGGCACCAGGCACCGTGTTGACTGCCAGTTATACGCACAATTGGTAAGGTGGTGAAAATCACCGGGCCGATATCGAGCCCGGTGGTCGTTTACACGTTGGTTCTGTGGGAGCGGGCGTGCCCGCGAAACGGCAAACGCGGTGTATGGCACCGGCTCCGCCGGTGTTCGCGGGCACGCCCGCTCCCACAAGGGACCGTGAACGCTCTCGAACATTATTCCCTGTGCGACAGCGCAGCCCAGAGGGCTAGGTAATCTCCCACAGTGACGGCGCAGGGCTAAGGATTTCGCGGTCCCTGTGGGAGCCCGGCTCTCATGGAACAACACATAAATCACTGATTAGCAGGGTTCTGTGGGAGCGGGCGTGCCCGCGAAACGGCAAACGCGGTGTATGGCACCGGCTCCGCCGGTGTTCGCGGGCACGCCCGCTCCCACAAGGGACCGTGAACGCTCTCGAACATTAGTCCCTGTGCGACAGCGCAGCCCAGAGGGCTAGGTAATCTCCCACAGTGACTGCGCAGGGCTAAGGATTTCGTGGTCCCTGTGGGAGCCCGGCTCACTTGCCGGATTTGCTTTCCAGCTGAAGCAGACATCAGGTGTAGCCGCCGTGGAGCCGCTGCTGGCATGCTTGGCTGATCGCTAACGGGAAGACGCAGAGAGTCTACGATGGAACGGTCTTGCATCACTTATTACCTGGAAATGACCTCGGCTTGCGAGCTGAAGGAAAAACCCCAGCGTCATGACCTTCAGGTCATCGAATGTGAAGTGCCTCAGGGGGCGTTCAACCGGTTTCTCTACAAGCTGGTAGGAACGCCTTGGGAGTGGGGCGATCTTGATGGCTGGAGTAGTGCCGAATGGCAGGCACTCGTTGAACAGGAGTGCCACCGTACCTGGGTTGCCTATCACCGAGGTGCGATAGCCGGCTATTACGAACTTTATCGCCCCGACGGCTGCAACTGCGAAATCCGCTACTTTGGCCTGGCACCCCAGTTCCTGGGGGGAGGCTTTGGCGGAGCGCTACTGAGTCACGCTATTCGGTCTGCGTGGGAATGGCCCGGTACAGAGCGGGTGTGGGTACATACATGCACATTTGACCATCCTGCCGCGCTGCAAAATTATCAGGCGCGCGGATTGCGTATTTTCAGGCAGGAGGAGGCGGAGCCAAGCCAATCACCGCTGGGTTGAAGCTGCTGTAGCCAGCTTGATCCAATGACGGCGCCCACGTCATGACGGGGGCGAGCAGGGTAGCTTCATTCGGACGCAAACGACGGTCGTTCCGCGAACCACGCCACCGCCAGCTCCTTGAATGCCTCAGCCGAAGGTGTCAGCGGATAGCGCTGATCATGCGCCAATACGATGCTATGTGTTGGCAGTTTCTCCAGTGTCGGCCTGCATACCAGCGCCTGACCGTCATAACTACGGTCACCAAATGGCCGGGTATAGATCAGCGCTACGCCAAACCCGTTGGCGACGAGGCTACGCTGCAACTCGAACGTGCGCACACGGTGCACAGCGGCGGGTGAGAGATCGTGGAAGCTGAACAGGTCCAGTACATGCTGCCAGCTGTGGACCTGGTCGGTGACGACCAGGGTGTATGCGGCTAGCGCTTCGAGACTGACGCGCGACTCCTTGGCCAACGGGTGATCGGCCGACAGCAGTACCTGAGCCGTCAGCTGACACAGCTGAGTGCATTGAGTGTTCGGTGGTAGACCCAGGTCGTAGGTGATTGCCAGTTCTATCGCGCCCTCGCTCAGCCGCTTGCCAACATAATCGAAGCTGCCTTCGCGCATGTCGACCGTGACCCTCGGGCAGGACTCCTGCATCCGCCGCACGATTTGTGGCAGGCAATAAGGGGCCAGGTCTTCGAAACACCCGACCACCAGTTCTCCGACACACTCCCCGGCATTGGCATTGATTTCGGCAAAGGTCCGCGCCTCGCTCAGAACGCGACGGGCCTGGACCATGACGGTACGACCGAACGGGGTCAGCGAGATGCCGAGGCCTCGCTGGCGCACGAAAAGTCGATTGGCCCAGCACCTCTTCCAGTTCGGTGATGGCCGCCGAAATGGAGGGCTGTGAAACATGAAGTTCCATGGCGGCAGTCGTCAGGTTCCCGTGCTTGGCCGCTGCGAGCGCATAGCGCAGTTGTCGCAATGTGAACTTCATAGGTTTTTCCGTGGTGATACATCAGGACATATTATTTTATCCTTTTTTGAGGTTGTGAAATATTTCTCCTGCGCAGTGGCCACTGATCACAGGTGCCACGCCGATGCCGATTGCAAGGCTCATCAGCCCGTTTGGCGACCCTCATTGGGCCGGATGCCCTCGACTGCTGCAATTCATGTTCTTGTTTGGGAGCGTCACAATGAAAATTACAAAGGCTCTGCTGACCACGACACTATCTTTCGGGCTGCTGGCGGCCGCTGGCGCCAGCCAGGCGGCCGGTTGGTGCGAGTCTGGCAAACCGGTGAAATTCGCCGGTTTGAACTGGGAAAGCGGGATGCTGCTCACGGATGTGATGCAGTTCGTGCTGCAAAACGGTTATGGCTGCGAGACCGACAGCCTGCCAGGTAATTCCATCTCCATGGAAAACGCCCTGAGCAGCAACGATATCCAGGTTTTTGCCGAAGAGTGGGTAGGGCGCAGCGAGGTCTGGAACAAGGCTGCGGCCGCCGGCAAGGTGGTTGGCGTCGGCGCGCCGGTCGTTGGCGCGGTCGAAGGCTGGTATGTACCGCGCTATGTGATCGAAGGCGATGCCAGGCGCAAACTCGAAGCCAAGGCACCCAACCTCAAGACCATCGCCGATCTTGGGCAATACGCCCAGGTATTCAAGGACCCGGAAGAACCGGACAAGGGGCGCTTCTACAATTGCCCGGCCGGCTGGACTTGCGAGCTGGACAACAGCGAGATGCTCAAGCGCTACGGCCTGGAAAGCAGCTACACCAACTTCCGCCCGGGCACCGGCCCGGCACTGGATGCCGCCGTGTTGTCGAGCTACAAGCGTGGCGAGCCGATCCTGTTCTACTACTGGTCGCCGACGCCGCTGATGGGGCTGGTCGACCTGGTCAAGCTGGACGAGAAGCCAGGCGTGGATAAAACCCTGACTATCAAGGTGGGCCTGTCGAAGGCCTTCCATGAGCAGGCGCCGGAACTGGTGGCGGTGCTGGAAAAGGTAAATCTGCCGATCGATCTGCTGAACCAGAACCTGGCGCGCATGAGCAAAGATCGTATCGAGTCGCCGGAACTGGCCAGGTTGTTCCTCAAGGAGCACCCCGAGGTCTGGCACAGCTGGGTCAGCGAAGACGCAGCCAAAAAGGTGGACGCGGCACTCTGAACGTGGGGGTTCGTCCGGCGTCTGCCGGACAAGGCACGCGACAGTCCGCTTCATGCACTTGCTCGAGAGAATTCCATGTTTCCCAAAAACTTCACGTTTTCCATTGCCGACTGGGTCAATGGCTGGGTCGATGCGCTGGTTACCAACTACGGCGACGTGTTCCGGCACATCTCCGACACCCTGCTGTGGGCGATCGTCAACCTCGAAGGCCTGCTGCGCGCGATACCCTGGTGGCTGATGCTGGCCATCGTCGCGGGTATCGCCTGGCACGCTACCCGTAAAGCCGTGACCACCGCCGTGATCGTCGGCTTGCTCTTCCTGGTCGGCGCGGTCGGTCTCTGGGACAAGCTGATGCAGACCCTGGCGCTGATGCTGGTAGCAACGCTGATATCGGTCCTGGTCGGCATTCCGCTGGGTATCCTTTCGGCACGCAGCGATCGCCTGCGGGCGGTGTTGATGCCGCTGCTCGACATCATGCAGACCATGCCCAGCTTCGTGTACCTGATTCCGGTATTGATGTTGTTCGGCCTGGGCAAGGTGCCGGCGATCTTCGCCACCGTCATCTATGCCGCGCCGCCGCTGATTCGCCTGACCGACCTGGGTATTCGCCAGGTGGATGGCGAGGTCATGGAGGCGATCAACGCGTTCGGTGCCAATCGCCTGCAACAACTGTTCGGCGTGCAGCTGCCACTGGCGTTGCCAAGCATCATGGCCGGTATCAACCAGACCACCATGATGGCCCTGTCGATGGTGGTCATCGCCTCGATGATCGGTGCCCGTGGCCTGGGTGAAGACGTCCTGGTCGGCATCCAGACCCTGAATGTGGGCCGCGGCCTCGAAGCGGGCCTGGCCATTGTGATTCTGGCGGTTGTGATCGACCGCATTACCCAGGCCTATGGCCGACCACGGCACGGGGTGGGCAAATGAGCGGCACGCAGAAGATGAACAAGATCGAAGTGAAGAATGTCTTCAAGATCTTCGGTACACGCGCCGAAGAGGCCCTGAAGCTAATCCGCCAGCAAAAAGCCAAGGATCAGGTCCTGGCCGAAACCGGCTGTGTGGTCGGGGTCAACGATCTCTCGTTGTCCATCGGCAGTGGCGAGATCTTCGTGATCATGGGGCTGTCGGGCTCTGGCAAGTCAACCCTGGTGCGCCACTTCAACCGCCTGATCGACCCGACCAGCGGCGAGATCCTGGTAGATGGCGAGGACATTCTGCAATACGACATGCAAACCCTGCGCGAATTCCGCCGGCACAAGATCAGCATGGTGTTCCAGAGCTTCGGCCTGTTGCCGCACCGCACCGTGCTGGATAACGTCGCTTACGGCCTGAAAGTCCGCGGCGAAAGCAAGGCCATGTGCGCGGAGCGCGCCCTGCACTGGATCAATACCGTGGGCCTGAAGGGTTACGAGAAATCCTACCCGCACCAGTTGTCGGGCGGCATGCGTCAGCGCGTCGGCCTGGCCCGTGCGCTGGCTGCCGACACCGACATCATCCTGATGGACGAAGCCTTCAGTGCGCTCGACCCGCTGATTCGCGCCGAAATGCAGGACCAGTTGCTGGAGCTGCAAAAAACCCTGCACAAGACCATCGTCTTCATCACGCATGACCTGGATGAAGCGGTGCGTATCGGTAACCGGATTGCCATTCTCAAGGACGGTCGCCTGGTCCAGGTCGGCACGCCGAAAGAAATCCTCTACCAGCCCGCGGACGAATACGTCGATCGTTTCGTGCAGCGTCGCGTAGCTTCGCTTTAAGGAACCGCGTGTATGTCGTTTGCCGAAAAAATCATCATCGCCGATGCGCCAGTGCGTTGGCAGGACGTGGTGGCTGTGGCCCGGCATGGCGCCAGGCTTGAGCTGGCCCCATCGGCGTGGGCGCGGATCGAGAACGCCCAGGCGATTGTCCAGCGCATCGTCTCCAGCGGTGACCGCGCCTATGGCGTCAACACCGGGCTTGGCGCCTTGTGCAATGTTTCGTTGCAGGACGAACAACTCAGCCAGCTGTCGCACAACACCTTGCTCAGCCATGCCTGCGGTGTGGGCGCAGCGCTGTCCGACGAACAGACCCGGGCAATCATGTGCGCGGCGATCATCAACTTCTGCCAGGGCCGTTCCGGCTTGCAGCGCAAGGTGGTCGAGGCGCTGCTGACCTTGCTCAACCAGCACGTCACCCCACAGGTCCCGAAACAGGGGTCGGTGGGGTACCTGACCCACATGGCACATATCAGCATCAGCTTGCTGGGCGTCGGCCAGGTCAGCTATCGCGGCCAGATCATGCCTGCACAGCAGGCCTTGGCCGAGGTCGGCCTGGCGCCGGTCAGACTGGGTGCCAAGGATGGCCTGTGCCTGGTCAACGGTACCCCGTGCATGACTGGCCTGAGCTGCCTGTCCCTGGACGACGCCACGCGGTTGAGCCAGTGGGCGGACGTTATCAGCGCCATGAGCTTCGAGGCCCTGCGCGGCCAGCTCGCTGCCTTCGACCCTGAAATCATCGCGATGAAACCACACCCTGGCATGCAGCGCGTGGGCAGTAACCTGCGGCGCCTGCTCGAAGGCAGCGAAGTCATTGCCAGCAGCCAAGGCATTCGCACCCAGGACGCCTTGAGCATTCGTTCGATCCCGCAGGTTCATGGCGCTGCGCGCGATCAACTGGAGCACGCTGCGCGGCAGATCGAAACCGAACTCAACTCCACGACCGACAACCCGATGTTGCTGGGCACCCCCGAGGCGTATCGGGTGGTTTCCCAGGCGAATCCGCACGGCCAGTCCGTGGCCATGGCGGCCGACTTGCTGGCAATTGCGGTAGCCGAGATCGGAGCGATTGCCGAGCGTCGTCTCGATCGCCTGATCAACCCGTTGGTCAGCGGTTTGCCGGCCTTCCTGGTCAGTCAGCCGGGGGTGAATTCGGGGATGATGATTGTCCAGTACGTGGCCGCTTCACTGTGTGCGGAAAACCGTCAGCTGGCACAACCGGCCGTCGTCGACAACTACGTCACCTCCGGCCTGCAGGAAGACCACTTGAGCATGGGGACCAATGCTGGGCTGAAGCTGCACCGCGCCCTGGAGAACTGTACGCAGATCCTCGCCATCGAATACCTGTTGGCGGCCCAGGCCTTCGAGTTCCTCAAGGCGCAGCGCTTTGGCGCGGGTACCAGCGTTGCCTGGCGCTTGTTGCGCGAGCGGGTTCCGGCCTATGCCCAGGACCGTTGGCTGGCCCCGGATATCGCCAGCAGCGCATCGATCCTGAAGGATCCCGGCTTGCTTGGTGCTGCATTCCCCGAGCTGCTTTGACAGATGCAAGTTGTTGCGTGCCGGAAGATACCCTAGGCTGGCTTCTGGTGAATCGATGCTGAGGCGGGGTAACCGATGAGCGAATTACAAGGATGTGTAGCATTTTCCGGTCTGGAGTGCCGGCCGGTGGGGCCATCAGACGTAGAAATGATCTGCTTGCACCGCCAGGAAATGTTTCTTGAAGCGGGTGGAGACCCTGAAGAACTGCGGCTCATGACTCAGCACTTTCGCCCATGGCTGGAGAAGCGCCTCGCTGACGGTCGGTATTACGGATTCAAACTCCTGGATGGCGACCAAGCGGTCGCAGCCATTGGCCTGATGAGCATCGATTGGCCTCCCCATCCATCGCACCCGACCCAGGACAAGCGTGGTTACGTGTTGAATGTGTTCGTCCAGCCAGCCTACCGCCGCCGAGGCCTGGCGTCGGCCTTGATGCAGGCAGCGGACGCCGAGTTCGCCCGCCGAGGAATCAGCTTCGCTGTCCTGCACGCTACCCGTACGGGCAAGCCGGTCTATGAGCAGATCGGTTGGGCTGGCACCTCGGAAATGGCCAAGGTCATTAGCGCCACTGATCTGGTTTTCACGCACGGCACTGAACACAAGAGGTAACGCCATTACCCCAACAGGGTAGGGCGCATTTCCAGCGCCCCTGGCTTCTGGAGTTCAGCATGAAAGCAATCGTATACAACGCACCGCGTGACGTTGCCGTGAGGAATGTTGCCGATGCAAGGATCGAGAAACCTACAGACGTGCTGGTGCGCATCACCACTACCAACATCTGCGGGTCCGACCTTCACATGTATGAGGGGCGCACATCGTTCGAGGCCGGGCGTGTGTTCGGCCATGAAAACCTCGGTGAGGTGATCGAGGTGGGCGCCGGGGTGGACCGGGTCAAGGTCGGCGACTGGGTCAGCCTGCCTTTCAACATCGGCTGCGGATTTTGCGAAAACTGCGAAAAAGGCCTCACAGGTTTCTGCCTCACTGCCAACCCGGGCGCTGCCGGCGCAGCATACGGCTTTGCCGACATGGGGCCCTATCAAGGCGGCCAGGCCGAGCTGTTGCGTGTGCCATACGCCGATTTCAACTGCCTGGTGCTGCCGGAGGACGCCCAGGAACGTGAAGATGACTACGTCATGCTTTCGGATATTTTTCCCACCGGTTGGCATGCAACAGAGCTGGCCGGCCTGCTACCGGGCGAGAGCATTGCGATTTATGGAGCAGGCCCTGTCGGGCTGATGGCGGCCTATTCGGCAATCATCAAAGGTGCCTCCCAGGTGTTCGTGATCGACAACCAGCCGGACCGTTTGAGGCTGGCCGCGCAGCTTGGCGCAACCCCCATCAACGCGGTCGAGCAAAAGGCCGTGGAAGAGATCATGAACCTGACCCATGGCAAAGGCACCGACCGCGGATGCGAATGTGTGGGTTACCAGTGTTGCGACAAGCATGGCCATGAAGCGAACTACCTCACCATGAACAACCTGGTTGCCTCAACCAAGGCTACCGGCGGCATAGGCGTCGTGGGTGTGTTCGTGCCAGAAGACCCTGGTGCGAAGAATGACCTGGCGAAACAGGGCAAGATGGCCTTCGATTTCGGCGCGTTCTGGTTCAAAGGCCAATTCATCCGTACGGGCCAGGCAAACGTGAAGGCCTACAATCGCCGACTGGCGCAGCTCATCCACCATGGGCGCGCCACGCCTTCCCAGATAATTTCCCATCGTTTGACACTTGCTGAAGGCCCCGATGCCTACAAGCATTTCGATGCTCGGGATGATGGCTGGACGAAGGTGGTGCTCAAGCCTGCTGCCTGATCCGTACACCGTTGCTTCCAGGGAAGGAAGCGCGGCGAGTGAAGGGCTCGCCTTCTGTGCTAACCGGCACCTGCCTGAAACAAGGCCCGAACCACTTCCCTCATCCAGCGATTGCCGCTGTCTTGCTGGTACCGCGCGTGCCAATGCTGCTTGACCGTGAACCCCTCCACTGCAAACGGGCAATCGTTCACCTGCAAACCATGCATGTCGGCCAGTGTCTGGCCGATGTGCCGTGGCAGCGTGGCCACCAGGTCGGTCGACCCGACAATCATCCCCAAGCCCAGGAACCCCGGTAGCGCCAACATGATCCTGCGTTCGATGCCTGCCCGCGCCAAACCGGCCTCCAGTAACCTTTGCCCGGTCCCGGCACTGATCTGCACATGCCCCTCGTCCTGGTAACGCGCCACGCTCATGCCTTGGCCCAGACGAGGGTGTTGTGGGTTGCTCAGGCAGACCCAGTCCTGCTCGAACAACACCTGCTGATACATCCCGGCGCCCAACCAAGGCACAAAGCCGATCGCCAGGTCCGCCTCGCCTGACTCCAGCGCACTTTCGGTATTGCCATCTATGCGCGCCGCCTCCAGTCGAATACCGGGCGCGTGGGTACGCAGGTGGTTGAGGATGGCGGGCAGCAAGGTGATGTGGCTGGCATCGCTGACGCACAGGCGAAAGCGCCGTTGCGCCGTGGCCGCAACGAATTGCGGCTCCCAGGTAGTCAGGCGGCGCAGCGACTCAAGCACCTCGCGGCACGGCCCGATCAACTGGTCGGCGCGCGGGGTAGGGGCCATGCCACCTGGCGTGCGTACGAACAGCGGGTCGTTCAGCTCTTCACGCAAGCGCCCCAGCCAGATGCTCACAGTAGGCTGGCTCTGGCCGAGCTGTTCGGCGCTACGGCTCACGCTGCGGCACTGGTACAGCACATCGAACAGCTGCAGCAACTTGGGGTCGGGCAAGGGGTCGAGCGTGCTCATTATTGTAAAACTCAATAGGCGTATTAAGCCCATTGTATAGCCGAAATAAACCTCGCTGCATAAGGTAGTTGCAAACCACAAGAGGTCTGCGACGTGAAAATCTGCATTCTGGGCGCCGGCGCCCTGGGTTGCGCCATAGGCGCGGCCTTGAGCGAGGCGGGGCATGAAACCTGGCTGTTGAACCGTGGCCGTGCACATGTCGAGGCGATGAACCTGCACGGGCTGCGCGTGCAGGACCAGCGCGGCGAGCGGCAGGTGCGGGTCAACGCGGCCTGCGACGCGGCAACCGTGGGCGTGGCCGACCTGGTGGTGGTGCTGGTCAAATCGTTCCACACCGGCGAGGCGATTGCCGGTGCCGGGGCGCTGATCGGGCCGCAGACGCTGGTGCTGTCTCTGCAGAACGGCCTTGGCCATGAAGACATCCTGGCCGAGACCGTGGGCCGTGAGCGAGTGCTGGCCGGCAAGACCTACGTCGGTGGCGTGCTGCTGGCGCCGGGGTCGATCCGTGCCGGTGTATCAGGCAAGCATACGTTCATCGGCGAGCTCGACGGCAAGCTGACGCCCCGTGTGCAGGCCATTGCCGAGGTATTCAACGGCGCCGGGCTCGCGACCACGGTCAGCGACAACATCCTGGGCACCATGTGGGACAAGCTGCTGGTCAATGTCGCGACCGGCGCGCTCAGCGCTATCACCATGCTCAGTTATGGCCAGCTCTACAGCGAGCCGCTGCTGGAAAGCACCGCCAAGGCGGCGGTGGCCGAAGCCATCGCCGTCGCTGAACGAGCAGGCATCCGCCTGGGCCTCACCCGCCCGGATGCTGCCTGGCGGCTGGCCGCCGAAGGCCTGCCGGCAAGCTTCCGTACCTCGATGCTGCAGAGCCTGGAGAAGGGCTCGGTCACCGAGGTCGATTTCATCAATGGCGCGGTCGTGCGCTGGGGGCAGCGCTACGGCGTGGCTACGCCGGTCAACGCGACCCTGGTGGCGTGCATCAAGGGGATCGAACGCGCCATGGCCGATCAGCAGAAGGGGAGTAACCCATGAGTCAGCCGAAAGCCTACCTTGAACACGTTGCGTTCTGGGTGCGGGACATCCAGTGGCACATCCGCTTCTTCAGATGAGGTGTGTGGCATGACCATGCGTGAAATACAGGGCGACGTCGAGCAGCCCGCACAGTACTGGACCCTCGGTGGCCTGCAGTTCATTCACCAGCCGGACTTTGCCGGCCCGGAAGGGCGCATGGCCCACCTGGGCATCATGTGCGAGGACCTTGAAGCTGCCCTGGCGGCGGCTCAACGTTTCGGCGTCAGCGAAATGCCCCAGGGCCGCAACTGGCTGCGCCTGCCGGACGGCCTGGCGGTGGAGTTCATTCAGGCATTGCCGGCGAAGTGCGTCGCCCAGGCATTGGCCATCGACCCGCGTGCGGAGGTGAAGGCATGAGCGTGGTGGAAAAATACTGGGACGATGCCCGCGAAGGCGATGAATGCATCAGCCCCACCTACACCGTGACCCGCGAACGCATCCTGGCCTACGCCGACCTCACCGGTGACCACACCCCGGTGCATGTCGACGAGGCATACGCCAACGCAAGCCACTTCGGCTGCCTGGTTGCCCATGGCCTGTTCGGGCTGTCGATCGCCGACGGCCTGAAGACCCAGTGCGAATACCGCTTTGTGCCGGGCATGTCGCTGGGCTGGACCTGGGACTTCGTGCTGCCGATCAAGGTCAACGATGTGCTGCATGTGCGCATGCGCGTGGGGGCGATGCGCCCGAGCAACAGCCGTCCGGGCTGGGGCATCGTGGTGTTGCCGGCGGAACTGGTAAACCAGCACGGCGAAGTCGTGCAGCGTGGCGAGCACCGGCTGATGGTGCCCAGGAGAGTGCAGGCATGAGCCAGGCATTGCCATTGGCGGGTATCCGCGTCATCGACTATAGCCACTTCCTCGCCGGGCCCTATGTGGGCCGCTGCCTGGCAGCACTGGGCGCCGAGGTAATCAAGGTCGAACGGCCGGGCAGCGGCGATGCCGGCCGCCAGCACGCCTTCACCCTCGACGAGCAGCAGAGCGGTTACTTCCTGCAGCTGAACATGGGCAAACAAGGGGTCAGCGTGAACATGAAAGACCCGCGCGGCAAAGCGTTCATGCAGCGCCTGACCGACTCGGCCGATGTGTTCATCGAAAACTATCGCCCCGGCGCCCTGGACAAACTGGGCCTGGGCTATGCCGAGCTGTCGGCGCGCAACCCGCGCCTGGTGTACTGTTCGATCTCCGCCTACGGCCACACCGGGCCGGATGCCCACCGTGCCGGCTTCGGGCTGATTGCCGAGGCCAAGAGCGGGATCATGCAGATGGTCGGCGTGCCTGGCGAAGCGCCGCCGTTGCTGCGCATTTCCCTGGGCGACATGTACACCGGCATCCATGCCGTGGCGGCGATCAATGCGGCGCTGCTGGGCCGGGTAAGCAGTGGCCGTGGCCAGCACATCGACATGGCCCTGTACGACACGCTGGTGTCGATGCATGAGTATGCGGTGCAGTGCTACACCTTGTCCGATGGCACCGTCCTGCCCGAACAGACTGGCCATGACATGCCGACCTCCACCTTGTACGGCGTGTTTCGCGCCGCCGATGGCGATCTGGTGATCGCTGCCCAGGTGGACGACGCCTGGAAGCGCTTTGCCGCGATGCTCGAAGCCAACGGTGGCCCGCCCGGGTTCGGCAGCGACAGCCGCTATCACAGCCTCAATGGCCGCAACGCCCATCGCCAGGCGATCCTGGCCGTGGTGCGTGACTGGGTCGGCGCGCGCCGGGTGGCCGATATCCTGCAATTGCTCGATGGCATCGACATTCCCAGCGCCAAGGTGCAGCGCATCGACGAGGTCGTGGCTGACCCGCAGATCCAGGCGCGCAACATGGTCATCGAGCAGCAGCACCCGCGCTACGGTACGTTGCGCCTGCCCAACCTGCCGTTCCGCTTTTCTGACTGCGACACTACGATCCACCAGGTGGCCCCGGACCTCGGCCAGCACAATGCCGAAGTCGCCACCGGGCTTGGCTTCAGCCCTGAAGAAATCACCGCCATGCAAGCAGACGGTGTGCTGTTCACCCACGGAGATGCCCGATGAGCGACCGCTACGCAGTGATCGGCCGACCGATCAATCACACCAAGTCCCCGTTGATTCATGGCCTGTTCGCCCAGGCCAGTGGCCAGTGCCTGGAGTACGGCGCCATCGAAGGCGAACTCGAGGGCTTCGAAGCCCAGGTACTGCAGTTTCGCGATGATGGCGGGTTGGGCCTGAACATCACCGCGCCGTTCAAGTTGCGTGCCTTCGAGCTGGCCGACCAGCGCAGCGAGCGCGCCCAGCTGGCGCGGGCGGCCAATGCGCTGAAGTTCGAGGATGGCCGTATCTTCGCCGAGAACTTCGACGGCATTGGCTTGTTGCGGGATATCGAGGAGAACCTCGGTGAACCACTGGACAATCGTCGGGTGCTGTTGCTTGGCGCCGGTGGCGCGGTGCGCGGGGCGTTGCTGCCCTTCCTGCAGGCGGGGCCGAGCGAACTGGTGCTGGCCAACCGTGACATGGCCAAGGCACTTACCTTGCGCAACGAAGTGAATCATCCGAGGCTGCGCATCAGCCGCTATGAGGAACTGGAGGGGCAGTCCTTCGACATCGTGGTCAACGCCACTTCCGCAAGCCTCACCGGTGAGCTGCCGCCGCTGCCTGATGGCGTGCTGGGCGAGGCGCGGCTGGTTTACGAGCTGGCATATGGCAAAGGCCTGACGCCGTTCCTGCGCATGGCACAGGCGCAGGGCGTGGCGCGCCTGGCCGACGGTGTCGGCATGCTGGTCGAGCAGGCGGCGGAGGCGTTCGCCTGGTGGCGCGGGGTGCGACCTGAAACCCGTGCCGTGATCGATCGCCTGACCATTCCACTGGAGTAGCCCCTGCAACCGTGGGCTGCGCAAGCTATCCACTGTGGGAGCGGGCGTGCCCCCACCTGTCTACATCACCTTCAAGGCAGGCACAGAACCTGTAGGAGCGGCCTTGTGTCGCGATGGGCTGCGAAGCAGCCCCGGCAATTTGTGCATCTGTGCGCAAACCCTGGGGCTGCTGCGCAGCCCATCGCGACACAAGGCCGCTCCTACAAGGGCCAGTGCTGGCCAGAAGAATTATGCAGGACAGTTGCTCCTACAAGGACCCCAGCCAATCAGTACGGCGGCGGTGGCAGTTCGGCCAACAGTCTTTTGAGCCCGTCGCCCCACTGCCTGCGTATCTGCTCGTAATAGACATCGTCACTGGCGATACGCTGGCGTTTCGGTGTTTCAAGGCTGTCCTTGTGATACACCAGCAGGTCCAACGGCATGCCCACAGACAAGTTGCTGCGAATGGTCGAGTCGAACGAGATCAGGCCACAGCGCAACGCTTCATCGAGAGGCATCTGGTAGCCGAGGTTACGGTCGAGAATCGGCCGCCCGTATTTGCTTTCGCCCAGTTGCAGGAACGGGGTGTCCGGTGTGGCCTGGAAGAAATTGCCCTGCGCATAGACGTTGTATATGCCCATGGCGCCGCCGGCAATCTGGCCGCCGACGATGAACGAACTGCTCAGGTCGATGCCGGCCGACAGCTTGCTGCGATCACGGCCAACCACTTCGCGCAGGGTGTCGGCGACCAGTACCGTTGCATCGTAGAGCGTGGCCACGTTCAACAGGTGGGGGCCAGGGCCGCGGGTACGTTGCTGGAGCAGGTTCACCACCGATTGCGAGGTCGCCAGGTTGCCGGCGGTCTGCAGGACGATCAGGCGTTCCCCCGGCACGCTGAACACGAACAACTTGGCAAAGCTGGCGATCTGGTCGATGCCCGCATTGGTGCGTGAGTCGCTGATGAAGACAAGCCCGTCCGCCAGGTGCATGGCGACACAATAGGTCATGCTGTTTCCCTTGTTTTCTTGTGAACGGGTGCAACGCCTGTCACTGGCGGTGCACGTGCACGCTGGCCTGCATCGATTCGGCGCCACCACCGCGGCGCACGCCCCTGACCGGGCAGGCATCGAGGTAGTCCAGGCCCACTGCCAGTTTCAGGTGGCGCTCTGGCCGGGTTAGCCGGTTGGTGATGTCGAAGCTGTACCAGGCGTCATCGACCCAGGCTTCGGCCCAGGCATGGCTGGCCAGGTGCTGCTCGTCCTCGGTGCACAGGTAACCGGAGACATAGCGTGCCGGGATACCCAGGCTACGTGCGCAGGCGAGGAACGCGTGGGTGTGGTCCTGGCAGACACCGGCAGCGCCGTCGAACGCTTCAATGGCGGTGGTGCCCACCGACGTGGCCCCGGGGCTGTATGGCATGTGCTCGGCCAGGGCTTGCATCAGCCCGACCAGCGCCGCCCGGTCGCGGTGTTCGCCACAGTGCCGGTTGGCGAAGGCCTTGAGTGCATCATCGGCCTGGGTCAGGTGGCTACTGCGCAGGAATGGCAGGGGGGAGTGTTCGCCGGCCTCCTGCTCGCGCTCCGGGTCGATCTCCACCTGGCCGCTGGCGGTCAGTGCCAGATGCCCGTGGGGTTTGTCCAGGGTCAGCACATGCAGGATGTTGCCATACGGGTCGATCTGGCCGTTGACCTTGCAGGGCAGGTCCAGTTGCCATTCATTGATGCGCTGGCGCTCGCTGCTGCGGGGTGTAAGGCGCAGGAACTGGATGCTGTTGCACACATCGCTTGCATAGCTGTAGGTGGTGTCGTGGCGAATGGACAGTTTCATACGACCTCCAGATAGGAGTGATGGACCGCCTGGCCCAGTTGATTGATGCGGCCGATGAAATCGGTCAGCCACGGATGCAAGCCTGCCTCGAGGATTTCGTCGATCGCGGTGTAGCGCAGGCGCGCGTTGAGTTCGGCAGCCATGCGCTGGGCGGCGCGCCTGGTGCTGCCCGGCAGGCTGGCAAGGATCTGGTCCAGTTCTTCGATGCAGGCATGTAGCGAGCGGGGCACGTCGACCCGCAGCAACAGCAACTCGGATACCGGCCGTGCACTGGGCGCGGCGCGATAGAGTTCGTTGAAGGCTTCGTAGGAGGTCAGCGCGCGCAGCAAGGCGCTCCATTGGTAATAGCCGCGGGCAGAGTCATCGCTGACCTCTTCGGAGGCCTCACCGAACATTTCATAGCGTGCATCGAGCAGCCGCAGGGTGTTGTCGGCCCGCTCCAGGAAGGTCCCCAGACGGATGAAACTGTAGGCGTCGTTGCGCATGATGGTGCCTGAGGTCGCACCGCGGAACAGGTGCGAGCGCTCCTTGACCCATTCGCAGAACTGGCTGATGCCGTAATGGCCGAGGCCATTGCCGGCAATGTTGCGCATTTCGATCCAGGTAGCGTTGATGTTCTCCCACATGTCGGCGGTGATGCGGCCACGCACTGCGTGTGCATTGGTCCTGGCCGCCTGCAGGCAGCAATAGATACTGCCGGGGTTGGTCGCGTCGAGGGCAAAGAAGTGCAGCATGCGCTCGGTGTCGAGTTCGCTGTGCCGGCGGCGGTAGTCGTCCAGCGTTCCGGATGCCAGCAACGACATGGCCAGCTCGGCATGGCCGTCACTGCGCCCGGCCTGGGGCATCAGTGATAGCGAATAGCTGACCTCGAGCATGCGTGCAAGGTTCTCTGCGCGCTCCAGATAGCGCGACATCCAGTACAGGTCGGAAGCAGTTCTCGAAAGCATGGTTCAGTCCTCCACCACCCAGGTGTCCTTGGTACCGCCGCCCTGCGACGAGTTGACCACCAGCGAACCTTCCTGAAGGGCCACGCGGGTCAGGCCGCCTGGCACCAGCCGGGTTTCACTGCCAGACAGCACGAACGGGCGCAGGTCGATGTGGCGCGGGGCGATGCCGCTGTCGACGAAGGTCGGGCAGGTGGACAGGCACAGGGTAGGTTGGGCGATGTAGGCATGCGGGCGAGCCTTGATGCGGGCGCGGAAGTCCTCGATCTGGGCGCTGGTTGCCGCGGGCCCGACCAACATGCCATAGCCACCGGAGCCCTGGGTTTCCTTGACCACCAGGTCGGGCAGATTGGCCAGGACATGGGACAGGTCTGCAGGCCTGCGGCACTGCCAGGTCGGGACGTTGTTCAGCACCGGCTCTTCGCCCAGGTAGAAGCGGATCATGTCGTCGACATAAGGGTAGATCGACTTGTCGTCTGCCACACCGGTACCCACTGCGTTGGCCAGCACCACGTTGCCGGCGCGGTACACCGAGATCAGCCCCGGCACGCCCAGCATCGAGTCAGGGTTGAACGACAGCGGGTCGAGGTAGTCGTCGTCCAGGCGCCGATAGATCACGTCGACCTGCTGCGGGCCGGCAGTGGTACGCATGTAGACATGCTCGTCACGGATGAACAGGTCCGCACCCTCGACCAGTTCGATGCCCATTTCCCGGGCGAGGAAGGCATGCTCGAAGTAGGCACTGTTGAAGCGGCCGGGGGTGAGCAGCACGGCGGTGGGGTTGTCCAGCGGGCTGGCGCTCTTGAGCGTGTCCAGCAGCAGGTTGGGGTAGTGGTCGATCGGGGCGATACGCTGGGCAGCGAACAGCTCGGGGAACAGCCGCATCATCATCTTGCGGTCTTCGAGCATGTAGCTGACCCCGCTGGGGGTGCGCAGGTTGTCTTCGAGCACGAAGTAGCTGCCATCCCCATCGCGGACCAGGTCGACGCCGGCGATATGGGCATAGAGCCCACGGTGCAGCCCCAGGCCCTGCATGGCGATCTGGTAGCCTTCATTGGCCAGTACTTGCTCCGGCGGGATGATACCGGCTTTGAGAATGCGCTGGTCGTGGTAGATGTCCTGCAGGAACAGGTTCAGGGCGTGCACCCGCTGGATGCAGCCGCGCTCGACACTGCGCCATTCGCTGGCGCGAATGCTGCGCGGGATGATGTCAAAGGGGATCAGGCGCTCGGTGTCCTGCTTGTCACCGTACAAGGTGAAGGTGATACCGGCGCGGTGAAACAGCAGGTCTGCTTCACGTCGGCGTTGCTCCAGCAACTCCAATGGGGTGTTGGCCAACCAGCGAGCGAACTCCTGGTAATGCGGGCGACAACTTCCGTTCGTTTCGTACATTTCATTGAAAAATGCCCGGGACATACCCACTCCTTGCCACCGTTGCCGGCAGCTTCATTGCGGTTCATCTACATATTTCAGGTACGGCTTTCTGGGGGTGGTGGGCGCTGTGTCTGCGGTAGCCTCGAATCCAGTCAATTGCTGTTGCTTTTTGCACGCTAGAGGTCGTTGCAATGAAGGTGCCGAAAGCCCGACACAGCCCCGAAATGGCAAAAGTTATTGATAGGTTATTGAAACTATTAAGGTTTATTGCTGGATTCAGCGACTGCGCAGCGCGCAGCCGTACTGGAGCGGCATAGAGGCCTGCCGGAAGGTGTGCATCAAAAGGGCGCGTCATGCACCCAGCTGCAGCTTATGCCCCGAATTGGAGCGAGCCGAGGCAGCACCTACAGTGCGGTGCTCTCGTCCCACCGCCTGGCCCTGGGGGTAACCAGTTGCCAGCGCGAAGCGCATTATCGCGGGGCCATACGCGGCCTGGCGCCGACCCGACTGCGTCAGGCTGGCGCTGCCGGCGGCATGCTCGCGGGAGCAATGGCAACCTTGGTTTACTGCCTGCACTGCCCGGAGATGGCTGTGCCGTTCTGGGGGCTTTGGTCGTGCTGGGCATGGCGCTGCCGACTGCCCTGGGGGCCGCGCTTGTTGCGCTGGTGAGGGCGGGGCAGCGCATTTGACACCGGTGGCTAGATAGGGGCGCTAACTGGGGCTTAAGTTCCATTGCAAGAACAATATGGCAAATGCCGCCTAGACTCTGAAGGTCACATGGCCACAACAACAATAAAGAGGATTCATCGGATGTTCACTCCTACGTTCAAAGCTTTATTCTGCGCGCTCGTCTTGAGCGCCACTGGCGTGGCCCAGGCGTCTGAGCCGATTACCATCAAGTTCTCCCATGTTGTCGCCGAACACACGCCCAAGGGCCAAGGCGCGCTGCTGTTCAAGAAACTGGTGGAAGAGCGCCTGCCCGGCAAAGTCAAGGTCGAGGTCTACCCCAACTCGTCGTTGTTTGGTGATGGCAAGGAAATGGAGGCCTTGCTGCTCGGTGACGTACAGATTATCGCGCCGTCACTTGCCAAGTTCGAGCAATACACCAAACAGGTCCAGTTGTTCGACCTGCCGTTCCTGTTCGACGACATCCATGCCGTCGACCGCTTTCAGATGAGCCCGGCCGGCCAAGGCCTGCTCAAGTCCATGGAAAGCAAGGGCATCACCGGCCTGGCCTATTGGCACAACGGCATGAAACAACTGTCGGCCAACAAGCCACTTCGCGAACCGAAGGATGCCCGCGGCCTGAAGTTCCGCGTGCAGGCCTCGGCCGTGCTCGAGGAACAATTCAAGGCCCTGCGCGCCAACCCGCGGAAAATGAGCTTCGCCGAAGTATACCAAGGCCTGCAGACCGGCGTAGTGAACGGGGCGGAGAACCCGTACTCGAATATCTACAGCCAGAAGATGCACGAGGTGCAGAAGTACATCACCGAGTCCAACCACGGCGTGCTGGACTACATGCTGATCACCAACACCAAGTTCTGGAACGGCCTGCCAGCAGACGTGAAACCGGTACTGGAGAAGATCGTCGGCGAGGTCACCACCGAAGTGAACAAGCAAGCCGAGGCGCTCAACCAGGGCGACAAGCAGCGCATCATCGATGCCAAGACCACCGAGATCATCACCCTGACCCCGGAGCAACGCGAAGCGTGGCGTGATGCGATGAAACCTGTGTGGAAGAAGTTTGAAGGTGAGATCGGTGCTGACCTGATCAAGGCCGCCGAAGCCGCCAACACGCCTCAGTAAGGCAGTAGCCGGCCCTGCGCGAGTGGGGCCGGCTTCGCTCTGGAGATCGCGCCATGCACGCCCTCAGACGTATCTGGGAACATTTCGAGGAAGGTTTCATCGTCTTTCTCCTGGCCGCCATGACCCTGGTGACCTTCGTCTACGTGATCCTCAACAACCTCTACACCCTGTTCTACAGCGTGGCTGAGCATTGGCCAGGGGCAGCCGACCTGTTCAACGCCTTTGGCGACCAAGTGATGGACGCCGCCCAGGCGATGACCTGGAGCAATGCGCTGACCAAGGCTTTGTTTGCCTGGTTGATATTCTTCGGCCTGGCCTATGGCGTGCGCACCGCCGGCCATATTGGCGTCGATGCGCTGGTCAAGCGGGCCAGCAAGCCGGTACAACGCATTATCGGTGTAATAGCCTGCGCCAGCTGCATGGTTTATGCCGGGCTGCTGAGCGTCGCCAGCTTCGAGTGGATCGAGACCTTGCTGACCGCCAGCATCGGCGCCGAAGACCTTGGTCATATTGGCATCATGCAGTGGCACATCGGCCTGATCGTGCCGCTGGGCTTCACCCTGGTATTCATCCGCTTCGGCGAAATCATGGTGCGCATCCTCATGGGCCGCCAGGTGGGGCTGGGCCTTGCGGATGAAGCCGCCGAGGCCATGAAGCTGACCGAGCATGAGGAAGATAAACCATGACCGTCCTGTTCTTGTTCGCGGCCTTGTTCGTACTGATGTTCATCGGCGTGCCGATCGCCATTTCCCTGGGGTTGGCGGGCTCACTGGCGATCATGCTGTTCAGCCAGGACTCGGTGCGCTCGCTGGCGATCAAACTGTTCGAAACCTCCGAGCACTACACCTTGCTGGCCATTCCGTTCTTCCTGCTGGCCGGCGCGTTCATGACCACCGGTGGTGTAGCCCGCCGCCTGATAGACTTCGCCAACGCCTGCATCGGCCATGTGCGCGGTGGCCTGGCCATCGCGGCGGTGCTGGCCTGCGTCCTGTTCGCCGCGCTTTCCGGTTCCAGCCCGGCGACGGTCGCCGCCGTCGGTTCGATCGCCATCGCCGGTATGGTGCGCTCGGGTTATCCAACCGCTTTCGGCGCAGGCATCATCTGCAACGCAGGCACACTGGGCATCCTGATTCCACCCTCGATCGTGATGGTGGTATATGCCGCCGCTACCGAGACTTCGGTCGGCAAGTTGTTCATGGCAGGGGTGGTGCCGGGGTTGATGCTCGGGCTGATCCTGATGATTGTCATCTACATCGTGGCGGTGAAACGCAACCTGCCGGCGTTGCCCCGGGCTACGTTCAGCGAGTGGCTGAGCGCGGCGCGCAATGCAATCTGGGGGCTGCTGCTGATCCTGATCATTCTCGGTGGCATCTACAGCGGAATGTTCACGCCAACCGAGGCGGCTGCGGTCGCGGCGGTGTATTCGGCCTTCATCGCGCTGTTCGTGTACCGCGACATGTCCTGGCGCGAAGCACCGAAGGTACTGCTGGAGTCCGCCCGGCTGAGCATCATGCTGATGTTCATCATCGCCAACGCCATGCTTTTCGCCCATGTGCTGACCACCGAACAATTACCGCAGCAGATTACCGCCTGGGTCATCGAGGCCGGGCTTACCCCCGTGACCTTCCTGCTGGTGGTCAACGTGGTGCTGCTGGTGGCTGGCGCGTTCATGGAGCCGTCGGCGATCATCCTGATCCTGGCGCCGATCTTGTTCCCGATCGCCACGCGACTGGGCATCGATCCGGTGCACCTTGGCATCATCATGGTGATCAACCTGGAAATCGGCCTGATTACCCCCCCGGTTGGGCTCAACCTGTTCGTCACCTCTGCCGTGACCGGCATGCCGCTGGTGGACACCGTGCGTGCAGCAATGCCCTGGTTGCTGATCTTGCTGTTGTTCCTGATTCTGGTGACTTATGTGCCTTGGATCGCGTTGGTGTTACCTGAGATGTTGGGCATGTGAACCCACAGTGATAGCGGCTTTGTATTGACGGAAGCCGTCATGGACGGGTGTCCGAACACGGATGACCGAAACGCCATGGGCAGGATATGTGGTGGCCCGCCTGACACAGTGGGTAGCTGTGTCAGGCGTGGCGATCCGCTTGCCCAATTGCAGTGGATCGCCAGTTGATACTGCTAGACGGTCGAACCGGCTTTGCTCACGGTAGGTGCCCTGCGCAGGTTATACGCCCCCCAGGCCAGGCCTAGCAGTGCCGCCAGCACCGAGGCGGAAAGCACGCCAAGTTTGGCCGCCGCCAGCGCGCCTGGCTCGGCGAAGGCGAGATTGGCAATGAAGATCGACATGGTAAAACCGATGCCGGCCAGCAACCCGATCAAGAAAATGCTGCGCCAGCCTACCTCGGCGGGAAGCGCGCACCAGCCCAAGCGCACCATCAGCCAACTGACGCCGACGATGCCCAAGGGTTTGCCAGCTACCAGGGCGACAGTGACGGCGATCATTACCCATTGCGGGGCCTCGGCAGACAGATCGACACCCGAAAGATTTACCCCGGCGTTGGCCAAGGCAAACACTGGCATGATGCCGAAAGCTACCCAGGGATGCAGGGTACCTTGCATGCGCACCACCGGCGGCACCAGTTCACGCTGGGCCAAACGCAGCCGTTTCAACGGGTCCATGAGGTCGCTGGCATCCCGCTCTGGCGCCCTGGCGCGTCCCAGCAGTTCTCCGGTAAAGCGGGTAACTGCATCCAGCGGGCGCTCGCGCATCGGCATTGCGGCTACAGGCGTCATCAGGCCCAACACAACGCCGGCGAGGGTCGGGTGGGCTCCGGTCAACAAGACACCCAGCCAAGTGATTGCGCCAGGAATGACATAGGCGTAGGCAGCACCCACACCGATCTTCTGAAGCCCGATCACCATCAGCAGGCCGATCACTGCAACGCCGAAACCGCTGTAATCCAGGCCACCTGAATAGAAGAACGCGATGATCAGCACTGCGATGATGTCATCGATGATCGCCAGGGCCAGCAGGAACACGCGGACGTTGGACGGGATCGACTTGCCGAGCAGCGCCAGAACCCCTACCGCAAAGGCGATATCCGTAGCCGTCGGTACGGCCCAACCTTGTTGTTCTGCCGATGCGTGGCCGAAACCCAGATAGAGGAGGGCGGGCACGGCGACACCGCCGACGGCGGCTGCCATGGGTAGCGTGGCTTGGCGCAGGCTGGACAGTGCGCCCTCGTGGATTTCGCGACGGATCTCCATGCCGACGACCAGGAAGAAGATGGTCATCAAGCCATCGTTGATCCAGAAATGCAGGGACTGTGAATAAACCAGCGAGCCAACACCGATCGTCAACGGCGTGTGCCAAAGGCTGTCGTAGCTGTCGGCAGCTGGGGAGTTCGCCCAGATCAGTGCAGCCACAGCGGCGACCAGTAGAACAATGCCGCTGATCGCTTCAACGTGGACAAAGCGTTCAAGGTTGGCGAAGGCACGCTCGGCCAGCGCCTGGGCGCGTGGCAATTCCTTTTTTTGCATAGGCGCAAGTACTCCCGCATGGCGGCCCGACCTGCGCTGTTCTTTAACCTGCCTTACTGCACCGTGCAGCTGGCACCCATCCGGTAGTCTACCGAACAACCACCCTTAGATGAACGAAAAGTACCAAACCTTGTGTTTCTCACCGCACGCAGCAGGACACTGGTTTGAGATTTTTTCCCGCGAACGTTACGGTTTGTCGCTCTTTTCGAGCATACGGAGCTTGGCAATCGGGCATTTCTTCAGCTGCTAGCCTTGGGGAATGTCGTCGCCCCCAAGCACGCTGTGCGCATCGCCTTACAAGGAGACCTGCCGCAATGACTGCAGCCCCCAGACCCAGGAGTACCCTCAATCCGCCTGTTTTTTACAGCAGCGCAATTCTCATCTCTCTTCTGGTCTTGTACGCCACGGCATTTCAGGAGCACGCCCAGGCGCTGTTCGAGCAAGTCCAGCAATGGATTATCACCAATGCCAGCTGGTTCTACATTCTTGTTGTAGCGCTGGTACTGATAAGTGTGGTGTTTCTGGCCGTCAGCCGCTACGGAGACATCAAGCTAGGCCCTGACCATAGCGAGCCGGATTACCGAAAGAGCAGTTGGTTCGCGATGCTGTTCTCGGCCGGGATGGGGATTGGCCTCATGTTCTTCGGCGTGGCCGAACCGGTAATGCACTTCACCACGCCGCCCGTGGGCGATCCTGGCACTGTCGCTGCGGCGCGCGAAGCCATGAAGATCACCTTTTTTCACTGGGGCCTGCATGCCTGGGCAATCTATGCGATCGTCGCGCTGATTCTGGCCTACTTCAGCTTCCGCAACGGCTTGCCGTTAACCTTGCGTTCGGCGCTCTACCCGCTGATTGGCGAGCGGATCTATGGTCCTGTCGGGCATGCCGTGGATGTTTTCGCCATTCTCGGCACGGTGTTTGGTGTGGCGACCTCGTTGGGTTACGGAGTGTTGCAGATCAACAGCGGTTTTCACCATGTATTCGGTTTGCCGGTAAATACCACCGTGCAGGTCATCCTCATCACCGCCACCTGCGCTTTGGCGACACTCTCTGTAGCCAGCGGTCTGGATAAAGGTATCCGCATCCTGTCCGAGCTTAACCTGAGTCTGGCGGTAATCCTGATGCTGTTCGTGCTGCTGCTTGGGCCCACGGTATTCTTGCTGCAGACGTACGTACAGAATACCGGCGCCTACCTTTCGGACATCGTCAACAAAACCTTCAATCTCTACGCTTACGAGCCCACTGACTGGATTGGTGGCTGGACTTTGCTGTACTGGGGCTGGTGGTTGTCATGGTCGCCTTTCGTGGGGCTCTTCATCGCGCGTATTTCCCGGGGACGGACCATCCGTGAATTCGTCTGCGGCGTACTGTTCGTACCTACGGGTTTCACGCTGCTCTGGATGACGGTATTTGGCGACTCGGCGATCCATATGGTCCTTAACGATGGCGTAAAGGATCTGGCAGCGTTGGTCAGTGAAGACAGTTCCCTCGCCTTGTTTGCCTTCCTGGAGCATTTTCCGTTCTCCAGCGTCATTTCGCTGGTCGCGGTGCTCATGGTGGTGGTGTTCTTTGTGACCTCGGCGGACTCTGGTGCGTTGGTTGTGGATATGCTGGCGTCTTCCGGGCAAGGCCATTCCCCGTTGTGGCAACGTATCTTCTGGTCAGTCAGCATTGGCGCGGTGGCGATCGCGTTGTTGCTCGCCAACGGTCTCAAGGCGTTGCAGACCGCGACCATTGCCAGCGCTTTGCCGTTCGCCGCCATCTTGCTGACTGCGATTTGGGGCTTGTTCAAGGCTCTCAGTCTGGATGCGACTCGCCGCGGGTTGCGTAATCAAGCGTTGCCTGGCCCCCGACATACCCGTCACCCTCACGGCGGCTGGCAGCGTCGACTGCGCAATATCGCTTTGATGCCACGTCGGGCCCATGTGACCCGCTTCATTGTCGAAGTGGTCAAGCCAGCCTGTGAAGAGGTAGCCTTGGAGTTGCGCAAGCAAGGCTACGACGTGGCCGTGAATGAGCGCGATGATGGGCGGGTAGCACTCGAGCTCTCCCATGTCGGCGAAGGGCGTTTCCTCTACGAGGTGCGGCCACGGGCCTTCAATACTCCGAGCTTCGTCATGCGTGACACTGAAGACGGTGCCGATGCCCGCAAGTATTTTCGGGCGGAAGTGCACCTGAGAGAGGGTGGCCAGGACTACGACATCATGGGGTGGAGCCGCGACGATGTGATTGGCGACATTCTGGACCAGTACGAGCGCCACCTGCATTACCTGCACGTGGTGAGCTGAAGTTTACTCGGGCCTGCCCAGACGGAGTCAGGGCAGGGCGGTCCGCCTGCTGTCCAGGAGTGGATTTTCACAGGACCAGAAGTCTACAGCAGCAATACTGAGTCTGGGGAGCGCGCAGGATGATGGCTGAGCCAAGGATGACGATGGCGGTCAGGGCCAGGCCGACCATTCCCGGATTTGTAGCCGAAGCGCTTCATCAGCGGAATGGTGAACTGCCCGGTGGTGACTACGTTGGCCACCACACTACCGGTAACGTCGCGGCCAGGTCACGGATAGCCGCTTGACCGAGCCCCGAGGATTGGAGCGTGGCGTCGAGTTGACGGTTCTTGATCAGTTCGACGGACTCCGCATAGGGCAGGTATTCGACTTTGCCCATGTCCTGGTAGCTAAGCCATGCGGCTTTGAAGATAGCTCGGGCATTCAGCTACGCGAACGGGCGCTGGAGAATCAGGCCCTGAGCCTGGTTCACATCAGTGAGACTTTTACTGAAGTGACGAAAATTCTGCGACCCCGTTGTTAAACCTTGTACTGAAGATAATAATGAGAAGAAATATCATTAGTACGGTGTCGTCGTGGCAGATTACCAACCCGTCAAAGATGCATTTTCCGAGCTCTACGGCACCAACCACCGTTGGCTGACTACCTGGCTCTATCGTCGTCTGCAATGCCCGCACGATGCCGCAGACCTGGCCCAGGACACCTTCCTGCGGGTCATGAGAGCGCCGCAGCCGGTCGCTATCGAGGAGCCGCGTGCATTTCTCGCCACCGTCGCCCGGCGCCTGCTAAGCAACCTGTTTCGTCGTCGAGCGCTGGAAAGGGCGTACCTGGAAGAGCTGGCCAACTTCATGGAGGCCTGTGCGCCCTCCGAAGAAGAACTTGCCTTGGTGCACGAGGCGCTGGTTCAGATCGACCAGATGCTGCACGGCCTGCCGTTGCGGGTGCGCCATGTCTTCATTCTCAGTCGCCTGGATGGCCTGCCGCAGCCGCAGATCGCCCGGCAACTGGGTATTTCCCTCGCCACCGTGGAGCGCGACCTGCGTCGCGCCTTCCTGCATTGCCTGAGCGTCGCTGGCGCATGACCTGCCAATCCTCTGAGCAGGTGCTGCACGAAGCCATCGACTGGATGCTGCGCCTTGAACACTTGCCCGCCAGCGACCCCGCGCATCAGGCGTTCGAGCAATGGCACCAGCATTGTGCCGAGCATCGGGTTGCGTGGCAGCGGGTGAACAGTGTGCTCGGGTCCGCTCTGGCTGATCTGCAGGGCCTGCCAGGCCAGGTACAGCTGGGCAGCCGCGCCTTGCGTGCGTTGCCCAACCCTTCGCGGCGAAACCTGCTGGGCAAGGGCCTGGCACTGTTGCTGCTGGGGGCCGGTGGGGTCGGTGTACTCAACCGCCTGGCCCCGGTGGCCGACCTGCTGGCCGACGCCCACACCGCCACCGGCGAGCGCAAGACCTTGCTGCTCGCCGATGGCAGCCGTCTGAGCCTCAACGCCCGCAGTGCGGCCGATATCCGTTTCGACGCACGGCAGCGGCGGGTAGTGTTGCGCGCGGGTGAACTGCAGATGCAGGTGGAGCCTGACCGTGCACGGCCACTGATTGTCGCCACCGCCCATGGCGAGGTGCGCGCGACGGCAGCCCGCTTCATGGTGCGTCAGGAACCTGAGCGCTGCATGGTATCGGTCCAGCGGCACAGCGTGCTGCTAAGCACCGCCGACGGCAGCACCCGGCGGGTGGAGGCGGGCCAGGCGTTCGGCTTCGACCGGCGTGGCAGCGTGGCTGTGGCACCGTCGATGCGTACTCGCGATGACTGGGTACAGGGGCGGGTCGAAGCCCAGGACGAACCCTTGGGCGAGCTGGTGGAGGCGCTGCGCCCGTATTACGGCGGCCTGCTGCGCATCAGCCCGCAAGCTGCGCAGGTCCGGGTGTTCGGTACCTTCCTTGTGGACGATATCGAGCGCACCCTGACGTCGTTGAGCGAGACGCTACCGATCCGGGTCGAAACCCTGGGCTTCTGGCTGACCCGGATCGACGTGAAGTAACGACTTTTTTGCGGGGGCGATGAGGGGGTTCCGAATCTCGGGTGTCCTGGCTATGAAAGATCCCCCAGACGAGCCGACAATCCATGTCCCATCCTTCGCTCCGCCCCCATGCCCTGGCTGCCGCCATTGCCCTTGCAGGCCTGTCCTGGCAAGCCGTCGCCCAGAACGAGCAGGTCAGCCATAGCTTCGACCTGCCCGCCGCACCCTTGGGCAGCACCCTGACCCGCATTGCCCGGGAGACCGGCAACGTGCTCTCGATATCGCCCGCGCTTATCGAGGGCAAGACTGCCCAGCCGGTACGCGGACAGATGACCACGCAGCAGGCGATGGAGCAGGCGCTGCAGGGGAGTGGGCTGCGCCTGGAGGTCACCTCGAGCGGTAGCTGGAACCTGTTGCCCGTGGCGCCGGACGGCGCGCAGCTGGAGCTGCCAGCGATGTCGATCGTCGGCATGCAGACCAGCGCGCCGACTTTTTCAGTGGGTACCAAGGTTCCACTGCGCCTGCGGGAGGTGCCGCAGACCATCAACGTGATCGGCCAGGAGCGGATCCAGAAGCAGAACCTCTATACCCTCGAGGATGCGTTGGGTGAGGTTGGCGGCGTGACCGTGCAACGGATCGATGCCAGCCGCTTGAGCTTCTTCTCGCGTGGCTTCGAGATAACCTCGCTGCAGCTGGACGGCACACCGACCACCATGGACAACCGGATTTTTCTGTCGCCGGACCTGACCATGTACGACCGCGTCGAGGTACTCAAGGGGCCGTCCGGCAGCCTGACCGGCGCCGGGGGGGCGGGCGGCAGCATCAACCTGATACGCAAGCGCCCGCTGGCCGACGCGGCGGTATCGGCCGAAGTCAGCGCCGGCTCCTGGGACAACTACCGTGGCATGGTCGACGTCACCGGCCCGCTGACCGAGGCCGGCAACGTCCGTGGCCGCCTGGTGCTCAGCCAGCACAACCAGGCCTTCCCCTACGATGGCAGCGGCAAGCGTGAGTCGAACCAGGCCTACGGTATCGTCGATATCGACCTGACCCCGGATACCGTCTGGACCATCGGTGCCAGCAACCAGAACACCGACATTCGCGGCGCCCAGCGCTCGCTGCCGGCGTTCCGCTACACCAACGCCGCAGGCGAAGCAGCCATGTCGCTACCAGACGTCTCGCGCAAGAACTTCTACGGCGCCAACTGGAACCGCGACTACTTCTGGAGCACTGCGGTGTTCACCGAGCTTGAGCATCAGCTTGGTGGCGGCTGGAAGACCAAGCTGGCGGTGCGCCATGCCGACAACAATTACGATCTGACCCAGGCCTACGCCCGCAATGGCGGTGGTATCGACCCGGCCGACAACCTGGTGTCGATGAACTCGATCATGTTCGACTACCGCGAGAAGCAGGACGAAGTGGACCTGTACGCCGACGGCCCGTTCAGCCTGTTCGGCCGTGAGCACAAGCTGCTGGTGGGCACCAATTACTCCCGTTCGGAGTTCTCTTCCAACGGCGGCTACTATTCCAGCTTCCTGGGTGATGTGGACCTGTACGACCCGCAAGCGAACTTCCCGTTCCCGGAATTCCCCGATTCCGATCGCCTGCCCACCAACGTTGCCAACACCCGCTCCAAGGCAGTCTACGGCAACATGCGCCTGAGCCTGAGCGACCCGTTGACCCTGGTACTTGGCGGCCGTGTCACCTGGCTGGACATGCACCGCAGCCAGCACCAGCCGGAAGCCGGCTCGCCGTCGGAAAAGGCCAGCCAGAGCGAGTCGCAGAAGTTCACCCCGTTCTATGGGTTGATCTACGAGCTGAACGACACCTACTCGCTGTATGCCAACTACGCCGAGGTGTTCAACCCGCAGCCGGTCAGCAACCTGGATATCAACAACAGCATCATCGACCCGATCGAGGGCAAGCAGCATGAGCTCGGCATCAAGGGCGAATTCCTCGACGGTGCGCTGAACGCCTCGCTGGCAGCCTTCCAGATCGAGGAAGAGAACCGCGCCATCCCCGACATGAACGACCCGAACTCGCGGGCCGTGGTGGCTGGTGGCAAGGCGCGCACCCGTGGCTACGAGATGGAAGTGAGCGGGCAGGTGACGCCTGACTGGTTCCTCACTGCCAACTTCGCTCACACCTACAAGCGCTACGACAGCCCCAACGAACAGTTGCAGACCTATTTGCCGAAGAACATGTTGCGGGTCTGGACCCTTTACAAGCTGCCCGGTGAGCTTGAAAAGTGGAGCGTGCAGGGCGGCGTGAGCGTCGTCAGCGAAACCTACAACAAACTGTACGTGCCCGGCCTGGACATGGACGGCACCAAACTACAGCAGAGTGGCTACGCGCTGTACGACGCGGGTGTCGGCTACCAGATCGACGAGCATCTGTCAGCGGACCTGCTTGCCACCAACCTGACCAACAAGAAGTACTACCAGCGCATCAACACCTTCCAGGATGGAAACATCTTCGGTGACCCCCGTGCGGTCTCCTTGACCCTGCGCGCCAAGTTCTGAAGAAGCGCCGTGAAGGAGTGAGGAGAACAGGGTGAAACGACCGGCGTCGGACAAGAAAAGCGCTCGGCACCGACAGCGCGCGGTGTGGCTGCTGCTGGCCCTGCTGCTGGGCTACCTGTTCATCTGGCCATTCAGCGCCATCGCCGCGCTGGCCCTGGCATGGCTTGGGCAAGCGCCAAGTGAGGCGGTACTGAGCAGTTCGATTGGCTCCTTCGTGCTCTACCCGGCACTGGTGCTCTGGTTGTTGTGTGCCCGTCTGGCGGTGCGCAACGCCCTTTGGCTGGCCTGCGTGTCGCTGGCGCTGCTGGCCCTGCTGCATGTGCTGGCGGGTGCCGGGTGATGTTCGACGGTGTCCGCCAGGCCATGCTGTGGGCGCACCGGGTGCTGGGCCTGGGTTTTTCCGCATTGTTGCTGGTCGCGTTTATTTCATGGGCAGCCTTGCGTTATACGACCGCGAACTGGACAGCTGGATGTTGCCGGCGCTGCGTGTGGCGCCGGCGACCGCACCGCTGTCGCTGGACCGGCAGGTATTGCCACGGGTGGCTGGCTTGAGCGAGGGCAAGGCGCTGCTGCAGTGGTATGTTGAACTACCCGATGCACGCCGCCCACTGCTGCGTTTTCAGGCCTGGAGCGTCGAGCGCCAAGGCTTCAGCCGGTTCCTGCTACCTGGCAACGACGGTGAGATATTGGCTGCCGGTAGCCGTGGCGGTGACTTTTTCTACCGTCTTCATTACACCCTGAACATCAATGCCTGGAACCTCGGTACCCGGCTGCTGGGCCTGGCCGCGATGGTCGGGCTGATCGCGCTGGTCGCCGGGGTGTGCATCCATACGCGATTGTTTAAGGACCTGTTCACCCTGCGTGCCGACAAGGCGCCGCGGCGCTTGCTCGACCTGCACAACCTGACCGGTGTGTTCGCCTTGCCGTTCCACGCGCTGATGCTGCTGAGCGGCCTGCTGATCCTGTTCCCGCTGTACTTGCCGGCGGCCATCGATGCGCTGTATCCAGGCCAGGCCGAGCAGTTCGCGGTGCAGGCCAACGCCGCCTTCAGTCGGCCGGCGGCGGGCACGCCGGGGCCATTGGCTTCCATCGACAGTATGCTGGTCGAGGCCCGCCAGCACTGGGGCGGCGGTACGCCAGCGTTCGTCAGGGTCTGGCACCCGGGTGATGCCAATGCCTATGTAGAGGTCAGTCGCAGCCTGGCCGACCGCCTGAGCCTGGACGGCCAGACCCTGTACTTCGAGGGCGCTAGCGGGCGGCTGCTGCATGTGTCGCGGCTGCCGCCCGCTGCTGCGACCCTGGATGTGTTGGCCGGGCTGCACGTGGCGCACTTTCATCAGCCCGGCTTGCGCGCCCTGTACTTTTTCGCAGGCATCAGCGGTTGCGTGATGCTCGCCAGCGGCCTGCTGTACTGGCTGGCCAAACGCCGCCTGCAGCAGGCGGCCCGGGACAGGGGCGGGATGGCGATGACGCTGGTGTGCAGCGTGCTGATCACCGGCATGCCGCTTGCCACCTTGGCCATGCTGGTGGCGAACCGCTGCCTGCCGTCGACCTTGAGCGGGCGTGCCGACTGGGAAGTGCGGGTTTTCTTCGCCGCCTGGCTGCTCGCCGGGCTGCACGCGCTGTGGGTGATGGGCCGTTGTGCGCAGGCTCGCGCGCCCTGGGCCGCACAGTGCCTGGCGATCAGCATGCTGGCGTTGCTGGCTGTGCTGTCGAACGCCTGGAGCACAGGCGATCATCCATGGCAGGCGCTCAGCCAGGGGTTGTGGGCGGTGGCCGGTGTGGATCTGGCACTGCTAGCCAGCGCGCTGCTGGCCGGCAGCCTGAGCTGGCGCCTGCGACGAAGCGCTGCGGCTGGGCATCGGTTGGCGGAGGTCAAGGATGCCTGAATGGCTGACCAGCGGGCTTGTGCTGGGGCTGCAGACGCTGGGCCTGGCGTTGCTCGCCCTGAGCCAGGCTGGCCATTGGCAGCGGGTGATGCAGCCGCGAGCGTTTCCCGGGGTACGCGCTCTGCGATGGTGCGCACTGCTGGTATCGAGCGTGGCTTGGCTGGTGGGGTATGCCGGCCTGGGGCTGGCAATGGGAACGTTGCTCTGGGTTTTGGCCCTGGTGCCCTGTGGAATCGGCGTAAGTCTGATGTTGTGCCGAAGAGGCTAACCGCTATCTGATCAGGAACATGCTCTATGGTGATGCTGGTCAGTCCATGGTCCAGCTCCCGCTGAGCCAGTCCATTTTGGGGTTAGGGAAGGTCATTGCAAGTTCCTGTTTGAAGGGCTGGGCAATGATCATTTTTCCCATTACGCTGAAAAAAACCTCGCCATCATGTAAAGAATTTCGTCAAAGTGAAGAAAATCATACGAATCGATGATCTGCAGGTCTTCGTATCGACGGCTGCTGCGGGTAGTTTCTCCGCCGCGGCGCGCTTGCTCGACATCTCGCCCGCCTTGGCGAGCGGTGCCATTCAGCGTCTGGAAAGCACCTTGGGCGCGAGATTGTTTGTTCGCTCGACGCGTCGGTTGAGACTATCCGATGATGGCGAGCGCTACTTGCCGCACGCGCGGCAAGCCTTGGAAGCACTTGATAACGGCAAGGTAGCGTTGACCCAGGGCCGTGACGAGATCGCTGGCACTATTCGCTTGTCGATGCCATCTGATATCGGCAGGAATGTGTTGCTCCCCTGGCTTGATGAGTTTCAGCAAACGCACCCCATGGTACGCCTGCAATTGCGGGTTAGTGACCAGGTGGCCGATCTGGTGGGGGAACATCTGGACGCTAGTATCAGGTATGGACAGCTGAGTGACTCGGGCCTGGTGTCCTTGGCTCTCGCACCGATGAACCGTAGAACAGTCTGCGCCTCGCCGGCGTATCTCGCGCGTCATGGTATGCCGGAATCTCCTGAGGCGTTGAGCGGGCATAATTGCCTGAGATATGTAATGGGCGAGCAAACCTACGAGCGTTGGAGCTTCAATTTCCCACAGGGAGTGCGGACGGTTCAGGTGACAGGTGATCGAATCAGCGATGATGCCGATATTGTTCGACGGTGGGCTGTCGCCGGATTGGGGATCGTTTACAAGTCCAGGCTCGATGTTGCTGAGGACCTTCGTAGCGGTCGCCTGGTTGAGCTATTCCCGGAAAGCTATGGGCAGCCGGCACCGCTTCAGCTGGTATGTGCCCATCGCACATCGCTTACGCCGGCCATCCAGTCGCTTAGAGCCTTTCTGGCAAAACGTTTCGAAAGCTAGTCGTGGCTCAATGGCGGGGCACGGGGCACAAGCGCTGCGCTAGCGGCATGGAAGCTGCGGTCGATGCAGCCCAAGCGAATGTGCTTTTGCATGTCATTTCCTTATCAAAGCGTTGGCGCAGGCTTGGCGTCGATCTTGACGCGCATCAGGCTGTAAGGCTTCACCCGTTTGTCTTGGCCATCGTTGAAGCCAGGTGAGCGGTGCAGCTGGTTGGCAGTAAAGTACAGATACCCGTCTGGGCCGATCGACAAGGTATCCGGCCAAAGGACTCGCGAATCCTCGACCACGGTTTGCCAAGTGCCATCGGCAAGCCGTTTACGGATGGAGTTGTGCTCATAGTCCCCTGCATAGACTACACCGTTGGCATCAGCCTCAAGACCGTCGGAGGCGCCTTTTTCACCAAGGTCTACAACCGCTTGTTCAAGTTCGGCTTCGCTTGCATTGGGGTCTCGCAACAAAGCTGTTGGAACCGAATACAGGTGTCGACTCGAAAGCGGACAGAAGTACAGCGTCTTACCATCGCTCGACAGGGCGATGCCGTCCGAGGCTACGGTCAGCAGCCCTGATTTACCCTGCGCGTCGCGGGTGATGAGTGCTGGTTTCCCTTCGATGACAGGTCGGAACTCAGGGTCCACGGAAGTTGATTTGGCCCCGCTAAGGCGACGGGTTGCGGTACCGCTGGCCAGGTCCAGGACGATGATTCCGCCTGACCCTTTTATCGACGAATCGGTGACGTAAGCGGTACCTTCTTTACCTACGCGAAAATCAAAACGTACGTCGTTCACATAGGTAGTTGGCAGAATCACCTCACGCGGGAACACAACTGTTTTCACAATCTTGTTGGTGTTCAAGTCGATTGCGATCAGCTTGGCTCCACCTGCCTTGGGCTCGGAGAAGGCGGGAGCGGCTGTATCCAATACCCAGACACGCCCTTGACCGTCAGCTACGACGCTCTGCACGCTGATGAATCCGGCGGCCGGATCCTTGGCGTTTTCCACATTCGTTTTCAGGTCTGGGTAAGGAACCAAATGGCCCTGTTTGATCTCCGCCACGGTGTAGGGTACGTCATCTCCCCAACGAGGGAAGTTGATGAAGATCCGACCTGTTTCGGTGACGGTCACGCCTGTAGGCATGGCCCCATTGAAAGCGAAAACACGTTCGGGGTTGGTGCCTGTGCCCGAGGCGGTATCGGCCATGGCTATTGCACTGAGCGAGACCGCGACAGCCAGGCCAGCGGCTTGGAATAAAGCTTTCATATGCTTGTCCTTGAGCGTATCAGCGGGTTAGAAGCCTTCGAGAACGATCTTGCCTTTGGCTTTACCGCTCTCGATCAGAGCATGGGCGCGCTTCAGGTTATCTGAGCCGATTTTGCCGAAGTGTTCCCCAATGGTGGTCTGTATGACGCCGTTATCGACCAGCTCGGAAATTCTGTTCAGCAACTCATGCTGTTTGATCATGTCTGCGGTTTGATACAGAGAACGCGTGAACATCAGCTCCCAATGCAGCGAAAGCGATTTGCGCTTGAGTGGCATGACGTCCAGTTGTGCCGGGTCATCAATCAGCGCCAGTTTGCCTTGTGGGCGAAGCACTTCAACGATCTGGGGCAGGTAGGTTTCGGTATGGGTCAGGCTGATAACATAGTCGACCGGGTTGAGCTTCAGGTTCTCAAGCTGCAGCGGGATCGAGGCGGAGTGATCAATCACGTGGTGGGCGCCCAGTTCTTGTACCCAAGACTGAGTCTCTGGCCGCGACGCTGTACCGATGACGGTGAGTCGGGTGAGTTTGCGGGCCAGCTGTACCAGGATCGAGCCAACCCCACCACCAGCGCCGATGACCAGCAGGCTTTGTCCTTTACCACCGTTCTCTTGAACGCCCAGTCGATCGAACAACAGCTCCCAGGCAGTAATGGAGGTCAGCGGCAAGGCTGCGGCACTGGCATTGTCCAGGCTACGTGGCTTTTGGCCGACGATGCGCTCATCCACCAAGTGAAATTCGCTGTAGCTACCAGGGCGATCGATCGCGCCGGCGTAAAATACTTCGTCGCCAACTTTGAACAATGAAACGTCACTGCCCACTTCACGGACGATACCAACGGTATCCCAACCCAGCACTTGGACCTCTTGGCTGGTACTGCGGGCTCGCACCTTCGTATCTACCGGGTTCACCGCAATCGCCTTCACTTCGACAAGCAGATCTCGAGCACCTGGGGTGGGCTTCGGCAGGTCCGTTTCGAACAGGGAATGAGCGTTTTGGATCGGCAAACCGGCTTCTTGGAAAACTACAGCTTTCATGTGAAGTTGTCCTTTACAGGTCAGAGGGTGATGTCAGGCTAACTCCCTTCGTGAGCCTCAAAAACTAGCTAACCCGAGGAAGACTTTCGCCGTTTCGCTGAAGGTTGAGGCTATGATGCGTTTCTAACGGCATGGCGCGTTCATCACCACTTTTGTGGATCAGATCGGTGTCGACCCATGGCGGTGCGACTTCCAGAACCTTGACGCTGGTGTCGCGCAGGGCAAAACGCTGCGACAGCGAATAGGAGTGAAGCGCAGCTTTGGTCGCCGAATAGAGGGCTGTCGCGGCTAGTGGCAGATAGGCCAGTACCGAACTGTTGTTGATGATGCAGGCATCAGGTTGGCGCTTGAGATGTTCTACAAACGCTGCGCTAACACGCACTGGGCCCAGCAGGTTGGTTTGCAGCAGCCCTACAGCCTGCTCATCGTCATAATCGCCAGAGCCTGGGTTGTCGAAAGGCATGATGCCGGCATTGTTGATGAGTAAGCGTCTGGTCAATACATCTGGGCATTGCTCTCTTCCCCGTGCTGGCGCTGCTGGGGAGCCTTCACAAGTGACCAGATGTCCTAGCCTTGACACCATCGTCAGCCTTAAGTTTATGTCAAGGTAAAGCACATCATTTCACACTAGACGACCTGCACATGGCGCAGCTGTAGGGTATCGGTGCCAATGCCGAACTCAGCCCATAACCAGGGACGATTCAAGGCGAGCCTTGACCTCGATCATCGAGTCATCCATTAGTTTGATTTTTATCAATCTTTCCATTGTTTTGCTAGCTAGACTGAAAATCAACACGACGTAATAAGTCGAGGTTGTACTTCATGTACTGGTTCCGCCGTCACCGCCGACGCCTATTGCACCTTACCCTCGTGGCATGGGTGTTAACTGTGGCCGTGATGGCAATCCAGGGGTGTTTGGTGCAACCGGATCACAACGTAGCCGCGCCACACCATGCTGAGCAGTATGTGCTGGATGGTCATGCTCTCCACGCCAGTGGTTGCCTTCAGAGCTGTGAGGACACCGCCACGGCGATAAAACCTGCATTGCAGACTCCAGCATCAGACCCCATCCATTGGGCCACCCTTTTGCTGCTAACTGTGGCAGTAGTAATAATGGTGCTTAACCCTGAGGAGAAATCCTCCTTCGCCGCTCTTGCACTGAAACGCCCCGCACCGCCGGAAGGCCCAGTCCGCCTGATTTTCGTTCGTTCCAACGATTAACCCCCACTTCAGAGTGTCCGGGCATCGGTCGCTCTGTCTGGTTGCGCGCGGCTTTTTCGCGACTCAACTATTTCTGCTTATCCCTCACATTCCCTGGAGTTCATCATGCAAACGCATTCCAAATTCGTTCTAGCTGCCATCCTGGCTAGCAGTGCGTTCATAGCCTCTGCCGAGGATGCACACCACCCGGCCGACGCACCAGGCGACTCAACCGAGAGCACCGCACCAGCGTCGGCGGCCATGACTAAAGCCATGACCGATCAAATGCAGAAAATGCAGGCTGCGCATGACAAAGCAGCGGCGGCTAAAACTCCCGCCGAGCGCCAGGCGGCCATGCAAGAAGGCATGAAAACGATGAAGGACAGCATGGCCATGATGAGCAAGGAGCAAAGCGCAATGGGTTGTATGGGCATGTCTGGAGCTAAGGACGGCGGAGGCAAAGGGATGATGGACATGATGATGCAAATGATGGAGCAGCAGTCATCCATGATGGAAATGCCAATGAAAAAGTAAATGTGCAGTGGAGCTGATGCAAATTACAAAGCACAGGTGCTGGCTAGGTTAACGCAGACCGCACCCGTCTGATGTTTGGTTAAAGGCTCAACCCATGAGTATCCGGCATGGCAAGGTCGCTGACTGAGCCGACGCTGATGACTCCTTGGCAGTAGGAGGTTGACATGGATCACGAACCACAAGCGCGCGGGATGTTCTGGGCCATGGGCACTATTTACAGTTCCTTACAGCCAACTGAGTACACAACACACGTGCAGAGCACCTTACCCTATCTGCAATCAGCAACCTGCCCACTTGTGCACCTGTTTATGCCCCACGACCACGGCGACCATCAGCAAAGGCACGAACAGCAAACACACCCGGCAAGTGAGGAGCACCAACCATGAACCATACTGAATCGGCCTACGGTCTCTGGTCGCTGGTCATCATCAACTCATTAGTGTTTATCTTGTTCGCCTTCAGCTTCACCCGGCCTAAGACGAGCCGCGATTGGCGCTCCTTTGGCATGTTCTCGGCGTTCCTGATAGCCCTGTTTACCGAAATGTACGGTTTCCCGCTGACCATCTACCTGTTGATGCCCTGGCTCACTCGTAACTTCCCTGGCATCGACTTCCTCTCGCACGATGCCGGGCATTTGCTCGAAACAGTGCTGGGCTGGAAGGTCAATCCGCACTGGGGTGCATTTCACATTCTCAGCAACTTGCTGATCGCTGGCGGCTTCTGGTTGTTGGCGGCCGCGTGGCGCGTGCTCTACAAAGCCCAAGGAAGTGGGCAACTCGCGCTCGAGGGGCCCTATGCACGGATCCGTCACCCGCAGTACGTTGGCTTCGTGCTGATCATGTTTGGCTTTCTATTGCAATGGCCGACATTGATCACCCTGGTGATGTTTCCAATCCTCCTGTTCGTCTACGCCAAGCTGGCGAAGCGGGAAGAACGGGAGATGCTTGCGCACTTCGGCGATGCCTACCGCACTTATTGTGAACAGACGCCGGCGTTCCTGCCCTGGTCAACCCCCCCGCAGTCCCGACATCCCTACTGACGCGCCTCCCAGCTCAGGAAAGCAATCATGAACGCTCCCTGGAAAATTGGCATTTCTCTGGCCCTGACCATGGCCATTTCCTACACGGTCTGTGCGCTGCTCTATGCGCTATGGCCGGCGCAGGGTATCGCCTTTCTCAACGCCTTGTTCCATGGACTTGACTTCGGTCGTCTCCAAGCCCCGAAAGACTACGATGTGACGACTTTCGTCGGGCCACTGCTGGTCTTGACCGTATGGGGCGCGATAGTCGGCACCTTGTTTGCCTGGCTGTCCGGCAAGCTCCATGGCAAGTCTTGATAGCCGCTTCAGCAGGAGACAGTGATGAACGAATCACACATGCAGCACAGCCAGCACCAGGCGGCGTTTGCATCAGGGAAAATGGCGAAAGATCCGATTTGCGGGATGATGGTCGATAAGACCACCGCGTTGTCACGAGAACGTGGCGGGCGCAGCTATTACTTTTGCAGCGATACCTGCCTGCGCACCTTCGAGTCGCCAGAACGAGAACTGAAGGCGATGAAAACCCGCGTGACTATCGCCCTCACCGGTGTACTGGCCCTGGCGCTTCTGCGTGCCGGCGCCTTCATCGCGCTGGCCGCCGGTGCCACGCTACTGACTTGGGTGCCGATCCCTGCGCTTCCTTGGTTCACCTGGGGTATATGGCTTTTCCTGTTGGTCACTCCGGTGCAGTTCATCGGTGGCTGGAGTTTCTACAAGGGAGCGTGGAACGCCATTCGCACCCGTAATATCAACATGGATTTCCTGATCGCCCTCGGCACGTCGGTTGCCTATTTTTACAGTGTCGCTGTGCTGTTCTTCCCGGACGTCCTGCCGGTAAAGGTGGCCGAGCGCGACGTCTATTTCGAAGTGTCTGCGGTGATCATCGCCTTCGTACTGCTGGGTAGGTACATGGAGGAGATCGTCAAGAAAAAGTCTTCGGCTGCGGTACGGCGCTTACTTGATCTCAAACCGGCGATCGCGCATGTGATTCGTGATGGGCAAGAGGTCGACTTGCCCGCTGAAAACGTCATGGCCGGCGAGTTCCTGGTAGTGAAACCTGGCGAAAAAATCCCCACCGATGGCGATGTCAGTGAAGGTCAGTCAACGGTAGATGAGTCCATGCTGACGGGCGAGTCGATGCCGGTCGACAAACACCCGGGCAGTCCGGTGATCGGAGGTACGCTCAATGGCAGTGGTGTGCTCACTTTCAAGGCGAGCAGAATTGGTGCCGATACCGCACTGGCGCAGATCATCAAGATGGTCGAGGAGGCACAGAACAGCACGGCACAGATCCAGCGCTTGGCCGATCAGGTCACTGGCTATTTCGTGCCGGCGGTGGTGGCGATCGCGCTGCTGGCCCTGGTCGGCTGGTCTCTTGCGGGGAGTTTTCCGCAGGGGCTGTTGGCCTTTATCGCGGTTCTGATCATTTCTTGCCCCTGTGCACTGGGCGTGGCGACGCCCGCTGCGTTAATGGTCGGTGTTGGCAAGGGTGCCGATAACGGCATCCTTATTCGTGGCGGCGAAGTATTAGAGCGAGCAGAAAAACTGAGTACGGTGGTGTTTGACAAAACCGGCACTATTACCCGAGGTGAACCAAACGTAACTGATGTGATCCAGCTCGGCACAGCGTTGGAAAATGAGGTCTTGATGCTCGCCGCCGCCGTGGAGTCTGGTTCAGAACATCCGCTCGGCGCAGCGATAGTGCGCGCCGCCCGGCATCGCGGCATAAGCCTGCCGAAAGCAACCGGCATCAATGGGATTGCCGGTCACGGCATCGAAGGCAGTATCGACAGTCGAAAAATCTGGCTGGGTAACCGACGTTTATTCGCCCGCCAAGGCATTTCGACCGAGGCTGCCGAGGAGCACCTCATCAGCCTGGAAGCCGATGGCAAGACCGCTATGCTGGTCGGGGTCGACGACCGCTTGCTCGGGGTAATTGCTGTGGCCGATACCATAAAACCTGAAGCGGCTGAAGCCGTTGCGGCATTGCAGGCAAGCGGCATCAAGGTCGTGCTACTGAGCGGCGACAACCACCGTACTGCCGAAGCGGTCGCGCGGCAGGTCGGCATCGAGCGAGTGATTGCCGAGGTCTTGCCGGACGACAAGGCCGCAGTGATCCGTCAATTGCAAAGCGAAGGGCAGGTCGTGGCTATGGTTGGCGATGGTGTCAACGATGCGCCTGCCCTGGCCACCGCTGACATCGGCATCGCCATTGGCTCGGGTTCCGATGTAGCCAAGGAAACCGGCGGCATTATCCTGCTCAAGAACGACGTACGCGACGTGGTCACCGCGATCAAGCTGTCGCGCGCAACGATGGTCAAGATCAAACAAAACCTGTTCTGGGCATTCATCTACAACAGTATCGGCATTCCAATCGCGGCCTTCGGACTGCTTAATCCCATCATCGCTGCCGCCGCGATGGCACTCAGTTCCCTGTCGGTAATCGCCAATTCCGCGATGCTGAAACGTGCCCGTATCGGCTTGAGTCAGGAGGCTAAATCATGAACCGCGAAGTTTTAATTATCTGCCTCCTGGTGAGTGTTGTGGGCATCGCCACCGTGCTTTACCTGTTGGGGCTGACCGGAAAATCGTTCGTCATAGCAGCGATTTTCCTGCTGTGCCCGGTCTTGGTTGGGGTGCAACTTTTTCGCGGCGTCCGCCAATTTGATAAGGACATGGCCGAGGCTAATCGGCAACTGAAAAGAAAGAATCTGCCTTGATACTTTATGCGCCGCATTGGACACGTAAACCGATGCTCTGGCTCGCTATGCTCACACCTACGATAGCGCTTCAGCAAAATTGGAAGTGGCCTTGCGTCATGACCCTCCCTCCCGTTCCCACCAAGGAGTGCCATCATGAATCAACATAACTTGCCCCAGCACCGCACAAGGGGCACCAACTGGTACTTTTTAGGCTTCCTGGCCATTGCCGGTTATTTCCTGCTCACCGAGCACAGAGCTCACGTCCTTCCATATCTGCCATTCCTGCTACTACTGGCCTGTCCACTGATGCACTTTTTCATGCACCGTGGGCATGGGCATGGCGGACATGAACACGGTGAAAGTGGTGAACATGACAATTGCTGTGGCCATCAGCACACCAGCGCTCGCGATAGCCAAGAGGAGCACGAAGGTCTACCCGATAATCAGACGAAATATCCCGATCGCCCTGCATGACGGATTCGTCGTATATGCGTAATGCCATGAAGCTAATCGATCTTCGGTTGGCTCATGGCCTAATTTTTTGAAACGGCGCATGAGTAGAATCAGGGCAAGCGTCTTCCGAAGTCTCCCTGCTTAAGTTATGCCGTTACCCACTGATGCGGCAGCAATTGGCCAATCTCACTCGCCCGCTGCATCGGCAGCCGAGTCAGTACATCCTTCAGATACGCATACGGATCATGCCCATTCATGCGCGCCGACTGGATCAAACTGATAATCGCCGCCGCGCAGTGATCCTGCGAAGAGCCAGTTCTTGCGACCCAGCGCCCATGGCCGGATCTGGTTCTCTGCCCAATTACTCGTTTTGTCCCTGTGCTGCCTTGGTTCTGTTGCTATGGCCGATGACCAAGGTACTCAAACTGCACAAATAACGGTTGAGCCCTACCGATACTCTCAGGACCTGGATATCGCGCACGTCGTGGCTGTGACGCCGGTGCCCAATGTTTGCGAAGTTGTGCCGATGCATCTGACTTACGACGACTCCAATGGCCAGCGTCATATCATGGAGTACCGTATTATGGGGAATGGCTGTTCTAACAACTGATGCGCCGCCCATACTCCAAGAAGCTGTTCCGTCATATGTGCTCTGCACGATCCTTGCTGGAGCCTTCGCCCTTCCGGAACCAAGTCATACCCTCGCACAGCTTTATCGATCACTCCTCGGTGGCGGTCCTGACTCGATCCGCGATCGAGAACTATCTGGTCATGACGTGGCAACCCTTGGCATATCGGCTCGCTACAGCTGGCCAGCGTGGGTGCTGGCGCTTGCTGTTGCGTATGCCTACACTCCAAAAGCCTTATGCAGACGGGGCGAAAAGGTCATGAAAAGAGCCTTCACAAGGGCTATGTCGAGTTGCCTCGTGATCACTTACCTGGCAGCAGTTGCATTTTGAACGCGAAACCGCGCTTGCGGGCATGGTTTGCGCTGGGTATTTCAGGTGTGCAAACTTGTCAACGTTATTGCTGCTTAACCTGAAGGGAAATAACAGGGATGTCCAAAGCACTCTTTACTGTGGGGCCCGTGCTGTCCTTTCGAGGCGTCAGCAAAACCGGGCAATGGCAAGTGACCGCATTGGTCGGGGTTGTCAGTGGTTCTGCATTCCCTGCGTTTTCCGTTGAAGGGCGGGCTTGTCCAGCACCGAAAGTTTTACTGGACCGCCCGAAGGAAACCATCCTCCGATATGACCTGAGCTGTGATCTGCAGGAGCAGGAGCGAACGGTTCAGTTTGGTATGGGAGGTGGCGGGCCGCAATGGCAGTTCTCCGTTCCCGGTCGAGACTACGCCCCGAGAATGGCCTACGTCTCTTGCAATGGCTTTTCCGACCCCAGTGGAATGCGCAAGTTGGTACGCCCTGAAAACGCCGTCTGGGCCGACCTGATCAGCAACCATGACAGTGAGTTGCGGGCTGCCGGTTACGTGCTGGACAAGGAGCAGCTATGGCACGAAGGACGAATCCACGACAAGGGGTTGAAGCGCTTCCAGTTACTGCTGATGGGAGGCGACCAGATTTACTTCGACTCGATCTGGGAAGATTTAAAGGCGCTCAAGAGATGGGTTGGGCTGTCGCGCAAGGAGCAGCTGGCGTTCAAGGTGAGCGTGGCGTTGGAGAAGGAGATCGAAGCTTACTATTTCGGCCTGTATGCCCAGCGTTGGCTACCTGATACACGGCGTGACTGGGGCCATGCCAGGCCGAATCTGGATGCAGCGGATGCGATGGCGAGAATTCCAACGGTGATGATGTGGGATGACCACGATATCTTCGACGGTTGGGGGTCATACAGCCCAGCCATGCAGCATTGTGAGTTGTTCCAGGTGTTGATGCGCCATGCCCGCAAGGCGTTCTGGGTGTTCCAGTTGCAGCATGCGCTTGATGATTTGCCGCAGCAGGAACTGCTCCAGCGCGCGAACGTCTCCCAGCAGGATCCACAGTATGAGCCGGTGCAATGGAGCGCACGATTGAAAGGAGACCGACTGGCCTTGCCGCTTCTGGATGGCCAACCGGGCTTCAGTTTCGGCTATCACATGGGGCCGGTATCGCTGTTTGTTGCCGATTTGCGCACTGAGCGTTCACGCACCCAGGTGATGGGCCCCAATACCTGGACCGCCATGCAGGCTTGGCTGCGCACGCTGCGTGACGGCAAACCCGCCCATCCCGGAAGCAAATGTCAGCACTTGATCTTCATGTCCTCGGTACCGGTCGCGCACCCCAAATTGTCACTGGCTGAAGGATTGCTCGATACGTTTGGTCAGGATCATGTGCTCGACAGCAATGCGGATGACCTCAAGGATCATTGGTCGCACGGGGACCACGAGGGCGAGCGCAAGCGACTCCTGGAGTCGCTGACCCATATTGCCGAGCAGAGAATGCTGCGGGTATCCATTGCCTCCGGAGACGTGCATGTGGCGGCGTGGGGCAGTTGCTATCGTCGGGATATTCCGCCGACATCGAACTGGGCGCAGATTCAGCAATTCACTTCGTCAGGCGTGGTGCATCCGTCGTTGGTTGGCGTGGCCGAGCGGCTGTTTCTGCAGTTGCTGAACCAAACCGCAAGCAACGTCCAATCCATCGATGTGCAGCACTGTGTCGAGATGATGTTGTTTCCAGGGTTCAACCGGTACGTGATGCCGGCTCGGAACTGGTTGGCATTGGAGCTGGACATGGGGGGCGAGGCAGGATGCAAGCTCTGGGCAACCTGGCGTTGTGAAACCGAGGCTGGCTTTTCCAATCACCTGCAAGCGGTGCAACCGGCCCGGAAATAGCGCACAGCGAGGATTGCTGTAGCGTGTTTTGAAAGGCTGCTTCGGGCTTGCCCCATTCGCTACTCGCCGCAGCAATCAGCGCATCCCAGTCATCAAGAGGGTTACCGCAGCCCAGCATTTTCTCGAATCCGGCATATGGATCGGATTGTTGCCTGCGTACCGTAGGGTATTTTCGTCGTTAACCCCGCGCTGGCACGGGTTAGCTGTCGATCATCTGCGCCGCTTGCTGGGTTGCCTGACTTGTACGGGTCGCGAGCTTGCGCACCTCGTCCGCCACTACTGCAAAACCGCGCCCGGCTTCGCCCGCACGCGCCGCTTCGATGGCGGCGTTCAAGGCCAGCAGGTTGGTTTGGCTGGCGATGCCCTGGATGGTGGCGACGATGTGGGTGAGTTTTCCGAGGGTCTCCTGCATCAGCTGGTGTTGTTGCGTCTGTGCCTCGCGGATGGTGCTTTCTTCATGACGGGCATGGATATCAGTTATAGCCCCTACTACCCGCAACGGCGTGCCATCCTGACCACGGCGGGTTTGCCCGCGGCCGCGGAACCAGCGGTAGACGCCACTTTGGTGGCGAAGCCGATACTCGACATCGAACGGGGTGTTGCCACTGCGATCGTCAACATGGGCGACAAATGCTGCGATGGCGCGAGCGCTGTCGTCTGGGTGCAGGCGTGAGGTCCAGCTTTCCAGGGTGTTGGGGAATTCCTCGACGGTGCTGCAACCGAGCAGCCTGCGCATCTGCGACGACCACCAGATCGTATTGCTCGGGTTGGCCGGATCACCGGCCACTACCTCGATATCCCACAGGCCATCGTGGAGCATCTCGCGGGAGATGTCGAAACGTTCGGCAACCAGCTCCAGCTGCTGTATATGCAACTGTTGCTCGTGGATGTCCCGCAGGGTGCCCGCCGTGGCGATGGAAACGCCGTTGGCGTCACGCAGCGAACTGCCGCTGACCCGACACCAGCGGTAATCGCCACCGGCGGTGAATTTCATGCGCAGGTCCAGCACAAACGGCGTGCGCCCACTGCGGTCGGCGAGGTGCCGGGCCAGGGCTTGCTGGTGGGCATGGCGATCAGCCGGATGCAGCTGTTCGTGCCACTGGCCCAGCTCAGACAGATGCGGTGCCTGGATCGGGCCCGAGCCCGTCCACTCCATCGAGCAGCCCGGTGCAGGCGTGCCTGTGGCGTTCAAATGCAGTTGCCAGAACAGCTCATCGGCACCTTCGGTGATCAGCGTCCAGCGTGCTTGCAACTGCTGCATATGTTCGTCGCGCTCAGCCAGGCGCTGTTCCAGTTGGCTCACCTGCGAGGCGAGTTCGTAAGCCTGCTCCTTGAACGTGCGCCGCTCCTGCAGCAGCTGCTCGACGCCGGTGAGGATGCGCCGCAGCAGTGGGTTGCGCGACGATAACGGTGCGCCCGGCTGGTCGGGCTGATCGAGGCGGTCGGCGAGTGGGGCCAGTACCCGGCGGCTGGTGCGATTGAAAAACAACATGCTACATCTCCAACTGGATAGCGGCAGCAGCCGGTAATGGCTGCGCCTGGCTGGCTGACAAGGCGAGGCTGTCAAAGGCGTTCGCCCAGGGCAGTGCTGGCCAGCCGGACGGGCCGGTAGCGATTTCGTCTGCGCTCAACAGGCAGTGGTCGAGCTCGCGTTGTAACGTCGCGGTGTCCAGGTCCTGGCCAATGAACACCAGTTCTTGCCGGCAATCGCCGACGATGCTGTCCCACTTGGCCATGATCCCCTGCAGGCGGTACTTGTCCTGCGGCCACTGCGACGGGTCGATGAAGTTCCACCAGTGGCCAACGTAGTCCCACTGGAACTGCTTGCCGCTGTGCACCAGCAGGCCGATTTCGCGGTGACGGCTGGCGAGCCAGAAGTAACCTTTGCTGCGCAGCAGGCGGCCATTGCTCCAGGGGCGGGAGAGAAATTCGAGCAAGCGTTGCGGGTGAAACGGGGCGCGTTCGCGGTAGACCCATGAGACCACGCCGTAGGTGTCCGACTCGGCGGCCGGGGTGTCATGGGCCTCCATCTGCTTCATCCAACCGGGCGCGGCGGCCAGGCTGGGCAGGTCGAACAATTGGGTGCCGAGGATTCTCGACGGTTCAACATTGCCGGCGACCATCGGCAGGATTTGCGCGCCAGGATTGAGCCCGGCCAGCACCGCCCGCACTGTCTGGTATTGCGCGTCGTCGATCAGGTCGCACTTGTTCACTAGAATCACGTTGGCGTACTCGACCTGCTCGATCAGCAGGTCAGCCAACGGGCGGCGGGGCGCAGCAGCGTCGGCACGCTCGACGGTTTCCGATGAGTCGAGCAGGGCCTGAAACTGGCTGGCATCGACCACCGTGACCAAGGTATCCAGCCTCGCCAGTTCGCTGAGGCTGAAACCCTCGGTGTCGAGAAAGGCAAAAGTCTCGGCGACCGGCATCGGTTCGGAGATGCCGGTGGACTCGATCAGCAGATAATCAAACCGCTGCTGGCGCGCCAGCGCGCTGATCTGCTCGAGCAGGTCGGCGCGCAGGGTACAGCAGATGCAGCCGTTGCTCATCTCGATCAACTCGTCCTGGCCACGATGCAGCGTTACATCACGCTGCACCTCAGCGGCATCAATGTTGACCTCGCTCATGTCGTTGACGATCACCGCCACTTTCAAGCCTTGGCGGTTGCGCAGGATATGGTTGAGCAGGGTGGTCTTGCCTGCGCCGAGGAAGCCGGAAAGGACCGTCACCGGCAGTCGGCCTGCCTGGGCGCCGGCAGTCATGTGCGCACCGCTCGCGGGCTGTCGACTTTGTCCAGGTAGCTTTCGAACAGGTCGACTACCACCAGCCCATCGTCGGCGGCATCGCCCCACAGGTCCTTTACGCGGAACTCGACATGGTAGGTCGGTTGATGCGCCGCGCTGCGGTCCCCGTGGCCAATCGCATCCGGGAACGGCCACTGCTCAGTGGTGCGGTGCAGTACCACGCCCTGCTTGCCGCGCACGTAGGCTGGCATGCGCACATGCCCGGCGACGTATTCATCACGCACGACGACCCGGTCGCCTACTTCAAACGGCGGGCGCCCGGTGATCGCTTCACGACCCTGGGCATGGGCCGGGTTGGCCAGCTTGAAGTGCGAGCCAAGGGCCTCATCCAGTTCGGCCTGGGTGATGACGCCGGTCTCGACCAGCAGGGTGGCGGTGGCAATGACATAGCGCTCATAGTACTCGGTGCCTACATGCTGGCGCACATCGATGCGCTCCACGGCGTGACGGATTTCGTCGACGCTGAACTTGCCCATGTGGTCGGCGCCAATGAACATCAGGCTGTAGGCCAGGTGCTCCCAGTCCTGCTTGAAGACTTGTTTGTAGCTGAGGCTGTTGATGCGGTGGGGCACTTTGCCAAAGCCCTGGAAACCGCCGAGATCGTGAAAACCATCCATTTTGAACACTCCGCAAGGGTAGGGGGGGCGCTTAGCTCAGCCGACGCGCGGCAGGGCGACGCCGATCAGCACGTCTTTGGTGACCAGTTGGCGTAGCTGCTCTTCGCTCATGTGCTCGGAGCCCGCTGGCCGCTGTGGCAGCACCAGGTAACGGCTTTCAGCGCTGGTGTCCCAGACCTTGATCACCACGTCTTCTGGCAATTCCGTGCCCATCTCGCGCAACACCGTGCGCCCCTCCCGCACCAGCCGCGCGCGGAACTCGAAGCCCTTGTACCACTCGGGCGGCAGGCCCAGCACCGGCCAGTTGGTGCAGGAACACAGGCTGCAGACGATCACGTTTTTCAGCGTTGGGGTGTCTTCCAGGGCGACGATGTATTCGCCCTGCGGCCCGGTGAAGCCGAATTGGGCGCAGGCGGCGGTGCCGTCCTTGAGCAGCAGCGCGCGGAAGGCCGGATCAACCCAGGCCTTGGCGACGATGCGCGCGCCGTTGTCCGGGCTCCAGCCGTGTTCCATCAGCTGGGTGAGCTGCTCGATGTAGCCCTCTGGGATGAGGTCTTTGCTCTTGAGCACTGCGTACAGTGCCCGCGCCCGCTCACCCGGGGTTGAAGGTGCCGTCATGGGATTACTCCTCTCGTTCAACACGGTTGTCTAAGGATGTTGCTTTTCTGGTTGTTGGGGTGCCGGGGCGCAGCGGCTGTCGCTTGTTTCACAACGTGCGCCAGTCCACCGCGCCTTCGAATGCCGCCGCTGCCTGGTAAATAGTGCCCTCGGCGTAATGCTTGCCGACCAGCATCAGCCCAACGGGCAAGCCGTCGACCAAACCGCAGGGAATGGACATGGCCGGGTGGCCGGTGATGTCCTGGGCGGCGGTGTTGCCGAGCATTTCCAATGCCCGCGAGACGTTCTCGGTGATCGAGCAGCCCGCCGCTGGCAGCGGCTGGGCGATGATCGGCACGGTCGGCATCACCAGCAGGTCGAAGCGCTCCAGCGCCTTGTCGTAACCGGCGCGGGCGAAGCGGGCGATGTTCTGCGCCTTGGCGTAGTAACGGCCGTGGTAGTGGTCGAGGCCAAACTGGCCGACCAGCATGCACAGCGTGAGCGATGGCGAGAGGGCGTTGGCCTGGGTGCGCCAGCCGACCTGTTTGTCGAGCAGGCCGACGTCGTACAGGCCCTTCCAGTTAAAGCCTGCGCCGTTGCCGTGCATCATCTGCATGGTCAGGCCTTCGCAGCCGATCGGGCCCCACAGCGTGCCGGCCAGGGTGTGCTCGGGCACCGAGACTTCCTCGGCCACCGCGCCCAATGCTTCGAACTGGGTGATGGCGCTGCGCACCGATGCGGCAACCCGCGGGTCGAGGTTGGCCAGCTCGAAGCCTTGTTTGAGGATGCCGATGCGCAGGCCACGCACGCCACGATCAAGGTAGTGGCTGTAAGCGTCGACTTCAGGCGCGCCCTGGCGTGGGTCGAGCCCGTCGGCGCCGGCCATCACTTCCAGCATCAGCGCGTTGTCGCGCACATTGTTGGTCATCGGGCCGACATGGTCGAAGGTCGCCTCGACCGCCATCACGCCGGTATACGGCACCAGGCCGAAGGTCGGTTTCAGGCCATAGATGCCGCACCATGCCGCAGGAATGCGCGCCGAGCCGCCTTGGTCGCCGCCCACCGCCAGGTCGACTTCGCCCGCCGCCACCAGCGCCGCGCTACCCGACGACGAGCCACCGGTACTGAAGCCAGGACGCAGTGGGTTGTGCACCGGAGCCGGGTCCGAAGTGTGGCTGGCGCCGGACAGACAGTAGTGCTCGCAGGTGGCCTTGCCGAGGATGGTCACCCCGGCGTCGAGCAAACGGGTAACCACGGTGGCATCGAACGCCGGCACATGGCCGGCCAACGGCGCCGCGCCGTTCATCATCGGCACGCCGGCCAGTGAGATGTTGTCTTTCAGGGCAACGGTTTTGCCGAGCAGCTTGCCCGAGCTGGCGCCCATCACCTCGGTGCGATAGTACCAGGCGTTAAGCGGGTTTTCGCGGTTGGACGGGCGATAACCGGCAGTGCGCTCGTAGCGCACCAGCGGGGTGAAGTCAGGCAGCTCGTCGACCAGGTCGTAGGCGTCCAGACTGGGCTGCATAAGCGCCAGGTATTCGCTGGCTTGCTCGGGTGTCAGCTGCAGATGCAAGCGCGCGGCGAGGGCCTGCAGTTGTTCGAGCGTCGGGCGGGTGATGGCCATGGTGTGTCCTGTTTCCGATGCCAGGGCAGGGCCTGGCAGATGGCTGTTCGAGAGGCCCGCCGCGGCTGGGCCTGCTACTAAGCTAGCGCCAGCACGCGGGCGGCACTTGGTTGAGCAGGACATTCGCTTGGTTGAGAAGGACTGCCTGCGCCAGGTGCTGAGCCTCATCCAGGTGGCCGAGCGGTGTTATGACTCGAGCTTGGGCACCGCAGCCTGTGCCGCCGCTTCGTCGCGAGCGGGCCAGACCACGCCAACGCTCTTCATGCCCTTGGCCGGGTCCATCTCAGGGTTGGCCAGCACCACGTCGCGGTAGGACGGGCTGCCGATCACCGCCGGCTTGAACTTGATCAGGAAGGCGTTGACCTCCTCGCGCAGCTCCGGCGCCAGGTTGTAGTCGTTGTAGCACTCCTCCAGGCAGTCCAGCGTGGCTTGCCAATGCACCTCGGTCAGGCCCATGCCACGGTGTGCGGTGACCATGTCGCGGCCGCGGTACTTGGCGCTGCCGCCCCAGTGCTGAGAGAGGAAGTCGACAAAATTGATGTGCTCTTTCTGGAAGGTCGACTCGGACATATGCGCCCAGATATGACCAATGGCCGGGTGCCCCATGGTCTTGCGCAATACCGCGCCAGCGAACTGGTAGATAACGTCGTAGCCGCCCAGGCGGGTGTAAAGCGAAGGTTGTTGCCCGGTAGAGGCGTTTTGGTCAGTCATGGGTGAATGCTCCATTTCAGTTGAGGCTGTGCAGACGGTTAAAAGACCCGGACGTACCTGAGGTTCAGGCGGAAGTTTTCTTTCGGGCCGTTTTCTACCGCGAGGTCTCGCCCCAGTTGCATCTGCAGCTGGTCCTGAGCGGTAAAGAACCTGGTTGCGGTGACGCGGAAGTTGGTGGTCTTGCCTCGGTCATCCTGAGAAGTGCCGTCGACCTTGGTTTCGCCACCCCAGGTATGGCCAAAACCGAGGGCCAGGGACGTGCCCGGGTTGATGATGTAGCGCCCCATCAACTGTGCTGCGTAGGACATATCCTGCTCACGGCGTACCGAGTTGGCGGTGAAGTCGTCGTTGTCGCCGTACCAGATCGCATCACCGATCACATCGACCGCCCACTTCTCGCCGAAGTGCTTGATATACGCCGCCTGCAAGTCCACCTTCCAACGGTTCTCGCCCAGGTTGAGCGCGTCTTTGCGGTCGTAGTTTCCGGTCGGGGCGATCAGGTAAACCGTGGCGCCGACCGTGTCGTTGGCCTCGTTCAAGCGATACTTCAGCGGCGCGGTCAGGATGAGGTCACCGATACCGCTGGTGCTGCCCAGCGCCGAGGCGTCACGGTCGCTGGAAACATGGCCGAACGGCAGCAGAAACTGCGGCTCGATGGTCAGTCGATCGGTCAATTTGTAAACGTGCAGCAAGCGCAGGATGCCGACGTCAGAGGTCAGGTCGAAGTCCGAGCTGGCCTTGTGGCCCTGGGCGTAGGCACTGTCGGTGGTGGAATGCTGGTAATAGACCACGCCAATGGTTTTATCCGCCGGCAGTATTTCGTAATCCCCCGGCGAAACTTCAACTGCCTGCGCAGACAGGCACGGCGCGGCCGCCGCGAGCATCAGGTAACGGAGCTGTTTCATGGACCAGGTCCTTATCGTGGGCCCAAACGCGGGCAAAAAGAGCCCCGCTGCCGTGATAACGGCAGGTGCAGGGCTAAACGTGGAGTTTGTTATTAGTTGGTGCTTACTTGCGCGTCACGCAACATGCCCGTGTGCGGGTGGCAGTTGATATATTCGAACACCTGGCTGCTTGCATCCGACACCGACACCTCGTGATACAGGCGCAACTTCTGAAGCCCCGCCGCCACTCGGAAGAAGGTGACGAAGATGCGCAAATGAGTCGGGTGTGATTCAGCCCAGCGCTCGAGTTTTTCCACCGAGCGCCAGTGCCCGATGTTGTAACTCATGTCGAGGAAGTTGCCTTCGGTATCGATATTGCGCACGAAGCGATTGCTGTAACAGCCCAACGACTGGCCGTTATCGCGCAAGAAGTCCATGCCGTCCTGCAGGGTCGGCAAGATCTCATCCAGGTACAAAGAACGCTCCGCCGCCTCAGCCGCTGCCCAGTCCTGGCCCGAGCGAATCAAGGCGATGTTGTCATGGCCGAGCACTACCACCCGACCGCCCTTGGCCGGGTCGCCGGATACCACCCGCAGCCCGCCGTTGGGGCTCATCCAGCTGGTTTGCGACACCGGGAAACGATCACGCATCGAGCCCCAGTAACCGTGCTCTTCGATCTCGCCACTGATGTTGTCCATGACCGCCCCAACCCCGGGCAAATCGCTTTGAAACGCATACAACGTCTCGAACTGCTCAGCCCGCGGCGCAGAGATCTCGCGGTAATAACCCAGGCCGTCATCCAGGCGCTGCGGCGAACTCCACCAGCCCTCCACCTCGGCCGAGCGCACCCAGCGACAATACGCGGCCGTGTCCTTCCAGTAGCCGACGATCATCAGGTTGTCGTAGCCGCTGCTGTCGGTGTGGTGAGTCAGGTCGTGGTTCAGCGGGCCGTCGGCCAGGCTGAAGCTGGCAACGATGTCACGCATCGCCTGCAAGGCCTGCTCGCGCTGGCCGCCACCTCTGTATTGCACGCCCAGATAAGCCATCACCACCTGAGTCAACTGCTCATCAGCGCGGCCCACCCACATCGGGAAGGGCGGCTGGTAATCGTCAGGCACCCGGCGCGACAACGTGCGCGGGCACTTGAGGTGTTTGTCGATTGCAGACTCCATCACAGGCTCCTTGTTGTTTTAGGTTCAGACACACGCTCAGTTTCACGGGAGGCACTCGCCAGCCGGGCCCGCACTGTGCAGGCCCCCCACTCGAGCAGCCACGACAAAAACTCTTCGGGCGCCAGGTCACGCATGTGCAGCCACCTGAACTCGTCGGCCACCTGCTGTTGTTGTTTGAATTGCATGGGCTCACCTCATCGGCATGGGTTGCTGATTTGCCGTAAGGTCAAAGTTAGGCAGGACTGACCAGCCCCGCTTTGTTCGCAAGGACAACCGTTTGTTTGGAAAAGACAGCGCCAAAACACCCGCTCGAGCACGACCCAAGAGGGTGCGGCGCACCACGCAAATCAGGGCTTTTGCCCCGAAACGGGGAGGGGCGTTGAGGCTGTTGACAGGGCCGCGCAGATGAAATCAAGCAGTAGACACTCTCGCGCCAACGCAAGCCGCTGGCGTGTTTATTGCCTGTCCCACCCACGGTAACAGTGCCCCGTTTTCTCCCGTTGTTGCATCAAGGTGAACGCCATCATGGCTGAGACCTACCAGTATTCCACCCTTGCCGTTTCACCCGCTCGCCGCTTTGACTACTGGCGAGAAGTGGTCTGCCGCCATTGCCTGTCGGCAGACAGCAAACCCTCGTCGCAGAGCGATTTCGAGGGTGCGCTTCAGGTCAACGGAATTGGCCCCCTGGACATCACCACCCTGTCGTCCCCGCTGCACCATTGGGTGCGCGCAGAGCAGCATTTGCGCAGCGACCCCGCCGACGATATCTGGCTCGGTTTCACCCTCGACGGCCACGGCGAAATTGAACAACACACCCGCAAAGCCAGCCTCAGCGCCGGCAGTTTGTTTCTTTATGACGCAACCCAACCGTTCCGCTTCAGCCTCGGTGGTACCGAAAACCACCTGATCCGCATTCCCCGCCCACTGCTCGCTCAACGCCTGCCCCGGATCGGTGATTCCACCGCACTAGTGCTGGACGAAGCCCGCCCCGGCGTGATCCCGCTGCGGCAAATGATCGTTCAGGCGGCCAGTTCGGAGGCGCTGCTGCAGGATGAAGGAATCTCCCGGCGCTTCTCCCACACCATCATTGATTTACTGGTGCTCAGCCTGGAGCTGCAGGACCTGAAGATCACCCATCAAGAGCTGGATTTGTATGAGCGGATCATGAACTACATTCAGCAGCATTTAACCGAGCCGGAGCTGTCGATCGAAACGATTGCGTTGGCGCACCATGTGTCAACGCGCACGGTGACCCGGGCGTTTGCGCGGCATCAGAAGTCGCCAGTCGCAGAAATTTGGAAGGAGCGGCTGACTGCTAGCCGCGTGGCGATCGAGTGTGGGCATGTAAGGAGTGTTTCGCAGGCGGCGCTGGAGTTCGGGTTTTCGGATTTTTCGCATTTTAGTCATGCGTTTCGGAAGGCATTCGGGGTGGCACCACGTACATTGCTGCGAAGAAGTGGGGGGTGACCATGGTCGCCATCTGTTTTCTGGTGGGGTGTTTAGAAATACTGCTGAAAATCATTTGCCCAGCGCTCGTGCCACGCGAGCGACTGAGGCAACTGGGGTGGCAGTAAGCGCCTGCGGGGACTCATTGCGCTGTGCAGTTCGATAATCAATTCCATTGCGAGCTTTTAATCTACCATTAGAAGCCTTGGTCACCCTGCACAGCTTATGCGAGCAATCCTAACCACATAGCACTGAGTATCACGAACTGCGCCGGAATCACGTATCGCGCAAAACCGTAGCCGCCATTGGTGAACGCCAGCACGCATTTGGTTAGCGTGTTTGCCGTCAACGCCATCATGCCCGGAATGACAAGATCAGCCAGTCCAATCCGGCCAGCGACGACCAGCGCGGCCATCGAAGCAGTCGCCGCGTGGGCATCGCCCAGCCCGGCGACGAAGGCTGCGATGTTCACACCGTTTTGGCCCAGATGCTGAAGGAGAAAGGCCGAGAACAGTGCGATGCCGGTCAGGGCGAGGGTGATGATCAGGGCCGTCCAGAGGCTGAAGGCTCCCTCGCTTTGATACGCTGTCGCATTGCCCGAGGCTGTGCGCCAAGGGGCCAGCAGCAATAGCCCATACGTCATGGTAACCAGGACGCCAAGCCCGATCGATACCATGAACGGGCTCAGCAGGCGCCTGTCGACGACACCCAGTACGAGAGCGAACTGGCTGATGCTTGCGAGGTTGGACAGTACGGCCGCAGCGGCATAAGGCCTGATTGCCGTCCCTCGTTGCCTGGCCTGGTGAGCCAGCAACGCAATGGTCGCCGAGCCGGAGGCAAAGCCCGATGCGATGGCGCTCAAGGGCAGGCCATACCTGGGGCCCAGCAACCGTAGGGCGATATGGCCCAAGGCGCCGACGGTCATCAGCAAGACCACCAGTGTGCAGATCGTGCGTGGGTTGAGGACCTGGTAGGGTCCTACGAAGCGATCCGGTGTCAACGGCAGCACCACTAACGCCACCGTCAGTAACATCAGGCCGTCGCGCAGTTCCTGCTCGCTCAGTTGCTGCAGCACGAAATGATGCAGCTGACGGCGCAGCGCTAACAGCAAGGTCAGTACAACGCCTGCCGCTGTGGCGAGTTCGGGTTGATCGAGGCTCAGCGCGCCCAGAGTCAGCACCAGCAGCAGGGCGATTTCGCTTGTGACTTCCGGGTCCTTGTCGGCATGTTTGCGGTAATGCATGCAAAGCATCAGCACCAGGCCCAGGCTCGCCACCCCAAGACCAGCATCGCGCCCCCCAGCAGTATGCTGACATAGCCCAGCAGGGCGGTGATGGCAAAGGTTCTGAGCCCGGCAGCTGCGTGGTCTTCGTTCCGGCCTTTCTTGCGTTCACGCTCAAGCCCGACAAGCATGCCGATACCCAGGGCCACCGCGCCATGGCCTACATTGACGGTGTCGAGCATGGTGCCTTCGGGTTGTCCTTGCGTACGCCGTCACCGCCGCCTTGTTGGAGCGCCATCAGTGCAGGCATGTCGAGTATCTCCACCAGCCTGCCGTGCATGCTGACGATGCGCAGTGCACGTAGGCGAGCGACGGAACGGCAAACGGTTTCCAGGCGCAGGCCCAGGTACGAGGCCATGTCCTCGCGGGACATGCGCAACATGAAGCCATGGGCAGAGTAACCGCGGCTGACGAAGCGCCTGGACAGCCCCACCAGGAAGCTGGCCAGGCGTTGCTCGGCGGTGAGGTTGCACAGCATCAGCACGCGCTCGTGTTCACGTACGATCTCCCGGCTCATCAAGCGGTTCAGGCTTTGCTGCAGGACCGGAAATTCGCGCGCCAGGGTTTGCAGGCGGCGGTAGGGCACCGGGCAGACTTCGCTGTCTTCCAGGGCAATGGCGTCGCAGACATGGTGCTCGGTGGCAATGGCATCGAGGCCGAGCACGTCGCCCGGCATCCAGAAATTGATCACCACGCCCTGGCCTTCGACGGTGTTGAGGCTGGACTTGAAGCTGCCGCAGCGCACCGCATAGAGCATGGTGAGTGGGTCATTGGCATTGAACAGCGCGGCGCCCTTGCGAATACGCATGCGTGGACCTATCAGGGCGCCCAGGCAGCTGTTGTCGTGAAGGGGCAAGCCGGTGGGCAGGCACAGGCCGCTGACGCGGCAATCCCTGCACAGGGTCGACAGCGGTTTCAGGTGAATCGGGGTTGCCGCCTGCGATGCCTCGGAGTGGTCGAGCAGCATGACCTTGAGTTGGCCGGACATCATCAGTACTCCTTCGCGTATCGACGTTCGGCCGACCCGCTACGGGGGGGGCAATTGGCCAGCTTGTCGAAGGAGTGGGGGGCGTTGAGGCGGGCAAGCAATCGCTCTACAAACTGTTCCGCCTCAGCGGACGAGGTGAAGCTTACCCGGCAGTCATCCAGGCGTACCCACCAGCGGTTGTGTTCGGTGTTTTTCTCGACGTAGACGTTCATCGGAGCCTCCAAAGCCTGCATCAGCAAGACAACTGCGTGACAGTGCAAAACGAAGGCGTCCCTGCCGACAGCGGGCCGAGGGCGGAGATGAGTTTATCCTCGCCCACGATACGGTTCTTTTCAACGAAAACTGCTGCATTCATGAGCGCGATGGCACGTCTCCCGAGGCATTGCGTGATTGTTCTTGATCTAGGGTCAGCGTGCGCCGGATTTGCCAGGAATCATTGATCCGCATCAAGTTTGCACAGGGGCCGAATCGCCGTTCGTCTGTACGCTGCGTGAGTTGACAAACATCAAGCCGCACGTACGCCGGGGGCAGATGATCGAAACACGCTTCCCAACCGCAGAGGTGTGCCATGGACAACCCGCAAAGACTCTTGATGATCGCATCGCCCCTGATGCGCCGAACCCCGGTCTATGACCGCGCTGCAGCATTGGCCAAGGCCAAGGGCATGGCCTTGCACATCGTCGCTTTCGACTATGTCGAAGGGCTGGCCACTGCGGGCCTGGTCAATGACCAGGCACTGGCGGTGATGCGCGATGGCTATGTGCGGCAGCACCGCGAGTGGCTGGAAAGCCAGGCGCAACCGATGCGGCGTACTGGCCTCACGGTCACCACCGAAGTAGTCTGGGTGCAGCATCCGCTCAACGAGATCCTGCTGCATTTGCGCGAGCAACCCTTCGCCATGCTGATCAAGGAGTTCGAGCACGAGCCCTGGTGGATGCGCGCCATGTTCACGTCGCTGGATATCCAGTTGTTGCGCGATACGCGCATACCGTTGCACCTGATACACAAAGCCAGCCACGCCTTGCCGCGCAGGATACTGGCGGCCGTCGACCTGTCCAGGCCCGAAGACCAGTATGAAGGCTTCAATGACCAGATCATCAGCGAGGCACTGAAACTGGCCTTGCAGTGCAACGCCCAGATCGACTTGCTCTACGTCTACGACCTGGGGTCGATGTACCTGGACGCCGGCGGTAGTCGCGAGCATTCGTTCGTATTCGACTCCAACCTCGCCCAGACCCTTCACGAAGCCCAGAGTGAGGCCTTCCAGGCACTGGCCGAGCGCAATGGCATCGCCAGCGAGCACCGCCACATGCACATGGGCGACCCGGCCAAGGTCCTGGGATTGTTCATGGACAGCCATGACATCGACGTGCTGGTGATGGGCAGTTATCACCACCATGGCATCGGCTGGTTCATTGGCAGCACTGCCGAGCGTGTCATGCACCGGTTGTCCAGCAGTGTGCTGGTGATCTCGCCCGAGCATTCACAGGGGTAACCGTACAAGGCCCGTCAGGGCCTTGTCGCTCAGGTGCTGAGGTCCAGCTCGTGGACGATTTCGCTGACGTCGCCGCCCAGGTAGCGTGAGGTGAAACCCAGCGCCTTGGTCAGCCGGTGCATGGCGTAGTTGTTCGCCAGGTCCCGAGAGACCATGCACTGGTAGCCATTGCGCCGTGCCGCGTCGATCAGGTGCTGCAACAGGCGCTTGCCCAGGCCTTTGCGCTGCCAGTCTTCGCTGACCGCCACCGCGCATTCGCAGCTCAGGCTGCCCGCTATGCTGGCGTAGCGGCTGACGCCCACCTGGCGCAACTTGCCGTCCACGTGGGCGAGTGCGACATAGGCCGTACGCTGATGCTGATCGACCGGCATCCACCGTGGGTCGAGACTGGGCATTGCGCCGCTGAGCCCGGCGATGAAGCGAAAGCGCCTGGCTTCGTAGGCGATCGTGCTCAGGAAGCGCTTGTCCCGTTCGTAGTCTTCTTCGCGCAGCGGGCGGATCAGCACGGCTGAACCGTCGTCAAGCGTTTCGACCCAGTGCTCACAGGCTTGTGCCTGTTCAGTTTGCTGCCCGCTCATGCTGCCTCCCGGTGATCTGATCAGTGCCTGGTGCAGCCGTTGTAACGTGACCAAGCGGTTCGGTTCTGACAATGGTCAAGTTCAGCGCAGATGGCAGTTTTCTGATCTGCATCAAGCGCCATCGAGGCGGTGCGCGGAACATCGCCTGCATCACACCCCAGTGGCGCAAGCCCGGAGGTTCATCATGGGTCAATACCGACAACTGCTGGTGCTGCTCACCGAGGTCGATGCGCATTCCGCCGCGCTGCGCAGGGCCCTGGCCCTGGCGCACGTCAGTGGCGCCAGCTTGCATGTGCTGGGGCTGTTCGAACCGAGTGAGGAGCACTTGCTGCGTGAGGAGCGGCTCAATGAAGCCGACCTCAAGCGCCAGTACGAACACTATCGGGCCAGGCTGACCGCCTTGGTCGAACGGCATCGCGGCAGTGGCATCACGCTGACGGTCGACACCCTGAATGCAGACGATATCCGCAGCATGGCCATCGACTACATCAATGAACTGCAGCCCGACATGGTCATCAAGGACAGCGAAACCGCCTCGGCCCTGGCGCGGCTGTTCAGTACGCCGCTGGACTGCGCCTTGATGCGGGGGTTCAAGGGCATCACGCAGTTTGTGCCGAAGTCGTCCGTCACGCTGCCCCGGTGTGTTCTGGTTGCCGTGGATACCGCGTTCAGCGAAACACCCGCTGTGCAGGAGCACTTCAACCGTGGGCTCATCCGCGCCGCCCAGGCGCTGGCCCTGCAGTGTGATGCGCCGTTGCACCTGTTGTCTGCTTACAACCTGGCCGGGGTGTTCGCCGCGGACATGAATGTGACCCAGGCCTGGATCGACGAGATGCGCGAAGCGCTTCAGGAGCCATTCGACGCCTTGGCAGACGCCGAGGGCGTCGCGCCCGAGCGTCGGCACTTCATGGAAGGCGGGCCGGTACAGGTGATCCGCGAGCAGGTGGCCGCACTGGATATCGATGCGCTGGTAATGGGCATCGTGCAGCCCAAAGGGCTGGACAAGCTGCTGGGCGATACCACCGAGCGAATTGTCGGCCACCCGCCCTGCAGCGTCCTCGCAGTACACCCTGACGTGGCCGAGACCTGGGAGCCATAGCCATGCAACTGACCTTTCTTGGCGGTACAGGCACCGTGACCGGCAGCAAGTTCCTGTTGACCCGCGACAGCACGCGCGTGCTGGTTGACTGCGGGCTGTTCCAGGGCTTCAAGCAATTGCGCCTGCGCAACTGGGAGCCGCTGCCACCGGCCCTGCGCGCCCTCGATGCAGTGGTGCTGACCCACGCCCACCTTGACCATAGCGGTTATCTTCCGGTGCTGGCGCGTGAGGGCTACAGCGGGCCAATCTACGCCACCCCGGCGACCTGTGCCCTGGCAGAAATCCTGCTGTTGGACAGTGCGCGCTTGCAGGAAGAGCAGGCCGAGCATGCCAACCGCCACGGCTACTCCAAGCACACGCCAGCGCGCCCGCTCTATACCGAGCAGGATGCGAAACGGGCCCTGGCACTGTTGCACCCCGTGGCGTTGCATCAGCCCTTGCCGATCGCCGACGGCATGGAGCTGCTGATGCGCACCGCCGGGCATATCCTCGGCGCGGCAACGGTGCAGATCAGTGCCGAAGGCCAGACCGTGCTGTTCTCGGGTGACCTGGGCCGCCCTCAGGACCCGATCATGCGCGCGCCTGAACTGGTCAGGACGGCGGACGTGCTTTTGATCGAGTCGACGTACGGTGATCGCCAGCACCCTGACGAATCGACCGCGCAGTACCTGGCCAAGGTCATCAATGAAACGCTGCTGCGCCATGGCATCACCCTGGTGCCATCGTTTGCCGTCGGCCGCGCCCAGCTGCTGATGTATTACCTGTACACGCTCAAGCGCGACCGGCTGATCCCGGATATCCCGGTCTACCTGAACAGCCCTATGGCCACCGACGCAACCGCCCTCTACCAGCAGTACCGCAGCGAACATCGGCTGTCGGCGGCCGAGTGCGCCGCCATGTGCCATGGCACGCATATCGTGCGAACGGTCGATGAGTCCAGGCACCTTGACCAGCTGCGCGAACCTGCGGTGATCATTGCCGCCAGTGGCATGGCTACTGGTGGCCGGGTGCTGCACCACCTCAAGGCGCTGGCCCCCAACCCGCGCAACAGCATCCTGTTCTCGGGCTTTCAGGCCGGCGGCACGCGGGGGGCCGATATCGTCGCCGGTGCTCACAGCGTGCGCTTGCAAGGCGAAGATGTGCCGATAAGGGCGCAGGTGCATGCCATGGAGAATCTCTCCGCGCATGCCGATGCCGACGAAATCATGGAGTGGTTGCGCGGGTTCACCCGGCCGCCTCGGCAGACCTACGTCATTCATGGCGAGCCGCACGCCGCCGACACCTTGCGACGGCGCATCAGTCTCGAACTTGGCTGGCAGGTTTGCGTGCCGGAGTATCAGGAAACCGTCGCCATCGACCCTGTGCGCTAGCCGGTACGGGAGGTGAATCATGAATACGCAAGCAAGGGCGAAACTGCGGGCCTGGTTGCACAGGCCCAGGGGCAGCCTGGGTTGGATCGTGACTATCGTCGCTTTACTCGTCGCTGCGTCCGTCTATCGCGCCTTGAGCGCGAGCTGGCGCATGCCCATGCGTGATCCGGCGGTGCTCCTGAGCCTGTTGGCGTTAAGTGTGGCGCTGGGGTGGGCGGTGCAGCGGGGCGTCAAACGCACGGTCGGCAAGACCATTTTCAACGGCCAGGAGACGGGTTGGCAGGCCAGGTTGGCGTTGCTCCGTTCGATCACCCAGGAATCGAACAGGTTGATGAGTGTGTTGCTACTCCTGATCCTGCTCGGTGCTGGCACTGTGTGGCTGGCGGGGCGCTCCGTGGCACAGATCGTGGAAAATTGCACGGCCAACCTGCAGGCCCAGGTCGATGTACCCGAGGATGAGAAGCTTGCGGCGCTGGTCGGCAAACCCGTGTGCACGTGCATGGCTCAGACCTTTCTGGAGCGCAATGGGGTGCTGCGCCTGGCCCTGTTCGAAACGCCCCTGCAGGAGGTGAGCGGCCTGAAGGCGCTGACCCCCGCGGATGAGCAGCGTTGCCTCGCGCAGTTCGACCTGTTGCCCGAGGAGGGGCGTGCAGCCACGCCTTGAAACCCTCACTGACCCCATCGGATGCTGCAATGACAGGCGCCCATCGCGGCGCGGGAGGTATTCATGTCCCATGATCTTGCCTTGCCAACCTTGTTTGTCGACCGTAGCCAGGCTGGACGTTGCCTGGTCGAGCCACTGGCCCGCTACGCTGGCAGGCCCGACGTGATCGTGCTCGCACTGCCGCGTGGTGGTGTTCCGGTGGCCTACGAAGTCGCGACCGCCCTGAACGTGCGCCTGGACCTGCTGGTGGTGCGCAAGCTCGGCATGCCGTTTCACCCCGAGTTCGCCATGGGGGCGATAGCCAGCGGCGGAGTCACTTTCCTCAATGACGACATGCTGCGGGCCTATCCGGTAGATCCCGCGTTGTTCGACGCCGTGGTTGCCAGGGAGACCGAGGAGCTGGCCCGGCGCGAGCGGGCCTACCGGGGAGGGCGGCCAGCCCTGCAACTCAAGGACCAGGTGGTGATTCTCATCGATGACGGCCTGGCGACCGGGGCCACGATGAGGGCAGCTATCCAGGCTGCGCGCGCTCAGTCACCGGCGCGGATCGTGGTAGCCATCCCGGTCGCACCGCCAGAAACGCTCGAAGCGCTGTACGGTGAAGTGGATGAGCTGGTGTGCCCGCTGGTCCCCGAGCGGATGGTTTCGGTGGGTTACTGGTACCAGGATTTCCCGCAGACGTCGGACGAGGAAGTCATGACGCTCATGGGGCAAGCCGATCAGCAAGCGCTTTGCCGGAGTGCACCCCATGACTGAGCACAGGGTTGAAGTTCGCACGCAGACGATGAAGCTGGCAGGCGTCGAACTCATGGCGGACGTGCGTGAGCCGGCCAACGCTGGTGCCCTGGTCATCTTCGCCCATGGTAGCGGTAGCGGGCGTCTGAGCGCCCGAAATCAGTACGTAGCGGATGTTCTCGCGGCGCGTGGCCTGGGTTCACTACTTTTCGACCTGCTGACCGAGGCTGAGCAACAACTGGATAACGAGACCGGAGAATTGCGCTTTGATATTGCCTTGCTGGCCAAGCGTTTGATCGATGTCGTCGATTGGGTTGCAGGCGATCCGCAGTTGGGCAAGCTGCGCATCGGCTTGTTCGGCGCGAGCACGGGGGCCGCTGCGGCCCTGTGGGCGGCTGCGCAGCGTCCCGAGCGGGTGGCGGCGGTGGTGAGCAGAGGTGGCAGAACAGACCTGGCTGAGCCGATGCTGGGCCGTGTGCAGGCGCCAACCTTGCACATCGTAGGTAGCCGGGATGCCCTGGTGCTTGAGCTCAATCGTCAGGTGGGTCGCTTGCTGAACTGTGAGCATCATCTTGAAGTGGTGCCAGGCGCTACGCATCTTTTCGAAGAGCCTGGCACCCTGGCGAAGGCCGCAGCGCTCGCCGGTGACTGGTTTGTGAAGTACCTGCAGCGCGAATCCGCCTGATGAGGCTTCGCCGAGGCTTATACACCAAATGGATAGGTTTCGTCCTCAGGCTCAAGATGCTGTTGTTTCGGCAACGGCAGGGCAGTCACTGGCTGGGTCTGCTCGAACCAGAGCAGCGCATCGAACTGCTCGGCCAGCACCGCTTCGAAGTAGTGGCTTAGCCGTTCGCTCTCGGGGCGATAGATAACGCCGATGGCGCGTTCGAGCAGCGCCGTGGACAACACATGGCGCAGCTCCTTGCGCTGTGGATCGCGCCAGTCGCTAAGGCAGGCTGGCACGCCTGCGAGGCGGAACTGGTGCTCCCAGCTGTCGCTTCGCGAAGGGCGGATTTCCTTGATCCGCATGTCGCCGTCCCAGTCATCGGCGGCGGCCACTTGGCCGCGGTCGGTGGCCATGCCGATCAGCACCGCGTCATGCCCGAAAGCGCTGCGGCAAAGCTGGCCGATGTTGAACTGGCCTTTCCAGCCCATTTCCGTGGCACCGGCATTGCCGACATGGGAGTTGTGTGCCCAGACTACCGCTTTGGCATGGGGCCCACGGTGTTCCAGCAGCGCGCGCAAGGTATCGAACATGTGCCGGTCGCGCAGGTTCCAGGAGGCCGTCGAGCCTCGGTAAATGGCGCGGTAGTACTGTTCCGCGGCGATGATGACACGGGCGTTCTGCGTTGCGTTGAAGAAGGCTTCGTCATTGCGGACAAGCCCTGACAGTTGCTCGGCTAGCATGACATTCAACTGCTGGATCACCGGTTGCTCGCAAGGCATGACGCCACCGCGCTCGACAAAGTGCCCATACAGCGCGGGGTCGTCCTGCCAAGGCGTCAGGCAACCGTAGCGGCGGCGAGCTTCATGGGCCAGGTGCGGATCGACCCGGTCCAGATACGCCAGCACTTCATGGATGGAGTTGCGCAGGCTATAGACATCCAGGCCGCGGAATTCCACGCGATGGTCGGTGGGCAGCAGGCGGTTGTGGCCGTGCAGCCAATGGGCGAAGGCTTTGACTTCGCTATTGCGCCACATCCAGGTCGGAAAACGGCTGAAAATATGGCGTTTCCACGCCGAATGGGCCAAGCCGCGAACGTACTGATCGACATGCCCGGCATCCGGCCAGTCGGCCTCGACGGCGACGATGTTGAAACCATGCTGTTCGATCAGGCGCCGAGTGATCGCCGCTCGGGCGCGATAGAACTCGCTGCTGCCGTGGCTCGCCTCGCCCAGCAGGATGACGCGCGCGTCAGCGTAGCGGTCGAACAGGGCTGCGAATGCCGGTGTATCCAGGTCCGGCAAGGGTTCGGCGTATTGATGAAGCACCGGAGCAATATCGGCAATGTCGACCTGATACTGCTTGCCGTAGAGTTTTTCCATCAATTTCTTCGAAGGGCCGTTCATGGGGATACTTCCATAGTCGGGCCGCCGCGCCTTGACCCGTCAGGGTGCGGCGGCCCAGGGTCAGATCAGGGAGAGCCGGTGAATGACTTGGCTAGGGTCATCCGGGTCAGCGGCGGTGGTGAACCCCGCCGCCTTGGCCAGATCGCGCATCGCCTGGTTGGCTGCCGCGTCGATCGAATACATCTGCCGCAAGCCCTTGGCCCGGGCATGGTCGGTCAGGTGCTTGAGCAGCAGGCGCCCCAAACCATGGTGCTGCCAGCTGTCCATGACGGTGACGGCGCATTCGCACTCATCCTTGCCGCTGGCGGTGGCGTAGCGGGAAATGCCCACTTCCTGCAATTCGCCATCCACGTGGGCGAGGGCGACGTAGGCCGCCTGGCGATCCTGATCGACCTTCATCAACTGGTCGAGCAAGGCCTCACCGGGCTCTCTGAGCTGGCACAGGAAGCGGAAATGCCGCGACTCGGGCGACAGCCGTTCGATGAAGGCTTTTTCGCGTTCCCGGTCCTGGGCCTGCAAGGGCCTGATCAACACGTGAACGCCGTTATCAAGGGCTTCGATCCAGTATTCACCCGAAGGTTTGGGAAACGAAGGCGTTGTGTGCACATGGGAAGTCTCGGCGGGCGCCATGGCTGTGTCCTCTGTGTCGAATGAACAAGGGAGTCCAGTTTCGGCAACCGGCCCTGCGCTGACTTGACAGTTGTCAATTGCTTCACTCATCACCTGTCAAACCGATAGAAAAAGCGGGTCGCGCAACGCCTGGGACTCAGGAATGGCCAACTGCTGCTGGCGCGTCTTGGCGTGTACTACGAGCAAGCTGCATTTCAGGTTATTCTGCAGGTATTCCAGGGTCGCAAACTGCCAAGCGCGATGAGGGCTGGAGATCACCACAGTGTCATACCTGCAGCGATTGGCGTAAGCGCAGAGGGTGAGCGCGCATGACCCGACGATCAGATGGTGATGAACGTTGGGGATGCCCAACTGCGCTGCGAAATGTTTGAATGCGCTTGCAAGGGTTTCATATGAGGGGATTTCCGCCAGGCTGTAGTGCTCGGTGTGACGCAGCAAGGCAGCCTGATCATAAACGGAAAACAGATGCATCTTCGCTTTGCGCGCATGGCTTATGAGCCTTGCGGCTTCGACGACTTCGGCATTCGCGGCCCCGTCGTCCAGGTCCTCGCAACTGGCTGGTGCCGCGACAAACAGCTTGGCTTGGCCAGGCTGTAGTCGTTCCCGTGCGAACAACACGGGGCAGGGTGCGAGCCGCATGAGTTCGAGGCCGAAACTGCCGCACCCGATCGCTTGAGCCTGGATGATCATCAGGTCGGCGTCGCATGCCCTGGCCAGTTTGGCCAGCGCTTTCGCCGAGGGCTTGATTCGCCTGACCTCGGGCTCGAGGTGGATACCGCTGTCGAGGAAGACCTTGGCCAGGCTTTTCTGCAGGCTCTGGGTATCTGGCTGCCTGGCCTGCATATCAGGCGCCGTGTGCAGGGCGAGGGTCACCGAGGCGCCGACTGCCATCGCCAGCTCCACCGCGTGTTCGATAGCCGGATCGTATCGATCTTCGTCGGCTGCAATGACCAGCAAGCTACTTATTTCCATGATCTTCACCTTTTGGCTGTAAGCGCCCTTGCAAGCAGTCGGGCTTCTTCGAAGCGTTCGACGCTTGAGCATGCGAGCGCGCACAGGGTGTGGTTTGATCTTCATCAAGTCACTTCGGCTATCATCCGACCCTTTGTCGGACCGACCGCTAACGTTTAGCGGGGCCGCTAACTTGAATAGATGAGCACCTGCAAAAAAGCGGAGGCATGGTCATGTCAGGCGCTGCGGAAATGGGGGCAAGGCCCCATGTGAAGTGCCTTGCGTGCTCGTTGAGCCGCCTTTGCCTGCCCGCCAGCCTCAGTGCTGACGAAGTGGACAAGCTGGAGCGAATCGTCCGCCGTAACCGCCCGTTGAAGAGGGGTGAGTACCTGTTCAAGGCCAATGAGCCCATGGAGCACGTATTTGCCCTGCGCTCCGGGGTCATCAAGAATTTTCTGCTCGATACCGAGGGCACCGAACGGGTGAGCGGCTTCATCCTGCCGGGGGAAATGCTGGGGCTGGACGCTATTGGTGCCAGTCATTACCGAAGCTATGCCATGGCCCTGGAAATCTCGCTGGTGTGCTCCATCAGGCTGGACCAGCTGGTGGAGCTGTCCGGCAAGATTCCGGGGCTGCGCTACCAGTTGCTGCACATGCTCAGCCTGGGGATCCAGGACAAGGACGAGCACCTGCGCTGCTGCCACGGGCGAGCCGACCAGCGGCTGGCGATCTTCCTGCTGGGCATGTCGGCGCGCTACCAGGCGCGAGGGTTGCGGGCGGATGTGTTCAATCTGCCGATGTCCCGTGGTGATATCGCCAACTACCTGGACCTCACGCAGGAAACGGTCAGCCGACTGTTCAGCCGCTTCGTCCATTCAGGTTTCCTGCAATGCGCCGGGCGTGAGGTCAGGCTCGTCGACATGCAAAGCCTGGTCAACCTGACCCGCGTGGAGGAGCCCATTTGAGTGCGGCAAGCACCCGGTCATAACGTTGCACAGGCCAGCTTTCAGAGTTGTGCCCAACCCAGATCGGGCGTGGCAGATGATCCGTGCGTATCCAGATATGCTGCGGGGCTACGCCTGTTTGCCAGCACAGCCGGGCCACTTGGCGCGCCACCTGTGGCGGTGCGCAACAGTACACCGTGTCCGGTTTGAAGGTGGTCAGCAAGCGCCTGGTTTGCCACCCGCCGCCGCCGCTGTCACGCGGCAGTGGCGACAGTGCCGTCAGCCAGGTTTGACAATCGTCTGGCAGCAGTTCAGCGGCAATACCGTCATGTGACAGCTGCAATTGTACCCAGGGCAGCCAGCAGCGAATCTCATCCAGCGCGCCCAGCAAGGGCAGCAGGCCATCGGCGCGACTGATGGCCAGCAACCTTGAACTTTGCAGGGGCAGCGGCCAGGCGCTGCCAAGCGGCCCGGAATAGTCGAACAGGTCCCCCGCCCGACCCAAGGGCTGCGCACTGTGAGTGCTGACGATGAATTGCCCGGCCACGCCAGGCAGGCTCACGTAGCTGCATGGCCAGTACTCGGCACGACGGCTGAGCACGCAGTATTGGCCAGCCATAGCCTCGCTGCATGGCTGGCTGCAAAGGGCCAGGCGCACGAACTGCTGAATGCCCGGGCCTTGCAACGTTTGCAGCAAGCGGACGCTGGCACCACCCTCGCGGCTCATGGCTGCCTCGCACTGTAATTATGTCTTGCTGATATCAGCCTAGGCCGTGGCCAGTACGGCATTTTGACCAGAATCAAACCGGCGGGCGGAAGGGGCGCCACGCTGTTGATAAAGGTCAAACGGGGGGCTACCCCACGGCGCATGATCGTGGCGTCTCCCAGGGAGGCATTATTCATTCGAGGAGGTCGCCATGTCAGAAGTCGCCAAGAAAGTGCCTGTTACCCCCGCCGCCCCCCAGCCCGCCAAAGCTTCGCCGCCCAGCGTCGAGCCTTCAGAGCTGTGGCGGCCCTTCCAGCAATTGCGCCGTCAGATCGACAGCCTGTTCGAAGATTTTGGCCGGCGGCCGATGCGCATGCCGTTCGGCCACACCCCGTTCGATGTTGAACCTTTCTGGCGGCGTGACCTGTTCACCCACGGCCTGCCAGCCATGGACATCAGCGAGCTGGCCGAGGAGTACCGCATCAGCGCCGAGTTGCCCGGCGTGGAGGACAAGGACATCGAGATCAAGCTAGCCAATGGCAACCTGGTGATCCGTGGCGAGAAACAGGAGGAAAAGGACGAAAAACGCAAGGAATATCACCTGTCCGAGCGCCATTACGGCAGCTTCGAGCGGGTTTTCCAGTTGCCCCGTGAAGTTGACGCCGAGAAGATCAATGCCCAGTTCAACAAAGGCGTGCTGCTGGTGCACCTGCCCAAGCGCGCCGAAGCCATCCATCCGGAAAAGGTGATTCCGATCAAGAGCGGTAAATGATCAATCATCCTGACTGTATCGAGGAGCAAGGAGGCTCCGCCTGTGGAGGTAGAACATGATGTCCATTGGCAAATACTGCAACCGGGACGTGGTCACCGCACCACCCGGTATCTCCATCTATGCCGCGGCGCGCATGATGAATCAGTACCATGTCGGCGATCTGGTGCTGGCCGAACATGTCGACCGCGAGCGTTGTCGGCCCATCGGCCTGATCACCGATCGCGACCTGGCGTTGCGCATCATCGCGCGCAACCCACCGGATCAGGAAGACCTCCAGGCAGTCGATGTGCTGCCCCGGCCTCTGATCACCGCCAACCAGAACGAGGACTTGTTCGATGTCATCCTCAACATGCGGCGCGCCAATATCCGACGCATTCCGGTGGTCGATGACTTCGGCCTGCTGGTCGGAATAGCCACGGCAGACGACCTGGTCGGGCTTCTGTCGGACCACCTGCATGAACTGTCACTGCTGATCCGTCAACAGAGCCGGCGGGAGGAAGACCTGCGCGGCGAAGACCTTTGAGCGCACCCTTGCGCGATGATGACAGGAGGCTGGCATGAGTGATTTCCCCAGTGCCGAAGAGCTCGAAAGCCTGGACGCCTATTGGCGGGCGGCAAACTACCTCACCGTTGGCCAGATCTATCTGCAGGGTAATGCCTTGTTGACCAGGCCATTGACCTTGGCTGATGTCAAACCCCGGTTGCTGGGCCACTGGGGGACTTCGCCGGGGCTCAACCTGATATATACCCATCTGAACCGGTTGATTCGCCAGTACAGCCTCAATGTGCTGTTCGTCACGGGGCCTGGCCACGGCGGCCCCGCCCTGGTCGCTCAGGCGTACCTCGATGGTACCTACACCGAGCTCAACCCATCGGTCGAGCGCAACGCATTTGGCATGGCCCGGCTCTTTCAGCAGTTTTCCTGGCCTTATGGCATTGGCAGCCATGTCGGACCCCATGTGCCTGGCTCCATTCACGAAGGGGGCGAACTGGGCTATTCGCTGGCCCATGCGTATGGTGCTGCCCTGGACAATCCGCAACTGATCGTGGCGTGCGTCATTGGTGATGGTGAGGCCGAAACCGGGCCACTGGCTGCGAGCTGGCACTGCAACAAGTTCCTCAACCCCGCCCGCGACGGCGCGGTGCTGCCCATTTTGCATCTGAACGGTTACAAGATCGCCAACCCCAGCGTGCTGTCGATGATCAGCGAGGAGGAACTGACCAGCCTCATGTATGGCTACGGTTATGACCCCTATTTTGTCGAGGGTGAGGAGCCCATGGACGTCCATCGCGCGTTGGCCAGGACGCTGGAAGTCATCTACGAGAAGATCAGCCAGATCCAGCGCCTCGCGCGGCATGCCGAAGACCCGCAAGCGATCGACAGGCCATTGTGGCCGGTGCTCATTCTTCGTACCCCCAAAGGGTGGACGGGGCCCAGGTACGTGGATGGGCAACGCGTGGAGGGCACCTGGCGATCCCATCAACTGCCTTTGGCGGACCTTGGCAAACCGCCGCACTTGATGCAGCTGCAACAATGGCTGGAAAGTTACCGTCCCCATGAGCTTTTTGACGCGCAGGGCACATTGCTGCCTGAGCTGGCCGCGCTGACCCCGACTGGCCGGCGGCGCATGAGCGCGAACCCGCATGCCAACGGCGGTCTTTTGTTGCAGGCACTGGACCTGCCACATTACGCCGATTACTGCGTGCCGATGGCGGGCCCCGGTCAGGTGCGGGCGGAGGCGACCAGAGTGCTGGGCGGTTATGTGCGCGATGTCATGAAGAACAGCCTGGCGTCGCAGAATTTTCGCCTGTTCGGCCCTGACGAAACGGCGTCCAACCGCCTGGATGCAGTGTTCGAGGTTACCGACAAGGTGTGGCTGGATGCTCAGGCCAGCGATGATGGACACCTTTCGGCACAGGGGCGGGTCATGGAGATCCTCAGTGAGCATATCTGCGAAGGCTGGCTGGAGGGGTATCTGCTGACGGGCCGCCATGGCCTGTTTTCCTGCTACGAAGCCTTCATCCATATCGTCGATTCGATGATCAACCAACATGCCAAATGGCTCAAGACAGCGGCCGAGGTGCCGTGGCGCAAGCCGATTGCCTCGTTGAATATCCTCCTGACTTCGCATGTCTGGCGGCAGGACCATAATGGTTTTTCGCACCAGGACCCGGGTTTGCTCGACCTGCTGGCAAACAAGAAGGCCAATCTCGCGCGGATCTATCTGCCCCCTGACGCCAACTGCCTGTTGTCGGTGGCTGAGCATTGCCTGCGCAGTCGTGGGTACATCAATGTGATCGTTGCCGGTAAGCAGATGGAGTGGCAGTGGCTCGACAGCGAAGCGGCCGCCGTGCATTGCCAATCGGGTATCGGGCGCTGGGGCTGGGCCTGCCATGATGACGAGATACCCGAGGTGGTGCTTGCCTGCGCGGGCGATGTGCCGACACTTGAGGTGCTGGCGGCGGTTACGCTGCTGCAAGAGCATGCCCCAGACGTTCGCGTGAGGGTGGTGAATGTCGTTGACCTCATGGCCCTGCAATTGTCGCAACAGCATCCTCACGGGCTGTCCGACAGCGACTTCAATGGGCTGTTTACCGAAGATCGTCCGGTGATCTTTGCCTTCCACGGCTATCCGGCGTTGATCCACCGCCTGATCTACAAACGCGCCAACCCGCAACGGTTTCATGTGCGGGGTTTTCGCGAAGAGGGCGCAACCACCACGCCGTTCGACATGGCAGTCATCAACAACCTGGACCGCTACCAGCTGCTACTCGATGTGTTCGAGCGCGTGCCACGCTTGCAGCCCCAGCTCGAACAGGCCCGCGCCCGCTATTGGGCAACGATGGAGAGGCACAAGCTCTACCTCATCGAGCATGGCGAAGACATGCCTGAAGTTGCGCAATGGCGTTGGACTTCACCGCCACGTGCGTAACCCAGCCTTACTTGGCCTTCCAGTACTTCTGCATTTCGAGGAACAGGAATGAGGCGGTCCAGGTGATCAGCACCAGGCCCGTCAAGGCCTGCAGGCCGGTGAGGTATTTCAGATGGCCGGTCGGCGCGATATCGCCGAAGCCTATCGTGGTATAGGTGGTGAAGGAAAAATACACGCAGTCCAGCAAACTCCCGTCGAAATTGCCGCTGAGCGTGCCCCAGCCTGGGGCATGCGCCATCAGGTAATAGGCCAGGGCAAAGCACCACACCTCCAGGGCGTGCGCCAGCAGTGCGCCGAATACACCCGCCACGATGCGAAAACGGCTCCAGACCTTGAGCTGTGGTAGCCAGTCATTCAGGCGCAGCAGGCATTCGTAGTGAATGATCACCACCAGGATCACCACCAGCATGTTGATCAGTGTCACAGAGAGCATGGCGGGTACCCTGGCCAGGATTGACGGTTCATTTGGTGACATCGACCAACACATAGGTGGCGGGCTCATTGGCCTGCGGTTGCAAGGCCGGGAATTCTTCGGGGGTGATGGTCTCCTTGGCCAGCAACAGACGCGCGCCTGCGTCCAGGTCGTTGCGGCGCTGCTCCAGCAAAGCCCGCGCCTGGCCATAGGCTTCTTCGAGCAAGCCGCGGACAGCGAGGTCGATCTCGCGCGCAGTTTGCTCCGAGTAGTCCTTGCGCTCCTGGCGCAACACCGAATCGCCCAGATAGCCGGCTTGCTGGCGCTCCAGCACCGCCTGGCCCAGCGCCGGGCTCATGCCGAAGCGGGTGACCAGCTGGCGGGCGATGTCGGTGGCGCGCCCGAGGTCGTCGGCGGCACCCGTGGAGACCTGGCCGAACGCAAGGTGTTCGGCGGCGCGCCCGGCCATCAGCACGACCAGGCGGTCGCGCAGCATCTGGGTGCTGATCAGGTAGCGGTCGTCGGTCGGCCGTTGCAGGGTGTAACCTAGTGAACCCGCAGCGCGGGGAATGATCGACACCTTGTGTACCGGGTCCATTGCCGGCAGGCTGCTGGCGGCCAGGGCATGGCCCATTTCGTGGTACGCCACCACCATGCGCTCGTCGCTGCGCAACACGCTGCCTTTGCGCTCGACGCCTGCCACCAGGCGTTCGACCGCAGCGGTGAAATCCTGCAACTCGACCCACTGGCTGGACCGCCGGGTGGCAACGATGGCCGCCTCGTTGACCAGGTTGGCCAGGTCGGCGCCGGTCAGGCCCGGGGTGATCTCGGCAATCCGCTCGCAGTCCAGGTCGTTCTTGTAGATGATCTTGTGCAGGTGGACTTTCAGGATCGCCAGGCGGCCCTTGCGGTCGGGCCGGTCGATGAGGATCTGCCGGTCGAAGCGCCCGGCACGCAGCAGCGCCGGGTCCAGCACCTCCGGGCGATTGGTCGCGGCTAACAGCACCACGCCTTCACGTGGGTCGAAACCGTCGAGTTCGGCGAGCAACTGATTGAGGGTTTGTTCTTTCTCGTCATTGCCGCCAAAGCTGCCGACGCCGCGCATCTTGCCCAGGGCATCCAGTTCGTCGATGAAAATGATGCAAGGTGCGGCCTGGCGGGCCTGGTCGAAGAGGTCACGCACCCGTGCGGCGCCCACGCCCACGAACATCTCCACGAACTCCGAGCCGGAGATCGAAAAGAAAGGCACCGCCGCTTCCCCGGCGATGGCCTTGGCGACCAGGGTCTTGCCGGTGCCGGGTGGGCCTACCAGCAACGTGCCCTTGGGCACATGGGCGCCAAGGCGCGCATACCACTCCTTGTTTTTCAGGAAGGATACGATCTCGGTCAGCTCGCCCTTGACGTCGTCGATACCGGCCACGTCGGCGAAGGTCACCTGGATGTCATGTTCGACATAGACCCGCGCGCGTGACTTGCCCACCCCCATCAACCCGCCCAGCCCTTGTTTCTGTCCCAGGCCATGAAACAGGAAGTACCACAGCACCAGCATCATCAGCAGCGGCATCAACGCGCCCACCACGGTCGCTACTGTGCTGTTCTCGGGTACGCCAGAGAACGCCACCCCAGAGCGCCCCAACTGCTCGCTCAGTGCCGGGTCGACGCGCACGGTGGAGAACACCGAATGACCATCGATCGGTTCCTGCAGCCTGCCGATGATACGGTCGTGCTCGATATGCAGGTCGCTGACCTTCTGCTGATCGAGCAATTGCAAGAACTGGCTGTAAGGGATGGCTTGCACGGCTGGCTGGTTGAACAGGCCGAACTGTACGGCAGCGAGCACCGCCAGGCCGACTGCCAGGAAGTAGAACTTCCAAGGCTGATCCTTGTTCATGGCCATCTCTCCTCGGCGCGGCGGCGCTAGGCGATCAACAGATAATCTTCGACCTTGCTGACGCCCGGCACCGACCAGGCCGCACGCTCGACCACTTCTCGCTCACGCAGCAAGTGGACCTTGCCTTCCAGCTTGACCACGCCACCGTTGACCGTGACGCGGATGCCTTCGGCCTGGATTTCGGCGCTGCGCTTGAGTGCGTCTTCGATGTGGCGCTTGATATCGACCGCGTCGGCCCGGGCTTTCAGGGTGATGCGGTTGTGCACGCCGACCACGCCCGACAGGCGCCAGACCGCCTGTTCGATCACCTCCTTCTGGTATTGCCAATCGAGTTGGCCTTCCAGGGTCACCGTCCCTTTCTGCACGGTGACCTTGATGCCTTCCACGTTGGCGTCCGAGCTCCAGGCGATGATGTTCAGGGCACGGCTGGCAATGGTGTCGTCAGCGGTACCTTCGAGTTTGTTCAGGCGTACCTCTATTTCCTCGGCCAGGCCGCGCACGCCTTTCATGGCCTTGACCGTGCGTTCGGCACTGACTTTCTGGGCGTAGCTGCTGACGTGCCCGGAGAGGGTGACTACACCATCCTGCACCGTCACACCGATGCTGGCGGCGTTGATATCGGGTTTGAATTCCAGCTCTTCGAGCACAAGGTCTCGCAAGTCAAGGTCGTTCATGATCGGCTCCGGTAGCGGTCAGGGAAGGGGCTGAAGTGCCCTGAGCCCTTGTTTCTACCCTTGTGCCGGCCAGCGCGATTGACAAATGTCAGGCTGCGGCGCACGCCGCCATCGATACTCAGCGTGTCCTGGGCATGCATGAGGGTACGGACATGCGACGTTATGTGCTTTGCGGGTGGGCAAGCCTGCTGCTGATTGCTGTTTCAGGCTGCACGGCGTGGCGCGCCGAGGAGTACGATGCGCGCCTGGAGTCAGCGGAGAACAACGCCGCCACTGCGAGGTTGCGCGCCGATCAAGTGTGTTACCGCATCGATCTGGTCGAGCAGACTGCCAACGAGGCGCTACGGCGGGCAACCCAGGCCCAGGACGAGGTGCAGCAACTGCGCCAGCAGGCCAGACGCAAGTAGCCCGCCATGCCACGTCGATGGCTCGACCCCGTACTGTTGGGGATCTGCCTGCTGGCCTTGCTGACTGGCGGCGTGGCCTATGCGGCGCAGCGGCCCGCCTGGGCCGCGTTGGTCTGGGCAACTGGCGGCATGGTAATGGCCGGGGTCCTGGCGGTGGAAATGCTCAGGCGCATGGCCAGAGGCGAGGCGGGTATCGACCTGATTGCCTTGTTGTCGATCGGCGCCGCGCTGGCCCTGGAGAACATGCTGGTGGCTGCGGTGGTGGCGCTGATGCTGGCCACTGGCCGCGCACTTGAAGCGTTCAGCGTGCGTCATGCCGAGCGCGAACTGCGCGCGCTGATCGACCGCGCGCCGCAACGTGCCTGGGTCCAGGAACAGGACGGGCTGCGTGAGGTTGCGGTGGACCAGGTCAGGCCAGGTCAGGCCGTGCTGGTGCGCCTGGGTGAAATCGTGCCAGTGGACGGGCGCCTGCAGAGTCCACTGGCCACGCTGGACGAGGCGGCACTGACCGGGGAGTCGTTACCCGTCACTCGCCATTGCGGCGAGTCGGTGGCCAGCGGGGTGTGCAACGCCGGCGCGCCGTTGCTGCTGGTGGCCACGCAGACCGCGGCGCAAAGCACCTATGCCGGCATCGTGCGCCTGGCCGAGACGGCACGCCAGTCACGCGCACCCTTCGTGCGCCTGGCTGACCGCTACGCGCTGGCCTTCATCCCGCTGACGTTGCTGATCGCCGCGCTTGCCTGGTGGGCCAGTGGCGACCCGCAGCGCGTGCTGGCGGTGCTGGTGGTCGCCACGCCCTGCCCGCTGATATTGGCGGTGCCGATTGCCGTGCTGTCGGGCATCTCGCGAGCGGCGCGGCGTAGCATTCTGGTGCGCGATGGCGCGGTACTGGAGGCGCTCGCCGGGGTCCGCCAGGTCTTTCTCGACAAGACCGGTACCTTGACCAGCGGTCATGCCCGGTTGCAATCGATCGAGCTCAACGGGGAGGGCGCGCCGCTGCAGATTCTGCAGTGGGCCGCGTCGTTGGCCCAGGCATCCACCCATCCGATCGCTCGGGCTATTGTCGACGCTGCCCTCGCACGGGGCCTTACCCTGACGGCGCCGGAACAGGTGCAGGAGGCTCCAGGCCAAGGGTTGGCCGGCCAGGTGCAAGGCAAAGCCGTGCGCTTGGGGCTGCTGGATTACGTGCAGCAGGGCAGGGATGCGGGCCATTGGGCACAGGCATGCTTGCAGCAGTTGGACTATCTGGCCAGCAGTGGCAGTTTCGTGGCCGTGGATGGCCAATTGAAGGCGATGTTGCGACTGGCCGACGATGTGCGTCGGGAAACACCCCAGACCCTGCGTCGGCTTCGGGCACGCGGGATCGACAAGGTTGTCATGCTGACTGGTGACCGCCCCCAGACGGCGCAAATGATCGCATTGACGGCGGGTATCGATGCGCTTCGCTCTGGCCTCTCACCGCAGGATAAGGTCCGCCTGGTTCAGGAAGGTCGCCAGAAAGGCCCGACGCTGATGGTCGGTGATGGCATCAATGATGCGCCGGCACTGGCTGCTGCCGATGTCGGGGTTGCCATGGGTGCGTCCGGCGTGACGGCCTCGGCGCAGTCAGCTGGCGTGGTCTTGCTGGTCGACAGGCTGGATCGCTTGATCGAAGCGATCGACATCGCCCGACACGCCGTGCGCATTGCCCGGCAAGGCGTGTGGGTGGGCATGAGCCTCTCGCTGCTGGCCATGCTGTTCGCTGCGGCCGGCTACCTGCCTGCGGTGATGGGGGCGGTACTGCAGGAAGGCATCGACCTGTTGATCATCCTCAATGCCCTGCGCGCCCTCGGCCCGGTCGCCGGCGATGGCCGCAACGGGTTGCCGGCCGTGAGCCTGCAGCGCATGCATGACGAGCATCGGCAGCTGGACGGGTTGTTGACCGAACTGAGCCAGATGGCGCGGGACTTTGCCAGCCGCCCTGCGCCGCAGGCGCGGGCCGACCTCGGGCGCCTGGTTGCCGCCCTGCATGGCTTGCTGGAGCGCCATGAGCGGGACGACGAGCAGCGGCTGTACCCCCTGTTGAGCCGCTACATGGGGGGCGAGGATCCGCTCTCGCCGCTCAGCCATACCCACCGGGAAATGTTCAGGCTGATCCATTTGCTGACGCGCATGAGCGAAGATTTCACCCAGGCCGCTGCCAACCCGAGCGCCGACGAAATCCAGCACCAGCTCATACGCCTGGATACCTTGGCGAAATTGCATTTCGACCAGGAAGAAGCCTTGTATCGGTACCTCGACAAACATTGAGCGACGCTGCAGGCATTCGCACGCTTGATAAAAATCAAGCGCCAAGGGCGGCGTAAGCCGGATGCTGGCAGCAGCAGTCAATCACGCTGCCCTGCACGGGAGCTGAAAATCATGCCGCACAGCAAAATCCTCTTTCGGTCAGCAGCGCGGGAGAAGATCCTCAGTGGCGCCACCCAGCTTGCCGATGCCGTACGCGTCACCTTGGGCCCCAAGTCGAAGTCGGTGCTGATGCAGAGCACCTGGGGTCGCCCGACTGTCTGTAACGATGGCGTGTCCATCGCCAAGCGTGTCGACTTGCAGGACGCTGAGGAGAACCTCGGCGCCCAGATGCTGCGCCAGGCAGCCGAGCGCACGGCGGAGGCGGTCGGCGATGGCACTAGCACGGCGACGGTCCTGGCCCAGGCAATTCTTGCCGATGGCGTCAGAAATGTAGTGGCCGGGGCCAGTGCCATCGACCTCAAGCGCGGCCTGGACAAGGGCCTGGCGCTGGTTCAGGCGGCATTGCTGGCGCAGTCGCGTGCGGTCAACACGATCCGGGAAAAAGCCCAGGTGGCCACATTGTCCGCCCACAACGACCCCTTGATCGGTCAGCTGGTCGCCGACGCCCTGGAAAAGGTCGGGGTGGAAGGCGTGGTGAGCGTGGAGGAATCCAAGACCACCGAAACCGTGGTCGACATCATGGATGGCATGCGTTTCGACAGGGGGTACGTGTCCCCGTACTTTGTCACCGACACCGAAAAGATGCAGGTTGAACTCACCGATGCGTGTGTACTGCTGTGCGATCACAAGATTGGTGCGCTGGCTGACCTGCTGCCACTGCTCGAACAGGTGGCCAAGAGCGGCCAGCCGTTGATGGTGATCGCCGAGGACATCGACGGCGAAGCCTTGACCACACTGGTGGTCAACCAGATTCGCGGAGTGTTGCGCGCCGTGGCGGTGAAGGCTCCCGGGTATGGTGATCGGCGCAAGGAAATGCTCCAGGACATAGCCGTACTCACCGGTGCCACGGTGGTTTCGGCTGAGCTGGGCGTCAATCTCGACCACCTGCAACTGTCCCAGCTGGGCCAGGTGCACCGTGCAGTGGTGCTTAAAGACAGCACCGCACTGGTCGGAGGTAAGGGGACGCGAGAAGCCGTGGCTGATCGTGTCGCGCAAATCCGTGCGCAGATCGCATCCAGCACCAGTGATTACGACCGGGAGAAACTTCAGGAGCGTCTGGCCAGGCTTGCCGGTGGGGTGGCGGTCATCCGCGTGGGCGCACCTTCCGAAGCCGAGATGAAAGCGCGCAAGGACGCCCTGGATGACGCATTGGCGGCTACCCGCGCAGCGATTGCCGAGGGCATCGTGCCCGGTGGTGGCTTTGCCTTGCTCAAGGCTGTGCCAGCCTTGCTTGCCGAGGAGCTCAACCATGAAGGCGACATGCGCACGGGGCTGCAGATCCTGCGCCGGGCACTGGAAGCGCCAGCACGGACGATCGCTGAAAATTCCGCCGTGGATGCGGGCGTCGTGGTGGCTCGCATGCTGGCCGAAACGGGCAGCATCGGCTTCGATGCCGCAGCCAATACGTACGTCGACATGTACGAGGCGGGCATCATCGACCCTACGAAAGTGGTGCGCGTCGCACTCGAAAATGCGGTCTCGGTTGCCAGCATTCTGCTGCTGACCGAAGCCACCATGACCGATATCCCGGAAAAGACCGCACCCCTGATGCAACCCCCGATGCCTGAGTGATCAGGCCGGCCCACCGTTGGAGGCAATCATGAGCCACTATCAACGTCTGTTGCTGATCATGCGCCCGATGCTGCACCAGGCGATCGCCCTGGAGCAGGCCGTTGCACTGGCAAAGTCTGCATCGGCCAGCCTGCACATCGTCGCCTTGCTCGAATCATTGGACAAACTCTGGTTGCTGGAGTCCGGTAAGCGTCAAACGGAGCGGGAGGCTTACCGGCAGGCTCAGCAGGAACAATTGGAAGCCCAGGCAAACGCGCTGCGTGCCTCTGGCGTGCAGGTAACGACCGAGGTGGCCTGGAGCAACGACCTGCAGGATGACATTCTGCAGCACGTGCTGGAGATGCAACCAGACTTGCTGCTCAAACAGGTGGAGCATGAGCCTGTGCTCAAGCGCGCCTTTTTCACGTCGCTTGACTGGCAGCTGTTGCGCCACTGTCCGGTCCCGATCTACTTGCTCGGTGCCAGCCGGCCGGCGTTGCCACTCCAGGTCGTGGCGGCGGTGGACGTGGCTGATACCTCCGATGAGGGGCAGGCCCGAAATGACAATATCGTCCAGCAGGCCAGTGCACTGGCCTTGCAGACCGGGGCGCAACTGGACCTCCTGCACGCCTGCGATCTGTCGATGGCCTACATGGGCGACATGGGCTATGCCGCCTGGGCCATCGGTGACATTGCCGGGCCTTTGCGCCAGGCGCTGGAGGAAGATTTCAAGAAACTGGCCGAGCGCTTCGGGGCGCCACCGGAACGCTGCCACTTCGTGCTGGGCCGCCCGGTCGCGGTGCTTGGCGAATACGTCGAGTCACAGCCGGTGGACGTGCTGGTCATGGGCCGACCCATCGCACGGGGACTGGACCGTCTGTTCGGCAGCACCACCGAGCATGTGTTGTACCAGGTGCCTTGCAATATCCTGGTGGTGTAGGACTATGCGGCTGGCTACATCATAGGCATGAGGCGCTCGGCGACCAGGGCGCTGCTGTCGACGATGTCCAGCTGGGCCCGGCAAGCGGCGGGCAGGCGAAAGGGCGTGATGCTGTCGGCGACCAGGATGCGGTCGAACATCCCGCTTTCGAACAGCGTTGCTGCGGCGGTGAACAGACCGTGGGTGGCGGCAGCCAGAATGCGCGATGCACCGCCTCGACGGCAGGCGTGTGCGGCCCGCAACAGTGTCTGGCCGGTACTGATCATGTCGTCAAACAGCACGACCGTGCTGCCAGCCACATTACCTACCAGGCACTCGCCGCTGAGCTGTGTGTGTTGCCGGTGCTTTTCCACCATGGCCATGGCGACCGGGCGCGCGAGCAAATGGGCCAGTGCCTGGCGAAACTGTTCGGCGCGCTTGATACCGCCCATGTCCGGCGACACCACCGTGATGACCTGCTCGGCAAGCAGTGGAGCCAGGCGCTCGGCAAACAGCTGTACGCAGGTGAGGTTCCAGGCCGGGATCCGGTAGGCGTTGTCGAACGCGCTGGGATTATGCACATCCAGCGCCACCACCCGGTCGATGCCGCAGCTTTCCATCAGGCGAGCCACGTGACGGGTAATGGTCGAATCCTGAAATTCCACTTTGCGGTCCTTGCGCCCGTAGCACAGATAGGGCGTCACGGCTGTCACCTGGCTGGCGCCAGCATCCTTGAGCGCGCCACAGAAGAACAGTAGCCGGCACAGTTTGTCGTGAGCGCTGTGGTGCGTGTCACCATAAAGCGAGTGGAAAACGACGGCGTTTCGCCCCTCGACCGGTTCCATGGGCCAGCACTTGTGTTCGCCGTCCTCATAGTCTCGCTCTTCATGTGCCGACAGCGTGACGCCCAGGCGTCGGGCAACGGCATCGCCATAACCCTCGCTCCCTTGCAATGCGAACATCAATGGCGCTGTGGTGTTCATGCGCGGTGCTCCCTGGATCGTTATCGGAAACATAAGCGGCGTGGCAGCGCTGGGTTTGACGATTATCAAGTACAGCGTGGCCCATGGGCGGACACTGTGCAGGTCAACGCATGCCAAGGGCTGCGATCCTCACAATCCGTACAGCGAGCACGCCGATGGACAAGTATCAGAAAAGCCACAAGGACAAATTGTTCAAAACCCGTCCCTTCGACCCCTACGCCATGCCCCTTCGCCCGGGTGGCAGCGCGCTTTGCCCGCAATGTGGCGCAGTCTATCACGGGGGTGAATGGCACCCGCACGGAGCCAACGGCCTCGGGCCGCTGGAGTCGACCGTATGCCCAGCCTGCCGACGCATCGAAGACCATGCTGCAGCGGGCCAGGTGCGCGTGTCGGGCCGTTTCCTCGCGACCCATGAGCAGGAGATTCGCCAGCTCATGCTCCATGCCGAACAGCAAGAGCGCCAGACCCACGTGCTCGAGCGGCTGATCGCCATCGACTGCAAGGATGACGAACTGGTGGCGACCACCACTGGCACGCACCTGGCCAACCGTATCGGACATGACCTGGAAGCCGCTTATGACGGCGCCTGCAGCTATCGCTACAGCGACAGTGAGCGGTACCTGAGCGTCGATTGGCATCGCGATTGAGGTGGGCCGCCGGTTTGCCCTGGGCACGGAGCCTTGCAACCCGGCGGCCAATCAACCGTGGATCGCCAGAATACTCGAATGCACCTTGTACAGGGTTTGCTCGGTGGTACTGCCGATGACCTTGGTCAACCCTTCATGGTAAAGCGTGCCCATGACGACCACATCGAAGCCATGCTGGTTGGCGTATTCGCTGATGGCACTACGGGCAGCCCCGCGTATCAGGTGCAAGTGGTCCGGCTTGATGCCGTAGTGGCCGGCGAACCGGGTCAGGCGTTCCCGCGCTCTACCCGTCATCTCTTCAACCACTTCATCGGTCCATGCTACGGGGGCGGCGGCGTAGGCGACGAAGCTGGGGCTGGGTTCATAGGCCTGGAGCACATGCAGTTGTGCCTTGCAGCGCCGCGCCAGCGCCTGTGCAGCCTGCAGGATACGGTCGTTGCACTTGTTCACTGCGGCGTCGTGTTCGACCAGGTCCACGGCCGCCAGCACCCGCGCAGGCAGTGCCGCGTCAGCCTGGGCTACCAGGTGCAACGGAATCGGGCAACGGCGCAGCAACTGCCAGTCCAGTGGTGTGAGCAGGGCACGGCTGACGACGGTTTCGTGGCGGATATCCTTGATCAGCATTTCCACGTGGTGCAGCTGCGCCAGGCGAATCAGGTCCTTGAGTGGGTCATCGTCATCCAGTGTTTCGGCATAGGCTGTAATACCCTGCTCGCCAAGCGCTTTCGCCTGATCGTGTAACCATGCCTTGCGGTGCTCGGCGTCTTGTTTGCGGGCACTGCTGCGCAGCACCTGGTCAAGGGTGGTCAGGCGTGACGGTAGTTGGCTCAGTACTACAAGGTGCAAGGTGGCGCCTGTGGCCTTGGCCAACGCTTGCGCGCGCGCCAAGGCTGGCGAGGGGTGCAGGTCCGGGTGGCAGATCAGTAACAGTCGCGTCAAAGCGTTCATGATGGCCTCCGCAGTGATGGCCGCCGCGATGACGGCTTACGGGTTCAGGCCTAGGGTGGCGCGATGGCGCCTGGGGGCCTTGATTTTTATCAAGAACGAACCGGCAACTGCTTCGATAATGACAAGCGTACGCCAGCCAACAGCCGCGCCGGGAGGTGGCCGATGAACCCGTATCGCCGGATTCTGCTGATCATGACCGAGGTTCAGGCCAATGCCGCGCTGTCCCGGGCCATGGCCTTGGCTTCGGCGTCTGGCGCTGCCCTGCAGGTGCTGGGTATCCATGAACCCGGCGAACTGCGTCTGCGCCACGAGTTGCAGGCAACTCCGCTGCCTTCCGTTTCCTTCGTGCACTTCAGCACAGAGCTCAAGGCGCTGCTTGACGAACAACCGGCAAGTGGGGCACGCCCAGGTTTCGAGGCCGTGGAAACCACTAATCCCCGCGACCTGTTACCAGCCTGCATCGCCCGCTACGCGCCTGACCTGGTGATCAAGGCCTGCCCGGGCTGTTCGTTGATCGATCAGCTGGCCCGGACCTCGCTTGACCAGATGCTGCTGCATGCGAGCGAGGTGCCGTTGATGTTCGTGCCGGCCAATGCCCCGGCCATGCCAGCTAACGTGCTGGTCGCGGTGGATGTCTCCCAACCCTCGCCGCTCAATGACGCGCTGGTCGTTGCCGGTCAGCAACTGGCGGTGCAATGCCAGGGCCAGTTGAACCTGCTTTCGGCGTACGACCTGCCAATCGCCATGCTGGCCAACCCTGGCCTCGCCGGCCCTTGGGCGGACGAAGTGCGTGAATCACTGCAGTTGCCGTTCGATGCGTTGGCCGATGCCCATGGCATCGCCCACAGCCATCGGTTCTTCAGCGAAGGTGCCCCGTTGCGCGTCATCAAGTCCCATATCGCTGCGCTGGGGGCCGATGTGGTGGTGGTCGGTGCCGTGCAGGCCAGGCGGTGGGCCAAGCTGATCGGCGATACCACCGAGCGGCTTGTCAGCCATGCGCCGTGCAGCATCCTGACGATCAGGCCCGCACCCGGCAGTTGAATCAGGTGCAATCGCCGGTTCGGCCATGGCGTACCACCTCCACGCAGAATTGACCTTCGTAGGGTGGAACATGGCATTCGACGATATCCTGCGCCGCCACCTGCAGGTGGATGCCGACGATATCGGCATGCACTGGTTGGCGGCAGACGTGGCGGTCGACAAGTACCGCGCTGATGAGGTGGCGCGCACCCAGTTCGGCGAGGTAGGCGCAGGTGCGTAGCAGAGAGTGCCCTTCGTAGAGCACGTCATCGACCACCAGCAAGGTGGTTGCGGCCAGGTCTAGCTTGGCGAGTTCAGGGTTCTCGGTGAGTTGGGTATGGGCATGCAGGAGGCTGAGGTCGTCCGCGTAGCGCTTGACCTTGATCGGGTAGAGCGGCAGTGGCGCAGCACCGGTCAGTGCTTGCAGGTGCTGTTGCAGGCGCTGCGCCAGCGGCTCGCCACGCCGCTGAATGCCTACCAGCGCCACTTCGGACACAGGCAGGCAGGCCATGGCCTGGCGGGCCATCGAGCGCAGCACGCTGTCCAGATCGTCTTCGTCATACAGGCGGACCCTCGATGGAGCGGGGCGATTCATGGACTTTTTCCTTTGTTGGATAACGCTGTCCGGAATGCTACCCGTGCACCTTGAAGTGGGCTTGATAAAAGCCAAGTGATAGCCAGCCGAGTAACGGCCAGGCGCCTGAGTTTGCCGGTTCTGATCCAGGTCAAACAGGCAGCTCAAAGGCGGGCTAGGGTCCGGATATATACTTTCGAGACTGAACCATGAACGTACCTGCCCAACTACGCCGCCATCGTGACCTTCTGGAACCTGGGCCTGACGTTTGGCCTGGTTTCATTGATTGCCGGTACCTCCAGTTACCTGGGTATTCGCAAAGTACTGCGCGTGGAACCCTTCGAGATCTTTCGTTCTTGAAGCAGGGGCGCGGCCGTTGCCGGCACGTGAGACTCTTTATTACCTGCAGAGTTGACCTAGGATAACTTCTGCCACCTTTCAGATCGTCGCGCTGCGCGGGCAGTGATAGCGTTGCTACATACGCTTTTGATCCCGAGGCCTGGCCATGTATCAGAACCTGGCTGTTCTGGCCGCCTTGCTGGTGCTGTACGCCAGCCTGGCCGGCGCGCTTGAGTCCAAACCTGTCAATGGTCCGCTGTTGTTTCTGCTGGCAGGCCTGGTGGCAGGGCCCTCCGGGCTTGGCTTGTTGAACCTTTCGCTGGACCGCAACGATCTTCGCCTGCTGGCCGAGCTTACCCTCTCGATCGTCCTGTTCAATGATGCCGCCAAGGCCAACCTGGCCCAATTGCGCCAATCCCGTAGCCTGCCCTTGCGCCTGCTGACCCTGGGGCTGCCGCTGACCCTGCTTGCAGGCTGGTTTGCCGCCTGGCTGATGTTCCCGAGCATGCCCTGGCTGGAAATGGCGCTGTTGTCGACGATCCTGGCCCCGACCGACGCCGCGCTCGGCAAGGCCGTCGTGAGCAACCCCGAGGTTGCGGCCAATGTGCGCGAGAGCCTGAATGTCGAAAGCGGCTTGAACGACGGCATTTGCGTGCCGGTACTACTCTTGCTGTTGGCATTGTTGACGGAGGCTCGCTCGACGATGCCTTTTGCCCTGGCGGGCTACTTCTTCCTGGAGGAGTTGGGGATCGGTGTTCTCACGGGGGCGGCGCTTGCGCTGTTGGTGGGCGGGTTGCTACGTCTGTCGCAACGCCATTGCCTGCAAATCGAGGCCTGGCAGCAACTGGTGATGCCCGCGCTGGCGTTGCTGAGTTTCGCTTGCGCCCAGGCACTGGGGGGCAGCGGCTTCATCGCCGCGTTCTGCGCAGGGTTGCTGACAGGTTATTTGTTCAAGCGGGAAACGCAGCCGTTGCTGGTCACCGGCGAGTCATGCGGTGAAGCGCTATCGTTGCTGACCTGGGTGGTGTTTGGCGCCTACGTGGCGCCCAAGGCTTCGCAGATCATGGCGCCCTCGGTCTGGTTCTACGCACTATCGAGCCTGTCTCTGGTGCGGATGCTGCCTGTCTGGCTCAGCCTGGCAGGGAGCTCACTCAGCGCCGAGAGCCGCCTGTTCATCGGCTGGTTCGGCCCCCGTGGCCTTGCATCCATCGTTTTCGCGATATTGATACTGGACACGCCGTTGCAAGAGGGTGGCACGATCATCGCGTGCACCATCGCGTGCGTCCTGCTCAGCGTGGTATTGCACGGGGTGAGTGCAGTGCCGGGTGCGCGGCGGTTGGGGCGCAGCGCACGAGAATGAGGTGTGGCAGGGAACCGACCGGCTTTATCGAGACATGTACGCGCGGGAGAGCATCATGAGTGATCCAGCAAAAAAGATGGGCCTGGTCGGGCTCACGACCCTGGTAACGGTGAACATGATGGGTTCGGGCATCATCATGCTGCCGGCGAGCATGGCACAGATCGGCGCGGTGTCGCTGCTGTCCTGGCTTGTCACGGCAGTGGGCTCGATGGCTATCGCCTACTGTTTCGCTCAATGCGGTATCTACTGCACGCGCTCTGGCGGCATGTCTGCCTACAGTGAGGAAGCCCATGGCAAGTCGGCATTCTTCTTGTGCTCGTACCTTTACTTTCTTTCATTGATGATCGGCAACGTGGCCATCGGTATCTCCGCCGTGGGCTACCTCACGCCGTTCTTTCCCTGGCTCGGGAGTGGTGCCATACCGCTGCTGGCGGGGGCGGTCATGCTGATCTGGTTTACCACACTGGCCAACCTTGGCGGCGCCGACATCACCGGCCGGCTGGGCGCCATCAGTGTATGGGGCGTGATCGTACCCGTTGCCGGCCTGAGCCTGATCGGTTGGTACTGGTTCAGCCCCAAGCTTTTCCAGGAAGCCTGGAACCCAGGAGATATACCTGTCGCACATGCCGTTACCAGTAGCATCCCGCTGACGCTATGGGCATTCCTGGGCATGGAATCAGCCGCGCAAAACTCCGATGCGGTGGAAAACCCGAAGCGCAACGTGCCCCTGGCCTGTCTGTTCGGCACCCTGGGTGCAGCGGTGGTGTACATACTCTCAACCACGGTCATTCAAGGCATCGTGCCCAACCCGGACCTGGCCAATGCCAGTGCACCTTTCGCCATGGTGTATGCACGGATGTTCAATGACAGCGTCGGCAACATCATCATGGCATTGGCGGTGATCGCCTGTGTCGGCTCGTTGCTGGGCTGGCAATTCACCTTGGCTGAAACCGCCAAGGTCACCGCCGGGCAGGGCCTGTTCCCACGGCTTTTCACCCGCACCACGGCACGCGGCGTGCCGCTGGCCGGCATGCTGACCTGCGCCGTCCTGCAGAGCCTGATTGCGCTGTCGACGCTCTCGCCAAACGCCAGCGCCCAGTTCAGCAAACTGGTCAACCTGGCTGCCGTGACCAATATCATTCCCTACATCACCTCGCTGACCGGGCTGCTGGTGATCATGTACAAGGCACAGGTCGAGATGGCGATTTTTCGCCGCAACGCCGCAATCATGGTGCTTGCGGTGTGTTATTGCTTCTATGCGCTTTATGCCTCGGGCCTGGAAGCGGTGTTCGGCGCTGCGTTGATCATGGCGCTGGGTTATCTGCTGTTCGGCTTTATCGCCAAGCGTTTCGTCAAGGCCCTGGACATGATCGGAGGTGCATCATGATCAACCTGTCGAAACTGGCCGGTGCATGCCTTGCGAGCCTGCTCCTGAGCGGGGCGATGGACGGCCAGGTGGTCGCTGCCGAAGGGCTGGACCGCCTGCGTGACAGCCAGGTGCTCAGCCTTGGCTACGTGGAAGGCTTCGCGCCGTTCTCGTCAGGCAGCGAGCAGGCCCCGCAAGGGTATGCCGTGGAACTGTGCAATGCAGTCGCCGAACACCTTCGCCAGTTGCCAGCAATGGCCGACCTGCAGGTGCGCTGGCGCGCCCTGCCAGAGTCACAGGGCCTTGCAGCCGTGGCGGCGGGAGACATCGACCTGCTGTGCACACCGATGGTGGAAACCGTCAGCCGTCGCGGTGCTGCAGATTTTTCCATTCCGGTGTTCACCTCTGGCCTGGCTGTGCTGGTAAGGCGCGATGCGCCGGATGCCTTGTTGGGGCCGCTCAGTGGCCGGTCGGGCGACAACGGCCCACGTTGGCGGGCGACGATCAACGCGGGGTTGAGCAAGCATAGCTTTGCGGTACTGCGGGGGTCGTTGAGTAGTCGCTGGGTGCAGGCGCGGATACGCCAGCTGGGCTTGCAATCCACGTTGGAGGAGGTTTCGACCTATGAGGAGGGCGTACGGCGTGTGGCCGAACGCAAGGTTGATGCCTTCTTCGCAGACCGGGTCATCCTGCTCGCGCTGCAGGCCCGGCAGGCCGAACGGGAACAGCTGGTGGTACCGGATCGTCTGTTCGTCATGAGCCGGGTAGCGCTGCCGATGCGTCGGGGCGATGACGCGTTTCGGCTGCTGGTCGACAGCGCCTTGAGCAAGGTGCTGTCCGGGGCTCAGGGCGAGGCGTTGTTCGTTCGTTATCTGGGCCCGCTTTCCGACCAGGACCGGCTGCTGCAAAGCCTGTATCCGTTACCTGATTAATTGGCCGGGATGGTGATCACGGGCACCTCTGGAGCGACCCCTGTTTCGGCCAGCGAGAGCAACACGAGGATGAACAGGAATTCGGATTTCGATTGCATGTCACGGTCGTCGATCCAGAACCAGTAATCGCGATAGTGCACGGCGGCATAGGCATCGCTCGGCTGTCGTGCGCTGGAATGTATGCGCACCAAGGGTGCATCCCATGCGCTGACAACGGGAAGGGCCGGCTCGGGATTGGCCCGGCCTTCCTGCACATGCACGGGCGGGGCTTCGAGTGTGGCGGCGATTTCAGCGAAGATTTCCGACATCGAGCGGGTCAGCAGGGCGACCTCGGTATCGGACCTCTGGACCGAACCAAAGGTAAGGTGCAGGACATTTTCGTCGCGTTGCAGATGCAGGTACTCGCGGACCAGGCGTCGGTCGTCTTCAAGGCTTTGCGACCTCGCGTCGTCAATCAGCAGCAACTCACTGTCAGCCCCCGCGCGTTGACTGATACGCATGCCGAGCTTTTCCGAGCGCTGAATGCGGCGCAGCGCATCCAGTACGGCGTAGAACCGGGGGTCTGCAGCACGTAATCGAGACGGCGAGGCTGAACGGTTGTAGAGGCCGTTCGCGGCGCGTGTGGTCAGGTGCAGTACGCGGTCGACCGGATAGCCTGCCTGAATCAGTGAGAATATCGCCGCCGGTGAAAGGGGGGTCAGCAAGTAACGGGAAAATCGCTCGCCAGACAGCGGCGTGTAACTGATGGTGGGCCGGTCGGTATAGAGGCCGGACGCGCCGATTGCCTGGCTGGTGCCGTCGGCAGGCAAACCGCTGAACCAGCTGGCGGAAAGACTCACCTGGCTCTGTATGGCGGTGGAACTTATCACCGATGAGATTTCCAGATAGACGGGAGCGTCGGCGTACCGCAGTTTCACGATGTTCAGCAAGGTTTGCTCTTTCCAGGTCGTGGCTATCACGCCCGCGTAGTCTGTCCGATCACGCTCGATCGTGGTGGGCCCCAAGGTCGAACAGGCGGCCATGAACACGGTGGCTGCGACAAGCACTGCCCGCTGGCAAGCCGCCACGTTTGCGTGCGCTATGGAAAAAACCTGCTGTTTCATCTTCTCGCATCCAGGTCAATGCAAGTGGAACTGTGCAAACGCCAAGTTCGACGACGGCTAATCGTCGACCTCGCGAAGCGCTTTGATCCTTCCTTTCTTTTCGGCATTGACCAGCGCGGCGTAATCCTTGGCATTCTGACCCGCATAGGCCAGGGCAAAATCGCCAATGGCCTGATCGAACACCTGCGACTTACCAAGGTAGCCACTGATCAATGCGGCGTCACCTGACTTGGCATGCGCGCGCGCCAGGGTCATGCCGCAGACCTGTGCATACATTTTCATCTGCTCGAAGGTCGCGCCTTCGACCGGCAATGACATCTTCATGTCGCGCAACTGCCGGACATAGAACTGCCGGCCTTTGCTGCCCTCGGTCCAGCCGAGGAAAATATCGCTGGCCGATTGCGAGAGCCGTTGCCCGGTGACCACGCGCTGCCCCTGGTTGATGAACTCGCTGTTGCCGGCATAGGGCGCCAGCACTGACGGGCAGGCTTCCTTGAATTGCAGCAGCAACGGATTGTTCTCTGCCGAGAAAAACAAACCGACGAAGCAGAAAGTGCCTACGCTGCCAATCCCTACTGCCTTTACTGCAAAGTCTTCCAGGCGATACCGGTCATAGAGAACGCGTCGCTCGGGTAGCAGGGAAGCGCGGTAGTCTTCAAGCGCCAGCTTCACACGCTCGGCGAACCCGCTTTCATGAACATGGAACAGGATGGGCGGCTGGTCGACCAGACGGCGCCTGCCACCGACTTCGTCGCTGATCTGCGGATAGAGGTAATCGCCGATGCGGGTCCGGGCTTTGGCCATCAACTCTTCACGTGCCTTGCGGTATTTCGGGCTGGGGGCCATGTCGATCAGCGTTTGCGCATCCAGCCGGTCGTACCATATGTCCAGCGGGCTCATTTGCGACAGCTCCCGCATGCGCGTGCGGTAGGCACTCACACACGCCATGGCGAGCTGCCGGGCTAGCTTGCTGTCAAGCCGGTTGTCCCAGGGACGCGACGGCAAAACTTACCGCCAACCGTTTGATGTCCCACTCCCACGGGGCAGGCAGCGTCTCGTCGAAATCGTTGATATCAAAGATCAGGTTGCGCTCAGGGGTGGCGAACAAGCCGAAGTTCAGCAGATGGCAATCGCCGCAGGCCTGAACACGGATGCCGGTGCAGGGGAGTGTGGCGAGGTCGCGCGCCATCAAGCCTGCCGAGCCGCGCAGGAAGGTAAAAGGGCTGCGAAGCATGCGACCATAACGCACCGGTACCAGCTCCGGATGCCGGTGACGGTTGGACTGCTCCAGCAATTGCACAGGGTCGCGGTGTTTCGAAGTGGTTTTCCATACCCCATGTGCGGACCGCGGCACGCTGTCGCGCAACTGCTTGCCGGCTTCCAGCCGCTCCTTGCGCGAGTGAAACACCTTGTCTTCACGGAGGTCGTCAATGATCTCGGGTAGCGGTTTGCTCGACTGTTTTCTGGACTCAGACATATCGGCACCTTTGTCGGCAAAGGTCATGTGCAGAAGGTAGGCCTGAAGAACAACGGAACTCAGCCGAGCTGAACCGGCAATCCAGCGTCATGGAATCCTGAACAGGTCTCCAAAGTCTAGCAGCAATCATTGGCTGTCCATGGGCAGAAGCGGCGCCGCGATGGGGTGGTTCCGGTGGTTCAGGCACGGCGTTAAGATGGAGCCGGTTCAATTCTGCAGGTCGATAGGGAGCACTGAGATGCATGTTGATATGGCTGCCTTCACACCGTGGTCGGCACTGGCAGGTGGGGCACTGATCGGCCTGGCCGCCGGGCTGTTCGTGGTGGCGAACGGGCGCATTGCCGGCATCAGTGGCCTGCTCGGCTCGCTGTTGCAGCGCGAGGGGGGAGGGCGAGGCGAGAAGCTGTCGTTCCTGCTGGGCATCATTGCGGCGCCACTGTTGTGGCGAGTGTTCTCGGCGATGCCGCCGGTGCATTTCAGTACGGCCCCCTGGTTGCTCATGGTCGCGGGGCTTCTGGTGGGCCTGGGTACCCGGTATGGCAGTGGCTGCACCAGCGGCCATGGGGTGTGCGGCCTGTCTCGCCTGTCCCCGCGCTCGGCAGTGGCGACGTTGTGCTTCATGGCGGCTGGCTTTGCCACGGTCTTCGTGGTTCGTCACCTATTCCCAGGAGCATGAAATGACCCGTATCAGCGCATTCATCGCGGGGTTGCTGTTCGGCATGGGGTTGCTGCTGTCGGGCATGGCGAATCCTGCCAAGGTACTGGGGTTTCTCGACCTCGCCGGGCAGTGGGACCCGTCACTGGCACTGGTCATGGTGGGAGCCATCGGTGTTGCCCTGCTGCCCATGGCCTGGGCGCGTCGACATGCTGTGGCCTTGCTCGGCGGCGCGATGCAGTTGCCTGCCCGGCGTGACATTGACGGACGGCTGGTGGGCGGCAGCCTGATCTTCGGCATCGGTTGGGGGCTGGCCGGGGTGTGCCCGGGGCCGGCCCTGGTGCTGCTGGCCGGCGTGGTTCTGGCAAGGCGGGCTGTTCGTGGCTGCGATGCTGGCTGGGATGGTGTTGTTCAATGGCTTGGAAGCACTTGGCAAAAGCCGCCAGGCGTAAATAACCAATGTCCGCGCGCCCCATAATGGCCTTGGCCTTGTTTCAGCGAACGGCAACAGAGTGACAACCAGCGCCAGGCAGGCCACCGTCGATTTCACGGGTGACATTCAGCTTGTCGCCAGCGACTTCCACCTTGGATACGAAGGTGCCTTGGGCGAAGCCGGTCAGCGCCGCCAGCATCTGGCCGGTCTGGTTGTCATCACTGTCGATGGCCTGCTTGCCGAGGATAACCAGCTGCGGCTGCTCTTTGTCGACAACGGCTTTCAGTGCCTTTGGCCACGGCCAGGATGGCGCGGTCGGCACCCGCTGCCAGGGCGGTGCGCAGTTGCTCCTGGACGGCGCCCGAGCCGACCAGCGGGGCGAATCAGGCGTAGCCGGGCTGGGAGGCGCAGGCATCGAGGTCTTCAAGGAACGCCTGCAGGATGGGCGGACGCGAAACGCTGCGGCGGGTGACCACATCCGCTTGATAGGCGGTGTCACGCTACTTGACGGCGAACTGACCGACTCTGTCATGGCTGCCAACCGTGGCCACAAGCCCGTCGGTGCCGAATGTGCAGGCCAATATGCCCAGAGCAGCCTGAGCAGTTGACTCTCCCGTTAGGGGCAGGCTTTACCCTGCATGCCTCATGTTCAGGACGAAGGGATGATGAGCAAACGAGTACTAGTGGTGCTGGGGCACCCGTCAAGCGAGAGTTTCTGTGCAGCGTTGACCGAGAGTTATGTCGAGGCGGCCAGAAGTGCCGGCCATGATGTAAGGGTGTTACGGCTTGATGCTTTGAGCTTTGACCCGGTACTACGCAATGGCTACCGGCAAGCGCAGCCTCTGGAACCCGATCTGCTCAGGGCCCAGGCCGACATCACCTGGGCCGAGCACCTAGCCTTTATCTACCCCATTTGGTGGGGCGGTATCCCTGCATTGATGAAAGGCTTTTTCGATCGCGTGTTCCTGCCCGGTTTCGCGTTTCAGTATAGGGCAGGCAAGGCTTTCCCCGAGCAACTGCTCAAGGGGCGAACGGCGCATCTGCTGGTGACGATGGATACACCGCCGTGGTACTACCGCTGGGTGTATCGCATGCCTGGCCTTCACCAGGTGCGCAAAACCACGTTGCAGTTCTGCGGTATCAGACCGCTGCGTACCTTGATGTTCGGGCCGCTGCTCGGCTCCAGCGCGCGGCGGCGTGGAGCCTGGCTCGAACTGGCACGAGGCATCGCCAGCTGGCCTGCGGCTATCAGCAGAGTGTCGAGCTGCTGACGTTCATCAAATGCGCGCAGCAGTTGGGTTTCAAACTGAAAGAACTGCAGGCGATTCTGCTGAGGCATCAGGGTGCTGATTTGCCGTGGGAGTTGGCTGGCAAGGCCATTGCCGACAAGAAACGTGAAGTGCTGGGGCAAATCACTGGGCTGCAACAGTTATACGCTGGGCTAGAGGCGTTTGAAGCAAGCCTTGAAGGTGCCAGGCATCAGTGCGGGCTTAAGCGTCTGCCATAAGCAACGAAGCGAGTTGCTGGCTTCGATCTGAATGCGATCGCCGCAGGAGCGGGTTTGACCCGCCAATACGGGCGTAAAAACATCAACCGTATACGAATCCGCTCAGCCGTGTAGGGCTGAGAGGCAGCTATGGGTCGATAGCTGCCGGTCGCGAATGACCGTTTTCGACCCATAGCGGTCAGTGGTTGCAGACCTTTTCAGGTCAGATCACTTTTACCGCGCGGCCAATGAACTTCACCGGCCCCGTCGGCAGCCCGGTGGGCGAGCCGCCGGATTTTTCCAATGTCAGCTCGAACAACTGGTTGGCCTCTAAAGGTGGCAGGCTCTGGAGCGGAACACGATAGGGCTCTCCGGGTTTGACCAGGCCCAGTGAAACCGGTGCTTGCCACTGCTCGCCCTTGGTCCAGAACTGAAGGGCCATGCCTTCGGGCACAGCATCCTGGCCAAGCGGAATCAGCTCGATCATGCGGCTGTCGCTGGTCTGCACCACCCAGCCGGCGGCCTGGCTGTTGGGCGCCACCAGGACCACCACGAATTGGGTGGTGGGCGGGGGTGCAGTCAGCAATGCAAACGCCAGAACCGCGCTTGCAGCCAGCCCCGCAGCACTTAGCCCTTGCCACAGTCCGAGGCGTCGCCACCATTTGACCCGCTGTTGCGCGGCCGCTGCGGGCAGTTCATTCAGGCTGCGCTGGATACGGCCCCACAGGCGGGCGCTCGTTGGCTGCGGCGCAGTCAGCGCGGTCAGCTCCAGCAAACGTGCCTCCCAGGCATCCACTGAGGCGCGCAAAGCCGGGTCACTTCCAAGACGCTCAGCCACTGTGGCGTGTTGCTGCGGCGACAGGGTCCCCAGCACATACTCGCCGGCGAGGCTGTCCACTTCCTCGGCGGTATCCGGCTTCATTCCAGGCACTCCCGCAATGCCTTCAGGCTGCGCTTGATCCAGGCTTTGACGGTGCCCAATGGGGCCCCGAGCAACCCGGCGATCTCGGCGTGGCTGCAGCCGTCCACATAGGCGTGCAGGATGCAACGCTGCGGTGCAGGCTGCAGTTTTTCGAGGCAACGGTAGATCTTCGCCGAACCAGACCAGAGGTCAATTTCATCAAATCCCCCGTGCAATGCAGGCGTCGTCTCCATATCGGCTTCGTCCAGCACCGTTTCACGGCGTGAATCGCGGATCGAATTGAGTGCCAGGTGGCGGGTGATGCTGTAGACCCAGCCGCGCGCCGAGCCGCGCGCAGGGTCGAAACTGGCGGCGCGGGTCCAGATGCGAATAAAAGCATCGTGGACGATGTCTTCCGCGTTAGCGTGGTCACGCGCGATGCGCCGGGCAACGCCCAGCAGGCGCGCGCCTTCGTGGTCGTAAAGCGCCTGCAGAGCGCGCCGGTCGCCCTGTGCGCAGGCCTGCAGGCAGCGGTGAAAGTCGAAGGGAGCGACAGGCGAGTTCAACGTGTGCAGCTTCCTTGAGTCATGCAAGGTACCCCGGCCATCCAGCCGGGGGCTTGCCAACGAGCGTAGATGAACAATTGCAAGGTGTCTGCTCAAGTGCGTCTTACTTGGCTGTCCAGAACACATAGTCGGCCTGGTACTGGACAACCTGCTTGGCACCTTTGTTCTGCGCCGTGCAGTCGCTTGCCGGCGCCAAGCCGCCGCGGGTGGCCAGGCGCTGGATATAGCTGACTCCCTGCATGGCGCCTTTGCCTTCGGCCGGATTGGCCTTGACCAGCTGATAGGGTATGGCCCCCTTGTCTGCAGGTGCCACCGCCAGCTGGATGCCGGTGACTTTCGATCCGTCCTTGGCTTGCCAGGTGGCGGGTGGGCCGAAGTAGTCGCCTACTTGTTTGCCTGCGCGGTCATTGAGAACGGCCTTGGGGCCGACGAAGGTCCATTCGGTTTGCCCGGGGGTGTTGGCTTTGTCGCGGCACTCATAGGTGATCTCGCCGACGCCCACGGTCTCGAGCAAGACGCGATGGCCATCGGGGACCTTGACCGCCTCTGGCAGCGAGGATTGTGCGTGAGCGGGTTGCAGCGCCAGGGCGAGGCAACAGGCGAGCAGGCAGGCGGAGGGTTTGAGGCTCATGGGTAGTGCTCCTGACAAGACATTTGGCTGGGCAGTCATAGGCCACCCATAAGCAATACCCGCGAACGACCGGACCAGATGCACTGGAAGGAAAAAAGTTTTTGCCTGTCAGGGCCGGCGGCTAACGACCCTTTGCAGCCGTTCCAGTTGTCTACGAAACCGAGGTCGATGCAGTTCGACATCTTTCGGGGGCGCAGGACTCGTTCCTGGAACACCTGAGAACGACCTCAGTGACGTTCGTGGAGGCGAGTTACTTGTGGTGCCACCGAGTTCATGCCGCCAAGCTCCTTGACCATGTAGACCGCAGACGTCGGGCAAAGCCTGTTGAACTCCTTCGAACTGGAAATTGCCTTTGGGGCTTGGGATCGGTCTCTGTGCTTATATCCCCGAGCCTCGTAAGGCGAAGTGATTGTAAATATCTGATTTACCATATATTCGAGTCGGCATATATTTGGATCTCCAGATATTGCCCGTACACGCATTCCCCAGGAGGTCACATGCGGGAAACACTGACTCCCCCCATCGTTTTCAAATGCCTGGCTGATGACACCCGGGCCCGGATGACCCTGCTGATCGCCCGTGAAGGCGAACTCTGTGTCTGCGAACTTACCCACGCGCTGGAGCTGAGCCAGCCGAAGATCTCCCGGCATCTGGCCCAGTTGCGCGAGGCTGGAGTCCTGATGGATCGCCGCAAGGGTCAGTGGGTGTACTACCGACTGCATCCCGAGCTGCCACAGTGGGTGGACGCGATGCTGAAGGGAGTGGTCGATGCCAACCAGGAATGGTTGAGCCTCGATGCATTGCGGCTTGCCAAAATGGGCGAGCGGCCGCAGAGCCCTGTTGCTTGTGCTTGAGACTTCCCTTTGCTGATTGAGTTGTAGTCATGCTGATCGCATTTTTGATTTTCCTGGTGACGATCGTTCTCGTCATCTGGCAGCCCAAAGGCCTGGGCGTGGGCTGGAGCGCCGCACTGGGGGCCGTCGTGGCGCTGCTGGCGGGCGTCGTGAGCCTGTCCGATATCCCCGTGGTCTGGCAAATCGTCTGGAACGCTACCGCCACTTTCATCGCAGTCATCATTATCAGCTTGCTGCTGGATGAGGCGGGGTTCTTCGAGTGGGCGGCATTACACGTGGCCCGCTGGGGCAATGGCAGCAGCCGCAAGCTGTTCGCCTTCATCATCCTGCTGGGCGCCGCCGTCTCGGCGCTGTTCGCTAACGACGGTGCGGCACTGATCCTGACCCCGATCGTCATCGCCATGCTGCTGGCCCTGCGCTTCTCCCCGGCGGCAACGCTGGCATTCGTCATGGCGGCGGGCTTCATCGCCGATACCGCGAGCTTGCCGCTGGTGGTGTCCAACCTGGTGAACATCGTTTCCGCCGACTACTTTGGCATTGGCTTCAGCGAGTACGCCTCGGTCATGGTGCCGGTGAACCTAGTCAGCATCGCCGCCACCCTGGGAATGCTGCTGTGGTTCTTCCGCAAGGACCTGCCGCGTACCTATGAACTCGACCAACTGAAGGCTCCCGAGGCCGCTATTCGCGACAAGGCGACGTTCGTTGCCGGCTGGTGGGTGCTTGCGCTGTTGCTGGTCGGCTTCTTCGCCATCGAGCCGCTGGGCGTTCCGATCAGCGCCATCGCTGCTGCCTGTGCGCTGATCCTCTACCTGATCGCCGCGCGCGGGCACGTGATTTCTACCCGCAAGGTGCTCAAGGACGCGCCTTGGCAGGTCGTGGTGTTCTCGCTTGGCATGTACCTCGTGGTCTATGGCCTGCGTAACGCCGGCCTCACCGACTACCTGACGCAGATCCTCAATGTCTTCGCCGGCTACGGGATCTGGGGCGCATCTCTCGGGACGGGGCTGCTCGCCGCTGGCCTGTCGTCGGTCATGAACAACATGCCCACAGTGTTGGTAGGGGCCTTGTCGATCCATTCCGCCGAGGCCACCGGCATCGTGCGCGAGGCCATGGTCTACGCCAACGTCATCGGTTGTGACCTGGGTCCGAAAATCACCCCCATCGGCAGCTTGGCCACCTTGCTGTGGCTGCACGTGCTGGCCCGCAAGAACATCGTCATCACCTGGGGTTACTACTTCCGTACCGGCATCGTCCTGACGCTGCCGATCCTGCTTGCCACCTTGGCCGCATTGGCCATCCGCCTGAGCTTTTGAACCGGAGATACCTGATGAAAGTCTTGTTCATGTGCACCCACAACAACTGCCGCAGCATCCTGTCCGAGGCGCTGTTCAATCACCTGGCCCCCGAGGGTATGGAAGCTGTGAGCTCGGGCAGCTTCCCTAGCGGCAAGGTCAATGAGCGGGCACTGAAAACCTTGGAAGCCGCCGATATCCCCACCGCTGGACTTTCAAGCAAGGCCTCGGATGCCTTCGAGAGCTCTACTCCCGACATCGTTGTCACCGTGTGCGACCGCGCTGCTGGCGAAGCCTGCCCGATCTTCTTCGGTCCATCGCTCAAAACCCACTGGGGCCTGGCCGACCCTTCAGCGGTCACCGGGAGTGAGGCAGAAATCGAAGAAGCCTTCCAGACCACACTTGCGAAGATCGATGAGCGCGTGCGCGCCTTCATTGCGCTGCCTTTCTCGCAACTGAGCCAGGCTGAACTGAAAGCCGAACTTGCTCGCATCGGCGCGCTGTAGGCCCTGGATCAATGGAGACCGAAATGAACGACCACCTGCCAAATGTCCAACCAGAACTGTTTGATCTGCCGTCGCTGGAGCGGCTGGCGCCGAAGGATCCCTCCACGCACAAACCGCGCATCCTGCTGCTGTACGGATCGACCCGCGAGCGCTCATTCAGCCGCTTGATGGTCCAGGAAGCTGCGCGCCTGCTGGAAGAGTTCGGCGCCGAAACACGTATCTTCGACCCTTCCGGCCTGCCGCTGCCGGATGACGCTCCAGACTCCCACGAGAAGGTGTTGGAACTCCGCGGACTGATGCAATGGTCCGAGGGCCAGGTGTGGTGCTCCCCCGAGCGTCACGGCTCAATGAGTGCTGTATTCAAGGCGCAGATCGATTGGGTACCGCTGGCCATGGGCGCCGTTCGCCCAACCCAGGGCAAGACCCTCGCGGTGATGCAGGTTTGTGGAGGCTCGCAGTCTTTTAACGTGGTGAACCAACTGCGCGTGCTTGGCCGCTGGATGCGCATGTTTACCATCCCGAACCAGTCGTCGGTGCCGAAAGCCTTCCTGGAGTTCAATGAAGCCGGGCGCATGAAGCCGTCTTCTTTCTACGATCGACTGGTCGACGTAATGGAGGAACTGACCAAGTTCACGCTCCTGCTGCGTGATCGCCAGGATTATTTGGTAGACCGTTACTCCGAGCGCAAAGAGTCGGCGGAAGAACTATCCAAGAGAGTCAACATTCGCTCCATTTGAGCTCATGAGCATGTCGCATCCACGCGCAATTCAGAAGCCTGCGCACATCAACCAATTCGGCGAAGACTGAGGCTGCGGGCGGGGCGTGGCGCCATGGCTGGAACTCACTGACGCTGTTCTCACCATCCGCATGGAGCTCGATCGCGGGCTGGCCGATGCCGCTAATCACCGAAGGTAATCCCGATAGGTGTCATGTGATCAGCTATCTGGAGCAGTACGAGGCGCGATACGGGTTCCCTATCGCTCGACCCGTTAGCGTCACGGCTGTGGAGCGGACCGGGCGTGGCCTTCGTGTACGCTCGAAGGACCGGGACTGGGAGGCTCGTGCCGTCATCAGCGCAACGGGGACCTGGAGTAACCCCTATGTTCCGGCCTATCCGGGGATAGAGCTGTTCCAGGGACAGCAGATTCACTCCGCCCATTATCGGTCACCGGAGGCTGTTCGAACGGGCTACCGAGCGCCTCAAGGCTCAACAGGAGGGCCGTATTTCAGTTCTGAAGCGTCTGGGATATCGCTCGGCGTATGCTGGCATTGCCTTGCCGAATAAAGGCAGTGTCGGGCTGCACGAGCGACTGGGTTTCCAGCACATCGGTACTTTCCCGCAGGTCGGATACAAGCTCCATGCTTGGCATGATGTGGGGTATTGGCGGTTTGATTTCGGAGACGAAGGCCTTCGCCCCGAGGCTCCAGTAAGCTTTCTATCTTGAATCCCAACGCCCCGTTAGAGCGTCCCAGTGAGTTTAGCTGTCTTCCGCGAAAGGCAGCTGTGGGTCGAAAGCCGCCACCCGGCTTCCTTCGACCCATAGCAGCTTGTAGCAACTCGCAGCTTTAGAACGTCTTGCTGGCCGAGACCACCACCGTGGCCGAGCAGATATCCTTGAAGCCGAGGTAACTGGCGCATTCGTTCTTGGAGAGGTCAGTGTCGATGTAGCTGACCGACCAGTCGAGCGACAGCATCGTGCGGGTTAGCTTCACTTCCCATTCGTGGTAGTCGTCGCGGCTGGCGCCATCATTGGCGAACCAGCTCGGGTCCTTGTAGTCGTTGCGACCGTAGCGCACCAGCAAGTTGGTGTCGTACGGCAGCAGCGTGGTGTAGCCCACGTAGCTATAGAACATCGATTGGTCGCCGTTGAAGTTGTCCGAATAGTTGCCGCCCAGCAGCACGCCCCCGGCGCGCAGTTCGGCATGGTACTCGCCGTAGTTGAAGTCCCCCTGGCGCGGGTACGCGTACTTGATGTACGAGGTGTCGAGGGTGACGTCGTCGTTGATCTGCCAGAAGTAGCCGGCGTAGTAGTCCAGCTCCTGGCGCGTACTGTTGCCGAAGCCGAAGTCGACGTTCGAGCTCCATACGCCTGCGTATAGGCCGCTGGCGTGAGCCAGGGTCAACGAGCCCTGTAGGGCGGGATCGTTCTGGGTCTGGGAGATGCCGCGGGTGCGGTAATCGCTGAAAACGCCAGCCTTAGCCTCGAGGCTGAAATCGTCGTTGAGGTCGATGGCATGGGCCAGCGGGGCGCAGGCGAGCAGGCCACCTGCGATTAGGCTGCGTACGGTCATTCGGTGCTTTCCATTTATTGTTGTTGTGCACGGTGTAACGGGGAGTGGCGTTTTGCGGCTGCAGCTGCTCCCACAGGAACTCGTGTCGAGTCCGTGGAAGCGGGTTTCTCTGCGATGCGATCAGCGCTGGTAGATCTGCTTGCCGGCGAACCAGGTCTGCAGCACCTGGGTGTCACGCATCGCTTCGGGATCGACGTTGAGCACGTCTCGGTCGAGGACGATCATGTCGGCCTGCTTGCCCACCTTCAGTGAGCCGACCTGCTGCTCCAGGCGCATGGCGCGGGCGGCATTGAGGGTGTAGGCCTGGAACATGGTTTCGCGGTCGATGGCCTCGTCGGCATTGAGCACGCCTTTGGCGCCCTTGCGGCTGACGGCCTGGTAGATCGCCTTCCACGGCTCCGGGGTCGTGATCGGCCAGTCGCTTGCGCCGGCGATGGTCGCACCCGCCTTGTAAAGCGAGTGGGCCGGGTAGCTGTGGGCGAAGGCATGCTCATCGACATACGGCTTGACCAGGTCGACGTTAGTTTCGTCGGCACTGGCCCAGTACAATTGCATGGAAGCAATTACATCGAGCTGTTTGAAGCGTGGATAGTCCTGGGCGCTAACCATCTGTAAGTGTGTGATCGAGTGCGGGACACCACTGTGTCGCGCGCGTCGGGCCTGTTCTACGCCGTTGAGTGCCTCGCGCACGGCGCGATCGCCGATGGCATGCACATGAACCAGCCAGCCACGGGCATCGGCGGCATCGACCAGTTCACCGAAGTGCTTCGGATCCAGCAGCAGTTCACCGCGTTGGCCGGAGTTTTTGTAGGGCTCAAGCATCGCCGCGCTTTGCGCTGGCATTTCGGCAACGCCGTCGGCGAACACTTTGATGCCGGGCAGGGTGAGATTGCGTACACCGAGGAACTGCTGGCGTACCTTGTCCAGCTCATCCAGGTCGGCTGGGCGGGCCTTGGAGTCGGTCATCAGCAGTGCGGCGATGTGCGCTGTCAGTTCACCTCGTTCGGAAAGGTCCTTGTAGACCGGCAGCACGCCCAGCGAGTCGTTCTTCACATCCGCGCCGGGCAGCTCGTTGGCCAGCGGGTCCATCCAGCCGGTGATGCCCAGCTGCTTGGAGTAGGCCAGGGCCATGCGCCCGGCGGTCATCAGGGTGTCGTGGGACAGCGGCGGCAGCAGGTCGGTCACCGGGTAGTAGCTGGCGTCGGCCAGAAAGCCGTTGGGCGTGCCGTCCTGATGCTGGCCAATGGTGCTGCGTGCTTCGGTGGGCAACGCCGCGATGGTCTTGGCGTCGATCTTGGCACGCTTGAGCAGGGCCTGGTTGGCCCAGCCGGTGTGCATGTCGTTGGCGGCCAGCAGGATCGGCTGGTCGGCCCATTCGCCATGGTTGAAACGCTGCTCCAGAGCCGGGATGTCATCCCAGTAGGTGCCCGGTACGCCGCCGACGGTCAGGAACTCGCCACGCACGGCCTTGCCATCTTTTTGCCACCCACGCAGGCGTTGCTCCAGTTCATCTAGGGGGATCTGCTCGCCCATCAGGTTGGCCAGCTCCAGTTGCAGGCCCCCTTTGATGGCATGGGAGTGGGAGTCGAGCATGCCTGGCATCAGCACCTTGCCGCGCAGGTCGATGACCTGAGTGCCCTCGGCCTTCAGGCCCAGCACGGCCTGGTCGGATCCCACGGCAACGATCTTCTCGCCCTCGACCGCCACCGCTTGCTGCAGCGGTTGGCCTGGCTCGGCGGTGTAGACCTTGGCGTTGTGAAAGATCACGTCCACTGCCGCGAAGCTGTGCAGGGAAGTGCAGGCCAGGCCCGCGCTGATCGCCATCTTCAGGAGGTGCTTCATTCGGTGCCTCGTTCTTGTTGTGATTGCGCCGCAGCCTAGCCAACGCGCAAGGCCGGTTAAATGCGGCGATAGGCACAACTTTTTTCGCGATCGGGAAACAATCCCTTGCCTATCATTGCCATGGTGCAAGGCACACGCCGCTCGACGCCTATTCAAATCCGCGCTTTTTGCAGGCTTGATGGAAAGGCGTGGATCTTCGCGCACTCTCTCCAATGCCTCGCTTGTGCCGAACAGGAAGAAACCATGGACAAAATGACGGCCCTGACCATCTTCGTCGCCGCCGCCGAACACGGCAGCTTCAGTCGTGCGGCCGAGCAATTGGGCAAGACGCCTTCGGCCATCACCAAGGCCGTCGCCCACCTGGAGGCCGAACTTGGGGTGCGCCTGTTCGAGCGCACCACCCGGCGCATGGCGCTCACCGAGGCCGGCAGCCTGTACCTGGAAGGAGCGCGCCAGGCGTTGATGCACCTGCAACTGGTGACCGAGGAAGTGGAGCAGTTGCAGCACGAACTACGTGGCACCTTGCGCATCACCGCGCCGCCGTCGTTCGGCCCGGCGTTTCTCAACCAGGTGTGCTTTCGCTTCATGCGCGAACACACGCAGGTGCGCCTGGAGGTGAACCTCAACGACGCCAACGAAGACCTGATCGACGGCGGTTACGACCTGTCGCTGCGCGACGGCCCCACAGACCAGCCCGAGCTGATCGCCCAGCCGCTGATCGAAAACCGCGTGATCCTCTGCGCCAGCCCCGACTACCTGGCCCGGCGTGGCAAGGCCATCACCTTGGAGAATTACGCCCAGCACGACTGGTTGCTGCTGCGCCATCCTCTGCTCAATCGCAGCTTCTGGTGGGTCGAGCACGAGGGCCAGACCTTGCGCGTGCGCCAGCCCACGCCTCGACTGGTGAGCGACAACTTCGACTTCCTGCTTGCCTGCCTGCTCGATGGTCATGGCCTGCAGTTCGTGCCCACCTGGTGCGCCGCGCCCTATTTGGCCAAGGGGCAACTGGTGGAAGTGCTGCCCGACTACTGGCGGGCGTTGAGTGCCTTCGGGCCCTGGGTGCACGTGCTGTACCTGCCCCATCGGCGCAACACGCGCAAGGTGCAGGCCTTCATCGCCTTGCTGCACGAGCAACTGCGCAGCCAGGGGCTGTAACCAAGCCGCGGGATTCAGTTGTTCCACTCAGGCACAAAAGTTGTGCGGGTTGTGGCGATGATCGTCCGGGAGTGGCTCGTTAGGCTAGCGGTGGTTGCTTGAACACAGCTGCCACTTCGTGCCCTGTCCATTGCCCTGTCACTCTCACGCAGGTACATGCAACAGGGGGAGAGGCTGCCTCACTCTTTCCAGAACAGCAACGATGCCTCGAGCCTGCTGTACCAGGAGTTCCCCGCAGTGAAGATCCACACCCTAGTCACCGATATCCGCACGCCCGCCGAACGTGGTCGTCAGATCGGCGAGCGCTTCGCCGAGCAGATCCGCCATACCACCCAGCTGTACCTGGACTTCTTCCCGCGGGTGGGCGTGTCCCTGCGTGAGGCGCAGCGCATCGGTGAAAACAGCCTGGCCGCCCTGGAAGCCTGGAGCCCGAACCTGGCGGCCGAGGTGATCGGTCTGGCCAGCGGCGCCGACCTGCCGTTGTGGCAGCTGGCAAGCCTGAACGCCCGTACCGAGGTGCTGGCGGCGCGCACCCGTCACAGCGAATGTTCCACCACTGTGCGTGCGCCGCGCGGCCCGCGTGCGCCGCAGACCCTGCAGACCTGGGACTGGCACGACAGCCTCTGCCCTCACGGCCTGATGCTGGCGCTGCACACCGAGCGTGGCATGAACGTCAAGCTGTTCTGCGAATTCGGCATGCTCGCCAAGCTGGGGGTGAACAGCTCAGGTCTGGGCCTGCATTTCAATATCCTCCATCACACTAGCGACAACGACAGCGGGGGTGTGCCAGTACACGCGATTGCCCGCCGTCTGCTCGAAGACGCCAGCAGTGTCGAGGAAGCCATCGAACTGGCCCGTTCGGCGCGGGTCAGCGCCTCCACCGTGCTCACCGTGTTCTCCCGCGAGGACAGCAGCCCGCGCGCCGTCAGCATCGAGCTAAGCCCTGAGCGCACGGCGCTGGTGCTACCGCGTGAAGACGGCTGGTTGCTGCACACCAACCACTTCCTCGACCCGCAGCTGAGCCTGGGCGAACAGGTCGCCGACCGCGCCGACACCCAGTGTCGTCTGGGGCACCTGGAGCAGGTGATCGGCCAGATGGGCAGCGCCGATCTGCGCGTCCGTGCCGAAGCCATGTGCGGCGCGCAAGGCGACAGCGCACCGATCTGCTTCCACCCGGACATGGCCATGCCCGATACCGAACGTTGGGAAACCCTGCTGAGCGTCGGGATCGATACCGAGCGCGGCGCGCTGGAATACGTAGCGGGCACGCCGCTGCAACTGGCCAAGGCTGGCTTTGAGCGTTTCTGAGCCCACCCGGTGCCACTTGAATAGGGCGGCACCCGCTGACAATGAGAACAACAACAATGCATGCGGAACATTCCAACCCTGCGTCGTCCCGGTCTGCGCTGCGGACCTTCTGCGTCTCCGGCATGGGCACTGCGCTCGAGTTCTATGACTTCATCATCTACGGCACTGCGGCTGCGCTGGTATTTCCCCAAGTGTTCTTCCCGCAAATGGACCACCTGACCGCGACCTTGGTGGCCTTCAGCGCCTTTGGCGCCGGCTTCTTCGCCCGTCCGCTGGGCGGTTTGGTGTTCGGCCACTACGGTGACCGCATCGGCCGCCAAAAGGTGCTGGTCGCGACCTTGCTGCTCATGGGCCTGAGCACCTTCCTCATCGGTTGCTTGCCAAGCCATGCCAGTATCGGCGTCGCTGCCCCGATCCTTCTTGTGCTGTTGCGCCTGATCCAAGGCTTTGCCGCCGGTGGCGAATGGGGCGGTGCCGCGCTGTTCGGCATCGAGTCGGCGCCGCCGGGCAGGCGAGGGTTGTGGGGCAGCTTCACGAGCATGGGCATCGGCGTCGGTGGCATCCTTGGCGCTGCGGTGTTCGCCATCGTCAGTGCCGCCTTCAACGACAACCTGGTGGACTTTGCCTGGCGCATCCCCTTCTGGCTCGGTGGCACGCTGGTGCTGATCGGCCTGTATGCGCGCCTGAAAGCTGCGGTACCGGTCGCCGCCCCCACGCTGAAGGCGGTCCGCGCACCGATGGCCGATGCCTTGCGGCAGCGTCCACGCCAGCTGCTGCTGTGCACCGGGATCGCCTTTGGCTACTGCACCATCGCCTATATCGGCAGCACCTTCTTCCTGACCTACGCTACCCAGGTGGGCTTCGGCAGCACCCAGGCGTTGATGTTCGACCTTACCTTGTCGATCGCCATCGTGTTCTCCGCGCCGCTGTTCGGCTACCTGTCTGACCGTCTGGGTCGGCGCACGGTGATGGTGTTCGGTGCTGTGGTTATGGCGCTCGGGCTGTTCATCTTCTTCGAACTGGTAGGCATGATGAGCTTCGGTATTGCCCTGTTCGCCTACAGCTTGACCGGTCTGCTGATGGGCGCAACCCAAGGTCCCATACCATCGTTTCTGGGGGAGCAGTTCCCGCGCAATATGCGGTACTCGGGAATCTCGGCCAGCTATCAGATCGGTGCAGCACTGGGCGGCGGCACGGCATCTAGCATCGCCACTGCAATCCTTATCTTTACTGACCACAATCCGCTAGGCGTGGCGTTGTATGGAGCTGGCGCGCTGGCATTAGTCGCGTTGTGCTCGTTGTTGTTGCCCGAAACATCGCGACTGAGCATGGCGGAAATCGACGATGAACCTGATAGTGTTGCAGGGGAAGCGAGCTGGTGCGGAACCAGTACGCGTTGGCGAAAAAATAGTTGAATGTGTATTTCTGGATAGGAGGCGTCCGAGTCGAAGTTGATCGTGAGCTACAGAAGCTGCCTTCGCTCTTTACCCGCGTAATGCTTAAGGCAGCCCTCCCGACATGCGTGCCGGCCAGGTGTAAGCTTGGTCTACCCATCGTCTTGGCTCAGCGAATGTCCGCAATGGGTCGATAGCGGTCACTCGGCGAAAGCTGTATTTGGGCTAGAAACTCATACTGGCGAGAGTGTCAGTCCAGGCCTTGTTACACTTGAAACAACCGTTCCAGGAGTTCCGAAGCTTGAGCCTTTCGGTGGCCATCCGGGCTCGTCACAAGCCCGGCGCCACGTGACATTACTGGGGAACGGCAGCGGTAATGATCACTTCCACCAGCAGCTGCGGATCTGCCAGCTTCGCCTCGCCGCAGGCTCGCGCCGGTGCATGGCCGCTGGGCACCCAGGCATCCCATACGGTATTCATCTCGTCAAAGTCTGCCATGTCGGCCAACCAGATAATGGCCTGAAGCAGGTGCTGGCGAGTGGTGCCGGCCTCATCGAGCAGTGCATCGACCCGCGCCAGGGCTTCTCGGGTCTGTTCCGACACCGTCTGGCCGGTCTCGCCGACTTGGCCGGCAAGATAGACGGTGTCGCGGTGGATCACGATCTGGCTCATGCGCGGGTTGATCTGTTTGCGCTGAATGGTCATGGGTCAATCTCCTTGGGTCAGAAACGGCGTGAGGAAAACGCGTCGAGCCATGCAGGCGCTGTTCCTTCGATGAGTTGGCTTACCAGTTGCCCTGTTACCCCCGCCAGTGTCAAGCCAAGGTGCTGATGACCAAAGGCGTGAATCAGGCGTGGTTCGTTCGGCGAGACGCCAATGACCGGTAGCGAGTCCGGCAGCGACGGGCGAAAGCCCAGCCAGCGCCTCGCCACTGGCTGGCGAAGGCCAAGCACGCGCCGTACCCGTTGCTCCAGGTACTCGTAGCGTCGGGGGTTGGCTGGGTCATTGATCGAACCCAGCTCCACGGTGCCGGCCACGCGCAGGCGACCCGCCATGGGGGTCATGTAGAAGGCGCTTTCGACCGGGCAGCAGGGGCGTTCGAGCAAGTTATCCTCCAGGTCGAACTCGATATGGTAGCCACGCTCGGTATCCAGCGGGATGCGATCGCCCAGTTGCTGCGCGAGGGCGGCAGACCAGGCTCCGCCGCACAGCACCACGCGTTCGGCGAGCAGGCTGTGGCCATCGGCGCAGTCCAGTTGCAGTGCATTGTTGCGCCGAACAAGGCGCTGCACGGTGCTGAAACACAGGGTGCCATCGAGCAGCAGTGGCGCTGCCAAGTCCTCGAAGAAGCGCTTTGGATCATCCAGATGGGAGGATTTGGGGAAGAGGATGCCGCCTACCGTCTTGCCGGCCAGTGCGGGCTCAAGTGCTTCGAGTTCGTCGCGACTCAACCGCTGTTGAGGGATGCCGAAGCTGTCACGCAGCGCATAACCGCGGTCGGCGCCACGCAGGCTGTCCAGGCTGGAGTAGGCATAGATGCAGCCTTTATGGCGCAAGTGCTTTTCGGCCATTGGCGCCTCATCCAGCAGTGGTGCATACCCTTCGTAGGTGTGTTGCAGCAATTGTGCAAGGGCCGTCGCGTTGTGCTGGAAATGATGAGGCCGGCACTGATTCAGGAAGCGGACAAGCCAGGGCATCAAACGCGGCAAGCGAGACCACCGCACCACAAAGGGCGAGTCCGCCGAGAAGAGCAGGCGTGGTATGTCGCGCAGCAGGCCAGGTTGTGCGATAGGCATGCAGCCATAGGGCGCAAATGTGCCCGCATTGCCATAGGAGGCACCTGCAGCGACCGCATCGCGCTCCAGCAACACCACATGGTAACCCTGGCGGCGTAGCCACAAGGCAGTGGCAACGCCGACCGCACCGGCACCGATTACAGCGACTTCACAACGCTCTGGCATCTTCATCTAGGCTTCAGACCCTGTCGAACATATGCAAATGGCCTTGCTGCGCGAAACGGGCAATGACGTCCAGGGCCTGGACAAGCTGCTCGCGAGACTTGGCCGCGGAAAGGTTGATGCGCACCGCATTGGGCGATTGGTCATGGCGCAAGCTGAACGCCCCGCCGGGCAGTAGCCCGACGCCATGCTCCCGGCAAAGGCGGGCGAAACGTGACGCGCTCCAAGGTTCAGGCAGCTGCAGCCAGGCATGTGTGCCAACATCGCTGGCCTGGTAATGCAGGCCCTTGAGGTGTTCTGCGAGCAAGGCTTGGCGTTCGCGCAACTCCTCGCGCTGATGGGCAATCAGTGCCTCGCTGACGTGATCCTCGATCAAGCGTGTCGCAATCAGCGCGTTAAGCGGCGAGATGCTCCAGCAGTCGATGCGCAAGGTGGTGGCGATGTTCTGCACCTGTTCGGGTGGCGCGACGACGAAGCCGATGCGCAGGCCCGGTGCGATGCATTTGGAGAGGGCGGTGACATAGAACGTCCGCGCAAGGCGGCGCAACATGAATGTCTCGTCCCTGCGCTCGAGCAACGGGCGATAGACATCGTCCTCGATCAGCCAGAGGTCGTCGTGTGGTGCAAGTACTTCAAGAAGGTCCGCGCGACGTTGCGCGTCGAGGGTGATGGCGGTCGGGTTGTGGATCGACGGCACGAGGAACAGCACCCGTGGTGCGTAGGTCGCGATAGCCTCGCCTAGTGCTTGAGGGTTCATACCCCGCTCATCCCCCGCTACCCCAACCAGGTTCAGCCCCAATGACCGGCACAGGGCGTTGATGCCCTGATAGGTAATGCTGTCGGCCAACACGGTGTCACCTGCCACTGTCATGGCGCGCAAGATGCAGGCGATGCCGTGCTGGGCCCCTTCGGTGATCACCACATTGCTCGGTTGAGCGGGTACATCCAGTGCACGCAACCAGGTCGCCGCGGCTTCTCGCGCCCAAGGCATGCCTTCGGAGGGGTGATACTCCTTCATCCCGGCAAAGCGCGGGTCGTTGGCCAGGCGCGGCAGGAGGGTGGCCAGAGCCTGGGTGTAAGCATCGGTAGCGGGGCGGTTGACGCTGAGGTCGATCATGCCGGGGGCATCGCTTGGCGCCGACTGGAACTGCACCTGTACCTGCCGCGGCACCGCAACCTGGGTGCCTCGGCCTGGGCGACTCTCGATCAGGCCTTGCTCCTGCAGCACGGCCATGGCGCGGGTCACGGTGGTGATGTTGATGCCCAGTTCGCCGGCCAGCTCGCGATGGGGTGGAAGCCGTTCGCCCGGACGCAGGGCGCCACTGCGAATGGCTTCGGCAAGGGAGGAGGCCAGTTGCGAGTAGAGTGTTTCGGCGCTGTCGCGCTGCAGCAGCGTATCCGTCTTTAGGGCGGCAAGTAGCTCTTTGAATGGGCTCATGGCCTGATTTTTCCTTATGCTTATCCTGCTCGCAGCAGGATAACAGCTGGGATTGTCCTGTATTCTTACCCATGACAAACGATATTGACAAGATAAATATGGGTTGGTAGCTTCAAGTTGTACTGCTTGTCATGCATTACAATAATACGAACCCCTACGGTAGGAATTCGCCATGACAGATCAGCCGTTCCACAGCCTGGCGCGCAGCCCGCTTGCATTGCTTCCGGTTCCGGGGGGCCATGGCAGGCGCCCAGAATATCCGGCGTCGCATCACATTTCATCATCCGATGTCTCGTTCGGCGAGGCTCGCTTGTACGGCAACACCCAGGATCAGGAGGTGCACCCATGAGCAATTCGCTGAAGCTGGATGAACCGCGTGAGCGCCGGCTGAGTGACGCCTTGCGCCAGCGGCACATCACCATGATTTCGCTGGGCGGCATCATCGGCGCCGGCCTGTTCGTTGGCAGCAGTGCAACCATTGGCGCGATCGGCCCCGCAGCGTTTCTCAGTTATCTTGCTGCCGGCATCGTAGTGATGCTGGTCATGCGCATGCTCGGTGAAATGGCGGTGGCGATACCGGGCGTTGGATCGTTTACCGAGTACGCGCGACTGGGGCTGGGCAATTGGGTCGGTTTCACCAGTGGCTGGTTGTACTGGTACTTCTGGGTCATTGTCGTAGCGGTGGAGGCGGTGGTTGGAGCCGACATATTGAAGCAATGGATCCCGCTGCCCGCCTGGGCCATCGGCCTGAGCCTGCTGGCAATCATGACCGCCATCAATTGTCTGTCGGTGAAGTCCTATGGCGAGTTCGAGTACTGGTTCGCATCACTCAAGGTGTTCGCCATCATCGTTTTCATCGGCCTGGGTTGTGCCTATCTGTTCGGATGGGCGCCTAGCACCGGCGCCTTGCTGGACAACCTGGTCAACGACCGCGGCTTCATGCCTTACGGCATCAGCGCCGTGCTCGCCGGCGTGCCAACAGTGATTTTCGCGGTGGGCGGCGCAGAAATCGCTACCATCGCTGCAGCCGAATCGGATGACCCTTCCAAGAGCGTCGCTGCGATGACCCGCTCGGTGATCTTTCGGGTGATCACGTTCTACGTCGTCTCTATTCTGCTGATCGTCTGTATCGTGCCCTGGGGCACTATCGAGGCAGGGCATTCACCTTTCGTCACCGCCATGGAAGTCATGCATGTACCGGGTGCGACGCTGATCATGGAAGCCGTGGTTCTGGTTGCTGTGCTGTCGGCGCTGAACTCCGGGTTGTATGTGTCTTCGCGCATTCTGTTCGGCCTCAGCGAGCGTGGCGATGCGCCGGCTGCATTGTCGCAACTGACCGGGCACCGGGTACCGCGCTTGGCGGTATTGCTGAGCAGTGTGATTGGCTACATTGCCATCGCCGCAGCGATCGCGTCACCGCAAGGTGTTTTCCTTTTCCTGGTGAACGCCTCGGGCGCCATCATGTTGTTTGTCTATCTGGCCATCGCGATCGCTCAAGTGCGGCTGCGCCGTCAACTGGAGCGCGAAGCGCCACAGCGCCTGACGCTACGCATGTGGCTGTTCCCCGGTCTGTCCTACGCGGTTGTCGCCGCCATCGTCGGGGTGCTGGTGGCCATGGCGTTCCAGGAAGGGCTGCGCACGCAATTGCTTGCCAGCCTGGTCAGCCTGGCGGTGGTTTCGGCGGCGCATTTGTTGGTGCGCAAGCGCCGGTTGCATGCCGGGCCGCGTGACACGCGCGTTGCATAATCGCACCGTCGGATCGAAACCCCGCCAACTGGCGGGGTTTTCTCATGAAGCGTCATTGCAAATCAGTCACTCGCGACTGGCAGCTATCGACCCGTAGCTGACAGGAACCCTGAAGACATGTTGCGCGCATCGATTAGTAGTCAATCAGATCGATATCTTGCAATGCGCTTGCATGACAATGCTCACCACGAGTGTTTCATTGCCAAAGTGGCAGCGAAACATCTTCCCTCGATTTCGCAAGATGATCAGTTTTTTGATCTGGCGCAAAGTATTTACCCTCCATGGACGTACCTTTTTACTACCAATGACCTTTCGTCACCACGCCGGAAATTTGCGCTCACCTTCACGTTTGTCAGTGTGTTTTTGATAAGTTTTTGTCTTTTTCATGCTTTCAAGGGAGCCCTATGAAAACCTCATATTTCGTAGCAGCGACAATCCTGGCCGCGTCTGCCATCGCATTTCACGCCAACGCGCAGACCCTCGAAAAGGTTGCTGATAGTAACAAAATCACCGTGTCTTACCGGGAGGCGTCGGTACCCTTCAGCTACTTGATTAGTCCCGGTAAAGCCGTCGGTTTCTCCGTCGATTTGACCGATGCCATCGTTGCTGATGTGCGTAGAAAGCTCAAGAAGCCGAACTTGGAAGTGGTTTACATTCCTGTGTCTTCGCAAACCCGAATTCCGTTGCTGGTCAACGGCACATACGATCTGGAGTGCGGTTCCACTACTAACAACGCCGTGCGTGGGAAGGACGTGGCTTTTGCAATCAGCCATTTCTACACCGGCACGCGCCTACTAACCAAGAAAACCTCCGGCATAAAGAGCTACGCCGATCTTGCAAAGAAGACTGTTGCCAGCACAGCCGGTAGCACGAACGAGAAGGTCCTCCGTCAATACAGTGCCGACCACAATCTAGACGTACAGGTCGTCTTGGGCAAAGACTATGATGACTCCTTGGCGCTGGTTGAGAATGATCGTGCCGTGGCGCTTGCCCTGGACGATGTCCTGCTGTTTGGCCTCATGGCGAACTCCAAAAATCCCGACTCCCTCGAAGTCGTGGGTGATGCGCTGCAAGTAGAACCTTATGGCTGCATGCTTCGAAAAGATGATCCTGAATTCAAGGAATTGGTCGATGGCACCATAACCCGTCTCATGAAGTCGGGCGAATTCGCAAGGCTATACACCAAGTGGTTTCAATCACCGATTCCTCCAAAAGGGATGAATTTGAACATGCCGATGAGCGAACAGCTCAAAGCCAATCTCGAGACGCGGAGTGACAAGCCAGCGCTGTAATGCTCGAGTGGTTGCGAACGTCTTCTTTGAAGCGAAAGCACCAAGCTCCGGAATTGGCCGCTAGCCGACCTCGGCTAACGGCCGCTATGGGTCGGTTAGCGACCGTCCACCGTATCGAGTTCACCCTTGTTCTCCCTAACGCGGAGGACAACCCATGAAAACCGCTGCTATCTACACCCATCGGCCATGGAACAAGGGAAAGCTGTACCCACACGCTGCAGCGAACGAAGGCCTCATTGATCTATCGCAGAACCAAGAATCTAAGGGCAGTCCAACTCCTGCTTGGCCATACGAAGCTTGAAAGCACCGTCAGATATCTGGGGGTTGAGGTCGACAATGCCTTGGAGATGGCAGAGCAGACGTAGGTCTGACCATCCAAAAGCGACGGTCGAGGGCAGACCGTCTTAGCGGCCATGAGCATTCACCGAAGACATTGTTCTCACGGGTAGACAATCAGGAATCGAAGTGGTCACCCGGCATGATTGAATGCGTATAACTAAGTTCTGGTTGAATGCCTTAATCTCGAACGCCAAAGCCTTGGCGCTGTCATTGGGTCAAGCTGGATATAACTGATCAACTATCGAGACTGTAAGGGGGGAGCGTTCACCGCCGGTGTGAAGTGTGGTATCCGTTTCAATCAGCATGACCGCACACTCATCCTCAGCGATCGGCTTGTGTCGGATCTGTTTGGGGATGACGCAATATTCCCCCGCGTGCAAGACAATGGTGCGATCTTCGAGCTGAATGCGAAGTGTGCCATGGATCACTAAAAACATCTCGTCTTCATGTTCGTGGGCGTGCCAGACGAATTCCCCTTTCAGTTTTGCAATTTTGACGAACTGGTTGTTAACACGCCCGAGGACTCGGGGCTTCCAGTATTCCGTCAGTGTATCGAGTTCATTTCGTAGATTTATGCTATCCAAGGGGTTGATCATGCTCATGCCTCTGTCCGTGTGTCAGTCTGAGCCTTGCAATCTAAAGAGTGGCGTAGATTTTGTGTAGCGACGCATTATAATGCCGGCATTAACATTGCTAATGGCTTGATATGAACAAAACTCACAACCTTGATCTGGCGCTGCTCAGAGCATTTGTCGAAGTGGCGGATACTGGGAGCATGAGCGTTGCGTCAGTCAACCTGCACCTCACACAAGGTGCTGTTAGCCAGCGGATCAAGCGCCTGGAGGAATTCCTCGCCTGCCAATTATTGCTGCGTGATACACAGGGCAGTCGTTTGACGTGGAAGGGGCAATCGCTACTGCCAGATGCTCGTCGTCTGCTACGGATGCATGACGCATTCTGTGCCTCCATTGGCGGTAGGGAGTCAGCTGCCTCGGTGCGCCTTGGGCTCCCCTTCGATATGGCCGGAGCCCCGCTTGCCCCCTTGCTCAAGGCTTTTAGTAATGCCTTTCCGAGGGCCGAGGTAAAGATTTTCAGCGCTGCCTCGATGGATCTCGACCAAGCGTTCGCCAACGGCAAACTCGATCTGGTACTCAGTCAAGGCCCGATCAACGTCGAATTGGGCGAACGGCTGACTGTGGATCAACTCGTATGGTTGGGCAACGAGGCGACAGCAGCACAGAGGCCATTAGCCCTGTGCTTTTTGACCGCGAATTGCGCTTTTCGCGATACCGTTTTGCAGCGTCTGGGCGATGAAGGTATTGTCGGAAGGATGGTGTTCGAAAATACCTCAGCCGATACTACATTGACCATGGTTCGCAGTGGGCTTGCGGTCACGCCTTGGCTGCGAAGCCTCGCTCCCGAAGGACTCATACTATCATTATCGGATTGTGGGCTACCGACATTGCCCGAGTTCGCGGTGCGGTTGCAGATGGTGGATAATGCCAGTAGTCCTGTTTCTGATCTTGCTGACCTTATCAGGGATCATTTCAAGCGCTCTGACATCTAAAGCTCCGAAGGATTTTTCAGGCAGTACCTAAAGCACCCATCGGGTTTGGAAAGGACAAAGTGCGCCAAGTTGCCGATCAACTCGACGAGTTATGAGCGGCTATTTCGGAACAGTTCTCGAAAACCTTGGCAACCCCCTCAGACCAGCAAGATGGCTCGAACGCAGCCGCAACTGCTTCGATACTCGCCCGAGGCACTTGATGATTCGCGCGGTCTAACGCATTACCGTGTCAGCGCCTGCGCCATCGAGGCCCGCAATCAGACGGCTGTGACCGGCGCACCATGGCGCGCGACCAGTCCATAATTGGCCAAAGATGCATGCGTCGCGGCAGCGCCGCATCGAAATACAGGCAATAGTTGTCATCCCCAGCAACACGATGCACGCCAACCACCACAATCAACCGTGCTTTTGGCTCCGTCTGCGAAAGTGCAGCTTCCAGCGCCGGCATCACCAGCCCCCAGGGTAAGTCTGCAGCAGCCGGTGAGTTGGTCGTCGGTCCCAGCGAAAACCTCGGCCCAGGAACAGTCGTTGCCGGCTCTTTATGTGACTGTACTGCTGGTTTTTCTGGATCTCGGTGGAGCTCGCTTACAGGCTATCGGGATCCCCGAAGAACATTTGGACATTCATATAAATCAGTTGGTTATGAATGGGAAATTGGTTTTGTACCCCCAGATGTACCCCTTTTTACAGCAGCTACGAGTGGATTACAGTGGACGCACCGGGGGCGGGGCTGGCGCAGAACGTGCAATCCCTCACCCATTTGCGCAACTTATTGCTTTGGGCTCGTCCCAGTCGCTGCGCGTCGCAGCAGTCAGCGCATCCCAGTCATCAGGAGGGTTGCCGCGGCCCAGCATCTTCTCGAAAACCGCGTAGGGATCGGATTTGCTGCCTGCGGAGCGTAGGGTGTTTTCGTCGTTGACCCATGCATAGACGATGACCTTGGACCTTGAGTCGTAGCGAAAGAACAGCCGAAAGCGCCTGCCGATTTTTGCACGGCGCCAATGTCGGTAGGCGGTGCCCAGCGTGTTGCCTTGGCGGAACTCATCACGGCCTGGGTCGGCAGGCACAGCCTCCATGATCAGATGGCTCAATGCCCGAAACAGCTTGACGTTAGCGTTGCTCTCAAAACCTTGCGGATCGTTCTGCTCGGCTCGGGCGGCGGCTTCTTGCAATTTGCGTAGCTGTAAAGTCACACCTTCATGGAACAACAGTGTCCAGCCATGTCGCAGCATCAGATCGCGACCTCACCATCGATATCTTCGTCCAGGTTTACGCAGTGGTTTGCGTTGGCGAGCATGGTTTGCGCCAAGTCTTCCGGCAGAGTGGTGAGGTTGCGGCCGCCTCGGATATCCGCTTCCAGCAAACCCAGGAACGCACCGATGGCAGGGTCTTCGTGGGTGGTTTCTACGCGGCTGACCACGATTTCACCGCCGCGTACGTCGAATGCAATTTTGCCACCTGTGTCAATGCCCAGTAGCTGGCGAATGGATTTGGGCAGTGTGACCTGTCCCTTCGAGGTCAACGTGGCGATTTCGTGGATGGCAGGCATGAGTGTTCTCCCGGATGTATTGATCGGATGGTAAGGAATAATCCTTACTCGGTCAATCTTGGTTTTCTGCTGATCAAGCATAGGCGGGGAGGACGCTCAATAGCGCCGCAAGATGAGTTACACCACTTCCAGGGACACGATGCTTCCATTGGCTCAAGACAGATGGCCAGCAGTATTGCGCTGTAGCGCAACCAAGAGAAGTCCCAGGTGCTAAGGATCAGGGAACTTGAAGGACATGAACTGGATGGGCTCACCTGTTCTCCCGCAAGGGATTCTCCGATCAGGTCAGCACAGGCCGTCTGACCTGTGCTGAAATAGCCCTCCGTCCAACAGCCCTCTACAAGCTCCCCATCCCATGAGTCAGATGAGCTTTTCCGATTGCGAGTACGCCGGTCAGCGCAAGCAAACCCGTCGCGAGCGTTTCCTGGCCGAGATGGAGCAGGTGGTACCGTGGAGCGGTTTGCTGGCATTGATCGAGCCGCATTACCCAAAGGCCGGCGGTGGTCGCAAGCCGTATCCACTGGAAATCATGCTGTGCATCGACCTGCTGCAAAGCTGGTTCTCGTTGAGCGACCCAGCCATGGAAGAGGCGCTGTACGAGATCACTTTGGAGGTTATCGCAACCCCCATGTGGGCTGCGTAGGCCGGACTGAGAAATGCGGCGACCGATGGAGGCGTAGGATGAAGTTAGATCGCTGCGCTGGATGGGATCACAGGCCAGTCCACCAGCAGCAGCCCTCCATTTTCTCGCAAAGAAGAGATGCTGTTATCTAGTCCGTCGCACTTGAGTGAGCCACTTGCGTCCCATTTCTGTTCACCCTATCTGATCAATGTAGGTTACGAGGTTCTGGATAATCGCGGCATTGGCTTGGGGCTAAGGGATGATATGCCAAGCCGAACAGATGGCTCTGGGTTAGTCAGACCGGCAGGAGTGCATGAGATGAGGCCAGCGGCGCTTGGGCAGTATTTGCCAAGCTACATGCCACATCAGCGCCTGAGGGGGTTGAACAGCGGAGGCCAAGACTGGCCTCCGTGAGCAATCATTTGCCGCGATTGAACGGAACCACTATCCCTGCGTCTGGTGCGTTGTGAACAACAGTCACGGGAGTCACGGAGGTACTGTTACTCTTAAGCTTGGCCAAGTGCACCACTTCAGCAATGCCACTGAGGTAGCGGTTGGGCAAGCCTGTCAGCATCTCGATATCCGTTGCTGCTAACCCGATGTAGGCAGCGACGCCGTTCACAGGCAAAACGCCTGAGGAGGCCAGCAGCTCGATGGTGCGTTTGAGGAGGCGAGGTTGTTCAGGTGCGCGACCTTCATCACCTGGTTCCGCTTTGACGCCCCAGCGAGCTGAGCGACGCTTGAAAAGCAGACCCTTTGCATCATCATCGATCACCTTCAATGCCCAGAGGCGCATGACCATGGCAGCCACAGAAACGCCCCAGCGTTGCTTGAGCAACAATAGGCTGTCGAGGGTAACTGGGCTCCTGACTTCGGCGGCGAACGTCTCTGCAGGCAGCAGGAAAGCACCCGCAAAACGGTGCGCCTGGTCTTCCATCATTTTGTGACGAACAGGGTCAGTCGACCGCTCAATTCCTTTGTGCAAGATCAGATGGCCGAGCTCATGAGCTAAGTCGAAGCGACTGCGGAAGCCGTTTTGCTTGTCAGCGGAAAGCAGCACGAGTGGGCGGTTCAACACCTCACTCCATGCCGACAGCCCCTCGATGGTTGCAACGCCGGTTTCCTCGCGCACCAAGATAACGCCGGCGCCTTCAACCGCCATTGCCAGGTCAGGTATTGCACGTCGACCCAGGCCCCAAAGCTCGCGACATTCATCGGCAGCTTCTTCGATATCGGCATTGGTGATCTGCTCAGGATCCTTGAAGGTACGCTTGGGCAGGTTCACATCGGGAAAGTCCACGAACTCACCCAGCGCAATTGCGATGTCCTGCGCCCATTCAAGGCGTGCTTCGAGCATTGTTCGTGCGCTGGCATGCGCCGAGGCATTGCTTCGGAACAAGGGAAGGGAGCACTTCTCAGGTAAAGGGCGGGTGAACCACTCCGGGGTAACATTGATGACTTTGGAGAGATTGGCCAAGGCTTCGGCCTCGGGACACTGCTGCCCGCTTTTCCACTTGCTAATCGTGGCAGGGGAGACCCCCACCATGCTTGCAAGTGCGACTTGAGAAAGGCCGCGAGCCGCGAGCGCTTGTACCAGCCGCCCCGACTCAAACCCTGTGATTCCACGACTCATGATTCTGTATGTTTTCCTGTTTCGGGTAGGCCCGTTTCGAGCACGCCTGTTTTGAGTTTCGGCTTCGCCTTGTCGATTTGCTCAGATGCTTCATCGTAACGAGCGAGGAACTTACTCAAAGGCTCTCGGAAAAGCCAACCCTTCATTTTCGCATCTGGCACCGCGATGTGAATTTCCAGAGGCGCTTCGGGCAGTTGGGTCAGTGAGCCGCTGAAGCACGCTACGAAAAAGAACGTACCGGAGGTGATAGGTTCCGGCGCAAAAAGTGATGGCTGAACCAGCTGCGTCATGGCCTGGTTTGCCTCTGCAAGCTGCCGTCGGATAGCACCCCGTCGGATGTTGTTCCACAACGTGGAGCACATGTTCACCCGACCGAACTTGAAGATGCCGGCGTGGCCCAAGACGACTCCGTTACCCTTGAGGGGCGTATGGACTGCGTCGGCGGCACGCAACGTCTCTTCAAAGGACTCGTTCATGCGGAAGGCCCGCATCTGTCCCAGCGCATTCTTCCGGTGGTTGTCGTCCATGTCTTTCGTATCCAGGTACGCGCGGAGCGCACCTGCTTCAAATGCGTCCTCGATACCCATGGCAAGGTTGCGAGGGACATGGTGAATCAACAGCTCGGGAATGGTGGGTTGGCGGGTTTTGGTCATGAATGGAGGTTCTCGGGTTTCGAATGACGGGATTATACCTCTAAAAAATTTCGCTTGAATAGTGAGGAATCGATATTTGTGAATTTTAGAGGCTGATTCAGAGCTCCAAGCAAGGGCGTGGGGCAGTAGCTTCAGCGTTGTTGCGTTCACAATCGTCATTGTGGGTATGTTGCTGATGCGAAATTGAGCGCTCGTCGAGTGGTTTGCGGGTGGGTTATGAAGGACGTGCGCTGGGCTTTGTGCGCTGGCCCGCTGTGCGGCTTGCCGGTGACCATTTGCAATCGCTTTATTTATGAGGTGTCTAACGACCCTCCGCGTCATCCATAACCACGACGGTTTTTCATGATATGAATGACTGACTGGAAGGCTTGGTCTTCCTCCCAATGAGGTCTACGGCTAGGGTTGCGCGGCAGACGCGCTAATAAAGGATGAGGGGTAAGGGTATGGATGAGCAGCAAGAATGGCCTATGTACAACGGTAGACCCACGGTCTACTTTGATCAAAATGTAATCGATCTGGCCGTTAAGCAGAGAGATCCGGCGTTTTTCACCCAGTTCTCCAAAGACTTTCAGATCGTATATTCCGACCATACCCTGCGGGAGATAAAACGCAGTGGGCAGCCTGACAAGTTCTTGGAGGTTCTGTCCAGGTTCAATGCCATGATCCTCAAGCATGACGTTGATAGCGCGTTCCAGCCGACAGGGCAGATGTTTCTCGCCTCAACGCCTCCCGTGGCTGCCTTTGAGCAGTACGTCGCTACTGCACCATTCTTCGATCAGATGCTTGCCTCAGCTCATTAGACCACTCTGAAGATGTTCGGTGGACGCAAAGACAACAGTTTTGAGGACATCGCCGCCGAACAAACGGAGGCATTCAAAGGGTTGATGAAGATGGTCGCTGACGGAGCGGCAGCCTTGGCGGACACACATCCGGAACTGGTCGCTGCAGCCGATCAGTATATTGAGATCACCCAGAGGGCGTACGAAAAGGCCACGCAACTGTCGGCGCAGGAGATGACCAAGCACATCGATGAATCGGGTGCGAAATCTGGTATCCAGGGGTACCGTGAAGCAGTTGGGGCGGGGCCCGTGCAACTGAACAACATTGAAGCGCCCAATGTCATCAAGAAAATCTGGGCACGTTACCAGAACCTTGACGGCTACAAGGACAGAGGGTTCACGATCGAAAACTTCCTCGGCATTTCAGCCAGTCCGATCCATGGTCGCGAGCTCTACCGGTTCGAGAAAGTGACTAGCATCTATAACGTCCTCAACGTCATTGGGTACAACCCTGATAGCCGGCTAGACAAGGAAAACCGTCACATCGCGTCAATCAGCGATGCGGCGCATGCGTCTACGGCGATATTCACCAATGTTCTGCTCAGTGGCGACGCAGCCTTTCGTGAGCAAAGTCCGTGCGATCTATGAGTATCTTGATATCCGCACGGAGGTGGGGTTAGTCACGGTGCAGGGCGAACGGGTACTCATCACCACGTGAGGTGGGGAAGCGATCTCATTCTAGCGTGGTGTGCAGGTCTTGAGCGGTTCGGGGAATATCGAGAATTTGTGAGCGTCGCAGTTGGCTAGCAGTGAGGAGTACATTTGTGTTCGGACTGCTACAAAGTTATTTCCATCTAAGGGATAGGGCGTAGCTACCCATGTCAATCCGTCGTATCGGATCGGTCTCTTTACCGTGCGCCCAATGAACTTGTGAGAGGTGGTTTTCATTGGTTTTTTTGGGCGCGTGGTGGAAATTAATTGAATGGAGGTGAATTTAGTAATGTCGGATTTAAAAAGCGGAGTTCCCATGAGTCTTCAAGGTATTAATGTTTGGAGGGCGTTGGGGAGTCTGGTGTCAGCAAGCGCTACAGTGACAGCTGTGGGGGCGCTTGCAGCTTTCGTCGTTATTTTTGCCTATTTGCATGAAATTGGATCGCCCGAATTGATAGGTAAGGCTTTGGCGGCACCTTCGGAGGTATGGCCTTGGGTCGTTGTGTCAAGTCTGTTGCTGATTTTTTATCTGCTGCTTCTTCTCTTAACTACGGCTTCATACGCAGTTGCCGTCAATCTGTTCAAAAAAACACCGGACGTCCAGCGTGCGATGGCGGGCTATCTGCTTATCCCCACGCTTGCTGGCGTTGTCGCGACAGTTTGCTCGACCTTGCTGACTCATAATACAAGTGTAGTCCCTGTGTTTGTCGACTCCGCTGTATGGGTGGTGATAGGTATGCTTGTATTGTTTTTCATTCCCAAGTTCACTGTTCTGCTCGATAAGGCTATTTCAGGTGATAAGGCTGTCCATTGCTTTGGGGTTATCCACCTGAAGCACATGTCTGCTTTGGCTATGGCTACCTGGGTGGCAGCGATCGCTGCCACTTTTCCAATGCTAGCTGTTTTTTGAGCACGCCTTCGTTGTTTTACAGTCAAGGCGGTGTGAGTAAGGCTGTTTTTATTTCGATATTTATTACCATCCTTGGTTTTGTTCCCGCTATCGCATTCTATGTGTCAAGGGGTGAGACCTTTGTTCGGGTGCGCAACGCATTTTTTGGTGTTGTGGCTCTGATAATTGGTACGCTCGTTATTGTGCCGTCAGCTGTGCCCGCTGCGGTCGATCAGGCGGCAGTTCTAGCAGGTATTAAGGATGTGCGGGTGTTTCCTTATATGTTGAAGGAAACCTATGCTGCAGAAGATTTTGATAGGAGCTGGGGGAACGTTGTTACGAAAAGGAATTATCCGGTAGTAGAAGGGCTTGTGCTTTTTACTTTGGGTGGTGTTACGTTGCTGTGCCCAAAATCTTTAGAGGGCACAGATCTGTCTAGATGGGCTTCCGAGTCGGGAGCCTGTTTGACGATGAACAGCAAGATGGTTAAGCGGATGCCTTTGAAGCAGACATAGGTGGACTCATTCTAGAGTGGTCGAACAGTTAGAGTAGTCACTGCCATGACCGCTGCTTACCAAGCACTTAAGGTTGTAGCAATGGGCTGTTGCCTAGCCCGTGCGCGGTAAACGACGAAAATTGATGAGCAGTCTTTAATAGCGTGATCCAGTAGTATCGCAGATTTGGGGCCCAAGTGTGCTTAAGGCCAAGGGAGGCAGTATGTTGAAATTTGTATGCTCAGAATGCGTTGTTGAACGCTATCTCCAAGACTACTTGGACTTCGATGATACCGACGAGTGTAGCTACTGTCAGAAGGAGAGTGGTGTCGTGCCGCTTGAGGCGCTCATCGAGCAGTGTCGGGAGTCTGCGCTTTCTTCGTTTGAGGTCGTCGAACAGCCGCGTTCGGTTTACCTCCACAACCACGCGCCGATCGGGGAGCACTGGACGGACGTGCTTCACCGTGTACTTGGCTGTTCGGATGAGCTGATAAACGATATCGGTGAAGTCCTTTGGGACGGCTGGAGAGATGAGGATCCGTACTTCAGAGAGGGCGCTTCAGCGAGCATCGACATGACGTATGAGTGGAGGGAGATGGAGCGTAGCCTCCGCGAGGAAGCACGGTTCGTGAACCCAGCTGTCACGCGTGTTCTTGAGCAGGTCTTTGGCAAGGTCGATCAATTGCACCTTCGCGGATCACGCTCAGCCATATTCACGATCGGCCCTGGCCAACCCCTGCATACCTTTAAACGGGCGAGAGTGTTTTCCTCTGATAGCAGTGTTGAGGAAGCATTGCTCCATCCTGAGCGTTTCTTAGGGCCACCTCCGTCGGGAGTAGGGGCCGCAGGACGGATGAATGCCAAAGGCGTCTCAGTGTTTTATGGCGCTACAAACGACAGAACCGCCATTGCTGAGGTTCGACCACCTGTTGGAAGCTATGTGGTAACCGCCGCGTTCCAGGTGACTCGCCCACTGCGGTTGCTCAATTTGGGGGCGTTGAACAAAACGCGTCCTGATAGTCGGCATCAGCTACTTTGACCCCCAACGCGTCGAGCAGGCGAAGCGAGCCGCTTTTCTAGCGAGCCTGAAAAACCAGTTGTTGATACCAGTGATGCCGGATCTGGCGGATCACGGCTACTTGATTACGCAGGCGATCGCCGACTACCTGTCGATGCATCCTACGCTCAACTTGGACGGCATCTACTTCCCGTCAATCCAGCTGGGTAAGCGTGATGATGTCGCACCTGGACACAACGTGATCCTCTTTAATAAGGCATCCGGTGTGCACCATACCGACTCTAAGTACAAAGCTGAGTTCGCCTCCCTTCGGCAACCTGTAGATGAGGGTGAGTACTACAGTCCACAGATCTGGGCGGCCAAGAAGAAGGGCGAGGATCAGCCGAGCTGGTGGGATGAGATTCCTCCGGTACCTCGCTACGAACCTGCACTGGCTCTGGATCGGGAGGAGATCCGAATTCACCAGGTCAAGTGGGTCGATTTTGATACAGATGAAAAACTTGTGGGCTACAACCCTTGAGATCCTGATCGATCACTAGTCGACGGCGAGGGCGGGCATAGGTTGCCCGCCCATCTGGAGCTGTCGGCTTTTCAGTTCCGGTTGAGCCAGCGCTTCAGCAGGCCAGCCATAGGCTTGCTTGTGCCAAAAGCAGTGTTGATGATTTGCAGATCGGCTTCTGATAACCGTGCCGGATCAAGCTCCTTGAGCAGCGCTTCGGTTCCGAACGCTCTTGCCCAGGCAGCAATGTGTCCTTTGGCCGTATCTGAAGCCGCATTCGGAATCTCACGCAGCAGAAGACGTGCATATGCCAATCGCTCTTCATGACTAGGCAGCCGATCTTTGATTTCAGAGCGCAGCTCATTGACGGCTGTCCAAGTGAGAGGGCTCTCCGGAATCTTCAGCAGTTGAAGTGCCAGTGCTGGCAGCTCCTTCGACTCCTTCTCATCCATGTAGGCGCGGAAAATGTGACCGTAAACCCTTTTGCGTTGCTCATCAGTGATCTCGCTGTGCAACAGCATGGAGTTTAGGTTGTTGAATGCTTCGATTTTGAGCGCGCGGCACCAGATGGAGAAGGCAAGATCAGGGTCGTTCACATTGCCCCGTGGGCCTTTCAGCAATACTGCTTTGCCAGCGCTCACGTATTCGTCCACCGGCAACTCGGGAATCAACGCCGTCCAGGCGCGTTCAAGCATCTCAACCTGTACTGCTTTGTTGAAGTCGACACCATCAGCCAGCGTAGTGAGCTGAGGGCTGCTGAGCCTTACATGCCCGGATGTCAGGGAGTCGATGGCTTGTGCGGGATTTTGTTGCCAGACGGCACATGCTGTGTCCACCAGTTGAGCACCTTGTGTCGATGGAACGATACCGCCGGTGATCATGCTTTCCATGGACGCTAGCGTGTATTTGCCGACAATGCCTGGTGATGATGAGGCCTGCTGCCTTGCTTCGTTGAAGAGCGCTTGAGGAGAGTAGCCGTGGGGAAGCTGCTCAATCGTTGGCCAACGCCCGCAGAAGTGCTTGTGCAGACTCTCGAAGGCATGCTTGTGTCCCTTGGCACCACTGAACAATTTCTGCAGCGCTGGCCCCAACACTGTCGGAGTGGCCTGCATGAACACCAGTGAAATGCCTGGGACAAGCTGTCGCAGCACGTTGTCCCATGAGGCTATTTTGCTTGGGGCCGCCAACATCAGCGCATCCACATGAGGGCGTAGCAGTTTGTCGCTCCAGTATTGCAAGGGGATATGCGTGGCTGCGTCTGTGTAGAGCGCCCCTTGCGCATCATCCAGCTCTTGGCTGCTTACGAGCGTGGTCAGTTGATTGACGAGCGAGGTTTGGTCGTGCTCGTAGAGTGATCCGAATACCTCAAACAGCTGATTGCGGCATACGCCAGGAATGGCGCTAAGGGGTCTCCTGATCCAATGATCGAGCACTCTCGCAAGGCTGCGCGGATGATCCACCACAAATTTGCGTAGCACCTCAGCAGCATCATCGGCATAGCCATCAGTGGTACTCAACGAGATCGCAAAATCGGTAAAGCTCTCCCGCCATTCGTCGTTGAAGTACGGTTTGCGCTCAGCACCGAGATCCACAATCAACCGGAATGCGCGTTGGTAATCAATGGTCTCGTTATCGAGGTCAGCTACTCGGATGCTGAATCTAGCCAGGCACTTCAGCAACTGCTCTTCGTCTGAGTAAGGAACGTATTGCTCCAGTGCTCGGATCACGCAGCCGATGATGAGCGGTGCGCTCATGTTCGAAAGGTTGGTCACCTGCTCCCAAAGCTCATCACGGCTTTCATCACCTTCGCTGGACATGCGATCCCAGACGGAGTTGATCCTGTCAGTCGTTTGCTGCATATCCAGCCCGTCAATCAGATCGTCTTCATCGTGCGGTTCTTCATGGCCGTGTAGCGCAGTGATCAACTGATTTACGTACGCCGTTCCGATCTCCGGTAGCAACGACGTCTCGAACTCATCCATCCAGCGTTGCAGGTGGCTAAACGGGAGAGTGATTGAGCCAGAGCCTGTTTTTACTGTGCGTCTGGACAGCCATTGCATGAGCCGGTCTTTCGCTGCCGGCCCAAGACCATGAGCGGAAAACACGCTGAGCACTATCTGCGATGCGCCTTCAACCATGATGATGGTTTCTTCCAGATTGGGCATCTGACCCGACTGGAGGCGCATGGTGCAGGCTTTGTCAGGCGTCAGCAGCTCGTCGATCAACACCGAGGCTATCTGCTTTTGATCCGTTGGATTCGAGATAGCGGTGATCCGACCGATCTTCTCTACGCCAAGCAGTGAGCGAAGACTGTCAGAGGTCACGATGTCGTTGCTCAGAATCCCCAGTACCAGATCGCGGGTACGCGGCGGCAAGCGATCAATGATGTCGGCCACAACACGCATCGCGTTGAACTTGAGCGTGTCTTCAGTGCGATGCAGCTCGCTTAGCATGCCGTGCAACAGCTGAGTCTCTTGATCGCTCAAGGACTCGTTGGCACGAGGAGAAAGGGCCTCCAGGAAGCCCTGTGTGTCTCCGGAGACCAGGTAGCCATAGATCCGTGCAGCATGGGGGCCGTATTGTCTTGTCGCGAAGTCCTCGGACAGCAACAACAGGCTCTGCAGCGAGCCCGGCCATTGAATGCCCACCAGGCTGGCCAGGAACTGACGCAGATCGCGCTGCCCATCGAGCACGCTGGTTTTTTCCGCTCCCTCTTCTTGAGTCACATAGCGCTTAAGTACATGGTGAGTTTCGAGAGGCTCGTCATCGAGCAGCGCCTGCCTGACCATCAAGTTCGTGAGGCGCTCCAGCAGCTGCGGGTCACCTTGCAGGTCTTGGTAAAATCCCGGGAAGCTCACACGTGCGGCACTCAATGCCCCTAGCGCAACCGGGTAGTTTGTGACGGCACCCTCATGCAGGCCGCCAGGTCGCTCACTGCCAATGGCGCCAAGCTCGCGTTCTTTTGCAAGCCACCAAGTCTGGGTGAATGCGTTTACGATCTGAAGGGCATTACGCGGATCGGTGACGTTGATGTGAATCATCCGATCCACCACCTGTTCAACCGAGGCGCCTCTATCGGAGATGTCTTTCACCAGGTCTGGGAAGTTCTTAAGCTTGGAAAGCGCGAATTGGCGCATGTCGCTTCGCGGCGGAGGCGGAATCTCCAGCCTGAACTGGAAAATGCGATCAAGGTAACGCCGAGCATCGGTGGGGTTGAACACTGAGCCTGGTTGCTCAGGGTTGCCGCGTCGGCGCGAGAGCGCATCCGCAACTTTGCCCTCATCGCATGAAATCACGAATACCAGGCCGAGGTTGTCCGGAAGCTTGTTGACCGGGATCTCCATGAATGTACGCACGGCATCCAGGCCCAAGACCATTTCTTCCGCTGAGAGTCGGTCGAGGTCGTCCACGAAAATGACGAGGCGCTCGTAGGGTACCGCATTACTTCTCGACGCTTTGAACTTGCGCAACTGCTGCAACAGCATCTCTTCATACTGCTCAGCACTGGCGCTGGGCAGATGGACGCGAGTGACGGTATTAAAGGGGCTGACTGCCGTCGGTTTCATCACCTTGATCAGGTAAGCATAAATCCCAGTGACCGCAGCAACGAAAAGCGACTGGACGATGGCATTCTCCAGCGGTAGCCATTTCAAGCCTGCGGCTACGAAGAGCAGATAGGTGATCACTGCGATCAGGAACGCCGGTACAGGGGCAACCCAGCTCATCAGGTGTTGCTTGGTCAGTTCACCGACACCCTTGTTGACCGTCTCTGTGTGGGTCACATTGCGGTAGAGGTCATCATGAAGTTTGCTCTCATCGCCACCCAGCTCCAGGAACACGTGCCGTAGGAGGGCGCGCTTGATGTCTTGTTCCTTGCCACCAAATCTCCAAGCGTTGAACGTGATGCTTTTGAAACGCTGACTGCGCGGGCGGCGTCCACCCGCTGTCGAGGTGTCATCAGCCAAGGCGTGCGTATACATCTCTTTGATGGAGCTCTTACCGGTGCCCCAGCCGCCTAGCAAGCCGATGCTGAATGGTGGCTGATGACCTTCATCTTCAATCAAGCTCCGGAGGGCCTGCGCGTAGTGCCGGTGCCCGAAGGCGTCATCCTCTTCTTTCTCGATGTGGCGATCCAGCACGGCAGGCATGGAGCGGCGTGTATCTAGCATCCTGTCTTCCTTAGCAGAATATGGCATTTGGCTATCTGCTCTGGAGCTTACTTGCCCTAGATGGGCGGTGGCTAGGGACGCGTGCCATGCAAGGCACGCAGTACGAGCGTGTAATTGTCCAGATTGAGCGGGCAGCAGATCCCGCCATGCTTGAAATGGGCTTTATGCTGCTGTCGCAGGGTGGCAGGGGGGGCAGCAGATTCACCAGGGTATCGCGGGGATCACAGCGATGTGCGTTTTTTACAGGGCGCCCGTGGCACGAGTATGGTGCCCTGTAGCTTAAGACGCTGGAAAGCAGATCTCTGATGGCAGCGCCTGGGGAGCATGGGAGGGCTGGATTATGTGAGGCAGACGAGCAGAAAGACCACGCATTGCCTGTTCCAGTCCTGGGATACCTCCATCGCTCTCCAGGTCTTCAATCTCCAACCGCAGGTGATCAATGAGCTCGACTGCAGGTTTGCCAGACTCCAGGCTCAAGGTGAGTGCCAACATTGTCAATGGACTCAGCTCCAGCCGTTGGCTGAGTTGGTCAAGCTTGTCCGGCGTAATGCTGCAGTGACCGCCTTCAAGCTTACTCAGATAAGTGCGACTCGTGTCGCCGAAGTTGCGCTGCGAGATGTTTCGCTTGCTTCTAAGCGTCTTGAGTACGGTGGCGAACGACGACTTAAGTGACATTGACGGTTCCTCCATCTGTATGTGTCTTCAGTGACCTTCACGTTGAACCCACTGCGCTAGAGTCATCTGCGCTCTATCAACGGCAGCCCCATGTGGCGAGCCGGATGGGGGGAGGTGCGACAGGTTGACTTACTGTTGATACATACAGTATATCCTGCGAGACCCGATAGGAGAACATTTGTACTCAGTGCGGTGGCGGCGTGACGAATAACCCAGGTAGACCGTTGAAAACCGCTTTGTGTTTTTCCCAAGGACGAGGTGCTCTGGCAACCGTAGCTGCTCCCGAGAACGAGATGGCAGTGGTGTTGAGGTGGACGGGGTACACCAGTGAGCTTCGGCGTGCAGCAGTAGCGTTGAGGCAAGTGAGGCGTCCCTGCGTGAATCGGCTTAGATCGGTTCTGTGTGTTTTGCATCCAAAGGGTGACGCCTTCGTGGCCTACCACCTCAGGCTGTACCTATCTCAGAAATGAATGGGCCGGGTTGGAACGTTTATCCCTGAGAGCTCCCCTCCGCCTCGTTAGCAGTGGGGGATGGAATCGATTCAATAGCCTTGCGCACACTTGTGGTCAGTTGCTCAAGAATACTGACAATCTTCGAAACATCATCACTGTTGACCACAATGCGCTGGCCCGCTCGATAACGGCTGTCCCCGCTCTTTTTTACGTAGTCCTCGTCGACGATGCCCTGGGTGTGGGCCAGCAGATGGCGCTGTTGGAACAAGATTGTCAGCCGTTCAAGACGCTCGATTGTTAGGAGCTGCTCATAGCGGGTGCCGATTGTGTCAGCCCAAAGCTGGCTACCTTCAACAAGATTCTGGAAAGCATTTCGCCTCACTTGGTGTCCAAGCTTGAGCGAGCCATGGAGTGCTTCCATCACACGTTGGAAGGCGGTCACTGCATTCTGCAGGCAATTTTCGATGAGCAGTCGAGTGGTGTACTCCGCTGCATCACGGTCGGGAATTGCTGACTTGACGACATCCAGTTGCTCAATAGTCTTCTTGATCCCACTGATACTTTGCTCAAACTGGTGTCTGCGGCGTTGTGACCACACGCAGGGCAGAAGTAGGCGGAGTCAATCACGCCATACCTGCATTGGCACTGTGTGCAGGTGATTTTGAGGCGCATAGGCTCCAATGCCAGGAATGGCATCGGTACCTGTTGCGGTTTGCTGTTGACTGACATCGTCATGGAGATGAACCCGTGGGAGCGATGCCGGGCATTCCAAGATTGCGCGTCTGCGCGCATTCCCGTGGATATGGCGCCGGCCCTTTACAGTTGGACCTTACATTGGGGGCATCATTTTCAAACCATCCAAAGCATACCCTCAGATGTGCCCCTAATGTAGCAATCCACTGGAAGTGAATGGAGCTTCACGGTCCATGAAAAGACAGAAGTGATCAGTTGAACAGCCTGCCCGACGGCGCCTAAAGACTCTCAGAGTCGCCAAAGAACATCTGTATCCGCGACCGCAACCACCGTTCTGCCGGGTCATTGTCCTGCGCCCCGCGCCAGGCCATATGCAGTTCGAAACTGCGCACCTCCAGCGGCAGGTCCTCGGCCCGCAACCCACCCGCTGCGGTCAGCGCCTGCGCCGTGTAGTCCGGCACCGTAGCGACAATATCGGTGCCCGCCAGCAAGCTCCCCAGCCCATTGAACTGCGGCACCGCCAGCACTACATGGCGCTTGCGGCCGATCGCCTCCAGCGCCTCGTCGATGAACCCCGACAGGTCCCCGGCAAACGAAACCAGTGCGTGCGGGCGGGCGCAGAAGTCGTCCAGGGTGATAGTGCCGGGCACGCTGTCGGCACGCAGCAGTTTCGGCATGCTGCGGCGTAGCACCTTGCGCTTGGCGTTGGCTGGCAGTTCACTGGTGTAGCTGACCCCTACCGAGATCTCGCCCGAGGCCAGCAGTGTCGGCATCAGCAGGTAATTGACCCGGCGCACCACCAGGACGATACCTGGCGCTTCGGCGCGGATGCGCTTGAGCAACTGCGGCAGCAGGGCAAATTCGGCGTCGTCCGACAGGCCGATACGGAACACCGCATTGCTGGTGGCCGGGTCGAATTCGGCGGCGCGGCTGACAGCGGTGGAAATCGAGTCCAGCGCCGGGGACAGCAGGGCGAAGATTTCGTGGGCCCGGGCCGAAGGCTCCATGCTGCGACCGGTGCGCACGAACAGCGGGTCGTCGAACAGGCTGCGCAGACGCGACAGGGCGGCGCTGATGGCGGGCTGGCCAAGGAACAGTTTTTCCGCGGCGCGGGTCACGCTGCGCTCGTGCATCAGCGTTTCGAACACGATCAGCAGGTTGAGGTCTACACGACGCAGGTCGTTTCGATTCATCGGGTGCGCTTCGCCTAAAGTGGGCAGAGGTGAATCTTAAGGCCAAAGGCTGGTACCCTGCACGGGTTTAAAGGGACCAATCGCATGGAAAGTCAGGTGCCCAATCGATGACAGGCATGTCGACTATTAATAGCCACTGATGGTCTAACCGGCAAAGCCCGGATAAAGTCAGTGGTAATTAGAGGTTCACAAAGGCGAGGTATGCGATGTCCCGCATGATCCGGTTCCACAAGTTCGGCGCTGCCGATGTGCTCCGTTGCGAGGAGCAGGCCGAACCGTCACCCGCTGCCGACGAGGTGCAGGTTCGCGTCGAGGCGGTTGGCGTCAGCTGGTATGACGTGCTCTGGCGCCAGAACCTGGCACCGTCCCAGGCACGCCTGCCGGCGGGGATCGGGCACGAGATGGCCGGGGTGGTGACCGCGGTCGGCGAAGGGGTTGAAGATATTGCCGTGGGCGACCGGGTTGCCAGCTTCCCGGCCACCAGTGCCAACGACCACCCCGTGTATGGCGATGTCATCGTGCTGCCGCGTACGGCCATTACCCGCTATCCGGATGTGCTCACCCCGATCGAGGCCAGCGTGCATTATACGCCGCTGCTGATCGCCTATTTCGCCTACGTCGACCTGGCTCGGGCCAAGGCCGGGCAGACCGCGCTGGTTACCGATGCCAGCCACTGCGCGGGCCCTGCCTTCGTGCAACTGGGCAAGGCCCTGGGGCTGAAGGTGTTCGCCGCCACCAAGGAGGCGGAGCAGCGGGAGTACCTGCTGGGCCTGGGCGCCGACAAGGTGATTGTCACCGAAGAGCAGGACCTGCTGCTGCAGATTGGCAAGTACACCGATGGCCGCGGCGTGGACATGGTCCTTGATGGCATGGGCGGGCCGCAGATGTCGCTGCTGGGCGATGTGCTGGCACCGCGTGGCAGCCTGGTGCTGTATGGCCTGCAAGGCGGCAATCAGACGCCGTTCCCGGCCTGTGCGGCGTTTCAGAAGAACATTCAGTTCTATGTGCATTGCATTGGTAACTTCACCGGCAAGCCGGAGCTGGGCATCAGCCAGGACCAGGTGGCGCTGCAGCGCGCCCTGCGCGACATCAACCAGTTCACCGCCGACCAGTTGCTGACACCGCAAATCATCAAGGTATATCCGTTCGAGCAGGTGGTAGAGGCACATCGTTACATGGACCAATGCCCGTGTGGCGGACGTGTGGTGCTGGACATGGCTAAACACTGATGGCTGTTTGCATTATCGGAAAACCCGGGCAGAGACCCGGGTTTTTTCTGCCGGTAAGGTTTGGTTGATACTCAAAAAGAAGAATGTTCCTACAATAAATAGTGAAGTGGACTACATTTAGCGCGACCACTCAGCGGTTCGAGGAAATATTCAGGAAAATTTTTTTGATTGAACTCTCTTTGCCAGGCGGTCAATGTGTTTTTTCACTTTGATTGAATGGTTTTTTTACCCTGATCTGTATCTTCTATTCACCTTGCATCCCTCGATAATGGCTCAATGATGGTTCGCGCAAGGAGCGTGGAATGAGCATGGCTATGCCCGGGTCAGGGCGGTATGGGGCAGCGACAGGGCGTCGCCGCGACGCATTTTTCTCGATGGCATGGCGACAGTGACTGGTTACGTCATTACTTCCATTTGGTTGTAGGGAATATCTGCTGGCCAAGTTCAAGGCATGTTGACGCAAAGGTCTTGTGTTCACAGTGCGCTGGCTGCAAGAAGTTGATGAGGTGATTACGTGACTGTTATTCACGACCAGGCAATGCACTATATCTACCAGCAAGTACTCGAGCGCTTGCTCAGCCATATGTCACAAGCGCAGCGGGCTTCCTTGCAGTTGCTGATACAACGGCTGCTGGTTGCTGCCGGCGGGCCCGAGTACATCGGCACTTTTCGCTTGCTGGTGCTGCAAGGCAACGATCGCTACAGCACCCGGCTGCTGGCCATGTTGCGTGCCGCGCAACTGAGTATCGCCTTGCGTGCGCCGGTAACCTTCCAGCTGAGGGTGCTGGTGGTCAGCCTGCCCGTGCCTGGCAGCGTCACACTCGAAGGCCATGAGCGCAGCTTCAGTGCGCTGTTCATGCAGGATGACCCGCGGGTACAGTTGCAGATGGTCGAGGGGCGTGAAGTGGTGCCGTTCAGTCGGCACCCCGCTGCCGCGCCCGAGCGCTGGCTGTTGGCGAAGGACGCCATGCTGGTATTCGGTCATCTGGTCGACGCCAGGCCCGAAGCACTGCTCGGTAGCCGCCTGCACCTGGAACTGGCGGGTGCCCTGGGTTCCGCGCTGCAGGCACAGGCACCGGCGGATGTATTGATCACCGCCATCCCCGCGCGCCAGCGGCGCCGGTACCTGGCCTGGGCCCGACGCAGTCTGCGCCTTGCAGGGGAGGGTGGTCCGCATGTCGTGCATCAATGCCTGGCGGCGCTGGCCCACGGGCTGAGTCGGCTGAACGGTAGCGTCGGGGTTCCGGTGCCCCCCATGGCGGGGGCGATATCGGCGGCTGTGGTGCAGGGTACGCCGGTGCGGGTAATTACCATTGATGACTTGCTACCGCCGTTGCTCGAAGAGCAGCAGCTCGACGCCATGCTCGGTTGTTGCTTCGAGGCTGCCCAGGATGCCTTGCCATTGGCCGCGTTCGTAGAACCGTTGGCCGCGGCGCAATTGCACGAACTGCACGCACGTAGTCTGGCGCCACAGGCCAGTCGCCCGGCATTGCGGCTGGCAGGTCAGCCGGAGGGCATCAAGCGGCGTGATGTGTATCAGTTGCAGTTCGGCAAGGCCTACGGCATCACCCAGATCCAACAGGTGTGTCTGCTGTTCAGCCCATTCGCGAGGCAGGGGAAAAACCTCGAGCGCTTTCTGCAATGCCGGCATGCCGACATGCTGGTGGCGCTACCTTACCTGCATCGGGCCTTGCAGGGTAAACCCTGCCCTGATGCAGTCAAGAACTGGTTGGTGAACACCAGTGGTCTGCCGCTGAGCCAACTGCGAATGATCTATGACGGGCGCCTGCCGCTAAGCGCCTGGCGCCTGATGAGCCACCTGGCCCGTCGCGATATACAGCTGCGGTTGCTGCCACGGCAGGCGTCGGATCGGCGGCGTGGTCATGCAGGGCTGCCTTGATGGAGCCATCTGGTCCTGGCGAATTCGCCTATCGCAAGGTCTATCGCTACCTGGAAGCCTTGATCGACCAGGCACCAGGCAGCGCCACATGCCGTTTACCCTCGTTGCGCGCGTTGTCCCGGCGGCTGAGGGTGTCATTGGCCACCGTGCAGAGCGCCTACAGCCTGTTGGAGGAAGAGGGCCGTGTGCAGTGCCTGCCGAGGTCGGGCTATTTCGTACAGGGCGCTGCCAAGGGGGATGCTGTGGCCATGCCCCGTCAGGCACCCTTGCCGGCACAGCCGATGCTGGAGCGGGCCCTGTTCACCCACGAACGGCGCCTTGCACGTCAGCGCTCGCAGGGTGTTGCCCCGTGGGACACGCCTGGCAGCGCCCGTCTGCGCAATGCCGTCGCCGAGCGCTATACCCGTTCCTCCAACCAGTATTGGCGTGCCGAGGACGTTCAACTCGCCCCGGATGTGCAGGCGTTGCTGGAGACGTTACTGGCGGCGCTGGACCTGCAAGGGGGAACCGTGGTGGTGCACTCGCCCTGTTGCTGGCAGGTGTTGCGCGCATTGGCACGTGCCGGCATGCGTGTGCTGGAGGTGCCACTGGATTCCCGCGGCAACCCCGATGTGCGCGCCCTGGCCCGGCTGCTGGGCAGTGAGCCGGTGTGCATGGTGGTCATGCCGTCGTGCCTTGGCATGCCGCAGGGCCGGCTGGTGTCACGGCATTACCAGCAGCAGCTTGGCCAGTTGCTTGGCCAGCATCCTGTATGGTTGCTGGAAAACGACATGGACAGTGAGCACTGTTACAGCGGGCCGCCAAATACACGCCTGCGCGACTGGGTCGACCCGCGCTGGCTATTGGTGATGGGGGCGTTCGATGCAGCAGTGGGGTGCGAGGCGCCCTATGCCTACCTGTTGGGCCATGATGCGTTGCTGGCCAGGGCGTTCGCTGAGCGTGCATTTCGGCTTGCGCCGCTGCGCCTGCAAGCGCTGGCGCACATGCTGGGCAAAGGTGAGATCGAGGCGCAACTGGTGCGGTTGCGCACAGACCTGCAAAAGCGCATGCAATGCCTGGCGCGTGCGCTGCAGCAGCAGTTCGGCCAGCGGGTTGCGTTGGAAGTGCCGGAGGGTGGACGGACACTGTGGGTGCGCTTTCACCAGCCGCTGCAATGGGCGGGTATTGCTGAAGCACTGGCTGGGTCAGCACTGCATGCACTGCCGGGTGAACAGTTCAGCCTGCAGGGGCGCTACCAGCAGTACTTGGCGTTGGTATGGCTGGGTGAGCAGCCGGAGGAACTTCAACAGGCGGTAAATCGCCTGGCCCAGGCACTGGAACTGCGCTGCGGCCGGCCCGTCGGAGTTGCACCTTGAGCCGCCGGGGTTGCTTGGGCTGCGCTGTCGCGCAGGGAGCAATGCTCAAGCGTGTGTCGCATACCCTGTGGGAGCGGGCGTGCCCGCGAAGCGTACAACACGGTGCATGGCACCGGCTTCGCCGGTGTTCGCGGGCACGCCCGCTCCCACAGGCCCCACTGAATCAATGATTCGTGTGTTGTTCCATGCGTGCCTCCTGTCAGCGATTCGCTTGCTCCTGCCCCTGCCGCAAGCGGGTACTGACCAGCGCGGCCACCACCAGCAACGCGGCAATGATCCACAAGCCATTACGGGTACTGCCGGTGGTCTGCTCGATCAGGCCCATCACCGATGGCCCGACGAAACCGCCAAACAGGCCGCAGGTGGTGACAAAGGCCAACCCGGCCGCCAAGGCACTGCCGCACAGGCGGCTGGAGGGGAAGACGAAAATGATTGACTGCACCACGAACAGCATCAGGGCGGTCAGTGAAAACCCGATCAGGCCGATGAACGAGTTGGCCAGCGACGCCAGCAGCAGCCCGGCCGCCATGGTCAGCAGGCCGCAGAAGAGCAGGGTGCGGCACCGGTGTGGCGAGGTGGCCAGGCGCGGGAAGGTGGCGGCGCCGATGGCGGCGGCAATCCACGGTACCGCGGTCAGCAGGCCGACCTGGAAAGGCGACAGCGCGCCATAGGTAGTGATGATGCCCGGCAGGAAGAAAATCACCGTGTAGATGGTAATCTGGTGCACGAAGTACACCACGATTGCCAGCCAGATCTGCCGGTCGCGGAGCATCTGCCCCAGCTTGCTCTGCTGCGGTGCGGCGGCCCGTTCGGCGGCCAGGCGGCGCTCGATGTCCTCGGCGTCGGCGGCCGATAGCCAGGGGGCCGAGGCCGGCCCGTCAGGCAGTTTCTTCCACACCGTATAGGCCAGCGCCACGGCGGGCAGGCCTTCGAGCACGAACAGCCATTGCCAGCCGTGCCAGCCCAGCACACCGTCCATTTCCAGCAGGGCGCCCCCCAGCGGGCCGCTGAGGATATTGGCCAGGCACACGCCCAGCAGGAAGTAACCCGTGGCGCGGGCACGCTGTTCACGGTCGAACCAGTAGGTCAGGTACAGCATCACGCCAGGGAACAGGCCCGCTTCGGCCACCCCGAGCAACAGGCGCATGATGTAGAACGAGGTTTCGCCCTGGACGAAGGCCATACCCGCCGAGAGCAGGCCCCAGGTGATCATGATGCGGGTGATCCAGAAACGTGCGCCCACCCGATGCATGATCAGGTTGCTGGGGACTTCGGCCAAGGCGTAGGTGAGAAAGAACAGGCCGGCGCCCAAGCCATAGGCCGCCGCCGACAGGCCGAGGTCGATACCCATGCTGGCCTTGGCCAGGGCAATGTTGGTCCGGTCGAGGAAGCTCATCACGTAGACAACGATGAGCAGTGGCATCAATTTGCGCAGCAGCAGGCCGTTCAGGCGCTGTTCGGTGGTGGCGGCAGGGGCGGGGGCCGCTGCAGTACCGGTGAGGATTGTCATTGTTTTTTTCCCCATGAAAAGTACTGGTGGCGCGCCGCGCAAAGGCGGCACACCCAGGTAGGTGAGTCAGGAGCGGCTGATGTCGAGCCACACTGCGCCGTTGGGGTACTGGTAGCGTTCCAGGGTCTCGGCATGCATTTCGATGCTGTAGCCCGGGCGTTGCGGCGGCATGTAGCGCCCGCGGCGGATCACCACCGGGTCGATGAAATGCTCGTGCAGGTGGTCGACGTACTCCAGCACTCGGTTGTGCAGCGAGGCCGACACCGCGATGTAGTCGAACAGGGCAATGTTCTGCACATACTCGCACAGGCCGACACCGCCGCCGTGCGGGCACACCGGCACGTCGTACCTGGCTGCCATCAGCAGCACGATCAGCACTTCGTTCAGGCCGCCCAGGCGAGCCGCGTCCAGCTGGCAGAAGTCCAGCGCGCCGGCCTGGAACATCTGCTTGAACATGACCCGGTTGTGGCAATGTTCACCGGTGGCCACGCCAATCGGCGCGATTCGCTGGCGGATGGTGGCGTGGCCGAGGATGTCGTCCGGGCTGGTCGGTTCTTCGATCCACAGTGGCTCGAAGGCGGCCAGGCGGCGCATGTTGGCGATCGATTCCTCGACGCCCCATACCTGGTTGGCATCCATCATCAGGGTGCGCTCCCAGCCAATTTCGTCGCGCAGGATGCTGGCACGGCGAATGTCTTCTTCAAGGTCCGCTCCGATCTTCTGCTTGATATGGGTCCAGCCATCCTCCACAGCCTCGCGGGCCAGCTTGCGCATCTTTTCTTCGCTGTAGCCCAGCCAGCCTGGCGCCGTGGTGTAGCCGGGGTAGCCTTCGCGCAACATCTGCGCTTCGCGCTGGGCTTTGCCCGGTGCCTGGCGGCGCAGCAGGGCGATGGCTTCTTCGGGGGTGAGCACATCGGTGACGTAGCTGAAGTCCAGGCAGCGCACCAGCTGCTCGGGTGTCATGTCGGCCAGCAGCTTCCACACCGGCTTGCCCTCGTGCTTGGCCCACAGGTCCCACACGGCATTGATGATGGCGGCGGTGGCCAGGTGGATCACGCCTTTTTCCGGGCCCAGCCAGCGCAACTGGCTGTCGCTTACCGTGAAGCGGTGCCAGAAGCCACCCATGTCGGCAGTGATTTCCTCCAGGGTGAGACCAACGATCAGCGGCGCCAGCGATTGCACCGCTGCTGCGCAAATCTCGTTGCCACGGCCGATGGTGAAGGTCAGGCCGTGGCCTTCGAGGGCTTCGACGTCGGTGTGCAGCACCACGTAGGCGGCCGAATAGTCGGGAGCGCTGTTCATGGCGTCGGAGCCATCCAGCGACAGCGAAGTGGGGAAACGAATGTCGCGAACGCTCAGGTGGGTAATACGTATGCTCATGGTCGGCTCTTGTTCTGTTCAGGCACTGGAAGACCTGACTGTAGGTTGTCGAGCGATACAGGCATAATCGCCAATTCTTAACCAGCGATACCGGATTCGATATGTCTCGTTTGCCATCCGACAGCGTCCAGGCGCCCGCCAGCCTCGGGGCATTGAAGATCTCCAGCCGGCAGATTACGTTGCTCAACGCCTTGGGCGAGTTCGGTAACCTGCGCCGTGCTGCCGCGGCGATGCACACCACGCAACCGGCAGCCAGCCTGTTGCTACAGCAACTTGAGGAGCGCCTGGGCGTACGCCTGTTCGAGCGTTTGCCACGGGGCATGCAAGCGACGCTGTATGGCGAAGTGATGATCCGCTATGCGCAGAACGCGCTGCATGAGTTCGAGCATGCCCAGGCGCAGATTGCCGAGCTGGCGCGCGGGGCCCTGGGGCTGGTGCGGGTGGGCAGTGTCATGGGCCCGGTGCCGGGCGTGCTGACCAAGGCGGTACTGGCCTATAAGCGCGCTCACCCCAAGGTGCGCATTTCCCTGGAAGTCGGTACCAGCGACACCTTGCTGCCGGCCTTGCTGCGTGGCGACTTCGACATGGTGGTGGGGCGCCTGCCGGACCAGAGCGACAGCCAGGACCTGAACATCGAACTGTTCGAAGGCGGTGAGCAGATGCGCGTCATCGCCCGCGCCGGCCACCCGCTGGCCAATGCTGCCGGGCTGCAACTGGCCGACCTGGTGGCGCTTACCTGGATCCTGCACCCCATCGGCAGCCCGATGCGCCGCCGTGTCGAAAGCGCGTTGCAAGCCGGTGGCATGGTGCAGTCGCTGGATATCGTCGAAACTGCCTCGATCCTGGCTACCACTGCCATGCTCGAAGCCTCCGACATGATTGCGGTGGTGCCCGATGATGTGGCCAAGCATTATGCCCGCTATGGCATGGTCGCCATCCTGCCGGTGGCGCTGCCGCTGGCCATGGCCAACCTTGGCGTGCTGACCCTGCGCTCGCGGCCCAACTCGGTGGCTCTGGACACCTTGCTGCACTACCTGCGGGCGCAATAACCCTGCCTTTTCACTTGCCTGAGGCCCTGCGTCGATGCCGCCAGACATGACCCATTCCAGCTTTTGCAACTGGATCCGCTACAAGCACCTGGTGCTGATCGACACCTTGGCGCGCACCCGCAACATGCACGCCACCGCCACGCGCATGAACCTCAGCCAGCCGGCACTGAGCAAGATGTTACGTGACCTCGAGGAGCAGTTCGGCTTTGCCCTGTTCGAGCGCCTGCCGCGTAGCATGCCCCCCACCGAACTGGGTGAGTATGTGGTGCGTTATGCTCAAGGCGCGCTGGCCGAGTCGCAACAGTTCGTCGATCAGGTCAACCGCTTGCGCAACGGCGGGCACGGCTTTATCCGCGTCGGCGGGATCTTTGCCGCCACCGCGCTGGTGCTGCCGCAGGCCATCGCCACGATCAAGGCACGCAGCCCGTTACTGTCGATCGAAGTGGTAGAGCATTCCAGCGATCACTTGTTGGCCATGCTGGAGCAGAACAAGCTAGACATCATGATTGGCCGCTTCACGGAGGAACGCTTCAGCCAGTTGTTCGAGTTCCAGCCCCTGGAGCCCGAACCGTTCAGCCTGGTGGTCAATAGCGATCACCCGCTCAACCAGCTGCAAAGCACGCCGTTGGAGGCGCTGGGCGATTGGCCATGGGTGCTGTACCCGGTGGGCACGCCGATCCGCAATCGCCTGGAGCAAGCCTTCCGGGTTGCTGGCATTGCCACGCCGGCCGACTGCGTCGAGACGATCTCCATGCCGATGTTCCTGCAACTGCTGCAAGCGGCGCCGATGATCGCCATGTTGCCGCGCTCGATGGTTGCCGCGCAGCTGGCCAGTGGCCAACTGAAAGAGTTGCGCAGCCCCTTGCACCTGGATGCGCTGGAGTACGGTGTGGTTACCCGCAAGGACGAGCCGCTGAGCGCTTCCGCCCAGGCGTTTGTCGAGATCCTGCTGGAGGGCGCTCGCCGTCGCCAGAAGGAGTAGGTAAAGCCATTGGGGCTGCTGCGCAGCCCATCGCCGGCAAGCCAGCTCCCACACCGAGCGCGTAGGCTTCAAGCCATGTGCAAACCTGTGGTAGCTGCACAGCGAACCTCTTGAGGCTTGCGCCCTGCCTTTGAGAGCAACTGTCTTGCTCAAACTCCCAAAGGTGGCGCGATCCCTGTGGGAGCTGGCTTGCCGGCGATGGGCTGCGCAGCGGCCCCAATATCCCTCGCAGGCGATTGTAAATCACGCTCAAGTACCTCCTCGCGATAACTGGGGGTTATCGTTCGATCGGATCATCTCATTGGGAATGTCGCCCAAGGCTTCTTACAGTGGTCGCAGCCATGACAAGAAGCCAGCCGCACCGCCCTGAGAGGTCCCATGCAACTGATTGCCAAGTCCGGTGACCTTGCCGTCATCCGCCTCAACCCGCTGGACAACGTGCTTATCGCTCGCCAGGCCCTGGCGCAAGGCCTGCGCCTGGACGCCGAGGCGATCACCGTGCGCCAGCCGATCCCCTCGGGCCACAAGGTCGCTACCGAACGTGTGGAGCAGGGCCAGCCCCTGCGCCGTTACGGGCAGATCATCGGTTTTGCCTCGCAGGCCATCGAAGCCGGCGAGCACGTGCATGTGCACAATGTGCAGATGGGCGATTTCGCCCGTGACTACGCCTTCGGTGTCGATACCCGCAGGCAGCCCGTCAGCGAGGCGCAGTTCCAGGGCATCGTGCGCGCCGATGGCCGGGTCGCCACCCGCAACTACATCGGCATCCTGACTTCGGTGAATTGCTCGGCGACCGTGGCCCGGGCCGTGGCCGACCATTTTCGCCGCGACATCCACCCTCAAGTGCTGGCCGATTACCCGAACATCGATGGCGTAGTGGCGCTGACCCACGGCGCCGGTTGTGCGGTGGATCCCGGCGGTGAAGCCCTGGGCCTGTTGCGTCGCACCCTGGCCGGGTACGCCATGCACCCTAACTTTGCCGCCGTGCTGATCATCGGCCTGGGCTGCGAAACCAACCAGATCGAAAGCCTGCTGGAAACCCAGGGTCTGCAGGCCAGCGCCCAGCTGCGTACTTTCACCATCCAGGGTATCGGCGGTACCTCCAAAACCATCGCCGCCGGCATCGAACAGGTCAAAGCGCTGCTGGCCGAGGCCAACCAGGTGCAGCGTCAGCCGGTCAGCGCGCGGCACCTGGTGGTCGGCCTGCAGTGTGGCGGTTCCGATGGTTATTCCGGCATTACCGCCAACCCGGCGCTGGGCAATGCCGTCGACCGCCTGGTGGCCGCCGGCGGTACCGCGATCCTCTCCGAGACCCCGGAAATCTACGGTGCCGAGCACCTGCTGACCCGTCGTGCGGTCAGCCGCGAGGTGGGCGAAAAACTGCTGGCCCGCATCCGCTGGTGGGAAGACTACTGCCAGCGCATGAACGCCGAACTGAACAACAACCCCTCGGCCGGCAACAAGGCCGGGGGCCTGACCACCATCCTCGAGAAGTCCCTCGGCGCGGTGGCCAAGGCCGGCTCCAGCAATCTGGTCGATGTGTACCAGTACGCCGAAGCGGTGCGCGCCCAAGGCCTGGTGTTCATGGATACCCCCGGCTACGACCCGGTTTCGGCCACCGGCCAGGTGGCTGGCGGGGCCAACCTGATCGCCTTCACCACCGGCCGCGGCTCGGCCTACGGCTGCGCCCCGGCGCCATCGATCAAGCTGGCCACCAACAACCAGGTGTTCGAGCACCAGCAAGAAGACATGGACGTCAATTGCGGCGGCATCGCCGACGGCTCCACCAGCATCGAAGAACGCGGCGCGTTCATCTTCGAACAGATGCTGCGCATCGCTTCCGGTGAGCGCAGCAAGAGTGAACTGCACGGCTACGGGCAGAACGAGTTCGTGCCTTGGCAGACCGGTGCCGTGACCTGATCGCCAGCCCTGTCCCATTTTCGAGGCAACCGCAATGACTCAAGCCACACATTACAACGTGCAAGCGCTCACCACCTTCGTCGAGCGGCTATTCGAAAAGGCCGGCGCCGATACCGAAGTAGCCCAGGTCGTGACCCGGGTACTCCTCGAGGGCGAGTTGCTGGGCCATCGCACCCATGGCCTGAACCTGGTCAGCCGCTACATCGGCGGCATGCTCGGCGGCCAGGTCAAGGCCCGCGCGCAAGAACTGGAACAGGTGTCGGACAGTGGCATTTCCAGCCTGTTCGATGGCCACTACCTGCTGGGGCCGTACTGCGTCAGCCGTGCCCTGGACTGCGCGGCAAAGGGCGCCACTGCGCAAGGCATCGGTATTGCCGTGGTACGCCGCGCCGCGCATATCGGCTGCCTGGCAGCCTACCTCAAGCCTTACACCGATCAGGGCCTGGTGGCCATGCTGTATTCCTCGGACCCGTCGGTAGGGCTGGTCTGCGCCCATGGCGGCGTCGACCCGGTCTATACCCCCAACCCGATCGCCGCAGGTATCCCGACCCAAGGCGAGCCTATTCTGCTGGACGTCAGCATGTCCACCGTCACCCTCGGCCTGGTCGGCCAGTGTCGCGACGCTGGCAGCCGCCTGCCGCACCCGGTGCTGGTAAGCAATGACGGGCAACTGAGCGATGATCCGCACGACTTCTTCAGCAGCCCGCAAGGCAGCATCCTGCCCTTGGGTGGCCAGGCCTTTGGCCACAAAGGTTTCGCCCTGGCGCTGCTGGTCGAAGCCTTGACCTCGGGGTTGGCCGGCCATGGCCGCAAGGATGCACCCGACCAGTGGGGGGCCTCGGCCACCGCCGTGGTCATCGACCCGCGATTCTTCGGCGGCCTGCAGGCGTTCACCGACGAAACCAGCTTCCTTGGCCGGCTGGTACTGGCCAGCCGGCCGCTGGACCCCGAGCGCCCGGTGCGCCTGCCCGGGCAGGCTGGCCTTGCCTTGCGCCGCCAGGCCCTGGAGCGGGGCGCAAGCCTTTCGTCACAGCTGGTGGCCGACCTTGACCGCCTGGCCGTGCAGTTGCAACTGCCGGCACTTTCCCAATGAACGACAGTAAGGGTACACAGATGTCCGATCGAGCAAACGGCAAGCGACCGCTGCCTCTGAATCACGATGCCAGCGCGTTCGACAGCGGCAGTTGGGTAGGGCGGGTCTGGCTGCCGCAGCAGGGCCCTGCGGTGGTGCTGGTGAAGGCTGGTGCCGTGCACGATATCACCGCCCATGTAGCCACCGTCTCGGCCCTGCTGGAAGTGGCCGACCCGGTGGCCTACCTGCGCAGTCTGCCGCTGGCCGAGCCGCTGATCGGGCTGCCAGCCTTGCTGGGCAACAGCGACCCGGCCCTGCGCGACCCGCAACAGCCATGGCTGCTGGCACCCATCGACCTGCAGGCGGTGAAGGCCGCCGGGGTGACCTTCGCCACCAGCCTGCTGGAACGTGTGGTGGAAGAGCAGGCCAAGGGCGACCCGGCCAAGGCCGATGCCATCCGTGACACCCTGGCCAGCCGCATCGGCGCCGACCTGTCGCACGTCGTGCCAGGCTCGGCCCAGGCCGAAGCGCTGCGCAAGGTGCTGGTGGAGCAGGGCCTGTGGTCGCAGTACCTGGAAGTGGGGATTGGCCCGGATGCCGAGGTATTCACCAAGGCCCAGCCGCTGTCGGCAGTCGGCCACGGCGCTGACATCGGCATTCACCCCAAGTCAAACTGGAACAACCCCGAACCGGAGGTGGTGCTGGCGGTATCCAGTGATGGTCGCATTAAGGGCGCGATGCTGGGCAACGACGTCAACCTGCGCGACTTCGAAGGCCGTAGTGCCTTGCTGCTGTCCAAAGCCAAGGACAACAATGCCTCCACCGCGCTGGGCCCTCTGCTGCGCCTGTTCGACGAAAGCTTCGGCCTGGACGACGTGCGCGCCGCCGAAGTGGACTTGCAGGTGGTGGGCGAAGACGGTTTCATCCTCGCTGGTCGCAGCTCCATGCGCCAGATCAGCCGCGACCCGCAGGATCTGGTGCAGCAAACCCTCAACGAGAACCATCAGTACCCCGACGGCCTGGTGCTGTTCCTCGGTACCTTGTTCGCTCCCAGGCAGGACCGCGACCAACCGGGCAACGGCTTCACCCACAAACCGGGCGATGTGGTGAGCATCAGTAACCCGCACCTGGGTACCCTGTGCAACCGCGTGACTACCAGCGACCTGGCACCGCGGTGGGACTTTGGCCTGCGTGCACTGATCGACAACCTCAGCCGGCGCGGCCTGCTTGACGTTGCAACCACCGCGCGCCAGCCCTGAGCGGTGCGCTGCGTCAGGGAGGGCGCAGCTTGAACGAAGGATCGCCAAGGCGCTGACAGCGCGGCAACAATAATAATAAAGGTCATCACATGAACCCTATGAAGAAGTACCAACGCATCACTGTCGTGTTCCTGCTGCTGATTGGCATCGTCAACTACCTGGACCGTAGTGCGCTGTCGATCGCCAACACCTCGATCCAGAAAGACATGATGATCAGCCCGTCGCAGATGGGCATCCTGTTGTCGGCGTTTTCCATTGCCTATGCCTTCGCCCAGCTGCCGATGGGCATGATCATCGACCGCCTGGGCAGCAAGATCGCCCTTGGCGCCTCGCTGCTGGGCTGGTCGGTGGCCCAGGCAGCTTTCGGCATGGTCAACAGCTTTGCCGGCTTCATGGGCCTGCGGGTACTGCTGGGGATTGGCGAGGCACCGATGTTCCCGTCGGCGGCCAAGGCCTTGTCTGAGTGGTTCGACGCCAACGAACGCGGCACCCCGACCGGTGTGGTCTGGTCCTCGACCTGCCTTGGCCCGTGCCTGGCGCCACCCTTGCTGACGCTGTTCATGGTCAACTTCGGCTGGCGCGGCATGTTCATCATCACCGGTGTGATCGGTGTGGTGCTGGCGCTGTGCTGGCTGACCTTCTACAAAAGCAAGGCGCGCTACCTGGCGGAGCTTGCTGCCGAAGGCAAGCCGTTGCCGGCTGGGCAGCAGGCGCCGGCAGCTGCTGCACAAGCGCCGAAGGCCTCGTACTTCGCCGGCTGGCTCGACCTGTTCAAGCACCGCAGTACCTGGGGCGCGGTGCTGGGCTTCATGGGCGTGATCTACATGCTCTGGCTGCACCTGACCTGGCTGCCTGGGTATTTCGAGCGTGAGCATGGCCTGGACCTGTACAAGACCGCCTGGGTGGTGTCGCTGGCCTATGGCTTTGGTGCCGCCGGCACGATCGTCGCCGGGCGTTTCTGCGATGTGCTGGTCAAGCGCGGCATGAGCGTGCTGGCCAGCCGCAAGTTCAGCGTCATCACCGGCCTGGTGCTGGCGGCGTTGTTCACCCTGCCGCTGTCGTTCGTCACCGGCCTGACCGGTTGCATCATCCTGCTGTGCCTGGCGCTGTTCAGCATCAACATGGCCAGCGCCACCGCCTGGATGATCGTCAACACCATCGTCGACAGCCAGCGGGTGGCCTCGTTTGGCTCGATCCAGAACTTTGGCGGCTACATTGCCGGCTCGGTGGCGCCGATCGTCACCGGCTTCAGCATCCAGTACTCCGGCTCGTTTACCACGGCGTTCATGATCAGTGCAGTGGTGGCGCTGTGTTCGGCGGTGGCGTACTTCCTGCTGCTGCAGGCGCCGATTGGCAGCGCCAAGGTCAAGGCGGCGGGGATGGTTGCCGCGACTGAGTAACCGTTGCGCCGTCGCAAGACGCCTGTAGGAGCGGCCTTGTGTCGCGATGGGCTGCGCAGCAGCCCCGGATTTTGAAGTCAACGCCGAAAGCGCCGGGGCCGCTGTGCGGCCCTTTCGCGACACAAGGCCGCTCCTGCAGACAGCGTCACCGAGCTGACCCACGGCACTTGCCAGGCCTACTGGTCTGTATGTATAACCAGTATCCATTCCAGCCGCCTGACCCCATCCCGTGATCGCCCATTCCGTCGACGACCCGTTCTACTACCTGCACAACTTCCGCCAGGTGCTGCTGTGGGTCGAACAGCGCTACGAAGACCTGCTCGACGATCAGGAACTCGCTTTCATCCGCACCTTCAGCCACCTGGACGCCCCGGCACAGGCCCTGATGGTGCGCATGGTCATGCGCAAAGGCGAGCTGTTTCGCAGTGATCGCCTCGACTATGCCGAAATCGGCGATACTGGGCAGGCCCTGCAGCCGTTGCTGGCCCTCGGCTGGGTGCGGGAACCTGCGCAACTGGCGCTGGAGCAACTGTTCGCCTTGCTGCGCAAGGACGAGCTTGCCCGCTGTTTTGCCCCGCACCTTAGCCGGCCTCGCGCCGCCAAACATGATCTGCTTGCACAACTGCAACCCTTGGGCCTGCAAGCCCGGTCATTGGCCGAGTGGTTCCCGGGCAGCGGCATGCGCATCCTCCAGTGGTGCCTGCAACCCTTGTGCGACCGCATGCGCCTGCTGTTCTTCGGCAACCTGTACCAGGACTGGTCGGACTTCGTCCTGGCAGACCTTGGCCTGTTGCGCTACGAACAGGTGCCGTTCAGCTCCGATTCGCGTGCCTTGCAACATCGTGCTGAAGTCGACCTGGCCATGGCCTTGCACCAATGCGCCGAACGCCTGGAGCAGGGCGATGACCCGCTGTCGATCCTGGCTGCCATGCAGGGCCTGCACAGCGACAACCCGTGGCTGGCCCGGCGCCATGCGCGCCTGCAATTCGCCTTGGGCCAGCAATGCGAACGCCTGGGCGACTGGGCGCAGGCCATGGCGGTTTACGCACAATGCAGCCACGCCCAGGCGCGCATCCGCCAGGTGCGGGTGCTGGAACGCAGCGAGCAGTGGCCCCAGGCCCATGCGCTGGCGCTGCAACTGGCGGCGGCACCGGCCAACGCCCTGGAAGTGCAGGCGCTGGAACGCATGTTGCCACGCCTGGCGCGCAAGCTCGGAGGCCCGCCACAGCGGCGCCAGCGTGCCGCCCCGCTGGAGCTGATCGAGCTGGAGCTGCCGCGGGAACTGGCAGCCCTGGGCGTGGAGGAAGCGGTCCGCCAGCACCTGGCCGAAGCCGACGGGCCGGTGCATTACGTGGAGAACACGCTGTTCAACAGCCTGTTCGGCCTGCTGTGCTGGGAGGCGATTTTCGCCCCGGTGCCTGGCGCGTTCTTCAACCCGTTCCAGGCCGCCCCGCAGGACCTGCACGACAGCGACTTTCAGCAACGTCGCAGTGCCCTGTTCGAACGTTGCCTGGGTCGGCTCGACGATGGTAGCCATCACCGCACGATTCTCGACTGCTACGCCGCCAAGCAAGGCCTGCAGTCGCCGTTCGTGTTCTGGTCCATGCTCAGTGAAGAATTGCTCGAACAAGCCTTGGCCTGCCTGCCGGCGGCCCACCTGAAACAGTGCTTCCTGCGCCTGTTGCAGGACATCCGCAACAACCGCGCCGGCATGCCCGACCTGATCCAGTTCTGGCCCGAGCAGGGCCGCTACCGCATGGTCGAGGTCAAGGGCCCCGGCGACCGCCTGCAGGACAACCAGCTGCGCTGGCTGGAGTTCTGCCGGGCCCACGGCCTGCCCGTCGCGGTGTGCCATGTACGCTGGAGCGAAATGCCGTGAGCTACAGCGTGGCGGTACGCGCCTTGTGCGAGTTCAGCGCCAAGGTCGGCGACCTGGATTTGCGCTTCACGCCATCACCCACCGCCCAGGAGGGGATCGAGGGGCATCGGCGGGTGGTGGCACGACGTGCTGCGGGCTACGAGTCGGAAATCGCCCTCGAAGGCCAGTTCGAAACCCTGACGGTGCGTGGCCGCGCCGACGGCTATGACCCCGCCTGCAACCGCCTGGAAGAAATCAAGACCCACCGTGGCGACCTGTCGCGCCAGCCGGCCAACCATCGGCAACTGCACTGGGCGCAGGCCAAGGTCTATGCCTGGCTGATGTGCCAGGCACGGCAACTGCCGGCCATCGAGGTGGCGCTGGTGTACCTGGACGTGGACAGCGATGGCCAGACGCTGATCAGTGAGCACTGCACGGCTGCCGAACTGCAGGCCTTTTTCACAACCCAGTGCCAACGCTTTCTGGCTTGGGCACAAGGGCAGGAGCAGCGCCTGGCCGAGCGTAACCGGGGCCTGCAAGCGCTGGGCTTCCCTTATCCGGCGTTCCGCCAAGGCCAGCGACAACTGGCCGAAACCCTGTACAAGGCGGTGAGTACCGGCCGTTGCCTGATGGCCCAGGCCAGCACCGGAATTGGTAAAACCCTGGGTACCCTGTTCCCGCTGCTCAAGGCCATGGTGCCGCAGCAGCTGGACAAGCTGTTCTTTCTCACCGCCAAGACCCCGGGCCGGGCCCTGGCCCTCGATGCCATGCGCCAGATCACCGATGCCACGCCGCAGCCGGCCTTGCGCACGCTGGAACTGATCGCCCGCGACAAGGCCTGCGAGCATCCTGACAAGGCCTGCCATGGCGAATCCTGCCCCTTGGCCGCAGGCTTCTACGACCGCCTGCCGGCCGCGCGGGCGGCGGCGGCAGCGCTGCCTTTGCTCGACCGCGCCCAGCTGCGCGAGGTGGCCCTGGCGCACCAGGTGTGCCCGTATTACCTTGGCCAGGAGATGGCGCGCTGGGTAGATGTGCTGGTGGCGGACTACAACTACTACTTCGATGCCCATGCCTTGTTGTTCGGCCTGACCCAGGCCAACCAGTGGCGGGTCGCGGTGCTGGTGGACGAGGCGCACAACCTGGTCGAGCGCGGGCGCGGCATGTACAGCGCCAGCCTCGACCAGGGCCAGTTGCTGGCCCTGCGCCAGAGCAAACCGCCCGGGTTGGTCAGTGCGCTTGACCGGCTGAACCGGCAGTGGAACGCCCTCTACAAGGATCAGCGTGCGCCGTACCAGGCCAGCGATTCGCTACCGGACGCTTTGCTGCGTGCCCTGCAGCAATGCATCGGGCTGATCCAGGAGCAGATGAACCAGACGCCTGCGCAGATGGACCCGCAGGTGCTGCAGTTCCTTCTACCAGGCATTGCAGTTCAGCCGGGTTGCCGAGCTGTTCGACGAGCACTTCCTGTTCGACATCAGCCAGCGCCAGGGCCCGCGCAAGCGGCGGCTGGCCACCCTGTGCCTGCGCAATGTCACCCCGGCGCGGCTGTTGGCCCCGCGCATGCAGGCGGCGCGCAGCGTGACGCTGTTTTCCGCCACCCTGAGCCCGCGGCATTTCTACAGCGACCTGCTAGGCATGCCGGCCGATACCGCCTGGCTGGAAGTGGCCGCGCCGTTTCGCGCCGAACAACTGGAAGTGCGCATCGCCAGCCAGGTATCCACCCGCTACCAGCAACGCCAGGCTTCGCTGGCGCCGATCGTCGAGCTGATTGCCCGGCAGTACGAACGCATGCCGGGTAACTACCTGGCGTTCTTCAGCAGTTTCGAGTACCTGCAACAGGTGGCCGGGCTGCTGGCCGAGCGGCATGCACAGATACCCCTGTGGGCCCAGGAACCGGGCATGGACGAAGCGGCCCGCCAGGGGTATCTTGACCGTTTTGTGGCGGATGGCCGCGGGGTGGGCTTTGCGGTGCTGGGTGGCGCCTTCGGCGAGGGGGTGGACTTGCCGGGCACGCGGCTGATCGGCGCGTTTGTCGCTACCCTCGGGCTGCCCCAGGTCAACCCGGTCAACGAGCAGTTCAAGCAGCGCCTGGGGCGGCAGTTCGGTGCGGGGTTCGATTACGCCTATCTCTACCCGGGCGTGCGCAAGGTCATCCAGGCGGCTGGCCGAGTGATCCGTGGTGACCAGGACCGTGGTGTTCTGGTGCTGATTGATGAGCGCTTCGCCGAACCCCGGGTACAGCAGATGTTCCCGGGGTGGTGGCCGGCGCCGGGAGGATAACGCGGCCCCCGGCAATTTACGCATCTGCGCTGAAAACTTAGGGCTGCTTTGCAGCCCATCGCCGGCAAGCCAGCTCCCACAGGTACAGCGTGTGCCCTGAGGTCGGCGCGGTCGGTGTGGGAGCTGGCTTTTGCCGGCGATGGGCCGCAAAGCGGCCCCAATCTGGGCATCAAGGCTAGCCCGGCATGCCATCTACCCGGGGCTGCAGCAAAATGGGCTGGTAATGGCGCAGGAACAGCAGCAAGGCCAGGCTCCAGCACACTACCGAAAGGCTCACCCCCAGCGGTGTGAAGAGCGGCAGCACCACCCTTGCCAGTGTCGCCAGCTGGATCAAGCCAAAAGCCCAGGCAATGCTGGTTGGCACCTGCAGCGGCCTGCCGGTGTGGCCCAGGCTGACCCGCGCCATCATCGCCAGGATCAAGCCGCTCATGGCACCCACGGTCAGGGCGTGAGTCACAAGGCTCAGGCTCAGCGCCACCCCGGCGTGCCACAGCGCCATGCCCAGGCAGGCAATGGCAATCCAGGCATAGGCCAGGTGCAGCGACCACAGCAGGGGCACACGCCAGAGGCCAGCGTGATGCCACAAGGCCAGGCGGGCAGTGTGCAAGGCGAACAAGGCGCCGAACAGCACGGCCAGGCCTGTACGCGGCGTATCGGCCAAGCCCGAGGCAAAGGCCAGCGGTACCGCCACGCTGAGCAGCAGGCAGGCCCGGTCCAGCCGGGGACGGGCAGGGGCCGGGGCCATGTTGCCCAGGCCGCGCCGGGTGAAGAACGGGATCACCCGCCCGCCAAGCACGGTCATCATCGCGGCCACCAGCCACAACCCGGCAAACACCCCGCGGCGCTGCCACAGTTCGTCCTGGCGCAGCCAGCCGACCAGGGTCAGCCACTGGCAGGCGGCAATCAGCAGCACCAGGCCGATGATCGGGTAGTTGTTACGCAAGCGCCGTTGCACGATCGGCCGTGCCAGGGCCAGTGCCAACAGTGGCAGGAAGCTGCCCTCGACTGCCACCAGTAAGCCGCCCGGTAACGGCAGGAACCAACTCGCCCGACCCAACAGCCAAAGCAGGAAAAAGCCCTGCAGCGCGCTCCCGCTCAAGCCTGGGATGCCGCTCCAGTTCTGCACGGCGGTCAGCAGGAAACCCGCGATGATGGCGACAGCGAAGCCATAGAGCATCTCGTGGCGGTGCCAGGCGAGCATGCCGCCGGGTGGCGTGGGCTCCAGTGCCCCGGCCAGTGCGCCGGCCCACATCAGCAAGGCAAGCAGCGCAAACAAACTACCTCCCAGGAAGAATGGGCGGAAACCCAGGCCCCAGACGGCCTGGCGTGGGCGTGAATCGATCGGCTGCACAAGCATGGGCGGACCTTCATTCGTTCAGTAGGCTCAATTGGGGTAAGATCATGATCCGTGCCAACTTCAAACTCCTTGTATATCAAGGTGATGGCACCTCTTGGGGTCAGAACGACATGCCTATCCTGCTGTTGTTTTGACCTGCTTGTATGTCGTTTTGACTTGCTCCAGGGTTTGGCCGGTTCGCCGCTGGCCAACGCTTCGCTACAGGATTCACGTTTTGTCCGACCTCTCGAAAAATCCGCTGCTGCAGTACATGGCCCGCCTGGCCCCATCCAGCCAGCAAACCATGCGCTACATCCTTCAGGACGCTGCCGACCGGCTGGGTTTCGTCGATTGCAATATTGTCGATGTGCCTTGGCACCGGCTCGAGCCCGGCCATGTGATTGCCCTGGTGGCAGCGCTGCGTGCCGACGGTTATGCCCCCAACAGCTCGTCGCTGTACGTCAATGCCATCCGCGGTGTGATGAACGAAGCCTGGCGTCAGGGCCTGATCGATCACGAGCAGTTGCTGCGCATTCGCGAGGTCAAGCCGGCCACCGGCAGCCGCCTGCCGCCGGGGCGCAACCTGCGCCGTAGCCTGATTCGCGAGTTGATGGATGTGTGTGCGGCCGATCCACGGCCGCAGGGGGTACGTGATGCGGCGATCATCGCCTTGCTGTACGGCACCGGGATGCGCAAGTCGGAATCGGTAGACATCGACCTGGATCAGGTCGACTTCGAGGCGCGCAGCCTGCAGGTGCTGGGCAAGGGCAACCGCCAGTTGATCAAGTACGCCCCGCCATGGGCGTTCGAAAAGTTGCAGGCATGGCTGGACCTGCGCCGCCAGGATTTGCCGGCAGGTGCCGAAGATGACCCGTTCCTGTTCAACCGCATCCGCCGTGGTAGCCATATCACCCGGGCGCGTATCACCAAGCATGCCATTTATTACATTGCCCGCCAGCGTGGCGCGCAGGTGGGCGTGAAGATCATGCCGCACGACTTCCGCCGGGCGTTCATCACCCGGGTGATCGAAGAGCATGACCTGTCGATTGCGCAGAAGCTGGCGCACCACGCCAATATCCAGACCACCGCAATCTACGACCGGCGCGACGACAACGAGCGCCGGCGTGCAGTGGACCGCTTCGATTACTAGGTTTTCTCGCTGACCTCAAGCCATGCGCGATCCCTGTGGGAGCTGGCTTGCCGGCGATGGGCCGCGTAGCGGCCCCAGTATTCTCTCAGTCCAGCACCTAAACAGGGCCTGAGTGCGCCCCGGCTTTGTGCGCCATCTCCCCGTATGCCCGATGCCAGAGCGGCTGTGGCAAAAGTTTCATTTTCCTTCACCTGCGGAGTTGGCCCGCAACCTGCTATATCCAGCCTGAGAATTTGATCGAGTGGTCAGGCCGCGGGCACTTCAGCCGTGCAGGCCTGCCCCTCTAAACGGCCAGCAGGCCACGGATTTCAGGGGCCGCAGGATGTCGCTCGCGGAGCAGATCGAACAACGTCAAGACGATGCAGGCTGGAGTGCTCACCTGCAGTTGCGCTTCGTCAGGCGCGACGAAGTGACCCGCCTTGGTGCGTGGCGGCATTTCGGACCTCTTTTGGTGCAGCGGCCGTTCTATCCGGAAGGCGCACCATGCCATGTCTACGTGCTGCACCCACCCGGCGGCATCGTCGCTGGCGACCGTCTGGAGCTGGACATCCGGCTGGAGCCGGGCAGCCACGCGCTGCTGACCATGCCCGGCGCCAGCAAGTTCTACCGCAGCATCGGCCCGACCGCGCGGCTGGCCCAGCGCTTTCACCTGGCCGCTGACAGTACGCTGGAATGGCTGCCGCAGGACAGCATCCTGTTCTCCGGTGCCCGTGCCAGCCTCGACAGCCGTTTCACCCTGGAACCGGGGGCGCGCCTGCTGGCCTGGGAAACCCTGTGCCTGGGGCGCCCGGTGATGGGCGAGCGTTTCGACCAGGGTGCCCTCGACAGCCGTCTACGCATCGAACTGCCCGGCGAAGTCGGCCTGCACGAGCGCCTGCGCCTCGAAGGCGGGCGCCTGGACAAGCTTGGCGGGCATCCGCTGCTGGCCACCTTCTGCGCCGCACCGGCCGACCAGGCCGTGCTGGAACAGGTGCGCCTGCTGCTCGACGAACTGGGCAATCCAGCCGGTGCGACCCTGCTCGGGTCGCTGCTGGTAATCCGCGTGCTCGACCATGACAACCAACACCTGCAACGCACCCTGCAACGCCTGTGGCATGTGCTGCGCCCGGCCGTCCTCGGCCTGCCGGCCTGCCCACCGCGTATCTGGGCTACCTGAGAGAGCGCCATGGAGCTGACCCCGAGAGAGAAAGACAAACTGCTGCTGTTCACCGCCGCGTTGCTGGCGGAGCGGCGCCTGGCCCGTGGCCTGAAGCTCAACTACCCGGAAGCGGTGGCGCTGATCAGTGCCGCCGTGCTCGAAGGCGCCCGTGATGGTCGCACTGTCGCCGAGCTGATGAGCCTGGGGCGTGAAGTGCTGAGCCGCGAGCAGGTAATGCCCGGCATTGCCGAAATGCTCCACGACGTGCAGGTCGAAGCGACTTTTCCGGATGGCACCAAGCTGGTGACCGTGCATGACCCCATCGTCTGAAACTGCCCAGGAGCCCCGCATGATCCCAGGTGAAATCCAGGTCGCCGCCGGCGACATCGAGCTGAACAGCGGCCGCGCAACGGTCAGCGTCAGCGTGGCCAACCATGGTGACCGGCCGGTGCAGGTTGGCTCGCACTACCACTTCTACGAAGTCAACGAGGCGCTGGTATTCGAGCGCGCACCGACCCTGGGCTTTCGCCTGGACATCCCCGCGGGTACCGCCGTGCGGTTCGAGCCCGGCCAGGCGCGTACCGTGCAACTGGTGGCCTACGCCGGCAAGCGTGAGGTCCATGGCTTTCAGGGCAAGGTGATGGGCGCGCTGGAGGGTAGGGCATGAGCCGTATTTCCCGCCAGGCCTATGCCGACATGTTCGGCCCCACCGTGGGCGACCGCGTACGCCTGGCCGACACCGCGCTGTGGGTCGAGGTGGAGCAGGATTTCACCATTTATGGCGAAGAGGTGAAGTTCGGTGGCGGCAAGGTCATCCGCGATGGCATGGGCCAGGGCCAGATGCTGGCCGCCGAAGCCATGGACCTGGTCCTGACCAATGCCCTGATCATCGACCACTGGGGCATCGTCAAGGCCGATATCGGCATCAAGCACGGGCGTATCGCGGTGATCGGCAAGGCTGGCAACCCCGATGTGCAGCCGGGCGTGAACGTGCCGGTGGGCCCCGGCACCGAAGTGATCGCAGCCGAGGGCAAGATCGTCACCGCCGGTGGCGTCGACTCGCACATTCATTTCATCTGCCCGCAGCAGGTGGACGAGGCGCTGAACAGTGGTGTCACCACCTTCATCGGCGGCGGCACCGGGCCGGCCACCGGTACCAACGCCACTACCTGCACGCCCGGCCCCTGGTACCTGGCGCGCATGCTCCAGGCCGCAGACAGCCTGCCGATCAACATCGGCTTGTTGGGCAAGGGCAACGCCTCGCGGCCGGAAGCACTGCGCGAGCAGATCGCGGCCGGCGCCGTGGGCCTCAAACTGCACGAAGACTGGGGCTCGACACCGGCGGCCATCGACTGCTGCCTGGGTGTGGCCGAGGAAATGGACATCCAGGTGGCGATCCACACCGATACCCTCAACGAGTCCGGCTGCATCGAAGACACCCTGGCGGCCATCGGCGACCGCACCATTCACACCTTCCACACCGAGGGCGCCGGTGGTGGCCACGCCCCGGACATCATCCGTGCGGCGGGGCAGGCCAATGTGTTGCCGTCCTCGACCAACCCGACCCTGCCGTACACGGTCAACACCGTGGACGAGCACCTGGACATGCTCATGGTCTGCCACCACCTGGACCCGAGCATCGCCGAAGACGTGGCCTTTGCCGAGTCGCGCATCCGCCGCGAAACCATTGCCGCCGAGGACATCCTCCACGACATGGGCGCCTTTGCCATGACCTCGTCCGACTCCCAGGCCATGGGCCGGGTTGGCGAGGTGGTACTGCGTACCTGGCAGGTCGCCCACCAGATGAAGCTGCGCCGCGGGCCACTGGCGCCGGACACCAGCTACAGCGACAACTTCCGGGTCAAACGCTACATCGCCAAGTACACCATCAACCCGGCACTGACCCACGGCATCGGCCACGAAGTGGGTTCGCTGGAAGTCGGCAAGCTGGCTGACCTGGTGCTGTGGGCGCCGGCGTTCTTTGCGGTCAAGCCGGCCCTGGTGATCAAGGGCGGGATGATTGTCACCGCGCCCATGGGCGACATCAATGGCTCCATCCCTACGCCGCAGCCGGTGCATTACCGCCCGATGTTCGGCGCCCTGGGCGCGGCGCGGCATGCCACGCGCATGACCTTCCTGCCCCAGGCGGCGATGGACCGCGGCCTGGCCGAGGAACTGAACCTGCGCAGCCTGATCGGCGTGGCCCACGGCTGCCGCCGGGTACGCAAGCCCGACATGGTCCACAACACCCTGCAGCCGCTGATCGAGGTCGATGCGCAGACCTACCAGGTGCGTGCCGACGGCGAACTGCTGGTCTGCGAGCCGGCCCGCGAACTGCCGCTGGCCCAGCGTTACTTCCTGTTCTGAGGAGCCCCGATGATTGTCTTGACCCGCCGTATCACCGACCCCGGCACACTGGGTGAAACCGGTACTGTCACCCTGGACGTGGACAGCCGCATCAAGAGCCGCCTGCGACTGACCCTGGATGATGGCCGCGAGGCCGGGCTTATGCTCGAGCGCGGCCACCTGCTGCGCGGCGGCGAACTGCTGGCCGATGCCGAGGGCACCCAGCTGATCCGTGTGCTGGCGGCGCCCGAGGCGGTGTCCACGGTGCGCTGCGCCGACTCGCACTTGCTGGCCCGCGCGGCCTATCACCTGGGCAACCGCCACGTGCCGCTGCAAATCGAGCCCGGCCTGTTGCGCTTCCAGCACGACCATGTGCTGGACGACATGTTGCGTGGTCTGGGCCTGACGGTAGAAGCCGAACAGGCGCCTTTCGAGCCTGAAGCGGGCGCCTACCAAAGCGCGCCGCACAGCCATAGCCACAGCCATGCACACGGCCACGATCATCCGTTCGTGCGCTTGCCTGCCCATTCCTGAACTGCCTGGAGCAACCAATGAAAAAGACTTTCGCCCTGTTTCTGCTGATGCTGGCGCTGCCAGCCTTCGCCCACCCCGGGCACGACGCCAACCCGCTGCAGGACGGCCTGCTGCACCCGCTGACTGGCGCTTGACCACCTGCTGATGCTGCTGGGTACCGGTGTGCTCGCCGCGTTGACCCGGCGCAGCCTGACGCTACCCCTGGCAACCCTGGCGGCAATGTTCGGTGGCGCGGTGTGCGGCCACCTGTTTGGCGATGTGCTGGGCATGGAAACCCTGATTGCCGTGTCGCTGCTGGTAGCTGCCGGGGCCGTGCTGCTGCCCAGCCGCCAGCTGCTGCTGGCCATGGCCATGCCGGTGTTCGCCCTGTTCCATGGCTGGGCCCATGGCGTGGAAGCCACACCCAGCGCGTTCTGGCAGTTCAGCGCCGGCTTCGTCGCGGTCAGCGGCTTGTTGCTGGCGGCCGGCTTCGCGGTCGGTTGTTTGCTGCGCAGGCATAGCGGCCTGCAGAAGGCCTTTGGCGGTGGCCTGCTGGCCGGCGCCGCGCTGGTACTGGCCGGTTGATGGACAGCGACCTGGCGCTGCTGCGCCTGCTGCAACTGGCCAGCCCTGGCTTGCCGGTGGGGGGCTTCACCTACTCGCAAGGCCTGGAATGGGCGGTCGAGACCGGCTGGGTACGGGGCGCGGATGGTTTCGCTGCCTGGCAGCGGGAGCAGATCGACGACACCCTGGCCTGCCTCGACTGGCCGGTGCTGGCGCGCCTGTACCACGCCTGCCAGGCCGAGGACGCCGAGGCCTTCGGCCATTGGAGCCGTTTTCTGCTGGCCAACCGCGAAACCGCCGAGTTGCGTCTGGAAGAACAGCAGCGCGGTGCGGCGCTGGCACGGCTTCTGGACGGCTGGCAACTGGGCCAGGCGCCGGCCTGGCGGGCCAGCCTCGAACTCACCCAGCTCGGCGGTATGGCCTGGCTGGCTGCGCACTGGGCGATCCCACTGCGCCAGTTGGCCCTTGGCCATGGTTTTGCCTGGCTGGAGGGTGCAGTAATGGCCGGGGTCAAGCTGGTGCCGTTCGGCCAGCAGGCTGCCCAGACGTTGCTGCGTGACCTGGGGGCAGGGCTGCCCGCCGCCTTCGACCAGGCACTGGCTTTGGGCGATGACCAGCTAGGCGGCGGCTTGCCGTTGCTGGCCATTGCCTCATCGTGTCACGAAACCCAATACACCCGTTTGTTCCGTTCCTGAGGACTGCCTGCATGCAAAGCTATCAACAACCCCTGCGCGTCGGTGTCGGCGGCCCGGTCGGCTCCGGCAAGACGGCGCTGCTCGAAGCCTTGTGCAAGGCCATGCGTGATCACTACCAGATCGCGGTGGTCACCAACGACATCTATACCAAGGAAGACCAGCGCATCCTTACCGAAGCCGGGGCCCTGGAGCCGGAGCGCATCGTCGGCGTGGAAACCGGCGGTTGTCCGCACACGGCGATACGTGAAGACGCCTCGATGAACCTGGCGGCGGTCGAAGCGCTGGCGCGCAAGTTTGGCAACCTCGAGGTGATCTTCGTCGAAAGCGGCGGCGATAACCTGAGTGCCACGTTCAGCCCGGAGCTGGCCGACCTGACCATCTACGTGATCGACGTGGCCGAAGGCGAGAAGATCCCGCGCAAGGGTGGGCCAGGGATAACCAAGTCGGATTTCCTGGTGATCAACAAGACCGACCTGGCGCCCTATGTGGGCGCTTCGCTGGAAGTGATGGAACGCGATACCCAGCGCATGCGCCCACAGCGGCCATGGACCTTCAGCAACCTGAAGAAGGGCGAGGGGCTGCAGGCGGTGATCGACTTCATCGTCGAGCGCGGGATGCTGGGTGTGCGTGGCTGACATATCGCGTCCCCAGTGGGAGCGGGCGCGCCCGCGAAACAGGCGACGCAGTGCCTGGCACCGGCTTTGCCGGTGTTCGCGGGCATGCCCGCTCCCACAAGGGATAGGTGTTGCCTCACGTTATTTGTGGCAGCAGTCAGGCTTGTTCGGCTGCCCTTCATAACGGTCATGGTGCCGCACCCAGTCCATGGTCCCACCCTCGTTGCGCCCCAGTGGCGCAATGTCGAGGAAGTTGTAGGTGTTGACCAGGATATCCAGGCCACGGGCATAGGTGGAATAGGTGTGGTAAACGCTGCCATCCGGATCACGGTAGAACGCACTCAGCCCGGGAAGCTCGCTTTCATTACCCTCATAGGGCTCATAGTTGTACTGCCGCTGGCCCTCGCTGCCAACGCTGACGCCAAAGTCCTCATTGAACCCGCTGCCATGTGACGAATACCAGGGGAACTGCCAGCCCATGCGCTGGCGGAAGGCCTGGAACTCGGCATAGGGCGCCCGCGACACCGCCACCAGCGACACGTCGTGATGTGCCAGGTGCAGGTTGGCGCCGTCGAAGTGGTCGGCCAGGAACGAGCAACCGGGGCAGCCTTCGCTCCAGCCCTCGGCAAACATGAAATGGTAGACCAGCAACTGGCTGCGGCCGGCGAACAGCTCGGCCAGGTCCCTTTTGCCGTCTGGCCCGTAGAAGCGGTAGCCGTGCTCGACCTTGACCCAGGGCAGGGCGCGACGGGCTGCGGCCAGCGCGTCGCGGTGGTGTGGTAAAGGCCTTTTCGTGCAGCCACAGCTGCCGGCGGGCCGCCAGCCACTGGCTGCGGGAAACCACCGGGTGCCTGCTTTCGCTCGTGCTCATGGTGCTGTCTCCACATTGGGGATTCACACCCTAGTCGAGCACGGGCGGGTTGAATCGACAGGCCGCGGTGACCGGGCGATGAGCGGTACTGCGCTCAGCCCGAATGGGCGATATGCCCCTCTGGCAGTTCATCCTCCGCCTCATCTTCCCCAGGCAGCGCGGTGATCACGCTGAAATCGCTGATTTCCACCTTGCCACCGCCATAGCCCAGCAAATGGAAGGAAAACGCCTTTCGCGCGGTCGGGTTGTCGAAGCTGAACTCCATCTCGAGGGGCTCGTCGGCGGTGACTTTCACTTCATCAGGCAGGCCCAGCGGTACGTCCTGCTCCGACTGCTTGGCCTTGAGCTGGATGTAGGCTGCGCGCCGAGGGTCCAGAGAGCGTACCTTGACCCGCACGCGGGTATGCGAGCCCTCGGGCATCTCCAGGTACTGGGCGCCGATCAGGTTGTCGGCCCAGTCATCGTGAATGCGCTTGCGCAAGCGGATCGGCGATGGGCCGCCGAACTGGTAACGCAGGTTCAGCGGTGTTTGCAGCAGGGACTGGTCAAGCACCCCGGCGAGGGCGCCGATCTGCTGGCCGAGCAGGCTGTCACCGGGGCCCAGGTAGCGTGCCTGGTCGGCGATGAAGCCCTCGCTGGCGTAACGCCGGCAGCGCTGCTGGAAGTCGCATTCGGTGAACACTCCCCGGCCGTCGTGATAGCGCAGCATGCCGTTGGTGTAGGAGATCATCTCGCGACCGCTGTCGTAGTCGCGGTACAGCGAACGGCCCCCGAGCGCTATCGGGATGGGCAGGGCGAAGTAATCAAGCAGGGAGGTGGCCAGGTCGATATGGCCGTAGGTGCCGTGCTTGATCTTTGGCAACTGCGCCTGCTCCGGCGCCAGGGTGAGGTTGAAGCCCCAGGACGAGGCCAGGCGCACCCCGTCGATGCCGTGGGATTCGTCGGAGGTCACCACCACCAGCGTGTCCTTGAGTACGCCCTGGCGTTCGAGGTTGTCGAGGAATGCCCCGAGCGCGTCGTCCAGGTAGGCGACTGCCGCCTGTTTCGGCGTGTCGTAGCGCTCCAGGTATTCGGCCGGTGCCGAGTACGGTTGGTGAGTGCCCACGGTGAGCAGCGTCAGCATCCAGGGTTTGTCCTGCTTCTGCAGTTGGCCGACGTAGTCCAGCGCGCCTTCGAAGAAGGCCCGGTCATCCTTGCCCCAGGGGAAGTCCAGGTAGTTCTTGTTGCGGAACCACTCCTGACCGTGCACCGCGTCGAAGCCGATGTGCGGCATGATGCGGTCCTTGGCCATGAAACGCAGGCCGGCGCCCTGCAGGTAGTGGGTGGTGAAGCCGGCCTGGCGCAACTGCGCCGGCAGGCAGGCCTGGTTGCGCTCGTTCTGGGTCAGCAGCTCCATGCCCTTGGGCGTGCCGTTGGCCAGCTTGTCGTAGTCACCGCACAACATGGCATACAGGCCACGGATGGTCTGGTGGGTATGCAACACGTAGTCCGGGGTGTTCATGCCGCGCTCGGCCCACTGGCTGAGCCTGGGCATCAGCTCTTCGTCGAAGCGGCTGTGCAGGGCCTGGCGGTTGGGCCGCAGGTAGGCCCCGGGGATGCCTTCAACGGTGATGACCAGCAGGTTGCGGGCGTTGCCTGGCCCGGCGAGCAGGCGCTGGCCATGCAGGTCGGACTGGGTCAGGCCGGTGCTGGGCAGGGGAGTGAAGGTTTTCGTCCGGCCCATCCAGCCTTCGACCTGGCGCTGCAGGTTACCGGCCCCGGCCGACAGCAACTGGTGGGTGAGATTGTATTGCCGCCATTGGTCGGCGTCGGAAGGTAGCAGTTGCTGGCTGCCCCAATGGGCGCCAAACAGCAGCAGCGGAATGGCCCAGGCCTTGCGTGGCAGCGGCTGGCTGCGTTGGGTACGGCTGCGCCAGGCGATGGCCAGCCAGGCCAGCAGGCCGACGCCCATGGTCCAGGGTAGCCAGGCATGGGCCAGGCCGCCACCGGTCGAGTTTTCCATGAACTGCGGGTCGAGCAGGTACGTCAGGTCGGCGCTGGTGGGCAAACGGCCGACCGCGCTCACCAGTTCGGCCGAAGCCACCCAGAGGGCCGCCCAGGCCAGCAATACGGGCAGCGCCAGCCACCACGGCCGACGGTGCAGCAGCAAGACCAGCAGGCTGCCGAGGGCGAGGTCGGACAGGTAACCGAGCGGGTTGGACCAACCCAGTATGGCGCGCGTACCCAGTGGGATCACCAGTACCAGGGCCGTCAGGGCGACAAGCCGGATACGTGGGTGGTCTGACAGGTTCTTCACAAAAACATCCCTTTTGCCATTAAATCGTCATGCAACTGTGCTTGATGATAACAGGCCAGGGCGGGCACGGCGTTGCGGGACAAGGCTGGTAACCAAAAGCCGGGCCCGTTCGCACGGGCCCGCCGGGGGCAAGTCTCAGAAGTAGTAGGGGAATTTCAGGCTGAAGGAAAAGTCTGGTGCGTCATCGGTCAGACCAATGGCCAGGTTGGGCACGATGGTCAGGTTGTCGGTGGCGGCGAAGGTCATGCCGATGTTGAAGTTGGCTGCGTTGTAGTCGCTGTTGGAGATCGACTGCCAGTCGCCGCCATCGGGCTTTATCTTGCTCTTGCGGGCGAACTGGTCGGACACCGAGAACGACATGCTCATCTTTTCGTTCAGGGCAAAGGCGATGCCGCCGCCGATCTGCCAGGAGTCGCCCAGCTTCACGTCACCCGGCACCTTGCTGTTGACCTGTGGGCTGATGTCGCTGAACGAGTCTTCCATGTTGTAGGTGTAGGACAGGCTGCCGAACAGCACAGCCGGGTCGAAGGTCTTGACCAGCGAGATGCCCGGGGTGATCGACCAGACGCCGTTGCCGGTCGGCAGGCTTTCCGGCACCGACAGGTTGTCGTTACCCTCGACCTGGCGCAGTTTGATGCCATAGGGGTCTTTGCCGGTCGGCGCCTTGATGCGCAGGGTAGCGACGGCGTCAGGCCAGGTCTCGTCTTCGTCGAGGAACTTGTAGGCGACGCCGACGTTGACGTCACCGATTTCCGGGTCGCGGGTCACGGTCTGGTCCGAGGTGCTTGCCCCGGCGCCTCCCGCACCGCCGGAAGAGTAGGTGGATTCGCGGTACACCACCGGGACGTTGATGTCGAACTGCCAACGCTGAGCGAGGTTGTAGCGGGCAGTCATGTCCAGGGTCCAGTTGTCTGCCTTGACCCGGTCAAGGTTGATACTGCCGAGGAAGATCGAGTCCAGCGCCAGGAAGCCGTTGAGCACCAGCGCGCGGGTATCGTAGTGGGTATAGGTGACCCCGGTCTCGAAGCTGAACTTGCCACCGCCGAAGAAGCCGCTGGCCTCGTCATACAGGTTGGATACGCTCTGTGCCGGTTCGGCGTCGGCGGTCAGCGCCTGGCCATAGGAGCTGCCGGTGGTGCCCGGTGCGCCCGATGCCACCGTCTGTGCGCCCTTGACCCCTTCGGCCGGGGACCTGACCAGGCGTTTGGGCGGCGGCGCTGCCGGGGTTTCCTCGACCTGGCGGACGCGCTGCTCCAGCACCATCAGCGCTTGCTGTTGGGCTTCGTAGCGACGTTTCAGCTCCATCAGTTCCTGCTTGAGAGCCTCGACCTGTGGGTCGGATGCAGCGTAGAGCAATGTGGCCGGGGCCAAGGTGGTCAAACACACAAAAGCTTTGAGCGATAAAGATCGGTGCATGGAAGTGCCGTCCCTGCCGACTACTTTTGATGAGACTGAGCGTAGATCAGTATCCGGATGTACGAAGACCTTTGAGCTGATCAAGGCTACCGTTCAGCGACGCGGCTGTTGGCACGCTTTCACGCATCACTACATTGAGCGTGGTGACGTTGTTCACCCGGTTGCCGTTGCCCAGCAGCGTCGAGTTCTGCATCAGGCCACCCTGCGCCAGACGCTGCACGCTGCTGCCCTGGTTGTTACTGGCATTGATATTGAACTGCACCCCTACGCCGCTGGCGGACACACTCAGCGCACCTGCGCCGTTTGCGCCCGTCAGCGTCTGGCCGTTGGCCAGCGCTTGGCCCTGTGGCTGCGCGGTGGGCGCCTGGTTGGCCTTGGAGACATTGATGGCGACATTGTTGTAGGCGGTGTTATCGTCGCCAGCTGCGCGTACCACCTGGGTAACACCCTCTGTAGTGTTGAGGCCGGCACCGCCCGTGACGGTGCCGGTACCTGGTGCGGTGGTTCCAGCTGACGTTGTGCCAGTGCCGCTTTCGTCGATCAATGACACATAGAATTGCGGTTTGATGGTCGACTGCTGAATCTGCATCGTGCTCGTGGCACCGATAACGTCCCCTTTGGCATTCTGCCAGGTGCTGGACATGACAATACCGAAACTCACGATCCGCCCCGGCATCACATAGCGGCCACGCAGGGCCGCCAGCTCATGGTCCTTCAGCTCGATCGGCTTGAACGTTTCGGCATGGGTGGGAAGGCTGACGGCCAGGCATGCGATCGCGAGCCAGAATGGGTTCTTCATTGGGGTGCTCCCCGGAGCCTCGTGCTCCTTGTCGTTGCAAGAGTCGTTAGAAGAAGTCGCTTTTGATGAAACCGAAGTCCAACAGCTCTGCATCCTGCACCGGGGTGAAGTTGTTCACCCGGCCCTTGGCGGTCAGCGGCAGGGGCGGGTCGAGCAGGATGTTGTTCTTGTCGTAGCCTTGGCCGATGACGGCGAAGATGATGCCGTTCCAGCCCTTGAGAAAATCATCGACCTTGTAGCGCTTGTGGCCGAGTACCGGGTCACCGATATACACCCAACCCTTGTCGACCTTCTGCATGACCACGAAGTGCTTGTAGCCGCGCACGTCCATCAGCACCACGACCGGAATGCGCACGCTGTGCAGGGTCTCGGCTGCCACCCGGTAGCCGCGGGCACGCATCCCCAGGCTTTCCACGTAGCGTTTCATGTCGAGCATCGAGAAGCCTTGTGTGCGCACCAGGTCCTGGTCGGCGTGGGCCAGCATGCCTTCGATGATCTGTTGCTCGTCCACGTCCAGCCAGTAGGCCTGGCGCAGGATGGTTGCCAGCGCGGCGGCGCCGCAGCTGAAGTCGGTTTTCTGTTGCACCAGGTCGGCGAACTTGCGCTCGCGTACGCTCTGGATGGGCTTGAACACCACGGCGCCGCCCGGCAGGACGGACAGCGGCATTTGTGCAGCTTCGCTCACGCTGGCCAGGCACAGCAAAAACGCCAGGGCAATGATGCGCATGATCGGATGCCTTCCGGTTCTGTTGAAGAAAGGCCCCCCGAAGGGGGCCTCAAGCACAGCGATCAGAACGAGGTGTTGGAGATGGCCAGCGAGTTGCTCTGCTGGTTGCCCACACCGGCTGCCACGTTCACGCCCAGGTTGCCGCTGCCACCGTTCACCGAGCCGCTAAGGGTTGCAGTGTTGGTCACGGGGTTGGCCCAGCCGGTCGGGGTCAGCACTTGGAAGGACACGGTATTGCTCAAGTCGTAGGCACTGCTTTCGCTGTAGCTCTTCGACACGTCGTTCGACGATTGAGACGATTTCTCGCCAGACTTTTCAAACGCCGATTCCGATGCATTGGCATAGGACGACTCGTGAGCCTTCTCATACGAGGAGTCGCGAGACTTCTCGTAGCTCGATTGGCGAGCCTTGTCGTACGACGAGTCGAATGCCTTCTCGAACGACTTGTCGTAAGAGCTTTCCCGCGAGTGGTCGACATCTACATTGAGCGAGGCATTGAGCGAGGCATCGAAGCTGTCGGTGCGAGTACGCTCGCGACGGCCGTCATCGGTGGTCATGGTACGGGTCGCATCTGCAGCAGCGGCCAAGGAGGCACTCAGGCTGGCACTGCTGGACGAACTGGCGCTACCGGCCATCGAACCACTGGCATTCCAGCTGTTGGAGCCGCTGGCAGTGGAACTGTGCGAACCGCTGGCGTTCATGCTACTCGAACCGCTGGAGTTCCAGCCACTGGAGCCACTGGAACTGGCACTTTGCGAGCCGGCCACGCTGAAGCTCGAGGACGAACTGCGGTCGTCGGTCGAATTGAACGTGCCCTCACGCGAGCTGGAACCGCTCTTGGTGGTGGTGATGGTCAGCGTGTCCACCCGGTAGGTGCGGTCGGCGCCGTTGTTCACCGTCAGGCCTGGGCCGTTCTGGTCGGCAGAGGCGGTGGCAGTGGCATTGCCCAGCGGGGCACCGGTGTTGGCGATGGCCATGGTGTTCTTCTGCTGGTTCAGGTCGCCGCCAGCGATGTTGATGCCGACGTTACCCTCCGCACCATCGGCCGAGCCAGTCATGACTGCCGAGTTCTGGGTGGACCAGTTGTCGACACGGTTGTTGTTGCTGAACTGGCGAACGTCAGCGGTGGCTTCGGCGGTGCCGAACACGAAGCTGTTGTCCAGGCTGGACTCGGACGATGCATTGGCAATGGCCGCAGCATTGTCCTGCTGGTTGCCGTTACCGGCTGCCACGTTGACACCCACGTTGCCGCTTGCACCCGTGGCCGAGCTGCTCATTTCGGCTTCGTTGATGGTGCCTTGGTTGGTGATGGTATTGCCCGTGCTGCGTTGGCTGTCCATGGCGTTGGCTGTGGCATACACAGGGATCCGGGTGGGAGGAGGGGTGTGATGCCCGTTATTGTGGTGACCATTGTGGTGCCCGCCACGCCGGTCGTTCTGATCAGCTTGTACAGCAACAGCCATGACCGCAGCAATTGCGAAAACCAGAGGCTTGATTGCCATCGAGGGTTTCATGGTGATTCTCCGTACTTTTAGGTTAAGTGTCGTTCTTGACTGGATGGGTCAATCCGCGACCCGGATGCTCAAGGTGTTGGCCATTCGGTTTCCCACCCCGGCACTCTGGTTCAACTGAATCACTCCACGGCTACCGGTGAAGGCCTGGTCACTGGTGGTGACCTGGCGATGGCCAGTTGAAGTGTCAATCGGACCGGAGTTGTTGAGCAGCGCCACGTTCTGTTGCATGAGGACGCTGTCGTCGATGCTTTGCGGCTGGGCACCGATACTGATGCTCAGTGCGTTCGCTTGCTGGGTGTTGGCGCCGGCGCTCTGGTTGACCCCCAGGGCGCCGCTACCGTTGCTGAAGGCATCGCCCTGTATGGTCGAGCGCGCGTCCATCGCGGAAGTTGCGGGGGCATTCAGCCGTTGGCGGATCTGTGTGGTGGCGCCAGCCTCGGGCCCTGCAGCGAAGGCGCGCGCGTTGGCCTGTTGCTGTTGGTCGCCGGCTGCCTGGTTGACCGACAGGTTGCCCTGGTAACGGCTACCCGAGCTGTCGATGTCGGCGTTGTTGATCACGGGGACCGGGGATTGCGCGAAGGCCGATGTACTGCACAGCGTGACCAGGATCAGCAGCGTGTGCTTCATCTCACTTGCCTCCGGTCAGGATCTGCAGCGGCGCCAGGCCGCGCTGCACACTCGAGTTGACCATGTTCGAGATGCCATTTCCCGAGCCCGTACCGCGTCCACCGGCCAGGTTGGGCAGTTGGGACTGGTTATTGAGGTTGCCGCCCAGGTTGTTGGTCTGCTGGGTAATCAGGGTGCTGATGCCCGCACCGCTGCTGATGTTGGCGAAGTCGCCATCACTCAGTTCGTTGGTTTGCTTGAGGATGTGAGCGGAAGGATTGGCATTGACGGTGGTGGGGTTGGGGTCGGGTCTTAAAGGCGGGACCACGGCGTTGCGTGTCTGCACATCACGGGTTATCACGATGATGCCGTTGTCGGCCTGGGCCGTGAAGCTCAACGAGCCCAGCACATAGCTCATCAGCAACAGGTGATAAAGGCGTTTGTCAGTTTTCCTCACGACGGCAACTCCTTCAATGAGCGCTGGCCTTGTTCAGCGATGCGAACGAGGGAGCAGAAGGTGTGCCGCTTTTGAAAAGTATTTGCAGATCAAAAGCTTAAGACAAGGACCATGAAAAACTGCGGCGTATTTTGTCTCAGGGTTGAAACAGGCAGCCGCGAGCGATGCAGGCGAAGCCTGTGTCGGTGCGGATTGGAAGGGTTTTTTGCAGGGGTGTTTCAGCGCCTTGACAGTCTCTTCGATGCCGAAGAAAACCTTCTGTTCTCAGGGGGGTTGCCGCCCACGGGTGTGTCAGTGGGTTAACACTCGGTGGGGCAGGATGGCGCATCGCTACCAATGAGCTTAGCCACTGTTTGCAGTGCCAGCAACTGGCGTTGTGGCCAATTGCCCTCAATTATTTTGTACGCTTGGTCATGCCGTTGCAGCCAGTGCAGGCTGTCGTCGAAAAAGCGCTGGCGGTCGCGCAGTTCGGGCTGGCTGCGCTGGCCATCGGCAACCCACTCCACGCCTTGTGGGCTCAGCAGAAGGTGCAGGTGATAATGCCGCGCCAACAGCGCCTGTTCCAGCCAGGCCGGGCAGTCGTCGAACAGGGCGCGGCTCCAGAGCATGTTGCTGAGCAGGTGGGTGTCGAGAATCAGCAGCGGCGGTGCCTGCTCGCGGGCATGGTCTTCCCAGGCCAGCTGGCCGCGGGCGATGGTGGGGATATCGGCATAGCAGGTGTCGCGGCCTTCCTGGTCGATGAAGTGGCGCACGTATTCGGCTACTACCACGCCGCCGAAATGCGCCTGGATCACACCGCTGAGCCAGCTCTTGCCGCTGGACTCCGGGCCGCACAGTACCAGTACTTTCATGGCCTGTGCCGCGCTCATGGTTGCACCAACGCCGGGTCCCGGCGCCATTCCAGCCAGCCGCGCACGGCAATCAGGGTGAGTACGGCGAAGAAGCCTGCGGTGAAGTACAGCTGCTGGTGCAGGTACTGGCCCACGTAGACGATATCCACTACCACCCACAGTGGCCAGCACTGCAGGCGCTTCTGCGCCATCCACAGTTGTGCCACCAGGCTGAAGCCGGTCAGGGTGGCGTCCAGCCAAGGCAGGGCGGCATCGGTCCAGGTGGCCATGGCCGCGCCCAGGGCGGCGCTCAGCAGCACCCCGACGGCCAGGCCGGTGAACAATGCCGGGCGCTGCAGGCGTGAGACCAGGCGGGCGTCCGCAGCGTGGCCTGGGCGCTTCCATTGCCACCAGCCATAAACCTGCAGGATGGCGTAGGCCAGTTGCAGCAGCATGCCCGAGTACAGCTTCACCTCGTAGAACAGCCAGCCATAGATCAGCACCATGACCAGGCCGATCGGCCAGCACCAGGCATTCTGCTTGACCGTTAGCCAGACAGCGGTGACGCCGAGGACGGCGGCGATGAGTTCAAGGCCGGACATCGGCGATCCTTGGAGACTACGGGAAGGGCGCGATTGTAGCGGGTCGGCCGGGGAAGGTGTAGGCATGGCACGAACGGATTTACATGCCCGTTGTGGGAGCGGGCATGCCCGCGAACACCGGCGAAGCCGGTGCCATACCGCGCGTCGCCTGCTTCGCGGGGCATGCCCGCTCCCACAGGGGCTTGGTCTTATACGCGGAACTGCCGCAACAGCTGCTCCAGCTCTTCGCTCAACCGCCCCAGCGCCGCCCCGGCATCGCTGGATTGGCGCGCCGCATCGGCGGTCTGCTGGGACAACCCCGCAGTATCCAGCACGTTGCGGTTGATCTCCTCGACCACATGCGACTGCTGCAAGGTGGCACTTGCAATGGATGCATTCAACGCTGTGAGGTTGTTCAGCGCCTGGTTGATGGCATCCAGGCTGGCACCGGCCTCGCGGGCCTGCTCGACAGTCTGGCGCGAGGCCTCGCTGCTGGTGTCGATGGCTTTCACCGCAGCGTCCGACTGGCTTTGCAGGTGCTCGATCATGGTATGGATTTCGGCCGTCGACTGCGCCGTGCGCTGGGCAAGCAGGCGCACCTCGTCGGCGACCACGGCAAAGCCACGGCCTTGCTCGCCGGCCCGCGCCGCCTCGATGGCTGCGTTCAGCGCCAGCAGGTTGGTCTGTTCGGCGATGGAGCGGATCACGTCCAGTACACCACCGATGCGCGTGCTGTGCCCGGCCAGGTCGCGAATCACCTGCACCGCCTGGTCGATGGTCAGCGACAGCCGGTCGATCTGCGCCAGGCTGCCGTGAATGGCCTCCTGACCGTGTGCCACCTGCTGTTGCGCGGTGCGCATTTCCCCGGCGGCCTGCTCGGCGGTCTTGGCCACGTCCTGCACGGCGTAGGTCACTTCGTTAACCGCGGTGGCCACCTGGTCCATCTGCAGCGATTGCTGGGCGCTGTGCTGTTGCGCGGTACCGGCATTGTCGCCGACATGCCCGGCGGACTCGGCCAGGGCGTGCGCCGCGCCTTGCAACTGGCCGATCACGCCTTGCAGCTTGCCGTTGAAGCGGTTGAAATGTTCGCCCAGGTGGGTGATTTCGTCACGGCCGTGGGTATCCAGGCGCCGGGTCAGGTCGCTTTCGCCGCTGGCGATGTTGCCCATGGCCTGCACCGCTTCCTGCAACGGGCGGGCGATGCTGCGGGCAATCAGCATGACCACGAGCGCCATCAGCAGGGCAATGGCCACGCCCACCAGTGAGGCGTCGCGCAACTGGCGGGCGAATTCGGCCTGCACGTCGTCGACGTACACGCCCGAGCCAATGATCCAGCCCCACGGCTTGAACAGCTGGATGTAGGAAGTCTTGGCCACCGGCTCGCTGGCACCGGGCTTGGGCCAGCGGTAGTTGACCGCCCCGGCATCCTGCTGTCGGGCCAGGGCGACCATCTCGTTGAACACGGCAAAGCCGTCGGGGTCGCGGATGGCCGACAGGTCCTGGCCATCGAGCTTGGGGTTGGCCGGATGCATGATCATCTTCGGCCCCAGGTCGTTGATCCAGAAGTAGTCGTCGTGGTCGTAGCGCAGCGTGCGTACCACTTGCAGCGCCTGTTGCTGGGCGGCTTCGCGGCTGAGCGTGCCAGCTGCCTCCAGGCCTTGGTAATAGGCCAGCACACCGGCTGCGGTCTGCACCACGTGGCGGGTCTTTTCCGCTTTGGCCTGGTACAGGTCACCGTGGATCTGGCGCAGCATCAGCAGGCCCAAGACCACCAGCATGGCCACCGCCACCAAAAGGATCAACCACAGGCGGCGGCTGATAGACATCGATCTCAGGGTTTTCATACCACAGCTCCCGCATTGTTCTTTTTATATAGCCGCATCCAAGCATGCTTTGCGCCAGGCCCCCACTCGACTAATGGCTAAGTGCTATATGTCCAATAGTCTGCAGCAGGTTGTACAAGGCGTTTGCAAAGGTGCTCTGCTAGGATTTCGGCCGCGCAAGATGAAACCTTTAGGCGGCGTGAACTTTTCTACTGGCATTGCGCCCAACAGTCGCTGTAAAACAGCCGGGCCGCGCGCGGCAATTTCAAGTAAATCAAGAACAAGGGGCCTGCAACGAGCAGCGCTCCATCGGGGGAACGATGGATTTTTGGACTGCCTTCCAGGCAATCATCTTAGGCCGTGGTCGAAGGGCTGACGGAGTTTCTGCCGATCTCCAGTACCGGCCACCAGATCATCGTCGCCGACCTGATCGGTTTTGGTGGCGAACGGGCCATGGCTTTCAACATCATCATTCAGCTGGCGGCGATCCTGGCGGTGGTGTGGGAGTTTCGCGGCAAGATCTTCGACGTGGTCTTCGGCCTGACCAGCCAGCCCACGGCGCGGCGTTTCACCGGTAACCTGTTGCTTGCGTTCCTGCCGGCCGTGGTGCTGGGCGTGTTGTTCGCCGACCTGATTCACGAGTACCTTTTCAACCCTGTCACTGTGGCGGCTGCCCTGGTGGTGGGCGGGGTAATCATGCTCTGGGCCGAGCGCCGCGAGCACCGCGTGGAGGTGGATCACGTCGACGACATGCGCTGGAGCCACGCGCTGAAGATCGGCTTCATCCAGTGCCTGGCGATGATCCCGGGCACTTCGCGTTCCGGCTCTACCATTATCGGCGGCCTGCTGTTCGGCCTTTCGCGCAAGGCGGCGACCGAATTCTCGTTTTTCCTGGCGATGCCGACCATGGTCGGTGCAGCGGTGTATTCGGGCTACAAGTACCGCGACCTGTTCCAGCCCGCCGACCTGCCGGTTTTTGCCATCGGCTTCGTGACCTCGTTCATCTTTGCCATGATCGCCGTGCGTGGCTTGCTCAAGTTCATTGCCAACCACAGCTACGCGGTGTTCGCCTGGTATCGCATTGTCTTTGGCCTGCTGATTCTGGCGACCTGGCAGTTCGGCTGGGTTGACTGGGCGACGGCGCATGGCTGAGGCGGCCCGGGGGCAAAGGGGGGAGGGCGTACGTAATGTGCGCCTGAAGCTGCTGCTGTTGGGCCTGCTGTGCCTGCTGCCGGGCCTGGGCGCGGCGCGCATGGCCTGGCTCGACCACGCCTGGTGGCCGCTGGCGCTGTACCCGGCCATGAGCCTGATCAGCCTGTTGCTGTATTGGCAGGATAAACAGCAGGCGCGTACCCAGGCCTGGCGTACGCCCGAGAAGGTGCTGCATGCCAGTGAGCTGCTCGGAGGCTGGCCGGGGGCACTGCTGGCGCAGCAGCTGTATCGGCACAAGACGCGCAAGGTGTCGTACCAACTGGTGTTCTGGGGGATTGTGCTGGTGCACCAGGTGTTCTGGGCGGACTGGCTGTTTCTTGGCGGGCGGTATCTGGCTTTTGATTGATAGGTGGCTGTGCCGGCCTTTTCGCGGGCTTGCCCGCTCCCACAGGTACTACACAAGTCTTGGCCAGTGAAAACCCTGTGGGAGCGGGCAAGCCCGCGAAGCGGCCGGCACAGGATACCTAGATCACCAACCCCACCTGCAACCGCTTCGGCAATCGCCGCACCACCAGCTGGTGCGAGCGTTGCAACAGATCACACAGCTCAACACGCCCCATGGGGTAGGGCGATGCCATGCTGATCCATCGCGCCCGCGCCAGATACGGCGCAGGCCGCACTCCTGGTCGGTCGCAATAGCCGAGAACACAATTCGTCGGCCACTTTGAACGACAACCCTGCACCTGCCAGGTCGAGCACCGCGAACATCTTGTTGCCTGCCACCGAGAACACCCGGATGCCGCCCCATTTATAGTCCTCCCGCGCACCCGGCAGGCCAAGGCAGAACGCTGCCACCTGGGCTTCGCTCATGGTCCGCTCAGACATACTTTTCTCCACAGGCCTCGAACGAAGCCGCCAAGTGGTCGATCCACACCCGTACCGCAGGGAGCAAGCCGCGCCGATGCGGATACACCGCCTGCAGGTAGCCACCCGGCAGCGACCAGTCCGGCAGCAGGCGCACCAGTTCGCCGCGTTCCAGTTCTTCTTCACAGAACATGCTGGGCAGCGCGGTAAACCCAAGGCCCGCTCGTACAGCAGCATTACGTACTACGAAATCATCGATGGCAAGCCGCGGTTCCAGGGCGATTTCCTGCTGTTTGCCATGGGGGCCGAACAGGCGGAAGTGTACCAGACGGTCCGCCTCGGCAGCGCCCAGCACCGGCAAGGAGGCCAGTTCGCCCGGTTCGCGGATGTGATCGGCGAAACCGGGCGCGGCAACCAGTTGCATCTGCGCCTGGCGCAGGCGGCGGGTGACCAGGGCCGGGTCTTCATCGCCCAGGTCGCGTACGCGCAAGGCCACATCGATGCCTTCGGAAATCAGGTCGACCCGGCGGTTGAGTAGCACCATGTCCAGTTGCACCTGCGGGTACTGCGCCAGAAAACGGCTGATCACGTCCGGCAGGAAGGCGTGGGCCAATGCCACCGGGCAGGACACTCGCAGTCGCCCGCGCGGTTCGCTGCTCATGCTGGCCACTGCTTCATCGGCGGCTTCGGCTTCCAGCAGCATGGCCTGGCAGTGGTGCAGATAGCGCTCGCCCACTGCGGTGAGCTTCAGTTGCCGGGTGGTGCGTTGCAGCAGGCGTGTGCCCAGGCGTTCTTCAAGCTCGGCGATACGCCGCGACAGGCGCGACTTGGGAATGCCCAGCTGGCGGCCGGCAGCGGCGAAACCGCCAGCTTCGACCACGCGGGCAAAGTAGAAGAGGTCGTTGAGGTCTTGCATTGGAATGTCTCACTGTTCCACCTGTAGGACAAACTAACGCATTTTTGCCGACTTATCAGCCATTGGTGAGACCGGTAGGATTCTCCTCATCGTGATCGCCCCACGTCGCGGTCTTCATTCACAGGAGAGTCCCATGAAACTGTTGCATATCGATTCGAGCATCCTGGGCGACAATTCCGCCTCCCGCCAACTGAGCCGCGAAGTGGTCGAAGCCTGGAAAGCCGCCGACCCGAGCGTGGAAGTGGTGTACCGCGACCTGGCCGCTGACGCCATCGCCCACTTCTCTGCGGCTACCCTGGTAGCGGCTGGCACCCCGGAAGACATGCGTGATGCAGCTCAGGCCTTTGAAGCCAAGCTGAGCGCGGAGACCCTGGAAGAGTTCCTGGCCGCCGATGCCGTGGTGATCGGTGCGCCGATGTACAACTTCACCGTGCCGACTCAGCTCAAGGCCTGGATCGACCGCGTTGCTGTCGCCGGCAAGACTTTCCGCTACACCGAAGCCGGCCCGGAAGGGCTGTGCGGCAACAAGAAGGTCGTGCTGGTGTCGACCGCCGGTGGCCTGCACGCTGGCCAGCCGACTGGCGCCGGGCATGAGGACTTCCTTAAGGTGTTCCTCGGCTTCATCGGTGTCACCGACCTGGAAATCGTCCGCGCCCATGGCCTGGCCTACGGCCCTGAGCACCGCAGCCAGGCGATCGATGCTGCCCAGGCGCAGATTGCCAACGAGCTGTTCGCTGCTGCCTGATCCTGCTGTTTTGCGCAAGCGTCGCCCGCATGCTTCAGAATGTTGGCGGCGTGATCACCCAGATCACCACGGCATCCACCTCGCCTGGGTTGCCATAGCGGTGCGGCTCCTGGCTCGAGAAGCTGAAACTGTCCCCTTCGCCCAGCTGGAAATGTCGCTCGCCGACCCACAGCTCGAAGCTGCCGCTGAGGATGTAGCCGGCTTCTTCGCCGTCATGGCTGTAGCTCTGCTGGCTGTAGCTACCCGGAGGGAAGCGCGAATGCAGGATTTCCAGCTGGCGGTTGGGCTGGGGCGTGAGCAGCTGATCGACGATGCCATCTTCGTAATGCACGCTCAGGCGGCTGTTGCGCCGTACCACATAGCCCTGGTCCTCGGGCGAAGTGGTGGCTTCACTGGCGAAGAACCACTGGATGGTCACCCCCAGGCTGCGGGCGATGTTGAACAGCGCCGGGATCGAGGGATAGGAGAGGTTGCGCTCCAGCTGGCTGATGTAGCCGGCGGTCAGTTCACTGTGCGTGGCCAGCTCCGCCAGGGTCATGCCACGGCGCTTGCGCAGGCCGCGAATGCGGCTGCCTAGAAACTGCGGCGCTGCGCCCCCGGCTTCGCTGGCGGGGGGCTGGGGGAGTTGGCTCATGCACGTCGGTCCATCGTAAAAGCCGCAGTATGTACAGCCTCAGAGTGCCCAGGCAACCGTCAGGCCATCATGGATCGCTTCTTCGGCGGTACGTGGCGCCAGGCAGTCGCCAACGCGGCGCACCTCCACAAGGCCGGCCAGCTCCGTGGCCAGGCGGTCTTCCGGTTGATGGCCCAGGCACAGCACCAGGGTGTCGATGCTTTCGAAGATCATCGGTTCGCCGCTGGCAGTGTGCTGCAGGTACACCGTGTTGTCGTCGCAGCCGTACAGACGGGCGTACGGTGTGATGGGGATACCCAGGCGATGCAGCTCGCCGGCCAGTTGGTCGCGCACGTACAGCGGCAGGCTTTCGCCGCAGTGGGTGCCATTGACCGCCAGCTGCACCTGGTGGCCCTCGCGCACCAGGCGTTCGGCGATACCAGGGCCGATCCAGTCGCAACGCCAGTCGATCACCAGCACTGAACGCCCCGGCTTTGCCTCGTTGCGCAGTATCTGCCAGGCATCCACTACCTGAAGCTCACCGGTGCGCTCGAAGGCTGGCCAGTAGGGGGTGGCACCGGTGGCGGCGATCACCAGGTCGGGGCGTTCTCGCTCGACCAGTGCGCGATCGACCCGGGTGTTGCGCACCACTTCCACACCCGCCAGGGCCAGTTCCCGTTGCAGGTTGGTGCTGGCGCCACCGAACTCGCTGCGCCGAGGCAGCAACTGGGCCAGCAGCACCTGCCCGCCGAGCTGCGGGCCCGCCTCGTACAGCGTGACCTGGTGCCCACGCGCCGCGGCCACGGCGGCGGCTTTCATGCCGGCGGGTCCACCGCCGGCCACGAGGATGCGTTTGGGGCGGGTGGTGGGTGTCAGTTGCCCATACTGCAATTCGCGGCCGGTTTCCGGCCGCTGGATGCAGGAAATGGGCAGGCCACGGTGGAAGTGGCCGATGCAGGCCTGATTGCAGGCAATACAGGCGCGTACGTCCTCGACCTGGCCATGCTCGGTCTTGTTCGGCATTTGCGGGTCGCAGATCAGCGCGCGGGTCATGCCGCAGACATCGGCCTGGCCACGGGCGAGGATCAGTTCGGCTTCCTGTGGCTGGTTGATGCGCCCGGTGACGAACAGCGGGATGCCCAGGCGTTGCTTGAAGGTGCCGGCCTCCCGGGCCAGGTATGCGGGCTCGATGGCCATCGGTGGCACGATATGTATGGCACCACCCAGGGACGCTGACGTGCCGGCAACGATGTGCAGGTAATCGAGCTGGCCCTGCAAGGCAACCGCGGCGGCCAGTGACTCGTCCTCGCTCAGCCCTTGGCTGTCGCGCTCGTCGGCACTGATGCGCAGGCCGATGATGAACTGTTCGTCGGTGGCCGCGCGCACGGCGGCCAGCACTTCGCGCAGGAACCTCAGGCGCTGCTCCAGTTCACCGTTGTAACCATCTGTGCGCTGGTTTACCCGTGGGTTGAGAAACTGCGCGGGCAGGTAGCCGTGGCTAGCCACCACTTCAACGCCGTCCAGCCCGGCCTGGTGCAGGCGGCGTGCAGCGCTGGCATAACCCTGGACGATCTCGTCGATCATCGCCTGGTCCAGTGCGCGCGGCATCACCCGGAAGCGTTCATTCGGCACCGCGGATGCCGAGTAGGCCACCGCCAGCAAGCCGTCCGCCGATTCCATGATCTCCCGCCCGGGGTGGAACAGCTGCGACAGCACCACGGTACCGTGCTCATGGCAGGCCTCGGCCAGCTGGCGGTAGCCGTCGATGCAGGCATCGTCGGTGGCCATCAGCACATGCGAGGTGTAGCGGGCGCTGTCATGAACCCCGGCCACCTGCAGCACGATCAGGCCGACACCACCAGCAGCGCGGGCGCGCTGGTAGGCGATGAGCTTGTCGTTGACCAGGTTGTCGGTGGGCAGACAGGTGTCGTGGCCGGTTGACATGATGCGGTTTTTCAAGCGTTTGCCGCGGATCTGCAAGGCGTCGAACAGGTGAGGGAAGGCGGTCTGCATACAGGCGGCTCCGGTGCGCTGTCGTTCTTGTTTTCCCTATAAAAATGCAGCCACAGTAAAAAATCAAACAATTTATTTACTATGCGCGACTAGGCTTTCACGTCAGCAGGACCAGGATGAACGAATTCAACGCACCGAGAAACGAGTGGAACAGTGGTGCTGTTGCACAATGATGGGCTGCAACTGTACGGGTCCCGGTACGCGGAATAACCTTATGCTGTAACGAAATATGTCTGAAACGCCTGAAGAAGGAAGTCGCAATGCCGCTCAAGGACCTGCTCATCGCCCTGGTGGTGATTGTCGCCTGGGGAGTCAACTTCGTGGTCATCAAGGTTGGCCTCGATGGCTTGCCGCCGATGTTGCTGGGGGCGTTGCGTTTCCTGTTGGTGGCGTTTCCGGCGATCCTGCTGGTCAAGCGGCCCAAGCTACCCTGGCGCTGGCTGATCGCCTACGGTGCGACCATTTCGTTGGGGCAGTTCGCGTTCCTGTTCCAGGCCATGTATAGCGGCATGCCACCGGGGCTGGCCTCGCTGATCCTGCAGTCCCAGGCGTTCTTTACCCTCGGCTTCGCCGCGCTGTTTCTCGGTGAGCGGCTGCGCCTGGCCAGCGTGCTGGGGCTGCTGGTGGCAGCCAGCGGCCTGGCGCTTATCGGCAGCGAAGACGGTGGCCATGTGCCGATGCTGGCGTTGGTACTAACCCTGTGCGGCGGCGCCATGTGGGGTTTGGGCAACATCATTACGCGGCGCTTTGGCTCGGTTGACCTGGTGGCGCTGGTGATCTGGGGCGGGCTGATCCCGCCACTGCCGTTCCTGGCACTCTCCTGGTGGCTGGAGGGGCCGGAGCGCATTGGCCATGCGCTGGCCAATATCGGCTGGAGTTCGGTATTGGCCCTGGTTTACCTGGCGTTTGTCGCCACCATGCTCGGCTACAGCCTGTGGAGCAAACTGCTGTCGCGCCACCCGGCGGGCAAGGTAGCGCCGTTCTCGCTGCTGGTGCCAGTGATTGGCCTGAGCTCGTCGGCGTTGTTGCTGGGTGAGCGTTTGACCGCGACCCAGGGTTGGGGCGCCTTGCTGGTGATGGCCGGGTTGCTGGTGAATGTGTTCGGCGCCCGCATTGGCCAACGGCTGCGCGCGGTCAGCGCGTAGTCGCCCCCTCAAGCCTGCGCGGTCCCTGTGGGAGCGGGCGTGCCCGCGAACACGGGCGAAGCCCGTGCCAACCAATGCGGTGCCTGCTTCGCGGGCGCGCCCGCTCCCACACTGGGGGCGTATCTGCGAGGGGCATTGCGCTCTGTTAGAATCGACCTCTTTTGCCAGGCCAATGGAGCGCACCCCATGATCATTTCCACCACCAGCCAGCTTGAAGGCCGCCCGATTGCCGAATACCTGGGTGTGGTCAGCTCCGAATCGGTGCAGGGCATCAACTTCGTGCGCGATTTCTTTGCACGTTTTCGCGACTTCTTCGGTGGCCGTTCGCAAACCCTGGAAAGCGCACTGCGCGAGGCCCGGGAACAGGCCACCGAAGAACTGAAGGCGCGGGCACGCCAGTTGCAAGCCGATTGCGGTAGTGGGGGTGGATTTCGAGATCAGCATGCCGTCGGTACAGGGCGGCATGGTCGTGGTATTTGCTACCGGCACGGCGGTGCGCCTGAAGTAGAGCGGTCTGCCGCTGGTCGGGTCCGGGGCTTTAGCCCAAGCGGTCCACAAATGACCAGCTAGTCTCACTTTCACAGGTCGCGTTTGGTTGAGCAACTGTTCTGGTTGCCGACGCGTCCGCCACTGGAGGGAGACAGGGCATGAGCGAATCCTTTTTCGAAGACCTGAACGACGTGTTCCCGATCAATAGCCAGGTGCGTTGCGGCCAGGCGGCATTTCGCCTGGGCTTCGCCCACATGACGCTGGATGATTCCGAACAGCTCCAGCCTGCACACCTGCAGCGCAGCAAAAAAGGCCGCTTCATGCCGCGGGTTCCGCTGAAGAAGTGATCCCGCTCCAGCACAACCCCGCCGAGTGGCGGGGTTTTTATTGCCTTTTTTTGATCCGCCTCATGGAATCGCCGGGTAGCGCTCGCAGGATGGCCAAGGCTGTGGTTTTCTTGCGCGGCATTCCAGCAACGGAGGATTGAATGCTCATGCGAGTCAGGGAAGAGACCTATTGGCAGTGGGCCGACGCCCAGCTGCACAGCCGCTGCCATGATGAAGCGCTCAGTGACGGCACCACGCTGGACGTGCAGGTGCGTTTGTCGCGCCTGGGGGCGACCCAACTGTTTCTCGGGCTTTATGCCAGTGATGGGCGAGCATTGCTGGAGGAGTATTACCCTGCGCGGCCAGGCGAGACCATGACCCGCGCTCTGGTGTGGGGCGTTGACCGCGCCCGGGCGATGGCAACCGGTGCCCTGCCGCTGCCGGAACCCCGCAGGCGCCAGGCATGAAAAAGCCCGGCCTATGCGGCCGGGCTCAGGTAAGGCTGGGAACCCTCAGTTAAGCGGTTCGATCACCTTGACTGCCTGCTGCTCACGGGCAGCGGGCCATTCTTGTTGCAGGGTCTGCAGGACGCGACCGACGAACTCGGTGTCGGCGGCGGCCTTCTTGCCGACGTAGCCTTGGCCACGGCGGTAGACCTTGAAGCGGGCACGCATGCTGGGCAGGTGCTCTTCGAATTCATCTTCGACGGTGTTCGGTGGCAGGCGGTCGAGGCGCACTTCACCGGTCTGGCTGACCCACAGCAGATGGTCGTCAAGGCTGTCCTTGCGTACCGCGAACAGCTGGGCCAGTTGGTCGATAGTCGGATTGTTGTTCAGGTTCATCATAAAGCCCCCATTACCCAGTCGTAGGTGATTTTTCACAGTTGGCGCTACCACGGTGTAGCGCACTACCAAGGCTGCTACAGCAGCATCGCAACAGGGGCTTTCTCACGCTGCCTTTTGGACAGTTTCCCTCTCCACGGACGGCCTGCGTTACCGCGCAGGCCGTCTGGAACACCCTTGCCACCGCTCCCGATCGGGGAGACGGCTTCATCATGCCCAAGGGCGATGAACGGCGTCAACCATTTTGTAGTGAATATTTTTTCTCACTACATCGTGTCGTTTTGTTCGACAATCGCTGCCCGCACTACAGCCCGGACAGAATGTCGAAAGCAGCGCGCACCCGGACTTCGTTCGGGTAGTTTCGGTTGGCCAGCAACACCACGGCCAGCTGTTCGGCGGGTACGAAGGCGGCGTAGGCGCCAAAACCATTGGTTGAACCGGTCTTGTTGTACCAGGCTGCCGGCAGCGGTGGCAGGGCTGGCTGCAAGCGCGTGGTGGCCTGCGGTTCACGGATGAGCTGCGGGCCGTTGCCATCGACCAGTGTGCTCAGCATGACCGGGTAGGGGTAGCGCTCCCAGCCCAGCCCCTGGGTCATGGCGCCGACCTGGAAGTAGCCCCGCCGGGTAATGGCCGTGGCTTGCGCCAGCGCCGGTGGCAGGCCCGCCGGCTGCATGTGCAAGCGCACATAGCGCAGCAGGTCGCTGGCGCTGGTCTTGATGCCGTAGGCTTCGTCGGCGTAGGGGCCCGGGCCGACACGCACCGGTTTGTCGGCGCTGTCGTAGCCTTGGGCGTACAGCCCCTGGGCGCTGGCCGGGACCTGCAGATAGGTGTTTTCCAGGCCCATCGGTTTCAGCAGGCCCTCGCTCATCAGCGTTGCAAAAGGCTGGTGCTGTGCGCGCGCAGCCAGGTCACCGAACAAGCCCAGGCTGGGGTTCGAATAGCAGCGCTGGGTGCCAGGTTTAACGCGGGGTTGCCAATGACGGAAGAATTCGACCACCTGCTGCGGGGTCTGCACCGCGTCGGGGAACTGTAACGGCAGGCAGTCGGCACTGTAGGCGCCCAGTTCCAGCACGCTCGCGTCGCCGATGGGGGCGCCGGCGAGGGCCGGGTGATAGCGCTTGGCCGGGGCATCGAGGTCCAGCTTGCCTTCGGCACTGGCCAGTGCGGCCAAGGTGGCGGTGTAGGTCTTGCTCAGCGAACCGATCTCGAACAGCGTGTCGCGACTGACCGGCACATTGTCGGCCTTGCTGGCCACGCCATAGCTGAAGTAGTGCGCATGGTCGCGCGCATAGATCGCCACGGCCATGCCGGTGATGCCTTGCGCCTGCATCAGCGGGCGGATGATCTGGTCTACCTTGGCCTGCAACTGGTCGTCGGCCTTTGCGGCACTGTGGCCCAGGGTGAGGGTGATGGCAGCTGCAAGTGCAGCCAGGCGGGAGAAGGGCATGGGCGGGTCCTTTGCTGGAGCGTGTCCGTTGAGCGACACCGGTGGGGGTTCCGGCGTTAGCGGCGAAAAGCCGGAGACCTTATCGTCTGCCCTTGCACAATGACAAGACGGAAACTGTGATGAAGTATTTGCGCATGTTATTCGACAATTTCACCCTGGCCTTGCTCGGGGTGGTACTGATTGCCACAGTGCTGCCTTGCTCGGGCGACGGCGCGGTGTATTTCGGTTGGTTGACCAACCTGGCCATCGGCCTGCTGTTCTTCCTGCACGGTGCCAAGCTGTCGCGCGAGGCGATCATCACCGGTGCCGGGCATTGGCGCCTGCACTTGCTGGTGTTCGCCTGCACCTTCGTGCTGTTCCCGCTGCTGGGCCTGGCGTTCAAGCCATTGTTCGTGCCGCTGGTGGGCAACGAACTGTACCTGGGCGTGCTCTACCTGTGTGCGTTGCCGGCTACCGTACAGTCGGCCATTGCCTTCACCTCGCTGGCGCGTGGCAACGTGCCGGCGGCCATTTGCAGCGCGGCGGCATCCAGCCTGCTGGGAATCTTCCTTACGCCGTTGCTGGTGATGCTGTTGCTGGGGGCCAGCGGTGATACCGGTTCTGGCCTGGACGCAGTGCTGAAGATCACCCTGCAGCTGCTGGTGCCGTTCGTGGCCGGGCAAGTCGCCCGGCGATGGATCGGCGCCTGGGTCAAGCGCAACGCGCGCTGGCTCAAGGTGGTGGACCAAGGCTCGATCCTGCTGGTGGTCTATACCGCGTTCAGCGAGGCGGTGGTCACCGGGCTGTGGCACACGGTATCGCCGCAGCACCTGGCCGGGTTGTTTGCCGTGTGCGGGATATTGCTGGCGGTGGTGCTGTACGGTACCCGGCTGCTGGGCAAGCTGCTGGGCTTTGACCTGGAAGACCGCATTACCATCCTGTTTGCCGGTTCGAAGAAGAGCCTGGCTACCGGGGTGCCAATGGCGCAGGTGCTGTTCGTCGGCAGTGGCATTGGCGCAATGATCCTGCCGCTGATGCTGTTCCATCAGATCCAGCTGATGGTCTGTGCGGTGCTGGCGCAACGTTATGCCAGCCGTGAGCCGGTGGCTGAAGAGGCTTCTGCGGCGTCCTGACAGGGCCCTGTCGCCGGCAAGCCAGCTCCCACCTCGACCGCATCGGTCTCAAGCCATATGCTGTGCCTGTGGGAGCTGGCTTGCCGGCGATGGGCTGCACAGCAGCCCCAGGCCTATCTGGCCTGCCCTGACCCACGCTCGCGCAGCGCCTTGCTTACCTCGGCCTCGATCTTGTAGGCCGGCGCTTCCAGGTCGTACGTAGTTGCGCGTGTAGCGCCGGGCGAACTCTTCCACACCCAGCTGCTGATACTGCTGCACATGCTTGAGCTCGTGCGCCCATAAGGCGACGTTGTCCTCGGCATCGGCGGGGCGGCGGAAGATGATCGTGTCGATCAGCGTGACGGCGTTCACGTCAGGGTTCTGCAGCAGCGCATTGGCCGCGCTCATCTGCTGTTCGTCACCCACCCGGAAGCGCGCCGCGTCGAGCACGGCAAAGTCATACCAGGGTTCGAGTTGCGCACGGATATGCAACGGGATCGGCTCGACGCCGCTGGCAGTGGCTTCGTCGCGAGCCTGCTGCAAGGCATAAGTCAGGCTGGAAGAAGCCAGCACTTCCACGTCCTTGAAAATCTGCCCGGCTTGCCCGGGGTCGATGGGCGCACAGAAACACCCCATCAGGCACACTTGGTACTGCCCCGGCGGGCAGGCCTGTTCGGCGAGCGCAGGCAGGGCCAGCAGCAGCCCCAGCAATAGACTAATCCGCTTCATGCAGGGCCTTCTCGACAAAGTGGCGGCTGGCGTCCAGTACTTGCGACTGCACGCTTTCAGTAGCCAGCATGCGCCCGACCAGCAAGGCGCCGACGCACTGGCTGATCAGCACCCAGGCCAACTCGTCGTCCTCCAGGGTCGCGCTCCAGGCCCGGTGCAGTTCCACCAGCCAATGCTCGGCCACCTCGCGCACGGGGGCCTGGGCCCGGGCAATCTCCACCCCCAATGGCGGCAGCGGGCAGCCGCCTTCGGGATTGTGCAGGTGGGCCAGGCTCAGGTACTGCTGCAGGCAACGGCCCAGGCGTTCGCGGCTGGCCTCCTGGTTGGCCAGCCGCGCCAGCGGGCTGTTGCACAGTTCTTGCCGCACGACCTCGGTGAACAGGTCGTCCTTGGACGGGAAGTGGTTGTAGAAGGCGCCGCCGGTCAGGCCGATCGCCTTCATCAGCCCGGCCACGCCGGTGCTGGAAAAGCCCCCGCGTTTGGCCAGCGCGCCACTGCTGGCCAGCAGCCGCTCGCGGGTTTGCTGCTTGTGTTCGTTGGTGTAGCGCATTCACTTGCCTCTGCTGGCGGGCTTGACGATAGCGGCGATCATAACATAGCGTTCGTTTACTAAACGATCATTCACCAATGGAGGCAGGCATGGCAGAACAACAAAAAGTGGTGCTCGTGATTGGTGCGGGGGATGCTACTGGCGGCGAGATCGCCAAGCGCTTTGCCCGCGAAGGCTACATTGCCTGTGTTACCCGGCGCCAGGCAGAAAAGTTGCAGCCGCTGCTGGACGATATCCGCGCTGCTGGTGGCCAGGCCCACGGTTTTGGCTCCGATGCGCGCAAGGAGGAGGAGGTAGCGGCGCTGGTCGAAACCATCGAGCGTGATATCGGCCCGATCGAAGCCTTTGTGTTCAACATTGGTGCCAATGTGCCCTGTAGCGTTCTTGAGGAAACCCCGCGCAAGTATTTCAAGATCTGGGAAATGGCCTGTTTTGCCGGCTTTTCTCACCGCCCAGGCGGTGGCCCGGCGCATGGTCCAGCGCGAGCGCGGCACTATCCTGTTCACCGGCGCCACCGCTGGCACCCGAGGCTCGGCGGGCTTTGCGGCATTCGCCGGGGCCAAGCACGCCCTGCGTGCCTTGGCGCAGAGCATGGCGCGCGAGCTGGGGCCGCGCAACATACATGTCGCCCACGTGGTGGTGGACGGTGCCATCGACACTGCTTTTATCCGTGACAATTTCCCCGAGCGCTACGCCCTCAAAGATCAGGATGGCATCCTTGACCCGGCCCATATCGCCGACAGCTACTGGTTCCTGCACGCCCAGCCCCGCGACGCATGGACCTTCGAGCTGGACCTGCGCCCCTGGCTGGAACGTTGGTAAGCACTTTTCACCAAGCAAGGACCGTAACCATGCACAAGACTGTCGACTTCTTTTTTGACCTTGGTAGCCCGGCCAGCTACCTGGCCTGGACCCAGCTGCCTGAACTGTGTGCCCGCCAAGGGGCCACGCTGCGCTACCGGCCGATGCTGCTGGGCGGGGTTTTCCAGGCCACCGGCAATGCCTCGCCGGTCATGGTCCCGGCCAAGGGCCGTTACATGTTCACCGACCTGGCGCGCTTCGCCACCCGCTACGGGGTTCAGTTCGAGCTGCCGCCGGGGTTCCCGGTCAATACCTTGACCCTGATGCGCGGGGCAGTGGGCACTCAGCTGTGTTCGCCGGAGCGCTTCGAGGCGTTACTGGGGGTGCTGTTCAATGGCCTTTTCGTGCAGCGCCGCAACCTGGGCGATAGCGCCGTCCTCGACGATACGCTCAGCCAGGGCGGCTTTGACCCGCAGGCATTTCGCGCGCTGGCGGCTGATGAGGAGGTGAAGGCTGCGCTCAGGCACGCGACCGAAGAGGCTGTGGCGCGCGGGGTGTTTGGTGCGCCGACCTGCTTTGTCGGTGACCAGATGTTCTTCGGCCAGGACCGCCTGGACTTTGTCGAAGAGGCCCTGCGTGAGGGCGCAAGCAGCCGTTCCAGCTGAGTGCGTGTGGGAGCGGGCGTGCCCGCGAAGGCCCCCGCACGGTGCCTGGCACCGGCTGCGCCGGTGTTCGCGGGCATGCCCGCCTCACAAAGACCGCGTACGTCGGGGCTGGGAAAGGGCAGCCCCTTCACCACCCAATCAGAAGTTCGCCGGGGTATTGGCGCTGATGATCTCGGCCTCGTCCGGGCCGATGTTCTTGAAGCTGTGCGGCAGGGTGGTGGGGATGTAGTACCCGTCGCCCGAGTTGAGCACGCTCACCTGGCCATCGACCCACAACTCGACGGTGCCGCGGGTGACCAGGCCACACTCTTCGCCCTCGGCATGCACGATCGGTTCGCCCGAATCGGCACCCGGTGCATACAGTTCACGCAGCATGCGCATCTGCCGGCCTTCCACGCTGGCGCCAACCAGCAGCATGCGCAGGCCGTTGCGGCCCAGGTCTGGCTGTTCGCCGCCTCGGAACACGTAACGCTCTCTTCGCGCACCGGCTCGTCGAAACTGAAGAACTCCGCCAGGCTCATCGGAATGCCTTCGAGCAGTTTTTTCAGGGAGCTGACCGAAGGGCTGACGCGATTCTGCTCGATCTGCGAGATCGTCGAATTGGTCAGCCCGCTGCGGCGGGCCAGTTCCCGTTGGGAGAGGTTGTTGCGTTCACGCACCAGTTTGAGTCGCGTCCCCGTGTCCATAGCCGCCTTGTAATCAGAGGTGTCAATAATAATGAGCGATGCGCATTAAAACACACTCTGCACGCTTGCGCGCTGTGCTTGTCAGGGCCGCTGATCGCGCGGCATCGGCCATAAGCCGACCAGCAGCAACAGCGCCGCCACCGCCAGGAATGGCAAGCGTGGATCGAGCGCATAGGCCAGGGTGCCGGCCAGCGGCCCGATCACTGCGCCCATGCCCTGGGCAGCACCGATGGAGCCGGCCGTGGCGCCTTGCTCGGAGGCGTGCATGGCATTGGCCGCCAGCGCCGAAAACGCCGGGAAGACAAAGCCCATGCCAGCCGCCGCGACGAAATAGCAAACCCACAGCCAAGGCGCCGTGGTGGCCAGCGAGCCGCAGGCAAAACCCAGGGCCGAAACCGTGGCGCCAACCCGGATCATCTTCAACGGCGGCCATTCCAGCTGGCGCAGCAGCACCTGCGCCATGATCAGCGCCACACCTACCGTGGTCAGGGCGATGCCGGCGGCCTGGGCAGCTTCGGCAGGGCCCAGGTGCAGGCGGTCGAGGGCAAAGAAACCGACAATGATCTGCGATACCGTGACGCTGAGCATGGCGCTGAACGCGACCAGCAAGGGCCGGCGCAGGCGCGGGTCGTTCAGCCGCACCGGGCTGGGGGCATGGCTGTGCGGCAGCGCTTGCGGCTTGAGGGTGAACAGAAGGACCAGGAAGGCACTGGCCGGCAGCAGCGACATGATATGGAACGGCAGGCTCAGGCTATGCCGCGCCAGCAGCGCCGCCAGTGCCGGCCCAACCAACCAGGCCAACGGCATTGGCCGCACCCAGCGAGGCCATGGCCCGGGCGCGTCGTTGCGGTTCGACATGATCGGCGATCAGCGCATTGCAACCTACCGGGATAGCAGCATAGAAAGCGCCAATACAACCGCGCGCGACCATGAGGCCGATAAAGGCCAGGGTCGCCCCCGGCAGCCAGCGCAGCGCGCCTTCGACGAACAGGCACAGCAGCCAGTAGGCGAGGGTGAAGCCGGCGCTGCCCAGCAGCAGGATGCGCCGTCGGCCCAGGCGGTCTGCGGCGCGCCCCCAGGGCCGCGCCAGCAGTACCCAGATCACGCCCGCCACGGTCACGGCGGCACCAGCTTGCCAGGTGGCCATGCCGAGCTGGCGGGCGATCGGGCCGATCAGGGCGACGAAGGCCATCATCGACATGGTACACGCCATGTTGGCCAGCAGCAGGGGGCGCAAGTCCAGGGTGCTGGTGGGTGCGAGTGTGGCAGGATCCTTTGCGACATTCATAGGGCAGTCCAGGGTGGTATGGCGAATAGAAAAAGCCGATCTTGTTAGGAATCGTTATCGACTGTCGGCCCCTGGGCTGCCGAGCATCATTCGCTACGGCGCAGTGGGCCAGGCCACATGCTACGCAACACGCCATCGCGGCGCACCCACGCGTGCACCAATGCCGCGCCCACATGCACCAGCACCGTGGCGAACAGCAGGTAGCCGGCCCAGCCATGGGCCTGACGCAGCACGGCATACAGCTGCAGGTCATGCGGGGCGATCGCCGGCAAGCCCAGCGGGCGCGGGTAGCCACCAGCCGACAGCATGGCCCAGCCCAGCAGCGGCATGGCAAGCATCAGGCCATACAGCACCACGTGGGATGCCCCGGCGGCCCAGCGTTGCACGGTAGGCAGGTCGCGCGGCAGGGCCGGGTGGGGGAGTGCCAGGCGTACGCCGATGCGCAGCAGCACCAGTACCAGCAAGGCCAGGCCAGTCGCCTTGTGCAACCCGATCAGCACGGGGTGGCGCGGCGAAAGGTCGACAACCATGCTCACACCGATAAACAGCATCGCCAGGATCAGCACGGCCATCAGCCAGTGCAACAGGCGGGCGAGGGGATGGAAGGCGTCGGTTTTCATGGGTGGGCTCCGGTGTCGAGCGATTCGCGGCTGCGGCGGTTGAAGGATTCCGAGTAGGCGGCAGAACGGGCGGCAAGGATCGGGTCGGCGGAGGGCTGGATCCCATGAGGCAGGATCAGCGGGTCGAAGTTGAGGTCGCGGCAGGCGCCTTGCTCGGGGCCGTCGACCTGCTCCAGTACCAGCGTGCCGGCGTCCACGCTGCGCCGCTCGGCAGGCCAGGGGCTGGCAGGGTCGTCCACCGCATCGCCAGGTTCCGCCAGCACCAAGCGCAGGGTCCAGCGTAGCGGGCCTTGGGCCAGGCGTTGCTGCAGGTCATGCTGCAGGAACTGTTTGTCATCGACTTGGCCAGGCAGTGCGGCAAACGCTGTTTGCGGCTCCAGTTGCCAGCGCACGGGGTGAGCCGCGCCGCTTGCGTCGATCAGGCGAAAGGCGTTGATGCTGTGGTACTGCGTGCTGGCGAAGCTGTTGCTGGGCTTGTAGCCCGCCGCCCATTGGCGAAACGCCGCGCTCTCCGGGTGGGCGGCGAAAAACGCTTGCAGTTTGCCCGGGTCCGGTTTGCCGGTGGCCGGGTCTGGCGCCCCCGCCAGCACTTGCTCATAGAAGGCTTGTGGCGTGCTTACCGCCAGCACCGGCGGGTTGTTCATGCCAGTACGCCAGACCTGCCCGTCGTCGGTGCTCAGCTCGATGGCCAGGCTGCGCACCGGTATGCCGGTGTCCGGCGCGAACGGGTTGGCACCGCCGATGGCGAAACGGCCGGTCACTGGCACCCGCGGCTGGCTGAACGCCCGCGCCGTGGACAGGCTGGCGGCCTGCCCGCTGGGCTGGAAGTAGCCGCTGACGCACAGGCCTTTGGCGTGGTTCTTGCGGTAACCCGGGTAATGCCCGGCCTGGGCTTCGAAGGTGTCGATGATGCGCTGCGGGGTCAGGCGGGGCTCGCCGAGCCAGCCGGCGGCATAGGCAAAGGCGGCGCCCGCGCCCAGCACCACGGCGCCGATGGCGGCCAGGCGCAGGGCCTTGGCCGGGCCGTGCAGGGATGAGTTCATGGTGATGGTCCGGTTCAGTGAAGGTGCCGGTACGACGGCGCAGGGAAAAACTTATTCCCTCGCCGGGAATAAAATTTCCTCACAGGCGTCTGCCTCTTACACTGACAGCCTCAAAGGCCGGGACTTTGCCATGCATGATCTGGACGACCACCAGTGGCGCGAGCTGCTGGCCCGCCTGCGCCGCTTTGCCGTGTGGCTGACCCGTGAGTCGGGCAGCGCCGACGACCTGGTGCAGGCCACGGTCGAGCGGGCCTTGAGCCGGCGCGACCAGCAACGCGACGCCGATGCCCTGCGGGCCTGGCTGTTCACCATCCTGTATCGGCTGTTCCTCGACGGTAAGCGCCGCGAGCGCCTGCATGCGCGCTGGTTGTCCTGGTTCGGCCGCGCCGAGCGCGACGATGAGCCGGTCGGTGGCAACATCGAGGCGATTGTGCTGGCCCAGGCCGATTTGCAGGCCTTTGCCCGGCTCACGGCTGAGCAGCGGGCGTTGCTGCTGCTGGTCAGCATCGAAGGTTTGAGCTACAAGGAGGCCGCCCTGGCCCTGGGCATTCCGATCGGCACTGTGATGTCGCGCCTGTCGCGCGCCCGCAATGCCTTGCGCGAACTGACCGAGGGCAACCCACAGCCACCGGCCTTGCGGAGACTGAAATGACCCGCCTGATCCCCAGCGAAGATGAATTGCATGCTTATGTCGACGAACGCCTGGAGCCTGTGCGCCGGGCCGAGGTGCAGGCCTGGCTGGCGGCCAACCCGCAGGCTGCGGCCAAGGTAGAGGGCTGGCGTGCCGACGCTCGCCGCCTGCGTACGGCGCTGGCCGGGTTTGGCGATGTGCCAGGGGCTGCGCAGCTGGACCTGAGGCAGTTGCGCCGGCAATTGCGCCAACGCCGCCAACGGCGCTGGGCCACGGCGGCGGTGTTGTTGTTGGCGGTCGGTGTGGGCGGCCTGGGCGGCTGGCAGGTGCGCGACGCGACCTTGGCGCGTGGCGACCTGCCGATGGCAGATGCCGTCCAGGCGCACCGTTTGTTCGCCGGCAGCCAGGCCCTGGATATCCAGGCCAATGACCCGGGCCGGTTGCGCGACTGGCTGGGGCGCCATTTCAGCCGCGTGGGCCAGTTGCCGGACCTGGCGGGTTATGGCTTCAAACCGGTGGGCGCGCGCCTGCTCAGCAATGAGCAGGGGCCGGCGGCGTTGCTGGTGTTCGAGGATGCCAAGGGCCAGCGCATCAGCCTGTTCCTGCGCTCACCAGGTGATCACTATCGGCGCATGCCGGACGGGCATCGCGTGGATGGCCAGCTGGAGGCGAGGTATTGGTCGCATGGGGCCTACAACTTTGCTCTGGTGCAGCGCGGCGGACGATGTACGCGGGGCGGGGGTGGGGGAGGCGTTGCGGTTGGGGTTGTAAGCGAAGAAGGTTGCCTTTAACCCTTTTCACGCCTGTCATTTCGGGGCCGCTCTGCGGCCCATCGCCGGCAAGCCAGCTCCCACATTGTCCCGGCTAATTCACTGAGTTATGTGTAGTTCTGTGGGAGCTGGCTTGCCGGCGATGGGCTGCGTAGCAGCCCTGGGCGATCAGCTCAATTCCAGCCAGATCGGCGCATGGTCCGAGGGCTTTTCCATCCCGCGCAGTTCATAGTCCACACCCGCATCCTTGATCCGCGGCACCAGGTGCTGCGAGGCCATGATCAGGTCGATGCGCAGGCCGCGCTTGGGCTCGTCCTCGAAGCCGCGGCTGCGGTAGTCGAACCAGCTGAAGCGGTCGGTCACCTCCGGGTACAGATGGCGGAAGCTGTCCACCAACCCCCAGCCTTTCAAGCGTTCCATCCACTCGCGCTCTTCCGGCAGGAAGCTGCACTTGCCGGTCTTGAGCCAGCGCTTGGCGTTGTCCGGGCCGATGCCGATGTCGCAGTCCTGCGGCGAGATATTCATGTCGCCCATCACCAACAGTGGCTGGTCATTGCGGAACTGGCCTTCCAGCAGCGCCTGCAAGTCGCTGTAAAAGCGCTGCTTGGCTGGGAACTTGGTAGGGTGGTCACGGCTTTCACCTTGGGGGAAGTAGCCGTTCATGATGGTGATCGGGTTGCCTTCGGCATCGGCGAAGGTGCCCCAGATGAAGCGGCGCTGGGCGTCTTCCTCATCGCTGGCGAAGCCCTTGTACAGGCTCAGCGGCGCCTGGCGCGACAGCAGGGCCACGCCATAGTGGCCCTTCTGACCGTGGTAATGCACGTGGTAGCCCAGCGCCTGCACGTCGGCCAGCGGGAACTGATCGTCACTGACCTTGGTTTCCTGCAGGCCGATCACGTCCGGCTGGTGCTTTTCGATCAGCGCCGCCAACTGGTGCGGGCGGGCGCGCAGGCCGTTGATGTTGAAACAGACGATCTTCATGGAAAGACAATCCCGGTAAAAGGCGCGATGCTAGCCGACATCGCTTGCCATCACCAGCATGGCGGCTTCGGGAGGCTGCTGCTAACGTCCTTCCCAGGGCACCGTACGCCCATTCCAGGAGGACTGCCCGCAATGCCCGAAACCACTGCCGTTCCGGCCCGAGTCTGCCTGCTCGATGATGGCTACAGCCGCGAGGCGCGTTCGCTGTTGTACAACGCCTACCGTCATGAACCTACCTTCGCCTACATCTTCGAGGCCCAACGCCCAGGTTATGAGCAGCGCCTGCGGGTGATGGTGCGCGAATGGGTACGCCAGCATTTCTACCTGCAGTTGCCTGCCATTGGCCTGCTGCTGGAGGACCGCCTGATCGCCCTGGCGCTGATCGTGCCGCCGCTGCGCAGGCTGGGGGTGGCCGACAGCTGGGCCTGGCGCCTGCGCATGGTATTGGGTACCGGCCTGCGCTGCACACGCCGCTACATGGACTACCAGGCCGCCCTGGCCAGCTGCCTGCCCACCGACCAGGTGCATGTGCTGCCGCTGTTGGGCGTGCACCCGAAATTTCAGGGCAAGCACTACGGTGAGCAATTGTTACAAGCTGTTCATGACTGGTGCGCAGACGACCCTGGCACCCAAGGTGTGGTGCTGGACACCGGCAACGAGCACTACCTGGCCTTTTACCAACGCCAGGGTTATGAGGAAATTGGCGAGGTAGCTGTAGGACCAATCCGGGAGAGGGTGTTCTTCCATCCCAATCCGGTCTCCTCCAGTTCTGCTTTTGCGTAAGCAGACCGTGCGGCGGCTCCCATGAGCGCCCGGCTCTGGTAGCATGCGCCGCATGACGTATTCAGGAAGATTGACCTGGGGCCTGGTTATCTGGGCCGCCAGTTTCGCAGCATGGGGCCAGAGCGAGTTGCTGGTAAAGGTCAAACCGGCCAACAAAGCGCTCAAGGCCAATGTCGAAGGCTATATCGGTACCCTTGGCAACCGCGATGAAGAAGCACTGCTTCGTTTCAGTCGCGGCGCCCAGGAGCAGGCGCGCAAAGCCGCGCAGGCACTTGGCTACTACCAGGCGCAGATCGACACCGAGGTCAAGCCCGCCAGCGAGGCTGACCGTTCCCCGCAACTGATCATCACCATCGACCCCGGCGAGCCAATTCGCCTGCGCAACGTGACCGTGCGCATCGAAGGCCCCGCCAGCGAGATGAAAGCCTTTCGCGTGCCCGACAGCAAGGCCCTGCGCGCGGGCGAACAGCTCAACCACGGCCATTACGAAGATGCCAAGCGGCTGATCCAGAATCAGGCGTCGCGCTACGGCTTCTTCAGCGGGCGTTTCAGCCGCCAGCGCCTGGCGGTCGACCCCCAGGCCGGGGTGGCCGATATCGAGCTGGTCTACCAGAGCGGCCCGCGCTATCACCTGGGCGCCGTCACCTTCGGTGGCGACACACCGCTGGACGACGACCTGCTGCAGCGCATGGTCTCGTTCAAGCCGGGTACGCCTTACGACTCGGAACTGATCGCCGAGCTGAACAATGACCTGCAATCGAGCGGCTACTTCGAAGGCGTGCGCGTGGATGCTGCGCCCACCGCCGCCGTGGGCGAAGAAATCCCGGTGGATGTCCGCCTGGAAACCCGCAAGCCGCGCACCATGGGCCTGGGCCTGGGCTTCTCGACCGACGTCGGGCCACGCGGCAAGGCCAACTGGACCCGCCACTGGGTCAACCCGCAGGGCCATAGCTACGGCTGGGAAACCGAACTGTCGGCACCCCGGCAGAACGTCGGCCTTTGGTACGACATCCCCCTCGACCCGCCGCTGACCGACAAGTTGCGCTTTGCCGGCGGCTACCAGAACGAAGAAATTGCCGGCACCGATACCCTCAGCAAGCTGCTGACGGTGGGCCCTGAGTGGCACAGCAAGCTGCCCAGCGGCTGGCAGCGGGTGATTTCTCTCAAGTACCAGCGCGAGGAGTACCGCCTGGGTGATGACTCCGGGCTGAGCAACCTGTTGATGCCCGGGGTGAGTTACGCCTTCCTGCGCAGTGACAACCGTATCGACCCGCATAACGGTTACCGTCTGCAGTTCGATGTGCAGGCGGCCAAGGAAGGGCTGGTCTCCGACACCAACCTGCTGCATGGCAATGTGCTGCTCAAGGGCCTGACCACCCTTGGCCATAACCACCGCCTGCTCGGCCGGGTGCAGTTCGGTGGCAGCGCGACCAATGGCTTCAAGAACAACATTCCGCCGTCGCTGCGCTTTTTCGCCGGTGGCGACCAGAGCGTGCGTGGCTACGACTACCAGACCCTGTCGCCGAAGAACAGCGATGGCGACCGCATTGGCGGGCGCTATCTGGTCGCCGGCAGTGTCGAGTACCAGTATTCGCTGACCGAAAAGTGGCGGCTGGCTACCTTCGTCGACCAGGGCAACTCGTTCAATGACCTGGAGCTCCCAAGCCTCAAGACCGGTGTCGGTTTTGGCGTGCGCTGGGTGTCGCCGGTCGGGCCGCTGCGCCTGGACCTGGCCAAGGCGCTGGACGATGAAGGAGGAATTCGCCTGCACTTTTCCATGGGGCCTGAGCTGTGAAACGCGTGACCAAGTACATCCTGGCGGGCCTGCTCGGGGCAGCCGCAAGCCTTGGCCTGGCACTCGGCCTGCTTCTTGGGACCGAAGCCGGCAGCCGCTGGGTGCTGGGCAAGGTGCCGGGGCTTGAGGTGGCTGACTTCCAGGGGCGCCTGGCCGGAAGCTGGCAAGCCAGCCGGCTGAGCTGGGCCGATGCCGGCAACACAGTGGAGGTACAGGCACCGCTGCTGGCCTGGTCGCCGGCATGCCTGCTGCGCTCTACCTTGTGCATTGACCACTTGCAGGCGCAGCGCATTGACATGGCCTTTACACCCAGCGCCGAATCGGCCGACAGCGGCCCGTTGCAGTTGCCGGCCCTGCGCTTGCCGCTGGCCATCGAACTGGGTGAGGTCAAGGTTGGCCAGTTGCGCATGGATGGCAGCGACCTGCTTGGCGACCTGGAACTGCAGGCGCACTGGACCAATTCCGGGCTGCGCATCGACAGCCTGCACCTGCAGCGCGATGACCTGCAACTGAACCTGCAGGGTGACCTGCAGCCTGAAGCCGACTGGCCAGTGCAACTTCAGGCGCAGCTGCAACTGCCCGCAGTAGACGGCAAACCGTGGCAGCTGGCGTTGACCGCCACCGGCGAGTTGCAGAAGACCCTGAAACTCGCCGGCACCAGCAGCGGTTACCTCGACGCCACGCTGAGCGGGCAATTGCAGGCGTTGGCGGAGCACTTGCCGGCGACCTTGCAGATCCGCGCCGAGGCATTCAAGCCGGCTGCCTCGTTACCTGACACTTTGCAGTTCAACCAGCTCAAGCTCGATGCCAGCGGCGATCTGCTCAAGGGCTATCAACTGTCGGGGGCGGCCAGCCTGCCGGCCGAGCAGTCGCCGATCGCCTTGCTGTTGTCCGGGCTGGTAGACAGCAAAGGCGCCAGGCTCGATGCCCTGGACCTGAACGCCAGCGATACCCAGCGGGTCAGGTTGCAAGCCACGGCTGACTGGCAGCAAGGCCTGGTTGCCGACGCCCAATTGGACTGGCAGGACTTCCCGTGGCTGCGCCTGTATCCACTGGAAACGCCGCCGGAGGTCGCACTCAAGCGCTTCATGGCCCAGGTGCATTATCGCGATGGCAACTACCAGGGCACCTTCAATGGCGACCTGGATGGCCCGGCCGGCGCGTTCAGCCTGGCCAGCCCGTTCGAAGGTGACCTGAGCCAGGTGAAGCTGCCGCAGTTGGCGCTGAGTGCCGGGCAAGGCAAGGCTGCCGGCAGTGTCGCCGTGCGCTTTGCCGACACCCTGGCATGGGATGTCGACCTGCAGTTGTCGGCGCTCGACCCGGCCTATTGGCTGGCCGAGCTGCCGGGCACCCTGGCGGGGCCGCTGCGCAGCAAAGGCGACAATGAAAGGCGACGCCCTGAGCCTCGATGCCCAGCTTGACCTGAAAGGCCGTTTGCGCGGCCAGCCGGCAATGCTCAAGGTGGAGGCCCAAGGGGCAGGGCAGAGCTGGACCTTGGGCGCGCTGGCAATCCAGCTGGGGGATAACCGCATCAATGGCAGTGGCAGCCTGCAGCAACGCCTGGCCGGGCGGGTCGACCTCGACCTGCCGCGCCTGGGCCAGTTGTGGCCAAGGTTGCAGGGCCAGGCCAAGGGCCGGCTGGATGTCGCCGGCACCTTGCAGGCTCCGCAAGGTACGCTGACCCTGCAGGGCCAACGGCTGGCCCAGGCGGAAAACCGCTTGCAGCAGCTGGACCTGGATGCCCGCCTGGACAACGCCCAGCGCGGCGTGATCGAGCTCAAGGCCAGCGGCATTCACCTGGGTGACACGGCATTGGGCACCTTGCAGGCCAACGGCAAAGGCGACATTCGCCAGCAAGCGCTGACCCTGGCGCTGGATGGCCCGCAACTCAAGCTCGACCTCGGCCTTGATGGGCAGCTGAACAATGGCGACTGGCGTGGGCGCCTGGCCAGCGGGCGGGTCCAGGCCGGCGGCCAGGACTGGCAGTTACAGGCGCCGGCGCGCCTGCAGCGGCTGGCCAGCGGGCAGCTGGACTTTGCTGCGCATTGCTGGCGCTCCGGCCAGGCCAGCTTGTGTGGCGACGACCAGCGCCTGGCCCCCGAGCCACGCTTGCGCTACCACCTTAAGCAATTCCCGCTGGACAGCCTGGCCCAGTGGCTGCCGAAGGACTTCGCCTGGCAGGGCCTGCTCAATGCCGACATCAATCTGGACATCCCGGCCAGTGGCCCCAAGGGCAACATCGTTGTCGACGCCAGTGGCGGTACCCTGCGCGTGCGCGACAAGGACCGCTGGCTCGACTTCCCGTACCAGGCGCTGCGCCTGGACAGCACGCTGGCGCCACGGCGCATCGATACCCGCCTGGCGTTCCGCGGCGAGCGCCTCGGGCGAGCTGAACGTCAACACGCGCCTTGATCCACTGGGCAAGAACAAGCCGCTGTCGGGTGATTTCCGCCTGGCCGGCCTCGACCTGTCGGTGGCGCGCCCGTTCGTGCCGATGGTCGAGCGCCTCGCCGGACAGCTCAATGGCAGTGGCCGGTTGTCGGGCACCTTGCTGGCACCCCAGGTCAACGGCAATCTGATGCTCAGCGGCGGCGAAGTCAGTGGCGCCGAGCTGCCGGTCAGCCTCAAGGACCTGTCATTGCAGGCCTTGATTGCCGGCGAGCAGGTACAGCTCGATGGCGGATGGCGCAGTGGCGAGGCGGGGCGTGGCCAGTTGAGTGGCAACCTCACCTGGGGCCAGGCGTTGGGCATGGACTTGCGCCTGCAAGGCCAGCAGCTGCCCGTCACGGTCGAGCCCTATGCGACACTGGAGGTTGCCCCCGACCTGAGCTTGCGCCTGATCGACGACAAGCTGGCGGTGACCGGCAAGGTGCAGGTGCCCAAGGGCACGATCACTGTACGCGAGCTGCCACCGTCCACGGTCAAGGTCTCTGATGACACGGTGATCGTCGGCCACCAGACCGAAGAGGGCAAGCCACCCATGGCGATGGCCATGGACATCGATGTCGAGGTGGGCCGCGACAAGCTTTCGTTCAGCGGCTTTGGTCTCACGGCCAACCTGCTGGGCCATGTGCACATCGGCGACAACCTCGACACCCGTGGCGAGCTGAGCCTGGCTGACGGCCGCTACCGTGCCTACGGCCAGCGCCTGACCATCCGCCGTGCGCGGCTGCTGTTCGCAGGCCCGATCGATCAGCCGTACCTGGACATTGAAGCGATTCGCAAGGTCGACGACGTGATTGCCGGTATTCGCCTGAGCGGCAGCGCCGAGCAGCCCACCAGCAAAGTGTTCTCGGAACCGGCCATGAGCCAGGAGCAGGCGCTGTCGTACCTGGTACTGGGGCGGCCTCTGGGCGCCTCCGGCGAGGACAACAACATGCTCGCCGAGGCAGCCTTGGGCCTGGGCCTGGCAGGTAGCGCCGGCATCACCGGTAGCCTGGCCTCGAGCCTGGGCATCGATGACTTCCAGCTGGACACCGAAGGTTCGGGCAATACCACCAGCGTGGTCGCCAGTGGCAACCTCACCGAGAAACTGAGCCTGCGCTACGGGGTGGGGGTGTTCGAGCCCGCGAACACCATTGCATTGCGCTACAAGCTGAGCAAGAAGGTCTATCTCGAGGCGGCCAGCGGGCTGGCCAGCTCACTGGATATCTTCTACAAAAGGGATTTCTAGTGTGCTGTTTCGCAAATGGCGCAGTGGCGAGTCAGGCTGCGTCATAGAGCCACGGCAGCTTGCAGGCCTTGTTCTCAGCGAGTAGCAACCTGCCGTTGCCGTCGTAAACGAATGCCTTGCTGTTGTTCTCGTTGTGCGGGCGCACGAGCTGACCGAGCTATTCTCAGTGAAAGGTGAGGGTGGTGTCATTGGAGTTGTGGCGTTGATAAATCAACCCGGCTTCGTTGTAGGTCCACCGGATACGTCGGTAAAGGGCATCGGTATGGCTGAGCAAGCGGCCTTCGGCGTCACGCTCGAAGTGCTCACAGGTCTTGTCCAGGTGGACGAGTAGCACCAGCTGGCCCGCTTCGTACTGGTGTGACCTCACCGGCGGTGTTGATCAGTTTGGCCAGTTGGCCCGCTGCGTCGTACTTCCATTGAGTGGTCTTGCCCGAGCAATCGGTATAGCTGATCAGCTGCCCGTCGCGGTTGTACGCCAGTTTTTTCTCACCACCGTTGGCGTCGGTGATGGCAATGGGCAGGTTGTCGCTGTTGTAGGTGTAGAGGGTTCTGTTCTCCAGCGGATCCTGGGTTTCGATGATGTTGCCGCGCTGGTCGTAGTCGTATCCGCCATAATCCCCCTCGGCATCCCGTGTTTTAAAACGTTGGTCGAGGTCATCGTAGGCGTGGTGGACCGAGGTGCCATCTGGTCGTGTGTGCTGCAGCAGGTTGCTGCGCTCATCGTAGGCATAGTGGTCAACGCTGCCGTCGGGGTGCACATGTTGGACCACGTTCATGGCATCGTCGCGGAAGAGCCACTCCTCGTTGCCGTCGGGGTGGACGATGCGGTAGGTGTAGCCTTGAATGTTGTAGTAGTGCTTGGTTTCGTTGCCCAGGGTGTCCGTGACGTAGGTAAGGCGAATGTGCTTGTCCCACTCCAGGCGCACCTCATAGCTGCCATCGTCTGCCCATTCGTGGATGGCTTTGGCATCCGGTCCTTCACCCAGCCATTCCAGGTTCATTGCCCGGCTTCCGTTTGAAGCCATCGTCGGGTCACCTTCCAACGGCACACGAGTAAGACTGATCAGGTCGTGATCGGAGGCCGGGAGCGGCGGCAACAGACAATACTGCTGGGATGTCTGTTGCTCGCCTGCTCCAATTGCCGAGTTGGCTCAGCTATGGACACTGCCGTGTGAGGCGCTGGCAATCAAGCTTGCCCCGCATGCGGTCATTCATGCCATCCAGCGCGACGGGCACCTCGTTGACGCGGTAGGTGTCACTGCCCTCGACGATGGGAAACTCGCCTTTGCATAGAGGGCAGAAAACCATGTTGCCTTTGCCAGCCATTGGTTTACCGTTGAGGTTGGTGTGGGCAATGGCGTCAATGACCGTTCCTCCGTGGTCGGATGAGTCGCCGAGTCGAACGATCTTTTTCATGTGCCTGAACCTATGTTGATGGTGATTGGTAGTTAGCTTAGAGCGAATGATCCTTGGGATCAGTTTATTGTTTCGGTGGTCATCCGCAGTATTCATCGGAGCCGCTCTTGCGCGGATGCCACCTAGGGCTGTACTAGAAGTATGTGGCCCCGCAACCATCTTGGTGGTCGGAGCGCACCTAGATGGGGTCTGAGTTAACCTTGAATTTATCGGTCAAAACTATATCGACGTGGTGGTCATATGAGAAATTTGACGAAAAATCCTGAAGGTGGACGTGCTCGACGTCGTTAGTCTCCATCTCGTAGGCTGCATTGATTAGGAATACACCAAGGGTACGGATCATCGCTGCAGATGCAAGTATGGATATTTCGTCCAGCTTTAAGAGTTTGTCACTACCGGGTTCCGTGCCCCAGGCTTTAATTTCGTCAAGCTTGATCATAGGTTAAATCCTTTATTTCTAAGGAAATCTTTCTCGGTTCGCGTGAGCTCAGTGGTGCTTCCGCGTGATTTATGGCTCTGAGAACCATCCATGTTTACAACGACTTCTCTTTTTCTGCTCTTGCACTGGCAATGAGCATGGACTTGTTGGTCTGTGTTTTCAACGTGTGGTGGATCTATTCTAATCCGCCCATTTCCCACGGCAACCCATTGGCCGGAGCGAGCAAGACCCAGGGGGTCGATCCATTGAGTTGGGTTGGGAGCGTACTGATATATATTTATTCCCCCCAAAAATCTTATCGGATCTTTTCCGGCGAAACGGCCAATTTCGGGGTCGTAATAGCGATGACGGTTGTAATGTAGTTTTGTCTCGTTATCACAATATTGCCCCTGGAAGCGTAGCGGATTCCCAAATTTAGCTGCTTGAACTGCGTCTTTCCGCACCTCTTCAGCAAACCCCCACGCTTTAAAGGCTCCGCTCCAGGCTATCTGCCCATCTTCGTCAGTCAGCTCCATAGGCGTACCGAGCTTATCGCATTGATACCAAACAAACGCTTCAATCGGCCCTGCTTTGGGCTTGTGCAGCCAGATCGGATCTCTATCGATGCTGTAATGATCTCCATACAGGGGCTGTGGTAGGAGGTCCAAGACAGTATTGGTCACAGCTTGAGCTACAGGTATGAACGTCCCTGGCTCAAACACATAGTGAGTGGTGCTGCCACCCCGTTCCTTCTGATCACGGCACTCCGTGGCAAGCGTGTCGCCGTCCCAGGTAAACCAGGTGAATCCGCAGCCCAGTTCCTCATCCCGCTGCCGTCGAGCGTTCTCGTTCCACAATGGCCCTGCCTGAGGCCGATCCCGGTACTTGGCGCGTGAGTTCTTGTATAGACGACGGCCCAATGCGTCATAGGCGAAACTGACGATCAGCCGATCATCTTCATAACGCCGCAGCCGGTTGTAGAGGTCCCACGTGAAATGACCTGTCTTGCCGTTCTCGATCCGCTCCAGCAGGTTGCCACGTTCATCGTATCGATATTGCGTGCCGCAGTAGCTGCGTAGCACGTTGTCGTTGATCTTGCGCGGCGAGTGCGGGTTCGGTCCAGGCGGCGCGTCGGGGTCCAGCAGGTTGCTCGCCGGGTCGAAGGCGAATGTCTCCTTGCTGTAGTTGTGGGTGGCTTCGAGCAGTCGGCCCACCGGGTCGTATCGGTAGTACGTGTCACCCCGGTTCAGATCGTTGACGTGGGTAAGCTGACCGCTCTCGTCGTATCGATAATTGCGAGCCGCGATGCGCTTGGTAGCACCTCGGGGCGCCAGGGTCTGTTCGAGCAGTTGGTCATTCGCGGTCCAGGTTTGACGCTGAACCAGGCCATTGCCTTGTTCGCGGCCAATCTCCCGGTGCAGGTCATCGCGCTGGTAGCTGAGCAGTTCGCGATCATCGAACTTGAGGCCAAGCAGGTGCCCGCTGCCATAGGTAAGCCAACTGACCCTATGGCCATCCGGCCGCGTGGTGGCAACCCGCAGATTCAGGGCGTCGTATTCGTGGGTGAATACGGCGACCTTGGGCTGCTGCATGTACTTGAAGTGCTGGTGCTCACGGGTATTGTTGCCCGCAAGATCGTAGAACCACTGCAGTTTGCAGTCCTTGTTCTCGGCGAGCAGCAGTCTACCGTTCCCGTCGTAAGCGAAGGTTTCGGTTTCCCACTCTTTGCCGCCACGCTGCCCAGCGTTGCTTTCGACCAAGCGGCCCATGGGGTCGTAGTCGAAGTGCGTGATGCGGTCGCCATCGAGGCGGCGCGTGGGGAGGTCACTGCCGTTGTCGTATAGGTAATCGGTGGCTTGCTTGTCGAAGCCTGTCTCCTTGAGCAAACGGCCTACGGGGTCGTAGGCGAAGGTGGCTTCGCTGTTGTTCTCGTTGCGCAGGCGCACCAGCTGGCCGAGCTTGTCCCAGTGGTAGGTGAGGGTGGCGTCGTTGGGGTTGTGGCGCTGATGAATCAACCCGGCTTCGTTATAGTCCCAGCGCGTACGGCGATGCAGGGCGTCGGTGAAGCTGAGCAGCCGGCCTTCAGCATCGTATTCGAAGCGATCTCGGGTCTGGTCCGGATGGACGACACTGGTGAGGTGCCCTGCGGCGTAGTGATACTCGGTTACCTCACCAGCAGCGTTGATAAGCTTGGTGAGTTGGCCGAGCGCGTCGTACTTCCACTGAGTCGTTTTGCCAGAGCAGTCGGTGTAGCTAGCCAGTTGACCGTCATGGTTGTACGTGAGCTTTTTCTCGCCCCCGTTGGCATCGATGATGGCAATGGGCAGGTTGTCGCTGTTGTAGGTGTACTGGGTCTTGTTCTCCAGTGGGTCTATGGCTTCGATGATGTTGCCGCGTTGGTCGTAGTCATACCGCCATAATCCCCCCTCGGCATCCCGTGTTTTAAAGCGTTGGTCGAGGTCATCGTAGGCGTGGTGGACCGAGGTGCCGTCTGGTCGCGTGTGCTGCAATAGGTTGCTGCGCTCATCGTAGGCATAGTGGTCAACGCTGCCGTCGCGGTGCACATGTTGGACCACGTTCATGGCATCGTCGCGGAACAGCCACTCCTCGTTGCCGTCGGGGTGGACGATGCGATAGGTGTAGCCCTGAATGTTGTAATAGTGCTTGGTTTCGTTGCCCAGGGCGTCCGTGACGTAGGTAAGGCGGATGTGCTTGTCCCACTCCAGGCGCACCTCATAGCTGCCATCGTCTGCCCATTCGTGGACGGCTTTGGCATCCGGTCCTTCACCCAGCCATTCCAGGTTCATCGCCCGGCCAGTCCTGTCGGTGTACCGAGTGATCAAGTGGTGCCGATATTCGTAGTTCCACTGCCTGCCATGCTCATCAAGAGCAGTTGTCAGGTCTCCTTCGTCGCTGTAGCGATAGGCTGCCAGCTGCCGAACCGGCTCTCCCGCCTTCATCAACCACAAGCTCTCGATGCGTCCAGTACGATCAATTAGAGTTTGGATGTGTTGATGGGGCTGGTCGTTCTGATAGGTCAGCAGATCAGAGAGGACCTGGGTTCCTTCATGCGAATGCTCGTAGTGAAGGGCAATGCTGGCTCCGCCGCGCTGGCGCATGCGGATGAGTCTAAAAACGTCGCCGACCCGCTCATACTGCTCTTCGAGCGCATGTCCTCTGGCGAGTGAGAGCGTTCGCTCGCCCGTCCGAACGAGTACGACTTCTTCAACGGGGTCATGGTGGAATTTTCCGACTTTGGGCAGTGGGTAGCTGTGGGAGCGACCATCGGCAGCCTGGTAGCACAGTGCTTCATCGGTGACTTCAAAGTAGACGGTGAACGGAGATATCCATCGTGCACCCAATGGGCCACCATCAAGGGCGGACTGACTGGATCGGTAGTTGCGCGCCCACGAAACTGGAAAGGGTCCAGGAAGCGTAAAATCAGTGTGAATTAACTGTTCAGAGCCGCGCGCGAAAGTGATGTTGTGGCATGTACTAGCGCAGGCGCCATTCTTCTCGGGCTTTGCATCCTGCCTCGGGCCAGGCTGCCTGTTGATCGCGCCCAGTTCGTTCTGACGACTAACCCCTCTGGCTTGCCTTATGCCGGTTGGAGGAACACTGGTATTGAGCTGAGCACGTTTGCGCCCAGCGGCGTTTCGCAGCATTAATAGGATGTGGCCAATGCTGTTGGTTACTTGAGCGTTGCCAAGGTCCTTAAGATTTCGCTCCACCTCGGTAGCAAGGTGTCGAAGTAATGCAACGTATTTGAAGCCAATTGCTTTTATGTAAGGGGGGATCAGTCTCGATAAGCTATTGAGCGCCGCAACGGTAGCGACTTCCAGCGGAAGCGTCGCATGTTTTGCAATCTCCTCCAGCCACGATAGATCGTCGCTTTTGGTTGCCGGCGCATGCTTCAGCTGTCCTTTCAGGAAGTCGTCGATACCCTTGGCGATCGTAAGCATCAATGTCTTCGCAGACGCGCCGCATTTCGCAAGCATTTGCGACAGTTCGGCTTCTGCGAAGGCGACGAAGTTCTCCAGCTCGCCGAGGATTGTCGCGTTCAAGTGTCCGGTCAGAACGGTTACTATGGTTTCGCCGATTGCTGCTTTCGGATTTGCTTTGACCTGCTGCTTGGCTAGGTGCAGGGCAGGTCTTAGGCTCTTTCTTGCAAAGGCCATCACGGGCGGGACTGGAATTACGCCTATCAGGTTTATGCCGAGGCTGACCCAGTCGAGCAGCGTTCTGTTTTCGTTCTCTGCGAGCGTGATCAAATCGCTGACGGCGTCTACAGCCGCCATGATGTTGTTAGCGATGGGAATGAACTCAGCCGCCATCTTCAGATCGGCGAGGGTCAGCCTGTTTTCGCTGAGTTGCCTGAGCCAGAGGTCAACATTGTTCGCACTTTCTTCAATGTCTTCCGGGGGGATCTCTCTGATAGGTGCGACGGCCGTCTCGTGTGGACGTGTGGAAGGTGCGGTCATAGTCGTGTTTTCCCCGCGGCGGCGGTGACTAAGGTCTCCAGTTCTTCGGAGGCGCGGTTCACAAGGGGTTGGTTGAGCAGCCCCTTGGCTATCGAGGAATTGGGGGATGCAGCATTCGAGAGGACTGCAGTTGCAACCTGCTCGACCGCCCTGGCTGCGAGCTCAGCGGTTTTCGAACTAACTGCAGCATCGCTAGGCTCTTTGATCTCGCTCGCTGGCGACCATGTGTCAGTCGGATCCTTGCCCAATGTCACCTTGGCCGGTCCAGCAGCGAGCCCGGCCACGCTAGCGAATCCCTCGCTATCCAGCTTTCCTGTAAACACCCGACCCAATGCATCTTCGACGCGGTAGTCCGCCATCTCGTAGGCATGGCGGCTCGCATAGTGCTGAAACAGATTCCAGATTGCCCTGGCCCGCCTTGATCTCGTCGGGAAACGCTGCTGCTTCGCTCTTCGAGCCTTTGTAGATGAAGTCAGTCGCGTGCGCGGTGTACTGGCCCGCCGTGGCATGCACGATGCCGCCCGCGTTGTAGGTTGTGCTGCTGCCTCCGGCCTGGATCACCAGTTCCTCCTTGGCACTGAGGGTGATGCGTTCGGCGGTGACGCTGACCTTGAGCTTGGCCAGCAAATTGATGTTGTCTTTCAGGGCGCGCAGATCGATGTCGCCGGAAGCGGCCACCAAACGCCACCCCATGCTTTGCACGAACTGCCGCACGCCACGGCTAGCACTGATCAGCAAGCGTTTGCCGATGGCCATGCTAGTGTGGCCACCCGTGCTCAAACCCAGGTGTTCGCCGCTGGCAATATGGGTTGATTCAGGTGTGCTGGTGGCGATTCCGGTTGGGCTGGCAAGCACCAGGTGCGGGTCGGCCAGCTCAGGAAAACGGTTGCTTTCAGGGTTGCCGCCGCTGCCGCGAATAGCGCTGTGTTGTGCCTTGAGGGCGTCGCCCACTTCATCCTGATCGCCGCCTTCCTGGGCGAGGTGGTCGCGGGCTTCATTGGCAAAGGTGGTGTGATACTCCTGAGCAGTTTTAAGGCGCTCGGCGGTTTCGGCGAGGTCCGTATGGTGTTCACTGGCGCGAGCGCGAGCTTCGGTCGTCAGCAGCAGCCCACCACCAGCACGCACCACACCGTGGGTATCGGTGCGTAGCTCGAACCCCTGTCCACGAGGCTTGCCGCCAAAGTGGCGGGGGTGGGTCAGGTAGCCGAGGTTTAATGCCGAATGATCGTGATCACTCATCAAGGCGGCGCTGATCTGCCCGGTGGTGTCGTCCAGCCGCAATTCGTTATGGCGCTTGCCGTGGTGCTCTTTGCTGCGAATCGGGCTCACCGCCTTGAATTCGGGGAGTCGGTATGGTGGGCGGTTGACGGTGTGATAGCTGCGCCCAGTGATCATCGGCTGGTCGGGATCACCGTTGAGGAAACTGACCACCACTTCCTGGCCGATGCGCGGAATGGCCATGTGGCCCCAGGTCGCACCGGCCCAGGCTTGGGTGACCCGCACCCAGCACGAGCTTTTGTCGTCGTCCTGGCCGAAGCGATCCCAGGGAAACTGCACCCGCACACGGCCATGCTCGTCACAGTAGATTTCCTCACCCGGCGGGCCGACCACCTTGGCCATCTGCGGGCCTTCGATCACAGGTTTGGGGCGGGCGGGAGCATGCCATTCGACCTGCGCCGGAATCAGGGTGGCGGTCGACGTGTAGGACGTACCGACCTCGGCCTCAGCCGCGTCCTCTTCCAGTGCGGTGAACTGGCGGCCCGTGTGCGTGATGCGCAGGGGGCGCCAGAGGATGTTCATGTCCTCTCGGGCATGGCCGGTCAGCTGAAAGGCGATACCCGGTTGCAAGCGGGCATCGTCACCTTCGACCTCGGCCACGCGCGCATCACTGAACAACGCATCAATCTTGGTCTGGGTGAATGGCTTGCCAGCGTTATCGTGCTTGTAGCGGCCGGGGTAGTCGTAACGTTCGTAATCGCTGCTTTGGCTGCCCATCTCCCGAGGGAACATGGTGTGCTCATGGTTGTAGCGCGGGTGGGTGAAGGTGTAGTCGCGCTGGACCTGGCGGCTGCTGCGCACTTGCTCGCGGTAGGCAAAGTGGTGCAGGCAGGGCTGCTGCTCGGTGCCGCCACGGTTGGCGACGTACAGCACCGGCTCACCTTCCAGACTGCCGAACTGGTTGATCCTGTCTGCCTGCATCAGGCCATGGCTGCCTTCGCTGTGCTCGAAGATTGAAATCAAACCTTCCTCGGCCGACAGGCGCCAGAAGAAATCCAGGTCCAGGTCGCCGGCCTGCACGCAGAACTCGCGGCTTTGGTGCGGGTTGACCATGTACTGGGTCAACGTGCCCCACTGGCGTTCGCGGAACAGGTCCTCCAGCAGTTGCGGGATTGGCCGGTGCTGGAAGATCCGCCAGTCCGATTGCAGGCCGGCGCGGGCCAGTTGCGGTTCGATCACGGCGCGGTAGCGGGTGCGGCGGTGGCCAGTCTTGCCTTGCTCGAAGCTGCTGATCAAGCCGTGCACATGGCGCACCGCCTCATCACGTTGCCAGATGGTCAAAGCGGCGGGCTGGTCGAGGAGGGTGGCAAAGTCGGCGTCGTCCGATTCGCTGACCAATTCAAGGGTCAGTCGGTACAGTTCGCTGATCCCTTCCTTCAATTCGAAGGACACCACGTCAAATGCTATTGCCTCGTCGGCGGGCGTGCTGAAGGTAAAACGCACATCGTTCAAGTTGCTCATGCAGACTCCTGCTGTTCATCCTTTCGGGCAGGTTCATGGAGCCGAACGCGCTATAAAACGCGCGGCGTAAGTGCACTCAAGACCGTAGCGAGGAATCCCTTCCAGGTCGCCGCAGTAGCTTCCTAGAATCGCGTAGGAAGTTTCGCCAAATGCAGCGCTTATCTTTTTTATGGATGCAGCTGTACTTGCTGCTTCCGGAGACGCAGTGACTATTGAGTCAAGTCAGTCCGGCCGGGCCGAAGTTATGGCTGCAATAGTGTTTGCAACGAAGCCAAAACTTGTTCGGTCATGCCGTTGAGTCTGCTGGTGAAATACACATAGAGGGCGGTACAGCACACGCCCATGACGGCCCACGGTGTCCACCAGGGCAATTGGCGATTCATGCGATAGTGGCGGGGCGCCACATTGGTGAAAGGGTCGGTCAACCGTTGTGAGGGGGCTTTGGGGCCGCGTAGCTCCACTATCCGCTTGCGAAGACGCGCCATCCAGAGTTCCAGCTCCTGATCACCATTGGTCTGGTTGGCGTACTTGCCTCGGTAACCCAATGCCAGGCACCAGAACAGGAACACGAACAGGTCGCGGCGCTTTTCCGGCGCTTCCAGCAGGCGCTCCAGCACACTGAAGAATTTCTCGCCGCCCCAGGTTTCCTGGTGGATAGCACTGAGCAGGGACTGTGCCTTCCAGGGCGAGTCACGTCCCCAGGGCGTGGCCATCACCGCTTCATCGACCACACAGCACAGGCAGTAGGAGAACACCACGCGGTCACCTTCATCGCAGTGCTCAAGCTGGCGCACTTCCTCGACCATGCCGTGGATCATGGTCTTGACGTGGGCGTACAGCGGCTCGACGTGCTCGTACTTTTCGGTGCCTTCCAGGCGAATGACCAAGCCGAGCAGTGGAGAGGCGATGTCAACGATGGGATTACCTGTATCTGAGCGCGTGTCGAACCCAAGCGCGTCAACCTGCGGGAATAGTTCGTTCGGTGGTGGAGACTTTTGGGCATCGACGTGGCCCTTCTCGTAGTCTTGCTCAGGGAGATTCTTCATGGGACCTCCTGGTCACATTACCGGTTGCCGCCCGGTCCGGGCGGGCCATAGCTGGCGGGTTGAGTTGGCGGTATTGACGATCTGCAACTGATGAAAGGAATTGCTGCTGGCATACGACGCCATGAAGTGGGACAGCACGTTGCCGAACAGCTGCACTTCGCCCCAGCACTCGAAACCGTCAGGGTCGATATGCAGGGTGGTGCGCATGCCGCGCACGGGCAGGCCCTTGATCAGCCAGTCATAGGGCTCGCTGTGGACTTCCTTGATGGCGCCCAGGCGCTGGGCGGTCCTGCGCGCCTGTGGCAGGTCGTGGGCGCCGACAAAGTCATACACCCGCAGGACTGAAGCGAGCGCGGCCGGGGAGGTCAGCGACAGGTTGTTCAGGGCCAGGTTGGAAATCAGCGCCCAGTGGCGCTCGCCCTGACCGCCGCTTTGCAGCATCGGCGGATAGCTGCGAGTGGGCGGGGCCAGGTTGCGATAGGTGACGAACGACGGCGTGTCCTGGGTCGTCAGGTCGATCTCGCCCACCTTGAGCTGCTGCGCCAGAGCGCCGTTGCTGCAGGTCAGGTCGATGCTCAGTTCTTCCTGTTCGCCCAGATAGGGTTCAAGGTTGTGATGCACCAGGCGGATCTTGTGTTGCACCGTGTCGTTGACCGGTTCCTGCTCGATATCCAGCTGGTAGTAGCGGGTGGGTACTCGCTCACCCAGTGGGAAATTGCGGTGCAGTGATTCGAAAAGCGTGAACTCCTGTACGTGGTCCTTGGATCTCTGGCGTTGGCTGCTGACACGATCGACGCTGAAGATCTCATCCTTATCGCTGCCTTGGCGGCCCACGCGTATGCGGTCACGGATTGCCTCTGCATTCAGCGGGATAGGCTTGGCTGGGCAGGTGAACAGGTTGATGGCGGGGATGCAGTTGAGCAGGACCGTCGTCGGATCAATCAGGATGTCAGTCGGAAAGGGGGCGTTGAAGCGCAACTCCAACTGGATTTGTTCGGCAGCTTCATCCGGCCAGTAGGCCCCCAGCCCCTCGATGCGAAAGCCATGGAAGCGCTCGGGAAAGCAAAAGAACTCGTGCAGGATGCGGTAGCCGTCCATCTGCTCGCCTGCGCTTGGCAGCAGGGCTTCATCGACCTCGAAACCGACGAAGGTCACCGAAGGCGGCAGCGCAAAGCGTTGCTGGCCGATGTGCAGATAGAGCTTGTCCAGATGCTGCGCCAACCACTGATAGAGGTTCAGTGCGTTGCGGTCGCCACCAGCAAGATGGAACTGCAAGTGGTCGCACTTCATGCGCCGCAGTGGCTGTTCGGACAGAGCGCCCAGGTCGATGCGCACCACAGGGGCGTCGGCACTGGGCTGCATTGTGATGCGGCGGATCTCCAGCGGTGCGATGGCCAGCTCCGCACACGTGCGAAATTCGCAGCTCACACCTTCAACCGGCCGGGAGAACACCGGTGTGCCTTTGGCCAGCACCTGGGTTTCGCTCAGCGCATGGTCGACTGGCTGGAACTGCATCACCGTCATGCTCGGCAGCGGCCGCAGCACATTGGGGTAGAGCAGTTGCAGCAAGGGGTGTGTCAGCTCGGGCAGATGGTCTTCAAGTTTCATGACCAGGCGAGCGGTCAGGAAGGCGAAGTGTTCCAACACGTGCTCACTTTGCGGGTCCGAAGCGGTGCGCCCCAAGAAAGGCGCCAGGCGCGGCTCGTCTTCGACAAAGTCGTCACCCAGCTCCCGGAGGGTCTGCAGCTCCTGCATGAACCAATCTTTAAACTTCATGTTTATTGTTTCGAGCGCTCTATTTATGGAGGTTGAGCCCGGTGCAATAAAAATTGATCGGGGTGGCTTGTAGGAAATTTCCCACGAAGTTCGCGGTTTAAATGCCCTGGTGGTGTTTGGCTATTAATTCTTTATTGCAAATTGTCGTGCGGCGTCTTCAAGAAAAGTGTTAGTGCTTATTTCATAGTGGTAGGAGTTGATAAGTAATTTCGGGTGCTGTTACTGTCTTTTGCGGTTCGTGCCTTGAGCGTGCGTCAATTCATCGAAAGTGCAGTCGGTAAGGTTTGCCGCTATGAAAGTGAAGAAGGACAGTCTGCTGCGTGGTTTATCGTTGTTGCAGCGTCAGGCGATGCCCGTAGTTGTTATCGCCACAGTGCTCTGCGTGGCAGCTGCCGTGATCGGGGTATGGTGGTGGGGGCCGCAGTGGCAGTGGCGTGACCAGCAGCCATTGGCCGAGCAGCCCATGCGTATTACCGTCACCGTGCTGCTTGTGGTGTTACCGCTGCTGGTGTGGAGCGCGTGGGTGCACCGTCGCAATCGCTTGATCGTGCAAGAGCAGCAACGACAGCAGCGTGAGGTGGAGGACCCCGGCCTGGTGTACCTGCAGGCCCAGCAGCGCGCCCTCGATGGCAGCCTGACTCGCCTGCGCGACAGCCAAGGCAGCCGCAGGCATCGCTACGATGTGCCGTGGTACCTGATCCTGGGCGAAGAGAATGCGGGCAAATCGAGCTTTGTCAGTCGCTCGGACCAGCGCTTTGCCTTGGCTCGCACCGAGCGCAGTTCGACGCAACGGGCCAGCACCGATCCAGACCTGCTGTTCGATATTGACTGGTGGGTGGGGGACGATGCGGTGCTGATCGATCCGCCCGGCGAGTTCATCAGCCAACCGGAGCGGCCCGTGCCGGTTCCCGATCCGCTGCCGCCTCCGGCAACGCTTGCAGACGGTCAGAACGATGCGCCTGTACCTGCAGAGGCAGCTGCCCCCGTCGAGCTCAAGCCGGCCGATCGGCCAGGGCTGCCGGCAGGTATCGAGCGCCGCCTGTGGCGGCACATGATCGGTTGGTTGGCGCAGAATCGCAGTCGTCGGCCGCTCAATGGCGTGGTTCTGCTGGTGGACATGACCAAGCTGTCCGCGCAAACCGAAAAAGAGCGGCGTCACCTGGCCTTCGTGCTGCGCGCACGCCTCACGGAACTGGGTGGCGAGTTAGGCACGCGCCTGCCGTTGTACGTGGTGATGAGCAAGTTCGACCTGCTGGACGGCTTTGAGGAACTGTTTGCCAAGCTGCCTGCACGCGAGCGCGAAGAGGTGCAGGGCTTCACCTTTACGCTGGCGTCGGTGAAGGATTTCGACAGCTGGCTGGAGGAGCTGGGCGAGGCCTACCAGCACTTCATCGAGCAGCTTGAGGATACGCTGGAATCCGCCAGTGGTGCGATGCCTCCAGCGGCGCGCAAACGTGCCTACTCGCTGCTCAGGGAGCTGAGTGGTGTCCGCAAGATGTTGCTGAGTTTCCTGGGCGACGTGTTGAGCAGCAATCGATACACCACGCCTGCGCTGGTGCGAGGGCTGTACTTTTCCTCGGTCTACCAACGCGGCGAGGTACGTAACCTGCTCGCGGATGCCTCCGCTCGTGCTTTCGCCTTCAACCCACCGGCGCTGTCAACCAAGCCACAAGGCACCTCGGTGGTCTATTTCGCTCAGCAGCTGTTGCAACGTGTGATCTATCCCGAGGCTGGCCTGGCCGGCGACAACCAACGGGTGGTCGAGCACAAGGCCCGGTTGTTGAGAGGCGGCGCCATTGCTGCGAGCGTGTGCGGGTTGGCCATAGCCGGTGGTTGGCTGTACTTCTACAGCGTCAACCGTGACAAGGCCGAGCAGGTGCTGGAGAAAAGCCAGGCGTTCACCAACACCCGCGCCGACGGCAAAGGTGACCTGACCGGGCGCAGCCTGCTGGCACCGCTGGATGAGATCCGCGATGCGGTGAGCCTGTACGGTGACTATCGCTCAGGCTGGACCGTCTTCACGGACATGGGCTTGTACCAGGGCAAAGCCATCGGCCCCCAGGTGGACCAGGCTTACCTGAATGCATTGGCCCGGCGCTTTCTGCCAGCGATTGCGGGCGGAGTGGCGGCGACCATCCAGCGGGCGGCACCCGGTAGTGACGAACAGCTGGCCGCCCTGCGCGTCTACCGCATGATCGAGGATCGCGACAATCGCCGACCGGAGCTGGTTGAACAGTGGATGGCCCGTGAATGGCAAAAGGCGTTTCCGAATCAAGGCCAGTTGCAGGCCGCGCTGATGCGTCATCTGCAGTACGGCCTCGCTTACGCTGATGTCGAGCTGCCGAACTACCAGCGCGTAGTAGCTGAGGCACAACAGCAACTGCGCAAACTGCCCCTGGCCCAGCGTGTGTACATCAGTTTGAGGCAGCAGGCCCAGGAGCAATTGCACGGCGAACTCGACCTGCGCAACGAAATCGGACCGGCCTTCGACATCGTCTATGTGCCGTTGACTGAGCGCAACCATCAGGCGGCCGTCGATGGCAGCCTGTCGCTGCCGCCCCTGCTCACCGCGCGGGGCTTCCGGGATTACTTCGACCAGCATAGCCAGAACGTGGCCGACCTCGCCCTGATCGACCAATGGGTGCTGGGCGAGCGGCGCACCCTGGACTATTCCGAGGCGGACCGCCAGGCCCTGACGGAGCGCTTGCGCGCCTTGTACAGCGCCGATTACATCGACAGTTGGCGGCGGGTGCTGAACCAGTTTTCGGTTACAGAATTTACCGACATGACCCATGCGTTGAGTGTCCTGGAGCAGGTTACCGGCCCGGCAGCGCCCATGCGGCGATTGTTGGAAACGGTGCGCGGCAACACGCTGATCTACGCTGAGCCTGCGGACAGCGAGAAGCAGCCACAAAGCACTCAACCAGGCCGCCTACAGGCCATGGGGATCTATCGGTCGTTTGCCGGGCTTTCGGGGATGCTCGATGTGCAGGGTGACAAGCCGTCCTACTATGACGAAACCCTGCAAGCCGTCAGTGCCGTGTACGACTATGTGAAAGCGGTGCAGGACAACCCGAATCAGGGCAAGGCCGCCCTGGCGGTGGCGCTGAGTCGGTTCTCGGAGAAAGAGCCTGATCCCATCCGTAACCTGCAGCGCGTTGCCACTGGCTTGCCGGAACCGCTGAACCGGCATGTTCGACAATTGGCGCACCAGACATCTCAGGTGTTGATGGTCATGGCGCTGCGCGAGCTGGAGCAGCGCTGGGAGGCGGAGGTGTACAGCGTCTACCAGGAGCGCCTGGCTTCACGCTACCCCATCGATCCGGCCGGGCCGGATGTTTCGCTCAAGGACTTCGAGGCGTTTTTTGGCCCGCAGGGGCAGCTCAAGCGCTTTGAGGATCAGTACCTCACAGTGTTTTTGAAAGACAACCTCAATGCGCTCTATTCCAGCGCCGATGACGGCTATCTGGTGCGGCCTGAGGTGATGGAGCAAATGAAGCAGGCGGAATCGATTCGCAACGCGTTCTTCGACAACCGCGGTGAATTGAACGTGAGTTTTGGCCTGGAGCCGGTAGCCATCAGCAGCGGGTTGCGCGGCAGCGTCTTTGGTGTGGATGGTCAACTGCAGGCATTTGCGGACAAGAGTAAAGACCCGATTGGCATGATCTGGCCAGGCCCTGGCGGGGAGAGTGGGCATAGCCGCGTCACCTTGGTACAGGCAGCGGGTACGACGGTCAGCCTGGGCTATCAGGGGCCGTGGTCGTTCTACCGCCTGCTCAGTCGAGGTGGCTTGAACGCTCGCACGCCTACCAGCGTCGATCTAAGCTTCAGGATTGCTGGTGAGACTGGGCGTTACAAGTTCCACGCCACCGGCGCGAACAACCCCTTCACTCGCCAGTTGTTTGCAGGGTTCGCGTTGCCGCAGCGGTTGTTGCGCGACGGTGCGGCAGAGCGCTGACATAGACCCAAAATGAAAAATCCCGATGCCTGGAGTGGATCGGGATTCTTCTTCAGCTGCACCAGCGGTTCAGTCTGGCCTGATCGCCCAGAGCTGCATTTCAAGGTTCGGGAACTCCCCCGCGATGTGGAAGCCAAAGCCACTCGCATCCTTGAACTGCTGCCAGGTTTCGTGCTGTCGATCCAGCTCGAAGTACACGAAGCCGGAGTGATGAGGCAGATAGCGGGGCGTTACCAGCTGAGGGATCAACGGTAAACCCGGCATTTGCAGTTGGATGAAGTGGTGCAGCTTCTCAAGCGGGGCGACCTTGCCCTGCTGCTGGAACCGCTTGCGCAGATCGTCGCCGGGCAAGTCGGCACGCACGGCAAGAATGAACGTCGCATCCTCCAGCAGCTTGCGCTCATGCAGAACGGCTGTCAGTTCACCGTACTTTCTCTCCTGGATCGGCAGGGAAACGGCCCGAGGCTGCAGGACCGTGCTCAGTGATCGGCGCAGGGTTTCCTCCAGCACATGGAAGGACTCTGAGAGGTTGTCATGCTGGTAGGCGGGGTAGTCCATGGGCAACCGACCGTCATCGGTGAACGTCACCAGTTCACCGCAGGCCTGGCCCAGGGCGATATGCAGCTGCTCGGGGTGCACGTTGCGGCGACGCGCCAGGTGATGGAAGTAAGGGTGTAGGCGGTTCAGTACCTGCAACAGGGCGAAATCGGTGACATCGGCGATGCCGGACTGGCCGGGTGAGCAGATCCGTTCGGCGAGGTTGCGTGCGCGTTCTCGGATGAGCCCCGTGGTTTCCTCAAGGAACCGGTGCAGGGCAGGGGCGCCCTTGAGGGAAACGCTGGTGGGGTAAAAGTGCTGATCGAGCAACAGGCTGCCGTCGGCGCGCTTGTCCAGGACCTTGGCCGTTGCAAGGCAGCTGTAGGCGCTGTTGTCGTCATCCTGAAGCTTGAGCTGCAGGTTAGGAATGGCGACATCCAGGATCATCGAATCGCCGCTGCCGCCGTGGTTGTCCATGACGGGAACACCTTTGGCGATGAAGCGGCCGTTCACATCCTCGCTGTCGGGCCAGCGTACTGCAGGGGCGCCTGGAGCATGCAAGGGAAGTGTCAGGTACACCTTTTTATTGGCAGTGCCTTGGGGAATTTCCAGTGGCGCGGGCGGTGGCATGTCACCGGGGATGTCGAAGACCGTGCCATCGGGCATCACGCCACGAGCGCGGACGATGGCCACCTTGCCGAAGCTCAGGTACTCCGCATTCAACTCCAGTTCGCTGAACCCATAGAAGGCATCGTTCAAACTGGACACGCGTTGTTGCAGTGCCGATTCGGCGGCGAAGGCCATCTGCTGGAAGTGCTGGGGTTTGACGAACACGCCTTCTTTCCACAGTACAGCGTTACGTGAAGTCATCGGGTATTCCTTCTTTCAATAGGGCTTTACGGGTTGCGGAGAAGTTCGCTGTCCTGACGCAGTTCGACGCCGTTGTTCTCGAAGTGGACGTGCACGGTGTGGCTGTAGCCGCGGGGCTTGATGCGTATGGAATCCTTCCACTTGCCCTGTGGGTCATCCAGGCTCGCCACGACAGCGATGTAACGCGTCCGCTCGTTCATCTCTTCATGCTCAATGAACTTGAAATGGCCCGGCATCAACCGGAAGTCGTCAACGCTGATCAGGGTGCTGCCCAGTGCTTTGTCCAGATCTTCTTCCAATTGCTCATACGTGGCGTCCAGCAACAGGGAGTCGTCCCTGAGTTGAAGCACTTTGAACGCGATGGAGGAAGGTGCTTGTCGCTGCGCTTGGCTGGCGGGTTCTGGCGTCTCGGATTGCGCTGCTGTGTAATTGGCCAGCTGGGCAGGCGCACTGGGTGAGGCGGGGTAGTTCTGGTGCAGTTGTTCAGCCAGCGCCCCCATCTTGTCGGTCAACCCAACAGCATCTGTGGCACTGAGGGTCACTGCCAGCCTCGCCGATTGGTCAGGCGGCGGAGCAGGCTCCTCCAGGGTTGCGTGAGCTGAGCGGGCAACAACAGGTGGATCAGCCGCATACAGACTGAGCCCCACATGGCTGATGTCATTGTTGGGCCCGCCGACAGGGAGTGTCGGGTCCTTGATCAACTGGTACGCCTTGCTGATCGAGGTACAGCCGCTGAGTGCCAAGCAGGCCAGAGCCAGGCCGATGCGCTTGTTCATCGCATCTCCCCGCCGAAGATCTCGGCGATTGTGGGGTCAATGCGGGATTGCGCGACCCGGTCCAGATACGCCTGGGGATCAAGCTCATCTGTATGAACGGGCTCTGAGGGGCGGAACAGACTCAATGTATCGGTAGCCGGTTCGCCGAGGACCTGCAGTGGACACAGGCGCTGTGTGGCCTGCATGGCTGAAAGTGGATTGTTGGCAGAATGAAGTTCCGGCCGTTCTTCTACCTCGTTCTCATTGCCCAAGCGAATGGCAATCTGGTAGTCGCCGATTTGCAGCCTGTCGTTGTGCCTGAGGCGGATGGGCGTGCCAGCTAGTAGAGCGGTGTCACTGCCGTTCATGAAGCTCATGCTGCTGTGGTTAATGAGGCAGAAATGGCCTTCATGCCAGCGGATTTCGCAGTGCACCGGCAGGATGCGTGCCTTGCGATCATGCAGCCGCCAGGTCGCTTGCGTGCCGAGGGTGCCACCTGCTGTATCGAAGCGGTGCTGTGGCTCGCTGCCATGCAACAGGGTTTGTGGGTTGAGGACGGCCAGGGTCAGGTTGGGGGAGAGAACATGTGAACTCATGCGCGTACCATGATGCGAACAGGGGGGGGAGTGGAGTCTTTGTGGTCAGCTATGAAGCTGGTCCAACCCAGGTGAGTGCCATGCTCGGCCCGGAGGCTGAAAGGCGGCGCCTCTTCGGCACGCATGCGCAATTCCAGGTCGTACGCCCCGACATCGCGAAGCAGAAACTCCACCAGCCGGGCCAGGCGGTGGTAGTTTTCACCGCTGGGCAGGAATTCGCGAAACTGCTGTTGGTCCAGCCCTGCGATCACGATAGTGAACTTGCTGCTGCGTGACTCGGTGCTGCCGCCCACCAGGAAGTTGTCGTTGAGCGTGCAATTGCGCAAACCCAAGCCATTGCGCTGAGACTGCGGTATCCGCACGACGCGTTTCTCGAACTCGCGGATCGTCACGTCCTGAAGGTCGAAGCAGTGCGCGATCATGCCAGCCACCATGCCCGGTGATCGGCTGCGGCTGGCGATCATTCCCACGAAGCTCAGCAACCGGCTCCAGGGCAGGGGAGTCGCCCCGCGCAACGCCGCGTCATCCAGACCGATCATGGCAAATACGTAGCGGGAGAATCCGTCCGTGGCACCCGGTTGGAAGCGCCGGTAATAGCGATACTTGCGCCAGCCCTGATGCAACAGGGTATGCATGCGATGATTGAAGAAGTTGAAGTAGGCCGGGCGTACACCGATGCCCTGCGCATTCTCATAGGCCACTTGGTCAAGGTAATAGCTGGGCAGCGGCGAGTCGGTGCCATGCAGGCCCAGGAAGGTGACTTGGATGCGGTAGCGATCATCCTTCAGACGGTCGGCACTCAGCACATCTGCGACGGGGAAGGACAGTTTCGGCGAAACCTCCAGTCGCAGCCGTCGTCGTGTCTCGTGAGACAGTGGGCGTTGCTCAAGATCATCCCCGTGGATTTGATACATTAGCTCCAAGAGCTGGAAGTACGAATACTGGTGGGCGTCGTTTAACAGGATATCCGCTATTTTACGGACTTTTCGTTTGTCAGATTCAGCGTCCATGTGAATTCCTAAAGGGAGAGAAGCGCTTATATAAGGTGATTTGTAGGAATACATACCAGCCGAGCTCGGCTGATTAAACAAAACTGCCTGATGGTTGTCAGCGCCGAAAAAGAAAACCATGCAATAAGGAAGGGCTTCTGGTCGAGGAGCTAAGTGTAAGGAGATGTTTTAATTGAGGATTCTCCGATCAAGTCAGCACAGGCCGTCTGACCTGTGCTGAACTCGAAATCGGAAGCGCTCATCTTGAGATGGAGGGCACGCTTTTCGGCATCCCCAAGCCGTCCATTTCCGGATGATGGGTAACTTGTTCGGAGTTCCCTTAAGTTGTGGGGCTCTATTGCGCAGGGCTCAGGTTTTGAGCGCGATATTGCTACATATCTTTTCGTAGAGACCTCAATCAAGTTTATCGATTAATTCGAGGTCTATGGATTAGCAAAGCTTGGCCAGTACGTGCTGTCGTCAACGAACGGTGGCCGCCTCGATGAACTCATTGGTATCGGGTGAGGGTGGCGAGCCGGGGGTCCGTACCGGGACGATCAGGCTGGTGTATTCCTCGATCAGCCGGTTGAGCGCTTCTGGTGGTTCGCTGGCCTGGAACTGCATGCGGATCTGTACTTCGTCGGGGTCACGGCTGTCGCCCTGACGGCCTTGGCCGCCGATGGTGACCTTGAAGCTTGCGGCCTTGTTTTCATCCGCAGTCAGCAGTGCCTGTCGCGCTTCGGTGCCTTTGACCCGCACCGACAGGTCGACCTGCATGCGCTCCAGGGCCAGGCCCTTGGGTGACACCAGTGCGAACAGCGGCACACGCATGATGTGCTGGCCGTCCATCGCCACCTCGACCATTTTGGCTTTCATCGGCGCTCCCAACGCCTCGCTGTCGCATTCGAAGAACTGATCGAACAGTTTGATGTACTGCTGCGCTATCAGGCTGTTGGTAGCGCTGGCGGCTTCCTGCAGGCCGCGGGTGATTTCGCGCAGGTCGATGGAGGTCATGGGGGCGGGGGAACTGTCCATTGGTTCGACTCTTCAGGCCAGGTGGTGCCCCCTGGTTGGTCAGGGGGCTGTTGGGGGCGGGGAGGCGCGCCTCAAGGGGTGCCGGCACTAACGGCCGGAGTGGCTTCGGCGGTTGGGTTCTTCAAGATATCGGCCTGGGAGATCTCGTCCGGGCTGTCCAGTGTGGCGGTTTTCACGACGGTCGGTTTTGTCGCGGCGTCGGTCAGGAATTCGATCACTCGCATCATCGCTTCAGGCGGCTCCTGGCGTTTCAAGGTCGTGTTGAAAGCGTAGCGGGCGCGGGTGTCTGTCTTGCGCGTTTGCGTGGACTTGTGGCTGACGCTGCCTTTCACGTTCAACCTGAACGGCCCCCAACCCAGCGAGCCGGTCGCCTCGGCGTTCATGTCCTTGCTGGAAACGTCTTCCGACATCTGGTTGATGACCAGCTCGAACTCGACATTACCTTCTTCGATGGAGATGTTCGGGTGGGTGATGGCCGCCACCAGCGGCACTTTCATGGTCTTGCTGACCACGCCCTTGTATTCGCCTTGTTCGTCGACGATGGTTTCGTCGTAGTCGAACTGGATGGCAACCGCCTTGCCGTCCTGGACGCACACTTGCATCAGGAAGTCGGCGTACGATTTGCTCGCGGTGACCTGTGCCTGGACCATGGCCTGCAGAGGGCCTGCAATCATGCGGTCCATCGGCAGGGCATTGATTACGGAGCCGATGAGGCTGTTATCTATTGACATGGCTGGATGCTCTTTCTAATGGGTAAAGTGGCCGTCAAGTGCGGCCACGATGAGTGGGCTTCAGCGAGCGCAAGGTTCCTGGCGTAGCTGTTCAAATTTCTTCGAAATTGCCTCGTTGAAAAAGCACAAGTTTTATTTGCGATGTTCAAAGAATATTTGAAGCCCTTTTCAAAAAAATTGTAATGTAGGTTGGTTATGTCAATTAGGGCTGAACTGGGTAGCCTCAGAGTGAGGTTCTGAGTGAGGCCTGGTTTCGAAAGTTTGAATTTCTTGCGCAGGATCTAGAGAATAAGATGGCATTTCGGCGCGAAAATCGTCACGGCTCTGGATTTGAGGCTCATGATTTATCATGGGTCTGATGGAATTTTTTTGAGAACTCTTGTGTTAGGGAAGCCCGGGTAACACAATTCGTGCTCGGATTAATTAGATAAAGTTGGATTGCGGCAGGCGTAGCGTGAGTGCTTTTGAGTGAGAGTCGCGAGAGGCTATCGTCGTACGGAGATACAGTGAACAGTCTATTGGCGAGGTTTGGTATAAGTGTTCGCCATAAAAGCATGCGTCTGCAGTGAGTGCGAACGACTATGAGTCAGAAAGCGTTCGTGGACTTTCTGTAATGCGTTTTTTGTAATCATGATCTCGGAGCTTTTTCCGCCTAGTGGTATTTTGGCGGCCTTTATGAATCCAGTCCATACGAGATGGTGTAAGTAACCATTGGCGGCGCCGATGATTGCTGTAGCTTCAGCTAAGGAGTAGTGTGTACTATAAAAATGCTTGATGGCGTTGAAGTCGTGAGGCTTTATATAAATCTGTTGGTTAATTGTAATCCGGAACAGGTGTGCTGGTTTTATAAAGGTGTTGTAGATCTTTTTTTGTTCTCGGTGCGTGATTTTTTCAAGCTTGGCAAGGGGTTGAAGGTTTTTAATGGCGTTTTCGGCGATTTCCACCTCGTTAGGGGTTAGGGTCGTCTGGAAGGCCAAGGTTCGGAAATGCGCTGGGCGCGCCAAGATTAATTGGTCAGTTATTTTTCGTAACTCAACAGGATTGATTTTGTATTTCTGGCACAGTGAACTGCTTTTGATCAGTTGGCCATGGTCTCGGAGGTTTCGGTAGTCCGAAGTGTTGGGGTTCAGCGTTGCGATGATTTCTGGAGTAATGTCTTTGCGATAGTAGACACTATAGAATTTAGGTGTTGTGTTTTTTGTTTCAATGGGGAAGATGCCAAGGTGGGCAAGGTGAATAGGTGGGAAGCTTTTTTGGCTTCCTATCAGAAGTTTTAGTTCTGTGGAGAGTACCAAGTTTTCACGGCACTTTGATACCACGGATTTTGGTACCTGCAGCTTACCGTTTTGTCCGGAATAGCATGGGGTCAGCAGATTGGAGTGAATGAGAAAACGTACCTCGTTTTTTGTGCATTCCAGATATTTCGAGATTTCGACCAGATCCATTACCGGACTATTTATATCGGGTGGTAATGGTGTGATCTTAGCTAGGGAGACCTTTAGGTTGGTGCTTGCAAACAGGGGGTGCTCGTTGGAAACTATTTCGACAGTGCTTACGTCTTCGTTCAGAATGAATGAGGGCGTCGGGGAAATGTTTCGGCGTGAGAGTGCAGTGGAGATGCACTCAAGGTTAAGGTAGTTAACGATTCTTCGTATATGACGAGTCTCTTTGTGGAGATTGGCGGCAATTGACCGCACAGATGTATATCTTTCTAGAAACCTCTCTACCGCTTCACGCTCGAGATAAGCTTCTCCTGGCATGATTTTTGTGGGCCTTTTGCCAAAATAACCTTGGCTGACAAGCTGCGCGAAGTGAGGTCTTGGAATATGCAGTAGTAGTGCCGCCTCGGAATAAGAGATTTGATTGATTGGTGTTGTTGCTATCACTTTGCTGTGATGTGGTGAAATAATTTTATCCGCAATTTTTTTTATGAGAATGATCTCCTCGCGACAGTAAGATGGCTTGGTCCGAGATGAGTGTGGGAAGGTGGGGTGTTTACGTACTTTATGCCAGTTATGCGGACTAATGCTCAGGAAGTTACGGGTCTGTTCCGTTGTCAAGGTCAGATTTTGTGGGGGTGGATTTTTTGAGTGGGACAAAGGCCGTAATTGATCAATGGTCGCACAGAGTGCTGAGTAGGCTTTGGGGCTCAAGATAGGCAGCAGCTTCATCAGGAACATACGTTTTCTAACTGTTGATAGTGGCCCAATCAGGAAGCGGAACGAGGGTGCACCCAGATCAAAGTGCTCTCCTGCAATGCTGATTGCAGTTATGAATATGTGCCTATTCTCAATCTCGGGCTTTGATTCGCTATGACCCAGCGTATGCATGATGTCAGCGTACAAATCGAAGCGTTCCTGCTGCTGAGTTTGCACCCAGCCCAAGAGCAGTTGCTCGGGGGATGCGTCCATTGTTGTAACGGGTGGCGATACCAACTTGACGCCGCAACGACAACGGTCCGCGATCTGGTTGGACCAGGTAAACTGCCGGCTACAAGCCGGGCAGCGGGTCAGATAGCGTCTAGCATGGACAGGACATACTCCAGTCCCTCTGATATCCTTGAAATATTTTTCAACGCCAGTCTCCCAGCATTCCGTACAAATAGCACTCTCGTTGAATCTCAGCAAGGAAAGTGGTATCACCAGAGCATCGAGCCTGGCGCACAGTGCTCTGCTTGTTGGGTGTAGCAACGTGGAATAAAATCCGCTTGAAACGGTGATCCCATAAGTTGTAGCCGCCCGATCCAGGTGCTGGGCTAGGGCCTGTGATGCGAACAGGCAATTCTTCATATAGTCCTTACCAATTAGTCGATCGATGAACACTGTACAGCTGGAATATCCGTTATTGAGAGCTCCCCGTCTGATCACGCTACTAGGAGACTCTCCAGCTTGAGGGATCGGTATGAAGCCGAGCGTCAGCATGTGTATGCCTCCAGCATTTTATCTAAACGGGAAGGCGCTAGTTCGAATGGGTTTTCATCGGTTGCCAAATTCTCGGAAATGTACAATTCAGCTGTTGCGTCACTCAGGTCACTGATGCGCAAAATTCCATCGTTGCGCAGAAGGCAAAACTCTAAGGCATTGCAAATAATGAGTTTCAAGTACTCGAGATTACCTTTTGTCGCCAGATAGAGCTGTGTAGAGACCATGTGGTCGCAAAGATGTAAGCCGCTGCTCAACTCTCCAATCGTGTAGAGCTTTTGGTCCAGAGTGGTGAGTAACGCTTGATAGTCTGAATCAGGGTCGACGCTGAACGCAGGGTAATGGAGTTCAGCGCGGAAAGGGAAGCGTCTGGCAAGGACAGCCCTACTGTAAATCAGGTCCAGGCATTCATCGGTTCCGATGATAACAAACGGAATGTTTGTCAAGTTAATGAGTGTGACAAGGCAGTCGATGATACCTTCCCGCATCAACACGGCATTCGCACGAGTTAATCGTTGAAACTCGTCGATGATGATGACCTCCACCCCTCTGGTCAGTAATAGTCGAGTGCAGCGATGAATGAGATCGACTGTATCGCCTTTGGTATCGCTATTACCCAAATTGATCAGCAGGGTTTTAATGAACGACTTAACGGTCACTTGGGCCGGAATCGTACACAAAAAAGCTGGTGTGATGGTGTACACACCGTCATCGCGAACAACGGTCGATGGCGGGGGGAATGAGTCGCTGAAGAACTTTGCCAGCGTGGATTTGCCAGAGCCTGCAGGACCTGTCACCACCGCGCAGCTTGGAATATTCCTATTTTTAGTACAGGCAACAGATTTTTTCATGATCGCAAGAGCGTTACGGTAGGCGCTGAAGAATACGATCTGATTGGAGAGCTTAAGAATCTTTTCCGACATGTTAGTGTTCATGATCGTCTCCGGTGGTTGTTGGAGGGACATCAACGAGTCTGACTTCCACAACTTCTGCGTTGTTGGGTATGCTGTCAGTAAACGGCAGCCTTGCAGGCGCGGGTCGGCTCTGTTTCCGTGCAGATGTTGGTTTGCGCTCGGGTGTGGCAGTTGCTTTCGCCATTTTCGACGAGTCTTTGGGCTTGTGAGTCGCCTTTTTGTGTTTGGCGCGCATTTTGAGGTTGAGCAGCCGCCGTTGCTCTTTAGCTTTAGCGAAGCTAAAAGCCTTACGACGTTCAGACATAGCGGCGCGAATTTCATCGTGCATGGCCATTGTCAAGCCCACTTGATAGTCGGGATCCACCGCCTCAGCGGCATACAATTTATTGGAGTCTTGAGGGTCACAGACCCAAATGGTGCCTAGTTCACTGACGTCGTAGAAAAACGTCAGCATCACCTCATTCCGACTGCGGGTGGACAAATATGGAATTGCGGGGCAGGTCCATTGCAGATGGTGGTAGCGCACACCGTCCATTGACTGGCTTGGCAGTGGCTTTGCTAAGGAATATCTGGTGAATGTCTTCCAAGCTATAGGTCTTTGGCGGAAAGCAAGGGTCGACGTTATTGTCCCAGACATCGTTGGGGCTCGTGTCATCCAGCGACGAGTGCGGCGTGGCATGGTAGATTTCCAACCACTGCTCAAATAACTCAGTGAATTGCTCGAGGGTGTAAACCGCCTCTTTTTTTGACTCATAATCGCCACACTCGATGGGGTTAGAAAACGTGGTGCCAGGCAGATTATGGGTCAGGTGGGTGTTAAGGGTCTTGAACCAGCGCTCGACGTGAGGTTTCTGATCAGGCAAACCAGGCTCACAGAAAATGACTCGAGCTCCAATCAACGCCAAACTATCAGCCAGCTTTTTTTTGATGAAGTCCGGGCCGTTGTCGCAGGTATAAGAGGCTGCCGCACCCCGTCGGTCGCCAGGCGTCAATGAAACCTTGATGGCACGGATTGTTTTCTCAATGCTTGGATGATTGTGTGAAAGATCCCAGCCGATAATTCGTCTCGACGTTACTTCCAACAACACGGTCAGCCACGCCCTGCCGATATTGCGCCCTTGGTCGTCGACCAACTGCAAATCTACTCGCTGGCTGTCACACTCCACATGTTCCAGCAGATAATTGGGCGTCTTGGCTTTTTTGCTCCACTTCTGCCGCTGCTTGGCAAACTTGTTACCATGCTGACAACTGTCGACGCGAAACTGATCCAGTTCTTTGATGAGTCGGTAGAACGTAGAGTAAGAGGGGATGCGCACTTGCTGGTGCACCGGTCGCTTGCTGTTGTCGACTTGCAGTTGGGCAATGATGCTGTCGATCACCTCGGAAATGGGGAGGGGTGTCCTCGTTAAGTAGAATAATTCGACGTTGTAGTTGAAAACCGATCGCACTTCTTCTGGCTGCCTTGATATCCGGCTTTGACCACGTCTGGGACGAGGCACCAGGGCAATGGCGCTTCCACCTGCTAACCGATAAGCCCTGCACCAGCTATACAGCGTTGGATAGGTCGGACCGGCAGCGTCCCCGCGCTCTAGCTTAACCTGGTTGATCAACTGCAGGGTCTCATCCACTGGCAACTTTGTGCCGAAACGGGCCTCAGCAGCTCTGACATAAGCCAGTCGCTTGTTGTGTGCATGCTGATGTGCTTCGGACAGGCCAGACACGATCCTATTGGGCTGGCCTTTCAAAGGGGCCTCGGCAACCTTGATGTAATAGCCGCGGCTGCAGGCAACTTTGAATCGGTCGATTGATTTACAAGTAATCATGCCGGTGCGGCGCAAGCTGCGCAGTTGCACCGTGCCTTGTTCTACAGACGTGACCTGATAGTCTTCGTCGCCACAGCGATAGTGTTCGCCTGGGGTCACAGTGAAGTCAGCGAGCGTGCGCATTTTCAACCTCCGCCAAGGATTAGTGTGTCACGCTGAGAAATTGCGGTGAGTCTTCAGACTCTGGAAGAAACGCTCGACGTCGGATTTCCGGTCATGCACGCGGGGTGTGACGAAATTGATCTGAACCCCGATCAACGCCAAGCTATCCGCCAGCACTTTAGCGCTGTAATCCGCGCCGTTATCAGGGGTGTACTCCAATCCCGCGCCAAGTCGCGCCCATGCAGTCCATGAGGGTGAGTTGTTCTTGATAAGCCCGGCATCCACAATTATCCGGCTTAACCGATCAACTATTAACCACGACGTGATACCGCGACGGGCGAGAGGATCAATGAGTTTCAGCGATAAAAGAAGGCTGTCGGGCGACCCATGGCTCAGGGGCCCTGAATACTTGTCCTTGTAGCTTCTGAGGTGTGAAAAGAATGCGGGCAAAGCTACTCGGAGGTTTGAGACCGCTGGAAAAACTCTGATGGTGTGTTGCACCATGTCTATCTCATCCACCAGTACACGATGCTCGTGCGGTGAGAAATAGTTGGGCATAGGCACTGATGAAGTCATCTCCACTTTCAATGGTGGACTCTGGCGACGTTGTTTTGCGTGCCCTGGGTAAATATGTTTCCCTTGGCTTGGGGTAAAGGGATAACGGAGAGACTGTCTCATACAAGTGCCTCCTATTTAGCTTAGATTAAATACAAGCAGTCAGTGACTGATGATTTTCGAGCCCAAATGCAATGGCCCAGTGTCCACTCTAAAAAGCATGCGGTAAAACAGTCCGTAAGCAATCTCTTGCATTCGATATCCTTGGCTGAGCAACTGGCCAATTGTTTGGGGGTCCCTAGCCGTAGTGGGAAGAGACTTGGCTAAGAGCGTGGCTTGAGCGGCTACGGCACCGAATGAGTACCAATAGAGTTTTTTCAAATCACAGTCGGCGCCGGCTTGTTGTATTTCGGATTGTCTGATTGTCTTCAGGAAAGAGCCGCACTCAGCAAAGAGCGGTTCGTACAGATGGCGGCGAGCTACGTTGCGCGGACTGTTGTATTTATTATCATGTTTGATTTCGTAGTAAGCCACTTTGCCGCTTTGATACACGACCTCAAAATCTGGGGTGTAGCGAGTGTGTGGTGCCAGCAGTTCTACGGTGCAGGGTTGTGTGGTGTAACTCCTGATATTCGGATTTCGTTCCAGGAGGAGGCAGAAGTCAGCTTCGAGTAATGAATCACAGCCCATGACACGCCCGTTTTTTCGCGAAGGGAACTGTGTGACGCGCCTGCCGTGGCGGCCTCTACTCGGGGCTACAGCTTCGATAATGCTTAGGTTGATGGCTAGGCTCGGCGGTACAGTAAGCATGTTCTTGCTCCTGAAAAGTTTCGCTGAGTTAATGGTTTTCTCTATCATTTGAAATGCGTCTGGCAAGAGCACTCTCTGACTTTGTGGCCTGTAATGGAACAGCATGAATCAGCAGTAGACTCTGCAGTAACTTTGGTGGGCGCGCGTATTGAGGCTTAAATCAAGGTGATCCTGAACGCTTGGATCACCTTGAGTTCACCTCGAACAAAATTACGTTTTTGTAGAAAAGCCAATTTCATCGTTTCGTTTATAAATTCCGCGGAGATTTTTGTTATTGGTTTCTAGCATAAGTCGTCGGCCAGTGGCATGAGCCTTGATGTTGTTCAAAGCCTATCGCTGGGGGAGGACGGCGAGGCAATTTTGCCTGGCACATTTCACCATTTGACACCAGCTCGAAGTAATACATCGGGGCCGAATCCGGGCTGCTAGATAGCTAGGGATATATTCAATCCATTGCTATTTCCTATTCGATAGAGATAGTAAATGGTCTCCTATTAGCTATTGGTCAGCGGTGTCAACACTTGAGAGTGTTGTTCTCGATGACTCCATTGTAGGATGTAACGATGGTGATTTCTAATGGCCAAAAGTGTTGCAGAAGGGCCTCTTTCCGTTTTCCGCGCAAGGCTCTAGCTAAGGCGTTTCAGCCGGATATTGGAGGTTTTCAAAGTCGCGCAAAGGAGATCGCGTACCGAACGTACTCGAGGTGTACAGCGTGGCCATCCTGAACGTTGGATCAATTGGCTCAGTGTTTCGTAGCAAGGTATTGTTTCACGCCACGGCACAATCGATGGGCTGCCCCCACACGCCATACAGCATGGCAAACTGCTGGCATCATTCTCACCCTCACCCTGATAGCGTGTCGCTATGGGAAGGTATGCGGGCTGGTGCGAAACCACAGGACAATAACCAAACCAAGTTATTTGGCGATTTCCCACATCTGCACACGCTGTTTGAAAATCCGTTTTGGTCAGCCATCTCACACCCCGAATGGACGATGGAGTGGGATGAGCTGGCAGATAGCATTCGAGTGGGCGGGATAGCGCTAGATGGTTGCAGCGGCAAGTTGACGCGGCTGTTGCGTGATCGTGTAGATTGGCCTTGTTTAGGTGTTCACTTGGTTTTGCATCAAACGCAAGATACCCGATTTTTCCATCACCGATTGTGGCTGAAGGATAACTTAGCCGCCATGGTTCGCCTGTGCAGTATGCAGCGACCTATGAGTTTCGTTCGCACGGAGTTTCAGGACTTTCTCTTTCGAATGATCTCCGGTGGGCATGCACCGAAAGTCATTATGCAATCTTGTGCCGCGGAAAAGTTCGCAAATGAAACGCTGTTTGAATTTCTGCTGCGGAGGCAGTGGCTACATGGCGAGGATCAACATCTCGCGCTACTGATTTGGAACTTCCGTCAGCAGCTTCAGCACGAGTTGGATATTGGACCTCCCCAGACTATGGGGCCTGCAGGATGTGGATTGCCCCATTCCTTGCGGCAAAAGTGGTACCGCAAACGCTCGCAATGGATGGATCACCCTATCCACTTAAACGGTGTTTGCTGCGAATTCGGCGACCAGTATGCATAGATTGCTGTTTTTTGCGATAAGCAAGCAGCCTCGTCGGTGGTGGAGCCGCCGACCTTTGTTCATTCAGGGAGTGACGTTATCGGGGCCTGAGGCTTGGCGGATGGAAGCTGTTGCGCTGGGCAGGCGGGCCAATAGCTGATGGACCTGGTGCAGTTGTTGCGTGAGGTCGCGAAGACTGCGACGGTCCTGGCGACGATCGAGCAAATACCGGTGTGCGCGTTCCCGTAAGCTGGTCGCTTCAAGCTGCAGCAACTGCTCCCGCTGTTGCAGTTGGCTGATAACTGTATTCAGCTGTTCGTGACTCGCGTGAAGCTGCTTCACCTGTTTCTGTTCGGCCTGCAAGGCGAGGCGATGGGCTTGGTGTTCAGCGTTTTGACGCTCCAGATCACGGTACAGGTGGGTCAACTCTTCCTGTTTGCTCATCAGTTGCTCCTGCAGACGCCGCTGCTCATGCTGGAGCTGCTGTACCTGTGCTTCATGGCGCTGGATGTCAGCCTCTCGCTGCTGACGGCTCTGCTCCCGGAAGTGCACCAACGACTCGCGCGCCTGTTGGTACTTTTCCTCCAGCGACCGAAGCTGTTCGTCGCGATCGCGGACGGCTTGCTGGAGATGGGATTCAGTGGCGAGCAGTCGCTGCCGGTCACCCTCCAGCTGTTCGATGCGCTTGGCAAGGCTGCGCTCTTGCTCGCGTGCTTCCACACGTTCCTCCAGAAGCAATTGATGGTTCCTTTTCAACTCATCATGGCGGGCGCTATCGACCTGCCGTTGCTGTTCGTAAACCTGTCGTTGCCGTTCAAGACGAGCGCGGTCGGCGCTGACCGCTGCTTGTGCATCTGCCGCCAGGCGCTGTACTAAACCGCTTATATAGGTCTGGACCTCTTCGTTCAAGGTGACCGCAGGCGGTCGCGGCTCTTCGCTCGCCAGTTCACGCAGGTAGCGGCTGATCGTGGTTTTCGAACCCGTGTCGCCCAGTTCGACCCGCACCGCGTCAATGCTCGGCGCTTCACCCCGCGCAAGCAGTGCGTCGCGCGCAGATTGCACCAGCGCTTTGTTGATTCCGCTACGGGCCATGGCGTTGATCCGATAGGGTGGTTCCTACACAGTATGGTGCAAACCAGATGCGCTGCTTTATTCACGGTCGCGTGTTGTCTGGGTGGCGCCTTGAGAAGACGCTCTCTGAATGCTGTTCCCTAATTAGCGAGTACCCGTTCGAGCAGGGTGGGCAAGACTTGTCCAGCATTGCCAATCAGCATCAGTTCTTTGGGCTTGTCCATGCTGACGTCGATCGGATTGATGTGGATGACCACGCCGCCTGCCGCGAGGACGAGGTCGGGCAGGCTGGCGGCTGGCATGACCACGCCGGAGGTGCCAATCGACAGCAGCACGTCGCACTCACGCGCCGCTTGCGCGGCGGCTTTCCAGGTTCCCGCCGGCAGATCTTCGCCGAACCACACCACGCCCGGTCGCAGCCGGCCATTGCAGTGGCTACAGCGCGGCGGTTCGACCAGCTCGCCTTCCTCGGAGATGGGCTGCTCAGCGGCAGCGAACTCGGCGGGGCGGTGACAGGCAAAACACTTGGGCGTGATCAGGCTGCCATGCAGGTGTACGACGTCCTGGCTGCCAGCGCGCTCATGCAGGTCGTCGATGTTCTGGGTAATCACCGTGAGGTGGCGTCCGCTGCCGGCCAGCCGGGCGATGGCGCGGTGCGCCGCGTTCGGCTGGGCCTGCAGCATCTGTTGGCGTCGCCACAGGTACCAGCCCCACACCAGCGCCGGGTTCTCGCGAAACGCCTTCGCCGTTTCCAGGCGCTGCGGATCCTGGCGCGCCCACAGCCCCGTCAGCTGATCGCGAAACGTCGGAATCCCGCTTTCGGCCGAGATCCCCGCGCCGCTGAGCACCACGACATGGCGCGCCTGCCGCAAGGCAGTGGCGGCGTCTGTGAGCACATCCATCGACAGTTGGCCTCCTTCGCTAGGGCCTGGATCAACTCAGCGGAGCTGGCCGGTTTTACCCACCCACCAGCGAGTGGTCTGGCGAGTCCTGGTTGCACCTGTTAGCCACCGTCGTGGAACCAATCGTTGCGGCTGACCAGGCCCAGATCCGCTTCGCTGGAGTTGGGGGCGCTGTCAAACAGGTGCGCGGTCCGTCGCTCCTGTTTGAGGAAGGCGAGGGTGGTAAAGAAGCAGCGCTCGCACAGGTGCACTTCATAGCGCTCGCCGTCGTGCGCCGTCCCATAACCCCACTGCGCCTCCAGCGTCCCGTACTGCAGGTTGCCGTTCGTCAGCCGGGTGGACGCATCACAGATATCGCAGCGCACATCGGTCACGGCCTGCTGTTCCACGCGTTCCAGGATTTTCATGGGGCTGCCTCGTTTGCCAGCGTTTCTTTAAGCGTAGAGGTCGGCGGCGTGTGCAATTGGCCATCGGTCGCGCGGGTTCAGGTGTGGCGGGCGGCATTGTGCGGGGACTGCCGCGACGTTTGACTACACTGAGAAATGGATTCGCTCCTGGCGCTGTGCCGCATGCGCGTAAACCGGAGCGACCCGAGCGTCGATCCCGGTTCGGTGAAGGCCGCCGCCGATGGCGTGGTACAGCTGCCCTCGCGGTGTTACGGCCGATTATTTCGTACTGTTTGAGCGGTACGAAATTACAGGTGTACAGCCAGCCGTCCTGAGCGCTCAGCGGGCAGAATACTGAGGTGTGAGAAGCCCAGATTCTCGAACGTGATAGCGTCTTCTGCGCTTTATCTACCGTCAAGGGGTACAACTGGAGGAGGAGTGGACACTTCGTCTGAACGCTACATACGCGCCGCGCGTCGAGCCAGTACAGACAGGCGCTATGCCAAGGCCATTGAGCACTTCGAGGCTGAGTGGGGCGGGCTACTACCGTCTTCCAGCGAAACTGTCGTGCGCTATCTCACACACTACGGCGACCAACTCACGACCAGCACGCTGCGCGTGCATTTGGCGGCCTTGGCCCGCTGGCATCAGCAGCAGGGCTTTGTTGATCCCACCAAATCACCACGCGTCCGCGACACACTGCGCGGTATCCAGGCCCTAAACCCACAGCCGGTGCAGCAGGCCGAAGCCTTTGCGCTGAAGGAGTTAGAGACCTGCATCGCCCAACTGGCGATGGAACTCGATGAACCGGTGCTCGCGGTGAGGTTGCGCGCTGCACGTGACCAGGCATTGATCTTGCTCGGCTTCTGGCGGGCGTTTCGAAGTGATGAGTTGTGCCGGCTGCGGATCGAACACATTCAACTGCGCCAAGCGAAAGGGTTGGAGCTGTTCTTGCCAAGCAGCAAAACCGACCGCAGTAACCGCGGCCGCGTGGTCAAGGTGCCGGCCCTCAAGCGCTTGTGCCCCGTAGCGGCATATGAGGTGTGGTTGGAAGAGAGTAGGCTCAGCGAGGGGGCGCTATTTCGTTCCATCGACCGCTGGGGGCATATCGGGAAGAAGGCGCTTAATGCCAACAGCCTCTCGCGTTTACTACGGCAGGTACTTCTGCGAAGCGGTGTCCACTCGGTAGGTTACTCAGCGCACTCGTTGCGACGAGGGTTTGCCACCTGGGCGAGCGCAAATCAGTGGAGCAGCAAGGATCTGATGGATTATGTCGGGTGGCGCGATGTGCAGACAGCAGTGCGGTACATCGAAGCCGATGCGCCTTTCGGCGATTGGGTACGTTAAGGCTGGGGACCTCATGCTGAGTGCGCTCTTCTTGTTTTCAGTTTCTCGTTCGGAGTAGGTACCTGCGAATATGGTTCCCTAGATTAACGTAGGCACATTGCGTTTTATCAAGTTTTTCATTGCGTAGGTCACGAGGAGACGCAGAGCTACGGTCTAGGTCGAGACTTCAAAGGGAAAGGGGGGGCGGGGCTGTATATTAAACCAGTAATCGCACAAGGCCATCATCTTGTAACATTAGGGAGGTGGTCTTTGGCCTTTTAACCCTCTGATGCGACTTGGTCAGGATGAGGTAATCTCGTACTCATCGTTGAAGCACCCTTCGCCCAGTCAGGTAGCCGAGGAACTGCAGGACCAACAATCTAAATCAGTTGGTTATGATGCGGCCCTCCACGCGATGATAGCGGGGCTGTTGGGAGAGCCGATGACGTATCTACTCCGAGTAGTGGATTCGTACCTATGCTACCAGAGCGAGGGCAGCCCAACCGCATCGACCACATTTTGAACTCCCAGGGTACTCCCAAGGAGAATGAGGGAGGAGGACCAGCAAAAGGTTAATAATCAAATTAGAGCTCAGTTCCGGTTTATGCAGTCATGTCAGAATGGAGATTGATGTGAGTTTAGAACAAGTATTTGATAGTCTTAGCAAGCCAGTCATGCAGGCCTCGCCTTTGATTGCGTCCATATCGGTAAAAGGTTTGTTTGGGCTTTATAATTATGATCTCCCCGCTAGTGGTCTATTCTCTAACGCTGCAATTCTATATGGAGACAATGGTGTCGGGAAGAGTACCCTTCTCCGGTTAGTGTTTCATCTGCTCTCTCCAGGGCCAAGAAATGGCCACAGACAGGCGCTATATGACGCAGAATTTGACGAGCTGAGTGCGGCGCTCGCAAATGGAGTGACTGTTCGAGCTAAGAGACAACTGACGAGGAATCGACTTGCATCTGGAGAGCATTTAAAAAAACTAGTTCTTACCGTAGAGCGTGACACTGCAATCCTTGCGCTCTGGGAGTTTGTTCCCAGAAATCACCGGGCGGATACTACCGACTATTATTACCATGATTCGGATAGTGGGTTGGTAGTAAGAAGCACTAAGAAGAGTATTGCTGATCGATATAAAATCGCAGGTGAGCTTATAGGTGAGGGGCCTTTTTTAAGCAAGTTGTCAAGCTTTGTCCCAAACATATTTATCTTGAATGCTGACAGGCGCTTAGATAGTGATGCTGTAGCAGATCCAGGTGACGAGGTTGAACTTCGGCGGTTCATGCGTATGGATGAGCCCAAGCGATTAAATGACATCGTTACCCGCTCTAGGCAAATAGCTCTTATGCAAGCGTTAAGCTCTGCGAGCAAGTGGATCTCTCGCAAGGCTATACACAGCGCAAACCGTGGGTCTGAAAATGTTCATACCGTTTACACAAATGTAATCAAACAGCTGACTTCTGCCAATTCTTCACCTCTTGAAGACACCGATTTCACAGAGCTCCAAAATCAGCTATCGGGGATTGAGCATAAAACGAATGAGCTCTCACGATATGAGTTGGCCACTCCTCTCAATACTCTCGAACTTAAAAAATCTCTTAATGCACGGTCTAAAAGTAAAAAACGCATAGCTGCTGAGCTATTAGTTCCATATATTGAAAGCCTGCATAGCCGTCTGGCCGCCCTTGATCCTATTTATCAGTTGATCGAAAAGTTTGTCACAACCATCAATGAAAATTATTTAAGGGATAAATATATTACGTATAAGGTAAGTCAGGGTTTCAGTATATATAGCGCAAAAAATGAACCTCTTGATGCCAGGCACCTATCCTCTGGTGAACAACAACTCATGCTGCTGTTCTGCTATGTTCTTTCTGGGCGGGATAAGCCTTGTGTCTTTATGATCGACGAGCCTGAGATCTCTCTGAATGTCAAATGGCAAAGGCAGCTTGTCCAATCCTTGCTTGATATCACAAAGGAGAGCAGGATTCAGTTTATCTTTGCATCGCATTCTATGGAATTGCTTGCGCAACATAGAGACCGGGTGGTGCCTATGCAGAGTAGGGCACAATGATTCCTAGAAGAAAAATAGATGAGCTAATCGTCCGTCACCAGTATGAGCCAACGTTGCAAGACATCTATGTAGAGGGCTTGTTTGATAAGGAGGTTCTTACATCCTTCATATCTTCTGTCGGAACCGATCATGTGGTTTATGATATCGATGGAATAGACATTGGGCCGGATATCTTAGCTAAGCATGGTCTGACTGACGGCAATAAGCAGCGTGTAATTGCTCTTGCAAAAGAATTGTCTGTCATTACTGAAGATAGTCAGTATCGTTGTGTCGTTGATAAAGACTTGGATCACTGGGTTGAAACGGTCGAGCAAGTTCCACGATTGAATTGGACTGAGCATACATCAATTGAGCTTTATTTTTACACGAAAAAAATACTAACTGATATAGTTGTTGTTTCTGGTCGAGCCAAAATTAGTGACATTGACGAATTTATGAACTCATTGGCTTTGGTGCTAAAAACACTATATGCCTTACGTGTTGTGGATCGCGAGCTAGCCTGGAATATGGAGTGGGTCGAACCTTTTAAGGATCTTTCGACTCAAGGAAGTGGGCTTGCGATCAACATTGGTACATACCTGAATCGGCTTCTTTCCAAGAATCGAAGGCATCAAGATCAGGCCGAATTCGTCAAGCTATTAGATGTATGGCTGGCACGATTGACTGGGGATCCGCGTTCATATATTAGAGGGCATGATTTTGTAAGTGTTCTTGCATGGAGCACCAAAGAGTTTAAGGGGATTAAAGAGGTTGGAGATTCAGTTATAATTGAAAGAATGCTTGTTCTCATTTCGCGGTCGGTCGAGGAGTTAGCGCATCTCATGCGTTGAGATGTATCGGTTTCGCGGGCTGAAGTGACCTTAGCCTCTAAAGCTCGTTAAATTAAACTAAAAAATTAGCCCCTTGAAGCTGCGCTTTAAGGGGTGAGTGGCCAAGTTGGGGTTCGCCAGTTGCTTAAGTTAATCGGCGCTAATGAGGCTGATGGCAATTCCTCATTCGCTTTTGAACTATGTCAATTTCGATGTTGGCTAGCTGATGTAGATGTTCGTATAAATGCGTTAATTTCACATTGCCCCGTCGTATTCTTGATTTGATATGGCTGAAGGTGCGTGGTTCAAGGCTTTGAGTTGATATTCGTTCACTGCTCTGAATTGTGACTCTGCAATCTGACGCAGCCTCTCGATCTCTGGCAAGGGGCCGGTGGGTGGTCGTTAGAAGCCTTCGCGACCGACCGCTATCGACCCAGGCTGTGGGAAAACCTCTCGACCGATGTGGCTGTTCAAAAAATATCCTAAAAATCGCGCGTCTACGCAAATTCTGGGTCTGCTAAGCCGACATCTCTTTTCAGATTTCGCTCTGGTAGCTACGCACGGTGTTGGCCGCTGTACCGGCGGCGATGAATGCGTCCGCAGCGGCATGGGTGCTGTCGGCCAACTCTGTTAGCACCAACGGCTGGGAGGAGGGCATCTGTACCGGCTCTGTCAATTTCATCTCGCTCAACGCTGCAATAGGTTCGGATAACCAGTGCTTATCAGACCTAATATAACGAAGAGGTCGGCATGACGATATCCATGATCGTGAAGGGCCGTTATCGACCCATAGCTGCCCTTCGCAAAGTGCCGCAATCGGCAAAAGCTGCTAGTCACGAACGCTGCCTTCGGCCCAGCGCAATCCTTCATCACGTTCGACTACAGCTGACGCTGATCCTTGAATTCCGTAACGCTTGCATCAGTGCACCGCTGTACCCAAACCGGCTGGATACCGCAAAAACCTGTTCGCTGCTAACGGAACTCGAGGGCGGCTCACGGCTATCCGTTAAAAGCGAAGAACCGGAAACACCAGACCTATCAGCGCTTGATATAGACCACATTTTGCCGCGTAGTTGGCACGTCCCGCTGGACGCAGAAAGATGGCAGCGTGGCAGCCGACAGCGACGAGTCGGATATCGAAGTGATTGTGCGCTCTTGCGGCACATTGACGCCCTGGCAGCTCCTGATTCGTGAACGGCATGAGAGCATCCCAATGCTAGGCAACTTGACGTTGCTGAACCTTGGCGTCAATAGGACGGCGCAACCCTGCAATTTCGCGACGAAACGCGACAAGCTGATGCCATTGCTAGCCTTGGTCTCAATGCCCCACTGATTGCCACCTCTGCACGGGACGAAGCCGCGATTCCAGCCAAAGCCCATGCCCTCGCCAACATAGCACTGACGATCTGCCCCCGAAACGAATGATGTCCTCCCACTAAGCACAGCAGGTAGGTCTATTCACGCTCCAGACTACGAGCATCTGCGGTGACCGCCTCCACAACCCCCGCCAGCTCCCGCACTAGGTCAGGCTCGAAACGCTCCAGGTAAGCTGCGATAGTCTGATTGCGCAGCATGCGAGACACATAGCCCTTGGCAACCACGAGTACCAGCATGGTTTCGCCGAGGGTGTCCTCGACCAACCGGTAATCGTGGTAGAGTTTTTCCATCTCTCGCTCCATGCGTGCAATGTCTTCAGCAGTCACGCCCTCACTGACTTTCTTTGCCTCAACCAGCTGTTCAGGACGCGTTGCGGCTAATACCATTTCGGCGTAGCGACCAGTAAAGCAGTTGGCGGAAATCATCATCTCGACTAGTTCTACCTGGCGCATCGGCTTCATCTTACGCAACACGCGAAAGACCGCCTGACTAACCATTCGCGTTTTCAGCATCTCAGCGACTTCCGGCGCAATCCCCCGCAACAAATGCTGGCGCTCGCGGATGCGTCCGACGTTGACGCTCAAGACTTCGGCAATCCGCTCGGCAGTCGTTCCTTTGCGTATCGCCTCCAGAATCATCTTGTGCTCTTGAATCGGGGTAAGTCGGTTGACCTGCCGGTTGTAGGTAAAACCTTCGTCATCTGTCGCCAACAGGCACAACGTGTCTTCCGCCCCCAACTGTGCGAGCGCAGCTAGCCGCAAATGACCATCCAACAGTAGATAACGAGGCTCCCCTCCCGTCCCGTGAACCGGCTCGGGATAAACCGCGAGCGGCTCGACCACGCCCAATTCACGGATGGAGGCTAAAATCGCTGCGAATTTGACGGACGTCAGCATGTCGTGGGTGACTTGGCGAGAGGGCAAGATCAGCGGTAAGCGGACGGTAATCAACTCGGGGGCAAAGGCACGCTTGACGACAGTCATGCGTCCCCCTGAATTCGCTCGGCCAATACCTGCGGCATATCATCAATACCTTCACTGCGTAACATTGACCGGAAAAATTCATCGGCCAACAACCGACGCAATGCAGTCACGACGAAGAGCAATCTTTGCTCACCGATGTCCGCCTTCTTTACCATCAGGCGCTGACGGCGCACCTCAGTCTGATAGGCAGTCAGCAACTGGCGAGGAGTGGTCATGCGCTCGCCTCCATGCTGCCTACCATAGCCCTTGCCAAGAACGCGTCTTCGGTCGATCAGGCGGCGCACCTTGATGAGTTCATCTCCTTTTAACAATCCACTTTCATAGGCTTCGACCATGGCGGCCTGGACCTGGGCATCGTCGGACCGTGCCACATGGATCGCGACTTTAATCGGTAGCCAGCCCTTTTCGACGGCAGCGATCAGGCGCTCCTCTCCCTGCCGCAACAAGATCAAAATGCCGCCAACATAGGCACGGTCCAAGCAGGTTTTCTGGGCAATCTGCCTGATGGAGTAACCACGCTCGTGCAGTACGTTGATCGCCATCAGCAAGTCGCGGTTCGAATGCTTACGTCGCGCCAGATTCTCTACCAGGCTGATGAGATAGCGGTCTGCCTCTGCCGCCGTCACCACGACCGCTGGAATGGCCGACTCCCCCAGGACCTTGAAGGCTTCGAAGCGCCCCTGCCCACAGATCAGGTCGAAACTCGAACCGTTACGGGTCACCGTGATCGGTCGTTTCAACCCCAGACTCGCAATGTTTTCCACCAGGCGTGCAAACACTTGTTGATTGCGACTACGCGGATTGAGCACGCGAATATCCGCGAGTGGGATCTGCGCAATAGGCGCCGCCTGCGCCACATGAAGTGCAAGATGCTCTTCCGATGTGGCCATTACGCAGCGCTCCCCAGGGGTATACGTCGACTCAGGGCCGCTAGGATATCCAAGCTGTTGAACCGGTAGAGTTCCAATTCGCGCGGATTAGTATCTCCCAGACGCAGGTGAGGTGCCGCCAAATCGATCATGGGAAAGAGGTAGTAATCAAGCACCTCCTGCTCACCTGGGAGCATGCGAACAGCGACAGTAAGGTCAGGTAACAAGCCGAAATCGAAGCGTAGCTGCCAACGCCTGCGCACTGACTCTGAACATTGACAGCGGCAAAGCACCACCGAAATCGAGAACTCATCATTAACCCAAACCAGCTGGGTCTGGGGATCGACCGAGATGTGTCCACCGACAAGACGAATGCGCTCCTGTGTGTCGACCAAGATGTGCGGATACAGCTCTCGCAGCCGACGATTGGCCTCCAGAAAGCTGTAGTCCCGTCCGGGGGAATAGCCAATTAGGCTGTAGCTGCGTAGCAGACTACCAAAGCGCTGGCGATAACAACTGCTGGAGGGGCAATCCTCTTGCTCATCAATGATCAACCCAGACAGACAACCTCGCTCCGCAAATAGTTGTTTCAGCGTCGCCAGCATTTGCTCGTCAGTCCAGTGCCGTGACCGCGCTCGGATGATGGCCTGCGCCGCGAGAAACAAAGCGTGGTCGACCACAGAGGAGAAGGCACCGTCGGACCGCACCAACTGATCAACTGGATTGGATGTTCGGGGCTGTTTCAGCTTGCCAGACGTGCGATTCCAAACATTGTTACCGATGTACTTTTCGTTGATCAGGACCTGATGCACCACTCCCCGTGACCAAGGTCGCTGGAAGTCTGTAAGCAGTCCACGCCGATTCAGTTGAGTTGCAATTTCAGCTTCGGTTCGACCTTCCCTGACAAATGCCTGGTAAATGTCTTGAACGACCTGTTGTTCGGACTCAGGACCAGGCGTGAGAATCACCCGATCCGTCTGAAGGCTTTTGTACTCTCCCCGATCCAAGATTGCTTTAGGCTGCCCTGTCTGATCTATAAGTTGACGACGCAATCCATATCCAGCCGGGCCACCTTGTCGGTATCCCAGCTGGATCAAGCGCGACTGCCCCGCAAACACCTTGACGGACAGCTCACGACTGTACTCACCAGCCATCATGCGTTTAACACTCTTGATGATGCTGGATACCGGTGAGCCATCGTTAACGAACTGTTCGGCGCAATATTCGACCCTGACACCCGCCTGCCGACATCGAACTTCGTAGCTGGCGCTCACATCAGGGTCCTGAAAGCGCCCCCAGCGACTTACGTCATAGACCAAAACTACAGAGAACTCGGACTGACCAGCGTCGACATCTAGAAGTAGCTGTTGGAGAGCTTCCCGACCATCCAGGCTCAAGCCACTTTTACCCGCATCGGTGTATACCCGGACGATCTCCAGCTCATGTGCTGCCGCATAAACGCGAATGGCATCCAGCTGATTTTCAGTGGAGTACTGCTGGTGCTCCGTCGACATGCGGACATAGGCAGCAGCTCTATTGCTGCCTTCGGTCGTGGATAGATGTGCTCGTCTCATTTGTAGATCGATGCCCCCTTAGCGACTTGGGGTCTACACCCATGCCAAGCCGTAGACCGCACCACACCTACCGGCCTACATCAGATGCGCTACTCACGAATATAAAGAGGAGATACGGAAAGATGATCACTAAAATGGGTAATTCATTTCCAATCTGCGCCCAAACTTACGCCGGTGCCCTAGCTGCTGCCTTGCGCACCGAATTAGGCACGTCACATCGCGCAATCAAGACGCTGCGCCATTGGACCGATGCCAGTGAACGTACGGCTAAGCATTGGCTGGCGGGCAGCCATGGTCCGAGTGGCCCTTCATTTGATTGAATTAATGCGGCATTCCGAACATGCCCTTCAGGCGGTGCTTGAGTTGGCGCAGCGGAACTCGTCCGTAGCAGTGGTCTGGCTTCCCGCTTTGCGCGAGCGTTTGCTTGACGTCGCGGAAATGATCGATGTTTGCCTGGGTCCTGGCAGCGCTCACTGACAGCCATTTGAGCGGTCTCCGGCCTCTCTATCGCTGTAGCCTGAATCCTCCGTGCTCAGAAGATTCCAACCCATTTAAAGTATGAGGATCCAGCATTTGAAGAGTGCAGGATGTCCAAGTCTAAAAAACTGGTGGCGGGACTACTGTTCAGCTGAATGTCCGTAGTTGGCCGATTGCTGCCGCTCTCCACAGGCAGCTTTGGGTCGAAAGCGGTCAGTCGCGTCCAGACCGGCTGAATATGCACATCGCGAAAACGCACCTCCGGACGCCATACTGTCCTACTCCGACTGCTCCGACTGCATCAGCATGGTCCTCAGGCGACTGAGCAAGAATGCCGGACGATACAGTACACCGCGCATAGTCGCCGGATCTGATAGAGGGCAAGCGCTCGCAGAATGAGTATCTCAGGTAACTAAACAGGTTGAGCGCCCCCACAACAAAATCGCTAGCAACCCGGCGATGTACGTCGAGCCAGTCAGTTGGCGGATGATTAGACGGTATCGGGCCTTGAGACTGTCCAACCAGACGTCATGGGTTGAACATGGGATTGGGGCTTTCATTCAATTGGCAGATCGCAAGCGCCGCCACAAGGTTGTGCGGCTGATGCCGAGACGGCGGGCGGCTTCGTCGAGGTTGCCGTGGCAGCTTTCCAGCGTTTCCTTTACATGGCGCAGTTGCGCGATCTTGCCGATGGTGTGCAGGTCCGTTTCGCCTGGCGACTTTTTCCGGGCGGGTGAACGGGGAGGGCCTTCGCACAGTTCAGGTAGCACGCGTGCCAGGTACTGCTCTTTCAAGCGGTGTTCCTCAAGCAGTTCGCGTGCCGAGAGCATCGCGCGCTCGATCACATTCTCCAGTTCCCGGACATTGCCCGGCCAGGCATAGCGTTCAAGGTACGGCAGCAGCGCGGCGGGGATGTCTGCAGCTCCCGGTGGTTGCCCCTGAACAAGCAGGCGCTGGCTAATGACCCGGCAGATCAGGGCAATGTCCTCAGGGCGCTCTCGCAGCGGGGTGGTCTGCAGACGCAGGATGTTGAGCCGGAAATACAGGTCGGTACGGAAATCGCCATCGTCCATGGCGCTGCGCAGGTCCTGGTGGGTGGCGGCAATGATGCGCACGTCGATGGCAATCGGTTCGGTGCTGCCCAGGCGCAGGACTTCGCGCTCTTGCAGCACGCGCAGAAGGCGTGTTTGCAGCGAAACCGGCATGTCGCCGATCTCGTCGAGGAACAGCGTGCCGCGGTGTGCCGCTTCGAACAGGCCTGGCTTGCCACCTTTGCGCGAGCCGCTGAAGGCGCCTTCCTCGTAGCCGAACAATTCACTTTCCAACAACGACTCGGGAAACGCCGCGCAATTGATGGCGACAAAGGGGCCCTGCCGGCGTGGGCTTTCGTTATGGATTCCCTGGGCGAGCAGTTCCTTGCCGGTGCCGCTTTCACCGGTAATCAGGATGGTCGAATGGCTGGTGGCAAAACGCTTGGCCAACTGCAGCATCTCGCGGTTGGCCTTGCTGTTGCCGTTGAGCTGGTCGAGCCGGTAACGGGCAGTGAACGCACCGGGGCGGCGGGTGGATCGGATGCGCTGGTCGGCACGTTGCACAACAGTGATGTCCTGGCAGGTCAGGACCAGGCCGGTACGTTCGCCGTTCTCCAGGATAGGCAGTAAATTGCTCACCACGACGTGCGAGCCGAGCCGCATCACACGGTTTTCTTCACCCGTGCCTTCCTGCAGCGCCTGCTGCATGTCCAGTTCCGGGCACAGCTGCTGCAGCGGCCGGCCCAACGCTGCGCTAACCGGCAGGTCCAGCAGCTGCGCAAGGGCCGGGTTGAGCGACTGCACCACGCCTTGGTTGTCGACCGCTGCAACGCCGGCGGGGATATGCCGCAGCACGGCATTCAGATGCCGCCGTTTGGCGATCTCGACGCGCTGAGTGTCGAGAATGCCCAGGGCTTCCTCCAGCGCTTTGCGCGCGGTTTCTTCGCTCAGCGACAGCACGCCATGCAGCCCTGCCTGCTCCGCCAGCCCCACCACCGTCGACGAGCCGATGATGCTGCGACAGCCTAGCTGGGCCGCCTGTTCGACGGCCTGGCGGGCCTCTTCCAGGGAGGTGTAGGCGGCCTGGTGAACCTGGACGGTGAAGAGCGCGGCCATGGCTTGCAGGTCGTGGTTGATGTGGTTGTAGCTGAGCACGGCCACTTGGGAGGAGCGTTCGCGGGCCTGCCCCAATGCCCGTAGCAGATCGCCGCTGCCCACGCGCATCGCCAGTACCGGGCGTGTCAGGTGTTTGCGCAGGTAGGCGGCGGTCGCCCCGGCGCAGACGAACACATCGACCTTACCTGCCTGCTCCAATTCTTGGGCGGTCTGCAGTGCTTCAGCCACCGAGGTGTCGAGGACTTCGATACGGGTATCGGGGTAGTCCGTCGTGAGCCCGGCCACCACATGGGCGAGCCGGCTCCGTTGTTGGGGGCGCTGCAAGTGGCTGATCAACACGACGACCTGGGAGGCAAGAGCATCCATCACGGGGCCTATTCATATTTGAAATGTTTCGATATTGAATCAATACCTTGCAAATATGCAACGAGCAGCCTGACTTTCGCTCGGCGGTGAGGCGTCAGAACCCAGGCTGTATGCGGCCTGTGGCTGACTTTTGAAGAGTTGGCCCAGGCCTTGCTCTTGGGCTTGTGCCAACCCAGAAACCAAAGGCAGGGCCTACAGACCCATGAGCAGTTCACCAACGATTTCCCCGGCCAGCGATACGTTCGCGGCCATGACTGACGATCACCGCCTGGCCGAGTTCATCCGAGAGCAGGCCTCGGCAACGCGGGTGGTCATCCAGGCGCGCAAGCGCCTGAGCGGCGGTGCCATCCAGGAAAACTGGCTGCTGGACCTGCTGATCGAAGGCGGCCCGTGGGCTGGTGTCCGGCGTTGGGTACTGCGCAGCGATGCGCTTTCAGCGCTACCCGCCAGCCTTGACCGTGAACAGGAGTTCGCCGTGCTGCAGGTGGTTTACCAGGCCGGCGTGAAAGTGCCACGCCCGCTCTGGCTGTGCCGCGATGTGCGCGTGCATGGGCGGGTGTTCTTCGTGATGGAGTATGTGCCGGGTAGCGCTACCGGCCGCGCGCTCAGCACCGGCGCCGGTCCTCAGGGCCGGGCGCAACTGGCGGCGCAGCTTGGCGCCAACCTGGCGCGTCTGCATCAGGTCCGCCCGCCGTGCGCCACGCTGGGCTTCCTGTCCGTTCCGGACAGCTCGCCGGCCCTGGCGACCATCGACGCCTACCGCCGCTACCTCGACACCCTCGCCGATGCCTATCCGGTGCTGGAATGGGGCCTGCGCTGGTGCGAGCTGCATGCGCCGCGCAGCAGCACCCTGTGCTTGTTGCACCGTGACTACCGCACCGGCAACTACCTGGCCAGCGAAGAAGGGCTGGAGGCCGTGCTCGACTGGGAGTTCACCAGCTGGGGAGATCCTTGCGAGGACCTCGGCTGGTTCACCGCCCGCTGCTGGCGTTTTACCCGTCCAGACCTCGAAGCCGGCGGCATTGGCCAGCTGGAGGATTTTCTGCGTGGTTATCACGAGGTGTCTTCGCTGTGCATCGAACGCAGTCAGCTGCACTACTGGCAGGTCATGGCCACCCTGCGCTGGGCAGTCATTGCCTTGCAGCAAGGGCAGCGCCATCTGTCCGGTGAAGAACCGTCGCTCGAGTTGGCACTGACAGCCCGGCTGTTGCCGGAGCTCGAACTCGACATCCTGCACATGACTGGAGCCGAAGCGCCATGACCCAACCCAACGCCCACCAATTGCTCGAGATCGCCCGCGCGACGCTTCTGGAGCAGCTGTTGCCAGCGCTGCCCGGCGAGTTGCGTTACCCGGCCTTGATGATCGCCAACGCCATGGCCATTGCGGCCCGCGAAAGCCGCCTGGGTGCTCAGGCCGAGGATCAGGAGCAGGCGCGTCTGGTCGCCTTGGTCGATGACGCGCCGTCGACATTGCCCGACCTGCGCCGCCAACTGGCTCGCGCCATTCGCCAGGGCAGCCATGACGCCCCGCAAACCCGGCGCACCCTGGTCGAGACATTGCGCCAGATCACCGTTGCCCGATTGGCGATCAGCAACCCCAAGGCCTTGCCCTGAAACTGCATCGACCACCCCATTCCTCCGATAGACAAGAACACACAAGGACAGCCATGAACTTCACTCTCCCGGACGAACTGCTCGCCTTGCAGGCCAAGACCCGAGACTTCATTGCCGAACAGGTCATCCCGTTCGAGAACGACCCCCGCCAGGACAGCCATGGCCCCAGCGACGCCCTGCGCCAGGACCTGGTGGCCCGCGCCCGCGCCGCCGGCTTGCTGACGCCTCACGCCAGCCGCGAAATGGGCGGCCTGGAGCTGAGCCATGTGGCCAAGGCGATCGTTTTCGAAGAGGCCGGTTACTCGCCGCTGGGCCCGGTAGCGCTGAATATCCATGCGCCGGACGAAGGCAATATCCACCTGATGGACGTGGTCGCCACCGAGGCGCAGAAGGACCGCTGGTTGCGCCCGCTGGTCCAGGGCCATGCCCGTTCGTGCTTCGCCATGACCGAGCCTGCTCCGGGCTCCGGTTCGGATCCGTCGATGCTGCGTACCACTGCCACCCGCGATGGCGACGACTATCTGATCAATGGCCGCAAGTGGCTGATCACCGGGGCCGAAGGCGCGGACTTCGGCATTATCATGGCGCGCATGGAGGATGGCACCGCGACCATGTTCCTGACCGACATGAAGCGCGACGGCATCATCCATGAACGTCAGCTGGACTCGCTGGACGGCTGTTTTACCGGTGGTCACGGGCAGCTGCGTTTCGACAACCTGCGTATCCCGGCGAGCGATGTCCTCGGCGAGATCGGCAAGGGCTTCCGTTATGCCCAGGTGCGCCTGGCGCCCGCACGCTTGACTCATTGCATGCGCTGGCTCGGTGCCGCGCGCCGCGCCCACGACATCGCCTGCGACTATGCGCGCACCCGTGACGCCTTCGGCAAGCCGCTGGGCGAGCACCAGGGCGTGGGCTTCATGCTCGCCGACAACATGATGGACCTGCACGTGGTGCGCTTGGCGGTCTGGCACTGCGCCTGGGTGCTCGACCAGGGCCGGCGTGCCAATGTCGATTCGAGCATGGCCAAGGTGATCAGCGCCGAGGCGCTGTGGCGGGTGGTCGATCGTTGCGTCCAGGTATTGGGTGGCCGCGGGGTGACCGGGGACACCGTGGTGGAGCGGATCTTCCGCGACATTCGCCCGTTCCGCATCTATGACGGTCCGAGCGAAGTGCACCGCATGAGCCTGGCGAAGAAGCTGCTCGACCAGCGCCTGGGGGCCCACTGATGCAGCCGAACCTTGTCCGACTGTTCGCCCTTGACGGGCGCCGCGCCCTGGTGACCGGGGCCTCCAGCGGCCTGGGCCGTCACTTCGCCATGACCCTGGCCGCTGCAGGCGCCGAGGTGGTGGTGACCGCCAGGCGCCAGGCGCCGCTGCGGGCGTTGGTGGAGGCCATCGAGGTGGCTGGAGGGCGGGCGCAGGCCTTTGCCCTCGATGTGACCAGCCGTGAGGACATCTGCCGGGTGCTCGATGCCGCCGGCCCGCTGGATGTCCTGGTCAACAATGCGGGGGTGAGCGACAGCCAGCCTTTGCTGGCCTGCGATGATCAAACCTGGGACCACGTGCTCGACACCAACCTCAAGGGCGCCTGGGCCGTGGCCCAGGAAAGCGCCCGGCGCATGGTGGCGGCGGGGAAGGGGGGCAGCCTGATTAATGTCACCTCGATCCTCGCCTGCCGTGTGGCCGGTGCCGTAGGCCCTTACCTGGCGGCCAAGGCCGGCCTGGCCCACCTGACCCGCGCCATGGCGCTGGAGTTGGCGCGCCATGGCATCCGGGTGAACGCCCTGGCGCCCGGCTACGTGATGACTGATTTGAACGAGGCCTTCCTGGCCAGCGAGGCCGGTGACAAGTTGCGTTCGCGTATCCCCAGCCGACGCTTCAGCGTGCCGTCGGACCTGGACGGCGCCTTGCTGCTGCTCGCCAGCGATGCTGGGCGGGCGATGAGCGGCGCCGAGATCGTGGTCGATGGCGGCCATCTGTGCAGCAGCCTGTAACGCGCCCTGGCGCAATAATAACAAGAACAGGAGGTAGGTATGTGCGTGCAAAACCTGAGCAAAGTGTCGATGAGGTGTCTGCCATGATGGTTCCAACCCTCGATCACGAGCTTGCCCCCAACGAAGCCAACCATGTGCCGCTGTCGCCGCTGTCGTTTCTCAAGCGGGCCGCACAGGTATATCCGCAGCGAGATGCGGTGGTCTATGGTAAGGCGGCGTTACAACTATCTTCAGTTGCACGAGCGCAGCCGTGCTCTGGCCAGTGCCCTGGAGCGGGTCGGTGTGCAACCGGGCGAACGGGTGGCGATACTGGCCCCGAACATCCCTGAAATGCTCGAAGCCCACTATGGCGTGCCCGGTGCCGGGGCGGTGCTGGTATGCATCAACATTCGGCTCGAGGCACGCAGCATCGCCTTCATCTTGCGGCACTGCGCGGCCAAGGTATTGATCTGCGACCGCGAGTTCGGTGCCGTGGCCAGTCAGGCGCTGGCCATGCTCGATGCGCCGCCCTTGCTGGTGGGCATCGACGATGATCAGGCCGAGCGCGCCGACCTGGCCCACGACCTGGACTACGAAGCGTTCCTGGCCCAGGGCGACCCCGCGCGACCCTTGAGTGCGCCACAGAACGAATGGCAGTCGATCGCCATCAACTACACCTCCGGCACCACGGGGGACCCCAAGGGCGTGGTGTTGCATCACCGCGGCGCCTACCTAAACGCCTGCGCTGGGGCGCTGATCTTCCAGTTGGGGCCGCGCAGCGTCTACCTGTGGACCTTGCCGATGTTCCACTGCAACGGCTGGAGCCATACCTGGGCGGTGACGTTGTCCGGTGGCACCCACGTGTGTCTGCGCAAGGTCCAGCCTGATGCGATCAACGCCGCCATCGCCGAGCATGCCGTGACTCACCTGAGCGCCGCCCCGGTGGTGATGTCGATGCTGATCCACGCCGAGCATGCCAGTGCCCCTCCGGTGCCGGTATCGGTGATCACTGGCGGTGCTGCCCCGCCCAGTGCGGTTATTGCGGCGATGGAGGCGCGTGGCTTCAACATCACCCATGCCTATGGCATGACCGAAAGCTATGGCCCCAGCACATTGTGCCTGTGGCAGCCGGGGGTCGACGAGTTGCCGCTTGAGGCCCGGGCGCAGTTCATGAGCCGCCAGGGTGTCGCCCACCCGATGCTCGAGGAGGCCACGGTGCTGGATACCGATACCGGCCGCCCGGTTCCAGCCGATGGCCTTACCCTTGGCGAGCTGGTGGTGCGCGGCAACACCGTGATGAAAGGCTACCTGCACAACCCAGAGGCCACCCGGGCCGCATTGGCCAATGGCTGGCTGCACACGGGCGACCTGGCCGTGCTGCACCCGGACGGTTACGTGGAAATCAAGGACCGGGCCAAGGACATCATCATCTCCGGTGGCGAGAACATCAGTTCGCTGGAAATCGAGGAAGTGCTCTACCAGCACTCAGAGGTGGTTGAGGCGGCGGTGGTGGCGCGCCCGGACTCGCGCTGGGGTGAGACACCCCATGCGTTCGTCACCTTGCGCGCTGATGCGCTGGCCACGGTTACGGAGGCCGACCTGATCCGCTGGTGCCGTGAACGCCTGGCGCACTTCAAGGCGCCGCGGCATGTGTCGCTCACGGAACTGCCCAAGACCGCCACCGGCAAGATCCAGAAGTTCGTCCTGCGCGAGTGGGCCCGGCAACAGGAGGCGCAGACCGCCGACGCCGAGCATTGATCGAGCTGCAACAGCTGCACACCCCATAACAACAAGTACATTGAGCGAGGTGTCCCATGTCCAGCCTGTTATACGCGCGCGTTCGCGCCAGTGCCCGGTTCCAGCAACTGGTGACGCGCAGAAACCGTTTTACCCTGAGCCTGTTCGTGCTGATCCTGGCCTTGTTCTATGGCTACATCGCATTGGTATCGTTCTGGCCCGAGCTGATCGCCAGGCGCCTGGTCGAGGGGTCGAACATGACCTTCGGCGTCGCGGCCGGCGCTTTCCTGTTCGTGTTCTTCTGTGCGCTGTCGGCGTTCTATGTGTACCGGGCCAATGGCGAATTCGATCGCCTGACGCAGACGCTGGTCGCCGGGCTGGAAGAGGAGTGGGGCGCATGAAGAAACTACTGCCTCTGGCTTTGTTGCTGCACTCCGGCCTGCTGTTGGCTTCGCCTGCGCTCGGCGCGGGCCAGCGTCAGCCGCTCAACCTGCATGCGATAGGCATGTTCATGGTGTTCGTGCTGTTCACCCTGTGCATCACCTGGTGGGCAGCGCGGCGCACCCGCTCGACGGCGGACTTCTACAGTGCCGGTGGCGGCATCCTGGGCTGGCAGAATGGCCTGGCGCTGGCCGGTGACTACATGTCCGCCTCGACGCTGTTGGGGATCACCGCGCTCATCTACACCTCCGGCATGGACGGCTACATCTACCTCATTGCCTTCTTCGCGGGCTGGCCGGTGTTGCTGCTGTTGATGACCGAGCGGCTGCGCAACCTGGGCCGCTTCACCTTCGCTGACATCACTTCGTACCGCCTCGACCAGGGCAAGGTGCGCACCATGGCCGCCATCGGTTCGCTGACCGTGGTGTGTTTCTACCTGGTGGCGCAGATGGTCGGGGCCGGGCAGTTGATCAGGCTGCTGTTCGGCCTGGACTATCACATCGCCTTGGTGATCGTCGGTGCGCTGATGATGCTGTATGTGACCTTCGGCGGCATGGTGGCGACCACCTGGGTGCAGATCATCAAGGCATTCCTGCTGCTGGTGGGCGGCTCCGTGGTGCTGTTCCTGGCGATGCGCGAATTCGACTTTAGCTATGACACCCTGGTCAGCAAGGCCATGCACACCCATGCCCTGGGCGAGCGCCTGCTGGCGCCCGGCAGCCTGCTGGCTGACCCATTGACAGCGCTGTCGCTGAGCCTGGGGCTGGTGTTCGGCACCGCCGGGCTGCCGCATATCCTGATGCGCTTCTTCACCGTCAGCGATGCCCGGGAGGCACGCAAGTCGGTGCTCTATGCCACCGGGTTCATCGGCTACTTCTTCAATGTCATTTTCCTGCTGGGCCTGGCGTCGATCGTGATCGTCAGCCAGCAGCCGCAGTTCTTCGAAGGCGGGCAGGTGGGTGGCAAGCTGGTGGGCGGGGGCAACATGGTGGTCATGCACCTGGCCCAGGCTGTAGGCGGCAACCTGCTGCTGGGCTTTTTGTCTGCCGTGACCTTCGCCACCATCCTGGCCGTGGTGTCAGGCCTGGCCCTGGCCGGGGCGTCCGCCATCGCCCATGACCTGTATGCGCGGGTGATCATGAAAGGCGCGGCCAGCGAGGCCCAGGAGCTGCGGGTGACCAAGCTGGCGACCCTGGGCCTTGGCCTGGTGGCGATAGCCCTGGGCATCGTGTTCGAAAACATCAACGTGGCCTTCATGGTCGCGCTGGCCTTTGGCATCGCCGCTTCGGCCAACTTCCCGGTGCTGTTCCTGTCGATGTTCTGGTCGGGGTTGACCACGCGCGGCGCGTTGGCCGGTGGCTACGTGGGGTTGGTCAGCGCCATGGGCTTCGTGGTGTTTTCCAAGCTCGTGTGGGTGGATGTGTTGCACTTTCCCGAGCCGCTGTTCCCTTATACCCAGCCTGCGCTGTTCTCCATGCCGCTGGCGTTTGCGGTGGCGTATGGCGTTTCCCGGCTAGACCGGACTGCGAGAGCCAAGGCAGAAAGGGCGGCGTTCGCCGACCAGTTCGTAAGGGGCCAGACCGGCCTTGGTGCCAGCGGTGCGGTCGATCATTGATTACCTGCGGCCGCTGGCGGATGCGTGCCAGCGGCCAGGTGAAACCTCGTTAATACCCCCTGAAAATCTCGCCGATGCTGGTGATCGGATGCCCCATGCGCTGCGCCGCCGCTCGGTTGACGAGAGAAGGCCTGGGGGCAAGCAGGGCACTCAGGAAAACGGCCAGCGTCAACACGGCCAGTAGAAAACCAAATCGGCGCATATGATCCTCCAGCGATTTTTATTGTTGTTGTCTTCAGGTTCGATCCGAAAGGCCAGTATCACGCGGTTAGTGCCCGGGCGCTTTGTCGTGGGCGAATGACAGGGTGATGGCTGCAATGTCCTGGTTGCCATAGCCCATTGATGCCGCGCGCTGCGCGACTTGGCATACCGCGTCGAACACTGGCGTCCAGGCCCCTTGTGCATGCAGGGATTGGGCAATGTGCGCGAAGGCATCTACATGTACATCGAGCCTCGCCTGGTCGCCTGCGAAATCCTGCGCTTCGAGCCGGCGTGCCGCTTCCTCGAGTGCGTCGGCGACGAAAAAGCGTGACGTGTCGAGCAGGAGCCTGGCTGTCTTCGAAACCGACAGGCCAAACCGTTCGCTCGCACCCACGGCCTCGAAGAACGCAACCATCGCGGCAAACGCATGGGCGTGGAGCACGCTCGCGAAGGCCAATGCTTCGCCCCAGGGAAGGAACACCGTATGGCCGGCGAGCCCTTCAAGCAGCGACCGGTGCTGCTCGAAGGCCTCACGATCGCCGGTATGAATACTGTGGCTTTCGCGATGGCCGACGTTGCGCGGGTAGGCCACGATCATCCCTTTGACGTAATGGCCGCCCGCCCGATTGACGAGGCCCTGAAGCGCCGGTCCCTCGTCCTGGGCGTTGGTGGTGTAATCGACGATCGTACGGTTGGCCAGTGCATGCATCACACCTGGCATCCCGAGCACCTCGTGGGTCGCGTGGTTGTCCAGGAGCACGAAGATCGTGGCCGGGCTTGCAACCAGCGCGGTTTCAACGCTGTCGCACAGGTGAGCGCCAGCGGCGACGAGCGACGCAGCCTTGCCGGGTGATCGATTCCAGATCGCCACGCGTTTGCCTTGCTTGAGCAACGCGTGTGCCATGAGCGTTCCCATCGCACCGAGCCCGACCACGGACACATCAAACTCGAAACTTTCATCATTTTGTTCGCGCACGTTCAAAGCCTCTTGATTGTTGTTTTATGTGATGCCCCACGGGAGAGCCTTTGCTCACCGCAGGTTCTGCGATCGGGCCCAGTCCGTTGCATCAGCCAACGTGCGCTCGAAGGCGCTGAAGATCGCTTCGATGTCGCCCTGCGTGGTAATCAACGGCGGGCAGAACGCGATCGTGTCGTAGAGGGCGCGAATGATCAGCCCATGCTTGTGGGCCTGTGTGAACACGTAGCCACCCAGTGCACCTGGCTGGGCGAACGGTTGGCCGGTGGCCTTGTTCGCAACCAGTTCGATCCCGCCCATCAGCCCGACGCCTCGGACGTTGCCGACCAGCGGGTGGTCTTCGAACGTGCGCAGGTGGCGCTGGAACATGGGGGCCAGGCGCTGGACATGGCCAACCAGGTCGCGCTCTTCGATGATGCGGATGTTTTCCAGCGCAACCGCGGTGGCGACGGGGTGGCCCGTGCAGGTCAGGCCATGGGCGAATGCCCCCAGGCGCTGGCTCTGGCTCACCAGTACATCGTTGATGGCATCGGACACCACCACGGCCGCCAGCGGCTGGTAGGAAGAGGTGAGCTGCTTGGAGAGCACCATGATGTCGGGCTGGATGTCGTACAGCTGAGCCCCGAACATCGTGCCCAGCCTGCCAAAACCGGTGACGATCTCGTCGATCACCACAAGAATGTCGTAGCGCCTGCACACTGTCTGGATCGCCGCCCAGTAGCCAGTGGGAGGAGGGATCACGCCGCCCGCTGCGATCACCGGTTCGCCGACGAAGGCGGCAATGCTTTCCGGCCCTTCGGCGAGGATGTAGCGCTCCAGTTCGTTCGCCAGGCGGGCCGAAAAGGCTTCCTGCGTTTCCCCTGGCCGGGCGAACCGGTAGAAGTTCGGGCACGTCAGATGGTGAACCGGGATGGCCGGCAGGTCGAAGTCGCGATGAATCGAGGGGATGCCGGTCAGGCTCCCGGCAGCGATGGTGGCGCCGTGATAGGCCTGCTGGCGAGAGATGAATTTCTTCTTGTGCGGTTTGCCCAGCGCGTTGTTCACGTACCAGAGCATCTTCACCACCGAGTCGTTGGCTTCGGAGCCTGAATTGGTGAAGAAAACATGGTTCAGGTCGCCCGGCGCCAGCTCGGCCAGCTTGGCGGCGAGCGCCGCCGCCGGGGCGTTGGTCTTGTGGCTGAAGCTGTGGTAGTAGGGCAGTTGCCTGAACTGCTCGACGGCGGCGTCGACCAGGCGCTTTTCACTGAAGCCCAAGGCAACGCTCCACAGGCCCGACATCGCCTCGATGTAGGCGTTGCCTTGCTCATCGAAGACCCGCACGCCGTCGCCGCCGGCGATCACGAGGGGGCCGATTTCCTGGTGCTGCGCCAGGTTGGTGTTGGGGTGTATGAATGAAGCCAAGTCATTCTGGATGGTTGAAGTGACGTTGCTCATTGGTGTGATTTCCTGCCACGGACGGGTTGTCGACTGCACGCGATGAGCCTGCATGCGGCGCTGTATCGATACAGGCCGCACCGCAGGCCCGTGCAGTTACTGGCTAAACGCTGCCGCGACCGATTCGCCGAAGGCTTTCAGGCCTTCTTCGAGCTGGTCGGTCGGGGTGTTCACCGGTGGCATCAGCTTGATGATTTCGCCGTTCGGGCCGCAGCGGTCGACCAGCACACCCGCCTGCAGCACACGCTGCTGGGCATCCTTGGCGAATGCGACGTTGCCGCGACCGAAGTCGATGCCGGCGATCATGCCGCGACAGCGCGCGGAGGCGACACGCCAGGAATTTCCGCGAAACCGGCGACCGCGCGCTCCATGGCCGCGCAGTTGGTGGCCAGCAACTTCAGGAACGACTCATCGCGCCAATAGCCGAGCGCGATCTGGGCCGTCAAGAAGGCCAGTTGATTGCCGCGGAAGGTGCCGATGTGATCGCCCGGTTGCCACACATCCAGCCCGGCGCGAATCAACACGATCGCCATCGGCAGGCCGAAGCCGCCGATCGATTTGGCGCAGGTGATCAGGTCTGGCACCACCCCGGAGCGCTCGAAGCCGAAGAAGTCGCCGGTGCGCCCGCAGCCGGCCTGGATTTCGTCGCAGATGAGCAACACGCCGTGATCGCTGGTCCACTTGCGCAAGCGTTGCAGCCATTCGTTGGAAGCCGGGTAGACGCCGGCCTGGATCTGCACGGACTCGACGATCACCGCCGCCGGTAGCTCCGAGCCGCTGCCCTGGTCGTTGGCCAGGCGCTCGAGGAAGCCAATGCTGTCGAATTCGCCGTAGGGGCTGTCTTCGTACGGCACGAACACCACATCGGTGGAAAGCCCAGGGCCACGGCGAGTGCGGTTGCCGGTGACGGCCAAGGCGCCGGCGGTCATGCCGTGGTAAGCCCCATAGAACGAGACGACCTTGGTACGCCCCGTCGCCTTGCGCGCCAGCTTCAACGCCGCCTCGACGGCGTCGGCACCGGTCGGGCCGGTGAACTGCACCTTGTAGTCCCAGCCGCGTGGCTTGAACAGGTCGCGCTCGATCGCTTCGAGAAACTGGCGCTTGGTGGTGGTGTGCAGGTCGAGGGCGTGGGTCACGCCGTTGGACGACAGATACGCGATCAAGGCATCGCGCATGCGCGGGTCGTTGTGGCCATAGTTCAGGGCGCCGGCGCCAGCGAAGAAGTCCAGGTACTCGCGGCCGTCTTCACCTCGGATCTTGCTGCCTTGGGCGGTATCGAACACCAGCGGCAAGTCACGGCAGTACATCCGCACGTTGGACTCGAGCCTTTTCGAATGTCTCGATGTTGTTCATGCAAACCTCTTGAAAAATGATCTGGGCTATCTGGGTCGTGGGCGGTCAGTGCTTGAACATCACGTGGCGAACCACGGTGTAGTCTTCCAACCCGTACATCGACAGGTCCTTGCCGTAGCCGGACAGCTTCACGCCACCATGGGGCATTTCGCTCACCAGCATGAAGTGGGTGTTGACCCAGGTGCAGCCGTATTGCAGGCGAGCGGCCAGGCGATGGGCGCGACCCACATCGGCGGTCCATACCGACGAGGCCAGGCCGTAGTCCGATTCATTGGCCCATGCCAGTGCCTGGGCTTCGTCTTCGAATGGCGAAACCGTCACCACCGGGCCGAAGATTTCACGGCACACTACCTCGTCCTCCTGCGTAGCGCCGGCCAGGACCGTCGGCTCGAAGAAGAAGCCGCCGCCCGCAGCGCGCTTGCCGCCGGTGACCACCTCAATGTGAGGCAGTTCCTTGGCACGGTTCACGAAGCCCTCGACACGCTCCAGGTGCTCTTGGGTGATCAGCGGGCCCATCTCGGTCGCCGGGTCATCCTGAAGCCCGCACTTGATGCTGGACACGGCTTCGCCGAGCTTGCGCACGAACTCCGGGTACACCGCCTTCTGCACATAGAGGCGGCATGCGGCGGTGCAGTCCTGGCCGGCGTTGTAGAAGCCGAAGGCGCGGATGCCTTCGACGGCGGCGTCGATGTCGGCATCGTCGAAGATCAACACCGGTGCCTTGCCACCGAGCTCCATGTGCATGCGTTTGACGCTGTCGGCGGTGCCTTCGATGATACGGCTGCCGGTGCGCACGGAGCCGGTCAGCGACACCATGCGTACCTGGGGGTGGCTGGTCAGCGGCTCACCCACCGAGGCGCCGCGACCGTGCACGATGTTGACCACACCGGCGGGGAAGATGTCGGCGAGCAACTCGCCCAGTTTCAAGGTGCTCATCGGCGTGTGTTCCGACGGCTTGAGCACGACGGTGTTGCCGCCGGCCAAGGCTGGGCCCAGTTTCCAGGCTGCCATCAGCAGGGGGTAGTTCCACGGCGCGATGGAGGCGACCACGCCCACCGGGTCGCGGCGGATCATCGAGGTGTGGCCCGGGATGTACTCGCCCGCCGCCGAGCCCTGCAGGCAGCGCACGGCACCGGCAAAGAAGCGGAACACGTCGGATACGGCAGGCAGTTCATCCTGCAACACGGCGGTGAACGGCTTGCCGCAGTTGTCTGCCTCCAGGCGGGCAAACACCGGCGCCTGGGCGTCGATGCTGTCAGCGAGCTTGAGCAGCAGTGCCGCGCGGTCCTTGGGCGGCGTTTGCGACCAGGCGTCGAAGGCCGCATCCGCGCTTTGCACCGCGGCATGGACCTGGGCACGGCTGGCTTCGGTGGTCTGTACCAGGACGCTGCCCAGGGACGGGTTGTACACGTCGAGGTTTTCGCCTTCGCCGGCCACCAGGGCACCGTTGATCAAGAGTTTGGTTTGCATGTCGATTCTCGCCATTGAACGGCAAGGCCATGGCCTTGCCTTGTGGTTGTCGTCAGGGCATTCGATTGGAAGGTGGCCGCTACGCCAGCGCGTCAGGCACTGGGTTGCGGAAGAAGCTGGTCCGGCAGGCGAGGTAAACCGCGCCCAGGGCGAGCCAGCTACAACCCATGATCAGTGCGTCTTTATCCAGGCTGGCCAGCATCCAGCCGGCCGTGACCAGGCCGATGAGTGGGAAAAGCACGCCGTGCAGCAGGCCGGCCCCGTCCTTGACGCGTGCGTCAAAGGTGAGCCGCAACGCGCAGAGGTTGACGGCGGTGAAGGCTAGAAAAGCGCCGAAATTGACCAGGGACGTCGCGGTGGCGATCGTCAGGCCAAAACCTGCGGTGCCGAAAATGCCGCAGAGCAGGATGTTGAAGACCGGGGTCTTGTAACGAGGATGCAAGGCCCCGAATAGCTTGCGTGGCAGTTGGTTGTCCCGGCCGAGGGCGTACAGCAGCCGGCCCACGCTGGCCTGGAATGACATGCCTGCGGCGAAGTGGGCGATGATGATCCCCGCCAGGACCACGACGAAGAACAGGTCGCCGCCGATCATGCGGGCTATCTCGAAGGCAGCCCCGTCCACGAACTCGAATGTGGGGGAGGGGTGCGCCAGGTACATGAAGTACGAGGAGCCGACGTAGACCGAGCCGCCGATCAACGCGACCAGCAGGATGGCGCGCGGCAGTGTGCGGCCCGGGTCGCGGGTTTCCTCGCTGAGCGTGGACAGCGCGTCAAAGCCCAGGAACGAGTACGCGGCGATGGCGGCGCCGGCCATGCTGGTGGCGAAGGGCACGTTCTGGTTGAAGAACGGCTTGGCCGACAACAGCCCGCCAGGGCCGTTGGCCGCGACAATGTAGTGCACGCACAGGCCGATGAACACGACGATGATGGCCAGTTGCGCGACCATCAACAGCACGTTGAAACGGTTGGCAACCTGGATGCCCAGCACGTTCAGCAGCGAGGTGGAGACGATGAACCCGATGATCCACACCCACTGCGGCACTTCTGGAAACGCCATGTTGAGGTAGCTGGCACCGAGCAGCCAGATCAGCATGGGGATGAAGAAGTAATCGAGCAGGGCGGCCCAGCCCACCATGAAACCGAGGTTCGCGCTCAGCATCTTGCGGGTATAGGTGTAGGCTGAACCGGCCACCGGGAACACCCTGACCAGCCGGCCATAGCTCAACGCCGTGAACACCACGCCGGTCGCCGCGATCAGGTAGGCCATCGCCGTGGTGTTGCCGCTGGCCTGGGTAATCACGCCATAGGTGCCGAAGACGATCAACGGCGCCAGGAACGCCAGGCCGAACAGCAGTACCGAAAACGGACCCAGGGTGCGCTTCAGCGAAGCGCTAGGGATTGATTCGCTCATGACTGACATCCCTCACGCTACGAAGTGGTAAGCAGTGGCGACGATTTCACGGTAGGTCTCGACGGTCATTTCCTTGGCATTGCTGGCGTCGGAGAAGTTTTTCTTCGACTTTTCAGCGATGGTCAGGAAGTCTTCCTCGCGCACGCCCTTCACCTCGGCGAAGCGGGGGATGCCCAGATCCTTGCTCATCTGGAACAGGTAACCGACAGCGGCCTCGGCGGCCTCGGCCGGCGAGAGGTTGGGGTCGATCCCGAGCGCATAGGCGACCTGGGCGTGGCGGGTGATGTCGGCATCGCGGTTGTGACCGAACACGAAGGGCAGGAAGATCGCGTTGCCCACGCCGTGCGGTGTGTCGTACATGCCACCGATGGCTTCGGAGATGCAGTGCACGCTGCCGACGTCGGCGTTCCCGAAGGCCATGCCGGCGATCAGACTAGCCACCAGCATCTGCTGGCGGGCGTGCAGGTTGCCAGGCTCCAGCACGGCGGGCTTGAGGTGTTGGCTGATCAGGCGGATGGCGTGCAGCGCCAGGCCGTCGCTGATCGGGTTCGCCATGCGACCGGTGTAGGCTTCGATGGCGTGGGTGAGGGCATCCATGCCGGTTGCGGCGGCAATCGACGAAGGCAGCGTGTCGAGAATATGGGCGTCGAGCAGTGCCAAAACGGGCCCGACCCGGTAATCCTGGACGCTCATCTTGAAATGGCGGACGGTGTCGGTGATCACCGCGAAGCAGGTCACTTCACTGCCGGTGCCGGCGGTGGTCGGGATGGCGACGATAGGTGGAATGGCATGCTTAAGGGTGAAAGAACCCTCGTAGTCTTCGATCCGGCCCTCGTGGGTCAGCAGCAGGCTGATGGCCTTGGCCGCGTCCATCGCGCTGCCGCCGCCGATGGCCAGGAGGCCCTGGATACCTTTGCCGCGGTACAGCTGTGCCGCGCGGTTGATGTCTTCGCTGCGAGGGTTCGCCTTCACGTCCGCGATTTCGTCGAACGAAATGCCCGACCTTTCCAGGCTGGCGTAAACGCTGTTCAGCAGCCCGGCGGCCTTGACCCCGGCATCCGTGACGATCAGAACGTGCTTGAGCCCCAATTCACGCAGATGCTCGCCAGTGCGCTCACGCAGGCCTGGCTCCATCACGACTTTGGTGGGGAGTAAGAACTTGAATTCCATACGTACCTCTTGCTCAGTTGTTGTCGTTGTTGAACGGGCAGTGGAGGAGCATCGCGCCAGGCCGTCGTCGCGGCTCAGGTGTGCTTGAAACTGGAATGTTGTTGTTTTGGGTTTGGGTTAAGCCTGTTGCGAGAAACCTCTGGTGGAATAAAAAGAGGGGCGGCCAAGCAATCCGCCCCTAAATGGAAACGGTGTTAGCGCATGTGCCCTGCCAGCAGGGAAAGCAGTGTGCCCGACAGGCACGTTGGGAAGTCATGCCCCATCCCAGGCAACAGCACCAGGCTCGACTGGCGAATCGCCGCGGCCGTGGCGAAGCCTCCGGTGGTCGCGACCATGAGGTCTTTGTCCCCGTGGATGACCAGCGTGCTGCAGCGAACCCGCTGCAGCTCCTGGGTGCGGTCTCCAGAGTTGATGATGGCGCCGATCTGCCGGGCGGTGCCGAGGTTGCTCACCTCGCCGCCGCCGCGCTCCCAGGCCTGCGTGGCGTAGTTGCGCAGGGCTTGCTCGTCGCATTCGAGGGGCGAGCCGATCAGTCGCATGATGTCCACGTAGTCCCGAACGCTTTCCTGCTGGTTGCGCGGCGGGCGGCGCAGTAGTTGGAAAAGGGCTTTGAGCGCGGGCTGGCCGACGCGCAGCGAGCCGGTGGTCGAGAAGATCGAAGTGAGCGTCCTGACGCGCTCGGGGTACCGGGCCGCGAGGGTCTGGGCGATCATGCCGCCCATCGACATCCCCACCACGTGCGCCGTTTCCAGGTTCAGGCCGTTCATGAGCCCGATCACGTCGTTGGCCATGTCGCCCAGGTCATAGCCGGGAGTGCGCTTGCGCAGGAACTGCTGCATGGCCGTGGGAGGTACCACGTCGGTGAAGAACGATCGGCCCGAGTCACGGTTGTCCAGCGTGATGACGCGGAACCCGCGCTCGACCAGGCCGGCGATGATCGGTTGCGGCCAGTAGGTCAATTGCAGCCCCAGGCCGACGATGAGCAGGACCGCCGGGGCGTCGTCATCGCCGTGAGTGCGATAGCAGAGCTTGCGCTCCCCCGGTAGCTCGCAGAAGCGATCGGCGCTCATCGACGGCTACCTTGTTGCTGCAGCATGACACCAGCGTGCAAAGGCGCGTTGGGCACTGTGGTGAACGAGAGGCACTTGTCGGCAACGTTGCCCCGACGCAGCAGTTTGACGTCGCGGAAGTAGTCCATCGACATCACCCAGGGCTCACGCGGCCCTTGGCGCGGCATGCTGTCCAAGGCGCGTTGCACGTAGCCGGCGCCAAAGTCCAGCAAGGGGCGGGTTTCGATACCGGCTGGCGCCTTGGGTTCGCAGACGTTGTGGCCCTGTTTGTCCATGAAGCCCAGCAGGCGACAGAAATGATCGCACAGCAGGCACACTTTCAAGGTCCAGGACGAGTTGGTGTAGCCCACGGCAAAGGCGAAATTGGGCACACCAGAGAGCATCATGCCTTTATAGGCCAGGGTTTCGCTGAGTATCACCGGTCGGCCGTCCTTGTGCAGGGTGATGCCGCCGAACAGCTGTACGTTCAGCCCCGTGGCGGTGACGATGATGTCGGCCTTCAGTGTCTTGCCCGATTTGAGCAATACTCCGGACTCGGTGAACCGCTCGATGTGATCGGTGACGATGTCGGCTTTGCCTGCGCTGATGGCTTTGAACAGATCGCCTTCGGGGACCGAACACAAGCGCTGGTCCCAGGGGTTGTAGGGCGGGTTGAAATGTACGTCGACCGGGTAGTCTTTGGGCAATTCCTTGCGGGTCAGCCACAGCAGCAGCTTTTTCGAAAGCTTGGGGAAGCGTTGGCAGAATGCCCAGAAAGCCAGGGTGATCTTGGCGTTCTTGTAGCGTGTCAGGGAATAGGCGGTTTGCGCAGGCAGGATTTTGCGCAGAAACGCTGCAACGGAGTCTTTGGCGGGCTTGGTTGATGATGTAGGAAGGGGTGCGCTGCAGCATGGTGATGCTGGCGACCTTGTCCGCCATCGCTGGAATCAAGGTTACCGCCGTTGCACCGCTGCCGATGACGACGACACGCTTGCCCGTGTAGTCCAGGTTTTCCGGCCAGTGCTGGGGATGAATGATCTGTCCCTTGAACGCCTCCGTGCCCTCGAAGCGTGGGCTGAACCCTTGGTCATAGCGGTAGTAACCGCCTGCACTGAACAACCAGCGGCACTCGATGATGCGGGTTTCTGCCGTGTGACCATCCTCGACGCTCACTGCCCAGAGCCCTTTATCGCTCTGCCAGTTCGCCGAAACGACTTTCTGCCGGTACTGGATGAAGGACGCCAGTTCATATTCGTCGATGGCTTCTCGCAGGTATTCGAGAATGTCTGCGGCGTCCGCCAGGGACTTTGCCTTGGTCCAGGGCTTGAAGTCGAAACCGAAGGTGTACAGGTCCGAGTCGGAGCGAATGCCAGGGTAGCGGAACAGGTCCCAGGTGCCGCCCATTCGTTCGCGGGACTCGAGAATCGCAAATCGTTTGTGCGGCTGATGACGCCGCAGGTAGGCTGCCGCACCAATGCCAGACACACCGGCTCCCATGATCAAAATATCGAGCGGCTCAACCGGAAGAGCAGTGTGAGAGGACATGTCGCCTCCTATTGTTGTGTTATAGAGACTTGGTCAAATGACTTGATCGTTTGGCAAGAATAGGATTGGCAACGCAGGCGGATCAAGGTGCGAAATGCACCAGGTTTCTATTGGTTTGGGATGATTTGCACCATCGCGCCATGGCGCGGGGGCAGTTCTCTCAAGAAAGGGAGAGGCAAGGAGGGGGCAGGCTGGGGCAGTCGCCCGGTATGAGAAAGGCGGGAAGGTAAGCCAGGTTGATGGCTAGTCAGTACCGATCGCGCCGTACTGAAGCACGGCGCATTCGAACCTTGATCAGTAACTGGCCACCAGCAGTTTTACAGCTTGGCAGGCGGTTTCGGTCTCGGCTTCCAAGCGTTCCCGGTCGCCATGGGCGGACCAAGCCAGCAACAGGCCGTCGAACAGGTTGATGAGCAAGCGGCTGATGGTGGTCAGCCTGGCCTGGTCCAGCCCGGGGCCAGTGACCTTTTCGATGGCTTGCTTGGTCGCTTCGACGGATACGGTATAGATCTTGGTTGCCATGGCCGGGTTGTTGCGCAGGTTCCAGAAGAAGAGCTCGAACTGTGTGGTCGCCAGGTCAGGGTGGGCGGTGAACCATTTGACGAGCTGGCGCAGCATTTCCCCCACCGACTCTGCCGCCGTGGCGCCTGTGGGTACGTCCTGCAACGACTGTTGCGGCATGTTGATCAAGGACTCATAGACCGCATAGAACAACTCGTCCTTGGTATGGAAGACGTAGTGCAACGAAGCCAGTGGCGAATTCGCCTCGGCCGCGATACGGCGAGTGGTGGCGTTGGCTATTCCATGTTCCGCGATCACTTTCACGGTGGCTTCAATAAAGTCTTGTCTGCGCAATTCAGCGCCTATTCGAGCCATTGGGCATTTCTCCCTCTTCGGTATTGCCGCCAGCCATCGGGTCTGGCCTCGGCGGGGACGAATGCTAACGCATGGTTGTTTCCCAATCCATGCGTCGATGCGATTGAGCGTCAGGGGGCGGTCTGCGCGACGCCTTCCCTGGGAAACTTTAGATAACAAGTGTTTCGTTAATACACAATATGGCGTGCCGGGCGAACACGGGGAGGCACCGATTTGGGAACGCCAGTATCACTGTGCATCGGCAGGCCAGACGCTCGCCCCTGAATTTCCGTGGACGCTGGCGCGGGTCAGGAAAACGGCACGTGAATTGCTTTGGTCATAAGACTTGATCAAGTGATCATGTCGGTTGATCAGTCGATCGCTCTTGTCGGTAGTGCCGGATTTTCGGCGCTCGCGACAGGTGAGCGCAGGGTGCCTACGGCAACTTGTAGCCGGGCCCTGGGCCCAGATCCGCTGAGCAAACAATGACTCAAAGCACACAGGTAAATGCGCAAATGGATACACGGAAACTTTCGACGGTCAGCAGCGACACACCGGTCGAGCAGGTAGTGGAAATCATCAAGCGTGACGGTGCCGTAATCATTTCCAACTTTGTCTCGGAAGGCACCTTGAAGGCCCTGACCGAGGAGTTGGACACCTTTTTGAGTGTCACGCCTTGCGGTATGGACCCTTACTTTGCCGGCACCCAGACACGCCGCGTCGCCCGAATTCTCGGGCGAAGTGACACGGCGGTAGAGGTGGCGCTGAATCCGTTGTTTCTCGAGTCCGCCAGAAAGATCTTGCAAACACCTACCCATGTCTGGGTCGGAAGCGACCGCGTCGAGATCGAGCCGGATATCCAACTCAGCATTACCCAGGCTATCCAGATCGGCCCAGGCCAGGGTTTGCAACCTTTGCATCGCGACGATGCCACATCGCTCTGGCGGCATCCGCAATATGGTCGTGAGGCTCGGCTGCAAATCATGCTGGCCATTACGGACTTCACCGAAGAGAACGGTGCGACACGTGTCATTCCCGGCAGCCATCAATGGGATGACGAACGCATGCCAACGCAGGAAGAAACAATCGCCGCCGAAATGAAGGCAGGCTCTGCGCTGCTATGGATGGGGTCGGTCTACCACGGTGGTGGCGCCAATACATCCTCAACGCCTCGCACCGGTCTGACCATGGCGTATGACTTGGCTTTCCTGCGACTGGAAGAAAACCACTTCCTGTCCATTCCTGTTGAGCGTGTTCGGCAGCTCCCTGCGCAACTGCAACGTCTGCTGGGTTGGAGTGCCAGCTCCACGCTGCTGGGTTGGGTTGAAATCGATGGGCAGATGCGCGACCCACAAGAGCTTCTGGGCATGGCGTCTTTCTCCGAGCCAGGCAAAGGCTTCTAACCCTTCCCCTTGGCAGAATTCCCTGGAGCGAAGTGAATGAATGCGTCGAACAATGTGGCCGGGAACGGTTCGGAAACACTGAGGTTTCGCAGCCTCGGCGGGTGGGTGGAACGTCCTATCGACCTGCAACCTGAATTGAAAGGTCACGCGCATGCCGATGTGATCGTGATAGGAGCCGGGTTTGCCGGTTTATCGACGGCCTTGGAGCTGTCAGCCCTTGGGGCGAGCGTCATCGTGCTGGAGCAGGAGTTCGCCGGTTTCGGTGCCAGTGGGCGCAATGCCGGTTACCTGCTCGGCAGCATGGGAATCGAGTGCGAAGTCTTCGTCAAGCGCGTGGGGCTGGAACAGGCCAGGACGTTCGTCAGTTTCTACGACGAGGCTGTCACGTATGTGGAAGGGCGTTTCGCGGCGTTGGGTATAGATTGTGACTACATCCCCTCGGGGGTTATCCGAGCTGCCGTGCATCCAGGCCAGGAAAAGCGGCTGCGCGCGAACATGGCGCTTGGGCACACATTGGGCTCTGTGACCCGTTTCGTGGACCAGGCCGAGATGCGCGCCCGCGGGCTCCCACCTGCCTTTTTGTTTGGCAGCGAGCAGCGCGGTGGCACCCTGAACCCAGGGAAGTACATCGGTGGCCTGCGCCGTGCGGCCATCCAGGCCGGCGTGAAACTCTACGAACGCACCCCGTTGGTTTCCTACAGTGAAGGGCAAGTCATCACTTGCAAGACCCCGTTCGGCACTGCAACGGCGCCCGTGATGGTCATGGCGACCAACGCCTATACGCCTCAGGTGGGACTGTTGCGCAACAAGGTGGCGCCGATTCGCGTATCGGCAATCGAAACCGAGCCCCTGTCGACGGAGCAGTTGGCTGCCCTGGGATGGAAAGGGCGAGAAGGGATCATCACCCCGCACTACACGATGGAGAGCCACCGCCTGACGGCGCATGACACCCTGGTGTTGACGGTCAAACAGTTGGGCTATGCCTACGGTTCCAAGACTCCCAACATTCCGGACTACAGCGCCTATGCCGCGTTGGCGCGGGTGTTGCGCCAACGTTTTCCGGGTCTGCAAGGCCTTGGCATTCAGCACTGCTGGAGCGGTTATGTCAGTGGGGCTTACGACTTCCTGCCCGTCATCGGCACGACGGGGGCGAAACAGAACATTTTCTATACGGCGGGATGCTCGGGCCATGGCCTTGCGACGCAATCGCTCATGGGCTCGCTGTTCGCCCAGAGAATCAACGGCCAAAAGCCGCCACTGCTTTCGGCATTGCAGCACAAGACACCGTCCATGCTGCCGGAGCCTTTCCAATGGTGCGCTATAAACACGGCGCTTGCAGCGGCCCGGTTGTTGGATGCCTGGACCGATAAAAAAGTGCGCAAAGACAGTGCATTGAAAAACTGAACAGTGCCGGCGCCTCGATGGCGCAAGGCTGTGGCGCGGCATTATTTACAGAGGCGGTTATCGTGGAGCTCAGAGATCTAGGTGCACTGGTTTCGTGCATTCTGTTGGTGGTGTGCGGGCTGGGTTATGGCATGGCATTCGTCAGGCGGAAGAATTATCTGCTTGGCCTGGAGTTCCTGGTCGTGGGGATTTCCGCATCGAACTTCACGGCGTTCATCGCGACGGGTTGGCAGGCCAATTACAATGTCGCGATTTTTCTCGATGCGTTTTCGCGCGGGGTGGGCGTACCTGTTATCGCAACATTGGGGTTGATGGCGGTTACCCACGGTTACAAACCTTCTATAGCAAAAGACCTGCTGCTGTTCGTGGCCGGTTTTGCCGCCACCTGCGTCTACTACCTGTCTGGCATCGTCAACGATACATTGGCGTTCTTCTACTTGCTCATGTGGTCACTCTACACGGTGTACCTGTGCTACTTCACGTGGCGCCTGGCACGTGCCGGGGAGGTGTTCCATGCATTGGCTACCGTGCTGGGCGGGGCGGCGGGGCTGACGGTGGCGTTGCGGTATGACTTCTTTCCGATTCCGGGCGATGACACGAAGATGGTCTTCATGACCTTCGCCTTCCTGACCTGGTCCTATTCGATCGTGCAGTTGTACTACGCCTATGGCGCGCTTGAGCGCTCCAAGCGGGTTTCCTCTCAGTCGCTCGTTCATTCCCGATAACGTTTACTCCATGGCGGGCCACCGGCCTGCTTTTTTGCCGCCCCTCGGGGCGGTTTTTTTTGGGGGGGCATTTTATGCGCCGTACGGTTGTCGGGTGAATGGCACGCCTCAGCTGGTGTCGTTATGCCCAGCCGTCGATCATCTTTTGGTAACACTTGTTTCGATAATTCACATGATGGTGCATGAAAGCGCTGCGTCCACCGCAGGGAGTATCATCTAACTAATTGATATTGAAAGAATATATTTATTCATGAGGATTCTGGCATATGGCTTGCGTCATGATCTTGCGACATGATCGGTTGATCAGGTCAGTTGATCATGAGATGTGACAGGGCTGGTTTTCCGTCTGGAAAGTCGAGCCACGGTCAAAGCCCTTTGTTGAGGATCCTGCAATGAAAGAAGTGACTGAACGGCTGGAAGGTGAAGTGTCCGCTCGCCGTGTTTTCAGGCAACTGCTGCTGGCTTGCGCGGTATCGACCGCGATCTGCTCGGTTCAGGCAGCGACCCAGGAGCCTGAGGCGCTGGGTTCGAAGCTGACCCCTCTGGGCGGTGAGAGCGCAGCGAGTTCAAGCGGGGATATTCCGGCCTGGGCACAGCCAGGGCAGCAGGGGGCGGGGTGGAGTTACGGCCAGGTACGAGGGGAGCACTGGAAGTTCAAGGGTGATAAGCCCCTCTACAGCATCGACGCGAACAATGTGACACAGCATGCGAGCAAGCTGTCCCCTGGCCAGCTCGAACTGTTCAAGAAAGTCCCAGGCTATCGCATGGATGTCTACCCGACCCGTCGTACCTGCAGCGCGCCGGATTTCGTGATCGAGAACACCAGGCAAAACGTTGGCTTTGCCAAGCTCGACGCTGCCGGTGTAGCCCTTGAAGAAGCCCATGTACCCGGTATCCCGTTCCCAATGCCCAGCACTGGGGCCGAGGTAATGTGGAACATGAAGATGCGCTATCGCGGCGTCGGCGTGGAAATTCCCCGGAGCATTTCAGGCATTTCTCCGCGCAAGGGCGGGGAATGGTTGCGCCAGTCGACCGACACCTTCTTCCTGACCCCTTGGGGCAAGAAGGGGAGCGCGCTTTTCTCTTCCTATGGCCGGCTGGAGAACGCGACCTTCTTCAACTACCTGGAGCCCGCTGCGCTGGCCGGTCAATCCGCCGTGCAAACGGCTGTGGCCGGCGAGCAGGCCACGACCTTCTACTACTTCCCTGGTCAGCGTCGCGTGCGGCGCATGCCGTCGTATTCCTACGACGCGCCACAGATCGGCCTCGACAACCAGTACACCGTGGACGAGGCGAACATCTTCTTCGGCACCATGGACCGTTTCGACTGGAAACTGATCGGCAAGCAGGAACTGCTGGTGCCTTACAACGATTTCGGTGCCTACGACACCGCTGCCAAGGTGGAGGCGTTCGCTGGCAACGACTCGATCTCGCCGCAGTCGCGTCGCTATGAACTGCATCGCGTCTGGGTCGTCGAGGCCAATGTTCGCCAAGGCATGCGCCACCAAGCGCCCAAACGCATGTTCTACATCGACGAGGACAGCTGGAACCCGCTGCTGGCCGTCGACTTCGACAAGCAAGGGCAGATCTGGAAGGTGCGTGAAGGGTTCTCGATTCCCGTGTTCGAGACCGGCGCTTGCGACGTGCAGGCCCAGGTCCAGTACAACCTGGCCGAGGGTCGTTACCTCTTCGACATGACCTCCATCGGGGCAGGCAAGAACGATATTCGCTGGATCACCGAAGACAGTGGCAACCCTCGCCTGAAGCGCGACTTCTTCACCTCCGACAATCTGCGAGCCATCAGCGAGCGCTAAACCGACGCCAGATCGAGAGCCAACATGAAAAAAATAATTACGAAAGCGTCAGGCCTTGTCATCGTGTGCGCAACCCCCTTGGCAATGGGGTTCACATTTGAAACCGAAACCCTCAATGGCTCCTTCGATTCCACGATCACCGCAGGCATGGGCCTGCGTACCGAGTCGCGGGGCTGCAACCTGATCAACCAGGGGCCGATCGGGCACAACGTGCCCTCCGGCTGCCTGGCACAGAGCTCCGGCGTGGCGGACCAGGGCGACCTGAACTACGACCGCGGCGACATGTTCACCAACTACCTCAAGGGCACCCATGAGCTGTTGCTCAAGATGCCCGAGGACGTCACCTTCATGGCGCGTGGCACCTGGATCCGCGACTTCGCTGCCACCGATACCACCGGCACGCTGTCGTTCAACACCCCTGAGAGCGTCGGTAGCAACGGGCTGAGTGACGACGCGCGTGACGACCTCGCCTTCAAGGCTCGCCTGCTGGACCTTTGGGTGAGCAAAGGATTCAACGTGGGCGGGCAGCGGGTCCGCGCGCGCCTGGGTAACCAGGTGATCAACTGGGGCGAAAGCCTGTTCGTGGCCGGTGGCATCAACAACACCAACGCCTACGACTACCAAGCCTTGGCGCGCCCTGGCGTGCAGCTCAAGGAGGCCGTGCTGCCCGCGCCGATGCTCAGTGTCGCCTCGGGCCTGGGCTCGGGTGTCAACGTCGAGGCCTACTATCAATTTCGCTGGAACAAGAGCGAGTTGCCGCCGGTGGGCAGCTACTGGTCCACTACCAACGCGCTGGGTGAGGGCAGGGGAGACTATGGGTTCTCCGAAAAAGACGCCCGCGACAGCGGCCAGTGGGGCCTTTCGCTGCGTTGGCAGCCGGAAGACAGCGACATCAACTATGGCTTCTACGTGATGCGTTATCACGACAAGTTGCCATCATTGCGCGTCGCCATTCTTGACCCTAACACCTTCGCGGCGGCACCGACCTGGGAATACCAGGAAGACCGGATGATGTATGGCGTCAGTGCCAACATGCCGATCGGTGACTGGGCAGTGGGTACAGAGCTTTCTTACCGGCCGAAGGATTCGGTCATGCTCAACCCTGTTGTCGACCTGTGTTCCAGCAATGGGGGCAAGTGCTGGAAAGACGAAAAGAAATTCCAGTGGCACCTCACCGGCCTTTACAGCTTCACACCGTCCAACTCCCCGACGCTGCTCGATTTCACCGGAGCCAGCACGGGTACCCTGCTGTCGGAACTGGTGGTCATCCATTACCCCGGGCTGCATGACGAGTTCAATGGCGAGCCCCTTGCCGCGGGGCTCAATGCCTGGCAGTTGGACCCTGCGACAGCGCCCAAGTCCCGTGGCGACAAGACGTCCTCGGGCATCAATTTGGACTTCAGCCTGACCTACGACGGCACCTTGTTACCGGGCTGGCAGGTCACTCCAGGTGTCTTCTATTCGCGCTCGCTGGGGGGCAGAACGCCGAACTTGAGTGCGACCTTCACCGAAGACGCGAGCAGCATGAACCTGTACCTGAACTTCGTGCGAAACCCGGCCAGTTGGCAGATTTCCCTCAACTACGCGAAGTTCATGGGCGGCGAGACGCCCTACGACCAGCTTTATCGTGACCGCGATTATGTCGGCATCGCGATCTCCCGCACCTTGTGAGGCTTGCCGTGAACGGTTCTGTAAAGCTATCTGAAGCCCCGGCACGTGGCCTGTTGTCACGTGTCGAGGGTGTGTTGTTCGGGCATCGTCGTCTGGTGCTGGCGAGCCTGGCGATGTTCACGCTGATCATGGGCTGGTTCGCCGTGCAACTGCGCATGGATGCCGGCTTCGAAAAGCAATTGCCGGTAGGCCATGAATACATCGAGACATTCGAGGCTTACCGCAATGACCTGCTGGGGGCGAACCGGCTGACCCTCGTGGTCAAGGCCCGACAGGGCGATATCTGGAGCTCCGCAGGTCTGAAACGGCTGTATGACGTCACCCAGGCGGTGACCTTTCTTCCGGGTGTTTCGCGCAGCAGCGTGCGTTCGTTGTGGACGCCCAATGCCTTCGTCAACGAAATCACCGAAGAGGGTTTTCGCGCGGATCCACTGGTACCGGGGACGGTTTCTCCCGAGCACCTGGATGACCAGGTCATCGCGACGATCGCCAACTCCACTGCCCAGGGTGGTTTCATCGGCACGCTGGTTTCCCGTGATCAGCGCAGCGCGATGATCACGGTGGAACTCAACGAGTACGACACCCATGGCGCCCACCTGGACTACGTGGCGTTCAACCACAGGCTGGAAAAAGAGATCCGCCAGCAGTTCGAAGATGGCGATTTCGAAATCCAGATCATCGGTTTCGCCAAACAGATCGGCGACATCGCTGACGGGGCTTCAGCGGTGTTGGAGTTCTGTTTGCTGGCGTTGCTGCTGACGGCGGGGGCAGTGTACTGGTATTGCCACTCCCTGCGCTTCACGCTGCTGGCGCTGGTCTGTTCGCTGGCCTCGCTGGTCTGGCAGTTCGGCAGCCTGCGCCTGTTGGGGTACGGGCTCGACCCGCTGGCGGTGCTGGTGCCCTTCCTGGTATTCGCCATCGGGGTTTCTCATGGCGTGCAGCAAATCAACTTCATCGTGCGCGAGATCGCCATCGGCAAGCGCGCCGAAGAGGCGGCGCGCTCGAGCTTCACGGGGTTGCTGATTCCCGGGACGCTGGCGCTGGTGACCGCGCTGGTTTCCTTCGTGACGCTGCTGTTGATCCCGATCCCGATGGTGCGGGAGCTGGCGATCACGGCCTCGCTTGGCGTGGCCTACAAGATCATCACCAACCTGGTGATGTTGCCGTTGATGGCGTCCTTGCTACGTGTCGATGACAAGTATGCGGCCGCTCAGGAAATTTCCCGGCAGCGGCGCACCCGCTGGCTGCGTGGCCTGGCCCGGCTCGCCGAACCGCGCAAGGCGCAGTGGGTGCTTGGCGCGGCCTTGGTGGTGTTCCTGGTGGCGATCTGGCAAAGCCATGACCGTGTCGTTGGCACGCTGCAGGCGGGCGCGCCGGAATTGCGCGAGAATTCGCGCTTCAATCGCGATGCGGTCTCCATCGCCAGCAACTACGACATAGGTCTGGACTGGCTCAGCGTCGGTGTTCGAAGTCAACAAGGCCGCTTCCAGCGAAGGCAGCCAGGTGGCCTGCGAGGATGTCGCCCTGGGCCAGTACCAGGATCGCTTCGTGTGGGCCATGCAGGGGGTGCCCGGTGTCCTGTCGGTCGCGTCTTTCTCCACCAACATGCGCCAGTTCAACGAGGGCTACAACGAAGGCAACCCGAAGATGGCGGCGGTGCCCATCGACCCGATGAACTACGCCGCGCTGGCCACCGAGGTGGCGCGTACGCCCGGGCTGATGCGCACCGACTGCAACATGTCGGCGGTGCACCTGTACCTGGCAGACCACAAGGCCACCACCATCAACCGAGTGGTGGACGCCGCCAAGGCGTTTCGCAGCGAGTACCCGATGCCAGGCATTTCGGTTCGCCTCGCGTCCGGTAACGCCGGCGTCCTGGCCGCCATCAACGAAGAGGTGGAAAAAAGCGAAACCCCCATGCTGCTGTATGTCTATGCCGCCATCGCATTGCTGGTGTTCGTGGTGTACCGGGACCTGCGAGCGGTCCTGGTGTGTTGCCTGCCGCTGACTATCGGCACTTTCATTGGCTACTGGTTCATGAAGGAACTGCAGATCGGCCTGACCATCGCCACCTTGCCGGTGATGGTGCTGGCGGTGGGCATTGGCGTTGATTATGCCTTCTATATCTACAATCGCCTGCAACTGCACCTGGCCCATGGCCAGTCGATTACCAAGGCGGTCGAGTGCGCGCTACTCGAGGTGGGTGTCGCCACTATTTTCACCGCCATCACCCTGGCCGTGGGCGTGGCCACCTGGGCGTTCTCGGAGCTCAAGTTCCAGGCTGACATGGGCAAGCTGCTGGCCTTCATGTTCATCGTCAACATGGTCATGGCCATGACCGTGCTGCCGGCCTTTGCCGTCTGGCTGGAGCGGGTGTTCCCGCGTAAGCGTCCCGTGCGCATGATCGGTGCGCTGGTGCACTGAGGAGAGAAGCATGAAATTCAGGGTTTCATTCACCGCGGCCTTGCTCGCAGCAGCATTGCCGCTGATGTCTCTTCAGGCCGCGCCGTTGCAGGCCGTGCCGGCCGTACAGGCGAGCAATGCCACGCAGGCCACCATGCTGGCCGCCAGCTGGGCCGGGGAGCGCGTGGTTGCCGTGGGCGACCACGGTGTCGTGTTGTTGTCCGACGACCAGGGCAAGCAGTGGCGCCAGGCGAGGTCGGTACCGCTGTCCACGCCATTGACGGGGGTGTCGTTCGTGGATGCCAAGCGCGGGTGGGCGGTGGGCCACTGGGGCGCGATCCTGGCCACCACCGATGGTGGGGAGTCCTGGCAGGTCCAGCGCCTGGCCACCGAAGAAGACCGACCGCTGTTCGCCGTGCACTTCTTCAATGCCCGGCAGGGCGTGGCGGTAGGGCTCTGGTCGTTGGTGCTGACGACCGAGGATGGGGGGCTGACGTGGGCTGAGCAGGCGGTGCAAGCGCCGCCCGGGGCCAAGCGGGCCGACCTCAACCTGATGGGGCTGTTTGCCGACAGCCGCGGCACGCTTTACGCCACGGCCGAGCATGGGCAGGTGCTGCATTCCGAAGACCACGGGAAGAATTGGCGTTACCTGGATACCGGCTACGAAGGCACCCTGTGGTCAGGCGCGGTACTGGCCGATGGGCGTCTGCTACTGGGTGGCCAGCGCGGTACCTTGTTGCAGGGTTCAGCGGACGGCAAGGGCTTTCGCCGAGTGCCCACGCAAAGCAAGGGCTCTGTCACTTGCGTCGCGGTAGCGGGCTCTCGTGTGCTGGCGGTCGGGTTGGACGGGCTGATGGTGCAGAGCAGCGATGGTGGACACAGTTTCGAGGAAACCCAGTCGGCTGATGGCCTATCGCTGACGGCGGCGCTGTTCAATGCCGATGGCACACCGGTTCTGTTTTCACGTCGTGGGGTAATGCCTTATCGGGAGTGAAGGGCTGGCGCTCAAAGGCCAGGCATCGCAAACCGATGCCTGGCCTGTTTCCTTGCCTGGGCGTTTGGATGGTCGTGGCACCTTCAGGGCCAGGCAAGTCAACGCTGGATGCTAGAGCTGAAGGTAATCCGCCAGGTCTGCGTAGTTATGCTGCCAAAGGCCAGGGCTGCCATTGGGGTATTGGGAGCGGAAACCGAGGATCTTCTGAACGCGTGGAGAAAGCGTGCGCACCAGCTCGAGCGGCACGATCAACGGGTAGGCTTCTTCAGGCGTGATGATCGAAGCCTGCATCGGGATCGTCAGCCCGCGACGGTAATAGTCGGCGGTCACGTTGGCCCCGCCACCGTGAACGACCTTGCCGCCGAACAGCACGGCATCCCCGGCTTTCAGCAGGGCGGGGATCGTCATCTCTGGGGTTCCGACGTCGTTGAAGTCATCCCAGTCCTGGCTTCCCGGAATCAAGCGCGTGGCGCCGTTTTCCTCGGTGAAATCGGTCAGCGCCAGCATCAGGTTGGTGATGGCGCGTGGCGCATGTTTGTTCATGGCCACGAACGGTTGGTACTGCGCCATGTCGCGGTGCAGCATTTGCGCTTTGTTGCCCGGGCCGATCTCGATCAACTGGGCCGTGGTCAGCCACCAGTCTCCGCACTCCGGGGCGAAAAGCACGTTTCCCAGTTCGTGGAAGAGGTCGTCATCGAGGATTTCCTCACGAAAGGTCTTGCTGTGGGTGACGAGGTTGGTGAGCCGTTTGGTCTGATGGCCGTGGAACTCGGCGATCAGCGCGTGCTCATGCTTGGAGCCGGCATCGAGCGCGGCCAAGGGAGCGTCGAGTTCGTTGTTGATCCGCACGACTTGTTCGGGGGGCATGAAGTTGCGAATGATGACCGCTCCTGCTTGGTCGCTCAGCAGCGCAATCTCTTGCGCTGAAGTCGAGCGGGTTACCACGGGCAGGCTTGGCATGGAGTCGCGAGAGGCTGACATTGAGAACACTCCAGATTGAAAGAACGGTTGGCGCAGGCGGGTTGATCCCCCCAACTGCTGGCATCAGGAAACAAACCCGCTTGCCACTGCGCTAAACCCAAAAAAGGGACATGAAGCGTCACGGTGCCTCCTTGTATTTTTTGTTCAGGCAGTGAGTTCATGCTAGGTTTCCCCTGGCCTTGAGCCAAGGTACGAACTGCACCATTTACCAGACGATTTTTGAGCGATTTGCACTGATCATGACCAGCACGCCATTCCCCTGGCCACGCCCCTCGGAAGCCGTTCGCGAGCTCATGCGCAAAGGTGCCGAACTCGCTCAGGCGCTGCCGCCCGAGTGGATCGAGCGCCTGAACCAGGCACTGTTTTCTACACCGGAAGATGCCAAGTTGCTGGAGGATCCGGTCATCCTCGCCGCGTGCCGGCGCGCCAATCGGGCAGAGTTGCTGCACTGGGCCAATGCCAATCTGCAGCGCCCTGGGGAGCCGGTGGAGCCCTACGTGTCTGCTGACATGGTGGACACGGCCAGGGAGCTCGCCCGCAGGGGGCTCTCCGAGCTGCTGATGAATGTCGCAAGGTCGACACAGAACGCAGCCTGGGACCTGTGGATGAAGATGGCCTTCAGCCTGACGCAGGATCCCGCGCTGCTCGCGGAGTTCCTGGAGGTCTCGTCGCGGTCGATCTCGACGTTCATCGACAGCAACATGCGTGTGGTGACCCAGATCATCCTCGAAGAAAAGAGCGCCCAGGCCCATGACGACCCTATCGATAAACGCAGCCTCGTAAGCCGGCTGCTCGACGGCAGGGATGTGGACGCCGAGCAATTTGGCAGGCGACTGGGCTACAGCCTGGCTCAGAGGCATCACGCCTGCCTCGTCTGGAGCGAAACCCCGGACGCCGAGATTCGCCCGCTGGAAGATATGGCGCGAGCCCTGGCGCAGCTCACGGGTACGGTAGCGCCTCTGATCGTATTCGCGGGCCCTGCGACCCTGTGGGCCTGGTGCAATGCGGCAAAGCCGCTGGACCTGAACCTTTTGCAAGGTGTCGCTCGACAATTTCCCAAGATACGCGCGGCAATCGGTTCGGCGGGCGCGGGGATGAATGGCTTCCGGCGCTCGCACCTGGAAGCCTTGACCACCCAGCGGTTGATGGGCCGGTTGGCGGGTTCACCTGCCGTTGCCACGATCGATCAGGTGAGGATGGTGTCGCTGATGACCCAAGATGCCCGCGCGGCCAGGCAGTTCGTCTTGAGCACCCTGGGGCGCTTGGCGACCGAGCCCACGGTACTTCAGCATTCGTTGCACGCCTTCCTGGCCAATGGCTGCAACATCACCCAGACCGCCGAGGTACTGCGTACGCATCGCAACACCTTGCTGCGCCGACTGGAGCGCGCCCAGGACCTGCTGCCTGTCCCGCTTGCCGACCATCGCATCCAGATCGCCGCTGCCCTTGAGCTGGTGATCTGGAGTACGCCGCTCGATGGCGACGAGCAATAGCGTTCATTCCCTACCTTTGACGCAATAGCGGCCTCACGGCTGTTGCCTCCATGCGGGCGCTCAACAGGGCGCCCGCGCTGCAATGCCCTGCAGGAACGCGTTCTCCAGCACCGTTGCACTCTCCCTCGGCGCGCGCCCTCGTTGGCGGGCATCGACCATGCCATGCAACAGCGATACGAACATCTCGGTCAGCAATGCCGCGGTGACATCCGCGCGAAATACACCCTGTCGCTGGCCGCTGAAGAACAATGCATCGAGCCGTTCCAGATAGAACCGGAGGTCGTGCTGCACGCTCATGTGCACAGGGTAACGGGAGGCGAGGAATGCGATCAGTTCACTTTGGGCCAGGTGCGCGCGGATCAGCTGACGCAACGCGGCCAGGGGCTCTGTGGAGGCCAACGTATCGCTGTTGTCGAGGATCTGCATCAGCGTGTCTTTGGCGTGCTGTTCGAGCTGGCTATCGAGGTTGTCTCTCGTCCCGCAGTAACGGTGCAAGGTGGCCCGGCTGATGCCCGCCAACGCCGCCAGTTCACCCATGGACGCTCTGGGCCGCAAGGCGGCAGCGGCATAGAGGGCATTCACCAGCTTGGCGGGAAGCGATGAAGGTGGGAAGCCTGAAGTGATCATGAGGAGCCTTGTTTGATTTATATGAGACATCATTGACTCATCTGGGTTTGAAAAGTAGCATTCGCCCCGTTTTCAATCAAGGCTCGGGTGAGTGATGGGCAAGACAGGTTCGATAAGAGTGGGCGTACTCGCTGTGGCGATTGCCTTGGCCGGGTGCGAGCCCGCAGCAGAGCAGTACGGTGCAGCCAATGCGAGCTACCCGGTGGAAATCGTGACGTTGGCCTCCGAGCAGGTGACCTTGGCCGCTGAGTTGCCGGGCCGGGTCGAGCCGATGCGCGTCGCAGAGGTGCGGGCGCGGGTGCCGGGTATCGTGTTGCACAAGCGCTTCGAGGAAGGGGCTGACGTCAAGGCGGGGGATGTGCTGTTCCAGATCGACCCGGCGCCGTTCAAGGCCGCCCTGGCCCGCGCCGAGGCGGACCTCGCCCGTGCCCAGGCCATGCAGCAGGAAGCCCAGGCACGTGTGAAGCGCTATGAGCCGCTGGTCAAGATCGAGGCGGTCAGCCAGCAGGACTTCGACAGCGCCACTGCCGAGTTGCGCAGTGCCCGTGCGGCGGTACGTTCCGCGCAGGCCGATGTGCAGGCCGCTCGCCTTAACCTGGGCTACGCCACTGTCACTGCGCCGATCTCCGGACGCATTGGCCGTGCGCTGGCCACCGAAGGCGCGTTGGTGGGGCAGGGGGATGCGACGCTGATGGCGCGTATCCAACAACTCGACCCGATCTACATCGACTTCACGCAGTCTGCCGCTGACGCGCTGCGCCTGCGACAAGCGGTGAAGGACGGCGCACTTTCGGCCGACAGCCAGCGCCTGACCGCGCAAGTGGAAGGCACCGATTTCCAGCGCTCGGGCGAGCTCATGTTCACCGATGTGAGTGTGGACCGCGGTACCGGCCAGGTCATCCTGCGGGGGCGTTTCGACAACGCGGACGGCACCCTCTTGCCGGGCATGTATGTGCGCGTGCGCACGCCGCAAGGCACCGACAACCACGCCATCCTGGTTCCTCAGCGTGCGGTCCAGCGAGGCAGTGACGGCCAGGCGCGGGTATTGGTCGCCGCCAATGGTATCGCTGAGGCACGCGTCGTGCGAACCGGCGTGATGCAGGGTTCGCGCTGGCAGATTACCGAGGGGCTGGAGCCGGGTGATCAGGTGATCGTCGGCAGCCCGGCCGGGCTGGCCCCCGGTATGCCGGTGGCGCCTGCCCAGAAACAAACGGCTGCCGCCCAGTGATGCGAGGGAAGTGAGATGTCCAGATTCTTCATCCATCGCCCGAACTTCGCCTGGGTCGTGGCGTTGTTCGTTTCACTGGCGGGCCTGCTGGTGATTCCATCCTTGCCCGTGGCCCAGTACCCCAACGTGGCGCCACCGCAGATTTCCATCACCGCCTCCTACCCCGGCGCTTCGGCCAAGGTCATGGTGGAGTCGGTGACCAGCATCATCGAACAGTCGCTCAATGGCGCCAAGGGCCTGCTGTACTACGAGTCCACCAACAACTCCAACGGCGTGGCCGAAGTGATGGTGACCTTCGAGCCAGGCACCGACCCGGACATGGCGCAGGTCGATGTGCAGAACCGTTTGAAACAGGCCGAGGCGCGCATGCCTCAGGCGGTGCTGACCCAAGGGCTGAAAGTCGAGCAGGCCAGTTCCGGTTTCCTGCTGATCTACGCCCTGACCAGCACGGCTGGCAACCGTGGCGATACCACGGCCTTGGCCGACTATGCCGCGCGTAACATCAACAACGAACTGCTGCGCGTGCCTGGCGTGGGCAAGCTGCAGTTCTTCGCCTCGGAAGCGGCCATGCGGGTCTGGGTGGACCCACAGAAACTGGTGGGCTATGGCCTGTCCATCGACGACATCAACACGGCGATTCGCGGCCAGAACGTCCAGGTGCCGGCCGGCAGCTTCGGCAGCACGCCGGGCGCCAGCGAGCAGGAACTGACCGCCACCCTGGCGGTGCAGGGCACCCTCGACACGCCGGAGGCTTTCGCCGGCATCGTCCTGCGCGCCAACCCGGATGGCTCCAGCGTACGCCTGCGTGATGTCGCGCGCATGGCCATCGGTAGCGAGAACTACAACCTGTCGGCACGCCTGAACGGCCACCCGGCGGTGGCCGGCGCGGTGCAGCTGGCGCCGGGCGCCAACGCCATTCAGACCGCGACGCTGGTCAAGGAGCGCTTGGCCGAACTGTCGCAGTTCTTCCCCGAAGGGGTCGAGTATTCGGTGCCGTACGATACCTCGCGCTTCGTCGACGTGGCCATCGAGAAGGTGATCCACACCTTGATCGAAGCCATGGTGCTGGTGTTCCTGGTGATGTTCCTGTTCCTGCAGAACGTCCGCTACACCCTGGTGCCCTCGATCGTGGTACCGGTGTGCCTGCTCGGGACGCTGATGATCATGAAGCTGCTCGGCTTCTCGGTGAATATGATGACCATGTTCGGCATGGTGCTGGCCATCGGCATCTTGGTGGACGACGCCATCGTGGTGGTGGAGAACGTCGAGCGCTTGATGGCCGAGGAAGGCCTGTCGCCGGTGGAGGCGACCATCAAGGCCATGGGGCAGGTTTCCGGGGCCATTATTGGTATCACCCTGGTACTGGCGGCGGTATTCCTGCCTTTGGCGTTCATGTCCGGTTCGGTGGGGGTGATCTACCAGCAGTTCTCTGTGTCTCTGGCTGTCTCGATCCTGTTCTCCGGCTTCCTGGCCTTGACCTTCACCCCAGCGCTGTGCGCCACGCTGCTCAAGCCAGTGCCTCAGGGCCATCATGAGAAGGGCGGTTTCTTCGGTGCCTTCAACCGTGGCTTCGCCCATATCACCGAGCGCTATTCGTTGCTCAATAACGGGCTGGTGGCGCGTGCCGGGCGCTGGATGCTGGCGTATGTCGGCATCCTGGTGGTGCTGGGCTATTCCTACCTGCGTCTACCGGAGGCCTTCGTGCCAGCTGAAGACCTGGGCTACAGCGTCGTCGACGTACAGTTGCCGCCAGGCGCCAGCCGGGTACGCACCGACCACACCGCCGAGACGCTGGAAAAATTCCTGATGTCTCGTGAGGCGGTGGCCAACTCGTTCATCGTCAGCGGCTTCAGTTTCTCGGGTCAGGGCGACAACGCCGCGCTGGCGTTCCCCACCTTCAAGGACTGGTCGCAGCGTGACAAGACGCAATCGGCAGAGGCGGAAACGGCAGCGATCAATGCGCAGTTCGCCGCCAACGGTGATGGTGCCATCACCGCGGTTATGCCGCCGCCCATCGACGGCCTGGGCAACTCCGGCGGTTTCGCCCTGCGTCTGATGGACCGTGGTGGCCTTGGCCGTGAAGCGCTGCTCGCCGCCCGTGACCAACTGCTGGCCCGCGCCAACAGCAACCCGGTGATTCTCTATGCGATGATGGAAGGCCTGGCCGAGGCGCCGCAGTTGCGTGTGCACATCGACCGGGAAAAAGCCCGAACACTGGGGGTGAGCTTCGAGGCCATCAACAGCACCTTGGCCACGGCTTTCGGTTCGGCGGTGATCAACGACTTCACCAATGCCGGGCGCCAGCAGCGCGTGGTGGTGCAGGCTGAGCAAGGCGAACGCATGACCCCCGAAAGCGTGCTGCGCCTCTATGCCCCGAATGCCAACGGCGAGCAGGTGCCGTTCAGCGCCTTCGTCACCACCCAGTGGGAAGAGGGGCCGGTGCAACTGGTGCGCTACAACGGCTACCCGTCCATCCGCATCGCCGGCGACGCTTCGCCGGGGCATAGTACTGGCCAGGCGATGGCCGAGATGGAGCGCCTGGTCAGCGAGCTGCCGCCGGGTATCGGCTACGCCTGGACGGGCCTTTCCTACCAGGAGAAGGTGTCCAGCGGCCAGGCGGCCAGCCTGTTCGCCCTGGCCATCTTGGTGGTGTTCCTGCTGCTGGTGGCGCTGTACGAGAGCTGGGCGATCCCGCTGACGGTCATGTTGATCGTGCCGATCGGTGCTCTGGGTGGCGGTGTGGGCGGTGACGCTCACCGGCATGCCCAACGACGTGTACTTCAAGGTCGGCCTGATCACCATCATTGGCCTGGCGGCGAAGAACGCCATCCTGATCGTCGAGTTCGCCAAGGAACTGTGGGAGAAGGGCTACAGCCTGAGCGACGCCGCCATCGAGGCCGCGCGCCTGCGTTTCCGCCCGATCGTGATGACCTCCATGGCCTTCATCCTCGGCGTGGTGCCGCTGGCCATCGCCACCGGCGCCGGTGCGGCCAGTCAGCGCGCCATCGGTACCGGGGTGATCGGCGGCATGCTCAGCGCCACCTTGCTGGGCGTGGTGTTCGTGCCGATCTGTTTCGTATTCGTGCTGAAGCTGCTCAAGCGCAAGCCGGCCCCCGTGCAACACGCTGTCGAGGTAACCCAGTGATGCTCATGCGCAATCTTGCAATTCCGTTCGCGCTGGCCGTCACTTTGGCCGGCTGCTCCCTGGCACCGACCTACCAGCGCCCCGAGGCGCCGGTGGCGACCGCGTGGGGCGATGCCGCCGGCCATCGCGGCCGGGCGGTGGAGCAACTGGACTGGCAGGCGTTCATCGTCGACCCGTCCCTGCGCCAGCTGGTGGGGACCGCGCTGGACAACAACCGCTCGCTGCGCCAGACCCTGCTGGATATCGAGCAGGCCCGCGCGCAGTACCGCATCCAGCGTGCCGACCGGGTCCCGGGCTTGAATGCCGGGGCTTCCGGCAACCGCCAGCACTTGCCGACCGACTTGTCGAGCGATGGCCGCGAAGGGGTCAGCAGCACCTATCAGGTGGGGTTGTCGCTGCCGGAATACGAAGTGGACCTGTTCGGCCGTGTCAAAAGCCTGAGCGATGCGGCACTGGAACAGTACCTGGCCACCGAGGAAGTCGCGCGTGCCGCGCGCATCGCCCTGATCTCCGAGGTGAGCCAGGCCTACCTGACCCTGGACGGCGCCGAGCGGCGCCTGGCGCTGACCCGCCAGACCCTGGCCAGCCGCCGAGGATTCGCTGGCCCTGGTCGGCCAGCGGCGCACCGCCGGCACGGCCACGGCGCTGGATCACCAGGAGGCGCTGGGGCTGGTCGAGCAGTCGCGGGCCGAGCTGGAAGGCATCGTGCGCGAGCAGCGCCAGGCCTACAACGCCCTGGTGCTGCTGCTGGGCAGCGCGGACGCGGCGAAGGCGATCCCGGCCGAGCGCGACGAGGCGCCGATGGTCCTGCAGGACATCGCCCCGGGCGCGCCGTCGGCGCTGATCGAACGTCGCCCGGACATCCTCGCCGCCGAGCATCGGCTGCGGGCGCGCAACGCCGATATTGGCGCGGCGCGGGCAGCGTTTTTCCCGCGTATCAGCCTGACCGGCAGCTTTGGGACCGCCAGTGCGCAGATGTCCGGGCTGTTCGACGGAGGCTCGCGTAGCTGGACCTTCATGCCGCAATTGTCGCTGCCGTTGTTCGACGCCGGGCGCAACCGGGCCGGGCTCAGCCTGGCCGAGGCACGCAAGGACTCGGCTGTGGCCGCCTATGAAGGCGCGATCCAGGTGGCCTTCCGCGAAGTGGCCGATGCGCTGGCCGCCACCGACACCCTGCGCCGTGAGCAGGCTGCGCGAAGGGCCCTGGTCGATACCAGTCGTGCGACCCTGGCGCTGGCCAAGGCACGTTACGAGGGGGGAGTGGACAACCATTTGCGCTACCTGGACGCCCAGCGCAACAGCAACGTGAACGAAGCGGCCTTCATCGAAGCCAGTACCCAGCGGCAACTGGCGTTGGTCGACCTGTTCCGCGCACTCGGTGGTGGGTGGTCGGGCAAGGGCTGAAACGGCCTCCTTTGGTTGGCATGTCCAGCCACTTCGCCCTAGGGATCGATGCCCTGGGGCTTTTTTTTTTGCGTGCGCAGTCAGGTCAGCGGGCGGGTGCCGCAGCGCCGTCGAGGAACATCAGTTCCAGCGTCTGCACGGACGTCGCGCTGGCCGCCCGCCCGCGTCGTTCGGCATCGACGATGCCCGTACACCATGCTCAGGAACATTTCGGTGAAGATCGCCGCGCTGATATCGATACGGAAAGCTCCCGCCTTCTGGCCGCGCAGGAAGAAGGCATCCAGGGCGTCGGCATAGGCCCGCCACGGACGGTTCGCTTCGCTGTCGTCGAACGAGTCCGGGCGGTACTGGAAGAGCAGGAAGATCATCATCTCGCGATGCTTGAGGTGCTCGACGATGAGACGATGCAGGGCTGCGGTCGGGTCGCCGCCGTGCAAGTCAGCGTTGCCGATGACCTGGGAGAGGATCTGGTCGCCATAGCGTTCCAGCATGTTCACCAGGTTGTCACGGGTGCCGCAGAAACGGTGCAGGGTCGCTTTGCTCACGCCCGCCGCCTCGGCCAGCTCCTTCAAGGTGGCTCGGGGGTGGACGACGATCGCGTCGGCCAGCGCTTTGAGCAAGCGCTCATCGGTAGGGAGGTGCATCAGAAGATTCCACACTGCATATCGTGCAGGCATTGTGAAGGAAAACGGCTCATAGGGCACCCATTTGAGTAAATAATGGCTCAACCAAGGCTTGCAGGTCGCAGCCGTGCGGGTCCTTGCTTGCGGGCACCAAGGCACCGCCTCCCTCGGCGTTCCAGGTCGAGGGAGGCGGCGAAGCTCAGGGCAGGGTGAAGAGCACTTTGACCTTGTCATTGACGGCCGAGGTGTCGACATAGCCGATGGCATTCGACTCGCTGCCCACTTTGGCAATCACTGCGGCGTCATCATCCACGCTCTGCAGTGGTTGCCCCTTGCCCGTGAACACCAGGCCTGACCAGTACGACTTGAGCTGAGATTCGTTCTTGTTGGTCAGCGCGCTGTAGAACCTTTCCTTGGTGGGGTTCCAGCCTTTCTGGTCGAGGCCCTTGAGGCTGGTGTTCTTGCCCAGGAATATGTTGGCCACCTCGGCCTGGGACGGTGCGGCGCTGGCGCTGGCATTCACGATCACGGCCACTTCGGCGCGGGCCAGGGTGCAGGCCGTGGCCAGGGCTGCGGCGAACACTGCGGTGATGAGTGGTTTCATGTGGCGCTCCTTAGAAGACGAAATCGACGCCGACGCTGACGATATCGCCGTCGTAGTTGCGCGAAGGAGTGCCGGCGGCACCGTTGCTAGCCGCGAAGACTGCCTGGTCGAAGGTCTCTTGGGCGTTCTGCACGAAGGTGCCGCGGTAGCCGTTGCCGCGCGTGTCCACCCGCTTGTACTCGCCCTTGAGCACCAGGTTCGGCGCCAGGTTGTAGTTCACGCCGTAGGTCCAGGAGCTCTGGCGGCCAGCGTCTTCGTCGAGCTGAGCGTAAGTGAGGTGGAGCAGCACGTCGCCAAAACGGCGCCCGCCCATGAGGTAGAAGGCATCGATGCTGCCTTGCTGGTCACCTTCGGTGTTGTTGCTGGTCCACTCGTTCGAAGAGACCCAGGTGCCATTGTCGTACTGGTAACCGATGGATGCGAAGCGGCCTTTCTTGCGGTTCAGGCTCAGGAAGTCGACACGCGTGGGCGCTCCCCCAGGGGCGACCACCGACGCACTGAGGTCCGTGTCGATGTCTGCTTCGGCATACCCGACGCGCAGCGTGCCGAAGTCGTAGGTTTCCAGGCTGACATTCGCCGCGAAGATTTTCTTGTAGTCGATGTCGTACAGGTCATCCATGGCGAACAGGTTGCGCTTGGCGGCTTGGCCGCCTGCCACCTGGAGCGTCACGGAGCCGATGCCGGTGGGCAGGGTGTAGAGGGCATCGGCGCCTTCGTAGTTGCTCAGTTGGACCTGGCTGTAGACCTCATCCGGCAGCCGCAACCAAGGGTGGGTGACGCCGACGTCGAGGGTTTCGGAGTACATGTAGATCGGCAGGCGCAGCCGGCCTGCGCGCAATGTCAGGCCTTCGGTCGCCTTCCAGGAGAGGTAGGCCCATTCCAGGTTGCCTTTCCAGGTGTCCTGTTCCGGCTTGAGGGTGCCCTGCACGGTCATCCCCAGCTTGTCGGTGAGCCCATATTGGAGTTGGCCGCCCAGCCGGGAGAGCTGGTCACCGCGCCAGGCGTCCGTGGTCTGCCCGCTGATGCCGAAGCTCCGTCCTTGACCCTCGCCTCCCAGGTGGGTGAGGCCGGCAGTGCCGAAGCCGTTGAATCGATAGTCTCCCTGGTCCAGGGCCATTGCCGGGGTGGTCGCGATAAGGCCTGCGATACCGAGTGCTCTAATGCCTTGCATGCTTCAACTGCTCTTGTGGTGGGTAAGGGTCAAATGCGGAACTGAGCGGTGGCGCTGCGAAGGTGGTTGCCCATACCGACCAATTGCTCACCGAGCCGTGCGGTGGCGTCGGCACCTTGCGTGGTGGCCTGGGTATCCTGTTGCAGCTTCTCGGTGTCTTGCTGGATCGAACGGGAAAGGCCGATCTGCTCGTTGGTGAAACGGGCGATGCCGGCGTTCAACTCATCGATCTGGCGAACGGTCTTGGTAATCGCCTCCAGGGTCTGCGTGGCATGTTCTGAGCGCTCGATGCTTGTCCTGGCCTTCTCGCCGTTCAGGTTCATTGCGTGCAAGACGCCGCTGGCGCTGCTTTGCAGGCGCTGGATGATGTCTTGGATCTGCGCGATGGAAGCGGCGGTTTTCTGGGCCAGGTTGCGCACTTCGTCGGCGACCACGGCGAAGCCTCGCCCTTGCTCACCGGCCCGTGCCGCCTCGATGGCGGCGTTCAGGGCGAGCAGGTTGGTCTGTTCGGCGATGCTCCGGATCACCGTCAGCACCGCGCCGACATGCTGGGTTTCTGCTTCCAGTTGTTCCATGGCCTGCACCGAGCCGAGCACGCTGTTGCCCAGGTCGCCGATGCTGGAGGACAGTATGTCGATGTTGTGCCTGGCTTCGTTCGCCTGGCGCGCCGCGGCGCTGGCTTGCTCGGAGGCCTGTCCGGAGCGCTGTGCCACTTCTTGAATGCTGTTGGTCATGGTGTCGATGTCACTGCTGATGGACTCGGTGCGCTCCTGCTGCGAGCGCGCGCTGTCCTCCGCGCCCTGGGTGAGCCGGTGCAGCTCGCGGGACATCTGCTCCAGGGGCGCGGCGGTTTCGATGACCTGGCGCAGGGTGCCTTGCAGGCTGTCCAGCAAGCCGTTGAACAGGCCGATCATTTCGCCGATTTCGTCCGAGGAGTCGACATGCACGCGGCGGGTCAGGTCGCCATCGCCGCTGGCAATGGTCCTGAGCGACGCGATGACGCCGCGGACATTGCCCATGACCTGACGAATCACCCAGGCCGCGCTGGCGCTGACCAACAGCAGCAGGCAAAAGCTGAGCAGGTAGCCGACATGCGTGGTGGTGGCGTTGTCGGCGCGGACCTGGGTCAAGCTGCTCAGGAAGTCGGCGTAGGCGTGGCTGCGAAACTGTTCGCCCAGCGCCTGGGCGTTCTTGAGGTCGCTGGCCATGCGGTCGAAATGGGGGCGCAAATCATCGAACGCGGCCCCGTCGAGCAGTTGGCCGGAGGAGGCGAGCGCGTTATCGGCGTAGCGCTTGATCGCCGCTGACCAGGCTTGAAGCTCCCGGTGTCGGTCGGCCCGTTCAGCGGTCAGCGGTTCCAGGTCGCGCAGCCGCGCATGGACGTCGGCCAGCACGTCGCTCGCTTCATCCAAGGTGTCCCGCTCGCCCGCTGCCACGGCGCTGTTGAGCAGGCCGGGCAGGCGGGAAAACTGGAAGATCACGTTGTCGGCAGCTTCCAGCGTTGGGTAGCGCTGCTTTTCGAGCGATACCAATCGGCTGTCGTTGTCGTCCAGTTGCACCGCGGTGTAGCCCACGAACAGCAACAGACCGAACAGGGCGATGGCGGGTGGCAGGAAGAGTTTCAAGGTGAGCGAGATTTTTTTGAACATGGGCTGTGCGGGCCTCGTCGGAACGAAGGGCAAATCGCAGGCAAGCAGGGCCGCAAAAGCCGGTGCGCTGTTGGCAGGGCCTGCTATCGCTACGCGTCGGACAAAGGGCTGTCCTTCGGAAGTTGGCGTTACGTGATCATGGCGCCCCTCCGTGCCCCGTTGCGAATTGGCCACCCGCTTGCGCGGAGGGTCAGGCCGAGGCCAGGTTGGGAGAGGTGGGGGAAGGTGAGGTCGTCCATTTCAGACAACCTGCGTCTTTGTGGAATAAGGAGCCGGCAGTTCTGGCATGCCTGCTCGGATCGCGACAGCGTCTTGGTGCTAAAGCCCATTTTCGCTCCTGCCACTTGGTTGTGTTTTATTTGTTATATCAAGTGTTTTGTAAAATACAGGAGTTTTGCTTACATGCAAGACGCAATGGCGCCAGAGCCTGCAAAAAAAGCAGGGCAGGCGCTATCGGGGCCTGGTGCTTGGGTTGGGTCGGCAAGGCGCGGGGCGACGGTTGCGCGACGACGGAAGGCGGCGAAGACCGAGCGGTTTGGTGGGGTGACGCCTTCCTGGGAAGGCGCCGGGTTTACCGGGAGGCGACTTAGGACTTGGCGGTTTTAGGGGGAGAAATCATGACAATGAAGGCGTCAATCAAGGCCTTCCCGCGCTCTGCGCTGACAGGCTCGGATTCGAAAGGCAGCATCATGAGCCAGCCATCACTGAACGCGGCAATGTGATCGGCCAACACATCGGCCGGCACATCTTCACGGACCTGGCCCTGGCGCTGGCCGGCCTCCAGCACCGAAGTGGCCACCTCGCGGAAGTTGGTATAGCGCTGCTTGATGACGCTGGCGAACGCGGGCTGGTGCCGGGCATGGGTGAGCAGTTGCAGCCATGCAAGCCAGTTGCCTGGCTCGTCAAGGCTGATCCATTGGTGCCACTGCTCAATGAGCGACTTGATGTCGACCTGATCGAGGTGGATGTCCAGCAGTGCGTCGACCTTGTCGAACAGGGTCTGCGCAACGGCACTGACCATTTCTTCCTTGTTGGCGAAGTAGTAGGTCACCGCGCCTGTGGTGCACCCGGCGTGCTGCGCCACCTTGCGCATGGTGGCACCGGCATAGCCTTCTTGCGCGATCACCGCGATCGCCGCCGCCAGCAACTCGGACCTTTTGGCGTCGCGATCGCCAACCGGGCGCCCACGACGGGCAATCGGTTCGGATTCGCATTCATTGGCCTTGGCGTTGGGAGCAGGGCGGGGATGTGCTTCAGGCATAGGGAGGCGATTTCATCGGACAACCAATAGAGCCGGCAGTTTGCCACAGCACAGCCGACGCGCGCGATGTCAGTGGGTGGCGAGGCTCGTGCTTTTTACCTACCAGCTTTGTGGGCCAAGTGAGCGACGATGAACTGCATTGCGACCTCTACGGTAGGGGCCGTCGCCGAGCGCCCGGTGATGCGCAGTTGAAGCCAGGCCGACCAATAGGCGAGGGCGCTCTGGTAACTGCGCACGGTATTAGCCGCCGTGCCCGGCGAAGACGCCTCGACCGAGGCGCCACTGCATCCACCGCCAGTGGAACTGAGACGGCAATCCTTAATATATTGTATTATTTGACACGTATACCGTATTGTTAATTAAGTTTAATGACGATTAGCTCGGATAAGATTTAATTGTCAGAACTAAAAGCCCTCTTCGAAAGCTGATGAGTTGGTGGGGCTGAGTATAAAAGCGCAGTTCTCCATCGCTGAAGGGGTAGGGGCGGAACCGGGGCAGGTCAGTGTTCGCTCGGTGGCGCACTGCTCATTTAGTGATGCGCTCAGGTGACGGATATACCCTCGAAAAGCGTGCTTGCTGGGCCCCTCAATGGCTCTTGCGGAAATGGCAGTCCAGAGCCCTGAGTTGATATTCGTTTACAGCTTGGAACTCTGCTTCCGCAATTTGAAGGAGACGTTCGATTTCTTCGGTAGGGCAGCCAGAAGCTTGAGCTTCGTGATATCGCTTTAATGCGTCCGTTGCCTGGGTATACATAGGGTGATCAGGATAAAGAAATGGTGATTTTTGCGTCATTTAATGGAAACACCCTAGTGAATGATCGGCAGTGGCTCGCCAGCTTTGACAAGCTGACTATCAATGACAGCTTGGTAAAGCGAATCCGTCAACAGTTTAAGACGCAGCACCTCATCCGCGGGCAAACCAGAAGGGTCAGCTTCATGGGCTTTAGGAATGGACTCCAGAGCTTGCCGTATCAGCGGCTCGCCTGTCCCGATTAGTCCAATGAATGTGTGCTTCATGACCATGACGCTCAGATCAGTTGGCCAGACATGAAATGATCAGCGCGAACATAGGGCGTATGCCAAGCCATCATGTGTCGCGCTGGACTCTTGTCGTAGCTACGGTATGGGTAACCCCATGGCCGGTAGGTTGGTTGACCTAATCGCCGTAGTGGCGGAATTCATCGGGCTATAAAGAAAATTTAAGTGGAATCCTTCCAGATGTGTTAAATGTAATCCATCAATATAATTTGGTAACGAGGAAGTACTTATGTCCCGCTTGGCAGAATTTCGTCAGCTTGAACAGAAATTGGCCGCTCAGTTAGCTGAGCTGGAAGAAATGAAAAGCTCCTCTGAGCTTCAGAGAGAAATTGCATTCGAGACCAAGCTTCGTGATCTGCTCGCCGAGTATGGCTGCAGCCTGCGCGATGTGATCAACATCTTGGATCCACAAGCCAGTCGTCGTGCTGTAGCTTCATCGGTCGATGAGAGAGCCCCGCGCCGGGCACGCAAGGTTAAGCAGTACAAAAACCCGCATAACGGCGAGATCATCGAGACCAAAGGGGGCAATCACAAGCTGCTTAAGGAATGGAAAGCAGAGTACGGGGCAGATGAGGTGGAGGGCTGGCTTACCCGATGAGCTCTTCTTCACGTCAGTGATGTGCAGCCAGAAGCCGTCCTGAGGGGCGGTTTCTTAGAGGAAAGGCCGCTGACATGGATTTTGATGCCCAAAGGTAATTGATATTGGTATGGCAGCCTTATTGTTAATCTGTAGGTTTTATGTGTAAATGCAGTACTCAATTCGGCAAAGATAATTATAAACTTCAGTATAGCCCTCGCTGGTGCCCAGGATCGTGCAAGGCGCTTGGTGTCCAAGTCCCAAAGCGGGATGGGTTAGCCACCGTTCGGCAGCCTCATGGCTTCCCAATACCCCGGTAGCTTTTTGGACGATCCAGTTACACCTAGTCAAGAAGGCGTGATGAGGAGTGGTCCAGCAGTGAGCCGAAAGCTGATCGGCGATTCCGTAAATGATTTTACCATTCATGGAGACGCTCCGAGGTGCGCATGAATACCTCAATACTATGAACTCGCTGAGCGCTGAGCGCCATCCCTTTATGTACTAGGATGAGAGTTAGTAACATCGGTTAGATCCTTGGTAGTAGGGGCGGTAAGTGAGACTTCATTTTATTTTTTTGTGAAAAAATTTTTGTTCAAGTTGAAAAACTACGCCTGGCGACGGATGTTGCCAATCTGGCGCAGGCTCAGGCCGTACTTGTCGGCCAACAGGCTGCGGGACAAGCCGTTGGCGCTTTCCTTCTGGATTTGCAGGTTGCGCAACTGACGCAGGAAGTGGTCAGCCTTGGGAATTTCCAGGGCCACACCGGCAAAGCGCTTGATCAGCGCGTCGAGCGCTTCGGCTGGCAACACATCGGCAAGCTTGGTGCGCTCGCGGTGCTTGGGGATGTACTTGGGCCTGCCGCCGTAGGCGCAGGTCAGCTGGTAGGCGTTTTCGATGCCGATGCAGTCGATCAGGGCCTGCAGCGAGTGGGGCAGTTGGCTGATATCGATGTGGCTCAAGTCTGGCAATTGCATATGGCGCTCCTTCGGGGCGGATGGGCTGTGCTACCCGATCACCAGCGGCGTTATGTCGAAGGTGTGACTGGATTTTCTGTGACAGCCGCGGCGCGTCGCTAGGCGGCATATGGGTTGGGGGTTGTAGCTTCAGCGAACAGTTTTTGCAGGCAGCGATATCGGGCGTTGTAGGACATGGCTTCAACATTTGGCTGCAGCGGGTGATTTCCCATGAGGTCTCGCCCTGTATTGCGTGTTGGGCCGGGTAACCCTCAATCGCACGGATAGCCGCTCAGAAGGCTGGCGCTGCGCAGGTAGGCTTGGGGTGTCTCGCGCATGCCGTGTGGCAGCGTGCGCCAGTCGACCAGCAGGCATAGCGCATGCAGCGGCTGCCCGTCGCGATGGCCGATGACCAGCCCGGCGAAGCTGCGGCGATACAGCGCCTGGGTCTGGTGCAGCGGGCGTGCCTGGTCGGCCCGGGCCAGGGTTTTCCTGGCCAGTTCGGGCAGTTGCGCCGGCGGTACGCTGAAATGCAGCGGAGCACCCTTGTCTTGCAGGTAACCTGCCTGGCGCACGCGCTGCCAGAGTTGTTGCCATTGGCTGGCGCCAGCGTGGGTAGCCAGTTCGCGGCCGAGTTCGAGCAGTTGCTCGGTCGGGACCTGGCGGGTGTCCAGTGCATGAAGGGAAAAGGGTGTCAGAAACAGCGAGGCGAACAGCAGGGGTTTGTACATGGAGCCTCCAGCATGAGTGGGAGCCCCATGCTTTCAGGCAGGCGCCGCCCCACCCAGCAGGAAATGCAGCGCCGGGGCTGGCTGGCCGTTGTATCATTGCCGCGGCTTGTTGCGAGCCATTTGCCCCTGATGTTGCAAGGAACCTTCGATGACACACGTGCAGCGCCTCAAATATTCCCTTCTGATCATCCTGGTGGTACTGGGCTTGATGCTGGGCCTGTCCCACCTGCAGAAGGAGGGCACGATCAGTGAGCAGACCTTCCAGATGCTGGCCATCGCCATCGCCGTGGTGGTCGTGGTGATCAACGGTATTCTGCGACGCAAGGTCAAGCCTTGAGCCTGGCGGGCCGGCCAGTCATGGCCGGCCATGCGCTCAGCGCAAAGGCGTTTGCTCCAGCACGGCGCGCGCCTGGGGGTTGAGGCTGTAGCATTTGTCGCTGCCCAGCTGGATGACGCCCTCGGCGCACAGCCGCTTGAGCACTTCGCGTACGCTGAGGAATGACAGGGGGATGTCCAGTTGTTCCAGCTGCGCGTGCACGCCGCGTACGCCAATGCTGCGGCCATTGCGGTCGGCGGCGTGCAAGGCATCGATGACTTTCAGGCGGATCAGGCTGGTGCGCAGGCCGAAGCTGCGCAGTAGCTCGCGGATCTGTTCGTTGCCGATGCGTTCGTCAGCCAAAACGCCCTGTCCATTGGGCGCGTTGCCTGGGACGCGCCCAGCCTGGCTCGAGGTATGCGGGTTGTACATGTGAATGCTCCTTTTCGTGGACGAACCCGAAATATGGGTGCCTCACTTACTAGGACGAATGAGAACGGAAAAACTGCAGCCCGATCGCAAAAAAAATGCCTGGTTCTGTTCAAGACGTTCCATTGGCTTGTAGTACGTAAAATTTTCATTTGGCCATTCGTCTGATCGGGATGACCCCGAATCCGAGGAGTGCCTGTGTTTCCACTTTCCCGTCCCATGACTTGCGCTGGCCTGGTCGCGGCCCTGGTAGCCGTCAGCTTCGCTGCAGTGCCGGCGCAGTCCGCCGCAGCCGATGCCAGTGCGCAAATTCGCCGAACCAGTTACGGGGTGCCGCACATCGTGGCCAAGGACGAACGTGGCCTGGGCTATGGCATCGGCTACGCCTACGCCCAGGACAACCTCTGCCTGTTGGCCAATGAAGTGCTGACCGTGAGCGGCGAGCGCTCACGCTACTTCGGTGCCAAGGGCAAAACCCTGGAGCAGCGTGACAACCTGGCCAGCGATGTGTTCTTCACCTGGCTCAACACGCCGGCGGCAGTCGATGCGTTCCTGCAGGCGCAGCCGGCGCCGGTAAAGGCGCTGCTGGCAGGCTATGCCAGCGGTTACAACCGTGCGCTGGCCGAGCGCCGCAGCCAGGGTTTGCCCGCCGAATGTGGCAGCGGCGAGTGGCTGCGGCCGATCAGCAGCGAAGACCTGGTCAAGCTGACCCGTCGGCTGCTGGCTGAAGGCGGTGTCGGGCAGTTCGTCGAAGCACTGGCGGGTGCGCAACCGCCAACACTGGCCAGCCAGCAAGCGTCTACAGGGTTCGCCACGGCGCTGGCCCGGCAGCAACGTTTTGCCGCGGAGCGCGGTAGCAATGCGGTGGCCGTCGGGGCGCAGCGTTCGGCCAATGGCCGCGGCCTGTTGCTGGCCAACCCGCACTTCCCGTGGATGGGCGGCATGCGCTTCTACCAGATGCAGCTGACCATTCCCGGCCAGCTCGATGTGATGGGGGCAGCATTGCCGGGCCTGCCAGTGGTCAATATCGGGTTCAACCAGCATCTGGCCTGGACGCACACCGTCGACACGTCGAAGCACTTCACCCTGTACCGCCTGCAGCTCGACCCCAAGGACCCGACCCGCTACCTGCTGGATGGCAAATCACTGCCGCTGACCCGGCAAACCGTCAGCGTTGCGGTCAGGGCCGAGGATGGCGGCCTGAGCCAGGTGCAGCGCCAGATCTACAGCTCGCAGTTCGGCCCGCTGGTGCAGTGGCCCGGGCGCCTGGACTGGGATGCACAGGCGGCCTACAGCCTGCGCGACGCCAACCTCGAGAACACCCGGGTGTTGCAGCAGTGGTACCAGATCAACCGTGCCGACAGCCTGGCGACGTTGAAAGGCTCGATCGAACAAGTGCAGGGCATTCCCTGGGTAAACACGCTGGCGGTGGACCAGGCTGGCAAGGCCTTGTACCTGAACCAGTCGGTGGTGCCTTATGTGGATCAGCAATTGCTGGATGCATGCAGCAACCCGCAGGCACAGGGGCGCCTGGTGGTACTGGATGGCTCACGCAGCGCGTGCCAGTGGAAGGTGGATGCGCAGGCCGCACAGCCGGGGATCTTCCCCGCACGGCTGCTGCCAAGTCTGGAGCGCGAAGACTTCGTGCAGAACTCCAACGACCCGGCCTGGATGGCCAACCCGGCGCAGCCGTTGACCGGTTATTCGCCGCTGGTCAGCCGCAGTGACCAGCCGCTGGGCATGCGTGGCCGCTTTGCCCTGCACCGCCTGCAGGGTAAGGCCCGGTTGGGTGCTGACGACCTGCAGCGCATGGTGACCGATGATGAGGTTTATCTGGCCAGCCTGGTACTGCCAGACCTGCTGCAATGGTGCAAGGGCGCCGATGCGGATGTGCGGGCCGTATGCAGCAGCCTGGCGACCTGGAATGGCAAGGCTGACCTGGAGAGCGGCATTGGCCTGGTGCATTTCCAGAACCTGTTCGATGCCTTGGCCGAGCACCCGGAAAGCTGGCGGGTGGCCTTTGACCCGGCCGATCCGCAGCATACCCCGCGTGGGTTGGCGGTCGAGCAAGCAGCCGTGCGCAAACTGCTGCACCAGGCCGCGCTGGCTTCGCTCAAGCAGGTGAGTGATAGCGGTATAACAGGGGAGGCGCGTTGGGGGCAGGTGCAACATGCGAGTAATGGCACGCCGGTGCCGGGTGGCCCGCAGGCATTGGGCGTATACAACGCGATCTACAGCGTGCCGCACGGGCAGGGCAAGCGGCTGGTGGTCAGTGGTACCAGCTACCTGCAACTGGTCAGCTTTACCGACAAGGGGCCAGAGGCCCGCGGGCTGCTGGCGTTTTCCCAGTCGAGTGAAGCGGCTTCGATCCACGCCGGTGACCAGACCAAGGCGTTCGCGGCCGGGCAACTGGCGGTGCTTCCGTTTACCGAGGCGCAGATCAAGGCAGACCCGGAGTACCGGGAAGTGGTGATCAGTGAAGGGGACAAGGGGGCGGTGGTTCAGCAGTAAGGCATGCTGGCCTCTTCGCGGGCTTGCCCGCTCCCACAGGTACCGCACCGCTTGTTGCCCGGGTGCAGTGCCTGTGGGCGGGCGAGCCCGCGAAGAAGGCGACTGGGCCGTTCAGGAAAACTCGAACGGCGCCAGTTGAAACCCTTGCTCGTCAACCTGCAATGCCCAGCCGCGGCGGTCCCAGTCGCCCAGCACGATACGCCGTGCCGGTTGCCCGTCCACCACCAGCTTGTGTATCGCCGGCCGATGGGTATGCCCATGCACCAACGTGCGCACACCATGCGCCGCCATCACCTTCGGCACTTCCTCCGGCGTGACATCGACAATCTCGGTGGACTTCATTCGCGTTTGCGTGCGGCTTTCGCTGCGTAGCTTGCGTGCCAGCTTGTAGCGGACCGACAGCGGCAGGTGCCGCAACACCCACAGGCTCAGCCGGTTGCGCAGCAGACGGCGCATTTTCATGTAGGCCAGGTCGCGGGTGCACAAGGTATCGCCATGCATCAGCAGCACCTGTTCACCGCCCAGTTCGATCACGCAGGGGTCGTGCAGCAACCTGCAGCCGGCAGCGTCGCAGAAGGCCTGGCCGATCAGGAAGTCACGGTTGCCATGCATCAGGTAGATGGCCGTGCCGCTGTCGCTCAGCCGACGCATGGCGTGGCAGACCGACTGCTGGAAGGGGGTCATGGCATCGTCGCCGATCCAGGCTTCGAAGAAGTCGCCAAGGATGTACAACGCCTGGGCGTGACGGGCGCGGCCATCGAGCAGATCAAGAAACGCCCGGGTAATGTCCGGGCGTTCTTCTTGCAGGTGCAGATCGGAGATCAGCAGGATCACTCAATGATCTCGGCTTTCTCGATGATGACGTCGTCTTTCGGCACGTCCTGGTGGCCAGCCTTGGAACCGGTGGCGACCTTTTCGATGGCGTCGACGATTTCACGGCCTTCGATCACTTCGCCGAATACCGCGTAGCCCCAGCCTTGCACGTTCTTGCCGCTGTGGTTGAGGAAGTCGTTGTCGGAGGAGTTGATGAAGAACTGCGCCGAGGCGGAGTGCGGCTCCATGGTACGTGCCATGGCGATGCTGTACTTCTTGTTTTTCAGACCGTTGTCGGCTTCGTTCTGGATGCTGGCGCGGGTTTTCTTCTGGCTCATGCCCGGCTCGAAGCCGCCGCCCTGGATCATGAAGCCCTTGATTACGCGGTGGAACACGGTGCCATTGTAGTGGCCGTCCTTGACGTACTGAACGAAGTTTTCGGTAGTCAGCGGCGCTTTCTCGGCGTCCAGTTGCAGGACGATGTCGCCGTGGTTGGTGCTCAGTTTGACTTTGGACATGCTGAAACTCGCTCTTTCAAGGCAATCGGGAATTAGGGTGCGCAGGGCGCGGGTTATCACCTGACGCAGGATCAGGCGATCGCGACACATGGCGCGCACTGGCCATTTTGCCAGGCTGCGGCAAAAAGCCGTGATAAATCACGCCAGTTTGTCCGGGCCCGGCTGTCAGCAGCTTGACTGCTTCGGCTATGATAGGCCCTTTGATTCAATCGGCCTACCCAGGCCGGACACGTGCATTCAAGGATCCTATGAGCAAGCCCACTGCCGACAACGCGCCCAACGCCGCTGCCAAAGGCGCCCCCGCTGTCCCTGCGAACTTCCTGCGGCCGATCATCCAGGCTGACCTGGACTCGGGCAAGCACAGCAGCATCGTCACCCGTTTCCCGCCGGAACCCAATGGTTACCTGCATATCGGTCACGCCAAGTCGATCTGCGTCAACTTCGGCCTGGCCAAGGAGTTCGGGGGCGTTTGCCACCTGCGTTTCGACGATACCAACCCGGCCAAGGAAGACCAGGAGTACATCGACGCCATCCAGAGCGATGTCAAGTGGCTGGGCTTCGACTGGGCCGGCGACGTGCGCTACGCCTCCGACTACTTCGACCAGCTGCACGACTGGGCGGTCGAGCTGATCAAGCGTGGCAAGGCCTACGTTTGCGACCTTACCCCTGAGCAAGCCAAGGAATATCGTGGCAACCTCAAGGAACCGGGCAAGAACAGCCCGTTCCGCGAGCGCAGCGTCGACGAAAACCTCGACCTGTTCGCCCGCATGAAGGCCGGCGAGTTCAAGGATGGCGAGCGCGTGCTGCGGGCCAAGATCGACATGGCCTCGCCGAACATGAACCTGCGCGACCCGATCCTGTACCGTATTCGCCATGCCCACCATCACCAGACCGGTGACAAGTGGTGCATCTACCCGAACTACGACTTTACCCATGGCCAGTCGGACGCCATCGAGGGCATCACCCACTCGATCTGCACCCTGGAGTTCGAAGGGCATCGTCCGCTGTACGACTGGTTCCTCGACAACCTGCCGGTGCCGGCACACCCGCGCCAGTACGAGTTCAGCCGCCTGAACCTGAACTACACCATCACGTCCAAGCGCAAGCTCAAGCAGCTGGTCGACGAAAAGCACGTTGAAGGCTGGGACGACCCACGCATGTCGACCCTGTCCGGTTTCCGTCGCCGCGGCTACACCCCGGCTTCGATCCGCAATTTCTGCGAAATGATCGGTACCAACCGTTCCGACGGCGTGGTCGACATGTCGATGCTCGAGTTCAGCATCCGTGACGACCTTGACCGCACCGCGCCGCGCGCCATGTGCGTGCTGCGCCCGCTGAAAGTGGTCATCACCAACTATCCGCAAGGCCAGGTCGAGCAGCTCGAACTGCCGCGCCACCCGAAGGAAGACATGGGCGTGCGCGTGCTGCCGTTCTCCCGTGAGCTGTACATCGATCGTGACGACTTCATGGAAGAGCCACCGAAGGGCTACAAGCGCCTGGAACCGGCCGGTGAAGTGCGCCTGCGCGGCAGCTACGTGATCCGCGCCGACGAGGCGATCAAGGATGCCGATGGCAACATCGTCGAGCTGCGCTGCTCGTACGACCCGGACACCCTGGGCAAGAACCCCGAAGGCCGCAAGGTCAAGGGCGTGATCCACTGGGTGCCGGCCGAGGGCAGCGTCGAGTGCGAAGTGCGCCTGTACGACCGCCTGTTCCGCTCGCCGAACCCGGAAAAGACCGAGGAGGGCGGCAGCTTCCTGGACAACATCAACCCCGGCTCGCTGCAAGTGCTCAGCGGCTGCCGTGCCGAGCCGTCGCTGGCACAGGCGCAGCCCGAGGACCGCTTCCAGTTCGAACGCGAAGGCTACTTCTGCGCCGACCTGAAAGACAGCCAGCCGGGTCGCCCGGTGTTCAACCGCACCGTCACCCTGCGTGACTCCTGGGGCAGCTGAGGAACCGCCGTGCTTACCATCTACAACACGCTGAGCAAAGCGAAGGAAGTCTTCAAGCCGCTGGATGGCAACAAGGTGCGCATGTACGTGTGCGGCATGACCGTATACGACTATTGCCACCTGGGCCATGGCCGCAGCATGGTGGCTTTCGACCTGGTCACCCGCTGGCTGCGCAAGAGCGGCTACGAGCTGACCTACGTGCGCAACATCACCGACATCGATGACAAGATCATCAACCGGGCCAACGAGAACGGCGAAAGCTTCGACGCCCTGACCGCCCGCATGATCGACGCGATGCACGAAGACGAGCGCCGCCTGAACATCCTGCCGCCGGACCAGGAGCCACGGGCCACCGACCATATTGCCGGCATGCACGCGATGATCCAGACCCTGATCGACAAGGGTTACGCCTACGCCCCCGGCAACGGCGACGTGTACTACCGCGTCGGCAAGTTCGTCGGCTACGGCAAGCTGTCGCGCAAGAAGATCGAAGACCTGCGCATCGGTGCCCGTATAGAGGTTGACGAAGCCAAGCAGGACCCGCTGGACTTCGTGCTGTGGAAGGGCGTCAAGCCGGGCGAGCCGAGTTGGGAATCGCCATGGGGCCCGGGGCGTCCGGGCTGGCACATCGAATGCTCGGTGATGTCCACCTGCTGCCTGGGTGAGAGCTTTGACATCCACGGCGGCGGCAGCGATCTGGAGTTCCCGCACCACGAGAACGAGATTGCCCAGAGCGAGGCGGCCACCGGCAAGCAGTACGCCAATGCCTGGATGCACTGCGGCATGATCCGAATCAATGGCGAGAAGATGTCCAAGTCGTTGAACAACTTCTTCACCATCCGCGACGTGCTCGAGAAGTACCACCCGGAAGTGGTGCGCTACCTGCTGGTGGCCAGCCACTACCGCAGCGCGATCAACTACTCGGAAGACAGCCTGCGCGATGCCAAGGGCGCACTGGAGCGCTTCTACCACGCTTTGCGTGGCTTGCCACGGGTGGCGGCGAAGGGCGGCGAAGAATTTGTCGAGCGCTTCAGCGTGGCGATGAACGACGACTTCGGCACCCCCGAAGCCTGCGCCGTGCTGTTCGACCTGGTGCGCGAGATCAACCGCCTGCGCGACAGCGACCTGGACGCGGCTGCCGGCCTGGCCGGTCGCCTGCGCGAGCTGGGTGATGTGCTGGGTGTGCTGCAGCTGGAAGCCGATGACTTCCTGCGTGCCGGTGCCGAAGGCAAGGTGAATGCCGCTGAGGTCGAAGGCTTGATCCAGGCGCGCCTGCAGGCGCGTGCGGACAAGAACTGGGCCGAGTCCGACCGCATTCGCGACCAGCTGACTGCCATGGGTGTGGTGCTGGAAGACGGCAAGGGCGGGACTACCTGGCGTCTGGCCGACTGATCGGTTTCAAGGGGGCTGCTCTGCAGCCCGTCGCGACACAAGGCCGCTCCTACAGGATCAGCGCCGCATTCAATGCTTGCGCGATCCTTGTAGGAGCGGCCTTGTGTCGCGATGGGCCGCAAAGCGGCCCCGCTTTTATTTAGCCAACCCGGCCAACGGGCAGTGCAACACCAATCTGGCCCCACCCAGCTCGCTTTCCCCCACCTCCAGCCCGAACCCGTGCAGGTCGACGATCGCCGCAACGATCGACAACCCCAGCCCGAACCCCGCATGGCGATGGCCTTCATCGCTACGGTAGAAGCGCTTCAGCACTGCCGCCCGTTCCTCTTCAGGAATACCCGGTCCGCTGTCCTCGATGGCCAGCTGCAGGCCCTTGTCATCCTGCGTGGCAGTAATCCGTACCAGCCCACCCTCGGGCGTGAACTTGATGCCGTTACCCACCAGGTTGGCCAGCGCCTCGAACAGCAGCTCGCGGTCACCGTGCAATGCCGGCAGCTCATCCGGTTGCCGCAGTTCCAGGCGGATGCCGCCATCTTCGGCCAAGGGCAGGTAGAAGTCGTGCAACTCCACCAGCAGTTCGTGCGGGTCAAGCTGGACGAAGCCGGCCCGCCGCTGGCGGTCTTCCAGTTCGCTGATGCGCAACAAACCGCGAAAACGCGCCATCAGCGTGTCGGTTTCGCCGATAGCCTGGTCCAGCGCCTCGGCCTGGGTGGAGTCCACCTCACTTTGCTGGCGAATGCGGTACAGCTGGGCGCGCAGGCGGGTGAGCGGGGTGCGCAGGTCGTGGGCGATGTTGTCGCACACGCCCTTTACCTCGTGCATCAGCCGCTCGATGCGATCGAGCATGGCGTTGACGATGGCCGCCAGCATATCCAGCTCATCACGGCGGGCTGACAACGGCAGGCGGTGGGTAAGGTCGCCGGCGACGATCAGTTCGGCCTGGGCCTGGATCGCGCGGATGCGCTTGAGCGGCCGGCGCCTTAACAGGTACCAGCCGGCAAAGCCCGGGATCAGGGTCAGCGAGATGCCCCAGAGCAGGGCATGCAGGATGATGCGGGTGACCACGAACAGCGAGCCGTTGTCGCGCACCAGCACCAGCCAGCGGCCATCCTGCACCTTGATCGCTACCGCGTCGCAGCTGTCGCGTGGCATGTGCGGGTCGTCGGCGTCCAGGCAGCGTTTGAGTTCGTGAACCTTGCCGTCCAGCCCCAGCTCTGGCGGGACGGCGCGAATGCGCCCGCCAATCGGGTTGAGCTGGCTGTCGAACAGGCCATAGGCGTCGAAGCTGCGTTCTTCGAAGGCCTGGCTGGCGACCAGGGCGTCGTCCAGCTGTTTACCGCTCATGTGTGCGAACAGGTGCTGGCGTTGCAGCATGGAATGGCGGGTGAGCTTGTTCAGGTAGCTGGACACCTCGAAGTACAGCACCCCCATGAGGATGCTGCTCCAGGCCACGAACAGAAAGCTGTACAGCGCAAGCAGGCGGCTGGTCGAGGAGCTCCAGCCTTTAGACGGGTTCAGCAATGGCATAGCCGGAGCCCCGTACCGTACGGATCAGCGGCTGCTGGCCGGGTGAGTCGATTTTCTTGCGCAGGCGGCCGATGTGCACGTCTATCAAGTTTGTGCCCGGGTCGAAGTGGTAGCCCCAGACTTCCTCGAAAATCATCATCCGCGTGATCACCTGACCGCTATGGCGCATCAGGTACTCCAGCAACTTGTACTCGGTGGGCAGCAGATTGAGGGTCTGCTCGCCACGGCGGGCCTCGTGGCTGATCAGGTCCAGTTGCAGGTCGGCAACCTGCAGGCGGGTCTGGGTCATGGGCACGCTGTTGCGGCGTAGCAGTACTTCGACTCGCGCGGCCATCTCGTCGGAGGCGAACGGTTTGGTCAGGTAGTCGTCACCCCCGGCACGCAGGCCGCGTACCCGCTCGTCGACGTCGGAGAGGGCGCTGATCATCAGAATCGGCGTGGCGATCTTGAGGCTGCGCAGGGTGGTAACGATGGTCAGCCCGTCGACCTCGGGCAGCATGCGGTCCAGGGTGATCAGGTCGTAGCCGCCGGCAATGGCCTTGGCCAGGCCTTCACGGCCATTATCGGCCCAATCCACCTCCAGGCCGTGGCTGGTAAGTTCGGCGACGATTTCCTGGCCGGTGACGGCGTCGTCTTCGATGGTCAGTACGCGAGGCATGCTGGTTCCTGGGCATCTAATGGAGACTTGATTGTGCCAAAGAATAGCCAAACGGCGATTTAAGAAAAATTCATCTAGGGTGTTTGCCGTCAGGGCCCCATCGCCGGCAAGCCAGCTCCCACAGAGATCCCATGGGCCCTGAGGGCAGCGCAGTACCTGTGGGAGCTGGCTTGCCGGCGATAGGGCCCTTACAGGTACAAGGCTACCTCTCAGCGTGTGCCAATCCCCTCGGCATGCATGATCTGCGCAATGATCGGCACTGGAGTCATCAGGTGCGAACGCATCATGGCACTGGCGCGCTTGGCGTCGCGGGCCAGGATCACTTCCACCAGTGCCGCATGCTCCTGGCGCTTGAGCTCCAGGGCCTGTTCGGAAAACACCGTCTGGGTCAACCACAGGTGCCGGTAGCGCTCGGCCTGGTCGAACAGGTAGGTGCGCGCCTGCAGCAGGTGCTTGGAGCCGCAGCCCGATGCAATCGCCGTATGGAACGCCTTGTGCCGCTCGTCCCAGACATCCAGGCGCTGCTCGCGGGTCTTGACTTCCACCACCTTGGCCAAGGTATGCGAGTGGGCCAGTACCGACGCCTCCCAGGCGTCGTCGCCACGCTCGATGGCCAGGGTGATGATCATTGCCTCCAGGTTGGCACGGGCATCGTAGATGTCGTTCATCTCGTCCAGCGACATGGGCGCCACGCGGTAGCCTTTCTGGCTGATCGCATTGACCAGGTGCTCGGCCACCAGCTGCGAAAGTGCTTCCCGCAGTGGGCCCACGCCCAGGTCGTAGCGTTCCTTAAGGGTGCTCATCAACAGCTTTTCTCCGGGCTTGAAGACGCCGCGGATGATGTCCTTCTTGAGCCTCTCATACCCGCTGAATGCTGAGTTTTGTCGGGGGGCGAGCGCTTCCAAGGTCCTGTTCCTCAAACCGTTTTGCCGATCATACCGAAAGCGTTCGCTGGCGAAAAACAATGGACAAACATGTGTTTTGTCGCTGAATAATAAAAATGTAGACATTTTGTGTTTGTGGCGATATTTTTACCTCGCCCGCACTGATCCAGGTCATGACCGGACGGCGCCACCCACCTTTTTTGCCAGGAAACTGCCATGAACGCTTTTACGCAGATCGACGAACTTGTGATGCCGCTGCCGCTCGAACCGCGTGGTTACACCATCGCTCCCTCGAAACAGTCGCCACGCCTGCTTGAGATCACCTTTGCCCGTGAAACGGTCGAAGCGTTCGTCCAGGCCGTTGCCCAGTGGCCGGTGCAGGCGCTGGAATACAAGTCGTTCCTGCGTTTCCGTGTTGGCGAGATCCTCGACGAGCTGTGCCAGGGCACCCTGCGCCCGGTGCTGCTCAACACCATCCTCAACCGCGCCAGCGGCGGCATGCTGATCACCCCGGTCGGCCTGGATGACGTGAGCCAGGCCGAGGACATGGTCAAGTTCACCACCGCCTGCGCACACCTGATCGGGCGCTCCAACTACGATGCCATGAGCGGTCAGTTCTATGCCCGCTTCGTAGTGGTCAACAGCGACAACTCCGACAGCTACCTGCGCCAGCCGCACCGGGTCATGGAGCTGCACAACGACGGCACCTTCGTCAACCAGATCACCGACTACGTGCTGATGCTGAAAATCGACGAAAAGAACATGGAAGGCGGCAACTCGCTGCTGCTGCACCTCGACGACTGGGAGCAGTGCGACGAATTCTTCCGTCACCCGCTGGCCCGTCGCGAAATGCGCTGGACCGCACCGCCGAGCAAGAAAGTGTCCGAGGATGTGTTCCACTCGGTGTTCGACACCGATGCCGAAGGCCGCCCGACCATGCGCTACATTGATCAGTTCGTGCAGCCGGAAAATTACGAGGAGGGCATCTGGCTGAACGCCTTGTCCGAATCGCTGGAGGGCAGCGCGAAGAAGCTTTCGGTACCGGTGGGCGTGGGTAGCTTCCTGCTGATCAACAACCTGTTCTGGCTGCATGGCCGCGACCGCTTCACGCCGCACGAAGGCCTGCGCCGCGAGCTGATGCGCCAGCGCGGCTACGTAGCCTTCCCCAAGCCGCTGTACCAGCGCGGGCAATAATGACAGGGCGCGGGGCGGGCGCCCGCCCACGCGTCTTTGCACAAAACGATGCCACCAGGGCCCGCGCGGGCCTTGGTGAGCCAGTCAGGCAATGCCTGCGTGTGAGGTAAGGCTGTGTACGATTTCATCATCATTGGCGGTGGCATTGTGGGCATGTCCACGGCCATGCACCTGATCAAGGTCTACCCGGATGCGAAGATTCTCCTGCTGGAGAAAGAGTCCGGCCCGGCCCGCCACCAGACCGGCCACAACAGCGGCGTGATCCACGCCGGCGTGTACTACACCCCCGGCAGCCTCAAGGCGCGCTTCTGCCTGGAAGGCAACAAGGCCACCAAGGCCTTCTGCACCCGGCACGGGATCCGCTTCGATGAGTGCGGCAAGCTGCTGGTGGCCACCAACGACCTTGAAATGCAGCGCATGAAGGCGCTGTGGGAGCGCACCGCGGCCAATGGCCTGGAGCGCTACTGGCTGTCGGCGGCCGAGCTGCGCGAGCGCGAGCCCAATATCGTTGGCATGGGTGGCATCTTCGTGCCCTCCAGCGGCATCGTCAATTATGCTGAAGTGACTGCGGCCATGGGGGCCGAGTTCCAGCGCGCCGGGGGTGAAATCCGCTATGGCGCCGAGGTGGTCGGCCTGCAGGAACTGGCCAGCGAAGTGATCGTACGCACGCAGGCTGACGAATTGCGCAGCCGTTTCCTGGTGACTTGCTCGGGCTTGATGGCCGACCGCGTGGTGAGCATGCTGGGCTTGCGTACCGAGTTCGTCATCTGCCCGTTCCGGGGCGAGTACTATTTGTTGCCCAAACAGCACAACCAGATTGTCAACCACCTGATCTACCCGATTCCCGACCCGTCCATGCCGTTCCTGGGGGTGCACCTGACGCGCATGATCGACGGCACCGTCACCGTCGGCCCCAACGCCGTGCTGGCGATGAAGCGCGAGGGCTACCGCAAGACCGACGTCAGCCCGGCCGACCTGTTCCAGACCCTGACCACCCCGGGCATCCTCAAGGTGCTGGCGAAGAACTTCCGCCCTGGCCTGATCGAGATGAAGAACTCGCTGTTCAAGGGTGGCTACCTCAAGCAGGTACAGAAGTACTGCCCGAGCATCACCAAGACCGACCTCACGCCATACCCGGCCGGCGTGCGTGCCCAGGCCGTGTCGCGTGACGGCAAGCTGATCGACGACTTCCTGTTCGTCAACACCGCGCGCAGCGTCAATGTGTGCAACGCACCATCGCCGGCCGCCACCTCCGCCATCCCGATCGGTGCCTACATCGTCGACAAGGTATGCGAGCAGGTCGGCCGGCAGGGCGGCAGTTTCCCCAAGGCCGACCTGGCGCCTCGTCAACGGGCTGGCGGCTGACCTGCCCGTAACACGTTCTGCGGTTTCGTTTTACTCAACCCGTACTGCCCTACTCACCATCTGGGGCAGGGCGGGCTTTTTCGCGCCTGCGTCGGTGACGTGCAAGCCGGCGGCCCCTGCGTGGGCATGACAAAAACAACAAGGTAGCGCCATGCAAACCCACAAGAACAATTTGAGTCATGGATTGAAATCCCGGCATGTCACCATGCTGTCCATTGCCGGCGTGATCGGCGCCGGCCTGTTCGTCGGCTCCGGCCGCGCCATTGCCGAAGCAGGGCCCGCCACCATCCTGGCCTATATCCTGGCCGGCGCACTGGTGGTGCTGGTGATGCGCATGCTGGCCGAAATGGCCGTTGCGTCGCCAGACACCGGTTCGTTCTCTACCTATGCCGATCTTGCCATTGGCAAGTGGGCCGGCTACACCATCGGCTGGCTGTACTGGTGGTTCTGGGTACTGATCATCCCCATCGAGGCCAACATCGCCGCCACCATCATAAATTCCTGGGTCCCGCAGCTGGAGATCTGGGTCCTGTCGTTGGTGATTACCCTGTTGCTGACCGCCACCAACCTGTTCAGCGTGAAGAACTACGGTGAGTTCGAGTTCTGGCTGGCGCTGGTGAAGGTGGTGGCCATCGTCGGTTTCATCGCGCTGGGGGTGTGCGCCATCTTCGGCCTGCTGCCAGGCTCCGGTGTCAGTGGCGTATCGCGCCTGTGGGATAGCGGCGGTTTCATGCCCAACGGGTTTGGTGCGGTGCTGAGTGCCATGCTGATTACCATGTTCTCGTTCCTCGGGGCCGAGGTGGTAACCATCGCTGCCGCCGAATCCGACGAGGCAGGCAAGCATATTTCCAAGGCCACCAATTCGGTGATCTGGCGCATCACGCTGTTCTACATTCTGTCGATCTTCATTGTCATCGCGCTGGTGCCCTGGACCGACCCGCGCCTGGCCACCGAAGGCTCCTATGTCACGGTGCTGGACACCCTCGGGGTACCGAATGCCAAGGCCATCATCGACTTCGTGGTGCTGACCTCGGTGACCAGCTGCCTCAACTCCTCGCTGTACACCGCTTCGCGCATGGTCTATTCGCTGAGCCGTCGCGGTGACGCCCCGGCCTGCGCCCAGGTGACCAGCCGCAGTGGCACGCCGGTGGTGGCGGTGCTGCTGTCTACCGGTGCAGCGTTCCTGGCGGTGATTGCCAACTACCTGGTGCCGGCCAAGGTGTTCGGCTTCCTCATGGCAAGCTCCGGCGCCATTGCCCTGCTGGTGTACCTGGTGATCGCCGTTTCCCAGCTGCGCCTGCGCCAGCGCCTGACCGCACAGGGCAAGACGTTGGGCTACCGCATGTGGCTGTTCCCGTGGCTGACCTGGGGCGTGATCCTGTTTATCAGCGGTGTGCTGGTGTTGATGCTGTTCCGTCCGGACCACCGCCTTGAAGTGGTATCGACCATGGTGCTGGCGGTGCTGGTGGTGTGTTCGGGCCTGCTGGTCACGCGGCGTCGGGCACGCGGGGCACCGGTGACTCGTGTGGGGCAGAGTGCCTGAAGTACGGCCTGACGATTGGGTCATTGCAGACAGACGAGCAAGTCGCATCAGGCTGTGAGAGGATGTCCGCCATCACAGCCAGGACCCCGAACACAGCCTGATGAAGACACCGAAAAGAATCGAACCCCTGATCGAAGACGGCCTGGTCGACGAAGTCCTGCGGCCGTTGATGAGCGGCAAGGAAGCCGCCGTGTATGTGGTGCGCTGCGGCAGCCAGGTACGCTGCGCCAAGGTCTATAAAGAAGCCAACAAGCGCAGTTTCCGCCAGGCCGCCGAGTACCAGGAAGGCCGCAAGGTACGTAACAGCCGTCAGGCCCGGGCCATGGCCAAGGGCAGCAAGTACGGCCGCAAGGAAGCCGAAGACGCCTGGCAGAACGCCGAAGTGGCGGCGCTGTTCCGCCTGGCCGGCGCTGGCGTGCGGGTGCCCAAGCCTTACGACTTCCAGGACGGCGTGCTGTTGATGGAGCTGGTCACCGATGCCGACGGGGACGCGGCCCCACGCTTGAACGACGTGCACCTCGAGGCCGAGGATGCCCGTACGTACCACGCCTTCGTCATTCGCCAGATCGTGCTGATGCTATGTGCCGGGCTGGTGCATGGTGACCTGTCCGAGTTCAACGTGCTGCTAGGCCCGGACGGGCCGGTGATCATCGACCTGCCGCAGGCGGTGGATGCCGCGGCCAACAACCATGCCTTCAGCATGCTGCAGCGCGACGTGGCGAACATGGCCCATTATTTCGGGCGCTTTGCGCCGGAGCTGAAAAGTACCCGCTATGCGCAGGAAATGTGGGCCTTGTACGAGGCCGGCAAATTGCTGCCTGATAGCGAATTGACCGGCGTGTTCGAGGATGACGAACATGAAGCCGACGTAAGCGGCGTGATGCGCGAAATTGACGCAGCCCGGCTGGATGATGCCCGGCGCCGCGCGGCGCGCGCCGAGGCAGAGCATGGGGCGGCGAGGGCAGAGGAGCCGACGCCGCCCTGGCTTCAGTAATAGGTTGTCTGCACTGGCCTCTTCGCGGGTAAACCCGCTCCCACAGGATCGCGCTGTACTTGTGGGAGCGGGTTTACCCGCGAAGAGGCCGGCACAGGAAAAATGCAGCCATTGCCTTTGACGCAAGACAATATCTCGTCATCTGGCCTTTTCACTGGCGCGTGACAGGCATAAGGTATACGCCGTTCAAATTCCCTGGAGCTGTCATGTCCAACCAATTTCCGTCCGTTCGTCCACGCCGCCTACGCCAGAACGAGTCCCTGCGCACGATCTTCCAGGAAACCGAGTTCCGCCTTGAAGACCTGATCCTGCCGATCTTCGTCGAAGAGGGCATCGATGACTTCGTGCCGATCACCAGCATGCCAGGCGTCAACCGCATCCCCGAGAAGCTGCTTGCGCAGGAAATCGAGCGCTATGCCCGCGCCGGTATCAAGTCGGTTATGACCTTTGGCGTTTCGCACAACCTGGACGCCGTCGGCAGCGACACCTGGAACGAAAACGGCCTGGTCGCGCGCATGTCGCGCATCTGCAAGGACACCGTGCCGGAAATGGTGGTGATGTCCGACACCTGCTTCTGCGAATACACCAGCCACGGCCACTGCGGTGTGCTGCACGACCACGGCGTGGACAACGACGCCACCCTGGCCAACCTGGGCAAGCAGGCAGTCATCGCCGCCGCTGCCGGTGCCGATTTCATTGCCCCGTCGGCGGCGATGGACGGCCAGGTCCAGGCCATCCGCAGCGCCCTGGACGGTGCCGGCTTCCACGACACCGCGATCATGGCCTATTCCACCAAGTTCGCTTCGTCGCTGTATGGTCCGTTCCGTGAAGCCGGTGGTACCGCGCTGAAGGGCGACCGCAAGAGCTACCAGATGAACCCGATGAACCGCCGCGAAGCCGTGCGTGAGTCACTGCTCGACGAGCAGGAAGGGGCTGATGTGCTGATGGTCAAGCCGGCTGGTGCCTACCTCGACGTGATCGCCGATATCCGTGCAGCATCGCGCCTGCCGCTGGCGGCCTACCAGGTAAGCGGTGAATACGCGATGATCAAGTTCGGTGGCCTGGCGGGCGCCATCGATGAAGGCCGGGTGGTGCGTGAAAGCATCGGCGCGATCAAGCGTGCCGGTGCCGACCTGATCCTCACCTACTTCGCCATGGACCTGGCCCGCGAAGGTATCTGACCGCGAGCCGCTGCCCCTGCAAGCCGCTGTCATCGCAGCGGCTTTTTCTTGCTGCGCAGCAACCGGCGAGGAAAATCACAAAAAAGCAGTAAGCGCTGAATTATTTAGTGTCCCGTTGTATCTCATCCCTTAGAGCATTCATCGACAGGGATACGGACATGAAACCTCGCAAGAAAAACCTCCAGCCAATCGGCCTGAAGGACATCACCATTGTCGACGATGGCAAGATGCGCAAGGCAATCACCGCGGCCGCATTGGGCAACGCCATGGAGTGGTTCGACTTCGGCGTCTACGGCTTCGTCGCCTATGCCCTTGGCAAGGTATTCTTCCCCAACGCCGACCCAAGCGTGCAGATGATCGCGGCGTTGGCCACGTTCTCGGTGCCGTTTCTGATCAGGCCTCTGGGCGGGCTGTTCTTCGGTGCCCTGGGCGATCGGTTCGGGCGGCAGAAAATCCTTGCTGCAACCATCGTGATCATGTCGCTCAGTACCTTCGCCATCGGCCTGATACCGTCCTATGCCAGCATCGGTATCTGGGCGCCGATCCTGTTGCTGCTGGCCAAGATGGCCCAGGGCTTCTCGGTGGGGGGCGAGTACACCGGTGCGTCGATCTTCGTCGCCGAATATGCCCCTGACCGTAAACGGGGGTTTCTCGGCAGTTGGCTGGATTTCGGCTCGATCGCCGGGTTCGTGTTGGGTGCCGGTGTGGTGGTGTTGATCTCTACGGTGCTGGGTGAGGAAAAGTTCCTCGAATGGGGTTGGCGCCTGCCGTTCTTCCTCGCCTTGCCGCTGGGCATCATCGGCCTGTACCTGCGTCATGCGCTGGAGGAGACGCCAGCCTTCCAGCAGCACGTCGACAAGCTGGAGAAAGGCGACCGCGAAGGCCTGGCGACCGGGCCGAAAGTGTCGTTCAAGGAAGTGGCCACCCAACACTGGCGCAGCCTGGTGACCTGCATCGGCGTGGTTATTGCCACCAACGTCACCTACTACATGTTGCTCACGTACATGCCCAGCTACCTGTCGCACAACCTGCATTACAGCGAAGATCATGGCGTGCTGATCATCATCGCGATCATGGTCGGCATGCTGTTCGTGCAGCCCATGATCGGGCTGCTCAGCGACAAGTTCGGCCGTCGACCGTTCATCATCGTCGGCAGCGTCGGCCTGTTGGTGCTGGCCATCCCGGCATTCATGCTGATCAACAGCGGCGTGCTGGGGGTGATTTTTGCCGGGCTGCTGATCATTGCCGTGCTGCTGAACTTCTTCATCGGCGTGATGGCCTCGACACTACCGGCAATGTTCCCCACACACATCCGCTACAGCGCCCTCGCCAGCGCCTTCAATATCTCGGTGCTGATAGCCGGCCTTACCCCGACCATCGCCGCCTGGCTGGTGGAGAGTACTGGCAACCTGTACATGCCGGCCTATTACCTGATGGTGATCGCGGCCGTGGGGCTGGTCACCGGCCTGACCATGAAGGAAACCGCCAACAAACCGCTGCGCGGCGCGGCACCGGCAGCATCGGATATCGAGGAAGCGCGTGAGCTGCTGCAGGAGCATCACGACAACATCGAGCAACGGATCGAGGACATCGATGCGCAGATTGCCGAACTGGAGGCCAAGCGCAAGTTGCTGGTGCAGCAGCACCCGCGCATCGAGTGATCAGTGCGGCATGTAGCCACGCAGCCATGTCCGTGGAATGAACCGCGACACCAGGGCCAGCACGCAGGCCAGCGCGCAGCTGCCGGCCAGCGCCTGCAGGCCCAGGTGGTGCTCTAGCCAGGCACCCAGCGCGGCGCCCAGCAGCATGCCGGCCCAAGGTACCAGTTGCACCCGCCAGCCATTGCGCCGTTCGCCCAGTAGCCAGCGCCCCAGCCCGCGACCGAAGCGTGACAGGGCGCCGGTGACATATGTCAGGCCGATCGGCAGGCCGTTCACCTGTTCGACCACGGCATTGATCATGCCCATGGCCAGCGTGGCAGCGAGTAACGCTGGAAAGGTCACTGCCAAGGGCCATGCGGCTGCAAAGGCCAGCAGGGCGGCGACCACCAGCAGCACCGGCCAGGCTCGACGGCGGAAACCGCGCGCCAGCAGCACGCCCAGGGCGTTGCCGACGACAAAGCCCAGCACCGCAGCACTCAGGCGCAGCACCAGGGGCAGGTCCGCATCGCTGATGGCGACGGCCAGGCGCGTAGTGTTACCGCTCATGAACGACACGAAGTCGCCCAGCGCCAGCAGGCCGATGGCATCGGTCATGCCGGCCAGCACCGACAGGCCGGCGACCAGGCCGAGGCCGACACGGCCACGCAGCACCTGCAGGCGCAGCCGCTTGGCTGTGCGCGCGGGGAGGGTATTGGGCAGCATGCTCGGGAACTCAGCGAGGCATTTCGCGGGCCAGGGTACTCTTGATGGTGCGCTCCACGACATCGACCAGCACCATGGTCTGGTGGTCCACTTCGATGTTGAGCAGCTCGCCGGCCTTGTAGCCAGGGAAGGTGGTCTGGCGCAGGGTTTCCGGGATCAGGTTGATGGTGATCACGTTGTCCTCGACATCGGCTACGGTCAGGCTGCAGCCGTTGACCCCGATGAAGCCGCGCGGGAACACGTACTTGCCCCATTCCGGTGGCATGCGGAATTTGATGAAAGCACCGGTTTCCTTGATCGACAGCTCGACGATTTCGGCGGTGGTGGCGATGTGGCCGGCCATCAGGTGGCCGCCGACTTCGGCGTTCATCTTCGCCGAGCGTTCGATGTTGACGCCCTGGCCGGCCTTGAAGTTGCGCAGGTTGGTGCGCTCGAGGGTGGCGGTCATGGCGTCGAACCTGACCTGGGTGCCGTTGATCTCGGTAACTGACAGGCAGGTGCCTTCGACACTGACGCTGGCGCCGATCTTCAGCTCGTCGAGCAGTTCCGGGGTGAGGTCGATGGTGAACTGGTTGTGGCCCGGGTAGGTGGTCACATCAAGCAGAGGGCGGACGGCCTGGACGATGCCGGTGTACATGGAGTTGCTCCTGGGCACGAAAAATAAAACTACCGAACGCTATGCCCGTGGAGCGGTAAAAGCAAGCCGGCCATTTGTCTGGAGCTCTAAACCCACAGGTACGGCGCACTCCGTCAGCTGCAGGTGACCCTGTGGGAGCGGGTTCACCCGCGAAGCAGGCGACGCGGTGGATGGCACCGGCTGCGCCGGTGTTCGCGGGCGCGCCCGCTCCCACAGGTATGGCGCATTCCTTCAGCTGGTACGGACCCTGTGGGAGCGGGCATGCCCGCGAAGCAGGCGACGCGGTGGATGGCACCGGCCGGCTGCGCCGGTGTTCGCGGGTGAACCCGCTCCCACAGATATGGTGCATTCCTTCAGCTGGTACGGACCCTGTGGGCATGCCCGCGAAGCAGGCAACGCGGTGGATGGCACCGGCTGTGCCGGTGTTCGCGGGCGCGCCCGCTCCCACAGGTATGGTGCATTCCTTCAGCTGGTACGGACCCTGTGGGAGCGGGCATGCCCGCGAAGCAGGCGACGCGGTGGATGGCACCGGCTGCGCCGGTGTTCGCGGGCGCGCCCGCTCCCACAGGTATGGCGCATTCCTTCAGCTGGTACGGACCCTGTGGGAGCGGGCATGCCCGCGAAGCAGGTGACGCGGTGGATGGCACCGGCTGCGCCGGTGTTCGCGGGTGAACCCGCTCCCACAGATATGGTGCATTCCTTCAGCTGGTACGGACCCTGTGGGAGCGGGCATGCCCGCGAAGCAGGCGAGGCGGTGGATGGCACCGGCTGCGCCGGTGTTCGCGGGTGAACCCGCTCCCACAGGTCCTGGTGCATTCCTTCAGCTGGTACGGACCCTGTGGGAGCGGGCATGCCCGCGAAGCAGGCGACGCGGTGGATGGCACCGGCTGCGCCGGTGTTCGCGGGCGCGCCCGCTCCCACAGGTATGGCGCATTCCTTCAGTTGGTCAGGTCCCTGTGGGAGCGGGCATGCCCGCGAAGCAGGCGACGTGGTGGATGGCACCGGCTGCGCCGGTGTTCGCGGGTGAACCCGCTCCCACAGATATGGTGCATTCCTTCAGCTGGTACGGACCCTGTGGGCATGCCCGCGAAGCAGGCAACGCGGTGGATGGCACCGGCTGCGCCGGTGTTCGCGGGCGCGCCCGCTCCCACAGGTATGGCGCATTCCTTCAGCTGGTACGGACCCTGTGGGAGCGGGCATGCCCGCGAAGCAGGCGACGCGGTGGATGGCACCGGCTGCGCCGGTGTTCGCGGGCGCGCCCGCTCCCACAGGTATGGCGCATTCCTTCAGCTGGTACGGACCCTGTGGGGAGCGGGCATGCCCGCGAAGCAGGCGACGCGGTGGATGGCACCGGCTGTGCCGGTGTTCGCGGGCGCGCCCGCTCCCACAGGTATGGTGCATTCCTTCAGCTGGTACGGACCCTGTGGGAGCGGGCATGCCCGCGAAGCAGGCGACGCGGTGGATGGCACCGGCTGCGCCGGTGTTCGCGGGCGCGCCCGCTCCAACAGGTATGGCGCATTCCTTCAGTTGGTCAGGTCCCTGTGGGAGCGGGCATGCCCGCGAAGCAGGCGACGCGGTGGATGGCAGCGGCTGCGCCGGTGTTCGCGGGTAAACCCGCTCCCACAAATGTCGCGTGGCTGCCGTTCAGAACTTCACCGGCGAAGGCAATGGGGCAAATACCATTCAGACATGGCCACTGCTGTTGACGATCCGCAGGCACAGCGCCTCATACGGGTCCAGGTTCACCATCAGCCGCCCATCTTCGGTCAAATCCCCTTCGACCGTTTCATTGATCATGTCCACCACCGGCCCCGGCGTGAATCCGGTCAGTTGCAGCTCCTCGGCAATCTTTTCCTGGCCAAAGTTCAGTGCACTGATCTGAATGCCGCGCCCGGCCGGCAGCTCATGCACCATTACCAGCAAGCCGGGGCTGCTGACGTCGGGCACCAACAGCTGACGGCTGGTGGCGATGCCATAGGCCTGACGCACTGCCAGCAGTTTCTTCACCTTGCAGGCAAACGAATCGCCGTTTTCCAGCTGGCTGTCCAGGCTGCCATACAGCGACCGGGCACGGGGCATGCCACGCACTGACGCCTGGGCCTGCGGCTCAAGCCCGGCCAGGTCGTAGCCGCCCCGGTGAATCCAGCGGGTATCGCCATCCAGCATCCGCTGCGCGACCGCTTCGGCGGGCAAGGGCAGGGCGCCCACCAGGTCCCAGCCGGACAGCGCCACCACCCCCGGCTGCATGGCGTTGTACATGACCAGTAGCAGGTGCACCTTCTGGATCAGCTCTGTTTCTGCCGCGCCGATCTGCCCAAGGTCGCGGATACCCAGTGCGGCAGCGATCAGGCTGGCCGTGGTACAGGCTATGCCATTGGTGACGAAGCGCAGGTTGTACGGCGCATGCTCGCCTGACAGCCGTTCGTAGATCTCTTCGCGGATGTGCTCGCGCAGGATGCCGCCGGGCAACGTCTGGCCTTTGTACAGGTACATGTCATGGGCATGCAGGGTCCAGAAATGCACCAGCTCCACGGTCAGCTCGTCATGGTTCTGCAAGGCATGGATCAGCGAGGCCGGGTCGATGCCGAAGGCGTGCATTTCCTTGAGCATCAGGCGCAGGAACTCGGTGTCGCCGGTCAGCAGTGCATGCTGGTAGGCCGGCCGGGTAATGAAGTCGTAGGACAGGTCGGCACCGCCCCTGGACATCTGCGCGATATCGTCGAGGGTCAGGTTCAGTTCCTGGAAGCTGAAACCGCCGGCCTTGCGGATCATGCCGCCGATCAGCTGGTTGCCGACGATCGACAGCGGGTGGCTTTCCGACCAGGCGGTGCCGCTGGCGCGCGTCTCCACGCCGAGAAAGCCGTTGGCATCCAGACGCAGGCCGCGGGCGCCCAGACAGTCCAGGGCGTGCAGGGCATCGCCAATGATCATCTGCTGGGCGGCGAAGGTCGGGTCCAGCCAGTTCAGCGACGGCTGGCCTTCCTTGAAGTAATGCAGGTACACCCAGCGCCGGGTCTTGCCATCCACACCGGTCACCGGCGGCGTGGCGCTCCAGTCGGTTTCCTTCACACCTGGCTCGAAGAAGATCACCCGTTGTAGCTGGCCGACGATGTAATGGCGGGCCTTGAGCTCGTCGCACTGGGCCGGCAGCAGGTTGACTGCGTCGCGCCCGGCCGGCACTTCGGGCAGCAACGGCCAGTCTTCCTCGCGGATTTCGACCATGTGGTACAGCCCCGGGTAGGGACCGTAGGCCAGCTCGGCCAGGCGGAAGTCGGCGCCCTTGCCAGTGTGCGAAGGGATAAGGTCGTCGATGGTCACGGCGTTGTGCGCGGCGGCCATGCGGCTCATCTGGACCAGCTCCTGCTCGCTGCCGTACAGCGGGTCGATGTCGAAACTGATGCGGTCGAAGTTGCCATCGACGCTGGGGGTGAGCTCACGGCCACGGATGCCGCCAGACAACTTGATCGGGCCGGTGTGCAGGCCCTGGATGCCGATCTCCGACAAACGCTTCCACAGCGCCTCGTGGGCCAGGGCCCCAAGCACCGAACAACCGTCGGGGGCGATGATGGCGTCGGGGTAGACGGTCAGCCAGACCGAAGCGATCTCGGTGGCCCGGCGGGGTTGGGCTTCGGCGTAGGGCTGTTGCCACAGGCGCGACTGGCCGGAGTACAGGTGGGTGCGTTGCTGGGAGACCCTGAGCATGGCGCGGTCTTCGAGCCATTTGACGTATGACGGATCGGGTGGGGTCATTTCGCGTCCTCTTTGCGTGTCGGCAGCGGCTCAGGTTATGACGGCTGTGGCGGCTGATCGTTCGGCTTGAGAATGGTTCGTGGGCTTGCTGATCTGTTTGCCAGCCTGGGAGGCGACTTCCAGGGCTTGGCCATCCCGTTGCTTGCCTTGCCGAGCCAGGCCTTCGAGCTGCGGAATGAGCATGCCCTCCGGCAAATGGCGCCAGAACCGGCCGGGCATGTGCAGGCGCAAGGCATCGGGGTTGAGGCGGGCAGGGTTGAAGGTATGGCGATAGTAGGTGCGCCACAATTCCGCGCCAGGGTCTTCGGCGTTGCGCGCCCACTGGCGCCAGGGCTCGGGGCACTGGCGCTGGTAGTCGAATGCCTGGCCATCGAAGCGTATGCCGTCGTTGGCCGTGGCAATCAACCAGCGCAAACGCCCCAGGCGGTCTGCGAAATGCGCACTGGCGCTTTCCAGAATGTCATGCGCCGGTTCGTGATAGGCCACCAGGTCAATTTGCAGCTGTTCAGCCAGTACTTCGGGCAGTGGCACGAAGCGTACGAACGCATGCAGGTGATGCGCTTCGCGATTGACCTGCTTGATCCGCCTGTGCAGCTCACTGCCCAATCGGTCGCCCGCCAGCATGGCAGTGCGGTCGCCATGGGCCACCCGCCAAAGTACCTCGTAAAGCAGGTTCCAGCGCTGCTCGCCACGGTAGCGAGCCGCCTGTTCCAGCTGGCCCAGCAGCGCCGCTGGCACCTTGGCGCGAAAAGGACCGGGGCCTTCCGGCAGTGCTGTCGGCATGGCCAGCAAATCAGCCACCGGCCCTTGCACCCAGGTGACCTCCGACGGGTCGACGCCATGCCCCAACAACACCCGGGCCTGGTCACGCCAGGTGGCGAACAGGCCGTCGCAGTCGAGCGCGATCATCCCCACAAGCCCATTTGCACCGGCGCCTGCGGCTCACGCAAGCGCGCCCTCAGCAGGCCGCTGCGCAACTCGGCCTGGGCCGGGCGGTAGTCGCTGGTAACAATGAACGGCCGCGCCTTGTCCAGCACACAGCGCAACTGGATCAGGTCATCGTAGCGAATGCGCCGTTCGCGTCGCAGGGCTACCAGGCGCTGCACGCTGCGCAGGCCAATGCCGGGGATGCGTGCCAGTAGCGCCGGCTCGGCACGGTTCACATCCAGTGGGAACACTTCGCGGTTGGCCAGCGCCCAGGCCAGCTTGGGGTCGATGTCCAGTGCCAGGTTGCCGCTCTGACCCAGCAGCTCGCCGGCCTTGTAGCCATAGCCACGCAACAGGAAGTCAGCCTGGTACAGGCGGTGTTCGCGCAGCAGCGGCGGTGCGGCCAGGGGTACGCTGCCGGGGCTGTCGGGGATGGGGCTGAAGGCGGAATAGTACACGCGCTTGAGGCCGTAGCCTTGGTACAGCGATTCGGCATTGCGCAGCAATGTGCTGTCGTCGGTGCTGTCGGCCCCGACGATCACCTGGGTGCTTTGCCCGGCCGGGGTAAAGCGCGGCGCCTTGGGTTCTTGGGCCACGGCTTGCTGGCCGCGGTGGATCACGCCCATGGCCTGGCGAATGGTGTGCGCCTGTTTCTCCGGTGCCAGGCGTTTCAGGCTGGCGTCGGTCGGCAGCTCGATGTTGACGCTGAGCCGGTCAGCCAGGCGCCCGGCCTCCTCGATCAGCAGCGGATCGGCATCAGGGATGGTCTTGAGGTGGATGTAGCCACGGAAGCCGTGCTCCTCGCGTAACAGCCGGGCCACGCGGATCAGTTGCTCCATGGTGTAGTCCGCCGAGCGGATGATGCCAGAGCTGAGAAACAGGCCGCTGATGCAGTTGCGCCGGTAGAAGTCCAGCGTCAGCCGGACCACTTCCTCGGGGCTGAAACGTGCGCGTGGCACGTTGCTGGAGCGGCGGTTGACGCAGTATTGGCAGTCGTAGAGGCAAAAGTTGGTCAGTAGCACCTTGAGCAGCGACACGCAGCGCCCGTCAGGGGTGTAGCTGTGACAGATGCCCATGCCATTGGTAGCACCCAGGCCATCAGCCCCGCGCGAGTTGCGCTTGGGCGCGCCGCTGCTGGCGCAGGATGCGTCGTACTTGGCAGCATCGGCAAGGATGCCGAGTTTGGCAATGAGTTGCATGGGGCTGACCTGTGATACTGAATATTCATACAGTATTTTGAGATGTGACGGATTGCAAGTGATTGTGCACCGGCCCGCGGATTCCTGCGGAAACATTGACAGGCACTAAGGCGAGGCCGCCCAGGCGAAGTGGTAGACATGGCTGGGGGCCGTGGCCTGGCAATGGCCATTATCGGCGTCGGCAGCGACCACATACCATTCGGCGCGCGAGGTCTGGCCCAGCCTGCGTGCCTTGTCGGCACTGAAGCAGCGGCCCAGTTCCGAAGCCGGGACCAAGGCAAAGGCGGCAGGGTTGTGGCGCAGCCAGTAGACGGCTGCATCCGCCCTGGACTGGTCGGTGAAACCGAAGTGCACGATGGGTTGCCGGGCAAACAGCCAATGCCCCTCGCGCCAGTTGACCAGCACCAGCTCGGCGCCGCCTGTGGCTCGTGCAGCTTCGGTCATCAATGTCTCATGCGGGTTGCGGCCTTCCTTCGACGGCTCGACGAAACCGCGCGCAAACCACAGCGCAAACCATGCCAGGGCCACCGCAGTGAACACCTTGCGCCAGGCCGGACGGCCGCCTAGCCAGCGCTTGAGCAGCCACGGCAACAGCGGCGCGATGGCCAGCACCAGACCCGGCAGCGCCGGGAAGACATACAGCTTGCGCTTGCCGCTGCTCAGGCTGAAAAACAACAGCACCAGTGCCACCCAGCCGAGCAGCAGCAAGAAGCGCCCGTCCCGTTTGTGCAACTGTCGGCGCCAGGCCGGTACCAGCCAGGGCAGGGCCAGCACCAATGGCAACCAGTACTTGGGGATGACCTTGACGAAGAAGTACCAGAACGGTTCGCGATGGTCCCAGGCATTGGCATAGCGGCTGGCGGTCTGGCGCAGCAGGATCTCCTTCAGATAGGCCAGCTCCGCCGCGCCACCGCCATGGGCAATCGATACCAGGCAGTGGCAGCAGCCACACCGCGCAACCGGCCAGCAGCCACAGCAGCCCCAGGCACCAGCGCCAACCCTGGCCGGGCATGGTCACAACCCCGTGCCAGCGGTGGCGCACCGCCCAGGCATAGGGCAGCAGTAGCAGCGCCGGGATAAAGCCCACGCCCTTGCTGATGATGCCCAGGCCCATGGCGATGCAGGCCAGGTAGAACCAGCCCCACGCCGGCCCGAGCAGCAAGTGGCGCAGCATGCCGTAGAAACCCAATGCCACCCACAGGCACAGGAAGCTGTCGATCTGCCCGGTGCGCAGGATGCTGTAGCTCTGGTAGGTAGCCAGGAACAGCAAGGCGGCGATCACGCCGATGCGCCGGTTCCACAGGCGCCACCCCAGGTCATGTAGCACCCAGGTGATGGTTGCCGCCGACAGCAGCCCAGGCAGGTACAGGGCCACCTTGGGCGAGCCGGTGAGGTGGCTGAACATAGCCACGGTCCACATGAACAACGGCGGCTTGTCGCCGTAGATTTCCGCTGCCCGGTGCGGGATGAACCAGTTGCCGCTCTGCAGCATTTCCAGGGCGACGCCGAGAAAGCGTTCTTCATCCACATTCATCGGCTGGCGCCAGCCGATACCCGCGCCCACCAGCAATATGGCGAGGGTAATCAGGGCCAGGCGTTCGGCCCCGAGCGTGTTGAACCTTGGCAAGGGCTATTCCTTCTGTTCCTGGTGGCGGGCGATCAGCTGCAGGTTGCGCAGGTAGACCAGAAAGCCGAAGCTCTGGCCGATGATGAACACCGGGTCCTGGCGATAGATGGCATAAGTCAGCAGCAGTGCGCTGCCGAGCATGCTCAGGTACCAAAAACCCACCGGTATCACGCTGCGGCGCTTGAACTCGCTGTACAGCCACTGCAACACGAAGCGCCCGGTGAATACGACCTGGCCGGCGAAGCCGATGATCAACCACAGGGTTTCACGGGTCATCCTTCGAGCTCCTGGGGGGGCGTGTCCAGGCGGGTGCGACGGACCAGCCACCAGACCCCGAACAGGTCGAGAATGCCGACCAGGGCGCGGTCCAAGTTGCCGTACTTGGACACCCCGGCGTGACGTGGCCGGTGATTGACCGGGTGCACCAGCATGCGGCCGTTGTGGCGCAGGATCAGCGCCGGGATGAAGCGGTGCATGTGGTCGAAATAGGGCAGGCGCAGGAAGGCCGTGCGCTCGATCAGTTTCAGCCCGCAGCCGGTGTCTGGCGTGGCGTCCTTGAGCAGGCGGCTGCGCAGGCCGTTGGCAAAGCGCGAGGCCCAGCGCTTGCTGGCGCTATCGCGGCGGTTGACCCGGTGCCCGGCCACCAGTTTGAGGCCGCCGGCCAGGTCCTGGTTGGCGCGCACCAGGGCCAGCATGCCGGGGATGTCGGCCGGGTCGTTCTGGCCGTCGCCGTCCAGGGTCGCCAGCCAGCGCCCGTGTGCAGCCTGGGCGGCATGCCACAGCGAGGTGCTCTGGCCCAGCGAGCGCGCGTGGCGGAGGATGCGCAGCTGCGGGTAACCCTGGCTTTTCAGTTGCTGCAGTACGCTCAGGGTGCGGTCGCTGCTGCCGTCATCGACCACCAGCACTTCATAGTCTTCATCCGCCAGCGCGGTGCGTATTTCCATCAGCAGTGACGGCAGGTTGTCGACCTCGTTCCTGGCGGGAATGAGTACCGAGAGGTCCAGTGCATCTGTCATGAGGCGTCCTGTGATCGTGTTGTGATTGCGCGCTTCAAACCCGGTAGAAATCCCGGTACCAGCCAACGAAGGCATTGACGCCGTGTTCCAGCGATGTGTCGGGGGTGTAGCCGATCCAGCGCGCCAGCGAGCCGACGTCGGCCCAGGTTTCCAGCACGTCACCCGCTTGCAGCGGCAGGTAGTCGCGCCGGGCCTTGATGCCCAAGGCACGTTCCAGGCTTTCGACGAAGTGCAGCAGCCGTACCGGCTGGCCTCGGCCGATGTTGAACAACTGGCAGGGTGGTTGCCCTTTGTCCGGCACTGGCGGCTTCAGGCGCAAGCGCACGATGCTCTCGACGATGTCGTCGATGTAGGTGAAGTCGCGCCCCATCAGGCCGTTGTTGTAGACCTCGATCGGCCGGCCCTCGAGCATGGCGCGGGTGAACTTGAACAACGCCATGTCGGGGCGGCCCCAGGGGCCGTAAACGGTGAAAAAGCGCAGGCCGGTGGTCGGCAGCTGGTACAGGTGTGCGTAGCTGTGCGCCATCAGTTCATTGGCGCGCTTGCTGGCGGCATACAGCGACAGCGGTTGCTCGACCGGGTCGTCGACGCAGAACGGCAGTTTGGCGTTGGCGCCGTACACCGAACTGCTGGAGGCGTAGATCAGATGGCGGGGCGGCTGCTGGCGGCAGGCTTCGAGCAGGTTGAGAAAGCCGACCAGGTTGGCCTGGCCATAGGCGCCGGGGTTGTCCAGCGAATAGCGCACCCCGGCCTGCGCCGCCAGGTGGATCACGGCACTGAACGCTTGCCCGGCGAACAGTTGTTGCAGTTCGCTCGGGTGGGCGATGTCGAGGGTGTGGAAGCGGAAACCGGCAAAGCCGAACAGCTGCTGCAGGCGCGCCAGCTTCAGCTGGACGCTGTAGTAGGCATTGAGGTTGTCGATACCGACCACCTCGATGCCTGTTTCGCACAGGCGCCGCGCAACGTGGTAGCCGATAAAGCCGGCCACGCCGGTAATCAGTACGGGCATGCTGGCTGTACCTGGCCACGGCCGATGCCGTAATAAGTCAGGCCGGCGGCGGCCATGTGCTCGGGTTCGAACAGGTTGCGCCCGTCGAATACCACCCGGTCGGCCAGTTGGTGCGGTACCTTGTCCAGGTTCAACACGCGGTAGTCCTGCCATTCGGTGACGATCACCAAGGCATCGGCGCCGTGCAGCGCATCGTCCTTGCACGGCATCAGCTGCAGGTCGGCGCGCGGACCATAGTGGCGCTGGATCGCTTCCATGGCCTGCGGGTCGTGGGCCTGCACCCGCGCACCGGCGGCCCACAGCGCTTCCAGCAGGACCCGGCTGGAGGCCTCGCGGATGTCGTTGGTATTGGGCTTGAACGACAACCCCCACAAAGCGAAGACCTTGCCCCGCAGGCCACGTGGGTAGTGGCGCTGGATCTTGCTGAACAGCCGGCCCTTTTGCTGCTCGTTGACCGACTCCACCGCACGCAGCAACTGCGGTTCGAAGCCTTCGGCCTCTGCGCTGCGGCGCAGGGCTTGCAGGTCCTTGGGGAAGCATGAGCCGCCAAAGCCGCAGCCGGCATAGATGAAGTCGTAGCCGATGCGCGGGTCCGAGCCGATGCCACGGCGCACCATTTCGATGTCAGCGCCCAGGTGCTCGGCCAGGTTGGCGATTTCGTTGATGAACGAGATCTTGGTCGCCAGCATGCAGTTGGCCGCGTACTTGGTCAGCTCGGCGCTGCGGGCATCCATGACCATGAGCTTTTCGCGGTTGCGGCTGAATGGCAGGTACAGCTCGCGCAGCAGCTCCACTTCGGCGGGGGCCGCGCCGCCGATGATGATGCGCTCCGGGCGCATGCAGTCATCGACGGCCGAGCCTTCCTTGAGGAACTCGGGGTTGCTGACAACGTGGAAGCGGCTGCTATCGGCCACGGTCTGGGCGATGCGCGCCTTGATGCGGTGCACCGTGCCGACCGGAGCAGTGGATTTGTTGACGATCACCTTGGGGCCGTCGGCATGTTCGAGGATGCTGTCGACCACTGCGAACACATGCTTCAGGTCGGCGCTGCCATCGGCCTGTGGCGGGGTACCGACGGCGATGAACTGCAACCTGGCGTAGTTGGCCGCTTCGCTGGCGTCGGTGGTGAAGCGCAGGCGACCGCAGGCCAGGTTCTTTTCCAGCATCGGCGCAAGGCCGGGCTCGAAGATCGGGCAATGGCCTGTATTGAGGCTCGCGACCCGCTCGGCGTCGACATCCATGCACAACACCGAGTGCCCCACCTGGGCCAGGCACACTGCCTGGGTGAGGCCGACATAGCCGGTACCGAAAACAGTGACCTTCATTTGACAGCTCCTTGGTAAGAAAGCTGAAAAAAAATGTCACATTGTTGTTTAGAAATTGTTACCTGTGCAGGCCGGCAGCTGTTGACTGACGCGCCACAACTGTTGCCGGAACCAGCGTCGCAAGGGATCTGCATGGGTGCGTTCGTGCCAGATCTGCATCACCTCGACCGCTGGCAGTGTCAGCGGCAGCGGGTACATGCGCAGGTCGTCATCACGCTCGGTGGCTTCGATGGCCAACGAGCGCAGGCAGGTGAGCAGCAGGTTGGTGCCGCGCAGCAGGCGCGTGGGTGCGACGAAGCTCGACAGGCCTGCCACCACCCGTCGCTGCATGCCCTGGCTGCGCAAGGCGCGGTCGACCAGGCCATCAAGGTCGCCGGTGAGTGTCGTGAGCAGGTGGTCGCTGGCAAGGAAGGTATCGAGATCCAGGCCTTGGTCCAGGCCTGGATGGCTGCGCGAGGCCAGCACTACAAAATGTTCGCTGAGCAGGCGCTGTTGGTGGAACGTTTCCGGGAGGCCGGTGTAGAACCCGGCAACGGCCAGGTCACAGGTGCCTTTCTCCAGTTCTTCGCGAGGTAGCTGGCCACGCGTGTTGTGGGTGACCAGTGTCAGGTTCGGTGCCTGGCTGCGCAGGATCGGCAGCAGCCTGGGCAACAGCGTCTGCTCTGCATAGTCGGTGCTGTACAGGTGCAGGCGGGCAGGGCGGGCGAGGAAGTCCTGCCCCTCGCAGCGTTCATAGAAACCTTCCAGCCCTACCACCAGGCGTTCTACCTCGGGCGCCAGTTCGTGGGCGCGTGGTGTCGGGGTCAGGCCCCGGGGCGCGCGGACGAACAGCGGGTCGCCAAACTGATGGCGCAGCTTGTTCAGCTTGTGACTGAGCGCAGGCTGGCTCAGCGCCATGCGTTGCGCGGCGAGGGTGGCGTTGCGTTCCTGATACAGCACATGAAACAGGTACAGCAGGTTGAGGTCCTTGCTGGTGATATTCATTTTCTGGATCACAGGCATGAGAGCTTTCGAATTATCGAATCATAGCCTTGCCATTAGCATGAACGCATCCCGCCAACATGAGCGGACAGTTCCATTTGCGTGATCAGGAGATTGTTGCATGACCAAGATGTCCCGACTTGCCCTGGCTGTTGCCGGCACCCTGCTTGCCGCCGGCGCCCACGCTACACCCAAGGGTGAGGTGCTGGTGCTGCTGTCCAGCGAGCACCAGTTGCCGCTGCAGGACGGCAAGCGCTACGCCACCGGCTACTACCTCAACGAATTCGGCGTGCCTGCCGACCAGTTGCTCAAGGCTGGTTACAAGCTGGTGCTGGTTACCCCCAAGGGTAATGCCCCGCGCGTCGACCAGCGTTCGATCGACCCAAGCTACTTTGCCGGCGATGCGGTGGAGATGCGCCGGATCGAGAAGGTCGTGCAAGGCCTGCCGGGCATTGACGATACCCTGTCGGTGAAAGAAGTCCTGGCCGGTGACCTGGGGCGCTATGCCGGGCTGTTCATCCCCGGTGGCCATGCGCCGTTGATCGACCTGGCCAACAACCCGGAAGTGGGTGCCTTGCTGCGGCATTTCCACCAGGCCGGCAAGCCCACGGCCGCCATCTGCCACGGCCCCATCGCCTTGCTCTCGGCCCAGCAGGACCCGGCAAGCTACCAGTCGGCGCTGGCGCGTGGTGAAAAGCCGGCAGCCAACGACTGGTTGTACAAAGGCTACAAGATGACCATTTTCTCCGACCCGGAGGAGCAGGTGTTCGAGGGTTCGCTCAAGGACCAGCGTTTGCTGTTCTACCCGGCCAACGCCATGGCAACGGCAGGGGGCGAGATGGGCTATGCGGAGGCCTGGCAACCCCATGTGGTGGTGGACCGTGAACTGATTACCGGGCAGAACCCGTTCTCGGACAAGGCCCTGGCCAAAGCGCTGCTGGACAAACTGGCCGGGCAGGGTAGCTGAAGCCTGCATTGGCCTCTTCTCTCTCTCTCTCTCTCTGCATTGGCCTCTTCGCGGGCATGCCCGCTCCCACAGGACTGGCACAGGCCAGGGGCAGGCACGCTAGCTGTGGAAGCGGGCGTGCCCGCGAAGAGGCCGGGCCTGCAAAAACAGAGAGGGCGCCATATCGGCGCCCTCTCTGTCTTGCTGCTTAGGCTTCAGCGTCCCAGGGACGATCGCCTTTTTCATCCTTGACGCGGGTCGGCAGGCCCATCACGTCCAGCGCCTTGAGGAACGGCTCGGCTGGCAGCTCTTCGACGTTGACCATGCGCTTGGCATCCCACTCGCCTCGGGCGACCAGCAGGGCAGCGGCCACTGGCGGTACACCGGCGGTGTAGGAAATGCCCTGGCTGTCGGTCTCGGCGTAGGCTTCTTCGTGGTCTGCCACGTTGTAGATGAACACTTCGCGCGGCTGGCCATCCTTGGTGCCCTTGACCAGGTCACCGATGCAGGTCTTGCCGGTGTAGCCCGGGGCCAGCGAGGCTGGGTCGGGCAGCACGGCCTTGACCACCTTCAGCGGTACCACTTCCAGGCCTTCGGCGGTTTTCACCGGCTGCTCGGAGAGCAGGCCCAGGTTCTTCAGCACGGTGAACACGTTGATGTAGTGCTCGCCGAAGCTCATCCAGAAACGCACGTTCGGCACGTTGAGGTTCTTCGAAATCGAGTGAACTTCATCGTGGCCGGTCAGGTACAGGTTCTGCGAACCTACCACTGGCAGGTCATCGGTACGCTTGACCTCGAACATGGTGTTGCTGGTCCACTGGCTGTTCTGCCAGCTCCACACTTGCCCGGTGAACTCGCGGAAGTTGATTTCCGGGTCGAAGTTGGTGGCGAAGTACTTGCCATGCGAACCGGCATTGACGTCGAGGATGTCGATCGAGTCAATGCTGTCGAAATACTGTTGCTGCGCCAGCTTGGCGTAGCTGTTCACCACACCCGGGTCGAAACCGACGCCGAGAATGGCGGTAATGTTTTTTGCCTGGCACTCTTCGAGGTGTTTCCACTCGTAGTTGCCGTACCACGGCGGGGTCTCGCAGATCTTGCCCGGCTCTTCGTGGATGGCGGTGTCCAGATAGGCGACACCGGTATCGATGCAGGCACGCAGCACCGACATGTTGAGGAAGGCGGAACCAACGTTGATGACGATCTGCGATTCGGTTTCGCGGATCAGCGCCTTGGTTGCCTCGACATCGAGGGCATTGAGCGAGAAGGCCTGGATGTCGGCGGGCACCTTCAGGCTACCCTTGGCCTTGACGCTGTCGATGATGGCCTGGCATTTGGAGATGTTCCGTGACGCGATAGCGATACGACCCAGTTCGTCGTTATGCTGCGCGCACTTGTGGGCCACCACCTTGGCGACACCTCCTGCACCAATGATAAGAACGTTCTTCTTCAATTTATCCCTTGCTCCTTACTGAAAGCCGGTCTTAGGACAGGCTGGAAACGTAGTCTTCGAAACCGAACTCGCGCACCACTTCGACGCTGCCGTCGAGTTGCTTGACCACGATGGATGGCATTTTCAGACCGTTGAACCAGTTTTTCTTGACCATTGTGTAACCCGCCGCGTCAACGAACGACAGGCGATCACCGATGGCCAGTGGACGATCGAATTGGTATTCGCCGAAGATGTCACCGGCCAGGCACGATTTGCCGCAGACCATGTAGGTGTGCGCGCCGTCGTTGGGGGCCATCTTGGCGTTGAGGCGGTAGATCAGCAGGTCGAGCATGTGCGCTTCGATCGAGCTGTCGACCACGGCCAGGTGCTTGCCGTTGTACAGGGTGTCGAGCACGGTCACTTCCAGCGATGCGCTGTTGGTGATGGCCGCTTCGCCCGGCTCCAGGTACACCTGCACGCCGTACTTTTCCGAGAAGGCTTTCAGGCGCGCGCAGAAGGCGTCCAGCGCGTAGTCTTCACCGGTGAAGTGGATGCCGCCACCGAGGCTGACCCATTCGACCTTGTGCAGCAGGTGGCCGAAGCGCTCTTCGATGTGCGTGAGCATCTTGTCGAACAGGCCGAAGTCGCCGTTCTCGCAGTTGTTGTGGAACATGAAGCCGGAGATCTGCTCGATCACCTGTTCGACCTTGGCCGGGTCCCATTCGCCCAGGCGGCTGAACGGGCGGGCCGGGTCGGCCAGCAGGTAGTCGGAGCTGCTGACCTGCGGGTTGACGCGCAGGCCACGGACCTTGCCTTCGGACTGTTCGGCAAAGCGCTGCAGCTGGCCGATCGAGTTGAAGATGATCTTGTCGCAGTTCTCGAGCATTTCCTCGACCTCGTCGTCGGCCCAGGCCACGCTGTAGGCGTGGGTTTCGCCGGCGAACTTCTGGCGGCCGAGCTTGAGCTCGTACAACGACGAAGAGGTGGTGCCGTCCATGTACTGTTGCATCAGGTCGAAGACCGACCAGGTGGCGAAGCACTTGAGGGCGAGCAGCGCCTTGGCACCGGAGTGTTCGCGCACGTAGGCGATCTTCTCCATATTGCCCAGCAGCTTGGTTTTATCGATGAAGTAGTACGGCGTCTTGATCATTTAAAGGCCCCCGGCCAGGCCGGCCAAAAAAAGGACACGCATTGTGCCTTCACTTGCCGCAGATCGAAAGGGGATTTTCCGGTTGCAGCGGGCTCAGTAGAACAGCGGCATGTGACTATCGTAATCAGCAGCCGGGTGTCGAAAGAGGATTCCGATGAGTGTTGTATCGGATGGCACCGGCTTTGCCGGTGTTCGCGGGCTCGCCCGCTCCCACAGGAACCGCGCTTTTTCTGAGCCACGCGCTAAACCTGTGGGAGCGGGCAAGCCCGCGAAGAGGGTGGTACAGGCAACCTCAATCGACCTGCTGCAACCACGCCTGGATCTGCTCCAGCGTGGCGGTAGCCCCGCCGCAGACCACCACCAGCACATTCTGGTACTGCGCCAGGGCGCCCGGTGCATACGCCAACGCCAACGCCGCCCCGCACGCGGGCTCCACCAGCACACGATGGTCCACCAGGAACCGCTCGCAGGCTTCCAGCGCAGCGCGGTCACTGACCAGATGGCTGTGCACCGGATGCTGCTGCACGCACACCAGCGCCTGGTCAGCCACACGCTTGGCCCCTAGCGAGGTCGCCACCGAGGCAATACGTTCCAGCTCCACCGGATGCCCTGCCTGCATGGCCGCATGCAGCGATGCCGCGCCCGCGGTTTCCACCGCCAGCACCGGCACATCGCCCCAACCGTTGCGTTGCAGCCCCTCGACCACGCCACTGAGCAAACCGCCACCGCCCACCGACAACACCACCGCATCCGGCTTCCCGCCGGCTTCGGTGACTTCATCCACCAGGCTGGCATGCCCGGCCCACAGCAGCGGGTCGTCGAAGGGGTGGATGAAGGCGTCATCCGGGCCGACCAAGGTCTGTGCCAGGGCGTTGGCCTCCTGCCAGGAGCTGCCATGCACCATCACCTTGGCGCCTTCCAGGCGCAGCAGGTCCTTGGCCCGCTCAGTGGTGGTCTCGGGTACTACCACAGTCACCGGCACGCCCAGCTTGCGCCCGGCATAGGCCACTGCCAGGCCCGCGTTGCCGCCCGAAGAAGACACGAAATGCCGCGCGCCACGGGCATGGTGCACCTCGCAGGCATGGCCCACGCCGCGCAGCTTGAACGAGCCGCAGGGCTGCAGGGCATCGAGCTTGAGCCAGACGTTGCTGCCCGCGGCCAGCGACAGCGGACGGGATTCGATCAGGGGGGTATGGATATGCAAGGTCATTGGCTGGCTCCGCGCAGTTGCTCGAGGTAGTTGTAAACGGTGTAGCGGGTCACACCAAGTGCGCTGGCGGCCTTTTCCACGCCGCCCTTGACGATGAACAGACCGCGCTCCTGCATCATTCGCACGGCCTCGACCTTGGCTTGCTTGTTCATCCGCCCCTGGCCGCTGCGCTGCAGGGATGCCTGGATTATCTCGCTCATCAGCAGTTCCATGTCGGCGGGTTCACTGACGACAGGCGTGGCCCCCAGCGGTTGGAACTGCTGGAGAAAGTTCATGGCGGTATCCAGGCCGGTGACGTCGGTGTTGACGCAAAGGCTGGCGAACGGGTGGCCGCTGCGGTCGCGGAAGATTGCCGTGGCGCTGCGCAGGGTGCGGCCCTTGAGCGTCGTCGGGTAATCGGGCAGCACCACCGGTTCACAGCCGCGTTGGTCAGCTGAGGCCTGCATGAGTGCCTTGAAACCCTGGTCCTGTTCAGGCGCGGCGAGGATCGGGCTTCCGACGCTGCGGCCGGAAAGATGGCCATTGACGATCGCCACCACGGAGTGTTCCGGGTGGTCGAGGTCGTGCAGCAGGATTTCCATGTTGCGTGCGGCAACGCTGCCCAGGGCCTGGATGGCGGCCTTGAGGACGGTGAGGGTGAGCTGGCGTTCTTCGCTGGGAGTCATGGACATGGCAGAGCACAAATTCAACGGTTTGTGCATATTTACACATAACGTTGAAATTTGCGATCTATTGTGGACTGCACAGCGCTGTAGGAGCGGCCTTGTGTCGCGAATGGGCTGCAAAGCAGCCCCAGGATTTCAGCGTACATGCACAGATTGTTGGGGCTGCTTCGCAGCCCTATCGCGACACAAGGCCGCTCCTACAGGAATTGCGCACGGATCGAGGTATATAAGCGGCGAAGCAGCCCCAGTACTCAACCCAGAGGCGGGGTACGCGGCGGGATCATCCGACGCGACCCGGTCGCCTCGAAGCCTGCAGCGAAGCTGAGCAGCGCATTGTCGCTGTAAGCCCTGCCAGCAAAGGTCAGCCCCACCGGCATGCCGATATCGGCCATCACGCCCATCGGCACTGTCACGGTCGGCACGCCCAGGTGACGGATCGCCAGGTTGCCGTTGGCCACCCAGACCCCGTTGCTCCAGGCGATGTCCGCGGATACCGGGTTGACGTCGGCATCCGCCGGGCCGACGTCGGCCACGGTGGGGAACAGCACCGCGTCCAAGCCCAGGTTGTCCATCCAGTCTTCCAGGTCCATTTTGCGGGTCTGCTCCAGGCCGCGAAGGCCGTCGGGCAGGGTCTCGATCTGGTCCCAGGTCTTCAGGCCACGCTTGGCCATGTTGACGTACTCGTCCATGCCGGCGGCCAGGTCGTCCTCACGGTTGGGCAGGGTGCCCGGGTCGTGGGGGAAGATCTGCGGCCCGTCGACGTCGGCCAGGCGGTTGAGCTTGGGGTCACCGTTGGCGCGCAGGAAGTCGTCGAAGGCCCAGCCTGACAGCTCCCACAGTTCGTCATGCAGGAATTCCTTGCTGACGATGCCGCGGTTGTACACGGTCGGTGCGCCCGGGCGGTCGCCTTCGCAGTTCGACACCAGCGGGAAGTCCACTTCCAGCACTTCGGCACCCGCCGCCTCCAGTGCCTGGCGGGCCTGCTGCCACAGGTCGATCACCGTGGCGCGAGTGTTGATGCGCTGGCCGGTCGGGCCACCGATGCCGGGCTTCTCGGAAGTACCGGCTTCGGCATCGGCATTGATGTACATGCGCGGCACGCCAAAGCGCTTGCCCTTGAGCGCGCTGGCATCCACAGCCAGGTCCAGGTACGAGGCCGGGCGCACCGCCGAAGCCGCCGGGATGGGCACCCAGGGTTGCAGACGCCACAGGTCGCCGCGCTTGTCGGCGTCGTCGGCTACGACCACGTCGAGGATTTCCAGCAGGTCGGCCATGGTGCGGGCATAGGGCACCACCACGTCCATGGTCGGTGTCAGTGGCCAGTTGCCACGCACCGAAATCACCCCGCGCGAAGGGGTATAGGCGCACAGGCCGTTGTTGGACGCCGGGCCACGGCCGCTGGACCAGGTTTCTTCGGCCAGGCCGAAGGCACTGAAACTGGCGGCGGTGGCGGTGCCGGCACCGTTGGACGAACCCGAGGCGAAGGGGGCGGTCAGGTAATTGGCGTTGTACGGGCTTTCGGCGCGGCCATACACGCCGCGCTGCATGCCACCGTTGGCCATGGGCGGCATGTTGGTCTTGCCCAGGCACACGGCGCCGGCGGCGCGCAGGCGTTCGATGGTGAAGGCGTCGCGCTGGGCCACCAGATCCTTGAAGGCCGGGCTGCCAGAGGCTGCGGTCAGGCCTTTGACCAGGTAGCTGTCCTTGGCGGTGTAGGGGATGCCGTCCAGCGGGCTCAGGACCTGGCCTTTGGCGCGACGGGCATCGGAGGCGGCGGCCTCTTTCAGCGCCTCGGGGTTGCGTACCACTACGGCGTTCAGGGCAGTGGCGGTGTCGGCGCCATCGTAGGCGTCGATGCGCGCCAGGTAGGCCTGGACCAGCTCGACCGCCGTCGTGCGGCCCGACTCGAGCGCGTCGCGCAGCTCGGCAATGGAAACCTCGGTTACCTCGATCATGCGTTCACCAAAAAAATGTGCAGGTGGGGGCTAATGCGAGGAGTGTACAAGAAGGGCTTGGCGGGCGCAGGTTTGCGCGGGGGCAAATGGTTTTTTGCAGGCGGGCATTGTCGGGGTCTTCCCAAGCACTGCACGGACTCTTGTAGGAGCGGCCTAGTGTCGCGAAAGGGCCGCAGAGCGGCCCCGGCGATTTTGCAGTGATGCGAAGATCCTGGGGGCGCTTCGCACCCCTTTCGCGACACAAGGCCGCTCCTACAAGAGCCCGCGTAGCGCTGCGGATTGTGGCTCAGTCCAGGTCTGCCGCTGCATGCCGCTCCGGCACCTGGCTGGCTTCATCCCCCCAGGTGCGGTTCACCCGGGTGCCACGCTGCACCGCAGGGCGAAGGGCAATCTCCTCGGCCCAACGCTGCACATGTGGGTACTCGTCCACTGCCAGGAATTCCGCCGCGCCATACAGATTGCCGCGTACCAGCTGGCCATACCACGGCCACACGGCAATGTCGGCGATGCTGTATTCCTCGCCACCCAGGTAGCGGCTTTCGGCCAGGCGCCGGTTGAGCACATCCAGCTGGCGCTTGGCTTCCATGGTGAAGCGGTTGATCGCGTACTCGAACTTTTCCGGCGCATACACATAGAAGTGGCCAAAGCCGCCGCCCAGGTAGGGCGCCGCGCCCATTTGCCAGAACAGCCAGTTCAGGCTTTCGGTGCGTGCAGCGGGCGCTTTCGGTAGCAAGGCACCGAACTTTTCCGCCAGGTACAGCAGGATCGAACCCGACTCGAACACCCGCACCGGCGGTTCGACGCTGCGGTCGAGCAGGGCGGGGATTTTCGAATTGGGGTTGACCTGGACGAAGCCGCTGGAGAACTGCTCACCCTCGCCGATGCGGATCAGCCAGGCATCATATTCGGCTCCACGGTGGCCCAGCGCGAGCAGCTCTTCGAGGGCTATGGTGGCCTTGACGCCATTGGGCGTGGCCAGGGAGTAAAGCTGCAGCGGGTGCTTGCCCTGCGGCAGGTCCTTGTCGTGAGTCGGGCCGGCAACCGGGCGGTTGATGCTGGCGAACTGGCCACCGGACGCTGCGTCGTTGCGCCAGACTTTGGGTGGCACGTAGGCGGGCTTGCTCATGCATGAATCTCCTTCAATGGCGCGAAACGATCACATAGAAACATCGACCTGCATCTATGCCATGGGTTCGACGAAAAGCGCAAATGCATAGGGCGCGGGCGTGAAGTGCATGACGTCGGTTTCATCCAGGTTTCATCCGGTACAGCCCAGGTCGGTTCTATGCTGGCTTATCTCTTCGCGCTGCAAGGAACCGCTGGCCGATGACGCTCTCACGTTGCATGCTGGTGCTGGCCCTGCTCGGCGGCCTGCTGGCCCACGCCGAGGCCGCGCCCTGGGTTGCCGGCCTGCACTACATGACCCTGGCAGATCCGGTCGACGCCCGGCCGATGCAGGCGCTGGCGTTCTACCCGGCCACAGGCAAAACCCGTATCAGCCGCCTGGACGGCTACCCGGTCGACGTGGCTGAAGAGGCGCCGGTCGCGTTGGGCCAGTTCCCGTTACTGGTGCTGTCCCATGGCAATACTGGCAGCCCGTTGGCCTTGCATTACCTGGCGACGTCGCTGGCACACCAGGGCTTTATCGTGGTGGCGGTGGTACACCCGGGGGACAACGCCCGTGACCACAGCCGCCTGGGCACCCTCAGCAACCTGTATGGCCGGCCGCTGCAGGTCAGTGCCGCCATCACGGCTGCACGTGGTGATGCTTTGCTGGGGCCCTACCTGAACGACGGCAAGGTGGGGGTGATCGGCTACTCGGCCGGTGGTGAAACCGCTTTGATTCTCTCCGGCGCGCGGCCCGACCTGGACCGCCTGCGCCAGTATTGCCTGGAGCGCCCGAACGACGCCGATGCCTGCAGGACCCACGGCGTACTGATTGCCGATCGCAGCGAACTGGCGCCCCAAGCCGACCAGCGAGTGGGGGCGGTGATGCTGATGGCACCGTTGAGCCTGCTGTTCGGGCGTCATGCCCTGGCCGGGGTGCAGGTGCCGGCACTGATCTACAGTGGCGACAGCGACCAGTTGGTGGCCGTCGACCGTAACGCCGAAGCCTTGGCCCGCAAACTGCCGGTTACCCCGGACTACCGCCTGTTGGCCGGCGCCGGGCACTTCGTGTTCATGGCCCATTGCGATGCCGAGCAGTACCTGCGTACGCCAGCGCTGTGCAAGGACGGCGAAGGCGTGGATCGCCGCCATATCCATCATTCACTGCAACGCGAAACCGCGGCATTCTTCAGCCAGGCGCTGGGCGCGCCGCAGCCGGCCGAGCGTTCAGCCGCGGCCAGCGCGCCGCGCCAGCAACAGCGTTAGGCCGACACCGGCGAGGGCGAGCAGGGCCGCCACACAGAAGATCGAGGCATAGCCCAGGTGCGCGGCCACTGCGCCCATCATCGGCCCGGCAATGGCCAGGGCCATGTCGAAGAACACCGCGTAAGCACCCAGCCCTGCGCCGCGGCTGCTGCTGGGCACCTGCCTGATCGCCTCCACCCCCAGTGCCGGGTATACCAGTGACAGCCCGAAACCGGTAAGCCCGGCGCCGATCAGCGCCCACAGCGGCGACGGTGCCAGCCACAGCAGGCTCAGACCGAGCACTTCGGTGGCCATGCACGCGACAGCCACGTTGTAGCCACCAAAACGGTTGACCGCGTTGACGAACAGCAGCCGCGAAATGATGAAGCACATGCCGAATGCGCTCAGGCACCAGGCCGCGCCCACCCAGCCGCGCTCCAGGTAATACAGGGTGACGAAGGTGGTCAGGGTACCGTAGCCGATAGAGGCCAGGGTCAGGCCCAGGCCGCAGGGGGCGACCCGGCCGAAAGCCGACCAGAAGGGCAAGCGCTCGCCGCGCACCACCACCACGTCCGGCCGTTTGCGCAGTACCAGCAGGGCAAGCAGCGCCAGCACCAGCAATGCCGGCCCCAGCACGCCGAAGTCCAGCCCATCCACGGCCAGTACACCCAATGGGGCACCAATGGCGATAGCGCCATAGGAGGCGATACCGTTCCAGGAGATCACCCTGGCGGTGTGCTCAGGCCCGACCTGGCTGATGCCCCAGCTAAGCGTGGCAACGCCGATCAGCCCTTGGGCAATACCCAGCAGCAGGCGCCCGCCGAGCAACAGCGCCAGGCTCAGCACCGGTAGCGTCAGGGTCCAGGCCGATAGCAGGGTCAACACCCCGCAGCCGGCAATCCCCAGCAGGCCGAAGCGGATGGCCTGCTTGCCCCCCAGGGTATCCGCCACGCGCCCGGCAAACGGGCGGCTGAGCAGGGTGGCCAGGTATTGCAGGCCAATGGTCAGCCCGGCAACCACCGCGCCAAACCCCAACTGGTCGTGCACATGGCTGGGCAGCACGGCGATTGGCAGGCCGATGCAGAGGAAGGCAATGAAGGTGTAGAAAACGATCGACAGGATCTGCAGGGTGATTTGCAGCGTGTTGCCGGCGGGGGCGGGTTGTTGCGCGGTCATGGGCTCGTTCGCGGGCGGGCGGTTGGGCATGGTTCCATCATGGCCGTTGCGCGAAAGGAATGAAAGCAGGCTAACGAATTATTCGTCGGAGAATGCCAGCCTGACAGGTCGGTGGTGTGTTCTTCGCGGGCTCGCCCGCTCCCACAGGTAAAGCACAGATCCAGGACGCGTGTAGTACTTGTGGGAGCGGGCATGCCCGCGAAGAGGCCGGCCCAGCCATACCAGATGGCCAGGCCGCCCCATCAATCAGACCAGCACACCCTGGCTCCGCAGGTAATCATCGTAGGTACCGCTGAAGTCCACCACACCATCAGCCGACAGCTCGATGATGCGTGTGGCCAGCGACGACACGAACTCACGGTCGTGGCTGACGAACAGCAGGGTGCCTGGGTAGTTTTCCAGCGCCAGGTTCAGCGCCTCGATCGACTCCATGTCCAGGTGGTTGGTCGGCTCGTCCATCACCAGCACGTTCGGCTTCTGCAGGATCAGCTTGCCGAACAGCATGCGGCCTTGCTCACCACCGGAAATCACCTTCACCGACTTGAGAATCTCGTCGTTGGAGAACAGCATGCGCCCCAGGGTGCCGCGGATCACCTGTTCGCCGGAGGTCCACTGGCCCATCCAGTCGAACAGGGTCATGTCGTCTTCGAAGTCGTGGGCATGGTCCTGGGCGTAGTAGCCCACTTCGGCGCTGTCGGTCCACTTAACTTCACCCTTGTCCGGGGTCATTTCACCGACCAGGGTGCGCAGCAGGGTGGTCTTGCCGATACCGTTGGGGCCGATGATCGCCACGCGCTCGCCGGCCTCGATGGTGAAGCTCAGGTCCTTGAACAGCACCTTGTCGTCGAAGGCCTTGGCCATTTTCTCGACGGTAACAGCCTGGCGGTGGAGCTTCTTGGTCTGTTCGAAGCGGATGAACGGGCTTACCCGGCTCGACGGCTTGACCTCGGCCAGCTGGATCTTGTCGATCTGCTTGGCCCGCGAGGTGGCCTGCTTGGCCTTGGAGGCGTTGGCCGAGAAGCGGCTGACGAAGGTCTGCAGTTCGGCGATCTGGGCTTTCTTCTTGGCGTTGTCCGACAGCAGTTGCTCGCGGGCCTGGGTGGCCGCGGTCATGTACTCGTCGTAGTTACCCGGGAACACGCGCAGCTCGCCGTAGTCCAGGTCGGCCATGTGGGTGCAGACACTGTTGAGGAAGTGCCGGTCGTGGGAAATGATCACCATGGTGCTGTTACGCGCGGTGAGGATGGTTTCCAGCCAGCGGATGGTGTTGATGTCCAGGTGGTTGGTCGGCTCGTCGAGCAGCAGCACGTCCGGGTCCGAGAACAGCGCCTGGGCCAGCAGCACACGCAGCTTCCAGCCCGGTGCCACTTCGCTCATCGGGCCGAAGTGCTGTTCCAGCGGAATACCCAGGCCCAGCAGCAGTTCACCGGCGCGGGATTCGGCGGTGTAGCCGTCCATTTCGGCGAATTCGGTTTCCAGTTCGGCAACGGCCATGCCGTCTTCCTCGGTCATTTCCGGCAGCGAGTAGATACGGTCGCGCTCGGCCTTGACCTTCCACAGCTGGCCGTGGCCCATGATCACCGTGTCGATCACGGTGAATTCCTCGTAGGCGAACTGGTCCTGGCGCAGTTTGCCCAGGCGAGTGTTCGGCTCGAGCATGACCTGGCCGCCGGAAGGCTCCAGGTCACCGCCGAGGATCTTCATGAAGGTCGACTTGCCGCAACCGTTGGCGCCGATCAGGCCGTAGCGGTTGCCGTTGTTGAATTTGACGGAAACGTTTTCGAACAGCGGCTTGGAGCCGAACTGCATGGTGATATTAGCGGTGGAGATCAAGAGGCTTACCTATCAATAACTTACGTGACTTCTTCGCAGCTACGGACCAATTTCGGACCAATTTGGAGCTTTTCCAGCTCCTGCCAGTCGTTGGACGAGTTAATCCAGCGCGCATAAGTCGATAAGAGCATCTGCACGCTATGCCCGAGCTGTTGGGCGATAAATGCGGGGTTGAGACCAGACATTAAGCATATTGTCGCATAGGTGTGACGGCAGTTATACGGGGGGCGGTATCTGATCCCCAGGCCCTTCAGGATCGGGCGCCACTGGTGGTGCAGATCCGAGGTCTGTTTGACATGCTCACCATTCTTCCCGGGCGGGAAGACGAACGGCGATTCGGTGAATTGCCCTTTGCCCTGCCTGCGGCGCTCCGCGTACTGCTTGGCGAACTCCAGGGCATGCAGCGCCCGGTCGTTGAGCAGCACAAACCGATCCCTCCCGGTTTTTGTCCTTTCCTCAACCACCCCCAGTGCAATCGTTCGCCGCACGTGAACGGTCTTCTTGGTCGTGTCTACCGTATCCCAGCGCAGCGCCAGGCCTTCCGATAACCGCAGGCCAGTGAAGAACATGAACTCGAAGAACGCAGCGTAGATCTGGCTTGGCCAGTGCGGGTGCTTGTAGAGTTCGGCGACGATGGCGTTGGCTTCCTCCAGGGTGAACGGATCGACTTCCTTCTTGGAGCGCGCCGGCAATTGGATGGCCTCTGCTGGGTTCCGAGTGATCAACCCATCAAGCACCGCGGAGCGGAGAATGGTCGACAGCTTGACCATTGCATTGCGCTTTACCGACGGAGACGTCCAGTTGATCGACGCGACAATTCGCCGGAGTAGAGTGGAGGTGATCAGGTCTATGCGCACCAAGGCGAGATGTGGCACCCAGTACAAATTCAGAGTTCCCTTGTAGTTCAGCCTGGTGCCTGCGGCGATCTCCCGGCTATCCAGCCATAGCTGGGCGTATTCACCGAAGGTCGGGACGCCGCCTACGACAGCGGCGGAACTGGGGAACAGCTCCGCGTACTTGTCGTGATCCAGGAGATTCAGCTTGATCAGGCTGTTTACTTTATCGCGAAGCTGGGATGCAGCTTTGATGCCTTTCTGTGTCGCGGGGTAGGGAAGGGTTTCACTTCGGCGAGTACCCTCCCACATGAACCGGAGCCGGAGCGAGCCGTAGTGGACGTCAATTCCTGGGGGTAAATCCATTGGCTTTCCAGCCATTCGTCATACCTCTTTTTGCTGTAAATGATGCGGCCGCTGTGCTTCATCCAGACGCCTTCGGGGATTGCCCCGCGTAGGCGTCGGCCCTCCAGGGCGCGCTTGGTGCAGCCGAGCAGATCGGCCATGCGTTGCTCGGTGACCTTGTCTACGTCACCGGTGCTTTCGGTTTCCATGGGGGCTCCATAGCCGCCCCGGCGGCGGCAATAGCTTTCCATGCCCGCGCATGTCGGCGGGCTTGAGTAGTAGGGGGAGGGGTTAGCGTTGGCGGACGAAGAAGTTGCCGGCTTTGCGCTGGAAGGTCAGGTGAGCCCATTGGCGGGCTGCATTCCCTGCCTGGACGAGTGAGGTGGCGTCGGTTGAGTAGCCGACATGCAGGACTTCGTCACCTGCTGCACTGCTGAGTACGATCATGGCTGCCAGCGGCTCGCGCTCCACCTCGTTGCCCTCGATGTGCCGGGCGATTTCTCGGAACCAGTCGGCCAGCCTCTTGCGCTCAGCTTGGTTGGCCATCACCTGGTTGTTGTGGGCGCGGCGCTTCAGCGGAAATTTGAAGACTTCTGCGCTCATTGCGGCCCCCTGTAGATCAGGTAGGCCATATAGGCGAGGGCGATCATGGCATCAACTCCTTCGGCACATGGACGATCGGGCCGAGCTTGGCATGGACCAGGGCGCGGCAGAAGGCGATAAGGGGAGTTGGGCCTGAAAGCCAAGTCGAGTTGAGCGGGCCTGCGCTCCAGCCACATGGCCCGCCTGACAAATATCTGTCATGGCTCAACCCTGCCTGGTTCTTTTCAAGCAGCGGTCCGCCGTGCTCCCAGTTGCTGGAAGGGCGATAGCCGAATCCCTCGGCAGCGCCGCGGATGCTGACGCTGGTAGGGGCAGTCCTAGTGATCCAGATAGTGGTCCGGCACTCGGGGTCTGTGCCGAAGCCCTCGGCCATGGCCACAGCCCAGTCCAGCGGCGCGCCGACCAGGTTGGATACCCTCACTTCGATCAGGTCGGTCATCGCTGCACCGCCTGCCAGAAAGGCCCTTTGTTGGTCACCAGCCCCTTCCGCTTCAGGCGCTGGCACGCCTTGCTGATCTCCTCGCGAGACTCTCGGATCGCGCCGCGCATGGCGTGGGCGGTTGAGCCTTCGATGCCAAGCAAGTGCCCCAGAATTCGCTCGTCTGTCCCGCCGTCGAGCATCCCCTGGCCATACTTGGCTGCCACTGTTGCCACTGCCAAGCGAAGAGCACTCATCCGGCTGCCGGGTTCGTCTGCATGCGACACCTCACTTTGTTTGAAGCCGACGTATGGCACATGCGCCGTGGCGCGAGCGAGGTGGTGCAAGCAGCAGATGTCCATCCTTAGCTTTGCAATGATGAGCATCGTCTGCCGGTCATCCTGAATCGGCAGCCATACCTCGCGGCCTGTCTCGGGATCGTCGTAGTAGAAGGCGTCACTGCCGCGCCGGTACTCCAGCTCGAAGCCCATGGCCTTGGCCGAAAGCTTGATGATGTCGTCTTCTGTCACAGCTCATACCTCTCATCAATCCAGCGCCCAGGCGCCAGAGCGGGTGTAGGTTCGGGTTGGGTTTCGTGCGGGGAGAGCTGGCGCTCGTTGCCGGCCTGCAGCTGGCTGTCGGGCAAGTAGCTGATGCCTTTCCCGTACCAGCTACTTGCGACCCAGCACGTAACCTCGCGGCGATCGTCATGAATGGCGGTCACGCCATCGCCAAAGCTCATGTCTTCACGTTCGAGTCGGCGGATTTCCGCATCAGGGGTTGCTGCGCTGGCGCCGGTGGCCAGCAGCAGGAGGCAGAGGGCGAGGCGGGTCATGGCTTGGTCGCCTCCATGCCCAGATCGATCGCACGGTCTAGCGCGTCGTTGGCAAGAATGTCCTCATGCTCGGCGTAACCGCAGATGATGGGCGGCATGTTGTATTCGCTGCCCAAGTCCTCCTGTCCGTCGGGGTCGCGCAACCAGCGGTACCGCTCTGCGTCAGTCCGGAGAGCGCGGACTTCTGCAATCAGGGCCAACATGACGGCAGGCCGCGCAGCGCGGTAGTACGCCTCAGCATGAACGTGCGGCTCACCAATGCCATAGAACTGGACACCCAATGCCACGCCGTCGTAGTTCAGGTAGTCGGCCGTCAGCTCGACAGAGCCTTCACCGCCACACCCAGGGCATTCCATCCATCCTTCTTCGGCACCACCGACTTGGGCGCTGACGAAGTCTTGCGGCGTTGCAGCTTTGGCTGCTGCCTCGATCGCGTCGAGATCCAACACAATTTTTTCGGGCACAGGAAATCCTTGGCCGCCATATCGCGGCAGTGAATAGAGGGGAGAGGGGTTACAGCGAAAGGAGTACAGATGTACTCCAGTGTTAGGAGGGGTTGCGCTCCAGGGCGGCGCGGGCTTGCCAGTCTGCCCCAGCAATGAATCCTTCAAGTGCGGCTTGCTGGCCATCCATGCGGCCTATCGCTTCGCCCTTCTTGTAGAACGCCCAGTCGTGGAAGGCATTCGTCACAGCCCGCTCATCGATCTCAACCGGCGCGCTCGGCTCTGCGCTGGCGGATAGGACGGCGCGAGCTGCGCGCAAGTGTCCCGTCAGGCTGTTGATGCAGGTCTGGTAATCAGCTTCAGTACCTTCCATTGCCAGTTTGTAGCCGTGCATCACTCCATTGCGGTATGCGGCGTCAGCGGCAATGTCCGACCGCGCATCGCTATCAACTGACACGCTCGGCTCTGCGTTGGCGGACAGCATGGCCGCGGTTCGGGTAACGATTCGATATGCCTTGTCCGAAACGTTTACCTCGCCAGTGCAATTGGCCGTGTGCCAGTCCTCTAGCAGCGCATTCCGCTCGGCCAGCTGTGCGCGCAGGTCGTCGATGTGCTTGAAGCCTTCTGCGACCTGGGCTTCAAGCTCGCTGTAAGCCTTTTTGTTTTCAGCTAACGCAGCGCGCAGCCGCTCAACCTCGCCAGGATCGGCATGGGTACTGGGCTTGATCGCTAACCCTATGAATGGTGCGGCCTGCCAGTACAGGGAGGCGCAGAACCCAGCCATATAGCTGTCAGCGTCATGGCCCCGGTCAGCAACTGTATCGAACGACGCTACAGCAAGTGCCTCTATGGTGTCCGACCCGCCTTCGGCTGTGAATTCGCCTAGGCGATAGGCTTCCATCAGGCGGTGCATGTCGTCGGTGATCGCCACCGGCTCGTCCTGGTTCTGCTTCTCAATTGGCAGGTAGTTTTCCACCATTGCGAAATCCAGGGGCGCCCATTCGCCATTTAGGTATTCGCACCATTGCCCATCCACCATGCGGCGCCACTGACGTGTGCTATTGACCAGCTCTGGCGATGGGTAGCGATGCGTAGCGCCCGTGGGTGGGGTGTCGATCAGCAGTTGACGAAGCTCATTGAGCGCATGGCCTTGCTCCTGCACGTAACCATTCACCGCAACGTTTACAAGCGCACGCGGCACGCTGACCATCTCTGTGTTGCTGGATCGGTTTTCTGTGGGCATGGGGATACTCCGTAATTAAGCGGCTGGCGATTGATCCAGCAGGAAGTCCATCTGTGCGGCGCCTTCAATCCAGGCTGTATCCAGGCGCTGGCGGGCGAGGGCGGCGTATTCGGGGTTCAGCTCGCAGATAACCGATTGACGGCCTTCCTGCATTGCGACGAGCGCGGTGGTACCGGCGCCGCCGAACGGGTCGAGCACCATCCCGCCGCGCGGCGAGCCGGCCAGGACGCATGGGCGGATAAGGTCGGGCGGGAAGGTGGCGAAGTGCGCGCCCTTGAAGCTAGCGGTGGCCACCGTCCATACGCTGCGCTTATTCCGGGTCTCGTCGTAGTCCACATCATCACGGCCTGTCCGGTGCTGCGCTGTCTGCCCGTGCTCGCCATCTGTGTACTTCGTCTCCCTGGCGAAGCTGTTGCGCCTGCTGGCGCTTTCTGTGGCCGCCTGGGCTCTGGCAGGCTCGCGTATGGCGTCCTGGTCGAAGTAATAGCGATGGTTCTTGCTCAGCAGGAACAGATACTCGTGCGCTTTCGTGCACCGGTCCTTGATTGATTCGGGCATGGGATTGGGCTTGTGCCAGATGATGTCCTGGCGCAGGTACCAGCCGTCATCTTGAAGCGCGATTGCCAGACGCCATGGAATGCCTATCAGATCCTTTGATTTAAGTCCTGTATGCGTCCTGCGCCGACCGATACCACTGTTCCCGTGCATCGCCGAAACGTGCTTGCCGCTCGTAGATCCACCCCACTTTGTATCGTTTGCATAGCTGTCGCCGATGTTCACCCATATGGTTCCGTCATCCCGCAGCACACGGCGCACTTCACGGAACACAGCGACCAGGCTCTCGATGAATGCGCGGGGAGAGGCCTCCAGCCCGATCTGGCCGTCGACCCCGTAGTCGCGCAGCCCGAAATAGGGCGGGCTGGTGATGCAGGTGTGCACTGATTGATCAGGCAGCGTCCGCATCATCTCGATGCAGTCGCCCACCAAAATGCGGTGCTGCTGGGTCATGTTGTGGTCCTTGCGTGCAGGCGCCGCCCTCGCCGGGGAGGCGTTATCGTTGAATAGGGGATGGCGCTGGCGGGCAGCGCGAGTCAGACGTTGGCGAGCAGCAGCAGGCCTTTGTCGTCAGGGTCAGCGCCAAGCCTGATGTCTGGCGCACGAAATTCACGTTGCATTCGCCATTGATCCAGCGCCCGCGCCACGGAATTGCTGACTGCGTACTTGTGGCGCGGAGGCAGCGACAGCAGCGTGAGGGCCTGAATCGGCCCAAGCGCATGGGCGCGCTCGATCAGCAGGCGGATGATGAAGTTGCGGTCCGTGGCGTTGATCCACTCACCCATTTCGTCAATCTGCTGAACGGTGCCGCGCCGCGCCATGAGCCGAATCTCGGTGCGATCTGCCTTGCTGTGCTGATCGCTTTCAATTTCGAGGTGGGCGCCGGCGGCGAAAAACGGGAACTTCGAGCGACCTAGCTTGTGGGCGTTGTAGATCAGCAGGGTAAGCGCTTCGCCGCTTTCCTCGATCTCATCCCAGGACATCAGCTCAGCAAGCTGGCTGGCATGAGTGGTGGTCACCTTCAAGCGCAAATCTTGCTCGCCCAGGCGCTCCTGCTTCTCTCGCCTGCGCTGATCACGCTGCTTCGGCGTCAGAGCCATCATCGCCTCCATTGCGCACAAAGCGGGTGCCCGGGCTGATATCCAGCAGGTCGCACACCCGGTTGATAATCTTGAGCGCGGCGTCGAACACCTTGGCATCGTCCGGATCGCGGGCCAGGCGCTTCATGTTCGGCTGGTGCTCCAGGCAGACCTTGTCGACCAGGCGCCGGGCCAGCCTGCGCAAGTGATCGGCGCTGTCGTGCTCACGCAGGCTCAGTGCAAAGGCCAGGGCCACATCATCAGGCCGGTACTTGCCGCCACTGCGGGTGATGTACAGCTTTCGCACCGGCTTGCGCATCGATGCGTCGAAAAGTGATGCCATGCTCGACCTCCTGCAGGCCGCTTGGGGGAAGGTTGAACTGCTCACGCCGCCTGTGCAGCTGCAGCGATCGGGTAATTCTTCGGTTCATCAGATAGCTCCATGTCGCAGTCGTGCCAGCCTCCGAGCCACCAGGCACTGTCTACGGTCATTTCGGGGTAGGGCTGGGACGCGCGGCACCGGCCAGCGGCCCGGGCGGTTCGGCCCTGGTAGTAGGGGAGCGGGAAGATATGCTTGTGCTTTCGCGGTCGCATCGCTACCTCCTGCGCTTTTTGAGCGGGAAATCGATGCTGAACTTCTTGATGATTCGGCTCATGGTTGAGTGGCCGATCTCAAGCTTCATGCTGGCACTGTTACGCGACAGGCCTGCATCCCGCAGAGCCTGGATGCGCTCAGCAAGCTTGGCATCGCGCGCCTCCATGTCGGCAGTTTCCGTGTGCTTGCCGCGATTGCCCGGCGCAAACGCGAAGCCGTAGCGCTTGGCCATGTCCCACAGCGAGGACTGGGATACCTTGAGTTCCTGTGCGGCTTCCCGGCAGGTCATTGTCTCCGCCATCTTCGTCCACCATGTCGGCGCGGGCCCTGGCCTTTTCCTGCCTGGTGCCGTGTTGCACCGGTGGCGGTCCGCGGCGCTTTTTAGGCGCAGGCTCAGGATGCTTGCGCTGCGGCAGCGGCCGGTAGGTGAAGCCCTCCAGCACGATCAGCTGGCCACCAGATGCGAAGAAGGCCGCTTTGGCGGCCTCCAGGTCGATTGATTGGTTCACCCTTCACTCCTTTGTGCCTCAGTCAGGGCGGCATTTAGGTCTGCGGTTTGGCTTTCTGCCGGCTTGATGGAGAAGAAATCTCCCACTGCGGCCTGCCCGTTCTTGATGCTGTTGAACACGCCGCGCAGAGAGGCGATTTCCTCGGGCAGGATCTCGTCCAGGCTCTTGTTGAGATAGGCACGCAGGTGCTTCTCGGTCACGCCTTGCTGGGCGAATGCGTCGACCAGGGCGCGGACACGGTCAGCAAGGGGAAGACTGGTGTCGCCGGCCAGAGTCTTGCGGCACTGGAATACGGCAGCTTCGACCAGATCCGGCGGAAGGATTGCCAGCAGGCGTGCTCGCAGGCGGCGACCGCCCATGTTCGCGGTGATCTCGTAGATGTCGCGCTCTTCGGTCAGGGCCTGACCGCCACCGCGCTTGTCGCGGATGTGGCGAACCGTGAACTTCTGAGACGAGTAGGTGTTCGTCTCCAAGTCCCAAGCATAGGCCTCCATTTCACTGTTGCCCTGCTGGCGACTCAGCTCGCGGATGCCGTACTCAATATTTCCCCAGCACCTGGCCAGTTCTTCGGCCAGACGAATCGAAGGGCCGGATACGGTCTGACCGCCACGCGGGTAGGCGTATTCGCCGGAAGCCGCCAGGCTCGGCCGGCTGCACGAGTTCATGATCTTGCTATAGGCCAGGGCCTCGTCGCGCGGGAATCGCTTGGCCAGCAGAAGCTTGCCCTGGGCTTCGGTCACGGCCCGGCTCTGTTCGATGTTCACAGTGCCGTGGTTCACGTGCTCCGCCATGCCGCGCGGGGCGAACGGGTTTACCTCAGTCATAGCTTGTCCTTCGCCCAGTAGGGCAGCGTTAGGGTTTCGATGGCCGGCCACTCGTTGTGTCGAAGGCAGTCGGCGTAGACTTCGATGTTGCGGTGGTACTCGGTTCGGCCAGCGGCCTTGGCCTCGAAGTCCATGGTGAATAGGCGAACCGGGTATTTGCCGCATTCAATGCTGGTGCTCACGACTAGGAACACGAACGCGGCCGGCGCCTCGCCAAAGTGCGCTGCGTAGCCGTCGCTGTAGAAGCTGTCCTGAACGTGATAGCGGTAGTCGTAGAATGACCGGGCGAACTTGCTCATGTCAGCCGTGGTCTTGAGGTCCAGAATCCAGCCAAGGCGCTCGATGGTCTTATCTGGCCGGCAGCGGCACAGCACGCCTTCGCGCTCGTCGTTCCAGTAGATGCTTGCCTCGGCATCCCCCTGAGTTTCGAGCAGGAACCGTGCATGCGGGTGAGCCATTACGCTTTCGCGGATCAGGCCAATCTTCCTGCCGTCCTCTGCCGACAGGACGGTCTGGCCGGTGAGCGTGGATTCGAACTCTTCCCACTTTTCCTTGCCGGCCTTGGTGTTGCGCGGGGCGTCAGCCGGGCCCACCGCATATTCGGCGGCGTAGCGATCAGGCTCCAGAAGCAGGGCGTGCACTGCATCGCCCAGGTCCAGCGCCTTCTTCTTTTCCGGGTCTTCCGGTGCCGCCTTGCTCCACTGGAACAGAGCCGGCGCCTTGGCGATTAGGTCAAGCTGCGACTTGGAGACACCTTCGCCGCCGTGGTACGCCTCGTTGCTGAGGTCGCGGTAGTAGCCGGGCTGCATGGATTTATCCTCAGGCGGTCAGCTTCTTGATGATTGCGTCGCCGATCTGCTCCTCGATCAGGCTGCGCAGCTCCTCGCTGCTGTACCGAGCGATGAGGTCGTGCACGCGCTGGTGGATCATCGGCTTGAGTTCGTCGAGGGCCGACTGCATATGCTCGAAGCCCTTGCTCGCTGCACGATCCCAGGCGTTCGGCGGGCTGAACACCGTCGACGAAGACAGGTTGTTGATGACGCTAATGGCTTTGTCTTTCAACGTGGCCACCATGTTGCCGTCGAAGTGCTGGTCGACGATCTCGCCAACCAGGTAGTAGGCCGAGTTGCTGATGATGCGCTCGAAGTCTTTCTGAGCATGGGCGGCTGCGGCGGAGCTGAAGGCATCGGTCACGATCCGACGCTTATCCGACTCGCTCAGGTAGTCGTCGACGTTGATAGTTAACTCGGACATTGGGATACACCTCGCGCCAGGCCGGCGCCGTGAGTTGAAATAGGGGAAATGCCAGGTCACGCCCGTGATGTAGGCCGAACGCCCTGGCTGCCGGTGATGGTTGCGCGCTCTTGCCGGCTTACGCTCCCTTGCGGGCACGGTTATCCCCGAAGGGCCCGCCGCACTCGGGTGCTTGCGTCAGGAGGTAATGCAGCCAGCGAGAGCGCTGGCGAGCATGAAGGAAGGTGCAGGCGAAGAGCATGGAGAATGAGCCGCGCCAGAACGCCCAGCGTCTGGCCTGCTGGCGGCTCACGTGCGGACCTCGTAGGCCAGGGTGCACATGCCGCAGAGGTAGGCCCGGCCCGACCAGGCCGCAGGGTTCTCGATGTGAGCCAGGCGCGCCTGATTCATGGCGTCCTCCATGGTCAGGCCTTTGAAAACCATCAAGATGCGGTCGTCTGGCAAGGCCTGAGCAGCCTCGGCCACCTGGTCGTCGATTATCGACGGGAAGATCGGCGTAGTCATGCAGCCTCCTTGCGCCGAACGGCAATACGCCGAATGCGCTCGCAGTAGTGTTTGAACTCGTTGGAGTCGATGGCCAGAAGGGAGAAGTAGGCAACCACCAGGGTTTCGGCCTTGGCTTCTTCAACCTGACCTGCGCCTGGCAGCAGCATCGTTTCAATGGCGGCCTCGATTGCCTTTGTCGCCACGCTGTGCGGGTTCATTCCGCCTCCTCGGCCTGGGCCAGAACTCCTTCTTTGGCGAAGGGGGTGAGCAGCTGGCGGGCGATCTCTTCCAGCGCTGCCTCGGGGTTGGCCACGCTCATGATCTCGTCAGCCGCTGCCTTTGCGTCGCTGGTGACCTTGGAGCGTGCAGCCAGGACCAGCCGGCCCAGCACCGAACCGCTGACCTCTGGCAAGCCAAGCTGCCCCATCACGAACTCATCCACCGCGATGGCGAAACGCTCGAAGGTCACGCCACGCTGCCGGAAGTTGCGCTGGAACACCACGTCACGGCGCGCCATCAGCTCAGCAATGCCGTCGTCGATCCAGCGCGCCTCAGCTTCCTCAGCCGCGCTTTCGCTCACCGCCGGCGGCATCCGGTTGTCGTACTCAAACTGTGCTGCTCGAAGTGCGCCCATGGTCGCCTCCAGGTGGTGGGTTCAGTCGGTGTATGCGATGTACTTGAAGCGGCCATTGCCGAATTGCTCGAAGCGGCCGCCGAAGGTGCCGCGAACCTCCTGCTCAACCTCCCCGCGGCTCATGTGCGGCGGGTATACCCCTTCCTTTATCATCGAGAAGTGGGTGTGAGGCACGAAGCGCCAATCGACCTTGCTTGGGTCAAGCGGTCGTGGCTCTGGCGGCTGCCATGGCTTGCCCTTGTAGGTTTCGGGCGGCGGCGGCGGGTCTTCCGACTCCTCCCAGCCGCAGGCGTCGCAGTAGCCGCGCGGTGCGGTGCAAGCGCCGCAAGGTGGTGATATGTGGCAACTGCAATTCACTACCTTGTGCGATTTGATGACGCCCGCGCAGCCGTCACGGCCGCAGGTATCGCCCTCGCAATATCCGAATTCGTTCATGTTCTTTTGCTCGCGGCGCAACCGCATTGGCCAGGAGCCAGGCGCGGGTGACCAAACCCACCGTGAAAGGTGGCCTGGCGCCTGCCAATGCGGTCGAAGTGAAGGGAAGGGGATGCAGATGCCGGGCGCTACCCCGGCAGCTGGCTTGGCGTGGACCCATCCAGCGGCGCAATTCGTTTACCCTCAGAGCGAGGGAAGGGACGTCCACAGGTGCTTCGGTAACCGCGCCCTGAGCTGGGCGCTTCTCTGCATCGGTGAACGATCTGCGGATGGAGTCGAACCACCCAGGAACACCGGTATCAGCGGAACCGCCTGCAAGGGTCAGCCCTTGACGGGATCCCCGGCGCCGGGGAGAGCCCTACTGAATTCAACAGATCGTTCACCGATGCAGCCTGCGATGGGGAGCAGGGCATCGGGCAGTTAACGTCAGGCGGACGTGGCGCTCTCAGCCTTGGCCGTGGCGCTTGCCTGCTGCTCGACCAGTTTGCCTATCAGCACTTTTCGATCCTCAAGCGAAAGGCTCCATGCTGCGTAGTAGATGCCTTCGTCGATGGTGCCGTCGTACTCCATGGTGGAGTTCGTATCCCAGAGCTTGTACTTGATGCGGTTGGTTGGCCGCTTCGCCATCGTCTTGCCCTCCAGGGCGGTTGATTTCCCAGATGCCACTCATGGAATGGCACCTGGTGAAATCCCGGCCTCGCTACTGGCGACAGGCCGGGGCATTGCGTCAGCGGTGATCGCTCGAGCTCAGCCGCCGACGGCCCTGCTCTCAGTTCGGTTGGCCTTGAGCTTCCCTATCACCTCGCGTCGATCGGCCTCGGCGGGGTGGTCGTTGGGTAAGGTGTTCGCTACACGACTGCCGACTGCAGCTCTGTGGCCCGTTGGGTGGGGCAGTCCGTCGTGGGTTGCCGGTCCGCGTTCCGGCTGGTCTATCTACTTCATGGGCAGGTTCCTCCTCTTGGTTAATCGCTGCTCGCGCTGTGCCAGGTACCGACGCCCGTTCTAAGGGCATCCCGGCAGGGAGCGTTTGCAGCGCAACCCTCCATCCGCTTTCCGTGGCCCGGCCAATGTTCCTGCCGTGCTGACGTTCCGCCTGATTTCGAGCTGGCCAGTTCCAGAGCTGGCATGGGGATCGAATTTATTGCTCGCGCTGTGCCGTTGCCGGGATCGATCCGCGAGGTTCCCATCAATGTGAAAGAGCGGCGGCCTGTGAGGGCCTCTGCAGTCCCTCGTGAGTGACTGCTTGAGGTCAATTTAGAAAACTAAACAGACCTCGTCAAGAATTATTTAGAAATCTAAACACGCGAGACGGATCAACACCCCTACAGGCCGCGCAATGTCAAGACTTCCGGCTCTGTAGGAGATCGGCTAATCTTGCGTAGTCCCTGTATGGATATACAGTTATTGGAGTGTCAGATGGCAAAGCCCCAGAAGCAGCAGGAGAGAGCGGTTATGTCGGGCGTGGAGCGCCTGGGTCTTCGGGTGTCATCGATGATCAACCACCCGATCGCGCAGCAGCAGCGATGGGTCGTGATTCACCGCCTGGACACCGACGGTGACCGGGAGTGGGAAGAGGTGATGGGGGTTCTCAAGGAAACTGACGGGATAGAAATGGAGTTCAACGAGGAGGATGCCTCGGTCACGCTGCGCTGGGAGGCATTCTCGGATGATGACCCACAGGCGCAGAACCAGGATGAGTTCGTCGCGATAGAAGAGCCGGCGCCGTTCTAGCGCGCAACAAAAAGCCCGCTGTATGCGGGCTTTCGAGATAAGGCGTCATTCATCAGGGCTTGGCTTTGCGATGAAGTCCTTCGGGATGTACGGAACTTGAGTGACCACTCCATCCTTGGTCACGAAGGAAATGGATTTAGCGCCACTGAAAGCGGTTGCATGGCTGTAGATCCAGGACTGGCCGTCTTCCTTGGATACCACCATGTAGGGGTTGCCCATGATCTCGTAGAGCTGGTCCTCGGTCATTCCGACCTTGACCTGGCTGGCTTGGCCAAATGTGAACGGTGTGCCGGCGCATCCAGCCAAGAGCGCTACAGCCAAAGCAAGAATGAAGTGGTGGACCTTGCGCATCTTAAACCTGCCTCCCTGGATATGGAGGTAGGATTCTATCAGTATGGCGAGAAGCTATCACGCCGAGTCTGTCCGCCGGAAAAGGGGCAGAGTCACGCCTTCTTGGCGTTCCAGATCAGCAGCACCTTAGCGTGCACCGTAACGTCATCGATCCGCGCGGTCTGGTTCTCGTAGTGCTTGTTGTCGGAGATCAGGCGGAAGTGGTCTTCATCGAGACGCATCAGGCGCTTGATGTACAGCTCTTGGTGCCAGGTGATCACGTAGATACCTTCGCCGATGAACTCGTTGATCCCGCGATCGACAATGACCAGGTCCTTGTCATTGATCGTGCCTTCCATGCTCTGGCCCCAGCCGGTAATCATCGCCAGTGCCGAGGGAGCGGTGTAGGTGACGCCTTTCTCGCGCAGGATCTCCTCGCGCACCACCAGGTTACGAACGGCCTCGTTGTAGTCGGCCGGAACCTGGCCATGGCCCATCGCTGCCCGAACGTCGTACTGGGGGATGAGGATCTCTTCCTGGGTGGGCTTCAGGCTCGAGTAGGCAGCAGGCAGGTACTCCTGCCCATGGTCCGGGCTGTCAGCCTCAGCCGCGGCGGCCATCATCACCTCGCGCGCTTTTTCGGAGAGGTTCTTCCCGGCCTTGGAGGCCAGCATCTGCGCAACCAGCTCTGCAGTAGTCGACGCTGCGCCAACGGGCGATGGCTGATCAGCAGCCGGGCCAGTGCCGTCCGACAGCCATTCCGCTGAGCACTCCAGCGCTTTCGCCAGGGCGAGCAAATTCTTGCCCTTGGCGCCGTTCGTTCCGTTGATCCAGAAGCTCACGGTTCCCTTGGACACGCCAGTCAGTTTACTGAGGTCGGTGGAGCTGAGATTCAGCTCCTTCATGCGCGCTACGACGCGGTCTTTGAATTCCATATTAAGGATTCTAAACACTTCATTGTTTAGATAACTTGCCTTGTGCTGTTTAGAACTCTAAACTCGGTGGCAGACATCGGAGAAACACCCATGACCTACGACGAAGCCCTGAAATTTTTCGGCACCGGCCGCGCAATCGGAGACGCCCTGGGCGTTACCGGCAGCCGCGTTTCTCAGTGCCGTACGACAGGCGGGTTCTCCTACCCAATGCAATGCGTTTTGGAGAAGGAGTCGAGCGGGGCGCTGATCGCGAAACGCGAGGACGACCCGGCCAACTCGCTCAAGAAATCCGCCGCTTAACCCATTTCATAGCCGCAAGGAGCCAACCAAGCATGTACCAAGACCCGAATCAGAAGCGCGCCATCCCGGTGAAGGTCCGTTTCGAGCCAGTGCTCGACCGGATCCTGCGCAAGGCCGCGAGCAAGACCCGCATGCAGCACGCCACCTATCTGTACGAAATCATCGAATGGGCCGTAGCCAACGGCGTTATCGAAGAGCTGATGCAGGACAAGCAGCAAGAAGATATCGCGGGCTGAAGGCCCTTTGGAGGCCTAAATGACCGTACAGCTTGATCAGCTGTCGCCAGATGTGCGGCAGCGAATAGAGGGGCTGATGAGGGCCAATAACTGGGATTTCAGCACAGCGATGAACCAGGTGTTCGAAGCAGCTGTAGCCAGTGGCGCTCTTTCAGTGGTTGGCCGCCGTAAGGCCAAAGTCCTGCAGTTGGTGGCCCCAATGAGGGCCTCACCGAGGGACTCTTCAGGGTAGGGCAGAGGCCCTCTCTGAATTACAGGCACAAAAAAGCCGGGATTGCGGCCCGGCTCTCTGCAATACAAAACTCTGTAGGGGAATTATGCATATGCAGACCCAAAGTGTACAGGCCCTCTCAAGGCCCGCGCCACAAAATGCTAACCACGATTTCGTGGCGCGGATGTCCTCCCGGGAGATCGCCGACTTGGTTGGCTCCAGGCACGACAGCGTGAAGCGAGCCATGGAGCGCCTTCAGGAAAAGGCCATTGTGAGCTTTTCACCGTCGGTGGAAACCTCTCATCAAGGCCCGGGATCCCGCCCCGTCGAGGTTTATCTGGTCAACAAGCGCGACAGCTTCGTCGTTGTCGCCCAGCTGTGCCCGGAATTTACCGCGGCGTTGGTCGACCGCTGGCAGGAGCTGGAGGGGCAGGTGGTAGCCACGCTGCCCGATTTCACCAATCCAGCCGCCGCCGCGCGCGCATGGGCTGACCAGGTCGAGCAGAAGGAGGCCGCCGAGAGGGCGCGCGTTCTGCTCACCGTCGAGGTCCAGGCCCAGGCCAAGAAGATCGACAGCCTGGAAAACCTGTTCAAGGAAGGCATGAGCCACGTCCAGTTCTGCAAGGGCCTCAATGGGGTCAACGTGATGCAGGTGGGCCACTTCCTCGAACGCCGCAACTGGCTCTACAACGAGAGCAAGTACGGTACCCGATACCGCGTCGCCGCTTACGCCCGCGACAAGTACATGACCGAACACCAGCAGGAGATCACCCCGCACGGGAAAGAGGCGTTCATCAGCTACACGCCCATCCTCCTGCGCAAGGGCGCGGTCCGCCTGTACGAGCTGTACCTGGCCGGCGAGCTGCCCATGAAGAAGAACTGGGACGGCCTGCACACACACGACAAGGCCGTGCGGGGTGCAGCATGAGCGATTTCGTGAAAGTCACCGAGATGCCGGCCAGCGAGTTCCCAGAATACCTGGAAGGGATGAACAAGCAGATGCGTGACTGGACAGATCAGGCCGCCCGGGGCGAATGCGGCTGGATCTGCTCCGACTGCTGCCTTTCCGATCCGAAAGGCATGCCAGACGCCTGCTTCTACGGAAACGCCAAGTGCACCGAAATCATCCAGCGCGACAAGCTGCGCGCTATGCGTGAGGGGAACGAGCCGTCATGACTATCGGCAAGGATCAACTCAAGACTACGGCTCAGGCTGCGAGCCAAGGCCAGTGGGCCCAGGACGGCTTCGAAGTCCATAACGACGATGTTGAAGACTATCTCGTTGCCAAGTGCAGATCTCTGGCTGATGCCGCGTTCATCGCTGCCGCCAGTCCCGCTTCGATCTTGGACCTGCTCGACGAGAACGAGGCGCTACGAAAAGATGCCGAGAGGTACCGTTGGCTGCGGGATGGCGCAGGGTACTGCGACACGCGCGACATCCCTGGAATGGCGCCTGCGCGCATGGATGCGTTCATTGACGCTGCCATGGCTAAGGGGCGTGCCCAGTGAGCATCATCCGCGCGCCTCGCCCCGAGGCCAATTTCTACATGCTCAACAAGTCGATCAGTGAGGACGGGCGCCTGAGCTGGGCTGCCCGTGGCCTTCTGGTCTTCCTGCTGGGCAAGCCTGACCACTGGGCGGTGTCCGTCACCCACCTACGCAACGAGACCGCCAAGTCCTCGAAGCCGACCGGTCGTGACGGCGTGTACGGCCTGCTACAAGAGCTGATCACCGCCGGCTACGTCCAGCGCCGTCAGGACCGTGGCGAGTCTGGTTTGCTGGGCGAAACCCATTACGTCGTATCGGAAACACCGCTTCCGGCTTTGCCGTATCCGGTTGAACCGCTTCCGGCTCAGCCGTATCCGGCAAATCCGACACTAGTAAGTATTGAAGGTAAGCAAGGACTGAAGGGAGTAAGGACTGACTCTCGCGAAAGCGAGCTGGTCGACTTCGAACGGTTCTGGTCGCTCTACCCGCGCAAGGTGAGCAAGGCCGACGCGAAGAAGGCCTGGGCGAAGATCAAGGTTACCGCTGACCTGTTCGACCTGATGGCCAAGGCCTTGGCAGCCTGGACCGTCTCGACCGACTGGACCAAGGACGGCGGCCAGTTCATCCCGCACGCGTCCACCTGGCTGAACGGCAAGCGCTGGGAAGACGAACTGCCGCAGCCAGCAGGCGAAGCCCCGTTCGCATCCCGCCGCCCGGCCAGTGGCCCCGACTTCAACGACACCAGCTGGGCTGATGACCTGGGGGGCTTATGAGCGCACAACCGAAACTGCGCAGCGTGACGCAGATCATGGCCACGGCCCGCAACCTGCCGGCCGAGGCGCAGGCCCCGGCCAAGCAGCTGGACCCGGGCACTACCGAAGTGGTGAACGCCCTGTTCAAGGAGCTGCAGGCCATCTTCCCGGCGTGGAAGCAGGCATGGCCGGATGACGAGGCCTTGAAGGCTGCCAAGCGCAGCTGGATCAAGTCCTTCGTCGCCGCGGGCATCAACACCTTGGAGCAGATCCGCTTCGGCATCCAGAAGTGCCGGGTGCTGGGTACCGATTTCGCCCCGAGCAGCGGCAAGTTCATCAAGCTGTGCCAGCCGACCCCGGAAGAGATGGGCATTCCGCCGCTTGCGCGGGCCCTGGCAGAGGCGCTGGAGAATTTCCACCCCAGCAGGGCAGGGTCACGCGTTTGGACGCACGCAGCGGTGCGCCATGCGGCCCTGCAATGCGAGGCGCACAACCTGGGTTCGATGGAGGTGGAGCGCGCCGAGAAGGTTTTCGCCCGGGCCTACGACATCACCATCCGCATGCTGGTCGCCGGCGAGCCACTGGGCGACATCGCCACCGGCATCGGTCACGACAGCCAGAAGAGCGCTGCGCAGCTCGCCGACGAGTACGCCAGCCAGAAGCAGGCCCGCCTGCTGGAGGTCCAGCAGATCCCAACCTGCGCCGCCGCGTGCCGTGCACACCTTCTGGCCAAGTTGAACATCAAGCGCGCCGGGCAGCCGGCCGGGGAGGGGGTGTGATGCGCAAGTTCAATCCTCGCGGCATCAAGGCCTGGATGATCCGCCGCCCGTGGCTGGCCCGAATCTACCTTCTGGTGCTGTTACCCGTGATGCCAATTCTGTTTGCCGGGGCGGTGCTCTGGCAGAACCGCAGCGAATTTTCTGAGATTGCCCGCGCCTGCGAAGCGATTTTCCTGCCTTGGGAGAAGCACTGATGCGAAAACAGATTATCACCCGGCTGCTTGACGTAGCGCTGCTGGCCATCTTGGTCAGCCCCTACCAAGGCCTCAAAACGTTCGCCGCCGCGCTGGTGTGGATCATGGTCGGCCTGATGCTCATGGGGGCGTTGGCTATGAGTGATCGGCTGGCTCTGAAAATCGCAGGCTGCGGGAAACCCCAGTACGCCTTTGGCCTTGCCGTGCATGGCTTGTACATCGCCGCGCTGATCTATGCCGGATATCCCGTTCTTGCGGCCATCTATGCCGCTGTCATGGCTCTCATTCGCGTGGCCGCTCACATGAAGATGAAGCCGCAGGAGGCGCACTGATGGACACCAACAAGATGCGCGACATCAGTCGCGAGCAGTTCGAGGCGTGGGCCGCAAAGAACTACGTCGTTCCGCCGGGAGTGGGCCATTTGTTCGTGCGTGCCGAGCTCGGCGACGGATACCGACTGAGCAACATCAACCACGCCTGGCACGGCTGGAAGGCCAGCCGAGAATCCCTGGTTGTAAAGCTACCGCCAGTCCGTCCTGAACCGGTATTGACCGAAGAGGCGCACAAGGCTGACGGAGAGGCATCGACCTGGAGCATGTGGGCGGGCGAGAAGCTGGCGAAAGAAGACTGCCGCGAGGCCATCGAGGCCCAGGGTCTGAAGGTGGCTCCATGAAGACCGCCGTGACCGTAATCCTGCTGCTGGCTCTGTCCGGCTGCCAGGTCTGCTGTGACGCCCAGGGCGAGAGCTGCGCGGCGCGCTGTGAGGTGAGCGATGACTGAGTTCCTGATGCGCGGCATGGGCGACGTCAACGCGCTGCTGGGCCGACTGCAGGTCCAGGACTTCACCAAGCCGAAGCTGATTGTCATCCGCGACGAGAAGCGCCCCGACGTCTGTAACCGGAAGATGTGGGCCATGCTCCGCGACGTCTCCCAGCAGGTGGAGTGGTACGGCCGCAAGCTCACCGACGAGGACTGGAAGCACATCTTCAGCGCAGCGGTGCAGAAGCAGGACGCGGTGCCTGGCATCGACGGCGGCTTCGTCGTCCTGGGCGTCTCGACCCGCAAGCAATCGCAGAAGTGGTTCAGCGACCTGTTCGAAGTGATGCATGCCTTCGGCGCAGAGCATGGCGTGCGCTGGACTGAGCCGGATCGGTGGGGAGGGCAGTACTGATGCGCGTCGTATCCAAGAAGGTGCGCGAGAGCGCCCGCGGCCAGGACTGCACTGTCCGCATTCCTGGCATCTGCAACTTCAACCCGGAGACCACCGTACTGGCCCACCTGCCATGCGGGCAGAAGGGCATGGGCATGAAGGGCTTCGACACCGTGGCGGTATACGCCTGCAGCGCCTGCCACGACGTGCTTGATGGTCGAGGGAAGGGCGAGGTGGACTGGTCCGACATGCCCCGTGCAATCGCTGAGACTCATGAGGCCCTGATCCGGGCCGGCATTCTGACCATCAAGGGGGCTGCATGACGGACCTGACACTACCGTGGCCGCCGGCCGCATGCAGCCCGAATGCCCGTGTGCACTGGTCCAGGAAGAGCAAGGCGGCGAAGACCTATCGCTATGCCTGCTTTCTCCTGGCCAGGCAAGCAGGCATCCAGCCTCCGGAGGGCGACGCGCTGCTCATGCTCGAATTCGTGCCGCCGGATCGCCGCCGGCGCGATGACGACAACCTGCTGGCGATGTTCAAGGCGGGTCGTGACGGCCTGGCGGATGCCCTGGGCATCGACGACAACGTGTTTGCCACACAGATCAGGGTGAGCAAGGAAACGATTAAGGGCGGCGCTGTGCGCGTCCGCATCGAGGCGCAGAAGGGAGAAGCAGCATGACGCCAGCATGGGGATACCTGATTTTGGCCACCCTCATGGTGGTGGGCGGCGTGGCGCTGTCCTGGGCCGGCGCGGTCCGACGCAAGCGCAGTTACGAAGAATTCATTTTGAGTAAGGCCAAGCGGGCAGGGGGTAAGCCATGAAGTACCAGAGCGTGTTGGCGGCAGTGGTTCGCGCCCTTGCGGCAGAGACCATGAGCGGTGTGGGCGGTGGTGACTTCGAACCGAAGGTCCAGGCCTCGAAGCTGAAGGGGGAGATCACCGGGAAGGATGCGGCGATGCTGGTCGACTGCTGGGTGCACGCCCGACTTCACAGCAAGCTGATCCCGCGGCACTGGAATGCCCTGACGGCCAGGTTCTCCACCCACAAGGCCAAGAAGGTGGATGCGATAGGCAAGCTGGTGCCGCTGATCGCCACGCAGGCGCCGAACCTGTTCCGGTACAAGGCGGTCACCGCCTGGGCCATCCCGCCGGTGAAAGGCGTTCAGGCGCAGTCGGGGCATGAGGTGGCCAGCCGGGCAGCGCGGGATCGTGCAGAGTTCGATTCGCTGCACGCTGGCGTGGTCCAGCGCCTGGCGGGTGGCGAGATGCCGGAGGACGCCGGGCAGGCGCGCCGCGAGCAGTACGTGAAGCGCTCCACCGACATGATCGTGCTGCCGGCCGAGTTCTACGACATCAACACCTGGGACGGTCAGGGCCTGAACAGGACGACATACTGGCGCTGGAAGAAGGCAATCGAGAAGGTGCTGGACGAGATGGTGGCAGAAGCACTGGAGGCGTCTGGCAAGATACTTCAACAGGAAGGCGTTTTGATGGCAGATGCCGCTTGACAACTCTGCAACGGTGCAACAAAATTCTTGCATCCTGTCATTCCTGCGCGTGTTGAGGAGTGACACAAAAAAGCCCGGCCATAGCGCTGGGCTTTTTCGCTTATGCAGATGACGCTGAAAGTGCAGTATGAGAGGGGTAGGGCAGCCGGAGCGCAAAGCGAAGAGGTCGCAACGCTGCTTAAAGGCCCATCCCCTGCTGACCCTCTAGGCGACCTTACACGGCTTCAGCGCCGGCCATCTGCACCAATTCCGAAGCCCGGCCATTGCGCCGGGTTTTTTATTGCCCGAAGAGGGCCTCAAGAGTCCCGGCCAAGCGCCGGGATTTTTGTTCCAGCAAGAAACGCAACTGCAGCCAGGGCAGGCCCTAACGGGACAGCCTGGACACTGCTAGCCGGTAGTGTGGTGACACGGAAAAACACCGGCAGCCCGCGCACTCTGACCTCACATGCTTTCAGGGTGGCGCGTGACCGGATCGGCGAGACTGGTGCATTGGGGTGCCAGCGCTGCAATGGTCTTCGGCGGGCAGCGTGGGAAGACACGCACATATCGGAGCCGTCAGTATCAGATTAGCTAAAGCCAGGTGGGAAAATGCCCGAGCAACGGCTCGGGCTTTATAGATCAGTTCACGCAGTCCTCGAGGCTGAACCGGTAGTCATGGCGATGGAAGTCCATCGTGAGTACGCCTTTGTTGAGCATTTCCATGCCGATGATGACGGTGTACTTGCGTCCGTTTTTGACCATCGGTGTCGCTACGAAATCTGTCAAGTAAACCTTCTGGGTTCCTGCGAAGCAGATGAATCCAGGGTGAACAGCGCTATTTTCGGTATGGTTGACGCCACGCACGTCCCTACGGCCTGTCTCGTGCATCTTGAGTTCCACTGCCAGGTCGGCGTCGATAGCCATGCAATCACAACCTGTATCAATCAGGGCATAGGTAATCGCCTGGTTTTCCCCGGTAGGGTAGGAGTGATCTGATTTCTTCACAGGGCCGATCTGAACTTTTACAACAGGGGTTCCTGGAGGATTGGCCTGCACGTTGCCATGTGGATCCATGAACTCGATTACTACGGAAGGGTGCATTCCTTGTCTCCGCACAAAAAGGTTTGCTAGCAAATCACTACAGTTGGCGTGTTTCAAGGCAAATCGGTGAGAACTGAGCTTTTTTCGCACAAGTTACCTTGCTCGAGCCCGAAGAGGGCATTAATCGGGCCTTTTCTTCTAGGAACCACTCATGGCCGAACCAGCAAGCACGACTGCCGGCGTCCTGCTGGTGAAGTACGGCGTGATCATTGGCGGCTTCGCGGGGGCGATCCTCTCGCTGACCTTCCTGCGCGGCCTTACCCGCGGCCAAGCGGTCGCTGCCTTTTTCACCGGCTTCGCATCGGCAGTCTTCTGCACCCCGCTTGCCATCAGCTACTTCAACCTTGGCACAAGCGGAGAAACCCAATACGGCGTGGCCTTTCTGATAGGCCTTCTGGCAATGAACATCATCCCAGTTCTGAAGTCACTGGTAGGACAGTTCGGTGCCAAAGGAGCTACCTGATGAGCTCGACCCTGATTTCAGTCCTGATTGGCGCCAATGCCTTCCTGAGCGTGCTGGTGGTGATAGCCGCGTGCGACTACCTGCGCCGGATCAGGCCAATGGATGCGCCACTGCTGGCCGTCGCGTTCTACCTGGTGGCCATCGGCGCATTCGGCGCGTTCGTTCTGGCTATGAACGGCCATGTGCCCACTCTGTACGGCGTGATCCTCAAGCTGGGCATAGTCCTGTACGCGGTCGCCCGACGCGGCCACGTGTTCCAGCCGGGGTAGGGCGCCACACTATGTCCCTATCTTGTGGCGCGGGTGTCAGTATTTCTACTTAAGCTTTATATGGAATCGGAATCCATTGGTTCTCGCCCGCCTCGTGGAAGACAGCTATTACGCTCAGCGGTGCCTCCTTGTGCTTGTTGACTTTGATTCTGAGTGGATGGGCTGGAGTGATTGCTCCCCCCATCATGCGGAGCAAGAAGCCATTCAGTGTTGACCCGTCTTCGCCGGTCACTACATTTTTGTTAAAGCCTCCGAAGTGAGCATGACCATTGGCCATGACGCAGGACATCTCATCTTCAGCATTGCCTGTGGCTATCATGAAGCTGCCGTTAGGCTCCATCAGATGCGAGGCTTTTATGGTCAGCTCCATCGAGCCGCTAGCATCTTCGACTGTTGAGTAGGTCAGGTTCGAAAACCCATGGTGCTGCGGCGTGAACGATGAGCTCCCTTGCGTAACGCTAACGATTTGCGCAATGGCTGCCTCCAAACCTGCAGTAAACATATCAATGTAAAGCGTTTGGGTTAGGAGAGCAGGCATAGCGCTTCCATCGACCCGAACGGGGATCATCCGTGTCTTCCCTCGCGTAGCTGCGTGCAGTGAGTTCTGCCATTCCAGTTTTACCATCGGGCTGGCCAGACTTTTTTCGGTCACAAAAAAGAAGACGAACTCTGGGGCTTCAAGGCCCTTGTTCATTTGGTCGATGATGCCGTCACCAGGGCGAATGGACCATGAGTCATAGAATACGGCGTCCTCGCCGAAGATTTCTGCCAGGCGTAGCGCAACTGGTTCGACCACTGGTTTGTCAGCGTGATTGTGGCTCAAGAATATTTTATGACTCATGGGGCGTCCTGATCATGGAGTGGGAAGGCGCTTTTGACATGATGGCTCAATGATCTCAGTTCAACCCCTCACTAGAAAAAATCCTATGAATCCGAAGCAAGCCGACTGGGAGGCGATCGAACGTGCCTTCCGGGCCGGGGCGCTTTCCATCCGTACCATCGCTGACCGCAACGGGGTGAGCGACACCGCAATCCGGAAGAAGGCCAAAGCCTTGGGCTGGGAGCGGGACCTTTCCGAGCAGGTCCGCAAAGAGGTTCGCAACAAGCTGGTTCGCGGCGAAGTTCGCGAAGACCAATGCGCGAACCCTGAACGTGACGCCGAGATCATCGAAGAGGCGGCAGAAGAGGGCGCGACGGTTGTTCGCAGCCACCGCCGCGACATTCGCAAGGCAACGAACCTTGCGAACCTGCTGATGGATGATCTGATGACGACCATCAAGCATCGCGAAGAGATCGAAGACGAGATCGAGCGTGATACTGCTGATGACCAGAGCGGTTTCCGTCGTAGCGCGATGCTTGGGGCGGTGAGTCTTCCGAGTAACGCCAAGACCCTTTTCCAGCTGTCCTCAGCCATGAAGAACCTGCAGGTGCTTGAGCGCACCGCATTCGGCCTGGACGACAAGGAGCAGTCGAAAGACGCCGACGAGCTGTCGCAGCTGATGGATGAACTATCGAAGGATGCCTGACCATGAAGCCCGAGCACATGAAACTGCTTCGGGACCGGTTCTGGCGGCTGAACAACCTGTACTTCATCACGGACAAGCAGGGCAAGAAGGTCCGCTTCCGCATGACGCAGGAGCAGGTCGATTATTTCCAGGGGATGCACACCCGCAACATCATCCTAAAGGCTCGGCAGCTGGGCTTCACCACGCTGGTCTGCATCGTCCAGCTGGATGCCGCGCTGTTCGAGGCTGCCAAATGCGCCCTTATCGCCCACACCCTGAACGACGCCAAGCGTCTGTTCCGGGAGAAGGTGAAGTACGCCTACGATCACCTGCCCAAGGAGATCAAGGCGGCCAACCCAGCGCGCAACGATGCTGCGGGCGAGCTGGTGTTCAGCAAGGGTGGATCGCTTTACGTATCCACCTCCTTCCGGGGCGGCACGCTGCGCTATCTGCACGTTTCCGAGTTCGGGAAGATCTGCGCCAAGTTCCCGCACAAGGCGCGGGAGATCGTCACCGGTGCGTTCGAGGCCGTGGCCGCTGAGTGCTTCGTTACGATCGAATCGACGGCGGAAGGCCGGGCCGGGTACTTCTTCGATTACAGCCAGTCAGCCGAGAAGCAGCAGCTTGCCGGCGTGCCCCTGGGCCTGCTGGACTGGAAGTTCTTCTTCTTCAGCTGGTGGCGGAACCCGCTCTACTGGCTGGACCCGACCGATGTAGTCATCCCGGACCGGCTGGCGAAGTACTTCGACGACCTGGCAGCAAAGCACGGGATCATCACCAACCCAGGCCAGCGCGCCTGGTACGCCGCCAAGGAAAAGACCCTTGGCGACGACATGAAGCGGGAGTACCCGTCGATCCCTGCTGAGGCATTCCAGCAGACGATCGAGGGCGCCTACTACGCCAAGCAGTTCACCAAGCTCTACGCCGCCCAGCGCATCGGTAAGCTGCCTGACAACAGCCACCTGCCGGTGCACACGTTCTGGGATATCGGCGTGGGCGACTCCACGGCCATCTGGTTCGTCCGGATCGTCGGCGAGGAGTACCACATCGTCGATTTCTACCAGAACAGCGGGGAAGGCCTGCGGCACTACATGAAGGTGCTGAAGGATCGCGGCTACGAATATGGCGAGCACTGGGGGCCCCACGACATCGACAACCGGGAATTTGGTAGCGACGGCAAGACTCGGCGCGAACTCGCACGAGAGGGCTACGAGATCGACGGCCAGCGCTATTCGCTGACCTTCCAGGTGGTGCCGAAGCTCGGCGTGGACGAAGGAATCGAGCAGGCTCGGGAAATCCTCCCCAACTGCGCCTTCGATGAAGCCAAATGCGAGGAGGGCATCACCGCCCTGGAGAGCTACCGAAAAGAGTGGGACGACAAGCGCGGCTGCTGGAGAGACAAGCCGCTGCATGACTGGTCATCCCACCCGTCTGACGCCTTCCGCTACTTCGCCGTGGCCAAGACCAAGCGCTCCGTGGTCAAGCACGTACCCATCACGTTCACTTTCTGAGGCCACCCATGCCGAACTTCATTCCCCGGGCAGAGTACTCGGAGGCCTTGCCCGGCTGGCAGCTGGTCAAGCGTTGCGTGGCCGGCGCCCGAGAGGTGCGCAAGCACGACGAATACCTGCCGATGCCGGACCCTGAGAACAAGTCCCCGGAGAACCTGGCGCGGTACAAGCAGTACAAGAAGCGGGCGATGTTCCTGAACATCACCGGGCGCACGCGTACTGGCCTGCTGGGCGCGGTGTTCCGCAAGACCGCCGAGCTTGAGCTGCCCACCGGCGTCGATTACCTGAAAGAGAACGCCAGCGGCGACGGCACGAGCCTGGAGCAGCTTTCCAAGGATGCTGTGGGGGAATGCCTGGATGCTGGCCGTGGCGGGTTCCTGGTGGACTTCCCGGCCGTTGAGGGCGTGTCCTCGATGGCGGACATGCAGGGCCGACGCGCTCTGATCCAACATTACGGTGCCGAGTCGATCATCGACTGGGATGAGCAGGTGATCGATGGCGTGAAGCGCTTGGTCTACGTCTGCCTGCTGGAATGCGTATCGGAGTTCAGCCCGGAAAACCTGGAACGGACCAGTGGCACCCAATATCGTGTGTTGCTGTTAATTGGCGGCCGCTATGTTCAGCGCCTCTACAGCGAGGACAAGACCAACTTCACTGAGGTCTCGCCACTCGACAAGAACGGCCAGCCTTTCGACCACATCCTGTTCAGCTTCTACGGCGCCCCAGAACAACGACGCCAGTATCGACAAGTCACCGCTGGAAGACCTGGCCGACGTGAACATCCTGCACTACGGCAACAGCGCCACGGTGGAGGAGAGCGGGTTTATCAGTTCGCAGCCAACCCTGTTCATCACCACCGACATCAGCGCCGACGAGTTCGCCAAGGTGAACCCGAACGGCATGCACATCGGTTCGACCCGGGGCTACAACCTCGGCAAGAGCGGTACCGCGACCCTGGTCCAGGCAGCCGAAAGCCAACTGGCTCGAACGCTGCTCAAGGACAAGGAGGAGCAGATGCTGATGATCGGCGCGCGCATCGTCCAGAAAGCGGGCGGCGCTGAGACAGCAGAGGCTGTGCGCATCCGCTACAGCTCGGATAACAGCGTGCTTGGCACCATCGCCGGCAACGTGTCGGAGGCCCTGAAGCGAGCCATCCTCGATGCCGAGCGCTTCATGATGGGCGAGCCGGACGAGGCGGGGACGGTCTTCTGGCTCAACCAGTCGTTCTTCGATGAGACGATGACCGCCCAGGACATACTGGCCCAGGTTCAACTCTGGCAGCAGAGCATCATCGCGAAGTCGGACCTGCGCACCAACCTGCGCCAGGGCGGGGTGCTTGAGGCCGACCGTACCGACGGGTTGATCGACGATGAACTGGCCGAGCAGCCGCCGGTGACCGGCAACGACACCGGAGGCGGTGAGGATGAGCAGTGACGGCTACCTGTTGGACGCAGCGACTCGCCACCAGGTGCACGTGCAGCGCTACGCCGGGGGAAGCCTCAAGCGTCTGGCCAAGTTCATCACCAAGGCCATCAGCACCGCCAAATCGCGCGTATCAGAAGGATTGAGCCGTTACGGCACCCAACGGTACGAGAAGCAGATTCAGGAGCTACAGGGCGAGCTGTCGGGCGTATACGGCGAGATGAAGCAGCAGGCCGTGCTCGACCTGACTGAGTTTGGCGGCTACGAGGCAGAGTTCAACATGACCCTGCTGGGCAAGGTCGTGAAGACGGTGGTCCAGCTGAACAAGCCCAGCATCGAGCAGGTGGCCGCCGCGGCGCTGGCCGATCCGCTCGACCTGGAGGTCGGCAAGGGCCGGCAGCGCATCAGCATCGCCGGTGCGCTCGACCAGTACGGCACCAAGAAGTGCGCCGAGATCATCAGCGAGATTCGCGTGGGCTCGGCATTGGGCGAGACGACTGACCAGATCAGCCGCAGGCTCACATCGCTAGGCGTGCAGCAGCGCGACCAGGCTGGCGCGCTGGTGCGGACCATGACCAACCACATCGCCAGTTCGGCGAGGTCGCAGGTCATGGCCGACAACGACGACATCCTGAAGGGAAAACGCCGGGTCGCCACGCTGGACGGCAGGACCACGCCGCTATGCCGCGCCCTGGACGGCACTGTGGTGCCCATGGCTGCACCTTCTCCGCCGTTCCACTGGAACTGCCGGACCACCGAGATACCTGTGCTCAAGGACGAGTTTGCCAGGGATATCCCCGGCTCGACGCGCCCAGCGGTAGGCCCTGACGGCGCCGAACAGGTCAGCAGCAAGACCACCTACGGCGAATGGCTCGCACGGCAGCCGGCAGCGTTCCAAGAGGATGTGCTCGGCCCGGCTCGCTACAAGCTGTTCAGCAAGGGCGAGCTCACCATCGATCGGTTTGTCGACGACGACGGACGAACCCTGACCCTCAAGCAGCTGCGCGAGCGTGAGCCGATGGCTTTCGAGCGGGCAGGAATGTAACCCACGGAGAAACCCATGAATCAGCTCTACATTGGCACCAAGACCATCATGGCACTGGCAATGACCCGCTTGGCGTACAACGAATACCGCGGCTGGGATTTGCCAGCAGACGAGAGCGGCGCCGATGAAGGCTACCTGGTCGAGTATCAGGACGGCGGAAAGCCAAATCATCCCGACCACGCCGGTTACATCAGCTGGTCGCCAAAAGAGCATTTCGACGCTGCCTATTTGCCGATTGGCAATACCGAGGGCCTAGCGCCTCACCAGGTCCGCGTCGTGGCGGAGAAGGCACAGCTCGACGAGAAGGTCGGAAAGCTGTCGGCCTTTTTCGCCACCGAGGTTTTCAAGGGTTTGCCGGCCAAAGAAGCTGAGTTGCTTACCGCCCAGCTCGGTGCCATGCGTGAGTATTCGGACCTGCTGGCTGAGCGAATCGCGCTGTTCTGATCCGCGCCACGAAACGCATCACCGCCATTTCGTGGCGCGAAATTTCCAAGCCCTGGCTGAGCCGGGGCTTTTTTGTACCCGCAGGCAGGGCCTGCTAAACGTCTCTGGGAGACAGCAATGACCTTGAAATTCCAACTGGACAGCCTCGAAGGCGTCGAAGAGTCGGTAGCAGCACTGTACGTCGAGAAGGACGGCAAGTTCGTCCTGGGCATCGAGGGTCTGCCGCAGCAGGAGGACGTATCCGGCCTGAAATCGAAGGTGCAGGAACTGCTCGACGAGAAGAAGGCGGCCGACAAGGCTCGCAAGGACGCCGAAGAGCAGGCGCGCCTGGAGCGCGAAGAAGCCCTGCGCAAGTCTGGCAACGTCGAGGAACTCGAAAAGTCCTGGTCCGAGAAGTACAACCGCCGCGAAGCTGAGCTGACCGGCACCCTCGAAAGCGAGCGCGCCACCCTGCAAGGCCAGATCCGGGATCTGACCGTGGGCCGCACCGCCACCGAGATCGCGACTGCTCTGGCCGTGCCAGGCAGCGCCAAGGCATTGCTTCCCCATATCGAACGCCGGCTGAGCGTCGAGCAGCGCGACGGTAAACCAACCGTTGTGGTGCTGGACGCCGCCGGCAAGCTCTCGGCGGCAACGCTGGACGAGCTGAAAGCAGAATTCACCAACGATCCGGCCTTCGGGCCGCTGATCGCTGGCAGCAAGGCATCTGGCGGCGGGGCCGGGGGTGCTGGAAAGGGCGGCGGGGCCGCAAAAGGCAATTTCGGCGGTAACAAAGCGGAACGCACGGCGGCTATCGCCAGCCGGTTCCCAGACCTCCCTCAATCGTAAGGAAAAACACCTATGTCCCTGTCGCAAATGCAGGTTTTCAACGAGTACATCATGCCGGCGACCATCGAGACGCTGGATCAGATGCTCGTTGCGTTCAACGCCGCCAGCCGCGGCGCCATCGTGCTGTCCCCGGACGGCTTCACCGGCGACTTCCTCCAAGAGTCGTTCTTCCAGACCCTGGCCGCAGCCCAGCGCCGCGTCGATCGCTACGCAGCCAACGGCGCTGCTCCGATCACCGACCTGACCGAGCTGAAAAACACCTCGGTGAAGGTGGCCGGCGGCTTCGGCCCCGTTCGCTACGAGCCGTCGCAGATGACCTGGCTGGAGCGCCCAACCGCTCAAGGCGTCGAGGTGGCATCCCGAGCGTTCGCTGAGATCCTGCTGAAGGACCAGCTGAACACCGCCATCGCTGCGCTGGTTGCTGCGATCACTGCCCAGGCCGCTGCCGTCAACGACGTCTCGGCAACCGCCGGCATCACTCAGGTCGGTCTGAACAACGCCCACGCCAAGTTCGGTGACGCCAGCCAGAACCTGGTAACCCAGGTGATGCAGGGCACCACCTACCACAAGCTGATCGGCCAGGCCCTGACCAACTCCGAGCAGCTGTTCCAGGCTGGCAACGTCCGCGTTGTCGACATCCTGGGCAAGGTCTCGGTGGTCACCGATGCCCCGGCGCTGATGCAGACGGGCACCCCGAACAAGGAAATCATCCTGTCCCTGGTTCAGGGCGCCGCACTGGTGCACGACGGCCGCAACATGGTCAGCAACGTGTCGACCACCAACGGCAAGGAGCGCATCGAGACCACCCTGCAGGTGGACTACGACTTCGGCCTGGGCCTCAAGGGCTACACCTGGGATCAAACCAACGGCGGCAAGTCCCCGACCGATGCCGAGATCGCCACCGGCACCAACTGGGACAAGACCGCCACCAGCATCAAGCACACCGCCGGTGTTGCTCTGATCGGTGACGCTTCCAAGTAAACCCTGATGGCTGGCTGGGCCTGTGGCCTGGCCTGCTGAGGACAAGCGCATGAGCAGAAACAACATCTGGTATCTGGCTGGACCGTTCCACCAGTACCAGGAGAACGTCAAGGAACTCGCCCGGGAACATGGGCTGGTCATTGTCGACGCCAACGTGGCGGAGGGTCGCAAAGGCGCTGCCAAGGACGTTCCCGAAGTAACCATTCGCCCCGAGCTGCAGGCCTTGGCGGTGGTCGTCGAGGCCGGCAGTTTGAGCCAGGACGTTGTCGATCGCTTGACGGCTGAACTCGGCTCCATCGGCGTGATCGTCGAATCGTTCGCGGTCCAGAGCTTGGAGCGCCCCTCGGGCGACCTGGGCGAAACCGCGTCGCGCCTGTTCGAGGTGCTGGAGGCGGTGAATGCCGGCGTTTCCAGCCTCAAGCGTGAGCGCGACGGCGAAGTGGAGAAGGTCGTAGGCCTGGAGCAGGAGAAGGCAGAGCTGCTGAAGCAGAATGCCGAACTGCTCAAGCAAATCGAATCCCTCAAGCCAGCGAACGTTGACCCCGAGGTCGAGGCCCTGAAGGCCAAGCTCGACGCCGCGAATGTCTCCTACCGCTCCAACGCCTCGAAAGAGTCGCTGCAGAAGCAGGTAGCCGAACTCGGCCAGCAGTAATCCCGGGGCCTTGGCCCCACTCATTTAAGCGGAGGCCTGATGGCTACCTACATCACTGTGGCCGACGTAGACGCCATCCTCGGGCCTGACTGGGCAGCTCCAGAGCTGAAGGACGAGGCGGTCTTCGAGGCGAACGCCTATCTGACCGCGCTCAACCTGGTCGGCATCGACATGGACAACATCCCTGACGATGTGAAGCAGGCAGGCGCGCGGCTGGCCAAATGCGCCTCCCAAGGCAAGCTTTACCAGCAGCAGACTGAGGGCTCGCTCGAGGCGAAGACCGTCAAGGCCGGATCGGTATCGACCAGCAAGACCTTCGGCTCGATCGACAAGACCAGCACTGTCGCCCAGCCAGCATGTGTACAGCTGGCCCTGGCGCTGCTGACGCCCTGGCGCAGCAATCCGTTCGCCTTTGCTGTGAAAAGGGGATAGCCATGGGCCTTCGCGACGAAATCCAGGCCGACCTGGCCGAGGCCTTCGACGAAGACCTGGCCGACGCGGTATCGACGTTCACCGGTACCTACATGGGACCCGGCGACTGGGACCCGGTAAACGAGACCACCACGGCGCAGCCAGTGATCTACACCGGCCGCGGCGTGCTCGACAGCTACGACAGCCGGCGCATCGATGGCCTGAACATCATGGTGGGCGATGTACTGCTGATAGCTCTGGCCAACGAGGTCACCGACAAGCCCGCAGTTGGCCACCAGATCACGGCTACAGACCTGATCACCGGCGAGCCCGTGACGTACCGCATCGTCAGTCCAGGCATCGATCCAGCCAAGGCGCACTACGAAATCCAGCTGAGGAAGTGACCATGGCCAAGAACAGAGGCTGGAGCACGCCGCCCAGCATGTTCACCGGGGTGGTTGAAGAGCAACTGAGCCAGCGAGTTAGGGTTATCGCCATGGCCATGCTCAACGAGATCGTTCTGCGGTCGCCGGTTGATACCGGACGCTTCCGTGGCAACAACATCGTCAGCGTCGGGGCGCCGGTGTACACCAGTACCGTGAACGTCGATCCAACGGGCGCCGAAACCATCCAGGCTGGTGTTCGAGCAGTCACCGGCCTGGAGCCATACACCCAGGTCTTCATCCAGAACAATTTGCCGTATGCAGGTCCGCTTGAGGATGGCCATTCCCAGCAGGCGCCGGCTGGCATCTACGCGGTGTCGTTCAATGGCGTAGCCGAGGCCTACAGGACATGACCTTCGAACAAATCCGGGCCATCGTCACAGGCCGCATGGCGCAGTGGGCGGGAATTCCCGCTGACGCAGTCGATTACCCGAACAACCCCAAAGGGCCGTTCAACCCGGCCGGCAAACCGATCTGGGCCAGGCTGGCGGACGTTCCTGGCTTGGCCAGCGCACCAGAGGTCGGCATCGGCCCATGCGTTCGCCGGCCCGGCATCATCATGGTTCAGCTGTTCGTGCCCAGTAACAAGGGAACGCTGGCCATCACCAAGGCTGCCGACACGCTGGTTCAGCACTTCGAGTTCTACAGCGACCCGACCGGGCCATTCGAGTACTACGCGGCCTCGGCCAATACCATTGGCGATGACGGGCACGGCTGGTACCAGGTGAACGTGTCGATCCCATACCGGGCCTACTGAGCCCTCAACATCCACCGCCACATGGCGGTTTTTTTACGCCTATCGATAGGAGAAACCGCATGTCGAGCGGAGCCAAGGTCCAGCTGGCCTGGATCAAAGAAGTAACCCCCGGCGTGACCCCGGCCGGCGACTGGAACGTGCTGACGCGGATCAGCAACGGCCTGATGCCGACCTTCAACTCGGAAGAGAACAACGAGATCGGCTTCACCCGGATGTCGCAGGGCACTGCCCAGACCACCGTGGACGTTGGCGGCGATATCGAGACCAAGTGGCGCTTCGGTGCGCTGGACGAGTTCATGGCCTCCTGCTTCGGCAAGGCCTGGGCCAGCCACCAGCTCACCATGGGCGACGACCGTATCACCTTCTCGATCGCCTCCTACGCGACCGACATCGGTGTTTCGGCCATTGCCCGCGGCGTGCAAGTCGCCACCATGAACTTCGATTTCCCGGGCGACAACGAGGTCACGGTCACCACGACCATGGCCGCGCGCGCCTGGGATGACAAGGGCGACAACACCTCGTTCATCATCAACGCCCAGCCAGAGACCAGCCAGCGCCGCTTCAGCTTCAAGGACATCAGCGGCCTGAAGATCAACGGCGTCCAGGTGGGCGAGGACAACGCCTGCGTCGACAGCTTCAACCTGCAGTTCGACAACGCCGTCCAGACTCAGCGCTGCATCGGGAACGGCAACCCGTACCCGGGCAACATCATTGCCACCACATTCACCCCGTCCGGTGCGATCACCATCAGCTGGTCGAAGATGGCCTATGAGCTGTGGAAGGCCCAGAAGACCAACGACGCGATCAGCCTGGAATTCACCATCGGCAACGCCGACGGCGGTTACAAGTTCCTGATCCCGGAGATGGAAATCACCGCTGATTGGCCGGATGGTGGCTCGACCGACATCATCCAGGTGGAACTGAACTACACCGCCCGCCGCGTGGCCCCGACCATCACCCGCCTGCCGGCGCCGATCGTTGTGGCTGCCGTGGATGTCACTCCGGCCACCCTGAGTGTGGCAGTTGGCGCAACTGCCGACCTTGAGGCCGTGGTCACCCCGTCCGGTGCCAGCCAGCAAGTCACCTGGACCAGTTCCGCCCCGGCAATCGCCAGCGTGAGCCCAACCGGCCTGGTCAAAGGCTTGGCCGTGGGTACGGCCACCATCACCGCGACCAGCGCTGCAGACGGCACCAAGACCGACACCTGCGCTGTCACCGTAACCGCCTAACCCTTTGCCCGGCGCGCCCTGCGGTGTGCGTCGGGCCTTTTACCGCAGAGGAATACCATGGGTATCACCATCAAGAAGCCTGAATTGGATATCGATGGGCAGCGCTGGGTTGATTTTGCGCCAGGCGCGAAGCTGCTCGTAGCGTCCTTCGGCAACCCGATGTTCAAGTCACACAAGGCGATTATTCAGCGCCACCTGGATTCGATCGACCTCCAGACGAAGGCGGGCACCAAGGACTTCAGCTTGGACGCGGTCGCAGAGGTCGAGATCGAATCGGGCGATGACCTGTACTTTGAATTGGCGGCGCGCCACTTGATCAAGGACTGGCAGGGCGTGGACGTTGCTGATAACCCTGGCGTCCCGGCCCAATACACTCCAAAGCTCGGTGTTGAACTGCTCAAGATGATGCCTGACGTTTACTGGACTGTTGTCCGGGCTGCCTTGGACATCATGACCAGGGCCAAGGAGCGGGCAGCAGAAACAGCGGAAAAGCAGTAGCGGCATATCGCTGGGGTAGGGACTGGGCCGGGCCGGAGAACGAAAAGAAGCGCTGGAAGCATGAGCGCCTCGGGTTGACGGTCCAGGAATCACCAGAGATCGACGACGTAGTTGCCGAAATCCTTGAGGCCTACGGCCACATTGGACGGTCCAGGCAGTACGTTGGCATGTTCGGTGCGCCTGCGCCTATTGCGCCGTCCGCCATTGTCGAATACCTCGACCGCTACCCTTCGGTGATATGCCGCGAAGAGTTCGACGCCGCAGTGTTCGCACTGGACGAAGAGTTCAGGAAGCGTTGGAGCGAAGAGCAGGAAAAGCAGTCTGAAAAGAGGGGGGAGAAGGGGTCTCGCCGATAGAGCGCTTCTTTCGGGTAGCAGTGATGGCACTCGAAGCAGGGCGGATGGTAAATTCTGCCATCGACTCAGGGGGGGCTCATGGAAATTCCAATTGTCTGGCTTGCTGTCGCCGCGGTAACAGCCTACTTCGCCAAGCAGAAAGGGCGCAGTGCTGGGGCCTGGTTTGCGCTGGGCTTTCTATTCTCCATTTTTGCCCTCATCGCTATATGGCTGGTGAATCCAATTGGCATTGACGATGCAAAGAGCATCGAAATCGCAAAAAAATACGGATCGTCCGCAAACTACCGCAAGTGCCCATACTGCGCTGAGGTAGTCCAGCGCGAAGCCATCAAGTGCAAGCACTGCTCCTCAGACCTAGAGCCGGTCACAGACTGAGCAGACATTCAACCGAAGCCCGCCGAGTGCGGGCTTTTTTATGCCCGGAGTTTGTATGAACCAAGAGTCTCGCCTGGCGGTTACGATCGACTCCAGAGGCGCTCAGCGTGATGCCCGCGCTATGACTAAGGACCTCAATGCCCTTGAGTCAGCCGGCAACCGTGTTGACCCGGCGATGGATAGGGCCGAGGCTGGTATCCGCGAAATGGGCAATCAGGCGTCAACAAGCGCCTCTAAAGTCAGAACGCTGGAAGGCCAGACAGACCGGCTTGCTTCGGCAGTCACCGGGCTTGCCGGACCAATTGCGGCGGCATTCAGTGTTGCGAAGATCGCAGCCGCTGCTGAGCAGTACGTAAACCTGACAAACCGGCTTCGATTGGTAACTGAAAGCGCAGAGCAACTAGCCTTCGCCCAGGAATCGGTTTACCAGGTCGCCCAGAGCTCGCGGCAGTCGCTCGAGGTTACCGCCCAGGTCTATCAGCGTGTTGCGCAGAACGCGCGTCAGCTCGGGCTCGACTTCTCTGATGTGGCAAGCGTCACCGAGACGGTGGCAAAAACCGTGGCGCTCAGCGGTGCCAGTGCACAGGCCGCTGATGCCGCTATGGTTCAGTTTGGCCAGGCGCTGGCGTCTGGAACGCTGCGTGGCGACGAATTGAACTCGATCATGGAGCAAACGCCGGCTTTGGCCCAGGCAATCGCTCGCGGCCTTGGAGTGACCATCGGCCAACTGAGGGCAATGGGTGCAGAAGGTAAGCTGACATCCGAAGCATTGGTTAAGGCCCTCCAAAATCAGAAAGACAAGGTCGACGAACTAAGTTCGGCCATGACCCTCACCGTCAGCCAAGCGATCACCTCTTTCAATAACGCCTTGATCACCACTGTTGGCAGGCTGGACGAGGCTACCGGGGCAAGCAGTAGGCTAGCTGGCGGGATTGCAGCGCTGGCACGCGCCATGGATGGGTTCAACTCCGGCGAGTTTCTGGACTTTTTCCGCAAGGACAAGCAAACCGTAGCCGGGCTGAACAACGAGCTCAGCGTCACCATGGCCGGTATTCGTGACCTGCAGAACGCAAGGTCAAAGCTGGCAAAGGATGACCCGGCTGATACGGTCTTTTTCAAGTTCAAGTTCTACGACCGCGCAGAGATTGATGCCGAGATCAAAGAGCTTGAGGGGAAGTCCACTGCGATCAGAGCGATCGTAAGCAAGATGGAGTCAGCAGCAGCCGGGACTGGTGCGCAGAAGCCAAAAGGCGAAGAGCCTGCCACGGTCGTTAACGCTGAATACGAAAAAATGCTGGCCAGCCTGAAGAAGCAGGCCGCCCTACAAGGGGAAAACACAGAGGCCGCCAAGGTCAGGTATGCCATTGAAACTGGAGAGCTTGGCAAGCTTCTGCCAGAGCAGGAAAAGCTGCTGCTGCAGTACGCCGAGGAAAAAGACCGGAAAGCTGCCGCAGAAAAGGCGGCTAAGGATCTCGGTTCGGCAAACGCAAAATCTACCGCCGAGGCAAAGAAAGGACTCTCCGAGGCTCTGGGGTTGTTCGCCAAGCTGTATGGGCAATACGACCCTGCCGCTCAAGCGGTGCGCTCCCTCACCAGAGAGCAGCAACAGCTCCAATTTGCACTGGACCGTGGCGCAATCAGCCAGAGTGAGTACAGCAAAGCACTGGCGCAGGCATCCATTAACTACGCGTCCATTGTTCAGGGGCAGGATCAGCACCTGGCCAGGCTGAAGCAGATCAACGAAGAGTACCTCAAAGGTCAAAGCCTGGCAGAACTCTACGCTCAGAAAGCGGCAGCGGCTGGAATCCAGGGGCCGGCGGGCAACATCGCCAGGTCGGGTATCGATTCGGCAATCAAGGGGCAGATTTTCAGTGGGAAGCCAAATGCCTCGGTGATTTCGGCCGAGGTTGGCGGGCCAAGCTCGGAACTGGCCCGAATGGCTGAAGAGAATGCCCAGCTTCAGGCTTGGTACGACCAGCGAATTGCTATGTATCAGCAGTATCGCCAGCTTGAGGTTGAAAACGCGGCCCAGTACGACGAAGCCATTCGCCAGCTTGAACAGCAGCGGGCCGAAGATACAGTGAGAAACGATCAGGCCATGAGCATGGCTCGAATCTCAATGGCGCAAGAGATGTTCGGCGATCTGACCAGCCTTGTCGGTACGTTTGCCGGTGAGCAGTCATCTGCATACAAGGCGATGTTTGCTGTTTCAAAGGCTGTCGCAATCGCTCAGGCATTGATCAATGCGCCGAAGACCGCCAGCGATGCTTACGCGGCAATGGCTGGCATTCCAATCGTCGGCCCAGCGCTCGGTATCGCTGCAGCGGGCGCTGCGCTCACAGCGCAGATGGCTCAGGTCGCGTCGATCCGCTCGATCAGCCTCCCGGGTTTCGCCACCGGCGGATACGTGTCCGGCGCCGGTACCGGCACCTCCGACAGCATCATGGCTCGCCTGAGCGACGGGGAATTCGTGGTCAATGCCGCGGCCACCAAGCGTAACCGGGCTCTGCTGGAGGCGATCAACTCGAACGAGCGGGTGTCGGTGGCTGGTGGTGGTTCGGTTGCTTCGACTCAATCGTCCGGTGGCATCCAGGTGCCCGTGGCCGCCCAGCCAAACGTCACCGTGAACCTGATCGAAGACCGGTCCCGCGCCGGCACTGTTGATCAGCGCACCGGTGACGACGGCCAGCTGCAGATCGACGCCTTCGTTGCGGACATCTGGGGTGGCGGTGAGCGTGCTCAGGCCCTTGAAAGCACCTACGGCCTCAAACGCATGGGCTCCTAACGAGGAACGGCAATGATTCAATACCCGGCAGAACTGCCACCCCCGCTACAGGAGGCCTACGGGCTAAGCACTGTAAGTCCGCTATCTTCCACCAAGCTTGTGACCGGGCGAAGGCGGTTTCGGGTGAAGCACAGCTATGTGCCTAACGACGTGAATGCCAGCTTCATATTCGAGGATGACGAGGCGTCGTACTTCGAGGCTTGGTTTGAAGACACTTTGAAGAATGGGTTCGAGTGGTTTTTGTGCCCACTCAAAACTCCAATGGGATTTCAGCTGTACGAAGCTAGGTTCCTTGACGGGTACACCGGTCCAGATCTTGTTCAGGTTTCTCGATGGAAGTACGGCGCAAAGCTGATGCTGCGCAATAAGCCGCGCATGCCGCCAGAATGGCTGGATTTCCCGCAGTACTGGATGAACAAAGACATCATAGACAGGGCGATCAACCAGGAGTGGCCAGCAGCATGAGTCTGATCGAGGAGTGCTACGCCTCGGGCAGGGGCGAACTGGTCGACACGATCGAGGCCAAGAAGGAGGGCGGCACCGTCTCCCATCTGTACTGCTCTGGCTGGGAAGACCGGGTGTGCACCACCGAGGACGGCCGCACGCTCACCTTCATCGCGATGGCCATGGACCTTGCACTGCCCAAGAACGACAACAGTGCGTTCCAGAACCTGGTGCTGGGCCTGGACAACGTGACCGGCGAAGTGCAGGAGGTCGTGGAGGAGGCGAAAGCGGCCGACGACCGCTTCATCATCACCTTCCGCCGCTACCTGGCTGAAGACCTGTCGTTTCCGCAGGAGCGGTACCGCATGACGTTGCTCAGCAGGGAGTATGAAGACAACGTGGCGAAGCTAACCGCAGGCTTCTACGACCTGCTCAACACCAACGGCCTTCGCACCATCTTGACCACTTCCATAGCACCCGGCCTGGCGTACATCTGACCATGATCGAAAAATTCATGCGCGCCCCGTATCGCGAGGGTGCACGGGGGCCTATTGCCTTCGATTGCTGGGGGATGTGCCGGGCGATCCGTCACGACCTGTTTGGCCTGCCATGGCTCCCGTCGCTGGGAGCGGTTGGCAAGGACAAGATCCGCGAAAACACCAAGGCCTACCGCAGTCTCCGCAAGGCAATGGAGGAATGCGCCCCTGAACCTGGAGCCATTGCCGCGGTGCTGCGCGGTACGGCTCTTTTGCATGTAGGCACCGTCCTCCTGAGCGAAGGGCGCCTGAAGGTGCTGGACACAAACCCCGGCGGCGCTTGCCTCCGGACAACCGGCGAGTTCGAAGCCGCTCACCCCAAGGTGGTCTATTACCGTGATCGAGTTCTACCCGAACAAGCTGAGTGACACGGCGCCGCTCGGCACCTGGAAGACCGACCGCCGGATGACCATCGAGGCCTGGCTGAAGTCGTTGGCACCGTCCTACGAGCGCCGGGAAAGCCCGCCAATCAGCGTTGTCCTCAATGATGAGGTGATCGAGCAGCACCTGTGGCACAAGGTGAAGTTCAAGCCATCCGACCTGCTCCAGATTTACCGCGAGCCGAAGGGCACCGACCCGTTCTCCATCACCTTCGCCCTGTTCAAGGGCGCCAAGGCGGTGCTGAAGGCGATCATGCCCAAGATGCCTGGCATGCCATCGAGCGCCGGCACCCAGCAGGGCGACCCGCTGATGGATGCCAGCGCCAAGGGTAACAAGGTCAAGCTGGGCGACCCGGTGCGGCAGATAGCCGGCCACCAGCGGGTCTATCCGTCGTACCTGGCCCAGCCACGCCGCGCATTCCTGGCGCCACGCGACCAGCGCGTGGAAATGCTGCTCTACATCGGCGAAGGCGAGTACGAAGTGCCGCTGGCCAAGGTCAAGGTAGGGGAAACTCCGCTTATCTCCCTGGGCGCGGATGCAACGTTCACCATCTATCCGCCAGGCGCTGACCTGTCGGCAGATCCAGCGCATATCAACTGGTTCAACGCTCCAGAGGTGGGGGCCAGCTCCAGCGGTTCTGCCGGCCTGGAACTGACCATGGCCACCGACCTGACCAGGTCGGCCACCGCATCGGCGTACCAGTTCGTCGGCGACACGATCAGCGTACCGGCAGGCTCAGGCCAGTTCCCGGCGGACTGGTCGAACGGTATCATCGTCCGCGTTCTGGCGCCCTACACCTACACCGTCATTGACGGAGGGGCAGGGCGCGACATCGTGCGTGGCCCGCTGGAAATGTTGAACCCCACGCCTGGCATGCTGATCGAGGTTGCAGGGGCGAATGCTGGCCTTTACGTCGTGCACAGCTACACGCCATACAGCCCAGCCGTGCCGGCCAACCCTGGCACGGCATCTACGCTGACCGGCTCGGCGGCGCCAACCCGATACGACTTCGACGTCACCCCGCTGAGCTTCACCCTGTTCCGCGGCGCTACCAGCTACCCGATCACGCTGAACACCGCGACCACCAACCTGTCCGGGCTGGTATCGGCGCTCAACACGCAGTTCAGCGGTAAGCCGTTCCAGGCGCAAGTGAGCGGCAGCGTGCTTCGCATTGTCGAACTGACGCCATTCGCCGGCCAGGCCATCACCGCTACCGGTGCTTCCACCATCTTGGGGGCGTCGCCAGTTGGCGCCACAGGGACTGCCACTACCAGTGCAATCCCAGAGCAGCCAGCCGAGATGACCCTGGACTATGACGGCGGCTCACCAGTGGTAGGTCTGGCACTGGGCCAGGGGCTGGCCACCATAGGCCCGCGCGGGCTTCGGTACCGCATCACAGCATTCAGCACAAGCCTGATCGAGGTTGAACGGCTGTCAGCGTCCGGCTCGACAGACACCGGCTGGCCAGGCTTCAACGCCATGCAGACGGTCAACGGCCTGATCACGCTGGACGCATCTAACCTGCAGGGCGGCTACCGCGGCCCGTTCGCCTGTTGCCCGGAAGGCGAGAAGGTCACGATGATCGAGTGGTCGGTCACCTACGCAAATGGCTTGTGCGGCATTGGCCGGGAAGGGCAGATCTACGAGATTCCGACCTACTACGCATTTGAGTATCGGGACATGGATCTGGCCGGCGCCTGGACCGTCATCGAACTGATGAATGCCGGTGGATCGCTGGATGCCCAGGGCTTCACTGACCGGGTGACACTGCCATACCCAATGCGCGCCGAGGCCCGGGTGCGCAAGCTGTACAAGGACCGCCCGGGGCGGATCAACGACGAGGCCCGCGACGACGCAACCTGGACGGACCTCCGCGGACGGATGCAGAACTCTCCTACGAGCTATCCGGGCCTGACGGTGATGACCTGCAATATCCGGGGTGGTGACCGTCTTTCTGCGCAGTCGGAGAGCCAGGTCAGCGTCGAGGCAACGCGCATTCTGCCGCTGATGGAGGGCGGTACCGGCCCAAGCCGCGACATCGTGCCGTACTGCATCCACCAGCTGAAGCAGCGCGGATACACGGACGACGACCTGGACCTGCCCGAGTGGCAGGCCTTCCATGAGATCTGCGTGGCCCGCGGCGACACCTACGACGAGACGCTGGACGCGACGATCACCGTGAAGGACATGGTGAACAACGCCCTGGCGTGTGGGTTCGGCGAACTGGTGACGTTCCGGGGCTTGCTGAGGCCGGTACGGGACAGCGCCCGTGCGGCTTTCGACGTCACTTATGGGCCGAAGACCCAGACCTACTCGCCACAGAACATGACCAAGATGCTGAAGATCAGCGGCGCCATGCCGTCGATCAACGACTTCGACGGCGTGGATGTGGAGTTCTTCTCGCGCACCACTTGGGCGTGGGAGACGGTCGAGTGCCGCTGGCCTGGTGACCTGGGCAACAAGGTCGAGAAAATCAAGATGCCCGGCATCAGCGACAGGACCAGAGCCTGGCGCATCGGCATGCGCCGCCGTGGCCACCAGAAGTTCAGGACCGACGTTTACACATGGGAAACCGAGATGGACGGCAGCAACAGCGGCTATCTCAGCTTCGCAGCAGTCGCTGACGACAGGCCGAAGGGTTGCCAGAGCGCGATCCTGCTGGCCTTCGAGGTGACTGGGGCGGGAACTCTGCTGACTTCGTCCGAGCCGCTGGACTTCAGCGCCGGCGGCGAGCACCGGATTGGCGTACGCAAGCTGGACGGCACGCTGTCTGGTCCGTGGACCGCCACGCAGGTTGATCAGTACACAGTTCGGGTGGATGCGCTCGACTTCACGCCCGTGGTCGACGGCCCACTAGAGCCGCCGCACATCCTGTTCGGGCCAGCAGCACGCTGGGCCTACCCAACCCTGATTACCAGCTCCGACCCCGCAAACGGCAACGTCGCTATGAAAGGCATGCCCTACGACGCCCGCGTTTACACCTACGACGATCTGTTCCCGCCGGCATGAGTTGGGAGCAATGAATCTAGCCCGCCATGCGCGGGTTTTTTGTGCCTTGGAGAACAACATGGCCTACAACACCGGAAATCCTGTTGGCTCAAACGATCCGCGCGATTTGAGCGATAACGCTACCATCCTTGACCAGGTCATGAATGGCACATCAGTTTCAGCGCTGGGCCGGCTCGGAAACTATTTGCTCACAATGTTCGGAATGAGCGCTAGATTTGCTGCTGATCAGGCTCAGCGAGCATTGGAATTCGACAATCTCAAAACAGAGATGGACGAAGAGTTTCAGCGCCGCCTAGCTTCGATTGGGTACGAGGATCTGGGCGTTTACACAGCGGGAATTAGCCTCAGCACCTACAGCCAGGTGGTGAGAGTGGATGGGGAGTTCTTCAAACTAGCAGCTTCGACGCCCACGCCATTCGTGACAACCGGGAACTGGCTGGCAGACAAGGGGCTGTTTGTGTCGGTTGGCGACAACGTGCTGAGGGGCGAGCTTGCCCTTTCGAGCGGCCCATCACTGCTTGGATGGCGTATCGGAACAGTCTACGACAAGCTAGGTGAGCGGCTGAGTGGCCTCGATCATGGTGTTGATTATACGGGCGCAACCGATAGTAATACCAAGATCTTGGCATTGATCGCAGAAGGTGAGCTCACAGGAAAAGCCGCTAGGCTAGGTCCAGGAACAATTGAGATAAGCAACGTTTCCCCTACCAGCACTACTGGGCTGCGCTTGGAGGGGGATGGTATGAGGTCTACCAGATTCAAGAGAACTGGCAGCTCAAATATCATGACCTTCAAAGGCAAGCAATATCTTGATTTGTCAAGGTTTACTCTAGATTTGGATAAACCAAATTCATCAGATAACGGTCATGGCATTACCCTTATCGATCAGCCAAGAGCCCGTGTGAAGGAAGTCTCTGTAGTCGGCAATAGAGGGACAGGATCAAATATTATCGCATATTCCTCCGATCCCGCCGTAAGGAGGGAGGGTATAGTTTTCGAGGATCTGTATGTTGAGGGGGATATTGCTAATAGCACAAACACAAACGGAACTCTTATAGAGAACGGTCTTTTCTGTCGCCAAAGTGGTATTTTGGCAAAAAACATAAAAGAGTTCGCTGTGGAGTACAAGAATGATACAAGATATTCACTTCTTTCTGATATTATCTCTTACAATTCTAATTATGCGATAGGTTATGGTCAAACTACCACGGATGACACCGGTGTCAGTGGTTGCGTTGCTACAGGAATTGTAGGGCTTTCGTGCTCAACTGGCATCGTGGTTGGGAAAGGAGATTTGAACGTATTTTCCGGGGCAATGCTGAACAGCACAGGGTCCCCGGGAACCGTGAAAAGGGGGGTTTCTACCGCCACTGAAGCAGAACAAAATATGTTCGTGGGGATACTTACCGCAGGAGATATGATTGAACCAGTTCGATTTGGCTCTAGTCGTAACTATGTTCAAATTGCGAGCCATGATGCTTCTACTAATGTTGTTTCCATTACCTCCGGATCTGAAAAAAACGTAGCTGAAATTGCGCACCCTGGCAGACGGACAACGATACTAAGCAGCATTCTTAATGTGTCGGGAAACCCAATAAGTGGCGCAACTGCGAATCCTGTCTACAGTCATGCTACTGGTGAGTATGTAGGCACTCTTTCTGGGCGTTGGAGGTACAGGCACGACGTTTCGGGCGCCAGCGTACTGAGTGCCGCAAAGCATGTGGTAGAAGGCAAAGGCGATGTGACTTACAACGTTTCTACAGATGGTACTGGCTACGCGGGCCTTCAAGTGTCCACCCCGGCTGATAGTGCGTTTGTAGTATATAGAGTCGGGTCAGGCTCGGGAGGTAACTGGCAAATAGGTGGTAGTGGCTTCAACTTCCAGCTATCAAAAGCGTCAGTGCTTCCAAGCACTAATGGCGAAACAGCTTTAGGCGGACCAACGAAAAAATTTAGTGAGATCCATGCGTTAAATGGAACAATCATCACTTCCGACGAGCTTGCTAAGGTTGATATTGAGGCCATTTCTGAAGCTGAAGCAAGGGTGTGCGCTAAGATCAATTTCAGGAAGTTTAGGCTGAAAGACGCTGTTGATCGCAAGGGCGAATCGGCAAGATTCCATTTCGGCGTAATAGCTCAGCAAGTGAAGGAGGCATTCGAGAGCGAAGGGCTTGATGCGTTTGCATACGGGATACTTTGCTACGACGAATGGGAGGCTAGCCCGGCAGTCTACGAAAGTATTGACTATGGGAGCGTCTATGCAGGAAGCGAGGAAGGTAGCAATGAAATTGGTGACCTGATCGCCTCGGAAGTTCCTGCAGGCATAGATGAGCCTGGCACTGTCTGGGAGTACACGCACACCAAGCAGGTTCTGGTGGCGGAAGCGATTGAGGGGGGCTGCAGATACGGCGTTCGTTATGACGAGCTGTACGCTTTGATGATGGAGTGCCTGCAGAAGAAGCTCTTGTAGTAAAAACCCCCTCTTCCGAGGGGGTTCGTATCACGCCTTATGACTGCGTATTGCTTTGTGCGTAGCTCAAAATATTTGGCAGTTTCTCATAGAGTTACAGCGATCCTGTGGTGCTCAGTTCCGGCCTAGGTTGCGTACTACTGGGCTAAGCGCTGCAATAGGATGAGGTACCGTGCCAGCCTTTACAGCGGCTTTGCCGATCATTTCTGAGCCGATCATATTAATATGACCAGAGTCATAGTAGAGCAAGAAATCTTTGTCGTACGCTGAGCAGATTCCGTTTTTACAGATGTGCGAGCGAATATCGAAGGTTGCTACATTCGGGTATTTGCTAGCCTGTTCTTTTAGGAACTTATTAATTTCACTGTCACCATTATCCGGCATTACCGCTCTGGATTTGCAGTCCATCCCAGGGAAACGAATTGCCTTTGCAGTGCACATGCGATCTAATCCGGCAAACAGCGGTACGTTTAGCGCGATGATCACCTGGTTGCCATTGGTTGCCAACTCATGGATAGTTTTAGCTATCTGCGCCTGGCCGCCGTTAATGGCGTATCTTTCCCAAGCGCCGCCTACAATCACTGTTTTATACTTCTTCGACTCCTCGAAAGCGCTCTCGTTGAACGCTCTGCAAGAATCTGCCTGCGCTTTCGTTATCAGGCCATCTGCAACCCTAACTGGCGGGCACGACGAGTGGGAAATGTTTCGGAATGAGAAGTGTTCGTTTTCCGCAATAGCTTTCAAATAGCCGATATAGTGAGCGGCATTTGAATCGCCCCACAGCAAAGTATCAGGCTTAACTGATTCATCACCGTTAACGCACGCTTCCGACTTCCATTTCGCTGGCTCGTACTTGTTCATCTGGCAATTAAACGGGTATCGGCTAGCGGACCTGGTATTGAAGTAGTGCTGGGTCAGCTCTTTTTTGTAAATCCACCGATCGTCGGTTGGTAAATAACCGTTGGTCTGGATCAAGACATACCCAAGCACCATCACGGCGGCGCTGGTAGCAAATATCGGTGCTGCCTTGGTCATCAGCCAGCGAGGCGAGTAGGTACGGAATGGTGTTTCGATCAGTCGGTAGGTGATCTCGGTAAGCAGCAGCATGGCAGCGGCACAAGCGATGCCGCCAGCCAAGCTTGGCTCGCCGTAACCCGTAGCGGTAGAAAGCCAGCACCGGCCAATGCCACAGGTACAGGGAAAAAGATCGAAGTCCGATTGCCCGGGCGACTGGGTTGGCAAGCGCTTTGGCCAGCAGGCCGGACTTGTCGGAGCCGCCTAGGATCAACAGTGCCGCACCGACCGCTGGGACTATCGAGCGGACGCCAGGGAATCCGCCTGTCTCGTCTAGCACGGCCAACGAACCAGCAATTAGGGCCACGCCGAATATGCCCGCGGCATTCGCCACGGCGGAGCTGATGCGCCGCAAGTCCAGCCATAGGAAGAGCAGGGCACCCACCAGCAGCTCGCCTGCGCGGGAAGGCAGCATGTAGTAGGCGAATGATGGATCACGCGTAACGTAGTACTCACTTACCGCGAACGATGCTATAGCGATGATCACAGCCGCGGTAGCCAGCAGGCGTTTACCGCCCAGCTTCATGGCGATGATCATTAAGGCCGGCCACACTAGGTAGAACTGTTCCTCCACACCAAGCGACCACATGTGAAGAAGTGGCACAGTCTCGGACGACTGAGCGAAATAGCTGGTGTCGAGGAAAAGCCAGAAGTAGACGTTAGCGGCTGACAGAGCTGCAGCGATCGCAGAGCCTGACAGGTCTTTCACATCACTCGGCATCATGAGAAGCGAGCCGGCGACCAAAGTTATGGCCGTGACGAAGATGGCCGCAGGCAAGATCCGGCGCACTCGACGACCGTAGAAGTCAGCGAAGGAGAAGCCATCGCCCTTGCCGTAGATGATCCCGGTGATAAGGAACCCCGAGATGACGAAGAAGATGTCTACACCGATAAACCCGCCTGGCATCCACTGCTTGTTGAAGTGAAAGATTGTAACCGCCAAAACGGCCACTGCCCGAAGACCGTCAATGTCCGGTCGATAGGCTAAGTGTTTGCCTTGCATTTTTGATTTCCCTGTCATGGGGCCGCTGAATAAACGGCCGATGATACCGTTTTGCCCGCAGTCGCGGGCTTTTTTGTGCCTGGAGAAAACATGGCCAGACTCACCGAGACCCAGGCCGGAGGCGCGAACGTGCTCCGGTTTCTGGACCTGATTGCCTTCTCTGAAGGCACCTCGACCGTCAAGGCGAGCGATGACGGCTACAACGTGCTGTATGGCGGCGGCCTGTTTAAGGGCTATTTTGACCACCCGCGGCGCAAGCTGACCTTCCCAATAAACGGCAAGCCCGTAACCAGCACGGCAGCCGGCCGATACCAGCTGCTCGAGCGTTACTGGGATGCGTACCGGGTCAGCCTTCGCCTGTCGGGCGGATTCACGCCGGAGAACCAGGACCGCATTGCGCTGCAGCAGATCCGCGAGCGCAAGGCCCTGGACGACATCAAGGCCGGCCGTATCGAGCAAGCGATCGCCAAGTGTTCGAACATCTGGGCCAGTTTCCCTGGCAATAACTATGGGCAGAACCCACACCGCCTGGAAAAGGTGCTGGCTCAGTGGCAGAAGCTCGGCGGGGTGCTGGCATGACCTGGCTTGGCGCGGTACCGGCTTGGTGCTGGTGGCTGATTGCCTTGGTGCTAGTTGCCGGCGGGCAGCATTACCGGGTTGTGCTTGCTAATGGAGAGGTCACAGCGGCACGCAAGGAACTGTCCGACTACCGCCTGGAGGTCTCCGAGCGGGACCGGCGCGCCGCCGCCCAGGCCAGAACCGAGGAACAGCGCCGCCAGGCCGTGGCGGACCAGTAGGGTGAGAATGCACGCAAGAAACTGGAACTGGCCCAAGGCCGCGCCACTACTGCTGAGTCTGCTGCTGGTGGGCTGCGCGGTGAAATCGCCAGACTGCGGGACGGTCGAACAGCAACCTGCGACGCCATCGCTACCCAGCAGCGCCAAACAGGAGCCTCTACCGTCGTGGTGCTCGGGGAGTTGCTTGAAGAAGCTGACCGAATGGCGGGAAGCCTCGCAGAAGCGCTTGAGCGGAGCCGAATAGCAGGTGTCGCATGTCAGAGCATTCTTGCTGCAACCCAGAAAAAAGCCCGCTGATAAGCGGGCTTATTCAAATTGGCTGGTTCAGCTCAATTGATTACGCGTTGAGCCAGTTGGTAAATTTTCATGGAGCCAACCACACTTAGGTGGCCTTCATCTCGGTAAATAGGCACGCCATCAATGATGCTGACGCACGTAGATGTGTTGCATAGAGTATCCGAGAGGCGAACAACCTTAACATGAAGATCCTGCTCGAGGAACGAATAGAATTGGTCAAGATTCTTTGAGTACCGCTCAAATACGCTTCGTGGCTTACCACAGTCTAGATTATCACCAAAGCTTACCTTTCCGCTGAGGGTTCGCTCCATGCAATTCAGATTTTGCGTAGTTATTCCCGGAGGGCTGGCGATAACTATGACTTGCTTTCCGGAGGATCGCAGCTTTTCGATCGTGTTAGATATATCGCTTTTTAGTGAAGGAAGACCGGTATCAACAAGTACGTTTTCACCTTGCGGCTGGCGTACGGACATTTTTCCGCCTGGGTTGGCGTAGCTGGCGAATGATGCAGCGAGAATCACGTTCTTGATCGACTCGTCATTCATGATGAAGTTCAAGACCTTATCGTTGAATGAAATACAATTCGTGACTTTTTGAGGGATAGTTGTTTTCGGATTGAATGGTGACGTTCCAATGAACGGCGGGCAGGCGCTGAACGTGGCTTGGCGAAGGTCAATGTTCTGCGTCTTTGCCAGCCCTGGCACATTGTGCATCGCGTAAGAGTCTCCCCAAACAATAGTGGCTGGACTCTTACTGGTTTTACACGCAGGGTCATCAGAGAAATTGAAGTTGTCACACTTCTTGTTCAGTCCATAGTTCGGCGCGCGGTTTGCGCTGAAATCGATGGAAGGTTTCCCAGCCTCAACTACTGCAAGATGAATTGCGAGGACCGCGGCACCAGCCGCAGCGTACGTTGCGAAGGTAGGGAGGGCGCGCTTGCCGGCGAAGCGGAAGGGGTTCTCAATTGCTTTGTGCATAACAACTGCCAGAACCACCGAGAGGACGACAACGCCAACTTTGGTTTCCAGAGGGATTGGGCCGACGTAGGAACTGTTCATGAATACCATGAGCGGCCAGTGCACAAGGTAAAGCGGGTAGGAGATATTGCCCAGGCTAGAAAGCGGCTTCAAAACTTTAGAAGAGTTTAGAGCTTCGCTACGAGCAAGAATCAGTATCAGCGTGGCCGCACAAACTATGAGTGCATCCAATCCTGGATGAGGGAGGCCTGTAGTAAAGAACTGGATGGCGATCAAACCAACAATGGCTGGTACTACCAAGGGCTTGCACGCGCTTCTGACCCTATCGCTATGGGCCACGAGAGCGCCAGCAGATCCAATCAATAGCTCCCATGCGCGCGAAGGCAAAAGGTAGAATGCTGCACTCGTGTCTGTCGACAAGAGATAGATGCAAACTGCAAGGCTGGCAGCTATGAGAGTTGCAATTGTGTGAGGCCAGAGTCGGCGAGGAGTGAAGATCAGAATAACCGGGAGAAATAGATAGAATTGCTCTTCAACCGCCAAGGACCAAAGGTGAAGCAGCGGTTTGAAAGCGGCAGCAACGTCGAAATATCCGGTTTGCCCCCAGAGCACGAAGTTAATGCTGAATGTGAGCGCGCCAATAATCTGTGACTGGAGAGCTTGAAGCTCAATAGAGTTCAGGAAAAAAACAGAGCCGATGGAAGTCAGGATTATCGTTGTAAAAGCAGAAGGAAGAAGCCGGCGCGCACGCCGTAGATAGAAGTCCGAGAATGAAAAGGCTTTATCTTTGATCTTGCCGGCGATGATCGAGGTAATCAAGAATCCAGAAATTACAAAGAATATATCAACTCCGAGATACCCGTTCTTCAGGTACATCAGGCCTATGTGGTCTAGTACTACTAGTGCTACTGCTAGCCCCCTTAGGGCTTGTATATCCTGTCTTATTGAGCTCATTTAAATCACTGCAAGGTTTCTGGTTGGCTGATAAGGCTGCAGTGCGTTTTAAACTTGACATTCCATGGGCTCGAAGCTTGGTAAAATTCCTAGCCCCTCTGCCTAAGAGCGCAAATTGGCGCACGTGTCCCTGGCGAAACGCTGGCACTATACAGAAAGGCCGCCAGAATTTCATGACCGGCCTGACGAGGGCGCGACGAATGAACAGGTCCATACTAGGGATGATCGAAGCAGGCGAGCCACTGATCCAGCAGGCCATCGAAGCCATGCGGGAGTACCACCAGGCACAGGACCATGGCGCGCCGCCTGAAGAAGTCGAGCGTCTACGCCTATTGGCGGATTCGCTATACCAAGCGGTTCTCGATTACCAGTTAATCCAAGCAGGGCGGGCACCGGCTACTATTCAATGATGGCGGCCTCAGAATGGAGTTCAGATGGAGACTAAACCACCGTTCCTTTATCCGGACCATCCCATGTATACCGACGCCGTGCAGGCATGGAAGCGTCACCATGAAGCTAAGGCCTCTGGTGCGCCGGCGGAAGAGGTAGAGCGTCTGCGGATGATCGCAGAGTCACAGTGTCAGGCAGTCACCGACTACCAGCTCAAAGCGTTAGGCGGCCCTGCTGGTCCGATTCACTAATTGGTTCGATCAGCTCGGCGCCCTGGTTGCGCACATTGCCAACGGCCGTGCCAACCCGGTACCACGCGAAGGCCTCGGCCGGCTCTCCAAGGTTGAGCATCAGTTGCTCGGCATGCTCGCTCGGCATTTCTGCTCCAATCCACTCGTAGGCCAGTTCTGGCGACAACACGACAGGCCGACGGTCGTGAACATCGACCATGCCGCCCCGGGCATCGGCGGTGATGATCACAAACCCGTCGTGCTCGCCGCCGGTGAATTGGCCGATCGACGCGCAAAGGGCAGGGCGCCCGTCCCGGCGACGGATGTAATACGGCTGCTTCTTCGGCCCACCTGCATCGACCCATTCGTACCAGCCGTCGATAGGCGTGATGGCACGGTGCGGCCAGATCGCTCGGAAGAATGGGCCGTGCGCCACCTTCTCGACCCGAGCATTGATCGGCGCAGCCCGGTCGGTTGCCCAATGCGGCCGCCATCCCCACCTCACCAGGTCCGCCCGCGGACCTGCGTCATCAACCCGCAGCACTGCCACCGGAGTGGTCGGCGCAACGTTGTACCGGCCAAGCGGATGTTCGCCGACGTTGTTTCGCCAAGTCTCGGGCAGGCTCAGGGTTTCAACGAAGTCGTGTATGCCCCGGTACTGGCTCAACCTTCCACACATAATTGATTCCTCCGAAACCATGAGCGTAGGTTAGGGCATGGTTCTCTTGACCAGCTCCCCAAGGTTGAGAGCGAAGCCATCTCTGGTCAGGTCGATGCCATAGGAACATCGAGCCGTGTTCATCAGGTGCACGTATTCGACATACGCGCAGTTTGCACGCTTGTGCTCCACGGCGATTTGCGCCTGCAGGTCCTGGTTGATCTGGACCAGCTTGTTGATGTTGCGATTGGCCTGAGCAAGGTCGTGCCTGAGCAGGTCATTCTCGTTGCAGAGCAGGTGGCACTGGTGCTCGAGCATTTCTTCTCGAGTTGGCATGCCCAACTCAAAGCCAGTGGTGTCGATGTCCATGATGAGCGTCTGAATCTAACTGTATATGTATACAGTATTTGCATTCGTGCTCGTCGCCAAGCCTGGAGCGACAAAGTGACAATGGCGGTATTGGTGTACAGGAAATTGAATTAACGGAGTATGCCGAATCGGCATGGAGGATGGGCACAGACTGTCGGACCAATCGGCGAACCAACCAGTGCGTTTTGGCGGGGGATAGAGGGGAGTTTCAGCCAGTAAAACCTACGCATCTCCACCTGCTAAACCCCATTGCATAGCGCATGGTGATGTTAGCGGTAGAAATCAAGTGCTTGTCCTGCGGGGGTTCCAGAGGTGTATTTAGGCCCTCTCGTCAGTTTTGGGCCAATTTTGGGCCAATTCGACTCGGGGCGGCAGCTTCTCCAGCTCCCTCCAGTCCGAGGAGGAGCTGATCCATTTCGCGTAGGTAGAGAGCAACATCTCGACGCTATGGCCGAGCTGGTTCGCGATGAACGCGGGGTTCATCCCAGCCATCAGGCACATGGTTGCGTAGGTGTGGCGGGTGTCGTACTGCCGGCGTTCACGGATGTCCAGCGCCTTGAGCGCTGATTTGAAGTGGCGGATTGTAACACTTGGTTCGTTGATCCACAGCCCACCTTTGCTCGGCTGGCTGCTGGAGCTGGATCCGCTGTCGCTAGAACTGCTGCTGTCGCTCGACGAGTAGCTGCTGTAGTCGCGGCTTGAGCACGAACCAATTGAACGCGCCGGCTCATAGCTGTCGACCTGGTAAGCGGGATGTAGCGGGCTGACCGGGCTCAACGGGCTCAGCGGATCAAGCATCGGATCTTGCCGACCGGCTGCCGGGCTATGGCCGCGCGCGAAACCGGTCGGGCCTATGACCGGACGGTGCTTCGGCTTCTTCTTACATTTGAACAAGCGGGTCAGGAAATTGAGCATGAGTCTCTCCATGCCCGGGCATGTCGGCGGGCTTGAGTTGTAGGGGGAGGGGTTACTCGCTGTACTGCTTGCTGTTGCGGTGCCCCAGCTCGATGGTGATGGCAACGCATATAATGCGTTAGGGATCACCTCAGCCCGGCTTTTGGCCGAGCCAAACCCGCCTGGAACGGCACCATGCCGGACGGGATATCACTCAGGGAAATGAGAAAAATGAAGACCGCTATCAAGGCCGGTATCGCAGGCGCGGTGCTGGTAGTAGTGGGCGCAGCCCACGCCGAGCTGCACGGGGAAGAAGCAGAGAATGCAGCACGGGATGCAGCGGTGCGTCAGTACGCGGCGAAGCTGGAGGCCGATTGGCAGCAGTGCTTGAGGAAGCCGGAGACCAAAACCACCCAGGATTCAGGTCTTTGCGCATATGCAATGCGGGAGGCGGCTAAGGATGCTGTGAAAGAGAAGTACCAGAAGGCCCTGGCCACCGCAAAGGAGTACGTCGATAAAGGCTGGCTCCCGAAAAATTTACCGGCCATGATGCCCCAGGCGCAGGCAGCGTGGGAGCAGTTCGTAGAGGCAGATTGCGGTGTGGTAGGTGCTCTCGTCACTGGGACCGCGAGCGCTACCTATCAGATAGTGTGCGAGTACAAGCACCAGATACAACGTCTCCACGACCTGGACCAATGGTGATTTTGATGGTGATTGATAGACGCAGGTCGTCGTAGTCAGGCCGGTCGCCCGATTTGGCCGCCTAGATGATTTCTCCGAAAGTTTTAATGGCTTGTCTCCAGCGGCCAGGGCCTCAGCCTTCAGTGAGGCGTACGCCACGCCATCCAACGCGCTGTCCTCGTGGTATTTGTCGGAGTTCTGCCACTGGCGCACGTCCTTGACGACCTGCATCAGCAGCCAGCCTTCTGCTTCGGTGAGATCGCGACCGGTTATGGCGTTGAAGGCTTGGACCGTCTTCACCATGCTGCGAGTGCCGTCCGGTGCGTCGTACTGCTTGCCGCGCTCGGCCTGTACGTCGATGGCGGCCTGCAGGAAGTCGGTGGATTTCTTCACAGCTCATACCTCTCATCAATCCAGCGCCCAGGCGCCAGAGCGGGTGTAGGTTCGGGTTGGGTTTCGTGCGGGTAGAACTGGCGCTCGTTGCCGGCCTGTAGCTGGCTGTCGGGGATGCAGCTGATGCCGACATGGTTGAGGATGTAGCAGGTGACGCCGCGCTGGCTGTCGTGCTCGACGTCGATGACGTTCTCGGTTGCGCTGGCTCCGGTGGCCAGCAGCAGGAGGCAGAGGGCGAGGCGAGTCATGGCTGCACCCGCTTGAACTCGACCGCCCAGACCCATGGGTTGGCGCTCCACAACTCATCACCGTTGATGCTGCTCCAGAGGCACTCGAATACCCAACCTGCGACACGCTGCTGATGACTCGACTGGCCACCGAGGCGGTCGGGCGGATCTTTAGGCCTGGGTTCCGCTACAGCAAGGCCGAGGTGCTGCTGGGGATGGACCTGCGGCAACCAGGTGAGTTTTCAGAGGATTTGTTTGCGCTCAAGCAATCGGTGGCATGTGACCGGCTGATGCAGGTGATGGATGACATCAATGAGCGCTGGGGGAGGGGGACAATGCGAGCCGCCAGCGTGCCGGCGACACCGGACTGGGGGATGAGGAGAGAGATGATGAGCCAATCCTATACAACGCGGATCGATCAATTGTGGACGGTCAAATGTTGAGCCTGCCAGCGGCCTGGCTGGCCGAACTCAATGATCAGCCCGCTCTGATAGCCGATCCGGATGGCCGAGCTAGGGTGCTTGCCGAGCTCGCGATTTCTGCGCACCGACGCGGTTACGTTAATGCGAGCCAGTTGGCTGACATGCTGGAGTTTGCCGAGGCGGCTAGGCTGTGGGCTTTGATTGAGGATGGAGAGGTGACTTGAGCCGATCGATGCGCCCCGCGGCTAGCGGGGCGTTATTTTTGCCGGTCGTGAATGGCTGCCTTCGACCCAAAGCAGACAGTTGGCGGTACTGCGATCTCAATGAATGTCAGGTACCACGACGATCTCGACAAAACCCTCAGACCTGCAAGGTGGCTCGAACGCGGCCGCAACTGCCTCGATACTCGCTTGCGGCACTTGATGATCCGAGCGTCGCAACGCATTGCGTGTAAGCGCTTGCTCCAGCGAAGTTCTCAACCAGACGGCGGTGACCGGTACCCCATGCTGTGCGGCCAATACCAGTATCGGCTCACGATGTTTGCGTCGCGGCAGTGCCGCATCGAAATACAGGCAATGGTTGTCTTCCCCAGCAGCACGATTAAATTCGATCCAACTGCTTTTTCCCGCACCCTGCACGCCTACTACCAATATCAACCTGGCATTCGGCCCGGCCCGCGAAAGCGCAGCTTCCAGCGCCAGCATCACCAACCGCCAGGCATCAGCGTTCCGCGATTGGCTGAATACTCGCCCGCCGAGGGTTTCAAGGTAATCGTCCGGATTGAACACGCGCGTATCATCTGCTGGGGCAGATGACCAACGATATCCAGTGAGCGGCCATGATTGTCCAGCCAAGTTGATGGATTTCGTTGTCGCCTTGCTGCCACCACAATGCCGATAAAAGTTTCTATGCGGATTATGGGACAACACCCAAGCCAGCAAATCTTGACGGCCCGGTGCCTGAAGCTGCATCGCCACCGCCAGCAGCAATCGTCGCCCAATGCCCCGATTTTGCCAGGGGGGTAGCAGATACAAGGCATAGAGCTCATTAACCACATCTGACGCCGAGCTTCGGTTCGGCCCTCCCGACGAAAAGCCCACGATCTCTCCCGCCACTTTGGCTGTGTAGTAGAACACGCCACTACGGGCGAACAGGGCCTGATGCCGTTGCAACTGATCTTCGACGGTTAACCCGGCCAGATATGCATCTGGCAGGACTCCATGGAACGTTGCCTGCCAGGCCTTCACCGTAACGACCGCGATGCCTGCCAGATCCTCAGGGGCTGCCGGGGTAACGAGCAAGTCCATATGAGTTCTCTCAGGGAGCCTTTCGACTGGGCTCTGTTCGTGACAAATCACCTTATCCACACGCATCAATTACCCAGCTCTAGCTCTGCTTACCATGGCCAAGTGAATGCTTGCAGAGCGATCTGTTTCGTCATGAATCGAGCATCACGCCATAACGGGTAAGCGGGAGTGGTTCACCGTTTTCTTCAAAGATGCGTTGGCTTCCTGCCTGCACTGAAAAACCATGCTTGCAGTAAAAGCGTGTGGCTCGCTCGTTGCCATCGAGCACCCAAGCACAAACCTGTTGATAGCCATGACCCATTATTGCCTGCCGGGCCTCTGCCCAGAGAGCTGTACCAATACCACACGCCCAGAATGCCGGGTCGAGGTAGATTGCCATCAGTTCAGCAGTGCCGGTGGGACCATCCTGATCACGGCTAGGGCCGAAGGAAACCCAGCCAATCACTTGCCCATCAAATTCGGCAACGCGAATTGACGGGCTGCCAGACTCAATTGCCTGCTTCAGGAACACCACACGGCGTTCCACACTGGTGTCCAAGGAACTCAGGTATCGTTTTGACAACAGACCTTCGTAGGCGCTTTGCCAACTGTGGATGTGAAGGATGGCAATGGCAGCGGCATCATCGCTGACAGGCTTGCGAACAAGGAGCTTGGGTAACAAGCTGATGCTATCCATGTGATCAGATCTAAAAGGGTACTGCGTAGGCTGTTGCATGCGCCATGCCAGTTGGCGAGTTACGATCAACTGGCGCTTATGGCGGCATCAGCAAATTTTTCCTGCTTCCCAACCACACAAACTGTTTCGGCGGTGTTCTCAGGCCAACAGTAACGGCCTGGATCCATCCAGCCATGCCTATCGGGGGTTTAATGCTTCGCACAAGGAGGTCAACCACATGAGTGTTTCGAAGGCATGGCTGGAGTCAGCCATTCACGCGCTGGAGGTACGTCTGCTTGAACGCGAGTCTCGCCTTGATCGCGACATACTGAACAGCTTCCTGGCTCCAGATTTTGTGGAATTTGGCGCGAATGGTGCCGTTTGGAACCGAACACAGATCATAGACGCCTTGCTGGAGCAGGACTTTGTCCAGCGTCAGATCAACGATTTTCAAATACGCATCCTGTCCGAAAAAGTGGTGCTGACCACCTATCGATGCACTGTCCTTAGTCCGAGCGGCAGCACCGAATCTTTGAGAAGTTCAATATGGCGCCAGGTGGGAGACGATTGGCAAATGGCATTCCACCAGGGAACGGTGAGGGCAAGAGAATAAAAAATAACGCCAGATGAATGGCCGCTTCGGGTCGAAAGCGGACGGTGGAGATAGGAATGATGTCTTGGCTACATGAGCCTGTTTCTCTGACCTGAACAACTAATTTGCCCTGGTGGCTGATCCTGATGGCGCGCAGCAGTCCTGAGCGAGCTGGACTGTGCCGCGCGCCGACGGTGGCAAATCGACGAAGGTGATCTGGTGGACATGCTGAAACTGGCGGAGGCAGTCTGGTTATGGGCGCACGAGCATGACCATTCAGGCGGCCCGCTCGGCGTCGATCTGGTGCCATAGTTCCTCTTCGATGAACTCGGCGTAACGGTCGGCCATCTCGGCGCAGCCATTCCGGCCCAAGTCATGTGGGCCACCGTCTGGATCCAGCCACTGGCCGGATATCACGCGAAACTCCAGCTCCCGGTAGCCTTGAGCGTCCCAATCGCTCGACCAGGCGCCGGGCCGAGGCTGCTCATCCACTAGATCAGTTACCTCGCACTGCAACACGCTGGCTTCACCGTCCACCGCAACCTCATACACTGTGCCTCCTGGACAGGTTATTTACCAAGCTCTTTCCGAACGTTTTCTGTGCTATTGCCTACGGCCTTCACAGCTTCCCGGAGCTGTTGCTCGGTGACGCCGAATTTTTGTGACCAGTAATGGACCTCCCAGTCTTCGCTGAGATTGATGCGAGTCCGATCCTGAGTGCCTCGGTTCAAAAGATCATCAGCCATTTCTAGGCTCCTTTGAGGAGACCTGGTCAATCCAGGCCGGTGAACATCTGGACCTATGGGAGCGGCGCAGGTTTATTTTTTCTGGGGGTAATTGGTCGGCAGAAAGCCGGAGGGGAGCGAAAAACGATTCCAAAACTGAAATGGTGACCCTTGCAGTATGTGGCCTGTATCGTGCCGTTTCATCGTTGTTTTGGAATCGATTTTGCCTTGCGGGCGGCATGGATAGGGCGCTTGTGCCACGGTCTTGAAAGCCGCTGACCCGCACTTGGTGTACGCCTGGATTATCACCTGAAGTCTTGGGTCAATTCTTGGGCCATTGTAGCGTTAGGTGCGGTGTGGAGAGGCTGAAGCCCGCGAAAACAGGCACTGTACACCGCTCAAAACCGCGAAAATAATCGCATGGTGATGTTAGCGGTGGAGATCAAAGGGCTTACCTATCAGTAACTTACGACGCTGGGCTTTCAGCTGATACCGATTTGATACCAATCTTGAGTTTTTCCAGCTCGCTCCAGTCGGAGCTTGAGTTGAGCCAACGGGCCTACGTCGACAGCAGCATCTGAACGCTGTGACCCAGCTGTTGGGCGATAAAATGCGGGGTTGAGGCCGGACATTGAGGATATCGTCGCATAGGTGTGACGGCAGTTGTATGGGGCCGACGCCGAATGCCCAGCTCATTCAGCGCCGGCATACACTGTTCCACCGCACCGCCAAGGCCTACAAGGGGTTTGGTTCAGTACAAGAAAATCGGCCGGTGGTCCGATTCAGTTCTCAAGCTGCAACAGCGAGATTGCGTCTCGCCCCGCTTTGACTATGGTGAGAATTCACCAGTGGCATACAACTAAAGTCGTAGGAGGTCGACATGAGGATTCGTGGTGAGGTTTTCTGGAAATGGGCTGACCCTTCGCTTCACCATCGTACTCATGACGAGACCCTTAGTGATGGAACGCACATAGATGTCCAGGTGCGACTGTCGCGGGCAGGTAACACGCAGATGTTCATTGGGGTGTATGCCGCAGGCGGCATGGCCCTTCATGAGGAAGCATTCGATTCGCGCCCAGGTGAATCCATGACCAGGGCTTTGGCCTGGGGGGTGGGTAGGGCTCGCCGGATCGCCACTGATACACAGCCGAAATTCGACCAGGTCGCCTGCTCGAACTAGAGCATGGAGAGGCTAGTGCCAACTGGAGTACAAGTGTACTCCATTCAGTATTTCGATCACCCCTGGGTTAAGCATCACCGCATAACGAGCACATGGCGGCGGATTTCGTGGTCTTTGCGTGGTTCGCATTACTTTCTCCATGCATGCGTCGCCCTCGCCGGGGAGGCGTTCATCGTTTGAGGGGGTGGTATCCTTCGCCGCTTACCAGCCAAGGAAATTGGTGATGCATTTGCGCGAAAGGCTTCGAGCGTTCCAGCTGTGGTTTAACCCGAAGCGCAGACGGTGGGCTGGCGTTGCGCTGATTGCACTTGGCGTGGTCGGGATGTTTCTCAACCCTGAAAGCCGGTGGACCTTGGTGTTAGGAACCGGGATCTACTGGTTCTTCACAGCCTTGCCACCCGTCCTCGGCGGGAAGTGTTGAGGCGGTGGCGGGCAGCGCGTGATGCAAGCTTTGCTGAAGGATTCGATCTTTGCTATAACGCCCGACCATTTCACAGGAAGGATCCTTATGAAACGCACCATAATTGGCGCCATGCTCGTTGCCGTTACTGCGCTGTCGCTGAGCGGCTGCTTCGAATCCGAGGCCGAAAAGAAGGCGAAGGAGCAGCAAGAAGCCAGCGAGAAATTTTGGAAAATCACGCCGCCAGACCGGAGCAAGGACCAAGGGTTTAAGCCCTGATTCACTGCAGTTCCTAACGCCGCCGACAACGGCGGCGTTTTCATATGCCCTTTGGCGCTGTCGGGCAGCGTCCTTCTGGCCCAGCATCTACTTGCTGGGCCAATTCGCACGACCTGCATTGATTTCCCGTCTGGCCCTGTCGCCAAGGCCAGCCAGTGAAATCGAAGTGATCCAGGCGGCCCATCGTTCTCCTCAAGGGTCAGTTTGCAAACGTATGCGAATCAGCATCCGTACTGGGATGTTCAACCCGGACGAAGCGCATCACGGCCAGGGTGCGTTGGTAGAGCTTCCATACCCAAACTGTGACACGCTGCTGATGTGACCGGCTGATGCGGGTGATGGATGACATCAATGAGCGCTGGGGGAGGGGGACAATGCGAGCCTCCAGCGTGCCGGTGACACCGGGCTGGAACATGAGAAGGGAGATGATGAGCCAATCCTAAACAACGCGGATCGATTCACCTGTCGACATACTGATGCGCCCCAAATAGCATGCCTTAATCCAATATGCACGAGCTGGTAAAAATGATCTCAGATCCTGGCACACCAACTCTCGACCAGCTGAAAGTTCTCCTGACGGTCGTAGAGGTGGGAAGCTTTGCCGGTGCTGCAAGGAAACTGCACCGTGCAACGTCCGTGGTGAGCTATTCCATTTCCAACCTCGAGATACAGCTCGGCGTATCACTTTTTGACCGCAAGACGACACGTAAACCACAGCTGACAGAGGCTGGCCGTACAGTGTTGGCCGAAGCACGAACCATCATCAACGGAGTCAACGGACTGCGTTCGAAGGTGTCTGGACTGCTGAATGGTCTCGAAGCAGAGGTGCATCTTGTTCTGGATGTAATGCTGCCAGCGGAGCGGGTGGTCGATGCGCTTAGGACTTTCAGACAGCTGTTCCCAACCGTGGCTTTGCATCTACACATGGAAGCGCTCGGGGCGGTCACGCAACTAGTATTTGAGAAAAAAGCCGGCATTGGAATCAGTGGGCCTCTGGAGACGGGAAGGGATGGCCTTGAGCGTGTCGGCGTAGGCAGTGTAGAGTTAGTACCCGTTGCAGCACCAGCCCACCCACTCGCCCTCGCCGGCCGCAACGAGCCTGGAGCGGCAAGAAATCACGTCCAATTGGTGTTGTCAGACCGCTCAATGCTCACTGGGGACAGAGATTTTGCCGTAGTGAGCCCCCGCACCTGGCGGCTCGCGGACTTAGGCGCAAAACACATGCTACTCAAGGAAGGCATTGGCTGGGGCAACATGCCCTTACCTATGGTCCAAGCGGACCTCAATTCGGGACATCTTATCCATCTCGATCTGCCCGATTGCAAAGGCGGCTCTTACGCGTTTGACGCTATCTACCTTACCGATTCGCCGCCTGGGCCGGCTGGTCTATGGCTCATCAAACGCTTCGGCCAGCAAGCCGAAGCTCTCTAGACTTGTCGAATAATTCGAATAAAACCTTCGATATTCTTCTGGTTTTTAGCCAGCTAGGCCCCTGTTAGGCTGTTGCTCATAGACCAGACCCGCGCTCCGGTGCCTGGCCTCAATGGTCACAAAATTCCGGTACCACGAGGTGAACCTATGTATTCGGCAGCCGAGCTTCTCAAACACCATTTCGAAACGTTTGTTGATGACCATGAAAAATGGAAATCCCTAATCGCCCCAGACATCCTCTGGGAGCTACCCTTCGCCCCGAGTCTCGGTCACCCGGAAAAGCTAGTCGGCCGCGAGCAAGTGCTCAATCACGTCGCCTGGTTTGTCGGAGCGGTTGAATCGTTTCGATTCCACGATATACGTATTCAGCAATTCGCTGATTCACTGTCCGCCGTCGCGCAAGTCAAGGCGCAGGGGATCATCACTGAGACGGGTAAAACCTACTCACAAGAATATGTCCTTTTCGTTAGCGTTTCTGAGGGAAAGCTGACGCATATTCGTGAGTACTTCGATCCTGTCCAGGCGTCTTATGCCTTGGACTCCCCCGTGGTGATGCCGGGCTAGCGCCGCTGCCTAGTACACGAAAGAAGCAAAACTCCGACAGGCAAAGCAAGGTCGCCAAGGAGTCGAATGTCAAAAAGAGAGAAATTGGCACCGTCGAAAGCGACAAACAATTCCTGACTTGGAGACATCAAAATGACTGACTTCATCCCAACCCCAAATGAAGTGGCAGGCAAAGTGGTGCTGGTAACCGGCGCGGCTAGCGGCATCGGGAAGGCCATCGCCGAGCTCCTTCACAGCCGTGGAGCGAAAGTCATTGCCGAGGATATCGACCCGAAAGTCAACGCCCTTGAGCGGCCCGGCCTGGTTCCTTTCGTCGCCGATATCACGGTTGACGGTTCTGCCGAGCAAGCGGTGGCGTTGGCGGTAGAGAAGTTTGGCAAGCTGGACGTCCTGGTCAATAACGCCGGTCGCATCCTGTACAAGCCCCTCGTCGAAATGACCCGTGAAGATTGGGAATGGCAGATGCAAACCAACGTGACGGGGGCCTTTCTTCATTCCCGAGAGGCGATGAAGGAGATGATGAAGAACAAGAGCGGCGCGATCGTGAACATCGCCTCGTACGCGTCCTACTTCGCATTTCCCGGTATCGCGGCCTATACCGCGTCCAAAGGCGCATTAGCACAGTTGACTCGTACCCAGGCGCTGGAAGCGATTGAGCATGGCATTCGGGTCAACGCCATTGGCGTGGGAGATGTGGTTACCAACCTGTTGAACCACTTCATGGAAGACGGTCGTGGGTTCCTGCAGGAGCATGGCAAGTCCGCGCCGATCGGTCGAGCTGCAGCACCGGAAGAGATCGCCGAGATTGTCTCTTTCCTGGCTTCCGAGCGCGCCAGCTTCATTGTCGGTTCGGTGGTCATGGCCGATGGCGGCATGAGCGTCCCGGTAGGTTAATCCTCCGCGTTGTCCGCGTTGTCCGCGTTGTGCTGCATTGGCAGCACAACGCGTTTCCTTGCTAGCAGACCTTTTCAGCGGAGGCATCATGACCGCACCTCGAAAATCCGACTTTCCCCTCATCGACGTTCGCCAGCATCTGGAAACCGGGCCCATCGTCCTCGTGACCTCAGCCTGGAACGGCGAAAACAACATCATGACCATGGGCTGGCACATGATGATGCAGTTCGATCCAGCCCTTTTTGGCTGCTATATCTGGGCGGGGAACCACAGCTACGAACTGATCCGCAACAGCCAGGAATGTGTGATCAACGTACCCACCCTGGAGCTGGCGGACCAGGTAGTCGCGGTGGGCAACAGTACGGGCAGTGACGTAGACAAGTTTGGTGAATTCGGACTTACCGCGACAGCGGCGACGCGGGTTGCAGCGCCGCTGATAGCCGAATGTTATGCCAGCTTCGAATGCCAGCTGTACGACTCGAAGCTGATTGGTGATTACGGCTTGTTCATCTGGGAAGTCGTCAAAGCGCACGTAGATCGCTCCGTGAATCAGCCCAGAACGCTGCACTACAGGGGAGGCGGTCAATTCATGGTGGCTGGGAAAACTTTGGATTTTCGCCAGCAATTTCGTCCCCAGAACCTCTGACTGGCGTGGCCCACTCACTATTTACGGTATTGAGTAGGCGTGACGCCAACCTCACGTTTGAACACCTGCGAAAAATGGCTTGGGCTGCTGTATCCGATCTCCAAGCCTATATCGATCACGCTCCGATCCGTTTCGACCAGGAGCTGCCGGGCTCTTGCCATCCTCAGTCTGATAAAGAACTGCGACGGGGAATAACCAGCGGCTTTTTTGAACAGCCGGCTGAAGTGGTACTCGCTCATCCCAGCTATTTCGGCCAAGTGTCCAAGATTGAATTCCTCAGCCAAATTCGCCTCCATCGCCGACAGCACGCGGCGCAGCTTGTAAGCAGGCAATGCGTTGCGGCGCACGATATCGTCCGCTGAGCTGTCTAGGTAGCTGCGGGCAAGGTGGATGGCGATGCATTGGGCCAGACCCTGCAGATAAAGAGGACTAGCCCTGTGCACCGTCAGCTCCAGGCGAACTTGCTCCAGTAGAACGGACAACCCATCGTCACGCCCGCCTGAGACTTCACGTAGTCGAACCGCTTCCACAGACCCGCCCAAGACCTCATGGATGGCTTTTTCCAAAAGCGGGATGCCGAGGTAGATATGCATGACTTCAAATGGTTCTACACCGTCTACGTTCCAGCGCATCTCGTAAGGCTGTGCCGAAGTAGTCAAGAAGAAATCACCTTTGGACACCTGGCTACATTGCCAGTCGCCGTCAAGCTCACGCTCCTGAACGGCAGCATTCCCGGAGATGATCCACACGAGCAAGGGCTCAGCTACGGCGGGCACGATAAAGCTCTCTTCCTTACGCTCCCGGTTATAGATCTGCACCAACATATCCCTATCGGCCAGGACGTCCGAGGCGGCAAGCCGCTCACCCCGAATGTAAGCCTCCAGACCATGGGCTGAAGTCCGCTCTATGACATCCATGGAATCGCCACCTCAGTCAGTACGCCTGCTCAAACGAGCCATCTCGGGCGTTGGTCTCACAGGGGGGACTTGAAGTTCAAGCCTAGGCTTTCAACGGTGAAGGCCGATCGCGGACCCGTTTGGGGATGTAAAGAACCCGCTCTGGATGCGTGTTCTGAAACGTAAAGGTCCAAAAAAAGCCGGAATGTCTCCATTCCGGCCGGGCCTTCAACGCTCGTGATACAGAATCATCCCTGCGTGATACAGCACGTTGCTACGAAACTCCCCGTCGGCAGTAAATCCGCTGTCATCCACATACTCGATGTGATCCCCCTCTAGCCAGTATCGACCTTGGTACGCGCTTTGTTGCCCTCCGCGGGCTTCGTCATAGCGGCCGCCAGGCAGGAGCTCATGGCGAATGCGTCCGTCAGCCGTCACCCACATGCCAACGTATTTATCCTGATCTCCAAGTGGTTCACCCATGGCATTTCCTCGCTGTCTACCGGATATTCAGAATGGACTTGCGGTTGGACGCACGATCAGTTCGCTGACATCGACATCTGCAGGCTGTTCTACGGCGTAGGCGATCGCCCGGGCAATCGCCGAGGCTGGAATCGCGATCTTGCGGAACTCGCGCATCTCGGCACGCCCGCCCTCATCGGAAATGCTGTCGGCCAGTTCGGACTCGGTGACGCCTGGGGCAATTACGGTGACCCGGATGTCACCCCCCACCTCTTGGCGCAAACCTTCGGAAATGGCTCGTACGGCATATTTGGTAGCGCAGTACACCGCAGCTGTCGGGCTCACCGCGTAGGCTCCAATCGAGGCAATATTGATGATCTGACCGGCGCGCTGTTCTTGCATGAGCGGCAGCGTTGCGGCAATGCCGTGCAGGACACCGCGAATGTTCACATCGATCATCCGATTCCACTCATCTACCTTGAGCGCTTCGAGTTTCGAAAGCGGCATGACGCCGGCATTGTTGATCAGCACGTCGACGCGTCCGTGCAGTTCGACAGCGAAGTCTATAAAGGACTGCATGTCATCCAGGTTGGTGACATCCAGCGCCAGGACATCAGCGATACCGCCTGCTGAACGAATCTCCCTGGCCAGAGTTTCCAGGCGATCGGTGCGGCGGGCGCCCAGGACCACGCGAGCGCCTTTGCTGGCAAGCAGGCGGGCTGTTGCTTCGCCGATACCACTGCTGGCGCCGGTGATCACGATGACTTTTTGTTCGATGCCGTGCATTTTTTCGTACTCCTGTTTCTGGCTTGAGGTGCCACCGCCGACGGGCAGGTGGTGAAGCAAGAGTAAGAAGCCTGAGCTGGGCTGGGTTATCCCATTCCTATTGCCAACATGCACGATCCTGCGTTAGCGGTCGGGTTGGAGGTCATCCCGTTATCAGTGGGAAAAAGGGAAAAGGCTTTTCTATTTAATCGAACATAAAGCAAGAAATTAACCGTCTATTCAGCTATGTGAGGCTGTTCCAAACTTCCTCCTACCAGCGTTCCATTCCGGAATGCTTACATCAAGGAACGTATGCCATGCCTCCCGCCACCACCGTTTCAAGCTCAGCCTCTCATCCTTCGGCTGCAACAGCTGGTGCAGCCGCACTAGTAGGTCGCGTTTTTCTGAGCGCGATATTCATCCTCTCCGGCATATCCAAGGTAAACGCGCCGGCCATGATGATCGGCTACATCAGTTCAGTGGGTCTGCCGTTTCCTTCCTTAGCGCTGACGCTTGCCATTCTTGTGGAAATAGCCGGCGGTGTAGCTCTAGTCGCCGGCTATAAGACCCGTGTTGTCGCAGCAGGTTTGGCGCTTTTCAGTGTCCTCACTGCGGTGGTCTTCCACAGTGCTCTGGCCGATCAAAATCAATTCATTCACTTCTTCAAGAACATCGCGATGGCCGGCGGTTTGCTGCAGATCGTGGCCTACGGCGCAGGCCGCTTCAGCTTGGATTCGCGTCGCCATTAACTGACGCGCGCTGCCATCCATCGACTTAGATAAACCATTACCTACAGAGGGGAAGTTCATGAAAGCTATACAAGTGGCAGAGTACGGTCAGGTTGAGCGGCTTGAGCTGATAGAGCTTGTAGAGCTGGTGCCCAACGATGACCAGGTTCTGATTGACGTTGCCGGGAGCGGAATCAATCCGATCGACTGGAAAATTCTCTCGGGGGCCATGAAGCAGTTCATCCCAATGTCCTTCCCCTACACGCCGGGTGTCGAGGTTGCTGGCACCATTGCAGCCGTTGGAAAGAATATTCATGAATACGCTGTGGGTGATGAGGTGTTCGGATTCATTGGAATAGTCGGTGGTTACGCCACTCAGGCTCTTGCAACGCCCGACAGGCTTGCGCACAAACCCGATGGGCTATCACTTCTTCACGCCGGTGGAATTCCTGCCGCAGCGCTTACTGCTTGGCAGGCGCTGCACGAACACGCCGAAATCAAGCCAGGCCAGACTGTTTTGATTCACGGTGCCGCAGGCGGGGTGGGTAGTTTCGCGGTCCAGTTAGCACGGCTGGCCGGCGCTCATGTAGTGGCAACGGGCTCGGCCAGAAACCGAGGCTACCTCCGATCACTCGGCGCCCATCAGTTCATTGATTACACCGCACAACAGTTCGAGAACCTCGTCAGCAATGTCGATACGGTGATTGATCTGATCGGCGGAGAAACTCAGGATCGGTCCTGGGCGGTGATCAAGCGTGGTGGGGCGTTAGTCTCGCCTGTCAGCACACCCAACGTGCAGAAAGCTCTTGAGTACGGCGTAGTCGGAAAAAACTTCGCAACCCGGTCGGACGGGCGCCAGTTAGCGGAGATAGCGAAATTGTTTGCTGAGAAGAAGCTACACGCCGAGGTTGAGGTCGTTCCGCTTTCCAAAGCGGCTGAGGCTTTGATGCTAAGCCGGGGAGGACATACTCGTGGCAAACTGGTGTTCGATGTGAATCGGTGATTAACCTCGAAGGCCCTGCGCTCGAGTGAATCTGCCAGAAGGCGGCCCTACGCAGGAATATGCAAAAGCCTCGCAGGAACCAAATAACGGCCTGCTTATCGCCGCCGTAATCTGAGCCCAAGCAGAAAGCGAGCCCGCTTCTGCCGCCGGCCATCAGAGCGACCGAGCCTGCAACAAACAGGAATCCATGTCACGCTTTGCACTGAAAACCGGCAACGAATCCATCGCAAATTACGGAGTCGCTGTCATGAAAACTGTACATACCATGATGATTGGAATCGCCTTGTCTGCTCTCAGCGCAGGTTCGATGGCATTGCCAGCCAAAGAGATTGGAAGTTGGACCAATCAGACCTGCAAAGAAGTGATGGCTCCCCTTGTGGCGGAGGGTGGTGCGGATCGCCGTAATGACCGCCGTGTGGCTGAGGGTGGTACTGATCGTCTGAATGACCGCCGTGTGGCTGAAGGTGGTGGGGATCGTCTCAATGACCGCCGCGTGGCCGAGGGTGGTGCAGATCGTCTCAATGACCGCCGCGTGGCCGAGGATGGTTCGGATCGCCTGAATGACCGCCGTGTGGCTGAGGACGGTGCTGATCGCCTGAATGACCGCCGTGTGGCTGAGGACGGTGCTGATCGCCTGAATGATCGCCGTGTGGCTGAAGATGGTGCGGAACGTCTTAATGCCCGTAGAGTGGCTACATTCGATACGGATTGTGTAACCTATGCCTGACGTATATAGCCCATCCTACCGAGAGCCCGGCCCGCCGGGCTCTTGCATTTGAAGGGTGTTCATTAGCATCTACCCAAAAGGCTGCGGACCAATTTATTCTCTGCAATAGAACCAGCCTAACGGGAGGTAATGGCAGTGGATGACAGGGACGAAGAGCTGACGCGTCTGAGGGCCGAGCTAGCATCAACCATGCATCGTTATGCTCCCACCTATGGCGTGTTTCAGACGGGAATTGCTCCGCTGCATTTCATTCGCAGTGATGCTCCAACCGATGTGATCCACACTGTACATAAGCCGGGGCTATGTATCGTTGTGCAGGGCCGTAAACAGGTGCAGCTGTGGGAAGAAAGCTATGTCTACGACCCTTTGAACTATCTGGTCGTCTCGGTAACCCTGCCTCTCGCGGGTCAAGTGACAGAGGCATCCTCAGAAAAGCCCTATTTCTGCATCCGCCTGGATATTGATCCGGCAGAAATAGCTCAGCTGATCGCAGACGTCAGTCCTATCGGCGTGCCGAGCCAACAGCCCCACCGAGGGTTATATCTGGATAAGATCGACAGCTTCTTGCTTGATGCAATGCTGCGATTGGTACGTCTGTTGGATGTACCATCGGATATCCCAGCGTTGGCGCCGCTCGCTTTGAGGGAAATTTTCTACCGACTGCTCAAAGGCCAGCAGGGTAAGCGTCTACATGAGATAGCCATAACCGATAGCCAGACCCATCGCGTCACTCGGGCCATTGAGTGGCTGAACAATAATTATGCACAACCATTGCACATTGATAAGCTAGCGAGTTATGTCAATCTTAGTAACTCGACGCTTCACCATCGATTCAAGGCTGTCACCGCGATGAGTCCTTTGCAGTATCAAAAACAACTTCGCCTGCAGCATGCACGCAGGTTGATGATCTCAGAGGGTCTGGATGTTTCTACAGCCGGATTCAAGGTGGGCTATGAGAGTCCCTCGCAGTTCAGCCGTGAATACAGCCGGATGTTTGGGGCCCCACCGAGCCGAGATATCGCGAAGCTTCGGTCTCTCGGGTAAGGTGCCGCTGAGGGGTCGGCTAAAACAACCCTGATGGCAGACGCCGAGCAGAAGGTGCTGCGGCACCTTATCGGCTGCTATGGGGCCAGGCTGTGTGAAAACCTCCCGACCGATGTGGCTGTTCAAAAAACATCCTAAAAACCGCGCCTCTACGCAAAATCTGGGTCTGCTGAGCCGCCATCTCTTTTCAGATTTCACGTACGAGCGCGATCATCGAAAAGCAGCGGGGGTTTTCACGCAGCCTGGGTCGAAAGCGGACAGTCAACGGCTGCTACCAACTGATGCCAATTTTGATACTACTGGCGGGGGAAATGAGGGGGCAGGAGGGGTGTTTTGCCTAGTAAACTCAATCCCTTAGCATAGCGTGCAGATCCACGATGCTGGTCAAACGGATTCAGCGCCTGCCCGCAGCCGTGTCAGCCTGCCGCTACGGGCGATGGCTGCAGGTTGGCTGCCTCCTCGGGAATCCTGACGAACACGCTGTACTTGCCACCTTCCATTTCTTCGAAGGCAATCAGTTTTTTCACCAGCAGACCGTTCAGTACCTTGCCGGCGTTCAATAGCAGCATGCCGTTGTCGGCATTGAGGTTGCGCGCCAGTATCATGCCCTCTGCCAGCTCGTGCGTGCTCAATACCTTGATCGCCGGGTCGGTCAAGGTAATGTCACGCATATACTCGGCACAGACGCTGACGAAGTCTTCCACCAGGTCTGGGTCATACAGTTTTCCGGCATATTTGCGTATGTAGAGCAGTGCCTCGTCGCTGTTGAGCTGGCGGTCCAGGACCAGTCCGCGCTGCAATTCGATGAAATCCACGGCCATTTTCAACCAGCGGGCGCCCAGTGGAATGGCCGCGCCCTTCAGGTGGCCCGGAAAACCACTCCCATCCCAGCGTTCCTGGTGGTGAAGGATGATTGGTGCCGCCTCTTTCATCGGCTCCAGGCTCATGACCAGCGCTTCGCTCTGTTTCGGGTATGACCGGTAGAGTTCGCGCTCTTGGGCAGGTATGAGATCGGCAGGGCAGGTGAGCATGCTGTCGGTCCAGCTCATCTTGCCAATGTTGTAGAGGGCTGCAGCCATGGTCAGGTTGCGACAGGTACCTTCGTCCAGCCCATGGCTGGCGCAATACACCCGTATCAATTCTATGACTTGCCGGTTGGTCTGCTTGGCCTTGGGCAGGCGCATGTTGCCCAATTGCGAAAAGAACTCGGTGCTGGTCACGTAACTGCGCTTGAGTTCTTCATAGGCAAGGTCAAGCATGTCGGCAGTTTGTTGCAACTCGGCGGTGCGCGCCGCTACACGCTGTTCAAGGCTTTCGTTAAGCGCCTTGAGCTGCCTGATCTGCACCTGCGTGAGCTGTTCCAGGCGCTTTCGTTCGCTTTCGGAATGTTGGTGGGCCAACGCCTGGCGCAAGGTGACCAGCAGCTCTTCATCATTCCAGGGTTTGCTGATGTAACGATAGATATGCCCATCATTGATGGCTTTTGCGATGGTTGTCCGTATCAGCGTAACCCGTAAGCAGAATGCGCAACGTATCAGGGAAACGCTCATGTACATGCGCCAACAGCGTTGCCCCGTCCATGTTTGGCATGCGCGCATCACTCATTACCAGGTTGACCGGGTGCTGCTGGAGCAACTGCAGGGCATCGGCGCCGCTTTCGGCGAGGAGGAGTTCGTAGGGTTGGTTGCGTAGCAGGCGACGAAGGCTGTTGAGAATCGAAGGTTCGTCATCAACCAGAAGGACCACGGCTTTGTCTGCTGTGCCATCGCTTACGGGTAGCTCCATGGTTCCCTCCTTGCCGGTCTCGGCCAGACTGATCCTTGGCCACAGCCTAGATGATATTTGCCCCGGCCGTTAGCTTTTGCCGGTTGGTCTCACTATGCTCGGAGGCAGGTGGCATCTTGCCAGGGAGGGTAGTGCTGTGCCGATCTGTCTACAGGTTCGCATCGTTGCCGTGATGCTTGTGGTCTTGCCAGCGTTGGCGTTGGCCCAGAGCATCGGCGGGCCGCTGACGCCATTGCCGGCGGTGCCTGAGCTTGACCCTGCCCGGGTGGAACTGGGGCGCAAATTGTTCAATGACCCGCGTCTGTCCCCGGATAACAGCCAGGCCTGTGCTAATTGCCATCGCCTGGACCGTGGTGGCGCGGACGGCCAGGCACGCTCGCCTGGTGCAGATGGCAAGCCTTTGCCCGTTCATACCCCCAGCGTGTTCAACGCCAGCCTGAACTTCCTGCAGTTCTGGGATGGGCGTGCGCAATCGTTTGACGGCCTGGTGCACCTGACAACCGGTAGTGCGGACGATAAAGGAGTTGGCTGGGCTGCCGTAGTTCAACGCATTGCCGGTGATCCGGCTTATCAGGCAGGGTTTGCCCAGGCCTATGGCAAGCCAGTAAACGTCCTGGATGCCAAGGATGCCCTGGTCACGTACCAGCGTACCTTGCTGACACCTGATTCACGTTTCGATCGCTATCTGAAAGGCGATACCAGCAGCCTCAGCCTGGAAGAGAAGCACGGCTACCAGCGCTTCCAGGAATACGGTTGTATAGCCTGCCATCAAGGCGTGAATATCGGCGGCAACATGTTGCAGAAGTTCGGTGTGTTCGATGACTACTTCGCCAACCGTGGCCATATTGCCGAGGCGGATCGGGGGCATTACAACGTGACCGGTGACCCGGATGACCTCTACCTGTTCAAAGTTCCCAGTCTGCGAAACGTGGCGGTCACGGCGCCTTACTTTCATGACGGCTCGGCACCTACCCTGGAGGCCGCTGTCGATGCCATGTTTCATTATCAGTTGGGACGTAAGCCGAGCGACGATGATAAAGCGCTGATCATCAAGTTTCTCCAGACGCTCACCGGCCAGTGGGAGGGTAAGCCGCTATGAGACTGAACGCGCGGCGCAGTCTGCTGCTGTTGGCTACCTGTGCCATGTCGCTGGCTTCCGTGCTGGTCTATCTGTACTGGATGTCCAAGTCCGATGAGAACGGCACCTACGCCCAGGCGCGTGATCTGATTCGTCAGATCAAGCAGTACGATGCACAGTGGGAAGGTGCAGTGCTCAAGTCGCGCACCACAACCAACTACAATTATGACCCGCTGGTGTTGCCGTTGCTGGAAATGAAGCGTCTTTGGCGGGAGTTCGACACGCTGGAGGGGCGTCACCTACAAACAGACAGGCATGCCTGGCAATCGGCCTTTCGCGATTACCAGCAAGCCTTTGACGACAAGGTCCTGCTGGTTTCGCGCTTCAAGTCGCACAATGCAATCCTGCGAAATTCCCTGGCTTTTCTCCCGGCCGCAGCCGATGTCATACAGGTACACCTTCGTCAATTGGTGGATGCCGATACACTGCGCCTGCGCAGAATCACCAGCGATACCTACGACTTGATGCTGAGCAGCCTTGAGTTTGCCCAGACCACAACCGATGACAAAGCTGCCGACATCCTGGTCGGGCTGAACAACCTTTCGGTCAACAAGGAGCGCTTGCCTGTCGATTTTCAGGTGCCCATCGATACCATCAGCCAACACATAGCGTTGATTCTTCGTGAACAACCCAAGGTCGATCAGCTGCTTGAAGCGATCGAGGCGGTTCCGATCGCCGAGCGCCTGGACGCCATCGCCCTGATGCTGGACCGCGACGAACAGGCAGCAGCGCTGACGGCTCAGCGTTACCATTTCTACCTGCTGGTGTTTTCCACCCTGCTGGTTTTGCTGTTGCTGTACATGGGGGTGTGGTTGATGCGCAGCTACGCCGAGATAAACCGGGTAAACCGCGCCCTGGTGAGCGCCAACGATGAACTGGAACAGCGGGTTGAACGGCGCACACAGGCGCTGAGCCAAGCCAGCGCTGCATTGCAGCGCGAGGTGGATGAGCGCCGGCAGCTCGAGAACCAGTTGGTGCAGTCGGAAAAGCTCGCCTCGCTCGGTCAGCTGGCAGCCGGCGTCGCCCATGAGGTCAATAACCCGATTGGTTTTGTCTCGTCCAACCTCGGTGCCCTGGATGACTATTTCAGCCGTTTGCAGGATATGCTCAAGGCTTATGCTGATGCGGAAAATACCCTGATACCGAACAAGCTCAGCGCGGAGCTGGCGAAATTGCGCACGGAAATCGAGCTGGACTACTTGCTGGAGGATATTCCGGCGCTGATCCGCGAATCCAAGGACGGTATCAGCCGCGTTGCGCGGATCGTGAAGGATCTCAAGGACTTTTCGCGAGTCGACAGCAGCAATGACTGGCAACTGGCGGACCTGCATCAAGGCATAGAGTCGACATTGAACATTGTGGCCAGCGAACTCAGGCACAAGGCAGACCTTGTCAAGGAGTACAGCCCATTGCCGCAGGTCGAATGCCTGCCTTCGCAGATAAATCAGGTCATCATGAACCTGCTGGTCAATGCCACCCAGGCGATGGGGGCCGAGCGTGGCAAAATCGCCCTGCGAACCGGCGCCAGTGAGAATTGGGTGTGGATCGAAGTCGCAGACAATGGCTGTGGTATTCCTGCCGAAAGCCTGCAAAAGATCTTCGATCCTTTCTATACGACGAAGCCCGTCGGCCAAGGCACCGGGTTGGGGTTGTCACTTTCGTACGGAATCATCAAGCGACATGGGGGCGAGATCCGCGTAGACAGCGAGGTAGGAGTCGGTACCACATTCCGGGTCGAATTGCCCATCCATCAGGCGCGCTCGGCCTGAGCCTGCCCCGACAGCACCCGGGCAGTGGAGTGCTGGAACGGTAATTGCTGCGAACCTGAGGCATCGATCATGCGGAGTATGCAGAAATGACTCAGAATGACCGCTACTACATGGTGTTCGTTGTGGTTGCTGTGCTGGTCCTGGATCTGGCGGCGACGTTTGTGTTTCTGAAGGCCATCGCCTGATCCCCGCTTGTGGGGCCAGTTTCACCCGAAATCGGGGGCATCGGCAGGGTGACAATCCGGTTGGGCAAGCCTTCGGTCTGGAACTTGCCGGGTAACCCGCGAATGCAGGTTAGCTTCGCGGGGAAAGCCCGCCCCTAAACCGATATAGCGAACAAGCCTAATGCCCGGCTGACATTGAGCAGTAACATGGGCAAACCAAAACAAAAAAAGGGCATGCGGCTTGGCAACACTTTCCCAAGTTACTCGATGGGGCAGCAGGAGCGTGTCGCGTGAAGAGCTCAAGATCGGTAGCAGGCGCAATACTGATGTCTACTTTCGCCACACTATTCATGGCAGGCTGCGCACATGACCCCGATGTGCGTGAGGGCCATGGTTATGCGTCCGGCGACACAGAAAGAAGTACGCCGGCGTACCTGGGGTGCGTCAAAAGCGAACTTCCAGGGCGTGTGAAAACCTACCAGGTCGATGGTGACAACTCGGTCAAACTGTTCGTCGACAGCACCGACCCCAACCAGGCGGGTGGCTTGATCGAGGTGCGGGGCACGGGATCCCGGCAGCACTTCAGGGCTTATCAACGCGACGCCTGGTACGACCACGGCAGGCTGCTGGACGCCGCGCTGATGTGTGCAAAAGCATGATCAATTCCACTCAGGTACAAAAAGCCCGCCCACGAGAGCGGGCTTTTTGCATTTGCCGACCCCAGTCGCAGTAACCGCCCCCTCACGCGACATGCCCGAACTATTGTTGATCGCGTACCGCTACCCAGTTACGAAGGCCGCTTCTACCCGGACGCGTTCTATGTATTCAGTGGCCGGGCACCAGGCAAAGTGGCCAAACTGAAGTTTCGCCAGGAACTTCCAATTATATACCTGTGTCCATTTGAGTGGGTGTGACTGGGAAGTATCATCCGTTCGCATCTATCAACAAGGCAGAAGGTACTTTCACACGCGACCTGCCAAATAATACTAACTTTCATTATCGATCAAGCCGCTATTTGTGACTATTTAAAATGGAGTAGCAGGGCGCTCGGGTCGCCGTGTTGGCGTAGTTTCGAGCGTTGTAAGAATTACCAAGTTTTTATAGAAAACCGACTGGCGTTTTAGGGTGGGCATGCTATTTCTGGATATACGAGTGCGACTGCTCGGTCGTGCTGTTGACAAAGGGACTGTCAGGTATGTCGATTCAGGCCAAGGTATCTCCCCTCGCTCAGAATGTTACTTCCGCCGCCCCCATCGAAATCCCCAACAACGGAATACTGACGCTCACCCAGAGCAGTAACGTTGTTCTGGATATTGCTCCTGAAAGTGTGACCGGCTACAGCAAAAGCGGCCCAGATCTGATCGTACAACTGAAGTCCGGCGAAAGCCTGCGCATTGCCAACTTCTATGTCGAAGGGCAGCCTGTAAGCCAGTTGTACCTGGTAGACCGGGACAAACTGCTGGCCGTCGACTTGCCGCCGGTTGCTGCCGATGGGCCGCTGGTGGCGGGTTATGTGCCCCAGGAGAGCCTTGCCGGTTTCGACTCGCTCACTGCCGCCGACAGCACCGTTGGCGGGCTGAGCCCAGGCGGTGCACTGCTGGCTGGTGCAGCGATCATCGGTGGCGGCGTCGCGATCGACCAATAGCAACAGTGGTGGCGGTGGTGGTGGTGGCAGTGGCAGCGTGCCGCCTGACACCACGGCCCCGGCGCCGGCTAGCGGCCTGCAGATTGCCACGGATGGCAGCAGCATCAGCGGCACGGCCGAGCCGGGCGCCACCGTGGGCATTGACACCAACGGCGACGGGCAAACGGACGTCAGCGTGGTGGTCGGCCCTGATGGCAACTTCCAGATTCCGCTGAACCCGCCACTGACCAACGGCGAAACGGTCTCTGTAGTGGTGACCGATCCGGCCGGCAACAGCAGCCCGACCGTGACCGTGCAGGCCCCTGACTTTCCTGATGCGCCGCAGATCAACCCGAGCAATGGCTCCAGCCTGAGCGGTACAGCCGAACCGGGCAGCACCGTGGTGCTCACCGACGGCAACGGCAACCCCATCGGCCAGACTACCGCCGACAGCAACGGTAACTGGTCATACACCCCGGACACCCAGTTGCCCGACGGCACGGTGGTCAAGGCGAGTGGTCAAGGACGCCGCCGGTAATAGCAGCCCGCCCGCCAGCACCATCATCGATGGCGTGGCGCCGTCGGCACCCGTGGTCAACCCGAGTAACGGTACCGAGCTGAGCGGTACCGCCGAGCCGGGCAGCAGCGTTACCCTCACCGATGGCAGCGGCAATCCGATCGGCCAGACTACCGCCGATGGCAACGGCAACTGGAGTTATACCCCCGCGACACCGCTGCCCGACGGCACCGTGGTCAACGCCACTGCGACCGACCCGGCCGGCAATACCAGTGGGCAGGGCAGCACCACGGTGGATGGCGTGGCCCCGGGCGCGCCCACCATCAACCTGAGCAATGGCAGCAGCCTCAGCGGCACCGCCGAGCCAGGCAGCACTGTGGTCCTCACCGATGGCAACGGCAACCCTGTCGGCCACACGACAGCCGACAGCAACGGCAACTGGTCGTATCCTACTGATAGCCAACTGCCTGATGGCACGGTGGTCAACGCGGTGGTCGAGGATGCCGCCGGCAACAGCAGCCAGCCCGCCAGCACCATCATCGATGGCGTGGCGCCATCGGCTCCCTCGGTCAACCCGAGCAATGGCGCCGTGATCAGCGGCACCGCCGAGCCGAACAGCACCGTGATCCTTACCGATGCCAGCGGCAATCCGATCGGCCAGGTGATGGCCGATGGCAGTGGCAACTGGACCTACACCCCGACCACGCCGATTGCGGATGGTACGGTGGTCAACGTGGTGGCCCGGGACGCAGCCGGCAACACCAGTACGCCCTCGAGCACCACAGTGGATTCGCAGGCCCCGGCGGCACCGGCGGTCAACCCTAGCAACGGCAGCGAAATCAGCGGCACCGCCGAGCCAGGCAGTACCGTCACCCTGACCGATGGCAGCGGCAACCCGATCGGCCAGACCACCGCCGATGGCAGTGGCAACTGGTCGTTTACGCCCGCTACGCCACTGGCCAATGGCACCGTGGTCAACGTCACGGCGACCGACCCGGCTGGCAACACCAGCGGGCAGGGCAGCACCACGGTGGACGGTGTGGCGCCAGGCACGCCCACCATCAACCTGAGCGATGGCAGCAGCCTCAGCGGTACCGCCGAGCCGAACAGTACGGTGACCCTCACCGACGGCAGCGGTAATCCCATCGGCCAGGCGACGGCCGACGGCAGTGGCAACTGGAGCTTCACTCCAGCCACGCCGCTGGCCAATGGCACAGTGGTCAATGCCACGGCGAGCGACTTGGCGGGCAACACCGGCCCGGCAGCGACAGTCACCGTCGATTCCAATGCGCCGGCTGCACCCGTCATCAATCCAAGCAACGGTGTGACCATCAGCGGTACGGCTGAAGCCGGCGCCACCGTGACCCTGACCGACGGCAGCGGCAACCCGATCGGCCAGATCACCGCAGACGGCAGCGGTAACTGGAGCTTCACCCCCGGCACGCCGCTGGCCAACGGTACCGTGGTCAACGCCACGGCAACCGACCCGACCGGCAGTACACCAGCGCGCCGTCGAGCACCACGGTGGACTCGGTGGCCCCGGCCGCGCCGGTGGTCGAGCCGAGCAACGGCGTGGAAATCAGCGGTACCGCCGAAGCTGGCGCGACGGTCATCCTCACCGACGGCAGCGGCAACCCGATCGGCCAGACCACCGCCGATGGCAGTGGTAACTGGTCGTTCACGCCGGGTACGCCGCTGGCTAACGGTACGGTGATCAATGCCGTGGCCCAGGATCCGGCAGGCAATGCCAGCGGGCCGACCAGCGTCACCGTTGACGCCATCGCCCCGGCCGCGCCGATCATCAACCTGAGCGACGGCAGCAGCCTCAGCGGTACAGCAGAGCCGAACAGCACGGTAACCCTCACCGATGGCAGCGGCAATCCGATTGGCCAGGTGACGGCCGATGGCAGTGGCAACTGGACCTACACCCCGGCCACGCCGATTGGTCATGGCACAGTAATCAATGTGGCGGCCCATGACGCAGCCGGCAACAGCAGCATTCCGTCGAGCACCACAGTGGATTCGCAGGCTCCGGCCGCACCCGTAGTCAACGCCAGCAATGGCACCACGGTCAGTGGCACCGCAGAACCAGGTAGTACCGTCACCCTGACCGATGGCAGCGGCAACCCGATCGGGCAGGTGACCGCCGACGGCAGTGGTTACTGGAGCTTCACCCCCGGCACGCCATTGGCCAATGGCACTGTGGTCAACGCCACGGCAACCGACCCGACCGGCAACACCAGCGTGCCGTCGAGCACCACGGTGGACTCGGTTGCTCCGGCTGCACCAGTGGTCGAACCGAGCAATGGCAGCGAAATCAGCGGTACCGCCGAGCCAGGCAGCACCGTCATCCTGACCGATGGCAGTGGTAACCCGATCGGCCAGACTACCGCCGATGGCAGCGGCAACTGGGCCTTTACACCTTCGACCCCGCTGGCTAATGGCACGGTGATCAACGCTGTGGCCCAGGACCTGGCCGGCAATACCGGCCCGCAGGGCAGCACTACGGTGGATGCGCTCGCACCCGCTGCGCCAGTGGTCAACCCGAGCAATGGCGCGGTGATCAACGGCACCGCAGAGCCGAACAGCACGGTGACCCTCACCGACAGCAGTGGTAATACGATCGGCCAGGCAACGGCCGATGGCAGTGGCAACTGGAGCTTCACTCCAGCCACGCCGCTACCCAATGGCACCGTGGTCAACGCTACTGCGACCGATGCCGCCGGCAATACCGGCAACCCCGGTAGCACTACCGTGGACTCGTCGCTGCCATCGATTCCGCAGGTCGAGCCGAGCAACGGCTCGGTGATCAGCGGCACCGCCGATGCGGGCAACTCCATTATTCTCACCGATGGCAACGGCAACCCGATCGGCCAGGTCACCGCCGACGGCAGCGGCAACTGGTCGCTCACGCCCGGCACTCCGCTGCCGGATGGCACTGTGGTCAACGCGGTAGCGCGCAATCCTGGTGGGACCGAAAGTGCGCCGGCGGTGATTACCGTGGACGGCGTGGCGCCGGCGGCGCCAGTGGTCGAGCCGAGTAATGGCACGGAAATCAGCGGTACCGCCGAAGCTGGCGCAACTGTCATCCTCACCGACGGCGGCGGCAACCCGATCGGCCAGACTACCGCCGATGGCAGCGGCAACTGGTCGTTCACGCCCGGTACGCCGCTGGCCAACGGTACGGTGATCAATGCCGTGGCCCAGGATCCGGCAGGCAATGCCAGCGGGCCGACCAGCGTCACCGTTGACGCCATCGCCCCGGCTGCACCGATCATCAACCTGAGCGACGGCAGCAGCCTCAGCGGTACCGCCGAGCCGAACAGCACGGTAACCCTCACCGATGGCAGCGGCAATCCGATTGGCCAGGTGACGGCCGATGGTAGCGGCAACTGGACCTACACCCCGGCCACGCCGATTGCTGATGGCACAGTAATCAATGTGGTGGCCCAGGACGCAGCCGGCAACAGCAGCATTCCGTCGAGCACCACAGTGGATTCGCAGGCTCCGGCCGCACCCGTGGTCAACGCCAGCAATGGCACCACGATCAGCGGTACGGCTGAAGCCGGCGCCACCGTGACCCTGACCGATGGCAGCGGCAACCCGATCGGCCAGATCACCGCCGACGGCAGCGGCAGCTGGAGCTTTACCCCCGGCACGCCGTTGGCCAACGGTACCGTGGTCAACGCCACGGCAACCGATGCGACCGGCAACACCAGCGCACCGTCGAGTACCACGGTGGACTCGGTGGCCCCGGGCGCGCCGGTTGTCGAACCGAGCAACGGCAGCGAAATCAGCGGTACCGCCGAGCCGGGCAGCACCGTCATCCTGACCGATGGCAGTGGCAACCCGATCGGCCAAACCACCGCCGATGGCAGTGGCAACTGGTCGTTCACGCCGGGTACGACGCTGGCCAACGGTACGGTGGTCAACGCTGTGGCCCAGGACCCGGCTGGCAACACCAGCGGGCAGGGCAGCACCACGGTGGACGGTGTGTGCGCCAGGCACGCCCACCATCAACCTGAGCGATGGCAGCAGCCTCAGCGGTACCGCCGAGCCGAACAGTACGGTGACCCTCACCGACGGCAGCGGTAATCCGATTGGCGAAGTCACCACCGATGGCAGTGGCAACTGGAGCTTCACCCCAGCCACGCCGCTGGCCAATGGCACCGTAGTCAACGCCACGGCAAGCGACTTGGCGGGCAACACCGGTCCGGCAGCGACGGTCACTGTCGACTCCAGTGCACCTGCCGCGCCGGTTATCAATCCAGGCAACGGCGTGACCATCAGCGGTACGGCTGAAGCCGGCGCCACCGTGACCCTGACCGATGGCAGCGGCAACCCGATCGGCCAGATCACCGCCGACGGCAGCGGCAGCTGGAGCTTTACCCCCGGCACGCCGTTGGCCAACGGTACCGTGGTCAACGCCACGGCAACCGATGCGACCGGCAACACCAGCGCACCGTCGAGTACCACGGTGGACTCGGTGGCCCCGGCCGCGCCGGTTGTCGAACCGAGCAACGGCAGCGAAATCAGCGGTACCGCCGAGCCGGGCAGCACCGTCATCCTGACCGATGGCAGTGGCAACCCGATCGGCCAAACCACCGCCGATGGCAGTGGCAACTGGTCGTTCACGCCGGGTACGACGCTGGCCAACGGTACGGTGGTCAACGCTGTGGCCCAGGACCCGGCTGGCAACACCAGCGGGCAGGGCAGCACCACGGTGGACGGTGTGGCGCCAGGCACGCCCACCATCAACCTGAGCGATGGCAGCAGCCTCAGCGGTACCGCCGAGCCGAACAGTACGGTGACCCTCACCGACGGCAGCGGTAATCCGATTGGCGAAGTCACCACCGATGGCAGTGGCAACTGGAGCTTCACCCCAGCCACGCCGCTGGCCAATGGCACAGTGGTCAATGCCACGGCGAGCGACCTGGCGGGCAACACCGGCCCGGCAGCGACGGTCACTGTCGACTCCAATGCGCCGGCTGCACCCGTCATCAATCCGAGCAACGGGGTGGTGATCAGCGGAACAGCTGAAGCGGGTGCCACCGTGACCCTGACCGATGGCAGCGGCAACCCGATCGGCCAGATCACCGCCGACGGCAGCGGCAACTGGAGCTTTACCCCCGGCACGCCGTTGGCCAATGGCACTGTGGTCAACGCCACGGCAACCGACCCGACCGGCAACACCAGCGCACCGTCGAGTACCACGGTGGACTCGGTGGCCCCGGCCGCGCCGGTGGTCGAACCGAGCAACGGCAGCGAAATCAGCGGTACCGCCGAGCCAGGCAGCACCGTCATCCTCACCGATGGCAGTGGCAACCCGATCGGCCAAACCACCGCCGATGGCAGTGGCAACTGGTCGTTCACGCCGGGTACGCCGCTGGCCAACGGTACGGTGATCAACGCTGTGGCCCAGGACCCGGCCGGCAATACCGGCCCGCAGGGCAGCACTACGGTGGATGCGCTCGCACCCGCTGCGCCGGTGGTCAACCCGAGCAATGGCGCGGTGATCAACGGCACCGCAGAGCCGAACAGCACGGTGACCCTCACCGACAGCAGTGGTAATACGATCGGCCAGGCAACGGCCGACGGCGGTGGCAACTGGAGCTTCACTCCAGCCATGCCGCTGCCCAATGGCACCGTGGTCAACGCCACCGCGACCGATGCCGCCGGCAATACCGGCAACCCCGGTAGCACTACTGTGGACTCGTCGCTGCCATCGATTCCGCAGGTCGAGCCGAGCAACGGCTCGGTGATCACCGGCACCGCCGATGCGGGCAACACCATTATTCTCACCGATGGCAACGGCAACCCGATCGGCCAGGTCACCGCCGACGGCAGCGGCAACTGGTCGTTCACGCCCGGCACTCCGCTGCCGGATGGCACTGTGGTCAACGCGGTGGCGCGCAACCCTGGTGGAACCGAAAGTGCGCCGGCGGTGATTACCGTGGACGGCGTGGCGCCGCCCGCACCGGTGGTCGAGCCGAGCAACGGCGTGGAAATCCGCGGTACTGCCGAAGCTGGCGCAACTGTCATCCTCACCGACGGCGTCGGCAACCCGATCGGCCAGACTACCGCCGATGGCAGCGGCAACTGGGCCTTTACACCTTCGACCCCCCTGGCCGATGGCACCGTGGTCAACGCCACGGCGACCGATCCGGCCGGCAATACCAGCGGGCCGACCAGCGTCACCGTTGACGCCATCGCCCCGGCTGCACCGATCATCAACCTGAGTGACGGCAGCAGCCTCAGCGGTACCGCCGAGCCGAACAGCACGGTGACCCTCACCGATGGCAGCGGCAATCCGATAGGCCAGGTGACGGCCGATGGAAGTGGCAACTGGACCTTCACCCCGGCCACGCCGATTGCGGATGGCACAGTAATCAATGTGGTGGCCCAGGACGCAGCCGGTAACAGCAGCATTCCGTCGAGCACCACAGTGGATTCGCAGGCTCCGGCCGCACCAGTGGTCAACGCCAGCAATGGCATAAACGATCAGTGGCACCGCAGAACCGGGTAGCACCGTCACCCTGACCGATGGCAGCGGCAACCCGATCGGCCAGATCACCGCCGACGGCAGCGGCAACTGGAGCTTTACCCCCGGCACGCCGTTGGCCAATGGCACTGTGGTTAATGCCACGGCAACCGACCCGACCGGCAACACCAGCGCACCGTCGAGCACCACGGTGGACTCGGTGGCTCCGGCTGCGCCAGTGGTCGAACCGAGCAACGGCGCGGCAATCAACGGTACTGCCGAAGCTGGAGCGAGGGTCATCCTCACCGATGGCAGCGGCAACCCGATCGGCCAGACCACTGCCGATGGCAGTGGTAACTGGGCCTTCACGCCTTCGACCCCGCTGGCCAATGGCACGGTGATCAATGCCGTGGCCCAGGACCCGGCCGGCAACACCAGCGGGCCGGCCAGCGTCACCGTTGACGCCATCGCCCCGGCCGCGCCGATCATCAACCTGAGTGACGGCAGCAGCCTCACGTGGTACCGCCGAGCCGAACAGTACCGTGACCCTCACCGACGGCAGCGGTAATCCCATCGGCCAGGCGACGGCCGACGGCAGTGGCAACTGGAGCTTCACTCCAGCCACGCCGCTGGCCGATGGCACCGTGGTCAACGCCACGGCAAGCGACCTGGCGGGCAACACCGGCCCGGCAGCGACGGTCACTGTCGACTCCAGTGCACCTGCCGCGCCGGTCATCAATCCAGGCAACGGCATGACCATCAGCGGTACGGCTGAAGCCGGCGCCATAGTGACCCTGACCGATGGCAGCGGCAACCCGATCGGCCAGATCACCGCCGATGGCAGCGGCAACTGGAGCTTCACCCCCGGCACGCCGTTGGCCAATGGCACTGTGGTCAACGCCACGGCAACCGACCCGACCGGCAACACCAGCGTGCCGTCGAGCACCACGGTGGACTCGGTTGCTCCGGCTGCACCAGTGGTCGAACCGAGCAACGGCGCGGCAATCAGCGGTACATGCCGAAGCTGGAGCGAGGGTCATCCTCACCGACGGCAGCGGCAACCTGATCGGCCAGACCATCGCCGATGGCAGCGGCAACTGGAGCTTCACCCCCGGCACGCCACTGGCCAATGGAACCGTGGTCAACGCTACGGCAACCGACCCGGCCGGCAACACCAGTGCGCCGTCGAGCACCACGGTCGACTCGCTGGCCCCGGCCGCGCCAGTGGTCAACCCGAGCAACGGCACCGTGATCAATGGTACTGCCGAGCCGAACAGCACCGTGACGCTCACCGACGGTAGCGGTAATCCTATTGGCGGGGTCACCACTGACGGCAGCGGCAACTGGACGTTCACACCTGCCACGCCTCTGCCCAATGGCACCGTGGTCAACGCTACGGCGACCGATGCCGCCGGCAACACTGGCACCCCTGGTAGCACTACGGTGGACTCGTCGCTGCCGTCGATTCCACAGGTCGATCCGAGCAACGGCTCGGTGATCAGCGGTACCGCAGATGCGGGTAACACCATTATCCTCACCGACGGCAACGGTAACCCGATCGGCCAGATCACCGCCGACGGCAGTGGCAACTGGAGCTTCACCCCTGGCGTACCGCTGCCGGATGGCACCGTGGTCAACGCGGTGGCGCGCAACCCTGGTGGGACCGAAAGTGCGCCGGCGGTGATTACCGTGGACGGCGTTGCGCCGCCCGCACCGGTGGTCGAGCCGAGCAACGGCGCGGAAATCAGCGGTACTGCCGAAGCTGGCGCAACTGTCATCCTCACCGATGGCGTCGGCAACCCGATCGGCCAGACTACCGCCGATGGCAGCGGCAACTGGTCGTTCACGCCCGGTACGCCGCTGGCCAACGGCACGGTGATCAACGCCGTGGCCCAGGACCCGGCCGGCAATACCAGCGGGCCGGCCAGCGTCACCGTTGACGCCATCGCCCCGGCCGCGCCGATCATCAACCTGAGTGACGGCAGCAGCCTCAGTGGTACCGCCGAGCCGAACAGGTACCGTGACCCTCACCGACGGCAGCGGTAATCCCATCGGCCAGGCGACGGCCGACGGCAGTGGCAACTGGACCTATACCCCAGCCACGCCGCTGGCCAATGGCACAGTGGTCAATGCCACGGCGAGCGACCTGGCGGGCAACACCGGCCCGGCAGCGACGGTCACCGTCGACTCCAATGCGCCGGCTGCACCCGTCATCAATCCAAGCAACGGTGTGACCATCAGCGGTACGGCTGAAGCGGGCGCCACCGTGACCCTGACCGACGGCAGCGGCAACCCGATCGGCCAGATCACCGCCGATGGCAGCGGCAACTGGAGCTTCACCCCCGGCACGCCGTTGGCCAATGGCACTGTGGTCAACGCCACGGCAACCGACCCGACCGGCAACACCAGCGTGCCGTCGAGCACCACGGTGGACTCGGTGGCCCCGGCCGCGCCAGTGGTCGAACCGAGCAACGGCGTGGAAATCAGCGGTACCGCCGAAGCCGGCGCGAGGGTCATCCTCACCGACGGCAGCGGCAACCCGATAGGTCAGACCACTGCCGATGGCAGTGGCAACTGGGCCTTCACGCCTTCGACCCCGCTGGCCAATGGCACGGTGATTAATGCCGTGGCCCAGGACCCGGCCGGCAACACCAGCGGGCCGGCCAGCGTCACCGTTGACGCCATCGCCCCGGCCGCGCCGATCATCAACCTGAGTGACGGCAGCAGCCTCAGTGGCACCGCCGAGCCGAACAGTACCGTGACCCTCACCGACGGCAGCGGTAATCCCATCGGCCAGGCGACGGCCGACGGCAGTGGCAACTGGAGCTTCACTCCAGCCACGCCGCTGGCCAATGGCACAGTGGTCAATGCCACGGCGAGCGACCTGGCGGGCAACACCGGTTCGGCAGCGACAGTCACCGTCGATTCCAATGCGCCGGCTGCACCCGTCATCAATCCAGGCAACGGTGTGACCATCAGCGGTACGGCTGAAGCCGGCGCCACCGTGACCCTGACCGATGGCAGCGGCAACCCGATCGGCCAGATCACCGCCGACGGCAGTGGTAACTGGAGCTTCACCCCCGGCACGCCGCTGGCCAACGGTACCGTGGTTAACGCCACGGCAACCGACCCGACCGGCAACACCAGCGTGCCGTCGAGCACCACGGTGGACTCGGTGGCCCCGGCCGCGCCAGTGGTCGAACCGAGCAACGGCGTGGAAATCAGTGGTACCGCCGAAGCCGGCGCGAGGGTCATCCTGACCGATGGCAGCGGCAACCCGATAGGTCAGACTACTGCCGATGGCAGTGGTAATTGGAGCGTCACCCCAGCCACGCCGCTGGCCAATGGCACGGTGATCAATGCCGTGGCCCAGGACCCGGCCGGCAATACCAGCGGGCCGACCAGCGTCACCGTCGACGCCGTCGCGCCACCTGCTCCGATCCTCAACCCAAGCAACGGGGCGGTGATCAGTGGTACCGCTGAAGCCGGGGCCAAGGTGATTCTTACCGACGGCAGCGGCAACCCGATCGGCGAAACGACCGCCGATGGCAGTGGCAACTGGACCTTCACGCCTGCGACCCCTCTGGCTAACGGCACGGTGATCAACGCCGTGGCCCAGGACGTGGTCGGCAATACCAGCGGGCCGACCAGCGCTACCGTTGATGCTGTCGCGCCGCCTGCGCCGATCATCACCCCGAGCAACGGGGCAGTGGTCAGTGGTACTGCTGAAGCCGGTGCCAAGGTGATCCTGACCGATGGCAGCGGCAACCCGATCGGGCAGGTCACCGCTGATGGCAGCGGCAACTGGAGCTTCATCCCTGGCTCGCCGTTGGCCAACGGTACCGTGGTCAACGCCACGGCAACCGATGCGACCGGCAACACCAGCGTGCCGTCGAGCACCACGGTGGACTCGGTTGCTCCGGCTGCACCGGTGGTCGAACCGAGCAATGGCGCGGCAATCAGCGGTACTGCCGAAGCTGGAGCGAGGGTCATCCTCACCGATGGCAGCGGCAACCCGATCGGCCAGACCATCGCCGATGGTAGCGGCAACTGGAGCTTCACCCCCGGCACGCCACTGGCCAATGGAACCGTGGTCAACGCTACGGCAACCGACCCGGCCGGCAACACCAGTGCTCCGTCGAGCACCACGGTCGACTCGCTGGCCCCGGCCGCGCCAGTGGTCAACCCGAGCAACGGCACCGTGATCAATGGTACTGCCGAGCCGAACAGCACCGTGACGCTCACCGACGGTAGCGGTAATCCCATTGGCGGAGTCACCACTGACGGCAGCGGCAACTGGACGTTCACACCTGCCACGCCTCTGCCCAATGGCACCGTGGTCAACGCTACGGCGACCGATGCCGCCGGCAACACTGGCACCCCTGGAAGCACTACGGTGGACTCGTCGCTGCCGTCGATTCCACAGGTCGATCCGAGCAACGGCTCGGTGATCAGCGGCACCGCCGATGCGGGCAACACCATTATCCTCACCGATGGCAACGGCAACCCGATCGGGCCAGGTCACCGCCGACGGCAGTGGCAACTGGAGCTTCACCCCTGGCGTACCGCTGCCGGATGGCACCGTGGTCAACGCGGTGGCGCGCAACCCTGGTGGAACCGAAAGTGCGCCGGCGGTGATTACCGTGGACGGCGTTGCGCCGCCCGCACCGGTGGTCGAGCCGAGCAACGGCGTGGAAATCAGCGGTACTGCCGAAGCTGGCGCAACTGTCATCCTCACCGATGGCGTCGGCAACCCGATCGGCCAGACTACCGCCGATGGCAGCGGCAACTGGTCGTTCACGCCCGGTACGCCGCTGGCCAACGGCACGGTGATCAACGCCGTGGCCCAGGACCCGGCCGGCAATACCAGCGGGCCGACCAGCGTCACCGTCGACGCCGTCGCGCCACCTGCACCGATCCTCAACCCAAGCAACGGGGCGGTGATCAGTGGTACCGCTGAAGCCGGGGCCAAGGTGGTCCTTACCGACGGCAGCGGCAACCCGATCGGCGAAACGACATCCGCCGACGGCAGTGGCAACTGGGCCTTCACGCCTGCGACCCCGCTGGCGAACGGCACGGTGATCAACGCCGTGGCCCAGGACGTGGCCGGCAATTCCAGCGGGCCGACCAGCGCTACCGTTGATGCCGTCGCGCCGCCTGCGCCGATTCTCAACCCGAGCAATGGGGTAGTGGTCAGTGGTATCGCCGAAGCCGGGGCCAAGGTGATCCTCACCGACGGCAGCGGCAACCCGATCGGGGAGACGACCGCCGATGGCAGCGGCAACTGGGCCTTCACCCCCGGTACGCCGTTGGCCAACGGTACGGTGGTCAATGCCGTGGCCCAGGACGCGGCCGGCAACACCAGCTCGCCAGTGGTCAGCACTACGGTGGACACGGTCGCACCTGGCCAGCCGACGGTTGACCCAAGCAACGGTACCGAGATAAGCGGTACCGCCGAAGCCGGCGCCAGGGTGATCCTCACTGACGGCAGCGGCAACCCCATCGGTCAGACTACTGCCGATGGCAGCGGCAACTGGGCCTTCACGCCTTCGACGCCGCTGGCCAACGGCACGGTGATCAACGCCGTGGCCCAGGACCCGGCCGGCAATACCAGCGGGCCGACCAGCGTCACCGTCGACGCCGTCGCGCCACCTGCACCGATCCTCAACCCAAGCAACGGGGCGGTGATCAGTGGTACCGCTGAAGCCGGGGCCAAGGTGGTCCTTACCGACGGCAGCGGCAACCCGATCGGCGAAACGACCGCCGACGGCAGTGGCAACTGGGCCTTCACGCCTGCGACCCCGCTGGCGAACGGCACGGTGGTCAACGCCGTGGCCGAGGACGCCGCCGGCAATACCAGCGGGCCGACCAGCGCTACCGTTGATGCCGTCGCGCCGCCTGCGCCGATTCTCAACCCGAGCAATGGGGTAGTGGTCAGTGGTATCGCCGAAGCCGGGGCCAAGGTGATCCTCACCGACGGCAGCGGCAACCCGATCGGGGAGACGACCGCCGATGGCAGCGGCAACTGGGCCTTCACCCCGGTACGCCGTTGGCCAACGGTACGGTGGTCAATGCCGTGGCCCAGGACGCGGCCGGCAACACCAGCTCGCCAGTGGTCAGCACTACGGTGGACACGGTCGCACCTGGCCAGCCGACGGTTGACCCAAGCAACGGTACCGAGATAAGCGGTACCGCCGAAGCCGGCGCCAGGGTGATCCTCACTGACGGCAGCGGCAACCCCATCGGTCAGACTACTGCCGATGGCAGCGGCAACTGGGCCTTCACGCCTTCGACGCCGCTGGCCAACGGCACGGTGATCAACGCCGTGGCCCAGGACCCGGCCGGCAATACCAGCGGGCCGACCAGCGTCACCGTCGACGCCGTCGCGCCACCTGCACCGATCCTCAACCCAAGCAACGGGGCGGTGATCAGTGGTACCGCTGAAGCCGGGGCCAAGGTGGTCCTTACCGACGGCAGCGGCAACCCGATCGGCGAAACGACCGCCGACGGCAGTGGCAACTGGGCCTTCACGCCTGCGACCCCGCTGGCGAACGGCACGGTGGTCAACGCCGTGGCCGAGGACGCCGCCGGCAATACCAGTGGCCCGGTCAGTACCACGGTCGACTCGGTGGCACCATCGGCACCACTGCTGAGCATCAGTAGCGACGGTGCGCTGCTGACCGGTACCGCCGAGCCGAACAGCCAGGTGCGTATTGTGATCGATGGCGATACCGCAAACCCGATCACGGTGAATGTCGACGGTAGCGGCAACTTCAGCCTGCCGTTCGCACCGCCGCTGATCATCGGTGAGCTGATCGCCGGGGTCGCAGTGGACGCTGCGGGCAACGTCAGCGGGCCAGCGACGATCAACGCGCCGGACCTGGCACCGCCGACCATCAGCGTGCCAGAAGCCGCCGATACCTGGATCAACGCTGCCGAAATCAGCGATGGCATCCAGGTCGACGTGACGATACGCCCGACCATGCAGGTCGGCCAGGTGATCACCGTCGCCTTCGCCGGGCAGAACGGCTACGAGACGCAGGCGACGCACACCATCACCGCTGGCGATATCCTGGCCGGCAGTGTCACCGTGACCATTCCCCCTGGCGATGGCATGGGGCCGTTCCCGGAGGGCGCCTCTACCGTCACCGCAGACATCAATGGCGGAACTGCGTCGAGCCCGGTGCCGTTCACTGTCGACACCATCCCGCCTGCGACCCCGGTGCTGTCGCTGGTGGGCAGCATCCTGACCATCTCCACAGATCCGGGAACCGAACTGACGGTCGAAGTGGACATCGGCGGCGTCACCGCCACCGCCACGGTGACTGCCGACAACAGCGGGCTGGCCTCGCTGAATCTGCTTACCGACCTGGACATCGACCTTACCCTGGACCAGTTGCTCAATGCCCAAGTCTCCGTGACCGGTGAGGACCCGGCCGGCAACCCGAGCAATGTGGCGACCATCGGTGTCGGCAGCAGCATCGAGCAGCCCGTTACCATCGGCAACTTCGGGGTCGACGTCAGCCTCAACCCGCTGAACCCGCGGTTCGGTTTCAGTGGCACCACCGAACCGGACTCCAGCGTGGTGATCCGGGTCATCACCCCGGCGCTAAACGTCGAGCTGCTGCCGATCGCGGCGGACAGCTCTGGCAACTTCTCGCTGAACCTGCTGAGCCCGACCGTCCTCACCCAGTTGGGGTTGAACATCACCGATATCCTTAACCTCGGTTCGCAGATCTCGTTCAACATCGTCGCTACCGATACCAACGGCAACGACAGCTCGGCATACGGCATCACCCTGACCCCGAACGGGCTGTCAGTGAACATTGGCCAGATCGACGTCAACGGCACCTCGGGGGACGATGTCATGTCCGGGGCGAGCGGCAGTTCGGAGCACATCAATGGAGGCGATGGCAACGACCTGATCTTCAACGTGGGGACCGGTGATCACGTGGTGGCAGGCAACGGCAACGATGCCGTCCAGATCACCGCGACCGACTTCGTCAGCATCGATGGCGGCGCGGGCTTCGACACGTTGGTCCTGGCCGACGGCATCGACCTCGACTACAACGCCGTCGGCGTCGGCACGCTCTCCAACATCGAGCGTATCGACCTCGGCCGGGGCGACTCGGGGAGTGTGCTGACCCTGACCGCAGCGGAGGTCGACGCCATCACCGATGCCAACAACGTGCTGCAGATTACCGGCGAGAGCAACGACACCCTCAACGTGGTGGGTGCCGTGAACACCGGGACCACCCAGCAGCTCAACGGCATTACCTACGATGTCTACAGCTTTGGCAGCAGTACCCTGCTGATCGAGGACAACACGGTACAGGTTGTGGTCTGATGCGCGGCCTGTCCGTGCTCAAGGGAAGGCGCCGTGGCGCGGGAGCCCTTTGGCTCCTGTGCTTCGGGCTGCCGTTATCCACTTCGGCAATTCCTCTCGACCAGGCGGTGCGGGAGGGGTTGGCGATCCACCCGCAGGTGCGTTCGGCGATGGCCGAGGCGGACCGTGCGGGCACCGAGGTAGAGATCGCCAAGGGTGGTTACTACCCCTCCGTCACGATGTCCGGAGGGCCGCAGGAGTTCGACGTTGGCGAGGTCGTCTACGACCTCACCGTATCGCAGATGCTGTATGACTGGGGAAGGGTGACAAGCAAGGTCGACAGCGCCAGCGCAACCCGGCGCAAGCTGTCCGAGGCGGTGCTGGTGGCGCGCGACGATGCGGCGCTGGATATCGTCGAGACCTACCTCGACGTGCTTGCCTCGGAGCGCCGGGTGGAGACGGTGCGCCAGCACATCCAGCGTCTGGACCGCATCCGCGAGATGACCCAGGCGCGCGGCAGTGATGGCTACGCCGACCGTAGCGAACTGGACCGCGCCAACCTGGAACTGGCACGCGCCCAGGAACAACTGTCGCTGGAGAAGGGCAACCTGCAGGACGCACGCAACCAGTACGCGATCCTGGTTGGCCAGGACCCCTCCGAACTGGTGGAGCCCGAGCCGATGTCGCTGCAGCGCTACCTGGCTGCCAGCGACGTGGCACGGGTGATCCGTGAATCGCCGTTGCAGCGCAAGGCACTGGAGGACGCCAATGTCGCCGAGGCGCAAGTCCGCGAGGCCAAGGCTTCGTTGCTGCCGCAGTTGAACCTGGAGGCCTCCGCGTTGCGCCGGGAGATCGGCGGTCGCCCGGAAAGCGACTCGGTGATGTCGCTGCGCTTTCGCATGGACACCTTCCAGGGGCTTTCCAATTTCCGCCGGCCGACCGCTGCGCAACAGCGCCTGGAGTCGGCGCAGTGGACGGCCGATGCGATGCAGCGTGATATCCGCCGGCAGTTGCAGACGCTGTTCGACAACAGTGACACGCTGCGTTGGCGGGAGCAGTCGCTTAGCCAGCAGGTGACGGAGGCGGAACAGGTCGGCGAGCTGTACCGCGAGCAGTTCGAGGTCGGCCGGCGTGACGTGATCGACTTGCTCAATGTGCAGCGCGAGCGTTTCGAGGCCGAGCGGCAATTGATCAATCTGCACATCGAACGCAAGCGTATCGAGTACCGGGCGGCCGCGCAGGTCGGTCTGTTGGGGGCTCTACTGGAGAATCGGTTGAATCATGGAAGTTGAACAAGCCCCAGATAACGTTTTGCCCCTGAACCACGACGACCCGCTGCGCCAGGGCCTGCTGCTGCTGTGCCGGCAACTGGGCCGGCCGCTGGGCGACGCCGAGCTGGTCGATGGCCTGGCGCTGGAGCACGGACGCCTGCCGCTGCGGCTGGTCGTGCGCGCGCTGCGCCGTGCCGACCTGACTGCCAGGGTCGCGGAGCTGCCATTGCGGCACATGGACGCCTACCTGCTACCGGCCCTGCTGCTGCTCGGCGATGGCCGCAGCCTGCTGCTGGTTGGCGTCGAAGGCGAGCAGTGCGAGGTACTGGTGCCGCAGAGCGACGGTGGCCGTGAATGCATGGCGTTACCCGCGCTGGAGGCGCTTTACAGCGGCACGGCGGTGTTCGCCAAATGCCGCTATCAACCCGACGGCCGAGTCGGCGACTACGCCAGCAGCTTGCCGGAGCATTGGTTCTTCGGGCCGCTCAAGCGGCTCTGGCGCTCCTATGTGGAAGTCACGGCGGCGGCCCTGGTGGCCAACGTCCTCGCGGTCGCTTCGGCGCTGTTCGCCATGCAGGTGTACGACCGCGTGGTGCCCAACGCGGCCTTCGATACCCTGTGGATACTCGCCAGCGGCGTGGCCTTGGCAATCATTGTCGACGGGGTGTTGCGGATCCTTCGCGGGCACCTGCTCAACGTACTTGGCAAGCGCCTCGACCTGCAGCTGTCGAGCCTGCTGTTCGCTCGCGTGCTGAGCACCCGGATTGCCGCCAAGCCGGCGTCGATTGGGGCGTTCAGCACCCAGGTGAGGGAATTCGAGTCGGTCCGTGAGTTCTTCACTTCGTCCAGCGCCGCGCTGATCAGCGACCTGCCGTTCGTGGCCATCTTCCTGTTGCTCATCGCCGTGATCGGTGGCCATGTGGTCTGGGTTCCGCTGGTGGCCTGCGTGTTGATGCTGCTGCCGGGGTTGCTGACCCAGCGCCTGCTGGGGCACCTGTCGCGGCAGAACCTGCGCGAGGGGGCGATGAAGAACAGCGTGCTGCTGGAAGCCTTCGAACACCTGGAGACGGTGAAGGCCGCGCGTGCCGAAGGCCGTTGCCGCCAGCAGTGGGAGACACTCACGGGGGAACTGGCCGGTACCGCGATGAAGACCCACGCCTTGGCCTCGACCCTCAGCTACTCGGCCAGTATCGTCCAGCAGCTGTGCTACGTCGGGGTGGTGGTGTTCGGCGTCTACCGCATAAGCGACGGGGCGATGACCGTCGGTGCCCTGGTGGCCTGTTCGATCCTTGCCTCGCGGGCCATCGCCCCCTTGTCCCAGGCGGCCGCCATCCTCGGCCGCTGGCAGCACACCAAGGTTGCACTGGAGGGCCTCGACCAGCTGATGTCGGCCGAACAGGAGCGTCCCGTCGGCAAGCGCTTCGTGCACCGCGAGCGGCTCCACGGGCATTACCGCCTGGAGGGGCTGCGGCTGGCCCACGGCGACAGCTCGCCGGTGGTCGATGTGCAGGCGCTGAGCATCCAGGCCGGCGAGCGGGTGGCGCTGCTCGGCGGCAATGGAGCGGGCAAATCGACCCTGCTGCGGCTGCTCAGTGGCCTTCTCGACGCGCAATCCGGCCGGCTGTTGCTGGACGATATTGCCCTGAGCCAGCTCGACCCGGCCGACCGCCAGCGCGGCATCGGCTACTTGCCACAGGACGTGGCGCTGTTCCACGGCAGCCTGCGCGAAAACCTCAACCTGGCGAACGCTGCGTTGAGCGACGAGGAATTGCTGGAAGCCCTCGACGGCGTGGGGCTGGGCACTTTCGTACGCGCTCACCCGTTGGGCCTGGACATGCCGATCCAGGGCAACGCAAGCCTCTCCGGCGGCCAGCGTCAGGCTGTCGGGCTAGCCCGGGTACTGTTGCAGGACCCGCCGATCCTGTTGCTCGACGAGCCGACGGCGGCCTTCGACCAGAACAGCGAGAAACAGGTGATCGACTACCTGCAGAAGTGGCTGGGCCGGCGCACACTGATCATTACCACCCACAAGAAAAGCGTGCTGGCGCTGGTGGACCGTGCAGTGGTGCTGCGCAATGGCCAGGTGATCATGGACGGCCCGCTGAATCAGGTGGTGCTGGGCAACCAGGTGCAGGCGCCACAGGTCGCCGAGGGAGCGGGTCATGGCTGCTGAAAATTACTCTGTACAGCTGCGCCGGCAGTTGGCCGATCCCTTGCTGGCGACCACTCACCCGGTCTACCGTCCGCTGCTCTGGACCCTGCTCGGCAGTGTCTTGCTGTTCGTCGCCTGGGCCGCCTGGGCGGAACTTGATGAGGTGACGCGCGGCGACGGGCGCGTGGTGCCGTTCAGCCGCATTCAGAAAATCCAGAGCCTGGAAGGCGGCATTCTCGACCGCCTGCTGGTGCAGGAAGGCGACCTGGTGGAGGTCGGGCAGCCGCTGCTGCGCCTTGACGAGACGCGCTTTCTCACCAATTTTCAGGAGTCGGCCAACCAGGCCGGCGTGCTGCGGGCGGCCATCGCCCGGCTGGAAGCCGAGGTGCTGGGCAAGGCGGCCATCGAGTTCCCGCCCGACATCGATCCGCAGGGGCCGCTGGCGCGCTCCGAGCGCGAGCTGTTCAAGTCGCGACGGGACAAGTTGCTCGAAGGTAGCCAGGCGATCCAGAGACAGATCAGCCTGGCCCAGAGCCAGCTCGACTTGGTCCGCCCGCTGGTGGCCAAGCGTGCGGTGAGCCAGATGGAGGCGCTGCGGTTGAGCCAGGACATCGCTACCCTCAACGGCAAGCTGACCGAGCTGAAGAGCAGTTACTTCCAGGACGCCTACACCGAGCGCTCACAGCGCAAGGCCGACCTCAGTGCGCTGGAGCCGATTGTGCAGCAGCGCCAGGACCAGTTGCGCCGTACCGGAATCGTTTCGCCCGTGCGTGGGCGGGTCAACACCGTGCTGATAAACACCCGTGGCGGGGTGATCCAGCCCGGCGAGGCGATCATGGAAGTGATTCCGGTGGAGGACCGCCTGCTGGTAGAGGCCAGGATCAAGCCGCGTGACGTGGCCTTCCTGGTGCCGGGCATGCCGGCCAAAGTGAAGATCACCGCCTACGACTTCAGCATCTATGGCGACCTCAAGGGCACCCTGGAGCAGATCAGCGCCGACACCATCGAGGAGGACACGCCCCATGGCAAGGAGTCGTACTACCAGGTGCTGATCCGCACTGACGGTAGCCAGCTCAAGCGCGGCGAAGAGGTGCTGCCGATCATTCCGGGCATGGTTGCCGAGGTGGACATACTCAGCGGCAAGCGCAGCGTCCTCAATTACTTGCTGCGCCCGCTGATCAAAGCCCGTCTCTACTGACCCCGACCAGGCGTTTGGAACGGGAATTGCTGCATTGCTGAAAACCTGTGCATTTTGGGGATACGGCCATGCTTCCGGAAGATCTGTACGTCATGTTCCTCTTCGCCGTTGCCGTACTGGCCCTCGATGTTGCAGCCATCGTGCTGTATCGGGGGGCCAAGCCCTGACCCCGGGTTTCGGGGACTGTCACCCTGAACCGGGTTTTGTTCTACAGTGCAGGGAGGTCACTGTGTAAGGAAACAGATATGGCAAAGCAACGGTGGGCAGTTGTCGCTATTTCGATCGCACTGTCAGTGGGCCCTGCGCTCACTTATGGCGACCCGGGTAACGGTAAAGGGCAGGGCCATGGCAAGGGGCAGGGGCAGCATGGCCAAGGGCACGGTAGCGCATATGGTGGGCCGTCGATTAACCGTGGCGATGTGCTTGGCATTCTGGATGGGCACCGCAATTACTGGAGCGCGGGGGCGGCCTTGCCCCCCGGCATTCAGAAGAACCTGGCCCGTGGCAAACCTTTGCCGCCGGGTATCGCCAAGAAGCTGGATGGCAGGCTGCTGGGGCAGCTCCCTCATTAATGATGGCTATGAATGGATGCAGGCGGGTGCCGATCTGATCCTGGTAGCAGTTGCTACGGGGATCATCTACGAGGTGTTGAACGGCGCGCTGGATTGACCTCAGGAGCGGTTGTCAGCAAGCGCCTCAGCTGGCTTGCTGGCAATTGCTCCACAAGGCGCTCCTCCGGGCTAGCGCTGACTACCGTCAGCTGCGCCACCCCCTTGCCGCCCGGTGCCTTCCGAGCCACTGCCATCCACGCCCGGCAAATCCCGGTTGTCATTCTGTTCCGCCGGGGGGCTGTCGGGGTCGTTGCCCTGTATGCGCGGGTCGGTGTTCCGGGGCACGGGTTTTTCGATCGGGTTGAGAGTGCTGTCTACGCCAGGCTTGGGCGCCGGGCTGTGCGGGTCGTCAGGGTAGGTGGGGCCGGTGCCGGCGGCCAGGGCCAATGGCGCGGCGAGCAGGGTAACCAGCAGGATGCTTGAGCGGGGCATGGCAGGCTCCTTCGCTTCGGGTAGGGCTGATACTTCCTTTCGGCCCTACCCGAAACTTCAAGGTGCCATTGCCCCGATCAACGGTTACACCACCAGTGAAAGCAACATGATGAAGATGATGCCGACGATCGACAGGATGGTTTCCATCATGCTCCAGGTCTTGAAGGTTTCGGCCACGGTCATGTTGAAGTATTGCTTCACCAGCCAGAAGCCGGCGTCGTTCACATGGGAAAGGATCAACGAGCCGGCGCCGGTGGCCAGCACCAGCAACTCGCGGTTAACCCCCGGTACCAGATCGATGACCGGTGCGACGATGCCCGCGCCGGTAATGGTGGCGACCGTGGCGGAACCGGTGGCGATGCGGATAACCGCCGCTACCAGCCAGGCCAGCATGATCGGCGAAATTTCCGCCTGCACCGCCATTTGCCCGATCACGTTGCCCACGCCGGTGTCTACCAGCATCTGCTTGAAGCCGCCGCCGGCACCTACGATCAGCACGATCGCGGCGGTCGGCGCCAGGCTTTGGTCGAGCATCTTCATGATCTGCTGGCGGTTGAAGCCACGGGCCGCGCCGAAGGTGTAGAAAGCCAGCAGCAGGGCGGCGAGCAGGGCGGTGATGGGGTGGCCGATCAGGTCCATCCACTGGCGCACGATGTGCTCGGCAGGCAGCACCACGTCGGCGAAGGTCTTCAGCAGCATCAACACCACCGGCAGCAGCACGGTGACCAGGGTGATGGTAAAGCTCGGCAGGTTGCCCTGGTCGGACTCCTTGGCAATCTGGTCCATCAGTTCCTGGGACGGGCTGCCCGGGATGTAGCGGGAAATGAAGTTACCGAACAGCGGGCCGGCGATAATGGCAGTAGGCAGCGCCACGATCAGGCCATAGAAGATGGTCTTGCCGATGTCGGCATGGAAGATGCCGATCGCCAGCAGCGGGCCCGGGTGCGGGGGGACCAGGCCGTGCACCACCGACAGGCCGGCCAGCAGGGGGATGCCGATCTTGATCAGCGACACGCCCGAGCGCCGGGCAACGATGAACACCAGCGGAATCAGCAGCACGAAGCCGATCTCGAAGAACAGCGGGATGCCCACCAGGAAGGCGGCGAACATCATCGCCCAGTGCACGTTCTTCTTGCCGAACGCGCGGATGAGGGTTTGCGCGATCTGGTCAGCCCCCCCGGAGTCGGCCATCAGCTTGCCGAGCATGGTGCCCAGGGCGAGCACGATGCCGACGAAGCCGAGAACACCGCCAAAACCGTCCTGGAACGATTTCATGACCTTGGCCACCGGCATGCCGGAGGTCAGGCCGAGGAAGCCGGCCGCGATGGTCAGGGCGACGAAGGGGTGGACCTTGAAGTGGGTGATCAGCAGGATCAGCCCGACGATGGTAACCAGCGCGTCGAGCAGCAGGAAGGTATCAGTAGCCAGTCCGAACATGGTTTGAAGGCCTCGGTCTTATCGTTGTTTTGGCGTAACTTTTTTTTGCAACTTTGCGCACGTTTATGGGGCAGGGTAGCGCTGTCTTTGGTGAGCCAAGGAAAGCCGCCGGGGTCAGGCGGTTCGTGCCAGGCCTCGCTCACCGCGGCCCTTTAGCCAGCTGTCCACCGCTTCGGCAAGTGCTTCGATGGGCTGTGTGGCATCAAGCGCCAGGGTCAGGGGCTCGCCGTGTGGCGGTTCCAGGGCAGCGAACTGGCTGTCGATCAGGCTCGCCGGCATGAAATGCCCGGGGCGGGCCAGCACGCGTTTTTCGGCTTCGGCGGGCGACAGTTCGAGGAATACGAACACCAGCCCCGGCACGGCATCACGCAGGGTGTCGCGGTAGCGGCGCTTGAGGGCCGAACAGGTCAGGATCGGACGTTCCCCGGCCGCGGTGGTGGCTTGCAGTTCCTGGCCAAGACGCACCAGCCAGCCGGCACGGTCGCTGTCGTCCAAAGGGATGCCAGCGCTCATCTTGCGGATGTTTTCGGCAGGGTGGAAAGCGTCGCCTTCGATCAGGCGGCCGCCGCTTCGGGCGGCGATGGCAGCACCGATGCAGCTTTTGCCGCAACCGGCCACGCCCATCACCACGATGGCGGACAGGGGAGAATTCATCAGTACCTCCTGCGGGTGAGATAGCGCTGTCTCGTCATGGACGAGCAGTCACTTCCCCCGGTGTTATTGGTCTTGTCCTTACGCAGTATGGACGCTTGGCGGCGAGCGCGTGGCGGCTGCTACCAAAGATTACATTGCCTGCGTCCTGAGACAGCGCTACCTTAGTGGCCGTTCCCTTTCCTTGCAAGTAGTAAAATTACAACACCCATGTCCCGCACCGGCTCCCGCACCACAGGTCGTCCCACCCTGGCAGAAGTTGCCAGGCTTTCCGGGGTTTCCCCGATTACCGCCTCGCGCGCCCTGCGTGGGGTCAGTACGGTTGCACCGGAACTGGTGGAAAAGGTCGTTGCGGCTGCAGCGAGCCTGGGGTATGTGGCCAACCCGGCGGCCCGTGCGCTGGCTTCGGCACGTAGCCAGTCGGTAGTGGTTCTGATCCCGTCGCTGTCCAACCAGCTGTTCATCGACACGCTGGAGGCCATTCACGAGGTCATGCGCCCACGGGGGCTCGAGGTGCTGATCGGCAACTATCATTACGACCTTGCTGAAGAAGAGAACCTGATCCGCAACTACCTGGCCTACCAGCCTTGCGGCATGCTGCTGACCGGTTTCGAGCGCAGTGAGGCATCGCGGCAGATGCTGGCGGCTAGCGGCGTGCCCTGCGTGCACATGATGGAACTCAATGGCGAGGCCGGGGCGCTTTCGGTCGGTTTCTCGCAACAGCAGGCCGGCCGCGCTGCGGCTCGCCACCTGATCGAGCGCGGGCGCAAACGCCTGGCGTTCATTGCCGCCCAGCTCGACCCGCGAGTGATGCAGCGTGCCGAAGGGTTCCGCCAGGCGTTGGCCGAGGCCGGCTTGCAGGCGGCCGAGCTGGAGGTGCTGGCACCGGAGCCTTCTTCCATCGCCTTGGGTAGCGCACTGTTCAGTCAGCTGCTGCAGCAGGCACCGGATGTCGACGGCATTTTCTTCTGCAACGACGACCTGGCCCAGGGCGCAGTGCTGCAGGCATTGCGCCAAGGGGTGGAGGTGCCGCGGCAGGTGGCGATGGTCGGTTTCAACGACCTGCCGGCTTCGGCGCACATGGTGCCGCGTTTGACCTCGATTCGCACGCCTCGGGCTGCCGTTGGGCGCGGCGCGGCGCAGGCGCTGCTGGCGTTGCTCGATGGCAAGCGGGTGCCGAATGCGCAGCAGGATTTGGGTTTCGAGTTGATGGTGCGGGAGAGCTCCTGAGTACGCCTTGAGTGATAGGGTGAATTTGAAATCGAGCGACGCGCAGGAGGCGCCACAAAGACCACGCCGCACGCCAGGCGATCTATGCTCATGACACCGCGCATAACAGGAGCCCGGCGTCATGTTCGATTTCCACCGCAAGTCCGATCTGGTCGAGATCCAGCGCAGTCATGAGGCCTTGGCCAGCTTGCAGGCGAAGCTGGCGGCAATCAGCCGCTCCATGGCCATGATCGAATTCGCTCCCGACGGCACGATCCTCGATGCCAACGAGCGCTTCTGCCAAGCGATGGGCTACAGCGCCGACGAATTGCGTGGCAAGCACCACCGGCTGTTCTGCGACCCCGCCTACGCCAAAAGCGCCGAATACCAGCAACTTTGGCATGAGCTGGGGCAGGGCAAGGCCATCAGCGGTACTTTCGAGCGCGTCGACAAGGCCGGCCGTGAAGTCTGGCTGGAAGCCAGCTACATGCCGGTACTGAATGAACAGCATCGGGTCAGCAGCGTGATCAAGGTAGCTTCCGACATCAGTCAGCGGGTGATGCAGGAGCACGAGAGCGAAAGCCTGCTCAAAGCCATCAGCCGTTCCATGGCGGTGATCGAATTCACCCCGCAGGGCCGGGTGATCAAGGCCAACCAGAACTTCCTCGATACCATGGGCTATCGCCTGGACGAGGTGGTTGGCCGCCATCACGGGCTGTTCTGCCTGGCGCACGAGCGCGAATCGGCCGAGTACCGCGAGTTCTGGGCTTCGCTCAATCGTGGCGAATACCATTCGCACCGTTTCGAGCGCATCGACAAACATGGCCGGATGGTCTACCTGGAGGCTTCCTACAACCCGATCTTCGACAGCAAGGGCCGATTGTACAAAGTGGTGAAGTTCGCCAGCGACATCACCCGCCAGGTCAGCACCCAGCAAAGCGCCGCCGATGCTGCCCATGCCAGTTCGGTACAGACCGATGCCTGCGCACGCAAGGGTACCGAGGTCGTGCAGCAGGCGGTTCAGGTGATCGAGCAGATTTCCCATGAGCTCAACGACGCTGCACGCAGCATCGATGCGGTGAACAGGCAGTCGGATGTGATCGGGCAGATCGTGCTGACCATCCGTGGCATTGCCGACCAGACCAACCTGCTGGCTTTGAACGCGGCCATCGAGGCGGCCCGCGCCGGCGAACACGGGCGTGGTTTTGCCGTGGTGGCTGACGAGGTGCGCAGCTTGGCAGCTCGAACCAGCAAGGCCACCCTGGAAATCGTCGACGTGGTACGGCAGAACCACGATCTGTCGCTATTGGCCGTAGCCAGCATGCAGTCGAGCCTGAAGCGCACCGGCCATGGCGTGGCGCTGGCCAACGAGGCTGGGACGGTGATCATGGAGATCCAGCAGGGTTCACGGCACGTGGTGGATGCCATCAGCCAGATCAGTTCGACGCTGCAATTGCATTGAGTGTATCGCCCAGCTCCTCCAGCAAGGCCTCCAGACTGGCTTGTAATTGCAGGCGCAAGTCAGCTGTCGGCAGGCCTTGGCCATGAGCCTGCTCGATGGCTTCGCAATCCGTGACCAGTGCACGCATCTTGAGCATTTTCGCCCCTCCCTTGATCCGGTGAGCCAGTGCGCGCACGGTCTCGCCGGGGGCGTCTGCTGCAAGTGCGCGCAAGCTGGCGAGGTCTTCGCTGACACTCTGTGTCAGCTGTTCCAGCAAATGCCGAATCAGTTGTTCGTCGTCCTGGGTCAGGTGGCGCAGTTCGCCCAGGTCGAAGCCGCTGCCGGTACGCACCGGTGGCTGTTGCCGGGCACGGGCCTGCGGTAGCCGGGCCTTGAGCGTGTGCAGGCCAATCGGTTTGAACAGGCATTCGTCCATGCCGCTGGCCAGGCAGCGGGCACGTTCCTCGGCCTGGGCATTGGCGGTCACGCCAAGAATCCGGCATGCCGCCAGGCCACGTTCGGCTTCGAGGTTGCGGATGCGACGGGTCAGTTCGTGGCCATCCATGACCGGCATGCTGCAATCGGTTATTACCAGGTCGAAGCGCGCTGCCTGCCAGTGCGCCAATGCGATTTCGCCGTTTTCCGCCAATGTCACGCGGTGCCCCAAGGTTTGCAGTTGCCGCTCCAGCAGCAGCAGGTTGGCCGGGTAGTCGTCGACCACCAGTATGTTCATCGGGCCGCTGCTGGTTTCCAGCGTCGGGGCGTGCTGCTGGACCTGCAGCGGTGCTGCGCAGGCGGGCAGTTGCAGGCTGACCTGCACTTTGGTGCCAACACCTTCGACGCTCTGCAAGCTCAAGTTGCCGCCCATCAACTCGGCCAGGGTTCGGCTGATGACCAGGCCCAGGCCTGCGCCTTGGCGTGCCCGGGGGCCGTCGGCCTGGACGAAGGCATTGAACAGCCGGGCCTGGTCGGCCGGGCTGATGCCGATGCCGGTGTCTCGCACAGTCAGTTCCACGGCCAGCTGGTCGCTGTCGGCGGCCGTGGGCAGCAGCAGGCTGGCTTGGACTTCGCCGCGATCGGTGAACTTGATGGCGTTGCTGATCAGGTTGGACAAGACCTGCTTGAGCCGCAGCGGATCAGCCAGCACCCAGACCGGCGCAGCGGGCAGTTCGCTATGCAAATGCAGGCCTTTGGCCCTTGCGTTGCCTTCGAACACCCGCACGCTGGCACGTACCAGTTCGACCAGGTTGGTGGGTACCGGCTGCAGGGTAATGTGCCCTGATTCGATGCGGGAAATGTCGAGAATATCGCCAATCAGTTCGAGCAGGCCCATGGCCGAATCATGAGCGGTCTGCAGGGTCTGGGTGTCACAACGGCCGCCGCGGCTGTCTTCCAGGGCCAGCTCCAGCAGGCCGATCACGGCATTCATCGGGGTACGGATTTCATGGCTCATGGTGGCCAGGAAGGTGCTTTTGGTCTGGCTGGCCTGTTCGGCATCTTCCTTGGCCTGGCGCAGTTGTTCGAGCAGGCCGCGGCTTAGCGCCAGCTGCGCTTGCAGCGCATGCTGGGCCTCGGTGCGCTGGTTGATCAGCTTGCGCAGGTAACTGTTCCAGAACACCACCCCGGCCAGCAGCAAGGCTGACAATACCAGCACTTGCAGGGCCAGGGTGCGGTAGTCGCGCCAGGGGCTGTCGCTGACCAGGGTGCTGGTGCGCCAGCGGTTGATCAGCTGGTCCAGCTCTTCGGGTGGAATGCTCAGTAGCGCCTTGTCGAGGATGGCCTGCAACTGGGGGCTGGTCCGCGGCCACGGCGAAGGCGGCGATGGCCGGGTCGTCGTCGAGCACACTGGCGATGCGCAGGCGGTCCTTGAACACATGGCTTATGTAGTAGGCAGCATTGATATGACTGCTCAGAGCGACGTCGGCGGTACCGTTGGCCACGGCTTCCATAAGGTCGAGCGGGTTGTCCACCTCGACCACCCTGGCCTGCGGGTAGCGCTGTTGCAGCAGGGCCCGTTGCGGCGAGCCGCGCACCAGGGCGATGCGCTGGCCATCCAGCGCCTTGGCCTGCGCCGGTGATGCGTTGTCGCCGCGGGTTACCAGCACCCGCGGGCTGACCAGGTAAGGGCGGGTATAGCGCAGTTGTTTCGAACGGTCCGTGCCGTAGCCCAATGCGCCGATCATCTGCGCATCGCCGTGTGCCACGCGCTCGACCATTGCCTGTGCCGACGGGCTTTCGACCGGCTTGAAATGCAGCCCTGTGCGCAGCGAGATCTGCTTGAGCAGGTCGAGGGTAATGCCGCTGGGGCGGTGCTGGGCATCGTTGAAGGTCAGCGGCGCCAGTGAGGTGTTGACCAGTACGTTGATGGTGGGGTTGGCAGCGATCCAGGCTTCTTCTTCTGCGGTCAGGGCGGCGAGATGGCGCTGCAGCAGCAGGCTGGTGTTGCCACTGCTCCAGCGGCGCAGAATGTTCAGGCGCTCGCTTTCGCTGATGCGTGCCAGCGCCTTGTCGATCAATTGGTGCAGGCGCGGGTTGTCACTGGCCATGGCAAAGGCAAATGCCCCCGGGGCGACCTGGCAGAAATGGTCGATCTTCAGTGTCCCCTGGTAACTCTTGCCAATCGCGAAGTCGGTACTGATGGCATCGCCCAGGTAGGCGTCGGCTTCGCCCAGTTCGACGGCGGCCAAGCCGGCCAGGGTCGAGCGATACAGGCTTAATTGCGCCTTGGGGTACAGGGTGCGGACGTTACTGGCTGGCAGGTAATGATCGACCATGGCCAACCGCAGGCCGGCGAGGTCGGGCGTGTTCTTCAGGCTGCGCCCCTCACGGGTGACTATCACCGGCAGGTCGTCGGCATAGGCAGCACTGAGGCTCAGCTGGGCATCCGCGGCCTCGAAGGCGTTGGAACTACCCAGCAGGTCGATACGGCCCTCGCGCAGGGCGGCGATGGCTTCGTGGCGGCTGTCGTAGCGTCGTACCTCGATGGGGATGCCCAGCTGTTCGGCGATAATACCTGCGTAATCGGCGCTCAGACCTTCGTAGTCGCGCGGGCTGACATTGATTTCGAGCGGTGGGTAGTCGGGCCGCGAACTGCCCAGCACCAGGTGCTGGCGTTGCTGTAGCCATTGCCGCTCTTGTTGGGTCAGCGCAAGGGGGGCGGCGGCGCTGACCGATCGGGCCAGCAACTGGCGGGGTTCGCTGTTGGCCAGCAGCGCGCCGGAACCGGCCAGGCCGATGGCCAGGAGGGCGCTTGCCAGCAGGCGCTTCATCGCGGCCAAGTGCTCAGTAGACGCTGTTGCGCTTGGCCAGGTCGACCATTTCAACCAGCGATTCGGTCTTGAGCTTTTCCATGATGCGGCCCCGGTAGGTGCTGATGGTCTTGGCACTGAGGTTCATGCAGGTGCCGATATTCTTGTTGTTCTCGCCCCGCGCCAGCCGCCGCAGCACCTCCATTTCCCGGTTGGACAGGCTGGCCAGGCGCACCGGTTCGCTTTCCAGCGAGTTGCTGTTGACCGACATTTGCGGGAAGGTCGAGTAGCCCTTGACCAGGGCCTTGAGGGCAAACAGCAACGCCTCGTGGTCTTCTTCCTTGGTGACGAAAGCGCCGATGCCGGCATCCAGGCAGCGCCGCACATACAGGTCGGTGGCCTGGCCGGTCAGTACCATGATCTTGGGGACCGGCTCCAGGCATTGCAGGCGCTTGATCACTTCCATGCCATCCAGGCCGGGCAGGCCGATGTCGAGAATGACCACGTCCGGGCGCAGTTCGCGGGCCACCTGCGCCACCTCGCTGCCATTGCCGACCTCGCCGATGACATGAAAGCGCTCGCGCTCGAGCAGTAGGCGCAGGGACAGCCGGACGATGGGGTGGTCGTCGACGATCAGCACGGTTGTCATGAGGAAAACTCCTGTCGGGGTGTGGTCCGCTTCCTTGATCACTCAGGAATACGTCTGCAAGTGGGTTATCGGAAGCGCTGCACGATACGACCATTCCCTAAATTTGGTAATGCCGAGTATAGAAGTGTTGAAAGTCCACGCGGTATTTGTTGAAAAATCCTACAAGTAGCGGGAAAGACATCACCCTGTCAAAGCGGCAATGTCTTTTTTGAGGTCGCTCAAGCGCAGGCAGAGTGCGATTTGGTCACGCGCTGGGTCGAGGCGGGGTTGTTGGCCAGTGCCCGGCCGACCCGTGTCGGGCGTGCTACCAACTGGCCGGTGCAGTTCGGGCAGCGGCCCTGGAAACGGGTTTCGGCGCAGGTGCGGCAGAAGGTGCATTCGAAGGAGCAGATCAGCGCGTCGGGGCTGTCACCCGGCAGGTCGGTATCGCAGCACTCGCAGTTGGGGCGTAGGTCCAGCATGGGCATGACTCCTGTTTGCAGGTGGGAACCTGGAGTCTGCTACGCCTGCGGCGAACCTGGCAATGCTCAGTCGCCAGGGCGATACAGGTGGGCGTGCCCTGCGCGGTACAAGGCCGATTCGGCAAACGGTGTGTCGCCCAGTACATGGCCCACGAGGATCAGCGCGGTGCGCCGGAAGTCCTTGGCCGTGACGCGTTCGACGATATCGCCGAGGGTGCCGCGCACCCAGTCCTGATCCGGCCAGGTGGCGCGATGTACCACCGCCACCGGGCAGTGTGCGCCGTAGTGTGGCAACAGTTCATCGACGATACGCGACAGGTGCTTGACCCCCAGGTGAATCGCCAGGGTGCTGCCGTGGCGCGCCAGGTCGCCCAGTTGTTCGCCGGGCGGCATTGGCGAACTGTCGCCATAGCGGGTGAGGATGACGGTCTGCGCGACCTGCGGCAGGGTCAGTTCGCAGCCGAGCAGGGCGGCGCTGGCCGCCGTGGCGGTGACCCCGGGGATGATCTGGTAAGCGATGCCCAGCGCCTGCAGGTGACGGATCTGCTCACCGATGGCGCCGTACAGGCTGGGGTCGCCACTGTGTACCCGCGCCACATCCTGGCCTCGCTCATGCGCGCTGCGCATGGCGGCAATGATCTGTTCCAGGTGCAGTTCGGCACTGTTGATCACGGTCTCGGCCTGATGGCCCTCGAGCACGGCGGCCGGCACCAGCGAACCGGCATAGATGATCACCGGGCACTGGCGAATCAGCCGTTGGCCCTTGACCGTGATCAGTTCCGGGTCGCCTGGGCCGGCGCCGATGAAGTAGACCGTCATGGAATGTCCTTGCAGGAAAGAGGAGGGTGAAACGTTCAACAGGCCAGGGCGAGGGTAGCCGGGCCCAGTACCTGGCGCGTCAGCAGCAACCTGGCCGTGCCCAGCCGCTGGCTGGCGAGTGCCAGTGCCGCACTCTCGGCCACGCCCCAGCAGCCGCTATGGGCATAGGCTGTGGCGGAACAGTGGCTGAGTTGGTGTGCGTAGGGTTGCAACTGCGCGCAATCGTACAACACCAAGGGCACGTCGAGGCGCTTGGCCAGCTGCTGCAAACCGGGTTCGTCGGCCTTCAGGCTGATGCTGGCGATACCGTTGAGGTCGGCCAACGCCAGGCCCTGATCGTCCAGGGCCTGGCGTAGCAAGGTTTCCAGCGTATCCACCGGGCAACCCCGACGGCAGCCGAAACCGGCGTAGAAGGCTGGCATCAGGCCTGGCTGGAGCGTCGGAACAGCCAGGCGCTGAGCAGGCCCAGGGCCAGCCAGAAGGCGGCGTTGGTCAGCCAGGAGGCGACTTTGAACTGGGCTTCCAGTGCTGCGGGGGCCAGGCTCTCGTGCACCTCGGGTTGCGGTGCACCGATCACATGGGGCATGACCAGCAGTACGGCGCCCAGTGCCTTCAGCAACCCGTGGCGAGCGAACACCAGCAGCGCCAGGCCCAGCGCAGTGGCACTGGCGGTGCCGATCCACCAGGCCTGGCGTTGTCCCAGGTCGGCGGCTGCAGTACCTGGCAGTTCCGGCGGCAGGCCCAGGGTCGGGGCCAGGCAGAACACGGCGAAACCTGCCAGGCCCCACAGTGCACCCGTGCCGGCACGCTTTGGTTCACGCAGGTTGTAGAGGGCGGTGAGGATCAGGGCGAAGCCGACCGCCACCACCAGGTTGCCGCCGGTGGTGGACAGTACCCGTTGCCAGCCGTCTTCCGGTGACCAGGCTTCGGCGCTGTGTTCATGGCCGGCCACTGCGCCAGCATGTTCGTGCTGGGCGGACGGCGCCGCAGACTCGTAGGTTTCAGCCTCGAGAATCAGCGGGGTGACCCAGAAGCTTTGCAGCAGGGTCAGCAGCAAGGCCGCCAGCAGCCCGCTGAAGCCCGCGGTACGGGCAATGCGTGTGATCATCGGGCGTACTCAGTGGCAAGGGAAGGCGGCGCTGTGGCGGGTGTCGTGGGCGGCGTTGTGCACGGCCTCGATGTGCGAGAAACCAGCGAAGTACACCAGGCACAGGCCCAGCAGGCTGGCGCCGACGGCGATGACGACACGCTGGCTGAGGGTGGTGGGGGTGGTAAGGCTGTGTTGCTTGGCGCTGGTGACGGGCATGACGCGTTCCTCTGCTTTTTGTGGGCAATGGGCAAGCGCGGCAGCCCCGAGCGTGGCGGCTCAGGGGAATGCAACAGCGCCCGCCCACCGCGGGGTGTTCATGAACGACAGGCCGGTCTCCGGGCTTGCGAGGAGGAGCCAGGCTCCTGGAAGGCGTCACCTTCCCATGCCCGATGCCCGGGCACAGTGGTACAGACGCTTCGCTCGCTTACCGTTGCGGGGGCAGCACCGGCCTTGTCCGGCCCTGCTGGAGGGCCTGCAACGCACCGGTTTCCCGTTTCACCCCCATCGGGGGCACCTGAACGCGAGGCATAAGGAGAGCATGGGGGCGGGCTTGGCGTCAATTGCCGTGATGGTAGGGTTTTGGCTTTGCAGTGCCGGGAGCATCCACCCACTCACCCGCGAGCAAACGCCGCCAGCTTGTCCCCATCCAGCCGGTAGCGCACCCACTCATCCTGCGCTTCGGCGCCCAACTTCTCATAGAAGCCAATCGCCGGCTCGTTCCAGTCCAGCACACTCCATTCCAGGCGCCCACATTTGTTTGCCACCGCCTCGCGGGCAATGTGTTGCAGCAACTGTCGCCCGGCGCCGTCGCCGCGTTGCTCAGGGGTGATGTACAGGTCTTCCAGGTAGATACCGTTGCGGCCTAGCCAGGTCGAGTAGCTATAGAAATACACGGCAAAACCGATTGCCCGGCCATCGCGCTCGCAAATCAGGCTGTGCACGGTGCTGCCCTCGCCGAACAGGCTGTGCTCGATATCGGCAACGCTCGCTATCACCTCGTGGCGGGCACGTTCGTACTCTGCCAGCTCGGTGATGAAGGCCAGGATCTGCTCGGCATCGGCGCGTACGGCAGGGCGAATGGTGAGGCTCATGGTGACGGCTTCCTTGGTCGGGTTGTAGCGGTACAGCAATGTGTATCTATGCAATATAGTGGAACTGTACCGGTCGCACAGGAGGGCGACTCCGTTAGTGTGACAGGACCCGTCAAGAAAGTGGAATGCCTGCCATGCTTGCCTCTGCCGACCTGCTGACCGCCTTCGTGCTGTTTGCCTTCGTATCTTCCATCACACCTGGCCCCAACAACACCATGCTGCTGGCCTCGGGGGTGAACTTCGGTGTGCGTCGCTCGATCCCCCATGCCATGGGTATCAGCGTCGGTTTCATGGTAATGGTGCTGGCCGTAGGCCTGGGCCTGGGCGAGGTGTTCAAGGCGTGGCCAGCGCTGTATACGGTACTGCGCTACACCGGCGCCATCTACCTGCTGTACCTGGCCTGGAAGATCGCCACCTCCGGGCCGGTCGGCACAGCCTCGTCCAGCGCCCGCAAACCGCTGGGCTTCTGGGGGGCGGCGGCATTCCAGTGGGTCAACCCGAAGGCTTGGGTGATGGCGGTAGGGGCGATAACCACCTACACACCGGCGCAAGGCTATGTGACCAACGTGATTGTCATTGCCGCCTTGTTCGCCTTGGTCAACCTGCCCAGCGTGGGGGTTTGGGTAATGTTTGGCAGCGCCCTGCGCAACCTGTTGCAGAATCCGCGCTGGCTGATGCTGTTCAATGTCCTGATGGCCTTGCTGCTGGTGATTTCACTGTACCCGCTGCTATTTGTAGAATCGGCGTTTTCCTGACCTCGCGAGTACAGTAGCCGATGCAGTTGATCCCCTGGTCTCACGAATGCGCCGAAGGCTTCACGCTGCGTGGCTGGCGAACCCCGGCCAGTGGCAAGCCGCTGCTGCACTTTCTGCACGGCAACGGCTTCTGCTGCCTGGCCTACCAGCCGTTGCTGATGCGCCTGGGTGAGCACTTCGACCTGTGGCTCAGCGATGTCCAGGGGCATGGTGACAGTGACCACGGCGGGGTGTTTCGTGGCTGGAACCGCACCGCTGCGCTGGCAGTGGACGCTTTCGCAGCCGGGCGAGGCGAGTATGGCGACGTGCCGCGCTTTGCCGTGGGGCACAGCTTCGGTGGCGTACTGACCGGCCTGATCCTGGCCAGTGAACCGCAACTGTTCACGCGTGCCGTGCTGCTTGACCCGGTACTGTTCAGCCGACGCATGCTGGGAGTGATGGGGGTTGCAGCGCTGGTCGGCTTGCATCGGCGCCATGCGTTGGCGCGCAAGGCCGCCAGCCGTCGCAGCCACTGGCCTGACCGTGAGGCGGCCCTGGCTTCGCTGCAGGGGCGGGGGATCTTCAAGGGGTGGACCGATGCGGCGCTGCACGCCTACATCGAGCACGCTATCGGTGACTGTGGCGAAGCGGTGGTGCTCAAGTGCCGACCAAGCCGTGAAGTGGAAATCTTCAGTTCGTTCCCCAAGCGCATGTGGGCGAGCCTGACGGCGATCCGCACGCCTACACGGGTGCTGTATGGCGAACATACCTATCCCTTCGTGCCCCATTCGGTGAACCGCCTGGCGGCGCTCAACCCTGACGTGACCGCGCAGCAGGTCCCCGGAGGACACTGCTTCATGCAGGAAGACCCGGCCATGGCTGCGGAGTGGGTGCTTGGTTTCTTGTTGAGATAATTGTTCCATTGATGGGACGATGAATGCCAAGCCAGCCAGCTACCGCGTGATTGGCATCATTGATAAGGTTATCCCAACCAAGAGAGGAGCCTTCTCATGAAAACGATTCTGGGTATTCATCGCAGCCCTCACGCCCACTGGGTAGGTGATGGTTTCCCGGTGCGCAGCCTGTTCACCTACGACAACCTGGCCAGCAAGATCAGCCCGTTCCTGCTGTTGGACTATGCCGGTCCTTATGACTTCACACCAACCAGCGCGCGGCGTGGGGTTGGCCAGCACCCGCACCGCGGCTTCGAAACCGTGACCATCGTTTACCAGGGCGAGCTGGAGCACCGGGACTCCACTGGCGCGGGTGGCTTGATCGGCCCCGGTGACGTGCAATGGATGACAGCCGCCAATGGCATCATCCATGAAGAGTTCCATTCCCCAGGCTTCGCCCGCACTGGCGGTACGCTGGAGATGGTACAGCTGTGGGTCAACCTGCCGGCGCGGGACAAGCGCGCCGCGGCTGGCTACCAGACGCTGCTGGCCGAGGAGATCCCGGTGGTGGCGCTGGACCGTGAGGGCGGTAGCCTGCGGGTGATTGCCGGTGACTATCGTGGCCACGCTGGCCCGGCACGGACCTTTACCGCCATGGATGTCTGGGACCTGCGCCTGAATGCCGGTGCAGCCTTGCAACTGCCGGTGGCCGCCGGGCGCAATGCGGCGCTTGTGGTGTTGCGTGGCAATGTGCGAATCAACGGCGAGCGCGAAGCCGGCCCATCCAGCCTGGTGCTGCTTGACCGGGGCGGCGTGGATGTTGCTGTCGAAGCGCTGGAAGGTGCCAGCCTGCTGTTGCTCAGCGGCGAACCGATCGACGAGCCGATAGTGGGTTATGGCCCGTTCGTGATGAACAGCCAGGCAGAAATTGCCGAGTCGTTCGACGACTTCCATGCCGGGCGGTTCGGGCAGATGCACGATGCACGGGACGGCGCTGCGCATTGATCCTGATTGATTGAATGGCTTGTCCGGCCCTATCGCCGGCAAGCCAGCTCCCACAGGTATTGCACATGGCTTGGGATCAATGCGGTCGAGGTGGGGGGCTTGCCGGCGATAGGGCCGGTATAGGCATTACATTTGCTGGCATGATGCACCCATGCCAAAGCTCACCCCCATGCACGCCGTGCGCCGATCATTGCCCACCCCCGGGCGCCACATCCTGTGGCTGCGTTACCGTGCCCCTTACCATTGGCCCTCGACCCTGGCCTTCCTCGCTGCCCGTTGCATCCCCGGTATCGAGACCTGCCTCGACGGCACCTACCGCCGTACCCTGGTGACTGCCGGCCGCCATGCCGTCTTGCACGCTACCCCTTCGCGCAGCCAGTACCTGCGGGTCTGCCTTGAAGGCGTCCCGGCTCACGCGCTACCCGGCCTGACGGCCAGGCTGAGGCGGGTCTTCGACCTTGATGCCGACCCCGCGCGCATCACTGCCGATCTGTCCCGCGACCCGCTGATGGCTCGCCTGCTGCAGGAGCGCCCAGGCCTGCGCGTGCCACAAGGCTGGGACCCGTGCGAGCAGGCCGTGCGCACTGTGCTGGGTCAGCAGGTCAGTGTGGCCGGGGCCATGACCCTGGCCGGCCGTCTGGTGCAACGCCACGGCGTGGCCTTGCGCTGGCCCGCAACCGGCCTGAGCCATGTGTTTCCGGCTCTGCCGGTACTGGCGGCTGCGCAGTTCGATGGCCTGGGCATGCCGCAGGCGCGCGCAGCCACCCTGGGCAGGCTGGCCAGCGCACTGCTGGCCGAGCCCGGGCTGCTACGCAGCGGGCAAATGCTGGAGGAACTGCAGCGCAACCTGTGCCAAGTCAAGGGGATCGGCCCTTGGAGCGCGCAGTACCTCGCGCTGCGCCAGGCCGGTGCGGCCGATGCCTTGCCGCTGGGCGATGTGGCGCTGGTCAAGGCATTGCGTCTGCTCGAAGGCGATGGCGCCCAACTGGCGCAACGCGCCTTGGCCTGGCGACCCTGGCGGGCCTATGCGGCCCAGCACCTGTGGGCATCGCTGGGGCCTGCCGGGACCACTCGTCGTTAAAACTGCCATTGCGTTCGAACCCTGCACCCGGGCAAGCAATCTTCCACTAAGGTGCTAGAGGATTCCCTGCCCGATAATTGCCCCGGCGTATGAACGCCTGCCGCGGCATGCGCAATATCAATTGGCACCCCGCCTGACAAAGGCGTACTCACACAACAGACCATCGCACAGAGAGGGTCGTACCATGTCGTTGATAGGAGTTTCGATGCTAGAAATGCGGCAGATGATCGAGCAGGCCTGCCTGCCCGACCGTTGTGAAGTCAGCTGCCCGGACGGCGCCAACCTGACCATCCGCCTGGGGCAGGGCCAGAGTCTCGATGAGGGCGTGACCCTGAGCGGGGTCCCGCTGCAAAGCCTCAACAGTTGCCGCGACCTGGTCAACCTGGTGGGGCAGCTGCACGCGCTGCGTACCAGCCACCCGGCGCCACTCAAGGCGATTGCCTGAGCGCGCCCGCTGCGCCCCGGTCAGCCGAGGTTGGCCGGGCGCACATATTCCGGCATCAGGCCGTTGAACCAGAACAGGATCATCGCCACCAGGATGGTCACCAGCAGCAGTAACCCCACCCCCCACACACAGGTCGCGAACAGCATGGCCTGCTCCTTCTTCAGCCGCAGGAAAGTCTGCAACCCGCCATATAGCAACACGCTGGCATACGCCGAGGCTGCCAGCAGTGCCGCCAGTGCCAGCCAGCGGACCGGCAGCAGGCCGGCCACCCCGGCGAAGAACCATGGCGTGGCGCAGTAGGCGGCAAAGCCGATGCACTGGTTGAGGCTGGGCTGTGCATCGAAACCGCGCGACATCCAGCGGATCATCGTGCCCATCAGCATTACCCCGGCCACCGTGGTGACGTAGAGCAAGCCTGCCAGCTGCGCAGCGCTGCCCATACTCAGGCGTACCCGTTCTTCGGCCGCCAGGCTCCAGCCGAAGGTGGTGGTGCCGACGAACAGGCACACGGCGGGGATCAGTGCCAAGGCCAGCAAGCGCGGCAGATATTGCTGCGGGTGGTCTTCCTCGGCTCGGCGGATTTCCAGCCAGGCGTCGGCGGGGTGGGTGAAGAGTTTGAGCAACGGACTGTTCATTGACGTTCTCCGCGTTCTCCGGAGGGCGTGGGCCCTTTTGCTATGGAGACGTGCTGCGCCAGGTGGGTTCAGTCGGGTTTATCGCCGTTGATCGTGTTACAGCAGTTCCAGCAACAGGTTCAGGCCGCCATCACCGCATTTGCCTTGGTCGCGGACCACGCCGTGGTAGCTGCGCCCGTCCCAGACGAAAGCCACGCTGTGAGCCCGGTCGACCTTGTCGGGCAGCGGCGGGCAGATGTGCAGGCGCAGGCCCGGGCGGCCTTGCAGGTTGAGTGCGGCGAGCTGGCATTGGCACTCCACGCTTTGAGCCACCGGGCCGAACAGGGTATCGCGTACGTAATCGAGCTGTACGGAGGCATTGGGTGCGCGGCAGGGCATTTTCATGGGTGCACGCCTCCGCTGTGAGGGGACGGGGAACAGGGCTGGCAGGGCATGGCGGGCTCCAGGCTGAAGAGGGCGTGGGTTATCGTTTGAAGCTTGCCCGGCCAAGATGTTCAACGTGTTTCATGTGCGTTCATCCTGTTTGCGCAGGGGACCGGCCGCAGGCCATTCAGCCACCAGCCCTGCGCAAGGTCAGGTTGATCCGCCGTTCACCCAGGCGCGGATGCACGCCGGGCTTGATCGGCAACACGCCGTGAAAGCGCAAGCGGTCTTCGCCGCCCCAGACCAGCACATCGCCATGGCTCAGCGGGATGCGCCGGGTCTTGTCGGCGCGCTGCAGGCCACCGAACAGGAACACCGCCGGCAGGCCCAGCGACACCGACACGATGGGCTGGCCGAAGTCCTGCTCGTCGCGGTCCTGGTGCAGGCTCAGGCGGGTGCCCGGGAGGTAGTGGTTCACCAGGCAGGCATCCGGCACAAAACCGTCGAACCCGGCCATGGCCGCAGCGCGGGCTGCCAGGTCAAGCAACACCGGGGGCAGGGCGGGCCAGGGTTTGCCGCTGAGTGGGTCGCAGGGGCTGTAGCGGTAGCCGTGTTCATCACTGACCCAACCCAGCGTGCCACAGTTGGTCAGGCCGACTGCCATGCGCAGGCCACCCGGCGTGCGCATGTGCCGGAACGGCGCGGCGCGTAGTACCGGGCGCAGGGCGTCGAGCAATGCCTCGATTTCGACCAGGGCAAAGCCTGGCAGCAGCACGGTGTGGCTGGCCAGGCGTTGCGGCTGGGCGCCGAACAGGTCAAGGTCGGACTGGATCATGGGTCAGGCATCGGTTGGGGTGTAGACCATTGTAATGCGCTTGGCAGGCCAGGCCTATTCGCGGGCATGCCCGCTCCCACCTCGACCGCGCTGCCTTCAGGCCTGTGTAGTACCTGTGGGAGCGGGCGTGCCCGCGAACCGGTCGGCAAGAAAAAGGAGTTGTGACGGGAATAAAAAGGAACCGCGGCACCAGGGAGAGGAGCACCGCGGTTCAAGGGGGGAGCGATCTACTGCTGAGTCACCGTGGCCAGGTTCGCGCTGCCGAGCTGGCTGATGGTGGCGGTTTGGTTGGTACCACTTTGGTCGACGTACGCCTGGTTGCCCTGGCCGCCCTGGGTCACGTAGGCGATGTTCATGCTGTCAGCCTGCTTGATGGTGGCTTCGTTGCCGCCACCGTACAGCTGGTTGGTGTAGCTCTGGTTGCTGTAGCCGGATTGGTCCAGGGTGATGGCGTTGCCGTTGCCCTGGCTGTTGCCGTAGGCATAGTTGTCGGTACCACGCTGGTCGGCGACCAGAATGTTGTCGGTACCGTTCTGCTCGAAGTACAGCTCGTTGTTCATGTCGGCCTGTTTTGTCTGCATCTGGTTGCCGGTGCCTTTCTGGGTCAGCGTGGCCAACTGGTTGTCACCGTTCTGGGTCAGGTTGACGCCGTTGCCATTGCCGTTCTGGTTGATGGTGGCGTTCTGGTTGGTGCCGAACTGTCCGCCCATCTTGGCGCCTTTCCAGTTGCTGGCGGTGATATTGTTGCCATTGCCCTTGGTGTTGATGGTCAGGTTGAGGTTTTCACCGTTCTGGTAGGTGAAATGCAGGTTGTTGCTACCGGTCTGGGTGATGGTGGTGGTCGAGTGGTTGGTCTCGAACTGGTCCGACCAGCTGGCGTTGGCCGTGCCCTGTTGCGACAGGCTGACCTTGTTGTTCATGCCGAAACTCTGGTCGATATAGCCTTCGTTCATCTGCCCGGACTGGGTCACGGCTGCCTGGCTGCCGGTCTGGGTGTCCTGCCACACTTCCACCGAGTTGCCGCCACCGTACTGGCCAATGCCGATGGTGCCGCCGTTACCGTCACGCTGGTCACCATACGCCCAGTTGCCCTGGCCATCCTGGTAGACCTGGATATCGCCATCAATATGGTTCAGGTGCTCGGCGGCGGCATAATTGTCCTGGCCGGTCTGGTTGATGTTGCTGCGGTTGTTGCTGCCGCCGAAGGTCTGCTCGATGAAGGCTTCGTTGCGCTGGCCGGATTGCCAGGTGGTGGCCTTGCTGCCCTCCTGGCTGTCCTGCCACACGGTCGAGGTGTTCTCGGCGCCTTGCTGGGTTTGCAGCGATTGATTGCCCAGGCCCAGCGACTGGCTGGCAAAGGCATCGTTGTAGCTGCCGCCGGCGTGTTGGGTGATCTGGCTGCCGTTCTCGAACAGTTGCTCGGCGTAGCCGGCGTTGTACTGGCCGGTGGCGCTCTGCCGGATATCGCTGGTGCTCTCGGCCTGCACCGCCATGTGGTTGTGGCCCTTGCCGGTCTGGGCCTGGGTGGCCGAGGCGTATGGCGCCAGGGTCTGGCTGACTTCGGCGATGTTTTCCTTGCCGTCCTGGGTCTGGGACGAGGTGCTGTCAGCAGCCATGGCCTGACCTGCAAGGGCCAGGACGATAGCGGCACTTAACGGAGCGAGCTTGTACATGGGGTGCCTCCAGGTCTATCGGTATTGGGTGATCTGAACGTGCTGACCGTTGCCGGCCTGAGTCACGGAGCTGTTGAGGCCCGTGCCGGACTGCACGATGCTGGCGCTGTTGTCGTTGCCGATCTGCTCGATGGCCGCGCTATTGCTGCTGCCGCTTTGGCGGATCGACGCGCTGTTGCCATTTCCCTGTTGGCTGATGATGGCCATCAGGTCACTGCCCTCCTGCAAGATGTACGCTTCCTGCGCGCCACCGGCCTGGACGATGCGGCCCAGCAGGGCCTGGCCGTTCTGGTCGAGGACGGCGCGGTTGCCCGTGCCTTGCTGCCCGATCACCGCAGCCTGGCCGGCGCCGGCCGGCAGCAGGCGAATGATCACCGGGTCGCCGAGGTCGTTGCCGGGCGCGAGGTCGGCATTGTCCAGCAGGTCCTCGGCCCAGCAGGCCTGGCCCGCCAGGGCCAGGCCGAGCAGCAGGGGGTACAGGCGTTTCATTGCACCCTCCGGCCTTTACTGCACGGTTACGTTGACGGTGCGTGTGGTGCCCTGGCTGGTGGTGATCGTTGCCGTCGGTGCCGCAGTCGGGACGATCGTGGTGCTATTGCTCACCGCCAGGCGCCAGCGGCCGGTCAGCGCTACCGTGGCGGTGCCAAGGGTCTGCACGCCGGTAGTGGTGGTAACCCGCACGGTGACGGTGTTGCCGGTGGTGACCGACGAGGTACCGCTGAGGTCCCAGTTGTAACGGTTGTTGGAGCGTGCCGTGACCGTGGCCGCCGTGACCGCGAAGGTTTCGGCGGCGGGCCGTGGCGACACGTTGACGGTGACGGTGCCGGGGTTGGACAGTGCCCCCAGCGAGTCACGAGCCTGGTAGGTGAAGGTGGTGGTGAAGGCGGTGGTCACCGTGGCCGGAGGGGTGTAGGTCACCGTGGTGCCGTCGGTGCTGACTGTGCCCCGACCGGTAGCCGGCTGGGTGAGGGAGGTAGCGGGAACAGTCAGCGGCACGTTGCCTTCCGGATCGGTGTCGTTGGCCAGCACGTTGATGGTCAATGGCACGCCCAGGGTGGTGACGGTTTCCGGATTGGCGGTTGGTGCCCGGTTGGGCGCTACGTTGATGGTGACAGTAGCCGGTTCCGACTTCAGGCCCTTGGCGTCCACCGCCCGGTAGCTGAAGGTGGCCACCACGGGTTGCGTGGCCCCGGCTGGCGGGGTGTAGGTGACCGAGGTGGTGCCGTTCATCACAACGCCGCCAAGGCCGGTACCGGGCTGGGTCAGGTCGCTGATGGTCAGCGGCACGTTGCCGTCCGGGTCGCTGTCGTTCTGCAGAAGGTTGAGGGTGATCGGGATGCCGACGCTGGTGCTGCCGATATCGGCCTGGGCCAGTGGTGGCTGGTTGGCTGCCTCGACCGGCGCGTTGCCGACCACCACCACCGGTTCGACATCGCTGCCGCCACGTGCCGACTTGACCGTGATGGTGGCCGGTGGCTGCGGCACGTCGTTGACGGTCAGGCTCTGCAGCGTGCCTGCCTTGGACAGGCGACCGTAGCCCTGGGCGAGCAAATCGGGGATCGCCACTTCATCACTGGAACTGGCCTCGATCAGCAGGCGCTTGTTGGCCCAGTCGTAACGTGCCGTGCTGACCTTGACTACGTCGGTGAGCTTGCTCGACAGCGCGGTCGGCTGGGTACCGCCGGCACTGTTGCTGGCGGTGACCACCACCACTGCGGGCGGTGCGTCCTGGCCGAACTGCTGGTGGAAGAACAGCCCGTTGTTGTCGGCGGTGAGGGTGAACTGGCACGGCGAAGGCGGGGCGCCGACCAGGGCAATGCCATTGCGCATGCACAGGCTGGCTGCGCTGGGCGCCTTGGCGAACACTTCCGTGCGGGTGCCGCTGGCGTTGCGCGAATAGGTGGCGCGTTCCAGGGTGACCGGTGTTTGTGCGCGTGGGTCCAGCACCTTGCCCGAGACAGTGAAGGCGTTGGTCTGGATGGTGCCAGCGGGGCCTTCGATGCGCACGAAGTTGGTACTGAAGGGGCTTCCGGTCACCGCTTCGGTGATATTGGGGTCGCCGATGTAGGTTTCGGCGGCACCCGTATCGGGGTTGACCTCGGTATAGGGCCCGCCAACCCCTTTCAGCCAAGGGCCGATTGCCCCCGCCAGCGCTCCGCGGAAGTTGCCTGGCGCGCCGATGCCGATGTCGCGGGTAATGTTGATTGCCCGTCGGCCTGGCGTAGTGACGTTGACCGTCTCTACGCCATAGGGGTGGGTGATGGTGTAGGTGCCGGCAGTGGGCACCGACACGCGGATACGGATGCGTGCGAAGCTCTGTTGGTCCCCATCCACCGGGTTTTCGGCAGCAAAGGCTGCTTCCACGCCAGCGACGTAGACTTCCAGTTCGTAGCCACTGTTACCCACGGCCGGGATGGAGGTTTCGGCCAGGAACCAGAACATTTCCGGTGGCCAGTTGTCGGGAAATACCAGCGGCAGGGTGTCGTCGTAGATACCCGGTTCGGGTAGCAGGGTGCACATGTAGGCTGGTGTGCCGGGGGCGCCTGCGGCCCGCGAACTGACGGCACGTGACTGGCACAGCTCCAGGGACTGGTCGAGGCTGTCCTTGTACCACATCGGGTAGCCACCGGTGGCGAAGGTGTAGGGCCCCGGGTCGACATCAGACAGCGCGGCAAAGGCTGCGCTGGTAACGGTAAGGGAGAATCCGGCGGCCAACAGCGCACGGCGCGACCAAGTATTCATGCTGCCTCCTTGAAGGCTGAGCCTTTGTCTGTTCATGGCACCAGCACCACGTCTTCGGTGTCGCTACCGCCATTGGCACTGGTGACCTGCACCTTGGCCGGCGGGATGGGCGAGAGGGTGGTGTTCAGCGTCTTCACCGCGCCGTTGCCGCTCAGGTTGCCGATCAACGTGCCGTTGCCGGTGTGCGCGGTAAGTACCGGCGGCGTGGTCTCGTCGCTGGTGCTGGCCACCAGGGTCAGCTCGCCGGTAGACAGGCGGTACCGGGCCTGGGTGATGGTGACCAGGTCGGTCAGTGGCACGTTGGCGCTGGTCAGGCTGCTGGTGGGAATCGCCACACTGTTGTCGGCGGTGAGCGTCAGGATCGTTCCGGCAGCCGGGTCGAGCACCGACTGGGCATACCAGGCACCCGTGCCGTTGGCCTCGGTGAGGTTCAGGTTGGGGGTCTGGCTGGTCAGGGCGACGCTGGCCGGTGGTGGTGGGGCCATGACGAAGATGTCCTGCTGGGCGCGCAGGTCGCCGTTTTCGGTATGCCGCGAGTAGGTACTGCGTTGCGGCATCAACGGGGTTGGCAAGGCCACCGTAGAAAGCTTGCCCGAGATCGCGAACAGCTCGGTGCGCAGGTCGATGCCGCCGGGGCCTTCGATGCGTACATAGTTGGTGTTGAACGGGCTGCCGGTCACCCGTTCTTCCAGGTTCGGGTCGCCGATGAAGCGCTCGCTGCCTTCGGTGTAGGGCCCGTTGACGCTGCGCAGGAACGGCCCAACGTCGCCTTTGAGCGCGCCGGTAAAGTCGCCTGCACCGCCAATACCGATATCACGGGTCATGTTGATCGCCCGGCGCCCCCCGGCGGGTACGTCGAACACTTCGACGCCATAGGGGTGGGTAATCACGTAGGTGCCGGCGGTGGGAACATCGACCCGGATACGCACCCGGGCGAAGCTGACCTGATCGCCATCGACAGGGTCCCCAGAGCCGAACGCGGCCTCTATCGCCGTGCCATAGCCCAAGTCGATACCGCGCGCCGCATCGACGATGGTGGCGTCGGCGGTGAACCAGAACGCCTCATCGGGGAAGTTGCCGGGGAAGGCGATGGGTTGAGTATCGTCGAACACGCCAGGGGTGGGCAGCAGGGTGCACATGTACGATGGTGCTCCGGGCGCGCCAGGGACACGCGAGCTGACCGCCTTGGTCAGGCACAAATCGAGAGTGCGACCGTGACTGTCCTGGTACCAAGCGGGGAAATTGCCGTTGGCGGGGACATAGGCGCCGGGGTCGACAGCATTCAAGGCAGCCTGCGCCGGGAGCTGGAGCATGCCGGCGAAAATCGCCATTGCCAGCGGGTGAGGTATCGGTCGGTGCATGAGTCATTTCCTCCTGCAAACGGGCCCATGGACTTGGGGCGTCTGGCAGGAGATCGGCAATAGGCGTGCCAAGCCGAAAAAAACATGCTGTAGCCCTTGCAGCGCAAGGGATCCAATTCTTTTGCAAGGGTGTTCGCAGGCGTTTGCCGTTGGGCGCCGTGTCCCCCAAGGTTGGGGAGTGGGGCAGGGTCGTACCTCCCCAATCATGACACTTGCGTGAACGCGGCCCTGTGGGCGCGGGCCTCGCTCATGGATGTCCATGCAACCGCCAGGGCGCAGGCTGGCCCAACGTCCAGGCAGCCCTTCCAGTTCAGGTCTGAAACCGGTTTCAAAACATTTCTGAACGCGCTAGATTATCCGGCTGTTTTGTTGATGGCCTATCAAGACCACTGCCCCGTATTGAAAATCAGATGGCGCTTTTCAAGGCCGCATACAGCCGATGAGGATTCGCAATGCCTGAGCATGCCCCAGACAACCCGCGCAGGGATTTTCTGCGCAAGACCTTGACCTTGATCCCTGTGGTAACCGTGGCCAGCACTGGCCTTGGCGTGGGCGCTGGTCAGCTGCTTGCGGCCCCGCAACATGAACCGAAAGTGCCGGCCACGCCGCCAGCGGGCAACTACCAGCCGACCTTCTTCACTGCCGAGGAGTGGGCCTTCGTGCAGGCAGCCGTCTCGCGCATTATCCCGGCCGACGAGCTTGGCCCTGGCGCACTTGAAGCCGGCGCTGCCGAATTCATCGACCGGCAGATGAACACCCCTTATGCAACCGGCGCGCAGTGGTACATGCAAGGCCCGTTCAAGGCCGACGCCGCGCCCGAACTGGGTTACCAGCTGCAACTCAGCCCGCAACAGATCTACCGCCTGGGCATCGCCGCCGTGGACGGCTGGTGCAAGGCCAACTCCGGGCAAGTTTTTGCTGCGCAAGATAGCGCTACCCGGGACCATGTTCTCAGCAAGGTCGAAGCTGGCGAGCTGGTTTTCGACACCGTGCCGGCCAAGCTGTTCTTCAGCTTGCTGGTGCAGAACACCCGTGAAGGATTCTTCTGTGACCCGATCCATGGCGGTAACAAAGGCATGGTCGGCTGGACCCAGATCGGCTTCCCCGGCGCCCGCGCCGATTTCATGGATTGGGTCGAGCGCAACGAGCCTTACCCGTTTCCGGCTGTTTCGATCCGTGGCGAGAGGGCCTGAGGCATGGCGAGCGTGATGAAGAAAGTGGACGCGGTAATCGTGGGCTTCGGCTGGGCCGGCGCGATCATGGCCAAGGAGCTGACCGAGGCCGGGCTGCAAGTGGTGGCCCTGGAGCGAGGGCCTATGCAGGACACCTACCCGGAAGGCAGCTACCCGCAGGTGATCGACGAACTGACCTACAGCGTGCGCAAGAAGCTGTTCGTAGACGTGTCGAAGGAAACCGTCACCATCCGCCACGGCATGAACGACGTGGCACTGCCCAATCGCCAGCTCGGTGCCTTCCTGCCGGGTAAAGGTGTAGGTGGCGCAGGGCTGCACTGGTCGGGCGTGCACTTCCGGGTGGACCCGATGGAGTTGCGCATGCGCAGCCACTACGAAGAACGCTACGGGCGCAAGTTCATCCCTGAAGACATGACGATCCAGGACTTCGGGGTCAGCTACGAAGAACTGGAACCGCACTTCGACTTTGCCGTAAAAGGTATTCGGTACTTCTGGCCAGGCCTGGACTGTCAACGGCCAGGTCGTTGGCGAAGGGAAGGGCGGCAACCCCTATGCGCCGGACCGTTCCAGCCCGTTCCCGCTGCCCTCGCAGAAAAACGTGGTGTCGGCCAGGCTGTTTGAAAAGGCGGCGGCCAGCCTGGGCTACAAGCCTTACAACCTGCCCTCGGCCAACACCTCCGGCGCGTACACCAACCCGTATGGGGCGCAGATGGGGCCTTGCAACTTCTGCGGTTTCTGCAGCGGCTACGTGTGCTACATGTACTCCAAGGCCTCGCCCAACGTGAACATCCTGCCGGCGCTGCGCCAGGTGCCGAACTTCGAATTGCGGCCCAACGCCCATGTGCTGCGGGTGAACCTGGACGACAGCAAGCGCAAGGCCACCGGGGTGACCTACATCGATGCCCAGGGGCGGGAAGTGGAGCAGCCGGCGGACCTGGTGATCCTGGCGGCGTTCCAGTTCAACAACGTGCGCCTGATGCTGCTGTCGGGCATCGGCAAACCGTACGACCCAGTCAAGAACGAAGGCGTGGTGGGGCGTAACTTTGCCTACCAGAACATGGGTACGGTCAAGGCGTTCTTCGACAAGGACACATACACCAACAACTTCATCGGCGCCGGTGGCAACGGTATTGCCATCGATGATTTCAACGCCGACAACTTCGATCATGGCCCGCACGGCTTCGTCGGTGGCTCGCCCATGTGGGTGAACCAGGCCGGCACACGGCCGATTGCCGGCGGCGCTACCCCTCCCGGCACACCGGCCTGGGGCAGCGCCTGGAAGAAAGCCACCGCAGATTACTATACCCACCAGGTGTCGATGGACGCCCATGGTGCCCACCAGTCCTACCGCGGCAACTACCTGGACCTTGACCCGACCTACCGCGACGCCTACGGCCAGCCGCTGCTGCGCATGACCTTCGACTGGCAGGAAAACGACATCAGGATGAACCAGTTCATGGTCGACAAGCTCAGCAAAATCGCCTTGGCGATGAACCCCAAGACCATTGCCGTGCTGGGCAAGAAGGTCAAGGACCACTTCAACACCGCCAGCTACCAGACCACTCACCTGAACGGCGGCGCGATCATGGGCACCGATCCGAAAACCAGTGCGTTGAACCGCTACCTGCAAAGTTGGGACGTGCACAACGTGTTCGTCCCGGGCGCCTCGGCGTTTCCGCAAGGCTTGGGTTACAACCCGACCGGACTGGTGGCTGCGCTGACTTACTGGTCGGCCCGCGCCATCCGCGAGCAGTACCTGAAAAACCCTGGCCCGCTGGTTCAGGCTTGAGGAGCGATGCGCATGAAGACAATGTTGATCGCAACCTTGCTGGGCGCCAGCCTGGCTGCCCAGGCTGCATCGAATGACGATGCGCAGGTGCGCCAGGGCGAGTACCTGGCCCGCGCCGGCGACTGTGTCGCCTGCCATACCGCCAAGGGCGGCAAGCCGTTCGCCGGCGGGCTGCCGATGGAAAGCACCGATCGGCACGGTGTACTCCACCAACATCACTCCGGCGGCCAGTGGTATTGGCCAGTACAGCTTCGAAGACTTCGACCAGGCGGTGCGCAGGGGCATCGGCAAGGACGGCAGCACCCTTTATCCCGCCATGCCATACCCGTCCTATGCGCGCGTCAGCGAGCAGGATATGCAGGCGCTGTATGCCTACTTCATGAAAGGCGTGGAACCGGTCGAGCAACCGAACAAGGCCAGCGACATCCCCTGGCCACTGAGCATGCGCTGGCCGCTGGCGATCTGGCGCGGGTTGTTCGCCCCAGAGGCCAAGCCTTGGCAGGCATCGGCGGCGGCCGACCCGGTTGTCAACCGTGGTGCCTACCTGGTCGAGGGCCTGGGGCACTGTGGTGCGTGCCATACGCCCCGGGCGCTGACCATGCAGGAAAAGGCACTCAGCCCACAGGATGGCGAGCAGTTCCTGGCCGGCAGTGCACCGCTGGAAGGCTGGATTGCCAAGAACCTGCGTGGTGACCACAAGGACGGCCTGGGTAGCTGGAGCGAGGAGCAGCTGGTGCAGTTTCTCAAGACTGGCCGTAGCGACCGCAGCGCCGTGTTCGGTGGCATGAGCGACGTAGTCGAGCACAGCATGCAACACCTGAGCGATGCCGACCTGACCGCTATCGCCCGCTACCTGAAGACGCTACCACCGAGTAACCCTGACGACCGCCCGCACGTGTACGACAAACAGGTTGCGGATGCGCTGTGGAAGGGCGACGACAGCAAGCCCGGGGCGGCGGTGTACATCGACAACTGCGCGGCCTGTCACCGTACCGATGGCCAGGGCTATACCCGCGTGTTCCCGGCCCTGGCTGGCAACCCGGTGGTGCAGACGGCGGACGCCACATCGCTGATCCACGTGGTGTTGGCGGGGGGCACGGTGCCGGCGACGCACGCGGCGCCGTCGAACTTCACCATGCCGGCCTTCGGCTGGCGCCTGAGTGACCAGGAGGTTGCCGAGGTGGTGAACTTCATCCGCACCAGTTGGGGTAACCAGGGCAGCGCCGTTACGGCTGGTGATGTGAAAGCCCTTCGCTGACCCAATCCTGGGTGGGTGAGACTTGCTCCTGTGGGAGCGGGCGTGCCCGCGAAGCAGGCGACGCGGTGAATGGCACCGGCTTCGCCGGTGTTCGCGGGCGCGCCCGCTCCCACAAAGTTCCTCAGTTATATTTCCTTTAATATCAATTTGTTGTCAGGTGCTTTTCATCCTGTATAACACCTTTTTGTAGCAGAGCCGACCAACGGCAGGTTGACTAACAGGTGCGATTTTGCTGTATTGAAACCGGTTTCATCGCTATCACAACAATCATAAGGACAGCCCATGACCGACGCGCCTGCCCATGCCCGCGAACGGGTCACCATCAGCGAAGTAGCGCGTGTCGCTGGCGTTTCCAAGGCCACCGTCTCGCGTTACATCGGTGGCGACCGCCAGTTGCTCGCCGAAGCCACCGCCAAGCGCCTGGAAGAGGTCATCGAGCGCCTCGGTTACCGCCCCAACCAGATGGCCCGTGGCCTGAAACGCGGCCAGACGCGCCTGATCGGCATGCTGGTGGCCGATATCCTCAACCCCTATTCGGTCGCCGTGATGCATGGCGTGGAAACTGCCTGCCGCCAGCACGGCTACAGCCTGGTGGTATGCAATACCAACCGCGACGACGAGCAGGAGCGTCACCACCTCGTAGCCCTGCAGTCGTACAACGTCGAAGGGCTGATCGTGAACACGCTCGGCCATCACCCCGGCGAATTGCTCAACCTGCAGCGCGACATCCCCATGGTGCTGGTCGACCGCCAGTTGCCCGAACTGAATGTCGACCTGGTGGGCCTGGACAATGCCGACGCGGTCGAGCAGGCCCTCGACCACCTGCAGGCGCAGGGCTACCGCGACATCCTGGCGGTAACCGAGCCCCTTGATGGCACCAGTTCGCGCCTTGAGCGGGTGCAGGCGTTCGGCACGTCGATCAGCCGTCGCCCCGGCATGCGCCAGCAGGTGCTGGAAACCGGCGCCGGCCTGGATGACCAGCTGGCTTCGTTCCTCGCCGGCAGGGGCCATGGCCCGCAGGCCATCTTCACCTTCAACGGTGTCGCCACCCTGGCCGTGACCCGGGCCCTGCATGAGGCAGGGCACAATCTGTTCGCCGACGTCGGGCTGATCGCCCTCGACGACCTCGACTGGTACCCCTTGGTCGGCAATGGCATCACTGCACTGGCCCAGCCCACCGAGCGCATCGGCGTGGCCGCATTCGAAAGCCTGCTTGGTCGCCTGCGCGGCGACAGCGGGGCAGCCCGGCGCATCGACTTCAAGGCCGCGCTGATCATCCGAGGTTCAACCCAGCCACAGTAATCAGAGGCAGGCATCTGCGTGCCTGCTGCCGATAAAAAATGAAACCGGTTTCATAAGGACAACAACAATGCATTCGAACCCCGTTTCCATCAGCCTCTCCAGCTACGGTGCCGACTTCGTCCGGCAACGTGGCCAGGAGCAGTTCATTGACCTGCTGGCTGCCGCCGGCGTCACTCGCGTGGAACTGCGCGAAGAACTGTTCACCCGTGCGCCGGATACTGCAGCGCTGGCCGCGGCCATTGCCGCACTGGGCCTGGAGTGCCTGTATTCCACGCCCCTCGAACTGTGGACCGCACAAGGTGTGCCGGACCCGCAATTGGCGCACAAGCTGGAAATCGCCCGCGGCCTTGGCGCGGTAGCGCTCAAAGTGTCCCTGGGCCACTTCCAGGCGAGCTGTGACGTCGCGGCCTTGGCGACGCTGTTGCCGGCGCACGGGCCGTTGCTGCTGGTTGAGAACGACCAGACCGCGCAAGGTGGGCGCATTGCCCCCCTGCAGCAGTTTTTCCAGCGCGCCGATGCGCTCGGGCTGACGGTGGGCATGACCTTCGATATCGGTAACTGGCAGTGGCAGGGCGAGCCTGCCCGGCATGCCGCGCGCCAGCTTGGCCGCTGGGTGCGCTACGTGCATTGCAAGGCTGTGCAGCGCCGGGCCGATGGGCGCCTGGTTGCCGTGCCGCCAGAGGCCTCGGACCTGCAGGCATGGGCCGAGCTGATGGCCGAGTTCACCCCTGGCGTGGTACGCGCTGTCGAGTACCCGCTGGTGAGCGACGATCTGCTGGCGCTGACCCGCGCCCAGGTGCGCGATCTGGCGGCGCTGGGGCAGGGCGTATCGAGTGGGGTGCTGAGCCATGCATGAGCATGACGTGTTGTGTTTCGGCGAGACCATGGCCATGTTCGTCGCCGAGCAGGCCGGTGACCTGGCCAGTGTCGGTCAGTTCGGCAAGCGTATCGCCGGCGCCGACAGCAACGTGGCCATCGGCCTGGCGCGGCTGGGCTTCAAGGTCCGCTGGCTGAGCCGGGTGGGCGACGATTCGCTGGGCCGTTTCGTGCTCGACAGCCTGCGCCGCGAAGGCCTGGACTGCTCCGGTGTCGAGGTGGATGCCAGCTACCCCACCGGCTTCCAGCTCAAGGCCCGCTGCGATGACGGCAGCGACCCGGCGGTGGAGTACTTCCGCCGTGGTTCGGCGGCCAGCCGACTGTCGCCGGCGCTGCTGCGCCCAGGCTTTGTGCAGGCCCGCCATTTGCACGCCACCGGCATCCCGCCGGCGCTGTCGGACGGTTGCCGGGCGTTGTCCCATGCGTTGATGGATGCCATGCGTGCCGCCGGTCGCACCATCTCGTTCGACCCCAACCTGCGCCCCTCGCTGTGGCCTGACCACAGCAGCATGGTGCGAGAAATCAATGCCCTGGCAGTAAAGGCCGACTGGGTTCTGCCCGGTCTGGAAGAGGGCCGCCTGCTGAGCGGCCAGCACACCCCTGCAGACATCGCCGCGTTCTACCTCGACCAAGGGGTGGAACTGGTGGTGATCAAGCTGGGCGACGCCGGTGCCTACTTCCGCAGCGCCAAGGGCGAAGGCCAGGTTGCGCCAGTGCCGGTCAGCCAGGTGGTGGACACCGTTGGTGCCGGCGATGCCTTTGCTGTCGGCGTGCTCAGTGCGCTGCTGGAGGGCCGCCCCGTAGCCGAAGCAGTGGCGCGTGGCAACTGGTGCGGCAGCCGCGCCGTGCAGTCGCGTGGCGACATGGAAGGGCTGCCGCTGCGCCAAGAGCTGCAAGCCCACGACCTGCGCAGAAGCGCCTGAACACTTGACCCGAAACACCTGTTGCAACAAAAACAACAAGCTCAGGAGAAACGAACCATGCAAAGCCAAAGCCTGGCACCTCGCCGCTGGTGGTACATCATCCCGATCGTGTTCTTCACCTATAGCCTGGCGTACCTGGACCGCGCCAACTACGGGTTCGCCGCCGCCTCCGGCATGGCTGAAGACCTGCATATCACCCCAGCACTGTCTTCTCTGCTGGGGGCGCTGTTCTTTCTTGGTTACTTCTTCTTCCAGGTGCCGGGCGCCATCTACGCCGAAAAGCGCAGCGTGAAGAAGCTGATCTTTGTCTGCCTGATTCTCTGGGGCGGCCTTGCCACGCTCACCGGTGTGGTCAGCAACGTCTACATGCTGATCGGCATCCGCTTCCTGCTCGGGGTGGTGGAGGCGGCGGTGATGCCGGCCATGCTGGTTTATCTGTGCCACTGGTTCACCCGCGCCGAGCGTTCGCGCGCCAATACCTTCCTGATCCTCGGCAACCCGGTGACCATCCTGTGGATGTCGGTGGTGTCGGGTTACCTCGTCAAGCATTACGACTGGCGCTGGATGTTCATCATCGAAGGCCTGCCTGCGGTGATCTGGGCGTTCTTCTGGTGGCGCCTGGTGGATGACCGCCCGGCCCAGGTGAACTGGCTGAGTGCGCAGGAAAAGGCCGACCTGGAGCAGGCGCTGGCTGCAGAGCAGCAAGGCATCAAGCCGGTGAAGAATTACCGCGAGGCGTTCCGCTCGCCGCAGGTGATCATCCTTGCGCTGCAGTACTTCTGCTGGAGCATCGGTGTGTATGGCTTCGTGCTGTGGTTGCCGTCGATCCTCAAGCAGGCGGCCAACCTCGACATCGTGCAGGCCGGCTGGCTGTCGTCGGTACCTTACCTGGCGGCGGTGCTGGCCATGGTCGGTGTGTCGTGGGCGTCCGACCGCATGCAGAAGCGCAAGCGCTTTGTCTGGCCGCCACTGCTGATCGCCGCCGTGGCGTTCTATGGCTCCTACGCCCTGGGCAGCGAGCACTTCTGGCTATCGTACGCGTTGCTGGTGGTCGCCGGCGCCTGCATGTACGCCCCCTATGGCCCGTTCTTCGCGATCGTGCCCGAAATCCTGCCGGCCAACGTCGCCGGTGGTGCCATGGCGCTGATCAACAGCATGGGTGCGCTGGGCTCGTTCGGTGGCTCGTGGCTGGTGGGTTACCTCAATGGCGTCACGGGCGGGCCTGGTGCCTCCTACCTGTTCATGTGCGGTGCGCTGCTGGCCGCCGTTGCGCTTACTGCCGCACTCAATACTTCCCAGACATCTGGCCGGGCCAGGCGCAACAACTCGCGTCTGGCCATGAACCATTAGGAATCTGTGCAATGAAAAAGCGAATCGTGCTGTACAAACGCCTGTCTGACGACTTGATGGCACGCCTGCAAGAGCGCGTCGAGGTGACTTGGGTGGATACCTCAGGGCCCGATGGCCTGGCGCGCCTGCGCGACGCCCTGCCGGGTGCGCACGGGCTGCTGGGGGCCAGCCTGCGCCTGGACGCCAGCCTGCTCGACCTGGCGCCGCAACTGGAAGTGGTGTCCAGTGTTTCGGTCGGCGTGGACAACTACGACATCGCCGAACTAGGCCGGCGTGGCGTGATGTTGACCAACACGCCCGACGTGCTGACCGAAACCACCGCCGACACGGGCTTTGCCTTGATCCTGGCCACCGCCAGGCGGGTTGTGGAACTGGCGAACTGGGTGCGAGAAGGCCACTGGCAGGCCAACCTCGGCCCAGCGCATTTCGGCTGCGATGTGCACGGCAAGACGCTGGGCATCGTCGGTATGGGCCGCATTGGCGAGGCCTTGGCCCGGCGCGCTGCGGCGGGCTTCGGCATGCGGGTGCTGTATCACAGTCAGCGTGCCAAGCCTGCGGTGGAGGCGCGCTATGCCGCGCGTCAATGCAGCCTGGATGAACTGTTGCAGCAGGCGGATTTCGTTTGCCTGACGGTACCGCTGAGTGCCAGCACCGAAGGCCTGGTCGGCGCGCGGGAGCTGGCGCTGATGAAGCCGCAGGCAATCCTGGTGAACATTTCCCGCGGGCGCGTGGTGGACGAGCCGGCGCTGATCGAAGCGTTGCGTGCCCGGCGCATACGCGGCGCCGGCCTGGATGTGTTCGCGCAGGAGCCGTTGTCGGCGCAGTCGCCGTTGCTGCAACTGGACAACGTGGTGGCGACCCCGCATATCGGCTCGGCAACCGAAGAAACCCGCCAGGCCATGGCGCGCTGTGCGGTGGACAACCTGCTCAGTGCGCTGGCCGGCGAGCGCCCGGCGAACTTGGTGAATGGCTAACACCCCACAGGTACGGCACATTCCTTCAGCTGATGGGGCCCTGTGGGAGCGGGCATGCCCGCGAAACAGGCGGCGCGGTGGATGGCACCGGCTGCGCCGGTGTTCGCGGGCGCGCCCGCTCCCACAGGGTCACTGCTGATTCAATGAATCATGTGCCCCGGAGTCAATGCGATTCTGAGCGCTGCGCCTGCCCAGCAGCCTCTACCGGCTCCAGCGGCGGGTGCTCCTGCGCCGCATGCATCAGGTCTTCGGTCACCCGCAGTTCGGCACCGGTCGGCGAGAAGGTGGTCGACGCGGTGAACGGGGCCGGGTGCTCTGCCGCCGGGCGCTTGCCACGGCGCCACATGAAGAAGCACACCATGGCCAGGTTGACCACGGCAAAGGCCCAGAACAACCCGGCCTCGCCAAACTCGGTCATCATCGGCGAAATCGCCACCGGCGCCATGGCCGAACCCAGCGAGTTGATCAGCAGCAGGCCCTGGATCATCGGCACCAGCGCATCGGACGGCGCCCGGTCGGCCGCATGGCTGACCGCCACCGGGTACAGGGTAAAGACGCCACCGCCCAGCAGGAACAGCATGGCCGGCAGCAGGATCGAGTCCGACGGCAGGAATACCGTAACCAGTGACAGCAGCACGCACAGCGCGGCCAGGGCGATCAGCACATCCTGGCGGTCCTTGCGGTCAGACCAGCGCCCGACCGGGTATTGCAGCAACATCGCCCCCAGAATCACCCAGGCCATCATGTTGCCGACCTCACCCACATCCAGGCCGATGCGCTGCAGGTACAGCGGCAGCAGGGCATAGATGCCGGCAATGGCCACGCCCGAACCAAAGCAGCCGACCAGTCCTGACGGTGCCACGCCCAGCAACTGGCGCGGCTTGAGCGGTTCGACCTGGTCCAGCAACGGTGATACCCGCGGCAGGATCACGATGGGCAGGACCGACAGGGCGGCGAGCACGCCGGCCAGCATGAACGGTGCGGTGTCACCCATGTGGGTGATTTCGCCAAGGCCGGCCTGGGCGATCACCCCGGCGCCGTAGAAGGCGATCATGTACAGCGCTAGCAGGCGGCCGCGGATCTTGGCGTCGCCGGCCAGCAGCAGCCAGCTTTCGATCACCAGGAACACGCCCACCGCCGCCCAGCCGTTGATCAGGCGCAGCAGCGACCACCAGGTGACGTCGTAGAACAGGCCTTGCAGCAGGATGGTCACGGCGATCAGCGAGGCGAAGCTGGTGTAGGCGCGGATATGGCCGATGCGCAGGATCAGCCGGTCGTTGAAAATGGCACCCAGGGTCAGGCCGATGAAATAGGTCGAGGAGACCACGCCGATGGTGGTGGCCGACTCGCCGGCTGCGCCCAGGCGCAGGGTGGTAAGGGAAGACATGAAGCCGTTGCCCAGGGCAATGATGAACAGCCCGAGCAGGGGCGCCAGCGCCATGGCCAGCAAACGCGGAGACATAGGTACCTCTGGTTGGATGAGCGGATGAGCGCCTTTTCGGACGCGCACACCGGCTCGACCCTGACGGGGCCGAGGGCTGCACGGATGTGCCTGGGCTGGATGCGACGCTGCCGGTTGCCACCGTTCAAGGCGACAGGCGAAAAGGAAGCGCGATTCTACGGGCTTGTGCGGCTTTGCCCAAGGGGCATGGGTGTGCGACGAGACGCCGCAGCCTGCGGCATAATACCGGGCCCACTTCCAAGGAAGGCCACCATGTTCGCTTCGCTGTTCGCCGTGCTGGCGCCGGTTTTCATCGTCGCCGGCATCGGCTATGCCTGGGCCCGCAAGGGCCTGGACTACCCCACCGAATTCATCGCTCGGGTGGTGATGACCGTCGGCACCCCGTCGCTGGTACTGTCTACGCTCAGCCGCACCGAACTGGACCCGAACGCCTTCACCAGCATGGCCATGGCCTGCCTGCTGTGCACCTTGGGCATGGCCCTGGCCGGCTTGCTGGTGTGTCGCGCTTCGGGCATGCACTGGCGAGTGCTGTTGCCGGCGTTCATGTTCCCTAATACCGGCAACATGGGCCTGCCGATCAGCCTGTATGCCTTTGGCGAACACGGCCTGGCCCTGGCCGTGGCGTTCTTCCTGACCCTGTCGATCGTGCAGTTCACACTCGGCATGGCAATCTCCGGTACTGCCGCATCGCTCAAGGCACTGCTGCGCAACCCCATCGTGATCAGCCTGGCCGGCGCCATGCCGATCATCTTTCTTGATTTCAAACTGCCGCGCTGGCTGGCCAATACGGCAGACCTGCTGGGCGGCATGACCATTCCGCTGATGTTGCTGACATTGGGTGTGTCGCTGGCCAGCATCCGCCTGCGCCATGTGGGCAGGGGTATGCTGCTGGGCGGTTTGCGCATCGGCCTGGGGGCTGCCGTGGGCTGGGCAGTAGGCGCGGCGCTGGGCATGGCCAGCCTGGAGCGCGCAGTGCTGGTGGTGCAGTCGGCAATGCCGGTGGCGGTGTTCAACTACCTGATGGCGGTGCGCGCCAATCGCGAGCCGGAGCAGGTGGCGAACCTGGTGATGTGTTCCACGGTGCTGTCGTTTGCCTGGTTGCCGGTGGTGCTGGCCTGGTGGATGTAAAACCTGTACCGGCCCTTTCGCGGGTAGACCCGCTCCCACAGGTACTGCGCAGGTCTCAAGGCCTGTGAGGGACCTGTGGGAGCGGGTTTACCCGCGAAGAGGCCGACACGGCAAACGGCTATTTCTCCTGCAACCGCCACCCCTGGCTGGTTAGCACCATCGCCCGGGTTTCCTTGAGCGGCGTGTCATTGCTGGCCACCGCCTTGCCCAGTTCCGCGACGCTGGCTTTCACTTGTTCATTGGCAGCCCAAGCCGGTAACCCGGTGATCTTGTAGGCATAGGTCACATTCGACATCTTCTGCCCGGTCACCTCGCTCGGCTCACTGAACTGCTCGATCGCGGTGACCTGAGCCTTGCCGAAGCACAGCCCGCTATCTGCCTTGTAGTACTTTCGGCCTTCGTCGGTGAGGTCATAGGCGTAGTAGATGTCCGTGCGTGCCGCTTGCCACAGGCGGGCGGGCACCTCGGTGCGCGAAATCTCCTTTTCGCTGACCACGCCTACCTGGGCCAAGGCATGCAGTGCCTTGTTGGTGCCATGGAGGTCGAAATCCTGGGTTCTGGTGGGGAATGAACTGGTGATGAAGCAGTACGGGTATTGGCTATCGAGGTAGGCCTGGGCGGCCTTGTGGAAACTGGCCTCGCTGGTGTCCTCGCTGTTCGAGCAACCGGCCAGGGTGGCCAACAGCGCCAGCGGCAGGGTCTTCCTGTACATGGTGACACTTCCTTGAGTGACGAAGGCAAACGGGTCGTGCGCGATTAGAACCTACGGGCCAGAGCGGTGCAATCATGGCAAGACGGCATCTCTGCATGTGCTTCGCTGGCCTCTTTGCGGGTATTGCACAGTTTTGAAGACCTGTGGTGAACCTGTGGGAGCGGGTTTACCCGCGAAGAGGCCAGTGGCAACAAATCAATCCTGGCTACGCGTATCGATACTGACCACCACCGACATCCCCGGCCGCAAGCGTTTGGCCTCTGGCTGGTCGGCATCCACGGTAATCCGTACCGGAATGCGCTGGGCAATCTTGACGAAGTTGCCGGTGGCATTATCCGCCTGCAGCAAGGCGAACTCGGAGCCGGTGGCCGGTGAAACCTGCTGCACGTGCCCATGCAGCTTCAGGTGGTTCAGCGCATCCACGGTAAAACTCACCGGCTGGCCTATGCGTACATTGGCCATCTGGGTTTCTTTCATGTTGGCAATCACCCACAGGGTGTCGGGTACCAGCGCCATCAGCTGCGCGCCGGAATTGACATAAGCCCCCAGGCGCGTACCGATCTGCCCCAGCTGGCCGTCGCGCGGGGCGGTGACGCGGGTGTTGTCGAGGTCGATGCGGGCCAGCTCCACGGCGGCCTTGGCGTTTTCCACCGAGGCCTCCAGCGCGGCCCGGTTGACCACCACGGTTTCGCGATCCTGGCGGGCGATTTCCAGGGCCGCCTTGGCCTGGGCCAGGCTGGCGACCGCCGCGGCCTCACTGGCGCGGGCCAGGTCCAGGTCGCGGCGTGACACCGAGCCATCGCTGACCAGCGCCTGGTTGCGGCTGAGGTCGGCCCTGGCCTTGGCTGCCTGGGCCGCAGCATCGTCGATGGCAGCCTGGCGCTGGGCAATGCTGGCCTCGGCACTTTTACGCTGCTGCAGGTTGTTGGCCAGGGCCGCCTGTTGTTGCTGCAGCTGGGCGATGGCCTGGGCCAGGCGTTGTTTGTAGATGCGGTCATCCAGTTGCACCAGCAGGTCGCCGGCCTTGACGAACTGGAAGTCATGCACCGGCACATCGACGATATAGCCGCTCAACTGCGGCCCGATGATGGTCACCTGGCCGCGTACCAGCGCGTTCTCGGTGCTTTCGATGGCACTGCTGAATGGCGGCAGACGCCAGGCGTACAACACCAGCAGGATGCCGGCCAGGGCCACGCAGGCGAAGCTGATCGACGACAGGATACGCACCCGCCGCGAACGCACCGGGCTGGTCGGCTCGCTGGGCGGCGTGGCGCCCTCCGGGGTTTCGGCAATGGCAGTGGTGGTCGTGGTGCGGGTGTCGTCGGTCATCGGGTGGGCGCGCCGGGGGTGGAGTCAGGGGAAATGGTTCGGCGTTTCGTGTGCCAGAGCCAGGTGCTTCGAATGCAGATCCAGACCATGGTCAGGATAGCGATGCTGCCGATCAGCACGAACACATCGTTGTAGGCCATGATATTCGCCTCGCGGGTGGCGGCACTGGCCAGCAGGCGCATGCCGGCTTCGCTGCGCAGGGCCGGGTCGGCGATGATGCCGCCGTAGCCGGCGCCGCCACTTTGCACACGCGCCGTGACCAACGGCTCCAGGTAGCTGAGGCGATCCATCAGGTGGCTGGAGTGGAATTTTTCCCGCCAGGTCTGGAAGGTGCCCAGCAGCGCCGCGCCAATCAGGCCGCCAAGGTTGTATGCAGATGCCGAACAGTACCGAAAAACTCACCAGGTTGCGCGGGTTGGCACGGACATGGCTGATGCCAAGGGCCATGGACGGGCCGAGGAAGAAGGTGCTGCCGAATGCCAGCAGGAACTGGCTGAGGTACATCTGCGCAGGGCGAGTGAGGTTGCTCGAACTGCTGTCCATGAAGGCGCCGGTGGCCATGGCCAGCAACGAGATGAGCAGCGGGATCACCAGGTGGTTGGGGTTGATGGTGAGGGCACTGCCGGCCAGGCCGGCCACTGCGCCAAGGAGCATGACCGCGTACAGCGTGCGCATCTGCTCGCTGCCCAGGTTCAGCGCCTGCAGGAAGCCGACCGCCCCGGTGGATTGCTCTGAGGTGACCATGCGGATCAGCACCACGCACAGCGCCAGGCGAATGATCGCGCCGCTGCCCAGCCAGCGGGTCATCAGCAACGGGTTCTGGCGGTTGTGCTCGATGGCCAGGCCGCTGAATACCAGCGCGATCGAGGCCGCCAGGGCCATGCCGATCCAGGGCGCCTCCAGCCACCAGTCGATTCGCCCGAGTGACAGCACGGCGCACAGCAGCGCGGTGCCGCTGGCCATCAGCGAGAAGGTGAGGAAGTCCAGCGGCTCGAAGGTCTTGAAGCGGTCACCGGGGGGGAGCTTGAGCATCAGCACGCAGCCCAGAGCGGCCAGTGCCAGGCCCAGTTCGAACAGGTACAGGCCGCGCCATTCGGCGATCTGCAGCAGGTCTTCGGAAAAGATCCGCGCCAGCGGCAGCGCCAGTTGCGAGGCGCCCAGGCCCAGCACCATCGCCTTCAGCCGCCATTGTGCCGGGAACGCCTGGATCATGTAGTAAAGCCCCAGCGAGCTGAGCGCGGCACCGACCATGCCATGAGCCGCACGTACGGCGATGGCCGAGTTCAGGTCGTTGACCAGCAGGTGGGCGAAGGTAACCAGGGCATAGAGCACCAGGAACACCTCGGTGAACGCGCGCAGGCCGAACTGCTGCCGGAACTTCACCAGCAGCAGGTTGATGGACACGTTGGTCATCACGTAGGCGGCCGGCAGCCAGGCCATCTCCGCCGTGGTTGCGCCCAGCGCACCTTGCAGGAACACCAGGTTGGCGGTGACCAGCGCGTTGCCCAGGCCACCAGTGATGGCCACCAGCAGCCCGACCACGCCGTAGGCCAGGCGTTTGGCGGGGGAGTGCAGGGGCGTGGAGGGGGAGCCCGGCAGGCTGGGTTTTTCGTGGGGGAGCCACTGGCGGGGGGCGTATTTGTCCATGGGGCAGACTGTACTTGAGGGTGCCGGGGGATGAAAACAGTCTATCTCCTGTGCCGGCCTCTTCGCGGGCTTGCCCGCTCCCACAGGTACTGCACAGCTTGCAAGACTGTGGTGAACCTGTGGGAGCGGGCAAGCCCGCGAAGAGGCCGGTGCAGGCGCTACAAGGCTTTGGCCAGAAACGCCGCAGTGCGGCTTTCAGCACACCTGGCCACCACCTGCGGCGTCCCGCAGACCACTACCTGCCCCCCGGCATCCCCGGCCCCCGGCCCGATGTCGATCACCCAGTCGCTCTGCGCCACCACCCGCATGTCATGCTCGACCACCACCACGCTGTGCCCGCCATCGACCAGGCGGTTGAGCTGGACCAGCAGCCGGTCGATGTCCTGCGGGTGCAAACCGTTGGTAGGCTCGTCCAGTACATACAACGTCGCCCCGCGGGCCATGCGTTGCAGCTCGGTGGCCAGCTTGATGCGCTGCGCCTCGCCGCCAGACAGTTCGGTGGCCGGCTGGCCCAGGCGCAGATAGCCCAGGCCGATGTCCTGCAGCACCTGCAGGCAGCGCCGCGCTGCTGGCTGTTCGGCGAATACCTGCAGGGCCTGGTCAACCGTCAATTGCAGCACTTCGGCAATGTTCATGCCTTGCCAGCTCACCGCCAGGGTGTCCGGGTTGTAACGGGCGCCATGGCAGGTCGGGCAGGGCGCATAGACGCTGGGCATGAACAGCAACTCGACGCTGACGAAGCCTTCGCCCTCGCAGTTTTCACAGCGGCCCTTGGCAACGTTGAAGGAAAAACGCCCGGCATCGAAGCCTTTTGCCTTGGCCTGCTCGGTGGCGGCGAACAGCTTGCGCACATGGTCGAACAGGCCGGTGTAGGTGGCCAGGTTGGAGCGTGGTGTACGGCCGATCGGCTTCTGGTCGACCTGCACCAAGCGCCTGATGCTGCCAAGGCCCGCGCTCACATGCCCGCTGCTGGCCTGTTCGGGTTCATCTTCCAGGCTCTGCTCTTCGGGCTCGTTGCGCTGCTCGGCATGGCCCAGGTGCGTACCCACCAGCTCCAGCAGGGCCTGGCTGACTAGGCTCGACTTGCCCGAGCCGGAAATACCGGTGACGGCGGTAAAGCAGCCCAGCGGGAATTCTGCACTGAGGTTGTTCAGGTTGTTGCGGCAGATGCCTTCGAGCTTCAGCCAGTCGTGGGCCTGGCGTGGTGTGCGGGTGGTCTGTGCCGCTGCACTGAACAGGTAGGCCCGGGTACTCGACTGCTCGACCTGGGCCAGGCCTTTGGGGGGCCCGCTGTAGAGGATGGTGCCGCCATGCTCGCCAGCTGCAGGCCCTACATCAACCAGCCAGTCGGCGCGGCGCATGGTGTCCAGGTCGTGCTCCACCACATACACCGAGTTGCCAGCCCGCTTCAGGCGCAGCAGCGCTTCGAACAGGGCTTCGCTGTCGGCCGGGTGCAAGCCTGCCGACGGCTCGTCGAGCACGTAGATCACGCCGAACAGTTGCGAGTTCAGCTGGGTGGCCAGGCGCAGGCGCTGTAGCTCGCCAGAGGACAGGGTCGGTGTGCTGCGCTCCAGGGCCAGGTAGCCCAGACCCAGGTCCAGCAGGGTATCGATGCGTTCGAGCAGTTCATTGGCGATGCGTTGCGCCGCCAGGCGCTTTTCCAGAGTCAGGTCGTCCTGCTGTTGGGCCAGGTAGTCCGCTGCCGCCACCTTGCGCAATACCCCGGCCAGCGCCTGCAGCGACAGGTGCGACAGCTCGGCGATATCCAGGCCGGCGAAGGTCACACCCAGCGCCTCGCGCTTCAGGCGCTTGCCGTGACACAGCGGGCAGGGGCTGGGGCGCATGAACCGGGCGACGCGCTTGCGCATCTGGGCGCTTTGCGAGTGCATGAAGGTGTGCAGCACGTAACGCCGGGCACCCATGAACGTGCCCTGGTAGCTGGGCTCCTGCTTGCGCTTGAGGGCGGCGCGGGTCTGCGCCGGGGTCAGCCCGGCATACACCGGCGCAGTGGGGGTTTCTTCGGTAAACAGGATCCAGTCGCGCTGCGCCTGTGGCAGGTCGCGCCAGGGGATATCGACGTCGTAGCCTAGCGTCACCAGGATGTCGCGCAGGTTCTGCCCCTGCCAGGCCATGGGCCAGGCTGCCACAGCGCGCTCGCGGATGGTCAGCGACGGGTCGGGGACCATGGTCGCTTCGTTCACTTCGTAGACCCGGCCCATGCCATGGCATTCCGGGCAGGCGCCCTGGGGCGTGTTGGGCGAGAAATCCTCGGCATACAGCATTGCCTGGCCGGCCGGGTAGTGGCCGGCGCGGGAGTAAAGCATGCGGATCGAGCTGGACAGAGTGGTCACGCTGCCCACCGAGGAACGTGCACTCGGCGTGCCGCGTTGCTGCTGCAGCGCCACCGCTGGCGGCAGGCCCTCGATGGCATCCACATCCGGCACGCCAACCTGGTCGATCAGGCGCCGGGCATAGGGCGCGACCGATTCGAAGTAGCGGCGCTGGGCTTCGGCGTAGAGGGTGGAGAAGGCTAGCGAGGACTTGCCCGAGCCGGACACGCCGGTGAACACCACAAGTGCGTCACGGGGGATATCGACATCGATGTTCTTCAGGTTGTGCTCGCGGGCGCCCCGCACACGAACGAAGCCGCTTGGGGTGGTTTGGCGTGGGGGCATGACGCAGTCCTTGGCTGTAGCTGAACAGTGCGCCCAAGGTAACAGCAATTGCAGCGCTCGTGCGTGGCAATGTTTCCCCTTAGCAAATCTGCGAGTTATCGAGATAGGTGCTTGTAGTTAGTGTGGTTTGGCGAACACGAACAACAGGAACTTGTAATCATGCAAACTTCGACATTACTGGCAACTGATCAGCAGTCATCAATCCAGGCGGGTAACAATATCCCAATAAAACCCTATACACCCTATGGCTATCGGGTAATCCAGACCGGCCTCTTGTTGGCCTTTGCCGGAGAGCCAGGAGCATCATTGCCGCGCTGTTACCTGTTGGGCAATGGCAAGCGTACGTATGACACCGTGTTGATGCGCTTCCATCGCCCGGACATATTCAGCCCGTTTGGTCGGGGAGGGCTTAATGCCTATGCCTATTGCAAGGGCGACCCGATAAACAATGTGGACCGTGACGGCCATTCACCCACGCGCATCATCGGGCAGTCAACAGGGCTTGTATGGGGATCGGTGGGCATGCTGTCGGCACTTAACAAAGCCTCCAGGACAATTGTCAAACGCTCGGTCGCCAAAGCCAAGGGCCTGCCAGTGCCCAAAGAATTCGATGCCTCGAGCCGAACCAACAATGCGATGATCTTTAACGGTGGCTTGTTCAGTACCCTGACTAAAGTGCCCGGCGTGGTGATGGCCTATGCATTTCCCACTGCCTCATTAGCCAGTGAAGCATTTACGGCATTTGGGTTGGGGGCGGCGTCTGTCGCGGGGGTGGGCAAGTTGCGGCAGTTGTATGGCGATGTCAGGTCGACCTATCGGGAAGCCCGCTTGCACAGGCTGCCACTGCGCAGACTGGCAGTAGAGTCCGTTAAAGAAGTTACCGGATGGAATCGACTACGTGGCCAGGAGTCGGCCATCCTCGAACCCCTGCCGGAAAAAGTATTGTTAGTGCGCATGGCTGAAAAAGTGTGACGGTCACCCTGGCAACCCACGTTTCGGTTCCACCGTGCGAAACCAGATTCGATTGTGCTTCATCGCTCCTCGCGTTTATCTGTCAGCCAAGCACGACCTGCCTCACCTGTCGTGACCTCAAGGCGAACAACAAGAACGGGAAACCACCCGCGCGAGGAGACTCTACATGTCCCGACATCAGCACATCCTGGCCTGGCTGAACGATGTGGCCAGCGACCTGCATGCAATCCGTCACGATATCCACGCTCACCCGGAACTGGGTTTCGAAGAAAGCCGCACTTCGGCGCTGGTCGCCCGTCTGCTCGAAGCATGGGGCTACGAGGTGCATACAGGTATCGGCAAGACCGGTGTGGTCGGCGTACTGCGCAACGGCAGCAGCTCACGCCGCCTGGGCCTGCGCGCCGACATGGACGCGCTGCCCATCCACGAGGCCACCGGTGTCGTCTACAGCAGCCAGCACCAGGGCTGCATGCACGCCTGCGGCCATGACGGGCATACCACCATGCTGCTGGGCGCCGCGCGCTATCTGGCGGCGACCCGGCAGTTCGATGGCACGCTGACGCTGATCTTCCAGCCGGCCGAGGAAGGTCAGGGCGGCGCCGAGGCGATGCTGGCCGATGGCCTGCTGGAGCGCTTCCCTTGCGATGCACTGTTCGGCATGCACAACATGCCCGGGCTGCCGGCAGGGCACCTGGGCTTTCGCGAGGGGCCGATGATGGCCTCGCAAGACCTGCTCACGGTGACCCTGGACGGGGTTGGCGGCCATGGCTCGATGCCGCACCTGACCGTCGACCCGCTGGTGGCGGCGGCCAGTGTGGTGATGGCGCTGCAAACCGTGGTGGCGCGCAATATCGATGCGCAGGAGGCGGCCGTGGTCACCGTCGGCGCCTTGCAGGCCGGCGAAGCCGCCAACGTGATCCCGCAGCAGGCGCTGCTGCGCCTGAGCCTGCGTGCGCTGAACGCCGAGGTCCGGGCGCAGACCCTGGAGCGGGTGCGGGCCATTATCGTCAGCCAGGCCGAGAGCTTTGGCTGCCGCGCTACCATTGAACACCGCCCGGCCTACCCGGTGTTGGTCAACGCACGCCGCGGAAAACACCTTCGCCCGGCAGGTGGGGGTGGAGTTGCTCGGTGCCGAGGCCGTGGATGGCAATACCCGCAAGCTGATGGGCAGCGAAGACTTCGCCTGGATGCTGCAACGCTGCCCGGGCGCCTACCTGTTCATCGGCAACGGTGTAGCGCGGCCGATGGTGCACAACCCTGCCTACGACTTCAACGACGACATCCTGCTAACCGGCGCCGCCTACTGGGGCGCGCTGGCAGAGCGCTGGCTCGCGCCTGCCTGACCTTTTCTTTTGACGACTGCCGCTGGAACCCGGGCGCGACCGCGCCTGGGCGATCACCCAATCATTGTGTGGAGTGTTTTCTATGCAGACTTCGAGCACCGGCGTGTCACGTACCCGGCAAGTGGTCGCCGCCGTCATCGGCAACGCCCTGGAGTGGTATGACTTTATCGTGTACGGTTTTCTGGCCAGCATCATCGCCCGCCAGTTCTTCCCCTCCGACGACGAATACGCCTCGCTGCTGATGGCCCTGGCCACCTTCGGCGTCGGCTTTTTCATGCGCCCGGTGGGCGGCGTGCTGCTGGGCATGTATTCCGACCGCAAAGGCCGCAAGGCAGCGATGCAGATGATCATCCGGCTGATGACCGTGTCCATTGCCATGATCGCCTTTGCCCCCGACTACCTGGCCATCGGCATGGCCGCGCCGATGCTGATCGTGGTGGCGCGCATGCTGCAAGGTTTTGCCACCGGTGGCGAGTACGCCAGCGCCACGGCCTTCCTGGTGGAAAGCGCGCCGGCCCACCGCAAGGGCCTGTATGGCTCTTGGCAGCTGGTGGGGCAGTGCCTGGCGGTGTTCTCCGGGGCGGCGATGGTGGCCTTGGTCACCCACTTGTGCACGCCTGCGGCGCTGGACAGCTGGGGCTGGCGTATCCCGTTCGTGCTCGGCCTGCTGATCGGCCCGGTGGGGTTGTGGATTCGCAAGCACATGGAAGAACCCGAGGAGTTCATCGAGGCGCGACGCCAGGCCAAGGGCCAGTCGCCCAGCCTGTGGCAGGTGCTGCGTGAGCATCGGCGCAGCCTGTTGGTATCGATGGGCCTGGCCTGTGGAGCGACGGTGTCGTTCTACGTGGTGCTGGTGAACATGCCGACCTTCGCCCACAAGAACCTGGGGTTGCCGCTGGACCAGGTGCTGCTGGTGCAGATGCTTGCCGTGGGGCTGATGACGGTGGTGATTCCACTGTCCGGTGCATTGTCTGACCGGCTGGGGCGGCGACCGGTGCTGATGGCCTTCACCCTGGCGTTCTTCGTCATGGTCTATCCGTTGTATGTGTGGGTGGCTGCCGCGCCGTCGCTGGAGCGCCTGCTGGTGATGCAACTGCTGCTGTGCACCGCCATCGGTGGCTTCTTCGGGCCGGCGCCCACGGCCCTGGCCGAGCAGTTCCCGGTCGAGGTGCGTTCTACCGGTGTATCGGTGGCCTATAACGTAGCGGTGATGGTGTTCGGCGGCTTCGCCCCGTTGATCGTCACCTGGCTGAGCAAGGTGCTCGGTACCCCGGTGGCGCCGTCGTTCTACGTGCTGTTTGCCTGCCTGCTGACACTGCTGGGTACCTATTGCCTGAAAGAAGCCCCACGCGCGGGCAAGCCTGCCGCTTTCAACCTTGGAGTGAAACCGTGATGCCGCTAGCCATCGACCCCATCGTTGCCCTCGATGCCGAGGCATTGTCCAGGGCCATCCATGCCCGCCAGATGTCGTGCCGGGAGGTGATGCAGGCCTATCTGGCGCATATCGAACGCTTCAACCCGCAGGTCAATGCGCTGGTGTCGCTGCGCCCGGCCGAGGTACTGCTGGCCGAGGCCGATGAGCGTGACCGCGAGCTGGCCCGCGGCCATTCGCGCGGCTGGATGCATGGCATGCCCCAGGCGATCAAGGACCTGGCTGCCACTGCCGGGCTGCGCACCACCCTGGGTTCGCCGCTGTTCGCCGAGCAGGTGCCCGAGCAGGACGCGATCAGCGTGGCGCGGGTAAGGGCTAGTGGAGCGCTGATCGTGGGCAAGAGCAATGTGCCGGAATTCGGCCTCGGCTCGCAGACCTACAACACCCTGTTCGGTACCACCACCAATGCCTACGACCCGGGCAAGGTGGCCGGGGGCAGCAGCGGCGGAGCGGCGGCAGCGCTGGCCATGCGCCTGCTGCCGGTTGCCGACGGCAGCGACATGATGGGCTCGCTGCGCAACCCGGCGGCGTTCAACAACGTGTATGGCCTGCGCCCGTCGCAGGGCCGGGTGCCCCATGGTCCGGCGCCGGAACTGTTCGTACAGCAGTTGGCCACCGAGGGGCCGATGGGCCGCAGCGTGGTGGATGTGGCGCGGCTGTTGTCGATCCAGGCGGGCTTCGATGCGCGGGCACCGTTGTCACTGGGCGAGGGCCGATGTGATTTTGCCGCCGGGTTGCAGCGCGATTTCCGAGGCGTGCGGGTTGGCTGGCTGGGCGACTACGATGGCTACCTGGCGATGGATGACGGAGTACTGAGCCTGTGCGAAGCGGCCCTGGCGGACATCGCGGAACTGGGTTGCCGGGTCGAGGCCTGCCAGCCGGCGTTCGACCTGGCGCGTTTGTGGCAATGCTGGCTGACCCACCGCCACTTCCTGGTGCACGGCAACCTCGGCGCGGCCTATGCCGACCCGGGCAGGCGCGCGCTGCTCAAGCCCGAGGCACAGTGGGAAGTGGAGGGTGGCCTGCAACTGGGTGCTACGGTGGTGTACCAGGCTTCAGTGGCCCGCAGCGACTGGTACCGTGCGCTGGGCAAGCTGTTCGAGCGTTACGATTTTCTGCTGCTGCCCTCGGCCCAGGTGTTCCCGTTCGATGCACGGCAACCTTGGCCAACGGTGGTCGGGGGGCGGACGATGGACACCTACCACCGCTGGATGGAAGTGGTGATAGGGCCGACCCTGGCCGGTTTGCCGAGCATCAGCGTACCGGTCGGTTTCAATGCTGCCGGGTTGCCGATGGGCCTGCAGATCATCGGCCCGGCCCAGGCCGACCATGCCGTGTTGCAGCTGGCCCATGCCCATGAACAACTCACCCGCTGGGTAGCGCGGCGCCCACCCCGGAGGCTGCAAGTGCCATGAAACTGCTGGGCAGGCGCGGATCTTGCTGGCTATCCTGACCATCCGGCTACAAGGAGGTCACACTCATGGGCATCACGGCAGACAGTGGCGGCGTGCGTTCGGTGGAGCGGGCGCTGGCCATTGTCGACCTGCTGGGAGAACACCAGGCGCTGGGCCTGGAAGAACTGCATTACCTGACGGCGCTGCCCAAGGCCACGGTATCGCGCATGCTCGCCACCTTGCAGGAGCAGGGCTGGGTTTACCGCGGCCTCAGCGACCGGCGTTACCGGCTGTGCGCGCGGCGCCTGTTCGGAGATCGCCAACTGCGTTTCAAGCGGCGCCTGGTGGAAAGCGCAGCGCCCATGTTGCTGGCGTTGAGCGAGCGCACCGGGTTGGTGGCTGACCTGTCGTGTTTCGATGGCGAGCGGCTGGAGGTGATGGAGAGCGCCATTCCCCAGGTATTGCGCAAGCGCTACCCGCACACCTGTCAGATCGTCGGGCACCATGCCAGCCTGTTCCACTCGGCGATGGGGCGGGCATGCCTGGGTGAGCTGGCGGTCGATGAAGTGCAGCGTCTGGCGGCCCATGAGCGGGTGGGCGACGAGACGGTACTGCGCGATATCGAGGAGGACGCGAGCAAGGGATTCGGCCAGCGAACCGAAGGGCACTGGGAGTACCCGGTGCGTTTGCCGTTCCTTATCCGCGCGATTGCCCTGCCGGTGCATGCCGAAGGGCGTCTGGCCGGGAGCATTGCCTTGCACTGGCCGCTGGATCAGGCGCCGGTGGAGCGGGTGTTGAACCTGCACCTGAACAGCCTGGCTAGCACGGTGGGCGAGGTGCAGCGGGCCCTGGTGGTTTAGCGGGGACTTGTACTGGCCTCTTCGCGGGCTTGCCCGCTCCCACAGGGAATGGTGCATTGCCTGAGACATGCTCGGTACCTGTGGGAGCGGGCAAGCCCGCGAAGAGGCGAGTGCAGCAAACAACAAAATTCAGCGCTCCAGGCTGTACATGCGGCACTCCGCCAGCAACGCCAGCAGGTTCGGCTCACGCTCCCGCGCCTTGAGGAACACCACGCCGATATGCTGCTGCAGGCGATATTGCGGCTTCAGGGCAATCAACCGGACCCGGTTTTCGTACACCGCCGCGATACGCCCGGGCAGCAGAGCAAAGCCCACGCCCGAGCTGACCATGCTCAGCAGGGTGAAGATATCGTTCACCTGCATGGCCACCTTGGGTTCGAAGCCGGCTTGCTGGAACACCCGTGCACCATCACGGTGGGTGGCAAAGCCCTGGGTCAGGGTGATGAAGGTGGAGTCGGCCAGGTCGGCCAGGTCCACCTCGGCCTTCTCGGCGAAGGGTGAATCGATGGGCACGGCGAGGAAGATGTCGTCGGAGAACAGCGGCAGCTGCTCGCAGGCCGGGTCGCTGATGCTTTCGTCGAGCGACACGAGGATGGCCTCCAGCTCGTGGTTCTTCAGACGCTGCAGCAGGTCGACGTTGGAACCCAGGGTCAGGTCGATGTTGAGTTCGCTGCGGCGCAGCTTCAGGCCCATGACCAGCTTGGGCACGGTTTTCACCGTCAGCGAGTAGAGCGCGCCCAGGCGGAAGCGCTCGGCGTAGAAACCGGCGGCCTCGCGGGTCTGACGGACCATCTGCTCGGCGTCCAGGATCAGCTGGCGGGCTTTCTTTTCCAGCACGTAGGCGCTTTCCAGCGGGATCAGCTGGCGGCCTTCGTGCTTGAACAGCGGGCAGCGCAGTGCGCTTTCCAGCGAGTGGATGGCGCGGTGCACGCTGACGGCGCTGGTGGCCAGCTCGGCGGCGGCGCGGCCGAGGTTGCCGGTGCGCATGAAGGCGAGGAAGGTTTCCAGCTTCTTGAGGGTCAGTTCTTCGTCGATCAGCATGGGTTGGCCCCGTATGCTCATTGCATGGATCCGATCAACGCCCACAACGCCGGCTCGTTGAAATCATCGATCACCAACCCGGCCCCCGCCGCCAGCAACCGCTCCGGCGCCTGCGTAGTGGCCACGCCCACGGTAAAAATCCCCGCGCCACGCGCTGCCGCCACCCCCGGCAGCGAATCCTCGAAGGCCAGTGCCTGCCCGGCCTCGGCACCCAGCCGTTGCAACCCGGTCAGGTAGGGCAACGGGTCCGGCTTGGCCCGTGCCAGTTCCTCGGCCACCAGCACATGTTCAAAGCGCTGGCCCAGGCCCATGGCATTCAACATGTGCTCGGCGTTCAGCCGCGGCGCGTTGGTCACTACGCACATGCCGATGTCTCGGGCCCGGGCATGTTCCAACAGGCGCAAAAGGCCCGGCATCGGCTCCAGAGACGGCGCCATGTCGCGGAACAGCGCTTCCTTGCGGTCAGCCAGCACCCGGCACTGTTCGGCACTGGCACCGGCAAACAGCTCGGCGAACAGTTCACCATTGGCACGGCCGCTGACCTGGGTATCGAACTGCGCCTGGCTCAGCTCGCGGCCGTCATGCTCGCGCAGCAGTTGGCGGAAGGCCTGCAGGTGCAAGGTGTCAGTGTCGGTGAGGGTTCCGTCGAGGTCGAAAAGCAGGGCAGTCAGCATTGGGTATCCAGGTCCAGAAATCGTGGGCAGGCCAGAAGGGAGACTCTTCGCCTTTGGAGTTACGTGAACTCCACTGTCCTGAGTGTACTGGAGTACGGCAGCCTTGGCAGGGCTGTGCTCGAGCTCGGGATTGGCGCCTGCGCATCGAGTCAGCAACTGCCAAAGCTGGAAAGCCAACTGAGTAACCGGCCGTTGTCGCGCTCCGGCCTTCGAGGTTTGGTCATCAGTTCTGGTTGGCGTAGGTGGCTGGGCGCAGGTAGCTTATTTTCTGCACCTTGCCGTCGCTGTCACGGTAGGTGAGGGTGGCGGTGTCTGCTTGGCCGTTGGCGTGGCTCGAGGCTTCCACCGCGATCACTTGGGCGATGTCCAGGTTCATGCCGTACTGGTACGGAGAGGCGGTCTCGGCGAAGGCGACGACGCTGCTGCCGAAGGTCAGGGTGGCGATGGCGATTGCTTTGATGAAGGTCATGATCATTCTCCGTTAGCTTGGGTAGTGGGATCAGCGAATGCTTGCTGCCTGGGCCTGATAATGCGCGCTAATAATTAGTGCGCAAAATATATTTCCACTATCTGGTCTATTGGAGCGCTGCATCGGAAACCAGTCATGGCTGGTCGTTGATTCCGCTTACGAACGGGATGTCAATCCGAGGTGATCTGGGGGCAGTCTGCGCTGGCACACGTCTTGGCAGCGGGCGCTGATCAAGGATGTGCACAGGTGTCATGCTGGAGCTGCGAGCGCATCCAGTCGATAAATACCTGGGTCTCGGCGACCGCATCTTTCGACACCCCATAGTAATAGCGAGTCAGGGGCAGTCGTAGATGAGGCAGCGGGGTGTGCAGTCGGCCGGTGGCAAGATCCTTGCCCAGCAGCGTGGTCGGGCACAGCGCCAGGCCAAGGCCGTCGACGGCAGCTTGCAGCACCAGGTGCATGTGATCGAACTGCAGCGCTGGCCGTTGTCTTGCCTGACTGATACCGGCCAGCTTGCACCAGGCCTGCCAATCCCCACTGCGTGTCCTGCCCGAGAGCAGGGTATGGTGCAGCACATCCGACGGCGCCTGAACCGGTATTGCCTCCAGAAGAGAAGGCGCGGCAACCAGCAGCAGCTCGTCCTCGAACAGCATGCTCGGTTCAAGGTTGGCCGCCCAGCCGGCGCTGCCACGGCGCACTACCAAATCGAAGGCCTCACGCGATGGGTCGGGGGCCAGGGTGCTGGTCGAGATCTCGGGCTGAATCTCCGGAAACTGCGTCATGAAATCCGGTAACCGAGGGATCAGCCAGCGCACGGCAAAGGACGGGCGGACATTGATGATCACCTTGCTCGATGCACTGCTTCGGGTCAGGGCCTGGGTGGCGTTGGCGATCTGCGCCAGGCCCAGGCTGATCTGTTCATAGTAAGTCTGGCCACTCGGGGTAAGTACCGACTGCCGACTTCGGCGTTCGAACAACATTACGCCAAGGTGCTCTTCGAGCAGGCGTATATGGCGGCTGACAGCACTGTGGGTGACATGCAGCTCCTCGGCGGCACGGCTGAAGCTCTGGTGACGCGCAGCCGAGGCAAAGGCCCGGAGGGCATTCAAGGGGGGGAGGTCTCTGCTCATGTGTCTAATTTTGTCACATCAGGGGCGCAAATAAAGCGTTTGTAAGCGATGGTGTTTCACGCCACTCTGACGCCGCTCTGTTCTGGTCTTCGTCCATGTGCGCAACAAGCATCCGCTTCGCTGATCGGACTTTGCTGCATGCGGCATTGATCCTCGGGTGCCGTTGGCAGCCCTGACGCTCTTCAGTTCGATGCCAGGAGGCATTTTGCATGGCTAGTTATGGATTGTTCCTTGTCCTCGCGACTTTCACTGTGTTAAGCCCCGGTCCCGGGGTGGTGCTGACTCTCTCCAATGCCCTGCGTCACGGCTGGAGCGGAGCGCTGCCGGGGATCTTTGGCATCGCCTTGGGCGCTTTCATCGTCGCCGGGCTCTCGGCCAGCAGCGTGGGGTTGGTCCTGGCGACCTCGGCAACGGCGTTCACCGTGCTCAAGTACGCCGGCGCGTTGTACCTGTTGTACCTGGGGGTGAAGATGTGGCGTACCCAGCGTTTCATCCCGGAGTTTACCGTGACTGCCACGCAACCCTGGCGGCGCTTGGTCGAAGCGTTGTCGATCCAGCTGCTGAATCCCAAGGCTGGATTCTTCTTCCTGGCGGTGTTTCCACAGTTCATCAGTGCGCAGGACAACTACTACCGTCAATTCTTCTTGCTGGTTACATCCTACGCGTTGCTGGTCTTGCTGGTACACACTGGGTATGCGCTGATGGCCAATAGCGCGAGGGGCTGGTTGTCGAGCGACCGCGGTGGGCGAATTGTCGGCAAACTCTCCGGCATCACCTTCTTCTGTTTTGGTGTTCTGATGGCATCGGCCAGTAAATGAACTTCTGCCACCAGCTATATAGCCTTCAGCATCATTGCGGTAATTTTGCGATCACCTTGATCTCGAAGTCGAAGCCCGACAGCCAGGTCACGCCGATGGCGGTCACCGTTGGATAGGGCGCCTCACCCCAATATTCGGCCGCTACCCCCCAGATGGTTTCGAATTTCGAGTCGGGGTCGACCATGAAGATGGTCGTGTCAACCACATCCTCGAAAGTACTGCCGGCTTCGGCCAGGATCGCGTTGAGGTTGGCGAAGGCCGTGCGAACCTGCGCCGCGAGGTCCGGCTCTGCCGAGCCGTCCTTGCGGCTACCGACCTGACCGGATACGAACAGAAAACCGTTGGAGCGAATCGCCGGCGAGTAGCGGTGGAGCTCATACAATGCATGGCGCTCAGGCGGGAAAACCACATCACGTTTGCTGGACATTGCATACCTCGTTCGGGGCCCGGGCGGCCCGGTGTTTACGGTGAAGCCACTATAAAAAGGCCACCGAGCTGAATAAACGGGCAGTGCTGGCCATGACTGTTTGTATAATCCAGACAATCCAGGGGCGAGCGAGACGTGTAATGGACCGTTTCGATGCAATGCAGGCATTTGTCCGTGTGGTGGAAACTGGCAGCTTCACCAAGGCGGCAGCCACACTGCACATGAGCAAGACCACCGTGACGCAGCTCGTTCAGCAACTGGAAGCGAGGCTGCGAGTGCGCCTGCTCAACCGCACCACACGCAAGGTCAATGTCACCGCCGACGGTGCGGCCTACTACGAACGCGTCGTCCGGCTACTGGTCGACATGGACGATGCCGAGACCAGCTTGTCCAGCGCCTCGATGTCACCGCGCGGGCGGCTGCGAGTGGATGTCCCCAGCCCACTGGCGCGAATGCTGCTCATACCAGCCTTGCCAGGGTTCTTTGCACGTTATCCGGAAATTCAGCTGACCGTGGGCGTGAGCGATCGTATCGTCGACATCATTGGTGAAAACGTCGACTGCGTGGTGCGTGGCGGCGAGATCACCGATCAATCCCTGGTGGCAAGGCATGTGGGCGATCTGAAACTCGGCATCTATGCCGCACCCGGCTATTTGCAGCGCTTCGGTACGCCGGTGCACCCCCGTGAGCTAGGGGAGAGCGGCCACAACACCGTCGGCTTTCTCTGGTTTCGTACGGGCAAAGCCTTGCCCTACGCGATGCAGCGGGGCGAGGAGCGCGTGGAGGCCCAGGGCCGCTCGCAGCTGATGGTAGACGACGGCAATGCGTACCTTGCCGCCGGCCTGGCTGGCCTGGGGATAATCTGGCTACCGCAGTACATGGCCAAACCTCACCTGGCCAGCGGCGAGCTGCTGCCGCTGTTTGAAGACTGGCAGATGGCGCCAATGCCGATGTATCTGGCATTCCCACCGAATCGCCACGTCAGCGCCAAGGTGCGGGTATTTATCGACTGGATGATCGAGTTGTTTGCCGAGCATGCGCCTGTGGCTGGGTGACACAGGGGTAAGTAAACCCGTTTCGCTATCCAGAAGCTTCTGCCTTTTCCCCGGAGTATCAGTCCAGGCAACCTGACGCAATTGATCGTAGCCGCCAAGCCGTCGACGAAGGGGGCTGTTCAGCGTGCCCCGAAAAGAGTACAAATGTGCTCCATGGACAATCTAACCCCAAAACGCCGCGCCATCTTCGAGTTCATCCGTGAGCGCATTGCCGATCACGGCCAGCCGCCGAGCCTGGCCGATATCGCCACGCGCTTCGGTTTTGCCTCGCGTAGTGTCGCGCGCAAGCACATCACCGCCCTGTGCCAGGCCGGCTACATCGACGTCACGCCGAACCAGGCGCGGGGCATACGCCTGGCCGAACGGCTGCGCCGCCCGGAAATCCTCGAAGTGCCGGTGCTGGGCCAGGTGGCGGCAGGGGCCCCCATCGGCCCGGACCTCGACATTCACGAGCAGTTGCTGCTCGACCCCAGCCTGTTCCGCCGTACCCCCGACTACCTGCTGAAGGTGCGTGGCGACTCGATGATCGACGACGGCATTTTCGACGGCGACCTGGTCGGCATCCTCCAGCAGGCCGACGCCCGCGATGGCCAGATCGTGGTCGCGCGCCTGGACGGCGAGGTGACCATCAAGCGCCTGCAGCGCCAGGGCGGCGGTTATCGGCTGCTGCCACGCAACCCGGCCTATGCGCCCATCGATGTGCGGCCTGAACAGGAGTTCTTCATCGAAGGCGTGTTCTGCGGCTTGCTGAGGCGTGACTGATGGGCGCGGTGGTCGACCTCGACAGGCTGCTCGACCAGCGCCGGGTATGGCGCGGCCGGCAGGCCCAGGCGCGGCCGCTCGGCCTGCAGCCCACAGGGCATGCGGCCCTTGATCAATGCCTGCCGGAAGGCGGCTGGCCTGCGGCTGCCCTCAGCGAACTGTTGCTGGCCAGCCCAGGGTGTGGCGAATTGCAGCTGCTGTGGCCAACCCTGGCCCGCTTGAGCGCTGAAGCCAGCCGGATCGTGCTGGTGGCACCGCCATTCATTCCTTATGCCCCGGCCTGGCAGGCCGCGGGGGTGGACCTTCGCTGGCTGGTGCACGTGGACGCCGAACCTGCCGATGCCCTGTGGGCCGCCGAGCAGTGCTTACGCTCCGGCAGCTGTGCGGCAGTGCTGTGCTGGCCGGAACGTGCCGATGACCGTGCCCTGCGGCGCTTGCAGGTGGCTGCCGAAACCGGCCAGGCGCTGGCCTTCGCCTGCCGGCCGCAACAGGCGGCGCACAACCCCTCACCCGCAGCGCTGCGCATTGCCGTCGACACCCGCCCGGCACAATGGCGCGTGCTGAAAAGCCGTGGCGGCATGCCACCGGCGCTGCCCATCGCCTGCCCGGGGCGGGGCTGATGCAACATGCTCTGGGCCTGCATCCTGTTCCCCCAGCTGGCGCTGGACACGGTCCTGCGTGAGCGTGACGACCCCGATACCCCTCTGGTGCTGCTTGGCGGGCCGACCCAGCGACGCGTACTTCAGGCGGTCAACCCGGCGGCGGCCGCGCTCGGCCTGCGGGCCGGGCAGACCCTGACGGCGGCGCGTGCGCTGGCCGATGGCTTCAGCTGTGTCGAAGCCGACCCCAGGCGCATCGACCAGGTGCAGCAGTTGCTGGCGGCCTGGGCCTACCGCTTCAGTGCCCAAGTCAGCCTGCACTACCCACGGGCGCTGTTGCTGGAGGTGGGCTCCAGCCTGCAACTGTTCGGCCCGTGGCCGCTGTTCGAGGCACGCCTGCGCCAGGAACTGGCGGAACTGGGCTTGCGCCAACGCATCGTGCTGGCCAGCAACCCGGTGGCGGCGCGCATGCTCGCCAACGGCCACGATGGCCTGGCCGTAAGCGATGCCGACGCCACCCGTGCGGCGCTGCTGGGCATGCCCATCGAGCGTATCGGCTTGCCTGCGCAGGCCTGCCGAAGCCTTTGTTCGCATGGGGCTGCGCCAGTTGGGCCAGGTACTGGCCTTGCCCCGTGACAGCCTGGCCAGGCGCTTTCCGGCCGAGGTGCAGTTGCACCTTGACCAGCTGCTCGGCCTGCGCAACCTGGGGCTGGGCTTCTACCAGCCACCGGACCGGTTCGAGAGCCGGCTGGAGCTGAACTTCGATGTCGAATCGCACCAGGCCCTGCTGTTCCCACTGCGGCGCATGCTCAACGACCTTGCCGCGTTCCTCGCAGGGCGTGACTGTGGCGTGCAGCGTTTCTGCCTGTACCTGGAGCACGCCGAAGGGCCGGATACCGTGCTGAAGGTAGGCCTGCTGGCCGCCGAACGCGATGCCGCGATGCTGTTCGAACTGGCGCGCGGGCGCCTTGAGCCGCTGCGCATTCCCGCACCGGTGCGCAACCTGCGGCTGGTCGCCGAGGACCTGCCACCCTTCGTGCCGCAACACCAGGCGTTGTTCGATCCGCGTGCGCAACAGGCGCAACCCTGGGAGCAATTGCGCGAACGGCTGCGTGCCCGCCTGGGTGATGAGGCGGTCAAGGGCCTGAGCGCGGCAGCCGATCATCGCCCCGAATGTGCCTGGCAAGCGCTAGAGCAGGGGGCCCAGGGCAACATGCCGGTGGCCCCTGGCAGCCGCCCTGGCTGGCTACTGTCGGCCCCCGTGGCACTGGACGAAGCCGGCTATCGCGTGCAAGGCCATGCCGAACGTATCGAGTCGGGCTGGTGGGATGGCGGCGATGTGCGCCGCGACTATTACCGCATCGAGACCCGTGATGGCCTGCGCGGTTGGGCCTACCGCGACCTGAGCAACGCCGGCCCGTTGTGGCTGCAGGGCTGGTTCGCATGAGCACCCCGGGTTATGCCGAGCTGCATTGCCTGTCCAACTTCAGTTTCCAGCGCGGCGCGTCGAGCGCCGACGAGCTGTTCCGGCGCGCGCGTGAACAGGGCTACCAGGCGCTGGCGATCACCGACGAATGCACCCTGGCTGGCATTGTCCGGGCCTGGCAAGCAGCGAAGGAACACCAGCTGCGGCTGATCGTGGGCAGTGAAGTGCAGTTGCAGGACGGCCCCAGGCTGGTGCTGCTGGTGCAGGACCTGGCCGGCTACCAGAACCTGTGCGCGCTGATCACCCGGGCCCGGCGACGGGCGCAGAAGGGCGAGTACCAACTGTTTCGCGATGACCTGCAGCAGCACCATCAGGGCTTGCTGGCCTTGTGGGTAGCCGATGACAGCGGCGATGCCGCCCCCGGGCAGTGGCTGCGCAACGTGTTCGGCGAGCGCCTGTGGCTGGCCGTGCACCTGCACCGTGGCAGTGACGATACCTTGCGCCTTGAACGCTTGCGCGGCCTGGCGGCCACGGTCGGCATTCGCGCCGTGGCCTGTGGCGACGTGCACATGCACGTGCGCGGTCGCCGCGCCTTGCAGGATTGCATGACTGCCATCCGCCAACATTGCCTGGTGGCCGAGGCCGGGCGCTTCCTGTTTGCCAATGGCGAGCGGCACCTGCGCAGCCAGGCGCAACTGGGCGAACTCTATCCCGCCGACCTGCTGGCCGAGACCCTGGCCATCGCAGCGCGCTGCCAGTTCGAATTGAGCGAGTTGAAATATCAGTATCCATGCGAACTGGTGCCCCAGGGGCATACCCCGGCAAGCTGGTTGCGGGAATTGTGCCAGCAGGGTTTGCCGTTGCGCTGGCCAGAAGGGCCGAGCAGCATGGTGCGGGAGGTGCTGGCCAAGGAGCTGGCGCTGATCGAGGAGCTGGGCTACGAAAGCTACTTCCTGACGGTGCATGACATCGTCGCCTTCGCCCGTAGCCAGCGCATCCTGTGCCAGGGGCGGGGGTCGGCTGCCAACTCGGTGGTGTGCTTCGTGCTAGGCATCACCGAGCTCGACCCCATGCAACACCACCTGCTGTTCGAGCGTTTCCTGTCGCGCGAGCGCAACGAGCCACCGGACATTGACGTGGACTTCGAGCACGACCGGCGCGAGGAGGTGATCCAGTATGTATTCCGTCGCTACGGCCGGCACCGGGCGGCGCTCACGGCGGTGGTCAACACCTACCATGCTGCCGGTGCGGTGCGGGATGTGGCACGGGTGCTGGGGCTGCCCGCCGACCAGGTGGACGCCCTGGCCAAATGCTGTGGCCGCTGGAGCGATCGCATACCCGATGACCAGCGCCTGGCCGAGGCCGGTTTCGAGGCTGGCAGCCCTTCGCTGCGCCGGGTGCTGGTGCTGGCCGGCGAACTGATCGGCTTCCCGCGGCACCTGTCCCAGCACCCGGGCGGTTTCGTCATCTCGCAGCAACCCCTGGACGAACTGGTACCGGTGGAAAACGCCGCGATGCCGGAGCGCACGGTGATCCAGTGGGACAAGGACGACCTGGACATGGTCGGCCTGCTCAAGGTCGACGTGCTGGCGCTGGGCATGCTCAGCGCCTTGCGCCGCTGCTTCGACCTGCTGCAACGCCACCGTGGCCGTCACCTGACCCTGGCGACGATCCCCGGCGAAGACCCGGCCACCTACGCCATGATCAGCCGTGCCGAGACCATGGGTGTGTTCCAGATCGAGTCCCGCGCGCAAATGGCCATGCTGCCGCGGCTGCGGCCCGCAACGTTCTACGACCTGGTCATCGAGGTAGCCATCGTCCGCCCCGGGCCGATCCAGGGCGACATGGTCCACCCTTACCTGCGCCGGCGCCTGAAGCAGGAACCGGTGACGTACCCCTCGCCGCAACTGAAGGCAGTGTTCGAGCGCACCCTGGGCGTGCCGCTGTTCCAGGAGCAGGTGATGGAACTGGCGATGGTCGCGGCCGACTACACCCCTGGCGAGGCTGACCAGTTGCGCCGCAGCATGGCCGCCTGGAAGCGCCACGGTGGCCTGGAGCCGCACCGCGAGCGGCTGGTGCAGGGCATGTTGCGCAATGGTTACGACCTAGCGTTTGCCGAGCGCATCTTCGAACAGATCAAGGGCTTTGGCAGTTATGGTTTTCCGGAATCGCACGCGGCCAGCTTTGCCTTGTTGTGTTATGCCAGCAGCTGGCTCAAGTGCCATGAACCGGCAATTTTCACCTGTGCGCTGATCAACAGCTGGCCCATGGGCTTCTACAGCCCCGACCAGTTGCTGCAAGAGGCCCGGCGCCAGGGTATCGAGGTCAGGCCGGTGGATGTGTGCCACAGTGACTGGGACTGCACGCTCGAGCCGGAGCCTGGAGATGCCCTGGCCATTCGCATGGGTTTGCGCCTGGTGCGTGGTCTTGCCGAGGCCGATGCCAGGCGCCTGGCGCAGGCGCGGGCGCAGCGGCCATGGCGCGATGTCGAAGACCTGTGCCTGCGTGCCGGGCTCGACGCGCGTGCCCGCGCCCACCTGGCCGATGCCGGCGCGCTGCGCGGCTTGGCCAGCGATCGGCACCAGGCGCGCTGGCAGGTGGCGGCGGTGCAGCCGCAACTGCCTTTGTTCGCCGACGTGGATGCCTTGCCGGAAAGCACCGTTGCACTGCCTGTGCCCAGCGTGGCCGAGGACCTGATGGCCGATTACCAGACCCTGGGTACCACGCTTGGGCCGCATCCCTTGACCTTGTTGCGCCCACGCCTGCGGGCGCTGGGCTGTCGCAGCTCGCGCGAGCTGCAGGGTGTCGGGCATGGTGACAACATTGCCGTGGCCGGGCTGGTGGTGGGCCGCCAGCGGCCCCAGACCGCCAGTGGCGTGACCTTCGTCACCCTGGAGGACGAGCACGGCATGGTCAATGTGGTGGTGTGGCGGGAACTTGCCGAACGGCAGCGGCGGGCGCTGGTGGGGGCGCAGTTGCTCAAGGTCAGCGGGCGGCTGGAGCAGGAGGATGGCGTGCGCCACCTGATAGCACGGCGGCTGGAGGATGTAAGCTCGCTGTTGCAAGGGCTGGACGTGCGCAGCCGGGATTTCCATTAACCCGCGGCACCTCAAGCAAAATCATGATTTTTGCGCGGTCTCTGTGGGAGCGGGCAAGCCCGCGAAGCAGCACACGCGGTGCATGGCACCGGCTTTGCCGGTGTTTGCGGGCGCGCCCGCTCCCACAAAAAAGCGATTTCGTGCCAGTCGCTACACCATCGCCAACCGCTGCTTGCGCGTCGGCGCCGGGAACGCCCGGTCGATCGCCCGCAGGTCTTCGCTGGTCAAGGTCAGCGTACCCGCAGCCGCATTCAACCGCACATGCTCGGGCGCTACGGCCTTGGGGATGGCTATCACCCCGTCATGCCGGGTCACCCAGGCCAGGCTGACCTGGGCCGCCGTGGCGCCATGGCGCTCGGCGATTTCCGCCAGCACCGGGTGCTGCAGCAGGCGCCCGGCCTGGGCCAGCGGGCAGTAGGCCATGATCGGCAGCGCGCGCTTTTCGCACCATGGCAACAGGTCGAACTCGATGCCGCGCTGGGCCGGGTTGTACAGCACCTGGTTGGTGGCGCAATCGGGGTTGTGCAGTTCGCGCAGGTCGTCGACGTCGAAATTGGACACGCCCCAGCGCTTGATCTTGCCTTGCTCGCGCAAGCGCTCGAAGGCCTCGACGGTTTCCTCCAGCGGGTACTGGCCACGCCAGTGCAGCAGGTACAGGTCGATGCAGTCGGTGCCCAGGCGAGCGAGGCTGCGCTCGCAGGCCGCCGCCGTACCACGCCGGCTGGCATTGTGCGGATACACCTTGCTGACCAGGAACACATCGTCGCGGCGCCCGGCAATGGCCTGGCCGACCACTGCTTCGGCACCACCTTCGGCATACATCTCGGCGGTATCGATCAGGTTCAGGCCAAGTTCGATGCCTTGTTGCAGGGCCGCCACCTCGGCCGCCTTGCGGGCCGGATCTTCGCCCATGTACCAGGTGCCCTGGCCAATGGCCGGAACGCTCGAACCTGCCAGATTCACGTAACGCATGTCACCTCCGGGATGCGGGTATTGGAAAGCAGAACCTCAAGCAGCGCTTGCGCCGCCGTGGACAGCTTGTGTTCGCTGAGGGCGATCACGCCGATGCGCCGCTCGACCGTGGGCTCGACCAGGGTTACGCAGCGAGCGCCTAGCTCCTGCATCTGGTTGATGCACAGCGCAGGCACGGCACTGACCCCCAGGCCACTGGCGACCATGCGGCCGATGGTCGACAGCTGGTGGCTCTCGAAAGCCACCGCCAGCTTGCCGTGGCGGGCGGCCACGTTCTGCTCCATCAGCAGGCGCACCGCCGACGGGCGTTGCAGGGCCACGAAGTCTTCGGCCAGCAACTGTGCCCAGCTGACCTGGGGTAGCTGGGCCAAGGGCGAATCGGCGGGCACCACGGCGACGAAGCGGTCCATGTACAACGGGTGGAAATCCAGGCCATCGATGTTGTCCGGTTCGAAGCCAATGCCCAGTTCGACGCGGCGATGGCGCACCAGTTCCTGCACCTGTTCATTGATCACATCGTGCACCGTGACATTGACCTTCGGGTAGCGCTGGCGAAATACCTTGAGCGAATGGGGCAGCAGGTTACCGGCAAAGGCCGGCATGGCCGCCACCGAAACCCGGCCCAGTTGCAGGGTGAAACGCTGGCGCAGCATTTCTTCGGTGTCGTCCCAGTCAGCCAGCAGACGACGCGCCAGCGGCAACAGCACCTCACCCTCGGCAGTCAGGCTGACGCTGCGGGTGGTGCGGCTTAGCAGGGCGCCGCCAAGGTTTTCTTCCAGCGCCTTGATGGTCAGGCTCAGGGCCGGTTGCGAGACATGCAGGTGTTCACCGGCCTGGGCGAAGCTCTGGTACTTGGCCACAGCGACAAAGGCGCGCAGTTGCTTGACGTTCATGACTGGCCTGTTGGTTGTTTTGGAAAAATTATCAATCGATGATGAAAACAAAATTAACAAATCAGTCGCTTGCGGTGAAGATGTCCCCACACGCTCACCGACAGCCTCGTCGGTTCAACAACTACAAAAGGCGGATCAGCATGGCCGGACTGGACAAGCGCGTTGCAACTTATGAACAGGCCCTCGAAGGCCTGACCGACAACATGACGGTACTGGCGGGTGGTTTCGGCCTGTGCGGCATCCCGGAAAACCTTATCAGCGAAATCAGGCGCCGTGGCGTCAAGGGCCTGACCGTGGTCTCCAACAACTGCGGTGTCGATGGCTTTGGCCTGGGCGTGCTGCTGGAAGACCGGCAGATCCGCAAGATGGTCGCTTCGTACGTGGGCGAGAACGCCGAGTTCGAGCGCCAGTTGCTGAGCGGCGAGCTGGAAGTGGAACTGACCCCTCAAGGCACCCTCGCCGAGAAAATGCGCGCCGGTGGCGCCGGCATCCCGGCCTTCTACACGGCCACCGGCTACGGCACCCCGGTTGCCGACGGTAAGGAAGTGCGCGAATTCAACGGCCGCAAGTACATTCTTGAAGAATCCATCACCGGCGACTTCGCCATCGTCAAGGGCTGGAAGGCCGACCACTACGGCAACGTGGTGTATCGCAACACTGCGCAAAACTTCAACCCGCTGGCGGCCACCGCCGGCAAGATCACCGTGGTCGAAGTGGAAGAGATCGTCGAACCTGGCGTGCTGCTGCCCAGCGAGATCCATACCCCGGGCATCTACGTGGACCGCGTCATCGTCGGCACCTTCGAAAAGCGTATCGAAAAGCGCACCGTCAAGGCCTGAGCGCCATCCACCAGAACAACAAAGAGATCCTGACCATGGCACTGACCCGCGAACAGATGGCGCAACGCGTCGCCCGTGAACTGAAGGACGGCTACTACGTCAACCTGGGCATCGGCATTCCGACCCTGGTGGCCAACTACGTACCCGCCGACATGGATGTGATGCTGCAGTCGGAAAACGGCCTGCTCGGCATGGGCGAATTCCCCACCGAAGGCACCATCGATGCCGACATGATCAACGCCGGCAAGCAGACCGTCACCGCGCGCCGCGGTGCCTCTATCTTCGATTCGGCACAGTCGTTCGCCATGATCCGTGGCGGCCATGTCGACCTGACCGTGCTCGGCGCTTTCGAAGTGGACGTGCAAGGCAACATCGCCTCGTGGATGATCCCGGGCAAGCTGGTGAAGGGCATGGGCGGCGCCATGGACCTGGTAGCCGGTGCCGAGAACATCATCGTCACCATGACCCATGCCTCCAAGGACGGCGAGTCCAAGCTGCTGCCGCAGTGCAGCCTGCCGTTGACCGGCGCTGGCTGCATCCGCAAGGTGCTGACCGACCTGGCCTACCTGGAGATCGAAGACGGCGCCTTCATCCTGCGCGAGACCGCGCCCGGGGTGAGCATTGAAGAAATCATCGAAAAAACTGCTGGCAAGCTGATCGTGCCGGATGATGTGAAGGAAATGACCTTCTAACGCATCATGCGATCCTGCCCTGTGGGAGCGGGCGTGCCCGCGAATGCTGCGGTGAATTTACCGACGCATTCGCGGGCACGCCCGCTCCCACAGGGTTTTGCGTAGTCTGGTAGTACTGCTTCACCTCATAAAACCAATAAAAGGAATTGAACCGTGGCCGCTGAAATCCAAGACAGCCGTTCCGCGCGCTTTGCCTTGCGCTGCTCCAACTGGGCCGAACGCTGGTTCCCCGATTCCTGGGTGTTTGCCGCCCTGGCGGTACTGCTAGTGTGCATCGGCGCCCTGGCCATGGGGGCCAAACCGACCGATACCGCCAAGGCCTTTGGCGATGGCTTCTGGAGCCTGATCCCGTTCACCATGCAGATGGCCTTCGTGGTCATCGGCGGCTATGTGGTGGCAAGCTCGCCGCCTGCCGCGCGCCTGATCGACCGCCTGGCGCGCATCCCCGGCAATGGCCGTTCGGCAGTGTGCTGGGTGGCGCTGATCTCGATGCTGGCATCGCTGCTCAACTGGGGCCTGTCGTTGGTGTTCGGCGGCCTGCTGGTGCGCGCCCTGGCCCGGCGCACCGAACTGAAGATGGACTACCGCGCTGCCGGCGCCGCCGCCTATCTGGGCCTGGGCGCCGTGTGGGCGTTGGGCCTGTCTTCGTCGGCGGCGCAACTGCAGGCCAACCCGGCTAGCCTGCCACCGTCGATCCTGTCGATTACCGGGGTGATTCCGTTCACTGAAACCATCTTCCTCTGGCAGTCCGGCGTAATGCTGGCGGCCTTGGTGGTGGTCTCGCTGGTGATCGCCTACGCCACGGCCCCAGGGCCGAACAGCGCGCGCAGCGCCCAGGACTGCGGGGTAGACCCCAGCTTCACCGCACCACCGGCACCCCAGCGCACTCGCCCGGGCGAGTGGCTGGAACACAGCCCGATCCTGATCCTGTTGCTGGTGGCCCTGGCCGCCGGCTGGCTGTACCAGGAGTTCGCCACCAAGCCGGCGATTACCGCCATTTCCGGGCTGAACACCTACAACCTGTTGTTCATCATGCTCGGTGCCTTGCTGCACTGGCGCCCGCGCAGCTTCCTCGACGCGGTGGCGCGTGCGGTGCCGACCACCACCGGGGTGCTGATCCAGTTCCCGCTGTATGGTTCGATCGCGGCCATTCTCACCCAGGTGAAGGGCGTGGACGAGCAGACTTTGGCCCACCACATTTCGCTGTTCTTCACCCAGATCGCCACGCATGACACCTATGCCGTGCTGATGGGCGTGTACTCGGCGGTGTTGGGCTTCTTCATCCCGTCGGGTGGTGGCAAGTGGATCATCGAGGCACCTTACGTGATGCTGGTGGCCAATGACCTGCAGTATCACCTGGGCTGGGCAGTGCAGATCTACAACGCCGCCGAAGCCTTGCCGAACCTGATCAACCCGTTCTACATGCTGCCGCTGCTGGGGGTGCTGGGTCTCAAGGCGCGCGACCTGATCGGGTTCTCGTTCGTGCAGTTGCTGGTGCACGTGCCGCTGGTGCTGGTATTGCTGTGGGCACTGGGTACGACGTTGCAGTACATCCCACCGGTGATGCCGTAAAGGCGGGGGCCGCTGCGCGGCCCCAGCATTTCCCTGGCAGTCCACGTATGATGGCCAGGCTGCCTTCGCCTGGGAAACCCCGTGTCACATGTCTATCCGATTGAAACTGCTGCGAAAGAAACTGGGGATGACCCTGGAACTGCTGGCCGACAAGACCGGCATGACCAAGAGCTACCTGTCCAAGGTCGAACGCGGCCTGAATACGCCGTCGATCGCAGCCGCGCTGAAGCTGGCGCGGGCACTGAATGTCAATGTCGAAGAACTGTTCGCCGAAGAGCAGCCCGGCCAGCGCCGCTACAGCCTGGTGCGCCATGGCGAGCGCCAGGCACTGGTGGGTGACGGGGCAGGGCCTGGGTACGCGGCCCTCACCAGCCAGGTCGGCCAGCGCAGCCTGCTGCCGTTCCTGATCCAGCCACCGTCAGATTTCAGCGACCCCACGTTCAAGGAGCACCTGGGCGAAGAATTCCTGTTCGTCCACGTCGGCCAGGTGGAAGTGGACTTCATGAATGAGCGTGTGCTGCTGGAGCAAGGCGATGCCCTGCATTTCAATGCCCAGACTCCGCACCGCCTAAGATCGGTGGGGCCGCTGCCAGCGCAGTTGCTGGTCGTGGTACATCACGCAGACGAGTAAAACGACGGCGGCGCACGCGCGCCCCAGGCTTTTGCCTTTCTCAGCCATGAAACACTGACGCCATGACAACAGCGCTCCTCTCCTCAATTCGCGCGTCGATATTTTGACGATGTTGCCCGTTGCTCATTGAATTTTATTATAGTGTCGAATCATTGACGCAATGTCAGGGTGCTCATAAGCTCAATTCAACAGTGAAACAACTCCCGAATACCGCGCCAACACCTAGTTGATTTTCCTCTTAAAGGAGGGGCGTATGCGCACGGCTCTGATTATCAAATCGATGTCTTTGCTGGTGTTGTTAAGTGGTGCGGCGCGCGCGGCGGATACGTATTTCAATCAGAGCAGTATCATCCCTGGTTCAACTGCAGGGTGGTTCTTTGCATTTGCTGTGGTTGGCTTTGTAGCAGTCGCCAACAGGAAAAATATCTGATTCCGCCAGCCTGGGTTCTACCCTTGATGCCAGCGGCCCGGGGTTTGGCTTGTCAATTCCCCAACCGTTGCTATATTGCCAGTAGCCCGTGCAGGTCCACGGTTGCAGGCAGCACAGCCCAGGCTGCACAGCGTCAAGGCAAGGCCTTCGGAAGTTCGAGGCCATCGCGGTTGGCGTATGCCGCGAAGCGGAGCGAGAGTTGGTGTGCTGTTCTCATTCAGTGCTCTTTGTCGGGCCTTTTCGGCCGGAGGGACCCTCATGGTGCGTTCAATGTTTGTCGCGTTCTGCATGCTGATGGTGTGGTCTGGTGCCGGTAAGGCCGACCCGAACAGTGCCGCCTACCTGCTCAGCCCTGGCGATGTGGTGATGGTCTCGGTGTGGCAGGAAGATAGCCTGCGCCAGGAGGCAACCGTACTTCCCGATGGCAGTATCACTTTTCCACTTGCCGGGCGCATCGATGTTGCCGGGCTGGATGTAACGGCTGTTGAAAAACAAGTGGCGGCCAAACTCGAGAAGTTTCTCCCCGACCCGAACGTCAGCGTTGTCGTCAAGAGCATCGCCGGCAACCTGGTCTATGTACAAGGCAAAGTGATCAAGCCCGGGCCGGTACAAATGGCGGGCCCTACCGCGGTGCTGCAGGCCCTGAGCATGTCGGGTGGCCTGGACAAGTTTGCCGACGAAAGCGAAATCAAAGTGGTGCGCGGTGCCGGCACTTCCCAAAAAATCCTGCCCGTGCGATATAGAGACCTGGTGTCTGGCCGGGATATGTCCACAAACATCCAACTGCAGGCTGGCGATACGCTGGTCGTTCCTTGATCTTGCCTTTAATAAGAACACTTGATGCCTCTTCTAAGAACAACTGGTATTGCAACGGCAATCTTGGTGTTGCCGTTCACGGACACGGTCCTGGCAGCAAATTGGCAGTCTACAGTGGTGGTACCGACATCCGTCGAATACGACAGCAACCCCTTGCTGCTGTCGTCGGGTGAAAAGGGCATAACGCGCACGATCATCGCGCCGGATTACACCCTGATCGGTACCTTCGACCGTGACGAATTGAGGTTGGGGCTGGGTATGCATGTATTGCGCTCGTCCGACACGGCGGTGGTCGACAACCGTGAGGACCCGGATGTGAGCCTGGGCTGGCAGCGCCAGACCGAGCGCGGGCGATTCGGCCTGCTGGCGCGTTACAACGAAAGTTCGACGCTGTCGGGAACCGTGCTGGATACCGGCGTGGTTACCACGGATGGCACGCAAAAGCTGTATACGCTGACCGGCAACTGGAGCCAGGCGATTACTGAACGCAGCACCTTGAGCAACGAAACCACGTACAACCGCGCCCGTTACGACATCAGTACGCTGACGGGTTACGACGAACTGGGCAACGTGTTCACCTGGACCTACGCCTGGAGTGAGCGGGCTGATGTGTACAGCCGCTTTGGCGCCCGGCGCTATGAGCCCGAGCAGGACCAGACGGCGACGGCGTCCAACAGCTACAGCCCGGCGGTCGGGGTCAAGTACCAGTTCTCCGAACGCCTCAGCGCCGATGCGCATGTGGGCGTCACCGAGGTGTCCGGCGACGAAGGTGGCCGACGCGGGGAGGGTGGGGTTGCGCTGCTTTACACCGGTGTGCGCGCCGACGCCAGCTTCACCGCCGAACGCAGCACGGTGGCCAGCGCCGAAGGTGGCTTCGCCGAACTTGACCAGGTGCGCGGTGTGTGGAGTTACGCCGTCAGCGAGCTGACCCGGGTAGGCGCGGACGCTGCCTGGCAGGACAGCAAAGGGCAGACCCCCAACACCTTGCAGACTTACAGTGTGTGGGCCAGCCGCCAGTTCTCGCCGTACTGGGACCTGCGCCTGTCGCTGATGTACAAGGAACGGCAGCAGGATCACGAAGCTGATGCGAACGCTACTATCGTGGGTTTGACGTTGACGTACAGGTACCCCGACATCTGAACTTCAGGCAGGTGGCCCCATGAAGTCTGACTACGAGCTCTCCCTCAGAGATTACATCGCCATAATCAAGGACCGGGGCCTGATATTGGGGGTGAGCATCGTAGTCATCCTGGCCGCCACCGTCGCCGTCGCCGTGATGGTGCCGCCGATCTACCAGTCGACTGGCACCATCCTGGTGGAGTCGCAGCAGATTTCGCCCGAGCTGGTATCGACCAACAACACCAGCTTTGCCGATGAACGCATCGAGGTGATTCGCCAGCGGGTGATGACCCGTGAGAACCTGCTGCGCATCATCGGCAAGTACAACCTGTTCCCCGACAACCGCTTCAGCGAAAGCGACAAGATCGACCACATGCGCAATGCCGTCGTGGTCGAGACCCTGACCACCTACGTGCGCGGGCGCGGTGAAGCGACCGTGGCGTTCAATGTGTCCTTCGAACACAAGCAGCCGGAAGTGGCCAAGGAAGTCGCCGACGAACTGGTGACGCTGTTCCTCAACGAGAATCTCAAGCAGCGTACCGAGCGGGCCAATGAAACCACCGAGTTCCTCACTCAGGAGGCGAACAAGCTGGGGGCCGAACTGGCCAGCCTGGAAAACCAGCTGGCGGACTTCAAGCAGGCGCACGCCAATGCCTTGCCCGAGCACCAGACCCTGCGCATGAACATGCTGTCGCGCTCGGAGCTGGAGTTCCGCGAGGTCGACCGCGATTACAAGGCGGCCCAGGAAGAACTGCGTTACCTGGAACTGGAACTGTCTGCCGCCAGTGCCGGGCTGGCCACAAAGGCCGGCGAAGGGCCCAGGGCGGCCAGTGCCGAACAGCCTAAGGACCTGGCCAGCCTGAAGGCCGAATATGCCCAGCTGCTGACCCGCTACAAGGAAGCCCACCCCGATGTGGTGGCGGTCAAGCGCAGGATCCAGGCGCTCGAAGCCAGTGGCAGTCGTACGGCGGTGGCGTCCACGGTAGGCCTTGATGTCGCTCGCGTGCGTGCCAAGATGAGCGCAGCGCAAGAGCGTATTGCTTCGCTGGCCGAGCAGAAGCGCGAGTTGACCCGCAAGATGGAAGGCTACGAGGCCGAAATCCTCGAGGCGCCGCAGGTGGAGCGTGGCCTGGTGACCCTGATGCGTGACCACGACAACGCGCGCAAGAAGTACGAGGAAATCCGCGCCAAGGAAATGGGCGCGAAGATTACCGAAAGCCTGGAACAGGAAAACAAGGCCGAGCGTTTCGTACTGCTGGAACCACCGCTGTTGCCGGAGAAACCGATCAAGCCCAACCGCAAGAAAATCGCCGCGCTGGGCCTGGTGCTGGCACCGGCAGGTGGCGGTGCGCTGGTGATGCTGCTGGAAATGTTCAATCAGCGTATTCGCGGCGTCGGGGCCCTGGAAAACCTGCTGGGCAGGCGGGTGCTGGTGGCGCTGCCTTATATCGATACCAAGGCAGATGTGGCCAGGCGCAAGCGTTGGCGCAACTGGCTGATCCTGGCGGCGCTGGCGCTGGCGGCTATCATGGTAGTGCTGGTGCACGTGTTCTACATGCCACTGGATGTGCTGTTGATCAAAGTCATGTCTCGGTTTGCATAGGGAAGCAGTGATGGACAGGACCAAGCCGGCTGTTGGCAACAATCTTCACCCGGTTACCCCGGGTACCCCGCAGGCCTTGTCACCTGCTCCTGGCACGGCGCTGACGGAAGTGCCTGGCCAGTTCGATTATGTGAACACCAAGGTGGTGCCGCTGCGCGCCGAGCACCTGGAACGTCACCGCATCGTCGCCTACAACAAGAACTCCCACATGAACGGGCCGATCGACCTGCTGCGCACGCAGGTGCTCAGGACCATGGATGAAAATGGCTGGCGAACGCTGGCCATCACCTCGCCAACCCCTGAAGCGGGCAAGACGGTGCTGGCGGTCAACCTGGCCATGAGCATCGCCCACCACACCACCAAGACCGCGTTGCTGGTGGACTTCGACCTGCGTCGGCCCAAGGTCGGCAGCACCCTGGGCCTGCCCATGGACCAGGCGCTGAACGAGTTTCTGTCGGACGAGGCGCAACTGCAGGATTGGCCTGGTCAACCCGAGCTTGCCTCGGTTTGTGGTGCTGCCGACGCGGGTACCGGTACCGTTGTCTACCGAAATGCTGTCGTCGCCCAAAGTGAGCAACCTGATCAGCGAACTGCGCAACCGCTACGAGTCTCGCATCTGTATTTTCGATTTGCCGCCGCTGCTCAGCTCTGACGATGCGATCACCGTGATACCCAAGTTCGACTGTGTGCTGCTGGTGGTGGCCAACGGTATGAACAACAAGAAAGAAATCGAGGATTGCCTGCATCACCTGGCCAGGGTGAACCTGGTCGGGACGGTATTGAACAAGGCCGACGAGCAGCCGCGGACATATTACTAGGCCGCTCCCACAGGTATGGCGTATTCCTTCAGCTGACGGGGCCCTTGTGGGAGCGGGCATGCCCGCGAAGCAGGCGACGCGGTGAATGGCACCGGTTGCACCGGTGTTCGCGGGCGCGCCCGCTCCCACAGGGAATCGCAGCGCCTTTCAAACCTCAGGTCTGCCGCGTGGCCCAGGGGTACTGCAACTCCCACTGCCACGCATGCCGCACAATTTGCTCCAGTGAGGCAAATTCCGGCCGCCAGCCCAGCACCTGCAGTGCCTTGCTTGCATCCGCCACCAGCCGTGGCGGGTCGCCGGCCCGGCGCGGCGCGTCCAGGGCATTGATTTGCCGCCCGGTCACCGCCCGCGCCGTATCGATCACCTGCTGCACCGAAAAGCCCAGGCCATTGCCCAGGTTGAACGCAGTGCGTTCGCCACCTGCCAGCAAATAGTCCACTGCCAACGCATGTGCCGCTGCCAGGTCGGCCACATGCACATAGTCGCGGATGCAGGTACCGTCCGGCGTGTCGTAGTCACGGCCGAACACCGTCACCGACTCACGCCGGCCCGACGCGGCTTGCAGGATCAACGGGATCAGGTGGGTTTCCGGGTCATGGCGCTCCCCCAACCGGCCTTCCGGGTCAGCACCCGCTGCATTGAAGTAGCGCAGGCACACCGACTTCAAACCGTAAGCCCGGTCGAAGTCCTCGAGAATCTGCTCGACCATCCATTTGCTCAGCCCGTACGGGTTGATCGGCCCCTTGGCATGCGCTTCGTCGATCGGCACATACTGCGGGTTGCCGTAGACGGCAGCACTGGAAGAAAACACCAGGTACCGGATACCGGCATTTACCATGGCCTGCAGCAGGGCAAGGGTGGCCGCGACGTTGTTCTGGTAGTACTTGCCGGGCACGCTGACCGACTCGCCCACCTGGATGAACGAGGCAAAGTGGAACACGGCATCGAAACGGCAAACACCAAACAGCACATCCAGGGCGGGTTCGTCGGCGATGTCCAGCTTTGCCCACTGGACGCCGGGGCCGGGCGAGACCAGGTCCGCCACCACCACCTCATGGCCCGCAGCAAGCAAGTGCCTGACCATATGCGAGCCTATGTAGCCTGCGCCACCGACAACCAGAAACTTCATCCATGCCTCCTGGACTCTGCTGTTGTACAGCCGCGCTTTTCAGCTACCGGTCTGTTGTGAGGGTAGATGGCCATATCCCCTATTTCAAGAACAGCCAATTGGACATGTACTTGCCGTCGAAGGTGATGTTGTAGCGTCCATTCTGGTAAGCCATCGGCAACGGTTTCAACTGCGCCTGTGCGTCCCGCGCGAACAGTTTCAGGCCAGCAGGCGCCTTGATGCTCAAGGTGCCGGCAAGCGGCTCGACGTTGAAAGGGGTCTTGTCGTCGGCCTTGGGCACGGCACGGGTGCCCACCGACAGCAGCAGTTCGCGCGACTGGCCCAAGGGTTTGCCGTCCAGGCTTTGCACCACGACGCTGGCATACGGCGTTTGTGCTTGCACCTGGATCGCGCCGAGGCTGATCGAGCGACCGCCCAGCCATCCGGTGGCGGCCTGGGTCAGCGTTGTGTCGATGGTGTAGACGCCCTGTTGCCAGTTGCGCTTGAGTTCGCCCGTGTCGCTGACCGCCTCCGTGGCGTCGGCTGGCAGCAAGGACTGCCCCGGGTCCTGCAGCACCTGCGCGTCGGCAGGGATGGCGGCCGGTTTCAGCCAGGGCAATTCCGGCGTCTGCGGCAGGGCGATCTGCAGCTGGCCCTTTTCCATGGCCGTGCGCAGCAGCGGCGAGTTGCGCGGGGTGATCTCCTGGTTGTACAGGGTGGCGGGCGTCGGCGCGAACACGTAGCGGGTAGTGGCCGGCTTCACATCCGCTCGGCGATAGAGCAGGGCGGCAGCGGGCAGGGTGGCGATCATCGCCGGGTCGTTGTACGCGTGCCAGTTATCCGCCGTGCGCCAGCCCGGGTTGAAGGCCTGCTGGCTGTAGGCATACTGCATCATGGCGTCCCAGCCCTGGTGGGCGGCGGTGCCGGCCACATACAGCGGCAATGAGTGGCGGTCGGGCAGTGGGAATGGCTCGGCGTTCCACTCGGTGACGGTCAGCGGTTTGCCGACCACCTGGGCAGCGGCGAGCCAGTCGAGCATGCTGTCGCTGGTCAGCGGGTTCTTCTCCAGTTGGCCATTGGCACCGTAGGCATGGGCGTCGATAACATCGCCTGCGGTCAGCGCTGGCAGTGCGCTCAGGCCATTGCCACCCCAGGTACTGGTGGTGGCGATCGGCACTTTCACGCCAAGGCCGCGCAGGTGGGCGATCATGTCGGCGTTGAAGCGCTGTTCCAGGTCATTGAGGAACAGCTTCGAAGGCCCATGCTCCCAGGCGCGCCAGGTGAGGTCGGTGGGCAGGTCATATTGTTTGGCAAAAGCTTTGGCCGCATCCATATAGCGTTCGCTGTGGCGCGGTACATCCTTGTTCGGCATCAGGGCATTGCCATAATGCTGGGTAAGGTCGTTCTCGTTGGTGATCAGCACTGCAGCAATCGCCGGGTCGTCCTTGTAGGCCATGCCGGTGTATTCGTTCACATGGGTCAGGTACTGCTCGGCAAAGCGTTTCATCGCCTGTTGGATACTTCGGTTCACATAGGCATAACCTTTGAGGTCAACCTGGTTCTCGCCCTTGGCCAGTTCCTGGAAATCGTCAATGTCAGCATTGGCGGTAAGCGCTCGCTGCACGTGCATGTCCAGCCAGATATAGATGCCTTCGTCCTTGAGTGCCTTGATCCACAGGTCGAGCTTGCGCAGCGATTCGGCACTGAGCTGCCGGGTATCGCGCACCAGGGTGCCGTCGCCAAACACGTTCGGGCTCACCCAGGGCGAGTCGTGGTGGTGCAGACGCACCAGGTTGAAGCCCAGAGCGGACAGGCGCTTGGCCTGTTGGCGGATTTCTTCGTCGGGGCTCTTGAACAGCGAATAGGCGGACAGGTTGGTGCCCCAGAAGCGCACCGGGGTGTTGTCCTCGAACATCAGCTGTTCGCCGACAGCCTTGACGAAACCACGCTTGCCGGCGGGTTTTTCTGCGGCATTGAGGAATGACAGGTCCACTGGCGAGGTACGCCAGTCCAGTTGATCGTCCGGCCAACCGGCCGGGTCGACCAGGCCGAAGCGTTCGCTGGGCGTGGGCCCCAGGTCGATGTCGCCGGTGACGTTGAGCACCGCCTTGATCTGTTGCCGGCCGGCATTGATCGGGTCGCTGTAGATGAACGCACGCAGTTCGGACGGGTTGCCGCGCTCGAAATACACCTTGGCCAGCGGCGGGTCGAAGCGCATTTCGACGCGCCGGCCCAGGCCTGCCTTGCCCCACGACCAGCCACGGTTGCCGGGCAGCAACTGCGGGGCGCCCATTTCCCCGGCAATTTGCGCCGGGTCGAACTGGAACACCATGCCGCCGCCCATCACCCCGGCCTGGCGGCTGTGCGCGTCAAGGTCGAAGGCCCAGCTCAGGGTTTGTGCCTGCTCCTTGCGGATATCCGCCTCCAGGTCGAAGTCCAGCGCCTTGTTCTGGCCCTGCAGCGTGTAGTGGTAGGGGCCATTGACCTTGAACGTGGTGGAGAAGCCAGTCCAGCTCCAGTTGGCTGCCCAGAAGTCGAACTTGGCTTTCATCACCGGCCCACCACCGTGGGTCACCATGGGCAGGCCATTCTGTTCATCGACGCTGACTTGCCACGCCGATGCCCAGCCGGTGAGCGGCAGCAAGACCAGGCCGGCAATGGCCGTTACCCGCAGCAGAGGTTGAATAATCGGGCAGCGTAGGGTAAGCACGTTCATTGGCGTTACCTGGGTTGAAGGCCGGGGTCGGCCAGCGCGATCGCCTGGCTGTCGTGCAGGCTGCGGACCATCTGGATGTAGGCCACGCCCAGCCCGGCGACAGACCAGTACACCACCGGAATGAAGGTGATGCTGCTGACGGTGAAAATGATCACCAGGATGCCGAGCAGTGTCGCCAGCAATACCCGGCCGAGCTGGCGTCGCTCGTCATCCTTGTCGGGGAAGCCGAGCATGGCCTTGCGAATGCCGTGCAGTACGGTGGCGAAGAACGCCACGAACAGCCCAAGCCCGACCAGCCCGACCCGCAGCGCCAGGTTGATGTAGGTGTTGACGATGTCGATGATGCCTTCACCCTGAATCATCGATTGCATTTCCGGGGTGTTGCGGAAGTCGAACGAGCCAAACAGCGGGTTGCGCTGGATGACGATCCACGCGTTGTCCATCAGCCGTTCGCGGTAGGTGATGTTCTCTTTCTCGAGGCTGCCAATGAACGGCAGCAGGTCCAGTACCTTTTCGCCACCGGGCACGATGGTCAGCAAGGGCAGGGCCAGCATGCCGGCCGCGGCAAGCAGCGCCAGGCGCCTGACCGCCCCCTTGCCCAGGGCGATGAACACCACCACGATGACCACAGCGCCGATCCACGGGCCACGGGACAGTGGCGCGAACAGCCCGGCGGCCAGCAGCAGGGCGCCCAGCACCCGCTGCCGGGGGCGGCGCACATAACCCTGGACAAACAGGAACAGGCCGATGGCCACGCTCATAACATAGCCCAGGGCAATCGCCTGCCCGGTGGTGACGCTGGCGCGCAGCGAACCGCCACGGCTCAGGTAGCCCGACATGCTCCACGGCACACCCATGGCGTCAACCAGGGCGCTGTACAGCAGCCAGTGGCGCACGTACTCGGCCACGCCGATCAGGGCCAGAACGAAGGCGGCAAGCACGAACGCCAGCAGGGTGTCCTTGAACTCGCTGATCTGGCGCAGGCCACGGCTGGCCACGTAATACGGCAGGAACACATCGACACACAGGTACAGCGTCTGGCGCAGGGTGTCGGTCAGGGTGGTCTCGCGCAGGTACAGCACGCTCATCAGCAGCAGGCCGGCCGCCAACAGCCTGTCGGGCCAGGTGCGGCCGAAGCGCAGGGTGTCGGCTTGCCGGCGCAGGGCCAGTGCCGCCGGCAACAGCACGCACAGGGTCAGCAGGCGGATATGGTTGAGGTCGACCAGATAATTGACCACGCCAAACCCGGGAACCTGCACCGAAGCCGGCGGGATCAGGAACAGCAGCATGTAGAACAGCGCCATGGGGTTGTGTTCGCGACGCCCTGCGATGTACAGGATGACGGCGCCAGCACCCAGGTACAGCCAGAAGCTATGCGAAAAGAAGGCCAGCAGGGTAAGCAGGAACCACAGGTTGCGCCGGCGCTTGAAGTCAGCCAGCGGGATCAGGTCGCTGGCAGGCCGCCGCGCCAGCAGGAAGACCACGCTCGCCAGAAACAGGATGACGATCAACGCACGAAAATGTTCAGGCATTGGCTATGTGCACCTTTGCATCGGTGGGCAACGGCTAGCGTCGTGGCTGATTGAAACTATAGTGACCTTTTAGCCAGTCAGTCAGAGATTGATGTCATGCCGTCGATTGATGTGTCTGCCACTGCGGGCCTGCGCGAGCGGGCCCTGAGGGCCGGGTCCTGGAACCTGGTTGCGCAAGTGGCGTCACAGGTGATGCGCCTTGGCGGCAACCTGGTCATGGCCCGCTTGCTGCTGCCAGAAATGTTCGGCGTGATGGTCATCGCTACCACCGTTTCGGTACTCCTGCATTTATTGTCCGATGTCGGCCTGCGCCAGAACATCATTCAGAGCAAGCGCGGTGACGACCCGGATTTTCTCAATACCGCATGGACCGTGCAGATCATCCGCGGCTTCGTGCTGTTCGTCCTGACCCTGCTTCTGGCCTTGGGGGCCTGGTTCGCCCAGCTCACCGAACTGTGGCCGGCGGACTCCACCTATGCCGCACCGGTGTTGCCGATGGTGCTGGCGGCAACCGGGCTGTCCGCTGTGGTCTGGGGCTTCCAGTCCACCAAGATAGATGTCGCGGTACGGACTTTCCAACAGAAGCGCGTAGTGTTGGTGGACCTGGCCTCGCAGGCGGTTGGCCTGGTGGCGATGCTGGTGCTGGGCTACCTGACCCACTCGGTGTGGGCACTGGTGATCGCCGGCCTGGTGTCTGCCGTGGTCTGGACCATCCTCGGTCATACCGCTCTGGAGGGGCATGACAACCGCCTGCAGTGGGACCGCAGCGCGCTGACCGAACTGATCGTGTTCGGCCGCTGGATCCTGATTGTCGTCGATGGTCGGCGTGCTGGCCATGTACGGTGACCGCATGTGGTTTGGCGCCAGTATGACGGCGGCACAATTGGGTGTGTATTCGATTGCCGTGTTGATCCTGGGTGCCGTGCAGACAGCGCTGATGAAGATTTTCGGCGCAGTGGCGTTGCCCGCCTTCAGCGAAGCGGCACGGGCCGATGACACGGAGCGCCTCAAGGCGCTGTATTACCGCTTCCGTCTGCTGGTCGACCTGCTGGTGCTGTTCATCTGTGGCGGTTTCCTGACCGCCAGCCCGTTGCTGATCGGTTGGCTGTACGACGATCGCTACCGTGAAGCCGGCCCGATGATGGCCATTCTTTCGCTGTCGTTCCTCACATTGCGCTATACCTTGGCTCATCAGGTGTGGATTGCCCTGGGCCTGACCAGATACCAGGCCATGGATAACATCATCCGCCTGGTCTCGTTGTGGGGGGGGCTGCCACTGTTGCTGGCGATCGGTGGCGTTGACTGGGCGATCTGGGGGGTTGCCCTGCATACCGTGCCAACTCTTGTGCTGATCGTGTACGTGAATCGCAAGCTGGATATGTTCAGCCTGAGGCGCGAGCTGGTGGTACTGCCGATGCTACTGGTCGGGGCGCTTTGCGGGGCGCTGCTGACAGCCTTTTTCAACTGGCTGTAGTTCGGCTTGTCGGGTAAAACTTTTCAAGGTGCAGGTCACTGGATCATGGGGAAGCTTACGTTTTGTACTGCGCAATTGGGTCGTAGGGGTTTTCTCCAGAGTTGTGTCTTGCTGGGTGTAGGTGGTGTGGTGTTTGCGGCTACGTCAGCCGTCGCCAGTCAACCTGCCGGCAGGCCTGGGTTCGTGGTGATCAACGGCTGGGTACTGCCGTCCCGTTACTTCCGGAACGAGCACGCATGATCAGGGACTATCAGCAGCAGAAGGCGCTGCGCGACAGTTACGATGTCTGCATCATCGGCGCCGGCCCGGCCGGTATCACCCTGGGCCTGCGCCTGGCCGGCGCCGGCTGGAGCGTCCTGCTTGCCGAAGGTGGCGGGCGCGAATACTCGGCGAACTCGCAAGCCTTGTACGCGTGTGAATCCACTGGCCTGGAGCTGTATGCCGGGGAAGCTCGCCTGCGTTACCTGGGCGGCACATCCAACCATTGGGCCGGCCGTTGTCGGCCGTTCAGCCCTTCGGATTTCGCAGTTCCCCCCATTGGCGACTTGCCTGGCTGGCCCATTCCTTATTCGGAGATCGCAGGTTACCTGCCTGCTGCCATGGATATCGTCGACCTGCCGCCAGGGGCGGACTTTCATGCGTTGAATGATGGCCTGGACGGCGGAGACTTCGAGCCGGACCGCTTTCTGCTGAGCCCGCCAACGCGCTTTGCGCAGAAGTACGCCACGGCCCTGGAGCAGACCCAGGGCCTGGACGTATTCATCAACTGCAATTGCGTGAACCTGGAGTTCGACCAGGCCTCCGGTCACCTGGCTGCAGTCGTGCTTTCCGATGTACGAGTGCAATCGCCAGCGCCTGGTTGCAAGACACTTCGTACTCGCTACAGGTGCCATCGAGAATGCCCGGCAACTGCTCAACAGCGAGTCGTTGGCGGCGGCGGGGATAGTGAGCAAGGACGGGCTGGTAGGCGGTTGCTTCATGGAGCATCTGAACATTGACCTTGGCACCTTTATCCTCAACTCGAGGCTGGCCCCTGACCCGCGCGAGTACTACACCACCGATGCTTTCGTCGATGAATACAAGGCAGGCAAGGGCAACGTCAGGGCCGCCGTGCTGGCTGACGTGCAAACCTATGGTCGTACTGCCGAGGTGAAGCATTTTCTGGAGAACCTGGTCTGCGACATGGGAGTAGCCAGCAAGATCGCCTTCGTGGCCAAGTTCAACTGCCCCGGTGATGGCGTCATCAGCACCATGATCGAGCAGTTTCCCAACCTGCACAGCCGTATTTCGCTGCTGGAGGAGAGGGACGCACTGGGCGTGGCCAAGGTCAATGTCAACTGGGTCCTGACCGCTGATGACCGGCACACCATCAAGTGCATCGGTAGCGAACTGGCCAAGCAGTGGGCTGCCATGGACCTGGGCTTCATCAAGCTCAATGACTTCGTTTACAACACCTCGATACCGCTGAAGTTGTCGCCACATGCCCATCACATGGGTACCACGCGCATGGCGTCTTCGGCGCAGTTCGGTGTTGTCGATACCAACTGCAAGGTGTTTGGTACCGAAAATCTTTATGTCGCTGGCAGCAGCATCTTTGCCACGGGCGGCGCTTCCAATCCGACCATGCCGCTGCTGCAGTTTGCGGTACGCCTGGCCGACCACCTCGATGCCAGGCTGAGCGCGGCCAGCGACGCCATGGCGTGATGCATGTTGTAAATGGGTTGAGTGCGCGACGGTCAGCACCACAAGAACGAGACCGGATGCGCCTCAGGGACAGTCCAGATGGCTTTGATTGCGAGGCTGGCAGAATGAAGGGATGGATACGCAAGGCAGTGGCGCACTATGTCCATGCAACGGGGCGAGGAAGCTCCTTCTACAGGAGGTTCTGCAAGCCGTCAGGGCTTGAGTGGGGGGCCTACCTTGCCCGCTGGGGCAACTTCCACTCGGTAGGCAGCAACTTCTATGTCAATACAGGCTGCAAGTTCCTTGACCCTTCGCTGGTTCGCATCGGCAACAGTGTGGGGCTGTCCGACTGCACCCTTATCGGTCATGACGGGGTGGTACTGCTGATCGAACATCGCTTCGGCAAGCATCTGGATTCGGTCGGTTTCATCGACATCAAGGACAATTGCTTCATCGGCCACGGTGCAATCGTCATGCCTCGCGTCACCATCGGGCCTGAGTCGATCGTGGCCGCCGGTGCCGTGGTGACCAAGGATGTGCCGCCGGGCACGGTGTATGGTGGCAACCCTGCAGAGTTCATATGCACCACCGAGGCGTTGATCAAACGGGTTGAGGCACGTTGCGAAGCCTACCCATGGATCGACCTGGTCAAGCAGCGCAATGGTGCCTACGACCCGCAACTGGAGCCGCAGCTGATGGCGCAAAGGCGCCAGTATTTCTTCGGGGACGGCAACAATGGCTAGCAAACCGGTGGACGTCATGGTGGTCAACTTCAACACGGCCGGGCTGCTGCAGCCGATGTTCGATGCACTGCGCCGGGCCGACAGCGAACGGCTCGCCAGCTACCTGGTGGTGGACAACGCCTCGGTCGATGACTCGCTGCAGCGCCTGGCCGAGGTGTGCCCGCAAGCGCTGCTGCTGAGCAACTCGCAAAACGTGGGGTTCGGCCGGGCCAACAACCAGTTGCTGGCGCACCTGAAGGGCAGGTACGCCTTGCTGCTGAATACCGATGCCTTCGTTGCCGCCGACTCACTGCAGAAAACCCTCGACTACATGGATGCCCACCCCGAGTGCGGGGTGCTGGGGGTGCGCCTGGAAGGCCGCGACGGCGATTTGCAGCCCAGCTGCCGCTACTTCCCCACACCGCTCAACGTGTTCGTCGGGCGAACCGGGCTGGGGCGCTTTTTCCCGGGCTTGAAGATGGTCGACGAAATGAACTGGGACCACGCCTCGGTCCGCGAGTGCGACTGGCTGCCGGGCTGCTTCTACCTGGTGCGCCGCGAAGTGCTGGACCAGGTGGGCCTGTTCGACCCGCGCTACTTTCTTTATTACGAGGAGGTCGACCACTGCAAGCGGGTGAAGGCGGCCGGCTGGAAAGTGGTGTTCTACCCCTATACCACGGTAGTGCACATCGGAGGGGAAAGCTCCAGATCGGTGGCCGAACTGGAGGCGGCCAGCCGGCAGATCTCGTCATACCAGATCGAAAGCGAGCTGCTGTACTTTCGCAAGCATCACGGGCTGGCGGGGCTTGCCTTGCACATGCTGCTGGTCACCCTGGGCGACCTGGTGCTGGCACTCAAGGCGCTGTTGAAACGACGCGGCCGGGGCGCAATACAGGCCTGCTGGCGTCATTGCCGGACGACCTGGTCTCTGTTGTTCAAGACCCGGTACGCCAGCCAACCGACAAGGTAGGTAAAGCCATGTTCGAGAACATACGTGCCGACCTGCGTGCCCATGGCGGCGACTGGGGCGCCCAGGGCTTCTGGGTATTGCTGGTGTACCGTTTCGGCCGATGGCGCTATGGCGTGCGTCCGGCACTGCTGCGCAAGCTGTTTTCGTTCATCTACAAGATCCTGTTCAAGTTCGTGCAGATCATCACCGGTGTGGAGCTGCCGTGCGAAGCGGTGATCGGCCGCAACTTCGTCATCGACCATTTTGGCGGCATCGTCATCAGCGGCTATGCCCGGTTCGGCGATGACTGCCGCATTCGCAACGGCGTGGTGGTGGGCCTGAAGAACGTCAACGAGCCCATTGCACCGGTGTTCGGCAACAACGTCGATATTGGCACCGGGGCCAAGGTGCTGGGCAGCATCCGCATCGGCAACAACGTGATCATCGGTGCCAATGCCGTGGTGTTGGTGGATGTGCCGGACAACTCGCTGGCGGTGGGGGTGCCGGCGATCATCAAGGCCAGGCAACCGGCCGCCACGGCACCCGTCGAGTGAGCCCCATGGCGAGTGGGATCGGTGTGGTGGTGATTGGCCGCAACGAAGGCCAGCGCCTGGCGCGTTGCCTGAACTCGCTGCTGCAGGGTGCGGACAAGGTCATGTACGTCGACTCGGGCTCCAGCGATGGTTCACCGCAGCTGGCCCGCAGCCTGGGAGTAGAGGTACTGATGCTGGACATGGGCACACCGTTCACTGCCGCACGCGCACGCAACGAAGGCTTTTGCGCCTTGCAGCAGCGGCTGCCGACGATGCGGTGGGTGCAGTTCGTCGATGGCGATTGCGAGGTGGATGGCGGCTGGCTGGCCGCGGCGCAGGCGTTTCTCGATGAACATCCCGACGTGGCAGTGGTGTGTGGCCGTCGGCGCGAGCGCTTCCCCCAGCGCTCGGTGTACAACCTGTTGTGCGACCTGGAGTGGGACACCCCCGTCGGCGAGGCCAAGGCGTGTGGTGGCGATGCCCTGATGCGGGTAGATGCCTTGGCTGCTGTTGGCGGCTTTCGCCCGGAGCTGATCGCCGGAGAAGAGCCCGAGCTGTGTGTGCGCTTGCGGGCAAAGGGTTGGAAGGTCTGGCGCCTGGACGCCGAGATGACCCTGCACGACGCTGCCATGACCCGTTTCAGCCAATGGTGGCGGCGTAGCCTGCGTGCTGGCCACGCCTACGCCGAAGGGGCCTACCTGCATGGCCAGGCGCCGGAACGGCACTGGCTGCGCGAATCACGCCGTGCCTGGCTGTGGGGCCTGGGTATCCCGTTGGTGATCCTGCTGGCCTGCCTGCTGCTGGGTGGCTGGTGTCTACTGTTGCTGCTGGTCTACCCGCTGCAGGTGGTACGCCTGGCTCGCCGTGGTGGCAAGTCGGTGCGGGAGAACTGGCTACAGGCGGTGTTTCTGGTCTTGGGCAAGTTCCCGGAAATGCTCGGGCAACTGAAGTTCTTGCGCCACCGCATCGCGGCCGGCAAACCGACGTTGATCGAGTACAAGTGAGAGAGGCCCATGATGCTCGGCACGATCGTGAGAAGCGTGTTTACCTTGCAACCGGGCTATTCGTTGCGGGCGCTGAACAACAAGTGCAAGTTGACGCTGCAGATTGCCAGGCAATGGCCTGAGCTGAAGGCGTTCCTGCGGCGCATGACGGCGGCGCTGGGCCAGCAAGGTTTGCAGCGGCTGGGGGTGGATTGCATCGGTGTCGTGCAGTGGCCTTACCTCAGCAAATGCTGGCAGGCCCCGCAGCGCCTGGAGGTGGTGGCTTCGCACTTCGAAGTGCTGGCCGGGCAGTTTCCGGCGCTGTTGCTGCTGGGGCGGGACGAAAGCCTGACGCTGTGCGAGCTGTCCAGCCATTCGCCGGCCTGTCGCCTGGTCCTGGACCGGCCGATCTGGTTCAAGCGCGAAGGCGAGCTGGTATTGAACCTGTTCCAGGGCGACCTGCGCGTGGCATCCCTGGCATTCAGCCTGTGCCGCAGCCAGGGCGAACTGTGCCTGTTCATCGGTGCCGTGCAGGGCATCCACAAGGGGATCGACAGCGAAACGTCACTGGCCATCTACCGCGACCTGACCAAGGATTTCGAAGGGCTGCGCCCGCGCAGCCTGCTGCTGGAGGCATTGAAGTGCCTGGCCAGGACGCTGGGCGTGGTGCATCTGTATGCCGTCAGTGACGCCTGCCGCCACCATCGGCACGCGTATTTTGGCAACGACAAAGGCCAGGACCTGGCGGCCAATTACGACCTGATCTGGCTGGAGCACGGCGCTACGGCATCGAACCATGCTGACTTCTTCGCCCTTCCGCTGGCTGCGGCGCAGCGGGCGGAACAGGATATTCCGGCGAAGAAACGGGCAATGTACCGCCGTCGCCAGGCGCTGCTCGACAAGATTTTTGCCCGCTTGCAGGCCGCGTTGCCAGGCAGCGGTCACACGCTTGGACTACAAGAGGAACAGGGGGATGCATCTGACGAGGTGGTAGCGGCGGGGCGCCGGCCACCGGTTGTCGACAGCCTGAAGTAATGGCCGGCCCTGCCGCGGCAGGGCCGAAGGTTCACTACGCGGGTCTTGATCTGGATTCCTATGCGCATTGCTTACTTCATAAACCAGTACCCGAAGGTCAGCCACAGTTTCATCCGCCGCGAAATCCTGGCGCTGGAGCGCCAGGGGGTAGAGGTGCAGCGCATTGCGCTGCGCGGGTGGGACGCCGAGTTGCAGGACGCCGAGGACGCGAGCGAACGAGCCAGAACCCGCTATGTGCTGCAGCGTGGCGTCAAAGGCTTGCTGGCACCGGCCTGGCAAGTGCTGCGCGCGCAACCGCGGCGGTTCTTCCGGGCGCTATGGCTGGCCATGCGCCTTGGCCTGCGGGCCGACCGCGCCTGGCCCTACCACCTGGTCTACCTGGCCGAAGCCTGTCAGGTACTGCAGTGGTTGCAGGCAGGCGAGGCAAAACATGTGCATGCGCATTTCGGCACCAATTCCACCGAGGTGGTGATGCTGGCCAACGTGCTGGGCGGGCCAGCCTACAGCTTTACCGTGCACGGGCCGGAGGAGTTCGACAAGCCGCAGTTCCTGCACATGGGCGAGAAGGTGCGGCGTGCTGCATTTGTCGCGGCGGTCAGCTCGTACGGGCGCAGCCAGTTGTTTCGCTGGGTGGCACATGATCACTGGGCCAAGGTGAAGGTGGTGCATTGTGGCCTTGAGCGCAGTTTCCATGAGGTGGCACCGGTCAGCGTGCCCACGGCACCGCGCCTGGTCTGCGTCGGCCGCCTGTGCGAGCAGAAAGGCCAGCTGCTGTTGCTCGAGGCCGTGCGGGTACTGGCCGGCCGGTCGATCGCCTGCGAGCTGGTGCTGGCCGGCGACGGTGAAATGCGTGGGCAGATCGAGGCGTTGATTGCACGGCATGGCTTGCAGCAGCAGGTGCGCATCACGGGCTGGATCAGCAGCGCACAGGTGCGCGAGGAAATCCTCGCCGCCCGCGCGCTGGTGCTACCCAGCTTTGCCGAGGGTTTACCGGTGGTGATCATGGAGGCCATGGCCTTGCGCCGGCCAGTGCTGACCACTTACGTGGCCGGCATTCCCGAGCTGGTGCGGCCGGGCGAGAACGGCTGGTTGTTCCCCGCCGGCGCCGTGGACGAGCTGGCGGCGGCCATGGCCGAGTGCCTGGCGCAGCCCGCCGAAGTGCTGCAGAGCATGGGCGAGGCGGCTCGCCAGCGGGTACTGCAACGGCATGACATCGATACCGAGGCGGCCAGGTTGGCCGGCTACTTCAAGGTGTCCGCATGATGAGTGTATTGGCTGGGTTATTGGGTGTGGTGGCGGCCCTCGTCCTGTTGCCGGTGCTGCTGCTGTTGCTGCAGGTGCTGATGGCCTGCCTGCCGGCGCGTGTTCAGCCCTTGGGCAGCCATGCTCGTCCGCAGGTGGCAGTACTGGTGCCAGCCCATGACGAGGCTTCGATCATTCGTGCCACGCTGGCGAGCATTGTTCCGCAGTTGCGCCCTGGCGACCGCTTGCTGGTGGTGGCGGACAACTGCACGGACGACACTGCGCGGCTGGCGCGCGAGGCTGGTGCCGAAGTGGTGGAACGCCACGACGCACAGTTGCGCGGCAAGGGCTACGCCCTCGACTTTGGCGTGCGCCACCTGGCCGGGCAGCCACCCGAGGTGGTGATCGTGGTGGACGCCGATTGCCAGGTGGGCGAGTGGGCAATCGAGCGTCTGGCGCGGCGCTGCCGTGAGGTCGACCGCCCGGTACAGGCACTGTACCTGATGCGTGCACCGGCTGGGGCTGGGCTTAAGGTGCAGGTTGCCGAGTTCGCCTGGCGGGTAAAGAACCTGGTGCGCCCGCGTGGCTGGGCACGGCTGGGCCTGCCTTGCCAGTTGATGGGCGCGGGCATGGCGTTCGGCTGGCATGACCTGGCCTTGATCGACCTGGCCAACGGGCACCTGGTAGAGGATGTGAAGCTGGGCCTGGACCTGTGCCAACAGGGCAAGCCCCCAGTGTTCTGCCCTGAGGCGGTGGTCAGCAGCCAGTTCCCGGCCGGCCAGCAAGGCCTGGCTAGCCAGCGCACGCGCTGGGAGCATGGGCATCTGGGCTTGATGCTGGCCGATGCGCCCAGGCGTGCGCTGGTCGCAATCACCCAGCGTAACAGCAGCCTGCTGGCCATGACCCTGGACCTGCTGGTGCCGCCCCTGGCGTTGCTGGTACTGGCCCTGCTCGGGCTCAACCTGGTGGCCTGGCTGGCGTACCTGCTGTTCGGCCTGGCGGCACCGGCGTGGATCGCCCTTTGCGCGCTGGCATTGCTGGGCCTTGCCATCGTGCTGGCCTGGGCGCGCTTCTGTCGCGAACTGATCCCGTTTTCCGTGTTGCTGTATGCGCCGTTTTACGTCGCAAGGAAGGTCCCCTTGTATCTGCGGTTTGTGATCAAGCGCCAGGTTGAATGGGTACGTTCGAAACGGGATGAAGGCTGATGGCAGAGTGGCAGAAACGCTGGAATACCCTGGTCGGCAAGCTCGACGTGGTGCCTGATGCCGCTGCCGCGCAGCAGCTGCTCGACAGGCTTGCCACCCCGCAGGTGCCGACCGTGCTGGGCTTCGTCAATGCCCATGCAATGAACCTGGTGGTACGCGATGGTGCATACCACCAGGCACTGTCTGCTGCCGACGTGCTGCTGCGCGATGGCTCCGGCATGGCGATCCTGTATCGCCGGCTGGGGCTTGAACCCGGGCTCAACATGAATGGTACCGACTTCATTCCCAGGCTCATGGCCGCCTACCGGGGGCGGCGGGTCGCTTTCTGGGGCACTCGGCAACCTTACCTGGACCAGGCCGCGCAGCGCAGCGCTGCCCTGTACGGGGTGCTGCCGGTGTCGGTTCACGATGGCTTTGCCAGCGTCGACAGCTACCTGCAGCTGGCCAGGGAGCTGCAACCGGAGCTGATCGTGCTGGGCATGGGCATGCCCCGGCAGGAGGCAGTGGCGGCGAGGCTGGCGGCCACTGGCGGGCCGTGCCTGATCGTGTGCGGCGGTGCGATCCTGGATTTTCTCGGCGGCAAGGTCAACCGGGCGCCCGAGTGGCTGCGGCGGTTGGGCGGGGAGTGGCTGTACCGGCTGTGGCGCGAGCCCAAGCGTTTGTTCATGCGCTACGTGGTGGGCAACCCGTTGTTCCTGCTGCGCACCTTGCGGTACCGCCGGGGCGGGCAGTGATTACGGCACACTGATGGCGGGTGGCTGCTACAGTGAGATCATGGGCTGAGGCTGCACGGTTCTGGCTCACTGGCTGTGCATGAGCTTTCGTCAAGACTGGCTGTTTGACCAAAGCCACGTGCTGCGCGCAAATCGATGAGGTCTGAAATGGTTTTCGAACCCAGAAGCAGTCGTTCCTTGCTGCAAAGAAGAAGTAGCGTAAGTAACGCCATTCAGGCCGGTCTCGACGGAATTGCAGTCACCAGTATTGCCTGGTACCTGATCTACGACCAGTTTGGCTACATCACTTCCGATTATGTGATCATGCTGCTGTTGCTGGTTGGCGCACTGGCAGTCATTTACGATCATTACGCGATCTACCGTACCAACGTCGGGCTTTCCATCAAGGCGTTCCGGCTGTTCAAGGCCTGGTCGGCTACCTTTTGCTTCCTGGTGGTCATGGCATTCCTGACCAAGCAGAGCGAAACCTATTCGCGGCTGTTGGTCGTGCAGTTGTTCATCATTGGCTACATTGCCCAGTTGTTCCTGCATTTTGCCGTGCGAGAGTTGCAAAAGCGCTTTACCGCCCATGCACGCCTGGACAACGCCCTGATCATTGGTGCCGGTGACCTGGCCAATTTCCTGTATCAGAAAATCAGCAACAACCCTTGGCTCGGCGAGCGTGTGCTGGGTTGCGTGCTGATCGGGGCCGAGGAGCCGGGGGGCGAAAGCACCGAAGGCAAGCAGCGCCTGCCGGTGCTCGGGCATATTGCCGAGCTCGACGATATCGTGGCCCGCCACGGCATTCGCACGGTGTACCTGGTGACCCCGCTGGGTGGTTCCGAGGTTATCAACGATGTGTATTTGAAGCTGCTCGACAAGTGCATCGCGGTGAACTGGGTGCCGGACATCTTCTCGTTGCGCCTGATCAACCACAGCGTGAGGGAAATCGCCGGCATTCCTGTACTGACCTTGTCGGAAACACCGCTGACGGGCATGAGCCTGTTCCTGAAAAATCTCGAAGACAGGCTATTGGCGGCGCTGATCCTGCTGTTTGCATCGCCGGTGTTGCTGGCCGTTGCGCTGGCGATCAAGCTCGATAGCCGCGGCCCGGTGTTCTTCCGTCAGGAACGTACCGGCTGGACCGGGGAAGCGTTCCGCATCTGGAAGTTCAGGAGCATGCATGTCCACCAGCCGGAAGCGGGCGTGATCAAGCAGGCGCAGAAGAACGACCCGCGGTTGACCCGGGTCGGCGCCTTCATCCGCCGCACCAGCCTGGATGAACTGCCGCAGTTGTTCAATGTACTGACCGGGGAGATGTCGCTGGTTGGGCCGCGGCCGCATGCGTTGCAACATGACACCTTGTATTCGCAGGACATCGTCGACTACTTTGCCCGCCACAACATCAAGCCTGGCATGACCGGCCTGGCGCAAGTGCGCGGGTTCAGGGGCGAAACCAAGGATATCGAGCAGATGATTCAGCGGGTGGACTCGGACATCGAGTACATCAACAACTGGTCGCTATGGCTGGACTTCGTGATTCTGGTGCGCACGCTGAATGCGTTTACCGGCAAGCAGGCGTATTGAAGCAGGAGCGCGCAAGTGAGCTAGTCCTTGTTCAACGGGTGCAGCTCCCTGAACACCCGCGCTTCCTCCACCAGCCAGTCATGCACCGCCCGTGCCCCCGGCTGGTTCAGCCCACCCGGCGGGTAATGCACCACATAACGCTTGTGATTGGCGATCGGCACGCCGAAAGGCACGATCAGCGCACCGCGCTCCAGTTCGTCGTTGAGCAGGGTGCGCCGGGCAATCGCGACGCCACTGCCGGCGATCGCCGCCTCGATGGTCAGATGGTTGCGGTTGAAGGTGTGCCCACGCCGCACATCCAGGCCGATGGCGCCGATGCCCTCCAGGTAGAACTCCCATTCGGCATATTCCGAACTGCCACGCCAGGCCGTGATGTCGTGCAGCAGCGGGTAGTGTGCCAGGTCCGCCGGCCCATGCAGCGGTGGGCGCCCGCGCAGCAAGGTGGGGGAACACACGGGGAAGATCTGTTCATCCAGCAGCGGCGTCGAGAGCATGCCGGGGTAGCTGCCATCGTTCAGGTCGATGGCCAGGTCGAAATCGCCCGGGTTCAGGGCCTGGGCACTGTCTTCGGCCACCAGCCGCAACTCGATGTCCGGGTAGCGTTGCTGAAAGCGTGGCAGGCGGGGTGTGAGCCACTTGGCCAGAAACGACGGGATCGAGCGCAGGCGCAAGGTGCCGCGGATTTCACCGGCGTCCAGGCGCAGCAGTTCGGCTTCGATGCTGCCGTAGGCTTCGGCCACCGTCTGCGCCAGGCGTTGCCCTTCGGCGCTCAGTTCCACGCCGCGTGCCCGGCGCAGGAACAGCCGGTAGCCCAGTCGTTCTTCCAGCTGGCGCATCTGTTGGCTGACTGCACCCGGGGTGATATGCAGCTCTTCGGCACAGCGGGTGAAGGACAAGTGCCGGGCGGCACAGGCGAACACATGCAGCCAGACGAACATCTGGCCATTGAGTTGTCGTCGCATCGTTTAGTACCACTAAAGCCTTGCTTAGGAAGTTTCGTTGGTCATCCGTGAGCCAGCGCGGCAGTATCGCGCAAAATCGCAATACCACTCAATTTTTCCAGATATCCGTGCTGCGGCATTAGTCCCGGGCACGGTCAGGCATTAGCATGGCTATCAGTGTTTTCGACCTTTTCAAAATCGGCATCGGGCCGTCCAGTTCCCACACCGTCGGCCCCATGCGGGCGGCGGCTACTTTTGCCCAGGCCCTGCGTGAACAGGGGCTGTTGGCCAGGGTAAGCCGTGTCGAGGTGCGGCTATACGGGTCGCTGTCGGCCACCGGGGTTGGTCACGCCACTGATCGCGCCTGCCTGCTCGGCCTGATGGGGCAATGGCCGGACCGCATCGACCCGGCCACCATCGAGTCGCGTATTGGCCAGGTTATGCAGGAGCACTGCCTGATGCTCGATGGCAGCCACCCACTGGCGTTCGAGTACAGCCGCGACATGCTGCTGCTCGACGAAAACCTGCCGTACCACCCCAATGCCATGAGCCTGGAAGCCATGGACGGGCAGGGCAGCCTGCTGCGCCAGACCTACTATTCGGTGGGCGGTGGCTTTATCGTCGAGCAAGCCGAGATCGATGCGCCTGCAGTCGAAGTGAACGCGTTGGTGCTGCCGTACGAATTCGACAGTGCTGCGCAGTTGCTGGCCTTGTGCAAGGCCCATGGTTTGAGCGTGGCGCAACTGATGATGGCCAACGAATGTGCCTGGCGCCCGGAAGCCGAGGTACGTGAGGGCCTGCTGCGGATCTGGGGCGCCATGCGCGAATGCGTCGACAATGGCTTGCGCAACGAAGGCATCCTGCCTGGCGGGTTGCACGTCAAGCGCCGCGCGGCGCGGCTGCATCGCAGCCTGCAGGAGCTGGGCAAGCCCAACGTGATCGGTTCCACCCTCAGTGCCATGGAATGGGTCAACCTGTTCGCCCTGGCGGTGAATGAAGAGAACGCCGCCGGCGGGCGCATGGTGACTGCGCCTACCAACGGTGCGGCTGGCATCATTCCGGCCGTGCTGCACTACTACATGAAGTTCAACCCGGGCGCGTGCGACGCGGATGTGGTGGACTTCCTACTGGCGGCGGCGGCGGTCGGCATCCTGTGCAAGAAGAACGCGTCGATTTCCGGGGCCGAGGTCGGCTGCCAGGGCGAGGTGGGTTCGGCTTGTTCGATGGCCGCCGCCGGCCTTGCCCAGGTGCTGGGTGCCACGCCGCCGCAACTGGAAAATGCCGCCGAGATTGCCCTGGAGCATAACCTTGGGCTGACCTGCGACCCGGTTGGTGGCCTGGTGCAGGTGCCATGCATCGAGCGCAACGCGATTGCTGCGGTGAAAGCGATCAACGCCGTGCAGATGGCGTTGCGGGGGGATGGCGAGCACTTCATCTCGCTCGACCGGGTGATCCGCACCATGCGCGATACCGGGGCGGACATGCATGCCAACTACAAGGAGACCTCGCGCGGCGGGCTGGCCGTTGCCTTCGTCGAATGCTGACGCGGTCAGCTGTAGGAGCGGCCTTGTGTCGCGATGGGGCGCGCAGCGGCCCCAGATTCATGCGTTTACACTGAAATAGCCGGGGCTGCTTCGCAGCCCTTTCGCGACACAAGGCCGCTCCTACAGGGGCAGTGGGCTTTTAGCGGGCTTTCTGTTTCGCTTCCAGGAAGCTCGCGCGCATGTCCTTGGCCCAGCCGTCCAGCACTGGCTTGACGTCATTCAGGGTCAGCTTGGTGGTCTTGTTCTCCAGTTCCTGCCCCGTGCCCTTGCGCACCACCTGGGCCAGCACCTTCTGGCTGGAACCATCGAGGAACGCAGCCTCCACACCGACATCCACCTCCTGGTCCCGGCCGCCCATTGCAGTGTTCACACCGGCTGAAATCAACGCAATCGGGATCACCTCATAGGGCTTGAGGCCCTCGTTGCTGGTGGACACTGCGGTGATTGCCGGGCGCACCACGATCACGCCCGGGCCGGGGCCCTTGGCCAATGGCACCACGCTGCCCATCTCACGGCGCAGCGCTTCGTTGAAGTAGCGGGTGATTTCCTGCAGCGTCTGGGTCGAGATGACCTCCGTCGGCTGAGGCCTGGGGTAGAACTGGCTGGGCTCGATGAACACTTGGCTGTACTGGTTGATATTGACCTTCGGGTCGATCCAGCGCATCACCGGGTCGCCCGAAGGGCTCTTGGTCTCTTGCAGCCGGCTGTAATCCTTGAGGAAGCCGGAGTAGTCCTTGGGGTCCACGCGGTTGCTGGAGCAGGCAGCGACGGTAAGCAATGCGGCGCACAGCAAGGTAAGGCGAGGCAATGATTTCATGATGAAAATGCATCCATGATAGGTCGGCCAGAACAACGCTAGCAGGTGCGCGACAGTTGGCCAGTGGGCTGGTTCAATCTGTAGTGGGAATTGGCTGCGGTAATGTTCCCAGGCGCGCAAATTCCTACAGTGTCTTGGGACCTCGCTGGCTTTTCAGTTACTACCGCCCGTGGAAAAACTATGCCCGTTAAGGGTATGGTTGGGGTCCGGTGATGGAAATTTTCAAGCGCAAGGATTTCGCGCGTTGGCAAGCGCAAATGGGAGCAGGGCGAGACACGCCCGTCCGGACCGGCTTTGAAGTTGCTGAATCTCATTAAAAACAAAGGGTTGCAGGTTCTTCTTTAAGTGCTGTATTTGGTTTGAAAATCTTTCTAAAACAGTGGATTACGGTGATTTTTGAAAAATCTCGTTTAACTTCCGATTCGCAGGCAAGATCGCTGACACCTCACCCCAGCACCTCCCGCAATCGATACCACAACATCCCCAGCGCCAGCAGTGGCGAGCGCAGTGCCTTGCCGCCCGGGAAGGTCAGGTGTGGCACGGCGCTGAACACGTCCAGCCCCTGGCTGTGGCCGAGTGCGATGCTTTCGGCCAGCAGTTTCGCCGTCCAGTGCGTCACGTTCAGCCCATGCCCGGAATACCCCTGGGCATAGTACACATTGGGGTGCTGGCTGAGGCGCCCGACCTGGGGGAAGCGGTTGGCGGTGATGCCGATCATGCCGCCCCACTGGTAGTCGATACGCACGTTGGCCAGTTGCGGGAACACCTTCAGCACCTTGGGCCGCATGTAGGCGGCGATGTCCTTGGGGTCGCGGCCGGAATAGTGGCAGGCACCGCCGAACAGCAGGCGCCGGTCTGCCGTGAGGCGGTAGTAGTCAAGGCCGACCTTCTGGTCGCACAGCGCCATGTTCTGCGGGATCAGGCTGCTGGCCAGTGGTTCGGGCAGTGGCTCGGTAGCCACCACATAGCTGCCGGCCGGTAACACCTTGCCGCTCAGGCGTGGTTCCAGTTCATCGAGGTGGGCGTTGCAGCCCAGCACCAGGCTGGTTGCCCGCACCTTGCCGCGGGCGGTGTGCAGGGTCACCTGGGGGCCATGCTCGATGCGCAGCACCGGGCTCTGCTCGAAGATGCGCACGCCCAGGCCCTGGGCTGCGCGGGCTTCCCCCAGGACCAGATCGAGCGGGTGCAGGTGGCCCGAGCCCATGTCCACCAGGCCGCCGGCGTACTGGTCGCTGGCGACGATTTCATGCAATTGCTCGGCACTGACCAGGCGGGTTTCAGGGCGATAACCGAGTGCGGCCAGATCGTCCTGTTCGTCCTTGAATGCAGCGAACTGCGCAGAGGTGTTGGCCAGTTCGCAGAAGCCCCAGCGCAGGTCGCAGGCAATGCCGTACCGGGCGATGCGGCTGGCCACCAGCGCCACCGAGTCGATGCCGGCCTGCTTCAGGTAACGCACGCCGTCCTGGCCGACATGCCGGGCAAAGCCGCTGACATCATGGCCGATGCCGCGAATCAGCTGGCCGCCGTTGCGGCCGCTGGCGCCCCAGCCGATGCGCCGGCCTTCCAGCAGCACCACCGAGAGCCCGCGCTCGGCCAGTTCCAGGGCAGTATTGACCCCGGTGAGCCCGCCGCCAACCACGCACACATCAGCGGTCAGGTCTCCATCCAGGCCAGGGTAGGGCGCCGCGTCGCGTGCCGTGGCGGCATAGTACGAAGCGGTGTGTTGGGTAGTGAAAGACATGGGCGTTCTCGACTCAGCGGTTTGACTTGATCTTGCTCCAGGAGCGGGTCATGACGCGCATGATCTTCGGGCTCGGCGTGCTGGAGATGTACAGCTTGTCCAGCACGTCCTGGGGTGGGTAGATCTCGGGGTTGTGCACCAGCGACGCGTCCATGTAGGCCTTGGCGTCAGGGTTGGCGTTGGCATAGCCGACCGTGGCGCTGACCTTGGCGATCACCTTGGGGTCGAGCAGGTAGTTGATGAACGCCAGGGCCTGTTCGGGGTTGTTGGCGTCCTTGGGGATGGCCAGCAGGTCGAACCACAGGTTGCTGCCTTCCTTGGGAATGCTGTAGGCGACTTTCACGCCGTTTTTCGCCTCCACGGCGCGGTTGGCGGCCTGAAACACGTCACCGGAGTAACCGAAGGCCACGCAGACATCGCCATTGGCCAGGTCGGAAACGTACTTGGAGGAGTGGAAGTAGGTGATGTAGGGGCGCAGTTCGAGCAGGCGGGCTTCCGCCTTGGCATAGTCGGCCGTTTTTTCGCTGCGCGGGTCCATGCCCAGGTAGTTGAGCATGGCCGGGAACAGTTCGTCGGGGGAGTCCATGAACGCTACGCCGCACTGCTTGAGCTTTTTCAGGTTCTCGGGCTCGAACAGCACCGCCCACGAATCGATATGGTCGACGCCAAGGACCGCCTTGACCTTGTCGACGTTGTAGCCGATACCGTTGGTGCCCCACAGGTAGGGTACGGCGTACTGATTGCCGGGGTCGTTCTGTTCAAGCTGCTTTAGCAGCCTGGGGTCCAGGTGCTGCCAGTTCGGTAGCTTGCTGCGATCCAGCGGCAGTAAGGCACCGGCCTGGGCCTGGCGCGCAAGGAAGTGGTTGGACGGCACCACCACGTCATAGCCGGTGCGCCCGGCCAGCAGCTTGCCTTCCAGGGTTTCGTTGGAATCGAACACGTCATAGACCACCTTGATCCCGCTGCTGGCCTGGAAGTCGGCCAGGGTGGTGTCACCAATGTAGTCGGTCCAGTTGTACACGCTGACCGAGGGGGTGGCGTGGGTGGTGGTTGCGAACAGCAGGGTGAATGCGGCGGGGATCAGGGTTTGCAGATGACGCATGGAGACACCTCGTTGGTCTTGTTCTTCGAGTTCGGTGTGTTGGGGTGCAAAGCACCCCTTGGGTGGTTCAGACGCTGAGCATCAGGAATTCACGCTCCCACGAGCTGATCACGCGCTTGTAGTTCTCGTGCTCGGCACGCTTGACCGCCACATAACCCTGGACGAACTGCTTGCCCAGGTACTGCTGCACGGTTTCGCAGTCTTCCATGTGCTGCAGGGCGTCCTCGATGGTGATCGGCAGGCGCAGGTTGCGCCGCTCGTAGGCGCGGCCCTGTACCGGTGCGCTGGGCTCGATGTGCTCGACCATGCCCAGGTAGCCGCACAGCAGGCTGGCGGCGATGGCCAGGTACGGGTTGGCATCGGCGCCTGGCAGGCGGTTTTCCACGCGCATCGCCTCGGGGCTGGAAGTGGGCACGCGCAGCCCGGCGGTACGGTTTTCTTCACCCCACTCGACGTTCACCGGTGCCGAGGTGTCCGGCAGGAAGCGGCGGAACGAGTTGACGTTGGGCGCGAACATTGGCAGCAGCTTGGGGATGTACTTCTGCAAACCGCCGATGTGGTACAGGAACAGCTGGCTCATGCTGCCGTCTTCGTTGGCGAAGATCGGCTTGCCGGTGGCGATGTCGACCACGCTCTGGTGCAGGTGCATGGCACTGCCGGGCTCGTCGGTGATCGGCTTGGCCATGAAGGTGGCGGCCACGTTGTGCTTGAGCGCCGCTTCGCGCATGGTGCGCTTGAACACAGTGATCTGGTCGGCCAGGTCCAGGGCGTCGCCATGGCGGAAGTTGATTTCCATCTGCGCCGGGCCGTCTTCATGGATCAGCGTGTCCAGGTCCAGGCCCTGGATCTCGCACCAGTCGTAGACGTCTTCGAACAGCGGGTCGAACTCGTTGGCGGCATCGATCGAGAACGACTGGCGGCCGCTTTCGGCACGGCCGGAACGCCCCAGCGGCACTTGCAGGGGCAAGTCCGGGTCTTCGCAGCGCTGGGTCAGGTAGAACTCCATCTCCGGGGCCACGATCGGTTGCCAGCCTTTGTCGGCATACAGCTTGAGCACTTTCTTCAGCACGTTGCGCGGCGACAGCTCGATGGGGTTGCCTTGCTTGTCGAAGGTGTCGTGGATCACGATAGCGGTCGGCTCGATCGCCCACGGGATCTGGTACACGGCGGCCGGATCGGGGCGGCAGACCATGTCGATGTCGGCGGCATCGAGCAGGTTGTAGTAGATGTCATCGTCGACGTAGTCGCCGGTGACCGTCTGCAGCAGCACGCTCTCGGGCAGACGCATGCCACGCTCGTGGAGGAACTTGGCGGTGGGCGCGATCTTGCCGCGGGCAATGCCGGTCAGGTCGCTGATCACGCATTCGACTTCGGTGATCCGGTGTTCTTTCAGCCAGGTGGACAGCTGATCGAAGGGGGCGTTCATACAGACCTCTTGGTTGGGTTTTAGTGGGGGAGCGAGCATGCCAGCGTGAACCGTCATCCGGTTTCGAGGGCGTCCCGCTTCCCAGGTGACGCACTGCAGACTATCTTGGTCGCAGCCCGCAAGGCTGATCTATCCACTTTCTCCGGCAATGAATGCACCAAAAGAGTGCAACTAGGACCGAGCGTGACAACCGCCAATGCCCTGCAAGTCCAGGCTTTCCACACCACCGACGTTACCGAACAAGTACGTGCTACCCCCGGATGGCAGCAGCAGTACCGGCAGATGTCACCCGGGCATTTCAGCGGTGAGCTGCGTTGCCTGGGGCTGGACGGTGTAGAGGTGTACGAGGAGCGGCTGAACACCCGGGTGGAGCAGTTTTTCCGAGCGCCGAGCGGCTCGCTGGCGTTCTGCTTCGACCGCAGCGAGAACAGCCTGTACCTGCTGAACGAACAGAGCCGCAACATCTGGATCACGCCTGAGAACTACCAGGAAGTTGCGGTGGTGTTCGACCAGGCGTTCCTGGCCCGCCATGGGCTTGACCCGCAGCGCCTGGAAGGGTTGTTCATGGTGCCACTGGGCAGCGGGCAGAATGCGCTCTTCGGCAGCTGGCTGAGCGCGACACTGACCCGCCTGGGCGAGGCGGATTGCCCGCTGCAGGGGCAGGCCCTGGCGGAGCAGCTGCTGGAGGACTGCCTGTTCATCCTCGACAATGCCTGCCAGCGCCTGCAGGGTGTGGCGTTGGGGCGGCGCGACGAGGAGCGGGCGATCATGCGCCGGGTAAGCGAGTGGGCGGCCGACTGCCCGGAAGAAACGCTGAACCTGGTGGAACTGGCGGATGTTGCCGGGGTTTCCCTGCGTCAATTGCAGCAAGCCTTCAAGGCCTTTACCGGGATGCCGCCGGCGCACTGGTTGCGTTTGCGCCGACTGAACGGTGCGCGGCGCGATTTGTTGCGCGGTGGTGGGGTGACCGTGGCCGAGGTGGCAATGCGCTGGTCGTTCTGGCATTTGGGAAGATTTTCAGAGAGTTATCGGCAGTTGTTCAAGGAGTTTCCCAGTGAAACCTTGAAGCGGGGCAGGGGCTGAGTTTAGGGATGTGGTTTGATGGCGTAGCTGCTGGCCTCTTCGCGGGCTTGCCCGCTCCCACAGGGACCTCACAATGCCTGGCCCTGAGATGATCCTGTGGGAACGGGCGAGCCCGCGAAGTGGCCGGCCCAGGCACTACACAACCCAGCAATCCACCGCGAAAATTGCTATCGTGCCGCCCTGATTCGACCCGAGGTGCCGATGTTCTACCTGCCTTTGCCCAGCGACCAGGCTGACAGCCTCGCCAGCGAGCCCACTACCGATTTCTTCACCACTGCAAGCGTCCTCGACGCCGCCGCAGTGCTGTTCGTGCAAAACCTGCCGCGCCAGCCCGCCACCGCCTCGGCGGATGCGCAGGAACGCCGCTTTGCCGAAATAGTGCGTATTGCCAAAGAAGTCGAAAGCGCCGCACCGGGGCGCTTCCAAGGCCAGGTAGCACAGCACTTCGATCGCGAAGCCTTCGCCATGGGCCTCGGCATGCTGGGCGATAACGGTATCGCACTGCTGTCCACCGAGGTGGCGTACCAGGCCGACGAGTTGCTGGACGCCGAGGGCCAGTGGAACTTCCAGTTCGCCGACAACTACCGCCAGCGAGCAACCCCATTGCACCCGGTGTACCTGCCTTCCCTTGCCAGCGACCTGATGCTCAGCGACCAACAGAACCGCCTGCTGCGCGAATTCCTAAGTGGTATCGATGAGTCGGTGGCGGTACAGGGCTTTGCCGGCACTGGCAAGACGTTCCTGATTCACCAGTTCGCCCGCCTGCTAGAGCCGCAGCGCACGCTGTTGCTGGCCTTGACCGAAGGCCAGCTGCGCGCCTTGCAGGCGCGGGTCAAGGATGCTGCCGCCTACACCGCGCTGACCTTCGGCCAGCTCGCCGACGAGTTGCTCAACCGCGATCTCACCAGCAATGGCTGGCGTTTGCGCGACCCGTATCGCACCAGGCTTTCGTGGCGCCCGCAGGATGCGCAGGTGGTACGTTGGCTGGCTATCCCCGACATCGGTCCGCTCGCCGCGCGTGATGTGGTTGCGTTGTGCATTCGCGCGGTACGCACGTTCTGTCACAGCGCCGACACCCAGCTGCAGTTGCACCACCTGCCCTGGGCCGGGCCGGGAACCACGCCGCTGGATCAGGAAGTGTTGCTGGAAAAGGCACGCCTGTACTGGCAGGAGCTGATTCGCCCGTCGTCACGGGAAATCCAGTTGCCGGTGCGCGACTACCACCGGGTCAAACTGCTGTCGCTGACCGGCCACGTGATCGACAGCCGCTACACCCATGTAATCGTCGATGAGGCCCACGAGCTGTCGGCTCCGATGCTTGCCGTGCTCGACCGCAGCCCGCAATCGATCATTGCCCTGGGTGACGAACTGCAGAATCTCAACGGCCTCAGCGCGCACCATGGCGGCTTTATCCGTCAGCGTTACATCGACCATTCACTGCGGGCCGGGCCGGCGATGGACAACGTGCTCAACCCATTGATCCAGGCACACCCGGCGGCGATCCAGGCGGCCTTCAGTGGCAGCGCCGAGCATTACACCCGGGTCAGTTTCTTCGATACGGTGAGCGTGCCGGAACAGCCTACGGCGCTTATCGTCGACGATGAATGGGGCCTGTTTGGCTGGTTCCAGCGCCTGACCCACCAAGGCGTGCCGTTCGTGCTGCTGAAAAGCGCGCGCAAGGACTTTGAGTTGTTCGTCGAAGACTGCATCGAGCTGTACCGCCATGGTACCCGGCCGCGTCACCCGATGCTGTTCCGCTACGCCAGCTGGCAGGCGCTGGAGCAGGACAAGGGTGATGACAAGGCCTTCGTTGCCGTGGCCAACATGCTGCGCAAGGGCTACACGCCGGAGCACTTTGCCAGGGCCAAGAGCCGTTATCGTTGGGACAAGGCGCCCAAGCTGTTCCTGGGGCGCGTGCGGGATGTGAAGAACCTGGAGTTCGCCCGGGTGATGGTGTCGCCAGAGCTGCTGGTGGCGCCGCAGGTGGCGGGCAACCGCAATGAGCGGGCGCGAATGCTGGCAGGGTTGTATACCGCCTGTTCGCGGGCGCGGCATGAACTGATCGTGCCGGGGGGGATGCTGGACTGGGTCAAGGACCAGGTTCGCGATTAAGTCGCTGGGGGCCGCTGTGCGGCCCAATCGCCGGCAAGCCAGCTCCCACAGGTGCTGCACATGGCTTGGAGTCAATGCGGTCGATGTGGGAGCTGGCTTGCCGGCGATGGGCTGCAAAGCAGCACCAGGGTCATGAATCAGTTACGGTCCAGCCACACCGTCTGGGCATTGGTGAACTCACGCACCCCAAAGTGCGACAGCTCACGCCCGAAGCCGCTCTTCTTCACCCCGCCAAACGCCACGCGGGGGTCGGAAGCGCAATAACCGTTGATGAACACGCCGCCGGTATCCAGCGCCGCGGTCATGCGTTCGGCCAGCGCGTAATCGGCGGTGTAGATGGTCGAGGCCAGGCCAAATTCGCTATCGTTGGCCAGCTCCACCGCATGCTCCGCATCCCGTGCGCTGATGATCGCCCGCCACCGGCCCGAACAGCTCCTGCTTGAACGCGGTCATCTCAGGGGTGACATTGGCGAACACGGTCGGCGCGTAGAAGTTGGCCACGCCATCCACCTTGTGGCCACCCAACAGCAGGGTGGCGCCTTCGGCGAGGGTTGCCTGGACTTGGCCATCCAGCTCGTCGCGCAGGTCATAACGGGCCATAGGGCCGATGTAGGTGTCATCCTCCAGTGGGTTGCCGATTTTCAGCTCGCGAGTAGCCTCGACGAATTTTCGGGTGAATTCGTCAACGATGCTTTCCTCCACGATCAGGCGCTTGGCCGCAGCGCAGACCTGGCCGGTGTTCTGGTAGCGGCCGATCACCGCAGCCTTCACGGCGGCGTCCAGGTCAGCATCGGCCAGCACGATGAACGGGTCGGAACCGCCCAGCTCCAGCACGCACTTCTTCAGCGCGGCGCCGGCTTGTGCACCAATCGCCATGCCGGCACGCACGCTGCCGGTCAACGTCACTGCGGCAATGCGCGGGTCATTGATGGCGCGGGTGACGCCGTCCGGGGTCACGTTCAGCACCTCGAATACGCCTTCCGGCAGGCCGGCGTCCTTGAACAGCTCGCCCAGCAGGTAGGCGCTGCCCATCACGTTCGGCGCGTGCTTGAGCACGTAGGTGTTGCCGGCCAGAATCGCCGGCACGGCGCCGCGCAGTACCTGCCAGACCGGGAAGTTCCAAGGCATCACGGCCAGGATCGGGCCGAGCGGGCGGTACTCGATGCGGGCTTTCTCGACCTGGGTCGGCTCGGCGGCGAGCATTGCCGGGCCGTGTTCGGCGTACCAGCGGCACAGGCCGACACACTTGCTGACCTCACCGCGAGCCTGGGCGATGGGCTTGCCGATTTCGCGGCTGATCATTTGCGCGAAGGCTTCGGCCTTGTTTTCGAGGGTGCTGGCCAGGGCAAGCAGGTATTCGCTGCGCTGACCCAGTGACACCTGGCGCCACTGGCGGTAGCCAACCTTGGCGCGTTGCAGCGCCGCTTCCAGTGCGGCGTCGGTGTCGAACGGGTAGGCGCCGATCTGCTCGCCGCTGTAGGGGTCGAGGGAGATGGCGTGGGTCAGGCTGCTGATCGCGCTCATGTTGGGACACTCTCGTTGTTGATCCGTGACGCCAGACTAGTGGGCTAGGGCTTTAATGAAAACTGAATAATAATGAGCGAAACATTCACGTTTGGAGAAAGGGTGTGGACTTGGTGCAACTGGAGATTTTCAAGGCCGTGGCAGAGCAAGGCAGCATCAGTGCTGCCGCGCAGCACATCCACCGAGTGCCGTCGAACCTGACCACCCGCATCAAGCAACTGGAGGAAGACCTCGGCGTGGAGCTGTTCATTCGTGAAAAAAGCCGCCTGCGCCTGTCCCCCGCAGGCTGGAATTTCCTCGAGTACACCCGGCGCATCCTCGACCTGGTACACGAAGCGCGGTTGACCGTGGCCGGTGAAGACCCGCAAGGCACCTTTGCCTTGGGGTCGCTCGAGAGCACGGCGGCGGTGCGCATCCCGGCCTTGCTGGCGGCCTACAACCAGCGCTACCCCAAGGTCGACCTGGACCTGTCCACCGGGCCTTCCGGGACCATGCTCGAAGGGGTGTTGTCCGGCCGCCTGGTGGCGGCGTTCGTCGACGGGCCGGTGTTGCACCCTACGCTGGAGGGCATGCCGGTGTTCGAGGAAGAAATGATGGTCATCGCGCCGCTCAACCACGCCCCGGTAACCCGCGCCCAGGACGTCAACGGCGAGAGCATTTATGCCTTTCGTGCCAACTGTTCGTACCGCCACCATTTCGAGAACTGGTTCGTGCAGGACCAGGCTGTGCCGGGCAAGATCCACGAAATGGAGTCGTATCACGGCATGCTGGCCTGCGTCAGCGCCGGTGCCGGGCTAGCCATGATGCCGCGCAGCATGCTCGACAACATGCCTGGTTGCAGTACTGTCAGTGCCTGGCCGATGTCGGAGGATTTCCGCTACCTGAAAACCTGGCTGGTGTGGCGCCGGGGCACGGTGTCGCGCAGCCTGAGCATGTTCGTGAAGTTACTTGAAGAAAAGCGTGCAAGCTGAGGATTTAAATGGATATTAACACTGTTAAAGTGAAATTCATCCGCACGACCACGCATCAGCACGAACGCCGTTACGCCCGGAGGATCAGATAATAGGTAAGCCATCCTCGAAAGGAGGGTCGTATCATGCGTAACCACCATTATGCCCTCGGCACGGCGTTGCTGATCGCCCTGGCGCTGCCATGGACCCTGGCGGCCGCCGCCGACCTCAATGCCCCAATCGACATGCAGGCCGTGCAACTGCAACAGCAGGAGCAGAACGGCGTCCGTTACCTGCAAGGCGGCATCGGCCAGGATGAAGCCAATGCCTTGCGCAAGACTCCGGGCTATGACCTGCACGTAGAACTCTCCACCGGCCCGGAAGGCAAATTCCAGAGCGGTGCCAACATCGACATCCAGAATGCACAGGGCCAGTCCGTGCTCAGCCTTGTGGATGCCGGGCCGCTGCTGTACGTGCAGTTGCCTCCCGGCAAGTACAAAGTCACTGGCAACGCCCAAGGTCAGACGGTGCAACAGTTGGTGACCGTGAATGGCAAGACTCCGACGACCGTGGACCTGAACTGGCGTTGATGGAACACAGGCAGGAGTACGCATGTGCTCCTGCCTGAAAGGAGCGCATCGCCATGAACCTGGATCTTCAGCTGGAGATGTTGGACGAGCGGGGCTATGTGTTGCTCCCCGGTGTGCTCGAACCCTTGCGTATCGCCTTGTTGCGCTGTGCCATCGATGATCTGCAGCCCATTCACTGGGATTACCAAGGGTTGCTGGAACACTATAAATGCGTGTTCAACCGCAACCCGTTATGGTTGCCTTTTCTCGACCTGCCACCGCTGATTGCCCTGGCCGAAGCAGCGTTGGGCGCTGACTGCCATGTTATCGGGCAAACCGCCTGGCGTAGCCACCCGGGCTACCCTGGCATGGCCCTGCACCTGGACTATCTGCCCATGCAGTTGCCCGCCTGGCTCAGCGAGCGCGGCGACTTTACCCAACCTGCGCAGATCCTGACTGCGCAGCTGTACCTCAGCGATATCGACCATCACATCGGGCCGACCTGGATCGTGCCCGGCAGCCACCGCGCGGCGCGGCCACCGCAGGCGGGCGAGCAACACTGGCAGGGCCGTGAGGCACAGCCGGTGCTGTGCAAGGCAGGCGATGCGCTGGTGTTTCGCAGCGATGTCTGGCACTGCGGCGCGGCCAACTGCAGCCAGTCGCAGGTGCGCGACATGCTGCAAGTGCACTATGGCCGGCGCATGGTCGCACAGAAGTTTTCGCCATACTTGAGCTGGCGTTTCAACCCGCAGGTGCTGGAGGAGGCCACACCGAGGCAAAGGCGCCTGCTGGGCGAACACGACGAGGCGGAATACGACTGAGTGCTGTCGTTCGGCAGGGCAGATGCTGGTAAACGGAATAGCCAATAGTGGCAATTCACTTTCAACTTTCTGTTTATCTGGACAATAATCAGAAAAGTATTACTCCGTGTGACCGGCCGGGATGCAGCCGGTCCCGCATAAGATCGAGGGGCCCAAGCCCCCGCGTGCCGTGTAGACCATCAGGAGAAGTCATTGATGAAAACCCGTCTAGCAGCTTCGCTGGCTGCTGCAGTGCTGGCCTTTGCCGGGGCGAATCTGGCCCAGGCAGCGCAGGTGAGCGGCGCCGTTGGCGCCACTGGCCAAGGCGACATGACCTACCGTATTGGCCTGTCGTTCGACTGGGACAAGAAATGGCTTGAAAGCAGTACCGGTTATCTGACCGGATATTGGGACGCGGCCTACACCTATTGGGAAGGTGGTGAAGCCAGTGGCGCGCACTCGCTGTCGTTCAGCCCGGTGTTCACTTACGAGTTCAGTGGTTTCAGCTATACCCCTTACATCGAAGCCGGTATTGGCCTGGCAGCGTTTTCCAAGACCGACGTGGGCGACCAGCGCCTGGGCTCGGCGGTCAACTTCGAAGACCGCATCGGCTTTGGCCTGAAATTGCCGGGGGAGCAGAAGGTGGGCATCCGCGCGATGCATTACTCCAACGCTGGGCTCAAGCAGCCTAACGATGGCATCGAATCGTATTCGCTGTTCTACAGCAAAGGGTTCTGATGCCTGGGGCCGCTGTGCGGCCCTTTCGCGACACAAGGCCGCTCCTACAGGAAATCGCGGTTTCCTTGTAGATACTCTGTTGGCGGTCAAGCTTTTCTGAGGTGTTCAGAGCTGAAAAGCTTGGCCGTATCAAATGGCTCATCCCCGCGCATACATGCCCAGATGCCTGTCAGGTACTTGCGCATGACAGCAGCGATAGCCTGCATTTTCTTCTTGCCCCTGTTGACCAACGACTCGTAAAAAGCCTTCGCATAAGGGTCGCAGCGCACTGCGGTCAAGGCAGGCATGTACATGGCTGCCCGTAGATAAGCATTCCCACTTTTGCCGAGTCTGCCGGGCTTATCAATGCTCGTTCCCGATTGGGTCTGTCGAACATCGAGACCCGCGTGGCGAGCTACCTGCGAGGACTTGAGCATTTGAGGAAGGATGGTCAGTTCAGCCAATGCCGCAAGTGCAGAGACTTCTCCCATCCCAGGCCCTGCGAGCAGCTGCTTGTACTGCCGAGTAAGCGTCGGACACTGGGCGACCAGCTCGCGGCCCGCCTTACGAAAGCGCTCAATTCGATTATCCAGTGAAGCAATCGCTTCCTCCTGATCCTCGATCAGCATCGACACGGTTGTAGCGGTCGCCTGCAATGCATGCAGTTCGTTCTTCGCCCTTGTACGATGCCCCACCAAACGATTGATGTGTCGCCCCAGAGCCCTCAGTTCAAGCTGCACAAGGCTTGGAGGTGTCCACAAGCGCGGTGTCATACGCTCGCCGTACTCGGACAGCAGTTGAGCATCTATTGCATCGGTCTTGCTGTTCACCAGCATCAGTTTGGCGAAATTGTGGAAGCTCTTGGGGTTGATCACGGATACAGGGAGGTCAGCCGCATGTAGCTCAAGGGCCAAGTCCAGGTAATAGATTCCGGTCGCCTCCATCACGATCGACTTGGGTTTGAGTGCCAGCAGCTTTTTCACCGCAGCCTTACGGCCTGCAGGGGTTTGAGCGATATCCCACTGTCCGGCCGGACGCCCATCTTTACGCACCCCAACGACCGAAGTACGTGAGCCGATATCGACGCCAACCCAGACACTCATTCCTTCCCTCTCCCAAGCGAGTTAGGTAACAATGGCCTCCGGTTCCCCGACCTCGAACTTCATGCTGCTGCAACCTTGTAATGCGAAGTCCGACTTGTCGGCTTCTCGATACTCTTCGCAGTGGGCAATGAGGCGGGGGGCCTCTCTACATACAAGGTCAGGGGCAATACCTGCCTTCAGGAGCGATCGGCCTCCCCGGAAGTGCTTCTTCAGCCCGACGAGAATAACCTCTCCCGCTAGGCCAGACACAACATACAAGGAGCGGCCTTGTGTCGCGATGGGCTGCAAAGCAGCCCAGCAATTCAGAAGGTATAGGAAACCCCGGCCTGCACCGTGCGCGGTGCCCCCGGGTAGACGTAGTTGTTGAACGCCCCCTCATCATAGCCCTTGTTGAACACGTTCTTCACGTCCAGGTTCAACCGCACGTGTTCGTTGACCTTGTAGTAACTCAGCAGGTCCACCACGCTGTAGCGCTCCATGGTGTAGGTCGTGGCTGCCGTCTGGCCGGCGCGATCATCCACGTACTTCACCCCAACCCCCAACCCCAGCCCTTTGGCCAGGCCATCCTGGAACTCGTACGTGTTCAGCAGGCTGAAGCTGTTGCGCGGGATGTTGGCCAGGCGCGTGCCCTTGGGCAGGGTCGTATCCTTGGTCACTTCGGCGTCTACGTAGGCATAACCACCAATCACGCGCCACTCCGGTGTCAGATTGCCAGCGATGTTGATGTCCAGACCACGGCTGCGCACCTCGCCGGCGGCGATTTTGTAGGTGTTGGTGGTGTCGTTCGGGTCGTTGGCCAGTACGTTTTCCTTGACGATATGGTAGATCGCGGCATCGATGCTGAGTTGGCGGTCGAGCGCCTCCCATTTCATGCCCAGCTCGTAGGACTTGCCTTTTTCCGGGTCAAAGCCACCGCCGCCGCTGGCAGGCGTGCCGGTGTTGGGCTTGAACGAGCGCGCGGTGTTGGCATAGACCGCCACGGTGTCACTCAGGTCGTAGATCAGGCCGAAGCGCGGAGTGACGCCGTTTTCGGCCTTGTTGAAGTCGCGGTTGGTCGGCAGCTTGTCGTCGTAGTCATGCTCGAAACGTTCGAAGCGCACTCCCGCCAGCGCCTTCAGGCGCTCGGTCAGGGCCACCTGGTCTTGGATGAAGAAGGCCCAGGTCTGCAGGTTTTCCTTGTCCCAGGTGGTGGTGCGGGTGAGCGCAGGTCGAGTCTGGCCAAGGACTGGGTTGTAGATGTCGATGGGGTAGGTGCCATCAGCAGCGGAGGAGCGTTGGATAATCGAGTTGTAGTCGTAGTTCTCGTATTCGACGCCGGTCAGCAAGGTATGGCTGAACGCTCCGGTATCGAAATGCCCGGTCAGGTTCAGTTGCCAGTCGCGGTCGGTCCACTCCAGCTTGCGGTAGTTGAAGTTACGTTCCAGGGTGCGGCCGTCTGCAGGTGCTTTGTTGGCTTCGACCGCATTACCCTTGAGCGAACCATCCAGGAACTGGAACCCACCGCCCAGCGTCCAGTTGTCGTTGAGCAGGTGCTCGAAGCGCACCTGCGCCATGTTGTTGTCGTTGTGCAGTAGGTTGTCGCTGCCTTTTTCCCAGATGTAAGTGTCACGCGAGGCGCTGCCGGTCTGGGTCGGGTAGCGGGTCAGGCCGCGGTCCAGCGGATGGTTGTTGCGCATGAAATCGCCTTCGAAGACGATCCTGGTGCTGTCGTTGACCTGCCAGCTGAGCACTGGCGCCACATCATAGCGCTCGCTTTCCACATCGTCGCGGAAGCTCTCGCCACCTTCGCCCAGCAGGTTCAGGCGATAGGCCAGCGAGCCATCCTGGTTCAGCGGCCCGGTAGCATCCAGGGTCGCGCGGTGCATGCCCTGGTCATCGAACTGGCTGCCCAGGGTGACCTTGGACTCTGGCAGCGGCTGCTTGCTGACCACGTTGAAGGTGCCGCCGGGGTCGCCACGGCCGTACAGGCTGCTGGCCGGCCCACGGATCACTTCAAGGCGCTCGACAGTGTTGGCATCGGGCGCATTGGGGTAGCCACGGTTGATCGGAAAACCGTTGCGGTAGAATTCGCCGGTGGTGAAGCCACGCACGGTGAAGCTGGTCAGGCCCTGGCCGCCGAAGTTGTTGGCGCGGCCGACACCTCCGGCGTAGTCCAGGCCGTCCTGAAGGCGCGTGGCGCCGGTGTCTTGCAGAACATCCTTGGGCACCACGCTGACCGATTGCGGGGTCTCGTGCAGGGCGGTGTCGGTGCGGGTGGCGCTGGCCGAACGGGTAGCCTTGTAGCCCTCGACCGGGCCATCGGCACGTTCGCTGTCGGCGCTGCTGGTAATGTTCAGGGCCTGAAGTTCGATCTGGGCGGGTTCGCTGAGCGGTTCAGGCTCGGCAAAGACCAGCGGGGAGACAGCATGAAGCACACAAAGCGAAACGAACGTGCGACGCATCGACGGTACGATCCTGGAGTAGGGCGCTGAGGGTAGGGTGGATAAACGCCGAAAAACTACTACGAATCATTATCAAATGCATTCTTTTTGTGTGGCACTGGTGTGCCAGATACCACGTGGAATTTGTGCTGGATTCTTCGCGGGCACGCCCGCTCCCACAGGTCATGCACAAATCCTGAGCCTGTGACGAACCTGTGGGAGCGGGCGAGCCCGCGAATAGGCCAGTTCAGGGGCAGCAGCTCTCAACGAACCGCCTTGATCGCCAGCACATTGCACAGCGGATGCTCCAGCACATGCGCGGTGGTCCCGCCCAGGAACGTCTGCAGGGTGTCATGCCGATGGCTGCCCATCACTATCACATCCGCCCGGCTGTGGCCGACGAACTGGGCAATGGCCTTGATCGCGGCCCCTTCCAGGAAGTGCCTGCGTTCCAGCGGGATCTGATGCTGGTCGCCCAGCCGGTTGAACGCTGCCCGCTGCGCGGTCCGCACGCTGACATCGAAGCCGGGCATGGTCACCGTACCGGCACCGAAGTCGGCAATGTGGGTCTTGGCCGCGTCGCACACGTGCAGCAGGTGCAGCTCGGCATTGCACTGCAGGGCCAGGGCATGGGCGCAGTGGATGACCTGCTCGTCCAGGTGCTCGCCAGCGCCATGGCTGTTCAGGTCCACCGCGGCGGCAATCTGCCGCGGCAGGGGCAGGCGGATATCACTGACCAGGTGCACGGCGACCGGGCTGTCCTTGAGCAACTGCCAGTCCAGGGGCGTTACCAGCAGGCGCTTGAGCACCGGTTCGTGCTGCACGTCCTTGATCAGCAGGTCGCAACCCAGCTGTTCGACCCGCTCCAGCACGCTGCGCAGCGGGTCGCGGGTCAGCAGCAATTCGGTAGATACATCCAGGCCGGCATTTGTCAGCTGTTCGGCTTCGTCCGCCAGCCATTGGCGGTTGTCGCTGAGCAGCCGTTCACGCTCGCGGCTATCGCTCATCAGGCCGAAGGTGTCGACATCGTCGACGAACACATTGATATCCAGCAAGGCCCCGCTGGATTCCGCCAGCGCCGCAGCGCGTTGCAGCGCCGGCGTGTGGCGCATCTGCGGGCCGAGCATGACGAACAGACGCTTGAACTGGCTCATCTCACACCTCCACGTGTGGCAGCCCCCCGGTGACTTGGTCTTGTTCAGTCTAGACCGCGCAGGGCGGCATGAGCACCTGACGGATGCTGGCGCGGCACGACGTGTCGGGTATGATGCGGGCCCCATCATTTTCACGAGGCCCGCCCCATGTCCCTGAGTGCTGAACAGATCGGCGAATTCCGCGCCTTCGCCGAGCAGCTGGCCGATGCCGCTGCCGTGGCGATCAAGCCATATTTTCGCGCCAGCCTGGACGTCGAGGACAAGGGTGGGCGCCTGTACGACCCGGTAACCGTGGCTGACAAGGCCGCCGAGGACGCCATGCGCGCGCTGATCCAGGCCCGCTATCCCGAGCATGGCATTCTTGGCGAAGAAGGCGGTGTGGCAGTCGGCAGCAGCCCGCTGACCTGGGTGCTGGACCCGATCGACGGCACCCGTGCCTTCATCACCGGCCTGCCGCTGTGGGGCACGTTGATTGCGCTGAACGACGGTACACGCCCGGTGGTCGGGGTGATGAACCAGCCGTTTACCGGCGAGCGCTTTGTCGGCACGCCGGAAGGTGCCTGGCGCAGCGGTATGCCGCTGAAGACCCGCGCCTGCGCCGACCTGGCCTCGGCCACGCTGATGTGCACCACGCCGGACATGTTCGATACCTCCGCGCGCAAGGCAGCCTTCGAGGCTGTTGCCGGCAAGGCGCGGCTGATGCGCTACGGTGGCGACTGCTATGCCTACTGCATGCTGGCTTCCGGGTTTGTCGACGTGATCGTCGAGGCCAGCCTGCAGCCGTATGACGTGCAGGCACTGATGCCGATCATCGAAGGCGCGGGAGGGGTTATCACCGCGTGGGATGGCAGCAGCGCGCAGAATGGCGGGTGCGTGGTGGCCTGTGGTGACCCGGCGCTGCATGCACAGATGGTGGAGATGTTGCGGCACGCCATGTGATTCATGTGTTGCCTGTGCCGGCCTCTTCGCGGGCTTGCCCGCTCCCACAGGGACCCCACAGTTCTTGACATCTGTGGTGAGTCTGTGGGAGCGGGCAAGCCCGCGAAAAGGCCGGCACCGCTATCCATCCTCTCCAACCACCGCACTTTTTCCCGTTTCCGGGCTCTATGCTTGGCCAGGCCGCTCTGATCCCCGGTGCGGCCGCCGAATATCGACCCGGTGCCGATGGTTGCAAGCAAACCGAATGCCTTCTCTCGCCTGCTGCTGGCAGGCACCCTCACATGCCTGTGCGCCTGTACCCAGCAGCAGGGCCGTGACATGCTCGATCAGTTCGGCAACGGCAAGCCCAGCGAGCTGTTCCAGACCAGCGTCGACCGCATGGCCACGCTGTCCATGCGCGACAACCTGCAGAGCTTGTACCTGCTGATGAACAAGCTGTACCTGCGCAACCCCAACCAGTGGAAGCTGTCCGGTTACGTGGACGCTGCCACTGCCGAGCGGCAGATCCGTATCGCCATCGAACAACGCCAGCCCTTGCCGCAATTGGGCAACCGTCGCGATCTTGCAGCCTTGAGCTACGCCCTGAGCCCCGAGTTTCGCGGCGACCGGGTCGGCGCCTTCATCTACGCCATCGGCAGCATGCTGATCACCGCGCACGGCGGCCGTACCGAGTTCTACATGACCGATACCATCGACCCGCTGTTCGTCAACAATGCGGCGCGCAATATCGAGAAGGCTACCTGGATGCTCAGCCAGCGGCAGGATGCCAATGGGGTGCTCCTGTTGTTCTCCAACGAAATCTCGGAAGAGGGCAGCAACCTGAGTTTTGCGGTGGAGTTCGGCAAGATCGTGGCTCGGCTGGACTTGCTGGCGGAATTGCTGGATGAGCGTTATCGGCGCATTGGTTTGAATTACGCACAAAGCCTGCTGTTGATGAACTTCCTGCCTGTACAGTGAAGTGAGCGGTTGCGGGTTGCCTGTGCTGGCCTCTTCGCGGGCACGCCCGCTCCCACAGGGATCACCGCTGCTTCAACCTGTGGGAGCGGGCGCGCCCGCGAAGAGGCCAGCACAGGAAAATACCGTTCGATAAACGAACACAGCCCCTGGCTATCCTGTCCGCCATTCGCCCATCCATTCCAAAGGCCGCATTGCCCGAATCCCGCCTTTTTGCTTAAGTGTGCCCATCCACCGGTTGTCGCCTGCCCCCGCGACCCGCAGCCGGCTCGATAGAATGACCGTGACGACCGCAGCCACAGCCCACAAGGCCGTAGGACGCGGCGACCAGAACAATAACGATACCGAGTGCCTTGCCTATGGAAAGCCGCCTGCTGAGCGAGCGCAGTAGCGTGTTTCATCACGCCGACCCTTATGCCGTGTCTGATTACGTCAACCAGCATGTAGGCCAGCATTGCATCGGTCTGTCGCGTAGCACCCATCCCCAGGCCAGCCTCAGTCACCGCAAGTTCGCCGAACTCGACCTGTGCCGTATCAGCTATGGCGGCAGCGTGCGGGTTACTTCGCCGGCGCTGGAAACCATTTATCACTTGCAGGTGTTGCTCAACGGCAACTGCCTGTGGCGCGGGCACAAGCGTGAGCATCACCTGGTGCCCGGCGAGCTGTTGCTTATCAACCCCGACGATCCGGTTGACCTGACTTACTCGGAAGACTGCGAGAAGTTCATCCTCAAGGTGCCGACCCGGTTGCTGGATTCGATTTGCCATGAACAGCGCTGGCACCGGCCCGAGGGTGGCGTCCGGTTCTTGCGCAACCATTACCGGCTAGAAGAACTGGACGGGTTCGTGAACCTGCTGGCCATGGTTTGCCATGAGGCGGAGGTGAGCGATTCACTACCCAGGGTGCAGGGCCATTACAGCCAGATCGTCGCCAGCAAGCTGCTGACCCTGATGAGCACCAATATCCGTCGCGAAAGCCTGGGTTCGCCGGGTGCAAGCCTTGAGCGGATCATCGACCACATCGACCGCAACCTGAAGCTTGAACTGACCGCCGAAGCGCTGGCAGAGCATGCGTGCGTGAGCTTGCGCTCGCTGTATGCATTGTTCGACCGGCACTTGCAGACCACGCCCAAACACTATGTGCGTCAGCGCAAGCTGGAGCAGGTGCGCGCCTGCCTCAGCGACCCCAGCTGTTCGGTACGCAGTGTCACCGAACTGGCCATGGATTACGGCTTCCTGCACCTTGGGCGGTTCTCCGAGGTGTACCGGCAGCAGTTTGGCGAATTGCCCTCGGAAACGTTCCGTAACCGCCGCTGAACCGCACCGGCCCATTCGCGGGTAAACCCGCTCCCACAGGAATTCCACAGCCTGTCAGGACTACACAGTACCTGTGGGAGCGGGCATGCCCGCGAAAAGCCCCTTGAACCTGTTCACCCCAACCTGCACAAAACGGATATCACCCCGCACAAACCGGATATTCCCGCCCAATCCCAGCCCCTAACCTGACCAGGTCTAAACAATAACAAGGGAGACCCTGGCCATGTCCCTGGGATTCGACTACCTCAATGCCTTGCTCGAGGACGACCGTGAAAAGGGCATCTACCGCTGCAAGCGCGAGATGTTCACCGACCCCCGCCTGTTCGACCTGGAGATGAAACACATCTTCGAGGGCAACTGGATCTACCTGGCCCACGAAAGCCAGATCCCTGAGAAAAACGACTTCCTCACCCTGACCATGGGGCGCCAGCCGATTTTCATCGCGCGCAACAAGGACGGTGAGCTCAATGCCTTCCTCAACGCCTGCAGCCACCGCGGCGCCATGCTTTGCCGGCACAAGCGCGGCAACCGCTCCAGCTATACCTGCCCGTTCCACGGCTGGACCTTCAACAACAGCGGCAAGTTGCTGAAAGTGAAGGACCCGAGCAACGCCGGCTACCCCGAAAGCTTCAATTGCGACGGCTCCCACGACCTGACCAAGGTCGCGCGCTTCGAGTCGTACCGCGGCTTCCTGTTCGGCAGCCTGAATGCCAACGTGAAACCGCTGGTCGAGCACCTGGGCGAATCGGCCAGGATCATCGACATGATCGTCGACCAGTCGCCAGAAGGCCTGGAAGTGCTGCGCGGTGCCAGTTCGTACATCTACGAAGGCAACTGGAAGCTCACCGCCGAGAACGGCGCCGACGGCTACCACGTAAGCTCCGTGCACTGGAACTACGCCGCCACCCAGAACCAACGCAAGCAGCGCGAGGCGGGTGACGAGATCAAGACCATGAGTGCGGGCGCCTGGGCCAAGCAGGGTGGTGGCTTCTACTCGTTCGACCACGGCCACCTACTGCTGTGGACCCGCTGGGCCAACCCCGAGGACCGCCCGGCCTACGAGCGCCGTGCCCAACTGGCCGCAGACTTCGGCCAGGCCCGTGCCGACTGGATGATCGAGAACTCGCGCAACCTGTGCCTGTACCCGAACGTGTACCTGATGGACCAGTTCAGTTCGCAGATCCGCATCGCCCGGCCGATTTCGGTGAACAAGACCGAAATCACCATCTACTGCATCGCGCCGAAAGGCGAGAGCGCCGATGCCCGTGCCAAGCGCATTCGCCAGTACGAAGACTTCTTCAACGTCAGCGGCATGGCCACCCCGGATGACCTGGAGGAGTTCCGCTCGTGCCAGACCGGCTACGGCGGCGGCACCGGCTGGAACGACATGTCCCGCGGCGCTGCCCACTGGGTGGAAGGCGCAGACGAGGCGGCCAGGGAAATCGAGCTCAAGCCACTGCTGTCCGGCGTGCGCACCGAGGACGAAGGCCTGTTCGTGCTGCAGCACAAGTACTGGCAGGAAACCATGATCCAGGCGCTGAAGGACGAACAGCAACTGATCCCCGTGGAGGCCGTGCAATGAGCCTGTATGAAACCGTGCGCGACTTCCTCTACCGTGAAGCGCGCTACCTCGACGACGCCCAGTGGGACCAGTGGCTGGAACTGTACGCCAGCGATGCCAGCTTCTGGATGCCGAGCTGGGACGATGACGACACCCTTACCGAAGACCCGCAAAGCGAAATCTCGCTGATCTGGTACGGCAACCGTGGCGGCCTGGAAGACCGGGTGTTCCGCATCAAGACAGAGCGCTCCAGTGCGACCGTGCCCGACACCCGTACCTCGCACAACATCAGCAACATCGAGATCGTCGAGCAGGGCGAGGGTAGCTGCCAGGTGCGCTTCAACTGGCACACCCTGAGCTTCCGCTACAAGACCACCGACAGCTACTTCGGCACCAGCTTCTATACCCTCGACCTGCGCGGCGAACAACCGCTGATCAAGGCCAAGAAGGTGGTGCTGAAGAACGACTACGTGCGCCAGGTCATCGACATCTACCACATCTGATCCAGGTTACTGCGAGCGCTGCCCGGTGCGTCCTGCGACACGCCGTGGCCAGGCTCGCCCGCGAGGTGCAACATGAGCTACCAGATCGCACTGAATTTCGAAGACGGGGTCACCCGTTTCATCGAGGCCAGCGGCCATGAAACCGTGGCCGACGCCGCCTATCGCCAGGGTATCAACATCCCGCTGGACTGCCGCGACGGCGCCTGCGGTACTTGCAAGTGCAAGGCCGAGTCCGGGCGCTATGACCTGGGCGACAACTTCATCGAAGACGCCCTGAGTGAAGACGAAATCGCCGAAGGCTACGTCCTGACTTGCCAGATGCGCGCCGAAAGCGACTGCGTCATCCGCATCCCGGCTTCGTCGCAGTTGTGCAAGACCGAACAGGCAAGCTTCGAAGCCGCCATCAGCGATGTCCGCCAGCTGTCGGCCAGCACCATTGCCCTGTCGATAAAGGGCGAGGCCCTCAGCCGCCTGGCCTTCCTGCCGGGGCAGTATGTCAACCTCAAGGTGCCGGGCAGCGAGCAGAGCCGCGCCTATTCGTTCAGCTCGCTACAGAAGGACGGCGAGGTCAGCTTCCTGATCCGCAACGTGCCGGGTGGGCTGATGAGCAGCTTCCTGACCAACCTGGCCAAGGCCGGCGACAGCATGACCCTGGCCGGGCCGCTGGGCAGCTTCTACCTGCGGCCTATCCAGCGCCCGCTGCTACTGCTGGCCGGTGGCACCGGCCTGGCGCCGTTCACGGCGATGCTGGAGAAGATCGCCGAGCAGGGCAGCGAGCACCCGCTGCACCTGATCTACGGCGTGACCAACGACTTTGATCTGGTCGAACTCGACCGCCTGCAGGCGCTGGCAGCGCGCATCCCCAACTTCACCTTCAGCGCCTGCGTGGCCAACCCGGACAAGCCAGTACCCGCACAAGGGCTACGTGACCCAGCACATCGAGCCGCGCCACCTCAACGACGGCGATGTGGATGTGTACCTGTGCGGCCCGCCACCGATGGTCGAGGCGGTCAGCCAGTACGTGCGCGAGCAGGGCATAACCCCGGCGAATTTCTACTACGAGAAGTTCGCGGCGGCGGCCTGATTCCTTTTATCCCAAGCAATACGCCGACCTTGTGGGAGCGGGCGTGCCCGCGAAGAGGCCAGCAGGTTCAACAACTTTGTCTGGTCGGACGCATTCGCGGGCACGCCCGCTCCCACAGGAACTGTGGCGAACCGGAGAGATGGACATGAACAACCGATTCCAAGGCAAGGTCGCCCTGGTCACCGGTGCCGCCCAGGGCATCGGCCGTGGCGTGTGCTGGCGGCTCAAGGCCGAAGGCGCACAAGTGGTCGCGGTAGACCGCTCCGAACTGGTTCACGAACTGGCCGGCGAGGGCATGCTTACCCTCACCGCCGACCTGGAACAGCATGGCGACTGCGCCCGGGTCATGGCCGGCGCGATTGAAGCGTTCGGCCGCCTCGACATCCTGGTCAACAACGTGGGTGGCACTATCTGGGCCAAGCCCTTCGAACACTACGAAGTGGAGCAGATCGAAGCCGAAGTGCGCCGCTCGTTGTTCCCCACCCTGTGGTGCTGCCATGCCGCACTGCCGTACATGCTCGAACGTGGCAGCGGCGCCATCGTCAACGTCTCGTCCATCGCCACCCGTGGCGTCAACCGCGTGCCTTACGGCGCGGCCAAGGGCGGCGTCAACGCGCTGACTGCGTGCCTGGCCTTCGAAACCGCCAGGCGCGGCATCCGTGTCAACGCCACCGCGCCCGGCGGCACCGAAGCGCCACCGCGGCGCGTGCCGCGCAACAGTGCCGAGCAGACCGAACAGGAAAGGCGCTGGTACCAGCAGATCGTCGACCAGACCCTCGACAGCAGCCTGATGCACCGCTACGGCAGCATCGACGAGCAGGTGGGCGCAATCCTGTTCCTCGCTTCCGACGAAGCCTCGTACATCACCGGCGTGACCTTGCCGGTAGGGGGCGGCGACCTCGGCTGATCGACACCCCAAGGCAAGAGCTTTCTTTCACAACAAAAACAAGAGCGACAGATGCCATGCGAACCCTTGACGTACACCCGATCATCGATAACGCGCGCTTTACCCCGTACCACTGGATGGTCATGGCCTGGTGCGGCCTGCTGCTGATCTTCGACGGCTATGACCTGTTCATCTACGGCGTGGTACTGCCGGTGATCATGAAGGAGTGGGGGCTGACCCCGTTGCAGGCCGGTGCACTGGGCAGCTATGCGCTGTTCGGCATGATGTTTGGCGCCTTGGCATTCGGCAGCCTTGCCGACCGCATCGGTCGCAAGAAGGGCATCGCCATCTGTTTTGCCTTGTTCTCCGGGGCGACCCTCCTCAACGGGTTCGCCAGCAGCCCGAGCGAGTTCGGTATCTACCGTTTCATTGCCGGCCTGGGCTGTGGCGGCCTCATGCCCAACGCCGTGGCATTGATGAACGAGTACGCGCCCAAGCGACTGCGCAGCACGCTGGTAGCGATCATGTTCAGCGGCTACTCGCTGGGCGGCATGCTCTCGGCGGGTGTCGGCATCTTCATGCTGCCGCGTTTCGGCTGGGAGTCGATGTTCTTCGTCGCTGCGGTACCGCTGCTGCTGTTGCCGGTGATCCTCTGCTACCTGCCTGAATCGATCGGTTTCCTGGTGCGCCAGGGCCGTACCGACGAGGCCCGCAAGCTGCTCAAGCGGCTGGACCCGGATTGCGACGTGCAGGCAGATGACGTGCTGCAGGCTGCCGACCGCAAAGGCACCGGGGCGTCGGTGCTGGAACTGTTCCGCAACGGCCTGGCCATTCGCACCCTGGCACTGTGGCTGGCGTTCTTCTGCTGCCTGCTGATGGTCTATGCACTCAGTTCATGGTTGCCGAAGCTGATGGCCAACGCCGGCTACAGCCTGGGCTCGAGCCTGTCGTTCCTGCTGGCACTGAACTTCGGCGGCATGGCCGGGGCGATTCTGGGTGGCTGGTTGGGCGATCGCTACAACCTGGTCAAGGTCAAGGTGATGTTCTTCATGGCCGCCGCGCTGTCGATCAGCCTGCTTGGCGTCAACAGCCCGATGCCGGTGCTGTACCTGCTGATCTTCATTGCCGGCGCCACCACCATCGGCACGCAGATCCTGCTGTATGCCGGTGCCGCTCAGCTGTACGGGCTGTCGGTGCGTTCCACCGGGCTGGGCTGGGCCTCTGGCATCGGCCGTAACGGCGCCATCGTCGGCCCGCTGCTGGGTGGTGCGCTGATGGGCATCAACCTGCCCCTGCAACTCAATTTCATCGCCTTCGCCATCCCGGGCGCCATTGCCGCGCTGGCCATGGCCGTGCACCTGGCCAGCGGCCGTCGGCATGCCCAGGCCATTGCAGCGCAGGCGTAATACCTGAACAACACATGAGGTGACCCACCATGACCGTGAAAATTTCCCACACTACCGAGGTTAAGCAGTTCTTCGAAGAGGCCGCAGGCTTCGGCAACGATGCCGGCAGCCCGCGCCTGAAGCGCATCGTGCAGCGTGTGCTGCAGGACACCGCGCGGCTGATCGAAGACCTGGAAATCAGCGAGGACGAGTTCTGGCATGCCGTCGACTACCTCAACCGCCTGGGCGGCCGTGGCGAGGCCGGGCTGCTGGTGGCGGGGCTTGGCGTCGAGCACTTCCTCGACCTGCTGCAGGATGCCAAGGACCAGCAGGCAGGCCTGATCGGCGGCACCCCACGCACCATCGAAGGCCCGCTGTACGTGGCCGGTGCGCCCATCGCCGAAGGTGAAGTGCGCATGGACGACGGCAGCGAGCAGGACGTGGCCACGCTGATGTACCTGGAGGGCCAGGTGCTCGACTCGCAAGGCCGGCCGCTGCCGGGGGCCACGGTCGACCTGTGGCATGCCAATACTCGTGGCACTTATTCGTTCTTCGACAAGAGCCAGTCCGAGTACAACCTGCGCCGGCGCATCGTCACCGACGCGGAAGGGCGCTACCGTGCGCGCTCCATCGTGCCGTCGGGCTATGGCTGCGATCCGCAGGGGCCGACCCAGGAATGCCTGGACCTGCTGGGCCGCCATGGCCAGCGCCCGGCGCATGTGCACTTCTTCATCTCGGCGCCGGGGCACCGGCACCTGACCACGCAGATCAACCTGGCCGGGGACAAGTACCTGTGGGATGACTTTGCCTATGCCACGCGCGATGGGCTGGTGGGCGAGGTGGTGTTCGTCGAAGGCGAGGCGGGGCGGCATGCCGAGCTGAAGTTCGACTTCCGGTTGCAGCGGGCCCAGGGCTGCGCGGATGAGCAGCGCAATCGGCGCCCGCGGGCTTTGCAGGAGGCCTGATACACCGAGGTGGCTTCTTCGCGGGCTTGCCCGCTCCCACAGGGCCCGCGCAGTTCGGGGCCTGGGATGAGCCGGTGGGAGAGCGGGCGAGCCCGCGAAGAAGCCAGCATAAAACAAGAGCCAGCCACGAAGGCCGGCCGCCGCCTTGCGAGACAATCATGAAAACCCTGATCAAGGACTGCTCCCTGTCGGCCCTGGTCGCCGGCTGCATTGCCACGACGATCTCCTACGCAGGCCCTTTGGTGATCATCTTCCACGCCGCCGAAGCCGCCGGCCTGTCCCATCGACAACTGTCTTCCTGGGTGTGGGCGGTGTCCATGGGCAGTGCGGTGCTCGGCGCACTGCTCAGCCTGCGCTACCGGGTACCGGTGGTTATCGCCTGGTCGATCCCTGGCTCGGCTTTGCTGGTCACCGCCTTGCCACAACTGGGCCTGGAACAGGCCGTGGGTGCGTACCTGGTGGCCAACCTGGTCCTGCTGCTGATCGGCATCAGCGGGGCCTTCGACAGCATCATTGCGCGTTTGCCGGGTTCCATCGCCGCAGGCATGCAGGCCGGCATCCTGTTCAGTTTCGGCATCGAGGTGTTCCGCGCCTTGCCGGTGCAGCCGCTGCTGGTCCTGGCAATGTTCGTCACCTACGTGCTGATGCGCCGGGTGCAGCCGCGCTACGCCGTGGCGGCGGTGCTGTGCGTGGGCATGGTGGTGACCGTGGCCAGCGGGGCGTTTCGCAGCGAAGCGTTGGTGCTTGAGCTGGCGTCGCCGCAGTGGGTCACCCCGCAATTCAGCCTGGCAGCGGTATTCAGCCTGGCACTGCCGCTGGTGCTGGTGGCCCTGACCGGGCAGTTCATGCCGGGCATGGCGGTGCTGCGCAACGCCGGTTACCCCACGCCGGCCAGCCCGATCATCAGTGCCAGCGCGCTGGCCGGTGCCGCGCTGGCGCCGTTCGGTTGCCACGGGCTGAACCTGGCGGCGGTCACCGCCAGCCTGTGCACCGGGCATGAAGCCCATGAAAACCCCCAGCGGCGCTATGTCGCGGCGGTGGCGGGCAGTGCGCTGTACCTGCTGCTGGGGATCGCCGGGGCCACGCTGATGTCGCTGTTCGCCGCATTTCCCGCTGCCCTGATCGCAGCACTGGCCGGGCTGGCGCTGTACGGCGCGATCAGCGAGGCCCTCGCCCGCAGCCTGGCGGAGCCGGCCGAGCGCGATGCCGGGTTGTTCACCTTTCTGGTCACCGCTTCGGGGGTGGCCTTCCTGGGCCTGTCGGCAGCGTTCTGGGGCCTGCTGTTCGGCCTGTTGGCCCATGCGTTGCTCAGGCTGCGACAGCCACGGGCCGGGGAGGTGCTGCGCCGTACCCCATGAACCGCCGTGTTTCCAACGCTTTACCCATAAAAACAAGATCAAGAGAGCTTCGGAATGAACCACACCCCTTGCGTCGCCCTGGGCCTGACTTTGCTCAGCCAACCGTTGCTGGCCGCCGAAGGCGGTTTCTTCGAGGATTCGAAGGCCACCCTGAGTGCCCGTAACTACTACTTCAGCCGCGACTTCTCCGACATTGTCGGGGCCAACCGGCAATCCAGGGCCGAGGAGTGGGCCCAGGGCTTCATCCTCGACTTCAGGTCGGGCTACACCCCGGGCAAGGTCGGCTTTGGCGTGGATGCCCTGGGCCTGCTGGGCATCAAGCTCGACAGCAGCCCCGACCGCACCAACACCGGGTTGCTGCCGGTACACAGCGATGGCCGGGCCGCCGATGAATACAGCCGCCTGGCGCCTACCTTCAAGGCCCGGCTGTCCAGGACCGAGTTGCGCGTCGGCGAACTGCAACCCAACTTGCCAGTGCTGACCTTCAGCGACATCCGCCTGTTGCCACCGACCTACCAGGGCGCAAGCCTGAGCTCGGCGGAAATCGACGGCCTGACCATGCAGGCCGGGCACCTGAAAAGCACCCACCTGCGCAATGAAGGCGGCGACGGCAAGATGAACGCCATGCTCGGCCATGTGCCGATGCGCCAGGCAGCGAGCGACGCCTTCAGCTACCTGGGCGGCGACTATGTGTTCAATGCCAACCAGAGCAGTGTCAGCCTGTGGTATGGGCAGCTGGAGGACATCTACGAACAGGGCTTTGTCGGCCTCAAGCACAACCAGCCCGTAGGCAACTGGGTGCTCAGCGCCAACCTGGGGTATTTCACCGCGCGCGAGGATGGCGATGCGTTGCTCGGCAACATCGACAACCAGGCGTTCTTCTCGATGTTCACCGCCCGGCATGGCGGGCACAGCTTCCATGCCGGCTACCAGGGCATCTATGGTGACAGCCCGTTTCCACGGGTATTCGCCAACATCTCGCCGCTGGGTAACGAAGTGCCAACCTATGAGTTCGCCTACACCGACGAACGCTCGTACCAGGTGCGCTACGATTACAACTTCGCGGCCATGGGCGTGCCGGGGCTGACTGCGACCGTGCGCTACATAACCGGTAACAATGTCGATACCGGGCTGGGTTATGAAGGGCGTGACCGCGAGCGTGACCTGGACATTGGTTACGCGGTGCAGAGCGGAGCGTTAAAGGGGCTGGGGATCCGGGTACGCAATGCCATGGCCCGCTCCAACTACCGCAGCGACATCGACGAGAACCGCTTGACGCTGGTGTACACCTGGCAGTTGTTCTGAATAGTGCTCAGAGGGATGTGCAAACCCGGTGGGAGATTCTTATGTTGCCTGCACTGGCCTCATCGCCGGCAAGCCAGCTCCCACAGGGATAGCGCATGGCATGAGGTCAACGCGGTCAGGGTGGGAGCTGGCTTGCCGGCGATGAGGCCGGTGCAGGCAGCCCGTTACAGGTGTTCCCACAAGAGGAATTGCACATTGGGCCCGGATGAAGTTAGCTTCCGGCAACCACCTTTTCAGGAATGCCACCCTTGGACTCCATCACCCAAGCAGTACTCGGCGCAGCCCTGCAAGGTACCGTACTCGGCCGTATCCAGGGCCGCCGCTCGCTGCTGTATGGCGCGGCGCTGGGCACGCTGCCCGACCTTGACGTGATCATCCGCTACGCCGATCCGGTGTCGCAGATGACCTACCACCGCGGCCCTTTTCTCATTCCCTGTTCGTGCTCACCGGGCTGGCCATGCTGCTGGCCTGGCTGGTCAACAAGTGCTGGCCAGGCAAGGGCTATACCTTGCCCAGGCTGTTCCTGGCATTCTGGCTGGTGCTGGTCACCCACCCGTTGCTCGACGCCTTCACAGTCTACGGCACGCAGTTGTTCTGGCCTTTGCAGGCCACCCCGGAAAGCTGGGCAGCAGTGTTCATCATCGACCCGATCTACACCGTGCCGCTGCTGGCGGCGGTGAGCTACGCCCTTGTCAAAGGGCTGACGAGCAGGGCTATGCAGTTACTGACCTTGGCCCTGGTGTTCGGCGCAGCCTACCTGGGTTTCGGCCTGGCCGGGCGCATGGCGGCCGAGCAGCGTTTCCAGGCGGCCCTCGACCAGCAAGGTATCGCCGTCAGCCAGGTACGTGCCGTGCCTATCGCCTTCAACAGCCTGGTCTGGCGCGTACTGGCCAAGACCCCGGATGGCGATTACTACGAAGGCATCAGCAGTGTGTTCGACCAGCAGGTGCCAGAAATGCAGCGTTTGCCGCGTAACCTTGAACTGGCCCGAGCACTGGCCAACGACCCGCTGCACCAGCGCTTGCGCTGGTTCACCGATGACTGGCTGCGTTACGACCAGGTCGGCGAGGCGCTGGTGGTCAGCGACCTGCGCATGGGCCTGCCCGGGAACTACACGTTCCGCTTCAGCATGGCCCACCGCGACAGCCAGGGGCACTGGATTGCCGATGTGCCTTCGATGTGGAAGGGCGCAGGTCCGGGGGCAGCGTTCAATGGCAGCGACCTGGTGCTGATCTGGCGACGGATCGTCGAGCAGCAGCCACCTTTGCCGCTGGCAGCCTGGACTGATCGTTACCTGGGGCCCGCAACAGTCGAGCGCGGGCGCTGAGGCGTGCGCTCAGCCGGGCTGGACCTGGTCAAGTGGACGGCGATGCTGACCATGGTCGCCGACCACCTGCGTTTTCTGTGGCCTGATGCCGTTGGCTTGTTCGTTCTTGGCCGGTTGGCGTTTCCGCTGTTTTGCCTGGCGATTGCGATGAATGTGGCGCGCACCAGGTGCGGAGCGCTCTATACCCGCGGCAACTTGCGTTATCTGGGGCTGATGCTGGTGTTCGCGGTGCTGTCGGAACCTGCGTACCATTGGCTGGACAGTGGTTCACCAACGTTCAGCGTGATGCCGACCCTGGTGCTGGGGTTGCTGGTTGCCTGGGGTGTGCATCATTCGTTGAGGTCGGCGCGAGCGCTTGGCTTTGCCGGTCTGCTTGCAGGGTGGCTGTTCAGCGAACAGTTGATGTACGGGCTTCCGGGGGTGATGCTGCCGGGCGCCTGCTTGATGGCTCGGCGGCAGGGAGGGGTGAGCGGGTTGTTGCCTTGCCTGTTGGCGATGGGTGGGAACCTGACCAACAGTTGGTTGCGGGAACATCTGTTGACGCCCTTTACCGTGCTGACGCTGATTGTTGCTGCATTGGCCATTCCGGTCGGATTGCTGTTGCTGCGTCATGATGATTGGCGGGTACCGGCAGTGGGACGTTGGGGGTACCTGTTCTATCCGGTCCATTTGTTGGTGATCAAGGTCTTCGCTTGATCGCTCTGGCAGCCACACCTGCCAGTTTGGCATGCGTTTGCATGCCTGTGCTGCGCGCGCCCTGGCTGAACTGAGCTCAACCCTGCTGGCCTCTTCGCGGGCTCGCCCGCTCCCACAGGATCACCACAGCCCGGGGAATTGTGGGATCCCTGTGGGAGCGGGCGTGCCCGCGAAGAGGCCGGAACAGGAGGAAAGTCAGCTGCGGGCCAACCGCCCACTCACATAATGCGCCACATCATTGAACCCCGGCGTCGACGCATGCCCCGCCGTCACCAATGAATCGATGAACGCCTCATCCTCTGCCGTGATTTTCACCGCCAGCGCACCGCCATAGGTATCCCACTGTTCTTCCGTACGCGGCCCGACAATCGCCGAACTGACCAGCTGGTTGTTCAGGACCCAGGCGATAGCGAACTCGACGATACCCACGCCCTTGGCTTCAACATAGGCCTGGATCTGCCGGGCGGTGGCCAGCGACTCCTGGCGCCATTCAACCTCCATGATGCGTTTGTCCTGGCGCCCGGCACGGCTACCGGCATCTGGCACTGCGCCTGGCGCATACTTGCCGCTGAGCACGCCCCGCGCGAGCGGGCTGTATGGCACCACACCAAGGCCGTGGGCAGCCGCCGCAGTGAGCTGCTCCGGCTCGGCCTGGCGGTTGACGATGTTGTACAGCGGCTGGCTCACCACCGGCCTGGGCACGCCCATGCGCTCGGCAATGTGGCAGGCTTCGGCGATGCGCCAGCCGCGGAAGTTGGACACGCCCCAGTAGCGGATCTTGCCCTGGCGCAGCAGGTCGCCGATGGCCTGCACGCTCTCTTCCAGCGGCACTTTGTGGTCTTCGCGGTGCAGGTAGTAGATGTCCACGTAGTCCATGTCCATGCGCGTCAGCGTGGCATCGAGGGCGTTGAAGATGTGTTTGCGCGACAGCCCGCTGCGGTTGGGCAGGCCATCGGCCGGGCCGAAGCCGACCTTGCTGGCCACGATCCAGTCCTGGCGATGGCGGGCCACTGCTTCGCCGACGATTTCCTCTGCACGCCCGGCGTTGTACACGTCTGCGGTGTCGATGAAGTTGACACCCTGGCCCCAGGCCTTGTCGATGATGCGCAGGGCATCTTCGGTGCTGGTCTGCTCGCCGAACATCATGCTGCCCAGGGTAAGGGCGGAAACCTGCAGGCCACTGTGGCCGAGAGGGCGGTAGATCATGCGCGTGGGTCCTTGTGCGATCGGCTGATCTACTCGTTTTACACACAACCGGGGCGCAATGAAAGGCAGCCTCAACCGATCAGCGTCAAGGCTTCCTGCAAGGTCAACGGCCGCTTCAGGCGTTGCGACAGCGTCGCCATGGCGTCGGAATAGCCCTTGGCGATGACCGCCTCGACCCGCTCGTCCACGCATTGCAAGGCAATGAAGTCGCCTTTTTCCGGCTCGCCGACGAACTCGATACGGTTCCAGTCCCGCGCATGGCCCAGTACTTCGTAGGTGCGGCCGTGCTGGTAGGTCCAGAAGAACGGTACATCGGCATAGCGGCGCTGCTCGCCGAGCATGTTGGCGGCGGCGATGACCCCATGTTGCTGGGCCAGGCGCCAGTGTTCGATACGCACCGGGCGCCCGCTGAGGGGGAAGGTGGCGATATCCCCCGCGGCCCACAGCCCATCTGCAGCGCGCATTTCAGCGTCGACTCGCACCGATTTGTCTTCGCTCAGCAGCACGCCCTGGATAAAAGCGGTCGCCGGTCTTACCCCGGTGCCCAGCAGCACCAATGCCGTCTGTAGCCGCTCACCGTTGGCCAGCAGCACCGCCTCGACCTTGCCTTGGCCTTCGATCCGTTCGACCTCGGTGGGGCCGTGGAAGATGACTCCCTTGCGTTCGTGCAACTCGCGGATGCTACGGCCGATGCGCTCGCCCAGCTGGCGGGCCAGGGGGACCTCGTGGCGGGTGACCAGGTGCACCTGCACGCCGTACTTGCGCAAGGCCGAGGCGGCTTCCAGGCCGATGAAACCGTCGCCGACGATTACTGCCGGCTGGCCGGGCTCGGCAGCGTCCAGCAGGTGCGCGGCATCCTCCCGTGAGCGCAGGGTGAATACCCCGGGCAACTCCACACCTGGGATATCGGGCCGCAGCGCCTTGCCGCCGGTGGCCAGCAGGCAGGCGTCATAGTCGATCTGCTGGCCGTCGGCCAGGGTGAGCTGGCGTTTCTGGGTGTTCAGGGTGCGCACCTTGCCATGCTTGCGTTCCAGCTGGCCTTTGCGCAGGGCGTCGGCTTCAAGCAGGGCCGGCACTTCATCGGGCGGCATCTGCCCGGCGATCACGAACTTGCTGAGGGACGTACGATCGTAGGCTGGCTGGCGCTCCTGATCGACCCAGACCAGGCGGCCGGCAAAGCCATGGGCCAACAGGGTGGCGACTGCGGCACTGCCTGCGGCACCGGCGCCGACCACCACGAAACAACGGGCATCACTGTGGCGGGGCGGCTCGGTTCTGGGCAGGGGCTGGTCATCGACCCAGACCTCGTCGCCCTTGACCCAGGTGCGATAGCGACGCAGGTCGGCCAGGGCCGGTGGCTCGCAGACCGCACCCTCGTCCACAGCGAACGCGGCCTTGTGCCAGGGGCATACCAGCAGGCCGCCGCACACCACGCCTTCATTGAGTGGGGCGCCTTCGTGGGGACAGTTGCCCTGGTATGCGTGCACCTGGTCGCCCTGGCGGATGAGGATGATTTCCTCGCTGCCGGCCTGCACGCGCAGTGGGCGGTGTTCGTCGAGTTGGGCCAGGCGGGCCACGGCGTGCTGGGTCATGGCGGTTCTCCAAAGGGACCTTTGGAACCATTTGACGCCTGGGTCGGTGAGGGGATGCGTTGAGCTGACGATCGGTGGAGGGAGTGAATTGTGTATGGCCCTGGGCGGGCCTCTTCGCGGGCTTGCCCGCTCCCACAGGATCACCCCAGGCTCGAATGCTGTGGTATCCCCGTGGGAGCGGGCAAGCCCGCGAATGGGTTCAATTGGCCCTTGCAGTACTCAGCGCACCGGCCCGAGTCACCCGCAAGGCCACCAGGCTACCCAGCACGATCAACGCCGCCAGCGAATACAACGCGGCATCGGTCGAGCCTGTCTGGTCCTTGATGAAACCGACCAGATACGGGCTGAGGAAACCGGCCATCTGGCCCACCGAGTTGATGATCGCCAGGCCCGCCACAGCCGCGCTGGCGCTGAGCAGCGCGGTAGGCATCGGCCAGAACATCGGCAGGCCGGTAAGGGCGCCCATGGTGGCGATCGACAGGCCGAGGATGGCGATGGCCGGGTTGCCGGCAAAGTTCACCGCGATCAGCAGGCCGATGGCGCCCATCAGCATCGGTACTACAAGGTGCCAGCGGCGCTCGTTGCGCAGGTCGGCCGAGCGCCCGCAGAGAATCATGAACACGCCAGCCAGCAGGTACGGGATGGCGCTGAGCCAGCCGATAAGCAGCGGGTTGTCGAAGCCCATGTTCTTGATGATCGAAGGCAGCCAGAAGTTGATCGCGTACACACCGCTCTGGATGCAGAAGTAGACGAAGCCGAAGGTCCAGATCAGCGAGTTGGTCAGCACGGCGAGCACGCTGTCGCCGGTAGTGCTCGGCTTGCCTGCAGCATCGGCGTCGAGGTCGGCGGCAATCAGCTGGCGTTCGGCTGGGCTCAGCCAGGCGGCTTTCTGGTAGCCGTCACTGAGCAGGAATACTGCCAGTACCCCCAACGCAACGGTCGGCAGGCCCTGGATCAGGAACATCCATTGCCAGCCGGCCAGGCCGTGCTGGCCAGCGGCGAAGTGCTGGAGGATCCAGCCGGAGAACGGCCCGCCGAGCAGGCCCGACACCGGGATCGCCGACATGAACAGGGCCATGATGCGACCGCGGCGGGCCGCCGGGAACCAGCGCGAAAGGTACAGCACCACGCCGGGGAAAAAGCCGGCTTCGGCGGCGCCGGTCAGCAGGCGCAGGGCGTAGAATTCGGTGGGCGTGGTGACGAACAGCAGGCAGGTGGAGAGGCTGCCCCAGGCGATCATCATCAGCGCGATCCAGCGCCGCGGGCCGAAGCGGTTGAGCGCCAGGTTGCTCGGCAGGCCGCAGAGCACATAGCCGATGAAGAAGATGCCGGCGCCAAGGCCGTACACCGTTTCGCTGAACTTCAGGGCGTCGAGCATCTGCAGCTTGGCAAAGCCGACGTTGACGCGGTCCAGGTAGTTGAACAGGTAGCAGATGAAAATGAACGGAATCAGCCGCAGGGTGATGCGCCGGTACAGCGCGTTGCGGGTGGTGTCCGTGCCTTGGTCAGGGGCGGGGCTGTATGCCATGATCGGGTTCTCTGTTGTTATGGTTGTCGCCGCGTCGCCTGTTCCGGCGCTCGCCCTGACGAGTCTCGGGGACGGCGGCGTGCCTGTCTTTGTGCTTTTGCACAGCACTTGCACCGGGCTGCTGTGCCCGAGCCCAAAACCCTGACACCCAAAGGACCGTTCAATGTTCGAACTCGACCATGACCTGGCACAGGATATCGTTGACCGCGCGATGGCCATTCTGCCATGCAACGTCAATGTCATGGACAGCCAGGGCTTGATCCTGGGTAGTGGCGAACCGGAGCGCATCAACACCCGCCACGAGGGCGCGCAACTGGTACTGGCCAACGGCCGCATCGTCGAGCTGGATACAGACGCGGCCAAATGCCTGAAGGGTGTGCAGCCCGGGGTGAACCTGCCATTGATGCTTGATGGCAGGTTGATGGGCGTACTTGGTCTGACCGGCGACCCGCAACAAGTGCGTACCTATGGCGAACTGGTGCGCATGACTGCGGAAATGCTACTGGCCCAGCGCCATTTGCAGGCGGACCAGCAATGGCGACGGCAGCGCTGTGACGACTTGCTGGCCTTGCTGCTGGGCGGCAGTGGCGATTCTCCCCGGTTGCTCGACGAGGCCCGGCAACTGGGGCTGAAACCCCAGTTGCCACGGGTGCCGTGCCTGTTCGAACTGGCCTCGGGGCCCGCCGCCGAAGCCTTGGCAGCATGGTTGATGAGCCGCTACCCGGACAGTTGGTGCGTCAGCCCGGCCCGCCAGTCGTTGTTGTGGTGTCGCCCGGCAGGCGTGGCGCTGGACGAACCTCGCCTGCTGGAACGCCTGCAGCGCCATGGCTGGGAAGTGGAGCGGCTGGCCCTCGGCAGTGCCGCGCAAAGCCTGGAACAGTTGCGCCGCGGCTATCGCCGGGTGCGCGACCTGTTGGCCTATGGGCGCGAGGTGCTGCCCGGCGAGCGCCTGCTCAGCCTGCAGCGCTACCGGTTGCCGGCATTGCTGTGGCGGCATCGCAACGATGATGCGCTGGATGAGTTGCTGGAGCCATTGCAACGTATACGCAGCAGGGACGGCAGTGGGCAGTTGCTCACCACTCTGCGCGCCTGGTGTGCCCATGACGGTCAGAGCCAGGCCTGTGCCGATGCCCTTGGTATCCACCGCAACAGCCTGCGCTACCGCCTGGAGCGCATTGCCGAACTGGGCGAGGTCGACCCGCTGCGTATGGAAGGCATGCTTAGCTTGTACCTGGGGTTGCAGTTGCTGCCTGCCGACTGAAGGGTTGCCTGAACCGGCCCTATCGCCGGCAAGCCAGCTCCCACAGGATACATGCTGCCCTCAGGCCTGCGTTGAACCTGTGGGAGCTGGCTTGCCGGCGATAGGGCCAGTACAGGCGAAAGGCATCCGCCCAAACAACCCGCCCGGCGTTTTGTGCATTTGACCGAGGCTACCTTTGCAGCCACCTGTCAGCATGCCGCTCATCTGGACAGGAGAAACCCCATGAAGATCGTCATTGCCCCCGACTCGTTCAAGGACAGCCTCGACGCTGCCGGCGTCGCCCGCGCCATCGCCGCTGGCCTGGGCGAGGCCTGGCCGGAGGCCGAGCTGGTCGAGTGCCCGATGGCCGACGGTGGCGAAGGCACCATGCAGGCGATTCTCGCCGCCAGCCACGGCGAACTGCGGCTGCAGACCGTGCGCGGGCCGTTGGGGCAAAGTGTGGAGGCGGGCTGGGGCTGGCTGCCGCAAAGCCGCACGGCGATCATCGAAATGGCCCAGGCCAGTGGCCTGCAACTGGTGCCGCCTGCCCAGCGCGATGCTTGCCGCAGCAGCACCTGGGGCACCGGCGAGCTGATTGCTGCCGCCCTGGCTGCTGGCGCGCAACGTATAGTGCTGGCCATCGGCGGCAGTGCCACCAACGACGCTGGCAGCGGCATGTTGCGGGCGCTGGGCCTGCGCCTGCTGGACGCCGACGGGCAAGCACTGGAAGAGGGCGGCCTGGCCTTGGCCAAGCTGGCCCGTATCGATGCCAGCGACCTCGACCCGCGCCTGGCCGAGGTGCAATTCGAAGTCGCAGCAGACGTTGACAACCCGCTGTGTGGCGCCAACGGCGCATCGGCGATCTTCGGCCCGCAGAAGGGCGCCAACCCGCAGCAGGTGCAGGCGCTGGACCAGGCCCTGGGCCATTTTGCCGACCATTGTGCACAGCTGCTGGGTGAGGATGTGCGCGACTACCCTGGCTGCGGCGCAGCCGGCGGCATGGGGTTCGCGGCGCGGGCATTCATGGGCGCGCAGTTCCGCCCCGGGGTGGAAGTGGTGGCCGAACTGGCCGGCCTGGATGCGTTGGTGCAGGGCGCAGCCCTGGTGGTCACCGGCGAGGGGCGCTTCGACGCCCAGACCTTGCGTGGCAAAACGCCGATGGGCGTGGCCCGGGTCGCCAAGCGCCATGGGGTACCGGTGGTGGTGCTGGCCGGGACCTTGGGTGAGGGGTACCAGCAGCTGTATGCCCATGGGGTCGATGCCGCCTTTGCCCTGGCCAGCGGGCCGATGAGCCTGGAGCAGGCCTGTGCCAATGCGGCCGACCTGCTGCGGGCGCGGGCGGGTGATATCGGGCGCTTTTGGCGCTGCGCGAAGCAGATCTGAGCAGATTGACCGGTGAATTGTGTGAACCCACAGAATACTGCCTGCTGGGGCGGCCGTACCTAAGTCTGTCGAGTGGTCTGTGCCGCGTTTTGGATATCTGGCGGGGTTTGAATGCGTGCATAGCCACTGGGCGCGGAGGGCAGGATCAGATCGGTCTGGTGAGTGCCTTCGCGTTGCTGAGCACTGAGTAGCCTGCTGAAGAGTTCATCGAGGGTTTCCTCGCGATCTCCCCAGGGGGATTGCTCAGGTAACGGTATCGGAGCCCGGCCCTGAGGTGACCTGTTCTGTTCTGTGACTGTGGACGCACGAGGCGCGGGGTAAGGCGGTGCAATAGGTTGGTAGACCACCTCATTGGTTGCTGGTTTTTGCACATAGAGCGTCAGACTGTCGTTGCTGCTGCCAGAGCCTGAAGATTTGGCAGGAATCTTACCGAGAGACGTTTTGCGCTTGTACATATGCCCATCCGGATCGGTGTGATTGACCGGATCGTTCCCACAGAAACAATAGCAATTGATCCCTCCGGCCATAAAGGGACTCAAGCTGTCTGGTGAGTTGAAACGCATCAGGCTGGGGCTATAGGCCCGGTATCCATTACCTAGCAAGTAGGTCTTTGACGCTGTCTCGAAGGGCTCACCATTGAACCCCAGCAATGGCTGGCCCAGCAGGGCTGTCTGATGATATCCGTAAGTTGAATAGGCGCGCTGCTTTGCACGCTGTGTAAGAGCCGGCACATGAAGTATCGATCTTTTGGAATCCATAGTGTGACCTTCGTTATAAATTTGATCCAACAGCGCATGTTGTGATGTCCAGTATCCTGAGCGGCGAAAGTCACGACTACTGTCAATAATGTTAGGTCCGGCGAACCAGGGCCAGCTTCGACCGGGCTATCAAGGCGGCTCTTGCCGTTTCTGGGTTTCAGGAAACAAGCTTTTGAGCCTGGCTGGCCGGTAGCACCGCCAGTTCGCCAAAGCGCTGCGCCGCGTCGATGTAGCGTAATGCCGACTTGGCGTCTTTCCAGCCCACGTAGCTCATCAGCGACTTCAACTCCCAGCCGTTGGCCGTGGCCCAGGTGGCGAAGCCACGGCGTAGCGAGTGGCCGGTATACAGCGCCGCCGGTACCCCGGCGCGCTCCAGCATGCGCCGCAGCAGGCCGACCAGGCTGTTGCTGTTGAGCGCGGTATCGCCGAGGTTGCCCCAGCGGTCGAGCTTGCGGAACACCGGCCCATGGGCGATGCCGGCCACTTCCAGCCACTGCAGGTAGGCCGCGACCGGGCACAAGGTCTTGAGGGCCGGGGTGCGGTGTTGCACGCCCAAAGCTTCGCGGTCGCCTTTACTGCGTGGCAGGAACAGGGTGATGCCGACACCGGCCTCGGCCTGGATGTGCTCGACGCGCAGGCGTGCCAGTTCATCGCCGCGAAAGCCGCGCCAGAAGCCCAGCAACAGCAAGGCTGCATCGCGGCGGGCCCGGCGCAGGGCGGCCAGGTCATGCCGCTCCCGTGCCTGGCGGGCTTCCTCTTCAAAACATTCCACTGCGCTTTGCAGGTGCTGCAGTAACAGCGGTGCGGCCTGCCTGGGCGGTGTCGGGTGCAGGGTGCGGATGCCGCGCAGTACCTGGCGCACCAGCGGCGCCTTGGTCGGGTCGGGGAAACCTTGGGCGACATGCCATTGGCTGAGCGCGGCCAGGCGCTGGCGCAGGGTGCTGACGGCATGCTGGTCGGCGTGATCGGCCAGGTAGCGGGCGATGCTCTCGGCAGTGGCCGGGAGAAAGCCGCCCCAGTGGGTTTCGAAATGCTCGATGGCGGCCTGGTAGCTGCGCCGGGTGTTGTCACGGGTGGCGGCGCGAAGGTAGCGCTCGATGTCGGTCATGATGCAGCTGTCGGTGGGCGATGGGCACACGATAAACCGAAATGGACTGCCTGTCCCGGCTGTGCTTTTCAGCTTGACTGCTGGCGCGCTGCCTTCAAGGGTTTCCCTTGTCTGCCAGGGGCGTCTGCAGGCGCGCTGTTTCTTCCTCCATGTAGCTCATCAGCGCACTGACTTCGGCATCGCCCAGGCGCATGTTGGGCATGGCCAGGCGCTTGTATTGTTGGTACAGCAGCATGGCCAGGGGGTCTTTCTGTGCCAGCATCTGGTCGGGCTCCTTCAGCCAGCGGGTCAGCCAGTTGGCATCGCGCTGGCGGGTCACGCCCAGCAGGTCAGGGCCGATGCCGGGTTGTCCAGGCTCGGCGTTGCCAAGGGTGTGGCAGGACGAACAGCGGGTGCGGAAGAGCTGCTCGCCACTGCTGGGGGCGCGTACCTCGGGCGCCTGGGCGTAGTCATTGGCCATGGTACTGGCCTGTTTCCAGTTGTGCAGGCTGTTGCCCAGGCGGTCGGCGAGGATATACGGGCTTTCGAAGGGCGAGGCCTTCATCCAGCGGCCGGTGGCCTGGTTGCCGATGATAAGGCTCAGGTTGTGGTCCTTGGAGCGCCCGTTTTCCAGGCCATCGATGTACAGGCCCAGGCTGCGACGCAATTGTTCGATATCGGCCGGCTCGCCAGTGAGTAGCGTCCAGCCGGGGCCGATGGCGAACTTTTCGGCGTAGCGCTTGAGGGTGGCGGGGGTGTCGTTGTAGGGGTCGATGCTGATGGAATAGAGGAAGATATCCTTGCCAACCCGGTCACCGAGGATTTTCTGCACCTGGCGCAGGCGCGCGGTTTCCACCGGGCAGGAGTCGGAACAGCCGGTAAAGATGAAGTTGATGGCGACCACCTTGCCCTTGATCAGGTCGTCGAAGAAATGCACCTTTTCACCGTCCTGGGTGAGCAAGGGGATGTTGGGAAAGTAGTTGGCACCCCATGGGGTTGCCGCTTCCTCGGCTACGGGTTGTTGCGGCTGCAGCGTCCAGAACGGGATGCTGGCGGCGAACAGCGAGAGCACCAGCAGGAAACGCCATGAACCAGGCATGATGTGGCCCTCGTCGATAACGGTATCGGGGGCACCCCTGCAGCCCATCGACGCGGTTCGTCGCCACGACAAGCCAGCCCCCACAGGTAATGCGCAGGTCTTGAGGGCAGCACGGTCGGTGTGGGAGCTGGCTTGCCGGCGATGGGCCGCACAGCGGCCCCCGCTTTACCTTCACTTGTACCTGACTGGCGCGGTCACGCTCTGCCCCAGCGCCGATTTCACGGTCACCGTCGCCGGCGTGGCCGGGCCATAGCCGCTGGTGGTTGCCACCAAGCGCCAGCTGGCACCGCTGCTCGTGGCGGTCATTGTGGCGGTGCCCAGGTTCACCGGGCCGCCGGTAGTGGCAGCGGTCACAGTGATGCTGTTGCCCGTGGCCACCGTTGTGGTGCCAGCGATTTCCCAGGTGAAGCGGTTGCTGCTGAGCACCTGTACCGTGGCACTGGTGACCTGGATCTGGTCGATCGCCACCGCCGCGCCCACCGCGATGCTGACCGTGGCCGGCGCTACCGATTCGGCGCCCTTGCTGTCACGCGCCGAGTAGTTGAAGCTGGCGGTGAACGGTGTGGTGACCGTGGCCGGCGGGGTGTAGGTCACGGTGGTGCCATCGGTGCTGGTGTTGCCCTGGCCAGAGTCCGGTTGGCTGAGGCCGACGACCTTCAGCGGCAGGTTGCCTTCCGGATCGCTGTCGTTGGCCAGCACGTTCAGGGTGATCGGCTTGCCGGCCGTGGTTGCCGCGCTGTCGTTGGCCGCGACTGGAGGTTTGTTGGCCGCGTCGTCGTCATGGTCTTGGGTGCGGAAGGTCGGCAGGCCAACCGAAGCGACGTACTCCACGCCATCCCAGCCTGGCAGAGGGGTCGGCATCACCTGGAACTGGCCTGGGTGCTCCAGGTCCCAGCGCAGCAGCATCGACGAGTCTTCATGCTGGGTGTTGTGGCAGTGTTCCATGTAGGTACCGGCAAACTCGCGGAAGCGGATTGCCACTTCCACCTCTTCCGAAGAATCGATATCCGGCCCGATGCGATACACGTCCTTGCGCGCCCATTTTTCCCATTCTGGCGGTGCCTTGCCGTCGCGGCTAAGGACCACGCCTTCCTCGAAGTGCACATGCACCGGGTGGCTCCAGCCATTGCCGCCGTTGATGATCTTCCACACTTCCAGGGTGCCGTCGCCGCTGAAACCGCCGTCGGTAGACTGCTGGGCCAGTTGCGGCGCCGCGTTGATGCGTCGTGGGTCCATGCTGTAGCCAAAGCCGCCGTCGGTCTTGATGGTCCAGGGCTGGGTGTCGGTACCGTCCGAACGACCGAAGATGAACTCGCGGTGTCGGGCAGCCTGGAGTTTGGCCTGGTCGGTGGCAGAGTTGCGGTCGATCGGCAGCGGCAGCATCTTCATGCCTGCGGCCTTGCCCGGTTTGGCCGGTTCATAGGCTGCCGGGTTCATGCTCAGGTCCTGGCCGCTGTAGGGCTGTACCACAAGCTGCAGGAACCTGCCGATTGCCGGGTCGCCGTTTTCCCAGCGCGGGCCTTTGCTGGTCTGCTTGATCACCGGCTTGTACTTTTCCGACAGCACGTCGGCCAGCGAAATGGCGCCTTCCGGGCCCTTGCCACTCTGGTGTTCCTCAAGGTTGACGAAATACAGCTTGTCGCCAACCTTGATGCCGTTCTTGGCGAAGTTGATGATGATGTCATAGCGTTCGGCGATGCCTTGCAGCGGCAGGATACCGTTGTTGTCCTGCAGGTTGCCGTCACCGTTGAGGTCCATGGTGCCGTCGAACGGCACGGTGTGTTCCATGATGTTGCCGTCGTTGGCGATCATGTGGAACGGCACCCGTGCATACGACAGGTTGGAGCCGGTGGGGCCTTTGAACTCACCACTGGTACCGGCAATTTCCCGCACCACGGCAAACTTGAAGTAGCGCGACACCGAGCCGTTGAGGATACGGAAGCGGTAGCTGCGCGCACGTACCTTCAGCACGGGCCGGTACTGCCAGTTGACCAGGATCTGGTCACCGAGGAAGCCATCGGTGTTGAACGGGTTGAACCACAGCTGCCCGTTGGCATCCCAGGCCTTGTCGGCGATCACCAGGTTGACGTCGTAGTCGCGGTTGCCCCACGGCATGCCCGAGCCGCTGGGGAAGCGCAGGTTCACGCCATCCTGCAGGGCCTCGTTGCCGCGGTCCAGGGCGCTGTAGTAGTTCATCATCACAGCGTTGCCTTTGTAGACGTTCTGCGCCGTGAAATCCATCATGTGGTCGTGGAACCAGTGGGTGCTCATGGTTTCGCGCCAGTCACCGCGTATCTTGATGCTGCCGTTCTGGCAGGTTTTCAGGCCGGGCGAGGCGTCATTGACGAACAGGGTTTCACCCGGCGAGCAGGGGAACGCCGCACGCGCGTCCTGGGCGAGGGTGTTGATGGTGTCGTAGCCGGCCAACTGCAGCGGCCAACGGTAGTCGTAATACTGGCCGGGGAAGAAGTAGGCATTGGCATAGCCGTCGCTCTCTGCCGGCGAATGGCCGTTGTGTTCGTGTGTGGAGAGGGTGTGCAAGCCAAAGCCGTAGTTGGCCGACGGGTCGATCGGCAGGGCGTTGTAATGGCGCATCAGGATCGGCTGGCCATAGCGCGCCATCAGCAGTTTGGGCGGGAAGGTGCCGTCGAAGGTCCATAGCGACTTGTGGTTTTGCAGTGGCATCCTCGGGTGGAAGCGGGTGTCGATGCCCTTGGTGGTGCCCAGTGAGCTAGGGATATCGGAGGTCTGGTAGTACAGGCCACCCGGGGCAAACTCGCCAACCGCATAGTTGTGCAGCTGCTTGCGGTCACGCAGGCCGAGGTTGATGCGTGCACCCGCCTGGGCGGTCTTGAACCCCGCCTGTGGGTAGAACTCGTTCCAGCGCTGGTGCGACCAGCCTTTTCCTGGTGGCCGGCCTTCCGCTGGCGAGCCGACCGGCTTGCGGTTCAGGAACATCTCGATCTGCGCCTTCCATGGGTTGCGGTCGAGCACGTTGGAATACTGGGTCGGGAACGGGTACAGGCCCGGTTGTTTGAGGAAGGCTTCCAGGGCCGTACCGGCAGGGCCACTGCGAGCGACCACGTCAGGGTCCTGCGCCGGTGCTGCGCCCAATGTGGGCACCGGGAAGGTCAGGGCGGGCGGCGGCAGCGTGGGGTCGAGCTTTTCGGTGCCGAATTCCTCGAACAGCAGTAACTGCTGGGTAAACGGCAGCGCCCCGAACAGCGGGCTGGGCTTGCCGTTGGTGGGGTATTTGTTGTCGGTTTGCAGGGCCGGTTGCAGCACATTATTGGCGCTTACCGTGTCGCGGTTGCCGTATGCACCATCGGTCAATTCGAGTGAACCGCGGTTGGCTTCCGGCATGCTGTACAGGTCGAGCAGGGGCTGGGTCGGGTCCGCAGGCTGGTCTGTGTAGGCCGAAGGGTCGGTCGGTGGAGGCATGCTGTTGTCATCGAGGGGAGCGGCGGTAGCCGTGATCAGCCCGAGGCCGAGCATCAGCGTAGTAACGGTGGACAGCTGAAATGCAGGCCTGGCGGGGTGGATCATGGCAGGTGTTTTCATTGCCTTATGCCTCGTTCGCGACATCATGGCTTGCGGCCATCAATGGCTTTTTGCCCGTTTCTGGGGCTAGAGCAACGGGTGTGCCAACCCAGAAGCGAGGAATGTGTTTCCAAACAAATCCTTGCGGCGCCTATGGCGCGCAAAATAACGTGGCGTCAAAAATGGGTAAGGGGCCCCACTAGTGGGTCACCCATTGCCCAAAGATTGGGTGACAGCAGCGGTGCCCTGGGGTATACCTGAGCGCCACCAAGGGGAGCCCGGCCAAGGGCTGAGAAACCGCTGAACGCTGCAGCGCGGTGACCCTTCGAACCTGATCCGGATCATGCCGGCGAAGGGATTGGGGCTTGCAACCTGCCTTTTCGCCGGCCTCACTGCGAGGCCCGTCCATGCCAACCATCGTGGTCTCGCTGTCTCCACCATCAAGGACAGCAACATGACCGAACGCTTCAGCCAGTCCCTGCGCCGCCGCAGCGAGCCGACCTGGTCGGCGGCCGTTGGCCACCGCTTCGTCACCCGATTGTGCGACGGCAGCCTGCCGGCCCCGATCATGGTCGACTACCTGGTGCAGGACCACCGCTTCCTCGACAGTTTCGTGACCCTGCTGGGCGCAGCCATCGCCACCGCCGACACCTTCGAGGCGCGCCTGCGCTTCGGTCGTTTTGCCGGGATGATCTGCAGTGACGAGAACACCTACTTCCTGCGCGCCTTCGAGGCCCTTGGTGTAGGTGCTGCACAACGCAGCGAACCGGCCGACACGGTGCCAACCGCAGGTTTCAAGGCGATCATGCGCGAAGCGGCGGCCACCAGGTCCTATGCAGCCGCACTGGCAGTACTCAACGTCGCCGAAGGCCTGTACCTGGACTGGGCGCTGAAGGCGCCAAAACCGATGCCGGACAATTTCGTCCATGCCGAATGGATCACCCTGCACGACAACCCGGCATTCCAGGACTTCGTTGCCTTCCTGCAAGCCGAACTTGACCGCGTCGGCCCGCAGGAAGCCGCGCTGGCAGGTGACTTCTACCAGCGCACCGTGGCGCTGGAGCTGGCCTTCTTCGATGCCGTCTACCCGGAGGACAAATGAGCCTGGATATCTTCGACCGCCTCAAAGCGGCCGCCGAACCGCAGTGGAACAGCTACGTCGACCACGAATTCGTACGCCGGATGGGCGAGGGTACGCTGAGCGAAGCCGCCTTCCGTACCTATCTGGTACAGGATTACCTATTCCTCATCCAGTTCGCCCGCGCCTGGGCGCTGGCCGCCTACAAAAGCCGCCGCCCGGCCGATATACGTGCTGCGCAGGCCGGGCTGGCGGCGATTCTGGATGAAACCGAGCTGCACTTGCGCCTGTGCACACGCTGGGGCCTGACCCAGGCCGATATCGAGGCCGCGTCTGAACACCAGGCCACGGTTGCCTATACCCGCTATGTGCTGGACTGCGGCGCTGCGGGCGACCTGCTGGAGCTGCATGTGGCGCTGGCGCCTTGCGTGATCGGCTATGCCGAGATTGGCCGGGCGCTGTCCGAGCGCATTGGGGATCTGGGCAAACACCCGTACCGCGAGTGGATCGCCGAGTATGCCGGTGAGGGCTACCAAGGTGTTGCAGCGGCGGCGCGCAAGCATCTGGATGAACTGGCGGCGCGAAGCATGACCGAGCAGCGGTTTGCCGAGCTGGTGGGGATTTTCGGCCAGGCGTCCAGCCTGGAGGCGGACTTCTGGCAGATGGGGTTGGCTAGCCAGTAATGTATTGCATGGCCCTGCGCGGACCCTTGTAGGAGCGGCCTTGTGTCGCGAAAGGGCTGCGAAGCAGCCCCAGGATTTCAGCGCAGAAGCACAAATTGCTGGGGCTGCTTCGCAGCCCTTTCGCGACACAAGGCCGCTCCTACACGGTCCGCACTAGCCGGGCAGATGCGATTTCCGTCACTATTCTGCCAGGGCCATCAGCCAAGCCCAGGGAGAAGCATCATGAACATCATCAACGCACGCCTCCGCGGCAAGCCCGGCCTGTTTCGCATCGAGCTCAGCGGCGAACGCATCGCCGCCATCGTGCCCCAGGGCGAAGGGGTGGCCGCGTGTGCTGCCGATGACCTGGACGCCGGGCAGAACCTGGTGGTGGCGCCCTTCATCGAACCGCACATCCACCTGGACGCCACGCTGACCGCAGGCGAGCCGCAATGGAACATGAGCGGCACCCTGTTCGAAGGCATCGAGCGCTGGGCCGAGCGCAAGGCAATCACCACCCACGACGACATCAAGCGCCGCGCGAAAAAGACCATCGGCATGCTGGTAGACCATGGCATCCAGCATGTGCGCACCCATGTCGATGTCACCGACCCCACCCTGACCGCTCTCAAAGCCATGGTCGAAGTGCGTGATGAAGTGCGCGACCTGCTCGACCTGCAGATCGTCGCCTTCCCCCAGGAGGGTATCGAGTCGTACGCCAATGGTCGGGCGCTTATGAGCGAGGCGGTGGCCATTGGCGCCGATGTGGTCGGCGGTATCCCGCATTTCGAGAACACCCGCGACCAGGGCGTGTCGTCGGTGAAGTTCCTGATGGACCTGGCCGAGCGCACCGGCTGCCTGGTGGATGTGCATTGCGACGAGACCGACGACCCACAGTCGCGCTTCCTCGAGGTGCTGGCCGAAGAGGCCCGGGTGCGCGACATGGGTGCCCGGGTGACGGCCAGCCATACCGTGGCCATGGGCTCGTACGACAATGCCTACTGCTACAAACTGTTTCGCCTGCTCAAACAGTCGGGTATCAACTTCGTCTCCTGCCCGACCGAAAGCATTCACCTGCAAGGGCGTTTCGACAGTTACCCGAAACGCCGTGGCGTCACCCGCGTGGCTGAACTCGACCGGGCCGGGATGAACGTCTGTTTTGGCCAGGATTCCATCGTCGACCCTTGGTACCCGCTGGGCAACGGCAACATCCTGCGTATTCTCGAGGCCGGCCTGCATATCTGCCATATGCTGGGCTACGAAGACCTGCAACGCTGCCTGGACCTGATCACCGACAACAGCGCCCGCACCCTGAACCTGGGCGAACGCTACGGCATTGAGGTGGGGCGCCCGGCGAACCTGTTGCTGCTGTCCGCGCCAGACGATTACGAGATGGTGCGCAGCCAGGGGCATGCACTGGTGTCGGTACGCAACGGTAAGGTGCTGATGCGGCGTACGCCGGCGCAGGTGCAACGCTTTGCCTGACGCCGGCGTGGTTTCAGGCGGCCAGCGCAGCCAGCACGCAGCTTGAGATCTGCGCATCCTGCACGGCTACGCCGGTCAGGTCCGCCAGGGTTATCTGGTCATCATGCTCACGCCCCTTGGCACGGCCAGCCAGCAGCGCACCCAGTTCGCTCAGCTGGGTTGCGTCGATCAAGCCGCTGTTCAAGGCATGGGCAACCTCGCCGTACTGGCTGCACTGGGCCATCGAGTCGACGACGACGCGATCTGCCCTGGCCACTAGCGCCGGGTCCAGCTCCTGCTTGCCTGGCGCATCGGCACCGACAGCGGTGATGTGCGTGCCGGGCTGCACCCACTCGCTGCGCAATAGCGGTTGGCGCGACGGAGTCGTGCAGACGATCAGGTTTGCCGCCGCGGCGACCTCTGCGGGATCACGAGTGGTCCGCACCTCGTAACCTAGCGCAGAGGCAAAGGTGCTGTAGGCGGCAAGCCCACTGTCCTGGCGACCCCAGACAATGACCCGGCGGCAGTCGGTAACTGCGCCCAGCTGTTCAAGCTGCATCCGCGCCTGCATGCCGGTACCCAGGATGCCAATGGCGCTGACCTGTGCCGGCGCCAGCAACCGCGCAGCGATACGCCCGGCCAGGCCTGTGCGCATACCGGTCAGCCACCCCTCGTCCTGCAGCAAGGCCAGCGGCTCCCCGGTGAGCGCAGACAGCACCAGCATCAAGCCGTCGTTGCTCGGCAAGCCCCTGGACGGGTTGTCGTAGAAGCCGGTCGATAGCTTGACCGTGAAGGTGGCGCTGCCCGCTAGGTAAGCCGACTTGACGCAGCAGTCACCGTTGGCCTCGGGGAAGGCAAAGCCCTGAACCGGCGGAACCTGCGCCTTGCCCTCGGAGTAGGCGATGAAGCCTTGTTCCAGGCAACGTACCGCGGCTTCCGGGTCCAGGCTGGCGGTGATCTGCGCTCTGCTGAAAACCTTCATTGGACAGCCTCGAGGAACTTGTCGAGCAGGATGTTGCGGCCACACACGACCACCGCCACGTTCTTGCCGCGGTAGCGCTCGGCAAGCTTTTGCATGCCGGCGACCGCAACAGCGGCGGCACCTTCGATGATCCAGCGCTCACTGCTGGCGACATCGCGCATGGCGGCCCTGATCTCGGCCTCGCTGACCAGCACGGTGTCGGTCAGCAGCGCCTGGCACAGCGGGAAGGTGATGCTACCGGGCTCGACACCGCCGGCCGTGCCATCGGACAGCGTGTCAGTCGCTTCCACGTCGATGATGCTGCCGGCCTTGAGCGACTGCTGCAGGGCCGGGTCATTTTCTGGCCAGCAACCAATGATGTCGATGCCAGGTTTGAGTACCCGCAAGGCCGCAGCAATACCGGCAATCATTCCGCCACCGCCCACGGCAACGAACACGGCGTCCAGCTCCGGCGCCTGCTCGAACAGCTCGATGCCGATGGTGCCTTGGCCCGCGATGACTTGCGGGTCGTTGTAGGGCGACACGAACGGTTTGCCCTGGGCCTTGGCCTGGCTGGCTGCTTCCAGTTCCGCACTCAGCGGGTCGGTGGGCAGGCAGACCACTTCGGCGCCCAGTGCACGCATGGCTTCCACCTTGTACGCAGAGGCAGAGGTGGTGGTGTAAACGGTGACAGGTACCCCAGCCCGCTTACCCGCCAGCGCCAGTGCCTGCCCGTGGTTGCCGGAGGAGGCGGCAATCACGCCTCGCTGGTGTCGGTCGACCGGCAACAGACGGATCTTGTTGCTGGCTCCACGAAACTTGAACGAGCCGGTGTGCTGCAAGTGTTCGCACTTGAGCAGCACGTTGCAGCCGCTCATTGCCGACAAGCGGGCGCTGTAGGTCAGTGGGGTGATGCTGACGGCCGGGCGCAGCGCCACATGGGCATCCTTGATCGCTTCGTATAGCGCATCCAGGTAACGGGTATCGACAACGGAAGGAGAAGCGGTGGCGGCTGACATGACTGCATTCCTGTCTATTCGTGGAAAACATGTCCACCGTAGACTATTAATCCATATCAGGCAAGAGGGTGCGCGCAACCGTTGGCGCCCGAGACCGGCCGCCCGCGTAATGGGCTACAGGGGAGGAGTTGTCGCCTAGGCGCGGAATTCCTTCAGGTACTTGTACACCGTGGCCCGGCCCATGTTGAGCACGTTAGCGACGTAGTCGGCGCCGCTGCGCCCCTCGAACGCGCCTTCAGCGTGCAATGCTTGCACCAGGCTGCGCTTGTCTTTTATCTGCAGCGTTTGCAGTGACAGGTTGCGCTCCTGTAGCCAGGCATGCAGGAAGGTGTTGATGCGTTCCTGCCAGTCGTTGCGGAACAGCGAATCCGGCTGCGGCACCAGCCGGCTCATCTGGAAGAACGCCTCTAGCGCCGCGCGGGCCTGCTCCAGTACCGACACGTTCAGATTGATGCACATCAGGAACTCGGCTTCACCGTCGCTGTTGCGCAGCACGGTACTGATGGAGCGGATCTTCTGGCCGTTCCAGTTGAGCTTCTCGTAGGGCCCAAGGTTGGCACCGTTCAGCAGGTCGCCCAGTTCGTGGTCGATGGCCGAGTCATCGCCCAGTTTGCGCTGGGAGAAATTGTTGGCGATGTGCACGACGGTCTGGCTGCGCAGTTCATGGACGATGACTTCTGCGTGCGGGTACAGCAGCAGGGCGATGCTGTCGGCGATTGCCTTGTAGTTTTCCAGGGTCATTTTCTGTCGGTGATCGGGTGCTGGACGCCCATGGTGGCGGCAAAGCTTGACCGACACAAGGCAGCTACAGGCAGGGTCGGTACATTCGCCCTGCTGGAAACCGCTCTGTTTTCCCTTTCACATGCGATAAGCCGTGATTATTCCACCTCATGAAATGTTTGCAGGGTAGATTGCGAGCCCTCATAATCGGTACGTAATTACATGGTACATAACACGGTACAAAATCGTAGGAGCAAGCATGGCCCGGGGCGGTATAAACAAGGTTGTAGTGCAGCAGGCGCGTCAGGCGCTGATTGCCCGGGGCGAGAATCCCAGCATCGATGCCATACGTATCGAGCTGGGCAACACCGGCTCCAAGACCACGATTCACCGCTACCTGAAAGAGTTGAACGGCCAGCAGCCTGTGGCCGCCGAAGGCGGCATGGCGCTGAGCGATGTGCTGAGCCGAATGGTCGGGCAACTGGCAACCCAGTTGCAGGACGAGGCCGACCTGAAGATCGAGCAGGCCGAAAGCGCATTCACTCGACAGCGCGAACAACTGGAGGCACAGCTGGCCATTGCCCAGCAGGCACTGGCTGCGGCGCATCAGCAGCATCAGATCGATGTGGCCGCACTGGCCGCCGAGTCGGAAAAACTGCTTTCCACCCAAAGCACGCTGCAGGCCGAACAGTTGCGCAGTGCCAGCCTCAACCAGTCGCTGGGCGAGCTGCAGGTGCGCCTGGCCGACAAGGACGAGCAGGTCAAATCACTGGAAGACAAGCACCGTCATGCCCGCGACGCGCTGGAGCACTACCGCACCGCCAGCCGCGAACAGCGTGAGCAGGAACAGCGCCGCCACGAATCGCAGCTGCAACAGTTGCAGGTGGAAGTGCGTCAACTGCAGCAGGGCATGATCGTCAAGCAGGACGAACTGACGCGCCTGCACCGCGACAACGAGCGCTTGCTGGGTGAACATCGTCAGGCCGCCAGCGCCTGCAGGGCGCAGGATGAACTGCTGGAACAGCGTGATGCGCAGATACAGGGCTTGCGCACAATCCTGGCTCAGGCACAGGGCGCCAGCGAGGAGATGCGTCGGCAGCTGGATGTGCAGGCACAGAGCCTTGAAGCCAGGCGCGACGTGTGCGCGGAACAGGCTCGCCAACTGCAGTGGCTCGAGGAACAGCTGAAGGAACGTGATGAAGCGCTGGTTCAATGCCGTACTCGGCTAGCCGCGAAAACAGATTAATCAAACTTTTCCCGGCCGGTGGTTTCTTCCCTAGACACGCACCGGAGATAGCCTCATGCCTGAAGCAGAACAACCAGGAAAACACCCCCAAGGGCCCCATTCGTCCGAGCAGGCGAACAAACGCGAGGACTTGGGTTTCGATCCTGATTCGCCAGATGTGGAGGATCCACAAGTCGACCCTCAAGGGCCTGCCAAGCCACCGCGGGATGACGAAAAATCCCCATGAAGGCGGCAGTGTCGCGAAGGGCCGCGCAGCGGCCCCCGCGATCGGGATGGCATTGCCAGGGCCGCAGGCTCGAGCCCTTGGCCAGGCAAGCCCGGCTCGCTCGACTCAGGACTCCGCCTGCCTGGCCGCCTCCACGCCCGCAGCCGAGAGCTTGATCGGATAGTTCACGCTGATCTGGTGGTCGCTGCTTACCGCCACGCTGCCATCCTGGATCAAACCGGCCTCCTGCAGCGTCTTCAACATACCGGCAACGGCTTTCTCGCCCCGATAGTTGTCCAGCACTTCCTTGCCCAGCCCCTGGGGGTGAGCGTGCAGCAGACGAGTCAGCACTTCGGCTTTCAATGCATCGTTGCTCATGGCGGGCCTCACTTGCCGTGTTTGGCCTGAAGCGCCTTGGCATGCTCCAGATGCTGTTCGAGCTTGGGCAGGGTTTCGCTCGCAAAGGCCTTGAGCTCAGCCTTGTCTGACGAAGCCGCCTCCTTCTTGAACAGCTCCACCGCCTTTTCGTGAGCGTCGACCTGGTTGTTGACGTAGGACTTGTCGAACGATTCCTCCCGCCATTCCAGGATCATCTTCTTGACCTTGTTCGGTTATTGCCGCTTCGTCGGGTACGGAAATGTCCAGCTTGCGAGCAATGTCGCCGAGCTTCTGATTGGCCTGGGTGTGGTCGGTGACCATCTGCTGGGCGAAGGTCTTGATCTCGGCATCCTGGCTTTTTTCCAGGGCCAGTTTGCCAGTGACCACCTCGGCAATGCCGGCTTCGGTGGCCGCCTCGACGAAGTCATCGGAGCCCGCCGCCAATGCGTGTACCGATGCCAGGCCCAGCACCATGGAAAAACCGACTCGCTTGATGAAGAGACTGCTCATGCTTCACTCCTTAAACCGTGACGCGACCTCAGTGTCGCGTACGGTTGAGGGTGCAGGCGCGGCAAAGGTTTAATCTTTTTCCTGGCCGGCTTCGCTCAGGTGGTGCTGAACTATAGTGAAAGGCGGCGAACGCGGTATGGCCAGGGAACTCAATGGGTGCAGCCAGGAAACAGGATGAGGACGGACTTTTCGCCGTAAGCGGCGAGGGCCGCGCCGTGGCGCTGTTCCGCCTGGTGGTCGCGTTCATGCTGGTGGTGATGCTGGCCTTCGCGGTAGTGGAAGGCTGGCGTATCTGGCGCGACTACCGGCACGCCTTCACCAATGCCGAGAACATGGTTACCAACCTGGCCCGGGCCACGGCGCAACATGCCGAAGACGCCATCCGCCAGGTCGACGCCATCACCGCGGCGCTGGCCGAGCGGCTGGAAGGCGACGGTTTCGGGCATATCGACCGGCCGCGCCTGCATACCTTGCTGGTCCAGCAAAAAAACATCATGCCGCAACTGCACGGGTTATTCGTGTATGGCCCGGATGGTAGCTGGATCGTCACCGACCAGGCGGTCGTTCCGGCCAATGCCAACAATGCCGACCGTGATTATTTCATCTACCACCGCGAGCATACCGACCGAGGGGTACACATTGGCTCGGTGGTGCGCAGCCGTTCCACTGGTGACCTGGTCATCCCCATTTCACGGCGCCTGGAACATGCCGACGGCAGTTTCGCCGGGGTGTTGTTGGGCACCATCAAGGTGGAGTGGTTCGTGCGTTACTACGGCGACTTCAAGATCGACGAACGTGGCGCACTGGTGCTGGCCAAGCGTGACGGTACCATCCTGGTGCGGCGGCCGTTCGTCGAGCAGGCGGTGGGCCGCAGCCTGCGCAACAGTGAGATCTTCCGCAACCACTTGCCGCATGCAAACGAAGGAGTGGTCGAGGCGGTCGCCGTGGTGGACGGTACGCCACGGCTGTATGGCTATCGTGCGCTGTCGAGCTATCCGTTGGTGGTGGAGGCGGGCTTGTCGCGGGAGTCGATCATCGCGCCGTGGCGCCGCGATGCGATCAAATCGGTGTCGGTTTTGCTGCTGCTACTGGTGGGGTTGGCGGCCTTTGGTGGTGTGGTGCTGCGCCAGTTGCGCGAGCGTATTGCCATCGAGCGGGCCCTGCACCAGGCACACCAGACCTTGAAGGCCCTGGCGCTGACCGACAGCCTGACCGGCCTGGGGAACCGTCGGCGGCTGGATGCGGTGTTCGAGCCGGAGCTGCGCAGGGCGCGACGCCAGGGCTATCCGCTGGCGCTGGTGATGCTCGACCTGGATTACTTCAAGGCCTACAACGACCGTTACGGCCACCCAGCGGGCGACCAGTGCCTGCGGCGTTTTGCCGAGTTGCTGCAACAGGCGCTGAAGCGGCCGGCCGACCTGGCTGTGCGCTTTGGGGGCGAGGAGTTCACTCTGCTGCTGCCCGATACGGATACTCGCGGGGCGGAACTGCTGGTGCAGGAGGTGCAGCAACTGTTGCGCCGGCAGCTGTTGGAGCATGCGGGTAGCCCACTGGGGCGGGTATCGTTCAGTGCGGGAATTGCCGTGGGTGACCCGGCGCGGGAGGAGGTGACGGCCGAGCGGCTTATGGCGGCGGCGGATGCGGCGCTTTATCAGGCCAAGCGCCAGGGCCGGGATGGGTATTGTGTGGCGGGGAGTATGGCGGTCGGGCTGGAAGAATGACTTCTTTGAATACCTGTACCGGCCCTTTCGCCGGCAAGCCAGCTCCCACAGGGATATCACTGCCCTCAGGCTTGGTGGTACTCCTGTGGGAGCTGGCTTGCCGGCGATGGGCTGCGCAGCAGCCCTTGGGCCTCAGCCCCTACACAAAGGCGCATCGCGCAGCGCCCGAGCAGCCCATGGGCAAGCTCACTGGCCAGGATACCCCGCAGCCGAGCATCCAGCAGCCCGTCATCAATCACCTCGAACCCGAGCCGCGCATAGAACGGTGCATTCCACGGCACATCGGCAAAGGTGGTCAGGGTCAGCTCCTTCGCTCCCGCCTGGCGTGCGATATCGGCGACTTGCAGCACCAGCCTGCGGCCGACACCTTGCCCCTGGGCCTCCCGCCGCACCGAAACTTCGTGAAGATGCAGCGCCTGCCCCGCAAACCGGCCACAGGCAAACCCCAGAATGCGCCCCTGCGTGTCCTCAGCCACCCAGCTACCGCCCACGTCGACGTAAAGCCCGGTGTGCGTCGTGGCCCATCACGTCACCCTGTGCCAGCCATGCCAGCGCCGGCAAGGCAACAAAGGCCTGAGCTGCCGAGCGCTCGACGTCCGGGAGGCATTGAATGTCGTGTTCAAGGGTAGGGCGTATGCGCATGAGTCAATCCTTTTCAAAGGGGCCGTCCTGATCTGTCGCACCAGGCCTGCAGCCGGTCACGCCTGCATGGAAAAAAACACGGGCAATCGGTAACCTTGCGCCTTCCCTTGCCATCACCCGGACCGTCCCATGCTGTTCAATCTCGCCGTGCTGTTCGGCACCCTGGTGGCCATGGAGGGCGTTGGCACGCTGGCTCACAAGTACATCATGCATGGCTGGGGCTGGTGGCTGCACCGCTCGCACCATGAGCCGCAACTGGGCATGCTCGAAACCAATGACCTGTATCTGCTAGCCCTGGGGCTGATCGCCACGCTGCTGGTGGCCTTTGGCAAGGGTGGTCATGCGCCCTTGCAGTGGGTGGGCGGCGGGGTGGCGGGGTACGGTGTGGCGTATGTCGTGGCCCATGACGGGTTCTTTCACCGGCACTGGCCGCGCAAGCCACGGCCGGTCAACCGCTACCTCAAGCGTTTGCATCGCGCGCACCGGTTGCACCATGCGGTGAAGGGGCGCACGGGGAGTGTGTCGTTCGGGTTCTTCTATGCACCGCCGCTGAAGGTGCTGAAGCAGCAGTTGCGGCGTAAGCGCAGCCAGTTGTGACCCGGGCTCCCACAGGCAACTCGCCTCAGTTCACTGTTTCACCTTTTGGCTGCACCGCCACATGCCCGCGGCTCACCCACCAGCCAAACCCGGCCGCCGTGAAGAACATGATCAGGCTGTACAGCGCCGCCGGCACCGCCATGGTGGCGTTGTTCAGCAGCGAAGGGCTCAACGCCAGGGCAATCGCCAGGGTCCCGTTGTGTATGCCGATCTCCATGCCGATGGCAATCGCCTGACGCTTGGGAATGTTCAGCAGGCGCGGGACCCAGTAGCCCACACCCAGGCTCAGCAGGTTGAACAACAGCGCGGCCAGGCCCACCACCGGCGCGTACGCAACCACGGTTTGCCAGTCCTTGGCCAGGGCCAGGACGATGGTGAACGCCAGGAACAACGCGGCTACCAGCTTCATCGGCTTCTCCATGCGCGCGGCAAAAGCCGGTGCGAAGCGGCGTATCAGCATACCCAGCGCCACCGGCAGCAGGACGATGGCGAACACCTGCATCACCTTGGCAAACTGCAGCGGGATGGCCTGGTCCGATGCCATGAACCAGCTTAGCGACAGGTTCACCAGCAGAGGCATGGTGAGGATCGCGATCAGCGAATTGACCGCTGTCAGGGTGATATTCAACGCCACATCGCCATGCGCCAGGTGGCTGAACAGGTTGGCCGTGGTGCCGCCAGGCGAGGCGGCCAGCAGCATCAGCCCCACCGCCAGGGCCGACTCCAGGCCAAAACCGTTGGCGATCAGGAAGCACACCAGCGGCAGGAGCAGGATCTGGCAAACCAGGCCAACCACTACCGGCTTGGGGTACTTCACCACGCGGGCGAAGTCGGCCAGGGTCAGCGACAACCCGAGGCCGAGCATGATGATGCCCAAGGCCAGCGGCAGAAAGGCGGTAAGCAACGGCGAGGCGGTCATGGGCGGTCTCTCGGGCGAAGGATCCCGAGGAGTGTAGGCCGGCCCTGGTTGCTAGCTAATTGCAAAGCGCCAGCGCTTGGTAACCGTTTGTTACCAAGCGCAGCCGCCAGTGAGGCTGCATGCCGCGTTGCAGTAGGCCTGCAGGCAAAGTAGCATTCCCGTTTTAACCGAGGATTAGCCTGTCATGCCGTTCCAGCAAGGTCTGCTTGCCACCCCGGTGCCGGCCCACGCCCGTCACCTGTTCTTTACCCTGCAGTCGCCCGAAGCCCTGCCTGCTGCGCTGGATGCCTTGCTGCCGCAGGTCGATGGCGAACAGCTGATCCTGGGTGTCGGCGCCCCGCTGGCCAAGGCCCTGGGCCGTGAAGTGCCTGGCTTGCGCGCCTTCCCGCAGCTGGATGCCGCTGTGGAGAACCCCAGCACTCAACACGCCCTGTGGCTGTGGCTGCGTGGCAACGAGCGCGGCGACCTGCTGCTGCGGGCCCAGGCCCTGGAACGGTTGCTGGCACCAGCCCTGCGCCTGGCCGATAGTGTCGACGGCTTCCTGCACCGTGGCGGCCATGACCTGACCGGCTATGAAGACGGCACCGAAAACCCGGTGGACGAAGCGGCAGTGCAGGCGGCCATTGGTGCCGATGGCTCCAGCTTTGCCGCGTTCCAGTTGTGGAAGCACGACCTTGAGTACTTCAAGTCGCTGCCCCAGGCCGACCAGGACAACATCATCGGGCGCCGCCTGAGCGACAACGAAGAGCTCGACGACGCTCCCGCGTCCGCCCACGTCAAGCGCACGGCGCAAGAGAGCTTCGAACCAGAGGCGTTCATGGTCCGTCGTTCGGTGGCCTGGGGCAGACCAGCGCGGCGCTGGCCTGGCCTTCGTGGCCCTTGGTCACAGCTTCGATGCGTTCGAAGTGCAGCTGCGGCGCATGAGCGGCCTGGAGGACGGCATCATCGACGGCCTGTACCGCTTCAGCCGGCCACTGAGCGGTGGCTACTACTGGTGCCCGCCGATGAACCAGGCAGGGGTCGACCTGAGCGTGCTGCTGCAAGCCTGATCGCTAAATATCCAGATACAGAAACACCGGGCGCAGCGAGGTATAGCGGCTAGCCTTGAAAGTTTCCGCCTCATGACGGGAGCTTTTCCATGTACGCACGTCGTGATGTCCTACGTGCGGGTGCCACCTTGGGCTTGCTGGCCGCCAGCCCCTGGTTGCACGCCGCCAGCCCGACGGGTTTGCTGACCCGTAAAGTGCCGACCACCGGTGAAGCGCTGCCGGTGATCGGTGCCGGCACCTCCGGCAGTTTCGAGGTAGAAGCCGGCTCGCCCCAGTACCAGCAGCTGAAAATCGCGCTCAAGGCGTTCTTCGAAGGCGGTGGCCGGGTCATCGACACCTCGCCCAACTACGGCGGCGCCGACAGCATTCTCGGCCAGTTGCTGGAAGAGGGCGGCTGGCACCGGCAATGCTTCATTGCCACCAAGATCGCCGCCGACAGCCGGGCAGAGGCCCAAGCGCAATGGGCCGGCAGCCTCAAGAGCCTGCGTACCGACAAGGTCGACTTGCTGCAGATCCACAATCTGCGCGACTGGCAGACCCAGCTGCCCTATGCCCGCGAATTGAAGCAGCAGGGCAAGGCCCGCTATGTCGGCATTACCCATTACCTGAACAGTGGCCAGGAAGAGGTTGCGCGCATCGTGCGCAGCGAAGCGCTGGACTTCATCCAGATCAACTACTCGGTCAATGCCCCTGACGCCGCCCGCGAACTGCTGCCGCTGTGCCAGGACAAGGGTGTGGCCGTGCTGATCAACCGGGCATTCGACGATGGCCGCCTGTTCGCCCGGGTCAAGGACCAGGCCCTACCTGGCTGGGCCGCAGAAGCGGGTATCGGCAGCTGGGCGCAGCTGTTTCTCAAATTCGCCATCAGCCACCCTGCGGTGACCTCGGTCATTCCCGCGACCAGCCGGCCCGAGCGCCAACTTGACCAGCTCAAGGCCGGGTACGGGCCATTGCTGACCCAGGCGCAGCAACAGGCGCTGATCGAGCAGTTTGCCTGACACCATGGCAGCCTGGCGGCGGCGCCTGGACCAGGGGCTGAACATCCAGCCCGGCGAAGGGCCGGCGGTGATCGCCGGCTTGCTGCTGTTCTACCTGTTGTTCACTGGCTACTTCATGCTGCGCCCGGTGCGTGAAACCATGGGCGTCGCCGGCGGCGTAGACAACCTGCAATGGCTGTTCACCGGCACCTTCATTGCCACCCTGGCGTGCCTGCCGGTGTTTGGCTGGCTGGCCTCCAGGGTAAAGCGCCGACACATCCTGCCCTGGACCTACGGCTTTTTCACCAGCAACCTGCTGCTGTTCGCCATGCTGTTTGCCCACGACCCTGACGCTCCATGGACGGCCCGGGCCTTCTACATCTGGTTGTCGGTATTCAACCTGCTGAGCATCTCGCTGGCCTGGAGTGTGCTTGCCGACGTGTTTTCCACCGCGCAAGGCAAGCGCCTGTTCGGCCTGCTGGCGGCCGGTGCCAGCCTGGGCGGGCTCAGTGGCCCCATCGTGGGCACGCTACTGGTGGTGCCGCTGGGCCATGCCGGGTTGCTGGTGCTGGCCGCGGCGTTCCTGCTGGGCAGCGTCGGCGCTGCGTCGTACCTGCAACGCTGGCGAATGCGCCATCCATTGCCGACGCAAGCCAAGCGGGCGGATGCCCGGCCACTGGGCGGCAACCCGTTTGCCGGTGCCACTGCCGTGCTGCGCTCGCCCTACCTGCTGGGCATTGCCTTGTTCGTGGTGTTGCTCGCCAGTGTCAGCACCTTCCTGTATTTCGAACAGGCGCGCATCGTCAGCGAAACCTTCACCGACCGTACCCGGCAAACTCAAGTGTTCGGCCTGATCGACGCTGTGGTACAGGCCCTGGCCATCCTCACCCAGGTGCTCCTCACCGGTCGCCTGGCCGGTCGGCTGGGGGTGGGGGTGCTGCTGGTGGCAGTGCCGCTGGTAATCGCCGCGGGCTTTCTTTGGCTGGCACTGGCCCCTGTGTTCGCGGTTTTCGTGGTGGTGATGGTGGTGCGTCGGGCCGGTGAGTACGCACTGGTACGGCCGGGGCGGGAGATGCTGTTCACCGTGCTGCCCGCTGCGGACAAGTACAAGGCCAAGAACTTCATCGACACCGTGATCTACCGCGGCGGTGATGCCTTGAGTGGCTGGCTCAAGCGGGCGCTGGACGTAATGGGCGAGCATCCGCAGCTGGCGATGCTGATCGGTACGCTGATTGCCTTGGGCTGGGCAATGACCGGCGCTTGGCTGGGAAGGCGACAGGCACGCCTGGATAGCACATCGCGCGACTGACAGGGGCGCCAAATATGCGGGTGCCGCTTATTTAATGCCGCTGGTCCGAACGCTTCGCATTAAACCGAATCCGCAGAAATGACCGAACTCCGAACTGGTGTACGGCAGGTAATGCTGTGCATTCCTAAGTCATACGAGGTTTAAGACCATGGCCAACAAAGAGAACAGCCGCACCGGCAACCAGCAAGGCAGCCAGGGTGGCAACAAGAACCCGGGCAACTTTGCCAATGACCGCGAAAAAGCCTCCGAAGCTGGGCGCAAGGGCGGCCAGCATTCCGGTGGTGGCCGTACCAGCGAATCGGGCCGCAAGGGCGGCCGTTCGTAAGTGAGCCTACGCAGTGCCCGGGTGATCGGGCACTGCGATTTTGCACAGAAGGAGAACCCCATGCGCTTGATCCCTCTGATAGCCCTGGTGGGCACGCTTGGTTTGCTGGGTGGTTGCTTTGACCGGGACAACGATCACCCGGCGAAGGATGCCGACCAAAGCAAACCCTCTTTGCAGATGCAGCAACCTGGCGACAAACCTGCTTCACAACCTGCGCCAGACCCTGAACCGATGCCCGGTCAGAAACCCAGCCAATAAAACGTGGACAAGGACTACGGCATGACGGTAATGACCCGCAAGACCGACGCGGTGATACCGGCTTCGGCAAATGGGCCAAGCCTGAAGCAGCGTTACCAGACGTTGCTCGAAGGCCATGACACCACGAGCACTTCGTGGCTGAACGAACAATTGGCACACGCGCAGCGTTTGCCGGATGACCTGCCTGCCGATCCCGCTCTGCTGGATGCCTGGAGCGCTCGTCACGCCAGCCAGGTGGCCGAAGCCTATGCCAGTTACCTCGAGCAACGCCGCCAAGGCGCACCACGGCGCTATTTTGCCAACCGCGCCCAGGCGTTGTGGTTCCTGCAACAAGTGGCGCCCACCAAGGCAGTGGACGGGGCATGGCTGCACAGCACCTTGCGACATTGGGGCGATCCGCGCTACCACGGCCTGATTCGCACCTACATCGAAGAACTGGGCGGCGGCGACCCGCGCTGCAACCATGTACTGATCTACCAAAGGCTGTTGAGCCGGCTGGGTTGCCTGGACCTGCCTGAACTGGACGACCAGCGTTACCTGCAAGGTGCCGTACAGCTGGCGTTGGGGCGCCACGGTGATGAGTTTCTTGCCGAGGTGATCGGCTATAACCTGGGCTATGAACAGCCACCGTTGCATTTGCTGATTACCACCTACGAACTGGCGGAACTGGGCATCGATGGCCATTACTTCCAGCTTCACGTGACCATCGACAACGCAGCCAGCGGGCATGCACATCTGTCTGTCCAGGCGCTGCGCCAACTATGCCCGGCCGACGACGCCGGTCAGTTCTACCAGCGGGTGCGCAACGGGTATCGCTTGAACGACCTGGGGCCCGATACCCCCAGCCTGATCAGCAGCTTCGATCTCGAATCCGAGCTGCTTTCGGCACTGGAGCACAAGCGCAACTTCGGCCAGTTCATGCATTCCGACCATTGCCGCTTGCAAAAGCGCACCGTCAACCAATGGCTGGCCGAGCCCGGCGCCATGCCCGCGTTTCTTCAGGCCCTGCAGGCGCAGGGCTGGATCCGTCGCGGTGAGCCACCCGTCAACAGCCGCTGGTGGGCGCTCATCGACGGCCCATCGGCACCCATGTATGGCGTGTTCACGGCGTATGAAAAACAACTGTGGCACGACTGGATCGCCGCGGGTTGGCAAGCCCGGGGCCGCCGCGTGCTGCCTGGCAGCTGGGAGGTGCAAGCACAGTCGGACGATACGCTTGCGCAGCCTGCCCCGGGCGCCGACATCGAAACCTTGATCGACACGATGGCGGGTAACCGCCATGCGACACCGGAAGGATTGCTGGCCACCCGGCGCTACTTGCGTGCTACCGGCCTGATTCAGGAGGTCACCCACTGATGCTGCTCGATCCCAAACAAATCCAGGCTGACCAGGCACTGCTGCAATTGGGCAGGCGCCTGCGCGCCGATGGCTATCGCTTCACCTGTGTTACCCCGGCAACCCATGCTCGGGTGAATGCGCGCCCGGAAGCTGCGCAGGCCAGGACAGTGCGCGATGTATTCGGCTGGAGCCGCCCGTTCCGTTCGTCACTGGTGTCTGCCGATGAACTGGATCAGATGCGGCTGGCCCAAGTGCTCAAGGAGCACGGAGAGTTGCTGATCAGTACCGTGCGCTGGTCGACGGTCGACGACCTGTTGCTGGTGCATTCTGCATACCCCACCCAGGACGCCGACGCGGTGTTTCTCGGCCCGGACAGTTACCGTTTCGCCCAAGTGATTCAGGATCATCTGCAACGCACCCCGAAGCGCGTCGAGCACGCCGTGGATATTGGTTGCGGCACGGGTGTCGGCGCGTTGCTGATTGCCCGCGGGGCGCCCCATGCCCATGTCAGCGCCGTGGATATAAACCCGCTTGCGCTGCGTTACACCGCGATCAACGCGGCATTGGCGGGCCTGAGCAATGTGTCCGTGGAACCGAGTGATCTGCTTGATGGCATTACCGGGCTGTTCGACCTTGTCGTTGCCAACCCGCCGTACATGCTGGATGCCGGCGAACGCACCTATCGGCATGGCGGTGGTTCGCTAGGCGCGCAGCTGTCGCTGCGGATCGTCGAACAAGCCTGCGAGCGGCTTGGTTCAGGAGGCACGCTACTTTTGTATACCGGCGTGGCGATCATAGAAGGCCGGGATGCCTTGCTCGAAGCCATTCGCCTGCGCCTGGCGGGGCCGAAATGGTCCTGGGTGTATCGGGAGATCGACCCGGACGTGTTTGGCGAACAACTGGACGAACCTGGTTACGAGCAGGTCGAGCGCATCGCCGCCGTGGTGCTCACTGTCACCCGCAATCGCTGAGGCAGCATGGCCCGACCCTGCACGTTCGGCATCGAGGAAGAGTACCTGCTGGTGAACCTGGACACAGGGCAGGTACCTGCCACACCCGCGCCTGCCGTGATCGGGCGCTGCAGGGAGGCCTTGGGCCAGCATTTTGCCCAGGAAATGTTCCGCAGCCAGATCGAGGTGGCCTCGCCGGTGTTCGCCAACCAGTTCGAGGCGCGCGAGTTCTTCCAGCATAGCCGCCAGCGGTTGAATTCGGCCCTGGCCGAAGAGGGCATGGGCCTGTACGGTGCGGCAAGCCACCCCAATGCCGCCTGGCTGCGGCAGAAACCGGCTACCCCGGCGCATTACCGGCAACTGTTCGCTGACTACCGGCATGTGGCGCGGCGCAGCCTGCTCAACGGCCTGCATGTCCACGTGGGCGTACCCCCAGGCTGTGACCGTATGCAACTGATCAACCGTGTACTGGGCTGGTTGCCGCTGTTGCTGGTGCTGAGTACGTCATCGCCGCTGTGGGCCGGCCAGTGCACCGGCTACATGAGCTACCGTCGGGTGATTTGCGGGGAGTGGCCGCACATGGGCTTGCCCGAGCCCTTGCCGGACTGGAGCGCCTACGAGCGTTACCGTGCCTTGCTGCAACGTACAGGGTCGCTGGCCGCGGATGGCGACTTCTGGTGGGCGATCCGGCCCTCGCGGCGCTTCCCGACGGTCGAGCTGCGCATTTGCGATGGCTGCCCGCGGCTGGAGGACGCGCTGTGCATCGCCGCGCTGTTTCGCCACCTGGTCGAGCACAGCATCATGTACCGGCATGACCCGTCGGCCTGCAACCGCGAGCAGCGCTGGATCACCCAGGAAAACTACTGGCGCGCCATGCGCCATGGGCGCCAGGGTGAATTCATCGGCCTGCATGAGCAACAGCCGGTCACGGCCGTAGGGTGGCTGGCCCAGTTGCAGGAGCAGTTGCCGATCGACACGGCAGACGCCGAACGCGCCTTCCACCATGCACACCGCCTGTTGCGCGACGGTACCCACGCCGACCAGCAATTGCAGTGCCTGGCGCAGGCCAGTGCAGCCGGCCTGGGCAGGACGCAGGCGTTACGGGCCGTGGTGGCCGCCGGGGCTTGCAATTAGCCGGGGTTGGCTGAAAATGGCCGCGCCTTTCGCAGCCACTCGGAACCCCCTGCGCCATGATGCTGATCAAACAATTTCCCGACGTTTCCCTCGACGACACGTTGTTTGTCTTCGCCCTTGAAGCCGAGGCCGGCGATGTATTCGCTGACCTCAACACGGTGTTCACCGGCATCGGCAAGGTCAATGCTGCCATCGCCCTGACCAAGGCCATTGCCGCACACCGGCCCAGGCTGATCGTCAATCTTGGCTCGGCCGGCAGCCAGCGCCATGGCAAGGGCGAGGTGGTGTGCTGCAACCGCTTCGTGCAGCGCGACATGGACGTGACCCCACTGGGCTTCGCCCGCTACCAGACGCCTTTGTCGGACATCCCGGTGGTATTGGAGCACGGCACGCAGATCCCTGGCCTGGCCCTGGAAACCTGCGGCAGTGGCGACAGCTTCGAGATCAACCATGGCGATGCGCCTTATGACGTGGTCGACATGGAAGCCTACGTGCTGGCGCTGATCGCACGTAGCGAAGGCATCCCGTTCGTGTGCCTGAAGTACATCTCCGATGACGCCGGCAGTGACGCGGCGCAAGACTGGGCGGTGCAGGTACACCTGGCGGCTGAAGCTTTCAGGCGGGTGCTGTTCAACCAGGCGTGAACCTATGGTGGCGTCCTGTCGGCCTCGACCGTCCTGGTGCCCGACTACATCGGTAGTTTCTCCAGCGTGTATTCCAAAGACGGTGGCAGTGGTGGTGGCAGTAGCTGATGCCAGGGACGCGCCGGATGTCGACGCTGTCGAGGTGCGCAACTGATCACTTTGACTGTCGTATCGACCGCTGGTCGGTGTAGGGGCCAGTCAGAAAAAACCATCGATGGCGGTTTACCTCGAAAACGGTAGAGCAACCTTCGCGGGCTCGCCCGCTCCCGCAGGGCTATCACCAGCTTCAAGACCTGTGGGGGCGGGCAAACCCGCGAAGGGCCTATACCGGTTTCACCAGAGGAGTGGCCCCCATGCCCAACAAACCCCACGACCAGTTCAGCATGCAGAACCCGCTGACCCAGTACCCGCACCCACCGTTCCCGGCTCAAGGCCAGCCAGCCCCGGGGCTGGATGCCAACATGCAGCCCGAGCCAGACCACGGCGAAACCACTTACAAGGGCTTTGGCCGCCTGGCAGGGCGCAAGGCGCTGATCACCGGTGCGGATTCGGGCATCGGCCGCGCCGTGGCCATCGCCTTTGCCCGCGAGGGCGCCGACATTGCCCTCAATTACCTACCTATCGAACAACCCGACGCCCGCGAAGTCATCAAGCTGATCGAAGCCGAAGGCCGCAAGGTGGTGGCCATTGCCGGTGACCTGAAGGATGAGCAGTTCTGCAAGGAACTGGTCGACCAGGCCCACGAGCAGCTCGGCGGCCTGGACATCCTGGTCAACGTCGCCGGCAAGCAGGAAGCGCGCAAGGACATCAGCCAGGTCAGCCACGAGCAGTTCGACCACACCCTGAAAACCAACGTCTATGCGCTTTTCTGGCTTTGCCAGGCGGCCGTGCCGCTGATGCCGGCGGGGGCGACCATCATCAACACCGCCTCGATCCAGTCCTATCAGCCTTCGGCCACCTTGCTCGACTATGCCACCACCAAGGCCGCGATCGTCGCCTTCACCAAGGCCTTGGCCAAGCAGGTGATCGAGCGCGGTATCCGGGTCAACGCCGTGGCCCCGGGCCCCATCTGGACCGTGCTGCAACCCAGTGGCGGGCAACCGCCGGAGAAAATCCCCGACTTCGGCGCGCAAACGCCGATGAAGCGCCCGGGGCAACCCGCCGAATGTGCACCGGTGTATGTGTTGCTGGCCAGCCAGGAGTCCAGCTACATCACCGGTGAAGTGTTCGGCGTGACGGGCGGCAACCCGCTGCCGTAGGGCGGGGCGGTTAAACCTTCGCCACCCGTTGCAGTCGATTCAGGTACTGGCAGGCAACCTTGGGAGCACCACCAATGGCTAGGGCAATCTGGAAAGGCGCCATCAGTTTCGGCCTCGTGCACATACCGGTGGCCCTCAATACCGCGGTGCGCACCGAGCGGGTCGATTTCGACTGGCTCGACAAGCGCAGCATGGAGCCGGTCGGCTACAAACGGGTGAACAAGGTCACCGGCAAGGACATCGACAAGGACAATATCGTCAAGGGTGTCGAGTTCGAGAAGGGGCGCTACGTGGTCATCAGCGAAGAGGAAATTCGCAAGGCCCGGCCCGAAGCGACCCAGACGATCGACATCTTTTCCTTCGTCGAAGCCGGTGAGATCCCGCTGCAGTATTTTGACACACCGTACTACCTTACCCCCGACCGTCGTGGCGGCAAGGTGTACGCCTTGCTGCGCGAAACCCTGGCCAAGACTGACAAGGTGGCGCTGGCCACGGTGGTGCTGCACACCCGCCAGCACCTGGCGCTGCTGCGGCCGCTGGAAGACGCGTTGGTGATGATCACCCTGCGCTGGCCCGAGGAAGTGCGCGGGCTGGAAACACTGGAACTGGACAGCAGTGTGACCGAGGCCAAGGTGGACAAGCGCGAGCTGGACATGGCCAAGCGGCTGGTGGAAGACATGAGCGGGCCGTGGAAACCGGCGGACTACCAGGATGTGTTTCGCCAGACCATCATGGACCTGGTGGAAGAGAAGGCCAGCAAGGGCAAGATCGAAACCGTGGAGAAGGGCGAGGCGACGGAAGCTGGGAAAGGCGCGGACATCCTCGACCTTACCGAACTGCTCAAGCGCAGCCTGGGTGGCAAGAAACCGGCGAAGAAGACACGCAAGGCGTCCTGAAATGTTCATGACTCATTGAATTAGCGAGGTACCTGTGGGAGCGGCTTTAGCCGCGAACACCGGCGCAGCCGGTGCCATGCACCGAGTTGAATTCTTCGCGGCTAAAGCCGCTCCCACAGGGTACGCGCCGCGTGCGAACTAGCATCAGATCTGTGTCTGCAACCCCACCAGATAATCGCCAAACCCTCCGCGGGCGCGGCTGTCGCGCCGGCTGCTGGTGACCACGCTATGCCTGGCGGTCCATACGATCTGCGCGCCACTGGCCTGCAGGTCGCTGACCAGTTGCACATCCTCATGCGCCGCCAGGGGCTTGAAGCCGCCCACCCGATTATAGGCGTCGGCACAAACCCCCAGATTGGCCCCATGCACATGCCGATGCCCCTCACGTGCGTGGTAGCGGCTGTGGTACAGCTTGCGCAAGGCCGCTGTCTGCCAGGGCTGCCAGCACTCGACATGCACCGTTCCGCACACCACCTCGGCCCTGCAGGCCAGTTGCGACAACAGCCAGTGCGCTGGCACCCGGCTGTCGGCATCGGTGCATGCCAGCCACTGCGCGCCGCGCTCGACCATGTATGCCGCACCCACCCGGCGCGCCATGCCGACGTTGCCGGTATCCACCGTCAGCGCCGTTACACCGAAACGGCTTGCCACGGCGGCACTGCCATCGCTGCAGCGGTCCAGCACCACCAGCACCTCCACCTGGTACCCCACCTGCTGCGCCTGCCGGGCGGCCGCCAGTACTGCCCGCAGGCAGCGCCCAAGGCGCCGGGCCTCGTTGTGCGCCGGGATAACAACGGCAATCATGGGCAGGTCTCGTCAAGGTCGACCACGCTGGGCTGAGAAGACCAGTATTCCAGCACGAAGTCCGCCTCGTCATGTTGCAACTGCAGATGCAGCGGCAGGTGCCGGGCCAGCATGCGATGCACTTCACGCCCGTCCTGCGGGCAACCGGCAATAGGGTGCTTCCAATGGCAGGCCAGCAGCCCGCCGTCGTAGGTCAGGCTGGCCACCGACTGTTCGATCACCTGCAGCCAGTCGGTCGGGTCGAGGTAGTATCCCACCTCGCTCAGCACAATCAGGTCGAAACTCCCGCCCGGCCAGTCCGCCGGCAGCCGCGCCTGCTCCACCGAGACATTACCCAGCTGGGCCAAGCGCTCACTGGCCAGGGCTACCGCAGTAGGGTCCAGGTCCTGGCACAACAGGTAGGCACAACGCTCGGCCAGCAAGGCGCTGAGCTCGCCATTGGCGCAAGCCGGCTCGAAAACGCGCTGATAGCACTGGCGCGGCAGGCTGGCCATGACCAGCTCGCGCTTGCGCTTTTCGTACCAGCGGGTACGAAATGCCCAAGGGTCTTCACTGGTGGCGTACAGGTCGGCGAAATACTGTGAGTCAAGGCTCATGACAACTCCAATTACAGGAACACCAGTTCGAAAGGTTGCAGCAAACACTCCTGCAAGTTCGGCGGCAGTACGGGCGGGCGCGGGCCATCCGGCTCGAGCTGGCTGACATGGGCGGCCAAGGCCTTGCGCTTGCGGGCCAGGCTGGCCTCGTCGAGCTGGATGCGGTGGGCCCGCTGCCAAGGCAGGCGCGGGTCGTCCGGTTGTGCCCAGTGCCAGGCCCACACGGGTACCTCCAGGCATTGCGCCTTGCGCATCCGCACCGCCTGCACCGCAGCCCGGCCCACCGCCTCGTGGTCACAGTGGCCGTCGCCGCTCCAGGTGGCCATCAGCAGATCGTCAGGCCTGAGCAACTGATTCAGATGGTTGAGCAGAAACGCCTCGTCACGTGGCAAGGCGCCGTCCTTGAGGTGGAGCCGCCGCCAATCCAGGCGGCCGAGGTCGAGGTCAAGCTGTTGCAGCGCATGGCGGCTTTCCAGCGGCCTTTGCCGGCGCAGACGGTGTTCGCTCCAGTGGCGAGAGCCGGGGTGGCTCGCTTCGCCATCGGTCGCAGAGATCAGTACCAACTCGTTTTCCCGGCCACGGAAGCCCGCCAGCAGCCCGCCGGCCATGAGAATCTCGTCATCGGGATGCGGCGCGAGCAGTACCAGGCGGCGGCCCGGCGGGCACAGCTGCTGCGGGGTAATCCAGGTCGCCCTGGCCAGGTGCGCGGCCTGCTGCCAAGCCGTCCACGGCGTGCCGCTGCTCGCCTGGATCAGGTTCTCGCTCATAGTTGCCAGACGCCTGCGGGCTGTTGCGCCGACTGCTCGCCTAGCGCCGCCAGGTCGCGTTCGGCATGGCTCTGGCGCAGGAACACCGGCAAATCGGCGCTCAGCCGGGCAAAGTGGTTGTTGCGGCAGAAAGGCGAAGCGCCCAGCGCCCGACCCACATGATGGATCACCTGCTCCACGGCCTGTTCCACCTGGGCGCGGGTGCGGCGTACTTCGAAGCTGGCGTCTGCGCCCGGTTGGCGGTCGATCCATGCCGCGCATTCGCGCAGCGCTGCCCTGGCACCGTACAAGGCGGCGTCGACCGCCCCGAGGTGAGCATCGGCATGTGGGTCGGGGCGGGGGTTGCGGCAGTGTTCGCGCAGGTAATCGGCCAGGGCTTCGGCAGCGCCGTACCAGCAGGCCGCAATCCCAGCACCGCCGTGCCAGAACCCTGGGCGCGACAGGTATTGCCCGGGGCGGCCGATGGCGATGCCAGGGGTGTGGTCGAATTCGATTTCGACGCTGGCCGTCGTGGCCATACCGACAGCCTGCCAGCGTTCAATGGCAAGGCCCTGGCTGGGATGGGACAGTTCGATGGCCACCAGCTGTGGTTGGTCGTGCTGGTCCCAGGCCGTGATCAGTGCCCGGTCGATCTGCAGTGCGCCCGAACACCAGGCCTTGCGCCCCGACAAGCGAACCTGGTCGCCATCACGGTCCACGATGCAAGCGCGGGCATCCGGCGGTTCGGCGGCCCACACGGCCCATATGCCTTCGGCAGCGTGGTGTGCGGCAGCACATTCGGCAAGGATCGCCAGCGCGTCGGTGTGGCCCTCGTACAGCTTGGCCAAGGCCAGGTCACAGCCTGCCACCCGGGCCAGTGTTTGCCAGCGCCGCAGCGTATTGCCCTGGCCGGGCAGGGGTAACAGGTCGAGGTGGTCGGCTTGCAGTGCCTGGATCAGCTGCGGCAACTGGGTATCCAGGTTGAGCGGTTGCTGCCGCTCGCCGAACGCGCGCAGCAGGCGATCGAGGTTGGTCAGGTCAAAATCCTGGACAATGCTCATGGGCTCGGCTCCTTGGTCAGGCTAGCCTTCATCAGGCCAGCCCCAGCTGCTTGCGCATGGCCACGGTGATCGATTGCCTTGTCTTGCCATAATCGGCCCAGGGGTCGTTCACATCACTCAGGCGTTCGAGCACGTTGCCGATGTTCCACTGGTTGGCGCCCTTGAGTTGCGGCAGTTCCTCGCGCCAGATCGGCACGGATACCGGCAGGCCTTCGCGGGCGCGCAGGCTGTACGCACAGGCGGTGGTCGCACCTTTGCCATTGCGCAGGTAATCGATGAAGATGCGCCCGACGCGGTTTTTCGGCCCGGAAACGGCACTTAGTCTGTCGGGGAACAGCCTGGCCAGGTAATCGACGATGGCGTGGCTGAACGCCTTCACTTCATCCCAGTCAGCCCGCCGGGTCAGCGGCACGACCAGGTGCATGCCTTTGCCACCACTGGTCTTGAGAAACACTTTCAAGCCCAGTTCATCCAGAAGTGTCAGGGCCAGTTGGGTGGCTTCGAGCATGGCCTTCCACGGCAGTGCCGGGTCCGGGTCGAGATCGAGGACGAAGCGGTCAGGCTTGTCGAAATCCTTGTCGGTGGCGTTCCAGGTGTGCAGTTCGAGCATGTTCATCTGCACGGCACCCAGCAGGGTGTCGGCGCGGTTGATGACCATCGCCGCCTGGCCGGCCTCGGCCTTGTCGTAGCTGAGCACGTTGGGCAGATGCAGTTGGCCGGCGTTCTTCTGGAAGAACAACTCGCCGGCCAGGCCATCCGGCGCGCGCACCAGCGCTACCGGGCGGTCCTTTAACTGGGGCAGTAGCCACTGGCTGACGGCGGCGTAGTACTCGGCGACCTCGCGCTTGGTCACGCCGCTGGTGGCGTCGATTACCCGCTCGGGGTGGGTCAGGCGCAGCTCGCCCAAGGCTTCCGGTGCCTTGGCCTGCTTGCGCTTGGGCAGGGGCTTGGTGGGCATGCTGCGCTCCAGGTCGATTGCGGTAGCCGGTTTGTCATCGCGCAGGCCGTGGAATACCGAGTGGCGCACGATGCCGTCACGGGTCATCTGGGCATAGGCGACTTCGGCCAGCAGTTGCGGCTTCAGCCAGTGCACGCCACGGGCTTCCGCGCCGGTGGGCGGTTTGGGCAAGGCCGGCCTGTCGACTTCCAATGGTTCAAGCCGGGCGTGGATGCTGGCCAGCGTGGTGGCACTGAAGCCGGTGCCGACCTTGCCGGCATAGCGCAACTCGCCGCTATCGTTGTCGTGCAAGGCTAGCAGCAGGGCACCGAAACCGCTGCGGCTGCCCTTGGGGTCGGTGTAGCCGACGATCACGAACTCCTGGCGCTGCTTGCACTTGAGCTTGATCCAGTCGGGACTGCGGCGGCCGCTGTAGGGACTGTCGACGCGCTTGCCGATCAGGCCTTCGAGTTGTAACCGGCAGGCGCTATCAAGCAGGGATTCGACGGGCTGGTCAAAGTCGGCGGAGTACTTGAGTACGTCCGATTCACTGTGCTCCAGCAAGCGCTGCAAGGTGCTACGCCGGTCCTGCAATGGTAACTGACGCAGGTCCTGGCCACCGAGGAATGGCAGGTCGAACAGGTAATAGGTGATGTGCTCGTCACGCTCGGTGTCGAAAGCGTTCTGCAGCGCCTGGAAGTCCGCCGCGCCGTTTTCGTCCGCCACCACCACCTCGCCGTCGAACCAGCCCGAATCGATGCCTAACGCACGCAAGGCGGCAACCTGCCGAGGCATCTTGCTGCTCCAGTCATGGCCATTGCGGGTGAACAGGCGCACGTCGTCACCGTCGACGCGGGCCAGGATGCGATAGCCGTCGAACTTGACCTCGTAGCGCCAGTCGCCACTGGGCGGGGAGTCGACCAAGGTGGCCAATTGTGGCTGCAGTTGCGCCGGCAACGGCACCTTCTGGCCTTTGCTGGCGGATTTGCGACGCGGCGCGGCAACCTTTTTTGCTGCCGGCTTGCGTGGTACCAGCGTGCGGTCACTGAGCACGCTGTCGGGTTGGGCCTCGACGATGCTGTAGTCGGCTTCGCTACGCGCCTGGCCGTCGTGCGACTTGACCAGCATCCACTGTTCCTTCTTGCCGGCCAGGTGGGTGCGGAACAGGTTCCATACACCGCTGAGCTTTTCCCCTTGCAGGCGGAACCGCAGTTTGCCCTTGGCATAGGCTTCACGCGCATCGCCTTCGGGCTCCCATATGCCCCGGTCCCAGACGATCACGTCGCCAGCGCCGTAATGGCCTTCCGGGATATGGCCTTCGAAGTCGGCATAGTCCAAGGGGTGGTCTTCCACGTGCACGGCCAGGCGGCGCACCTTGGGGTCCAGCGACGGCCCCTTGGGGATCGCCCAGCTTTTCAGCGTGCCATCGAGCTCCAGGCGGAAGTCGTAATGCAGGTGGCTGGCATCGTGCTTCTGGATGCAGAACTGCAGTGCGTGGCCCCGCTTGCTCCGGCTGCGCTTGCCGCTGGGTTCGGGCGTGGCATTGAAGTCGCGCTTGCGCGCATATTCCTGCAGGGGCTTGGCCATGGCGGGCTCCGGGCGGTTCGCAGTCTCTAAGCTGGGAGGCAGCAGCCAGGGCGGTAGTTCAAAAAAACTCTGAATCTTCCAGCGGCAGGTGCAGTCGACCGAATGAAGCCACCTGACGGAGAACGCACATGGCCCGAGCAGATGAACCGAAGCCGTATACCCCCAGCGAAATCGACGACACCGAAGACCGTATGGGCAGCGTGCATGAGCTGGACTTCGACGAACGCCTGGATGAGCGAGAAGGGCGTGTAGGTGACGAGCGCCCCGCCGCGGACGTGGCCAAAGAGTTCCCGCCCCGGCGCGTGGCCGAAAGCGGCATGACCGGCGGCGAGGCGTTGAGCGACAGCCTGCACGAGGACAACGTTACTTATGACGACCTGAGCCCGGACACTTTGCTGGATGAAACCGGCGCCCGCGACCCGCACGAACCGGGCGGCAGCGGTGGCCCTGCAGACAAGACCCTGCGGCAGGTAGAGGCCAGTGAAATTGGCGGCGGCATAGGCCTGGACGAAGCCGAACTGGCCCGCTCCGCGCCGCTTGATGGCGAACCGTGGAGCGATGATGTGATCGATGACGAGGAGATCAAGCCATGAACGAGGTGCGTTGTGCCTGTGCCGGTTGTTCCTGCACCGTGGATGCCAATGCCTTGCAGCTCGAAGGCAAGGTGTATTGCTGCGAAGCCTGTGCCAGCGGGCATCGCAATGGCGAGCCGTGCCGGATGGCTGATTGCCACTGTGGTGAAAAAACCGGGGAAAGCGCGGTAGACAATGCGCTGGACGAGACTTTCCCGGCGAGTGACCCGATTTCGCCCTGATGCCTGGCCCTCCCTGTGGGGCCCTATCGCCGGCAAGCCAGCTCCCACACCGACCGCACTGACCTCAGGGCTGTGCTATCTCTGTGGGAGCCGGCTTGCCGGCGACAGGGCCAGAACAGGTAAAACAGTGGGCTCAGTGAGTCTGCCAAATGCCATTGCTACGCTCGCAATCGGTGCGGGCTTGCCCCAGGCTGGGGGTGTCGTAGTAATAGGTGATCACCCGCGCATCCTTGGGCAACGCCGGCTTGTCGCCGCCAGAGGCCTTGGGGTTGGCCAATGCTTCCTGGGTCAACGGTGCGATGCAACTGCCAACGCTGCCATCGGCACACCGTGCGACCTTGTGCTTTTCGCTGTTGAGCATGTCCTTGCTTTCGTTGCTGCACGACCAGTTGATCGCTTCGGCGGGCAGGTTGCTGTAGCTGTAGCAGCTGTGCCGCTCCACCGGCGTTACCGCCTCGCTGGAGGACCGGGTGAGCACGTTGCAGGCCTCGGCCAGGGCTTGGCCGCTGATCAGGCTGGCCATCATCAGTATCAACATCGGCTTCAGGACAGGACCACGCATTTGCCACCTCCCGGGCCAGAGGCCCTCGTCAGGCCTAGGCCGGCTTGTCGCGCCGGCGCATGGCCTTGGCGCGTTTTTCCAGGATCAGGTAGGTAAGCACCGCCAGCAACAGCGGCACCAGGTAGTACAGCGTGCGGTAGCCCAGCAAGGCCGCTACCAGCGTTCCCTGGGCCAACTGCCCGTGCAGCAGCGCCAGGAATACCGTCTCCAGCACACCCAGCCCGGCCGGGATATGGGCGACCACGCCAGCCACGCAGCTGATCAGCAGGATGCCAAGTATCGACGGGTAGAAGGCTTCGCCAGGCAGCAACCAGAAGATCAGCAATGCCATCAGCGCCCAATTGCTGGCACCCAGTACCACTTGGCACAGCGCCAGGCGCAGCGACGGCAGCGTTACCTCATGGTCGCGCCAGCGCCAGGTGCGCTTCTTGGCGAAACCACAGGCCAGCAGGTAGCCTGCGGCAATCGCCAGCAATGCCAGGCCGATCAGCTGCAGGCCGCTGGCGCCGACCGCCCAGTTGGCAGGCAACTCGACCAGGCGCAAGGCGAACACCGTGCCCGCCAGCAGCATGTAGCCCATCCAGTTGGTCAGCAGGCCCAGGGTAAGGATGCGTGTGATGGTCGCCGTGTCCAGCCCCAGGCGGCTGTATAGCCGGTAGCGCAAGGCAACCCCACCCACCCAGGTGGTGAAATTGAGGTTGAACGCGTAGCAAACGAAGGCCACCGGCAAAACCTGGCGAGCCGGCAGGTGGTGGCCGGTGTAGGCTCGGGCCAGCAGGTCGTAACTGGCGAATGTCAGGTAGCTGCACCCGGCCAGCGCCAGGCCGATGGCCAGGGTGCCGGGCTTGTAGGCCAGCAACGACTGGCGTACCTCGTTCCAGTCCAGGTTGCGCGCCAGCAGGTACAGCAACGCAGGGATCAGGATCAGGAATGCCAGAGTGAACAGCCGCTTGCCCCAGGTTTGCCAGTGTTTTCGCGCCATCAGGTCTTGCCCTCGTGATAGTCACCCTGTGCCTCGGCCTCCGGTTGCACCGAGCGCAAGCGCTGGCGGTGCGCCGGGAACCAGCCGGCAATCCGCGGGAAATGGCGGATCACGTGGAAGCACAGGAAAATCAGCGGCGCGCGCCACCAATAGCCGCGAACCATGCGTTCCAGGGTGACCGGTTTGCACTGTTCGCTGGCCAGCGCCTGCAGGTGCTGGTTGAGTTGCTGGTTGAAGGCGCGATCACGGATGAACAGGTTGGCCTCCAGGTTGAATGACAGGCTCAACGGGTCCAGGTTGCTGGAGCCGACGGTGGCCCACTGGTCGTCCACCAGCGCCACCTTGCCGTGCAGGGGCCGCTGGCAGTACTCGTGAATCGCCACACCGTCGCGCAGCAAGTAGTTGTAAAGCAGCCGCGACAACGCCCGAACCCAGCGCATGTCTGGCTGGCCCTGCAGGATCAGTTGCACCTCCACGCCGCGCCGGGACGCATTGCGCAGTTCGCGCATCAGCCGGTAGCCCGGGAAGAAATACGCATTGGCCACCACGATGCGCTGCCGGGCACTGCGAAACGCTTGCAGGTAGTGGGCTTCGATATCGGTGCTGCGCACCCCGTTGTCACGTTCAACCAGCACGGCGCTGCAGGTGCCGGCAGGCTCGGTCAGCGGCCGTACCGCGCTGGGCGGCTGCAGTACCGGCGACATCAGGCGCTTGCTGGCGGCGTGCACCTGCGCCACCACCGGGCCGGCGACCTCCACGGCATAGTCCTGTTTGGCCATGGCACCAAAGTCGCCCAGGTGGTCGGCGCTGTAGTTGATGCCGCCAATGAAGGCCCGCTCACCATCGACCACCACGATCTTGCGGTGCAGGCGCCGGAACAGGTTGGTGCGCATCCCCACCAGCCGCGGCTGCGGGTCGAAGGCGTGGAAACTGACTCCGGCATCGGTCATGGCCGCAATGAAAGACTGGGGCAGGTCGGCCGTACCGTAGCCATCCACGGCCACTTCGACACGCACGCCGCGGCGGGCGGCATCGATCAGTACCTGCTGCAATTGCTGGCCAACCTTGTCATCGAAGATGATGAAGGTCTCCAGCAGGATTTCCTCCCGCGCCTGGGCCATGGCCTCGAACACGCGGGGGTAGTATTGCTCGCCATTGATCAGCAACTGCACGCTGTTGCCGTCTACCCAGGGTCGGTTCACAGGTTGATCTCCGATGCCAGAGGGGCGTGGTCGGAAAGGTGCGACCACGGGTATTTCGACAGCACCTGGGCATTGCCGGGCATGGCATTGCGCAGGTAGATGCGGTCCAGGCGCAACAGCGGCAGACGCGCCGGAAAACTGCGTGCCGGGGTGCCAAAATGCTCGCCAAAGGCTTCTATCAGGTATTCGCTGAGCACCGCATCGGCCTTCAGCCGCCAATCGTTGAAATCGCCGGCAATGATCACCGGTGCCTCGGGCGGCAGACCATCGAGAAGGTCCAACAGCAACTTTACCTGCCGTTGCCGATGGGCCTCGCGCAGGCCCAGGTGCACGCACACGGCATGCACCTGATCATGGCCGGGCACTTCCAGCTCGCAATGCAGCAGGCCGCGTTGCTCATTGCCTTGCACCGACACGTCCAGGTTGTCGAAGCGGCGGATGGGGAATTTGGACAGTAGCGCGTTGCCATGGTCACCGTGGGGGTACACGGCATTGCGACCATAGGCGAACTGCGGCCACATGCTGTCGGCGAGGAACTCGTACTGTGGCGTATCCGGCCAGGCGGGGTGGCGCAGGGCATGTTGCTGGTGGCTGCCGTGCACTTCCTGCAGGAACACCAGATCGGCGCCGGTGGCACGCACGGCTTCGCGCAACTCGGGCAGGATGAAGCGCCGGTTGAAGAAGGTGAAGCCCTTGTGCACGTTCAACGTCAGTACATTCAGCCGACGCACGGCGGTGACCTTGTCGATGATGCAGTGCGGGGCAGGCAGTGTCCTGTTCACAGGGTCACCTCCGGCACCACGCCAGGCTCGGTCATCAGTTCATGGTCCAGCGACAGCTTCTGCAACAGGCGCCGGGCATCATAAGGCGCATGCACCTTCTGGTCGTTGTCGAAATAGCAATACACGTCACGGCTGGCGCGCCGTGGCGGCGGCCCCGGCACGACCAGCTGGGCATCGTCCGCCTGACGGCCCTGGCTCCAGTGCTGGATACGCTGTTTCCAGCGCCGCAGCGCCTGGGCGGTATAGCCACTGCTGTACAGCTCGACATCGCCATGCAGGCGCATGTACACGAAGTCGGCGGTAAGGTCCTCGACATACGGCCATTTTCCGGCGCTGTCGGCCACTACCAGTGCCACCCGGTGTTTGCGCAGCAACTTGATGAAGGCTTCGCACAGGAAGCTTTCGTGGCGGATTTCCACGGCGTGGCGCAGCCGTGCGTTGCCCTTGATATCTGTGCCGCCGTTGTCCTTCAGGCGTTGCGCACACCCCATTGCGCATTCGCGGGCAGCCTTGCGGCTGTGCGGCAGCAGTTCGAGAAAACGGGTGAAGCGGGCCTCGTCGAACTTCATGTTCGGTGGAAACTGCCACAGGAACGGGCCCAGTTTCTTGCCAAGCAGCAGCGGCCCGGAAGCGAAAAAATTGGCCACGGCCTCTTCGATGTCCTTGAGCCGCCGTACATGGGTGATGTAGCGCGGGGCTTTTACCGCGAACACGAAGCCGGGCGGGGTTTCGTCATGCCAGCCCTGGTAGCGTTCGGGCGTTTGCAGGCTGTAGAACGAGCCATTGATTTCAATGCTGTTGACTGCCCGCGAAGCGAACGCCAGTTCGTCGTCCTGGGGCAGCCCTTTCGGGTAGAAATCCTTGCGCCACGGGCCGTAGCGCCAACCAGAGATGCCGATGCGGATATCGCTCACGCTGCCTTCCTCATTGCCGGGTCCTTGTTCGGTCACTCTGAAGGTGCGACTGACGAACAACGGCCAGGGTTCAGCACGGTTGACCAACGGAAAAGGCTGATACCGCGTTGAACTTTGCCGCCCGCGACGTTTCCACCGCATACCTGCTACGAGAAGGGGTGCCAGGATGAAATTCGACCGTTTCGCCCAGTGGCTGGCCAATTGGTCCGGCCGCCCGCTGACCTTTGGCATCGCCTGCCTGCTGATTGAGCTGGGCAGTGACCGGGCCGTTGTTCGATTTCAACGACACCTGGCAACTGGTGATCAACACCTCGACCACCATCATCACCTTTCTCATGGTGTTCCTGATCCAGAACACCCAGAACCGCGACAACGACGAACTGCACATCAAGATCGATGAGCTGTTGCGCACCACCCAACAGGCGCACAAGGCGCTGCTGGACCTTGAGGACATGGATCCGGCCGAGCTGCATGCCCTGCGCAAGCAGTACCGGCAGATGGCCGGGCAGGGTGACGATGCGCAGAACACCAAGGAATGAACTGCCAACCCTGGAGGCAAGCATGGCCAGACATATCGTCCACTTCACCGGGCCTATCAATTCATCCACCTGCGGTAACCTGATCAGCACCTGTTCGCGGGCGTTGCAGCAGGGCGCGGAGGTCCTGCAACTGAATATCGCCACCATGGGCGGCGAATGCAGCTACGGGTTTACCTTGTACAACTTTCTGCGGGCGTTGCCGGTCGCGGTGCATACCCACAACCTGGGCACGGTGGAATCCATGGGCAACATCCTGTTCCTGGCCGGGGAACGGCGCACCGCATGCAGTTACAGCAAGTTCCTGTTTCATCCGTTCCACTGGACCCTGCACGGCTCGGTCGACCACTCTCGCATGGCCGAGTATGCAATGAGCCTGGACTATGACCTGCGGCTGTACGCCCAGATTGTCGCCGAGCGGACCGAAGGGGCGGACGAGGTACTGGATGTGCCGCGGTATCTGATGGCATACCCGCGAATACTCGGGCCACGGGAGGCACTGGCGAACGGGATGATCCATGCCATAGACGAGATGCCGATCGAGGTGGAGGCCTGCCAGTGGAGTGTGCATGCCTAGCTGATACCGGTGTCGGCCCCTTCGCGGGCATGCCCGCTCCCACAGAACTGTACATAACTCATTGAATTAGCAGGGACACTGTGGGAGCGGGCAAGCCCGCGAAGAGGCCTGCACAGGCGAAAAAAGGTTCATCTCACTGACGCCGCCGTCGCCCGGTCACACGCCAGCAACGAGCGGATCAGCAGCTTGATCTCGTCCTTGAGCATGGGCACCTGGTCCAGGTGGGCAAAGCGGCAATCGGCAATCTCATGCAGGGCCTTGGGCTGCGGGGCGTCGGCAAACGCCGCCTCGAACACATAATGCATGCGCTGCGCCGCTTCATGGCGCATCAACAAGGTCAGCGATTCGGCCTGTAACCCGGTTTCTTCCAGCAATTCGCGCTCCGCTGCCTGTACCGGCGTCTCGCCGGGTTCGATCTTGCCGCCGGGCAGGGTCCAGGGGGCATTGGGTTTTCTCACCCACAACCATTTGTGGGTTTGTTTGCCATGCCGGCAGATGATGGTTGCGCGGTGCTTGACAGGCTTCATTCGAACTCCAGGGCGAATCCTTCATTCCATGAAGTTTCGGCCCCCGGCAGCAATAAACGTTGCGTTGAAACTGAACCAGTGGTCAATAAGGCACCGAGCCGCTCAAGGCTTCGATGGCCTCGACCAGCTCGTCGTAGCCCACCGGCTTGTTCAGGTGCCGGTCGAAGCCCGACTGGCGTGATTTGTACTGGTCGGCGCTGGCGCCATAGCCGGTCAGCGCGATGGCAGGGGTATGGCGCAGGTGCACATAGGCACGCAAGGCCTTGATCAACGCATGGCCGTCCATCACCGGCATGCCGATGTCGGACAGGATGATGTCGTACTCCTCACCGGCAGCGGCTTCCAGGGCTTCACGTGGCTTGCTGAAGGCATTGACAATGGCGTTCTCCATTTCCAGCAGCTCCTGCATCACCGCCAGCACTTCTGCGGAGTCATCCACCAGCAACACGCGTATTCCATTCAGGCGGCCCTCGCTCGGTGGTTCCGAGCCCTGCGCACGCTGCGGGTGCTGCATTTCGCCAAGGGCCAGGGTGACCGTAAAGGTACAGCCCAGGCCAAGCCCCGGGGAGGTGGCGCGTACGCTACCGCCATGGGCCTCGACCAGTTGCCGTACCAGCGACAGGCCGATGCCCAGGCCCTCGCGACTGTGGCTGGCCTGTTGCGGTGTAGCCTGGCTGAACAGGTCGAAGATGTGCTCGAGGCTGTCGTGGCTCAGGCCTATGCCATGGTCGATCACCTGCAGGCGCGCATGGTCTTCGTCGTGGCTCAGCACCAGGCGTATCTCACTGCCTGCCGGGCTGAACTTGAGTGCGTTGTTCAGCAGGTTCCAGATGATCTGCTCAAGGCGGGTAACGTCACCCTCGATCATCACCGGCTGGTTGTCGGCGGGCAGTTCCAGGCGAACCGTGCAGGGGTGCTGCTCGCTCACGACCACGCCATGGATGCCCTGCAGGACGGCAAGCAGGTCCACAGGCTCGGTCTTGAGTTTCAGTTTGCCGGTGCGAATGCGCGCTACATCCAGCAGGTCGTCGATGATCCGCGCCTGGCTGGTTACCGCGTCGCAGATGGTAGCCACGGCCTTGCTCGCTGCACTGATACTCTTGAGCGACGGCAGGCGGCGCAGGATTTCGGCATTGAGCTGGATCAGGTTGAGGGGGTGCTTGAGCTCGTGGGACATGATGGCGAAGAACTCATCCTTCATGTGGCTGGTGCTCTGCGACTCGGCCAACTGCTTGCTCAGGCGCTCTTCGCCCTGGCGCACGCGTTCCTCGGCCGCATGGCTGCTGCTGATATCGATGAAGGTCAGCACCGTGCCGTCGATTTTCTGTTCGCTGGAGCGGTAGGGCAGCAGGCGAGCCAGGTACCAGTGATCGCCCTGGCCAGCGATTTTACGCTCGATGATGTTCTCGCCCTGGGCCACGGCGCGGGCATCGTCGGCCAGTGCCGGGTAATCCAGGCGGTGGGTGATGTCGAGCAGGGAACGGCCGGTATCGACCGGCAGCATGTTGAACAGGTCGGTGGCGCGCGGCGTGAACCAGCGGATATGCAGGTTGCGGTCGACGAACACCGTAGCGATCTCGGTACAGGCGATCAGGTTGCTGAGGTAGTCGTTGACCTTGTCGGTTTCTTCGACCTTGTTCTTCAGCTCGTAGTTGACCGTGAGTAACTCTTCGTTGATCGACTGCAGCTCTTCCTTGCTGGTTTCCAGTTCTTCACTGGCTGATCGCAACTCCTCGTTGATGGCCTGCATCTCTTCGTTGGAGGCTGTCAGCTCCTCGCTGGATACTTCGGACTGCTCGATGGTTTCCTGCAGTTGCAGGCGCGTGCGCTGCAGTTCGCGTTCGAGGTTTTGCAGGACCATGCTGTCGGTCTGGCGGATGCTGCCCGGTATCGGCAAGGACGGATCGGGCGTGCGCTCTTCGAATACGACCAGCAGGCAATCGCTGCCGCCGGGATCATCCTTGTACGGCTGCACGGTGATTTCCACCTGCAGTTTGTCCGCGGTATCCGTCAGTTCGACAGGTCGCGAGGTCACTGCCTCGACCCCTTGCCGCGCCTGGAACAAGGTGCTGCGCAGGGCCAGGCGCAGGGGCGGCAGCACCAGGTTGAGCAGGCTGCGGCTTGGTTCGCCACCGACCAGTTGCAAGAACCGCCCCACGCCTTCGCTCATGTGCAGGATATTGCCGTCGGTATCGACGATCAGGCTGGGTGGCATGCGACTGGCCAGGGCGCGATGATGCAGCTCGGCGAAGGAAGGGGTGCGGCCGGGCTTGGCTTTGGCCAGTGTTTCCGGTGGTTTACGGGTGACAGCAGTACCAGGCAACTGGCGCCTGGAGTGGCGGCCGCTGTTGCTGGCATCGAGTGCGCGGAAAATGCGGTTGCGTTTGTCCACCGGGGCGAACAGTTCGCTGGCGACATCGGCCGACTCGGATGAACCAAGGAACAGGTAGCCACCCGGACGCAAGGCAAAGTGGAACATCTGCAGGATGTCACGCTGTACCTCGCGGTCGAGGTAGATCAGCAGGTTGCGGCACACGATCAGGTCGATCTGCGAGAACGGTGGGTCCGACAGCAAATTGTGGCGGGCGAACAGCACCTTCTCGCGCACCTCTTTGCGCACCCGGTAATGCTGGTCTTCCTTGAGGAAGAACTGGCGCAACCGGCTGGGCGGCACGTCGGTGACAATCGATTCGGGGTAAGCGCCACTGCGCGCGATGCCTATTGCGCGTTCGTCCAGGTCCGTGGCGAACACTTGTACCTTGTGCGCGCGCCGTTCCAGCGCCAGCTGCTCGCAAACCAGTATGGCCAGGCTATAGGCTTCTTCACCGGTGGAGCAGCCAGCCGACCAGACGCGGACCTGGTCCGCGCCGTCGGCCATGTCGCGTTCGCAGGCCAACTGTGGCAGTACATAGCGCTCCAAGGCTTCGAAAGCCTCACGATCGCGGAAGAAATTGGTTACACCAATCAGCATGTCGGCCAGCAACGCACTGGATTCCGCTGGATGTTGCTCCAGATAGTGCAGGTAGGCCTTCAGGTCTGCTTGCCCGGTCACATGCAGGCGACGCTCGATGCGCCGCAGCACGGTGGCGCGCTTGTAGTGCTGGAAGTCGTGGCCGGTGTTGCTGCGCAATTGCAGCAGGATTTCCTCGAGCATCGGCTCGCAGGCCTGGGCGTCCCCGGCACGGGTGCCCAAGGCCGGTGGCAAGGTGTCGTCGTCAATTTCCGGGAGCCTGACCTGACGGGCATTGCGCCACAGTTCGAGCAGTTTCTGCGCCATTTCTGCCGCCGGCAGCACCAGGTCGACCATGCCGGTCTCGATGGCGGCGCGCGGCATGCTGTCGTACAGGGCGTCGTCCGGGGTTTGCGCCAGGGTCACGCCGCCTTGCTCCTTGATCCGCGACAGGCCCACGGCGCCATCGGCACCGGTACCGGACAACACCACGCAGAAGGCGTGGTCCTTGTGCACGTCAGCCAGGTCACGGAAGAACAGGTCGATGGCGACATGGTCGCCCCGGCGCCGGTTGGCCGGGGTCACGCGCAGGTAGCCATCGTTGGTGGACAGGCGATTGGCCGGTGAGATCACGTAGATGTGATTGCGCTCGATCGGCACCGGCTCGGTCACCTGGCGCACCGGCATTGGCGTGGTGTCCTGGATGATGCGATCGGCGATGCTCTGGTGGTCGGGGGACAGGTGCAAGACCACGACGAAGGCCATGCCGCAATCGCCGGGCATTTGCCGGAACAGCGTACAGATCGCCTCCAGGCCGCCTGCCGAAGCACCGATGCCCACCACCGGGAAATCCAGGTGGCTAGGGCTGAGCGCCGGGTTCTGGGGCGAGGCAGGTTGCTTGGGGGACGACTTCATGGACGGAGCCTTGTAAAGACCGGAACGTTCCGCCCTGAGCAACATCATCGGGCGTGTGTGTGGCGGGATTATATGCCGTCGCCATGCCGTTGAGACCTCTGCCGGCACAGGAAAGTGCGACTGCCTGCATCCGCGGCCCAAACCTTTTGCCGGCCTGTGTTTGGTGCCACTGGTCAGTTGTCGGCAAAACCATTGAGCAGAGTCTGTGATCGGCGGCTCGGAACCTAGGCATGGCAACCATTCATGCGACCAGCCAACCATCGCAAGGAGATACCACATGGCGCAGGATCAAGAGCGAGCCAGCCAGCGCGGCGGCACCAAGGAAACCAACCCAGGCAATTTTGCCAATGACCGGGAACGTGCCTCCCGCGCGGGGCACAAAGGCGGCCAGGCTTCCGGGGGCAACTTCGCCAACGACCGCCAACGGGCATCGGAGGCCGGTCGCAAAGGCGGCCAGAATAGCCACGGCGGCGGCCGCCAGCAGTGAGTTGAAGGGGTGCCGGACACCCGGCACCCGCAGGGGCCAGGTGCCGGTAAAACCCTGCGTAGCGAGGCTGCAAAACCTCTGGTAACTATCGCTCGTCAATTTTATTGAATCTTCTGGCCATGCCCCGATCAACCAGGGTGTCATCCATGGAGAAAAGGAGGCCCCTGCGATGCCTGGCCCACAGCTATACATCATCGACTACCAACTGCATGGCCAGCCGCGCAGTTTCATCATTCGTCTGGAGAAGCTGGACAATGCCGAGGCCTGGCACTGGGCAAGTTGCGATGCGGGCATTGGCATCATTCCCAAGTTCGGACGCGAAAAAATCAGGAAAGTCAGCAGGCCGATGGCCGAGCGCTACGGGATTACTGCGGTGAGCTGGCGGGTATCCGGCAGCAAGCCGAACCAGTCGGCGGGCGGGCCTGCGGCGACGATGTGATTCCCCGACTCAAATTTCAAAGTTGGCGCTATCCCTGCAGGAGCGCCTTGTGTCGCGAAAGGGCCGCAACGCGGCCCCAGGATCGATGCGCAACAGTGGAAATTACTGGGGCTGCTGTGCAGCCCTTTCGCGACACAAGGCCGCTCCAACAGGATTGCGCTGGCCGTCTGGTCATGAGTGTCAGGCACCGGATTCGGGGTCGCTGGCTGGTACGCCCGGGCGGTTTCCTTCGTCATCAGTCACATTTGGGTCGGCATCCGGGTCATCTGCGCGGTCATTGCGCCGGTCCGGCTCGAGCTCTGGCCAGTCATCCTGTACGCTGCCACCGCCCATCCTCGGTAAGTCATTCATCTGGCAATCCTCGTGTTCGGTGCTCATTGAATGAGAGTGGCAACGGCCAGGAGAGGTCGATTGACTGCCGACCGCCCCTGACCAACGGTAGCGTCAGGGCTTTTTCAGCACCAGGGTGAGAATGTCGTAGCTGGCGACCAGCTCGCCCAGCTGGTTGGTCACCTCCACATCCCATGCCACCACGCCCTGGGGCTGGCCCAGCGGGCTGGTCTTGCCCTGGTCGATCTTGCGCTTGCAGGTCAGGCGCGCCTGAATGGTGTCACCGATGCCCACCGGGTTGATGAAGCGCAGCGTATCCAGGCCGTAGTTGGCCAGTACCGGGCCAGCACCCGGGGAGACGAACAACCCGGCCGCTGCCGACAACACGAAGTAGCCGTGGGCGATGCGCTTGCCGAACTGCGATTCCTTGGCGGCGATCTCGTCGAAATGCATGTAGAAATGGTCACCCGACAGGCAGCCGAAGTTGACCAGGTCGGCTTCGGTCACAGTGCGTCGGTGGGTGAGCAGCGACTCGCCGATGCGCAACTGCTCGAAGTAGCGGCGGAACGGGTGCACTTCGGTTTCGATCACTTCGCCACCGCGCACGTATTCGCCGGTTACCGCGGTCAGCATGCTCGGCGAACCCTGTATTGCGGCACGCTGCAGGTAATGTTTGACGGCACGCAGGCCACCCAGCTCTTCACCACCACCCGCGCGGCCCGGGCCCCCGTGCTTGAGCTGCGGCAATGGCGAGCCATGCCCCGTGGATTCCTTGGCCGCCTCGCTGTCGAGTACCAGCAGACGGCCATGCCAGGCGGCGGCCACCGGGATGGCCTTGGCTGCCACGCTTCGGTCGGCGGTGACCAAGGTCGCCACCAGGCTGCCTTTGCCTCGTGCGGCCAGCACCAGGGCTTCATCGAGGTCGTCATAGGCCATCAGCGTGCTGACCGGGCCGAACGCTTCGATATCGTGGGCACCGCCTTCTGCATGCGGGTCGCGGGCCTGCAGCAGGGTCGGGGCAAAGAACGCGCCCTCGGCCACACCCTCGCCACGCGGCGCAAAACCATCGCTGGCGCCGAACAGCTGGTCGCAGCTGTGCAGCAGGCTGCGCACCCGCTCGGCCACGTCGTGCTGCTGGTCGTGGGAGGCAAGGGCGCCCATGCGCACACCTTCCAGTGACGGGTCGCCGACCACTACCTTGGCCAGCCGCTCGCGCAGGCGCGTGGCAACGGCGTCGATGTGCCTGGCCGGTACGATGGCGCGGCGAATGGCGGTACATTTCTGCCCGGCCTTGGTGGTCATTTCACGGACCACCTCCTTGATGTACAAGTCGAACTCTTCGCTGTCCGGGGTCACGTCCGGGCCGAGGATGGCGCAATTGAGCGAATCGGCTTCGGCGGTGAACGGCACCGAGTTGCGCACCAGGTTCGGCGTGACACGCAATTTGGCGGCGGTGTCGGCGGAGCCGGTGAAGGTCACCACGTCCTGGCCCTGCAGGCGGTCGAGCAGGTCGCCGGTGCTGCCGATCACCAGTTGCAGGCTGCCTTCGGGCAACAGCCCGGATGCATTCATCAGGCGCACCACGGCCTCGGTCAGGTAGCTGGTCGAGGTTGCCGGCTTGACGATGCACGGCATGCCGGCGAGGAAGGTCGGGGCGAACTTCTCCAGCATGCCCCAGATGGGGAAGTTGAAGGCGTTGATGTGCACCGCCACGCCGGCGCGCGGAACCAGGATGTGGCTGCCGGCGAAATGGCCTTGCTTGCCCAAGGGGATGGCCGGGCCTTCATGCACCAGGTTGCCCGACGGCAACTCACGGCTGCCAATGCCGGCATAGGAGAACAGCGTGGCGTTGCCGCCTTCGATGTCGATCCAGCTGTCGGCACGGGTGGCGCCGCTGTGGTGGGACAGGGCGTAGAGCTGTTCCTTGCGCTCGGCCAGGTACAGGGCCAGTGCCTTCAGGCGCGCGGCGCGCTGCTGGAAGTCCATGGCCATCAGCGTGGCCAGGCCACGGCCACGGGCAAAGTCCACGGCCTCGGCGAAATCCGGGCGTTCTTCGTGGCTGTAGGCCAGGACGTGGCCATCCAGGGCGCTGCGCAGCGCCTGGGCGCCGTGCTGGCCAAGCCAGCGGCCGGCGATGAAGCTTTGCAGGGTAGGGGCGGCAGACATGCTGTTCTCCAAATGCTGAGGGGCGCTGTTACCACAGCGCCACGGTGTAGCCGATGATCAGGCGGTTTTCGTCCACGGCGTTGGTCAGGCCATTGCCGGAACGGAAGGTAACGTTGCGCCAGCGCAGGCTGACGTCCTTGAACGGGCCGCTCTGGATGACGTAGGTGATGTCGGTGTCGCGCTCACGCTCACGGCCATTGCTGACGGTGGCGGTTTCGGCGTGGCGGCCATCGGTGTAGCGGGTCATGAAGCTCAGGCCGGGGATACCCATGGCGACGAAGTCGTAGTCGTAGCGCACTTGCCAGGAGTCCAGCCCGGCGCGGGTGAAAGTGTTGTAGGTGACCAGGTTGACGGTGAACGGGTCGCCGCCGTTCACGAACGGGAAGGCACTGTCGCCGGACATCTGCTGCCAGGCCGCGGTGAACTTGTGGGCCCGTACGCCGAGGGTGAACATGGCGTTGAAGTTGCGGTTGTCGATGTTGCCGGCACGCTCGGCGCCGTCGTTGCGGCTGTCGAAGTAGCGCAGGTCGGTGCGCAGGCTCACGCCTTCGCCCAGTGGGCGGGTATCGATCAGGCCGACGAAGTGCTGGCGGTAGATGTCTTCGAGCTTGGCGTAGTAGTAGCTGACGCTGGTTTGCGGGGTGATGGCGTAGCTGCCGCCACCGAAGTCCAGGTGGTCGCTGCTGGCGGCGCCGTAGCCGATGTCGTCGCGGCCAGAGGAATCACGCAGGTTGGCCTTGGTCAGGCGGCCAGCGTTGAAGGTCAGGCCGGCCAGGTCCTGGCTGGTGAGCAGCCCACCTTGGAACGTGGAGGCCAGCAGGCGGGTGTCGTTGTACACCACCACCGGCAGGATCGGTTGCAAGGTACCCAGGCGCAGGGTGCTCTTGGCCACCCGCACCTTGCCGGTCAGGCCCAGTTCGCTGTAGTCATCGACCGGTTCGTGGCTGTTCGGGCCGAACGGCAGCAGGCCGGTATTGCGGCGGTCGCGGCTGGAGTCGAGCTTGATGCCCAGCTGGCCCATGGCGTCGACACCAAAGCCGACCGGGCCGTCGGTGAAGCCCGACTCCAGCTTGGCGGTAAAGCCCTGGCCCCATTCCTCGGCCTTGGCCTGCGGCGCGTTGCTCTGGCGGAAGTCGCGGTTGAGGTAGTGGTTGCGCAGCTCAAGCCGGGCGTGGCTGTCGCCGATGAAATCTGCCATGGCCGGCAGCGGCAGGGCGAGGGTGGCCAGCCAGGCGGCCGAAATGAAGTGCGTGCGGTTCATTGTTGTTGTTTTACCCGACATGGTTGTTCTTCCCTGATGGTCAGTGCTTGCTGGCGCCGGCAGCGCCGATTCCGGTCATGGAGCGGATGAACTGGGCCAGGTAGCGGCCACGTTCCTGGCTGGCGCGTTCGGAGCTGTCGGTGACGGAGAACACCCAGGCGCCGAGGAAGGCCAGGCTCATGGAGAACAGCGCCGGGTTGCTGTAGGGGAACAGCGCTGTTTCGTTATGCAGCACGTTGACCCACACCGCCGGGCCCAGCACCACCAGCAGCACCGCCGAGACCAGGCCGGCCATGCTGCCGCACACCGCGCCGCGGGTGGTCAGGCCTTTCCAGAACATCGAGAGCAGCAGCACCGGGAAGTTGACCGACGCGGCCACGGCCAGCACCAGGCCGGAGAGGAAGGCGATGTTCTGCGACTCGAACATCAGGCCAAGAATGACCGCCAGCAGGCCGATCAGCAGGGTGGCGAGACGCGACACGCGCATTTCCTCCTGCTCGCTGGCTTTGCCCTGGCGCACCACGCAGGCATACAGGTCGTGGGAAACGGCCGATGCACCGGACAGCGCCAGGCCGGCGACCACCGCCAGGATGGTGGCGAAGGCAACGGCGGAGATGAAGCCGAGGAACAGATTGCCACCCACGGCCTGGGCCAGGTGCACAGCGACCATGTTGCCGCCGCCGATGATCGCGCCGGTGGCGTCACGGTAGGACGGCTCGGTGCCGACCATGACGATGGCACCAAAGCCGATGACGATCAGCAGCAGGTAGAAGTAGCCGATGAACCCGGTGGCATAGAACACGCTCTTGCGCGCTTCCTTGGCATCGCTGACGGTGAAGAAACGCATCAGGATATGCGGCAGCCCGGCGGTCCCGAACATCATGCCCAGGCCCAGGGAAATGGCATCCACCGGGTTGGACAGCAAGCCGCCCGGGGCCATGATCGCCTGGCCCTTGGCATGCACGGCCACGGCGCTGGCGAACATCGCCTCGGTGCTGAAGCCGAAATGCTTGAGCACCATGAAGGCCATGAAGCTGGTGCCCGACAGCAGCATTACCGCCTTGATGATCTGTACCCAGGTGGTGGCGAGCATGCCGCCGAAGGTGACGTAGGCGACCATCAGCACGCCGACCAGCATCACCGCGTACAGGTAGCTGATGCCGAACAGCAGTTCGATCAGCTTGCCGGCACCGACCATCTGCGCCACCAGGTACATCAGCGCCACCACCAGCGTGCCAAAGGCCGAGGTCAGGCGCACCGGGGTTTGCGCCAGGCGGTAGCTGACCACGTCGGCGAAGGTGTACTTGCCCAGGTTACGCAGGCGTTCGGCAATCAGGAACAGGATGATCGGCCAGCCGGCCAGTACGCCCAGGGCATACAGCAGGCCGTCGTAGCCGTTCATGAACATCATCGCCGAAATGCCCAGGAACGATGCGGCACTGATCATGTCACCGGCGATCGCCAGGCCGTTCTGCATGCCGGTCAGGCCACCGCCGGCGGTGTAGAAGTCGCTGGCCGAGCGGGTGCGCATGGCGGCCCAGCGGGTGACCAGCAGGGTGAAGCAGACGAACACCATGAACATCGAGATGGCGGTCCAGTTCATTGTGCGCACTCCTGCTTGACCTTGTCGTTGAGCGGGTCGAGCACGTTGTTGGCGCGGTGCACGTAGATACCGGTCAGGGCGAAAGACAGCAGCACCATCAATACGCCCACCAGCATGCCGACGGTGGTGACGCCACCGCTGAGGGACTGGCCGAGGGTGCTGGGGGAGAACGCCACCAGCAGGACGAAGCCGTAGTAGATCACCAGCATGGCCAGGGTCAGGCTGCCGTTGAGGCGGCGTTTGCGCTGCACCAGGTGCTGGAAGTCGGGGTGGTTGGCGATGCTTTCGATGCGTTCGGGTGTCATGGGTTGCGATCTCTGGGTGTTGTAATTGTTTTGTTGAGGTCACGCGGGTGTTGCGGTGTTGCTCAGGGCCTCTTCGCGGGTATGCCCGCTCCCACAGGTGCGGCGGTGTGCCTGAGGCTTGTGCTATTCCTGTGGGAGCGGGCGCGCCCGCGAAAAAGGCGACGCGGTTTCAGAGTTGGTCGAAATCGAGGACCACCTTGTCGCTCACCGGGTAGCTCTGGCACGACAGCACATACCCGGCCGCTACTTCGTAGTCCTCCAGGGCATGGTTGCTGTCCATTTCCACTTCGCCCTCGATAACCCGGCACTTGCAGGTCGAGCACACGCCGGCTTTGCACGAATAAGGCAGTTCGGCGCCGATGGCGTTGCCGGCGTCCAGCACGTTCCGGGTGTTGCGTGGCAGGTCGAAGGTGAGGGCGCGGCCGTCGCTGATCACGGTGATGTGGCTGAGCGCCGAGTCCACCTGGCGCGCGGCCTCGCGGGCTTCACGACGGGCTTCATTACCGGCGGCGGCAAACAGCTCGAAATGGATGCGTTCCTTGGCCAGGCCATTGGCACGCAGGCTGTCGCGTACGGTCTCGGTCATTGCCTGCGGGCCGCAGATGAACGCTGCATCCAGGCTGGCAACGTCCAGCCAGCGCGAGAACAACTGCCCGCACTTGTCGGCATCGATGCGACCGTTGTACAGGTCAACATCCTGTTGTTCGCGGCTGAACACGAAAATCAGGTTCAGGCGGTCGAGGTAACGGTTTTTCAGGTCTTCCAGCTTGTCGCGGAACAGTGCGCCGGAGCTGGAGCGGTTGCCGTACAGCAAGGTGAAGCGGCTGTGTGGTTCACTGGCCAGCGTCGTGGCGATGATCGACAAAATCGGGGTAATGCCGCTGCCGGCAGCCACGCCGAGGTAGTTGCCCCGGCGGGCCGGATCGAGCGGCACGAAGAAGCTGCCCGACGGCGGCATCACGTCCAGCTGCTGGCCGGCCTTGAGCAGGTCATTGGCAAATGCCGAGAAACGCCCGCCAGGCACGCGCTTTACCGCCACACGCAGCTCGCCGTCCTGCACGGCGCTGCAAATGGAATAGGAACGGCGGACTTCTTCGTTGTCCAGTTGGGTACGCATGACCAGGTACTGGCCCTGGGTGAAACGGAACTGTGCCTTCAGGTGCTCGGGTACGTCGAAGGCAATCGACACCGCATCGCGGGTCTCGTTACGCACTTGCTTGATGGTAAGGCTGTGAAACTGGCTCATGGCATTCTCCACGGCTCAAATGCATTTGAAATAGTCGAACGGCTCCAGGCACTCGCGGCAGCGGTACAGCGCCTTGCAGGCCGTGGAGCCGAACTGGCTGAGCAATTCGGTATGGGCGCTGCCGCACTGCGGGCAGCACACCTGCGGCGCCTCGCCGAGCAGGCTGCGCTTGCTGGCGCTGCCCTGTGGCGGGGCGATGCCGTAGGCGCGCAGGCGCTCGCGGCCCAGTTCGCTGATCCAGTCGGTGCTCCAGGCCGGGGTCAGCCGGCGCTCAAGAACCGGCGCGGGAAAACCGGCCTGCTCCAGCGCCTGGCGGATATCGCCCTCGATCACCTCGGTGGCCGGGCAACCGGAGTAGGTCGGCGTGACGACCAGGTGCAGGTGGCCGCCGTGCCAGCCGAGGTCGCGCACGATCCCCAGATCGACCACGCTGACCACGGGCACTTCCGGGTCCATGACCTGGGCCAGTACCGCCCAGGCTCGGGCCAGGTCGTCGCCGCGTGGCGCGCGGGCGCCACGGTCGCCGGCAATCAGCTCACCAGGTTGCATCGGGGTACGCCCTCGGCAGGAACTGCATCTCGGCCAGCAGCAGGCCCAGGTGCTCGGTGTGCAGGCCTTTGCGACCGTCCAGGTAAAAGTGGCTGGCGGCCTTGGGCAGCGGCAGCTCGACCGAAGCGAAGGTCTCGCCAACCTGCTTGAGCCAGGCCGCGCCGACGGCGGCGGGGTCGGCAGCGACACCTGCTTGCGCCAGGAGCACTTCATTGTCGCTACCGGCGGCCAGTTCGACAGTGAAACGCCACAGCGCCGGAATGGCCGCGAGCATGCGTTGGCGGCTTTCTTCGGTGCCCCCGCCCAGCCGTTGTACCCACTCGCTGGAGCGGCGCAGGTGGTAGGTGACTTCCTTCAGGGCCTTGCCGGCGATACCGGCGATACGCTCGTCGTTCGAGCCGACCAGGCCCTGAAGCACGGCGAAATGCCAGGCGTCATAAAAGAACTGCTTGGTCATGGTCACGGCGAAATCGCCGTTGGGCTGTTCGACCAGCAGCAGGTTGCGATAGGCCCGCTCGTCACGGCGGAAGGCCAGGGCGTCGGCGTCACGGCCGTCATCGAGCAGCTCGGCGGCATAGTCCAGCCAGTTGCGCGCCTGGCCGACCAGGTCGAGACCGACGTTCATCAGGGCCAGTTCTTCTTCGATGGCCGGTGCGCGGCCGCACCATTCGCAAAGGCGCTGGCCCTGCACCAAGGCACTATCGCCGAGCAGCAGCAGGTAGGGGACAAGAGCTTCGTTGTGCATGGCCAACCTCACATGTGTCCGACTTCGTCGGGCAGTTCGTAGAAGCTGGCATGGCGGTAGACCTTGTCGTCTGCCGGGGCGAACAGCGGGTCTTTCTCGTCCGGGGAAGAGGCGGTGATCAGTACCGAAGGCACCACCCACAGGCTCACGCCTTCGCTGCGGCGGGTGTACAGCTCACGGGCGTTTTCGATGGCCATGGCGGCATCGGCGGCGTGCACGCTGCCGACATGCTTGTGGTTAAGTCCGTGCTTGCTGCGCACGAACACTTCGTAGAGGGTCCAGACAGACATTTTCGATCTCCGCATCAATCGCCGCTCAGGCGGCGTTCTTGTTCTGTTGCTTGCGCGCGTAGGCCACGGCGGCCTCGCGTACCCAGGCACCGTCCTCAATGGCCTTGCGCCGGGTGGCGACACGTTCCTGGTTGCATGGGCCATTGCCCTTGATCACTTCGTAGAACTCGTCCCACTGGATTTCGCCGAAGTCGTAGTGGCCGCGCTCGGCATTCCACTTCAGCTCGGGGTCGGGGGCGGTGCAGCCGAGCAGCTCGAGCTGCGGCACGGTCTGGTCGATGAAGCGCTGGCGCAGTTCATCGTTGGTCTGGCGCTTGATTTTCCAGGCCATGGACTGGGCGCTGTTGGGGGAATGCTCGTCGCTGGGGCCGAACATCATCAGGGCCGGCCACCACAGTCGGTTTATCGCGTCCTGGACCATGTCCCGCTGGGCTTGGGTGCCGTGGCGCATCATGGTCAGGAGGATTTCGTAGCCCTGGCGCTGGTGGAAGCTCTCTTCCTTGCAGATGCGGATCATGGCGCGCGAGTACGGGCCGTAGGAGGTGCGCTGCAGCACCACCTGGTTGACGATGGCGGCGCCATCCACCAGCCAGCCCACGGCGCCCATGTCGGCCCAGCTAAGGGTGGGGTAGTTGAAAATGCTCGAGTACTTGGCCTTGCCGCTGTGCAGCTTGGCGATTTCTTCGTCACGGTCGGCGCCCAGGGTTTCCATGGCGCTGTACAGGTACAGGCCGTGGCCGGCTTCGTCCTGGATCTTGGCCATCAGCTGCAGCTTGCGCTTGAGGCTGGGGGCGCGGGTGACCCAGTTGCCTTCGGGGAGCATGCCGACGATTTCCGAGTGGGCGTGCTGGGAGATCTGCCGGATCAAGGTCTGGCGATAGGCCTCGGGCATCCAGTTCTTGGCTTCGATCTTGATTTCGGCGTCGATCTTTTCCTGGAAGTTGCGCTCTTCGGGCGACATCTCTTCCAGTGACTTGACGCGCTTGACTCCGGTTTCCACTAGCTGTGCGTACATGTGCTGCGACTCCTGCTAAGGCATGAGTCATTTGTAAGCGATACAAAACATAACGTCAAACAGTTTTATGTGTATCAAATAAGATTTGTGTATCACATTCGGCCTCTTCGCGGACCTGCCCGCTCCCACAGAGACCGCGCGGGCCTAGGCTTCACTTCATTTCCTGTGGGAGCGGGCGAGCCCGCGAAGAGGCCAGCCGAAAAAACGCAAAAAAAAGCCCCGGACAATGCCGGGGCCGAAGAGGCAGCCGAATGAATCAGCTGGCCAACCGTTTGTCGAACACGTGGCAGGCCTTGCCCTCGGAACGCTTGAGCGCGCCGCAGGGCTGCAGGTGCACTTGGGTGCTGATGCCAATGTAGGTCTTGATCTGTTTGCTCAGTTCGCCAACCACAAGCTTGCGCTGGGCTTCATCGAGGTGCTGGCACTCGGCACGCAGTTCCACATGCACCTCGACACTGTCCAGGTTGCCATTGCGATACAAGTGAATCTCATAGAGTTCTGAAAGCTGTTTTATTTTCAGGACCTGTTCCTCGATCTGTGTCGGGAACACGTTGACCCCGCGAATGATCAGCATGTCATCGCTGCGGCCGGTGATCTTGCCGATCCGGCGCATCGGCCGTGCGGTGCCGGGTAGCAGGCGAGTGAGGTCACGCGTGCGGTAGCGCACCATTGGCAACGCTTCCTTGGTCAGCGAGGTGAACACCAGTTCGCCCAGTTGGCCGTCCGGCAGCACCGCGCCGGTAACTGGGTCGATGATCTCGGGGTAGAAGTGATCTTCCCAGATGGTCGGGCCATCCTTGGTTTCGATGCACTCCATCGCCACCCCAGGCCCCATGATTTCCGAAAGGCCATAAATGTCGAGGGCATCGATACCCAGCCGTTGCTCGATAGAACGGCGCAGCTCGTCGGTCCATGGCTCGGCACCGAATATACCCAGGCGCAGCTTGAGGTCTTGCGGGTCGATGCCCTGGCGCTCTATCTCGTCGGCAAGGTTGAGCATGTAGGAGGGGGTGACCATGATGATGTCGGGCTGGAAGTCGCGAATCAGCTGCACCTGCTTCTCGGTCTGGCCACCGGACATGGGGATTACCGTACAGCCCAGGCGCTCGGCCCCGTAATGCGCGCCAAGCCCGCCGGTGAACAGGCCGTAGCCGTAGGAAACATGCACCTTGTCACCCTTGCGCCCACCTGCGGCGCGGATCGAACGAGCGACCACATTGGCCCAGGTGTCGATGTCGTTCTGGGTGTAGCCGACCACGGTCGGCTTGCCGGTGGTGCCGCTGGAGGCGTGCAGGCGCACCACCTCCTGCTGGGGTACGGCGAACATCCCGTAGGGGTAGTTGTCGCGCAGGTCGTTCTTTCCGGTGAAGGGAAACTTCGCCAGGTCCTCGAGGCACTTTAGGTCGTCGGGGTGGGCGCCGCACTCGGCAAAGCGCTGGCGATACAGCGGCACGTTGTCATAGGCGTGCTTCAGGCTCCAGCGCAAGCGCTCCAGCTGGTGCTGGCGCAAGGCGTCGACACTGGCGGTTTCCATCGGGTCCAACAGGGCACGATCGGCATCATGGTACATGTTCATGGCTTCACTCGAATTGTTCTTGTACGCCGCGCGGTACCGGTTACGGGTCGCGTGGTGAGTGTCATGGAAGCAGCATATACGGCTGCGTTCGGTTCGGTAACACGCCGATGGTCCGAGCCGCTCAGAGGCGCTCGATGACCATCGCGATGCCTTGGCCGACGCCGATGCACATGGTGCACAGGGCGTAGCGTCCGGCAGTTTCTTCCAGCTCGTGCAACGCGGTGGTGACCAGGCGTGCGCCGCTCATGCCCAACGGATGGCCCAGGGCGATGGCACCGCCGTTGCGGTTGACCCGCTCGTCGTCGTCGGCCAGGCCTAGCTCGCGCAGTACCGCCAGGCCCTGGGCGGCAAATGCCTCGTTGAGTTCGATGACGTCCATGTTGGCCAGCGTCAGCCCGGTAAGCGCCAGCACCTTGCGGGTTGCCGGCACCGGGCCGATACCCATCAACCTGGGTTCGACCCCGGCCACGGCCATGCCGACGATGCGGCCGCGGGCCTTCAGGCCATGGCGGCGAGCGGCGGCGCTGCTGGCCAGCAGCAGGGCGCAGGCACCGTCGTTTACCCCGGAGGCATTGCCGGCGGTGACGCTGCCGCCTTCGCGGAATGGGGTGCCAAGCCTGGCCAACTGCTCCAGGGTGGTGTCCCCGCGGGGATGTTCGTCGTGCTCGACCACTTTGGCCGGGCCTTTGCGCTGCGCGATCTCGACCGGCACGATTTCCCGCGCCAGGCGGCCGCGTGCCTGGGCGGCGGCGGCCTTGTGCTGGCTGCGCAGGGCAAAGGCGTCCTGGTCGGCGCGGGAAATACCGAACTGTTGCGCAACGTTCTCGGCCGTTTCCGGCATCGAATCGGTGCCGAAGGCTTCCTTCATGCGTGGGTTGACGAAACGCCAGCCGATGGTGGTGTCAAACAGTTCGGCTGCGCGGCCGAACGCCTGCTCGGACTTGCCCATGACGAACGGCGCGCGCGACATCGACTCCACGCCGCCGGCCAGCATCAGCCCGGCTTCGCCGCAGCGCAGGGCGCGGGCCGCATTGCCGATGGCGTCCAGGCCGGAACCACACAGGCGGTTGATGGTGGTGCCCGGCACTTCGATCGGCAGCCCGGCCAGCAAGCTGGCCATGTGCGCGACGTTGCGGTTGTCCTCGCCAGCCTGGTTGGCACAGCCAAGGATGACGTCGTCGATGGCTTTCCAGTCCAGTTCAGGGTGGCGCTGGATCAGGGCCTTGAGCGGAATGGCGGCCAGGTCATCGGTGCGCACGCCGCTCAATGCGCCGGCATATCGACCAATGGGGGTGCGCACGGCGTCGATGATCAGGGCATCGGCCAGGGTGTGTTCAGTCATCTTGCGTCTCCTGCGCCAGCACGGTGCCGCGCACTTTGTAGGACTTGCCATGGAACATCGCCACCAGCTCGCCGCGCTGGTTCTCGATGCGGACGTGGTACAGGCCGGTGCGGCCCTTGCGGCTGACCTCGCTGGCGCGGGCGGTAAGCACGTCATCGCGCAGCGCCGGTGCCAGGTAGTCGATGCTGCAGCCCAGGGCGACGGTGGCCTGGTCGTAACTGTTGCAGGCGAAGGCAAACGCCGAGTCGGCCAGGGCGAACAGGAAGCCGCCATGGCAGGTGCCATGCCCCTGGATCATCTCGGCGCGTACCGGCATGCGCAGGCATGCCTGGCCCGGGCCGGCTTCCAGCAGGCGGATGCCCAGGCCCTGGGTGGCCTGGTCGCGGGCGTACATGGCCTCGGCACAGGCTTGTGCCAGTTCGACTTCAGTCATGCAAGGTGCCTCCTTTGGCTTCGCAGCGGCGTAACAGCAGGGAAGGGCGGTAGCGGCTCTCGCCGTAGCTGCGCTGCAGGTTGTCGAGCACACGCAGGGTGTGGGAGATGCCGATGCTCGCGGCCCAGGCCAGCGGGCCGCGGGGGTAATTGACACCGGCACGCATGGCCAGGTCGATGTCGGCGGCGCTGCCGACCCCTTGCAGCACGGCGTCGGCGGCCTCGTTGGCGAGCATCGCCACGGTACGCAGCACCACCAGCCCGGGCAGGTCAGCGACCGCCGTTACCTTCAGGCCGGCGCGCTGCAGCAGCGCAACCGCCTGGTTGCGGGCATTGTCGCTGGTGTCGGCCGACCAGCTGATGGCGAGGCGGGTGGCGGTGGCGTAGTCGAGGGCCAGGTCAAGCAGCACCAGGTTGCGCACGCCGTCTTCGCGGGCGCGCTGGCTGGCCAGGCGGCCATCGGACAGTGCCAGGGTGGCATCGCCCACCTGGATCAGGCCGCAGCCGGCGCGCCGGGTCACGGCGACGCCATTCTGGCGCAGGCGCTCCACCAGCGGCTGCATCACCCCCAGGTCGCCTTCGACGACGCACGCTTCGGCCACGGCGCAGCTTTGCAGTTCAGCTGGCTGTGGGCGTTCGGATCCTTCGGTATAGCTATAGAAGCCTTGGCCGGTCTTGCGCCCGAGCCGGCCCGCATCCACCAGCTCTTTTTGCAGCAGCGAAGGCTGGAAGCGGAAGTCACCATAGAACGCATCGAAAACCGAGCAGGTCACCGCGTAATTGACATCGTGGCCGATCAGGTCGGTAAGTTCGAACGCCCCCATGCGAAAACCGCCGGCATCACGCAGCAGCGCATCGAGGCTGGCGCAATCGGCTGCGCCTTCCTGCAGCAGGCGCAGGCTTTCGGCGTAGAACGGCCGTGCCACGCGGTTGACGATGAAGCCCGGCGTGGAGCGCGCGTGCACCGGCTGCTTGCCCCAGGCCTGGGCGGTGGCATGAATGCACGCGGCAACGGCCGGGGCAGTGGCCAGGCCTGAAACCACTTCGACCAGGGCCATCAGCGGCGCCGGGTTGAAGAAGTGCATGCCGACCACCTGGTGCGGGCGTTGCAGCCCGGCAGCCAGACCAGTGATGGACAGTGACGAGGTGTTGCTGGCGAGGATGCAGTCAGTGGCGCACAGGGCTTCAAGCTGGCTGAACAGCGCCTGTTTGACCTGTAGGTTCTCGACGATGGCCTCGATCACAAGCCCGGCATCGGCCAGGGCTTCGAGGGCGTCCACCGGGCACAGGCGGGCGCTGATCGCCTCTCGCTCGGCAGCCTGCAACTTGCCTTTTTCCACCAGGCGGGCCAGTTGCCGGTCAATACCGGCCACCGCCAGGGCAGCAGCGCCGGGACGGTTGTCGTAGAGCTTTACCGGGTGGCCAGCCTGCGCCGCGACCTGGGCGATGCCAGCGCCCATGGCGCCCGCACCGATCACCGCCACCTGCGCATTGCTTGTGAGTGCGCTCATGATCAACGCCCCTTGAATGCCGGTATGCGCTTGTTCATGAAGGCACTCACGCCTTCGCGGTAGTCCTCGCTGCGCCCGGCCAGGCGCTGCAGGTCGCGCTCCAGCTCCAGCTGCTGATCGAAACCGTTGTCGAAACTGGCGTTGAGGGCGCGCTTGATCAGGGCCAGGCCGTAGGTAGGCTGGGCGGCGAGCTGGCGGGCGAGGGTGAGGGCCTCGTCGCGCAGTGCGGCATCGTCCACTACACGGTGGATCAACCCCCATTGCTGGGCCTGTTCGGCGCCCAGGCGCTCGCCGAGCATGGCCAGGGCCTTGGCCCGCGCCATGCCGACCAGGCGTGGCAGCAGCCAGGTGCCGCCGGAGTCGGGTACCAGGCCGATCTTGCAGAAGGCCTGGATGAAGCTGGCCGAGCGGGCGGCCAGCACCAGGTCGCAGGCGAGCGGGATGTTGGCACCGGCGCCGGCAGCCACACCGTTGACCGCACAGACCACCGGCAGCGGCAGGTCGCGCAGAGTGCGTACCAGCGGGTTGTAGAACTTGTCGATCGATTCGCCCAGGTCCGGCATTTCGGCGCCCGGGGCGACGTTGCGATCGGACAGATCCTGGCCGGCGCAGAAACCACGGCCTTCGGCAGTCAGCAACAACACCCGCGCTTCGCCGCTCTGGCGCACGTGCTTGAGCGCCTCACGCACTTCCAGGTGCATGGCGGTATTGAAGCTGTTCAGCTGTTCGGGGCGATTCAACGAGAGGAGGGCGACGCCGTCCTCGATGGAAAAAAGAATGTGCTGGAAAGGCATGACAGACTCGCTCCGTCAGTCGAGGGAAAGATGATCAGCAGCCCTGGAAGCGGGCCTGGCGTTTTTCCTGGAAGGCACGGATGCCTTCGTCGCGGTCGGCGGTGCCGGCCAGCAAGGTGAATGCGTGGCGTTCGAAGCGCAGGCCGCTGGCCAGGTCGGTATCGCCGGCCTTGAGCAGTGCTTCCTTGGCCAGGCGCACCGCCAGCGGGGCCTTTGCGGCGATACTACGGGCGATGTGCAGGGCACGCTCTACGGTGAGTTCCGGCTGGGTGATTTCGCTGACCAGGCCCGCCTGCAAGGCGTGCCGGGCGGTGATGGCCTCGCCGGTCAGCACCATTTGCATGGCCAGCGGCTTGCCTACGGCCCGCACCAGACGCTGGGTGCCACCGGCGCCGGGAATGATGCCGAGGTTGATTTCCGGCTGGCCGAAACGGGCGTCGCTGCCGGCGATGACGATATCCGCGCACATCACCAGTTCGCAGCCGCCACCCAGGGCGTAGCCGTTGACCGCGGCGATCAGCGGCTTGGCGAAGGCGGCAATGCTTTGCCAGTGGGCCACACGAGGGTCGTTGAGGATGCCGACCAGGTCGCGCTCGGCCATCTCGCGGATGTCGGCGCCGGCGGCGAACGCCTTGCGGCTGCCGGTGATAACCACCGCGCAAGTCTGTTCGTCTTGCCCGGCCGCATACAGTGCAGCGGCCAGCTCTGCCAGTAACTCGGTACACAGGGCGTTGAGAGCCTCGGGCCGTTGCAGGGTAATGAGCTGGACGCCGTGTTCGGGCGCCTGCACATCGAGATATCGCGGCATGTCGGGTTCCTCTGGCTGCACGCACGGCACCTCGTGGGGCCGGCTTTTCTTGGAATTGTTTGCAGGGGCGCGATGCAGAAGCACGCCTAGGTGGAACCAGTATATGCGCAATACGATACACATATGCAACGACAAAAATTGGAAGGTGTATCTCATTCAGTGCCATTGGCGGTCTACGCCTAATGGAAACTATTGCTGTTGAAACGTTTCATCTATGATATTTGTCGAAATATACCGCAATTTAGGCGAAAGGATTCGCGTCATCAAAAGCGATACAAGCGCCTGGCGATTGACGATCAAATAATTTGTGATACAAGTTCTCCGTGCATTTCAAATCATTTCAGGAGCTTTGCCATGCCTTGCTACCGACTGGACGGCCTGACGCCCGTGGTCCACCCGACAGCCTATGTACACCCCAGCGCCGTGCTGATCGGTGATGTCATCGTCGGCCCTCGTTGCTACGTCGGCCCACTGGCATCGCTACGGGGGGACTTCGGCCGTATCGTGCTGGAGGAGGGCGCCAACCTGCAGGACACATGCGTGATGCATGGTTTCCCGGGGGGTGACACGGTTGTCGAACGCAACGGGCATATCGGGCATGGTGCCGTGCTGCATGGCTGCCGGGTGGGCGCTGACGCCTTGATCGGCATGAACGCGGTGGTGATGGATGGTGCTCATGTGGCGCCACGCTGCATCGTTGCCGCCACGGCATTCGTCAAGGCGGGCTTCGAATGCGCCGCGCAAAGCCTGGTGATGGGGTCGCCAGCCCAGGTCAAGCGCCCGCTGACCGAACACGAACTGGCCTGGAAGCAGCGCGGCACGGTGGAGTACCAGCACCTGGCGCGACGCTGCATGAACAGCATGGTTGAATGCCCGCCATTGGCCGAGGTCGAGCCCGAGCGCCCGCGCATGGAAGACACCGGCGTCAGGCCCAAAGGGCAGACATCGGCATGAGCCTGGCTGCGTCACGCAATGGCCAGGCGGCCCGCCGCGCAGGTATAGTCGGTGCTTTATCCCCGCACAGTTCGCCCATGAGCAATCTCGCCCCACTGAACAACCTGATCACCCGCTTCCAGGAACAGACGCCGATCCGCGCCAGCTCCCTGATCATCACTTTGTACGGTGACGCCATCGAACCTCACGGCGGAACCGTCTGGCTGGGTAGCCTGATCAACCTGCTGGAGCCGATCGGCATCAACGAGCGCCTGATCCGCACGTCGATCTTCCGCCTTACCAAGGAAGGCTGGCTCACCGCGGAAAAGGTTGGCCGTCGCAGCTACTACAGCCTGACCGGTACGGGCCGGCGGCGGTTCGAGAAAGCCTTCAAACGGGTCTATAGCCCCAGCCAGCCAGCGTGGGACGGTGCCTGGACGCTGGTGTTGCTCTCGCAACTGGAGGCCGGCAAGCGCAAGGTGTTGCGTGAGGAGCTGGAGTGGCAGGGGTTTGGCGCCATGGCACCGAACTTGTTGGGTTGCCCGCGGGCAGACCGCGCTGACCTGGCCGCCACCTTGCGGGACCTGGAGGCAAGTGACGACAGCATCGTCTTCGAAACCCATACCCAGGAGGTACTCGCCTCCAAGGCCATGCGCGCCCAGGTGCGGGAAAGCTGGCGTATCGACGAACTGGGGCAACAGTACAGCGAGTTCATCCAGTTGTTCAGGCCGCTATGGCAAGGTTTGAAAGAGCAGCCACAGCTCGATGCCCAGGACTGCTTCCTGGCGCGCACGCTGCTGATTCACGAATACCGCCGGCTACTGCTGCGCGACCCGCAACTACCAGACGAGCTGTTGCCTGGGGATTGGGAGGGAAGGGCTGCGCGGCAGTTGTGCCGCAACCTCTATCGCCTTGTGTTTGCCAAGGCGGAAGAATGGCTGAATGCCGCGCTGGAGACGGCTGATGGGCCTTTGCCGGATGTAAATGAGGGTTTCTATAGGCGTTTTGGCGGGCTTGTTTAAGGGTAGGGCGCAGAAACGGTCAGAGTGTTACGTGATGTTACCCATTACCCCAGTTCAGTTGCGACCTTCTGGCTGTAAAGCGCCTGGTTGAGGCAAGAAGGCAGGGCATGGTGTTTGCATTGCTCAGGGCTCGAACCTCAGCTGGTATAGACCATGAGCTCACCACTGCACTGCTGCACCCGCTCGCCAGTCGCGGGCAACCTCGGCGTCCTGTCGGCTGCTGCCAGTGGTCTGGAGGGTTTCGTCACAAGTGTCGGAGGCGACATTGACCTGATACTGGGGCGCGCCGGGGTCGATCCCGAGATTCTGCGACAACCCACGCTCAGCCTGCCGCTCACCAATTACTGCCAGGTGCTGGAAGAGGCGGCCCGCCAGTCACACTGCGACAACTTCGGTTTGCACTACGGTCTGCAGTTTCAGCCCCAGGCCCTTGGGCTACTGGGTTATGTGGGGTTGTTTTCCAACAGGCTGGAGGAGGCCCTGCGCAATTTCGCGGCGGCGTTTCCTTACCACCAGCACGATACCTTGATACGGCTGGTCGATTGCGGCAAGTGCTATCGCTTCGATTACCAGGTTCGGCACAGCGCCATTCTGGAGCGTCGACAGGATGCCGAACTGACCATGGGCATGGTGCTCAACCTGATACGCCACGTGCTGGGCAAGGACTGGGCACCGTTCGCGGTCAGTTTCGAGCATGCTCGCCCACACGACTGGCAGGTGCATCAGCAGGCGTTCGGCGCGCCTGTCTATTTTGGCCGCGGTTGCAACTCGATGCTCGTCCCCAAGGCTGATCTCAAAGACCAGTGGATGCCAGAGCGCGATGCCAATTTGCTGTTTCTGGTCCAGAACGTGCTCCAGCGCCTGGGCGCGCCCGATCAGCGGCGCAGCCTGCTGGATGAGGCTGACGCTCAGGTGCGCCTTGCCCTGAGCCGCGGAGAGCCTTGCCTGGAGACTATCGCGCAGGCACTGGAGCTCAGTGCGGCCGGGCTGCAGCGCCACCTGCGTGAGGCGGGCTTGAGCTTCAGCCAGCTGGTCGAAAGAGTCCGCCGGGAACTTGCAGTGCACTACCTGCGACAGCCGAAACGGCCGGTGTCCGACCTGGCCGGGTTGCTCGGGTACTCCGAGACCAGTGCGTTCTCCCGTGCTTTTCGCCGCTGGTTTGGCGTAAGCCCGCGGCAGTGGCGTAGCGAAGACTGCCGGACTGGAAATTGACTTTGCACGCAGAACACGCCTGCGCAGGGTCAAGTCTTGGTCTAGACCAGCCTATAAGATCAACTTCGCAAGCTCCGGAGATTTTCCGGCAGGCGCCTTGATCGAGCAGAGCAGGGGGCCAGACCTACGTCGCGGTAATCAACAGAGGACAACAACATGTACAAGAGTCCTGAGAACGTCCGCCATGAATGGAAATCGCTTCAACGCTGGCGCGTTCAGATATTCATCATCACGTGGCTGGCCTATGCCGCGTTCTATTTCACCCGCAAGGCCTTTTCGGTTGCCAAGCTGGGAATCGCCGAAGATCCCGGCTTCATGCTCGACAAAGCGGCCATGGCCAACCTCGACGCGCTGTATCTGGCTGCCTACGCCGTAGGCCAGTTCGCATGGGGTATCTTCGCTGACCGTTACGGCACCCGCGTCGTCGTGCTTGGCGGACTGGTGGTGTCGGCCCTGGCCGCACTGGCCATGGGCACTTTCGCGACTTTACCGATCTTCGCCAGCTGCATGGTGATCCAGGGCTTGGCGCAATCCACGGGTTGGTCTGGGCTGTGCAAGAACATCGGATGCTTCTTCGCCACCCGTGAGCGCGGTCGAGTGCTGGGCTACTGGAGCACCTGCTACGCGTTCGGCGGCCTGGTCGCAACGCCGTTCGCCGGCTGGTGGGCGTACCAGATCTCCCATGACTGGCGCATGGCGTTCATTTCCTCGGCGGGCGTCGTACTGATGGTGGCCGTGCTGTTCTTCCTGTTGCAACGCAATCGCCCGCAGGATGCAGGATTGCCCGCCGTCGAAGACGAGGGCGAGCCGGCCGGGCGCACTGACGCGCACCAGGAGAACTACTGGGCGGCGCTGCGCAAGGTGCTCGCCAACCGCACGGTCCTGGTACTGGGGATGGCGTATTTCCTGCTAAAGCCTGCTCGCTACGCAATCCTGATGTGGGGGCCGGTGATCGTTTACGAACGCATGCCAAGTATCGGCAAAGTCGCTTCGGCCATTGTGCCGTCTGCGTTCGAAGTCGCGGGGTTGGTCGGCCCGATTCTAATCGGAATCGCCTCCGACAAACTATTTGGCGCTCGGCGCATGCCGGCCTGCGTGATCAGCCTGATGGCGCTGACCGTGTGGCTGATACTGTTCGTGCCGACCATGCAGAGCGGCAACCTCTATCTGGTGGTCGGCTTGCTGTTCATGATGGGCGTCACGTTGTATGGCCCTGACTCAATGATCAGCGGCGCCGCCGCCATTGATTTCGGCACCAGCGAGTCCGCGGGCACCGCAACAGGCTTCGTCAACGGATGCGGTTCGGTGGGGGCGATCCTCGGCGGGCTGCTGCCTGGCTATTTCGACACCATCACGGTGTTCTTCGTCTTCACCGGTGCTGCGTTGCTCGCCAGTTTGCTGCTGGTGCCGTTCTGGAACAGCCGCCCAGCAAGTCAGGCGACTATCAGTGAACTCGAGACGACGCCTGGCGGTGTCGCGACACCCACGCAAACCACTCGCTGATGCCACTGTCATTCCACCCGGCGAAGGCAGAAAAGGCCATCGCCCTTCGACTTTGTACCCTGGAGGTGGCCGATGGCCCTCGCATTGTTTGATCTGGACGACACCCTTATCGATGGCGACTGTGCCAGCCTGTGGAGCAGCCATATGGCCGCGCTCGGCTGGGTCGACGGGCCGAGCTTCATCGAGCGCGACCGTGAACTGATGGCGCTCTATGCCCAAGGCAAGTTGGCCATGGAGGCGTACATGACCTTCAGCCTCTCGCCGTTGGTGGGCCGCACGATAGAGGAGGTGGCCGAGGCGGTGGCTCCCTTCGTGGAAGATGTCATCGTCCCGCGCATTCACGATGACGCCATTGCCTGCTTGGCGCGCCATCGCGAAGAGGGTGACCGCCTGCTGATCATTTCAGCGTCTGCGCACTTCCTGGTGAGCCGCATCGCCAGGCAACTGGGGGTAGAAGAAGTGCTGGCGATTGACCTGGAACACCAGCAGGGCGCCTATACCGGCAATACCAGCGGGATACTGACGTACCGGGACGGCAAGGTGACGCGGCTTCACAGTTGGCTGCAAGAGCAGGGCGCGGGGCTGGATGGTGCCTACTTCTACTCGGATTCACGCAATGACCTGCCACTGCTTTCACTGGTCGCCAAACCACATACCGTCAATCCTGATCCGGTGCTGCGGGCGCACGCTGACGCGGCGGGATGGCCGATTCTGCGGTGGCATTGAGAGGTGTGAAGAGGAAGACAGGGAGGGAAATTCATATAACTAAACAAAATGAGTATTTAGTTTAGTTATTACTTTAAGTCATTACAAAAACAGGGTAGCTCATCTGCTGATCCAGGGGTAGCTCATACGTGATTGCTAACGCTCAGGTTTTCCTGGCAGGATCATGATGCTTTACATTCAGCGCGTATGATAATAGGGTTCTAATCATACGCAATGTATGTAATCGTGCGCTGGCGCATGACTGCGCGAGGGCCTTTTCGATAAGGAGAATCGAGTATGTTCAGTACCTATCGCGAGTTGTTCCAGGCCAAGGGGGCCAAGGGCTTTGCCCTGGCAGGCCTGGTGGCCCGGCTACCTTTGCCGATGACCGGCATCGGGATCATCACCATGTTGTCGCAGATTTCCGGCAGTTACGGCTTGGCGGGTGCGGTGGCAGCCACCTTCGTGCTGACCTATGCGCTGATGTCGCCACAGATCTCGCGCTTGGTCGACCGCCACGGCCAGCGCCGGGTATTGCCAGCCGCCGCCGGGATCAGCGTACTGGGCATCCTCTTGCTGCTGGCTTGCAGCTATTGGCGGCTGGCGGAGTGGACGCTGTTCGTCGGCGCCGCGCTTGCCGGCTTCATGCCCAGCATGTCGGCGATGGTCCGCGCGCGCTGGACCGCGATCTACCGCGGCAAGGCGCAACTGCAAACCGCCTATTCGCTGGAAACCGTTCTCGACGAAGTTACCTTCATTGCCGGCCCGCCGATTTCGGTGGGTTTGAGCGTGGCGGTACTGCCACAGGCCGGGCCATTGGCTGCCGCCGTGCTCTTGGCCATCGGGGTGATCGCCCTGTCGGTGCAGGTCGGCAGCGAGCCGCCGGTGGAGGCCGAAGCCGTCACCGGTCAAGGCAGCAATTCCGTGTTCCGGCTGGCCGACGTGCGCCTGCTGACCTTGCTGATGGTCGCCATGGGCGTGATAGTCGGTACCGTCGACATCGTCAGCGTGGCATTCGCCGAGCAGATGGGCATGCCGGCGGCGGCTAGCGTAGTGCTGTCCTGCTATGCCATCGGCTCTTGCGTTGCCGGGCTGATGTTCGGTGCACTGAAACTCGATACACCGCTACACAAGCTGCTCCTGCTGGGCGGGCTGGCGACCGCGGCGACAACCTTGCCGCTGCTGCTGGCGGGAAACATTGTCGGATTGGCCGGCGCCGTGCTGGTCGCGGGCCTGTTCTTTGCCCCGACCATGATCGTGGCGATGTCGTTGGTAGAACGCATCGTCCCCGAAAGCAAGCTGACCGAAGGCATGACCTGGTTGCTCGCCGGCCTCAACGTTGGTGTGGCCGGCGGCGCAGCGGCCTCGGGGCAGGTGGTTGATGCATGGGGCGCCAAGACCGGATTCAACGTGGCCTTGGCCGCAGGGGCCGCAGTGTTGCTGGTCGCACTCTGGGGCTACCAGCGCGTGCGCGCCCGTGCCCAGCAGGCGTCATATTCGGTTTGACCGCTTTGAGACTGGCGGCTGGCTATTTGGCCTGGGCTCGATCGGGCACGACGAGGCAACAGGCTTGTCAGTGCGCCTCGTGCCCAAGACAATGCGCGCTAGAGGCATGCATACGTTGCCCCTACCGCATGCCATTGAAGACAAGGAATAACTGGATGGTTCGTCGCACCCGCGCCGCAATGCAAGAAACCCGAGCCCTGTTGCTGGCCACCGCCCGCCAGATGTTCAGCGAGTTGGGGTATGCGCACACTTCGATGGACGATCTGACCGCCCGGGCGGGTTTGACCCGAGGTGCGCTTTACCACCATTTTGGTGACAAGGAGGGGGTGCTTGCTGCGGTCGTCGAGCAGCTTGATGCGGAAATGGACGAGCGCCTGCGTGCTATCACCGATACCGCCGAGAATCCCTGGGACGGTTTTCGCCAGCGTTGTCGTGCCTATCTGGAAATGGCGCTGGAGCCAGAAATTCAGCGAATCGTGTTGCGTGATGCCAGAGCGGTGTTGGGTGGCGGATCGCCAGAGGCCCAGCGGCATTGTATAGAGTCGTTGCGCGAGTTGATTGAAAATCTGATGCTGCAGGGTGTACTTGTCAAGGCGCGGGCTCAAGCACTGGCCGCACTGATATACGGCAGCTTGGCGGAAGCGACAGTATGGATTGCAGAGGCCGATGACGGTGATGTGCGACTGGCGCAGGCAAGCCAGGCGTTCGAATTGCTTTTGCGCGGGGTACTGAAGCGGCCCACGGATGGGTGACCGCTATCGACCCAAGCGGCCCTTGGTGGAGACAGCATACGAACAGAGGCACACGCTGGACAGGACACCTACCCAACCTCTACACGATCTGGCAGACAAGCCACTCATCGCTTCGGCATTTGGCGATGAACTGATTGCCATACACCATGTTGGTAGTACCTCTGTTAAAGGGGCTCGCGGCGAAGCCCGAGATCGATGTGCTCATCGAAGTTCGCGATCATAGCAATGCCTCCCGTAGCATCCCCGACGCTCTAGGCATCTGCTTGTGACCTCAAAAGACCAAAGCACTGGCGACTTCGATTACTAGTGGTACGAACGTCGTCGTGGATAGTGAATTTTGGCATGTGCGGACGCGGTTTTGAACTCGGAGGAAAACACGGCAGTTCAGGGATTAGTTCCGGAAACGACCTAAGAATTGCTTCCGAGGACTTCTGTAGCGCAGCGATTGAGGCCAGGGGCCTGGTTTCAAATCTGTCCAACCACGGCCCCGGTAGCTTCACGCAAGGATGCGCATAATCGGTATTATGTTAAATGACGTATTTGTAAGTGCCCGTCTTCCTGACACCTGTAGTCGGTAATCATTAGAAATGAGATTGCGCCCTGCAATAGACTCCGGAAGCTGCTCGCACGCCTTCACGGCAGATTGACCGGGCTCATGGAATGCTGCTTGGGCTTTGATGCAGTTTTTCAGGTATTCCGCCAGCTGACTGAGCGTTTTCATCGTGCTTGCTCTTTAGCTCTTGGCACTTGGCTCGGAGATCATCGATGTTTCTTCGAGGTGGGCTTATAAACTAGCTCTTCACCTCTCGCCGCTGTGCCTGGCCCTGCACAGTGAGTGTCATCAGCAGCCTGCCGCACGCTGCGGTACAGCTGTTCGGCATTTCTACAATGTAGAATCAAGAAGGATCCCACAGCCGGCAGGAGCCCACGCTATCGAACAGGAAAAGGAATCACCCGTTCAGGGACAGAACCTCAGTACTCGCGAGCTAGACGTACTCTCCTGCATGTTACAAGCCATGGGCTGCAAACAGACTGCCCGGCGGCTTGGCATTGGCGAGCACACCGTTCGTAAACATCGGGGAAGCCTGCTGCGCAAGTTCGGCGCGCGAAACGCCGCGCAATTAGTTGCGCTCGCCCTGGCGGCAAAACCTGAGATGGCGAATGCCGCATCGGACTACGCACGCTGGCGCTGGCCACTCGGCTAACGAGCCGCGAGTTCACAGTCGCCCGCCTGGTCGCGCTAGGGTCGAGCAGCAAGCACATCGCTCGCGAGTTGGGCATCAGCGACCTGACGGTTCGCAAACATCGAGAAAATGTGTACCGGAAGCTGGAGCTGTGCGACGCGGCCCAGCTGGCGATCTGCTGGCCGTCGTTTGCACAAAGCCTTGAGAGCACTGCGGCTGACAACGTTGCTGATTGAAAAAGCCACACAGTCAATACGCTATCGGTGCCGTTGCGGGCGCGACGCCAGCTGTTCGATTCTTCATTTGCCTGCTCGCAACGTCCCGGTTATGGACTGAGCCAAATGGCAGGCTTACCCAAAACGAAGTATTGATCTACAAGGAGTGTTCATCATGTCTCGTACCCTCTACGTACCTGGTACCTGGATTGGCAACTGGCCTGGCGTACGCGTGTGGCAACGCAACCATGGCCAATATGCAGACATTACCGCCCACTGGAATTGGTCGTCCCAATACCACGAGCACTATGAAGTTCTGGCCCTGCAAAATGGCGCGTGGTGGGTGCCGGTGTCGACCAACCCGCCGCACTTCTGGGGCGGTTCAACACCGGTCATTGGCACTCAGCCTCCTGGTGTGCAGCCAGTCGATCCCAACCATGTAGAGTTCCGCCCCATTGGCACCTACATCTGGATACCAAACGGCAGCATTCCCGGGCACCTTGTGCCTGGCGTGACCACCAACACGGTAATCTGTCATGCGCCAACCGCCTATCCGCCTGCCCATGTGGGCGCAGCGTTGACGCTAGAGCAAGCTCAGTTGGCCAACCCGCACGAGTTGCTGGACTCTGTACTGGCGCTGTCGGACGATGACCAGTCGGCCTTCCAGGATTCGGATGGCCTGATCTCGTTCGTTAACCTGTCCAGCTCGTTCGTGACTTCGAACCCGGAGTTCACCACCGGCCGCGGGGTATGCGACAAGGTTTCCAACTTCTTCGCCACGCTGCGTATCAAAGTGTTCCAGTTCCTGAAGGCGAACCCAAGCAAGGTACTACCTGGGGACATCGCACCGACTTCTCAGTGGTCGGCATCTGTGACGCACTACATGCAGTTCTTGCTGGCACAAGCCGGCGGATTGACTAACTATCGCGTCACAACTGAAACCTACTCCGTGACGCAGGTAATCACCGAGTTCAACACTGCCTTCCTGAAACTTGTTTTTGACGCGGTAGTCGTGCCAGAGGCAGTAATCGCAGATGTGACAGCATTCATCCAGGGCGTGGGCAATAGCCTTCGTGCCAGCTGGGATGACCGCGAACGCAACTACGAGACCGCCATTCTCGCGCAGTGCCATGAAGCGGTGCCAACCGACAGTTCCGGTAGTACTACGGTCTATTTCCCCAAGATCAAGTACTACTACCTGTCCGTCGATTCGTCTCAGAAGGCGTTCACCTCCCCCTGCAGTTCAGTGGAGAAGATCACTTTCAACTTCAAGTACGAGTACTACGTTACCGGGCTGAAGGCATCTATCCTCGACCCGAATTCCGAGGACTATGCCAATTTTGTAGCCTTCCTCGACAAGGCCCAAGGCATCTCGTATCAGCAAGCGAACAACAACCTGGACGCGGTGCTGGAGGGCACTACCTCACCGGGCTCGTCGTCGGCGACAGCGACAGATGTTCAACTCGATGCCGGGCAAATGCTTGGCGTCAACCTGGTAGAGTACCCGCGCACCGTCGGCAAGCCGCCTCGTACCATCGAGACCTTGCTGAACACCCGCCAGGCAGTGAAGCCAGCTTACGCTAAGGCGTGATTGAGAGGGCCGGCTGCTGAAGCCATTGGCAACAGTGGCTGGCCCTTCACACCGCATAAGTACAGCAGAGGCACAGACTCTGCGGGAGCGAGGACGGATCGTGCTCGCATCAAAGGTTCGACTGTGATTTCCTGGCAGCCGAAGATGCTGCGTCCCCCTTCCCCCTCTGCCTACGTTGGTAAGCGGCGGTACCTAACTGGTACGCAGTCACCAAAAACACCACTACAGACGCGCAAAGCCAGCCAGTGGACGCCATAGCGGTAAAGAATCCGGCAAAAACAGGGGTTGGCCAGACTTTCATGACACCGAGGCTCAACCAAGGTGCAATGATGATGTACAGGATCGGCGTCCAGAACCCCCAGAAAAGAATAGGTAGCAGAGGTTCTGCCCAGGCCACTCCGCCACCAGGTGATAACTTTTCCTTTTTTGCCATGTTCGCTCCTGCTTCTGATTTGGGCGTAAAACACGCCATTCCGTTGAGTAGGTGAGATGTTCGGATGCCGTTGTCAGGTCACAGCCCACGAGGGCAGTTGGAATCAACCCAACAGATTGCTAGCACCATCGAGTCCCGCTCGCTACCCTAACCTCCCCCGTCGCCCAACAGTTTCCAGATCAAATCCCATTTCACCCAGACGAGCATGTCATGAAATCCCCCACAGGTTTGCTGCTGTCGGCAATCGAACTGGACCGCGCCAGTGCCATCCCCCTGTACCGCCAGCTGTATCTGCAGATTCGCAAACAGATACTCAACGGCAGAATCCAGGGGGGCGTGCGCCTGCCATCGACCCGGACCTTGAGCATTGAGTTGGGGCTGTCGCGGATCACCATACTCAACGCGTTCGATCAATTGATTGCCGAAGGCTTCCTGGCCTCGCGCACGGGTGCAGGTACGTATGTCGGTACTGAGTGGGAAAGCCGCAAATTCGAGGACGAGCCACCGCGCCAGCCACCGCGCCTGTCCGAACTGAGCCAGTCGATGCTGTCGCTGCGCAGCGATCATTTTCGCGGGGTGTCGTATACCGACTGGGATCCGGCGACGCCGACCTCCTTCCTGCCCAGTCACAGCACCTATGAAGCATTTCCGCAGGCAATCTGGCGGCGCCTGATGAACCGTCATCTACTCAAGCCAACCAAGGCGATTCTGGGTTATGGCGAGCTGCAAGGCTTGCAGGCGTTTCGCACCGCGATAGCCGAATACGTCTTCGATGCGCGAGGTATCGACTGCGACGCCGGGCAAGTAGTGATCGTTTCCGGCGCGCAGCAAGCGTTCAACCTGCTGGCCATGCTGCTACTCAATCCGCAGGACAGTGCCTGGATGGAAGACCCTGGGCACATCGCCGCGCGGATTGCGTTGCAAGCCCAGGGGGCTCGGATAATTCCATTGCGGGTTGATGAACAGGGGATCGATGTGCAGCAAGGCCTTGCCGAGTGCCCTGATGCGCGCCTGGTATTTTGTACACCTTCGCGTCAGCATCCTTTGGGTGTCACTCTGAGTTATGAGCGGCGCCAGGCACTCATCGACTGGGCCACCCAGCATCAGAGCTGGATCATCGAGGACGATTGCGACAGCGAGTTCCGCTACAGGGGTCGACTTCTCCCGGCACTGTATGCGTTGGACCAGATGGCCCGGGTGATCTACGTCGGCACGTTCAGCAAAGTGCTCTTCCCGTCACTGCGGCTGGGGTTACGTGATCCTGCCGCAGGCGCTGGTCGAGCCCTTTTGCACCCTGCGCGCGGTCATGGACCGCAGCCCGCCTACATTGCTTCAGGCCACAACGGCGGACTTCATGCGCGAAGGCCACTTCCTCGGGCACATCCGCCGCATGCGTGCACTGTACAAGGCGCGCCAGCAGGCATTGATCGAGCAACTTGAACAGCAGATCGGCAGCTTTTTCAGAATCACTCAGACCGATGCCGGCATGCACCTGATCGCCTGGCTGCCCCCCGAACTCAGTGACACGGACATCGCCCGGCAACTGGCCCGACACAACATTCACACCTATGCCTTGAGCGATTACCGCATCAAGCACGACTTGCCGCCGGCCCTGTTGATCGGCTTTGCCGGCACGCCTGAAAAGCAGGCCCGGGAGCGTGTCGAGGAGCTGGCCCGGGCCTTGCGCACGCTGGGTTATCTGCCACCGAACACTTGATGCGAGGCAAGTGGCCTTATCAATTAATTGATAATGGATCTATCGAGCGTTCCTGACTGGCGCGATAAAGGCTGCGCCGGTAGACCCGGTGTCTGAACCAGGAACGACGCCAATGAACAACAAGATCCAGGAACGATTCAACGCCTTGCTGAGCCATAAGGTGGTCGGGCACGAGACGGCTCCAGTGCTGACGGAGGCACTGGCCCAGCGGTTGCTCGAGCGTCTCGGGCAATTGCGCCTGTTTGCCCACGCCTACCCGCTACTCACCAACCTCACCCACGGTCGTGTCACCCCGGCCGACCTGCTGGACTTCGCCTATCGCCACGAGCTGCAAGGTCTGAGCCTGCACTTGCTCGACGGCGAGGAATACAGCCTGAGCCAGATGTCACCAGTGCAGCTCCAGGCGTTTGCCAGCAAGGCCAAGGCGCTGGGGCTGGATGTGCACCTGGAAATCAGCAGCACGCTGAAAAAGGATGTCGACCAGGTGATCGCCATCGCCAAGGCCCTGGGGGTGCGCAACATCCGTGTTTACTCACGTTACGAGGGCACGCTGTCGCGGGTCATGGACGTGATCGAGACCGACCTGCACTACCTCGCACAACAGGCCGACGCCAACGATCTGTACTTTGACTTCGAGCAGCATGAAGAGCTCAAGAGCAGCGAAATCGCGCAACTGCTCAACCGTCTGAACCACCCTCGCCTGCATGCCCTGTTCGACTTCGGCAACATGATCAATGCCTGCGAACAGCCCCTGCAGGCCCTGCACAACCTGGCGCCGCACATCCGCCAGGTTCACCTCAAGGGCGTGCGCATCGTCCCCGAACAAAAGGGCTTCGGCCACTACGGCGTATTGCAAGGCAGCGACGAAGATGATCTGCCCAGCGCCCGCATGCTGTTCGAGCTGTTGATGCTGGGCGAAGCCACCCCACAGGTGATCGCGTTCATTCTTGAGCAGGAAAACCACTACGTGGCCCCGGCCTTCCGCCAGCACGTTGAAGCGGCCGACCCCTTCATTGCTTACCGGGAGATGAGCGAAACGCCGCTCCCGAAAGGCTACTCGCTCGAGCGCATGCTGGCCGACGAACACCGCTGGGCGAACAACCAGGTGGCCTATGTCCGACGCGTGCTGGGCGAACTGCGCATCTTGGCTGAACTGACCCTGGCCACCCCTTCCAACGCCTGAAACTGACGACCCGATTACGCCCGGAGAACAATAATGACAACTCAAAACAAGGCCAAATGGCTCAGATTCCTGATCCTCATCCTCGGTGGCGGCACCATTTACAAGTTGGCGAACCTCAAGGATGCGTTCTATGTCCCCATGCAGGAATTCATGGGCCTGAACCACACTGAAATCGGCATGCTGTTGAGTGCCAACGCGATCATCGCGACTGCACTGTTTGTGGTTGGCGGCCTGCTCGCCGATCGCTACGACACCCGCAAACTGATCCCCCTCGGCCTGATCGGGACCGGAAGCCTTGGGTTGTACCTGGCAACCTTTCCGCCCTTCAGCAGCCTGCTGATCGTGTTCAGTCTGTTGGCCGTGTGTGCCGACTGCCTGTTCTGGCCATCGCTGCTCAAAGCCATCCGTAATCTGGGTGACGATCAGGAGCAAGGCCGGTTGTTCGGCCTGCTGGAAGGCGGGCGTGGCGTGGTTGATACGCTGGTGGCCTTTTCCGCACTGGGCGTGTTCGTCGCCATGGGTTCGGGGGAAACCGGCCTGAAGTCGGCGATCCTGTTCTACTCGGTCATCGACATTCTGGCGGGCACCCTGACCTGGCTGCTGCTCAAGGGCGGTAACGCGCAATCGGCCGCCAAGCCGAAAAACGGCCTGGCGAACCTGATGGAAGCGATCAAGGTACCCGGTATCTGGTTGGTCAGTCTCAACGTGTTCATGGTCTACATCGTCTACTGCGGCCTGACCTATTTCATTCCCTACCTCAAGGAAATGTATGGGTTGCCCGTGGCGTTGGTCGGCGCCTACGGCATCATCAACCAATACTTCCTGAAAATCTTCGGTGGGCCTGCCGGGGGTTTCATTGCCGACAAGCAGTTCAAGAGCACCAGCCGTTACCTGAAGTGGGCATTTCTGGCGCTATTGCCGCTGATGGGCGTGATCATGCTGATTCCTAAAAGCCCGGGCTTCATCTATGCGGGGATGGCGGCCACCCTCTCCTTCGCCCTGATTGTGTTCTCGATGCGCGGCGTGTTCTGGGCACCCATGGGCGAAGTCGGCATTCCCCAGCACATCACCGGCTCGGCCTTCGGCATCGGTTGCCTGATCGGTTATGCACCCGGCATGTTTGCCTACGTCATCTATGGCGCGATCCTGGACCACTTCCCTGGTCAACAGGGCTACAACTATGTGTTCATCCTGATGAGCATACTGGCCATTGCTGGCTTCATGGTGTCCAGCCTGCTCTATCAAGCGGTGCGCAAAAAAACCATGCCCACTGGCGGGGTCAGCGCGGTACAAGCCTGATCAAAGAACCGGAGAGCCTAGAACTCCACCTTGCCCCGCCCCGCCTTGACAGTGCTGCGCCTGGCTTTGCCTTCAAGGCGGCGGGTTTTCGAGCCGAGGGTCGGCTTGGTGGGGCGGCGTTTCTTCTCGGTCTTGCCGGCAGCGATGATCAACTCGGCAAGACGCGCCAGCGCGTCAGCGCGGTTCTGCTCCTGGGTGCGGTATTGTTGTGCCTTGATGATCAATACGCCTTCGCCGGTGATGCGACTGTCACGCAGCGCCAACAGCCGCTCCTTGTAAAACTCGGGCAGCGACGAGGCGGGAATGTCGAAGCGCAGGTGCACGGCGCTGGACACCTTGTTGACATTCTGCCCACCTGCGCCTTGCGCGCGGATGTAGCTCAGTTCGATGTCGGCATCTGGCAGATGCACGTTATTGGAGATGGTCAGCATGGCATGGCCCTTGTGATTCCCCTCCATTATCACAGCCTTCGCCGCTCGCCCACAGAACAAAATACGGTTGGGCCAACACTGATCGAGGCACCCCACTCCGCCATTGCCGTTAGCCTCGATATCTGCCGCCTTCTGGAGCCTTTTGCATAAATGCAACTATGCTAGGTCTGCTACCCGAACGGACTGAGCAGATCGAGCCTTCCGTCCATACGTCCTGGCAAAACAATGGTAATACAATTGATCCGCTTGTGTTGGATTGGCCTTTGAAGCATCTCAAGGCAAGGCTGCCGGAGGTCTAAAGTTGCGAATCGCTTTTCTGGTGAACCGGGACGTTGAGAGCAATCTCACCCTGAATTACCTGTTACCCGAGATTCACGAGAGCACAGTAGGCATATTCCTCTCGGAAAGAGTGGGGTCGGCCAGGAAGGTGCCACGCATGCTCGGACAACTGGCATTGATCGAGCAGGACTTCTTCAACGCCTTGCCCCCTGGGTTAGTCAGATCGAGCGACCAGGTCAGCAGCGGGCTTCGATTCGGTTTTGCTGAGCTGCAGCAACGCTTTGGGGTTCCTGTACAGGTATTGCCCAGCTTGAGGGATCCCGCGGGCCTGCAAATGCTGCAGGATGTGGGGGCGGATCTGTTCATCTCGATCCGCTTTGGTCAAATCCTGAATAATGAAGCGTTGGCAATTCCGTCACGTGGCGTCCTCAATCTTCACTCTGGCCTCTTGCCTCAGTATCGAGGTGTTCTCGCGACCTTCCGGGCGCTGTTGAACGGGGACCCGGAGATCGGCTGTACGCTCCATTGGATCGACAGTCCCGGCATTGATGTTGGTCGCATCATTGAGACTGCCCGGGTGGCAGTCGAAAAGGAGCACTCCCTCCTGTGGCACATCCTTTCACTTTATCAACCAGGCGCGCGTCTCATCATGAACGCAATCAGGCGCCTGGAGCGCGATGAGCCTATGACGGGGACGCCTCAGGATCCATCTGCCGGGGCCTACTACTCCTTTCCCGGCGAGGATGACCTGATGCAGTTCACGACATTGGGGTGGCGGCTCTTTGATCGCGAGGACGTTTGGGAGCTTTTCGAATCGTACGGATTTCCGTTGCGGACAAATATTCTCTAAGAACTCAACGGCCGCGCTTCGCGAACACTCCGGCATGCCAGGATGATGCATGCAGCGCCATCACATCAGGCAATAGAGTTCGGTAACCTGCGCCACAATCTCTCCCTTGGCATCATAGAGCCTCGCCTCTGGCGTCATGGCCATGGAGCGGGCCTCCAGTACATAGCGTTGCCCTGCCTTGAAATTCGCGTAGTCGATGGTCAGGTAGCATTGCCTTACCGTGCTGCCCCCCATCAGGCTGATGCCACCACCGCCATTGACTTCGTAGTCGAACCTGACGACCAATTGATGGCTGCCGGGGCTGACCTCAAAGAAGCGACCGTCGCGCAGGCGCTGCTTATCCAGGCGTTCGGCCAACAGTACACGGTCATTAGGGAATGGTATGGAAAGATCGACCCAGGCCATCTGTGGGTTGGCAGCGGGCATCGGTGCCTGGCAACCCGCAAATGCGGCGATCGCGAACAACAGTGTCAGCTTGCGCATGGTAGTTCCCCAAAGCCTACTGGGCTAACTATTGAGGATAACCCCTACAATTACTGATGTGCCCATGAAGGGACGACCGAAGCCCCTCGTTCGGCTTCATGCGCATGCTTGGTTCACGCCGCCCCTTCTCGTATGATCGTTGCAATCTGATTTGGAACGGATTTCGTGAAGTCGTTACCTGGAAATGTCCCAACTGCCCCCGCTGCCCCCAAGGACGTGAAATGGAGCGCGAGTGAGGCTGCAAACCAGCTCTCATGGGACGACCTGCGGATCATCAAAACGCTCAGTGAGTGTGGCAATCGCGCTGCCACGGCCAAGAAGCTCGGCATCAACGTTTCCACCGTTTCCCGCAGGGTCTCCCAGGTTGAAAAGACACTTGGCGTAGCCTTGTTCGACCACCGCAAATCAGGCTATCTGCTCACCCTCGAGGGTGCGGAATTACGTGCCCTCGCCGAGCGCGTGGAGCTGGACATCGTCAGCGTGACGCGGCGTGTCTCACGTGCCGGCCAAGGGCCACTCGGCAAGCTTCGTATCACCACCAGCGATTCACTGCTGCTTTACTTCCTCACCCCCATCATCGCGGATTTCAAGGCCCTCAATGAAGGCATCACGATTGAGGTGCTGGTGGGCAACGAATCACTGAGCCTTGCGCGAGACGAATCGGATATTGCGGTTCGCGCGACCAGGAAACCCGCCGAAAGCCTGGTGGGTCGCAAACTGGCCACGATCGCCTGGGCGCCCTACGGCAGTAGCAACCATATAACGCCTGCTCCTCTGTTCACTGAAGGCCAGGCATGGGTTTCCTATTCCGCAGCGCTACGCGGGCTCAAGGCAACGAGCTATGTCGAAAACCGGGTCGCTGCCGAGTGCATCTCGTACCGCACCGACTCGGTTGCCGCCGCGAGTGCTGCAATCGCGGCAGGCCTGGGGGTGGGTTTTTTACCCTGCATGTTGGGTGATATCACGCCTGGGCTTGAAAGGGTCGGCCCGGTAATACCGGAGCTGCAGGATGAACTATGGCTGCTGACGCACCAGGACATCCGCAGATCGTGGCGGGTCAAAGCCTTCATGACGTTCTGTGCAGCTGCCGTTGCCAACCAGAAGCCGTTGATCGAGGGCCAATGGGTACTCCCGGTCACGTAGCGCGAAACCGGGAGTGCAGGTCACTCAGCGCGTGAGCCAAGTACCGCTTTGCAGGCGATTTCGATCAACTGTGGGCGCTGGGCAAGCCTCGAGACGCCGATGATGTTACTGGCGCATTGAGGCCGCTCCGTGCCGTACGCGGCCTTGCGCACCGTCCCGACCACGGCGAAGGCCGCGTCCATGTCCAGTACGTAAAGCGTCTCTTCCACGACATCTTCAAGCGTCGCGCCATACAGCGCCAGCAGCTTGGCGATATTGTCGTAGCAGGCGCGCATCTGGTCCCCCATTGAAGCGAAATCACAGGGCCTGCCGTCACGGTCCAACGGGGCCGGCGCGACCAGGTTCCCTTCTTCGTCGTGATTGAACCTGGCCCGAAACGTAGATCTCGTTCCCTACCCGCCGTGCCTGCGTATACCCGTAAGTCTTCTCCCACGGAACGCCCCAATAGGCGGTTTGTTTGTTGAGTGGTTGTGAAGCTGCCATCGCTTTCTCCTGGCGCAAACCGGATCAGGTAGACCCGCGTTTGCGTGCGAATGCTAGCAGCAGGATGAACAAGCAAAGGGCGCATTATTGCGCCTCCAAGAGCGCAAAAGTGCGCCACCGGTTCGCGCTGCGATTGGCTATCTTGTGCTCGGACGCAAGCAACGGGCATCGCTGAGGACGTCATCCAGTGCCTCAGCACAGTCTGCAAAAGGCAGGCGCCGTGACTTGTGCGATGACCATCATCCAGCTGACAGGGAACAAACATGAACAACCCAAAAACTGAAGTGCTGACCCCGTTCAACAGCCAACTGATCTTCATCGATCAGCAGCCACAGATGGCCTTCGGCGTTCAGAGCATTGATCGCCAGACACTGAAAAACAACACTGTGGGCCTGGCCAAGGCAGCCAGGATCTTCAATGTGCCTACCACCATCACGACGGTCGAGACCGAAAGCTTCTCTGGGCACACCTACCCCGAGCTGCTCGCCGTCTTCCCCGACGCTCCGTTGCTGGAGCGAACCTCCATGAACTCCTGGGATGACCAGAAGGTTCGAGATGCACTGAAGAAAAACGGTCGCAACAAGATCATCGTATCCGGCCTGTGGACGGAAGTGTGCAATACCACCTTCGCGCTGTCGGCGATGAACGATGCCGGCTATGAAATCTACATGGTTGCTGACGCCTCCGGTGGCACCACCAAGGAAGCCCACGATTACGCCATGCAGCGCATGATCCAGGCTGGCGTTGTTCCGGTGACCTGGCAGCAAGTGCTGCTGGAGTGGCAGCGCGACTGGAAAAACCGCGACACCTACGATGCCGTCATGGAGCTGGTGAAAGAACACTCCGGCGCCTACGGTATGGGTGTCGACTATGCCTACACCATGGTGCACAAAGCGCCAGAGCGCGTTCAGCACGGCCCAACCCTGGCCCCGGTTGCTGCCGCTGTCTGAGCATTGCCAGCCCCTGCATCCAGGGGCTGTTCATTGACCCGCTGATGGGTACGCCGGCTGGCTGAGCCAGGCCATCGAATCGAGCGTTATCGTCTGTAGCCCGCGCCGAGGCTGCAGTGGCCTGCTCTGCCCAGTCGAAATGTGCGTGCCCACTTGATTGATAAATGGATTTGTATGAACAGTGATCACTGCACTGTGCTGGCGACTGTCGCACTGAAAACAACCGGCCTGCTCAAGCCCTGGCAAGTCACGACTGCCAAGAGGTTGATGCTGGAGAACCTGGATACCGGCATAACGGTTACGGAACTCGCCCAAGCCTGCTCGCTGTCGCGCAGCCATTTCACACGAATGTTCAGGGATACCCTGCAGGTGCCCCCGCAGCAGTGGATGCGTGAACAACGGTTGCGCAAAAGCAAAGAACTGCTGGGGGGCTCGGGAATGATGCTCGCCGAGATCGCACTGGAGTGCGGCTTCTGCGATCAGTCCCACTTCTGTCGAGCATTCGTGAAGGCCGAGGGAATGTCGCCGCAGGCCTGGCAGCGACAAGCGTCTGTTTAAACTGAGCCTATACCTGATCAGTGAGCACATTTGTACTCTTCTGCATCAAGCTTCTGGCCCATAGCAAAGCAGGAGGTTGGAGACACGGCGTCAGAGATCGAAAGCCCGGTGCAGCCCACCTTCCAGCGGCAACTCATAGGACTTTTTCACCGTCCGCACCACCAGCGTGGAGGAATAAGTGCGAATCGGAATATCCCGGTACGTGTCGAGAAACCGATAGATATAGTCGGTGTACTCGGTGGCATCGCGAAACTTGGCAACCATCACGAAATCGAACTCGCCCGTCATCAGGTAACAGTCCTGAATCTCCGGGTGGCTGGCCAGGATGTGCTGCATCTTGCGGTCGATGTCGTTGCTGTCGCGGTCCAGTTTGACCAGAAAGAAGGCGGTCACCTGAATGCCCAGCTTGCGCTCGTCCAGTATCGCGACCTTGGCCTTGATGATGCCTGCGCTCTCCAGGCGCCTGATACGCCGGTAACAACTGGTTGAAGACAGCCCGACGCTGTCGCTCAGCAACTCCAGGTTCTGGCTGCAATCCTTTTGCAGCTTGCCCAGAATCTTCAGATCCATGGCGTCTGTCATTTTTCCCGTGTCTTCCCTGAAAAACTGCAATGAATCCGCCGCAAGGGCGGGCCAAATTGCACGATTCCCTGCGTGCCATCTCTTTACCATCAACTCAGCTTAGCAGCCCGGCCAGAGATGGCCTGCGGGGCGCATGGAGGGACCTTATGATCATCGCGAAACCGACATGGGCCGCGGACATCCACGGCCTTTTTACCGCACCTTACTGGATCCCCGCCGCGCAGCGTGCCGCCGTGGCGGCCTCCTGGACCGGGTGCATGAACGCCTATTTCGTGTACCTGGACGACCCGGAGTCGGTCAAAGCCTGGTCAGAAACCATCTACCAGCACCTGGCCTCGCGCAACATGCCGCTGACCCTCGACCAGCAGCAGTTCTGGCCGATCGACGCGCTGGAAACCTTCAGGTTATGGGTCAATCAGGGCTGGCGCCTGGACGCCAGTTCTCCCTTCGACCTGGCCGAACGCATTCCGCCACCGGACCTGCCCCAACCGGTCAAGCGGGTGAGAAAGGACATCCGCGCCCTCAGCCTTGAGGAGTTGAACCTGTACCGCGCCCGCCTGGACGACGTGATGCAGGTGGGCGACCCCGACAGCGGTTCACCCTGGCAACGTTACGCCTACATCCACACCAACTGGTGCCTGCATTACCAGGAGGCATTTGCCCTCTGGCACCGGGCCTACCTGCTGTACCTGGAACAACTGATCGACTGCGCCATTCCCTACTGGGACTGGATGGCCGAGGATGCCAGCGTCGACGGCAGCCCACAGGCCGGCCTGCCCCAGGCGTTTCTCGATGAAACCTATGTGCATCCGCACACCGGCGAAACCCGGCCCAATCCCCTGCGTTACGCGGCCGCCAAGGATGGTTGTTCCAAGGTGTGCGCCGGTGGTGCGGTCAACGGGGTAGACTGCCGGTATGTGCAACGCGACCGGTTGTTCTACACCCACGGCGACGACTCGCGCGCGGATCGCACCCGCTTGTACGGCATGAGCCGCATTTTCCAGCAACAGGTGGTGGATGCCCTGAAGTTCACCACCTTCAGCCAACCACAGGGTGTGCCCGGTTATCCGTGGGCCAACATTCCGGTGTTCGACCCGCCCCAGAAGGACAGCCTGTACCCCAATCGTGCCCTCAACTTCGACGGCCTGTACGAGCAACCCCACGACAACTATCACGGCTGGATCGGCGGCGATATGGCCGACAACGCCTACACCGCCTTCGACCCGGTGTTCTGCTCCTACCACGCCAACATCGACCGCATGCTCGAGGTCTGGATCAGGGCCAACCCGGCGGCACAGTTCACCACCCAGTGCCTGCTGCAGCCGTTCGCCGGCCGCGACGCCACACAGGTAACGTTCACCAGCGCCGACGCCTGGCGCTACACCACCCTCGGCGACATGGCGCAGGACAGCCGGCACATCGGCTACGACTACGGTGTGCCGGTGGCGCCGCAGTTTGGTGCGCCGAAGGGTGCCACCGGCGCCTGCTGCAAGCACAGCGCAAAAGCCGGTCCTGTCGCGGGCAACGCCGCAGGGCCCGGGCCGTGGGTGGTGTTCGATCACGTACGTTGCACCCACGACACTTATCTGATCGACGTCTTTCTTGACCAGCCCGACGCCACGGCGCAGCACGTCAGCGCCGACAACCCGCATTACGTGGGGCGCTTCAGCCGCATCGGCATGGGCCTGGTCGATGACAAGGGCCGGTGCATCACCCATGGCGTGTCGCGGGCACTGAATGCCGCCCGCAACGCCGCTGCACTAGGCCTTGGCCGCGGCGATGCGGTGCCCCTGTCGCTGGTGGTGACCCACCTCGACAGTGGCCGCGTGCTGACGCCTGACGAATACGCAACCCTGCCCGGTTTCACCGCCCAACTGGTGTGGGAAGACCCGCGCCAGACCCTCGCCGGCCCGCCCCCGGTCGCCGGCTGCTGCTCTGCTTCCACCTCACGCACACCAGGAGAACCGACATGAGCACGCCCTTCAAGCAGTTCACCTCGCCCGCCGGCCAAGCCCCCAAGGACTACAACAAGCTGGGCCTGGAAGACCAGCTGCCGCAGTTCGAAACCGACTGGAACAACAACCTCACCGGCTGGACCGAGTCGTCGATCATCGGCAACCCCTGGTCGGGCCTGAACGATGCGCCCCGCTCGGGTTACTACAACCCGCTGGTGGAAGGCTTCGGCGACGTGACCCCGCCGGCAATCACCTGGGCGCCTTTCCCCAACCGACTGTGGACGTTCTTCTACAACAATGGCACGGCGGTCATTCCGCAGCTGGGTGGCAAGGCCATGACCCTGGACCAGGTGATGGAGTTGGCCGACCATGGCCAGATCAGCCTCGACAACACCGTCTACAGGCTCTATGACCCGAACAAGCAAGGCAACCTGCTGCAACTGCCGGCCAAGCGCTGCCCGAGCATCGCCTGGAACGGCCCGTACAAGGATTTCTCGCCTTCCGGCCCACGGGGCTGGCTCGACGAATACTGCGAGTGGTCCATCGTGCGCGATGGCAACGGCAAAATGCGCAAGATCACCTTCACCTGTGAAAACCCGGCGTATTTCCTGACCATGTGGCGCATCGACCCGAATGCGGTGCTGGGCCTGTACCGCGAATACATCGACCCGAACGTGCAGCTCGAAGACCTGTACCTGCGCTATACCGAAGACGGCCCGACCGGCAAGGCCGGTGAGCCGGTCATCGATCCCACCACCGGCAAGCCGGCGTACGACACCGTCAACAAATGGAATGCCGGCACGGTCAGTGTGCCCGGCCAGTATGGCGGGGCAATGCACCTGACCTCCGGCCCCAATACCCTCAGTGCCGAGGTTTACCTCGCCGCCGCCGCCACCATCCTGCGGCCGATCAGCAGCAGCCAGAACGCCCAGTCGCTGATCTGCTGCGCGCAGTACGGGCAGAACTACCGCAACTCCGACCCGCACATCGGTTTCATGGCCAACAGCACGGCGGTGAACAACCGCCTGTCGCTGACCAACCCGATTGGCCTGTACTTGCAACAACCCACCGACTTCAGTACCTGGAAGGGCCCGCAAGGCCAGGATGTGAGCCAGTACTGGCATATCACGCGCGGCGCGGCCAGGTCCGCGGCCAACGGTTCCGACCAGATCCTTCAGGCGGTGTTCGAAATACCGGAAAGCGCCGGTTTCTCGATCAACGAGGTCACCATCAACAAACAACCGGTCAACCATGTGTGGGTCATCGCCCAACAGTTGCTGGTGGGCCTGAGCGTCACCGTCAAGCCACTCGCCGCCACGCCTGCTTCCTACCCCTGCGTGCAGGACCGGGTGGCAGGCCTGCAACCCTGGCCGGTGCAGCTGCTGCCGTTGGACCTGTTCTACGGCAACTCACCCACCGACCTGCCCGCCTGGCTTGCCCCGGGCAGCAGCAACCAATTCGTGCTGGTGGTGCAAGGCGCCGACGAGAACACCACCGCAGAGAACGCCCGGGTGCAATTCTCCAACCCCGGGGTTACCGCGCAGGTCACCCAGTACCTGCCCGACGCAACGGCCATACCCGGCCAGACCAATACCGGCGGCACCCAGGCTTACATCCTGACGATCACGGTCAGCCCCACTGCCGCACCCGGCCTGGTGACGGTACGTGCGCTCAACCCGGACGAAGACGCCAACGTGAGCGCGGCAGACCACCCTTGGGAATCCGGCCTGGCGCTGGTGCCTGGCGCCTGAACCGCGCCACTCGCGCGACGCTACCGCCGCACCTTCGGGTGCGGCTTCCCAGCTTGCAAGGAGCGCAATGATGTCCAGCCTACGCTTGAGTCTTCTGTCGCTGCTAAGCGGCATTCTCCTGTGCCTGTCTGCCCAGCAAACAGCCACGGCGGCCACGCAGTCCGACGCCGATAGCTGTGTGCAGCAGCAACTGGTGTTCAACCCGGCCAGTGGCGGGTTCCTGCCGGTCAACAACTTCAATGCCACCAGCCAGGCGTTCATGAACTGTTTTGCCTGGCAGTTGTTCATTGCCCTGAACTGGCCGGTGAACCCCGGTTGGCCAGGCACTGCCAGCCTGGCCGGGGAACCCGACCTGAACAGCAGCCTGGCGCAGTTCGGGGTACCTGCCACACCGGGTCAACCCATGAGCGTGGCGCCGGTGTGGGCCAGCTACAAGGACGCCAACGACATCTTCCTGCCCGGCGCACCCACGCCCAGCGGCTGGGGGGTGCAAACCCTGGTACCGGCCAATTGCAGCACCCAGGGCAGCCTCAAGGCGCTCAAGGTCGGCGCGCGCAAGTTCATGAACGCAACCTCCAAGAGCGCGATCAACGTCTTGCACGGTTTCCACCTGTCCAGCGGGACGCTGGCGTCCAGCCCCGACCCGTTCATGGAGGCGTCTGGCGGCTGGCTGACAGACCAGTCGGGCAACCTGGTGTTTTTCGAACGCAAGGTGGGCAAGGCTGAATTTGACTACATCGTCGACAACGGCCTCTACGACGCGGCCAACCAGCTGAAGGTCGCGCAAAACCAGGACGGCAAGTCCCCGGCGGGGCTGTCGCTGCCCGCCGGCGAACCGATGCGCTCCCTGCCTGCCGCCCCGGTCCCGCAGGAGCAACTGGGGGCGATCGAAGTCAAAGCCGCCTGGCGGGTGCTGACCGGCAAACCCGAGCTGTTCGGGCGCTACCTGACCACCGTCGCCTGGCTCAAACGCCCCGACACGCTGGCCTGCACCCAGGAAGTGGTTGGCCTGGTGGGCCTGCATATCATCAACAAGACCCAGGCTTCGCCCAACTTCATCTGGACCACCTTCGAGCAGGTGGACAACGTGCCCGAACCGGCCCAGGCCCCGCCGCAACAAACCCCGCCGAACGGGTTTGCCTTCAACAACCCCGACTGTGGCAGCGGCCCCGAGTGCACACCGAACCAGGCCCGTATCCAGTGCAAGCAACACCACCCCGACAAGGACTGCACCGATCGCTTCCCACGCGACCAGCCGGTACAGACCACCCGCGAACACCCCGTGCCCGGCGACCTGCAAGCGCTCAACAGCGCGGTACAAGCCAACTTCGCGCAGCACAGCCAAGGCCAGTCGGTGTTCCAGTACTACAAGCTGATCAACGTACTCTGGACCCTCGCCCCCAATCCGCCCAGCCCGGAACCGGGCGCCAACGCGCAAGTGCCGCTGTCATACGGGCCGTTCATAAGCCAGGGCAACGTGCCGGTGGCCAATACCACCCTGGAGACCTATGTACAGGGTGATGACTGCAACCAGTGCCACCAGTACGCGACGATTGCCGGCAGCCCGTCGTTGGCCTCGGACTTCTCTTTCCTGTTCAACAGTGCCGATTCCGCCAGCAACAAAAGCCTGATCAAAAGCGTCAAAGCCTTCGAAACCCTCAAGGACCTCCCCTGAACCGCGAAAGGGGCGATCACCGATCGCCCCGCACAGGGCCTTGTCAGCCGCCAGCTCCAGTGCCGTTCAGCTACGTTCCTGCCCGCACACCAGAATTTCGTATCCCCGAAATTAATGCGTTTGGTCAGCTTGCCAGATGTTCCGTGCATACCGCACGGACAGGTGCGGGTCATAACAGTACACACAGAGCTTCCTGTGTCTGACCCGAGGTAAGCGATCATGGCTAACAATCAGGACAAGGGCGGCAACCAAGGCAATGCTGACACCGGCATGGGTAACAAAGCCGGTACTGGCCAGCAAGGCGGCCAGGGTTCGGGCGGTCGGATGCCCGGTCAACAGCAGCAAGGCGGCAGCCAGTCCGGGCAAAAGCCTGAGGACAAGATGAACAAGGACTGGGAACGTTCCCGTGACAGCGGCAGCCAAGGCGGCCAACCTGCAACTGACAAGCAGGACCGGAACCTTGCAGACAAGGAGCGCATGGGCGGTCAGCAGAACCGGACAGATGATCAGCAGTAGGACAAAGATCGCTGATCAGCAGCACGGGCATCAGGGTGAGTTCTGCCCTGGTGCCACCTCCATCGTACGGGAGGCTCCTCATGAACAGTTCAAGAGAGCGTCATTCGACGGTCATTTGCCTGCAAGCAGGACGCATCCTTTTCGTGCGCAAGCAAAGCGCTGAATGGTCGTTGCCAGGTGGGAAAATCGACCCGGGCGAGCATCACCTGGATACAGCGCAGCGCGAGCTGATGGAGGAAACGTGTCTACCCTTCAATGGTGCTCGATTCCTCAACCATTATGTGATCGCAGGCGAAGAGCACTACCTCTATCAGTTGCCTGTTGAACCTGGAGCAGAACCTGCTGCAGCTCACGAGATCGTGGAGTGTCGCTGGTTTACGGCGCCTGAACTGCACAAAGTTCACGTAAAGCCGTCCAACCTCGAGCTGCTTGAACGTGAGCAACTGCTGCCTGTGTAGTGGATCAAACCCGCCTGGCATCCCTTCGCACGGCTTGAGGCGGGACGCCGAATCCACGCATGAACACCTCGCGCATATGCCGACGGTCCCTGAACCCGGTTTCCTTCGCCACCACGTCCAGGCTGTGGCGGCTCTGCTCGATCATCAAACGGGCGGCCTCAAGACGCAGGCCTTCCACCGCCTTGGCCGGTGACTGACCTGTCTCGGCAGTGAACACGCGGGTAAATTGCCGAGGGCTCAGATGCACGGACTCTGCAAGCTCTTCGACAGTCAATGGACGATTCAAATGCTTGCGCGCGTAATCCAAGGCGTTCTGAATCCGATCAGACTTTGGCGAAAGCGTCAGCAACTCGGAATGCTGCGATTGCCCACCAGAGCGGCGCTGATGCATCACCAGCTTACGCGCCACTGACCTGGCCATGTCGGTCCCCAGATCCTTTTCCACCATGCCCAGCGCCATGTCCAGTGCGGCCGTCATTCCGGCGGACGTCCAGATCTGGCCGTCCACAATGAAGATTCGGTCCTCTTCCACTTCGATCTTCGGGTGCAGTTCACGCAGCTTTTTCGCGTAGGCCCAGTGTGTCGTGGCCCGCCGGTTATCCAGCACGCCGGCCTGGGCTAGCACGAAACAGCCGGTACACAGGCCTGCGATGCGGCGTGCGCCGTCGACAAAGCCTCGAACGCTGGCCAGTACCTCCTCGCTTGGCGGAGTCAGCGGGGTCAGGGTCCCCGTGATCATCCAGGTATCAGCCAAACCAGGCGCTCCCAACGGCAGCGTGTCCATGTACATGCCCAGGGAAGAACGCACCGTGCCACCGCCGACGGAAAAATTCTGGATCTTGTAAACCGTTTCGCCCGCGACAATATTTGCGAACTCGAACACGGCCTGCGTCGCCAGGGACATGATCTGGAACCCTTCGGTGATGAGGTAGCCGACCCGGTGCATGGTTTGTGCTCCACAATTCGATGTCCGGAAAACGTACCATATGTGTCATTTAAGACAAGCACGACCTTCTGCATCATGGGCTGCACAACCAAACAACGGAGCATGACCATGAAACAGCAATTCAAAGGCACAGCGCTCATCACCGGTGCCTCTACCGGCATCGGTTCGATCTACGCAGAACGCTTGGCACATCGGGGTTACGACCTGGTGCTGGTCGCCCGCAACCGGGAACGCCTCAACACCTTGGCCAGCCGGCTGACAACCGAAACCCGACAGAACGTGGAGGTGTTTCCGGCAGACCTGGCAAACACCGATGACCTGGCCAAGGTAGAACGCAAATTGCGCGAGGATGCCAGTATCAGCCTGCTGGTGAACAACGCAGGCATAGGCACTCACACCAGCCTGCTGGAAAGTGATGTCGAACGCATGGCTGAAATGATCACCCTCAACGTCACCGCCCTCACCCGCCTCACCTACGCGGCCATCCCAGGCTTTGTCACCCGCAAGCAAGGCGCCCTGATCAACATCTCGTCCATTGTCAGCCTGGCGCCGGAACTGCTCAACGGTGTGTACGGTGGCAGCAAGGCGTTTGTCACCGCCTTTACCCAGTCCCTGCACAAAGAGCTTGCGGACAAAGGCATCAGGATCCAGGCCGTGCTGCCAGGGGCTACCGCCACCGATTTCTGGCAGATCGGCGGCTTGCCAGTCGAAAACCTCGATCCGGGCATCGTGATGTCGGCCCAGGACCTGGTCGACGGTGCCCTGCAGGACTTTGACGACGAGGTGCTGATCTCGATCCCTTCGATGCACGACCTGGAGTCCTTCGAACGCTACGAAGCCAGCCGACACGCGTTGTTCGGCCAACTGTCCAGCAATCGGCTGGCCCCGCGTTACCGGGCCAGTTGATCAGGATCGCTAACGCCAGCATGGGTAAAGCTGTGGGCCTTTCAACCAGGGCCACAGCCACCCGATCATCAGCAAAAGGCCGAAACTGTTCCGGCATCTACCTGGCTTTTCAGGAATCTCGACGCGACCAGGCAAAAAGGATTTCAGCGCTCCGCTGTGGTCAGAACAGTAGATCGCAGTGGAGATAACACCATGAAATTCGCACTGTTCTGCCAGTGGCTCGCCAAGCACGCCGGTAAACCCACTACTTTTCTGATCGCCGTGGTGCTCATTACCCTGTGGGCTGCCTCCGGGCCCTGGTTTCACTACAACGATACCTGGCAACTGATCGTCAACACGTCTACGACCATCATCACTTTCCTGATGGTTTTCCTGATTCAGAACACCCAGAACCGGGACAATGACATCATCCACGTGAAGCTCGACGAACTGATTCGCGCCACAAAGTCTGCAGAACAATCAGTACTGGATCTCGAATCACTCGACAACCGGGAGATCCACCAACTGCGCAAGGCGTATCAGGCGATGGGCACAGACTGCGAAAAGCCCCAACAGCCGCCTCGCGCGCAGCAGGCCGACGATGCCGCTCGGGACAACCTGCAGCGCTAGAGGCTTGTAGGGTCGTTGGCTTCGTGACATTCGTCCTGGCGGCCCAGCAGAAACTCGGTCAACGTTTCAGCACAGGCTGAGATGCCATCCAGCAGTACCATCTCGAAGCCATGGGTATTCTCTGTCGGGATCGCAATGCAGCCCGCCCGGGCAGCGATCCCGGCGCTCAATACCGCACTCGCATCCGATGCGAAGTCGACGAGCAATGCCGCCTGCGGCGCATAACCTGCCCTGCGGCCAGCGGCGATCAGGCCTTGTACCACGGTGCGGCTGTAGTAGCCCTTCTGGTCACCGGTATTGATGATCGGGTCGACCGATAGCTCCGTACCATACTCATCCAGCACCGGGCCGACCTCGACGGCAATGGTGGTGTCGCCGGGCAACCGGGACGCGGCGTACATGGCACCGGCATTCGACTCCTCTTCCAGCGTGGTGAGCACGAACCAGACATCCTGCTTCAACGCCGCTCGCCTTTCACTCAGCAGCTGCGCGCAGAGGATGACAGCGCTGATGGGCGCACGGTCATCGAGAAAGTGAGCGGCAACACAGTCCTGTACCTTGAATGGCCGGCGCCAGTGCTGGCTGAGCACGACCCGGGTGCCCGGTCGAACCCCCGACTTCTGAAGCTCCTGCCTGGTCCTGCGCGTAACGACATGCACGTCCTTCCACTGGACATTTCCCGCCAGCACATCGCTCCCGTTGGCAGTCCGACCACTACTGTGCATCGAGCCATAGGACAGCACGCCAGGCAGGATCTGTTCATCGCCCAGGATATCGACAGGGCAGACGCCAAAGCTGATCGGTTGCGCTCCCCCGAGGGCAAGAACCTCCAGTGTGCCGTTCTCGTGAACGTTCTTCACGATCATGGCGATTTCATCGAGATGGGCCATTACACGTATGGCTGCCTGAGGATTGCATGCAAGCCCGGCGCGGATGACACCCACCACGTTGCCGGCAGCATCTATGTGCGTGTCATCGCAGAGCCTGCCGAGCTCGCGCAGGCAAATGGCGCGCACCTCATCCTCTTGTCCCCCTGGCCCCCGGGCATTGAGGAGTTCGGTCAACAATGCGTCGATCTTCAAAACAGAGCCTCCCTTGTTCAAGCTGCAAGCGGTTGACCTGCACACATGCCAGCCCACTGCCTGGCAGAGGGCTGGCAACGCGCATTCCGCGGATCAGGAGTTGAAGCCCAACCCTGAGGAAAGGTCGGCCTCTCCAGGCCTGCGCTCTGCCTGTGTCGACGCCGTATCACTTGCCTGATCGAGCGACGCTTCAACCGACGCCTTCACCTCTTGCCCCTTGGCCTTGAGCGTGTCGGTCAAACGGTCACTGCTGGCCCCCATCAATTGGTCTTCCTTGTGGGTACTGGGCAGCGATGCCCCCAATGCCGCACCCAGTGCGATCCCCAAAGCGGCCAATACCAGAGGTTGCTCCTGAAGCAGGTGGTCGAACTGGCCCTTCAGTGCCGTGGCCTGATCGGTAGCCTTGTGTGCCGAATGGCGCAGGGTGTCCGCGGAAGCTCCCATGGAGTCGCGGGCGCCGCTGCCCAGTTCACTGGCCCGATCGCGCATGTCATGGGCTTTCATGCGCACCTTCTGGCTGGCGTCGTGCACTGCCTCCCCCGCCTGCGCGAAAGCGCCTTTTACCGTGTCCACCGCGTCGCCGAGCTTTTCGCCCAACCCCGGCCCAGGGTGCGCAGGCCCGGGGTTGAAGGGGCGGTTCTGGTTCAGGCCCAGCCATGCCAGGCCCAGCACCGTCAGGGTGGCGGGTACCGGGTTGTTCTTCAGGGTAGTGCCCAGGTTCTGGAAGAACTCGCCGCCATTGCCTTTGGCATACGCCAGGACTCGGTCGACCATCTGGCCCGGACTCAGGCGCTGCTCGAGGGCGTCCACCAGGTCGCTGATGTGCTCGCGCTTGGCGTTGATTTCCTGTTCGAGCAGGTCGGGGTCTTTATGCGCTTCGTGTTCGAAGGAGGTGGTCATGGCAGTTTCCTCTTCAGCGTGTCCTTGTCCTGCTGCATGGCATGCAAGGTACGGTCAGGTGCCAGATGCGTGGGTTCGAACTGCTTCTTGCCCGACTGCAGCATGATGAACCCGATCACCACGGTGATCGCGCCCACGATCAAGGCTGCGAGCCAGGGTTCGACCACCAGCGCCAGGGCATAGACCGCCGCCAGCAGGAGCATGACGAAGCCTGCCAGGATGACTATCGCGCCGGCTGCAACCGCCGCCGTGCCGGCCTTGAGGGTGGCGAGGTTGTGCTGCAGCTCGGCCTTGGCCAGCGCCAGCTCCTTGCTGAACAGTTCGGGGACTTCACGCATCAGCTGGCGCAACAGCCCGCCAACACCTACGGCTTCCTCTTCCGTGGTGTGCATGCCTGGAGTGGTATGCAAGGGGTCTCTGTTCATCATTCACCTCCTTTGAGTGGATCGTGCCCGAACGGGCTGCCGCTGACCGGCGTGCCAGCACCAGGGCCGATAGGGTCGACGGGGGTATAAGGTTCGCGGGTGGATACATCGCTGCCACGATCGGGCTTCACCGCCTGCGATGGTTGGGGCTGGTGCGAATTACTGGAAGAGGCGGCGGCACCGGGCTCATGGCTGGCGCTGGCGCGCATGAAGCGCGACACGGCGAACCCGACGGCCACACTACCGGCCAGGAACAGCGCCGGGTTGCTCCGCGCCAACCGGGCACCGCGTTGCAACAGGCTCTCGGCGCTTTCGTGGCGTACCTGCTCGGCGAACTCGCCCACGCACTCTGCAGCCTGGTTCAGGTAATGCGACAGCCCCAGGCTGTCATTACCCTGCAGCGCAGCGGCGGCCGAGCGTGCACCTTCCTCGATTGAGTCAAGCTGATCGGCTGCGCTATCGCGGTACTGCTCGAACTGCTCACTGCCTTTCTGCCTGGCCTCGCCAAGCAGCGCAGCGGCTTCATCGCCCATGGCATGATCTCGGGTGCTGCCGGGTGGAGACGTCGAGCTTTGATTGGTCTTGTCCATCGTTACGCCCTCGAAGCTGATTGATGAGCGAATGCGCCTTTCAACGGCATTCATTCGAGGGACGCAGGTGAGGCGCCGGGAGTTCAGCGTTTGTGATCTATGACATTTGCCTGGGGGACCAAACAAACCGGCGCAATCAACCATCAGCACTGCAACCGGAGCAATGGCTTTGAATGCGAGGCCAATCCAAGGCGGCAGCCAGTTACCACTGGATAACTTCACCTGAACTTTGCCCCATCGCATGGCTTCCCCTGCATAGATCATCACGGCCCATCCGCCTTTGCAGGAGTTGAATTCATGAGAGCACTGACTTATCACGGGGCACAGGACGTGCGCGTCGACAATGTTCCGGATCCGATCATCCAGGACGAGGACGACATCATTCTGCGGGTTACCGCCACGGCCATCTGCGGCTCTGACCTGCACCTCTACCACGGCAAGATTCCGCAGACCGAACCCGGCGACATCTTCGGCCATGAGTTCATGGGCATCGTCGAAGAGACCGGGCGCGCTGTTACCCATTTGCAGGTCGGTGATCGGGTGGTGATCCCTTTCGTGATCGCCTGTGGCAGCTGTTTCTTCTGCCAGCTCGAGCAGTTCGCCGCCTGCGAAACCACCAACACCGGCCGTGGCGCCATCCTCAACAAGAAGGGCATCCCGCCCGGCGCTGCATTGTTCGGCTACAGCCACCTGTACGGTGGCGTGCCCGGCGGGCAGGCCGATTATGTACGGGTCCCCAAAGCCAATGTTGGCCCATTCAAGGTGCCCTCCGCCCTGCCGGACGACAAGGTACTGTTTCTCTCGGATATCCTGCCCACAGCCTGGCAGGCCGTCACCAATGCGCAGATCGGCCAGGGCTCGACCGTGGCCATCTATGGCGCCGGGCCGGTCGGGCTGCTGAGCGCTGCCTGCGCGCGCATGCTGGGCGCCCAGACCATCTTCATGGTCGATGACAATGCCTACCGCCTGGCTTTCGCGCGCGATTCCTATGGCGTGGTCCCGATCAATTTCGAGCAGGACGACGACCCGGCCGACAGCATCATCCGCCTCACGCCCGGCATGCGTGGCGTGGATGCGGTAATCGATGCAGTAGGCTTCGAAGCCAAGGGCAGCACCACCGAAACGGTACTCACCGCACTCAAGATCGAAGGCAGCAGCGGCAAGGCACTGCGTCAGAGTATCGCGGCTGTGCGTCGCGGGGGCATCGTCAGTGTGCCCGGGGTGTATGCAGGCTTCATTCACGGCTTCCTGTTTGGAGATGCCTTCGACAAAGGCCTGACCTTCAGGATGGGCCAGACCCATGTGCAGAAATTCCTCCCGGAGTTGCTTGAACACATCGAGGCCGGGCGCCTGCAACCGGAGCTGATCGTCACCCACCGCCTGGCACTGGAAGAGGCGGCCATGGGCTACAAACTGTTCGACCAGAAGCAGGACGACTGCCGCAAGGTGATCCTGGTGCCGGGCGCTGCGGCCGGCACGCTGGGTACGGGCTTTACAACAGGAGTAACCAGCCATGATTGACCCGGCTACCGGCATGAAGCCGGGCGAACGCTACCGCGTGGAAAACCTTGAGCGAGCACATCAGTTTCCGGGGTTTTTCCTCGACGGCAAATACTACCTGGGGCCTGAACTGCTCACCGCCATTGGCTGGCTCGAGGGGCAACGGTTCATCTATGACGAGCTCGACGCCACCGGCGAGCCGGTTTTCCCCGGCCGCGCTGCAGGAGACATCGCTGACCTGACCCTCACCCTGGTCGACGGTACACGCCTGAAGATTTCAGCCATCGAACACTGGCCGCCCGAGTACAAGGCCAGACGCATCGAACAACCTGGCTCAGCCCCGGCTGAACCGAAACCCGGCCGCTCGCAACAGCCCGTGCGCGGCATGCTCGTGGCAACCGCGCTGCTAGCCTTGGCGGGTTGTGTGTTGACAATGCTGCGCCGTAGACGGCGCTGAGCCATGCAGCGCGTGGCCCGGCGGCGTCATGCCGGGCCACGGTGCTCACGCCAGCTGGATGAACACAGCGTAGGTACCGAGGATTACCCAGAACACCAGGAATATCCACGGCGTACGCAGCGAGAACAGCAACGACTTGCGGTGCCCGGCCAGTGAGGTTTCCGCCTCACTGAACAGGGGCGATTCGTCATATGCCAGCCCCATCAATGGCTCGCTGCGCAGCAAGTGGCTCTGCTTCAGTTGCCAGTGCTCGATGATCTTGTAGGCTGCTCGAATACCCGGCCAGGCATTGAGAGAACTCAAAACGCCCAGCAAGGCGAGAAACGGCGGAACGACCAGGGTGAACATCTCGCCCCAGCTCTGGTTCAGGTTACCCATCGATGACACGAAGGCGATGACCAGAAAAGACTGCGCAGCGAGATAGGCGTCGGTGCGGTTGGCGAGGATGCTGGTCTCATACTGTATTTCGCAGCGGTAGAAATCCAGGCGCTCCTTTGGCGAACCGAACATGCGGGCGTTCTGCTCGCTGATTTCGTGTTCAGGGGTAGCTGGAGTGATGATTCGCGGCACGCGCTGGCTCCTGAAAGTGAGGATGATCGTGTCTCGAAACCTGAGCAGCGAATCCATGAGCGCAGGCCTGCCTGAAAACTGCAGACAGGCCTACTGCGCCTCCCGCTCAGCTACTGCCCGTACCGCTATTCGAGAATTTCTTTACATCAATGGGCGGAGCGACGAACTCGGGCCCTTCTCCTGACGCACGCCAGCGCACATTGTTGATGCCATAGCGCTCAGCCATCGGCCGGCTGACCTTCTTTATCGTGTGCTGGCCAAACCGCGGAATGATGCCTACCCCCGCGTCGCAACTTGCCCAGTGCCATGCCTCGGCGTTGTTCATACGCTCGAGCCGGATGATGAAGGTGCGATATTCCCCATGAAGCTCATACTCGATCACATACAACTGCTGTCCTGCCATTGGACTCTCCTTCGTCGATTCAGACTAATGGAGCGAGCCATGCGGAAAAAGATTCATTAATTTTGACCAATTGGTCACCGCTCTTTTCCGTCCCCTGGTGTGCACGCCCTGCTCAGCGCAGACGCTGCTCCAGGGCCAACGCGTTTACCGTCGCGGCACCGGAGGCGGTGTTGTCGAAAATACACCAGGCGCAAGCTCCGGCGGCATGGCTTTGCTGCAGGCGTTCAGCCAGTTGCTGGAGGTATTCGCTGGCGTACTCGCTGTGATAGATCCGCGGCTCGCCATGCAGGCGCCAGTAAACCAGCCCGGGCCATCCACCCGGCTGCCCATCGGTAACGAAACGCGCTGGGCTCGCCGCCACCTGGGCGATGCGCAGGTCGGCCAGCATCTGCTGTGCCGACTGCCAGCTTGCGTGCCTGGGCTCCAGCGCCACCGGTCCGGCATACCGTTGCCGCAGGCTTTCAAAGAAGCGGCGTGCCTGTTGAGGGTGATGTTGGAGGGATGGCGGCAGCTGCACCAACAGGCAACCCAGGCGGTCGCCCAACTGCCCGCATTGAGCGAGAAACGTGTCAAGCGCGTATTCGCATCCCTGAAGTTGCTGCTCATGGGTAATGGCCTTTGGCAGCTTCACTGCGAAGCGGAAACCCTCAGGCACCGAAGAGGCCCAACGGGCATAGGTTTCCGGGCGATGAGGGCGGTAGAACGAACTGTTGATTTCTACTGCATTGAAGCGGGTGGCGTAGCGTTGCAGATGGCTGCCAGGCTGCGCAAATGCCTCGGCATCACGACTGGACAGACTCCATCCCGCACACCCCAGATAAATCATGACAGCCCCTGTCGTAAACCGCGGCTGCAACGGCAGAACATCATTCACCAAGCCTCGACCTTGCCGGTTCGGCTACTGGCCGGTTCATCACCGCACGCCTCGTCCTCATCCTCCCGCGCAACACGCCTGGCATACCCCACTCCCCACACCAGTGCCCGGCTCATGGTTTCCCCGGCGCGCTGGTCATAGGCTTGTTCGCACACCACCGAACCGTCGGGGCGATAGACCCCGATGAACAACTGGGTCGCCCCCGTGCGTGACAGGCGCGTCTGCACTTCGATGCAGGTGCCGGTGTCGAGCACTTCGTCATGGGTTTGATGGTGCAGAATCGGGTCGCACCACTGCCTGTAGGTTTCACCTCTTCTTTTCATGTGCCAGCCCTCATCTTTTCATGGCTGCTGATAATGCCCCGGCGATGTGCCTGGCTCATGATCATGTTGCAGACGCTGCACCTGTACGTCGGTGAACGATGACGCCTCGCTGCGGTGCAGGCCTTGCAGGTAGTCACGCGCCGCTTCGCGGCTAAGGTCTTCCTGGTCGCTGCGCAATTCGCAGGTTCCGGGTTGGTTGTCGAGGATGTAGCTGATCAGGTACAGATACTTGGCCATCGCTGTAACTCCTGGCGGGCTGAATGAACACGGGCGACTCAGCTCGATTGATCCTGGCTTGCGTGCAGCCGTTCAGCAGCGACGACGACCGGCTCTGGCGCATGAAAAGGAATCGCCGGGGCGTCTGCAGCCGCCCCGGTCGGTTCAACGGTGATCAGCGGTTGTCATCGCTGTTGCGGCCGCCGCCGTGGCTTTGTTGGCCGCCCTTGCGGCCAGCCTCGGAGGCCCGCTCCGGATCGTTCTTGAAGTTGCCACCGGAGGCCTGCCCCCCCTTGTGCCCCGCTTCCGACGCCTTCTCGCGATCGTTGGCAAAGTTACCTGGATTGCTGTTGGCGGTGCCGCCCTGCTTGCCGCGGCTCTGGTCTTGGTTATTGGCCATGATCTTTACCTCAGGTTGTTGACACAGGATGTTCTGTGTTCACAAGTGACCCGCCGCAAACCGCACGTGGTGAAAATGTTTTTGCAGACGCTGACGAAATGCCTTAAGGAACTGGACGCCAGACATTCAGGCAACACAAGAAGGGGTCGCGCCTTTCGGCGCTCTTTTGGCAAAAGCAGTCCAGTCAGTAGAGCAAAGCGCACACGCTTGAAACTTTCCTGAGCCCGGCCAAGTCCAGACACCTATCGACCAGGCACGGGAGAAGGCAATGACCAGCACGGTAGGTGACTTTCTGGTAGAGCGCTTGTATCAATGGGGTGTACGGCGCATCTTTGGCTACCCCGGCGACGGCATCAACGGCGTATTCGGAGCCCTCAGCCGGGCCGAGGGCAAGATCCAGTTCATTCAGGCCCGCCATGAGGAAATGGCAGCCTTCATGGCCAGTGCCCATGCCAAGTTCACCGGTGAGCTGGGCGTATGCATCGCCACCTCTGGCCCGGGCGCTTCCCATTTGCTTACCGGCCTGTACGACGCGCGCATGGATCACCAGCCGGTGCTGGCCATCGTTGGCCAACAGGCGCGAGCAGCGCTGGGCGGGCATTACCAGCAGGAACTGGACCTGCTGTCGATGTTCAAGGACGTCGCAGGTGCCTTCGTTCAGCAGGCCTCGACCCCGGAACAGGTGCGCCACTTGCTCGATCGCGCCATACGTACTGCCGTTGGCGAACGCCGGGTCACCGCTCTGATCCTGCCCAACGACCTGCAGGATCTGCCCTACCACGAACCACCGAAAGCCCATGGCACGGTGCATTCCGGTATCGGCTACAGCAAGCCCCGGGTGGTGCCCTTCGAGGACGACTTGCAACGGGCCGCCGCGGTACTCAACGCTGGGCGGAAAGTGGCGATTCTGGTCGGGGCCGGTGCCCTGCACGCCACCGAACAGGTGATCGCGGTAGCTGAAACGCTTGGCGCAGGCGTGGCCAAGGCGCTGCTGGGCAAGGCCGTAGTGCCAGACGACCTGCCTTGGGTCACGGGCGCCATCGGGCTTCTCGGTACCGAACCGAGTTATCAGCTGATGAGCGAATGCGACACCTTGCTGATGATCGGCTCCGGCTTCCCCTATGCCGAGTTCCTGCCCCAGGAAGGCCAGGCGCGCGGCGTGCAGATCGATTTGCAGCCAGACATGCTCAGCCTGCGCTACCCCATGGAAGTCAACCTGGTCGGCGATGCCAGCGAAACGCTGCGGGCACTGCTGCCATTGCTCGAACACAAGACCGAGCGGCGATGGCGCGACAAGGTCGAAAGCTGGCGCGCGCACTGGGACAAGACCCTGCACAATCGCGCACTGGTCAAGGCCGACCCGATCAACCCGCAACGTGTGGTACACGAACTCTCCCCGCGCCTGCCCGACCACGCCATCGTCACCAGCGACTCGGGGTCGTGCGCCAACTGGTTTGCCCGCGACCTGCAGATACGCCAGGGCATGCAGTGTTCGTTGTCCGGCGGCCTGGCCAGCATGGGCGCGGCAGTCCCCTATGCCATCGCCGCCAAGTTCGCGCACCCGCAGCGCAGCGTGGTGGCACTGGTGGGCGACGGCGCCATGCAGATGAACAATCTGGCCGAGCTCATCACCGTTGCCAAGTACTGGCAGCTTTGGGAAAACCCGCAGTGGATCTGCGCGGTGTTCAACAATGAAGACCTCAACCAGGTGACCTGGGAACAACGGGTAATGGAGGGCGACCCCAAATTCGAGGCCTCACAGGCGATCCCTGATGTGCCCTATCACCTGTTCGCCATCTCCATCGGGTTGCAGGGCATCTACGTGGAGCGCGAAGAAGAAGTTGCCGACGCATGGGAACGAGCCCTGGCGGCTGACCGGCCGGTGTTGATCGAATTCAAGACCGATCCGGACGTACCGCCACTGCCGCCCCACATCAAGCTGGAGCAAGCGAAGAAATTCGCCAGCAGCCTGTTCAAGGGCGACCCGGATAAGGCCGGGGTCATCGTCCAGACGGCCAGGCAGGTACTCGGCTCTGTATTGCCGGGCAAAAAACTGTAGCGGAGATCAAATGATGAATACCCAACTGAATGGCAAACGCGTGGCGTTCCTGGTTACCGATGGTTTTGAACAGGTAGAGCTGACCGGCCCTCGGGATGCCTTGGTGAAAAACGGTGCCGTGGTCGATATCCTGGCTGACAAGGAAGGCGCTGTGCGTGGCTGGAATCACGACAAGCCAGCCGACGCGTTTGCCGTGGATGCTACCTTCGAAAGCGCCCACCTCGATCTTTACGATGCCATCGTGCTGCCTGGCGGCGTACAGAATTCCGATAACATTCGCCTGATACCCGGTGCTCAAAAGCTGGTGAAAAGTCACAACGCTGCAAACAGGCCGCTGGCGGTGATCTGTCATGGCGCCTGGCTGCTGGTGTCGGCAGGCCTGGCCAACGGCAAGCGGATGACCAGCTACAAGACATTGCAGGACGATATTCGCAACGCTGGCGGCACCTGGGTGGATGAACAAGTGGTGGTGGACGGCAACCTGATCAGCAGCCGCAAGCCGGACGATATCCCGGCCTTCAACGAGCAGCTGATCAAGGCGCTGGCTGGCTGAGCCTGTACTATCCGCGACCGTGCTCCCGACGCTGCGCAGGCACCATGCCGGGGGCCGTGCTTCCGCCCGGGGCTTCGGCCCGGGGCTTTACGAAGCGGCTCGACGAAAGACCAGTACGCGTGAAACAGTGGTCTGGCATACGGCATCGTCCTGATTGAGTGTGGTGCTTTCAAGGACAGCGAAGCCCCGATCAGGCTTCGACTTCGACGCGGCAAGTTCCCTTATGGTTGTGGTGACTCGCAACAGGTCACCTGGTCGCACCGCCCTTGGCCAGGTGATCTCGCTGCCGGCACCAATGAGCCCTCCAGCCACTGGAACACTCTCCACCAACAATCGCATGGTAACCGCGCAGGTATGCCAGCCGCTGGCAGCCAATCCAGCAAAAAAGGTGTCCTTTGCAGCATCGACGTCCGTATGGAATGGCTGAGGGTCGAACTCCGAGGCGAAGTCCACGATCCGCTCCCGGGTCATTTCATACGCACCGCTGATGAAGGACTGGCCTACTTGCAAGTCCTCGAAACAGAGCCTGTCAGTTGCAGAAGCCATGGGTTACCTCCGGCGGTATACAAGGTAGCAACGGCATAGCGTAACGCCTGGAGCTGGCGCCAGTTAAGCCCTTCCTTGCGCTCACAGGTTTCTTCAGGCCGACCGGAATGAAGCGCCATATGCGCTCGCTGGCAAACGGTTGGCGCCGTCCGCTCTCAATCGGGAGCGGAAAGTCCCGGTCTGCGGCTCGCTCCGGTAAAGCCCGCGCTTCTGGAGCTCCGGTACTATCAGCTCGACAAAGTCCTCCAGTGTGCCGGGGCTGGTCAATGGATTGAGCATGTAGCCACTGGTGCCCGAGAGACGCGCATGGTGTTCGATCCGGTCGGCTACCTGCTGCGGCGTGCCCACCAGGATCAGGTCGGTACCCCGTGTCACGTTGGCAAAGCGCTGCCTGACGTCCCCCGCGGTCAACGGCTTGCCGCTGCCATCCGGGCGCATCATGTAGGAGGTCAGGCCTTCGGTATGATTCGACAAGGCATCACTGTCGGCATAGCGGCTCAGGTCGAAGCCGGTGTCGCCGGCATAGCTGACGAGCTGGGCCTCCAGATGGTAGTTGCTCTGCAGTTCGTCGTACTTGCGCTGGGCCTCTATCTCGGTTTTGGCGGTGACGATCCGCAGCACCGTCAACGATTGCACATCCCCCCGGCTGCGGCCACGGGCCTCGGCCATCGCCCAGATTTCTTCCAGGCCTTGGCGGATTTCCTGGGGGTTGGACTTGGCGATGAATATCAGCTCGGCATGTTTGGCTGCGAACTCGCGCCCTCTTCCTGACCACCCCGCCTGAATCAGCAACGGCGTGCGCTGTGGCGACGGCGCACAGAGATGTGGCCCGGCCACCCGATAACGCTCGCCAACGTGATCGACAGGCTTGACCCGTTCCCCTTGGGCATACACCCGGGCTGCCTTGTCGGCGACTACCGCATCATCCGCCCAGCTCCCTTCCCAAAGCTTGTAGACCACATCCATGAATTCCTCGGCACGCTCGTAGCGATCGCCATGCCTGATCATCTCTTCCAGGCCGAAATTGCGCGCGGCGCTGGAAAGATAGGATGTGACGATGTTCCAGCCGATCCTGCCTTGGGTCATGTGGTCAAGCGTGCTGAATCGCCGGGCGTGAGTGAACGGATGCTCGTAGGTCGTGCTGACGGTCGCGCCGAACGCCAGTTGCCGCGTGATGGCAGCCAGCCCAGGAATGATCATCAGCGGGTCGTTGGCAGGCGCCTCGACGGCCCATTTCACAGCCGCATCCGCGTTGCCGCCGTACACATCGTAGAAGCCCAGTACATCGGCGAAGAACAACATGTCGAGATTGGCCTGGTCGGCGATACGGGCCTGATTGGACCAGAACTCGAAGGTGTTGGCCGACAGGCGCTCGTCAGCAGGATGAGTCCAGAGACTCGGTGCGCCACCGCAGCCGACACTGGCCTGTTCGTAGAGCGCAAACAATAGGGGCTTCGGATCGGACATCGGCGGTTACTCACAGGCAATGGTTTCTAAATAGTTAATAGCAATATAAAAACTATTTAAACAACCATTATGGAATATGCATGTGCCGCCGGGCTATAGCCGTCCCGCCCTGCGCGTGCTGCCCGGGCCAAGCCGTTGGTTACCTGGGCCAGAGCAGCAGGACCAACGCCAGCGGATCAGTTTTCACCGTTCAAGCCAGATGATCGACGCACGCTGTCGATTTCGGCCACGATCTGCCTCGTTGCCTCCTCGATCGGCCCTTCATTGCGGCACAGTACCCAGCCATGATCCACAACCGCACGTTCGAACGCCTCGGTACACGCCACCTGCTCGTCCAGGCTATGGATTACCGTACTGCCCAGCCCGCGCGTTCGTGCCGCCGCCCTCGCCCATGAGGTAACAGGGGCCGTTACAACCCCGACGTGCAGGTCCGGCACTTGCACACGCCGCTCGATGTTCAACCGCAAGATCTCGTCGAACGGTACCGTGCGGCGAAATGCGGCATCAGACGGGTACCAGCGATCGATCAGAATGATGCTGCCCGGTGGCTGCGCTGGCAGAACCTGCCGGGAAATCCAGGCACGGCTCTCGGCAAAACGCTCGCATACCCTGAACTCCAGGTCCTGGGAGGGATGCCTGGCCAGCTGGTTGACGAGGGCCATGGTTGCTTCCCTGCAGGGGTCGTTTTTTTTCTCGCTAAGCCGGATGACTTTCTGGCCGGCAGCCCTCAAGGCTTTGGTAACCGCCTCAAGAAGCGTGGTTTTACCTGTGCCCTTGGGCCCATCGAGGGAAACGAACAGCGGGAGGTTCATTATTCAATACCAGTCGGTCCGGGCACGGGATGAGACCATTGATCGTGGCCTGGCTTCAAGAAGTCCTGCACGATCCGCTGACCGCTGTGTGCGCTCATGTACCGAATGAATGTCGCGAAAGGGCCGCAGAGCGGCCCCGGCGATTGTTGCGGTAATGCTGAAATCCGGGGGCCGCTTTGCGGCCCATCGCGACACAAGGCCGCTCCTGCAGAGGATTGGCGCCAGCCCTGAGGTGGCGCCGTACCTGTCAAGCCTTACACCGCCAGCGCGCGCTCACGCAGCTCGCTGTTGAGGATGCGGTCGTTCTCGCTGTAATCGACCGGGCAGTCGATCACGTGCACGCCCGGGGTCTTGATGCAGTGCTCGAGCAGCGGCAGCAAGCCTTCGGCGCTTTCCACGCGGTGGCCGTTGGCACCGTAGGCTTCGGCGTACTTGACGAAGTCCGGGTTGCCGTAGTCCAGGCCGAAATCGGTGAAGCCCATGTTGGCCTGCTTCCAGCGGATCATGCCGTAGCCGTCGTCACGCAGGATCACCACGGTGATGTGCATCCCTAAGCGTACTGCGGTTTCCAGCTCCTGGCTGTTCATCATGAAGCCGCCGTCGCCGCACACCGAAATCACCGGGCGGTCCGGGTGCACCAGGTGCGCGGCCATGGCCGATGGCAGGCCGGCGCCCATGGTCGCCAGGGCGTTGTCCAGCAGCACGGTGTTCGGCCTGTGAGCCTTGTAGTTGCGGGCGAACCAGATCTTGTAGATGCCGTTGTCCAGGGCAACGATGCCTTCGGACGGCAGCACGCGACGGATGTCGGCAACCAGGCGCTGCGGGTAGACCGGGAAGCGGTTGTCGTCGGCACCTTCGGCGATCTGCGCTTCGTTGGCTTCACGAATGGCCATCAGGCGGGTGAAGTCCCAGTGCGAAGTGTCGTTCAGCGCTTCGCTGATCTGCCATACGGCGTTGGCGATATCGCCGATCACTTCCACCTGCGGGAAGTACACGGCATCGACTTCGGCGGAGCGGAAGTTGATGTGAATGACCTCGGTGCCACCACGGACCATGAAGAACGGCGGCTTCTCGATTACGTCGTGGCCGATGTTGATGATCAGGTCGGCGGCTTCGACGGCGCGGTGCACGAAGTCACCGGACGACAGTGCAGCGTTACCCAGGAAGCGCGGATGGCGCTCGTCGACCACACCTTTACCCATCTGCGTGGTGATGAACGGGATGCCGGTCTTGTCGATCAGTTGCTTGAGGACCTTGGCGGTCATCTTGCGGTTGGCGCCGGCGCCGATCACCAGAATCGGGCTGCGCGCGTTCTGCAGCTTTTCAACGGCAGCTTCGATGGCCACGTGCTCGGCCAGCGGGCGACGGTGCAGGCTGCGCGGGATCGGCAGGGCGTCGGTCTGCTCGGCGGCGATGTCTTCCGGCAGCTCCAGGTGCACGGCACCCGGCTTCTCTTCTTCAGCCAGGCGGAAGGCTTCGCGCATGCGGGCCGGGATGTTGTCGGCCGAGGCGAACTGGTGGGTGTACTTGGTGATGGGGTCCATCATGCCGCACACGTCGATGATCTGGAAGCGGCCCTGCTTGGACTTCTTGATCGGCTTCTGGCCGGTGATCATCATCATCGGCATGCCGCCCAGGTAGGCGTAGGCGCTGGCAGTAACCAGGTTGGTGGCGCCAGGGCCGAGGGTGGACAGGCTGACGCCGGTCTTGCCGGTCAGGCGGCCATAGGTGGCAGCCATGAAACCTGCGGACTGCTCGTGACGGGTCAGTACCAGCTTGATCTTCGACTTGCGCAGGGATTCGAGCAGGTCGAGGTTTTCCTCACCGGGAATGCCGAACACATACTCGACACCTTCGTTTTCCAGGCATTGCACAACGACATCGGCGGCCTTGGCCATTTGGGGTACTACCTCAAAATCTTTGTGGGATTGCAGTTTTATTAAGCTGCGTGACTGAGTTGTTGCAGGATGTCTCAGTGGCGCGCATCGTAGGCCCTCTGGTTAATAATAATAAATATATTGTTATGATGCTTGGCATCACAATTTGTTATGAACGGTAAGCCCCTTCAATGAACCTCAAGGCATTGCGCTGCTGCGTCGAGATCGTACGCCAAGGCAGCTTCACCAAAGCCGCGCAGCACCTGCATATCGCCCAGCCGGCACTGAGCATGGCAGTTACCCGTCTGGAAGAAGAACTGGGCGTGACCCTGTTCAACCGCACCACGCGCAAAGTCATCCTGACGGCCGAGGGCGAACGGTTCCTGCCCCGTATCGAATCGGCCCTGCGCGAAATGGATGTGGCCCGGCAAGAGCTGCGCGACATGGCCGACCTGAAGCGCGGCGAAGTGCGCCTCGGTATCCCGCCGATGTTCGGCCTGCACTATGTGCCCGGTTTGATGAACGCCTTCCGCAAGCTGTATCCGGGCATTGCCATGACCGTGTTCGAAGGCAGCGCCGAGGACATTGGCCAGCGCCTGGAACAACGGGAAATCGACCTGGCGCTGCTGGAGTCCAGGCGCGTGCCGCCCGACAAGGAATCGATCCTGCTGGGCAGCGACGAGATGCTGGCATGTATGCACCCTGACCATCCTTATGCCGGCAAGGCCTTCCTCACGGCCGAGGACCTGCGCAATACCGACATGGTGGTGTTCGACCGCACCTTCGTGCAGCGCCACCTGCTGGACGCGTTCTTCGCTGAACATGGCATCACTTACCAGGTGGCGCTGCAAAGCAACTTCGTATCGCTGGTGGTGCAGGCCGCACTGGACAACATGGGCGTGGCGACGCTGCTGCGCTCGGTACAGCAGCGTACGCCGGGCATCGTTGGCGTACCGTTCCAGCCAGCGCAGCAGATGAGCTTCCGCTTGTGCTGGCGTTCGGGGGAATACCTGTCGCTGGCCAGCAAGCGCTTCATCGATTTTGCCGCGCAGACCCACTATCTGGAGCGTTGAGGCCAGCCTGCTCCGGCCCTTTCGCGGCTAAAGCCGCTTCCACAGGGACCCTGTCAGCTCAAGGAATGCGCCATACCTGTGGGAGCGGGCGCGCCCGCGAACACCGGCGCAGCCGGTGCCATCCACCGCGTCGTCTGCTTCGCGGGCATGCCCGCTCCCACAGGGTCCCAGCCAGCTGAGGAATGTGCTGTACCTGTGGGAGCGGCTTTAGCCGCGAACACCGGCGTAGCCGGTGCCATCCACCGCGTCGTCTGCTTCGCGGGCATGCCCGCTCCCACAGGGTCCCAGCCAGCTGAGGAATGTGCTGTACCTTGGGAGCGGCTTCAGCCGCGAATACCGGCGCTGCCGGTGGCTAACGATTTGACGGGGCTTGCAGCAGATGTCGGGCATCGCACTCCTCAAATGCCAGCAAAAAACTGTAAAACGTTGCAATCCGTCAGGTTCTTGCCTGCACTTCGCCTCCCTACAATGGCCTCACAACAACAAACGAGCCCAGCTCCGTGAGGCACGACCCCCATGTACAGAGACCACATCGTCAAACCGCGTGCGACCGACAACCCGGCGTTCATGGCCCTGGCCACCGCCGTCATCTTTGCACTCGCCCTGTTCTACGGCGTCGGCGACGGTAGCCTGGCCCGCCTGATGGGTCCGGTCGTGCTCGACCTGCAGGCGCCGCTGCTGCGCAACATGGCCGTAGCGGGCACCCTGGCCGTGACCCTGGTGCTTAACCTGTTCATCCTCGGCCGCTTTCCACTGCGGGCCCAGGTAATCACCGTCTGGGTTGAACTGTTGCTACTGTTCCTGCTTTTCTTCGACACCTTCGACCTGTCCTACAGCTTCATTGCCAGCAAAGTCGGCTTCATGATCACCCAAGGGGTGTTCACCACCGTCTACGTGTCCACGATCTCGATTGCCATCGCCTTCATCCTGGCCCTGCTGGGTGCGACCGCACGGCTGTCGTCCAACGGCTTTGCCATCGCCATCGCCAGCTTCTACACCTCGTTCTTCCGCGGTGTACCGCTGCTTATCCAGATCTACCTGATCTACCTCGGCATCCCCCAACTCGGCTACGTGGTCGGTGCAGTGCCGGCAGGCATCCTGGCCCTGTCGCTGTGCTACGGCGCCTACATGACGGAAATCTTCCGCGCTGGCATCAGCAGCATCCCCCGCGGGCAATGGGAAGCCTCGAGGGCGATAGGCCTGACCCCCTTCCAGGCCATGACCCGGGTGATCCTGCCGCAGTCAATGCGCCTGATCATCCCGCCCACCGGCAACCAGTTCATCTCCATGCTCAAGGACAGCTCGCTGGTATCGGTGATTGGCGTGTGGGAGCTGATGTTCCTGGCCCGCACCCAGGGCCGCGCCGAGTTCCGCCACCTGGAAATGCTGATTACCGCCGCCGTTCTGTACTGGGTGCTGTCGATCCTGCTCGAAGCCGTGCAGTCGCGCCTGGAAAAACGTTTCGACCGCGCCCACCGCTGATCGAGGAGCATCACGATGAATCAAGTAGTCCCAGCCACCGCTGTCCAGGCCGGCGTGTCCATACGCGGCCTGCAGAAATGGTACGGCGAGTTCCACGTGCTCAAGGGTATCGACCTGGAAATCGCCAGCGGCGAGATCGTGGTGGTCTGCGGCCCGTCCGGCTCGGGCAAGTCCACACTGATTCGCTGCCTGAACCTGCTGGAGGACTTCCAGAAAGGCCAGGTACTGATTGCCGGTAACCCGCTGAACCGGGATGCCGCCAGCGTGTCCGCCATTCGCCGCCAGGTCGGCATGGTGTTCCAGCAGTTCAATCTGTTCCCGCACCTGACCGTGCTGGAAAACCTGATGCTCGGGCCGCGCCTGGTCAGCAAGCTCAGCGAGCCCCAGGCCCGCGCCCTGGCCCTGGAGCACCTGGAGCGGGTGCGCATCGCCAGCCAGGCCGACAAGTTCCCCGGCCAGCTTTCCGGCGGCCAGCAACAGCGGGTGGCCATTGCCCGCGCGCTGTGCATGAGGCCGCGGATCATGCTGTTCGACGAGCCCACCTCGGCGCTGGACCCGGAAATGGTCAAGGAAGTGCTCGATGTGATGGGCGAGCTGGCTCAGGATGGCATCACCATGCTCTGTGTCACCCACGAAATGGGCTTCGCCCGCAGGGTCGCCGACCGCATCATCTTCATGGACCAGGGCCAGGTCATCGAACAGGCCCGGCCCGACACGTTTTTCGACAACCCGCGCCACCCGCGCGCCAGGGAGTTTCTCTCGCAGATCCTCAGCCACTGAGGCCTGTGTCTACCGCTGTGCCAATACCACAACAACAATCGCATACCCGGAGACTTACCGAATGAACCCACTTGCACGCTCGTTCGCACTCACTGCCCTCGCCGCCAGCCTGGCCCTGATGGGCGGCACCGCCTGGGCCGGTGCCACCCTGGACCGCATCCACCAGAGCAAGGTCATGAAAGTGGCCACCGCCGCCAACTGGCCACCGCAGTCGTTCCTCGGCGAGGACAACACACTCAAGGGCTTCGACATCGATGTCGCCAACGAAATCGGCAAGCGCATCGGCACCAAGGTGGCGTTCGTCACCCCCGAGTACGGCATCATCACCGCCGGGCGCTGGGCCAGCCGCTGGGACCTGTCGGTCGGCTCGATGACACCGACCCGCGAGCGTGGCCGCGTGCTCGACTTCCCGGCCATCTACTACTACACCCCCTACATGTTCGCCGTGCACAAGGACGCCGCCGGCGCCAGCGCCGCTGACCTCAATGGCAAGACCATCGGCGTCGAGGCCGGTACGACCTCCGAGGACTACATCAACCGCCGGCTGAAGATCGACGCGGCGGATGTGCCTGCGTTCAGCTACACCGTGGAACCAGGCGATGTGCAGACCTACGGCGACAGCATGGGCCCCCTGGATGACCTGCGCATGGGTAACGGCACCCGCCTGGATGCCGCGCTGTCGCCGCTGCCGACCATCATGGGGGCGATAAAGGCCGGTTACCCGATTGCCCCGATACAAGGCAAGCCCGCCTATTACGAGCCGCTGGCCATCGCCACCGACAAGGGCGACGACGCCTTCAACGCCGAGCTGGCCAAGGCCGTCGACAGCATGAAGGCCGACGGCACGCTGAAGCAGCTGTCCGAGAAGTGGTACGGCGCCGACCTCACCCAAGTGCAGTAACCCCATGACCCGCAGACCAGCGCCCTTCAGCTGAAGGGCGTGCGGCCCCCGCGTGCCCGTAAAACATGCACCGCCCAGTAAAAGGATGCCCCAGCCGATGTCCAGCTACAGCAACAACTATTACACCGGGACCATGCGCCCAGCCCCGCAGCGTCCGGCCCTGGCCGGTGAAACCCGCGCCGATGTGTGCATCATCGGCGGCGGCCTGGCGGGCCTGAGCATGGCCCGGGAACTGCTGGCGCGCGGGCGCTCGGTGGTCTTGCTGGAAGCCGCGCGAGTGGCCTGGGGCGCCTCCGGGCGCAATGGCGGCTTCGTGCTGCAGGGCTGGTCCGAAGGGCTGTCGGCGATCGAGCGACGCTGCGGCAAGCAGACAGCAGCGCAGTTGTTCCGGCTGTCACTCGAGGGCGTAGAAATCGTCCGCGATACCATCGCCCGCCACCAATTGCCAGGCTGTGCCGCGACCACCGGCAAACTCAGCGTGGTGCGCTACGACGACGCCGACAACCTGCAGCGCACCCGCGACCGCATGGCCCGTGATTTCGGTTTCGAGATGGAATACCTGGACACCCCGGCGCTGCGCAGCCGCCTGAACAGCGACCGCTATTTCCAGGGACTGCGCGACAGCCATGGTTTCCACTTCCACCCGCTGAACTACTGCCTGGGCCTGGCCGAGCTGGTCGAACTGGCCGGTGGCCGCATTCACGAGCAGTCGCCAATGCTGCGGGTAACACCCAAGGCCGGGCACCACCGCGTGACCACGGCCCACGGCGCAGTGACCTGTGCGGACGTGGTGTACTGCTGCGGTGGCTATGGCGGCGCCGAGTTCGGCCGGCTGCGCCGGGCGTTCCTGCCAATCGCCACCTACGTGGTGCTCACCGAACACCTGGGTGAACGCCTGGGTGACGTGGTACGTACCACGGATGCCGTCGGCGACAACCGCCGCGCCTCGGACTACTACCGCATCGTCGAAGGCGACCGCCTGTTGTGGGGTGGCCATATCACCACCCGCAACCTGCAGGACGAACAACGCCTGGGGCAGTTGCTGACCCGTGACATCCTCAGCGTGTACCCGCAGTTGCAGGGCCTGAAAGTCGCCAAGGCCTGGTCCGGGCTGATGGGCTACGCCCGCCACAAGATGCCGCACATCGGCCCCCTGGGCCCGGGAATGTGGGCCTGTACTTCATTATGGGGGCCATGGTATGAACACCGCACCCGTGGGCGCCAGGGTGGTCGCCGAGGCGCTGTGCGGCGAAACCGATCGTTACCGCCTGTTCGATGCCTACGGCCTGCAATGGAACGGAGGGCCGTTCGGGCCTGCTGCTGCACAAGCGGTTTATGCCGGGCTGAAGCTCATGGACCGGTTCCAGGAAGCGCGCTCGCAGTACACCAACTAGAACGACAATCAGGAATCGCCATGGACGCCCTTCCCCCCGGCGCACTGTTCAAGCTCACCGAAAAGGACCGCCAACTGCTGGCGCTGCTGCAGGCCAATGCCCGCGAACCCACCGCCTCGCTGGCACGCAAGCTGGGCGTGTCACGTTCGGCGGTGCAGGAGCGTATCAACCGCCTGGAAAACGCGGGCGTGATCACCGGTTACAGTGTGCGCATCGACCAGGACAAGCTGCAGCAGGTAATCAACTGCTTCACCATGACCTCGTGCAGCAACAAGAGCTACACCGACGTGATGACCACCTTGCGCAAGATGGAGTCGGTGCAGGCGGTGTATGCGGTGTCGGGCGAAATGGACTTCATCATCCACCTGACCACCCATACCTTGGGCGAACTGAATGCCGAACTGACCCGCATCAACATGATCAAGGGTGTGACGCAGACGGCGTCGCACATTGTCATGGAGACCAAGTTCAGCAAGAAGCTGACGTTGTAACCCCCCTCCCAGGCTTGTGCAGGGCCTTGTGGGAGCGGGCGTGTCGAGGCGTCGAACCGCCGCGAACACCGGCGCAGCCGGTGCCATCCTCCGCGCTGGATTCTTCGCGGGCATGCCCGCTCCCACAGGTGCTGTTCATGCCGCAGGCCCAGGAAGCCGGCCAGCTTCCTCGACGTCACCCTCTCGGATTGACTATGATCCCGCCTTGAACGTTTCAGCATGTTTCAACAAGGATCCAGATGTCAGTTCAGGAATTACCCCCTCTCCATGGCAAAAGTACCGTCGCCAAGATGGAAGCCTCCATGGCGCTGGGCAGTTTTGCCATTGGCACCGGCGAGTTCGCCATCATGGGCCTGATGCCCGATATCGCCAGCAACCTGCAATTGAGCGAGCCCCAGGTGGGCCATGCCATCAGCGCATACGCGCTGGGCGTAATGGTCGGCGCCCCGACACTGGCGATCATCGGTGCCCGGCTGTTGCGCAAGCACATGCTGCTGTTGCTGATGGCGCTGTATGCCCTTGGCAACCTGGCTACCGCCTTCGCTCCCTCGTTCGGTGGCCTGGTCGCCTTCCGCTTCATCAGCGGCCTGCCCCATGGCGCCTACTTCGGCATCGCGGCGGTGGTGGCGTCGAGCATGGTGGCCAAGGACCATCGGGCGGGGGCCGTGGCCCGGGTGATGATGGGGCTGACCCTGGCCATGTTGCTCGGCAACCCGGTCGCCACCTTGCTGGGCCAGTACTTTGGCTGGCGCTCGGCGTTCGTGCTGGTCGGCGTGATCGCCCTGTGCACCATCGCCCTGGTCTGGCGCTTCGTGCCCCAGCGCCACGATGAAGTGCGCAGCGACCCGCGCAAGGAACTGCAAGCTTTCACCCTGCCGCAAGTGTGGATGGCGCTGGGCATCGCCTCGATCGGCTTTGCCGGCATGTTCTGTGTGTTCAGCTACCTGGCGCCGACCATGTTGCAGGTGACCCAGGTGTCGCCGCAGTGGATTCCGTTCGGCCTGGCGGCGTTCGGCGTCGGTGGCATTGTCGGCAACATCGCCGGTGGCAAGCTGTTCGACCGCCTGCAGTTCCGCGCCGTAGGGCTGGTGCTGGTGTGGTCGATTGCAGTGCTGCTGTTCTTCAGTTTTGCCGCACAGGCGCTGTGGAGCCTGCTGCTGGGCATCGGCCTGGTCGGCACCATGATTGCCCTGGCGGCGCCGTTGCAAATCCGCCTGATGGACATTGCCCATGAAGCGCCAAGCCTGGCGGCGGCGTCCAACCATGCGGCGTTCAACCTGGCCAATGCGCTGGGGCCGTGGCTGGGTGGCATGGCGATTTCCGCTGGCATGGGCTGGACCAGCACCGGCTACATCGGCGCAGCGACAGCGCTGGCCGGGCTGGGGATCTACCTGGTGGCACGGCGAATGAAGGGCGGGCACTGAGGTCAAGGCCTGACAGATAGCGTGACGGGGCTGCCATGCTGGTCAGCCCGGAGGAAACGATTACAATGCGCGCCCCAACCTGAAATATGTTTTTCCCATGAAATCACTGCTTTACGCCGTATCGTTACTGTTTTCCTTCACCCTCCCCGCGCTGGCCAGCCCGCCGGCGACCTTCACCGAGGCCAAGGTGATAGCCAAGCAGAAGGTGTACCTGGACCAGGCCAGCAGTGCCATGGGCGACCTGTACTGCGGCTGCAAGTGGACCTGGGTGGGCAAGTCTGGCGGGCGTATCGATGCCGCCTCGTGCGGCTACCAGACCCGCAAGCAGCAGAACCGCGCCGAACGCACCGAATGGGAGCACATCGTGCCGGCCTACACCTTCGGCAACCAGCGCCAGTGCTGGAAAAACGGTGGCCGCGAGCATTGCGTGGATGACGACCCGGTGTTTCGCGCCATGGAAGCCGACCTGTTCAACCTGTACCCGGCAGTGGGCGAGGTCAACGGCGACCGCAGCAATTTCAGCTACGGCATGGTTGCTGGCAATGCCGGGCAATACGGGCAGTGCACCACCAAGGTGGACTTCGTGCAGCGTGCTGCCGAACCACGTGACGAAGTGAAAGGCCTGGTCGCCCGCACCACCTTCTACATGTACGACCGTTACAAGCTGAACATGTCGCGCCAACAGCAGCAGTTGCTGATGGCCTGGGACAAACAGCACCCGGTGTCGGCCTGGGAAAAAGAGCGTGACCGGCGCATTGCCGCGATCATGGGGCATGCCAACCCCTTCGTGACCGGTGAACGCAAATGGACGGCCGGCTACACGCCAGTCGGCAGTGGCGTGGTGCAGGCGGTGCCGGCGAAGGCCGCCAAGCCTGAGGCCAAGCCGAGCCTGGCCAGTGCCGGGTCTGTGGGGGCGGTGCTTGGCAACCGCAACAGCCACGTCTATCACCTTTCCGTCGGCTGCCCGGGCTATACCCAGGTTACCGCGAAGAACCAGGTCACCTTCGCCACCGAGGGTGAGGCGCAGGCAGCGGGTTATCGCAAGGCGGGCAACTGCCGCTGATCGCCTGCTTCAGGGGGCGCGCGCGCCCCCTTTTTGCGGCCTTGCATGGCGACCGGGTTGTGCTGCAGCCCGCAAAAAATGACCATCCGTCGTCCAGGCGGCACCCCGCTCCCCGCCCCCAGCCCAACGAATGACAGATCATCCGCAAAGGAGACGTTCCATGATCCGCATTCGCCCACTCTCACTCTGTCTTGCCCTGGCCATGGCCAGCGTTATTGGCACCAGCTTCGCCGCCACCGACACAGACACCGACAGCCGCCCGCAAACCGACCAGTACGGTGGCAAGACCTCCGGTGAAGGCAGCAGCGTCAATAGCCCAGGCAGCAGCAAGGCCAACGACAGCAGCGACACCGGCAGCAACAGCGATGCCGCCGACGGCGCCGCTGGCGGCTCCAACAGCACCGGCGAAGCCACCGGTTCTGGCGCCGGGCATTCGGGTGGCACCGCCGAGGACCAGGACAGCCATTGAGGCCAGCCTGGGCTACACTGCGGCACAACGCCCTGCCAAGGATTCGCCATGAACCTCAAACCCTGGCTGCTCGCCGCCCTGCTGCCGTGCGGCGCCTTGGCCGTCGCCGGTGGCCAGGGCGCGCTGTCGATCAGCTCATCGTCGTTTACCGATGGCGGCGTGATCGCCTTGCAACAGGTTGGCGCGGATCCGGCCTGCGGTGCCGGTGAAGAGCGCACTCCGCAAGTGAGCTGGGACAACCTCCCCGCAGGCACCCAGTCACTGGCGTTGATCATGTTCGACCCGGACGGCGGCAAAGGTATTGGCGTGGTCCACTGGCTCGCCTACAACATCGACCCGGCTCAGGATGGGTTGAAGGAAGGCGTCGCCGGGCTGACCGGGCAAGGCGTGACGGTGGGGCGCAACTCGCGGGGCACGCTCAGCTACCGAGGCCCCTGCCCACCCGCCGGCGACAACCCGCACCACTACGCACTGACGCTGATCGCCACCGACCTGCCATTGGGCACCCTGCCAGAGGGCCTGGACCGCAGCGGCCTGCTGCAACTGCTGCAAGGCCACGCGTTAGGCGCGCAAAGCCTGGTCGGGCGCTACGGCCATTGATCCTTCCAGTACAAAAAGCAATTGATCGTCCCCATAGCATTTATCCATTGAATGGCCCGGCGAAACTGAAGTAAGCTCGGGCTCAATCACTGGAGAGCAACATGCCAAAACACACCCGCAACCACGCCAACCACACCGGTCGCACCCTGCGCCCTGTGCTGGCCGTTGCCGGCTGCGTGGCACCTGCCAGCTATTACTTCGGGTATTGGTTTAGCCACTAGGCGCCGATACCCACACGGCGCCCACCTTCGAGGGGCCGCCGAACATGAGAATACTCAAACCCCCGGTCGGCTCCCCGACCGGGGGTTTTGCTTTTCAGGCCTTTGAACAACACCGATTCACATTGAGGACAGATTCATGAACTACGCCACTTATTACTACGCAAACACCTACGCCTGGCGATTTAGCCAATCCCGTTCGGGCCAGCCTGCCGCCTCCGTTCGGTCTTCCACAGGTGGCAATGCAGCAGCCAATACGAATTCAACGATCTGTCGAACACCTCGATAGGGCCGACCAAGCGGGCCAGAACCCGCTGTCCGCCCAGGGAAAAACGCCATGCAAGCTTCCAGCCTCGCCCTGACCCAGCCGCAAGCAGCCAACACCACCGTCAGCCAGCGCCTGCCCAGCCCGCACCTGCTCAAGCAGCAAATGCCGCTGTCCAGCGAACTTACCCAGCAAGTCCATGCCCACCGCCAGGCCATCCGCGACATCCTCGAAGGCCGCGACCAGCGCCTGCTGGTGATCGTTGGGCCGTGCTCGATCCACGACCCGCGCTCGGCCCTGGAATACGCCGACCGCCTGGCCGCCCTCAGCCGCGAAGTCGACGACAAGCTGCTGCTGGTGATGCGCGCCTACGTCGAAAAACCCCGCACCACGGTCGGCTGGAAAGGCCTGGCCTACGACCCGCACCTCGATGGCAGCGACGATATGCACGCCGGCATCGCCCTGTCCCGCGGGCTGATGCTGAACATGATCGAGCGCGGCCTGCCGGTTGCCACCGAACTGCTGCAGCCCATGGCCGCCGGCTACTTCGATGACCTTTTGGCCTGGGCCGCGATTGGCGCGCGCACCACCGAATCGCAGATCCACCGCGAAATGGTCAGTGGCCTGGAGTTGCCGGTCGGCTTCAAGAACGGCACCGACGGCGGCGTCGCCATCGCCAGCGACGCCATGCGCAGCGCCGCCCACCCGCACCGCCACTTCGGCATGGATGCGCAGGGCTACCCGGCCATCATCGAGACCTTGGGCAACCCGGACACCCACCTGGTACTGCGTGGTGGCCACAAGGGCCCGAACTTTGACGCCGACAGCATCGCCATGGCCCGCCAGGCGCTGGCCAAGGCGGGGTTGCAGGCGCGGATCATGGTCGACTGCAGCCATGCCAACAGCGGCAAGGACCCGGCGCGCCAGCCGGCGGTATTCAACGATGTGCTGGAGCAGCGCCTGGCCGGCGACCGTTCGATCGTCGGCGTAATGGTCGAAGGGCACTTGTTCGACGGCTGCCAGGCGCTGGGCAAGGGCGCGCTGAAGTACGGCGTGTCGATCACCGACGGCTGCCTGGGCTGGGCCTCGACCGAAACCCTGTTGCGCGAGGCGGCACAAAAACTGTAGGCAGCGGCTTGCAAGCCTGGCGAGACATACCCCGGACAAGTGCGCTAGGCTTGCCTTTTTACCCCAAGGAGCAGTACCCATGGCCCGTGCAACCGCCCGCCACATCCTGGTCAGCAGCGAAGATAAATGCAACGAACTGAAAGCCCAGATCGAAGCAGGCGCCGACTTCGCTGAAATCGCCAAAGCCAACTCCACCTGCCCGTCCAGCCGCCAGGGCGGTGACCTGGGCTCGTTCGGCCCGGGCCAGATGGTCAAGGAGTTCGACACCGTGGTGTTCAGCGCCCCGATCAACACCGTGCAAGGCCCGGTGAAGACCCAGTTCGGCTACCACCTGCTGGAAGTGACCAGCCGCCAGGACTAAGTCACCTTTCAGGTGATGAGATCCCTTGTGGGAGCGGGCGTGCCCGCGAATAGGCCAGATCAGGCAACCCCATTGTCTGGTCTGACGCATTCGCGGGCACGCCCGCTCCCACAAGTACTTTGGGGGCTTGTGTTTGCGTGCATGAGCTTGATGGCCCAGGCCGCCCCCACCCACGCCCTCACCGTCTACGGCGAAGCCCCCCGCTACACCACCACTTTCCAGCACTTCGACTACGTCAACCCCGACGCCCCCAAGGGCGGCATCCTGCGCCGCTCGGCCATCGAGATCGGCCAGTTCGACCATATCCTGCCCTACATCGACAAAGGCATCGGCGTCAGTGAAGTCGATGGCCTGCTGTACGCGCCGCTTGCCGTGCGCTCATTCGACGAACCCTACACCGTCTACGGCCTGATCGCCCGGCGCATGGAGCGCGGCCCGGAGGATGCCTGGCTGCGTTTCGAGATCGACCCGCGCGCCACTTTCGCCGATGGCAAGCCGGTGCGCGCCGAGGACGTACGCTTTACCTTCGAGCTGCTGATGAGCAAGGGCAGCCTCAAGTACCGCACCCAGTTCGCGGATGTTGCCGCTGTTATCGTGGAAAGCCCGCACAGCGTGCGCTTCGACTTCAAACCCGACCACGGCCGCACCCTGCCGCTGGACATCGCCAGCCTGCCGGTACTGCCCGAGCACGACTGGCAGCAGCGCGACTTTGCCAACGGCGCCGGCTTCGACAAGCCGGTCGGCAGCGGGCCGTACCGTATCGGGCACATCGACAACGGCCGCAGCATCACCTTCGAGCGCGACCCCAACTGGTGGGCGCGCGACCTGCCGGTCAGTCGTGGCCGCTACAATTTCGCCAAACTGCGCATCGAATACTTCGGTGATACCGAAGTGGCGCGGCAGGTGCTCAAGGGCGGCGGTTACGACTACAACCGCGAGTTCTCCGCCACTGCCTACACCCTGGGCTACAACGGCGCATCACTGGACGACGGGCGCCTGCAGCGCGCCCACCTGGGCCCGGCCAAACCGCAGGTGGCCCAGGGCTTCGTGTTCAACCTAGACCGGCCGCAGTTCAAGGACCGCCGCGTGCGCCAGGCGCTGGGCCTGCTGTGGGACTACGAGTGGAGCAACCGGCAGATGATGCGCAACATGTACATCCGCCAGCAGAGCGTATTCTCCAATACCCCGCTGGCCGCCCGCCAACTGCCGGATGCCGGCGAGTTGAAGCTGCTCGAACCGTTGCGCGGCCAGGTACCGGATGAAGTCTTCAGCACCGTGTTCACCGCTCCGGTCACCGATGGCTCGGGGATCATCCGCAAGCAACAGCTGCAGGCACTGGCGCTGCTCGAGCAAGCCGGCTGGCGCCCCGAGGGCGACCGCCTGGTGAACAGCCAGGGCACGCCGCTGGCGTTCACCTTCCTCAATGGCCAGGCAGGCATGGAACGCCTGCTGCTGCCGTGGAAGCGCAACCTGGCACAGATTGGCGTGACCCTGGACATCCGCAACGTCGACTCGGCCCAGTACGTCAATCGCCTGATGGCACGTGACTACGACATGATCGTCACCGGCTATCCGGTCACCCTGTCGCCCGGCGCCGAGCTGTACAACTACTTTGGTTCGGCCGCGGCGCATGACCCCGGGTCGAACAACCTGATGGTTTTGCAAGACCCGGCCGTGGACCGCCTGATCGACGGCCTGGTACGCGCCGACAGCCAGGCCGACATGCTGCACCACGCCCATGCCCTGGACCGGGTACTGCAATGGAGCTACTACTGGATCCCCAACTACTACCCGCCAGGCAGTTCCACCGTCTGGTGGAACCGCTTCGGCGTGCCCAAGGTGCAGGCGGCCTATGACGAAGGCCTGGACACCTGGTGGGAAGTCAGCCCTGCCGCGCTGAGCAACGCGCAAATGGCCGAACGCCGGAAATCCTCGCCATGACCGCCTATATCCTGCGCCGACTGCTGCTGATCATCCCGACCTTGCTGGCGATACTGCTGGTCAACTTCGCCATCGTCCAGGCCGCACCGGGTGGCCCGGTGGAGCAGGCGGTGGCACGCCTGCAAGGCATTGGCGGTGGCGCGCCCGGTGCCCGGGCCGAGGTGGTGCACGGCGAGTCACGGGCTACCCGTGGCCTGGACCCGAAACTGATCGAGGAGATCAAGCGCCAGTATGGCTTCGACAAGTCCGCCCCCGAGCGCCTGTGGTTGATGCTGGGCCAGTACGCCCGGCTGGATTTCGGCAACAGCTTCTTCCGTGGCGCCAAGGTCACCGACCTGATCCTCGACAAGTTGCCGGTAACCCTGTCGCTGGGCTTTTGGGCCACGCTGATCACCTACCTGGTGTCGATCCCGCTGGGCATCCGCAAGGCGGTGCGCCATGGCAGCCGCTTCGATGCCTGGAGCAGTGCACTGATCGTGGTCGGCTATGCCCTGCCTTCGTTCCTGTTCGCCCTGTTGCTGATCGTGCTGTTCGCCGGCGGCACCTCGCTCAACTGGTTCCCGGTGCGTGGCCTGGTATCGGACAACTTCGACGAGCTCAGCCTGTTGGGCAAGGTCGCCGACTACTTCTGGCACCTGGTGCTGCCGGTCGGTGCCCTGGTGATCGGCGGCTTCGCCACCCTGACACTGCTGACCAGGAACGCCTTCCTCGACGAGATTTCCCGGCAATACGTGGTTACCGCCCGCGCCAAGGGCCTGAGCGAGCATCGGGTGCTGTATGGCCACGTGCTGCGCAATGCCATGCTGCTGGTGGTGGCGGGGTTGCCGCAGGCGCTGATCACGGTGTTCTTTGCCGGCTCGTTGCTGATCGAGGTGATCTTCTCGCTCGATGGCCTGGGCCGCATGAGTTACGAAGCGGCCGTGTCGCGGGATTACCCGGTGGTATTCGGCACGCTGTTCATCTTCACCCTGGCGGGCCTGCTGATCCGCCTGATCGGTGACCTGTCGTATACCCTGCTCGACCCGCGTATCGACTTCGATGCGAGGGCACACTGATGCTTTCGCCGATCTCGCGTCGCCGCCTGCAACGCTTTCGCCGCAACAGCCTCGGCTGGGTTTCGCTGTGGCTGTTCGCAGCCCTCCTGCTGCTAAGCCTGTGTGCCGAACTGGTGGCCAACGACAAACCGCTGCTGCTGAGCTACAAGGGCGACCTGTACGTGCCGGCGCTCAAGCGCTACACCGAGCAGCAGTTCGGCGGCCAGCTGCCGTTCCAGCCAGACTACCGCAGCGCCTATGTACGCCAGCTGATCGAACAGCAAGGCGGCTGGATGCTGTTCGCACCCATCCCGTTCAGCGCCGATACCCCCAACTACGACCTGCAAGTACCCACCCCAAGCCCGCCAAGCGCCAGCAACTGGCTGGGTACCGACGACCAGGGCCGTGACGTGCTGGCCCGGGTGCTGTATGGCACGCGGGTATCCTTGCTGTTCGCCTTCGCCCTGACCGGGGTCAGCGTGCTGATCGGGGTGGCAGCCGGTGCCCTGCAAGGCTACCACGGGGGCTGGGTCGACCTGATCGGCCAGCGCCTGCTGGAGGTGTGGTCGGGGTTGCCGGTGCTGTACCTGCTGATCATCCTCAGCGGCTTCGTCGAGCCGGACTTCTGGTGGCTGCTGGGGATCATGGCGCTGTTCTCCTGGCTGACCCTGGTCGACGTGGTGCGCGCGGAGTTTCTGCGCGGCCGCAACCTGGAGTACGTGAAGGCCGCCCGGGCGCTGGGCCTGCCAGACACCCAGGTGATGCTGCGACACATCTTGCCCAATGCGATGAACGCCACGCTGACCTATGTGCCGTTCATGCTGACCGGGGCGATCACTACCCTGACTGCGCTGGATTTTCTCGGTTTTGGCATGCCGGCTGGCAGTGCCTCCCTGGGAGAGCTGGTGACCCAGGGCAAGCAGCACCTTGAAGCACCCTGGCTGGGCTTTACTGCATTCTTTGCGCTGGCGGTGATCCTGTCGCTGCTGGTGTTTATCGGGGATGCATTGCGCGAGGCGTTCGACCCCAGGGGATAGGTTTTCAGCTCTGGCCTCTTCGCGGGCTTGCCCGCTCCCACAGGCTCACCACCAATCTGGGGACTGTGGGGTACCTGTGGGAGCGGGCAAGCACGCGAAGAGGCCGGCACTGTTTTTAATGATTTGGAATTTACCCATGCACGACAGCGACAGCCTCAAGGACTACCCCCAGGTGCGGCAACTGGCGATCCGCTCGCTGTTCGAGATCATCGAGCAGTCCAGCGAAGGCACGGTGATTGTCGACCGCCAGGCGCGCATCGTCTGGATGAACGAACGTTACGCCAGGCGCTTTGGCCTGGCCGACGCCGCCAGTGCCATCGGCCAACCCTGCGAAGCGGTGATCCCGGGCAGCCTGATGCGCGAGGTGGTGAGCAATGGCCGGCCGATCCTGCTGGACATGCTCGACACCCCGAACGAGCCGCTGGTAGTAATGCGCCTGCCCATCCACGACGACCAGGGCGCGCTGATCGGCGCCATCGGCTTTGCCCTGTTCGATGAGTTGCGCAGCCTATCGCCGCTGCTTAAACGCTACTCCAGCATGCAGCAGGAGCTGGCCTCGACCCGCTCGCAACTGCGTGCCCGCCAGGCCAGGTACAGCTTCGCCCAGTTCGTCGGCAGCAGCACCGCCAGCCTGGAGGCCAAGCGCCGCGCCCGGCGTGGCGCGAGCAGTGATTCGCCGGTGTTGCTGCTGGGTGAAACCGGCACCGGCAAGGAACTGCTGGCCCATGCCATCCATGCGACCTCGGCGCGGGCGCACAAGGCGTTTGTCAGCATCAACAGTGCGGCAATCCCCGAGACACTGCTGGAAGCCGAGTTCTTCGGCACCGCCCCCGGCGCCTTTACCGGGGCTGACCGCAAGGGCCGCAGCGGCAAGCTGCAACTGGCCGAAGGCGGCACGCTGTTCCTCGACGAGATTGGCGATATGCCGCTGGCCCTGCAGAGCAAGCTGCTGCGGGTGTTGCAGGAGAAGGAATACGAGCCGGTAGGCTCGAACCAGATGCTGCGCAGTGATGTGCGCATCATTGCCGCCACTTCCATCGACCTGCCGGCCGCCATCGCCCGCGGGGCATTCCGCGCCGACCTGTATTACCGGCTGAATGTGCTGCCGATCGAGGTGCCGCCACTGCGGCAACGGCTGGAGGACCTGCCGGCGCTGTGCGAGGCCATCCTCGGCGAACTGGGCAGCCAGTACGAGATGGAGGCCGAAGCGCAGCAGTTACTGGCGCGGCATGCATGGCCGGGGAACATCCGCGAGCTGCGCAATGTGCTGGAGCGGGCCACGCTGCTGGCGGATCAGCCGCGGCTGGGGGTGGCGGATTTGCGCGCGGCATTGGGGCCGTTGAGCCCGGTGGCGGCTGCGCCAGTGCGGCAGAGCTACCGCGAAGCCTGCGCTGAGTTCGAGCGCAAGTTGATTGCCGGGGCATTGGCCGAGCATGAGGGAAATGTGCCGCAGGCCGCGCAGGCATTGGGATTGGGGCGATCGACCTTGTACAAGAAGATGGTGGCGCTGGGGCTTTCGTCTCCAATTGGAGACTGATGTTTCTAATTTGAGATTGCTGCGAGGACTTCGCCCTCGATCGCCGGCAAGCCAGCTCCCACAAGGTTATGCGCCGATTTCAGACTTATGGGTAATCCTGTGGGAGCTGGCTTGCCGGCGATGGGCTGCAAAGCAGCCCCCTACAGTCTCAAAATGTAGACAACATTTTCAATAACAAGAAAATAAATCATAAAAATCAATTAGTTAGTGTTTGGCACGATTTTCCGCTATCTCCTGCTCACCGATAAAAACAAGACTCACCCCAGGAGACCCACCCCGATGACCGTGCTCATCGCCCTTGCCGCGCTGGCCCTGCTGATGCTGGCTGCCTATCGCGGCTACAGCGTAATCCTTTTCGCCCCCATCGCCGCCCTCGGCGCCGTCCTGCTCACCGACCCGTCCGCCGTGGCCCCCGCATTCACCGGGGTGTTCATGGAGAAAATGGTCGGCTTCATCAAGCTCTACTTCCCGGTGTTCCTGCTGGGCGCCGTGTTCGGCAAGCTCATCGAGCTGTCCGGCTTCTCGCGCTCGATCGTTGCCGCCGCCATCCGTGTGCTCGGCACCCGCCAGGCGATGCTGGTGATCGTGCTGGTCTGCGCCCTGCTCACCTACGGCGGCGTGTCGCTGTTCGTGGTGGTTTTCGCGGTGTACCCGTTTGCCGCCGAAATGTTCCGCCAGAGCAACATCCCCAAGCGCCTGATCCCGGCAACCATTGCCTTGGGCGCGTTCTCGTTCACCATGGACGCCCTGCCCGGCACCCCGCAGATCCAGAACATCATCCCCAGCACCTTCTTCAACACCACCGCCTGGGCCGCACCCTGGCTGGGCCTGATCGGCACGCTGTTCGTATTCTGCGCCGGCATGGCCTACCTGCAGCGCCAGCGCAACAAGGCCCAGCGCGCCGGTGAAGGCTACGGCAGCGACTTGCGCAACGAACCGGAAACCGCTGCCGACCTGGCCCTGCCCAACCCCTGGCTGGCTCTGTCGCCGCTGCTGCTGGTCGGGGTGATGAACCTGCTGTTCACCCAATGGATTCCGCAGTGGTACGGCCCCAGCCACAGCCTGCAATTGCCCGGCATGAGCGCGCCGGTGCAAAGCGATGTGGCCAAGCTCACAGCCATCTGGGCGGTGCAGGCGGCGTTGCTGGTGGGCATCCTGATGGTGCTGGTGTGTGCCTTCGGCGCCATCCGTGCCCGCCTGGCCGAAGGCACCAAGAGCGCCGTGGGCGGTGCCTTGCTGGCGGCCATGAACACCGCCTCGGAATACGGTTTTGGCGCGGTAATCGCCTCGCTGCCGGGCTTCCTGGTACTGGCCGACGCCCTGCGCGGCATCCCCAACCCGCTAGTCAACGAAGCCATCACCGTGACCTTGCTGGCCGGTATCACCGGCTCTGCCTCGGGCGGCATGAGCATCGCCCTGGCGGCCATGGGCGACAGTTTCATCGCCGCCGCCAATGCCGCCAACATCCCGCTCGAAGTGCTGCATCGGGTGGCCGCCATGGCCAGTGGTGGCATGGACACGCTGCCGCACAACGGTGCAGTCATCACCCTGCTGGCCGTGACCGGGCTGACCCACCGTGAGGCCTACAAGGACATTTTCGGTATTACCCTGATCAAGACCCTGGCGGTGTTCGTGGTCATCGCCACGTTCTACGCCACGGGCATCGTCTAAGGAGCTTTGCATGACCCTAAAAGGCAAGACCGCACTGGTCACCGGTTCCACCAGCGGCATCGGCCTGGGCATTGCCCAGGTGCTGGCCCGTGCAGGCGCCAACATCGTGCTCAACGGCTTTGGCGACCCGTCCCCGGCGCTGGCCGAGATCGCCCGGCACGGGGTGAAGGCAATCCATCACCCGGCCGACCTGTCGGACGTGAGCCAGATCGAAGCGCTGTTCGCCCTGGCCGCACGCGAGTTCGGCGGCGTCGACATCCTGGTCAACAACGCCGGTATCCAGCACGTGGCGCCGGTGGAGCAGTTTCCGCTGGAAAGCTGGGACAAGATCATCGCCCTAAACCTGTCGGCCGTGTTCCACGGTACGCGCCTGGCCCTGCCCGGCATGCGCACGCGCAACTGGGGGCGCATCATCAACATCGCCTCGGTGCATGGCCTGGTCGGCTCCACCGGCAAGGCGGCCTATGTGGCGGCCAAGCACGGCGTGGTCGGCCTGACCAAGGTGGTAGGCCTGGAAACCGCCACCAGCAACGTTACCTGCAATGCCATCTGCCCTGGCTGGGTGCTGACCCCGCTGGTGCAGAAGCAGATCGACGATCGTGCTGCCAACGGTGGCGATCCACTGCAAGCACAGCACGATCTGCTGGCAGAAAAACAGCCATCGCTGGCCTTCGTCACCCCCGAACACTTGGGTGAACTGGTACTATTCCTGTGCAGCGAGGCCGGTAGCCAGGTTCGCGGTGCCGCCTGGAACGTCGATGGTGGCTGGTTGGCCCAGTGACGGGCGGCCTGGGCCTGGCGGCGGTCTTGCATTCGTTTATCTGCAAGGAGGCCCTATGCGCCCAACCCCGATGACCGTGATCCTGGCCCTGACCCTGGCTGCCGCCGCACCCGCGATGGCAGCCAGCCTGAAGGACGTCGCGCCCTATCCCGAGGCGGAAAAAGGCTTCACCCGGCAGGTCATCCACCTGCCGGCCCAGGCTGACGAGTCGGCCTATCAACTGGAAATTCTCGCCGGCAAGACCCTGAAGGTAGACTGCAATCGCCAGCGCCTGGGCGGCAGCCTGGAGGAACGTACCCTGGAAGGCTGGGGCTATAGCTACTACCGCCTGGACAAGGTCAGCGGCCCGGCCAGCACACTGATGGCCTGCCCAGATGGCAAGAAGACCGAGGCCTTCGTGCCGGTGGTCGGTGAAGGCTTCATGCTGCGCTACAACAGCAAGCTGCCGGTGGTGGTGTATGTGCCCAAGGATGTCGAAGTGCGCTACCGCGTCTGGAGCGCGTCGCAGGACGTGCAAAAGGCTAAAGTAGAGTAACGCGCAAGCCCCTGCTGCCAGGGGCTTTTTCGCGGGCACGCCCGCTCCCACAGGCTATCACCAGGCTGGACATCTACGCTGTACCTGTGGGAGCGGGCGAGCCCGCGAAGGCGCCCTCGAATCCAAGTGATCATCTGGAGGTTCGGCATGAACGATGTGCTCTGGCGCCCCTCCACGGCGCAGATCGAGGCCAGCCGGATGGATGCCTTCCGCCGCCGGGTCAACCTGCGCTACAACCTGCAACTCGGCGACTACCCTGCACTGCATCGCTGGAGCATCGAACAGCGCCCTGCCTTCTGGCAAACCCTTGCCGACTATTTCCACGTTCACTGGCATACCCCGCCAAGCCAGGTGCTCAGCGAGGGGCCGCAGATGCCCGATGCCCAGTGGTTCGCCAACGCCACCCTCAACTTCGCCGAACACCTGCTGCGCCGCCGTGACGATCGCCCGGCCCTGGTCGCCGTGCGCGAAGACGGGCAACGCCAGCAGTTCACCCATGCCCAGCTGGCCGTCCAGGTAGCCGGCCTGCAAACAGCCTTCAAGGCCGCCGGCATCGTCCCCGGCGACCGGGTTGCCGCCATCATGCCCAATACCTGGCAGACGCTGGTGGCCATGCTGGCCTGCACCAGCCTCGGTGCGGTGTGGTCCAGCGCCTCGCCCGAGTTTGGCGTACACGGCATCATCGACCGTTTCGGCCAGATCGAACCCAAGCTGCTGATCGCCTGCGCCGGGTACCAGTACGCCGGCAAAGACATCGACCAGGTGGACAAGGTCAACCAGGTGTGCGCGCAGCTGCCCGGGCTGGAACAGCTGATCGTGGTACCCCACACCCGCAGCGGAACGCGTGTCGACGAATTCCAGGCCGCGAATGTCAGCCTGTGGGACGAGTTCTATCAGCCTGGCGGCGAGCCCCGCTTCACCCCGCTGCCTTTCGATCACCCGCTGTACATCCTGTATTCCAGCGGCACCACCGGCGTGCCCAAGTGCATCGTCCACCGCGCTGGCGGCGTGTTGTTACAGCACCTGAAGGAACACGGCCTGCACAACGACCTGAAGGCCGATGATGTGCTGTTCTACTACACCACCTGCGGCTGGATGATGTGGAACTGGCTGGCCAGCGGCCTGGCAGTGGGCGCCACGCTGGTGCTGTATGACGGCTCGCCCTTCCACCCCGGCCCCGAGCGGCTGCTGGACCTGATCGACGCCGAGGGCATCCAGGCCTTCGGTACCAGCGCCAAGTACCTGGCGGCGCTGGAGCAGGCGGGCCTGGAGCCCGCGGCAAGCCACCGCCTGACCAGCTTGCGCCTGCTGCTGTCCACCGGCTCGCCGTTGTCGCCACACAGCTACGACTATGTGTACCGCAAGATCAAGGCCGACCTGTGCCTGGCGTCGATGTCCGGCGGCACCGATATCGTCTCCTGTTTCGTGCTGGGCAACCCGACCCTCCCAGTGCGCCGTGGCGAAATCCAGTGCAAGGGCCTTGGCATGGCGGTGGAGGTATGGAACGAGCATGGCCAGCCGGTGCAGGGCGAAAAAGGCGAGCTGGTGTGCACACGCAACTTCCCGTCGATGCCGCTGGGGTTCTGGAAGGATACCGACGGCAGCCGCTACCACGATGCCTACTTCAGCCAGTTCCCTGGGGTGTGGGCCCAGGGCGACTATGCCGAGCAGCGTGCCGACGGCGGGCTGGTGATTCATGGCCGCTCCGATGCCGTGCTCAACCCTGGCGGGGTGCGTATTGGCACGGCGGAGATCTACCGCCAGGTGGAAAAGGTCGAGCAGGTGCTGGAAAGCGTGGCCATCGGCCAGGACTGGCAAGGTGATGTGCGGGTGGTGCTGTTCGTTCGCCTGCGTGACGGCCTGCAGCTGGATGAGGCCCTGCGCCAGCACATCCGCCAGGTGATCCGCCAGTTCACAACGCCCCGCCATGTACCGGCGGTGATCGCCCAGGTCGATGACATCCCGCGTACCATCAGCGGCAAGCTGGTGGAGTTGGCGATTCGCAACGTGGTGCATGGCTTGCCGGTGAAGAACACCGATGCCCTGGCCAACCCCGAGGCGCTGGAGCAGTTTCGCGATCGCGAGGAGCTGCGCTAGCCAGTGTGATTGCCCAGGTCTGCTGCGCAGCCCAATCGCCGGCAAGCCAGCTCCCACAGGTACAGCGCATAACTAAGCGTTGGCGCTGTCCTTGTGGGAGCTGGCTTGCCGGCGATTGGGCCGCCTGGCGGCCCCGATGGCCTCAACCTGACCGAGTCAGGCATAATGCGCCCCTTTTGCCCCCCCGAAGCACAGGTAACCTCATGAAAGCCCAAGCCCGCCACATTCTGGTCAAGACCGCTGACGAAGCCGAAAAGCTCAAGCAGCGCATCGCCAATGGCGAGGCTTTCGACGTGCTCGCAAAAAAATTCTCCACCTGCCCTTCGGGCAAGCGCGGCGGCGACCTGGGTGAGATCCGCCCCGGGCAGATGGTCGGCGCCATTGACCAGGTGATCTTCAAGAAGCCGCTGCGCGTGGTACACGGGCCGATCAAGAGCAAGTTCGGCTACCACCTGGTGCAGACGTTCTACCGCGACTAAGTGCCGAGTACGCAGTTCTAGCGCCGCGCAGCCAGCAGCCCGAGCCCGGCGCAGCCCAGCAAGGAGGCACTGACCCGGTTGAACAACCGGCGCGGGCCGGGCTGGCTGAACCAGCGCTGCATGTAAGCTCCCAGGCCGGCGTAGATGGCGATGGCAGCCCATTCCAGCAACAGGAACAGTACACCCAGCCAGAGGAACTGCTCGCTCACCGGGGTGGCGCTGCCGACCGAGACGAACTGCGGCAGGAACGCAGTGAAGATCAGGATCGCCTTCGGGTTGCCGGCGGCAACCCAAAATTCCTGACGTGCCAGGCGCCAGGTGCCGCGCGGGTGATCGCTTGCCACCACAGCCTCGCCCACCGGTGCCCGCCACAATTGCCAGGCGATGTAGAACAGATACGCCGCGCCCACCACCTTGATCGCCAGGAACAGATATTCACTGGTGTGCAGCACCACGGCCAGGCCCATCGCCGCCAGGGCGATCATGCCGCTGAAGGCGACGATGCGCCCGCCGCCGGCCAAGCAAGCCGTACGCAGGCCATAGCGGCTGGCATTGTGCAGCGACAGCAGGTTGTTCGGCCCCGGTGCCATGTTCAGGGCGAAGCAGGCCGGAATGAAAAGCAGCAGGCTTGAAAGGTCCATTATTGTTTTTCCTTTGGCAACGAGCGCCTATTTCGGCGGTTACCGTGCCTTGGGGTCAAGTTACAGCCAGCGGAAAAAACTGTATGGGTGCCCGGCGCCTGATAAGCTGCCGGGCATACCGAGGACCCAGTGATGCCCCGCTCCCATGCCGCGCTGTGGCGCGACCCGGCCCTGCCGCATGTCGAAAGCCGCCGCGCCTGCCATAGCCGCGCCTGCTACAAGGCACACAGCCACCCGACGTTTTCCATCGGTGTGGTCGATGCCGGCCACAGTCATTTCACCGGTGCCGGCACTGGCCAGCAACGCCTGACGCCCGGCACGCTGGTGCTGGTCCCGGCCCGCCGGGTACATGCCTGCAACCCCGAGCCCGGGCAGGCGTGGAGCTATCAGATGCTGCATGTGGATGCCGACTGGCTGGCACAGCTGCGCCTGGAGTCGGGCCCGGGCGGTGCGCAGGCTGGTGAACCGGCGCGTATTTGTCGGGATCCACTGGTGTATACGCAGTTCTGCGAGCTGAACAACTTGCTGTTTTCCAGTGCCAGCCACAGCGAGAAGGATGCGGCGCTGATTGCTTTTCTGGGGGACCTGGACTTTTCCGCGCAGCCGCCACTGGCGGCGGCACCGGCTTTGCCGGCGACGGCCTTGAGCGGGCTGATCGCGCGGGTCGAAGGCCAGGACCCGGCGCAGTTGAGCCTGGAGGTACTGGCGCGGGAGGCCGGGCTTGGGCGTTATCAGTTGATCCGGGCGTTTCGTGCCGCTACCGGGTTTACACCGCATGCCTATCTGCTCAACGCCCGGGTCGCCCGTGGCCGGCAGCTACTGGGTGAAGGGCAGGCGCTGGCAGAGGTGGCCTACCAGCTCGGCTTTGCCGACCAGAGCCATTTCCAGCGGGTGTTCAAAGCCCATGTGGGGGTGACGCCGGGGCAGTACCGAGGAGACTGAAGACCTGCGCGATCCCTGTAGGAGCGGCCTTGTGTCGCGATGGGCTGCGCAGCAGCCCCAAATTCCCAGCTCCGCAGCAGATATTGCCGGGGCTGCTGCGCAGCCCATCGCGACACAAGGCCGATCCAGAGACCGAGCCAGCATTCGGGATTTGCAATATTCTTCAATACGCCTGCCTGGCCCGGCAGCAGACTGCGGTTTTTCCCTCAGAGCCGCCCCGCCCATGCAACAATTCCTGATCATCGCACTTGCCCACTTCCTCGCCCTGCTCTCACCCGGCCCGGACTTCTTCCTGGTCGCGCGCACCTCGGTCAGCAGTGGCTGGCGGGTTGCCAGCGGCGCCTGCCTGGGCATCGCCCTGGCCAATGGCCTGTTCATCGCCATGGCTTTCACCGGGCTTTCGGTACTACAGGAAGGCAGCCTGCTGTTCACCCTTCTGCAACTGGCCGGCGCCGGCTACCTGCTGTACATCGGCACTCTGTTCCTGCGCCATGCCGGGCAAAACAGCCTGGGCTCCGTCGTTGGCGAGCAAACCGCCCAAGGGTGGTGGCGAGGATTGGGCATGGGGTTCCTGTCCGGCATCCTCAACCCCAAGAACGCGCTGTTCTATGCCAGCCTGGTCAGCATGGTCGCCAACGCCAGCATTGGCTGGAAGGCAACCTACGCCCTGTGGATGTTCAGCATCGTGCTGCTGTGGGACCTGCTGGTAGCGGTGGCCATCGGCAACCCGCTGGTGCTGCGGCGCTTCGCTCGCTGTCTGCCGTGGCTGGAGCGGGCCTCGGGGGTCATGCTGGTGCTATTGGCTGCGGCGCTATTGTTTCACCTGGCCTGGGGCTGACCAGTTGCAGGGTCCGCATGTCCATCAAGGTGAAATGGCCGCTGGCCCAGCCCCCGGTGTCCAGGTGCCAGACGTTGCCCAGCAGCTTGGCTTCCAGCACCGGCGTATGGCCCACCAACAAGGCTCGCAGGCCCTGCACGGGCTGGGTATCGCCTACTTTCAGCCGCCGCCGTGACCATTGGCACACTTCCCTTACCTTGGGGTCGTCATCCAGCTCCAGCCAGGTCCTCAGCACCGTCCAATCGGCATAGGGGCTGTCGGCGTGCAGCAGGCCTACCAGGCCCGCCGCACTTTCAACCTCTATCGCAATCGGCAACTGCTCGAAGCGCTCCACGAAACGCAACTGCCGGGTCCGCGGCAGGTCGAGAAACCAGCCACCGCCAGCGGCGCGATACATGTCCAGGTCGAGCCGCCCGCCACGTACCCGGGTAATTGCCAGGGCCTCATGATTACCCTGTACGGCATGGAACCAGGGCTGCGCCAGCCATTCCAGCGCCGCCTCGCTGTCCGGGCCACGGTCGACCAGGTCACCCACGCTGAACAGCCGGTCCACGGCCGGATCAAACCCCACCGCACCCAGGCATTGCTGCAGGCGCTGGAAGTGACCATGGATATCGCCCACCGCCAGGTCACGTCCCCGCAGATTGGCGATCAGACGCCGAAACCGTGCCATTGCAATCTTCCTCTGCTGTAGCGCCATGCCAGGGGTAAAATGGAAGCACACGCAATCTGCCCCGGAGGTGCATCATGCGTACTGCCCTCGTGTGTGCCGTGCTGATGGCGCTGTCACTGGACAGCATGGCACAAGGTACCCCGGCCGCGCAGGTCGAGGTGCGTTTCGACCACCCGGAAAAATTCCGCGATGCAAGCCTCGACAGCCACGGCTACGAGCGTGGCGCCGACGCCTATGTAATGAACACCCTGGCCCAATACCTGCAGAAGCTTGGCCAACGCTACCTGCAACCCGGCCAGCAACTGCTCATCGACATCCGCGACATCGACCTGGCCGGGCGCTTCGAGCCCTGGCACAGCCAGGCCTACGATGTACGCTTCATGCGCGAAATCACCTGGCCGACCATCGACCTCAGCTACACCCTCAGCCAACCGGGCAAACCCGACCAGCAGGCGCAGGAGCGGGTCAGCGACAAGATGTACCTCAGCCGCCCGGGCCGGGTCGCCAGTAGCAGCGACCGCCTGTATGCCGAGAAGGCCATGCTCAACGACTGGTTCCGCCAGCGCTTCGCCGCCCATCCGGCATCCTGAAAATCCCTTCACTGGAACAGGTGTTGCTGCCGGTAGTATGCTCGGCTCTTCAACCTGTACCAGGGAAGGGTTTTCATGAAACTGTGCGCCGTGCAACTGGCGTCGCTCAAGGGCGATGTACACGCCAACCTCCAACGCCACCTGGCCTGCATCGAGCAAGCCGCGGCCCTGGGCGCCGAACTGGTGGTGTTCCCCGAACTGTCGCTGAGCGGCTATGAGCCAAGCATCGCGCGCCAGGCCGCCCTGCCAGTCAGTTCGGCGCAACTGGACCCGTTGCAGGCAGCCTGCGACCGGTTGGGTATCACTGCCGCCGTCGGCCTGCCACTGCCATCGCCCGATGGCATCCGCATTGGCATGCCGATCTTCAGCCCCGGGGCACCGCGCCAGGCCTATGCCAAACGGCGCCTGCATGATGATGAACTGCCTTGGTTCACCCCTGGCGACCAAGCCTTGCTGCTACAGGTGGGGACGCACCGGGTAGCGCCTGCAATCTGCTACGAATCGATGTTCATGGCGCATGCGGCCGCAGCGCGGGAACACGGTGCCGACCTGTACCTGGTCAGCGTGGCGAAAACTGCCAAGGGCATCCGCGAGGGGTACCTGCACTACCCCGAGGTGGCGCGCGAGCTGGGCATGCCGGTGTTGCTGGCCAACTGCGTGGGGCCGGCCGACACCTTCATTGGCGCCGGCGGCTCGGCGGCCTGGGACAGCCAGGGGCGCTTGCTGGCCAGCCTGGATGATCACAGCGAAGGGCTGATCGTGCTGGACACCGCCAACGCCAGTGCCATGGCGGTGCCCCTGGCCCCGCACCCGGCATGATCTATCTGTTCCTGGCGTTGCTGAGCTATGCCTGTACCTACTACCTGACGGGCCTGCTGATTCAGGGGCAACTGGCCGAAATAGCCGAGGGTTTGCGCCACCGGCCTGATGCGCCGACACCCGGCGAGTATCTGCGTGCAGTCAAGCCACATGCGCGCCGGGCCCATCGGCAGTACACCCTGATGGCCGGCTCGGCGTTGGCCCTGCTGGTCTGCCTGGCCGCCAGCTGGTTCTGTTGACACCTACAGATCCAGTGCCAAGCTTTGCCGGCCCTCCAGCGCCAGCAGGTACTGCTTTGCCGCCAGGCCGCCAGCAAAGCCGGTCAGGCTGCCCGAAGCGCCGATCACCCGATGACACGGGGCGATGATCGAGATCGGGTTGCGGCCATTGGCGGCGCCTACCGCACGCACCGCGCTGGGGTTGCCGATCTGCCGGGCGATGTCGCTGTAGCTGCGGGTCTCACCGAACGGTATCGCCAACAGCGCGGCCCACACCTGGCGCTGGAATTGGGTGCCGGCAAAATCCAGCGCCAGTTCGAAACGCTGACGATTGCCGGCAAAGTACTCGCCGAGCTGGCGGGCGGTTTCCAGCAGCACCGGGCACTGGTCGTCACGGTGCATGGCGCCAAGGCGCACACGGTTTTCCCGCTCCTCTTCCCAGAGTACGGCAGCCAGGCACTCGCCACGTGCCACCAGGGTCAAGGTGCCGACGGGCGACTGCATTAAAGTGAATGCGCTGGACATAACAGGCTCCTGCCAGGTTGCGATCAATCTACTGTACGCATCCACAGCCCTGGCTGCATCCGCTTTCTTGCTCAGGTAATCGCGCAACCGGCCTGTGGGAGCGGGCGCGCCCGCGAACACCGGCGTAGGCGGTGCCATCCACCGCGTCGCCTGCTTCGCGGGCATGCCCGCTCCCACAGGTGTCCATCAGCCGGTTCTGCCAGCATTCAGAGAAATGCCTGCCGGATCCGTTTCTTGTCGATCTTGCCAACGCTGGTCTTGGGGATCTCGTCCACGCAACGCAGCTGCCGCGGTATCGCCCATTTGTTCAGGTGCCCGCTGTCGACAAACGGCTGCAGGTGCCCGGCCAATGCCGCCTGGTCGAACAGCATGCCGTCACGACGAACCACCAAGGCCAACGGTTGTTCACCCCCACTGCGGGTCCGGGATGCCTATCACTGCTACCGAAGCGACAGCCGGGTGCTGGCTGATCAGGTTCTCCAGCGCCACCGAGCTGACCCACTCGCCACCGGTCTTGATCACATCCTTGATCCGGTCACGAATCCGCAGCACACCCGCCGGGTCGATGCAGGCCAGGTCGCCGGTGTGCATCCAGCCCCCCAGCCACAACGCGGCGCCCTGCTCCGGTTCGTGCAGATAGCCCTGCGTCAGCCAAGGCGCACGCACCACGATCTCGCCCTGGCTTTCACCATCATGTGGCACATCATTGCCTTCAGCATCGACGATGCGCAGGTCTACCAGGGCAATCGGCACACCGGCATCGATACGCAGCGGCAGCTGCTGCGCCATGGGCAGTGCCAACAGCTCGGCGCTCAGGTGGGTGATGCTCAGCAGCGGGCAACTTTCCGACATGCCGTAGCCGCAGTGCACGCTGATACCACGCTCGCTGGCACGCTGCGCCAGGCCCAGGGTCAGGGCACTGCCGCCCAGCAGCATCTTCCAGCCGCGCAGGTCGCCGCACCGCCCTTCCTCGCTGTCCAGCATCATCTGCAGCACCGTGGGCACGCAATGGGAGAACGTGACGCCCTCGTCACGGTACAGACGCACCAGGCGATTGGGCTCGTAGCGCCCGGGGTAGACTTGCTTGATGCCCAGCGCCGTGGCCACGTAGGGCACGCCCCAGGCATGCACGTGGAACATGGGTGTGATAGGCATGTAGACGTCGCCGCTGCGTAGCAGCGGCACTTCGCCGCAGGCCGCCAGGGTGCCTTGCTCGACCAGGGTATGCAGCACCAGTTGCCGGTGGCTGAAGTACACGCCTTTGGGGTTGCCGGTGGTACCGCTGGTGTAGAACAGCGTGGCCAGCGAATGCTCGTCGAAATCGGCGAAGTCGAACTGTGGCTCGGCGGCCGCCAGCAACGCTTCGTACTCGCCGAGCAACGGCACGGCCTGCGCTGCGTGGCCGCCATCGCTGAGGCGGATGAAACCCTCGACCGTCGGCAACTCATCGCGTAGCTGCGCCATCAACGGCAGGAAGTCGTCATGCACCAGCACCAGGCAGTCCTCGGCATGGTTCATGGTGTAGCGCACCTGCTCGGTGGACAGCCGCACGTTAACCGTGTGCAGCACCGCGCCCAGCATCGGCACGGCAAAGAAGCACTCCAGCGCCCGGTGGCTGTCCCAGTCGAGCAAGGCTACCGTGTCACCTGGCTTGACCCCGGCGGCGGTCAGCACGTTGGCCAGCCGCTGGATGCGTTCGAGCAAGGTGGTGTAGGTGTAGCGCAGCTTGTCGGCGTAGACGATTTCCTGGTTGGGCTGGTAGCGCACGCCCGACAGCAGCAGGCGCTTGATCAGCAGCGGATAGGCGTAAGCCTGCTCCGCCGCGGGCATGATGCGAGTGGTGATCATGTCGGCGGCCTTCACAGTTGCCCGGCCTCGAGCAGGTACAGGCTGTCGCTACCGGCCTTCACACTGGCGCTCAGCGAATGAATGCGTGGCAGCAGGCGGGCAAAGTAGAAACGCGCGGTGCCCAGCTTGCTCAGGTGGAACGGCTCCGGAGCCGCATGACACTGGCAAACCAAGGCCATGCGTGCCCACAGGTAGGCGTAGAAGGTGTAGCCAAATACCTGAAGGTACTCCACCGCCGCGGCGCCCAGCTCACGCGGGTTGCCCTGGGCCCGATCGAGCAACCACGCGGTCAGTTCGTCCAGGTTGCGCACTGCAGCCAGCAGCGGCGCGCCGAACTCCGCGCACGCCGCGGGCAGCACCTCGGCAAAGGCAGTAATTTCGTGGGACACGCAGCGATACGCCTCGCCGCCATCGGCGAACAGTTTACGCCCCACCAGGTCGAGGGCCTGGATGCCATTGGTGCCTTCGTAGATCTGGGTGATGCGGCAGTCGCGGATCAGCTGCTCCTGGCCCCACTCACGGATATAGCCATGGCCACCCAGCACCTGTTGGCCGTGCACGGTGGTCTCCAGCCCCATGTCGGTGAGGAAGGCCTTGGCCACCGGCGTCAGTAGCGCGACCTTGGCCTCGGCTTGCGCGCGCGCGACCGGGGCCTCGCTGTACCTGGCCAGGTCCAGTTGCAGCGCCACATAGGTGGAAAAAGCCCGCCCGCCTTCGTTCAGCGCCTTCATGGTCAGCAGCATGCGCCGCACGTCCGGGTGGACGATGATCGGATCAGCACTCTGCCCAGGTGCTTCGGCGCCGCTCGGCGCACGGCCCTGCTGGCGATCACGGGCATAGGCGATAGCGCCCTGGTAGGAACGTTCGCCCAGGGCCAGGCCCTGGATACCCACACCCAGGCGCTCGTAGTTCATCATGGTGAACATGGCGTTGAGGCCCTTGTTCGGCTCGCCGACCAGGTAACCGAAGGCGCCGTCGAAGTTCATCACACAGGTGGCCGAGGCCTTGATGCCCATCTTGTGCTCGATCGAACCGCAACTCACTGCATTGGCCTCACCCAGCACGCCGTCAGCGTCGACCAGCACCTTGGGCACCAGAAACAGCGAAATGCCCTTGGCCCCGGCGGGTGCATCCGGTAGCCGCGCCAGCACCAGGTGGATGATGTTCTCGGTCAGGTCCTGCTCACCGCCAGTGATGAAGATCTTGGTCCCGCTGATGCGGTAGCGGCCATCGGCCACCGGCTCGGCGCGGGTGCGGATCAAGCCCAGGTCGGTGCCGGCGTGCGGCTCGGTCAGGCACATCGAACCGGTCCAGCGCCCTTGGTACATGGGCGGCAGGTACTGCGCCTTCAACGGCTCGCTGGCATGGTTGAGCAGCGCCAGGCAGGCCCCGGCGGTCAGCATCGGGTACAGGCCGAACGACAGGTTGGCGGCATTGAGCATTTCCTCAAGCTGGGCACCGATCACTTTCGGCATGCCCATGCCGCCGTACTCCGGGGCACCGGCCACGCCGACCCAGCCATCGGCGGCAAATGCCCGGTAAGCATCGGCGAAGCCATCGGGGGTACGCACCTTGCCGGCCTCCCAGCGGCAGCCTTGCTCGTCGCCACTGCGGTTGAGCGGCGCCACCACCTCGGCAATCAGCTTGCCGGCCTGTTCGAGCACCGCCCGGGCAGTTTCGCCATCGACCTGCTCGGCCAGGGCGGGCGTTTGCGCCCACCAGGCCGGGATGTCGAACACTTCGTTGAACAGAAAATCCATGTCGCGCAGTGGCGGAAGGTAATCAGACATGAGGCGAGCACTCGGTTTCTTGGGTTTGCGAAAGCGACGTGGCCTGGGCCTCGGCAGGCGCCGGGGCGGTCTGGCCACGCAGGAGGAAATGCGACAACGCCGGGATCAGCACCAGCGCGCCGAGCATGTTCCACAGGAACATGAAGGTCAGCAGCAGGCCCATGTCGGCCTGGAACTTGATCGGCGACCAGGCCCAGCCCACCACGCCGGCCGCCAAGGTGATGCCGACCAGCCCCACCACTCGGCCGGTGAAGGCCACGGCCTTCTGGTAGGCCTGGGCCAGGCTCAGCCCGGCGCGCTGGTAATGCAGCTGCACGCTGAGCAGGTACAGCGCGTAGTCCACGCCAATGCCAACGCCCAGGGCGATTACCGGCAGGGTGGCGACCTTCACGCCAATGCCCATGGCCACCATCAACGCCTCGCACAGCACCGAGGTGAGCATCAGTGGCAGGATCGCCACCAGCGTGGCGCGCCAGCTGCGGAAGGTGAACAGGCAGAACAGGGTGACCGCCAGGTACACCAGCAACAGCATGCGGTGGTTGGCCTCGCGGACCACCACATTGGTGGCGGCTTCGATACCGGCGCTACCGGCGGCCAGCAAGAACTGGTGGTCGGCGTTGCTGTTGGCCTGGGCAAAACGTTCGGCCACCGCGGCCACCTGGGCCAGGGTGTCGGCGCGGTGATCCTTGAGGTAGGCGATGACCGGCATCAGCGAGCAGTCGTTGTTGAACAGTTCCGGGGCGTTGACCGAGGCCTGCTGGGCGGCGTAGTTGAGCACGTCCTGGTTGCGCTGCAGGCTGTTCAGGCGCGGGTTGCCTTCGTAGGTGCCGGCGGTGATCTGGCGCACGGCGTTGGCCAGCGACACTGTGGTCTGCACCCCCGGCAATTGCTGCAGTTCCCAGGCCAGACGGTCGGCGAGGACCAGTGTCTGGTATTGCAGGCAGCCTTCCGGCGCGGTCTTGACCATCACCGCGAAGGTATCGCTGGACAGCGCGTAGTGCTGGGTGATGTAGGCGTTGTCGAGGTTGTAGCGCGAATCCGAGCGCAGCTCGGGGGCGCCGCTGTCGAGATCGCCGATTTTCAATTGCAGGCTGCCCCAGATGCCAAGGGCGCCCAGGGCCAGGGCCGCCAGCAGTGCGGCGCTGGCCCATTTGCGTTCGGTGAAGCGGTCGAGCAGGTCCCACAGTCGGCCAAAGCCACGGTGCTGCGCTGCGCGGGCGTCGATGTACAAGGCCCGCTCGGCCGCCTTGCGGCCAACCCCTACATACGACAGCGCCACCGGCATCAACAGCAGCGAAGTGAAGATCAGTACGGCCACGCCGATGCTGGCGGTGATGGCCAGGTCCTGGATCACCGGGATGTCGATCAGCATCAGTACGGCAAAACCCACCGCATCGGCCAGCAGCGCAGTCACCCCGGCCACGAACAGGCGGCGGAAGGTATAGCGCGCGGCCACCTGGCGATGGGTGCCACGGCCGATGTCCTGAAGGATGCCGTTCATCTTCTGCGCCGCGTGGGATACGCCGATGGCGAAGATCAGGAACGGCACCAGGATCGAATACGGGTCGATGGCGTAGCCCAGCCAGGCGACGATGCCCAGCTGCCACACCACCGCAGTCAGCGAACACAGCACCACCAGCAAGGTGCTGCGCACGCAACGGGTATAGCAATAGATGATCAGCAGGCTGGTCAGCACCGCCAGGGCGAAGAACGCCATCACCTGGATCAGCCCGTCGATCAGGTCCCCCATCAGTTTGGCGAAGCCGATCACATGGATGCGGTACTGGCCGCTGGCCTGGTACTGGCTGCGCAGTTGTTCGAGCTTTTGCGAGAAGGCGTGGTAGTCGAGGCCTTTGCCGGTGGCCGAGTCCTGGTCGAGCAACGGCACGACCAGCATGCTCGACTTGAAGTCGCGCGCCACCAGGCTGCCGACGATGTTGGCGCGCTCGATGTTCTGCCGCAGTTGCTCAATGTCAGCCGCCGCGCCCTGGTAGCCGTCGGGCATCACCGGGCCGCCCTGGAAGCCCTCCTCGGTCACCTCGGTCCAGCGCACCGCCGGGCTCCACAGCGACTTCACCCAGGCCCGGTCCACGCCCTGGCTGAGGAACAGCTCGTCGTTGATGTGGCGCAGGGTCTGCAGGTAGCCGGGGTCGAAGATGTCGCCCTGGGTGTTCTCCACCACCACCCGCACTGCGTTGCCCAGGCCGCGCAGCGATGGGCGGTTTTCCAGGTAGTTCTGGATGTAGGGGTGGCTCTGCGGCAGCATCTTGTCGAAACTGGGGCGCAGCTCCAGGCGGGTCAGCGCCATGTAGCCCAGCACCAGGGTCGCCAGCAGCATGCACAGCAGGAACGGCAGGCGATGGTTGAACACCAGGCGCTCCAGGGCATTGCCTGAGCGTGGGTCGAAATCGTCGAGGTTGCGGATTACCGGCAGGGTGTCTTGGCGGGTAGCGGCCATCGGGGTCTTCTCTTGTTATGGGTGCAGCGTGGGGTTGCCAGGCTGGTTGCGCACGCCCCGCTCGCCGACCAGAACCAGGCCATTGCCGGTATCGGTGGCGAGCGCAGTCACCGGGCCACGGGCGCCTTGCGGCACCGGGCTGAAGCTGGCGCCGTCATCCCGGCTTAGCAGCAGGTCGCCAGCCTGACTGGCCAGCCACAGCTGGCCGTCACGGTCGACACCGGCGGCGGTGAGGCTGGTGTTCACACCAGTGCTGACCGGTTGCCACTGCCGGCCGCTATCGGTGCTGCGGTAGGCATGCCCACGCAGGCCGTAGACCAGCAGCACACCGGGCTTGCCGACAGCACCGAACAGTGTGCCGGCGTAAGGTGTTTCGACGCGGCTGAAGCGTTCGCCGTCCTGCTTCAGCAGCAGGCCTTGCTCGCCGGTGATGTACAGCTCGTCACCCACTGCGGCCAGGCTGGTCAGGTGCAGGCCTTGCGGGTTATCGCTGTGGTCGAGCCAAGGCTGCCAGTGCTCGCCGCCGTCAACGGTGCGCAACAGCAGGTTGAACACGCCGACCGCATAGCCATTGCGGGCATCGCTGAACCACACGTCGAGCAAGGCATTGTCGCTGCCCGTACCCGGCAGTTGTTCAGCCAGCACCCGGCCATCGAGCTGCTTCTGCCAGTGCACTCCGCCATCGCGGCTGTGCAGCACCACGCCATCGTGGCCAACTGCCCAGCCCAGTTCAGGCGTAGCAAAGCTCACGGCATTCAGGTCGGCACTGACCGGCACCTGGGCCTGCTGCCAGTGCACGCCGTGGTCGTCGGAGTACAGGATGTGCCCACGTGGGCCAACCGCGACCAGGCGCTGCCCGGCCAGGGTTACATCGCGCAAGGCGCTGCTGGCGACCAGGGCGCTGGGCATCGCGGGCAAGTCCAGCACATCGGTGAAGGGTGCCGCGTGAGCCGCGCCCTGCAGCGCGGCCAAGGCCAGAACTACCACGCTGCATCGTTTGAAGACAGACATTGCCACCTCTGCTGTGTGCGTTCAGCGAATGCCGTTGCCGGCCAGCGACTCGGGCGACCATTGGGTTTTCGACAGCGGGTCGATGTAGCGGATGCCGCCGTAGGCTCCGACCACGCCATTGAGGTTGTAGGTGCCGCCGATCAGGTCGTAGATCATGAACGGCGTGGCGTCGGGGGTCTGTTTGTCGTAGCTCTGGGTGAGGAAGGCGAACGAGCCGCGGTACAACTGGCCGCGCGCGTCGTACTGGTCCGAAGCCAGGGCGATCCAGCTATCTTCGTCGAGGTAGAAGCGGCGCTTGTGGTAGATGTGCCGCGCGCCGTCCTTGAGCTTGCCTTCCACCACCCACACCCGGTGCTTCTCCCAGCGCACGAACTGCGGCGCCAGGTGGTTGGGTGTGATCACCTGCTTGACGTCGGTGTTGTAGGTGAGCTGGTAAGTGTTGTATGGCACGTACATTTCCTGTTTGCCGACCAGGGTCCAGTCGTAGCGGTCCAGCGCGCCGTTGAAGACGAACACGTCATCGTAGGTACCCGAACCCGAGGTGCCCGGGTTGGGCGTGTCGTAGGCCAGGTTCGGTGCCAGCTTGACCCGGCGCTGGCCCGGCAGGTACTGCCAGGCGCTGCGTGGCTGCACCAGCGGGTTGGCAGCATCGCGCAGCATCATCGCTTCGCCGGCACGGCGGGCGGGCCCGGTGTACACCAGCTTCATCTGGTAGTAGGTGTCCTTGGCGCCAATCGGCTTGGCCATGTCCTCGTAGATCGGGTAGCTGATATTGGCCTGGCCGGTGGTCGACAGCGATGGCTTGCCGGCGGCATCGACGTTCCACGAGTCGTACTTGGCGGTCATGCTCACGCCCTGGTAGCGCAGCAGGAAGTTCCACATGGCCTCGGCACCGTTCTGCGGAATCGGGAACGGGATGCCCGGCAGCACGTTGTCCACCGCGGTGCCACCCTCCTTGCTGTTGGCTGCCGTGGCGTTCTTGCGGGTGTTGTCGAGTACTGCTTGCGGCAGCGCCACGCTACGGTGGGTCGGGTACACATCGACGCGGTAGCTGGGGTAGCGCTTGAGCAGTTCCAGGGTGGTGGCAGTCAGCTGGCTCTTGTACTGCTCGGCGTTGCTGGCATCAATGACCAGCAGCGGCTTGTCGCTGGCGAACGGGTCTGGGCGCATGCTGGCGCCGCTCTGGTAGCTGGCTGGCGGGGTCTGCAGGCCGCCCTGGTAGGCCGGGATCGAGCCATCGGCATTGCCGGCCTTTTCCGCGCCGATGGCAGTCAGGCTGCTGCCCAGGCGCGCGGCCTGGTCAGTGGAGACGGCGGCCTGGGCAGCGTTCAGCGCGGCCAGTGACAGGCACGAGGCCAGCAGGGTACGTACGAAATTCATGATGGTTGTCTTCCTGTGTAGGCTGTAGGAAACATGACTCAGAAGGTCGTCTTGACGGTCAGGTACAGGGCGCCACGGTCCTCGGTGGTGGCACCACCGCCGGAGAAGGAGGCATAACCGCCGCCGTAGCAGGTGTAATCCTGTTCGCCGTCCAGGGCGTTGGGGGTGCTGCCGTCGGTCTGGCCGTCCTTGCAGGCCTTGGTCTCACCGAAACTGTCGACGTACTTGAGGTCGACGAAGTACTGGTTGTAGATCGCGGCGCTCACACCCACCGCATAGTTGCCGGTGTTCTCGGCGCCGCCGCCCTGCACCGGCGACACGCCGTCGAGGCCGACGTTTACCGACAGCGGCATGCTCAGGTCCATGCCCGGCAGCACCTGGTACCAGGTCGGGGTGAAGTTGACAGCGATGCCCCAGTTGTCGCGGGTGGCCTTGTCGATGCCGTGGTAGCTGCTCTTGCCCTTGTACAAGGCCTCGTTGTGGCTATCGAGCTTGAGCAGGTTGCTGTAGAACAGTTCGCCAAGCAGGGTTGCCGAATCGAACAGCGGCGTATCGCCAATGGTCATCAGGCCGTTCAAGGTCCAGTGCAGGGTATCGCCGGTGGCGCTCAGGCTGTCGCCATCCTTGGGCACGTCATAGATCACGCCGCTGGCGGGCAGGCGTGCCGGCAGCAGGCCGAAGCCGCCGCCCAGGCCACCCTGGCCGGGGGCGCTGACGATTGCCGGGATGCTCGCAAGCGGCATGTTGTGGCGGATGTTCAGGTCACTGCCGACACTGATGCCGCCTACATCCTTGGACAGGCTCAGGCCATAGATGTCGATGTCGTCGGAATAGGCGAACTGGTAAGTCGTGCTTTGCAGCGAGTTGTACAGGTTGCCGACCGCACCCTGGCGGCTGCCCGGCGGGTTGCCGAACGGGCCGTTGGCGACGGTCATGCCGCGCGTGTCGAGCCAGGCCTGCGGGAGGATCTCGGAAGTTTTGCGGTAGTAGAAACCGAGGGTGCCGCCGAGCCATTCGGGTGACCATTTGGCCATGATGCCCCAGTCGCCACTCTTGCCCGGTTTCAGGTCGTGGCCACGGCGGATGGTGGTCAGCGCGCCGCGTACCGGGATCAACCCTGGGGTACCGGTGTGGCCGAGCAGGAAGCTTTGGGCGCCCTCGCCTACCACGTCCGAGCCACCGTAGTAGGTTCCGGCTTCGGGCAAGCGGGCGGCGTCCCAGTCGAAGAAGTACTGGGCGCCCAGGGTCAGTTCAGAGTTGACCAGGAACGAGGTCGACAGCTGGTTGCGCGGCACGAACAGCTCCTTCGCCTCGGTGCCCGGCGAGGCGGCCAGCTTGGCCAGGTCGAGGCCCGACTGGCCATAGCTCAACGAGTGCACCGGGTTGAGCAGGGTTTCGCCCCAGAACAGATTGTGCTGGCCGAGCTTGGCACTGACCTGCGAGGCCTCGCCGACTTCACGGCTGAAGAACACGAAGGCATCCAGCACTTCACCGGACGGGCCGCTGTAGTATCGCTGGGCGTAGTTGCTCAGGTGCGGGCTGCCCAACGGCACACCGGTGCCGGGCAGGCCATTGAGGCTGGGGTTGATGCCGGACTGGTCACCGTTGCCGTTGACGAACGGATTGCTGTTCGAACCGGTGTTGTCGTAGGCCTTGTCGTACCAGCTGGCGGTGCTGACGCGGAACCCGGTGTTGCCCTGGTAGACCACGTCCAGTTCAGTCAGCAAGTCGACCCGGTTGGTGATGTTGGTACCCGCCTTGCGGAAGTTGTAGTCACCGTCGTTGCTGTTGGGCGTGCCCAGCATGCGCTTGTCGGCGCTTTCGGTGCGCACGCCATAGTTGTACTTGAGGGTGTTGTCGAAGCGCACGGCCCAGTTTTCATTGCCGGTATCGACTTCGAACGCCTGGGCAGCGGGCAGCGTGAGCAGGCCGATGGCGCAAGCGAGCAGGCAGCGCTGTGGTTTCACAGCACGGTGAATGCGGTGTTCTGGCATTACGATGGCTCCACGTATTGTTATTGTTTTTTACGCCGCTCGTCTTTTGCGAGCGTGGCTGGGGCGTCCATGCGCTTATTGCAGGTTGGGCTGGTCCAGTCGCTGGATGAAAACCTCGGCCTGCGGCCAAGGGCCAAAGCCGGAGGCCGGGTTGAGGTGGCCGACGGCCCCCAGTGCGACCAGTTCGCTCCCCCAGCCTTGAGCCAGGGTGCTGGCTGCGGCAAAGCTGGCCAGGTGATCGTTACTGCTGGCCGCGACAATGCTGGGAAACGGCAGCGGCTGCTGGGGTAATGGCGTCCAGCCGTGCTCGGCCAGGCTGGCCGGGCTTGGGTAGTGGGCCGGCCATTGCGCGTTCAGGTCGGGTGGCGCCGCCAGCAATGCCCCCTTGATCGGCCGCCTGTGGCGCGCCGCCCAGTGGGCGACCATCAGTACGCCGGCGCTGTGCGCCACCAGAATCACTTCACCCTCGATCTGGTCCAGTTCGCGCTGGATCGCCCCGACCCGGGCCATGCAGCACAGGCCGTCGACCTGCAGCGGCGGTACGCTGCGCACCTTGGCCAGGCGGCTTGCGAGCAGGGTCTGCCAGTGCTCGGCGACATGGTCGCGCAGGCCGGGGACGATCAGCACGGTGGCAGCGGTTTGCAGTTTTTCCACGGTGAACCTCGTGTGCGGTGTAGCTCTTGAGGTCCACAGTAAACAGCCCACCCACCGGGTGCTTCACATTGGGCGTCAAGGGCTTTTCATTTGATGACAATGGCCAACACAGGGCTTTGCTTTTCAATTCATGACACGCAGGCTATAAAACCAATCAGCCGCTCGCTTTTTGCTCCTGCAAAAAGCAGCAGTTAGCCTGGAAAACATGGATAACAATAAAAATGCCTGCCCTGGTCCGTGCCGCCAGCTTGACCAATTACCTTGAAGTGTCCCGTCACCTGGGCCTCAATCCTCATGCGCTGTTGGCACAGGTTGGCCTTAGTGCCGCGTTGCTCGATGACCCCAACCGGCGCATCCCGGTTGCCAGCGTCATCACCTTGCTGGAGGCCTCCGCCAGCGCCACCCGTTGCGAAAGCTTCGGCCTGCGCATGGCCGAGTTGCGGCAACTGTCGGACTTTGGCGAAATCAGCCTGTTGCTCAGCCACCAACGCACCCTGCGCGATGCGCTGCAGGTGATCGTGCAGTACCGCCACCTGCTCAATGACGCCCTGGCCATTCATATCGAGGAAGCCGGCAAGACGGTGATCATTCGCGAGGAGGTGATCAACGAACGCGCGCCTTGCAGTCGCCAGGCCACCGAGTTGGCCATTGGCGTGATGATGCGCCTGTGCGCGGCGCTGCTGGGCGCCCACTGGCACCCGATCAGCGCCAATTTCACCCACGCGGCGCCTGCCGACCTGGCCACCCACCGGCGCATCTTCGGCTGCACGCTGGTGTGTTTGGCAGCGAGTTCAACGGCATCGTCTGCCCGGCCGCCGATCTCGACAGCGCCAGCCCGCAGGCCAACGAGGCCATGGCGCGTCTGGCGCAGCGCTATCTGGACAGCCTGCCGGCGGGCGGCACGCCGTCTTTGGAGCTGGAGTTGCGCAAGACCATCTACCTGCTGCTGCCCATGGGCCGCGCCACCATAGAGCAGGTGGCGCAGACCCAGGGCATGAACGTGCGCACCCTGCAGCGGCGCCTGGAAGAAAGCGGGTTGACCTTCAAGGACCTGATCAACAGCGTGCGCCGTGACCTGGTGATGCGCTACCTGGAAAACCCCGGCTATTCACTGGGGCGTATTGCCGACATGCTCGGTTACTCGATGCCCAGCTCGTTCACCCGCTGGTTCATCGCCCAGTTCGGCATGCCGCCGGCCAGCTGGCGGGCGCAGCGGAATGAGCAAGGGCTTTAGCCTTGAGTCATTTTGGTCCATTGGGGCTGCCATGCAGCCCATCGCCGGCAAGCCAGCTCCCACCCCGACCGCGCTGACCTCAGGCCATGCGCAGTACCTGTGGGAGCGGGCGCCGCGGAGTGTTGCAACCCACGCTCACTTTCTAAAGGCCCCAATGCATCAACGCCAGCACCAAAAGCACTAAAAACACGCTCTCCCCCACCATCAGCGCGATAGGTTTGAGCCCGACCGAGGCCAGCGCCTTGAGTTGGGTTTTCATGCCCAAGGCACTGATCGCCACCACCAGGCAGCCACGCGACAGGTCGTTGATGCCGCCCTGCACCGCGGCGGGCACCCAGCCGGTGCTGTTGACACACGCCAGCAGCAGAAAGCCGACCGCGAACCAGGGTAGCAAGGGCGGCCGCTGGCCACCGGCCTCAAGGCCCTGGCACCGAGTGATCATGGCCGCGCAGACGATGACCGGCAATAGCATGGCCACCCGCATCAGCTTGACCACGGTGGCGATGTCGCCGGTCTCGGTGGACATGCTGTAGCCGGCCCCCACCACCTGCGCCACGTCGTGGATGGTCGCACCGAGGAAGACCCCGGCCTGCGCCGGGGACAGGTGCAGCCACTGGGCAATCATCGGGTACAGGATCATCGCCAGGGTCGACAGCGCCGACACGCCGATCACGGTGAACAGCGTTGCATGCTCCTTGCGCGGGTGCTGGGGCAATGCGGCTGCCAGCGCCAGCGCCGCCGAGGCACCGCAAATGGCCGTGGCACCGCCGGTGAGCATGCCGAACAGCCGTGAAAACCCCAGGGCCTTGGCCACCACCACCGAAACCAGGATCGTCACCACCACCAGGGCCACGACCAAGGCCACGGGCTTCCAGCCCAGGCTGGCGATCTGGTCCAGGGTGATGCGCATGCCAAGCAGCGCCACCCCCAGGCGCAGTACCGTGCGGGCAGTGAACTCGATACCGGCCTTGCAGGGGCCGTCAACCGCGAGAAAGTTCAGCGCCATCCCCAGCAGCAGGGCAAACAGCATGACCGGCGCTGCGTAGTGCTCACTGAGGAAACTGGCGGCCGCGCCAACGACAAGGCTGACCACCACGCCCGGGGCAAGGGTGCGGATACGCTGATGGGTAGCGCTCAGTGCCAGTGTATTCATTGCCCCGCTTCCTCACTGTCAAACACGATGTAGACCTGCCCGCCCTGCTGCTCGACCGGGTAGCTGGCAACCTTCAAGGCCCTGGAACTGACCAGGTAACCGCTGGCCAGGTCAAAGCGCAGGCCATGCGCGCAACACTGGATGACACGGCCCTCCAGCCGCCCGCCGCACAACGACGCGCCCTGGTGCGGGCAGCTGTCTTCAATGGCATAGAGCGAGTCGGCAACGTTGAACAGCGCCACGCTGCGCCCTTCGCAGGACAACAGCACACGGCCGTCACGTTCCGGCACCTGATGAGGGGCCAGTGCAATACGCCGGCTCATGCCCTCTCAACCTCCTGCAGCGCTTCGGTCATGGCTGCAAACAGCACCTCGGCAGGCTGGGCACCCGCTAATGAGCGGCCCTTGATTGAAACGGAAACGCGGCACGGCACTGCCTGCGCGCCCTGCCCCACCGAGGAACGGGCTACCGTCGTCACGCAAGCAGTCGATTACCTGTACGGCGTCCAGCCCGCAACACTGCGCGATGTCGAGCAAGGTTCGGCTATCCCCCAGATCGCGCCCCTGGTGAAAATAGGCGATGAACAACTGTGCCAGCAGGGCTTCCAGCTGCGATGGTTCAAGCAACTGAGCAGCGCGTTGCAGCAGCCGATGGGCATTGCCGGTGTTTGGCATGCGGCGAATACGCGAGAAGTCGATGTCCTCGCCTACCACGCGGGCAGCGGCGCGCACCTGGGCCTGGCGCTCGCGCACGGCCTCCTCGCTGCCCAGGCGTTGCAGGTAAAAGGCATGGAACGGCTCGCCACTGGCGGGCAAGCCAGGCAACAACTGCCCACCTCGCCAATGCAGTTTTACCTGCACTTGCGGCTGTTCGCGCTGCAAGTACAAGAGGGCGGCCTGCAGGTGCCGCTGGCCAATCAGGCACCACGGGCAGACGAAATCGAAGAACACTTCGACGGACAAAAGCTGTTTCACGGTTTCATCTCCCGGGGCGCGGCAGCGTCGCCTGCCGGTGCATGCAGACGTTCCATGTCGCGGTGGTAATGGCGTTTGGCGAGGAAAAACACTGCCGCCGCACCAATGCTCATCAGCGGCACCAGTTGAAAGGCGGCATGCAGGCCAATCAGGTCGGAAACGCGCCCGGTGATCAGCGGCCCGGTGGCCAGGCCCAACAGGTTGTTGGCCAGGGTCAGGGTGGCGAACGCGGTGCCGTGTACCGCGGCGTGGGTGAGGTTGGCGACCATGGCACTGGACGGGCCGTTGGTGCCGGCGGCGATCATCATGCCCAGGCAGATCAGCACCAGTTGCGCGGTGCCGGCTGGCAACGCGAACGCGAGGGACAACAGTGCGCAACTGCCCAGGCAATAGGCAATGGCCAGGCTGATCTTGCGGTCCGGGCGCTGCCGCCCGAGGCGGTCGCAGAGCATCGCGCAGAGGATCATGCCGATGCCGCTGCACAACACGATGACGGCGGCAATCGCCCCGGCGCGGTCAGTGCCCATGGCGTAATAGCGGTTCAGGTAGCTGGGCATCCACACGATCACAGTGCCGCCGACGAACAGTTGCAGCCCGCTACCGACGTAGGCCGCAAGGACCGAACGGCTACTGTAAAGGGTGCGCAGCGGGCGGCCGGCACTGCCTTGCGCCTGCTGCGCGCATCGAGGCGCAATACGCGCCTCCTTGACAATCAGCGGGTATAACATCGCCAGCACCAGGCCGAACAGCGCCATGCCGGCAAATGCCCAGCGCCAGCCCAGGTGCTGGGCCAGCACACCGCCCAGGGCCATGCCCAGTACCGAGCCGAACATGCCGCCCGCCATGAAGGCACCGGCCAGGGTCGAGCGCATGTCGCGGGGGAACACGGCGACCACCACGGCAATGCCGACGCTGCCGTAGGCAGCCTCGCCGACTCCGACCAGAAACCGCGCGATGAACATTTGCGGGTAGTTTTCTGCCAGGGCGCAGCCGAGGGTGGCCAGGCTCCACAGAACTGCCATCAGCACCAGGCTGCGCACCCGGCCGAAGCGGTCGGCCAGCAGCGACAGCGGGAACGTAAGCAGGCCGACCATCAGCGCGACGATACCGCTGAGCAGGCCGAGCTGGCTGTCGCTCAAGGCCCATTCGCCCTTGAGCAGCGGGAAGACCGCATTGAGCACCTGGCGCGACATGTAGTCGGAGATCAACAGGCCGAAGGTCAGGGCAAAGACCACCCAGGCATAGCGCCGCGGGACGCTGTGGGCAGTGTCGGTGCCGGAATCTTCGGCACTGGCGAGGTAGGTGGCCATGTTGCCTCCTTGGGTGTGGGGCGTGAGGTTGTTCTTGTTGTTATGGGTTACAGCCAACATTCATGTTGCTTTTGCGGGCCTCTTCGCGGGCTCGCCCGCTCCCACAGGGACAGCGCGGACCTTTGGCCAGTGCCGCACCTGTGGGAGCGGGCATGCCCGCGAAGAGGCCGGGCCTGCCGTATCAGCATCAGCCGCGCTGCGGCACACCCTTCACACCAGGCTGGCGATTCGGTGCCATGCCGTTGGCCTTGAGGGTCTGCTCGATGCTGTCGTAATGCTGCCCGATGCGGTAGATGGCGCGAGCTTCCTTGCCGCTGGCAATCTCGCGGCCCAGCTCGTGGGCCACGCGCACGGTCTGCTGGATCTGCTGCACCGAGGTGAAGCGCTTGCCCTGCTGGTCGATGATGGTGTCTTCGTTGCCGCAGCGCGGGTGCAGGCCCATGGCCAGGGCCATGGTGTTGAACGGCAGCACGTTCTTGAGCAACGATTCGGCGGTCAGGGTGCAACCGTCCGGCGCGCGGTGGATGAAGTTGAAGAAGTTGAACGGGTTGGGCCCGTCGAAGCCGCCGCCAATGCCGATCCAGGTAAGGTTCAGCGGGCCCATGTAGTCACCGCGGCGGACGATGCGCTCGAGCGTCTCCAGGGCATGCATGCCGGTCAGCTGGAAATGCGGCTGGATGTTGCTGGCCTGCAGACGGCGCAGGTGTTCACGTACCCAGGCCGGGCCGGCCGGCACGGTCATTTCGCTGTAGGCGGCATGAATCGCCGGGCTGGCCAGCGAGGTGCCTTCCAGGTACTCGGGGTACAGCAGCTCCATGATGTTCATCTGCGTGGTGTTGATGGCCACGGTCACCTGGTCGGGGCGCGGCGTCAGCTCGGCGAGCATGTGCCGGGTGTCGTCCGACAGCCATTTGGCCGCCTCGCCTTCGCTTTCCGGGGCGAAGGAAATCGACCCGCCAACCTGGATGATCATGTCCGGCACCGCTTCGCGCACCCCGGCGATCAGCTCGTTGAACTTGGACAGGCGCTTGGAGCCCTTGCCGTCCAGTTCGCGCACGTGCAGGTGCAGTACGGTGGCACCGGCCTCATAGCAGTCGACAGCCTTCTGTACCTGCTCGTCCATCGTCAGGGGGATATCTTCAGGGAAGTCTTCGGGCATCCACTCCGGGCCATAGGGGGCCACGGTGATCACCACCTTTTCCATGTTTTCCGGGTGCAACGAATCGTCGAAGAATTGCATGCTGTAGTCCTCGCTATTGTTATTGTGCGGTTGCCGCCAGCGACGGCGACGAGCTCAGAACGTGGGGCTGCCCTTGATCCCGGCGCGCTCCATCTTGCGGTGGCACGGCGGGTAGTCCATGACGGCGTAGTGCTGGGTGCTGCGGTTGTCCCAGATCGCCACGCTGTTGGGCTTCCAGCGCCAGCGCACCTGGTACTCCGGCAGGTAGGCCTGGCTGATCAGGTAGCGCAGCAGGTCGCTGGCACCGGGGTTGGCGTCCTGCCCGAAGCGCACCCGCTGCGGGGTGTGGTAATTGCTGAAATGGGTGGTGAAAGCGTTGACGAACAGCACCTGCTCGCCGGTTTCCGGGTGGGTGCGCACCACCGGGTGCTCGGCATCGGGAAACTGCGCCTTCAGCGCCAGGCGCTTTTCCAGCGGCATGGCGGCGCCAAAGCTGGCCTCGATGCTGTGGCGGGCGCGCAAGCCTTCGATCCTGGCCTTTACATCGGCTGGCAGATTCTCGTAGGCCAAGACCATGTTCGCCCACATCGTGTCACCGCCCACGGGCGGGCATTCGATGCAGCGCAGCACACAGCCCATCGGTGGTGCCTCGCGCCAGGTGGCGTCGGTGTGCCAGGCATTTTCATAGCGGTCGTTGGGCTGGTCCGGGCGCTTGTAGATCTGCACCAGCCCAGGGTGTTCCGGGTCGCTGCCGGCCACCGGGTGGTCTTCCAGGTCGCCGAAGCGGCGGGCGAACGCCACGTGTTCGGCGCGGCTGAAGTGCTGATCACGCAGGAACAGCACACGGTGCCGGAGCAACTGCGCGCGAAGCTGGGCGAACAGGTCGTCGTCGTGGATCGCGTCGGCCAGGTTGACCCCACTTACCTCGGCACCGATCGCGCAAGTCAGTTGTTCGATGTGCATGCTGCTGCCCCCTTCAGATGAGGAAGATCGACGAGCCGGTGGTCTTGCGCGCTTCCAGGTCACGGTGGGCCTGGACGGCATCCTGCAGCGCGTAGTGCTGGTTGATCTCGATACGAATGCGCCCGCTACCGACGTGATCGAACAGCTCGCCGGCCAGGTCGGCCTTTTCCGCCGGGTCGGCGATGAAGTCGGCCAGTGCCGGGCGGGTGAGCTGCAACGAGCCCTTGATCGCCAGTAACTGCGGGTCGAACGGCGGAATGGTGCCCGACGCGGTACCGACGCAAACCATCAGGCCACGGCGCTTGAGCGAATCGAGCGAGCCCATGAAGGTGTTCTTGCCAACGCTGTCGAACACCACGTTCACGCCTACCCCGTCGGTCAGCTCACGCACCCGCGTGGGCACGTCCTCGACGCTGTAGTTGATGACGTGGTTGCAGCCATGGGCGCGAGCTACTTCGGCCTTGGCCTCGGTGGACACCGTGCCGATCACGTTCAGCCCCAGCAGCTGCGCCCACTGCGCAACGATCAGGCCAACCCCGCCAGCGGCAGCATGCAGCAGCACGCTGTCGCCAGGTTTGAAATCATGCAGCCGGCGCAGCAGGTAGGCAGAGGTCAGGCCGCGCATGGTCATGGCGGCGGCAGTTTCGAAGGCGATGGTATCCGGCAGCTTGATCAGCGCGGCGGCGGGGATCAGGCGCTCGGTGCAGTAAGCACCCAGGGTGTTGAGGAAACCGGTGTAGGTAACCCGGTCACCCACTGCCACCTGGGTCACACCCTCGCCCACCGCTTCTACCACGCCAGCCGCTTCCACACCGATGCCGTTGGGCAGCGGAATCGGGTAGGTGCCGTTGCGGAAATAGGTATCGGCATAGTTCAGGCCCACCGCCACCTGGCGCAAGCGCACCTGCCCCGGGCCGGGCTCGCCGACTTCGGCTTCCTCGTAGCGCAACACCTCGGGGCCACCGGTCTGATGGAAACGTACGACTTTGGACATGCTTGTCTCTCCAATCATCGATCTGGACGCATGGCGTCAGTTCTGGTGATTGGACTGTATGCCCTTGGTCGGCGGGGCGCTTCGCATCGGACGACAGCGAGTTTTCATTTGATGACAGCCTGGGCGATGACCTGCCGTTCACGAAAATCGCGTTTTCTTCATGAGTTTCCTTGATGCTTACCCATGCCCAGACTAATACTTAAATCTCTGCCTGGGGAGGCACGAAAAATGCAACCAAGATTCGTTATCGTTCCCGCTGTGCCAATCGAAAAGGAGTCGTTCCGCGTGGGTAGCCGCTATTACGCCGCTACTGTTTGTGGGGGATTCGACATTTACGACAACCAGGCGAAGGAGCGGCTCAAGCCCAGTTATCCCAGCAGGACGGCTGCGCAGGTGCAGTGTGAGCAGATGAACAAGCGCGGTGATGCAGGCTGATCGCGGGCGATAGCCATGGGAGCGGCTTTAGCCGCGAACACCGGCGAAGCCGGTGCCATGCACCGCGAAAGCCACTCCCAAAGACCGCTTGCGAACTCGGTTCTCTGCGCGACAGCGCAGCCCAAAGGGCTGGGTGATCTCCCAAGGCTTGCACAAGCTTTGAGAATGGGCGTCCTCTACTGGAGTACTGCCATGCACAAACTCTTCCACGCGCTGCTCCTTGCCCTGGCAGCGCTTTCAGCCTGCTCGTCCAATTCCGCGCTATACCACGACCAGCCGCTGGTGGCGAAAGTCGCCAATGGCATGAGCAGAGACCAGGTCATGCAAGTTGGCGGCAAACCCGATGCCGTGACCGAACGCACCGTTGTGCCCGGCACCTGCCTGGACTATATGCTGACCAAGGGCGAAAACCGGCAACCCTACAGCGTCAGCTTCGACGCCACCGGCAAAGTGGACAATACCGCTTTCATGACCTGCGCCGAGTGGAGCAATGCCCAGCGCCGGGCACGCCTGCCCAGCATGGGTGGCTCAAGCGGCTCGGGCTATTGATTCAGTCCAGGCATTCCTTGGCAGCCTGGCGCAGTTTATCGCCAGACAGGAAGCTGCCCTTGTAGAACGTCGCGCGGCTACCCTCGCGGTAATCGACTACGTCCAGCACATCATCGGATGCCACGGCACTGGGTGCCGTCAACCGGTAGCCGTGGGCGATCGATTTCTGCGTGGCCTGTGGTGCCAGCGCTTGCCACCTGGGCAGTACGCAGGCGGCATACTGCTGGGGCGATTTGTGGGTCAGTTTGCTGGCTGTGGGTTTGCCTGGGGTTGCACAGCCGGCAAGGCCGGCAACCAGCACAGCGGCGACAAAGATGCGAAACGTAGACATTTGCAATTGGCCATCAACGATACGCTGCATTTTAACCAGGGTTGTGCCGGCTTACCAATCAACCAACGTCGCGCTGCACAGGCTGCACCTGACATTTCTGCCAGTAGCATGAATGAGTGAAGGCTGGGAAAGTGGGGCCGTCAATTGCCTTCGGAGCACGCACCATGCAAAACAACACCGACAGAACGCAATTCTTCTATCAGAAGGGAAAACTCATCACCCTGAAGACAGGCGAACAAGGCCGCAGCATTTTTCGTACTGCCGAAGTGCCGCTTGCCGAGCAACAAACGCAAGGTACGTCCTCCACCGCCCTGCTGGGAACGGACCTCAGCGGTTCAGTGCTGAACGTACAGGAACACACCTGACCGAACGTTGCTTACCACTGGCGTTTGTCCGGTCTGGTCAGCCCCAGCTTTTCGATCCGGTAACGCAGCATATCCCGCGACAGCCCAAGCATGCGTGCCGATTTGGTCACGTTCCAGTCCGTGCGGTCCAGGGTCTTGCAGACCAGGTCACGCTCCATGTCCGGCAGACTGGTGCCGGGCTCTGGTTCGTGCCGGGGTATCTCGAACACCGCAGGCGCGGCCTGCTGCACCAGTGGCTCGTCGATCAGGGTCATGCACAGGTTCAGCTGATGCGCCTGCACCACTTCGTTCGGCGCCAGCAGCACGGTCTGCTCCAGCATGTTTCGCAGTTCACGCACATTGCCCGGCCAGCTATAACCGAGCATCAGGTTTTCCGCCTCGGCGGAAAAGCGCAGGTTCGGCTTGCCATAACGCCGACCATGATGGGCCAGGAAATGCCGCGCCAGCAGCAGCACGTCCTGCCCGCGGGCATACAGGCGCGGCACCTTCAGGGCAATGATGCGCAGGCGGAAGAACAGGTCGCGGCGGAACTTGCCCTGCTGCACCATCTGCTCCAGGTTGCAGTTGGTAGCACTGATCACCCGCAGGTCGACCTTGCGCTCCTTCACCGCGCCGATCCGACGGATGCTGCGGTCTTCCAGCAACTTGAGCAGCTTGGCTTGCAACACAAGGTCCATCTCGCCAATCTCGTCGAGGAACAACGTGCCGCCATCAGCAGCCTCCACCAGGCCCACCCGGCGCTCCTTGGCATCGGTAAAGGCGCCCTTCTCGTGGCCAAACAGTTCGGCCTCCAGCAGGTTCGCCGGGATCGAGGCGCAGTTGAACTCGATAAATGGCCCTTTGCTGCGCGAGCCATCGAAATGCAAGGCGCGGGCCACCAGCTCTTTGCCGGTACCGGTCTCGCCTTCGATCAACACCGGTGGCAGGTCGTCGCTGGCCATGCGCCGCTCGGCATCCAGCACCTGGCGCAGGGTGTGCTTGAGGGTGAGCATCGTCGGTGATTCGCCGATCAACGCCTGCAACCCGGATTTCTGCGCCTCGCGCTCCTGATAGAACGATAACGTACGCTCCATGCGCTCGGCGGCCAGTGCCTTGTCCAGGGTCAGCTTGAGCTCAGCCAGTACCACCGGCTTGGACAGGTAATGGAAGGCGCCCTCCTTCATTGCCTGCACGGCATCTTCGACATTGCCGTAACCCGTCATCATGATCACTTTAAGCCCCGGCACCTGCGCCACCAAGGTGCGCAGCAGGTCGTGCCCGCTCATGCCCGGCAGCGAGTTGTCGGTCAGCACCGCATCGGGCTGGGCCCGCTTGATCTGCTCCAGCGCCAGCTCCGCGCTGTGGCACACGGTGACCTCGAAGCCCTTGAGGCTGAGGTATGTGCGAATGTTGTCGGCAAGGATTTCATCATCCTCGACTACCAGGATGCTGTGCTCCATGGTCCCCTCCCGCTGCGATATTGAATGTGAGGCTTACGCGGGTTCCTTCCTCTTCGCGGCTGCTCAGGCTGACCGAGCCGCCAAAACGCTCCATGATGCGCTTGACCAGGGCCAGGCCTACGCCGAGGCCGCCCTGCTTGGTGGTGTAGAACGGCTTGAACACCATCCGCTCCTGCTGTTGGCTCATGCCCTTGCCGGTATCGCTAAGGACGAACTCAGCCCGCTGCCCCTCCTGCACATTGACCTGGGCGCGCAGCATACCGCCGTCAGGCATGGCTTCCAGGGCATTGGAGAACAGGGTATTTAGAATTTGCGTGAGCTGTAGCGGCTGGCTGGCCACCCACTGTGACCCAGGGCCTTCGTAGCAAAAGCGCACACCGTTGCGTTCGATCTGCTGGCTGAAGGCCAGGTGGGTGTCCTCGATGGCCATCACCAGGTCAACGGCCTCGGCGTCGTCACTGGTCGGTCGCAGCGACACCAGCAGGTCACGCACCCAGCGCGACATGCGGTCGACCTGGCTGATGATGTCGGTGATGTTCTTCTGCGCCGCGGGGTTGGCGATTTCCTGTGCCAGTTCGGCGCTGGAGCGAATGTTGGCCAGCGGGTTGCGCAAGCTGTGCGCCACCGCCGAGGACATCTCGCCCAGGGCCACATAGGTTTCACTGGCGACCAAGCGGTCCTGTTGCAGGTGCAGCAGTTGCGCCGCGCGGCGCACGATCCAGAACAGACCGAAGTAGACCAGTGCACCACCCACCAGGGTCGAGGCCCAGATCAGCACATAACCGCGCTGGATGCGTCGGACCAGGTCTTGCGGCTCCTTGTAGATTTCCACCATGGCCAGCACCTGCTCGCCCTGGCTATCGAACAAAGGGATGTAGTTCTCGATGAACAGGTAACGTGGTTCACGCTGGAACCTCTGCTCCTCGCGGTCATCCTCGGCCTGGTGATAGCTGGCCGACACCGCCTTGCGCGAATGAAAGGCGCGGTCGAGGTCGTCATCCGCCTCGATGCGCTTGCCGATCAGCTCCCGGTTGGTCGACCAGACGATGGTGCGGTCGCGTGCATAGACGTTGGCCAGCAAAGTGTCAGGCAGGTGCTCGACATGGTCGAGAAACTCGACCCGGGTCGATTCCGCCAGCGCCGGGGTAAACTGCAAGTGCTGCTGGTCCAGGCGCGGGTCAAGCAACTCGCCCATGGTGGTGCCCGGCGGCAACTGCGAATGACGCACTTCGGCCTGGGCCATGGCCTGGATGAACTGGGCCGTGAGCATGGCATCGCGCTCGACGCTGTCGCGCACCACGAAACGCGTCGACACATAACCCAGCCCGCCTGCCACCGAGGCGATGATCAGCAGGCTGATGACCGAGAACCAGCGCAGCAGATTGAATTCGCGCAATGGCACGGCCACACCGCTGGCGGTAGTACTGGCCTTGTCTGGAACTTGGTTATCCAGCATCTGCATCGCGTGCTTCCCGCGCAGGGCGTCCGTTGAGAAATGCATCAAGGCGACGAATAGTAGCCAATTGATAGCACTCCACCCGTGCAGCCGCAGCTGCCATTTGTCGTGTGTTGCGCTCCGCCTGTTACGTAGCAAAAACCCAGCCAGCAACTTCAACCATTTTGTTAACTCTTATGAATCATGGAGATACCGACTTTTCATGAACCTGAATGGAGATGAATTCCCCACATTTGGGGATTTATTACCCAATAAACAAAAAATCTTTATAAACAAGAAGATATGAGCATTTATTAATGTCAATCAGAAGATATTGCCAGCCGGAAACTCAGCGAAACCCGGGTGCCATGCCCTTCGCTGCTGCTAAGCCGGACACTGCCACCGAAGCGTTCCATGATGCGTTTTACCAACACCAGCCCCACGCCCAACCCACCCTGCTTGGTGGTGAAGAAAGGTCGGAACGCCATGCGCTGCTGCTCTTCGTTCATGCCTTTGCCGTTGTCGGAAAGGCGCAGTGTCAGGTTACGCCGGTCGTGACGCACCACCTCGACACGCAACCGCCCACCCTGCTCCATCGACTCCAGGGCGTTGGCGATCAGGCTGCTGAAAATCTGCCGCAGTAAAGCCGGGTGCCCCAGCACCTGTACCACTGGTAACGGTTGCAGATCCAGGCTCACGCCGCCGCGTGCCAGCGGCATCGCATAGGCCTGCAGGCTTTCCTGCAATGCCAGCGGCAAATCCACCGCCTCTGCCTCATCGTTGAGCGGACGCAATGACTGCAACATCTGGCGGATCCACTGCGACATGCGGTCGACCTGGCCGATGATGTCGTTGACATTGCGCTGCGCCGGGCCATCGTCGAACGCCTGGGCCAGTTCGGCACTGGAACGGATGGCTGGCCAGCGGGTTGCGCAGGCTGTGGGCCACCGCCGACGACACCTCGCCCAGTGCCACATAGGTTTCGTTGCTGATCAGGCGCTTCTGCTGCACCGCCAGCAGGCGCGCAGCGCGGTGCATGATGCCGTACAGGCCGACGTAGACCAGGCCGGCACCGACAGTGATCGCCAGCCAGATCAGGATCAGGCCATGTTCGATGCGCACGATCAGGTCATGGGGCTCTTTGTAGATCTCGACCATGGCCGTGACCCGCTCGCCATCGGCATCGAACAGCGGAATGTAGTTCTCGATGAACAACTGCTTGGGCGGGGTGACGAACTTCTGCTCGGCGCGGGCCTGTTCGAAGTTGTGGTAGCTGGCCGAGACTCGCATCTTGTATTCGAAGGCCTGATCCAGGCCGTTGTCGCCCACGATCAGCTTGCCGACCAGCGCCGGGTTGCTGGACCAGATCACCGTACGGTCCGGAGCATAGATGTTGGCCAGCAGCATGTCGGGCAGGTGGGCGATGTGGTCAAGAAACTCGCCACGCGCCCTGCGCCGGGCATCCGGGTCGACGTCGAGCAGGTTGGCGCGATCGCTGCGCGGGTCAAGCAGCTCACCCATGGTGCGCACATTCGGGATCGACACATGGCGCACTTCGGCGTCGGCAATGGAGGTGATGAACTGTGCGGTGAGCAAGGCGTCGCGTTCGATGCTCTCGTTGATGATGAAACGGCTGGAGATCACCCCCAGCCCGACCGCTACCGAAAGGATGATGGCCAGGCTGACCCAAGCATACCAGCGCAGCATGTTGAACGGCTTGCGTGAGGCGGGCAACTCGCTACCGGCAGGCACTTCAATAGCGTCGGAACGAGGGGCGATGTCCATGGCGGACTCCACAACTGGGCACCTTCAGAAGGTTATAGCCCAGAGTTGGGGAAACCATCGGGTCGGCTTGCTGGCATCCGCCGAAGGGTATGGTTCACGGTCATTCGAAGTACGTCGACGCTGTGGGAGCGGGCGTGTCGAGGCGTCGAACCGCCGCGAACACCGGCGCAGCCGGTGCCTTTTACCGCGTCGCTTGCTTCGCGGGCACGCCCGCTCCCACAGAGAAAATTGCAGAGGCTAATCACCCACCACCCCCTGCAACCTGCGGTACTCGCGCAGCACATTGGGCACATAGCGCCGGGTCTCGGCGAACGGCGGTACGCCGCCCCGGCGCAGTACCGCGTCCGGGCCGGCGTTGTAGGCCGCCACGGCCAGGGTGATGTCATTGTCGAACAGGTCGAGCATGCGCTTGAGGTAGCGGGCCCCACCCTGCACGTTGTCTTCCGGGTCCAGGCGGTTTTCCACGCCCATCTCGCGGGCGGTATCCGGCATCAGTTGCATCAGTCCCACCGCGCCCGCTGGCGAACGGGCCTTGGGGTTGTAGCCGGACTCGGCCTTGATCACCGCATGCAGCAACGCCGGGGGTACGTCGTGGGTGCGCGCCGCCGCGGCGACCAGCTTGGCGTAGGGGATGGCCGGTGATGAGCTGCGCGTTGGCCGGGCCGGCCTGGGCCTTCGGCTCGCTGATCACCGTTTCATAGAGGCGCCCGGGTCGATGTACGTTGGTCAGTATGTAGCTGCCTTTGGCGTCGATGGAAATGTACACATCGGCCTGGGCAGCACCTGCCACCAGCCAGATCAAACCGAGAATGAGTCCACGCATGTCGGTCGCCTCTTCGTGGTTCCCCCGATGTTGGGGGATATACCCCGGAAATCCCGGGGTCGGTGACCACGACGCAAGCACTGTGCCGCTTTGCGTGCCGCATGCTGCAAGGTGCCGGGGCAGGCGTGCACGGCTGTTGCATGGAGCCTGCAAAAGCTTGTCCCCATGCAGCGGAGGGCTTCACCATGCAGCGCAGAAACAACCCTCAACGTGGCTTCACCCTGCTCGAACTGCTGGTGGTACTGGTGGTGCTCGGTCTGTTGGCCGGTATCGTCGCGCCCAAGTACTTCAGCCAGCTCGGCCGCTCCGAGGCCAAGGTCGCGCGGGCGCAGATAGAGGGGCTGAGCAAGGCCCTGGACCTGTACCGCCTGGAAGTCGGGCACTACCCCAGCAGTGAGCAAGGCCTGCAGGCCCTGGTGGTCGCCCCCAGTGGCGAGGCGCGCTGGACCGGCCCGTATCTTCAGAAAGCCGTGCCCCAAGACCCGTGGGGGCGCCCCTACATCTACCGGCAACCCGGCGAGAACGGCGGCGAGTACGACCTGCTGTCGATGGGCAAGGACGGCCAGCCCGGTGGCGACGGGGAAAACGCCGAAATCACCAGTTGGCAGTAGGGAGAACGGTCATGCGCTACAGTCTCAAGGCCCTGGGCAGGCAGGGTGTGGTGCAATTGCAGATCGACGCCGAGGACGCCGACCAGGCCCGCCGCCAGGCCGAGGACCAAGGCCTGCGGGTGCTCAGCCTACATGGCCACGGCGGCGCCTTGCGCGGCCTGGCCTGGCGCCGCGCGGCAAGCTTTGACCTGGTGCTGTTCAGCCAGGAACTTTCGACCCTGCTCAACGCCGGGCTGCCGCTGATCGACGCACTGGAAAGCCTGGCCGAAAAGGCCCCCGCAGCCGCAACGCGCAAGGTGCTCGCCGAACTGGTCCGCCAACTGTACGAAGGCCGTTCGCTGTCCCAGGCCCTGGGCCAGCAGCCACGGGTGTTCCCGCCGCTGTACGTGGCGCTGGTTCAGTCCAGCGAGCGTACCGGCGCGCTCGGCGATGCCCTGGCCCGCTACATCAGCTACCGCCAGCGCCTGGACCTGGTACGGCAGAAACTGGTGGGCGCCTCGGTGTACCCGTTGCTGCTTTTGCTGGTAGGCGGTGGCGTGGTGCTGTTCCTGCTTGGCTACGTGGTGCCGCGTTTCAGCCAGGTATTCGAGGGCATGGGCAGCGAATTGCCCTGGCTGTCGCGGCTGCTGATGCAGATCGGCCTGTTCCTGCACGCTCGGCAGCTGCCGCTGGCGCTGGGCTGCCTTGGCGCGGTCACGGCGCTGTGGCTGCTGCGCCGCCAGCCATGGGTACGGCGCTGGGCAGCCTGCCAGCTGCGACGCCTGCCGGCACTTCACCAACGCCTGATGATGTACGAACTGGCGCGCTTCTATCGCTCGTTGGGCATCCTGCTGCAAGGCGGCATCCCCATCCTCACCGCCATGGGCATGGTCCGCGGCCTGCTCGGCAGCGCGGCGGCCGAGGGCCTGGAGTACGCCAGCCAGCGGGTCGGCGAAGGGCTGCCGCTGTCCGACGCACTGGAGGCCGGGCAACTGGTCACGCCGGTATCGCTGCGCCTGCTGCGGGCCGGCGAGCAGTCCGGCAACTTGGGCGAAATGCTGGAGCGCTGCGCCGACTTCCATGATCAGGAAATCGGCCGCTGGGTGGAATGGTTCGTCAAGCTGTTCGAACCGCTGCTGATGACCTTCATCGGCCTGCTGATCGGCCTGATCGTGATCCTGATGTACATGCCGATCTTCGAACTGGCCTCAAGTATTCATTGAATTGCTGAACTGCCCTGAGGGCGGGTATCGCCGACGTAAATCCCTGCACGGTACCCTGTGGGAGCGGGCGTGCCCGCGAACACCGGCAAAGCCGGTGTCAGCCACCGCGTCGCCTTTTTCGCGGGCTTGCGCGATCTCACAAAGATTGCACAAGCTTTCAGATCTTGCGCAACCATGCCGCGCATCGATGACTGACCCACACATATCATTCATCGTGATAATAACCTTCGTCCCGTTCGATTCGTGCATCGCGCGCAACACACTCACACTCCGCCCACTACTAATACATTGGCGGAGTTCTCCATGGAACAATCACTCAAACCCTTGCGCTTGCCTCTCGCTGCCCTGGCAGTGGTGGTGATCAGCGCTTGCGGTCGAACCCCCGACGCGGTGCAGGCTCCCGCCGCGCCGAAGGTCAGTGTGGCCAAGGTGATCGAGCAACCGATCAACGAATGGGACGAGTTCACCGGCCGCCTCGAAGCCCCGGAAACCGTCGAGGTGCGGCCACGGGTCTCCGGCCAGATCGATCTGGTGGCCTTCACCGAAGGCGCCCAGGTCAAGAAAGGCGACCTGCTGTTCCAGATCGACCCACGCCCGTTCCAGGCCGAGGTCCGCCGCCTCGAAGCCCAACTGCAGCAGGCCAAGGCCACCGCCATCCGCAGCGCCAACGAAGCCCGCCGTGGCGAACGCCTGCGTGACAGCAACGCCATTTCCGCAGAACTGGCCGAATCGCGCAGCAGTGCCGCCGCCGAAGCCCGCGCCGGGGTCGATGCGATCCAGGCCCAGCTCGATCTGGCACGCCTGAACCTCAGCTTCACCCGCGTCACCGCGCCCATCAGTGGCCGTGTCAGCCGCGCCCAGTTCACCGCCGGCAACATCGTCACCGCCGATGTCACCCCGCTGACCAGCGTGGTCTCCACCGACAAGGTCTACGCCTACTTCGACGCCGACGAGCGCGTGTACCTCAAGTACACCCAGCTGGCCCGCGAAGGCCAGCGCAGCCAGAGCACCCCGGTGTACCTGGGCCTGACCAACGAAACCGGTAACCCGCACCTGGGCCAGATGAACTTCGTCGACAACCAGGTCAACCCGCGCACCGGCACCATCCGTGGCCGTGCGGTGTTCGACAACCGCGACGGCCAGTTCACCCCGGGCCTGTACGCACGCCTGAAGCTGGTGGGCAGCGCCCAGTACCAGGCCGTGCTGATCAACGACGAAGCCGTGGGCACCGACCTTGGCAAGAAGTTCGTGCTGGTCATGGACAAGGACAACAAGGCCGCCTACCGCGCCGTGGAGCTGGGCCCGAAGCTGGAAGGCCTGCGCATCGTGCGCAGCGGCCTGGGCAAGGATGACCGCATCGTGGTCAAGGGCCTGCAGCGCGTGCGCCCTGGCTCACCGGTGACCCCGGAGGAGACGCCGATGGCCAGCGAACAGACCCTCGCCGCCCTCGCCCAGCAGCGCCAGGCCCTGGAGGCCAGCAACCCGGCGCCGAAGGTGGCGGGCAACAACGTGAAAGTCGCCAGCGCCCAGGCGCCACGCGGTTAAGGGACCACACCGATGAACTTTTCGAAATTCTTCATTACCCGGCCTATCTTCGCCGCGGTGCTGTCGCTGGTGCTGCTGATCGCGGGCTCGATCTCGCTGTTCCAGTTGCCGATCAGCGAATACCCCGAAGTGGTGCCGCCCACCGTGGTTGTGCGCGCCAACTTCCCTGGCGCCAACCCCAAGGTCATCGGCGAAACCGTCGCCGCGCCGCTGGAGCAGGCGATTACCGGCGTGGAGAACATGCTTTACATGTCCTCGCAGTCCACCGCTGACGGCAAGCTGACGCTGACCATCACCTTCGCCCTGGGCACCGACCTGGACAACGCCCAGGTGCAGGTGCAGAACCGCGTCACCCGTACCCAGCCCAAGCTGCCGGAGGAAGTGACCCGCATCGGTATCACCGTCGACAAGGCCTCGCCCGACCTGACCATGGTCGTGCACCTGACCTCGCCGGACAACCGCTACGACATGCTCTACCTGTCCAACTACGCCATCCTCAACATCAAGGACGAGCTGGCGCGCCTGGGCGGCGTGGGTGACGTGCAGCTGTTCGGCATGGGCGACTACTCGCTGCGTGTATGGCTGGACCCGAACAAGACCGCTTCGCGCAACCTCACCGCCAGCGATGTGGTGGCTGCGATCCGCGAGCAGAACCGTCAGGTGGCCGCCGGCCAGCTGGGCGCCCCGCCCGCCCCGGGTTCGACCAGCTTCCAGCTGTCGATCAACACCCAGGGCCGCCTGGTCAATGAGGAAGAGTTCGAGAACATCATCATCCGCGCCGGTGCCGATGGCGAAATCACCCGCCTGAAGGACATCGCCCGGGTCGAACTTGGCTCCAGCCAGTACGCCCTGCGTTCGCTGCTGAACAACCAACCGGCGGTGGCCATCCCGATCTTCCAGCGCCCAGGCTCCAATGCCATCGAGATCTCCGACGAAGTGCGGGCGAAGATGGCCGAGCTGAAGAAGGACTTCCCAGAGGGCATGGACTACAGCATCGTCTATGACCCTACCGTGTTCGTCCGTGGTTCCATCGAAGCCGTGGTGCACACCCTGTTCGAAGCGCTGGTGCTGGTCGTGCTGGTCGTCATCCTGTTCCTGCAGACCTGGCGCGCCTCGATCATCCCGCTGATGGCCGTGCCGGTATCGCTGATCGGTACTTTTGCCGTGATGCACCTGTTCGGCTTTTCGCTCAACGCGCTGTCACTGTTCGGCCTGGTCCTGGCCATCGGCATCGTGGTGGACGACGCCATCGTCGTGGTGGAAAACGTCGAGCGCAACATCGGCCTGGGCCTGAAGCCGCTGGAGGCCACGCAAAAGGCCATGGGTGAAGTGACCGGGCCAATCATCGCCACCGCCCTGGTGCTGTGCGCCGTGTTCGTACCTGCCGCGTTCATTTCCGGCCTTACCGGGCAGTTCTACAAGCAGTTCGCCCTGACCATCGCCATTTCCACGGTCATCTCGGCGTTCAACTCGCTGACCCTGTCGCCGGCCCTGGCTGCCGTGCTGCTGAAGGACCACCACGCGCCCAAGGACCGTTTCTCGCGGTTTCTGGAAAAACTGCTGGGCAGCTGGCTGTTCACCCCGTTCAACCGTTTCTTCGACCGCGCCTCCAACCGCTACGTCGGCGGCGTGCGTCGGGTCATCCGCTCCAGCGGCATCGCCCTGTTCGTGTACGCCGGCTTGATGGGCCTGACCTACCTGGGCTTCTCGTCCACCCCGACCGGTTTCGTGCCGGCCCAGGACAAGCAGTACCTGGTAGCCTTCGCCCAGTTGCCTGACGCCGCCAGCCTCGACCGCACCGAAGCGGTGATCAAGCGCATGAGTGAAATCGCCTTGAAGCAGCCTGGCGTGGCCGACTCGGTGGCCTTCCCGGGCCTGTCGATCAACGGCTTCACCAACAGCCCGAACAGCGGCATCGTGTTCACCCCGCTGAAACCGTTTGACGAGCGCAAGGACCCAAGCCAGTCGGCCGCCGCGATCGCTGCCGCACTGAATGCCCAGTTCGCCGACATCCAGGACGCTTACATCGCCATTTTCCCGCCTCCGCCAGTACAAGGCCTGGGCACTATTGGCGGCTTCCGCCTGCAAATCGAGGACCGTGGCAACCTGGGTTACGAAGCGCTGTACAAGGAAACCCAGAACATCATCGCCAAGAGCCACAACGTGCCGGAACTGGCGGGCTTGTTCACCAGCTATCAAGTCAACGTGCCCCAGGTCGATGCAGCCATCGACCGGGAAAAGGCCAAGACCCACGGCGTGGCGATCACCGACATCTTCGACACCCTGCAGGTCTACCTGGGCTCGCTGTACACCAACGACTTCAACCGCTTTGGCCGTACCTACCAGGTCAACGTCCAGGCCGAGCAGCAGTTCCGCCTCGATGCCGAGCAGATCGGCCAGCTGAAGGTGCGCAACAACCTCGGCGAGATGATCCCGCTGGCGACCTTCCTCAAGGTCAGCGACACCTCCGGGCCTGACCGGGTGATGCACTACAACGGGTTCATTACCGCCGAGATCAACGGCGCCGCGGCACCGGGCTACAGCTCCGGCCAGGCCGAAGCCGCAATCGAGAAACTGTTGAAAGAGGAACTGCCCAACGGCATGACCTTCGAGTGGACCGACCTGACCTACCAGCAGATCCTCTCGGGTAACACTGCACTGTTCGTCTTCCCGCTGTGCGTGTTGCTGGCCTTCCTGGTGCTTGCCGCCCAGTACGAAAGCTGGAGCCTGCCGCTGGCGGTGATCCTGATCGTGCCGATGACCCTGCTCTCGGCCATTACCGGGGTGATCGTGTCGGGTGGTGACAACAACATCTTCACCCAGATCGGCCTGATCGTACTGGTCGGCCTGGCGTGCAAGAACGCCATCCTGATCGTCGAGTTCGCCAAGGACGAACAGGCCAAGGGGCTCGACCCGCTGGCTGCGGTACTGGAAGCCTGCCGCCTGCGTCTGCGGCCGATCCTGATGACCTCGATCGCTTTCATCATGGGTGTGGTTCCGCTGGTGTTCAGCTCTGGTGCCGGCTCGGAAATGCGCCATGCCATGGGTGTGGCGGTGTTCTCGGGGATGATCGGCGTGACCGTGTTCGGCCTGTTCCTGACCCCGGTGTTCTTCTTCCTGATCCGCCGTTTCGTCGAGCGTCGCCAGGCCCGCAAGGCCGGACACGTTCAAGTGCTGGAGAACCATGCATGAACCTGCTCAAACCCTTGACCCCGAGCCTGCTGGCGCTGGCCCTGGCGGCCTGCGCGGTAGGCCCGGACTACCAGGCCCCGGCCACCGAGCCCGCGCAGCTGGCCAGCGAAGTACAGGCCAAGGCCTACGACCGTAGCCGCTTCGAAAGCCTGTGGTGGAAGCAGTTCGACGACCCGGTGCTGAATCAGTTGGTGCAGGCTTCGCTGGATGGCAACCGTGACCTGCGCGTGGCCTTCGCCCGCCTGAAAGCGGCCCGTTCGATCCGTGAAGACGCCGAGAACGATCAGTTCCCGGTGGTCACCAGCCGCGTCAGCAGCGACATCGGCAAGGGCCAGATCCCCGGCCAGACCACGCAACGGGTGAACAGTGAGCGTTACGACCTGGGCCTGGACATGGCCTGGGAGCTGGACCTGTTTGGCCGCATCCAGCGCCAGATCGAAGCCAGCGAAGCCCAGGAAGCGGTGGCCGCGGCCGACCTGCAGCAGTTGCAGGTCAGCCTGATCGCCGAGCTGGTCGATGCCTATGGCCAGCTGCGCGGCGCGCAGCTGCGCGAGAAGATCGCCCTGGCCAACCTCAAGACCCAGCAGGAATCGCGGGCCATCACCGAAACCCTGCGCGATGCCGGTGTCGGCAACGACCTCGACGTGGTGCGTGCCGATGCGCGCCTGGCCGGGGTTGAAGCCACCGTACCGCAACTGCAGGCGGAACAGGCGCGCGCGCGGCACCGCATTGCCACCCTGCTCGGCCAGCGCCCGGATGCGCTCAGTGTAGACCTGTCGCCCAAAGCCCTGCCGGCGATTGCCAAGGCGCTGCCGGTGGGTGACCCGGGCGAACTGCTGCGCCGCCGCCCGGACATCCGCAGCGCCGAACGCCAGCTGGCGGCCGCCACCGCCAATGTTGGCGTGGCCACCGCCGACCTGTTCCCCCGTGTCAGCCTCAGCGGCTTCCTTGGCTTTACTGCCGCCCGCGGCTCGCAGATCGGCTCTTCGGCAGCCAATGCCTGGGCGCTGGGCCCGAGCATCACCTGGGCCGCCTTCGACCTGGGCAGCGTGCGCGCCCGCCTGCGCGGTGCCAAGGCCGATGCCGAAGGGGCGCTGGCCAACTATGAACAGCAAGTTTTGCTGGCCCTGGAAGAATCGGCCAACGCCTTCAGCGACTACGACAAGACCCAGCAACGGCTTTTGTCGCTGATACGCCAGAGCGACGCCAGCCGCAAGGCGGCGGACCTGGCCTCGATTCGTTATCGCGAGGGCACGGTGGACTACCTGGTGTTGCTCGACGCCGAGCGTGAGCGGCTGAGTGCCGAAGATGCGCAGGCCCAGGGTGAGGTCGAGCTGTACCGCGGCATCGTCTCGATCTACAAGGCCCTGGGTGGCGGCTGGCAGCCGGAGACCGTAGCCAGCGCGCACTGAATACCCCGTTTCGACGACTCCTTTGGTTGGCTCCTCCCCCAACCGTTTGCCCCGCAGGCCTTGGTCCGCGGGGCTTTTTTATGTTTTTGTGTGTTTTTGGGGTGTTCGCCACAAGTTTTTCATTGCCTGTGAGATCGAGCGCCGCGCGGGCGGCGCTCGATTTGTGCCCCACCGCAAAACCCGAGACAAGCACCTGTCAGCCCCCACTCGGTTGCATTTACCCCCCGGCTAGCCCAAGCTCTGCCCTTCCCGCCGCCACGGATCGTCCGATGCCCAGACGCAACCGCTACCTGATCGCCCTTGTGCTGTTGATCCTGGTATCGGCCCTGTTCGGCTACCTGTGGCGCGACACCTCGCCAGCCCAGCCCACCCTCCCTGCGCATAGCTACGCCAAGGCCCTGCGCCAGGCCCATGACGGCGAACCCGGCGCTGCGCGGGTGCTGTACCAACAATTGCAACGCACCGACCTGCCACCCATCCGCCGCGCAGCCTTGTACGCCGAGCTGCCCAATTACCCCTCGCCGCAGGCATTGAAACTCGCCCGCCAGGACCTGGAGCATGCCGACCCGCTGGTGCGCCGTGCTGCCATCGGCGGTATCCGTCGCCTGCTGCCGGCAGCGCAGCGCAGCCTGGTACTCGGCCCACTGCTGGACGACGACGAGCAAAGCGTGCGTTTTGCCGCAGTAGATGCCCTGCTCGGTCTCGACCCGGATGACATCGGCCTGTATTTCGGCCCCCTGCAGGTCGCCCTGGAGCAATACCAGCAAGCCCTGGAACAACAACCCGAAGACGCCGACGCCCAGGTGCACCTGGCGCGTCTGTACCTGCACGAAAACGACTACACCCAAGCTGCCAGCGCCCTGCAACGAGCCCTGGCGGTAGCCCCCGGCAACCTCGACGCATTGGCTACCCAGGTACGCCTGCTGGAGCGCCAGGGCCATCACGACGCTTCGCGCCAGGTGCTGGGCAAAGCCTTGGCACTGAGCCCCGATTCAGCCTTTCTGCAGTACGAGCTAGGGCTCTGGCTGAACCGCCACGAGCAGCGCGAATACGCCTTGCTTGCCTTTTCCCGCGCCGTCGAGCTGGACCCGGACAACACCGACTACCGCTATACACTGGCAGTTACCCTGCATGAACTGGAGCAAATCGACGCGGCGCAAAAACAACTGGAAACCGTGCTCAGCCGCCAACCGGCCAATCGCCGGGCACGGGTGTTGCTGATCCGGTACTGGAAGGAAACCGGCCAGTTGCAGAACGTGCAGGTGCTGCTGGCCGAACTGGAGCGGCAGAACCCGGACGATCCCGTGCTGCAACAGGGCCTGTAGGCAACGCCCGCAATTTTGTTGAACCTTGGTACGGGCCCTGGGTCCAGTGGATATCGGACCACCCTACAGGAGAGCCGTCTTGGCCAGTTCGTTGGCGCTGGACGATCGTGCGTTGATCCTGGCGCCGCCACCATTGGCAGCAGAGACTGCCCGCGTGCTCGCCTCTGTCGGCATCGGCAGCCTGTGCGCGATCGACCAGGCCAACCTGCACGCCTGCCTGGCCGAAGGCGCAGGCCTGGTGATCATTGCCGAGTCAGTGTTCGACCAAGGGCCAAGCGCGTGGCTACAGGAATTTCTCGACCAGCAACCGAGCTGGTCGGACCTGCCCATCGTGCTCCTCACCCAAGGCCACCAGGCAACCATGGGTTCGACCAACCACCCGGTTGGTAACGTGCTACAGCTGGCCACCCCGTTCGAAGACGCCCAACTGCTGCACATTGCCCAGTCCGCCCTGCGCAGCAGACGCCGGCAGTACCTGGCACGCGGGCAGTTGCTTGACCTGCAGCAACGCCTGGACGCCCAAGCCACGCCTCTCGGCGTAGACCATGAGCACAGCGAGTTTGCCCGCCATCAGACGCGCAAGATGGAAGCCATTGGCCAACTGGCCGGGGGCATCGCCCACGATTTCAACAACCTGCTCACCAGCATCGGCGGCAGTTTCGAGCTGATCGACCGGCGCCTGCGCCAAGGCCGCAGCGATGGCCTGGACAGTGTGCTGCAAATGGGCCGTGAGGCGGTGGCCCGCGCCGCCCGCCTGACCCACCGCCTGCTGGCTTTTTCTTCCCGGCAATCGCTGCACAGCCAGCAGGTCGACCTGCACGAGCTGCTCCAGGCAAAGCGCCTGAAGACTTGCCTGACCCCGACAGTGACCCTGCAGGTGCAGATCGCCAAAGGCCTGTGGCCAGTTGAAGCCGATGACCAGCAATTACAGGAAGCCCTCGACAACCTGCTGCTCAATGCCTGCGAAGCCATGCCCAGTGGCGGCCAGCTACGCATCGAGGCGAGCAACCAGCAGATCGGCGCCGGGCAATTTTCTGGCGGCGCCCTGTGCGCCGGTGACTATGTGCGCCTGCGCATCATCGATAACGGCCAGGGTATGGCGCAAAGCACGCTGGAGCATGCCTTCGAGCCGTTCTTCAGCACCAAGGCCATCGGCCAAGGCGTCGGCCTGGGCCTGTCGATGGTGTACGGCTTCAGCAAGCAGTCCCATGGCCATGTCAGCTTGCACAGCCAGATCGGCCAAGGGACCCGGGTGGACCTGTACCTGCCGCGCCACCTCGGCCAGGCCCAGGCGCCGGACAAACCCGTGCAGCCTGTGCAAGGTAGCCGGGGCCATCACGTGCTGATGGTCGAGGACGACCCGCATGTTCGCCAATTACTGTGCCATGCCCTGCGCGAGGATGGCTTCGCCTGCCACAGCGCCGCCAACGCCAGCGAAGGCCTGAAGGTGCTACGCTCGACACAACCGGTGGATTTGCTGGTTAGCGATGTCGGCTTGCCCGGCATGAATGGCCGCCAGTTGGCCGAGATTGCGCGCAGCCTGCGCCCACGCTTGCCGGTGCTGTTCATCACCGGCTACGCGGAAACGGCCATGGCCCGCGAGGGCTTTCTCGAGGCGGGCATGCACCTGATCTGCAAACCCTTCGAGCTGAAGCAACTGCAGGCGCAGGTGGCGCAGATTCTGGGCAAGCCCTGAAACGCATTACGCCTCAAGCATGCGTAACGCCTGGTCGGCAAGGTCCGCCAGCGGGAACGGCTTGTTCATCAATGCCGTGCCCGGCTGATCGAGCAACTGCGCTTCGATCGACTGATCAGCGTAACCGGTGATGAACAGAATCTTCTGCTGCGGCAGCTGCATGCGCATGGCCTTGGCCACCTGGCGACCACTGAAACCTCCCGGCAAACCGATGTCAGTGATCACCAGGTCGAACGGGCCGCCATGACGGAAGCGCTCCAGCGCACTATTGGCGTCGCCCACCTCGGTCACATCGAAACCACACTCGGTCAGGTACTCGCGCATGACTGTACGCAATCCGATTTCGTCATCGACCAGCAACAACCGCTCGCCCCGGGCCATGCGCTGTGAACGCTGCAACAGCTTGGGCTCCTCGGGTACCGGATCATGGCACCTTGGGAACAGCATGCACACCTTGGTCCCCAGGTCTTGTGTCGACTCGATCCACACGTAGCCACCGGACTGGCCGACAAAGCCATACACCATTGAAAGGCCAAGCCCTGACCCACGCCCGACAGGTTTGGTGGTGTAGAACGGCTCAAAGGCCCTGGCAATGTCCAGCGCCGACATGCCGTGCCCATCATCCTCGACATGCAAGGCCACATAATCGCCTGGCGGCAGGCCGCTTTCATCCGGGAACCACGCCGTCAGCCGGCTGTTGACGCTGTGAAGAGTGACAGTACCGCGCTCCAGGCAGGCTTCACGGGCATTGGTACACAGGTTGATCAAGGCATTTTCCAGCTGGGGTACGTCCAGGTTCACTGCCCACGGCGTGACATCCAGCTGCCAGTCCAGGCGCATCTCGGGGCCTAGCGTCCTCAGCAACTGTGGTTCGATCAGCCTCAGTTGACGGTTGAGATCCAGCGGTTTGGGTGCCAATGGTTGATAGCGGGAAAACGCCAGCAAGCGATGGGTCAGCTCCATGGCACGCTGTACCGAGTCGCGCGCCACCGCGACATAGGCCTCTACCCGCTCCAGTCGTCCTTCCTGCAGGCGCCGTTGCAGCAATTCGAGGCTGCCACCGATCCCGGACAGCAAGTTGTTCATTTCATGGCCCATGCCGCCGGCCAACTGGCCAACCATCTCCAGGCGTTCGTTGTTGCGCATCAGGGCTTCGGATTGACGAGCGGCCTCTTCACGGTCCTCGGTGATGTCGCGGCCGACCGCAGTCAGCAGGCTGCCATCGAAGCGCGCGCTCCAGCGGAACCAGTGGTAATGGCCATCGCGATGACGCAGGCGGGTCTCCAACTGCTCGGTGTTGCTGTACTGCAGGAACCCGGATACCGCCACCTGCACTTCGGCGCGATCCGCCGGATGCACCAGTTCCAGTACCGGTGCGCCGCGTACCTGCTCCTCGGTCCATCCCAGAATGCGGTACCAGGCGGGGTTGGCGGCATGCACCTTCAGCTCGGGAGTAACCGTCATCATCGCATCACGCGACAATTGCCAGAACTGCTCGCGCTCGGCCACATGCTGTTCGATCTGTCGCTCGAAGCCTTGCGCCTGCTCGCGCCAATGGTGGTACGCCTCAATGCTCGCGGTGGTCTCGATCACCGTGTGCAGAAAGCCAGCCACGCTGCCCAGCTCATCACGTATTGGCGCATAACCGCACGCACACCACAACGGTTCCATGCCCTTGCCGCAGGTGATACGCAGTGATGGGTCCTCGACAAAACTCGAGTGCCCTTCAAGCGCCTTGAACACCCAAGGCCCCATCGCCGGCCAGACATCGCTCCACAGCGTATCGAAGGCCTTGCCCAACCCGTCCGGGGCAATGGGCCGCAACGTCCGGTAGCCATCATTGTGCACCACGCTGAGGTCCGGCCCCCACACCACGGCACACGGGAACGGTGACAAGAGCATGATATCGACGGCAATGCGTAACGAGGCCGGCCAGCGCGGCAATGGCCCGAGCGATGTACGCCCCCAGTCGAACCGTGCAATCCGTTCGCCCATTCGGTCGATCGGCTCCAACACAGGCGGTTGCTGGATGACCTGCTCCTGCGGCGTACCGTTTACGACCACTATCGTGACTCCAGAATGGTTCAGGAACGCGTACGGGCGCCCCCATGGATGTGGTTCACGTTAGCACAACACACGCCACGCAATTATGGCGTCCTCGCCCCTGGCAGCTATGCTCATTAGGTTTTCCCTCGGGCCAGGGAGCAACGGCCCTTTCAGGTTGCGACGGGAGCGTGGTCATGAGCAAGAAAATGCTGGTGGTGCTGACCAATACAGCCAAGTACCCGACCCTCAAGCGGGCGACCGGTTTGTGGCTTGGAGAAGCCGTGCACTTTGTCGAAAAAGTCGAAAAGGCCGGCTATACAGTCGATTATGTCAGCCCGTTGGGCGGCTACGTACCTGTCGACCCGCACAGCCTGCAAATGGCCCCTGACCTGGACTGGCAGTGGTATGACGACAAGCGCTTCATGAGCCGCCTGGGCAACACCTTGAGCCCTGGCCAGGTGAAGGCCGAAGAATACTGCGTCATCTACTACACCGGCGGGCATGGGGTAATGTATGACTTTGCCGACAATCAGCCGCTGCAAGAGCTGGCGCGCCGGGTCTACGAGAACAAGGGTATTGTCGCAGCAGTCTGCCATGGCGTTGTCGGCCTGCTGAACATCAAGCTTAGCGACAACAGCCTGTTGCTGAAGGACCGTCAGGTGACCGGTTTTTCCAACACCGAGGAAAAACTGGCCGAACTGGACAAGGTGGTCCCTTTTCTCACTGAAAACGAGCTGGGCGCCCGCGGCGGCAACTACGGCAAGCATGATGACCCGTGGCAGCCGTACGTGGTTGTCGATGGTCGGCTGATCACCGGGCAGAACCCTGCCTCCACAGCATTGCTGGCCGAGAAAGTGCTCGCGAAACTCAAGGGCTGTTAGCGGCCTACCCCGGGCTTCCGGCTTTCCCATAATGCGCACTGCATCCGGCCTACAGCCGGCCGGTCATTGAATACATAGGCTCACCGTTCAACTGTTCACCACGAACAGTTTCGGACCGGAGAGCAATTGGCCTATGTCTAAAATCATGCATGCCGGGCGCAGCTTGCTGGAACTGCTGCTGCTCATCGCCCTGGGCCTGGTGCCTGTGATTTCCGGGTTGCTGGTAATGGTTTTCCAGCTGGAAGCGAAACTCGCGGAAAACGCGAAAATTTCGGTCCAGGAGGCAGTTTACAGTGTTGATCAGGCGCTGAACCGCTTGCACGAAACCGCGCTTCAGGCCCTGCCCTTCACGGGCAGACCTTGCGATAACGTCATCGGCACGTTGCTGGACCAGGTGGCCAGCCGCTCCTTGGTGCGCTCGTTGACCCTGATCCAGGGCAACCAGGCCTATTGCAGCACCACATCGGATTCACTGGCTGAGTTGTCGTCCTTTGCCGCGTCCGGTCGCCAGGTCGAACTGGCCTATGACTCAGGGGCTGAGGCCAGCGAATTGCTGGTCAACTTTTACCTGGGTAGCAACGATAACGGCGTCATAGTGACCGCTTATGCCATGCAACTGCGCAACGAACTGGACGGGTTCCAGGACGGCTTCACGCTGCTGCTGGAGTTTGGCGAGCGGTACATCTGGAGCCACGGGGACAGCCGCGACCGGCAACCGCCCTCCCAGTCCGAATTCCCTGAAAGTGCGCTTTCGGCCAAATATGGATATCAGGTCAAGGGTGGCTACGGCCACGGCTATACCGCACGCGAGGCCCGCCAGTCGATGCTGCAAATCCTGCCTTCGCTGATGCTGGTGGGCATCGTGACGGGCTCGATTGTCTATCTGACCCTGTTCAGGGCGCGGGCCAACCGGCGTGGTACCGCCGCCACCCATGCATGACAGCGGCGGTACTCCAAGGGGAGTCAGTCGGTGCTCAGCACGCCTCGACGCACCTGGTCACGCTCGATGGATTCGAACAAGGCCTTGAAGTTGCCCTCGCCAAAGCCGTCATCACCCTTGCGCTGAATGAACTCGAAGAACACCGGGCCCAGCAGGGTTTCGGAGAAAATCTGCAACAGCAGGCGCTTGTCGTCCGGCTGCGAGGCACCATCGAGCAGGATGCCACGTGCTTGCAGCTGGTCTACCGGCTCGCCGTGACCTGGCAGGCGCTCTTCGAGCATTTCGTAATAGGTTTGCGGCGGTGCAGTCATGAAGCGCATGCCGAAGCCCTTGAGGGCGTCCCAGGTCTTGAGCAGGTCATCGGTCAGGAAGGCCACGTGCTGGATGCCTTCGCCGTTGAACTGCATCAGGAACTCTTCGATCTGCCCGGAGCCCTTGGAGGACTCTTCGTTCAGCGGGATGCGGATCATGCCATCCGGTGCGGTCATGGCCCGCGAAGTCAGGCCGGTGTACTCACCCTTGATGTCGAAGTAGCGGATTTCGCGGAAGTTGAACAGCTTCTCGTAGAAGCCGGCCCAGTACGACATGCGTCCGCGATAGACGTTGTGGGTAAGATGGTCGATGATCTTCAGGCCGGCACCCACCGGGTTGCGGTCCACACCCTCGATGAACTTGAAGTCGATATCGTAGATCGAGCTGCCCTCTTCGAAACGGTCGATGAGGTACAGCGGCGCACCGCCGATACCCTTGATCGCCGGCAGGCGCAGCTCCATCGGGCCGGTTTCGATTTCCACCGGCTGGGCGCCCAGCTCCAAAGCGCGGGCATAGGCCTCATGGGCGTTGCGCACGCGGAACGCCATGCCGCATACCGACGGGCCGTGTTCGGCGGCGAAGTACGAGGCAATGCTCTTGGGTTCGTTGTTCAGGATCAGGTTGATATCACCCTGGCGATACAGGTGCACATCCTTGGAACGGTGGGTAGCCACCTTGGTGAAGCCCAGCATCTGGAATACCGGCTCGAGTACGCCAGGCGTCGGCGAAGCCAGTTCGATGAATTCAAAGCCCATCAGGCCCATCGGATTGTCGAAAATATCAGCCATGTTCGTGTCCTCATCTGCAGCGAAAATTATTGATTGCGTGGGATGTGGGACGGAAACGGCGGTGAGCACGGGATACCCCGCACGCTGCGGGCGAGGAAGTCACCTATGATTAGCTTGAACCCGTGGTATGTCATATGGACCCATTCTCGGCGGGCTTGATCCTTCGGCATCGAAGGACCTTATTGTTGTATTCGTAAATCGATTCTACAGTGCGTAAAATGGTTTGTCGCGTTTTAGTTGCTCGCAGGTCCCGGCCAGCGGCTATCCTCTCGTAATCCTTCCATGGACAGGTCAGCATGCCCCTTACCGTCAAACGCCGCGCCGGCCTGGGCTGGCGCACCCTGTTGCCCTGGGTTGTCGGCGTGCTGCCGGTAGCGTGTGGCCTGGTCGTGATGAACTGGCAGATCGAACGCGAAATGCAAGCCAGCAGCCAGGCCACTGCGCGCCAGGTGGTGGAGCACGTCGAGCGCATTCTCGACAACCTCTCCAGCGCTGCCAATGACCTGCTGCCGCTTGCCGGCAGCCCCTGCGACCAGGCCCAGCTCACGCTGCGCGCCCAGGTCACGCGCAACGCCTTCGTGCGTTCGACCAACCTGTTCGCGCACAACAACCTTTATTGTTCTTCGCTGTTCGGCGCCTTCGAAGAGCCGGTCGAACCCGGCGACTACACCGACGGCAAGCTGTGGCTGATGGACGGCAACTCGGTCACCCCGAGCCACCCGCTGCTGGTGTACCGGACCAGCGACGGCGACCGTGGTGCGATCAGCACGGTGGATGGTGACCACCTGCTGACGGCGCTGCGTCTGATCGGCCCCGATGAAGACCTGCAAATTCGCGTGGGCAATGCCTGGCTGGGCCAAGGAAGGTATCGTGCACAAGGGTGTGCCACCTGCCGCGGCCAGCGCGAATGTGCTGCTGGGCTCGACGCGCTACCCGTTCAGCGTGCATGGCGGTTATGGCGCCGACAAGCAGGGCCAGCTGTGGCGCAGCCACTACCCTGCGCTGTTCGGCTTGCTGCTGTTACTGGGCGCGGTCGCCGGCCTGGCATGCCGCTGGCAAATTCGGCGCGCCACCTCACCACGCGCCGAACTGCAACGGGCCCTGGAGGCCGACGAATTCCTGCCGTATTTCCAGCCGGTGGTGCGCAAAGGCGATTACCGCTGGGCCGGCGCCGAAGTGCTGATGCGCTGGAACCACCCGCGCGAGGGCCTGGTGCGGCCCGACCTGTTCATTCCCTACGCCGAACACAGCGGGCAGATCGTCGCCATGACCCGCGCGCTGATGATGCACACCGCGCAGAACCTGGCGCCCTATGCCGGGCTGCTGGAGGACGGCTTCCATATCGGCATCAACATCACTGCCGACCACTGCCGCGACTTCAACCTGCTGGACGACTGCCGCACGTTCCTCCAGCACTTCCCGCCTGGCCGGGTGGTGCTGACCCTGGAGCTGACCGAGCGCAAGCTGATCGAGGCCACGCCGGTGGCCCTGGAACTGTTCGAGAAGCTCGACGCCATGGGTGTGAAAATCGCCCTCGACGACTTCGGCACCGGCCAGTCAAGCCTCAATTACCTGCGCCAGTTCAAGGTCGACTACCTGAAGATCGACCAGAGCTTCGTCGCCATGATCGGTGCTGACGCACTGTCGGTGCACATCCTCGAGACCATAATCGAGCTGTCGGCCAAGCTGGGCCTGGGCATTGTTGCCGAAGGTGTGGAAACCGAAGCCCAGCGCGACTACCTGGCCCGACACGAGGTGGACTTCCAGCAGGGATACCTGTTCGCCAGGCCCATGCCGGCTGCCCGGTTCCTCGAGGCACTGGCGGCACGCCCGGCTCCTTCGCGGTTGCCGCAAGCCGCGCCCCCTGAGATCATGCGCGGCTGATCCAACCGCTCAATTCCCTATTCGAGGCATTCGTGTCAAAAGGCATTCTTTCGTCGGTCATGGCGTCCTGTCTGTTCGCCGTGATGTACTTCTATACCTCTCTGCTCAAGCCGCTGGATGGCGAAGAGATCTTTGGCTGGCGCACCCTGTTGACGCTGCCCTGCCTTACCCTGTTCATGCTTGTCTCGAAAGACTGGAAACGGGTGGGCGAACTGCTCGCCCGGGTAAAACGCACGCCGCTGTTGTTGCTGGGCATGGTCGGCACCTCGTGGCTAATGGGCGTGCAACTTTGGCTGTTTCTCTGGGCGCCCCTGCACGGGCGCAGCCTGGAGGTGTCGATGGGCTACTTCCTGCTGCCGCTGGCCATGGTCCTGACCGGCCGACTGGTGTATGGCGAGCGCCTGTCACGCCTGCAGAAGGTGGCCGTGGCCTGCGCCGCGCTGGGCGTGGGCCACGAGCTGTACCAGCATGGCAGCTTTGCCTGGGAAACCCTGGTGGTGACGATTGGTTACCCGATCTACTTCGTGTTGCGCAAGCGCTGCCGCACCGACCACCTGGGTGGCCTGTGGTGCGACATGTGCCTGCTGTTGCCCTGGGCGTTGTACTTCGTGATCCAGGGCCCGCTCTCCCCGGCCGACCTGCAGGCACACCCCGCACTGTATGCGCTGATCCCGATCCTCGGGGCGATCAGCGCCTCGGCCCTGATCGCCTACGTGCTGGCCAGTCGCTTGCTGCCGTTCAGCCTGTTCGGCCTTCTCAGCTACGTTGAACCGGTGCTGCTGGTGGGGGTGGCGCTGCTGCTGGGCGAAACCATCGGCCCGGATCAGTGGCTGACCTACCTGCCGATCTGGGCCGCGGTGCTGGTGCTGGTGATCGAGGGTTTCAAGCACCTGCTGCGTCAACGTCGCCGTTCGGTGTAAGCCGAACCTGACGCACCCTCCGCTCCTCGACCGCCTCCACGGTCAGCGTCCAGCCGTTCCAGGCCAGGCGGTCACCGACCATCGGCAGGCGGTCGAGCAGGCTCATCACCAGGCCCGCGAGGGTCTGGTAGTCCTCGGTGGCGCGGGCGCTGAAGCCGGTACGCGCCTGCACATGGCTCAGGTTCAACGCACCGCTGACCACAAAACCTTCACCTTCCTGGACAATGCCCGGGCCTTCCACCTCACTGGCATCCGGCAACTCGCCGGCAATCGACTCGAGGATGTCGGTCATAGTCAGCAGGCCGGTGAAGTCACCGAACTCGTTGACCACGAAGGCAATGTGCGTCGACTGGGCTCGCATCTGCTCCAGCGCATTGAGGATACTGAAGCTCTCCAGCAGGTTAAGCGGTACCCGGGCCATGCCTTCCAGGTCAGGTTGGCTGCCCGACAGCAACTCCTTGAGCAATTCCTTCTTGTGCACGAAGCCCAGGGGTTCGTCCACGCGGCCGTCGCGGATCAATGGCAGGCGCGAGTACGGTGAATTGGCCAGGGCCTGTGCAATGGTGTCGGCCGGTTGCGCCAGGTCGACAAGATCGACCTCGGCGCGGGCGGTCATCACCGTGCGGATGGGCCGCTCGGCCAGGTTCAACACCCCACTGATCATCACCCGCTCGCGGCGGTCGAACAGCACCTGCTCCTCACCGCCTTCGACCAGGTCGGCGATTTCCTCACCCACCTCGTCAGCCTCTACCCGGCGGCCACCCAGCAGGCGCAGCACAGCATGCGCAGTACGCTCACGCAGCGGCCGGTGCTGCTGCAGGCTGCGCTTGCGACGGGCACGGGCCAACTGGTTGAACAGCTCGATCAGGATCGAGAAGCCGATAGCCGCGTACAGGTAGCCTTTGGGAATATGGAAGCCCAGGCCTTCGGCGGTGAGGCTGAAGCCGATCATCATCAGGAAGCCCAGGCACAGCATGATCACCGTGGGGTGGGCGTTGACGAAGCGGGTCAGCGGCTTGCTGGCAACGATCATGATGCCGATCGAGAAGATTACCGCGATCATCATCACCGACAACTGCTCGACCATGCCTACCGCAGTGATCACCGCGTCCAGCGAGAACACCGCATCGAGCACCACGATCTGCGCGACGATCGGCCAGAAGGCAGCGTGGCGCACCGTGCCACTGGCCTGGGTCACATGGCCTTCCAGGCGTTCATGCAACTCCATGGTCGCCTTGAACAGCAGGAAAACACCACCGAACAGCATGATCAGGTCACGGCCCGAGAAGCTCTTGTCGAACACCTCGAACAACGGCGCGGTCAGGGTGACCATCCACGAGATACTGGCCAACAGGCCCAGGCGCATGATCAACGCCAGGCTCAGGCCGATAACCCGCGCGCGGTCGCGCTGGTGCGGTGGCAGCTTGTCGGCGAGGATGGCGATGAACACCAGGTTGTCGATGCCCAGCACCAGCTCGAGGACGATAAGCGTCAGCAGGCCCAGCCAGGCCGTGGGGTCGGCTAGCCATTCCATTAGCGGGTACTCACGAGGGCAGCGTCACGAGGACGGAAGGGAAAAGGCCTTGAAGGCCGGGGACTGGGGGGCTCCGCGAAGGTGCTCATATAGACCTTGATTGCAAATTGGGGAAATGATCCTACAAGGACAGCAGCTTTCGGTAACAGTGCAAAACTATTACAAAACCTGTAACACCCTGGAACGGCCCGTTCGCGACACAAGGCCGCTCCTGCACCAGAATGCGCTGGCCTGACGTGAGGTACTTTTCTTCAATACCGCAGGCTGTCGATGCCCGAGCATGGAAGGCCATCCTCAAACAAACGGATCACTTTCATGAGCCTGTCTCTATCCATGGCCGCTTTCGCACTGGCGGCCTCGATCTCTCCCGGCCCGGTCAACATCGTCGCACTGGGCAGCGGTGCCCGCCATGGGTTGCGCGCCAGCCTGGCGCATGTGACCGGCGCAACACTGGGCTTCTGCCTGCTGCTGGTGCTGGTCGGGCTTGGCCTGCATCAACTGCTGCTGCGCTGGCCTTTGCTGGGCCTCCTGTTGCACGGAGGCGGCGTGGCGTTCCTGCTGTACATGGCATGGAAGCTGGCCAGCGACGACGGGCAACTGGGCAGCGCTCATCCCACCCAGGCCCCTTCGGCCTGGCACGGCGCGGCGATGCAATGGCTCAACCCCAAGGCATGGCTGGCAGCAGTGGCCGGGGTGGGTGCCTACACCGGCGGTGAGCAGCAGCTGCTGTGGCTGTTCGCCTGGATCTACGGGCCGATCTGTTTCATTTCGGTAGCCAGCTGGGCGTGGGCCGGGAGCGTGGTTCGCCAGTATCTGGACAACCCACGGCACATGCGCCTGCTGAATCGGGGCCTGGCAGTATTGCTCGTGGGCAGTGCGGTTTATCTGGTCATGCAAGGCTAGCTGCACCGGCCCTGTGGGAGCCACTGTCTTGTGTTGCCTGTCAGGGCCCTATCGCTGGCAAGCCAGCTCCCACAGGTACTGCACATGGCTTGGGGTCAATACGGTCGAGGTGGGAGCTGGCTTGCCGGCGACAGGGCCATCACAGCCAATAGGGCAACTCAGCCGAATGCATTGCGGTAATGCCCCGGCGTCGCCGCAAGGTGCTGTTTGAAGGCCCGCTGCAGGTGCGCCTGGTCGGCAAACCCGGCCTCCTGCGCAACCTCCGCAATTGCCCGGCCCATGCGCAGTTGCGCCCTGGCCAGTTGCACGCGTTGGTCGAGCAGGTAGCCGTGCGGCGTCAGGCCGAAGCGTTGGCGGAATGCGCGGATCAGGTAGGAACGCGACAGGCCGCAGGCCGCGCAAATGTCGTCCAGGCTCAGCGGGTCGCCACGATGGGCGCGTATGAATGCTGCCGCCGCCTCCAGTCGCGGGTTGCCTTCGTCGTTCACGCTGGCGTGACCGCCAAGCAACCCAGGCAGTGCATCAAACAGCGCCGCCAGGCGGCCTTCCCGGTCTGGCAGACTGGCATCGAACAGATCCGCAAATGCCTGCAACAGGCACCGGTACAACGCTGGCGAGCGACTCCAGGCCTGGGCCGGCAAGCTGAAGCCCTGCGCCTGCAACCAGGGCATATCGACGAACAACATCAGGTAGGACCATGGTTCCCCGGCGATGGGGTTGCAGGCGTGCACAACGCCTGGGTTCATCAGCACGGTGGTGCCGGCCGCCACCTCGAGGCACTGGTCACCGTACAGGTAGGTACTGCGCCCACCCGTGATCACCCCGATGGAAAAGCTCTCGTGGGAATGCGCCGCGTAGCACACCTGGCGCCCATCCCCTACCCGCCGGGCTTCGACAAAAGGTAACGCCGGGTCGCGCCAGAACCGTGATACCTCGATCATCCCTCACCCCGTTCTCCACTACCCTGCGCCTGGATATTACACGCTTATCACGGAAACAGGTCCAGCGTCCTCTCCACTTCGCCGACATCGATCGTGAAGCCGTCGCCGTCCGGTACCCCGACCACAAAGCCGAAATGCTGGTGGTCACGATCCGTCAGGTACTTGTAGTAGCTGACAAACCGATCGGGCGGCTGCAAGGTCAGCAGGCAACCACCGGCCTGCAGCACATTGACCCCATGAACCAGCTGGCTACCCTCCACTCCGATGACCACCCTCGCCCCGGCACAGGCCGCGACGATACTCGGCACATCGGTCTTCATCGGGTCGACGATGCGAAAGCCGCGGGTGGCGCGCAGGTGCTCGGCCAGCGCCAGTTCGTTGCGCAACAGGCGCAGTTCACCGGCGCCACCACGCAGCAGGAACACCCCTGGGTGTGGGGCCTGCAGCACGTGCGACAGCAACTTGTCGCCCATGGCCCGGTAACGGGCATGCCGGCTGCGGTTGTTGGCCTGGTCATCGAACAGCACCAGTTCTCGGAAAAACGCACTGCGCAAGCGCAGCGGGTTCATTTCCAGCCAGTCTTCGTAGGCCGGTGCCTGGGTAAACAGCGGGAACCTGGCCGAGGGCGCGGTGGTTACCGGTATGCCTTCGTTACAGGCCAGCGCATAGGTCGGACAATCCTCCATCAGCCAGGTGCCGAACCACGAATTGCCGTTTTGCGTGCAATAGATGGCCGCGCGGTCGATTTCGTGATCCACGATGATGCCCGGAAAAGGGCTTGGCTTCTGCGACAGCCAATGGCTGGCCTTGCCCTTGTACAATGCACCGTCTACCAGCCACACATCCTTGATCAGGTAGCCACGGGTCGGCCCTTGCAGCGTACTGATGCCGCCCTCCATGGTGCGCCCAGGGTGCACATAGGGATAGAAACGCTTGCCTTCCCAACCCGTCACCCGCTCCAGTTGGCCTGGCAGGTAAATGGCCGGGGGCGAAACCGTGACTTCACCGGGGGCAATGTCCCAGCTCTTGGTTGCGATACTCTTGAGGTCGATGCTGCTGTTCCCGCACAGCCGTTTGCGGGCCATATAGCGGTAGGCGGCCAGAGTCCAGGTGTGCTGCCTGGCGACAAGCGATGCACTGAACTGCGAGATGTCGCTTCCCATGACGCGTCCTCCCTTGGTGGCAAGCGCAAAAGCCTGGCGCAACGCGCCAGATCAACGTCTTTCTGGCATCAACTCAGCGGCACATGACTCTTTCCATGGTTGGCGGTGACTGGAGACTGGCGTAACGGCGCCGCAAGCTTTCCACGAACGGTTCGCCCGTACCATTGCCACCATAGAAGTAAATCTTGTGCAGGCCACCAAACACCATCTCCTGGTAGCGACTGGCAACTTCCTCGTCACTCGGGCCCTCGGGCAACCCCAGATGCAGCGTGAGTTTGCCGCCTTCGATCGCGAACATCGGCGTGTCCCACAGGAACTTTGCCGTGCCGGTGCTGGGTAAGCGGACAAACAGACAGGCATGGTTACCCAGCGAATCGATATCGCCACCGCGGCGGCGCTTCCATTTCAACAAACCATCATCGGGGCGTGCCAGGCAAAGACCGATGTCGTAATAATCGAAGCCCTGCTGCAGCGCCCACTCCATTGCCATGAAAGTGGTGATCGAGTTCACCTCGCGCAACTTGCGCGCATCGGTAAACACCGCCTCGCAATAGCCGAAACGCAACGTGCTCCAATAACGCTTGCCAGCGCGCACCACTTCACAGCCCAGGTGGCAGCCGATCACTTCATCGCCCAAGGTGATCAAGTCGAGCCTGCCGACGCCCTTGGCAATGCGAAACACTTCTGCAGTGGGAAACTGCGCGGCATGGATACCCTGCCTGGCGCTGGCATAGGGACGCAGCAGGTCGCGGTCGGCCATGGCGATCTCGTCGTCCGAGCTGGCCTGGCGCATCTGGTACAGCGGGCGATTCTTGCGGATGCTGCGCCGCAACTCGCTGTCGTAGCGTGCAGTGATGTCCTCCAGCGAGCGCCCGAGCGGAACCACGGCGCTCAGGTAATGCGGCACCGACAACGCCCCCGACGTCGGTATTTCGCTGACCACCACCACGTGGTCAGGCGCCATCGTCGCGCTTGCGCTGTCAATGACTGCAGCGTTGCCCTGGCCCTTGCCGCCAATCAGCAGCTTGGCCATCTCCCGTTGCTGCTTTCGGCCGATATAAACGAATTCGTACGGGCTTTCCTGCTGCAACCGAAACCTGGCAACTTCCCAGCGCCAGAAACAGGCACGCGCCATTGCTTCAAGTACCTTGCTGGCCAAGTGTCTAATTTCATAGCGTATTGAGGGCGAGATGAGTTTTCGCGCCACTGCCGTCAAGGTCGCGTTCATTTCTTCTTCGAGGTCCTTGGATGTGCACCAGGGTCTATCGCAAAATGACAACCATTCAACAAAAAACGTATCTTGTTGATATTCAGTAAATAACCGGAAAGTCCCCCTGTCAGTTAATAATTTAAGGTGCGCACAAACACTTTAGCAAGTGGCATTTTGATTGCATTTCATGAATACACCTGGACGCTTTGTAAAGTTTCATGGCGCCAGATTTCCTGCATGAACGCCTCGCCCGATACGCATTCGCTAACGCAATTACCTGTTCGCACTATCCTGCTACCACTTGGCTATAGAGAAATATCGTTTGATGCCTTCTTTGCATAAAAGGAGCATCGCGATGCCATTCGAAAATCCTCATCAACCGTTGCTCGAGGCGCAACTGCCGCACTGGGCACGCCAGGCAACGCCCAAGCAGTGGGCCACGTTGAAGCAGACCCAGGTCGCCCCATGGCAGGGGCAGGCCTGGTTTGACAACGCAGCCCCCGACCTGCGCCAGGCAGTCCACGCCAGTCAGGCGCGGCTGATGCATGCGCAAGCAGCCTTGGCATGTTCACTCAAAGGCGTGAAACAGATCACGGAGTTCGCCGAACCCTTGCTGCAGGGACGCCTCGCTCAACACGGCTTTCACGCATCGCTGTGCAATACCCAGCTACTGCGGGTCGAACGCACCTGGCACTGGACCGTCCTGCGCTATCTCTACCGCCATCGCCGCGACAACTTGCTACAGGCCGCCCTGCAGAATTTCGCCGACGATGAGGCATTCACCCCCGAAAGTGCCATTGCCCTGAGCGCCGACATTCAGGTCACGCCGGTGCTGGTACACGGCTCCTTCTCTCTCGGCATGCAGGTACCCGTGGCGCGCGTTGCGCTTAAGTCCGAGCGTTATCAGGTGGAACGGCTGCCCCTCGCGCCTGCCGCTTTCGCCACATTGTGCCGTGACCTGGACCTGGGTAACGCTTACCAGGCACATCTGGAACACCACTTCGCCCGCCCCGCTACCCGGGCCTTGGCCATCAGGGTACAAAAGGACCGCCTACGCCTGGCGGCCGACCTTGCCTACCTGCGGCACCTGCTTGACGGCAGCACGCGCGATCAGGTCGAACAGCTGTTGCAGGGTGGCGCGGTGAGGTGCTGGCAACTGGCGCTGTTCGGCACCGTGTTGCACGAGGTCATGCTGATCGATGCTGGCAGCGCTGGGCTGGCGCTGTACTTGCCCGGCCATGACCCAGCCCTGCGCCAATGCAACAACCTGGATGCAGTACACGATACGCTGGCGACCTTGCTGCTGGAACCCGAGGCCCGTCAGGCCTTCATGGCCTATATCAGGCAGGACGAGCGCAGGCACTTTCTCGATCTGCTGCAGCAGAACCTCGACGCCACAGGCAACACAGCCTATGACCGCCCTTGGCAGCGTGCAGCACAAGCGGACCTGCGCCCCTCGCGCGAGGCCATCACGGCCGAGCCTTTCGCCCACTACCAGGATCTGCACCTGGCCCGTCTCAAGCACGAAGCCAGCCTGCTGGCGGTCCCGACAGCAATAGCCGATGCCAATGCGCGGGCCAGGCGCCTGGAGGAATGGGAAAGCCTTGGCCTGGATGCACTCAATATAGCCGCGTTCTTCATTCCGGGTGCAGGCACCCTGATGCTGGCCGTCACTGCCTGCCAATTGCTCGGCGAAGCCTTCGAGGGCTACGAGGCCTGGCAGGAAGGCGATCGTCACCTGGCGCTGCGCCACCTGGAAGCGGTCGGCCTGAACCTGGCCATGATCGGTGGGTTCGCGGCAGCGGGCAAGGTGATACCCAAGCTGTTCAACAGCCCGTTGATGGAAAACCTGCAGCAAGTATGCGGCAACGACGGGCGCTACCGGCTCTGGAATGAAGACCTCACCCCTTACCGCAGTGCCGTGGCACTGCCGCCAACGCTGCAGCCTAATGCACTTGGCCAGTACCTGTACCAGGGACGGCATTTCATCCGCATGGACGGTCATTTGTTCGAACAACGCTTCGACCACGAACTGCAGCAATGGCGGCTCATTCACCCCGAGAAGCCCGATGCCTGGCAACCACCGCTGGCGCACAATGCCGAGGGTGCCTGGCGTGGCCAGCATGAACAGCCAGGCCAGTGGCCGTTCGCCAAGCTGGTGCAACGCCTCGGCGAGGCATATGCCGCGTTCACGCCAGCACAGCTGACGCAGGCCGGCCGCCTCTGTGGCATCGACGCCGCGCGCTTGCGCCGGGTGCACCTGGAAGGCCAGCCAACGCCGCCGCTGTTGCTCGATACCCTGCAGCGCATGGCAGCACAGGCCGAGGTAGAGGCATTGGCCGACCAGGCCCCACCCGGTCTGTTCGAGCGGCTCTACAACGGCAGTGCACCCACCACTGCGTCAACGCAGAAGCTGCTCGATGCCTACCCGCGGCTTTCGCCGGCCCTGGCCAGGCGTTTGCTGGCACCGCTGGGCGAGGCCGAATCGTACGCCTGGCAACAGCACGGTCAGTTGCCTGCACGGGTTCGCCAGTCGCTGGAGCAGGTACACAGCGAGCTGCCCCTGGTGCGCGCGCTGGAAGGCGTGCTTCAGCCTGCCCGGGCCAGCAGCGACAGCGAACGCCTGCTGTTCAGCGCACTGGATGCCATGCCCGACTGGCCTGGGGACTTGCGCCTGGAGCTGCGCAGCGCCAGCCCCGAAGGCCCGCGGCTGGAGCAGGTCGGCAGCGACCAGGCCACCAGCCTGCGGCGGGTGATCAAATCGCTCGAAGGCTATGAGGTCGACCTGGGCGAGCGCCCTGTACCTGCGCTGCGCGATCCTGATCTCTGCCGGGCGATAGAGCAGGCTCTGTCACGCTCGCACCGCGATAGGCTGGGCATCGCGACGGCCGATGGCCGTTCGCTACGCCAGCGCGTACTGGATTGGGTCGACAAGCACAGGCAGACAGTGGCCCAGCGGCTCTGGGGGCACCAAACGCTGCGGCGCAAGCTTATGCCGGGCTTGCGCGGCGGCCGGCCGTTGGCCGCCGAACCGCCTCAGCCACGCCTGGCAGGCTCATTGGCCGGAGCCTATCGCCGCTTGTTCCCCGACGCTACCGATCAGGAGTTTGAAAACTGGCTCGGCCACGATGAGGACAACCCGTACGTGGACGACATCCGCTCACCCACGCAGCGGCTGCACGACCTGCAGCAGCGTCTGGATACGCTGCGCCGCGACCTGCAGGAATGGGCCAGGCCTGATCCGCAACGCCCTCACCAGCGACACCTGGCCATCCGCCCTATTCTCAACGCCTGGCGCCGGCTGTCGACCATAGCGCTCGAAGGGGGTGGCCGCTTCCACAGCCTGGACCTGTCCGGCCTGGAACTGGACAACCAGGCCCTGGCCAGCCTGACCTTGCCGGACGACTTCAGCCATGTGCAGCACCTGTCACTCAGCTACAACCGTTCACTCAGCCAGTTGCCGGCCGAGTTCTGCAGGCGCTTCCCCAACCTCAATCGCCTGCTGCTGGCCAACTGTCGGTTCGACACCGTGCCACGCCTGAGTAGCCCCGAGCAGCTCGCCTGGCTGGATCTGGAAGGCAACCGCATCACCTGGAGCCCCCAGGCCCAGCAGGCCCTGGACCGCTGCTCCGGGCTTGTCGTGCTGGACCTTTCGGGCAACCCGCTGCTGCAGGCCCCCGACCTGCGCGGACTGGGCTACCTGAAGACGCTGTTCCTGACCGACTGTGCGCTCAGCGAACTGCCGCAAGGCCTTGAGCGGGTGGTCGAGCCCATCATCCTCGACATTGGCGAGAACCAGCTGCTGCGGTTGCCAGACGGTTTCAACCTGCCACGGCCAGTGGCAAACGCCCTGCGACTGGAAAGCGAATGGCTGGGCGCACCTGTGCTTGAGCAGATCGAGGCCTACAACGCCGTGCACCAGGTGGACCTGCTGGTATGCGAAGGCGACTATCTGGAATTCTTCGACCAGACCGGCCCGGCCGAAATGGCCCTGTGGCAGCGATTACCACCGCAGTATCGACGCGACCTCAGGGCATTGCTCGATCTGGAACCGTTCCTGTCCCGCCCGCAGTATGCCCGCGCAGAGTTCTGGCGGCGCCTGGCCCTGATCGATGCAGACCCCGCCCTGCGCCAGCAATGGCTGACCCACCCACCTTACGACCTGTTCAACCTCCCGCTTTGACAGCCCCCGGGTGCCTGCCTGCGCAACAGGCAGGCATTTGCGGCCATGTTAAGCCAGACTGGTGTTTTTCCGGCAGCCGGTGCATGCTCGCAGCTGAAGCGATTCACCTGGCTCGAAACCCGCCCAGCAATGTGAGGTGCAGTACCCATGGACCGTCTGCTCGATTCACTCTTCCCCAGCGCCGAGAACATCCCGGAAACATGGCGCCTGGAAGCCCCCCTGGAACAACGCGACTATCTGGTGAACGGCGAGCTCAGGCGCTGGGACGGCCCCCTGGCCACGGTACGCAGCCCGGTCTGGCTCAAGCAAGGCAACGATGAGCACCAGGTGGTCCTGGGCAGCGCCCCGCTGCTCGATGCCGACACCGCGCTCACTGCCCTCGATGCCGCCGTGCAGGCCTACGACAAAGGCCGCGGTGCCTGGCCGAACATGCGCGTGGCCGAGCGCATCCAGCACGTCGAGGCTTTCCTGGCGCGCATGCGTGAGCAGCGCCAGGCCGTGGTCAAGCTGCTGATGTGGGAGATCGGCAAGAACCTCAAGGATTCGGAAAAGGAATTCGACCGCACCTGCGACTATATCGTCGACACCATCAATGCCCTCAAGGACCTCGACCGCCGCTCCAGCCGCTTCGAGCTGGAACAAGGCACGCTCGGCCAGATCCGCCGTGCACCGTTGGGTGTAGCCCTGTGCATGGGGCCCTACAACTACCCGCTGAACGAAACCTTCACCACGCTGATCCCGGCGCTGATCATGGGCAACACCGTGGTGTTCAAGCCGGCCAAGTTCGGCGTGCTGCTGATTCGGCCGTTGCTCGAAGCCTTCCGTGACAGCTTCCCGCCCGGGGTGATCAACGTCATCTATGGCCGCGGCCGGGAAACGGTGAGCGCGCTGATGGCCAGCGGCAAGGTCGATGTGTTCGCCTTCATCGGCACGCACAAGGCCGCCAGCGACCTGAAGAAATTGCACCCGCGCCCGCACCGGTTGCGCGCGGCACTGGGGCTGGATGCAAAGAACCCGGGCATCGTGCTGCCTCAGGTGGACCTGGACAACGCCGTCGAAGAGGCAGTCACCGGGGCGCTGTCGTTCAATGGCCAGCGCTGCACGGCACTGAAAATCCTGTTCGTCCACGAGGACGTGGTCGATGCCTTCCTCGACAAGTTCCAGCGCAAGCTGGCCGCGCTCAAGCCTGGCATGCCCTGGGAGCCAGGCGTGGCGCTGACACCGTTGCCCGAACATGGCAAGGTCGACTACCTCGACGGCCTGGTCGCCGATGCCACCGCCAAGGGCGCACGCGTGCTCAACGAAGGCGGTGGGCACAGCCGTGGCTCGTTCTTCTACCCGGCCGTGCTGTACCCGGTGAAGAGCGACATGCGCGTCTACCACGAGGAGCAGTTCGGCCCGCTGGTGCCGGTGGTGCCCTACCGCGATCTGCAGACGGTGATCGACTATGTACTGGACTCCGACTACGGCCAGCAACTGAGCCTGTTCGGTAATGACCCGGCAACGATCGGCAGCCTGGTCGACATCTTTGCCAACCAGGTCGGGCGCATCAACATCAACGCGCAATGCCAGCGCGGCCCCGACACCTACCCGTTCAACGGCCGCAAGAACAGCGCCGAAGGCACCCTGTCGGTACACGACGCCCTGCGTGTGTTCTCGATCCGCACCCTGGTCGCCACGCGCTTCCAGGAGACCAACAAGGAACTGATCAGCGAGATCATTCGCAACCGGCAGTCGAGCTTCCTGACCACCGACTACATCTTCTGACCACCGCGCTTATAGAGAATCGATCTAGCACCCTTGTCGATTTTCCGTCCGCGCAAACGACTCTAAGCAACAGGGCGCCAATCGGCGCCCACTTCCAAGGAGAGTCGAACATGGCAGCCAAACCCATTCCCGAAGGCCAGCACAGCATCACGCCCTACCTGGCCATCAACGACGCAGCCAAGGCCATCGAGTTCTACAAGAAGGCCTTCTCTGCCGTCGAGATGTTCCGCCTCGACGCCCCGGGCGGCCGCGTCGGCCATGCCGAGCTGAAAATCGGCGACTCCTCGCTGATGCTTGGCGACCCTTGCGATATGGAGGGCGGCCTCACCGCCAGCCAGAAGCTCAGCGGCGCAGGCGTAGGGTTGCATCTGTACGTCGAGGACTGCGACAAGGTCTATGCCCAGGCCCTGGCGGCCGGCGCCACCCAGCTGCGTGCGGTGACGGACCAGTTCTATGGCGACCGCAGCGGCACCCTGAAAGACCCGTTCGGCAACATCTGGTTCGTTTCCACCCACAAGGAGGACCTGACCCCGGACGAAATTCGCGCACGCGCGGCAAAGATGTTCGGTGGCACTGCGCAGTAAGTTGAAAGCGGCGCGACTTTGCTTGAAGCTTGGGGCTCGTAGCCGGGAGCTGCTTCATGCGAATCATCGACAAAACCGCCGCACAGGTCCGTAGCCTGACACCTGCAGAAGAGGAGCTGCTGGTCGGCTTCGCCACCGGCAGCCTCGTCGGCCCGCGCCTGCTGCAGGCCAACCAGTTGCTGATGAAGGTGCGCAACGCCAACCAGTGGCTGGCCTGCGACTGCCGCAACGATGCCTTGCCGGTGCTCAATGTCACCCTCAACGGCAGCACCGGTACGCTGTTTCTCAAGAACAATCCGGGCACCGCCGAACATGCGCCCGCCTGCCCGTTCACCAAGGACGAGCGGGAAGCGGCCGAGCGCGAGAACGACCCCGCGCCACCCGCTGCGTGGCTACCGCCCGACACACCGTTGCGCCTGATCGGCGACTTCCGCAGCGGCACCGCCAGTGGCGGCGGCGATGGCAGCGAGCGGCGCGACCAACAGCGCCTGCTGTCACTGTTGCTGACCTGGATCGAGACCAGCGGCCTGAACCTGTATGCCACGCACTTGAAAAAGGACCTGACCGGGCAGTTTGCCGAGTTGCGCAGCGTGGCCAGCCGCTACCCGCTGCTGGAACGGGTGCCCGCCAGCAACTACCTGGAAACCCGCCTGGACATGAAGCACATGATGATGCTCAAGTCCCGCCTGCGCGAAGCCACGGTGTTCGGCAGCCATCGCCGCCACGGCCTGCTGCTGGACTGCGTGGACCAGATCAAAGGGCGCAAGCTGTTCAGCAACCGCAGTGAAGACGGCTTCGACTTCCAGGGGCACCACCTGTACTGGGGCGGCAACCGCACCGCCGGGCCATTGCTGGCCTTGGCACTGTACTCGCCGACCAGCGCCGGCAGCCATTTCTACGAGCTGATCCATGTGGCCAGCGTTCCGGTGCTGTCCCGCGCCCACCTGTTCCCGGTGTATCGCGACGAAGAACGCGAACCGCTCAAGGCCCTGGTATCGCTGGTCGACTGGATGGCCGGCAAAGGCGTGAAAGTGCAGATGCGCCGCCCGGTGATTGGCGGCCAGGTGATGGATGAACTGGTATTGACCTCGGACCAGGACCGGGTGTTGTCGGTGTCGTTGCTGGAACAGCCAATCGGGCCCGAGCCGGATACCGAGAATTTCAAGCGCTACGCCGACTTCAAGAGCCTGGAAACCTTCCGCAAATTCGTTGCCGGCTTCTTCATGCGCGAGCGCTAAGCACTCGGGCGCAGCCCTATCGCCGGCAAGCCAGCTCCCACCTCGACCGCATTGACCCCAAGCCATGCGCCGTCCCTGTGGGAGCGGGCGTGCCCGCGAATAGGCCCGTACAGACTGCATGAGATTTGCGTATCAACCCAGGAACAGCTTGTACGCCGGGTTGTCGGTCTCATCCCAGTACCGATACCCCATCTCGTCCAGCGCCAACGGCAACCCCGCCAGCTCATCCGCCGGCACCTCCAGCGCCGCGAATACTCGGGCCTCTGCCGCACCATGGTTGCGGTAATGGAACAGGCTGATGTTCCAGCGCTTGCCAAGCCGCTCCAGAAAGCCCAGCAAAGCCCCCGGGCGCTCGGGGAATTCGAAGCGCAGCACCCGTTCGTCTGCCCCAGGCGCGGCATGGCCACCCACGGTATGGCGCACATGCAGCTTGGCAAGTTCGTTGTCGGTCAGGTCCAGCACGCTGTAGCCCTGGTCGCGCAAGCTGGCCAACAACTGCTCGCGTGGGTCGTGCAGCGGGTGTGTCTGCACCCCAACAAACAGCCGCGCCTCCTTGCCAGGGTAATAGCGGTAATTGAATTCGGTGATCTGCCGCTTGCCCAGGGCCTGGCAGAAGGCGCGGAAGCTGCCCGGTTGCTCCGGGATGGTGACCGCGATGATCGCCTCGCGCTGCTCACCCAGTTCGGCACGTTCGGCCACATGGCGCAAACGGTCGAAATTGACGTTGGCCCCGGAGTCGATGGCCACCAGGGTCTGCCCCTGCACGCCGTCGCGCGCCACGTACTTCTTGATCCCGGCCACGGCCAGGGCGCCGGACGGCTCGGTGATCGAGCGGGTGTCGTCATAGATGTCCTTGATCGCCGCGCACAGCTCGTCGCTGCTCACGGTCAGCACCTCGTCAACGAAGTGTCGGCACAGCTCGAAGCAATGGGCGCCGACCTGCGCCACTGCCACACCATCGGCGAAAGTGCCAACCTGCGGCAGGATCACCCGCTCACCGGCCACCATGGCAGCCTGCAGGCAGTTGGAGTCCTCTGGCTCGACACCGATCACCTTCACTTCAGGGCGCAGGTACTTCACATAGGCGGCAATGCCAGCAATCAGCCCACCGCCACCCACCGGCACGAAGATGGCGTCCAGCGCACCCGGGCGCTGGCGCAGGATCTCCATGGCCACGGTGCCCTGCCCGGCAATCACATCCGGGTCGTCGAACGGTGGCACGAAGGTAGCACCTTCGCTTTCGGCCAGTTTCAGCGCGTGGGCCAAGGCATGGGGGAAACTCTCGCCGTGCAGCACTACATGGCCACCGCGCGAACGTACTCCTTCCACTTTCAGCGACGGCGTGGTGGTAGGCATGACGATGGTGGCCCTGATGCCAAGGTGCGATGCCGCCAGGGCCACGCCCTGAGCATGGTTGCCCGCAGAGGCGGTGATCACCCCGTGCTCACGCTGCACGGTACTCAGGCGGGACAGCCGGGTGTAGGCACCGCGGATCTTGAACGAGAAGGTAGGTTGCAGGTCTTCCCGCTTGAGCAGCACCTGGTTGCCCAGGCTGGCAGACAACGCAGGCGCAGCTTGCAAAGGCGTTTCGATGGCCAGGTCGTATACCGGGGCGGCAAGAATGCGCCGCACCTGCTCCGACAGCAGTTGCTGGGGGGTGACGGTAGAACGAGGGCTGACGAAGCTGGTCATCGATGACTCCTTGGCTGTGTTCACGTTGCCCAGGAGTCAGAGAGAAGAAACCCGCCTCCAGGGCGGGTTCGGTGCACGTACGCGCTAGCCCGCCAAGCTGATAATGGCGGTAATAATAATGGCGTTGACGTACGGGAAGGTATTCATGGGGTAGCAACTTAGCCGGTAGTGCGGCACAAAGTCAACACTTCGCCTGCTGCGCCGAAAGCGGTACATCGAACACCTTGTCGAAGCCCCACTGGAACACAAACGCATAAACGAAAAAGAACACGAACAACGCGAGATTGGTCAGCAACGCCGCCCACAGACTGACATCCAGCCAGTACGCCACCAGCGGCAGCAGGATCAGCACCAGCCCCCCCTCGAAGCCCAGCGCGTGCAGCAGGCGCCGCAGGAAAGTGCGCTCACGCCTGTGCTGGCGCGCTTCCCAGCGCTCGAACACCCAGTTGTAGGCCATGTTCCAGCTCATCGCGATACCCGACATCAGCACCGACAGCACGGTCGACTGGGCCATGCCGGCACCGAACGCCAGCTCCAGCGCCGGTGCCACGCAGGCGACGGCGATGGCTTCGTAAAGAATGGCCTGGACGATCTTGCGTGCCTTGCCTTGCATGTTCAGCTCCCTGGGTAAACGACCTGTAAAACTACAAGAAGTGGGTCACAAGAAAAAGCTCAAATTTGGACAACCCCGCGTTCGGCTGCTTGTATCTATCCAGTACAAACGGCGACAAGTCGTACAACTTCGTCCAGGGAATCGAACGAGGATATAGACGATGGCTTACCCCTTCCTGGCGGTGATCGCCACATGAGCCTGGCATTCATCGATTTTCTCACCTATGATGCTGTTCGGCCTGAAAATCCTGGCGATCGTCCTGGCCTCGCTGATGTTCCTGCTGGGCCTGGATGACCTGTTCATCGACCTGTGCTACTGGGGCCGCAAGCTGATCCGGCGTTTTCGCATCTACGACAAGTACGAAAAAGCCGACGAGAAACGCCTGTTCGAGGTACCGGAGAAACCCCTGGCCATCATGGTCCCTGCCTGGAACGAAGTGGGCGTGGTCGGCGAGATGGCGCGCCTGGCAGCCTCGACCATCGACTACGAAAACTACCAGATCTTCGTCGGCACCTACCCCAACGACCCACAAACCCAGGCCGACGTCGACGCGGTATGCCTGCATTACCCCAACGTGCACAAGGTGGTCTGCGCCCGCCCCGGCCCCACCAGCAAGGCCGACTGCCTGAACAACATCATCGACGCGCTGCTGCGCTTCCAGCAGGACGCCGGCATCCAGTTCGCCGGCTTCATCCTGCACGACGCCGAAGACGTGATCTCGCCCATGGAGCTGCGCCTGTTCAACTACCTGCTGCCGAACAAGGACATGATCCAGATCCCGGTGTACCCCTATGCACCGGAATGGAAAGGCTTCACTGCCGGCCACTATGTCGACGAGTTCGCCGAGAATCACGGCAAGGACGTGATCGTGCGCGAGGCCCTGACCGGCCAGGTGCCAAGCGCCGGGGTCGGCACCTGCTTCAGCCGCCGCGCCATCAGCGCGCTGCTCGAGGACGGCGACGGCATCGCCTTCGACGTACAGAGCCTCACCGAAGACTACGATATCGGTTTCCGCCTGAAACAGAAGGGCATGAAGTGCATTTTCGCTCGCTACTCCATCACCGACCCGGCGTTGACCCTGAAGCAGGAATGGCGCCCCGGCATGAGCCGCGAATTCTCCCAGGTGATCTGCGTACGCGAGCATTTCCCGCGCGACTGGCAGCATGCCATCCGGCAGAAGTCGCGATGGATCGTGGGCATCGTGTTCCAGGGCACCAGCAACCTCGGCTGGAGCCGCAAGGGCGCGCTCAACTACTTCCTCTGGCGTGACCGCCGCGGTCTGTTCGCCTACCTGCTGAGTTTCCTGGTCAACCTGTTGCTGCTGGTGTTGCTGGCCATGTGGCTGGTCACGGTCATTGCCCCAGAGTCGTGGCGCTTCATGTCGATCCTCAGCGACAGCTGGTTGCTGGCCACCTTGCTGTGGCTGAACGGGCTGTTGCTGTTCAATCGCCTGTTCCAGCGCGCCTGGTTCGTCACCCGCTTCTATGGCATCGGCGAAGGGCTGCTGTCGGCACCGCGGATGATGTGGAGCAACTTCGTCAACTTCTTCGCCAACCTGCGTGCCCTGCGCCAGGTGATGGAAATGGGTGACTCGCGGCGCGTGGCCTGGGACAAGACCACTCACGAATTCCCCGCCATCGCCGCCCCCGCTCGCACACCGCTGGGCCAGCGCCTGGTGGCCAAGGGCCTGATCAGCGACGAGCAACTGCAACAGGCGATCACCAGCCCGGTACGCCGGCGCCTGGGCCGCGAGCTGCTGCTGCGCGGCTGGCTGAACAGCGAACAGCTGGTCGCCACCCTGGCCGAGCAACTGGACCTGCCCTGGGCACCGTTGAACCCGTTCAAGCTCGACCCGCAACTGATCGCCAAACTGCCGCGCAAGCTGGCGACGCACTACGGCGTACTGCCGGTGGCCGAAGATGGCGACACGCTGGTGCTGGCCAGCGAAAGCCCGGTCAGCCAGGTGTCGCTCGGGGTCATCAGTCGCCACCTGAAGCGCCCGGTCAGCGCCCGCCTGGCACCCCAGGGCCGGGTGACTCTGGGCCTGCGCTACCACTACCCAAGCCCCTGGCAGAAGCCGGAAACCCGCGACATGCTGGCCGTCCTCGAACGCCATCAGGACGACGAAGCGCTGCTGGAAAGGGTCAGCCACCACCAAGTGATGCTCGGCGCCCTGCTGCAGGTGCGCGGCATGGTCCCGGTCACCCTGTTCAACCAGGCGCTGATCGACTTCGACCCGGAACACCAGAGCCTCGGGGAGCACCTGATCGCCCGCGGCATCATTACCGAGCAGGTGCTGCAGCAGGCTCTCATCGAACAGGCCAGCGAACAGCAGGCCGCCTTTGACCTGATCCGGGAGGTGGCATGAAGCCGCGCTTTTCCCTCACCTTCACTGGTCTGTTGCTGTGCTCCGCCGCCCTGCCCGCCGCCGCGGCGGCACCGATGACCGAGTTCCAGCGGTTCACCAGCTACCCGTTCATGGAACGCAGCTACCGCGAGGCGAAGAAAGACAACTGGGCCGAGGTCGAACGGCTGACCCGCCACGTACTGGGCCGGGTACCGAACAACGACGAAGCCCGTGCGCTGCTGGTGGAGGCCCTGGCCCACCAGCGCCGCTACAAGGAAGCAGAAGCACTGGCCGAACAACTGGGCGGCAGCACCGAGTACGCCAACGCCCTGCTTGAACTGCGCCTGACCTGGATCGAACAGGACCCGCCACCGGCAAGCCAGGTGGAACAGTGGCTGGCCAGCAGCGACGGCACCCACCGGGTGCGCCTGTGGCAGGCCTACAGCCTGAGCCTGGCCAAGTTCGGCGGCGCCGCAAAGGCGCTGGACTGGCTCAACCAGCTGCCGCTACAGGGGGATGGCCAGGTCCTGCGCCTGGCCCGGGCCAATTTCGCCGAACAGCTGCGCGACTGGAAGGAAACCATCGACCAGTTGCAACCGCTGGCCAACCAAGGCCGGTTGCCTGCCCAAGACTGGCAGCGTCTGGCCAATGCTTATATCCAGCAGGTGGATGAACAAGGGTTGAACGCGCTGCTGCCCAGCGCCCCTTCTCCCGAAGCAGCCAACCAGGCCCGCCTGGCCATGGCCAATCGCGCCATCGCCGTCGGCCACAACCAACAGGCCCAGCGATGGCTGCAAGCACTGCCGGATGAGCAATTGAACCAGCCCGAGCAGCGCCAGCAACTGTGGGAGCTGGCCCGCGAAGGCGACGACGCGCCGCTGGTACAGCGCCTGAGCAACGAGTTGCAACGCCCCTGCCTGGAAACCGTCGACTGGCTGTCACGCCGCGACCCGCAGCTGGCGCGCAAACAGTTCAAGGGCTGCGCCGCCAGCACCGACCCCAGGGCCTACGCCGTGCTCAGGCAACGCCTGTACGGCGACCCACCGCAGCCCCCGCAGCCACGTACCGCCGCCGAGTGGGAGCAACGCTACCGGCAGAGCGGCGACCAGGCCGCACTGGAGCAAGCCACCTTCCTGCTGATGCAGCAGGGCCATGGCGAACACGCCCGGCAACTGCTGGAGCAGGCCTACGACCGCCACCAAGGCCGCCTTGCACAGTCGCTGCTGCAGCGCCTGGGCAACCTTTATGCGCGTAATGACAGGCCGCTGGACAACCGCCGCATGCTCAGCCTGATCCCTCGGGTCGACACCAATACCCGGGCCCAGCTGCTCGGCCGCCTGGCCGAGGCTGGCCAGTGCGATGCCGTGCGCCAGGCCGTACACGGCCACCCCGAGCGAGCCTGGCCAGTACCGCGCCCTGGGCCGTTGCGCCATGCCCGACCAGCCAGGCGAAGCGGTGGTCTACTACCAGGCCGCCGAGCGCCTGGGCGACAGCGGCAACCGCCTGCCCCTGGCTTACGCCCTCGAGGCAGCCGGGGATTCCGAGGCTGCCCTGCCCATCTGGCGCAACTTGCCCGACAGTGCCTGGACCGACAACGCCCGCCTCACCGCCGCCCGTGGCGCGCTGAACGCTGGCGACGCGCAAGCAGCCCGTCGCTATTGGGACGCCGCCGCACACGATAGTGCCGACGACTGGGCCCTGGGTGCTGCCATCGCCCAGCGCCAAGGCGATTACCAGGCCGCGCTCGGCTTCCAGCGCCGGGCCCTGGCGCATGACCCGCGGGCCGACCACTACTACGCCGCCTCCAGCACCGCACTAATGGCCGGGGACAGCGCCCAGAGCAGCGCCTGGCTGGCTGAAGCCGTGCGCCTGGCACCCGACCAGCCGCGCTACCGCGCCGACTACGGCATGCGCCTGGCCGGGTCGACGGACAAGGCCCAGCGCCGCCAGTCGATCCCTTACCTTGAACGCGCCACCCACGACTTCCCCGAGGACTACCGCCTTGGCGAAACCCTGGCCTTGCGCTACGACGAAGCCGAAGACAGCGCTGCGGCACGCCGCGAACTGCGCCGCATCCTCGATGTGGAGCAGGACCTGGTCGACGGCGATGACGAATACGGCAGCCTGGAAGCCCGCAAATACCGCCAGCGCCGCGCCCACGAAAGCCTGTCGCGGCGCGACACCATCACCTTGGCCAGCACCTGGTCGCCAGCCGGCACCTCGACCAACGACAAGTTCCTCGACGATGGCCAGCGCAGCGGCACTGCGCGCCGCGCACAATCGCAGAACGTGCAACTGGCCATGTGGGACCACGCCCTGGGCGAAGAGCCCAGCCGCAACGGCAGCACCCTGTCGGTGTATGGCCGCGTGCTGTTCGGTGCGGCAAAGCCGCACCGACTACGCGCAAAGCATGGGTACCGGCGTCGGCCTGCGCTACAAGCCACTCGGCCAGGCCAACCTCAACCTGTATGCCGAGCTGTACCACCAGCGGCAGATCGACGAAGAGCACTACCGCGGGCTGAGCCTGGGCCAGCTGTTGAGCCCGGCCAAGGTCGGCGGCAACTGGGGCGACCTGCGTCACCACGCCGAATCGAGTAACGACCTGCTGTTGCGTGCCACTGCCTCGTTCCTCGACCAGGGCGACTGGCGCAACGACTGGCGGGTCGATGAAGACGACTGGAACGAGCGCTTCCTCTACCTTGACGCCGCCTGGTGGACCCGTGCCGGCGACCACGCCTGGCTGTCGCGCTACCAGCAGGGCCACGCCTGGAAGCTGCCGGGCAGCTCGCCGCAAACCATCATGCCTTACGGCTTTGTCGAGTTTTCCAGCCAGGACCCGAGCAACGACTGGCGCCAGGATGCCCGGGCCGGGGTTGGCGTGCGCTGGCAATGGTGGTTCGATGACGACCGCTACAACGCCTACCGCGGTTCGCTGAAAGTGCGTGCCGAGTACCAGCAATCGCTGGGCGGCAATCTATACGAGCGCGCCAACGGCGTGCTGGTCGGTGCGGAGATGACCTTCTGATGCGTACGTTCCTGGCCCTCTGCCTGCTTGCCCTGTGCCTGCCGGCCAGCGCCGACCAGCGCCTGTTCTATCAACCCCTGAACCGTGACGCCAATGTCACCCCCGCGCAGTGGCAGCAACTGTGGCACGCCACCGTGGCCCAGGGCGGCAAGACCCTGATCGTGCAGTGGAGCGCCTATGGTGACAGCGATTTCGGCGGCGCCCAGGGCTGGCTGGCCGCCAGCCTGCGCAGCGCACGTGCCCAGGGCCTGCAACTGGTGCTGGGGCTGTACATGGACCCGGCCTATTACCAGCGCCTCGACGAACTGGACGGTGAAGGCCTGAACAGTTACTGGAAGGCGCAGCTGGGGCGCTCGCTCGGCCAGTACCGGCAACTGCGCAAGACGTGGCAGTTGCCGGTGGACGGCTGGTACCTGCCCCTGGAGCTGGACGACCATCATTTTCGCGAGGCCGCCCGCCGTGATGCGCTGCACAGCCAACTGCAGGCCTTCAACCGGCAACTTGACAAGCCTTTGCACATCAGTGCCTTCAGCGCCGGCAAGCTCTCACCGCGGGTCAATGCCGCATGGCTGGATCAACTGGCCGGGCTGGGCTTGACTGTGTGGTGGCAGGATGGCGCCGGGACCGGGCGCTTGCCCGCGTTGGTGCGCCAGGGTTACGAACAGGCCTTGCCGTGCCGGGTGGGCGTGGTGCGCGAGGCGTTTCGCCAGGTAAGCAAGCCAGGGCAAGTGTTTCGGGCTGAGCCTGCCGAGCCCAGGCAGGGCGCCGGGTGCCATGCCGAAGCGGTTTTTGACCTGCGTTACCGGCCATGGGCCCGTGGTGTTTTGCCCAGCAGTTGAGTCTCCAGTACCGGCCTCTTCGCGGGCACGCCCGCTCCCACAGGTCCCCACTGCACCGGAACCCTGTGCGGTCCCTGTGGGAGCGGGCGCCCGCGAAGAGGCCGGGCCTGGTCATGCAGTACTCTCAGGAGCCCACCGATGTTCAAGACCATCGAAGCCCACGTGCGCAAACAGGTCGCCCCCGCCGCCCTGCGCGCCGAGTTCCGCCAGCACGAATTCGAGGCCATGCGCCCGTTCTGCCTGCTGGTGTTCTGCGTCAGCATCCTGATCTGGCTGGTCTTCGACCTGATCGTCAGTTTCCTCGGCGGCCAGGGTTTCACCTGGCTGTCCTGTCTCTTCATCACCGTGCTCTGCGGCCTCACTGTGGTGCTGCGGTTCACCCGTCGCAGCCATCACTTCGATGTGCTCAACCTGTTGTTCATTGCCAGCATCACCCTGGGCATGCGCCTGGTGATCGAAGGCATCCCGGTGGCCCTGCGCCCGGTGTGGCTGGTGCTCGGGGTCTCCACCGTGCTGTATGCGGTGTCGGTGCTGCCGGTGCGGCGCTGGTCGTTCTTCTGTGCCATGGCCATCACCTGGTTGGTGCTTAACCCGTTCTACCACACCCGTATCGAAGCGGACGCGCTCGAAGGCGCCATGCTGTTCAGCTACGCAGTGTTCCTCAGCGGCCTGGTTATCTACAGCTACCTGCAAATGCGCAAGGCCAAGCTGCACAACTTCTATCTGTCCAAGGTGCTGCTGGACCAGGCCTATGTCGATGCCCTGACCGAAATCCCCAACCGCCGCTCGTTCATGGCCCAGGCCGGCCGTCTGCTGCGCCTGGCCACCGCCGAGCAGTACCTGGCGATGATCGACATCGACAACTTCAAGCGGGTGAATGACCGTTTCGGCCATGATGTGGGCGATGAAGTGCTCAAGCGCGTTGCGCTGCATATCAAGGCGAGCATGGCCGGTTACGCGTTTGCCCGGCTGGGCGGCGAGGAATTTGCGATTTTTCTCCAGGGGCTGGACCAGCAAAGCCGCCGAGCAACAAGTGGCGGCGCTGTGCCAACGGGTGCGCGAGGACGTGGGGGAGCACCCGGTAACCATCAGCATCGGCCTGGCCCGGGTGGACCGGGGCGAGAGCCTGACCACGGCGCTGGTACGTGCCGACCGGGCGTTGTACGCGGCCAAGCACAGTGGCAAGGACCGGTTTGTGCTGTGGTCCGCCCGGCTGGCAGAAAGTGGTTAGCAGGCCCGGCCTCTTCGCGGGCTCGCCCGCTCCCACAGGGACCGCACCGGCTTCGAATCCTGGGAATGCCCTGTGGGAGCGGGCAAGCCCGCGAAAGGGCCGGCACAGGCAATACATCACCCGGCAGGCAAACGAATCCGGAACTGCGCCCCACCCAGCGCCGACTGCGCCACGGTCAAGGTGCCACCTTGCCCCTCGATCGCCCGCCGGCTGATCGCCAGGCCCAGGCCAAACCCGCCGGTATTGCGGTCGCGGCTACGGTCCAGGCGGTAGAACGGCTGGAAAATCCGCTCGCGCTCCTCCACCGGGATACCAATCCCGTCATCCTCCACCGTCACCAGACAAGCGCCATCGTCCTCCAGGCGCAAGCGCAGCAACAGGCTTTCGTCGCAGTAACGCATGGCATTGCGCACCAGGTTCTGCACCGCCCGTGCCGTCAGCCGCGGGTCCAGCACAAAACGCGGCAAATCGCCCTCAGCCCGTACCTCCCACTGGATTCCCCGGCCATCGAGTTCTTCGGCAAAGGCGCCAAGCACGCTGTCGACCAGCTCCAGCAACGACACCTCGACACGCTCGCGGGCCTGGTCGGCGTTGTATAGCCGGCTGTAGGACAACAGCTCCAGCACCAGCTCATCCAGCTCACGCACATGCCCCACCAGCTCCAGCAGGCGTTTGCGGCAGGCTGGCGGCACTTCGTCGAACAACAGCACCAGGCCGAAGTCCAGCCGGGTCAACGGCGTGCGTAATTCGTGCGACACGGCATTGAGCAGCTCGCGCTGCTGGTTCACGTGGCGCTCCAGGTCACTGGCCATGGTGTCGAACACCCCGGCAAGCTCGCCGATGTTGGAGTGCGGCGATATGTGCGTACGCTCGGCCATCTGCCCTTGGCCAAGACGCCGGGCGGTTTCCTTCAAGCGCTCCAGGTCACGCCAGTGCGGCCATACCCACAGCAGCAGGCAACCGAGCATGGCTGCACCGATCAGTACCGTCACCCCCCACGACAGCACATTGATGTCCAGCGGGTCTGGCGGTGAGTGCAGGCGCACCAGCCATTCCTTGTCCAGCGGCGCCAGCACGGTCTCGTAGTAGCCCCATTCGGCAATGCGCACGGCGTACAGACCATGCTCCAGGCGTGCCTGCTCGTCCTCGCTCAGGTCGGCCTGGTCCATGCGCAGCAGCTGCAGCTCCAGCGGTGCGAAATCACTGGCCAGCTCTTGCTCGACCGCTGGCCACTGCTCGCGGGGGGCCTGGCGGAACTGGCGCACGATCAGCGACTGCACGCCCTTGGCCTGGTCCAGGTTGTAGGCCATGAAGCGGTCCTGGAACAGGCCGACGATGGTGTCAGGGATGAACAGCAGCGCACCGGCATAGGCGACGATGATCACCAGGTACAGCCGCACCAGTATCTTCAGCATGGGCGGTCAGCACTCCCACTCGACGCGGCTGAACAGATAGCCCTTGCCCCATACGGTCTTGATCTTGCGCGCTTCGCCGGCGTTATCGTCGAACTTGCGCCGCAGCTTGGAAATGGCCACATCCACCGAGCGGTCGGTGCCGTTGAACTCGATACCACGCAGTTGCTGCAGGATGCGGTCGCGGTTCAGCACTTCGCCGGCATTGCGCGCCAGTACCACCAGCAGGTTGTACTCGCCGCTGGACAGTTCCACCTCTTCGCCGCGCCAGCTCACGGTGCGCTCGGCCAGGTCGATGCGAAGGCCACCAATCAGGATCAGGTCGTTGTCCAGGCGCGGCTCGTTGACGCTGCTGCGGCGCAGCAAAGTGCGCACGCGGGCCAGCAGCACACGCGGCTCGCAGGGTTTGGTCACATAGTCGTCGGCGCCCATTTCCAGGCCCAGAACCTGGTCGTGGCTGTCGTCGCGGGCGGTCAGCATCAGGATCGGCAGGCCCTGCGACTCCTGGCGCAGCAGGCGGCACAGCTGCAGGCCATCGATGCCCGGCAGCATCAGGTCGAGGATGACCAGGTCAGGCTTTTGCCGGCGGTACTCGTCCAGCACATGGTCGCCACGGGCGATCACCTGGACATGGAAGTCGTTGCGTTGCAGGTAGCTGGCGATCAGTTCGGACAGGGCGCTGTCGTCTTCGACCAGGAAAATATTCGGCATAGGCGCTTGGGAATCTGGGTTGGGGTAAGACCTCACCGGCCTCTTCGCGGGCTTGCCCGCTCCCACAGGGACCCAACAGCACTTGAAAGCTGTGCAGTCCCTGTGGGAGCGGGCAAGCCCGCGAAGAGGCCGGTACAGGTACACGCAGAATATAGAACCCTACAGGTCGAGAGGATTGTTCTTCACACTTTTTCACACTCGTCCTACAGGTATTAACAGCCACCCATGGAGCGCCTGCCGTAGCATATCGGGGGTCATCATCGGAAGATCCGTATGCCTACTACCCTCCCCCCACGCCTGCGCCCATTGGCGCTCCTGGCGTTTCTGAGCCTGTCTCTGGCCGGCTGCGACGACAGCGCCGAACAGGAAGAGCAAGCCCCCGTCCCACAAGTGCGGGTGGAAACCCTGCAATTGCAGCCACTGGCCATCAGCAGCGAACTCAGCGGCCGCATCCTCGCACCGCGCACCGCCGAGGTGCGCGCGCGGGTTGCCGGTGTGGTACTCAAGCGGGTGTACCGCGAAGGCACCGACGTCAGGCAGGGCGATGTGCTGTTCCTGATCGACCCGGCGCCGTTCAAGGCCGACCACGACAGCGCCCGCGCCACCCTGGCCAAGGCCGAGGCCACCCTGTACCAGGCGCGCCTGCAGGAGCAACGCTACCGCGAGCTGGTCGACGACAAGGCCGTCAGCCGCCAGGAATATGACAACGCCAAGGCCAGCTACCTGCAGGCCGATGCCGCAGTGGCCGAGGCCAGGGCCGCGCTGGAGCGCGCCCGCCTGAACCTCGGCTACGCCACCGTGACCGCGCCGATTTCCGGCCGTATCGGCCGCGCCCAGGTCACCGAAGGTGCGCTGGTCGGGCAGAACGAGAGCACGCCACTGGCGACCATCCAGCAGCTGGACCCGATCCACGCCGATGTCACCCAGTCCACCCGTGAGCTCAACGCCCTGCGCCGCGCCCTGCGTGCCGGCGAGCTGCAGCAGGTCGGCGATGGCCAGGCACGGGCCACGCTGATCCAGGACGATGGCAGCACCTACCCGCTGCCGGGCAAACTGCTGTTCTCCGATATCAGCGTCGACCCCAGCACCAACCAGATCACCCTGCGTAGCGAGTTCCCCAACCCGGACCTCGACCTGCTGCCCGGCAGCTACGTGCGCGTACGCCTGGAACAGGCCGTGCAACCCAAGGGGCTGAGTGTGCCGCAGCGCGCCATCCTGCGCGACAGCGCCGGCGTACCCAAGGTGCTGGTGGTCGATGCGCAGGCCCGGGTCAGCGACCGCCAGGTGGTCCTGGGCAGCGCCCAGGGCGACCGCTGGATCGTCAGCGAAGGGCTGACCCCCGGTGAGCAGGTGGTGGTCGAGGGCCTGCAACACGTCAAGGCCGGTGACCAGGTGCAGGTCGACAACGCACCAGGGGCATCGCCCATCGCACAGCACACTGGCCAGTGAGGGCCTGATCCATGCCGCAATTCTTCATCGACCGCCCGGTATTCGCCTGGGTGGTCGCCCTGTTCATCCTGCTGGCCGGTGCCCTGGCCATCCCGCAGCTGCCAGTGGCCCAGTACCCCAACGTGGCCCCGCCGCAGGTGGAAATCTACGCCGTGTACCCGGGCGCTTCGGCGGCGACCATGGACGAGAGCGTGGTCAGCCTGATCGAACAGGAGCTCAACGGCGCCGACAACCTGCTGTACTTCGAGTCGCAGAGCAGCCTGGGCAGCGCCACCATCACCGCCACCTTCGCCCCGGGCACCAACCCGGACCTGGCCCAGGTCGACGTGCAGAACCGCCTGAAGGTGGTCGAGTCGCGCCTGCCACGCCCGGTGACCCAGCAGGGCCTGCAGGTGGAAAAGGTCTCCACCGGTTTCCTGCTGCTGGCCACCCTCACCTCCGAAGATGGCAAGCTCGACGAAACCGCCTTGTCGGATATCCTCGCGCGCAACGTGATGGACGAAATCCGCCGCCTCAAGGGCGTCGGCAAGGCCCAGCTGTATGGTTCGGAGCGTGCCATGCGCATCTGGATCGATCCGCGCAAGCTGATCGGCTTCAACCTCACGCCCAACGATGTGGCCCAGGCCATCGCCGTGCAGAACGTACAGGTCGCCCCCGGCAGCATCGGTGACCTGCCCGGCCGCGGTAGCCAGGAGATCACCGCCAACGTGGTGGTCAAGGGCCAGCTGAGCAGCCCCGAGGAGTTTGCCGCCATCGTCCTGCGCGCCAACCCGGACGGCTCCACGGTCACCATCGGCGATGTCGCCCGGGTCGAGATCGGTGCCCAGGAATACCAGTACGGCACGCTCCTGAACGGCAAGCCGGCCACCGCCTTCAGCGTGCAGCTGTCGCCAGGCGCCAACGCCATGGAAACCGCCACCCTGGTGCGGGCGAAGATGCAGGACCTGGCGCGCTACTTCCCGGAAGGCGTCAAGTACGACATCCCCTACGACACCTCGCCATTCGTCAAGGTGTCGATCCAGCAGGTCATCAACACCCTGTTCGAAGCGATGCTGCTGGTGTTCGCGGTGATGTTCCTGTTCCTGCAGAACCTGCGCTATACCCTGATCCCGACGCTGGTGGTGCCGGTGGCGCTGATGGGCACCTTCGCCGTGATGCTGGCGATGGGCTTTTCGGTCAACGTACTGACCCTGTTCGGCATGGTGCTGGCCATCGGCATCCTGGTCGACGATGCCATCGTGGTGGTGGAAAACGTCGAGCGGATCATGGCCGAGGAAGGCCTGCCGCCCAAGGAGGCCACGCGCAAGGCCATGGGCCAGATCAGCGGCGCAATCGTCGGCATCACCCTGGTGCTGGTGGCGGTGTTCCTGCCGATGGCCTTCATGCAAGGCTCGGTGGGGGTGATCTATCAGCAGTTCTCGCTGTCGATGGCCGTGTCGATCCTGTTCTCGGCGTTCCTGGCCCTCAGCCTGACCCCGGCGCTGTGTGCCACCCTGCTGAAGCCGGTGGCCAAGGGCGAGCACCACGAACGCAAGGGCTTCTTCGGCTGGTTCAACCGCCGCTTCGAGGGCATGAGCAATGGCTACCAGCGCTGGGTGGTACAGGCGCTCAAGCGCAGCGGCCGTTACCTGCTGGTATATGCGGTGCTGCTGGCGGTGCTGGGCTACGGCTTCAGCCAACTGCCCACGGCGTTCCTGCCCACCGAAGACCAGGGCTACACCATCACCGACATTCAGCTGCCGCCAGGCGCCAGCCGCATGCGTACCGAACAGGTGGCGGCACAGATCGAGGGGCACAACGCCGAAGAACCGGGCGTGGGCAACACCACCTTGATCCTGGGCTTCAGCTTCTCCGGCAGCGGGCAGAACGCGGCGCTGGCCTTCACCACGCTCAAGGACTGGTCCGAACGCGGCGCCGACGACAGCGCCCAGTCGATCGCCGACCGCGCGACCATGGCCTTCACCCGGCTCAAGGACGCCGTGGCTTACGCCGTGCTGCCGCCGCCGATCGATGGCCTTGGCGAGTCGACCGGCTTTGAGTTCCGCCTGCAGGACCGCGGCGGCATGGGCCACGCCGAACTGATGGCCGCCCGCGACGAACTGCTGGCCAATGCCGGCAAGAGCAAGGTGCTGACCAACGTGCGCGAAGCCTCGCTGGCGGAAAGCCCGCAGGTGCAGCTGGAAATCGACCGCCGCCAGGCTAACGCCCTGGGTGTGTCGTTTGCCGATATCGGTACGGTGCTGGACGTGGCCGTGGGCTCGAGCTACGTCAACGACTTCCCCAACCAGGGCCGTATGCAGCGGGTGGTGGTGCAGGCCGAAGGCGACCAGCGCAGCCAGGTCGAAGACCTGCTGAAGATCCACGTGCGCAACGACAGCGGCAAGATGGTGCCACTGGGCGCCTTCGTCCAGGCCAGGTGGGTCAGCGGCCCGGTGCAGCTGACCCGCTACAACGGTTACCCGGCGGTGTCCATTTCCGGCGAGCCGGCAGCCGGCTACAGTTCGGGCGAAGCCATGGCCGAAATCGAACGCCTGGTGGCTCGGCTGCCGGCCGGCACCGGCCTGGAATGGACCGGCCTGTCGCTGCAGGAAAGGCTTTCCGGCAGCCAGGCACCGATGCTGATGGCGCTGTCGTTGCTGGTGGTGTTCCTGTGCCTGGCAGCGTTGTATGAAAGCTGGTCGATCCCCACTGCAGTACTGCTGGTAGTACCGCTGTTGGCGTGCTCGGTGCGGTGCTGGCGGTGACCCTGCGCGGCATGCCCAACGACGTATTCTTCAAGGTCGGCCTGATCACCCTGATCGGCCTGTCGGCGAAGAACGCCATCCTGATCATCGAGTTCGCCAAGAGCCTGGTCGACCAGGGCGTGGATGCTGCCGACGCAGCCGTGCAGGCCGCGCGCCTGCGCCTGCGGCCGATAGTGATGACCTCGCTGGCGTTCATCCTCGGCGTGGTGCCACTGGCCATTGCCAGCGGCGCCAGCTCGGCCAGCCAGCAGGCAATCGGCACCGGGGTAATCGGCGGCATGCTCAGCGCCACCCTGGCGGTGGTGTTCGTGCCGGTGTTCTTCGTGGTGGTGATGCGGTTGGCGGGCAATGGCAAAGCCGAAACCACTGGCGAGAGGACTCCAGCCTGATGCCAGTCAATCAAGCAATCCGGGGCCGCGTTGCGGCCCATCGCTGGCAAGCCAGGCTCCCACAAGTACGGCGCATGGCTTAAAGTTCGATGCCGTCGGAGTGGGAGCTGGCTTGCCGGCGATGGGCTGCGAAGCAGCCCCAGTAGGCTTGACCGACTGGCATTAGTCTCCGGCCACTTTTCTGTCACTTGCGCGTTTTGGCTCTCTGGTCGGGTTGCCCGCTGAGTTTGACGGCGTCCTTCAAATTTTTGCCGGCGCTGAACTTGGCGTTGATTGCCGCAGCAATCTTCAGCTCTTTGCCAGTTTGCGGGTTTCTCCCGACCCGCGCTGTCCTTTCTGCAGTTTTAAAGGTGCCAAAACCCACCAGAGTCACATCCTCGCGCGCTACCAGCGATGCCTTGACAGCGTCGATAAAGGCATCGACCACCTTTTGTGCCATTACCTTGCTCAAGTCAGCGCGTTGCGCCACGTCCGCTACCAGTTGCGATTTGTTCAAGTTTCTTCTCCTTGTCATGGCCCCTGGCACCGTCGCAATGCCGAGGCTGCAACTGTATTGAAGGGGAGTACGCACGCCCGGCACAACTGGCAAAAATGTCAGGTCAGCCCAACCCGGACGAGGGCTTGCTGGACAACTGATGCAGCCCGTGGGAGGGTTGCAATCTGCCATAGCCTGGAACTGCAATCATGACCAAACCCTTGCCCGCCAGCTCAGCCCTGATTCTCGCCGGAGGCCGTGGCCAGCGCATGGGTGGCCGGGACAAGGGCCTGATCGACTGGCAGGGCGAACCGCTGGTTGCCCATGTGCATCGGGTACTGCGCCCGCTGACTGACGACCTGGTGATTTCCTGCAACCGCAACCAGCAGGCCTACCGGGCGTATGCCGACCAGTTGGTGGGCGATGCCGAGGCTGACTTCCCCGGGCCATTGGCGGGGGTGATTGCCGGGCTCAAGGTGGCGCGGCATGAATGGGTGGTGCTGCTGGCCTGTGATGCACCGCTGGTTGACCGAGGGTTGATCGAGGGCCTGCTAAGGCTGGCGGTGACCAGTGACAGTGCGGCCATGGTGCGCCAGGGTGGGTACTGGCAACCGATGTTCAGCGTGCTGCCAGCCCGGGTGTTGCCGGTGCTGGAGCAGGCCTGGGCGGCGGGTGAGCGGAGTTTGCAGAAGGCCCTGCTGCGTGAAGCGGTGCAGGGGCTGGAATGTGCCAACGATGACCGCAGGTTGAGCAATTTCAACAGCCCGGAGCTGTTGCAAGGCTGAGATCATCTACTGCCTGTACTGGCCTCTTCGCGGGCATGCCCGCTCCCACAGGTACATCACAAGTCTGACGGGCAGTGAATGTCCTGTGGGAGCGGGCGTGCCCGCGAAGAGGCCGGCACAGGCAACACATCATCCGGCAGACAGTTCTTCGACACTGATCTCGCGCATGCGGAACTTCTGCACCTTGCCGGTCACTGTCATCGGGAACTCATCGACAAAGCGGAAGTACCTTGGCACCTTGAAGTGCGCGATCCGCGCCTTCGCCCACTCGCGCAGTTCCTCTTCGCTGGCCGTATGCCCCGGGTGCAGCCGCACCCAGGCCACGATCTCTTCGCCGTACTTGCTGCACGGCACGCCAATCACCTGCACATCGGCCACCGCCGGGTGGGTGAAGAAGAACTCCTCAAGCTCACGCGGGTAGATGTTCTCGCCGCCACGAATGATCATGTCCTTGCTGCGCCCGACAATACGCACATAGCCCTGCTCGTCCATCACCGCCAGGTCGCCGGTGTGCATCCAGCCTTCTTCATCGATGCTTTCGGCCGTGGCCTTGGGATTGTTCCAGTAGCCCAGCATCACGCTGTAACCGCGCGTGCACAGCTCGCCGATCTCGCCTCGCGGCACAGTGTTGCCGTCAGCATCGATAACCTTGCTTTCCAACCGAGGCTGGGTACGCCCGACGCTGGTCACGCGGCGCTCCAGGTCGTCGCTGGCGCCGGTCTGCAGCGACACCGGGCTGGTTTCGGTCATGCCGTAGGCAATCTGCACCTCGGCCATGTGCATTTCGCCGATCACCCGGCGCATCACTTCGATCGGGCAGGTGGTCGCCGGCCATGATCCCGGTGCGCAGGCTCGACAGGTCGAACTCGCCACGCTGGGGGTGGTCCAGTTCGGCGATGAACATGGTCGGCACACCATACAACGCAGTGGCCCGCTCTTCCGCGACCGCGCGCAGGGTGGCCAGTGGGTCGAAGGCGTCGTTGGGGTAAATCAGGGCGCTGCCGTGAGTCATGCAGCCAAGGTTGGCCATGACCATGCCAAAGCAGTGGTACAGCGGCACCGGTACCACCAACCGGTCATGCTCGGTCAGGCCCAGGCTTTCACCGACCATGTAGCCGTTGTTGAGGATGTTGCTGTGGCTGAGGGTGGCGCCTTTCGGAAAACCGGTGGTGCCCGAGGTGTACTGGATATTGATCGGGTCGTCGCAACGCAGTTGTGCCTGGCGCTCGGCCAGGGCTTCGCGGCTGATGGCCCCGGCACGGGCCTGCAGGTCGTGCCAGGCTAGAAAGCCCGGCGGTGGCGCGGCGGCCAGGCTGACCACACCGCGCAGTTCGGGGAAGCGTTCGCAGATCAGCGCACCCGGCTGCCCGGCTGCCAGGCCCGGGACCAGGCCCAGCAGCATGGCGTGGTAGTCGGAGGTCTTGAACGCGTCGGCGCAGATCACCCAACGGCAGCCGGACTGGCCGAGGGCGTAGTCCAGTTCGCTGGAACGGTAGGCCGGGTTGATGTTGACCAGGATCGCGCCGACCTTGGCGCTGGCGAACTGGGTGATGCACCACTCTGCACAGTTAGGGGCCCAGATGCCGAGGCGGTCACCGGGCTGCACGCCCAGGGCCATCAGCGCACGGGCATGCTGGTCGACGGCTTCGGCCAGTTGCCGCCAGGTGTAGCGCTGGGCCTGGTGGCGGACTATCAGGGCTTCGCGGTCGGGGAAGCGGGCGACGGTGGTGTCGAAGGCGTCGCCAATGCACTGGGTAAGCAGGGGTTTGTCCTGATTGCCCTGGGAGTAGCTTGGCTGGGGCATGGGCGGTCTCTTGTTGTTCTTGTGTTGTCTGTACCGGCCTCTTCGCGGGCTCGCCCGCTCCCACAGGTACCGCACAGGTTTCAAGGTCTGTGCATTCCCTGTGAGAGCGGGCAAGCCCGCGAAGAAGCCAGCACCGGTTTAACGGATGAACACCTGGGGCGTGGTGGTGGACATATCGCCACCCGGCAACTTGATGTTCTTCACCTTCTCCAGCGTATCCGGGTTGAACACCGCCAGGTCGTTGAAGGTGCCGCCCAGGTACAACTTGTCGCCCTTCTTGTCGAAGGCCACGCAGTAGTAAGTGTGGTCCAGATTCGCCGCCTTGATCAGCTTGCGCTGCTTGAGGTCGTACTTGGCCAGGCGGTTGAGCACGCCGTAGATCTGGTTCGGGTCTTTCGGCGAAACCAGCCCGGTGAAGTACAGCTCGGTCAGGTCGGCGAACTCCTGGGTGTGGGTCTTGCCGGTCTTGAGGTCGACACTCAGGTAGCCATACAGCAGCTCGGCGGTGGCCGGGTCCTGCTTGTCGTCCTTGAACCTGGCAATGGTATAGAGCATCGAGAACTCGTGGCGCGGGCTCTGGTGCGGCCAGAAGTACAGTACGTCCGGGGCGCTGTAGCCTTTGCGGTTCCAGTTGCGCAGCGGCAAAGCCACCGTGTACTTGCCGGTGTTCACGTCCATCTTGTAGATGTCCGGCCCGGCGACGTACAGGCTGCCATCGTCCGCCGCACGCATCAGGTACACCTGGCGCGGCATCGGGAAGGTACGTACCGGCTTGGCCTCCAGGCCATCGGCGGTGTTGAACACTTCCAGCCGAGGTGGCTTGACCACATAGTGGTCGTTCAGGCGCTGGGTCGGGTTGACCGTGGCGTACACCTCCTTGCCGTCCGGGCTGATGGCGAACGAGTACATCGACCGGCCCACCTCACCCGGCACGCTGGACAGGTTGGCGTGGAAGGTGTTGCTACAGGTGTCCAGGTCGATGCCGTAGATGTCGCCGTAGTGGTTGTTGAGCACGTAGGCGGTGCGGTTGTCCGGCGCCATCATCGCGGTGCCGGGGCCGAACTTGTCGGGCATGACGCAGCTCTTGTACACCGTGTCACTGGCCACATCGACCACGTGCAGGTTGTTCGGGTAGTTGGTCACGATCATGTATTCGTGGCCAGCCTTCAACGCCGGCCCGGTGTCGGCGGCCTGTACCAGCCCGGCACAGGCCGTGGCGGCGATGGTGAGCGCGAGTGACGCGCAGCGTCCAGCTTTCATGCGGTTTCCCCTTGTCATTCTTGTTGGGCCGGTCACTTGTCTTTCGGGAACACGGTGCCGAGGTTGCGCCAGTCTTCGGCGGAGTTGCTCGCCTGGGCGTTCCAGTCCTGGTAGGTGCTCATCATGTCCGGCACCTGGGCCGGCCACCAGCAAGGGTCGGAGCAGCCATACAGGTCGGCTTCCATCGGCTGGCACAGCGAGCTCACGCCACCAAAGGCGTCCACTTCCCAGCCCGGGTCGGTGGTGGCGGTGCAGCCCGCCACTGCGCTCATGGCCATGACCTCTTCGACGCGGTCTTCGGCGGCGGCCTGTTCGAGGATGCGCGCCTTGTTGTTCAGGGGCTTCAAGTGCTTCATGTCAGTGCGCCTTCCGCGGGGTGATGTAGCGATCGATGAAGGCCGGGTTGGCGGCCATGATGCGGCTGTAGACTTCGATGCCGAAGTCGACCCAGTCGCGCATCAGTTCGCAATAGTGGTAGGTCGGGTGCTGCGGGTCGCCGTAGCGGGCGTAGCTTTCGTGGTAGCAGCCGCCGGAGCACAGGTTGCGGATGCGGCAGCTGTCGCAGCCGGTGTTGCTGCGGTCCAGGCGCTGCGACAGGAAGTCGTTGAGCTGTGCCTGCTTCACGCCCTGATGCACATTGCCGAAGGTCGGCAGGCTGGAGCCGGTAAAGCGGTGGCACAGGTTCAGCTCGCCCTCGTGGTCCACCGCCAGCATCTTCAAGCCGGCACCGCACGGCAGGGCCTTCTTGTGGCCTTCGTGGATGTCGGTGATCAGCTGGTGCAGGTTGGAGAAGCCGATGTTGCGGTGATCCAGCGCCGCCTCCAGGTATTTGCGACCCAGCGCCTTCATGTTGGCGAACACCTGCACCAGCTCTTCGCCGGTGAGATTGAAGTCAGCCATGTCACCCGAGGTGACCGGGGCGAAGCCGACTTCGGCGAAGCCCAGTTCGTTGAACAGGTGGTTCCAGATGGTCTCGACGTCGGTGATGCCACGGGTCAGCGTGACCCGCGCGCCCACCGGGCGGCTGGTGTAGCGCGACAGCAGCAGGTCCGCCTTGCGCCGCACCACGTCATAGGTGCCCTGCCCGCCCACGGTGATGCGGTTGCGGTCGTGCACGGTCTTGGGGCCGTCGATGCTGATCGACAGGCCGAAGCGGTGGGCGTTGAGCCAGTCGATGATCTCTTCGGTAAGCAAGGTGGCGTTGGTGGTCATGATGAACTCCACCTGCTTGCCCGCCTCGGCGAAACGCCGCTCGCAGTAGGCCACCATGTGCTCGATCAACGGCCGGTTGGACAGCGGCTCGCCACCGAAGAACACCACGCTGTAGCGTTCCTCGTTGGGCGATTCCTTGAGCAGCATCTCTACCGAGGCTTCGGCAGTGTCGGTGCTCATCTTCTTGCCGGCGGAAGGCTTGTCCAGGTCTTCCTTGTAGCAATAGGTGCAGCTGAGGTTGCAGCCAGTGTTGACGTTGAGCACCACGGTGTTCAGCGCGGTGCGCTCGACCTGCTTGAGGGCGATTTCCGGGGTCAGCGGCGAGCCGTCGCTGACCAGCTCCAGCGCGATCAGCTCGCGCAGGGTGTCCTGGATATCGTCGCCCGCAAACTGCTGGCCAAGGCGCTGCATCAGCTCCTCGGCCGAGCAGCCTTGCTGGCGCAAGGCGTCGATGATGCTGCCGGTCACCGCATCGGTGGCAAACAGCGAACTGCTGGGTATATGGAACAGCATGCGGTCGGCATCGACCTGCACTTCATGCAGGTTGCGTTCGACCAGGTTCAGTAGTACGCCCATGGCGACCTCCCGATAATCGATCCGTTGGAAAACCGTTGCGCCCTGCCGTTACGGCAGCGGCGGGTTGTTCCAGCGCTGTACGGTGACGATCATGTGTCCTTCGCCGGTCTGGCCGCCGTCGGCCAGAGTGGCGATGACCTTCAGGTTACCGGCGTTGTTGGTCATCATCTTGCGCTCGGGGTTAGGCCCGGCACCGCCTGGCACGAACACGCCATCGGCCTGCATCTGCCCGGCGAACTTGACGTCTTCATCCTCGACCGCCCGCTCGTTGAACGGCTCGACCTTCCAGCTGGCCGGCAGGTAGCCGATGCGTAGCGGCTGGCCGTTGGCATCTTTACCCCAGGCCTCGGCCTCGAAACGGCCCTGCACCTTCGGCACCGAAGCGCCGTTCTCGCCAATGCGGGCAATGGAGAACGCCGGTACTACCTTCACTTCGTCGACCTTGTCGTAGACCGCCAGGTTGACACCCTTGAGCCCACCCACCGCGACCTCACGCTGGCCAGGCTTGGCATCTGCCGCAGCCCGGGCCTTGACCCGTACCAGGGTTGGGGTCTGCTCCAGCACTTCGCTCACTTCCACGCCAGCGCCCAGGTCTGGCTTGCCAGTCAGGCCGCTGCCGACCAAGGTGATTTCGCTCTCGGCGCCGGCCTTGATGAACGCCGGTTGTACCGCCAGCAAGTGCGCCTTGCCCTCCTTCACAGCGGTGAAGTCCAGGCCACGCTCATCGTGTTCGGCCTCGAACATGCGGCCTTTCATTTCGCCATCCAGCGCGGCGAACACCTGACGCAGGTTGGCGTCGCCAACCTTGACGTTGCCGCGCCATTCATAGCCGTTGTAGAGGATTGCCGAGCCGCTGCCGTTGAACGGCGTGCCGTCAGCGTAAGCGCCCTTGACCTCGACCTTGAAAGTATCGTCCTCGTCGGCGGCAACGCTCATTACCCCGCGCACATCACCCTTGGCCAGCATGTGGCCGCTGAAGGCCCACTGCCCGGAAAGTGCGTCAGCCTTGGGCTTGGCTTTCTGCCATTCGGCCCAGGCCGCGTTTTCCATCGGGTAACGCTTGGCCAGCTCGGGTACTACTTGCTGGAGCGCAATCGGCAGCCAGTCGCGGTCACGCGCCTGGGCCTGGTATTCAAGGGACGGCCATTGGCCGAGGTGGAAGTTGACCAGGTGTTCCCACTCCTTGGCCGGGCGCCGTTGCAAGGCAACACGGGCACCGGAGTGGCACCGGCCACAGGTTTCACTGAGCTGGGCGTCGAAGTGCTCGACAGTGTTGAGCCGGCGCTCCATGGCGTAGCGCACGCCATCGGTCTCGCCAGGCGCCAGGCCCTGCTTGTCGGCCAGGTACTTGACCAGCGTGCGGCGGTCGTCATCGCTGATCTGCAGGCCGTGCATCACCTGCATGCGGGCGATGCTCATCAGCCAGCCTTCCGGCGTTTTACGCTGGTGGCTGATACGGCTATAGGTGTCGTTGCCTTCAGGGATATGGCACCCCATGCACTTGTTCTGCAACAGGCTCGGGCCCTGCTCGGCCGCCATGGCCTGGGTGCTCAGCAGCGCGGCGGCGACCAGCGCCAGTTTGCCCGCATGCCGCCGGAGTCGAGTCGTCTTCAAGGTCAGACCTCCACGGTTGTTGTTCTTATCGTTTTCGCACGCTTTGGTACAGCAGGTGTGCATGTGACGGTTGCGATACAGGAACTGTGCCAGGTGCTGTAAAAGCGTTTCCTTTCAACCTTTTAGCCTGTTTTCGGGCCTTGGCCAGCAGCCGGTATGGCCAATTGCAGCGTGCCATTTCGCGACAGGGTGTTTCATCCTGAGACAGGGCCTGCTGCGCAGGCCTATCGCCGGCAAGCCAGCTCCCACAGAGACGGCACAGGTCTTCAAGGCAGTGGTTAACCTGTGGGAGCGGGCGCGCCCGCGAAGAGGCCGGAACAGCCACTGTTTCACCACCGTCTCACACCGTCTCAATGTGCAACAGCGCAGGCCTGCAATTCCAACCTTGCAGCAGGACAAAACCCAACCTGTTCAAAGGTTTGCAGCCACCTACCGACCTTGGCACGCCCATTGCGCCTATGCCTGTCACATCCAATGACAAGAGGCACCGCCCCATGCTTTCCGAACTGCCCATCCTGCCCGCTACCCGCGCCTTTCTCGAACGCAAGCTGAAGATGCGCATCGGCGCCGACTGGCAGGACGCCGCCAGCGGTCGCACCCTGTCGTTCCGCAACCCGGCCACTGGCGAGGTGCTGGGTGAAGTGCCCGCCGCCGAGGCCGAGGATGTCGACCGCGCGGTGCGCGCCGCACGCCAGGCCTTCGATGATTCGCCATGGAGCCGCCTGCGCCCGCGAGAACGGCAGAACTTGCTGTGGCGCCTGGCCGACCTGATGGAGCGCGACGCCCGCCAGCTGGCCGAACTGGAATGCCTGAACAATGGCAAGAGTGCCGCCGTGGCCCAGGTAATGGACGTGCAACTGGCCATCGACTTCCTGCGCTACATGGCCGGCTGGGCCACCAAGATCGAGGGTAGCACCGTCGAGGCGTCGATGCCGTTGATGCCCAACGACCAGTTCCATGGTTTCGTACGGCGCGAGGCAGTGGGCGTGGTCGGCGCCATCGTCGCCTGGAACTTCCCGTTGCTGCTCGCCTGCTGGAAGCTCGGCCCGGCCCTGGCCACCGGCTGCACCGTCGTGCTCAAGCCCGCCGACGAAACACCGCTGAGCGTGCTCAAGCTGGCTGAGTTGGTCGACGAAGCCGGCTACCCTGCTGGCGTGTTCAACGTCGTAACCGGCACCGGCCTGAACGCCGGCGCCGCGCTTAGCCGCCATCCCGGCGTGGACAAACTGACCTTCACCGGCTCCACCGAAGTCGGCAAGCTGATCGGCAAGGCGGCCATGGACAACATGACCCGCGTCACCCTGGAGCTCGGCGGCAAGTCGCCAACCATCGTCATGCCCGACGCCAACCTGCAGGAAGCCGCCGCCGGCGCAGCCACGGCAATCTTCTTCAACCAGGGCCAGGTGTGCTGCGCCGGCTCGCGGCTGTATGTGCACCGCAAGCATTTCGACAATGTGGTGGCCGACATCGCCGGCATCGCCAATGGCATGAAGCTGGGTAGCGGGCTGGACCCGGCGGTGCAGATGGGCCCGCTGATCTCGGCCAAGCAGCAGGACCGCGTCACCGGCTACATCGAGCTTGGCCGCGAGCTTGGCGCGACCATCGCCTGTGGTGGCGAGGGCTTCGGGCCAGGCTACTTCGTCAAGCCGACCGTGATCGTCGATGTCGACCAGCGCCACCGCCTGGTACAGGAAGAAATCTTCGGGCCGGTGCTGGTGGCCATGCCGTTCGATGACATCGACGAAGTGATCGGCATGGCCAACGACAACCCCTACGGCCTGGGTGCGAGTATCTGGTCCAACGACCTGTCCGCCGTGCACCGGATGATCCCGCGCATCAAGTCGGGGTCGGTGTGGGTCAACTGCCACAGCGCCCTCGACCCTGCCTTGCCGTTTGGCGGCTACAAGATGTCCGGCGTGGGCCGTGAAATGGGGGCAGCTGCCATCGAGCATTACACCGAGCTCAAGTCGGTGTTGATCAAGCTCTGATCTTCAGCCTGTACCGGCCCTTTCGCGGGTGAACCCGCTCCCACAGGATCACCACAGGTCTGAACATCGTGGGATCCCTGTGGGAGCGGGTTCACCCGCGAAAAGGCCGGCACAGGCAACCCAAAAACAACAATAACCATGGAGCACACCATGAGGCACAAACTCGCCTGCACATTGGCCCTGCTGTTCGCCGCCCCGGTCACCCAGGCCTACGAGCTGTACAACCACGACGGCACCACCCTCAACGCCGACCTCGAAGCCCTGTTCGGCACCTTCCACAGCGACGAGAGCTACAACCTGGCCGGCAACCGCAAGCCCGGCAGCAGCGCCTGGCAGGAGGGCTACGTCAAGTACGGCCTCAGCGGCAGCCAGGCGCTGGCCGACAGTGGCGCACTGTACGGCGCCTTCAACCTGCTCAGCTCCGCCACCTGGGGCGATGGCGATGCCGCCGGGCTTACCCTGGGCGATGAGCGCCGAACCGCCATCGAAGACCTGTACCTCGGCTGGCGCTCGGCCAACCTGTTCCCGGCCCTGGGCGAAGACGGCGTGGACATTTCCGGTGGGCGTCAGGTGGTGACCCTGGGTGACGGTTTCCTGATCCAGGGCGACCCGGTCAACCTGGGCAAGGTCGACCTGGGCGCCAACTTCGACCGCGGCGGCGCCTACTACCTTGCCGCGCGCAAGGCCTTCGACCGCACGGCGGTGCTGCGCCTGGGCGGCAAACAGGGCTGGCGCAGCGACCTGATGTGGCTGAAGTCCGACAACCACTACCAGGCCGACACTTCGCTGGCAGTGGCCAACCTGGAGCACGTCGCCGATGCCGGCACCGTGGGCCTGAGCTGGATCCGCGGCCTCGACGTGGACCAGCGCTACGCGCAGCTGTTGGGCCTGGAGCACCGCGACGGCATGGACACCGCCAGCCTGCGCGGGCGCGGCAACCTGGGCGTGAAAGACCTGGAACTGGCCGCCGAATACGTGACCCAGGACCGCACCGGCGGGCGCGAGAACGCCTGGTACCTGGAGGGCAACTGGACCTTCTCCACGCTGCCCTGGACACCGACCGCCACCTACCGTTACAGCCGCTTTTCCGAAGACTTCGACCCGCTGTTCTATGGCTTGAGCCGGGGTTATGGCACCTGGTTCCAGGGTGAAGTGGCGGCCAACTATGCCGGGCCGTTCAACAAGAACAGCCAGGTGCACCACGTGGCGCTGAAGGGCAAGCCACGGGATAACCTGAGTTTCGGCGCGCTGTACTTCGACTTCGATACGCTGGATACCGACCGGGGTAATCTGGGCGGGCGGGAATTCGACCTGTATGTGGAATGGATGGTCAACGACCACCTGCTGATCAGCCCGCTGGTGGGGTTCTATAAACCCGAACGCAGCGCGGACAATGGTGGCACACAACTGGGCGGGCGAGATACCGGAGCCTACATGCAATTAATCATAGGCTCTTTCTTCTAACTCACAATGCCGAGACCGCGTAAAAGGGCCATAAATTTACCCTGCAACTCTGATCGCGTCAGGCCAACGTTATCTGCGCCGAGGCCTGCGCGAAACAATCAACACGCCTCATCGATTTGCTCTTGCACGATATGAATCAGTTGCGAAAGAGGCCCACTGCTCTGCACGACTTAAATTATGCTCAGCTGCTTCAGGCGTAATATTATTCATGTTAAGTAAAATTGCATTTCTTTCGAAAGGTGATGCACCACCACTTTCCACCCTCAAATGCCTGGCAACCACAACGGAAAAGAAACTCTGCTGCCGGGTTAGCTGAGGAGAGGCCCGGGGGTTATAGACTTTATAAAACCCGATAATATTACTAGCCATTTGTCGCTCTTCAGCCGTAAATTGTTCCAGCAAGTGATTCGAGCGATCGGCTATTCCAGGTGCGCCCTCTCGAAGTGCAGGCTGCTGAGCGGGTCCAGCTTGCACTAGCCGCTGTACAGGCTCGCCGTTGCGCATCGGTAGGACATGTGCGACTGGCCGGGAACGATCTCGTGCTATAGCGTTAGGGGCTGACGGTGGAATTGAGGGGGCACGTCTCCCATTCATAATAATTCGATACTTTATACTTCCACTCGGATCCGTAAAGTTGACCGGATCATTACTACAGTAGACATATGTATTTATCCCACCCAAACCGAAGGGACTGTAGTTATCAGGAGATAAGAAACGCATCAGCTTCGAGCTGTATGATCTCTTTCCATTCCCTAACGGATCACACGCTGTCATTGAATCACGTGCCTGACCATTGAATGCCAGCACAGCCCCATGTCGCAACAAGTCAAAATAGCCGTAAGGTGCATAGACGGCTGCGCGCTCCACATGCATGATCGAATTTGTGGCACTGGCTGACAGCAACACGGTCTTGCCAGGAGCACCCGCCCGCTGCTCAGCATGTGGGGCAACATCACTTCGAAAGATTACGCTAATCTGGCCAATCGAACCGATAGCCGAAAGCTGGCCTCCTTGGTAAAAAAAGAACTTTTTCATAGCTGTTCTCGAGAGATTGATGTCGTAATCTAAACATCGCTAAATCGCTGACAACAACTGGCAATTTTGATAGCTTTTCCGCCGTACCCCAAACACTGTCAGATGAACCCCTGCTCCAATAGCCAGCGCCTCACCCTTGCCTGTTGCTGGTCGCCTCGCAGGGCGCGACCATTGCCTGTGGCGGCGAAGGTTTCGGCCCGGGCTACTTCGCCAAACCGACGGTGACTCTCGATATCGACCAGCGCCACCGCCTGGTGCAGGAAGAAATCTTTGGCCCGGTACTGGTGGCGATGCCGTTCGATGACCTCGACGAGTCGAGGTCGAACATGACTCAAAAAGCGTTATGACCTTGATCCGCCAACCAGCGTCGCAGCATGGCTTGCTGCTCTATTGGCCAAGGCGCTAATGCCTCTTGTAAAGCCATACCCGACTGGATGCGCTGCACGAGTGGCGCCAACTCCACCCCCTGCAAATGCCACACTCCCAACGGCTGGTCCGCCGTCACCACCACCTCGGCCTCATCCACCAGCCCATCACGCAGTACAGGCCGCCGCTCTACCCGTACTGCGTTCCAATCAGCGGCCAGGTGCATTGGCTGCGCATCCGGCCAGCCCTGGCGCTGATCCCAGAACGGCTGCCCCGCCCGACTCTGCTCCTGCCCGTAGAAATCCCGCCCGATCCGGGCAAAGCGCAAGAACAGCTGCTCCACCCGCTGCTGGTGAAACTGCCGCGCCAGCTCTGCCCGCTCAGGCCTGCGCAGCAACGTATTGATCACCACCGGCGCCTGCAACGCCGAAGACAGCGACTGGAAAATCCCGTTGCCCGACAGCGGATCAACCGCCATCGCGGCATCACCCACCCGTATCCAGTCCTGCCCGACACACTCACCGGCCAGGATCGCGGTGCTGCTACGTGCATGCACTTGTGCTGGCGCCAGTGCCTGCTGATCGAACAGCTCGGCCACCAGCGTGCTGCAGCCACGCCGGGCCGCACAGTAATCCGCCAACCCGGCCTTGCCCGGCAATCCAGCAGCGTCCAGGGTGACCTGCCAGTAGCAGCGACCATCTTCCAGCCGCGCCATCCACGCCCAGCCATCCGCAAGGCTTTCCACCGCTGATGCTGGTGCCCCAGGACTGCCCTGCCAGACATTGAGCAGGCTGACCGTCTCCGGCCCACGAAGGCGGTCTGCCGCCAATGGAGCCTGGCGGCCTCGGGCCTCGACCAGGAAGTCGGCCTCCAGCACCTGCCCATCCTCCAGACGAACACGATGACCACCTTCGTGAGCGACCTCGCGCACCCGCCCCTCGACCACGCTCACGCCCGCGCGTTGAAGGTCGCCCCGCAACGCCCGGTCAAACCGTTGCCGGTCCAGCAAAAATTCCTGGTTCATTTGCAGGTGTTGGCCGTTCCAGCGTACCTGTCTGCTGGCCGGCATGGCCGCCTGGCTCAAGGCCCCGCCAAGGCCTGCGTGACGCAAGCCTTCCAGTACCCGCTGGGATACCCCTTCGACTGCCGCAAAGCGGCGCCAATCCGACACCACCGTTACGGCGTATCCTAGCCGACGCAGGCCAACAGCAGTAGCTGCACCGGCAGGGCCGGCGCCCAGCACCACAATGCGCGGCTCAGGCATGGCCGGCTCCTCGTCGCTCGGGGCCAGTGAAGGCCGCATGGTCACGCAACCAGTCATGCACCTGCTGGCGGTTCATGCACGGTTGAGCACACAGCAAGGCTGCAATCCTGCCGCTCAAGGCCGCACAGCCGAGGCTCGCCCCCGCCCTGCCGCCCTCGCCCACGTAACCGCCAAAATCCGCTTGCCGAGTACCCAGCCACGACCATTGGCCCGGTGTACAGCGGGCATCGCCGGTAACCCGGATGATCCCGGGGTAGCTGGCCGGGAATACCGGCCCACCCTGCGCCGGGCTGGAAGCGCACAACAGCACACCGGCGGCCAGCGCTTCGGCACAGGCCTGGTGCAGCACCGGCCGGTCCTGTTGCAGGCCAAGGCTAAGGTTGACCAGCGTAGCGCCCGCCTCCACCAGCCACAGCAAGGCAGCTGCCACCTGCAAGGCGCTGGTACTGGCCTGGGCGCTGAACACCTGGGCCATCAGTACCGGCACCGCCCCGGCCTCACGTTGCACGCCGGCAAGCACCGCACTGCCATGCCCCAGCTGGTCAGGCAGCATATCCCCTTCACGCAGATGGCCACCTTCCAGCCAGAAACGGCGGGCGGCGAGCAAGCCGCTGGCCTGCTCCGGCGAGCAGCCACTGTCGATGACGCCGATGCGCACGTCAGTGTCCATGCTGGGTTGCCTCCTGCGGCAGCACCTGCAACTGGCCCTCATGCAAGTACAGGTGCAGGTCGGCATCGGCCAAGGTCGAAGCGCGGTGGCTGATCAGAATGCGCGTGCGGCCGGCGAACAGTTGGTCAATGGCCGCGATCACTTCGCGCTCGGTGGCTTCGTCCACCGCCGATGTGGCCTCGTCCAGCACCAGGATCGCCGGGGCCTGCAGCACCGCACGGGCGATGGCAATGCGTTGTTTCTGCCCGCCGGACAGCTGCTGGCCACGCTCGCCCAGCAGGCCATCCAGTCCCAGCGGCAGGCTGTCGACCAGGTTGTCCAGGCGCGCCAGGCGCACCACCCGCTCCAGCTCCTCACGGCTGGCCTCAGGCACGCCGTAGGCCAGGTTCTGCGCCAGGGTGCCGCGGAACAGCACGATGTCCTGGCTGACCACCGCAATGCGCCGACGCAGCGCGGCCAGGTCCAGTTCGCGAAGGTCTGTGCCATCCAGCAAAATGCGCCCGGCGTCCGGGTCATAGAAGCGCTGCAGCAGGTCGATCAGGGTCGACTTGCCCACCCCCGAGGCACCGCTGATGGCTACCTTGAGGCCACCCGGCACGCACACCTGCACGTTGTTCAGCACTGCGCCCTGGCGCCCCTCATGGGCAAAGCTCAGCGCCTCCAGACGCAATTCGCCTGGGCCATCGGGTATAGGCTGCGGGTTGACCGCCTGATGCACGGCAACCACCTCCTGCTTCAGTTCCATCACCCGCCCCAGGCTCACGGCCATGCGCTGCACCGCCACGTACAACCCCAGCAGGCTTTGTACCGGGCCCACCGCCATGCCCATGTAGGTGGAAAACGCGATCAGCGCGCCCAACTGCCAGGTGCCCTGGATCACCCACCAGCCGCCGACCAGGAACGCGCAGGCGCGGCACCAGGAAGTCAGCGTGCCAGGGATGGCCTGGGTGAAGAATTCGGTCACCTGCACTTTCAGCAACTGGCGCATGTAGCCCTGGCCCAGCTGGTCCAGGCGCCCCGCCTCGCGGCCTTGCTGGCCGGCCGCCTGGATGAACTTCATCGCTGGCAGGGTCTCGACCAGGAACGACGACACATCCGCCGAGCGTTCGCGCAGGTTGCGCACTTCGCGCTCCACCTTGCGCCGCATCCAGCGCAGCCACAGCACTTCGATCGGCACCAGCAGCGCCAGCAGCAGCGATAGCTGCCACGACAGCATCAGCATCAACGCCACCGCGCCAACCAGGCCGATCACCGCCGAAACCGCCGAGAACAGCGAGTCCACGGCAAAGCGCTGGATCTCCGCCACATCGCCGTCCAGCCGCGAAAGAATGTCGCCGATGCGCCGCCGTCCGTAGAACGTCGGCGACAACTGCTGCAGGTGGCGGTAAAGGTCATCGCGCAGGGCAAACAGGATTCGCCCCGACAAACGTGTATGCAGGTAGCGGTTGACCCCGGCCAGCATGGTACCCAACAGGCCCGCACCGATCATGATCGCCGCCATGTGCCAGAGGGTGTGGTAATCCTTGGCCAGCAGCCCCTCGTCGATCAGGGTCTTGACCAGCCAGGGTTGCGCCAGCGCCAGCAACGAGGCACCCAGCGACAAACCGAGCAACAGGCCGATGGCACGTCGATGGGGGCGCACGAAACCATACAGCCAGGCCAACGCCTGGCGCATGAGTACAGGGTCGCTGGATTCCACCAGCCGGGCGAACAGGCCGCCCATGTCAGCCGCGCAACTGTTTGAGCTTGCGGTACAGCGTCGCTCGGCTGATACCCAGCGCCTCGGCCGCCGCGGACACGTTGCCCTGATGGCGCGCCAAGGCGCCACGGATCAGCTCCAGTTCGTTGTCCTTGAGGCTGCCGGAGGGTGCCGTACCGCTGGCCAGTTCGTCCAGCAGGCAGTCAGTGAGGTGATCGAGGGTCAACACCTGCTCACCGTCCTCGCGCATGGCCAGCGCCGTGCGCACGACCATTTCCAGCTGGCGGATGTTGCCCGGCCAGTCGAAGCCTTCGAGCAGCGCAGTCAGGGCCGGGTCCAGGGTCACGCCCCTGGCTTCAGACTTGTCCAGCAGGCCCTGGATGATCGCCGCCAGGTCGTCGCGCTCGCGCAATGCCGGCAGGCGCAGCGATACGCCGTTGACCCGGTAGTACAGGTCTTCGCGGAAGTGCTGCTCCTGCACCAGGCGCTTGAGGTCGCGGTGGGTGGCGCAGATCAGCGCCACGTCGATGTCCTGTTCTTCCCCTGCACCCAACGGGGCCACCCGCCGCTCCTGCAATACGCGCAGCAGGCGCGCCTGCAGGGCCAGCGGCATGTCGCCGATCTCATCGAGGAACAGCGTGCCGCCATGGGCCTGCATCAGCCGCCCGACCATGCCGCCCCGGCGCGAGCCGGTAAAGGCGCCCTCGCGGTAACCGAACAGTTCGGATTCGATCAGGCCTTCAGGGATTGCGGCGCAGTTGACTGCCACGAACGGTTTGTCGGCTCGCGGGCTGGCCTGGTGCAAGGCCCGGGCAACCACTTCTTTACCGGTGCCCGTCTCACCCAGCAACAACACCGGCAAGCCATTACCCCAACCCTTGGCGGGCCATGCGCAGGTTGCGTGCGAGCCGTGTGTCGCCACCAGCCAGCGCATCAAGTGCAGGCGACTGCTTGCTCAGCGTCGGCTTGCTGACCGGCGTGCTGCCGTTGACCCGGCCATGGCGCGGCAACTGCAGTGCGCGGAAGTAGAACTCGCCTTTGGCCGTTTGCACGCTGCTCACCCCACCCTGCCACAGGCGCGCGATGAAGGCCGGTGAACGCTCCCCCAGCAAATCGCTGCTGCGCCGGCCCAACAGCTCATGGCGCGGCACCTGCAACAGCTGGCAGGCACTGTCGTTGGCCGCCAGCACTTCGCCGTCCAGGCTCAGCGCCAGCAGGCCATGCCAGGCGCTGTTGAGGTATTGCGGGCGGCTATGGAAGGCCAACACCAATTGCTCCGGGTGGCACAAGCCAAACATCCGGCTTTCGATGTTGCCGGCCGCCAGCATGAGTGTCGACAGGCTGTCTTGTGGTTGCGCCATTACCCCTTCGCGGGTGATGTCGAGCACACCGATCACCTCGCCACGCGGGTCGCGCAGGGGTACCGAGGTGCAGGAGAACGGGCTGAGGCGGTCGAGGTAGTGCTCGCCGCAGTTGATCAAGGTCGGCCGGCCTTCTACTACGGCAGTGCCGATGGCGTTGGTGCCACGCAATGATTCGCTCCAGCAGCTGCCCGGGTGCAGGTCGCGCAGGCCTTCGCGTTGCAGCACGTGCTTCTGCCCTTCGATGGCCAGCACGTTGGCCTGGGCATCGCCGAGGATGACGATGCCGGCCTTGCCCTGGCGCGCCACCAGGTAGTCCAGTTCGGGAGTAACGGCGTCGACCAGCAGGCGGTTGCGCTCCAGCAGCACGCGCAGGTCATGGCCCTGTTCCAGGCCCAGGCCGACTTGCTCGCCTTGCAGGCAGTCCAGGCCATGGCCCAGGCTGCGGCGCCAGGAGGCGTCGATCTCCTCGCGCAGCATGCCCAGCGGCAGCTCGCCTTCGCTGGCCATAGTTTCAGACGGGCCTGGCGGGAATCGTGCAGCGGGTCGTGGGCGTTTGTTATGAGTTGTCGCGCCATTTTCTACTCCGGCTGTGCCCCGCAAGGTGGCGGGGAACGGGCTTGGGAATTTTCCGCAGTGTGCGGGAGAAATGGCTAGGCGTCATCTGGTTGATGGTTTCGGGGAGGCGCCGGGGTGTACGGCTTGGATTTTGCGCGGGGGCTGAAACCGAGCGCCGCCCGCGCGGCGCTTCGCGGGACAAGCCCGCTCCCACATTTGTTGCAACGTGCCGAACCTGTCAGGCCATGGTTGCCAGCTTGGTGAGGCTGGCTGGATTTCTGAGTTGGCACCAATGCCGCCCCACCTGTCTCAAGCCTTGCACCAAGGCTGACAAAGCCTCTCCCACAGGCATGGCCACGTTGCAACAAATGTGGGAGCGGGCTTGTCCCGCGAAGCGCCGCGCGGGCGGTGCTCGATCCCACAGGCGCCAAAACTCTATCGCCAGGCACCTCGAAACTAATCACAGGACCCAGGCCAGCGCGCCCTCCAGCTAAGGAGCCTTCCCCCGGCCAGCCAGCTGCTGCCTCTCCACCCCATCCAGCAACGCCTCCACCACCGCCTTGGCCGAATCCAGCCCATGATCATTGCTCAACAACAGATCACGACAGGTCCCCTTGGCCAGCTCCAGCGCCTTGAGATCGGTCGCAAACGCACCTTTGAGCAGCGTGGACAGGTGCACCAGCGCATTTTCGTAGTCCACCCCCGAACGCACGGCAAACAACGGCGGATGGCTGCATTCGCAGGTGGAGAAACTGGAGGACGCCGTGGTGGCGCGTACGGGAGGATCAGATAAGCCTTTTGTCTGCGCTTCCTCACCCGCTGGCGCAGTCGATGGAAGAGCGGTCTTGCCGAGGCGCCGGACCGGTCGAAAAGGGCCGCTAAGAGAACTGAACAGTCCGTCTTCATTGCCCCCACTGATAAAACTGCCAGTTCTCCAAGGCGACTTCGCCACCTTAACCTACGCACACTACATCGGTTCAGGACGTTGACACATGACTATCGACATCCGCTACTTCTATCAGGGGACACAACCCAACGTTGCGGCGCGCTTCAGGGTGGTAACGCGCTTTCTCCGCGCAGGGTCGTTGCCACTGGCTGAAACAGAACATGAAGCTCTGCAAGCTCAAGCCACCCTTCTGACCGCCGATAACAACCACTCAGTATTGAATCGGCAAGACGGAGATTCAAAACCCTCAAGTGAAATCAGCTACACCGCCTATGGGCTCGACGGCACCCTTCTGCCACTACAGCAAAGCTTCAATGGACTACTAAAAAACGTCGTCCATTCCTTATACAGCTTAGGCAATGGCGCCCGTACTTACAGCCCCGCACGCATGCGTTTCTACCAAGCAGATGCTTATAGTCCATTCGGGGCAGGCGGTATTAACGCTTATGTCTACTGCCACAACGACCCCATAAATTTTATAGACCCCTCTGGCCATGTTCGAGGCAGGTCTCCCTCCCGACTGAACACTCCGCCCTTGAGTCCTGTAACTACTCGCCGCCCCCTTCCGTCGCCAGTTTCTACGCCTGACTGGGGCAGCGTTTTTGAGTTTACACAGGAACGTAGCCGTTCTAGATCTCCCATCACTGTGCAGGGCTCGCCAAAAACGTCCTCCGCCTCTCCTGCACCGCCACAATCAAGCTTGGCGGAGTACCCTATTAACCCAGGAAACGGCGACAGAGTCTTGGCGAAGCAGATCTTTCAAAACCTGCCCAGGGCTTCTAGGCCCCGAATCTCTTCAACATTGACTCTCTCACTAGATGAGGCTGTGGATCTAAGCTTGAAGAATACGGCTGAGTTCAACGCTTACCGTAGCGAGAGCGCGAAGAAAATCGCTATTTTTCGACAGGCTTTGATATATAGCAGATACACAAACCTAGGCATAACAAAGATTACAAACTCTATGCTAATCGAATACAATTATGCAGATATGAGAAACACATCAGCGGGATTTTCCTACTGGGTGAACCAAAATATCCGCGGCCAGTAAAACAGGCGCTTACTTATTAGCAAGCCAGCCGCCACCTCAGCGCAAATTCTGAGGTGGCGGCTGGCTTCATGAGCCTCTTTTACGGCCGCTGATTCTGGCTCAAATACTTGTCCACCGTAGCCTGCCCTGCCCCCGCATCCCCCGCCACCTGCCACAACCGCCGCTCGATCCCCTGCGCCAGCAAATGCCCCACCGCCGCCTCGATCGCCGACAACACGTACAGCTGCGCCGGCTCGTTGGTGGTGTACCCCACCTCGGCCTCCAGCAACTTCTTGAACTCGATGAACTTGAACACCCGGGCACTGCGCCCGACCGAGTAGATGGTCTTGCTGGTCATGACGTTGACCAGCAGTGGAATCATAACTATCGAAGTTAAACTCAGCCTCAAGCGTAATCGACCGCCAAGATCTGCGAGTCGGCCTGTACCGCATAAAATGAATGCGGGACCCAAGAATCAATGAAAATCGAGTCTCCAGTCGACAGTACATCAGTGCGGCGGTGCCCCGCTCTGCCGGACCACAGGACGCCAACCACACCTGAAAGGACGTACACAAACTCTTTCACCTGATGGCCGCCGTTTAGCGGGGCATCATCGACTCTGGTGAAGAGTGGAGAGGTTCGGAGCACCATCAGATGCTTGTCTGCCATCGTTTTCATCACATGCCGATACAAGTAGGCCGGCTGATCTTGCACACCCACAACCCTCAAGCGCTCGAACTGCGCCTGTTTGCGACAAATTTTCACTTTGTCCCGTAGGTCATCACCCTCTCCGCCAAGCTCATGAACGGCATGTGCCAAGGGAACATCCAGCATCTTAGCCAGACGAGTGAGTTGGCCAAAACCGATGCGAACCATGCTGCCTGCGTCATGATAAAACTCCTGGGCGTTCTCCAGCGTCATCTTGCGGGTTTGCAACAGCAGGGCCAACGCCTGCCTACTGACCGTTAACGTGGCTTGCATCGGGACTCCTTCAATTCAACGTCGAATGCAACAGTGCCACATCATCAAAGCTCAAAGCGCGCGACTTGATCATCGATACCTCGCGCACTAACTGCAGCAGTCTTGGAAGCTCATCCTCCACATAAGCGACTTGTAGATAATCCAACGCATATTTCAATGAGGCCCGCCCAGAATGCTTGCCCACCACGATCTGCCTATCACGCCCCAATAGCTCCGGCGCGAATGGCTCGAATGCACCACCGTTGTTGATCGTGCCGTTGGCATGAATACCCGACTCGTGGGCGAAGACATTGGCACCCACCACAGGCTGCCAAGGGTAAATGCGAGAATTGGTGGCCTCAGCTACGACCGCGCTCAAATGCTGCAGTTTTTCAAGCTTGATTCCGAGATCGACGCCATATTGTACCTTCAAGGACATCAGCACTTGGGCAATATCAGGCATACCTGCTCGCTCGCCGACACCATTGACAGTGACATGGAAGTACCGCGCGCCCGCCAACCAACCCAGAAATCGTGTTGCTGACTGCATAACCGAAGTCATTGTGCGCATGACACTGCGTGTCAATAGACGTCTGCGTCGAAACAACCTTGACCACATGATGGTACTGCTGCGGCGTCATCACGCCAACGGTATCGGACAACCGAAGCCTATCAGCCCCGGCCGCCTGAACATGCCCGGCATATTCAACAACGAAGGAAAGATCGGAACGCCCTACATCCTCGGCACTGATCGAGACGAAGGCGCCCCGCTGCTTTGCATAATCGATCAAGTCACAGGCCTGCTGGATCAGCCAGCTTTTTGACTTGTTGATACTGTCCTTGAGGTGGACATCCGAAGTTGGCAGACCGATATGAACGTACTTATACCCCAGATCCAAAGTCTTCCTGATATCTTCCTTCACCCCTCGATTCCAACCGACCAGATTGATGTCCGTCGCCTCGGTTCGCTCCAGCATCTCGCGCAGGGTACGAGTCTCGCTGCCACCCATAGCGTTTATACCACCCTCAATCCACCTGACCCCCGCGTCCACCAGTGCATCAAAGATTCTCAGCTTAGTTTCTCTGTCGAAAGAAACGCCTGGGGCCTGCTCGCCATCGCGTAACGTAGTATCCTCGATGATCACATCATTGCGAATATTCATGACGCCCTCCTTGCTTTGTTGTTGGATAGAATGAGAAATATTGGCACTGGTCTCCTTGCTCACCGCACACCTGCTTAACCTTGTGAAAGGTCGTCATCGCCAAGTTTGAAAACGGATATTCCTGACCGCTCGGCAATCGCTCCTGCGCCAAGTCTAAGTCCTTACAGCGCACGGTAAGGCTGACATTACTGGTTGCACCACCCGACAGTGCATAACCTAGCGCGACATCCATATACGCAGACCGCCCTCGGCAGGACGTGAAAACTTCTGCCATGGACTTCAGATCTAGTCCTTGGGCCAATCCTTGGCTAATGACCTCTATAGCACCTGCAAGGTTGATGCTTTCAGCCAAGTTATTGAGGATCTTCAGACGCTGCGCCTTACCTGGCTCCGTCACATAGGAGACCGTCGCACAAAAGACCTTGAGTAGCGGCTGCACCAACTCATAAGCCTCTGCCCTGCCCGATACTATGGCACTCAATGTCCCTGCGAGCGCTCCCTCCACACCGCCTGAAACTGGGCACTCGATGTAATCCGACCCCTGCTCGACAAAAGCAGCATGCAATGCTTTGGCTGCTTCGGGCGCGAGCGTGCCGATGTCAACTACTACACTGCCAGCTCCCAGACAAGAAAGCAGGCCCAGATCGCGAGCATAGTAAACGTCCTGCACCGCCTCGCTACCGGATGTGCAGATGAACAGGAGTCGTACTTCTCTCACCAGAGCAACCATATCCGTTGCCCAAATTGCACCCTGCCGTATCAGATCAACAGACTTTTCCTTCGTTCGATTATGAATGTGCACGGGCACCTGGTTGGCCAGCAACCGTTGACAGATAGCCTGCCCCATACGCCCCAGTCCCGATGAGACCCACTGAGCGGTTCATCAGCAATCCCTCAGTAAGGGAATCAGAATTTCCCTCAGGGCAGCGGAGACGATGGGCTCTGACTGGTTGGCATCGATAATCGTCCAGCCCATACTCTTCGACCATCGATCCATCAATCCCTTCAGCCCCGTTTGGTGCATGCAGAAAGCCTCTCGGCTCACGGCGTTCCGCCCGCACTCATAAGGGGTATAAGCTTGCTTTCTGACGCTAGTGCGTGAAACATCGACGTTGAAATAGAGCACTTTATCGACAGGCGGCAAGACCGATGCCAGCCCCAGCAGCCATTCTTCGTCATTGCCGTACAATATCTCGGACGCCATGTGTTTCATCCAATAGCCGTCGAGAATGTAAATCTGCTCTGAGTTATCCTCGCACTGCTTCATCACAGTTGCGATTGACCACATCAGAAACAATGCACGGGAAGCCCCCTGCATTTGTGCAATACATGTCCTCAACTGTTCAAGGTCCGACTTTAGAAACCGACATTCTGGAAACGTGTCCTCCTTCAAAATCTCCCACTTATCGATGACTTTGACACGCAACCCCTTGGACACCAGAAAGCGTTTAAGGTGTCGGCATTGCGTGGACTTTCCAGACCCATCAACACCAGCAAGTGCAATTAACATATGGCATCACCCGCTCGAAAATAACGTCCCAAATTGACACAGCCCGCATAGAGACATATCCACTTCTTCAAAAAAATCGAAGGAGAGAACTTCGGACACAACCCCCCGACTCGCGAGCAACCGCTGCTGCATAAACTTATTGCGCATACCGCCGGTCAAATCCGTCAAGGACGAGCCACTTACGAACCTCTCAACTTCTGAAGCATTGGCATCATCCACCATGGAAATTAAATTACCAGCCCCATCATAAACGCCAGAAACATCAGAGTAGTACAGCACCCTACGGACCTCAAAGTCCACCGTAAGTAGCGCAGCAATATTGTCACTAGAATAAATTTCCGCCCGCCGCTCACCCTGCAGCAATAAGTCACCTGTCAGCAAAGGTATGTATCCCGCCGCCATAGCAGCAGTTAGCGAGCGCGTGTTAATCATAATTTGACCGCGTTCATCAACCCCCAGTAAGGCACCGCTTTGAAATGGATACACACGAAGCGAATGCTCGACAAATATCCGTGTGATATCTAACAACATCGAAAACATCACAGATGTCATCATCGGCAGATTGGCGGAAGGCAACCCTACCTGCTGCTCAAATATTCGATAATCAGTGGGAGCCACATTCCCGAATGACCCTCCTCCAAAAATCAAAATTACAGGCAAATCAATATACGCCAGCTTGGCTTTCAATACCGATGCGATCTTAGAGATCACATCGCACCTCAATACATAGCGCTCCCGCTTTTCCGTTGTAACGCTTCCTCCCAGCTTTATCACATAACAGCGCGGACTCATATAGCTGCCTCCCAAACCGAGCAGCGCTCAACGATAATTGATGGCAATAATCTCGGACTTTTCACCTGCTATATGATTGGTGAAACTATGGGCGACATTTGGCAGGATAAAAATAGAGTCCCCCTCACTCAACACATCTTCTTTAAGCTCATCATTGTCACCCAGCCAGCAAACGCGAACAACGCCCCGTGCCACATAAACGATTTCTTTGGAACAGTGCCCTTCATTCAGACGCAAGGGCTGATCATCGTCACTATGCAAATCCAGACGCAACGCCATCAAACCGGGATCCTGGTTAGTCTTGACCAGATGCTCGTAAGTGTAATAGTGCACACCATCCCTAATTTCCTCGCGCTTGAACGAGCCATTGCGCCTCGCAATTTTTACTCCATCATCCAGATCGCTTTCCGTCTGCCCCACAAAGAACTCACTCAACGGAACAGCCAAATGCTCGGCCACCTCGCTCAAGTGCCCAAAACCACAAAAATAAACATACGTTGCGTCATAACTTAGATCCTGAAAATATTCAAGCGTCATCTTCCTGGCGGCCAGGATTTCTTCAAGATGGGCTTTTCGTACAGGCAGATTGCAAGCATTAAAGTTCATACTATTAACCTATCAGTGATTGACGATATATATTAGACATAGCTACTAAACGCGGAGCCTGCTCGGTATAAAAGTGGCTGGTCTTCTTGCTTGCAATCCATTGCTGTGCTGTGCAACCCCGAACAGTCTCCGGCGCCTCGAAAACGGTGTGGCATGCCCCTACCTGAATGAAAGTATGTGCATCAGACCCGCCCGTGGTGTCGAGCCTGAGCGTCTCGGCAAGCGATACATATTTTTCAACATTCAGAAGATCCTTGGCCGGAACTTCAATAGCATCCACATATTGAGCCAACTCCTTAAGGTCGTCGCACGTCTTACCCGGCCAGAATATGTGGTGAACCACCAATTTAAAGGGCTTCCCCTTTTGCACCAAGGCTGTATGAATACCCTCGAGAGTGTATGCACCCGCCTCACGGTCCAGCACCATCAAAACATCCAAGTCAGCATGCACACCCACATTGCACCTGTTGGCCAACTCAAGTTCTGCACCGGGAAAAATTGCCACCCCCTTATAGGTTAGCCTGCCGTCTTCCCTTGAACTACCTTCCAGGCTTTCATCTACGAACAATCCCTCCATCAATGCTTGATAGGCATTGGCCTCGATATGCTCTGTAATACATAACGCATCCAGGCCAATGAGCGCTGCCACATCCAGCACTCGCCTCACCGAATCCCAGTCGGGCACTTTCTGTTTCTTGCTCAACAATAAGTGGACATGCGAATCTACAGATTTTTTTGGCATAATCACCTCATAACTGATACGACGATTGATTCATACCATAAGTAAGGCGACAGGGTTTCTCCATTGAATGGCACGTCGTCAAACTGTCTGACGAGCAACGCACTTTCAAAATGCTCGGCGCGACGAAATTCAGAGACTTCCTCTGACGTCATCACTCCCCCCTGATTGTTTAGACTCTGCAGCGAGCCAGCCCCAAGACGCTGGCGGTAATCGGCATCGACAGTCACCAGGTAGCGCTTGGCATCGACATGCAGCTCGACTGGGGCGCACACCGCCAGTGGAAACCAGCGAGCCAGCCATCGCGCCCCTAGCGTTGCGTGTTCGCGATCCCTGTGATAGTCCGCTAACTCTGGATCACCAGCACATAGGTAGTGCCCTATATCGTGAAACAGCGCAGCCACAACAACCGGGCTATCACAGTGTGCGTTCATCGCTTGGTGCGCACACCATAGCGCGTGATTAAGCACAGTTTCACCGTCACTTAGTTTGATACTCGCACAACCTTCCATCGCCATGCGAAGCACTTTCAACGTCGACTGAGAGTCTGCGCTACTGCCCATACATTCGCTCGGCAGTTTTCAACTCGTCGTAATCAAGTAGAGAAAAAACCTCTTCTAGCGAGGAAATATCCGAATTTATCGCACTTATGCTATTATCTTTTCTTATCTGCCCGGCCACCTTACGCATTGCGTGAATAGAGGCCCGCATCATATGATTTGCACAGATATAAATAGAAACACCAGCCTGCTCCAGCAACGCCAATGGTGTGTCAATATAAGTCGTTGGAGCGACGACCAACGGTGATCGTTTCCCCCACTGCCTACCAAACTCCAGAACATCCAACCCATCGACAGCCTTGGAGTGAATAAATATTCCATCAGCCCCTGCCTCGTGATAGCACTCGGCTCTTTTCAGCGCGGCTTCGACACCCAGCCCCGCAATCAATGCTTCCGTGCGAGCAATGACCGTGAAATTGCAGTCGCACTTTGAGTCCTGGGCAGCTTTTATCTTCCCACAGTATTCATCCACTGAACTCAGCGCTTGCGCACCAGCAATGAACGAATTCATTTTCGGAAATAGTTTATCCTCAAGCGAGATGCCAGCGATCCCGTAATGCGAAAGCCGCTTGACGACATGCCTGACATTATTAAAGTTCCCAAACCCTGAATCACCATCGAACAGTATAGGAATGCTGACGGCGTCATGAATCGACTGCGCAACTTCAACAATCTGACTCCATGATGCCTCATTGCAATCCCTCACCCCTAGCGCCGAAGCAATGGATAAGCCCGATGCCCATATTGCTGAGAAGCCAGCCTCCTCCACAATGCGTGCTGACATCCCATTGTGCGCTTCCAAAATCAGCTCCAATTTACCATCCAGCAAAGTTCGCCGAAACCTCTTTGCGTATGACATTGTGAATACCTACCCCCGACATCAGCATTGCGACACCCAATTAGTCTTAGCTAACACGAACACGAATTTCAACCCCTTTTTTCCGCCACCCAACAGCAGCCCTGAGCAACTCCCTCTCGACAACCGCTCACAATTTCCTACAAATATTTCTTACAATGAACACCTCACGAATACTTCCTACATCCCTTTCCTACAAATACGCGCACACAATAAACACCCAAGACTCGAATTGAACATCTAAAGTTGACAATCACAAATCAAGTTCCTAGCCTGACTCCTGCCTAACCCTAGGCGATCTCAATCTCCAGGAGAACTTATGAAAATCGTAATTTCTAGCAGCATTCCCGCCGTGACCTCCAATGGTGTACAAGTTCGCAGCGCTGGCGGAGGCTCAGCACCTTTGAAGTAACAAATAAACCTCAGCCTTACGGCGGGGCCCTAACCCCGTCGTAAGTCCAATCACTTCAAGGTAATGACATAGTCATGGAATACGTCATTGAGCTCTATCGTGGGTGGCCAGAATCCCCATTACCCACCCCAGCCCAAATCGAGCTGGCAGGAAACATTCCCACCCGGGCGCACCAGTATTGCGAACCCTTTTTGGTGGCTAACAGCATGGGCTACCTAGTTTACCCACCAATCGATTTTAATTTGTACTGGGACGGTACGCAGACGCTGATCCAATTTGAAGGAATCAGCGACTGGATCATCGTGGACAGAATTTTCCTGCCCAATTCGATGGCACACTGGTGTGGAAACGTCGACACCGAACTGGTGGACACCCTGCCCGTTTTTTTGGAGTCGTTTCCCGAGCGCGGAGTGCTACAGGTATGGTCAGGCTATTTTGCAAGCACACCACCTGGCTCCAGTCTGTGGATTCGAAGCCCAATCAATCGCGCATCCTCTTCTGCCTACACGATCATCGAAGGGATTGTGGAAACGGACTGGTGGGCCGGCCCACTGTTCACAAATATCGAAATCACCAAGACAGATGTTCCTATCGCGTTTCGGAAAGACAAGCCATTTCTGCAAGTCTTTTTGATCCCTCGGGATTTCCACCAACGCGATAAACGTCCCCCCCTTTTGGTCAGCGACCTATCCTCGAGCACCCCGAGCCCCTTCCTAGAACGGATGAAGGAAACGGCAACCAGACGGAACACGCAGAAACCAGGTTCTTATCGAAAATGCGCAAAGCAAATGAGGACATAATGGCCAACCCAGAGAATTTAATTACTTTCTTGCCAGGCTTGCTCGACTCGATCGCACTAAATCGCCCCGTCATCATTGAAGGCATGGAAGAAAAGCAACTAGTTGCGATGCTACCAACACTCATTCGCCACAAAGTAGAAAGCATCGCGTTGCTTTCAATACCTGCAACGGCCGGAATGAACGATTTTTATCTGGAAACATACCGTGCACAGTTCTCGGCAGTTGAATCCAAGCTCGCTAAAACATTAAAAATGCACAACTGCATGTTCTTACAGGGGTTTCCGAGATGCTTGGAACACGCGACCTTCTTCACCCCCGGCATGCGCACCGACATTGACATATATGTACCTGCGGCGGCCCACCGCTCTGTGTGTGCCGCAGCGAAACGAGTAGACTTCGACTACTACGGCTTTGACAGCGAGCGCATATTCATCATCACTGACCAGCAAGCTAATGCACTGACGGCGCGACATTGGGCCAATAAAGACGTTGCATTGACGCTGCTCAAGGAAGTCGAGCTCCCAGCAAGCCTACCCATCGAGATCCAAGATTGCTATCTGCCCTACGTTCTACGCAATGGCAAGGTCTACCTATTTGTCTCGCTAGAGATACATCACCTGTATACAGATCACTCAGATATTGCCGTCCTGGAAGCGAACCGCGAGCCTTGGAGAGAAATGGGCGTGGACCGCTGCAATGCCGAAGCCACGCTGTATTTCAATCTCATCAGGCTCCACCGCGGGGTGCTTGCTGGCGAGGCGCGCATGCGTCTGATATTGGACACAGCATGCCTCATTACCAACAAACCTCACCCACTTGACATGGTTCGATTCTGGCAACTGGTCGACACCTCTCCCTGTAAAGCGGCCATCATTGCTGTCTGCAACGCACTCGCAACGCTTCACACTCTGTTTGAGGCGCTTGCCCAAGCTTACCCTGAACACCGCGACAGCTCTCTTAGCCAACAGTGGCTAAGACAACTGCGGCACAGCTTGCAGGTGGGCTCTGACGATGAGTAAGCTCAACCCGCTACACCTGCTGATCTCAGCGTTCGGCATCGAGATCTTCTGTACTCAAGTGCTTTTCATCTACACCCCGCTCTTTTTTATCTTCAACGGCGGTGACGGCGTGCTTGGATCATTTCTGCGCGCACTCGCATACATCGGCCCCGTGCTTTTCGGCTATTGCATTGGCGTTTTGGTAGACCGTTTCGAGAAACGCCGACTTGGCTGCACCATCGCCATCGCACTTTTCGGTGCGTCGGCGTGCTACAGCATGCGACTGCCAGATCAGACGATCGCTGAGACGTTCATCTTTCTCACCGCCATATCAATCGGCACGTACTTCCTCAACAACCTGCGCTCATCAGTTCTGCCAAGTGTTGCCCAGGCTTCACAACTCCCCAAACTGAACGCCACATTACTGGTCACTGAAAACATCGCACTGATTTTCGCCCCTTTGATCGCCTCGCTACTCCTGTCACTGAGCAGTCCCAAGATAGGCTTTTTCGGGATCGCAGGTCTGTTCTGCATCTCTGGACTGATCTACCTGCTCGCACTGCCCAGCAGCCAGCCCACCTCTCACCCGAGACAACGGAGAGGCTCTTTCTTGGAAAGCATCGGCATCCTGACAAGCAACAAACCACTGCTCCGCCTTGTCCTTGTGGTCATGGGTAACAATGCCTTCACCGGAGTGTACTTGCTGAATGTGCTCATCTACGCAGTGGGGACCGGCCATTTCAGCGCCCAGAACGCACCTAATCTCTTGGTGTGGCTCGCCGCAGGCGCAATCATCTCGGGGCTGACAGCATCAAGGGCAATTGCATTTTTTGGCAATCGCAAACTTGCACTCCTGTGCTGCCTGCTAATGGCCGTATCCGGCGCACTGCCACTGCTCCTGCCCAACCAAGCTGTGTTTTTCACCTCGTGCTTTCTCGTCGGTTTTTTCGAGTCCTACGTAGTGATTGCGGTTTGGACACTTCGCCAAACCGTCGTCCCAGCCGATGTGTTGGGCAGGGTCACCGGTATAACCAGCGCGCTTTTCAAAGTGTCAATGGTGATCGCCATTCCTGTAGCAGGACTGCTCGCCGAGTATTACACCAGCGCAGTTGCGATCCTGTTCGGCATCGGCACCACTCTCCTCGGCGCCACCCCCTTGGCGCTCAGCCTGCTTCACGACTTCATCAAGAAATACCGGAAAACACAGGCGCCAGACCTGGCTACTGCCAGGCGGCGCAAGGCCGCTACAGAGGCGAGCAAGCAATGAGGTCATCCCCGCCGCCAAGGGTATCAACAGTGATGAAAATAATGTGTCGCCTGTACCGGGCTCTTCGCGGGCTTGCCCGCTCCCACAGGAATCGCGCCAAGCCTGAGGCCAGCGCGGTACCTGTGGGAGCGGGCAAGCCCGCGAAGAGGCCCTCAAGCTCAATCACGGCTGCTGATTCTGGCTCAAATACTTGTCCACCGTAGCCTGCCCCTCCCCAACATCCCCCGCCACCTGCCACAGCCGCCGTTCAATCCCCTGTGCCAGCAAGTGCCCCACCGCCGCCTCGATCGCCGACAGCACGCACAGCTGCGCCGGCTCGTTGGTGGTGTACCCCACCTCAGCCTCCAGCAGTTTCTTGAACTCGATGAACTTGAACACCCCGGCACTGCGCCCTACCGAGTAGATGGTCTTGCTGGTCATCACGTTGGCCAGCACCTGCCCGGTGCGCACGTCCACCGCGCGCAGGTTCACGGTCACCTGGTCGACCCGGTACTCGCGGGAGATGTCTATCCCTAAGTAGCGGGCGCCTTCCCCACCGCTGCGCACGTTGGTGTCGTAGGCGATGATGCCGCCCTCCAGCATCAGGTTGGCGGCCTGCAGCGGCGGCAGCTCGCCCATGATGTTTTCCGGCACGTCGGGCTTTTTCTGCGAAGCACGGATGATCTTGCGCTCGGTCAGCAGGTTCTGCAGGCCTTCACGCTCCAGTACCACGAACCAGCCACTGGCGTTCAGGGCGTCCATCAGCATGCTGGCCGCGCCTTGGGTGACGCTGGTCGAGAACGAGCTGGCCGGGGTCGGCTTGTACTGCCCGGTCTGGTCGCGGAAGCCGTACACCACCGCCATCAACCGGCCCTTGGGCCGTGGCATGTTGATCAGGTCGTAGTAGGTCGAGGCCCGGGGGGTCAAGGTCGGGGTTTCCGAGTCCTGTTCGGCGGGCATCGGTTCGCGCAGGCCACAACCGTGCAAACCCAGGGCGGTGAGGATCAGCAGCGTGCTCAGCAGACGTTTCATGGTGTTCACTCCCCAACGAAAAGCCTTCCCCCCTCAGGGGTTCAGGCCACTGACCTCAATGATCGAAATTTCTCCTGTGGCGCGATCGGTGACCTTGATACTCAAGGCCCCGGAATCGTCGATGACGTCGATGAGAAACGCATCGGTCGCCATGCTGCCGGTGTTGCCGTTACTGATGTTGTCCAGCAACTGCGACAACATCCGCGACTCCAGCTGGTTACTGAAGCGCTCAAGGGCCGTGGTACCGGTAAAGGCCGAGGCGCGGTCCTTGAGGTCGGGGTCGTCGTAGTCGTTCTGCGCCTGGGCGTTGTTCAGCAGCCAGGTGCCATTGAGCGGGTTGCCGCCAAAGGCCGGGTTGATCGGGGTGTACACCAGCTCGGTAGCCTGAGCGGCCCATGCGCCGGCCAACAGGCAAGCGGCGATGCAACAAGGTATGCGGTGCTTCATAGCTCGTCCCTCTCCAGATCGGTGGTGTCCTGCAGCAGGCGTTGCAACTTGCGTTGAATGATTTGCTGCTTGACCAGGTCGGCTGCTGCAACGGCCTCGTCCTTGAGCTCGGTGGTGTTCGGTGGCAGGAAGCGGCGGTACACCACCTCACGCTCGAATTCCACGGTGACCAGGCTGCCCCAGCGGGCATCCGGGCGTTCGCGCACCACCAGGTTGAAGTCCAGGCGGCTGGTGGCGCGCAGGCGATCGGCGAAGTAGTAGTAAAAGTCGTGGCCGATGTGCGAGATGGTGTTGTCGACGATGAAGCCCTGCATCTCGTCCTCGGCCTTGGCCGAAGTGGCCAGCACTGCCACCAGCAGCAGGCCCAGGCAGTGCACGGCCAGGCGGCTCATGGCCTGTCTCCCGGGCCGGCATGGGTCTGCACGCCACCGGCACTTTCGGTAAAGGCCTGCTCGGCGACGAACTGCCAGTCGCTGTAGTGCTCCAGCCCTTCGAAACCGCTCCACTCGGCGCTGAAGCCACTGCGCTTGAACGGGGTGGCGTCGGAACGGCTGTGCACACCGGTGATGCGGCCATCGATCGAACGCAGCAGGCCCCATTCGTCACTGTTGGTGATGGGGTCGGGGTACATCCGGCGAATGTGCCGCCTGGCCTGCGGGAAGCGGTTGTCCTGCAACAGGTCGGCGAGCTCCTGCGGATACTGGGCCAGGCCTGGCGAGGCGCGGTAGTAGCTGCGCAGGGCCTGGGCATACTGGCTGCCCACCCACAACAGCTGGCGTTCGCGGTCACGCTGGGCAGCACTGGCCCAGAGCGTACCGGTAGCGGCCAGGGCCACGCTGCTGACCGCAATCAGCAGCAACACACCGAGGTAGGTGAAGCCACCGTTGGCCTTACCATTCCGCGTACAGGCTGCCATCGCGCGCCCTCCCTGTGGCACCACTCTTGATATCGGCTACGCCGCCGGCCACGCCTTCGGGCGGTGGCAGCAGCTGCCAGGCATCGCTGCGTTCGGTGATCGGGTCGATGGGGGTGTTGCGCAGGTAACGCTGTTCCACCAGTTGCTCCAGCGAGTCCGGGTAGTGGCCGGTGTCGCCGTAGTAGTGGTCCAGCGCTTCGCGCAACACCGCCAGGCTCTGGCGCAGGGTGGCTTCGCGGGAGCTTTCCAGGCTGTTGAAGTAGCGCGGCATGGCGATGGTCATCAGCGTGGCGATGATCGCCAGCACCACCAGCAGTTCGATCAAGGTGAAGCCTTGGCGGCGTTTCATGGCTGTCACCATTGCCCGTAGGGGATGTTGTTGAGGCCTTTGCCGCGGGCCTTGGAATACACGTCGAACACGTCTTCGCCTTCACGCGGGTTGTCGGGGCTGCTGTCGTAGGCGCGCAATCCCCACCCGCCTTCGTCCTCCCCTTTGGCCGCCACCAGCGGGTCGTGCGGGATGCGCCGCAGGAAGTAGAACTTGGCGCCCTTGGCACTGCGCACATCACGCACGCCATCGACCAGCACCTGCAGGTTCGGCGGGTAGCCACTGGCGTCCAGGCGCTTTTCGATGTAGCCGGCATCGAACGCTCGCTTGTAGGCGTCGATGGCGTCGCGAATCTGGTACAGCGCCTCGCGCAGCTGCTGTTCCTTGCCGCGGCGCACCACGGTTTCGGTCAGCGGCGCGGCCATGCTGGCAAGCAGACCGAGCAGTGCCAGGGTCAGCACCACCTCGATCAGGCTGAAGCCCTGCATGCGGCGCTGCGCGATCATGGCCGCGGGCTCCCTTTGGCCGGGGCGACCGCCATCTGGCTGTCCAGAACCGGTGCATCGTTGGTCGGGGCATTGCCTGGTACATCTGCTGGCGGCAGCGGCGCCATCTGCCGCACCTGCATGGCCGACTCGGTGCCGGTGGCGAACTCCATGTCTGACGGGCTCTGGTATGGCAGGTTGCGCACGATGCGCGGGGTGATCGCCAGCACCAGCTCCGACTTGCTCATGTCGTCCTTGTTGCTGCCGAACAACCGGCCCAGGCCGGGGATGTCGCCAAGGCCGGGGATCTTGTTGCCACTGGCGTTGTGGTCGTTGCGCACCAGGCCGGCCAGCACCTGGGTTTCACCATCGTGCAGGCGCAGGGTGGTCTGGGCGTTGCGGGTGTCGACCTGAACCGGAATGGTGCCCTGACGCGTGGCTTCCAGCGGGGTGGCGTTGCTCACCTCCAGGGCCACCTTGATCGCCACTTCGTTGTTCAGGTGCACGGTGGGCTGCACTTCAAGCTTAAGACCCACGTCCAGGTAGGTGACGCTTTCGGTAATCACCGGGCCCTGGGTCGAGGGCACCGAGGTGGCGCTGATGATCGGTACCCGCTGACCAATGTGGATGCGCGCCTGCTCACGGTTGCTGACGCGGATCACCGGGCTGGCCAAGGTGTTGATGTCTTTGTCCTGGGCGTTGATCTTCGCCTGCGGCGCCGGCGCGATGCTGATGCGGCTGGAGTCGATGCCCTTGAGCTGGTCGAGCACGCTCACCGGCTGGCCGTCGGAGCTCAGCACGCCGAAGGTGTTGGGCCATTGCAGGCCGAGGTCGAGGATGCGTGAGGTGGCCACCTCCATCACCTCCACTTCCAGTACTACTTCGGGGTTGGACTGGTCCTGCGACTGCAGCAGCTTTTCGGCCATGCGCACGGCATCGGGGGTGTCACGCATGGTCAGGGTGTTGAGGCGTTCGTCGACGAACACGTCGCGGGTCTTGAGCATGGTCTTGACCATGTTCAACGCGGTGTTGGCATCGATGCTGGTCAGGTAGAAGGTACGCATGACCAGTTCCTGGTAGTCCTTGGTCTTCTGCGGCGAATCGGGGTAGATCATCAAGGTGTTTTCATTGACGATCTTCTGCCGCAGCTGGTTCTGTTCCAGCAGCAGCGCCACGGCGTCCTCGATGCGCAACTCGCGCACGAAGATGGTGGCCTTCATGTCCGGGCGCATGTCCTTGTCGAAGATGAAGTTGATGCCGGCAACCTGGGACAGCACCTCGAAGATGGTCTTCAGGTTGGCATCGCGAAACTCCAGGGTCACCGGCCGCTCCAGCTTGCTGCGCAGCTGAGGGAACGGTTGTGCGGTGCGTGCCTGGACGTTCTCGATGTCGCTGCGCAGGGCCACGCCCTTCTGGTTCTGCGGGTCCAGGCGCAGCACTTCGCGCATGTAGCGCTCGGCGCCGAACAGGTCACCCTGGCGCAGCGCCGCCTGGCCGAGCGCCACGCGCTCGTCGAGGGTGCGGATCAGCTCCAGCTGGCGGGTGCCTTCCTGGGCGCGGCGGTTGTTCGGCTCCAGGGTCAGCACCCGGCCATAGCCCATGCGGGCGCCGGCGAAGTCATGGCGGATGCGGTCGGCATCGGCCTGGGTCAGCAGCGCCTCGACCGCGGCCTGTCGGCTGTGGGCCAGGGCGATGTTCAGCTCGGTGTCACGCGGGTCCTCGCGCAGGGCTTCTTCCAGGCTGGCGATGCCGGCTTCGTACTGGCCCTCCTTCATCAGCTGTTCGCTGTCTTTGCGTACCGCGCTGGAGCCGCAGCCGGCAATCGCCACGCACAGCGCTACAAGCAGGAACGGAGCCGGTTTGCACAGCTTTGACGACTTCATGGTGCGCTCCCTACAGACAAAGTCTGCGACTGATGCAAAGGCAGGTAGACCAGGTGCAGCTCGCTAGCCGATACCCGATCCAGGCGGTAGGTGTCTTCGATCACGTCGCCCTGGCGCACGACGTAGAGTTTTTCGCCGCTCTGCAGGAAGATCTGCAGGTCGTCGCGCTCGCCCATGCGGCCGATGAACTGGAATGGCAGGTCCGGCGCGGTTGGCGCTGCGGGTGCGACCGGGGCAGCGTTCACGGGTTGTTCGGTGACAGTGGCCAGGGCCTGGGGCCTGGTCCATTGCTGGGTTGGGAAGAGATCACGAGAGGCCTGTTCCGGCCCTTTCGCGGCGGTTCGGCGCCCCGACGCGCCCGCTCCCACGGGGTCGGCGGCGCCCACGGGCCCTGTGGGAGCGGGCGAGCCCGCGAAGGGCGCCACGCTGTCGTCCTGGCCGAACCAATGCCCAGGCGCCCAGGCCAGCGCTGCACTCACGCCGAGAAAGCCTGCCCAGATCGCTGCACGTTGTGTGTTCATCAGGACCTCGACAGGTAAAGGGTCATGCGCAGGCGGGCGTTGAGCTCGCTGTCGCCAATGCGTTTGCGTTGCAGTTCGAGGTCTTCCAGCACCAGGGTCGGCAGCTGCTTGAGCAGGCCCTTGAGGAAGCCGCGAATCTGCGGATAGCTGCCGCGTACCGGCAGCACGATCTGGTAGCGCGCCAGCTGCGTCTTGGGATCGACGCCCAGGGCATATTCGCCACGCGCCAGGCTGATATGCTCGGCGCTGGCCAGCTGGTAGAGGCGCTCGATCAGCGCGCTGGCCTGGGGCTGCCCGGGCAGTTGCTGGCGCAGGCTGTCGAGGGCCTGCTGCTCGGGTTTGACGGCGATCTTCAGCTCGCCACGCCTGACCCGCTCGAGCTGCACGCTGGCGTCCGCTTCAGTGGCGCGTAGCTCGCGCAGGTTCTGCCATTGCGGCAATACCCCGGCGCACAGCACCCCCACGGCCAGCAAACCCACCGCAACCGCCGCCAGGCCGACCGGGCCGACGCGACGCAGGCGCTCCTGGAGGATCAGGCTGTTCAGCGACTCACGGGCGCGCATGGCCGGTCTCCCAAGTGGCGGTAAGGGTGAAGCGCACCGGGTGCTCGGGCTGCGCGGCCAGTACCTCGTGGTTGAGCAACGACACATCGCTGAGCTCGGCACTGGCTTCCAGGCGCTGGTGGTACTGCAGCATCGCTTCCAGGTTGCGCGCCTCGGCGGTGATGCGCAGCTGGCCTTTGCGTGCGTCGGGGGCCAGGCTGAGCAGCGCCACGTCGTCCTGCGGCTGCGCTTCGAGCATGGCGAACAGCTGCTGCCAGGGCCGTTGCAGCTGCTGCGAGACGCTTTGCATCTGCACCAGGCGCTCGGCCTGTTCGCGGCTGGCAGCGGTGCCCAGCGGTGCGACGGTAGCCGGACGACGGCCCAGTTGCTGCTCCAGGCTGTGTACGCTGGCCTCTCGTTCGACCTGCTCGGCCTGCAAACTGTGTTGCAGCAACACCAGGCCAGCGACCATGGCGCTGCCCACGGCGAGCAGCGACCAGGCCAACGGGCTGCTGCGCCGGGGCTGGAATTCCAGGTCGAGGCGGCGCATCTCAGGCCACCGCTTGCCACATGGCGCACAGCGGGTCGGCATCGGTGGCCGGCTGGCACAACTGCACCGCCGCCAGCTGCGGCACGTCGCCCCGGCCCGGAGCATGCAGGTAGACCCGTGGCAGGTGTTCGCCATACAGCTCACAGGTGCGCTCGATCAGCGCTTGCAGGGCCTGGTCACTATCTGCGCAACCTTGCGCCAGCACTTGCTGCCAGGCCCCGCCGGCAGCCAGCAGCAGCACGCTGCGGCGCGGTTCGGCCAGAACGAACAGGAAGTCGCCCTGCTCCAGCTGTGCCGCGCAGCGGTTGTAGGCAGCCATCAGGTACGGCTGCACCGAACGCAGGCTCAGGTGGCTTTCCCGGCCCAGCGCCTGCAACCGCTGCAGCAGGGCTTCGGGCAGCGCCGTGGCGATGCGTGCGGCACCGGCCGGCTCGGGCGAGAGCACGATGCGCCAGTCGTCCAGCGGCTGCCCGTAGAGGTTTTCGAAACAGGCGCGGGCGTAGGCGTCCAGCTCGCGCGGGTGGCTGATGGCATCACTCCAGGGCACCAGGCAGAAGCGGCTGTAGCGGGCCGACAGCAGCACCCGCAACTGGGCACCGCGCGCGGCATGCTCGGCCAGCAAGGTGGCCAGGGCGTCGACGGCGGCTTGCCACGCCGGTTGGGCGGTGTCGCAGGTAAAGTCGCGGCTGCCCAGCCATTGGTGGTGGTTGGCGTGCCAGCAGCCCAGGCCCACCCCTTCGGCGCCGAGTACGGCGCTGTAGCGGCAAGCACCATGTTCAGATGAATGTGACACGGTTGATCTCCTCGAGGGTGGTACGGCCATCACGGACCAGGTCCAGGGCCGAGGCCCGCAGCAGGCGCAGGCCGCGCTGGCAGGCGAGAGTCTTGATCTGCGACAGAGGGCGACGCTCGACGATCATCTGCCGCAGGTCGTCGTCCAGGTGCAGCAGTTCGGCGATGGCGCTGCGGCCGCGGTAGCCACTTCCACGGCACTGGCCGCAACCCTGGGCGCGGACGAACTTCCAGCCAGCCACACCCTCGCGGGTCAGGCCCGAGCCAAACAGGGTGTCGTCATCGTGTTCGCAGGGTGTAGCGCAGTGCGGGCAGGCCAGGCGGATCAGGCGCTGGGCCAGCACTGCATTCAGTGCGGAAACAAAGCTGTAGGGGTCGACCTGCATCTGGCTGAAGCGGCCGATCACATCGAACACGTTGTTGGCGTGGATGGTGGTGAACACCAGGTGGCCGGTGAGCGCCGACTGCACGGCGATCTGGGCGGTGTCCGGATCGCGGATTTCGCCGACCAGGATCTTGTCCGGGTCGTGGCGCAGGATCGAGCGCAGGCCGCGGGCGAACGTCAGGCCCTTCTTTTCGTTGACCGGGATCTGCAACACGCCGGGCAGTTGATATTCGACCGGGTCCTCGATGGTGATGATCTTGTCTACGCCGTGGTTGATCTCGCTGATCATGGCGTACAGGGTGGTGGTCTTGCCGCTGCCGGTAGGGCCGGTGACCAGGATCATGCCGTAGGGTTCGGCGGCCAGCCGGCGCAGGGCGCGCAGGGTTTCCTCGGCAAAGCCCAGTGCCTGCAGCTGCACGCCACTGACCCGGTCGGACAGGTCCTGTTTGTCGAGCACCCGCAGCACCGCGTCTTCGCCGAAGATGCTGGGCATGATCGATACCCGAAAGTCGATTTGCCGGTCGCCCACGGCAACCTTGAAACGGCCATCCTGGGGCACCCGTTTCTCGCCAATGTCCAGCTCGGCCATTACCTTGATGCGCGAGATCACCTGGTCGGCGAAGGCACTGCCGCTGGCCTTGCCGGCGCCGTTGAGCACACCGTCGATGCGGTACTTGATGGTCAGGCCCTGGCCGGTCATGCCCAGGTGGATGTCGCTGGCGTGCAGCTTGAGGGCGTCGTACAGCGTGGAGTTGACCAGCTTGACCACGCGGCTCTGGTCTTCGCTGATGCTGGCCAGCGACAGACGTTGCAGCGGGTCGCTTTCGCTGCTGGCTTCGATATCGTGGTCGAGGGCGTCCACGGCGTGGAAGCTTTCTTCGTGGCGGGCCAGGAAGGTGGCCAGATCTGCGGCGTGGGCCAGGTACAGCGGTGCGCCTTGCAGCACATCGTCGATCCAGGCCAGGCGGGCGTGGTCGAAGGGGTCGGCGAACACGCCCAGCAGTTGGCCGCCCTGCTCGATCAGCACGCACTCACGCTTCAGGCACATCGCCAGGCTGACCTTGTCGAAGCGTGGGCTGCTTGCCAGCAGGGTGTGGCTGTCCAGCACCGGGTAATGCAGGGTCAGGCCCAGGCGCTGGGTGAAGGTATCGGGGGTGTCGCAGGCCAGGCGTTCCAGGCGGGTGAGCAGGCGTTCATCGCTGGTTTGCAGGCGGGCCTGGGCCAGCAGGTCGCGGGGGTAGGCTGAGAATGGTGCTGGATGCTTCGCGGGCGTGCCCGCTCCCACAGGTTCACTGCGAACCTGAAGACCACGCGAATCCTGTGGGAGCGGGCAAGCCCGCGAAGAGGCCGGTGCAGGCTGTAGCAAATCCCGGGTTGCATCGAATGCTTCTGGCATGGCCTGCGACTCCGCTCAGGGGCGCGTCGCAGGCTGGCTCGGCCAGGGGTGCGGGCGCCGCTATTCCCCTGTGAGCAGTTGTTCGTCGTCGGGCCCTGGGGGCTTGGCGCCATTACGGCGGCGGTCAGCCAACACCCAGCTTCCATCGTACAACTGCAGGGGGAACGATTCGTTCCTGTTCTGGCGTCGTTCGACGAACCCTTCAGCCGGGTTGTCCTCGGCCCTGCGCCGGCGCTCGATGCCCATCAGGTCGAAGACCGCACGGGCCAGTTCCACCAACGGGAACGGCTTGAACAGGACATGGCTCACACCCAGTTCGGCGGCCCGCTCACGTACTTCTACGGTGGGGTGGGCGGTAATCAGCACGAAGTGGCACTGCCTGTTCCTGCGTACGCTCTCCAGAACCTGAAAACCCTCCATGTCGGGCAAGCGGTAATCCAGCACGATCACTTGCGGTGCCAGGCTTGCAGCCTGCTCGATACCACTGGCACCGTCGTGGGCAACATGAACTTCCAGGCCTTGCGCCTGCAGGTACGCTTGCAGGTTCTGCGCAAGGGTCTGTTCGTCATCGACTACCAATACTCTGTTCACCAAGGTCGACTCCCAAGAACTGCCCGGTAACCCGGTCTGCGAAGTGCGCCCCTGTACAGGCTTGAGCAGGCTTCGTGCCAGGCGTGAATAGTCATGCTGCACCACTGTAAATCATTGATTTACCAAAGGTATAAAGCAACATCTGGACCGCGGCAGGCAGGCGCACCCGCGGCGTTCCCCATATGCGGGGAAACTGATGGCACCATGCCATTTCGTTATTCCCCAGTATTGGGGAAACGCCATCAGCGACCTCAGTCGGCAATCTCCACATTAGCGGACGCGCGCAAACGTTGGCGCACGGACTGACGCGCCTGCGCCTCTCGCTGCCCGATGAGCGTGGTCCTGGCCAGGACCAGGCCCTGTTCGCGTATGACCGAAGGCTTGTCACTTTGTTGCGCTCCCTGCAAGGTTTCCCGGTTGGCATCATAGAATGCCTCGACTTCGGCCTGGCTGGGCGCGGCGACCGCACTCGAGCTGGGCATACACCTGCTGCGCGGCCAGCTCGCGCCGGGTGTACTCATTGTACTGTGCCCTATCGAAGCCCGCTTCCGCCAGCCGCCGTTCAAAGATTGCCGGGCTGCCAAGCGCGGCCTCGACCTCGCTCACATGCGCCGACACCTGTTCGTCGCTGATGGCTATGCCGCGGCGCTGGGCCTCTTGCCACAACAACTCCTTGTCGATCAGCTCACCCAGCGCCTGGTCGCGCAGGCGCTGGTACAGGGTCGGGTTGCGGATGCTGGCAACCGCGCGGCCCTGGGCGTCCAGGTACTCGCTGAAATAGCGCTCCAGGCGCGCCCTTTCGATCTCCACGCCATTGACCCGCGCCACCGCCATATCGGCCCAGCTTGCCTTGGCCAACACCTGCAACAGGCACAACAACAGAACACGCATGGCAACCTCCGCTCAAGGGCTGTCCGGCAGTGGCCGGTACGGGGTAACCGCGGTGAAGCGCGGCCCGGGCAGGGCCACCGGCCACCACATGGGCACCGGCCATGCCCTGGCGGCGACCGGGGCCGAAGCCCAGGGCCGGGGTCAGGCCGGTAGACACATCATGCAGGCCTTCCAGCGCGGCAATCAGCTGCTCGCGGCTGGTGTCACGGCCAGTCTGCTTCAACGCTTCGCTCAACAGGCGCAGGGCGCACAGGGTGTCGACCTGCAACGACGCCTGGCGAGCATCGAGGCCCTGGCGCTGCTGCAGGCCGGCAAGCGTCGCCAGGCCCTGCTCGGTCCAGTCCTCGGGCACATAGGGATAGGCCAGGAACACCTGTTGCGACCACGTCTCGGGCAAGCGCGCCACGGCGCCGGCCACTTGGCTCGAGGCGGCAAACAGGTAGGGCCGGCGGCCGGCGGCCTGCAACGCCGAGGCCAATTCGGCAAAGGCCTGGGCACGGCCCAGAAAGACAATGCCTTGCCCGTCCACAGCCTGGCCAGCAAAGGCCTGGACAGCAGGTGGTGCCCAGCCCTGCTGAAGCAGGCGTTCGCGCACTTGCTCGGCCAACGCCGCTTGCTCGTCGCCGGCATACACCACACGCAGGTCACCCGTGGCCAGGTGCAACACCGAGCGAGCATGGCCCGCCAGGCTCAGCAATTGCGCTGGCAAGCCGGGCAAGGGGTCGAAAATCTGTACGCTGCCGCCGCTGCGGGGGGTGCTACCGATCAGCGGTACATTGTGGGGCGCCAGCAAGCTGGCCAGGTGCTGATCGAGCATAGGTGCCAATGGCGCGATCAGCGCAAACACCCGCTCCTGCTCCAGCAACTGCTGCAGTGCCCGTTCGCCACTGGCCGGGTCGGCGCCAGGGTCAAGGGCAACCAGTACCAGGCGTCGCCCGTGGATGCCGCCTTGCTGGTTGAGCTGGGCCAGGCCGTCTTCCAGCACCGCACGCACCACTTGCCCGGCCTCGGCCAGCGGGCCGGATCCCGGCAGCAAGGTGCCCAGGCGCAACACGTCTTCCTCCACACCGGGGTCGCGCTCCTGGGCCAGGCGCTTGAGGTAGGCCGTGAGGTTGCGCTGGTCGGCCAGGGTCAGTTCGAAGCGTGGCATGGCCGGGTCCAGGCGATTGCCGGCCGGGTCGACACCGCGTTGAATGGCCCGGGCCAGGCTGCTGTCGCTGTAGGCCGGGTAGCGGCGGCCGTTGACCTCGCGTTCGCCCTGGCCTTGTGCCAGGCGTTGCCAGTCGAGGCTGGGCGGGCGCACACCACCTTCGGCCCGGCCGCGGCCATCGTTGCCGTGGCAGCTGGCGCAGGGCAGCACGCTGGCGGGGACCGTCATGTCGCTGGCGCCGACCCGGGCTTGCAACTGTGCGTCGCTGCTGGAGACGCCCTCGCGGTAGAGGCGTTTCCCGGCTTGTTCAGTGGCGGTGAGATCGAGGGCAAAAGCTGGAGTACCGACCACCAGACCAACAAGCAGCGCCAGGATTGTGTTCAAGACTCTTCCAGCCTGTTCTGGCCTCATCGCCGGCAAGCCGGCTCCCAACAGGGACAACATTGCCTTCAGGGGCACTACGGTCCCTGTGGGAGCTGGCTTGCCGGCGATGAGGCCGGCAGCAACAGCACAAGGCCGCCAAGGCATTCATGATGCTCACCGCCCTGCCAAAGGCAGGGCCAGCAACTGCATGCGCTGGGCAATCGCCGCAGGCGGTGCATCCGGGCGGATCTTGCTCCAGCGCTTGCCAGCCACATCGCCGGCAATCAGCTGTGTCGAATGCTGCTCAGGGCTGGGCAGGAACTGGCCGATGCGGCCGAGCACCAGGTCGACATTGGCCTTTTCACCAGTCAGGAACAACCAGTTGGGCCCGTCCACGCCCTGCTTCTCGGCAAACGCCTTGAGCACCTGCGGGCTGTCGTTCAGCGGGTCGCTGCTGATCGACACGAAGGTCACCTGGCTGGCCAACTGCGGCCCCATGGTCTCGCGCACTTCGCGCAACTTGCGGGTAATCAGCGGGCAGGCGTCGGTGCAGTGGGTGAAGATCACGTTGAGCATCACTACCTTGTCCTTGAGCACATCGCTATAGAAGCGCAGCTCGCGGCCGTTCTGGTCCTGGAGCACAGTGTCGGTGAACCAGGTCTGGGCATCACGGGTGCCACCGCCACTGGTCATCGCCTGCGGGGCCGGCTGCGGTTCTGGCGCCTGCGGGGCATGGCCTTGATGGGCCAAGGCCACCGAGGCGAGGATCCACAGGCAGCCGCCCAGCACCAGCCAGTCAAAACCGCGCATGCCTGCGCGGCGGGAGCTTGTCTGACTCATGGTTGCACCTCGTGATGGTCGGCAATCGCCGTGCTCTTGGCATGCACCCGGCGGGCGCCGAGGCGGTTGATTTCGTCGATCAGCACTGCCGGGTCGGTGAAGCCGTAGTAACGCGTCCAGTGCCCGCTGCGACCGTCACCTACCAGGATCAGCGGCGGGTGCTGGGTGAGGTCGGCGCTGAAGCTGCCCAGGCCCTTGAGGGTTTCGCTGATCGCATACGGCGTGCCGGTCAGCCAACTCCAGCCCGGCCCCTTCTGGAAAGCCTTGGCGTAGTCCTGCAGGCGCTTGGCGTCGTCACGTTGCGGGTCGACGCTGATCGATACCAGATGAATGTCCTGCCCTACCCGGCCACCCAGCTGCTGCTGGACCTTGCCCATGATCGACGACACCACCGGGCACACCGTGGTGCAGCTGGTGTAGATGAAGCCCATGACCACCAGGTGGTCGCCGACGAGGTCTTTTTCCAGGCGTACCGGCATGCCGTCCTGGTTCAGCAGCGAGACATCGGCAAAGCGCACGCTGGCCTTTTCCTGGCGCGCCGCCGGCGGCTTTGCGCCGTGGCCATCATGATCGTGGCCGCCATGGGCCAGGGCCAGGTTGCCGGCAAAAGCCAGGCTCAGGGCCAACAGTTTGCAAACATGCTTGGCGTTCATCGCAGGTTCCTCACCTCAATTTCGGAAGCGTTGGACGTTGCGGCCGGCAGGACGCGCAGGCTGGTGTAGTTTTCTTCGGCAAACCTGCGCCCCAGCGACGGCGATTGCACATGCAGGTACCAGGCGCCGGCTTCGGGCAGGTTCAGGGCCGCCTGATAGATGCCCTCGCCCACCTCCTCCAGCTGCAGGTTGCGCGGCATCGACGAAGGCGCCAGGAAGTAGCGCAGGCTCAGGTCGCTCAGGCCCAGGCGCGGTTCGCCGTCGTCGCCGACGATGCGCACCCGTGCAGTAATGGCGCTGTGCTGCGACAACGGCCGGTCCAGGCCGATGAACTCGGCATGCGCGCCCTTGCGCTTGCCGGCATTCGGCGCTACGGCCACGTCGGTGCTGAAGCAGTGGATGATCTGTGGCTGGTTGAGCAGGAAGGCCACGTCGAACTTGCCGGCAGCGGGCATCTTCACTGTCGAACCGTACACCCCCGGCGCCAGCTCCCGCAGGCTGCGGTCGACGACGATGGCGGCGCGGGCCTGGTGGCCACGGTTGTTGTAGCCGGACATCGGTGCGTTCATGCCTTCGGCATAGAAGTAGGTGGTGTTGTCCACCGGGTTGACCACGAACACCGAATTGTCGTCGCGGGACACCGACAGCCCCTGCGCCAGCGGCAGCTCCCCAGCCTGGCGTGGCGCTGCCGGGCCGGCCTCGAAGCCCTGGATGATCGGCGAGCGCCCTTCGCCCAGGCTGGCCAGGTTGATCATGCTCACCTTCGGCGAAGCCAGGCCGCGTACGTAGGCATAGCCCTTGGTGAAGGTCAGCTGGTACGGTTCGGCCGCCACCGGGATCTGGTGGATCAGCTTGTCGGTACTGGCGTCGATCACCAGTGCCTGATTCTCCAGCGTATTGAGCACGATGCCGTAGCGGCCATCGCTGCTGAAACGCATCGGCCCCAGGCCCTGTTCGGCCTGGACCGTGTGGCGCAGCTGGTGGTTGTGGGCGTCGAACACGCGCACGCTGCCCTCCTCGCCATCGACCACATACACCGCCTGGGATAGCGCCGAATAGCTGACCGCCAGCGGGTGCGGGCCAACCTTGATGGTCTTGGCCAGGCGCATTTGCGGGATGTCGATGACGCTCAGGGTGCCGCTGTCGCGGTTACTGACATAGGCGTAGCGCGAATCGGCACTGAAGGCGATCTCGTGGTGCCCGCTGCCGGTGTTGAAGGTTTTCAGGGTGTCGCGCCCCGGTACATCGATCACTGTTACCCCGCCCTTGGTCGGATCGCTGCTGTTGTTGCCTACCCACAGCCGGTGCTGGTCCGGCTGCAGGGCCACGCGCAGCGGCTGGTCGCCAGCGTCCAGGTCGGCCACGCGAGTGAAGGTTTCGGTGTCGATCACCGAGACCTTGCCGCGCTCGGGAATGGATACGAACACCTGCTTGTCGTCACCGGTGGCCACCCAGTCCATAGGCCGCCCAGGCAGGTCGATACGGGCCAGGGTGCTGGTCACACCGCCCACCGATACAGTCGGGTCGATCACCGTCAGGCTGGCGTCCTTGTTCATCATCAACAGGAAGTAACTGTTCAGGTCGAGCAACGGTCTGGCGCCGATGCTGCTTTTGAGGAACAGCGCGACACGGGCCTTGCAGCTCTGGTCGCGGTCGCCCTCCGGGGCCGACTGCGTCGGGTCGATCCACGCGCCCGGGGCCATGCCCGACAACGGCTGGCCACTGGCCTGGTCGCTGACCTTGAAACGAATGTTGGCGAAGCTGCCCTCCTGCAACTCATCACCCGCCAGCGGCCGAGCCTCGAACTCCACGGTCACACCGTCGCGGCTGAGCCGGTGCAGGGCCTGCGGGTCGGCAGAGCCCTGCAAATACTCGCGCGGATCGCACCAGAGGCTTTCATAGGCCACGCCCAGGCCGATCAGCACAGCCCCCAGTGCTACCCCCATGTACGCAAGGCGGGTCTTCTTGTTCATTTTCGCGCCCCCATTTGCCTTCACTGCGCCGGTGCCGTTGCCGGCGGCGCTTCATTGGTCACCCGCAAGATCCCCCACAGCCCCGAGAGGTTGCCGTAGGCGGCGTAGTCGCGGAACAGGTAGTCACCCGCCACCGCGTTGGCGCCGCCAGCACTGGGCAGCATGAAGCTGAAGTGCGCGGCCGGCAGCACACTCTCCTGGGCCCCGATGAACATGGCCATCGGGTTGTAGCCGAAGCGCACCGAGCCGATGCCGGGCAGGCTCAGCGGGTAGCCGTCGACGTCGTTCTTTTCGGCCTGGTAGTTGTGCAGTGGCCAGATGTGGCCGTCCAGCTGGTAGACCATGCCGCGGCTGCCACCACTGGGCATCACGATATGGTTACGCACTGGCTGGCCAGGCTTGGCGTACAGCACCGGGGTTTGCGGGTCGCCACCGACCAGGGCGTTGGCGTAGGCCATGTGGGCGTTGGGAACATCCCCAAAGCCAAGGCCATTGGCGCGGCCGAACGGCGAGTCGGGGGCCATGCCGAAGCGCAGCCACAGCGGCTCGGTCTTGTAGTTGACTGCCATGTTGCCGTTGTCCTGCGGGTCACCGGCAGCGCCGTTGCCTTCGGTGTTGATGCCTTCTACCGGGCGGCCATCGGCCCAACGCATGTTCAGCGCGCGCTGCCACACCGTGACGAAGTCGCGGTAGTCTGGCTGGCCGGTAACCTTCACCGTGGCCTGGGCACGGGTAGCCGTGTCCTCGGTCCAGGTGGCGGTTTGCGGCAGGATGCTCATGGCACCTACCAGGCCTTTCTGCGGCTGCTTGATGAAGTCCGACGGGGTCAGGTTGAGGCCGCCGAACTCAATGGCGGTGGTGTTGATGTTGTCCACCGTACGGCCCAGTTGCGACACTGGCTTGCCTTCACGCTCCAGGTGGCCGGCGTAGTACTGGTAGGTGCGGGTCGGGTAGGCACCACTGGCACCAGCACGGGGGGCCACGGTCTGCACCGGGTTCAGGCCTACGTTGGCGCCGTCGGACTTGGTGATGTCGTAGGCCAGCAGTTGCGCATGCAGGCCAACGTGGCTGGACGGCCGCATCAGGTTGTTGGCAAAGGCGGTGGAGCCCTCGCTGTCGAAGCGGTCACGCTTGACCACGTTGTGCATCACTGCTGTGCTGGGCAGGTCCGGCATCACCAGCGGCAGGCGGTTTTCCAGGGTGATGCTGATGCACTCGCCGGCGTTGGCGCGCAGCACCAGCGGCTCCACGGGCACGCCCGCCTTCAGCTTGCCGGTGTTGGCGTCCAGGTCGGCCTTGCGCACGTACAGGATCGCGGTCGGGTCGTGCAGCGGCGCGCTGTGGCCACCGATGGTGAAGGGTTCCCCATCTTCGGGGTCTACCCCACTGACCAGCGGGATGGTGGTCTTGCGGCTGTTGAACACCAGAGTGCCGCCATTGGCCTTGAGCGGGCCGCCGACATGCTGGCCGACACCGGCCGGGTCGTTGATGCTGACCCCGTTGCGGTTCTCGAGAATGTCGTTGGCCAGTGCCGCGACGATCTCGTAGCTGCGCTTGACGGTGGGACGGCTGCCGATGCCGTTGGGGTTGGCCGTGGTTTTCGGGCAGATGCCGTCGAAGTTGACGGTGTTGCGCATGGCCACCGGCTGCGGGTTGTTGGGCAGCGGGAACAGGTCGGCACGCTGCGCGGTGTAGTTGCGCATGATGCCCCAGATGCCGTTCCAGTAGCCCTCCAGGGCAGCATCCAGCGAATACAGGTAGTCACCGTTGCTGGCCGCCGAGCTGGAAATCAGCGACACCGGCGCCATGAAACCCAGTTGTTCGGAAATACCGATCATCTGCGATGACTTCCAGCCGGAGTTGGAGCTGTTGCCGTAGCCGGTGCCGTTCTGCAGCCACTTCACGCCATGCAATGTGACGTTGTGCTCCTCTTCATGGCCGCCGGCGTGCATGCGCAGGCGTACATTGTCACCGGAGTAGGTGCGCAGCATCGGGGTGAACGGGTCGCCCGGTTCGCTGCCGGCCGTGTTGATATGCGGCGGGAACAGCGTGGTGCCGCCGGTGGGGCCGACCGCCGAGGTGATTGCCGACGGTGCCAGGTTGGAGCGCCGGGATGGCGCGGTCGGTACGGGTTTGCAGGGCGTAGCTGAGGTCGCCGGCCAGGCCGTCGGCCTGCATGCCACGCTTGCCGTCCGGGCCGACCTTGTTTGGGTCGTACACGCGCAGGGCCAGCGGCTCGTTGCGGTAGTTGACGACGAACATGCCCGGGTCATCCACCGAGATTGCCTGCGGGCAGGGCCGGCTTGGGCAGCCCGGGTTGATGCCGCCGCGTTCCTCGACGATGGCTTCCAGCAGGTTCGACGCCTTGCCGCGCACCGGTGGGTTGATGGCGTAGCGGAAGCTGTCGGCAGTCGCCGGGTACGACTGGGCATCAGGGATGCCGTCCGGCCCGGCGCCGACGTACACACCGGCCTCGTAGGCATGCTGGAAGTCGCTGTATTCCAGGAAGAACTCGCGGTAGCTGTCGTTCTTGCCGTCGCCATCGCGGTCACCAGTCTGGATCACCGCCTGCCACGAGGTCGGGCCACCGTCCTGGCGCGTGGCCGGGTTGTACAGTTTTTCGCCGGTTTCGGCGTGGTACCAGGTGGAGCCGGCAGGTTCGGCCAGCACGGTGGCATACAGGCCCAGTTGCTGGTGGGTCGATGGGCCAAGGTGGTCGTGGGTGAAGATGGTGCCCAGGCCACGGTCGACGTTGTACACGTTCACCAGCGGGTCGGCGAACCAGCGCTGCATGGCCGTGCGTGCGCCCAGCCAGTCGGCCCGGCCGAAGCGGCCGAAGTATGGGTGCTGCCGGGCTTGCGGGCAGGCGGCGGTGCCGTCGCGGCTATCACCCTGGGTGCAGCCGTTGTAGGCACGAATGGCTTGCACCCGCTCGACCACGCTGCCGGGCGAGAGAATGCCGTCTTCGTAGTTCCAGCCGTTGGCCGAGCCGTCGGCAGCGGTCAGGTCCCACTTGGGCAGGTGGATATGCTGGCCGATCACATCGGTCGGGGTGCGCACCTGGTAGTCGTCCATCTCGTAGATGTTCGGGATCAGGTTGGTGTGCTGGTACATGGTGCAGTCAAAGGTGTTCATGCGCATCACCAGCGGCTCTGGCGGGCGCTGCTTGGTGATCACCGGCCAGGCGTCTTCCCACAGGGCGATGATGCGGGCTTGCGGGAAGTGGTAGCCGACCTTGTTGTACACCGCGTCGAACTGGATGTTGGCGCCCTTGTAGATGCGGGGGCGGTCGGCGGTGAAGGCCGAGGCGCCACGGAAGTTCAGGCCCGACAGGTTGTCGCCGCTGAAGTACTCACCAGCCCCGGAAGACTGGGTCAGGCGCTTGCCCCGGTCATCCATGCACGGTTCGTAGAACGGCGCGCCGGCAGTCGGCAAGGCGCCGTTGGTGCGGAACGCCTTGGCCACCGGCGCGCTGCCCGGGATCAGGGCAAAGCTTGAGTGTTCGGCCAGCGCATGAAACTGCATGGCCGCCTGCTCGACATCGGTACCCTCTTCCGGCAGGTAGATCGGCTTGGCCTTGTGTACCACCTTGGTGAAATCGAGCTTGGTGGTGGTGGTTTCCGCTTCCCCGCCAGCAGATACGCCGTCCAGCGCGTGGCGCCCCAGGCCGCCGTCCCAGCCATCGACCTGGTTCGGGTCGAGGTTGGCCCAAAGTGCCTTGCCGCTTTCCTTGAGCTGGCGTGCCATGGCCGGGTCGAGCATGTCCAGTGGCGGGGTGGGTGGGCGGTTACCCACGCTGCTTTCCATGCCGCCAATCCAGAACGGATAGCCAGGGTTCTTCAAGGTGCCGTCGGCGTTGCGGTTGGCGTCGCTGCGGTCGACCAGCACCAGCGAGCCGATGGCCTTGCGCACCGGCGCCTGGTTGGCTGGCTCGTCATCCTCGTCTTCTTCGGGCTCGCCGTCATCGTTGGCGGCAACCAGCGCTTCGGACAGCTTCGGTACCACCACCACCTTGCCTGGCATCGGCGCCATGGCCTTGCCAGGCAGCGGCACGATAGCCGGGATCGGCGTGCCGGCAACGATCTCGCCATCGGGCAGGGCCCGGGCGCCAACCGCCGGCTTGCCGCTGCGCAGGGCGAACGGGGTGCTGTGGAAGCCATTCTCGCCCTGCCCGCTCACCTCCAGGCGGGTGCCTTCCTCGAACACATCGTGTACCCGCCACATGGCCCACATGCCCTGGGCAAAGTGCGGGTAGAAGTGGCAGTGATAAATCGCATCACCCGCCACCCGGTTGCGGTTGCCCGAACCGCCGTTGGCGATTTCGTAGGTGTAGCCGACCCCAGCGCCAATGCCCTGGGCATCGATGTAGTCGGAGTTGTCGTCATTGGGGTTGAACAGCCACTGGTGGCCATGCAAGTGGAAGATGTGCTGCTCATGGCCGTTGTGGGTGTTGCGGAACTTGGTGAAGTCACCGATGTAGCTGTGGTGCACGTTGGCCGGTTCCGCCGGGAACAGGGCCATGCTGGCCTTGACCCCGACGGCGCTGGCCGGTGGCACTTCACCCGGGCGGATGTGCTCCAGGCCGACGTTGGCCGGCACATCCACCAGGGTACCGACGTCACCGACAGTGTGCGCACTGAGGAAGAACTCTTCATAGGCGCAGGAAAGGCAGTCATGCATCGGGCCCACGCCCAGGCGGTTGGCCACCACTTCCGCGCCCATGCCACCGGAACCGTAGTTGATCATGAACGAGTCGCGGGTGGGTTCCAGTACATGGCCCATCACCGGGTCGGCCCAGTAGCCAGGGAATGCCTGGGTGCCGGCGACCTCGTCGGCGAACTGCGAGGCGAAGTCACGGAACGCCTCCAGGCGGTTGGGCAGTGCCGGGTTGCGCTTGCCCAGGCTTTCCAGCGGGTAGGTGGATTTGGGGAAGCTGCCATCGGGGTTGGGGCCCATGACGATGGCATCGGTTTCGCTGTTGATGATCTGGTTGCCGTCGACCATGGCAATGATCGGCTTGCCGGCCTTGCCTTCGGCGATCCAGGGCTGCATTTGCGGGTAGCGGGCTTCGTAGTCGATCACCGGCTGGCCGGTGGCGGTACGGCCGGTGGTGGCCAGGCGCATTTCTTCTTCGGTGAGGGTATTGCGGTAGGTGCGGCCAAGCTTGGGCACCACCACGACCTGGCCGAACAGGCCGTTGGCAACGTTGCCCGCAGTGCCCTCGCCGCCGAAGGTGGCGGCTTTGCTGGTAGCGGCAAAAGCGCCTTCGCGTTCAGCGTACAAGGTATAGCTGCGGGTGCTGCCGGGGCTGACGAAGAAGTTGCCGTTACGCCCGGTATAGGCAGAAATGTCGGCGATGCTGTTGACCGCCTGCATGCCGTTGACCTGGAAGCCGACCATGCGCTCGGCCACCTGTTCGTCGGCGACGAAGCCTTCAGCGGCTTCATTTTCGAGCTCCGGCCCCTCTTCTGCGCCCTCGGGTTCTTCAGCTTCGATGCCGTGCTTGTTGGGGTTGGCCTTGTAGTCGAGCAGGTTGGTCAGGTTGACCGTAAGGCAGTCACCGGCGGCCACGCGCAGCACGATGGGCCGTGGGCGCTTGTCCGGGCGCAGGGTGACCTTGCCCGGTACTGCCGCCCCGCCCATGCTGAGAGGGACGTTTTTGTCGTCCACCACGTCCTCGCGCAGGGCGAACATCATGCCGTTCGCGTTTTGCGCGCCAAGGCGGTTGAACATCAGTGGCTGGTCCAGCGCCACCACGTTGGCGACCAGGGTGCGCTGGCACTGAACGGCCGCCTCGCTGGTCGACGCCCAGCCGAGCAGGGCCAGAACGAGTGATGACAGGATGGGGCCTTTGAGTGGTGTAGACATGCCGCACCTCCGGGACACAGGATCTCTGCGGGGAGCTGGAGCAAGGTGTATGCCAGGAGCGGATTGCTTTTGTTTTCAGTTGGTTGCAGCGGCAAACGAAACAGGTTGGGGAGGATTCCCCAGCGGTTTTCCCCGAAACGGGGGGTGGGTTGCAGGTGCTTGTCACGAGATTTTCAGCGCCTGTGAGATCGAGCGCCGCCCGCGCGGCGCTTCGCGGGACAAGCCCGCGAAGCAGTTCACCGCTATGGATGGCACCAGCTGCGCCGGTGTTCGCGGGCACGCCCGCTCCCACAGGGACCGCGCAGGCTTCCGGGTTTGCGTTTGTAGTCAACCGACCAAGGCGCGTACGCAGAAATACAGGATCGATGGCCCCATCAGGCAGCCCAACCCGGTATGGAAGGTAGCCGTCAGCGCCCCATACGGCACCAGGCGCCGGTCAGTCGCCGCCAGCCCGGCCGTCACCCCCGACACCGTCCCCGCCAACCCGCCAAACACCATCGCCGAACGCGGGTTGTCCAGCGCCAGCAGGCGCGCCGACACCGGAGTGAATACCATCACCAGGATCGCCTTGATCAACCCGGTGGCAATCGACAAGGCCATCACGTCCGAGCTGGCACCCAACGCCGCTCCGGTAACCGGCCCGACGATATAGGTGACCGCGCCCGCGCCAATGGTGGTCATGCTCACCGCGTCGCGGTAACCGAAGGTATAAGCCACCGCCGCGCCGACAATGAACGGCAGCACCGTGCCCAGCAGCAACGCCACCGCGCCGATCATGCCGGCCTTGCGAGCTTCGGTGGCCTGCACCTCGAATGCCGTGGCAACAATGGCGAAATCACGCAGCATGGCCCCGCCCATCAGGCCGATGCCGGAAAACAGCGCCATGTCAGCCAGGCCTTTCTGGCCCCCGGTGATGGTACCGCCGACCCAGGCCAGCACCAGGCCGATGACGATGGCGATGGCCGAGCCGTGCACGCGGCCAAAGGTCAGGTACTTCGACAACAGCACCGACAGCCACATGATCCCGCCGACTGCCGCAAAGGCAGTGATCAGGCCGTTGTGTTCCAGGGCATTATCAATGATCGGCCACATGTTCAGCGTCCTCCTGCAGGGGCAGCCTGCACATTGGTTTCGCGGCCCGCCTCAACCGCTGGCAGAGGCTCGCCGCGGTGGCTGCGGCTGATCAGGGCGATGGTTGCGCCGCACACCAGCACCGCGCCTATCGCCGCCAACAGCGCCACCGGCCCGCCGTGCAGGGCGGTAACCACGTTCTGCTGGGCGGCCATGGACACCACCACCGGGATATACATGGCGCCCCAGAATCCCACACCAAATTCGCACTCCTTGCTCATGCCGCCGTTGCGGTGCATGTACAGGCGTGCGCAGATCAGCAGGATCATGGCGATGCCGACCCCGCCCACATTGGATTTGACGCCCAGCAGCACGCCCAGGAAGTCGCCGACGATGACGCCGGCAAGCGTGCAGACGGCCAGCAGTGCCACACCATAGATGATCATTATTGTTTTCCTCGGGTAGTGTCGAAGTTGCTTGTTGTTGTTCTTCGTAAACACACTTTTCTTGCAGCTTTCGCGGTCAATGTGGGAGCGGGCGGGCCCGCGAACACGGGCAAAGCCCGTGCCACTCACCGAGGTGCCTGCTTCGCGGGCACGCCCGCTCCCACAGGGATCACCATCCGCCGCGGTGTTGCCATCATCGTTCGTCGGCCACCTCCTGGCGCAGCAGCGCATCCAGGGTGTCCCAACGGGTGCCTTCAACAGCAACCACCCTGCCCTGTTCGAACACCGGCCGGGCCAGCCCGCTGAGCACATTGCCGGGCGGCAGTTCAAGGTGCAGGCGCACGCCACGCTCATAGGCGTTGCGCAACGTGGCACGCCAGTCGACCACCCGCGCCATGTTGCCGGCCAGGTCGTCGCGCAGGCGCTGTGGGTCGAATATCGGCCGCGCGCTGCTGCCGCTGAGGTAGGTGATACGCGGTCGCCGCAACTCGACCGTGGCGAAAGCACTGGCCAGTTCGGCCGCCGGGCCATCCAGCAGCGGGCAATGCGACGGCACGCTGACCGCCAGGCGCCGGGCAACGCCCTGGCCAAGGCGGCGTGCCCTGGCGGCGAGCGCGGCCATCGCGGTATCGCTGCCGGCGATGACGATCTGGTTCTCGCTGTTGAGGTTGGCGACATACACCTCGCCGTCCGTATCGTTCAACAAGCGTTCGACACTGGCCAGGTCCAGCCCGCTGAGTGCCGTCATGCCGTACCCTTGCGGATAGGCGCGCTGCATCAGTTCGCCACGCAGGGCAACCAGGCGCACGGCATCGGCAAACTCCAGGGCATCCGCCACGACAGCAGCCGGGTAAGCCCCGATCGACAAGCCCGCCACATAGTCCGGCGCGGGGCTGCGCTGCATTAGCCAGCGCGCCCAGGCCACGCCGCTCAGCAGCAGGCACAGCTGCACGGCGCGGGTAGATTGCAAGGCTTGCTGGCTGTCCAGCGCGAGTGCTGATTGGCCGAGACTGTCGCTGGCCTCCTCCAGAATTTGCCCGGCACCTTCAGGCAGGTACTGCAGCATGCCTACCTGCTGGGCGCCCTGGCCGGGAAAGGCAAACAGGCTACTCATGCGGCACGCTCCAGCGCTGACCATGGGTCGCTGACCAAAAGCGGGCCATGTAGCGACTTGAGTAGCAAGCGACGGGCGAAGCCAGCCCATTCACGCAAGGCGACAGCACCCGCCGGGGTTTCCAGCTGAACGTCGATACGGCACGGCGCGCAGTCGAGGATATCCAGCAGTTCTCGTGCCTGCGCACGGGCCAGCGGTTGTGGTGTATGCAGCAGCAGGTCGAGGTCGCTGTCGGCATGTATCACGTCGATACCGGTAGCAATCTGGTACCCAACCCCGCCTGTTGGCCCCCAAGCCAGGCCGCTGGCATTCAACACCGGGGCAACCGAGGCCAAAGCCCGCAGCGCAGGCCAAGGGCTTTGCGTTTGCCAGCGCAGCGCTTCGGGGCCTAGCTGACGCTGGATATCTGCCAGCCGCATCAACGCCCCCAGGCGCTGCGCCCGGCCCTGACCACGCAGCCCGACCGCCACCCAACCTTCCTCACAGGTGGCACGGCGCACCACCACCGGCCGGCCGCTTGCCAGCACTTCCCGCGCCCATTGCGGCGCATCAGCGGGCAAGCCCGAGGCAGGCATCCCCCAGAGCAAATCGTGCGGCCTTGGCGCGTTCATCTCAAGCGCCCTGCCACTGGCGGCGCAGTTGCTCGCGTACCTGGCGCGAGGCGCTGCGGTTTTCCCCTGCCAGCCGCGACGACAGATCGGTAGAGCTGCCAATGTCGCGCACCGCGTCGGCCAGGCAGGCGCGCACCTGGGCGATGTCGGCGCTGCTCGGCGCCTCGGCGTTGTCCACCGTCAAGCGGCGCCACAGCAGGCCCAGCGAGGCGTAGCTGGCCAGGTCATAGGCCATGGGTGGTACCTCGGCGGCCAGGGCTTCCAGCTGCTCGACGCTGCGCAGGGTGATCCGCGCCGCTGCCGCTTTGCCCATGGCGTGCACCATTACCCCGGCATCGTCCAGAGCGATCAGGCGCTGGGCCTGGTAGCCGTGGGCCAGAAAGGCACCCGACATGGCCTTGCCGACCAACAGCCCGATCACCGGGTGCCCGGCCAGCCGCGCCTGGGCATAGGCTTGCACGGCAGCGGCCAGCGCCTGGTGAATGCCCAAAGCCTCCTCGCGGCGGCCATAGGCCTGGCTGGGTACATCGATCAGCGCAACGATGGCGCGCTTCTGGCCGTTGCGGTCAGCCTTCACCGCCTCGCTCACGGCCTTGGCCAGGCCCCAGCCCTCCAGCAGGCCGACCTCGCCCGAGCGGGCGCGGGGGAACGGATTGTCGGCATCCGGCACCACGGCGATGAAGCGCGCCAGGCGGTTGTCCAGTTCGCCGTCCATAACCCGCAACGACGCGGGGTAGCCCGGCAAGGCTTGCCCGCCGGCCAGGCCCGGCAGCCAGTTCAAGGCACGGTTCATTTGGCTTCTCCTTGATAAAGGTCACGCACCGCAGCGGCGTCCAGTTGCGGGCAGTCACTGCCCAGCCGGGCCAGACGCTCGAGGAACCAGGCGTGCTGGCTGGCGCGGTCTGTGGAGGGTGCGTCGAGCAGTTGCAGCAAGCGGTCGCGCAAGGCTTCAATGTCGTCAGCGACATAGCCATCGACCAGCCCGCTGGCATGGCGCTGCTCGCCACCGCTCAGGCTCCAGATGAAGGGGCGGTCCTTGGCGTCGTATTCGCCGATGCCGGCCTCCTGCTCGATCACTTGCGGGCCGTTGAGGCCCAGGCGGGCTTCACGGGTGACCAGCAAGTGGCTGCATAGCCCGGCAGCGATCGACATGCCGCCGAAGCAACCCACCGAGCCTGCAATCAGGCCGATTACCGGCTGCCAGGTACGCAGTTCGACAATCGCTGCCTGGATTTCGGCAATTGCCGCCAGGCCGAGGTTGGCCTCCTGCAGGCGCACACCGCCCGTTTCCAGCAGCAACACCGCGCAGGTGGGTATGCCGTTGCGGTTGTCGTCGATGGCCAGTTCCAGGGCGCCAGCAATCTTGGCACCGCCCACCTCGCCCATGCTGCCGCCCTGGAAGCCGCCTTCGATGGCCGCTACCACAGCGTTGCGCCCGTTCAGCCGTCCCTTGGCGATGACCACGCCATCGTCGGCCTGCGGCACGATGCCCTGGCGCGGCAGCCACGGCGATATCAGCCGGTCGAACGGGCCCAGCAGTTCGCGGAAACTACCCGGGTCGAGCACAGCGCGGGCGCGCTGACGGGCGCCCAGTTCGACAAAGCTGCGGCTGCGCAGCAATCGTGCGGTGTCAGTCATGGGCAATCTCCTCGAAGCCTTGCTCCAGGCGCAGGCGCACCACGCCTGGGGTGGCGCCGAAGTCATGAATGTCGATGTTCACGGCCGGCCAGGCGCGGCCTTGGAACAGGCGCTGGAACAATTGTGCCCAGCGGGCGCCACTGCCGTTTACCGAAGTCACTACCTGAATCTGCAGGTTGCCGGCAGTGCCGGGCTCGATCAGCACTTCGAGGTCGCCGGAGCTGACACAGCCCACCAGCGTGCGGCCACGCCCAGGTTCGGCGGCGGGGAAATTGAAGGTCAGGGTTTCCATGTCACAGGCTCCCGGCTTTGTCGATGAACAGGCAGGCGGCCAGCAGATCGGCGGCGCCGCCTGGTGAGGCATTCAGGTGCAGCAGCTGCTGGTCGAGGTGACGTAGTTGGCGGCGCCCTGCCAGCGTGGCACTACCGCCTTCGGCGAGTACGGCCTGTGCACCGCGCTGGACAGCAGCCAGCCCGGCCGGGCCGCTGCGCCAGAGCACGCAGGTATCGCTGAGCACGGCCATGATCGCCAGCAAGGCGTCGAGCCGCGCGTGGGCCTCGCTGGCACCAGCGGCGCGGCTGCGCTGCAGTTGTGGCAGGCCGTGGCCGACGACGGCGGGGAAGCCTTGTTGTGCCTGTTCGCGGGCGCCGCTGGTGCCGTAGCGGCGGCTTACCTGCTGGCCGTGGCTGTCTTGCGGGGTCATGGCAGGGTCGTCGAACAGGGCGATACGCCCGGCGCGGGCGGCCAGGGTGGTGGCGTCGGTATCGGGGCCAAGAGCCCTGGACGCTACCAGCAGGCCCAGGGCCCAGATTGCGCCGCGGTGGGTGTTTACCCCGTGGGTGGCGGCCAGCATTGCGGCTTCGCCTTCGCGGCCGAGCTGGCCCAGGGTGGCGCGCAAGGGCTGGCCAATGGTGCCGATGGCCTGGGCGGCTGCGGCCATGTTGCGCAGGCATGGCCACAGGGCCAGGGCCGAGGCGTGCATCAGGGCCAGGGTCATGTCGCGGTGGGCGCCGTTGCCGCGGCGGTCGACCAGGCCGGGTTTGGGGGACAGGTCGGCTTCGTCGATCAGGGCTTCCACGGCCAGGTCGGCCAGGTGGTCGGCCAGGGGTATTTCGGTTGCCTGTGCTGGCCTCTTCGCGGGCATGCCCGCTCCCACAGGGATGATGCAAATTTCCAGTGCGTCACTTTTCCTGTGGGAGCGGGCGTGCCCGCGAAGAAGCTCATGCGGTTGCAAGTCGAGTGCTTTCATCACCAGCTCCTGAACCGTGCAGGCGGGTTGTAGAGGCCGCCGGACCATTCGACCAGGTCAGCGATGCTGCGCGCAGCCAGCAGTCCGCGGCTGGCGTCGGTGCGGCGGATGCCAAGGTCTTCGGGCAAGGCGACCAGGCCTTGCTGGCGCAGGCGCACGGTATCCTTGGGGTCGTGCCGCAGGCCGATGGCGGTAACCCCAGCCACGGCGGCGATCATCTGCTGGCGTTCTTCCAGGCTGCGGGCCTTGTACAGGTAGGCAATGCCCTCCTCGGTCAACAGGTGGGTAACGTCGTCGCCGTAGATCATCACCGGCGCCAGTGGCATGCCGGCCTTTTTGGCCACTTCCACGGCATCAAGGGTTTCCACGAAGGTGGGCTTGCCGCCTTCCTGGTAGGTCTCGACCATCTGCACCACCAGCTTGCGGCCGCGTTCGAGCATGGTTTCCGGCACGGTCATGTCGAGCCAGGCCGGGGTGGCATGGCGCCGGCCTCGTGGGTCGTGGCCCATGTTCGGGGCACCGCCGAAGCCGGCCAGGCGGCCGCGGGTCACGGTCGAGGAATGGCCATCGCCATCCACCTGCAAGGTAGCGCCAATGAACAAGTCAACGGCGTACTGCCCGGCCAGCTGGCACATCATGCGGTTGGAGCGCAGCGAACCATCACGGCCGGTGAAGAACACATCCGGGCGCTGGGCGATGTAGTCCTCCATGCCCAGTTCGGTACCGAAGCAGTGCACGCTTTGCACCCAGCCGGTCTCGATGGCCGGGATCAGGGTCGGGTGCGGGTTGAGTGCCCAGTTGCGGCAGATCTTGCCCTTCAGGCCCAGCGACTCGCCATAGGTAGGCAGGATCAACTCGATGGCAGCGGTGTTGAAGCCAATCCCATGATTCAACGACTGCACCTGGTGCTTTTCGTAGATTCCGCGAATGGCCATCATCGCCATCAGCACGTGCACCGGCTTGATATGGCGCGGGTCGCGGGTGAACAGCGGTTCTATATAGAAGGGCTGGTCGGCGACCACCACGAAATCGACCCACGACGCCGGGATATCGACCCGTGGCAGGTCATCCACGTGCTCCACCAGCTGGTTGACCTGGGCGATGACGATGCCGTCGCTGAAGGCGGCCGGCTCCACCAGTGCCGGTGTGTCTTCGGTACTGGGGCCGGTGTACAGGTTGCCGTCGCGGTCGGCCATGAAGCCGGCCACCAGGGTGACGTTGGGGATCAGGTCGACCAGCAACCGCGAATACAGCTCGATATAGGTGTGGATGGCACCGACTTCGAGCAGGCCGTCTTCCAGCAGCTGGCCGATGCGCAGGCTTTGCGGGCCAGCGAAGGAGAAGTCGAGCTTGCGGGCGATGCCCCGTTCGAACAGGTCCAGATGCTCGGCGCGGCTGACGCTGGGCATGATCATGTGCAAGTCGTGCAGGCGCCCCGGGTCGACCTTGGCCAGCGCGCGCGAGAGGAAGTCGGCCTGCTTCTGGTTGTTACCTTCGAGCACTACCCGGTCGCCAGGAGCGAGCAGCAACTCCAGGGCTTCGACGATACGCTCGGTGGGCAGCACCACGCCGTCGGCGAGGTGGCGGACCCGGTCAAGGCGGCGCTGCTTTTCGGCGCGCCGCCGCGACCATTGCGGCGGTGGGTTCCTGGTTGTTGTCATGATGACTCCACGGGTTCGCTGTCGTGGGGTCACCTTAGGGCCGGTGTGGCTGGGGGATCAATCAAGCTACTGGCACTTCCGTTACTGTCAGGTTAATGATTCAAGGGCGCTTTGGTTTTTGTAGGAGCAGCCTTGTGCTGCGAAGAGGCCCTTACCGCCATAGAATGTCATCAACCCTACGGCCCTTTCGCAGCACAAGGCTGCTCCTACAGGAGTGGCGGTATCGTTGCACATCGCAAAAATGCAGAATCCCCCTGCAGATTTGTCGATTGTGCAAGGCAAATTCGCATGACAGGATCCTGCGATCCTCCAGCGAACTCCAGACTTCACTTGGAAAATCAATAACAAAGCAGGGAGAACGCAATGACTGCGCACGCTCATACCTCGGCTACCGACCATGTGCTGGCCGAGGTCCGCAACCAGGTCGGCCACCTGACCCTGAACCGCCCCGCCGGCCTCAATGCCCTGACCCTGGACATGGTCCGCAGCCTGCGCCAGCACCTGGACCAGTGGGCCGAAGACCCGCAAGTGCTGGCCGTGGTGCTTCGCGGCGAAGGCCCCAAGGGCTTCTGTGCCGGTGGCGACATCCGCTCGCTGCATGACAGCTTCAAAGCCGGCGACACGCTGCACGAAACCTTCTTCGTCGAGGAATACGCCCTCGACCTGGTCATCCATCGTTACCGCAAACCGGTGCTGGTGCTGATGGACGGCTTCACCCTCGGTGGCGGCATGGGCTTGGCCCAGGGTTGCGACCTGCGCGTAGTGACCGAGCGCAGCCGGCTGGGCATGCCCGAAGTTGGCATTGGCTACTTCCCGGATGTTGGCGGCAGCTACTTCCTGTCGCGTATCCCCGGCGAGCTGGGCATTTACCTGGGCGTCAGCGGCGCGCAGATCCAGGCGGCTGATGCCCTGTACTGCGGCCTGGCCGATTGGTACCTGGCTAGCGACCAGCTCGCCGCCCTCGACCAAGGCCTGGACCAGCTGAGCTTCGGCGACCACCCGCTCAAAGACCTGCAGAACTTGCTGGCCAAGCTCGGCACCCAGGTGCTGGGCGATGCACCACTGGAAAAACTGCGCCCGGTCATCGACCACTTCTTCGCCCTACCCGACCTGCCCGCCATCGTCGAGCAACTGCGTGCGGTCAGCATCGGCGACAGCCACGCCTGGGCGGTGGCCACCGCCGATCAGCTGGAAAGCCGCTCGCCATTGGCCATGGCGGTTACGCTGGAGATGCTGCGCCGCGGTCGCCACCTGGGTCTGGACGACTGCTTTGCCATGGAGCTGCACCTGGACCGCCAATGGTTCCAGCACGGCGATATCATCGAAGGCGTACGCGCCCTGATCATCGACAAGGACAAGCAGCCCCGCTGGAACCCGCCGACCCTGGCCGCGCTGCAACGCCAGCGGGTCGACCAATTCTTCGAAGGCCTGTGAGCCCGGGAGTACACAGATGCAAGACCTGGAACTGAGCGAAGAACAGATCATGATCCGCGACATGGCCCGGGACTTTGCCCGTGGCGAAATCGCCCCGCATGCCCAGGCCTGGGAAAAGGCCGGCTGGATCGATGATGGCGTGGTGCGCAAGATGGGCGAACTGGGCCTGCTGGGCATGGTGGTGCCAGAAGACTTCGGCGGCAGCTACACCGACTACGTCGCCTATGCCCTGGCGGTGGAAGAAATCGCCGCCGGTTGCGGCGCCACCGGGGCGATGATGAGCATTCACAACTCGGTCGGCTGCGGCCCGCTGCTGGCCTATGGCACAGCCGAACAGCAACAGCAGTGGTTGCCGCGCCTGGCCACCGGCGAGGTGATTGGCTGCTTCTGCCTGACCGAGCCGCAAGCCGGCTCCGAGGCGCATAACCTGCGCACCCGTGCCGAGCTGGTGGATGGCCAGTGGGTGATCAACGGCGCCAAGCAGTTCGTCAGCAATGCCCGCCGTGCCGGCTTGGCGATCGTCTTTGCCGTGACCGACCCGGAGCTGGGCAAAAAGGGCCTGTCGGCGTTTCTGGTGCCTACCGACAACCCGGGCTTCAAGGTTGACCGCAGCGAGCACAAGATGGGCATCCGCGCCTCCGACACTTGCGCGGTCACCTTCGACAACTGCCGTATCCCTGCGGCCAATATGCTCGGTGAGCGTGGCAAGGGCCTGGCCATTGCCTTGTCCAACCTCGAAGGCGGCCGTATCGGCATTGCTGCCCAGGCCCTGGGCATTGCCCGCGCCGCGTTCGAGGCAGCGCTGCTTTATTCGCGCGACCGCGTGCAGTTCGGCAAGCCGATCAACGAGCACCAGAGCATCGCCAACCTGCTGGCCGACATGCAAGTGCAGGTCAATGCCGCGCGCTTGCTGATCCTGCATGCCGCACGCCTGCGCAGCGCCGGCAAGCCGTGCCTGTCGGAGGCCTCGCAGGCCAAGCTGTTCGCCTCGGAAATGGCCGAGCGGGTGTGCTCGATGGCGATCCAGGTGCATGGCGGGTATGGCTATCTTGAGGACTACCCGGTGGAGCGTTACTACCGCGATGCGCGGATTACCCAGATTTATGAAGGGTCGAGCGAGATCCAGCGCATGCTGATTGCGCGGGAGCTGAAGCACTATCCGCTGTAACTGGCTGGAATAGTGGGGCCGCTGTGCGGCCCATCGCCGGCAAGCCAGCTCCCACAGGTACTGCACCGCTCTCAGGACCTGTGATGAACCTGTGGGAGCTGGCTTGCCGGCGATAGGGCCAGTGAAGGCAGTGCAAGAAGTTGCCTCAAAAAACAGATCAGTGCTTCAACGCCAATAGCGCGAATCATCCACCACCCTGGCATGCCCCTCGAACAACGCCGGCAGTTGCTCCTTGAGGTAGTCGATCCAGGTGCGCACCTTGGCATCCAGGTAATGCCGTGACGGGTACATCGCATACAGCGCGCTCTCCCTCAGCCGATACGGCGCCAGCAGCCGGCACAAGCGCCCCTGCTCGATCGCCTGGCTGGCGGTATAGAACGGCAGCAGGCCAATGCCCATGCCCAGTTCGCTGGCCACCAGCATGGCGTCGGCGACGTTGGTGGAGAAACTGTCGTTCGGCGCGATCACGCACTGGTCAACCCCTTGCGGGAACACCCAGTCACCTTCATACATCGGGTAAGCCATGCGCAGGCAGCGATGGCTGTGCAAATCTTCGGGACGTTCCGGCACACCATAGGCCTCCAGGTACCCCGGGGCCGCGCAGGGGATGCTGAAAATGTTGCCCAGCGGCACAGCGATCAGCTGTGAATCCGGCAATGCCCCATCAACGGTAATCACCACGTCATGCCCTTCGGCCAACGGGTCGGGGTTGCGCTGGGACAAGGTCAGCTCGATCACCACTTCCGGGCACAGCGCGTTGTAGCCGGCCACCAGCGGCATCAGCAACAGGCCCATGCCGTGCGGGCAATGCAAGCGCAGGCGCCCGCGCGGCGTGAGGTGCGCGCCTCGGGCTTCGCCAACCGCCTCTTCGGTCAGCAGCATGATCTGCCGCGCCCGCTCCAGAAACCGCTCGCCCGCCTCGCTCATACGCAGGCGCCGGGTGGTGCGATGCAGCAAGCGTGTCTGCAGCTGGTTTTCCAGTTCGGCGACGATGCGCGACACCTGCGCCGCTGAAATATCCAGGGCATTGGCGGCCGCAGCAAAGCTGCCGCATTCCACCACGCGGGCGAAGGTACGCATGGCATGCAGCATGTCCATGTAGGTGTGCTCCTTGTTCGGCCTTATTCTTACGTTACAGGCAGGAATCTATCACGGCTTAGCCCATTTATTGTGTGTGACCAATGAATACATCATTAGCCATACATTGAAAAAAGGAGCCTGCCATGAAACGTTCGATCGCTGTCCTTGCCGTTGCCGCTACCCTCGCCTCGTTCGGTGCCTTGGCCGACGCTGGCAACAACCAGCCGGTCAGCAGCAGCAACTACGAATACGGCATGCCACTGGACATTGCCAAAGTCATCTCCATCACGCCAGCCAGCAACGCCGCCGACTGCCAGGTTGGCACGGCGCACATGGTCTATGTCGACCACCAGGGCCAGAAGCGCGAAGTCGACTATCGGGAAATGGGCAACTGCTCGCAGCAGTAAGTCAGGCCAGCGCCTCGGTGATCCAGCCAACCTGTTGCCGGAAATCGTCGACTTTCGCCTGAGGCACCGCATCGCGGGCCCGCTCGAAGTTGGCCAGGGTCTGCTGCTTCTGCCGCAGCATGCGCCGCCACTTGACCAGGAACGCCTCGCTTTTCTCTTGTAACAGCACCGGGCCGAAGTACAGCTGTTCAGCGGTGTATGCAGCCCCGCCCGGCTCGGCGACGATGATCTCGTAGTCGAAGCGGTTTTCCCGCAGCAGTTCTTCGCTGACGATCTGGTAGCCATTGCCTGCCAGCCACTGGCGCAGTTCGCGCTCAGCACCGTTGGGCTGCAGCACCAAGCGCGCGACGCCGCCAAGGCGCTGTTTACCGGCCTCCAGAATCTGGCACATGGTGTCGCCACCCATGCCGCAAATGCTGACCACCGAGATACGGTCTTGTGGCTCGACCGCAGCCAGGCCGTCGGCCAGGCGCACGGTGACGCGGTCCTCCAGCCCGTTCCTGCGGACAGTGCGCTGAGCCGAAGCGTACGGCGTCTGCGCCACCTCACCCGCCACCCCTGCCTCGATCACCCCGCGTAGCATCAAGGCCACCGGCAGGAAGCCATGATCCGAGCCGATGTCAGCCAGGCGTGCGCCCTGCGGCACATGGGCAGCCACGCGCTCCAGGCGCCTGGACAAAGTCTGTTCGTTCAACGTAAACCCCTGGTTTTGCAATCGGCCGCGATTCTGACGGCGAACGCCGCGCATTTCAAACACCGGGGCACCCTCGACCCGACCAGTGTGCTCGCGTAGGCTTGCCGCTTTCCTTCCGTTGCAAGGCAAAACACACCATGGCAAATGCAGACATCATCTACACCCCGGACCCGGACGCCGAGTCGATTTCCTCCGACGTCGCCGAGTACAACGGCATGCTGGTTACCACGCAGATCCCGACTCACGCCGATGGCAGCCTGGAGCTGGGCGGCATCGTCGAGCAGAGCGAATGCACCCTGCAAGCACTGAAAGTGGCGCTGGAGAAGGCCGGTAGCGGCATGGACCGGGTGCTGCACCTGACCATCTACCTCACCGACATGGCCGACCGCGCGGCGTTCAACGAGGTGTATCAGCGCTTCTTCAGCAAGCCCTGGCCGGTACGCGCCGCCGTGGGTGTCGCTGCACTGGCGTTCGAAGGCATGCGCGTGGAAGTGACCGCAATGGCTGCCAAGCGCTGATTTACCTGCAAGGGCCCTATCGCCGGCAAGCCAGCTCCCACCTCGACCGCGCTGCCCTCAGGCCTGTGCAGTACCTGTGGGAGCTGGCTTGCCGGCGATAGGGCCGGTGCAGGTAGTACACCTCTCGGCACCCCGATGATGCCGCCAGCCCGTTTCGCCGCTACAATGCCCGCCTAAACCGTGACAGCCCGAACCTATAACGACATGTCCCTTCCAAAGAATCACCTGGAACTGCTCAGCCCTGCCCGTGACGTGGCCATCGCCCGCGAAGCGATCCTGCACGGTGCAGACGCCATCTACATCGGCGGCCCGAGCTTCGGCGCACGCCATAACGCCTGCAACGAAGTCAGCGATATCGCCGAACTGGTCGAGTTCGCCCATCGCTACCACGCACGCGTGTTCACCACCATCAACACCATCCTCCACGACAACGAGCTGGAGCCGGCACGCAAGCTGATCCACCAGCTGTACGACGCCGGTGTCGATGCGCTGATCGTGCAGGACCTGGGGGTAATGGAGCTGGACATCCCGCCGATCGAGCTGCACGCCAGTACCCAGACCGACATCCGTACCCTGGAGCGGGCCAAGTTCCTCGACCAGGCCGGCTTCTCGCAACTGGTCCTGGCCCGTGAGCTGAACCTGCAGCAAATCCGCGCCATCGCCGCCGAAACCGATGCTGCCATCGAGTTCTTCATCCATGGTGCGCTGTGCGTGGCCTTCTCCGGCCAGTGCAACATCTCCCACGCGCAGACCGGCCGCAGCGCCAACCGTGGCGACTGCTCGCAGGCCTGCCGCCTGCCCTACACCCTGAAAGACGACCAGGGCCGCGTGGTGGCGTTCGAGAAGCACCTGCTGTCGATGAAGGACAACAACCAGACCGCCAACCTGGCCGACCTGGTGGATGCCGGCGTGCGTTCGTTCAAGATCGAGGGCCGTTACAAGGACATGGGCTATGTGAAGAACATCACCGCCCACTACCGCAAAGAGCTCGATGCCATCCTTGAAGGCCGCCCACAGTATGCCCGCGCGTCCAGTGGCCGTACCGAGCACTTCTTCCTGCCTGACCCGGATAAAACCTTCCACCGCGGCAGCACCGACTACTTCGTCACCGACCGCAAGGTAGATATCGGCGCCTTTGATTCACCAACCTTCACCGGCCTGCCGGTGGGCGTGGTGGAAAAGGTCGGCAAGCGCGACATGCAAGTGGTCACCGACGTACCGCTGACCAACGGCGACGGCCTCAATGTGCTGGTCAAGCGCGAGGTGGTTGGCTTCCGCGCCAACATCGCCGAGCCGCGAGGCGAGTTCGAAGAAGACGGCAACAAGCGCTACCGCTACCGCGTGGAGCCCAACGAAATGCCTGAGGGCCTGTACAAGCTGCGGCCCAACCACCCGCTGTCGCGCAACCTCGACCACAACTGGCAGCAGGCCCTGCAACGCACTTCGTCCGAGCGCCGGGTTGGCGTGGAATGGCACGCGGTGCTGCGCGAGCAGCGCCTGATGCTGACCCTGAGCAGTGAAGAAGGGGTGAGCGTGCAAGTGGCCCTGGACGGCCCGTTCGGCGCGGCCAACAAGCCGCAGCAGGCACTGGAGCAGTTGCACGACCTGCTCGGCCAGTTGGGCACCACCATGTACCACGCGGACAGCATCCAACTGGATGCACCGCAGGCGTACTTCATCCCCAACTCGCAGCTCAAGGCCCTGCGCCGCGAAGCCATCGAGGCGCTGACTGCCGCACGGGTGCAGGCCCACCCGCGTGGCGTGCGCAAGGCCGAGACTACGCCGCCACCGGTGTACCCGGAGTCACACCTGTCGTTCCTGGCCAACGTGTACAACCAGAAGGCCCGCGACTTCTACCACCGCCATGGCGTGCAGCTGATCGACGCAGCCTACGAGGCCCATGAAGAGCACGGCGAAGTACCGGTGATGATCACCAAGCACTGTTTGCGCTTCTCCTTCAACCTGTGCCCCAAGCAGGCCAAGGGCGTGACCGGCGTGCGCACCAAGGTGGCACCGATGCAGCTGATTCAGGGTGATGAGGTGCTGACACTGAAGTTCGACTGCAAGCCGTGTGAAATGCATGTGATCGGCAAGATGAAAAGCCACATCATCGACCTGCCGACCCCGGGCAGCGCGGTGGCGCAGGTAGTTGGGCATATCAGCCCGGAAGACCTGCTGAAGACCATTCCGCGCGGGCCGCATTGATCGGGAGCCTGTAAGGGCCTCTTCGCGGGCGCGCCCGCTCCCACAGGAACTGCGCCATCCTCACGGTCGGTACAGTATCTATAGGAGCGCATGTCTTTTCCGCTGCTGCTCAGCGAATCTGATGCTTGTGCAGCAGCCGGTAGAAAGTTGGCCGCGAAATGCCTAGCACCTTGGCCGCCACGCTCAGGTTGTCACTGTGCCGGTTGAGCACATCGCACAGCGCCTGGCGTTCGGCCCGGTGCTTGTACTCCTCCAGCGTGCCCAGCGGATGCTGCACCTGATCCAGGGGCTGCAACCCCAGGTCCTGCGCCTCGATTTGCCGGCCTTCGGCCAGCACCAGCCCGCGTCGTACCCGGTTGGCCAACTCGCGGACATTGCCCGGCCAGTCATGCCGGCCCATGGCCGCCAGGGCATGGTCACTGAACGAACGCGGTCGGCGCCCGGTTTCCAGGCTGTAGAATTGGGCAAAGTGGCTGGCCAGCATCGACAAGTCACCATGTCGGTCGCGCAACGGCGCGGTCACTACCTGCAACACGTTCAGGCGGTAATACAGGTCTTCGCGAAAGCGCCCTTGCTCGATGGCCCTTTCCAGGTCCACATGGGTAGCCGCCAGTACCCGCACATCCACCGGGATCGGCTGGCTGCCGCCAACCCGCTCGATGTGCTTCTCCTGCAGAAAGCGCAGCAGGTTGGCTTGCAGTTCCAGCGGCAGGTCGCCGATTTCATCGAGGAACAGCGTACCGCCATGGGCCGCTTCGATGCGCCCGGCTTTGCGCTGGTGGGCACCAGTGAACGCACCCTTCTCATGGCCGAACAGCTCAGACTGAATCAGGTGCTCGGGGATTGCCCCGCAGTTGATGGCAATGAACGGCTTCTCGCTGCGTTGCGACTGGCGGTGCAGGATGCGCGCCACCAGTTCCTTGCCGGTGCCGCTTTCGCCGCGGATCAGCACCGGCGATTCGGTCGGCGCCAGCTTGCCCAGCAGCTTGCGCAATTCACGAATCGGCCGGCTTTCGCCGAGCAATTCGTGGCTCGCCTCATCGACCCTGACCGCCCCTTTGCCACGCAGGCGCGCCATGCCAAAGGCGCGGCCGAGGGTAACCTGAACCCGGGAAACGTCGAACGGCAAGGTGTGGAAGTCGAAGAACCATTCACAAACGAAATCGCCGACAGCCGGCATGCGCAGCTGTTCGGCGCTGAGCACGGCAATCCATTCCGTGTTGCTGCGCGTGATCAAGTCCTTGACCCCGTCCGGGCGCCTCAGGTGCGACGCCTGCAAGCGCAACAGGCCCACATCGCAACGATGCTCCAGTGCCGCACCGAGCATGCAGCTGTCCACATCCCAGCCTGCGCTGCGCAAACCAGGCAACAAACGGTGGCAGTCGTCGCAGGGGTCGACGATGAGCAAACGGCGTTGGGCGGCAGGCTGTTGCATGACCGATCCTTGGCGCCAGTTTTTGGTTTTCTGAAATAAAACAGCAAGTTGTGGCGCCCGATTAACAGTAGCAACGAAGTTGACGGTTCCCAGTACCGTCTGTCTGCCGAATCATTTTTTTACAATACGTGACGGGAATTTTCGCACTTTATCGACATCACATGGCGGCATGGGCAAGAACGGATTCGACCTTGGCAAAAATTTTTACAACCAATGTGTGACTCGCCCCCGGACAACGAGCATCAGTACACATAACCCCGCGCTGCACATCGCGATAACCGAGGCGACCCTGAAGCAACGCGGACTTAACCTGGATGTTTGGGACCATAGAGAGACCGAACCATGAATGCCCCGCTCCGTGTCAACGAAGCACTGCTGATTGCCGACCACGCCTTCGAACCCTTCCAGTGCGTAGCCTGGGATGCACCCAACGGTACTGGTGAACTGAGCCTGGCAGTGATCGACCGGACCAGCACCCGCATCGGCAGCAAGCAAGTGTCTTCGCGCATCTACTCCGACCCGGCCCAGTGGGCCAGCCTGATCGAGGAAGTGCGTGCCGAACTGTGCGAAAAAGGTTACGACCTGCAACCGTGGTCGATGCCGAAGTAATCTCGGCTGGCAAAACAAGTGCGTGCATTGCCACGCACTTGTACAACTTCCGGGTTGCTGTTCTGGCAACTTTTCTTATTGCGGCATAGTGACGCACCGATACTTCATCAATCCACCAACCTGAACTGTTGCAAGTGCTGGTAATCAGCCTGAAGTTGTTGAGCCAGACGTTGCGCACGCCCCAGGCGCACCGGCGCCAGTTCCATATCCACCAGCAGAGTGGCACACGGCATCGGCTGCACGGTGTTCCAGTGCTGCAGGCGACCGTCGGTAAACACCAGGCAACGTAACGCTTCTTCAGGCTGGGCCCGTTGCCGCCCCTGTAGCCAGTGCCGAGCCTGCTCCAGCGCCGCGATCAATGGCGTGCCACCACCGGCCCCCAAGGCTTGCAGCCACGGTTGCAAAGCGGCCGAGGCCTTCAGGCCGTGGCGCTGCCATTGCGGCGTGCGCCCGCTGGCAGTAAGCAGGGCCAGCCGGGCACGCTGGCGGTAGGCCTGGTCGAACAGCGCCGCCAGCAGCCCTTTGGTTTGTGCCAGCGCCTGATGGCGGCGGGTCGAGGCCGAGGCATCGACGATCACCAACCACAATTCTGCGGGCCTGGCCTGGCGTTGCTGCCAGCACAGGTCCTGGCGCTGGCGTGGCCGGCCCTTGAGCAGGGTCGGCAGCCAGGCCACACGACCGGCCGCAGCACTGTGCGCCCGCCCACGGCTGGCCCCGTACTGCTTGCCCGCGCCGGTTTTGGCATCCGCCCCTTTGGCAGGTGGCTGGGGGATGCTCAGGGCTTTTTTGCCCAGTTCGGCACCTCGCGGCGGGCACCGCTGGCCACGGGCTGCGCCGGCAATGCGCCCCAGTCGCCCTGCCCGCCTTGTTCGCCAGGGTTGCCAGCGCCTTGCTGACTGGGCGGCTGCTCAGGCTGCGACGGCGGGTTGGCCTGGGGCGTAACGCGGCGACGATGGCGCAAGGCGAACTCGGCCACTGCATCGACATCGGCTTCTTCGATCGCCACACCACCGCGCCAGGCGCAGTGGGCGCGGGCGGCGCGTAGCCAGACCAGGTCGGCGCGCAGGCCATCGACCCCAGCGGCGTAACAGCGCTCGGTGATCCAGGCCAGCGCCTGGTCATCCAGGGCAATGGCGGCCAGGGCGTGGCGCGCCGCCTGGCAGCGCTCGCGCAATTGCGCCTGGGCTTGCGCCCATTGCGCGCAGAACGCTTGCGGGTCACTGTCGAAGGCCAGGCGACGGCGGATGATCTGCTGCCGCGCCTGCGGCTCGGGCAAACCCTCCAGTGCCACATTCAAGCCAAAGCGGTCGAGCAACTGCGGGCGCAGCTCGCCTTCTTCCGGGTTCATGGTGCCGATCAGTACGAAACGGGCATTGTGCCGGTGCGAAATACCATCGCGCTCGATGCGGTTGGTGCCGCTGGCTGCCACGTCGAGCAACAGATCGACCAAGGTATCGGGCAGCAAGTTGACTTCATCGACATACAGCACGCCACCGTCGGCCTGGGCCAGCACGCCCGGGGAAAACTGTGCCTTGCCCTGCCCCAGCGCGGCATCCAGGTCGAGGGTGCCGACCAGCCGCTCTTCACTGGCGCCCAGCGGCAGGGTGACGAACGGGCCCTCACCGAGCAGGTCGGCCAAGCCGCGGGCCAAGGTGCTCTTGGCCATGCCGCGTGGGCCTTCGATTAGCACACCGCCGATTTTCGGGTCGATGGCGGTCAGGCACAGCGCCAGCTTCAGGTCGTCGGCGCCGACCACGGCGGCCAGCGGAAATTGTACGGGTTCACTCATTTCAAGCCTGTTCCTCGCCGTCGAGCAGCTGCTCCTCAAGGGCTTCGCGGTAGTCGCCTGGCGCCTGCCACAGGCCGCGCTGCTGGGCCTCCAGCAGGCGTTCGGTGAGGTCGCGCAGGGCCTCGGGGTTGTGCTCGCGCATGAAATCGCGGGTTGCCGGGTCGAGCACGTAGGCATCGGCCAACCCCTGGTAATGATGGTCGTCGATCAGGTGCGTGGTGGCGTCGAAGGCGAACAGGTTGTCGACCGTCGCTGCCATCTCGAAGGCGCCCTTGTAGCCGTGGCGCTTGACCCCGTCGAGCCACTTCGGGTTCAACGCCCGGGCGCGGATGACCCGGTTCAGCTCTTCCTTGAGGGTGCGGATGCGCGGCCGGTCAGCCTGGCTGTGGTCGCCGTGGTAGCTGGCAACGTCAGCCCCGCTCAAGGTTTCCGACGCCGCCAGCATACCGCCCTGGAACTGGTAGTAGTCGTTGGAATCGAGCAGGTCATGCTCGTGGTTGTCCTGGTTCTGCAGCACCGCCTGCACCTTGGCCAGGCGTTGGGCGAACTGGGCGCGGGCCGGGGTACCGTCGTCGCTGGCGCCATAGGCGTAACCGCCATGGTTGAGGTAGACCTCGGCCAGGTCGTGGCGGCTATGCCACAGGCGACCGTCGATAGCGTTCTGCACCCCGGCACCGTAGGCACCGGGCTTGGCACCAAACACCCGCCAGCCGGCCTGGCGCGCGGCCTGTTCGGCGTCCACGCCCTGCTCCAGCAGTGCGGCCCGCTCGCTGCGCACGCGGGCGGCCAGGGGGTTGAGGTCGTCGGGTTCGTCCAGCGCGGCCACTGCCTGCACAGCGGCGTCGAACAGGCGGATCAGGTTGCCGAAGGCATCGCGGAAAAACCCGGAAACGCGCAAAGTCACGTCCACCCGTGGGCGGTCGAGCAAGCTTAGCGGCAGTATTTCGAAGTCGTCGACGCGCTGACTGCCGGTGGCCCACACCGGCCGCACGCCCATCAGCGCCATGGCCTGGGCGATGTCGTCACCGCCGGTGCGCATGGTTGCCGTACCCCACACCGACAGGCCCAGCTGGCGCAGGTGGTCACCATGGTCCTGCAAGTGGCGTTTCAAGAATCAGGTTGGCCGAGGCGAAGCCAAGGCGCCAGGCCGTGGTGGTGGGCAAGTTGCGCACGTCCACGGTATAGAAGTTGCGGCCGGTGGGCAGCACGTCGAGGCGCCCACGACTAGGCGCGCCGCTGGGGCCGGCGGGCACGAAACGCCCGGCCAGCGCTGCCAGCAGGCCATTCATTTCGGCGGTGCCACAGGCGTCCAGGCTTGGTGCCACCGCATCGCGCAGGGCCTGTACAACGTCCTGCACCGGCTGCCATTCGCTCTGGTCGGGCAACTGCGCTGCGCTGCTTAACGCCTGTTCGATCACCTGCAGCGCCAAAAGCTCCAGGCGTTCGCGGGTGTCGCCACAGGTGCGCCAAGGTTCACTGCTCATGGCCTGCAGCTGGTCAGGGCGTGCGCCCTGCCACGGCTGGCCAAGTTCGCAATCGAGCGGGTCGAAGCCCGGCACCAGCGCCTTGGCCAGGGCCCGCAACAGGCTGGCATTGCCGCCACGGCCGTCGCCACGCTCGACCCGCAACAGCGCCAGCAGGGTATCCAGGCGCAGCCGCCCTTCAGGCGATTCTCCGAACACATGCAGGCCATCGCGAATCTGCGATTCCTTCAGGTCGCACAGGTAGGTGTCCAGCCGTGGCAGCCACACGGCGGCATCGTCCAGTTGCCCTTCCAGTTGCAGCTCGCGGTCGATGTGGTTGGCCTTGACCAGTTCGAGGATATCGCGCTGCAACTCGCGCGCGCGCCGCGGGTCGAGCAGCTGTGCTTCGTAGAACTCGTCGGCCAGTTGCTCCAGGTGCCGCAGCGGCCCATAGGTTTCGGCGCGGGTCAGCGGCGGCATCAGGTGGTCGATGATCACCGCCTGGGTGCGGCGCTTGGCTTGGGCGCCCTCGCCCGGGTCATTGACGATGAACGGGTAGATGTTCGGCAGCGGGCCGAGCAAGGCGTCCGGCCAGCACTGGGCCGACAGCCCTACGCCTTTGCCGGGCAGCCATTCGAGGTTGCCGTGCTTGCCAACATGGATCACCGCATCAGCTGCAAAGGCATGGCGCAGCCAGAAGTGGAACGCCAGGTAGCCGTGCGGCGGCACCAGGTCGGGGTCGTGGTACACCGCACTGGGGTCCACCTGGTAGCCGCGTGCCGGCTGGATGCCGACGAAGGTCAGGCCGAAGCGCAGGCCGGCGACCATCAACCGGCCACTGCGGTGCATCGGGTCTTGCTCGGGCGGCCCCCAGCGCTCCAGTACCGCCTGGCGGTTGCCCTCGGGCAGGCGCTCGAATGCGGCCTGGTAATCGGCCAGGCTCAGGCTCTGGGCGCAGGGGCGCTGATCGAGGTGGTCGAGATCGTTGGTCACGCCGCCAAGCAGCTGGTGGATCAGTTGCGTGCCGCTGCCCGGCAAATCGGCCAGCGGGTAGCCTTCGGCTTGCAGGGCCTTGAGGATGTTCAGCGCGGCTGCGGGGGTATCCAGGCCGACACCATTGCCAATGCGGCCATCCCGGGTCGGGTAGTTGGCCAGCACCAGGGCCACGCGCTTCTGGGCGTTCGGCAGGCGGGCAAGCTCGACCCAGCGGCGCGCCAGTTCGGCGACGAAGTCCATGCGCTCGGGGTGGGCGCGGTAGCACACCACATCGGACTGGCTGCGTTCGCTGCGCCAGGCCATGTCCTTGAAGCTGACCGGGCGGGTGATGATGCGCCCGTCCAGCTCGGGCAAGGCAATGTGCATGGCCAGGTCGCGCGCGCCCAGGCCCTGCTCGCTGGCTTCCCAGCCGGGCTGGTTGTCTTGCGCGCAGATGGCCTGCAGCACCGGAATGTCGCGACGGAACGGGCGCAGGTTGGGGCGTTCCGGGCTGGACAGGGCAAAACCGGTGGTGTTGACCAGCACCTCGGCGCCGACCTCGTCCAGCCAGGCTTCGACCTGCTCCAGGCAGGCGCTTTCCTTGAGGCTGGCCACGGCGATCGGCAACGGGTTGAGCCCGGCGGCCTGCAGGCGCTGGCAGAACACGTCGATGAACGCAGTGTTGGCCGCCTGCAGGTGCGAACGGTAGAACAACAGCGGCGCCACTGGGTGTTCGGGGTGCCAGTGCGGGTACCAGTCCTCCAGCGCCGCGCTGCCCTTCTGCGGGTGGTACACCGCCGTGCGCGGCAACGGCTGCGGCTCGTCCCAGGCATAGTCGCGGCCCAGCCATTGGTTGGCCAGGCAGTTGAACAGGTTGATGGCGTTGGCCTTGCCGCCCTGGCGCAGGTAGTGCCAGAGGCGCTCGGCCTGCGCGCCGCTGACAGTGCCCAGGCTGGTCAGCTCCGGGTCCGGGCGGTCGTCGCCCGGCACCAAAATCAGCTGCACGCCACGGGCTGCCAGCTCGACCAGTTGCTCGACACCATAGCGCCAGTAGCCAACGCCACCGTGCAGCGACACCAGAATGACCTTGGCATGGCGCAGCACTTCGTCAACGTATAGATCGACCGAGGCGTGGTTCTGCACCTGCATCGGGTTGGCCAGGCGCAGGCTGGGGAAATCCTCGGGCAATTGCTCGGCGGTATCGGCGAGCAATGCCAGGTGCGAATCGCCGCTGCAGAGAATCACCAGCTCGGCGGGTGTCTGGCCGAGGTCGGCAATGCTGTCATCCGGCACGAAGCCGCCGGGCTGGGTCCGCAGCAGGTGCATGGGTCAGGCGCCCAGGGCCTGGCGCAGGCGCGCTTCAAGCTGGGCGGCATCGAGGTCCTGGCCGATCAGCACCAGGCGGGTGATGCGCGGCTCGTCGGCGCGCCAGGCGCGGTCGAAGTGCTTGTCGAAACGGGTACCCACGCCTTGCACCAGCAGGCGCATCGGCTTGCCCGGGATGGCCGCGAAGCCTTTGGCGCGCAGGATGCCGAACTCCACAACCAATTGGGTCAGGGCGTCGAGCAGCAGGCTTTCGTCGGCTTCCGGCAGGTCGATGGAGATGGAATCAAAGGCGTCGTGGTCATGATCGTCATGGTCGTCGCCGTCGTGGTGCGAGTCGTGGTGAGTACGGCGGCCATCGATGTGCGCCTCGGACTCGGCACCCACGCCCAGCAGTACTTCCAGTGGCAGCTTGCCGCTGCTGGCTTCGACCACTTTCACCGCTGGCGGCAGTTCTTCGGCGACTTCGGCGCGGACCTTGGCCAGGCCTTCGGCGTCGATCAGGTCGGCTTTGTTCAGCACCACCAGGTCGGCGCTGGCCAGCTGGTCGGCGAACAGCTCGTGCAGCGGCGATTCGTGGTCCAGGTTAGGGTCGAGCTTGCGCTGGGCATCGACCTGGTCCGGGTAGGCGGCGAAGGTGCCGGCAGCCACAGCCGGGCTATCGACCACGGTGATTACCGCGTCGACGGTGCAGGCGTTGCGGATTTCCGGCCACTGGAAGGCTTGCACCAGAGGTTTGGGCAGTGCCAGGCCGCTGGTTTCGATGAGGATATGGTCCAGGTCGCCACGGCGTGCCACCAGCTCCCGCATTACCGGGAAGAATTCTTCCTGCACGGTGCAGCACAGGCAGCCGTTGGCCAGCTCGTAGACGCGGCCGCTGGCTTCTTCCTCGGTGCAACCGATGCTGCACTGTTTGAGGATTTCGCCATCGATGCCCAGCTCGCCGAACTCGTTGACGATCACCGCGATGCGGCGGCCCTGGGCATTGTCGAGCATGTGGCGCAGCAAGGTAGTCTTGCCCGAGCCGAGGAAGCCGGTGACGATGGTGACGGGGAGCTTGGCCAGTGTTTTCATGTCGCATTGCCCTTGGCAGTGTGGCGCGGGCATGCAGGACGACAGCCGCGGGCCAGGCCGGCCGGGCTTGTTCGCCACCGGATCACCCCGCCCGGTTGAAAGTCGAAAACGTGACGAGGCAGGTCTCCTGGCTCGCACCGTTCCATGTGCCCGCTGGAGCAGCAGGCTGGCGGGATGACGCCTTCCCGCGCGCGGGCGCAGTGGCTGTGTCGATCCGTTGTCGGTGCTTACAGTTGCGGGGGCAGCCGCGGCTTGTACCGCGTTCCCGTCTTAGCTTCGGCCTGGCCGAAGAACCTCGAAGTGGCAAGGCTACGCAGTGGCTGGCGGGTGGTCAACCATTGCTGTCGGGCCGGCCGACAACAATTGGCGCGACTGCGTTACAGTGGTGGCTTTGAGCAGCGAGGCCCACCGGTGAAACCCCTGAACAAGCGCGATATTGCACGCCTGGAGCGTGAACTGGTGGTTTGCCTGACCGATGCCTGCGAAACAGCAAAGGCGGAAATCGTTGGTTTCAGCTGGCTTACCCACCGTCTGGCTCCCGAAGATTTTCCGGCCAGCCTGCGCATTACCTGGGTGTTCGAGCGAGAGGCCGACAAGGCCACCGCCTTGGCGGGCGACGCGAAGGTGCGCATGCTGGCGCTGACGGGCCTTGCGCTGGAGCAGGCCGGCATTCAGCTGGACCATCCGGCCTGGCATGTTCGGTTTGACAGTGAAGAGGCCTGCCAGCAGAGCCACGGGGGCGACTGGAGCAAGCGCTTGATGGGGCGCTGAACCAGGGGCATGCGCGGTTCTGGCGCTTCCTGCCTGCACTGGGCACCGGCTTCGCCGGTGTTCGCGGGCACGCCCGCTCCCACAGGGTCCGTGGCGCACTTGCGGAATCTGTTTTCCCGCGACAACGCTGTCTCTATCCGTTAGGCTACGCATTCCCCTGTTACGAGGTATTCGTCCAATGCGCCATTGATGCCGCCGTCCCTTCGACGGCCAGTCTTCAGCCTCCGGTTCGCCCCGGAGATGTCGCGGCATTTGTGGAGTTGTGCATGACGAACATGTCGATCCTGACGCTGGACAGCGTCTCCTTGGCCTTGCCTGACGGCAGGCTGTTGTTTACCGACCTCAGCGAAACCTTCGACCAACGCCGCACCGGCCTGGTCGGGCGCAACGGCGTGGGCAAGAGCCTGCTCGGGCAGATACTTGCCGGCCAGCGCGAGCCCAGCAGGGGCCAGTGTCGGCGCCTTGGGCGCATCCATCTTCTGGACCAGCAAGTGATCGAGCACAGCACCACGGTTGCCGACCTGGCCCAGGTGGGCTCGGTGCTCGCTGCGCTGGAGCGCATCGAGCAAGGCAGCGTCGCAGCCAGTGACTTCGACACCGTTGGCGAACGCTGGGATATCCGCGAGCAATTGCAGGGGCAGCTGCAACGGCACGGCCTGGGGCAGCTTGACTGGCACCAGCCCGCCCACAGCCTGAGCGGCGGTCAGGCCATGCGCGTGGCGCTGGTCGGCGCCTGGCTCAGCGAAGCGGACTACCTGATCCTCGACGAACCGAGCAATCACCTGGACAGCAACGCCCGCGCCCAACTGCTGAGCATGATCCAAGCCTGGGACCGAGGCTTGCTGGTGATCAGCCATGATCGCGGCCTGCTCGCCCACATGGCGCGCATCGTCGAGTTGTCCAGCCTGGGCTTGCAGGCCTATGGCGGCAACTACAGCTTCTATTCGGCCCGGAAAGCCAGCCAGACTGCGCAGGCCCAACAGCAACTTGCCCGCCTGAAACAGGAGCAACAACGCCAGATGCGCGAACTGCAACGCCAGCGCGAAGACCTGGAACGTCACCAAGCCCGCGCCGGGCGCAACGCCAGGCATGCCAACCAGGCCAAGATCCTGATCGACCGCCAGCAGGAACGCAGCCAGTCCACTGCGGGCAAGCAGCGCCGCGACCATCGTGATGCCCGGCAGGCGCTGCAGGGCAAAGTGCGTGACGCCTCTCGCAAAGTCGGGCAGGACAGTGCCATTACCCTGCACGCACCCACGCCACAGCGCCATCCGGGCCGGGAAGTGCTGGCCCTGCAGGCGCTGCGCCTGCCCCACGGCACGCGCAAACCACTGAACCTGCGCTTGTGCCTGGGCCAGCGTTTGGGCCTGGCCGGCGCCAACGGCAGTGGCAAGTCTACCCTGCTCAAGCTGCTGAACGGTGAATTGCCAGCACCGCCCGAGAATCTGCGCCTCAGTGGCGAAACCGCCCTGCTCGACCAGCACTGCAGCGCATTACCCAGCGATACCAGCGTGCTCGACCACCTGAGCAAGGCGAATCCGACACTGGCCCAGGGCGACTTGCGCAGCCGCCTGGCGCAACTGGGCCTGGATGCGGCCCGTATCGAACTGCCCAGCGGCCTGCTAAGTGGTGGTGAGCGGATGAAGGCGGCACTGGCCGCCGTGCTGTACCGAGAACGACCGCTCGACCTGTTGTTGCTGGACGAACCCGGCAATCACCTGGACCTGCCATCACTAGCAGCCCTGGAGCGCATGCTCGGGCAGTTTCGCGGGGCGCTGGTGGTGGCCTCGCACGACGCGGTATTGCTGCAAAACCTGGCGCTTGACGCGTACCTGCAGCTGTAGCAAACGAAAAAAATGCATTGCAGGCTATCAATTCGTGACTGGCCGTTCCCGATCTGCCACGGATGTATTATGGTGGCGTGGTGCGCATATAACAGCAGCCCGAGCGATCGGGCACCTGCAAGACAATGAGGGTGTCATGAGCAACGAAAGCATTAATTGGGACAAGCTCGGTTTCGACTACATCAAGACCGACAAACGCTACCTGTCCGTATGGCGCAATGGCGAGTGGGACAAAGGCACCCTGACCGAAGACAACGTACTGCACATCAGTGAAGGCTCCACTGCCCTGCACTACGGCCAGCAGTGCTTCGAGGGCCTGAAGGCCTACCGTTGCAAGGACGGTTCGATCAACCTGTTCCGCCCGGACCAGAACGCCGCCCGCATGCAGCGCAGCTGCGCCCGCCTGCTGATGCCGCAGGTGCCGACCGATGTGTTCATCGAGGCGTGCAAGCAAGTGGTCAAGGCCAACGAGAAGTTCGTGCCGCCGCATGGCAAAGGCGCCCTCTACCTGCGTCCGTTCGTGATCGGCACAGGTGACAACATTGGCGTGCGCACCGCCCCCGAGTTCATCTTCTCGATCTTCGCCATCCCGGTTGGCTCGTACTTCAAGGGCGGCATGAAGCCGCACAATTTCCAGATTTCCAGCTTCGACCGCGCGGCCCCGCAAGGCACCGGCGCGGCCAAGGTCGGTGGCAACTACGCCGCCAGCCTGCAGCCGGGCGCGGAAGCGAAGAAAGCCAACTTCGCCGACGCCATCTACCTCGATCCGCTGACTCACACCAAGATCGAGGAAGTCGGTTCGGCCAACTTCTTCGGCATCACCGCCAACAACGAGTTCGTCACCCCGAAATCGGCCTCGGTGCTGCCAGGTATCACCCGCCTGTCGCTGATGGAACTGGCGCAATCGCGCCTGGGCCTGACCGTGATCGAAGGCGATGTGGAAATCAACAAGCTGGACCGCTTCATCGAAGCCGGCGCCTGCGGTACCGCTGCGGTGATCACCCCGATCGGCGGCATCGAGTACAACGGCAAGCTGCACGTGTTCCATGACCTGGAAAAGGTCGGCCCGGTTACCCAGAAGCTCTACAACGAGCTGACCGGTATCCAGAGCGGTGACGTGGAAGCGCCCGCAGGCTGGATCGTCAAGGTTGCCTGAGGCGCTTTGACGGTTTGAAAAACGGGGCATGCCAGCGATGGCATGCCCCGTTTTTTGCGCACTCATGCTCGAAAGACATGTCCCTGTGGGAGCGAGCGCGCCCGCGAACCAGTCGGCTCGGTGGCTGGCACCGGCTTCGCCGGTGTTCGCGGGCATGCCCGCTCCCACAAGGAAGGGCTTATGCAAGGCGACGCTGCATCAGCAGGTGCCGGGCTTTGTCGAAGGCCCAGTTGTACAGCACGGTGTAGGGCAGGATGATCACGAAAAAGCCCAGCTCCACCATGAACGCCTGCAGCAGCGAAATGTCCAGCATCCACGCCGCCACCGGCAGGCACCAAACCACCAATCCGGCTTCAAAGCCCAGACCATGCACAAACCGCGCGCGGGCCTTCCAGTGGATACGCTCGGTCTGCACATAACGATCGACCAGCGCGTTGTAGACAATGTTCCACAGCATGGCGATCACCGACAGGATCACCGCCAGCGCCCCCGCCGTCGCCAGCGATTTGCCCATGATCCAGGACAACAGCGGCGCGCACAGCAGCACGGCGAACACTTCATAACCGACGGCGTGAACCAGGCGTTCGGTGAAAGACACGTTTTTCATTGCACATTCCATCCATTGCGTGAGTCGTGCTTCCTATTTTCTTTGACAGAACCGATACTCGCGAAATAGCTCCCATCGGTTTTATCAATACAATGCGCTACTCACCCGAAGCCCTGGTCGCCTTTGTCGAAGCCGCATCGCTGGGTTCGTTTTCCGCTGCGGCGCGCAAGCTGCGCAAAAGCCAGTCCACCATCAGCATTGCCATCGCCAATTTCGAGACCGATGTGGGTTGCCCACTGTTCGACCGTGGCGGCCGCCACCCCGCGCTGAACGAGGCTGGGCGGCAGGTGCTGAGCCATGTCGAGGCAATTCTCGATGCCAGCGCCCAGCTCGATGCCCTGGCCGTCAGGCTGGCGGAAAACGTCGAGGCGCTGGTCTCGGTAGTGATGTCGGACAGTTACAGCGTGACCTTCCAGGGCGCGGTGATGGCCCGCTTCGCCCAGCACTACCCGCATACCGAACTGCGCTGCGGCCCGTCCGAAGATGCCGATGTGATCGAACTGATCCAGCAGGGCCTGGCACACATCGGCATTCTTGCCACGCAGCCCGGCTACCCCGCAGACGTTGCCGTGGCACGCCTGCCCGAGCAGGCCGAGTTTGGCGTGTACGTAGCCAGCGGGCACCCGTTGGCGGCTTTGCCCAAGGTGCAGACGCAGCACCTGGAAACCGTCAGGCAGCTGTATATAAAGACCTATGCTCCAAGCTTGCACCAGGGTCGTGGCCAGGCCTGGTCGGCACCGGACTACCTCACCCTGCTGGAATTCGCCGTGCGCGGGTTCGGCTGGGCCGAACTGCCCAGGGCACTGGTGGCACGGTTTGGCGGTGGCTTGGTGGAACTGCAGGTGGCTGGGTACCCGCGACGGGTTGATATGGATGTGGTCTGGTCCAGCCGGCGCGCACTGGGGCCGGCTGGGCAGTGGCTGGTAGAGCGGATGTTGGGGCCATAGGCCGTCATTGCTTGCCGGATCGCACAGGGTCAATCCCCCGCAGGCACATCCACCACCTTCCAGCTGTCATCCGGGTCGAAGCGTTTCATCTCCTTGGCCAGCTTGTCCCCGTGGGGGCCGAGGTCTTTTTCGAACACCTCGCCGTCATGGCTGATCATGAAGCTCATCACCCCGGTGTCATCGTACCTGGCCGGCCAGGCAACCATGGCGAAGCCGCGACTCATCTGGTTGCCGATCAGATAGCTGTAGGCACCGCCGGGGGCAGATGGGCCTTGCGCGTCAAGGATGCGAAAATGGTAGCCATACCAGGCATCGCCGACCATGTCCTGGCCGAACAACGGGCCCAGCGGGCTGACCTGGCCATCGTCATCCCAGTACAGCCCGTCATGCTTGCCGGGCTCGCTGAAAATCTTCTGCGCGTACTCCAGCGCACCGTTGCCGTTGTGGTCCTGGGTGGCGTACTCCATCTGCGCATCGTGATAGGCCAGCATCGACTGCATGGCACCCAGTTCGTTGCGACCAATGCGCCGGGCGCGGATTTCGGCGCTGCCGGCCTTGAGGTCGAAACGCCAGCCCTGGCTACCTTTGCTCAACGGTATGGGCAGCGTCCAGTGATCACTCCCTACCGCGAGAATGGCCTTGTTCGCCCCCGACATGTCGATGCTGTGCTGTGCGCGGTACTGCTCCAGGAATGTGTCCACATCACTGCGTTGCACGCCGCCACGCGGTATGTAGGTACGCCAGTCATCACCCAGCAATTGAGCCAGGCGGGCTTCATCCGGTTGCGCCTGGCCCAGTGCCGCAACAAAGGCTTCCACGGCCTTCTCTGGCGTCGGGAATGCCTCCTGCGCAGCGGCCAGGGTTGACCAGGCGATACCGGCGGTGAAAAGCAGTGCTGCTAGCGATTGACGGTTCATCGACGGCCACCTCCGCCACGGCGTGCGGGCGCACTGGGCCGGGAAATCTGGTGCCCGGCAGCACGCGATGCGCTCGGGCGCTGGGCGAACGACTGGCTGGTACGGCCACGGCTGGCCTGCGCGCTGGTGCTCAAGGGCGAACGCACGCCGGCGAAGGCGTTGTTACGCGCCCGGCCGGCGGTGTTGGCGGGCCGGTTTTGCGCCAGTTGCCGCCCCTCGCCTTCGCCCTGCCTGCGCTGGTTCACCTGGTTGTTCTGCTGCCTGGCCTGGGTAGTGCGGGTGTCCTGGCGGCGGTCGGTTGCCCTCGGGTTGTCGCTGCGGGGCTGCATGCGGTTGCCGACCGTATTGCCCGCCTGCGCCTCGCGCATCTGCTGGCGTGCCTGTCGGTTGCTGGTGGCCGGCCGTTCGATGCCGGCCCGGTCCATCGACGCCCGGGCCTTGTCCCGCGCCTGGGCGCGCTGCGCGTCGTCACCACGGAAGGCAGTTCGCTGGGTGGCGCCATCCAGCTGGCGACCGTACTGCTGGCGGCTGCGGGAGTCGCGGTATGGCACGCCGTCGCGGTTGGCGGCGTTGTGCTGCCATTTGTTCTGGTTGTTGGTGATGCGGTTGTTGGCGTTGATGTTGTTGTAGCGGTTGACGTCGATGTCGATGTCATTGTTGCCCCAGTCGCAGTCACCCCACAGCGAGGCAACGATCGCCACGCCAGTACCGAAGGCGAGGCCCGCCACCAGCGCGGAACCAGGATAGTACATGGGCGGTGGCGGGTAGTACGCCGGCGGAGATGCCGGGTAGGCCCAGGTGCCGTAGGTGGTAGTCGGGTTGTAGCTGGGCACGTACACCACTTGCGGGTCGGACGGCTCGATGATGATGGTGGTGGGCGGGCTGCTGGTCTTGACGACCTGGGTGCTGCTACCGCTGGAGGCCTGTGCTGTTGCTGGCGCGGTCTGCACAGTCACGTTCTGGTACTGGTTGCTCTGCAGGTTGCCGGCGGCCTGGGCCTGGTGACGCAGGCGCTGCACCCCGCCCATGACATCGTCGGGCTGCGCGAGGAAGGCGTCGCCCAGGCGCTGCACCCAGACCGGGTCCTGACCCAGGGTTGCCAACACCTGCGGGAAGGCCACCAGCGCTTGTACGCTAGGGTCCCAAGGCTGGTTCGCCACCTTCTTGACGGCATCGTCACCAGTGGCCTTGGGGTTGGCCTTGGACCAGGTCACCGCTTCGCTCACTTGCCCCGGATAAGTGGAAGCCATCAATACCTGTGCCAGCAGCGCATCGGGATACAGCGCGATGGGCGCGAGCATCTGGTCCAGTTGCTCCTGGGTGAACACAGGGTCCTTGGCCGCGACCGTGTCGGCTTGTGGTGCCGGGTCGGGGGCAGGAACGTCTTCTGCCAGCACCAAGCCGGGCGTGGCGCCAAGATACAGAACTACCGACAGGACCGCTGACAACGGGATGCGCATCGCTTCTCTCCATGAGATCTGACCGCGTGGGTTAAGGGTAGCAATGGCGCTGCTTTTGGCCAGATGCGCGGGCGCAAACTTTTCGCGCTCTAATGGATGGGGTGGTTGCTGCTTTTGAATCTATATCAGGGCCGGGCTGAGATCTGTAATTGACTGTACCGGCCCTTTCGCGGGCACGCCCGCTCCCACCGGTACTCCACAATGTTCAGGCCTGTGGTGATCCTGTGGGAGCGGGCGTGCCCGCGAAGAGGCCGGCGCATGCACAAGAACGCATCCAGAAGGAGCCCACCCCGATGAACACGCCCCGCCTCATCGCCGCCATCATGCTAGCCGTGCTCTGCACCTCGGCCTGGGCAGCCACCGACCGCGCCGAACGGCGCCGTGAGGCCCGTGATGTCCGGCAGGAAACCCGCCAGGATGCGCGGCAGACGAAACAGGACTGCCGCCACGCCGACCAGCAAAGCAACGCCGGCTGCCGGCAGGACAAACGCCATACCAAACAGCAAGGCCGTGAGCGCGCCCGCGACATAAAATACTGAGGGGACGATGCTCACCCGCCCAGTGCGATGATCGCCATGATCAGCGCTGCCCCGACCGCGGCCAGGACCACGCCGGTCAACAGGGTACGGCCACCGGAATAGCGTGCCAGCAGCCAGCCCGCAAGGAAGAGCATGGCCAGGGCGACCAGGTTCGACACGCGGATGGCCGTGCCGGTGGTCTCGATCAGCAGGAATGGAATTACCATCGGGAAGGTTGCCACCACCACCAACAGGAAAGTGGCCAGGGCTGCCTTGAAATCATCCACCCCCAGGCGCACCGGCAGCGGGCGGCCAGTATCACGCAGCATCCGCCCGCGCATCATCTCAAGGCCGTCTTCATCCAGTGCCAGGCCAATGCGCGCGGGCAGCGCATCGGCAATCAGCCTGCGCCCCTGGCTGACATCAGCGGCTTGCAGGCGGGCCAGCAAGGTTCGGCTGCGGGTACGCTCGGTCCAGGTACGCAGCAAATAGATGACCGCATCGGCCAGGCCCCAGGCCAGGTTGCAGCCGAACGCGGCAATCAGCATCAGCCGGGCCTCTTCGCGCCCTGCCGTGGCCACGCTCAGCGAGCCGATGAAGGTCATCGCCATCAACAGGCCGAAGATGACTTCGGTGATCCGGTCGATCGGCTCCAGCACGCCCCATTTGCGCGGTTGCTCGTCTTGCCCCATCGCACCCTCCCGGTTCCCATGGAACCATCGATAGTCACTATCGAGAATGGCAATTTCTGCCGAACAACCTGGCCGAATAACCTAGCTCCATCGACTCGCCGCCCACGACCCTGGCCCCTGGAGCTACCTGATGAACACCCTGGCCCGCCTGCTGTCCGCCACCCTTGCCGTTTTGGCCATCGCCATCATGAGCGGCTGTGCCAGCCACCCCGAACTGCGCCCTTACACCGCTGAAGAAACCCGGCAACTGCAACTGGAAGCGCTGCAGCGCCGTGGCCTGTCACTGGACGACTACGAGCAGCAACGGCGAGTAATCCAGCGGGCCGGCAGCCTGCCTGTGGTAACCGAAACCACCGACGCTGACCGGTCGACCAAAAGCTGAGTGAAATGACCAGTCGGGTTACCAGCTGAGGTTGATACATTATAGTCAGGCAGACGTTGCAGGCCCCGACAGTCACGCCCTGCCACGCCCTTCACCCGTTTAACGGCGCGGCGCCAGCGCCAGGGCGATACCGCCGAGCACCACCACGCACGCCACCAGCAAGCGCAACGACAATGGCTCGCCGATCAGGCCGACCCCACCCAACGCCGCAATCACCGGGACGCTGAGCTGCATGGTCGCTGCCTGCTGCGCGCTGACTTGCCTGACCACGCCGTACCACACGGCATAGCCCGCCCCCGAGGCCAGCACGCCGGAGCCCAACGCATACAGCAAACCGGGCGGGGTCAGGTGCAAGCCGGCACCCAGTGACAGCATCGGTACCAGCAGCACCAGGCAAGGCAGGCTCCGGGCGAAATTGCCGGCAGTATCGGCCAGCGGTCTGGGCGAACCTTTGCCCAGCAGCGTGTATACGCCCCAGGCTACGCCGGACAAGGCCATGAGCAAGGCACTTGCAAAGGGTGGCGCCGAGGTACCAGGCAACAGCAGCACCAGCAGGCCGGCAAAGGCGATCAACATACCCAGCAGCATCCGCGCGGTGATGCGTTCGCCCTTGTACCAGGCGAATCCGAACATGGTGATCTGCACCGCGCCGAACAGCAGCAACGCACCCGCGCCTGCACCTAGTTGCAGGTATGCCGCAGAGAACAGGAACGCATACAGGAACAAGGCCAGGCCGCCGCGCCAGCTGCCCCCCATGGCGCCCGCGGGTTTACGCAGGCGGAGCAAGAGCAGCAGGAACAGTGCACCACTGGCCAGGCGCACCACAGTGAAGGATGCCGGGTCGATGGCCCCGTCCTTCAGCGCCAGCCGGCAGAACACCGAGTTGGCAGCGAAGGCCACCAGGCTGAAAAGTGCAGGCCAGACCCAGGCCCGGGCCTTGCGGTCGGCGAGCGCGGTGGTGCCGGTGCTCATGGTGTGGTCACCTCTGAGATCAATTGTTGTCATGGCGGCCATGCTGCCAGGCCTGCACCGATATACAACAGAGTGATTGTCTGGCGCCACCACCGAATGGCCTCACCTATACCGCTGCCACCGCCTCTATCTCCACCAGCATGCCGTCCAGCGCCAGCCGGGGTACCGGTATCAGCGTGCAGGTCGGTTTCATGGAGGAGCCCCAGGCCTTGTCAGCCTCGATTACCCACTCACGCAGGCGCGTTTCAGAATGCTCGACGATCAGCAGGGTCAATTTGAACACCTGGGCCAGGCTGGCGCCTTTCGAGGCCAGGGCAATCTCCAGGTTGGCCAGCGCCTGGCGCGCCTGCTCGGCAAACAGCGGCGACAGCTGCCCGTCGCGGTCTTCCCCGCCCTGGCCGGCGATGAACAGCAGGCGGCCGCCGGCATGTACCTCGGCGACATGGGAATAGGCATTTCCGCTGGGGTCGTACAGGCCTTCAGGATTGCTCAGCTGGAACACGCTTGAGTGGTTCATGGGAAACCCTCGATAAGTTGAAGAGCGAGGGAGTATCGGACCTTGAGTTAACTTGAGGTCAAGCGCGAAAGAGACGGCTCCCGCGTAGCGCGGCACCGCAGCGTAGGACGTTTCGCACAGCGCACCCGCTTGCATGAACCACGCGTGTGTATGCGCAGTGGCCATCAGGCGCTAGATTGCAAGGCCCGGCATGGAGGCCTGCATGCAACAAGGAAAACACCATGAGCAAACACGAATTTCTACTCGCCTACACGATCAAGCCACGTGACCCACAGCGGGACGACTACGATGCGGCACAGGCGCGCCAGCACCTGCGCGAGAACATCGGGCTGGACACCGTGGAACACATCGAAACCACCCTGCTCGGGCTGGTCCAACTCGACAGCATTTCAACGTCTGACAAGGCCCTCGAAGCCGAGAGGCTTGTCCGTGAGCGCATCCACGAAGAGCTCAAGGGCCTGCGGGTTTTGTCGAAAGTGAAGTTCTACGGCTGCCTGATGGTCGACGGCCTGGGGTCAGCAATCCGCTTCGACATTGTCTAGCGAATGAGCGGCATCAGGCCAAAAGCCTGATGCCGCACCCCGTCATTTTTCCTGCAGCACCGCCCTGCCCTTCACCGCCCGAGGCCCGCGCCAGGCCCAGAACAGCAAGCCGGGGAATGGCGCGTAGACCACGAAGACGATCCATAGCATCTTGCGCTCGGCGCGCCTGTCACTGCCGATGATGTGCCAGATGGCCCAGATTTCCAGCAAAATCACAAAGGCCGCGACGATGATCCAGATCGTTCCGATTTCCATGAGCGCTCTCCCATTTGGCATGTAATGGGTTGGGTTGCAGAAGCGGCCCAGGGTTCAGATTGATTTGGCTGGCGGCATGGCAACGCGACCCATTACAGGAGTGGCTTTCAATGCCGTGGTGCTGCCTCCAGCGCCGCCTTCAACGCCGGCGCATCGGCAAAAGCCTTTTGGCTCACCAGCTTGCCCTGCTCCAGTTGCAACCACTGCACCTGGCCATCCTGCCCGGGATAACGGCTGGCCACCCGCCCGTCGCGATCGAGCAGCACCCGGTAGGTGTAATCGCGCATGGCCGGGATGGCCAATAACTTGCTGATCAGCGCCGGCATGCGCTGGATGTCGGCAACGAACACCGCATCGCGCGCTTCCAGGTACCCCTTGGGCTGCTCGGCCAACGCCGCCTTCACCAGCTTGGCACCGTCCATGTCGCGTGCCACCAGCAGAATGTGCGTACCGGCGTCGAGGCTGTAAGCCTGGTCGTACTGGTCCAGCAACGTCCACGGGGCAAGTTTTTCGCCCGGTTCCAGGGCATTGGCCAGTACTGGCATCAGGCAAAGCAACAGGGCAGCGGCGTATTTCATCAAGGGCATCCTCAGTGACGGGAACATCAGCATAGCGGCAATGTGCCAAACCAGGCAGGTTGCCTGAACACGACCTGGAATACGACATGGCCACCCGGAAGATTGTCTTTCCCCCAACCACCCGCCACACTCTCCAGGCCAGCCAGGAAGCGGAGTCCAGAGTGCCCACGCCACGCCAGTTCAGCAAGAAGACCAGCACCAGCAACATGCTGCGGCTAAAGTCCACCAGCGCCAACGCCCAGGCCCCTTATCGGGTCGACTTCGTATTGCTCGAACACTTTTCGATGGCCAGTTTCACCGTGGCCATGGACGTGCTGGTCACGGCCAACCTGCTGCGCGCCGACAGCTTCCGGTTCACGCCGCTGTCGCTCGAAGGCGACCGTGTGCTCAGTGACCTGGGGCTGGAGCTGGTGGCCACCGACATGTCCGCCGAAGCACTGAAGGACCTGGACCTGCTGGTGATCTGCGGCGGCTTGCGCACGCCATTGAAGTACCCGGAGCTTGACCGGCTGCTGGACGATTGCGCGGGCCACGGTATGGCCCTGGGCGGGTTGTGGAATGGCGCGTGGTTCCTCGGCCGCGCCGGGGTACTGGACGACTATGGCTGCAGTATCCACCCCGAGCAGCGTGCCAGCCTGTCCGAGCGCAGCCCGCAAACGCGGATTACCCCGGCCAGCTTCACCCTCGACCGCGACCGCCTCAGCGCCGCCAGCCCCCATGGCGCCATGGAGCTGATGCTCGGCCTGGTGCGCCGGCTGTATGGCGACGGCCTGGCCGAAGGCGTCGAGGAGATCCTGTCGTTCTCAGGTGCCCGTTACCGTCAGGTCGGCCCGGGGGCGAAGAAGTCCATGAGCCTGCACCTGCGCACCATCGTCGAGTTGATGGAGAACAACCTCGAGGAAACCCTCAGCCTCGACCAACTGGCTGCCTACAGCGGGCGCTCGCGCCGGCAGATCGACCGCCTGTTCCAGGCCCAGCTGGGTACTTCGCCGCGGCGCTACTACATGGAGTTGCGCATTACCAAAAGCCGTCGCCTGCTGCAGTATTCCGACCTGTCGGTGATGGAAGTGGCAGTGGCCTGCGGGTTTGTTTCGGTGTCGCACTTCAGCAAATGCTACGCGGCCTACTTTGGCTACCCGCCTTCGCGTGAGCAACGATTGGGCGAGTGAACCTCAAGGCTTCATTGATGTGTCACCCGCGAAAGGGCCAGACGCTGAATGTCTACGCGCGGATATACCGCAGCACAGCATCACAGATCATGGCCTTGTGACGCAGCTTGACCTGCTCATCAGACAGGTCGATCTGGAAGATCTCGCCAAAGGTGTGGCGGTTCGACACCCGGTAGAAGCAGAACGAGCTCATCAGCATGTGCAGGTCGATTACCTCGATACCGGCGCGGAACACGCCTTCCTGCACACCGCGGCGCAGGGTATTGCCCAAGGCCTCGAGCACCAGGCTGCTCATTTCGCGAATGGCCGGCGACTGCTTGACGTACTCGCCATAGTGAATGTTTTCGGTGCAGATGATCCGCACGAAATCGACGTTGCGGTCATGGTGGTCGAAGGTGAATTCCACCAGGCGGCGGATTGCCTGCTCAGCCGGCAGCGACTCCAGGTCCAGGCTTTGCTCGGTCTTGCGGATATCGCCGTACAGCTTGACCAGGCACTCGCAGTACAGCTGCTCCTTGCTGCCGAAGTAGTAGTAGATCATGCGCTTGGAGGTGGCGGTGCGCTCGGCGATGGCGTCGACGCGAGCACCGGCCAGCCCTTGCTGGACGAACTCGTTGATGGCGGCCTGGAGGATGTCCTCGCGGGTTTTCTCGGGGTTGTTCTTGCGCGTTCTACGCACCCCTTCGGTTTCAGGCTGACCAAGGCCGATTACGGAATCACTCATACCCACTCACAGGCTGTTTATTGGAATGACGGGATTATCCGCGAGCATGGCGATGCAGGGAAGCTCGCAGTTGGTCGGCGCCTGGTTCCTCGAAGAAGCCCGCGAGCCCGTGATAAAACAAATGGATATAAAAATAACAAAATAATCTAACAAACATGCATATAAAAAATTGAAAGCCAAACGCCACCTCCTTAGTCTGGGCACATCGTTTCTTACCCGACTCAAGGAGCAATGCCCATGCCCGCCCGTGCCTTCTCCCCGCTGCGCCGCCTGTTGATCGGCGGCTTGCTGGCCAGTGTCGCCAGTACCCTGCTGCCCTGGTCACAAGCCCTGGCCGACGAAGCCAAGACCCTGCGTATCGGCTATCAGAAATTCAACAGCATCAACATCCTCAAAGGCAGCGGTGCCCTGGAGAAGGCACTGGCGCCGCAAGGCGTGAAAGTCAGCTGGCACGAGTTCGCCGCCGGCCCGCAACTCCTCGAAGCCCTGAGCACCGGCGCCATCGACCTCGGCCATGCTGCCGACGCACCCTCGGTATTCGCCCAGGCTGCAGGCAAACCGGTGGTGTACCTGGCCGCCGAGCAGCCCTACCCGCGCGGCATCGGCCTGGTGGTGCGCGAGCAGGACCACCTGGCCAGCGTGCAGGACCTCAAGGGCAAGCGCGTGGCCACCGGCCGCGGCTGGAACGCCCAGTACCTGCTGGCCGTGGCCCTGGAACAGGCCGGCCTCAGCTACCAGGACATCACCCCGGCCTACGTCAACAACGCCGCCGATGCCGTGGCCGCCCTGCAATCGGGCAGCGTCCAGGCCGTGACCCTGTGGGACCCGTTCCTCGCCGCCGCAGAAAGCCAGCCGGGCCTGAAGAACCTGCGCGACGGCAGCGGCCTGTCCAACAACCGCACCTTCTACCTGTCCACCGCGACCTTCGCCGACCAGCACCGCGCGTTGCTGAAGACCTTCTTCACCGAACTGGGCAAGGTCAGCCAATGGGCCAATGCCAAGCCTGCGGAAGTCGCCACGCTGCTGGCTCCGCAACTGGGGATAGACGCCAGTGTGCTGCAAGTGGCCAGCGAGCGGCGCAACTACAACGCCGTGGCCATTACCCCGCAGATCGTTGCAGAGCAACAGAAGCTGGCCGATACCTTCCAGGGCCTGGGCCTGATTCCACGCAAGCTGCAGGTGGCCGACGCGGTCTACCCGGCTTCCGTGTTGCCTTGGAGCGGAGCGCCCCCATGCCTCGCCCGATCCGCTTCAACGCCTTCAGCATGAATGCCGCCAGCCACCAGTCCCCCGGGCTGTGGCGTCACCCGCGCAACACCAGCGTGGCCTTCAACCGCCTGGGCTACTGGACCGAACTGGCCCGCCTGCTCGAGCGCGGCCTGTTCGATGCCCTGTTCATCGCCGACGTGCTGGGCATCTACGACGTCTACCAGGGCAGCCCCGAAGCCGCCCTGCGCGGTGGCGTGCAGGTACCGGTCAACGACCCGCTGCTACTGGTGCCGGCGATGGCCGGGGTGACCGAGCATCTGGGCTTCGGTGTCACGTTCTCGCTCACCTACGAACATCCCTACCCGTTCGCCCGGCGCATGTCCACGCTGGACCACCTGAGCAATGGCCGGGTCGGCTGGAACATTGTCACCGGCTACCTCGACAGCGCCGCGCGCAACCTGGGCCTGGCGCACCAGCTGGGCCACGACCAGCGCTATGACCTGGCCGAGGAATACCTGCAGGTGCTGTACAAGTTATGGGAGAAAAGCTGGGACGACGACGCCGTGCTGCTGGAGCGTGACAGCGGGCGCTATATCGAACCCTCCCGAGTGCACCCCATCAACCATGTGGGCGAGCACTTCCAGGTGCCAGGCATGCACCTGTGCCAACCTTCGCCGCAACGCACGCCAGTGCTGTTCCAGGCCGGTGCTTCGGCACGCGGCCAGCAGTTCGCGGCGCGGCACGCCGAATGCGTGTTCATCAGCGGGCCGACGCCCGCGGTACTGCGCCGCTACGCCGAGGGTATCCGCCAGGCCAGCGAGGTAGCCGGGCGTGGCCGTGACGAAGTACTGATCTATGCCCAGGCGCTGTTGATCGTCGCCCCCACCCGGGAAGAAGCCGAGGCGCGCTTCGCCGAGTACCGCAACCATGTCGACCTGGACGCCGCCCTGGCGCTGTTGTCTGGCTGGACCGGCATCGACTTTGCCGGCCTCGACGCCGACGCGCCCATCGAATACGTCGAGAACGATGCCGGCCGCGCGGCACTGGCCGCCTTCACCGCCGCCGACCCGACCCGCCGATGGACCGTGCGCGAGGCTGCCGAGTTCGTTGGCCTGGGTGGCCGTGGCCCGGTGTTGGTGGGTACTGCCAGCGAGGTGGCCGACCAGCTGGAAAGCTGGCTGGACCAGACCGGCATCGATGGCTTCAACCTGACCTACGCAGTGCAACCGGACGACCTGACCCATGTGGTCGAACTGCTGGTGCCCGAGCTGCAGCGTCGTGGCCGCTACCCGCTGAGCTATGCGGAGGGCACCTTGCGCCACAAGCTGTTCGGCAAGGGTGACCGCTTGCCGGAAGGGCATGCTGGCCAGCAGGTTAGCATTCAGCCAGTAAATACCGGGTATTCCAACATTTAATTTGTGGATGGCACACACTCGACTCTATTCTGTCGCCACATCCCCTGCGCCGCACCGGCCGGTGCGGTTCACGGCATGGGGAGAGAACAACAAACGTCGAGATCGTCCATGTCGAACCATTCGTACTTCGCCCCCCACGGTGGGCACCCGGCTCAGACCGAGCTGCTGACTGACCGTGCCATGTTCACCGAAGCCTATGCTGTCATCCCTAAAGGCGTGATGCGCGACATCGTCACCAGCCACCTGCCGTTCTGGGACAAGATGCGCATGTGGGTCATCGCCCGCCCGCTGACCGGCTTTGCCGAAACCTTCTCCCAGTACATCGTCGAAGTAGCCCCGGAAGGCGGCAGCGAGCGCCCTGAGCTGGACCCTAACGCCGAAGCCGTGGTGTTTATCGTCGAAGGCGAACTGGACATCACCGTCGAAGGCAAGCACCACACCCTGGTACCTGGCGGCTATGCCTTCCTGGCCCCGGGCGCCGAGTGGAGCCTGCGCAACAACAGCAAGTCCAACGTCACCTTCCACTGGCTGCGCAAGCACTACCAAAAGGTTGAAGGCCTGGACGTACCTGAGTCCTTCGTTACCCACCGCGACAACGCCACCGTTATCGAAATGCCGGGCACCGAAGGCCGCTGGGTCACCACCCGCTTCGTCGACATGGCCGACATGCGCCACGACATGCACGTGAACATCGTCACCTTCCAGCCGGGCGGCGTGATCCCGTTCGCCGAGACCCACGTGATGGAACACGGCCTGTACGTACTGGAAGGCAAGGCGGTGTACCGCCTGAACCAGGACTGGGTCGAAGTGGAAGCCGGCGACTTCATGTGGCTGCGCGCCTTCTGCCCGCAAGCCTGCTATGCCGGCGGCCCAGGCAAGTTCAGCTACCTGCTGTACAAGGACGTGAACCGTCACGTGCATTTGACGCTGAACCCTAAGCGTTAAGCCCTGGCTGATGCCCGCAAGCCCGCCAACCTGGCGGGCTTTCTGTTTGCCGCGCATACTGAAACACCCATCCCCCGCGGTACCAGCCATGAACCGCTGCCTGCTGCTCACCGCCCTGCTGCTGTGCACACCCGCCCCAGCCGACGATGACTGGAACCTGGCCTACAACCGCGAAGGCATCCGCGTTTACCTGAGCGCCGCCCCCGACTCGCCCTACCAGCAATTCCGTGGTGTCAGCACCATGAAAGCCAGCGTTCGTACGCTCACCGACCTGCAGGAAAACCTGCGGGTGGCCTGCAAGTGGCTGTACGCCTGCGCCGAGATGCGCTTGCTGGATGTGCAAGGCGAAAACACCTGGGTGTACCTGACCACCAACCTGCCATGGCCGACGATGCCGCGGGACATCGTGGTGAAGGTGACCAGCGAGCGGCTGGACGACGGCACGCTGGTGCGGCGCTTGAGCGCCGAGCCGGGCAGAATCCCCAAGGTTGACGGGCTGATCCGCGTGCAGCACCTGAGCGGTGAGTGGCGGATGAGACCATTGGGTGAACGCAAGACCGAGGTGACGTATCAGTTGCAAGCCGACCCGGCCGGAGATGTGCCGGGCTGGCTTGCCAATCGTTTCGTGGTTGATGCTCCGGTGGTGACCCTCAGAACCCTACGGGCTGTAGCCGAGCGTCAGCCCTGAGGTGACTCCACCAGAGCGCCTCGGTATCACTCAAGGTTCAAAATCCGGTTGGCAATGACCGATTGGAGTCGGGTAGGTACCTTCAGGGCATTCCGGTGCTGGCGCTCCTATACTCTGGATAACCGTGCGACCAGCTTGAGGCTGCTCACTGGAATCGGCATCGTTGGCATGGGCGACCTGAACCAGACCTGCGGCGGCCAGCAGTGTAATAAATGCAATTTTTTTCATATTGGTTTCCTGTAACGACGTTAAGGGACTTGCCCGGCAGATCCTATGCTCCGCCCAGCCCTGGGGGCTTTAGCCAATAGCTTCAAGAGCATTCGGAAATCCACTTCCGCCTTGCGGGAAGCGTCAATGCAGCAGACAGCACATGGTTTGAACGCGATGTGGTCGGGGTGGGATGTCGACCTGCTGGTGCGCTATCATTTGTCGCCCAGAAGCTAGCGTTGATGCTGCAATTTTGGGGTTGCTGCGATGGGCCGCTAAGCGACCCCAGCCGTGTCAGATACCACCACCCGCCAGCAGCTGCGTCATCACCTCGGCCAGCGCCTTGACCATCACATCCGCCGTCGGTCGGTGGACGATGACGATTTCATAGCTGTCCACCTCCGGTAGCCCCTGTTCTGCCCCCAGTACCCGGTGCTCGCCAGTCGCCGCCCGTGGCGGTAGCAGGCTGATACCCATGCCATCGGCGACCGCCGCCTGGATGCCGCTGAGGCTGGAACTGGTAAAGCTGATGCGCCAGCGCCGGCCCATGCCTTCGATAGCGTTGATCATGTCTTCGCGGTACAGGCCGCGCGGCGGGAAGGTGACCAGCGGGATCGGGTCCAGCTCGAAGGCCGGCGTGCGCGCACTGTCGATCCACTGCAAGCGTTCTGGCCAGCAGGCCACGCCTTCACGGGTATTGCGCCGCTGCTTGAGCAGCACCAGGTCGAGTTCGCCGTTGTCGTAGGCTTGGCTGAGGTCACGGCACAGGCCGCTGGTCACTTCCAGCTTCACCTGCGGGTGCTGCCGGCTGAATGCCGACAGCGCGTTGGTGGTACGACCGCCAACAAAGTCTTCGGGCACACCAAGGCGCACGGTAGTGCCCACCATCGCCCCGGCCAGGGCTTCGAGCATCTGATCGTTCAGCGCCAGCATGTGCCGGGCATAGCCAAGCAAGGTCTGCCCGGCATCGGTCGGCAACACGTCGCGGTTGCCGCGTACCAGCAAACGGTGGCCGACCATGTCTTCAAGGCGGCGCACCTTCTGGCTGATGGTCGACTGGGTGGAGTGCAGGCGTGCGGCCGCCGTGGTGAAGCTGCCGCAATCGGCCACCACGACAATGGCGCGCAGCAGGTCGAGATCGAACAGTGCTCTATTCGATTTCACGTTGATAGACATCTTGGTATTCAACTATTGAATGACAAGACTGACTTCTAACACGCCCCCTCCTGCACCGCAACGCACAGGGCTAGTCGCCGAGAACCACGCCTTCGCGCCGAGGGTCGGCACCGCCCGACCAGCCTTCGCCAGCACGCTGGATAATCTGCATGCCGCTGGTCATGGTCATGGGGGTTACCTCGTGGCCCCAGGCCGCCAGTTGCCGGATCAGTGCCGGGCTGGCCAGCCCCGCCTCCACTTCGGTGCTGGCATTGCGGCTGCCGAAGTTGGGCAGGCCAGCGGCCTGTTGCGGGTTGAGTTGCCAATCCAGCAGGCCGACCAGTGCCTTGTTCACGTAACCGATAATCTGCGAGCCACCCGGCGAGCCAAGGCTGGCCAACAACTCACCCGATGATCGCGAGAACACCAGGGTCGGCGCCATGGCCGACAACGGCCGCTTGCCCGGCTGCACCCGGTTGGCCACGGGCTTGCCTTGCTCCCGGGGGATAAACGAGAAGTCGGTCAAGGTGTTGTTGAGCAGAAAGCCCTTGACCATCAAGTGCGAACCGAACGCGGCCTCCACCGATGTGGTCATGGCCAGGGCCTGGCCGCTGTCATCCACTGCGCTGAGGTGCGAGGTGGAAATGCGCAGTGGCGAACGGTCAGGCGCCAGTGCCAGGTCGGCACCCTGCGGCTGGCCCGGGCGAGCGCGCTTCATGCTGTGGTCGCTTATCTGCACGGCACGGCTGGCCAGGTACGTGGTGTCGGTCAGGGCCTTGACCGGGACCGGCACATAATCGCTGTCAGCCAGGTACTGGGCACGGTCGGCAAAGGCCAGCCGCTCGGCCTCGGCGATCAGGTGCACGGCCAGCGGCGGCGCCTCAAGGCCTGCCGCAGACGAGCTGGCAAGCGGCCGCAGCGCTGCCAGATCGCGTTGTGGCGCGACGCGCTGCACTGCTTCGAGAATGCCCAAGGTCTGCAACACCGTCACCCCACCCGACGACGGCGGTGGCATGCCGCAGATCTGCCAGGCCTTGTAAGGGCTGCACACCGGCTCGCGCTGCTTGGCCTGGTACTGCTGCAGGTCCTGCAGCGACAGGTAACCGGCATTAGCGTGGCTGCGCACCTTGGCCACGATGGCTTCGGCAATCTCGCCGCTGTAGAACACGTCAGGGCCTTGCGCGGCGATCCGCTCGAAGGTTTGTGCAAGCTCCGGGTTGCGCAGCATCGTACCCACCGCCAAGGGCCTGCTCTGCTCATCGAGAAAATAACGGGCCATGGCCGGTGACCGGGCAATAAAGGGATCGCCTTCGATCAAGGTGTGCAGCCGCGCGGAAACCGGGAAACCGCCACGTGCCAGCGCGATAGCCGGGGCAAACAGGTCTCGCCAGGGTAGCTTGCCATGCTGTTCGTGGACCAGCTTCAAGGCACGCAGTACGCCCGGCACACCGACCGAACGCCCGCCTATTTGCGCCGAGCGGAACGGCATGGTTGAGCCATCGGCTTGCAGGAACAATTGTTCCGTCACCGCCGCCGGGGCTGCCTCACGGCCATCGAATGCCTGGACGCGCTTGCCATCCCAATACAGGATGAACGCCCCGCCACCAATGCCACTGGACTGCGGCTCGACCAGCGTCAGCACCATCTGCATGGCAATGGCGGCATCGATGGCACTGCCACCGGCACGCAGCATTGCCCGCCCCGCTTCGCTGGCCAGCGGGTTGGCGGCGGCGGCCATGTGCCGGCTGGCATGCACCGGCTGCAGGCCGCTGCGATAACCAGAGGCCAGTTCCGGTGGTGCCGGTAGCACCTGATCGCCCCAGGCCGAGCCACTGGCAGCCAGCAGGCACAGGGCACTTATCAGCGGCGTGGAGAATTTCATCGGCTTGCTTCCTGCCTTTTATCTATTCAGCGGGGCACTGTGGGTCATGCGCAAACTTAACTTCAAGCCTTGGTGCGATTTTTCTAGGATGCAGGCAAGTCATCGAGGAGCCCGCCCCATGCGTTCATCACTTGCTGCAATGGTATTTGCCCTGTGCAGCAGCCTTGCCGCCCACGCCGAGACCAACACCATGGACAACCGCCTGCACAATACCGCCCGCCAGGATGACGTGCGCACCCTGCAACAGTTGCTGGGGCAAGGTGCCGAGCTGGAAAGCCGTGACGAAGCGCTGCTGGTCCGCTAAACAGGGCTTGTATGGCACGGGCTCCGCCCGTGATCGCCGGCAAGCCAGCTCCCACAGGTAATGCGCAAGCCTTCAGGTCAGCGCTATCCTTATGGGGCTTGCCGGCGATGAGGCCAGGACAGGCAGCAGCGGACCTCAGGCCACTTCTTCGTACGGCAGGCCTACGTAGTTTTCGGCAATGTTCACCAACCCCGCTGGCGAGGTCAGGAAATACTCTCGGTCGGCCTCCTGCATTTTCTGGTCCCAGGCATCCTTGTGGCTGCCAAAGTCATGCAGTAGTTGAGTCATGAACCAGCTGAAACGCTCGCCCTTCCACACCCGGCGCAATGCCAGTGGCGAGTACTGCTGCAGCAGGTCGGTGCGCCCGTCGCGGTATACCTTGACCAGGATCCGGTACAGGTAGTTGACGTCCGACGCTGCCAGGTTCAACCCCTTGGCGCCGGTAGGCGGAACGATGTGCGCGGCGTCACCAACCAGGAACAGGTGGCCATACTGCATCGGCTCGACCACCAGGCTGCGCAGCGGCGCGATGCTTTTCTCCAGGGCCGGGCCAGTCACCAGGTCGGCCGCCACGTCGGCGGGCAGGCGGTTTTTCAGTTCATCCCAGAAGCGCTCGTCTGACCACTCCTCGACGCGGTCCTGCAACGGCACCTGCAGGTAGTAACGGCTGCGGGTTTGCGAGCGTTGGCTGCACAGCGCGAAACCGCGCTCGTGGTGGGCGTAGATCAGTTCATGGTTGACCGGTGGCGTGTCTAACAGCATGCCCAGCCAGCCAAAAGGGTAGACTCGCTCGTACTGCTTGAGGATACCTTCGGGAATGCTCTGCCGCGAAACACCGTGGAAGCCGTCACAGCCAGCGATGTAATCGCAGTCCACCCGGTGTACCTGACCGTCTTTTTCATAAGTCAGGTAGGGCCGCTCGCCCTTGAGTTCGTGCGGCTGGACATTGCTGGCCGAATAGATGATCGGCGCGCCGCTGGCGTCACGTGCCTGCATCAGGTCACGGGTGACTTCGGTCTGGCCGTAAACCATCACCGTCTTGCCACCGGTCAGGGCCTTGAGGTCCAGGCGTTGGCGACGCCCGCCGACCAGCAGTTCGACGCCCTCGTGTACCAGGCCTTCACGGTCCATGCGCTGGGCCACACCGGCTTCACGCAGCAGGTCGACCGTGCCTTGCTCCAGCACCCCGGCACGGATGCGGCCGAGCACGTACTCGGGCGTCTGGCGTTCGACGATGACCGTATCGATACCGGCCTTGTGCAGCAGTTGGCCCAGCAGCAGGCCAGACGGACCTGCACCAATGATTGCGACCTGAGTTTTCATTTTTATTGTCTCTGTGCGGACGATGCCGGCCCTGGACTGGCAGTGGGACGGCATCTGCTGTTAGGGTTTGCCCTTGCATTTTTACTGGCAAAAACCGCCACTTAACTGTGCTATTCGATATAAAAACTGCACTTTTACAAAAATCGTTCGATTAACGGACAGGTCTACCCCGATGAAGTCCACCCTTCCCGGCGTCCCATTGTTCAAGCTCTATGGCGAAAACCAGCCCTGGCCCGGCACCGATCTGCTGCACTGCGAGTCGATCCCGGCGCGTAGCCGTTTGCACCACTGGGAGATCAAGCCGCACCAGCATGCCGAGCTGTTCCAGCTGCTGTATGTGCAGCGCGGCCGGGCCGAGGTGGAGATCGAGGGGGTGCGTAGCACCATCGGTGAAGCGGCAATCCAGGTGGTGCCGCCGATGACCGTGCATGGCTTTCGCTTCAGCGCCGATATCCAGGGGTATGTGCTGACCTTTGGCACGGCATTGGTGGCAAACCTGGAGCAGCGCCTGGGCGCGCCGCTGGCGGTGCTGGCAAAGGCGGCGTGTTACCCGCTGGGCCTGGACCGGGTGCGCCTGCGCAGCCTGATCGATACCCTGCAGCAGGAATACCAGGGCAACGCCCCGGCGCGGGCGGCCCTGCTCGAAGCGCTGGTGACGGCGCTGATGGTGTGGATAAGCCGCCGCCAGCAGCTGGGGCAGGCGCCGCGCAACCGCGATGAACGCGACCGCCAGCTGCTGGGGCAATACCTGCGCCTGGTCGAGGCACATTACCGTGAGCACCTGTCGGTGGAGGAATTTGCCGCGCGGCTGAATGTTCCGAGTTTGCAGTTGAACCAGCTGTGCCGGGCGCTGAGTGGCCAGACCGCGCTGCAGGTGGTGCACCAGCGGTTGCTGCTGGAGGCGCGACGCAACCTGATCTATACGCGGATGAGCATCGGGCAGTTGTCGGATAGCCTGGGGTTTACCGACCCCACCTACTTTGCGCGGTGGTTCAAGCGGTTGAGTGGGCAGACACCGAACGGGTATCGCAGGTCGGGGTTGTCTGAGTAACTTTTCTCCTGTGCCGGCCTCTTCGCGGGCTTGCCCGCTGCCCACAAGGGCGGCGGTGCCCTCAAGGCCAATGCAATACCTGTGGGAGCGGGCAAGCCCGCGAAGAGGCCGGCACAGGCAATACACATCCAGCGCCCTGCTTGACGTAAACGTCAACCTGCCCTCAGGATACCCGCATACCCCACGCCGAGCCCCAGCATGAGCACCCAGACCTACAGCATCTCCGACCTGTCCCGCGAGCTGGACATCACCACCCGTGCCATCCGCTTCTATGAGGAGCAGGGTCTGCTGAGCCCCGAGCGCCGAGGCCTGGAGCGTATCTACTCGGCACGTGACAAGGTCAGTCTGAAGCTCATCCTGCGCGGCAAGCGCATCGGCTTTTCGCTGGCCGAATGCCGCGAGCTGATCGAGCTGTACGACCCCTCCAGCGGCAACCTCAAGCAGCTCAACAGCATGCTGGCGAAAATCGCCGAGCGCCGCGCCCAGCTGGAACAGCAGATGCTCGACATCCACCAGATGCAGCTGGAGCTGGACACCGCCCAGGAGCGCTGCGAACAAGCCCTGGCCGCCACCCTGAACAACAAAGACAACCGCTGAACGCCACAGGAAACCCGCCATGTCCTTGCCCAAACACGTCCGCCTGGTCGAAGTAGGCCCCCGCGACGGCCTGCAGAACGAAGCCCAGCCCATCAGCGTCGCCGACAAGGTACGCCTGGTGGACGACCTCACCGACGCGGGCCTGGCCTATATCGAAGTCGGCAGTTTCGTCTCGCCCAAGTGGGTGCCGCAGATGGCCGGCTCCGCCGAAGTATTCGCCGGCATTCATCAGCGCCCGGGCGTTACCTATGCGGCGCTGGCACCCAACCTGCGCGGTTTCGAGGACGCCCTGGCCGCTGGTGTGAAGGAAGTGGCGGTGTTCGCGGCTGCCTCCGAGGCCTTCTCGCAACGCAACATCAACTGCTCGATCAGCGACAGCCTCAAGCGCTTCGAACCGATCATGGAAGCCGCCCGCAACCACGGCGTGCGCGTGCGCGGCTACGTGTCGTGCGTGCTCGGCTGCCCTTACGAAGGCAAGGTCAGCGCCGAGCAAGTGGCACCAGTGGCTCGCGCCCTGCACGACATGGGCTGCTACGAGGTATCGCTGGGCGACACCATCGGCACCGGTACCGCCGGCGAAACCCGGCGCCTGTTCGAGGTGGTCTCGGCACAGGTACCGCGCGGGCAGCTGGCCGGGCACTTCCACGATACCTATGGCCAGGCCCTGGCCAACGTGTATGCCAGCCTGCTCGAAGGCATCAGCGTGTTCGACAGCTCGGTGGCCGGGCTGGGCGGCTGCCCCTACGCCAAAGGGGCTACCGGCAATATCGCCAGTGAAGACGTGGTGTACATGTTGCAGGGGCTGGGCATTGAAACCGGCATCGACCTGGACCGGCTGATCGCCGCCGGCCGCCGCATCAGCAGCGTGCTGGGCCGCGACAACGGGTCGCGGGTAGCGCGGGCGCGCAGCGCGCAATAAGTCATACGGATGTCACAAACGTGTGGGTGAAGTGTTACCGCCACCACGTTTCACAGCAAAAAATCGGGTAACAGGGAAACAAATCGGCAGAATTTCAGGCCTGACGATTTCGCAGGAAAACGCCAACTGCTTGATTTTAAAGGGTTTCCAAAAGTTGGCACGCACCCTGCTATATCTCTGGTACAACAACAAAAAAAATGTGACACCCAATAAAAACAACAGATAACGGCTCTGACATAACAAGAACAACACGGCAGAGGCGTAGCAAGCAGATTTTTTTGGAGTCGACACGCTTTTCAGGGGTACGCCCCGCGGTCTGGCACAGAACAATAAAACTACCTCAAGGTAGCGGCAGCCAGGTTCGGATCAGCAATGATGAAGGCAGGTCAGCGCTCAAAAAAATACGTTTGCTCTTGACCCCGCATGGGGGTCGCCCGCAACACCAGGACAGGCTGACAAAAACAACAACAGGCCGTCCCAATAATAAAAAAAGAGCAGGCAACAACGCTTTGAGGGGAGCTTCGGCTCCCCTCAGTGCTTCCTGCCCTCTTCCTCCTTCTGCTTCCCCTCCTCCTGCCCTTCGAGCTTGTCCACCAGCAACGGCATCGTGCCCAGCACCAGCAGGGCCAGGATCGTGCTGATCAACGCCGTGGCTTCGCGGCCCATGCCGGCTGCCGTACCAATGGCGGCGGTCATCCATAACCCGGCCGCAGTGGTCAGGCCTTTCACATGGCTGGCGTCCTGGCCGTTACCCTTCAAAATGGTACCTGCGCCGAGAAAACCGATACCGGCGACAATGCCCTGAATCACCCGGCTCAGCGCGTCCTCCTCTGCGCCAGCCATGCTCGGTGCCAACACGAACAGCGCAGCGCCCAGCGAAACCAGCATGTGCGTGCGCACCCCCGCGGCCTTGCCCTTGTGCTCGCGCTCGAAGCCCAGCACAGCACCGAGCAGGGCTGCCATCAGCAGGCGGACGAGGATTTGCGTGACTTCGCGAGCGTCGGTGATATCGGCGAATTCAGCCTGGATCGCTTGCCAGATGAGGTCCATTGCTTTCTTCTCATGCGGAGCCTTGTGTTGTCAGGGCCAGCCTATTCGCGGGCATGCCCGCTCCCACAGGATCGTCACAGGCTCAAGAACTGTGCAGTGCCTGTGGGAGCGGGCGCGCCCGCGAAGAGGCCGGGCGTGGCATCTGCAAGGTTGACCTCCGGACAAGCGATAAAGTGCCGCTCGGCATGCGGATGCAGCAACTGCCCCAGCCCTGTGGTCCACACCAGTAACCCAATGCGGAGGATCACCCCATGCCCGTAGAAATCGACGAATCCACCCGCCGCTGCACCCTGATCGGCGAAGACCTGCGCATCGAGGGTGATGGCCCGGACATCGAAATCGTCACCGACGAACAACTGCGCATGTCAGTGGCGCTGCTCGCCGGCCAGCGTGTGCCCATCACCGAAGCCGAGGCCGATGCGCTGACCGTGGCGGGTGCGGTGGATAGCCGCAGGCATCTGAAGGCCAGCACGCCAGGCTCGGTAATCTGAGGCCTGGCGGGGCGTACCCGAAAATCTGATACGGTTTTTATCGCAAAATCTGAGCCTGTGCTGATAACAGCCTCAGGGTCATAGTGCTCATGCCTGATCGAGGCCTGAAGAGCACCGAGCCATGAACGATAGAATCCCTTTCACCGAGATCGCCAGCGCCCCAGCCAGCCCCAATCTGCACCGCGCCGACAATGGCATCCACACCCGCAGCTTCACCGGGCTGTACCGCAACTTGCGCATCGGCTTTGCCGGCGCCCTGTTCGTGCTGTTCTTTGGCATCGCCTGGCTGAACTGGAACGGCCGCCAGGCCGTGCTATGGGACTTGGGCAACAGCAAATTCCACATCTTCGGCACCACCTTCTGGCCGCAGGACTTTATCCTGCTGTCGGCGCTGCTGATCATCTGCGCCTTCGGCCTGTTCGCCGTCACCGTGTATGCCGGCCGCGTGTGGTGCGGCTACAGCTGCCCGCAGAGCACCTGGACCTGGCTGTTCATGTGGTGCGAAAAGGTCACCGAGGGCGACCGCAACCAGCGCATCAAGCTGGCCGCTGCGCCCTGGAGCCTGAACAAACTGGCCCGGCGCACGCTGAAGCACAGCCTGTGGTTGGCCATTGGCGTGCTCACCGGGCTGACTTTCGTCGGCTACTTCACCCCGATCCGCCCGCTGGCCGCGGAACTGCTCACCCTGCAACTGGGCGGCGTGGCGCTGTTCTGGGTGCTGTTCTTTACCGCCGCCACTTACATCAATGCCGGCTTGCTGCGCGAAGCGGTGTGCCTGCACATGTGCCCCTATGCCCGCTTCCAGAGCGTGATGTTCGACAAGGACACCCTGGCGGTCGCCTATGACCCGCGTCGCGGCGAAGCCCGTGGCCCGCGCAAGAAAGGCAGCGACCGCCAAGCCCAGGGCCTGGGCGACTGCATCGACTGCACCTTGTGCGTGCAGGTATGCCCGACCGGCATCGATATCCGCGATGGCCTGCAAATGGCCTGCATCGGTTGTGCGGCGTGCATCGATGCCTGCGACGGGGTAATGGACAAGATGGGCTATGCACGTGGCCTGATCGGCTACAAGTCCGAACGCAGCCTGCAAGGAGGCACCACCCATTGGCTGCGCCCGCGCCTGCTGGGCTACGCTGCCGCGCTGGTGGTGATGATCGCGGCGCTGGTGGTGGCCTTGCAGCTGCGGCCGATGGTGTCGCTGGACGTGATTAAGGACCGCGGCCTGTTCCGCGAGAACGCGCAGGGCCAGATCGAGAACATCTACCTGCTCAAGGTCATCAACAAGACCGAAAGCACCCGGCACTACGAGTTGCGCCTGCTCGACGCCGACGGCTTCAGCCTGCAGGGCAAGACTTCATTCATGATCCCGGCCGGTGAAATGAGTGAACTGCCGGTGTCGGTCGCGATGCTCGCCGAGCGCCCGGCCAGCAGCTCGCAGACACTGAGCTTCGAGGTCAGCGAGCGCGACGACCCCGCCATCCGCAGCGTGGCCCACAGCCGCTTCGTCGCACCGATGAACCGGTGATCCCTTACACTGACCCAACCTTGCCTGCCAGGCTTCGACAGAAGGCCAGAATGAAACGCTACGAACGCTTTGCCGACGATATCGCCGAACTGATCCGCTCCGGGGTGCTGGGCCCCGGCCAGCGCGTGCCCTCGGTGCGCTATGCCAGCCAGACTCACGGGGTCAGCCCGTCCACCGTGTTCCAGGCCTACTACCTGCTGGAGCGGCGCGGGCTGATCCGTGCCAGGCCGCGCTCGGGCTACTTCGTCAATGCCCACGCCCCGCGCCAGTTCAGCGAGCCGCAGGCATTGCAGCCGGTCAGCGAGTCCACCGATGTCGACGTCAGCGCGCTGGTGTTCTCGATCCTCGACTCGATCAAGGACCCCAGCACCGTGCCGTTCGGCTCGGCCTTCCCCAGCCCCGAACTGTTCCCGCTGCAACGCCTGTCGCGTTCGCTGGCCAGCGCCAGCCGCAGCATGGACCCGCGCATGGTGGTGACCGACCTGTCGCCCGGCAACCCGCAGCTGCGCCGGCAGATTGCCCTGCGCTACATGGTCGGTGGGCTGATGCTGCCGATGGAGGAACTGCTGATCACCAACGGCGCGCTGGAAGCCCTGAACCTGTGCCTTCAGGCCGTCACCCAGCCTGGTGACCTGGTGGCCATCGAAGCCCCCGCCTTCTATGCCTGCCTGCAGGTACTGGAGCGGCTCAAGCTCAAGGCAGTGGAAATTCCTGTGCACCCGCGCGAAGGCATGGACCTGGCCGTGCTGACGCAGACGCTGGAAAAGCACCCGGTCAAGGCCGTGTGGTGCATGACTAACTTCCAGAACCCGGTGGGTGCCAGCATGCCGGAGGCGAAAAAGCAGGCACTGGTGGAGCTGCTGGCGCGTTATCAGGTGCCATTGATCGAAGACGACGTGTACGCCGAACTGTACTACGCGCAACAGGCACCCAAACCGGCCAAAGCGTTCGACACCCAGGGGCTGGTGATGCACTGCGGCTCGTTCGCCAAGAGCCTGGCGCCGGGCTACCGCATCGGCTGGGTGGCGGCCGGGCGCTTTGCGCAAAAGATCGAGCGGCTCAAACTGATGACCTCGCTGTGTGCTTCGATGCCGGCCCAGGCGGCGATCGCCGACTACTTGCAGCATGGCGGCTACGACCGCCACCTGCGCAAGCTGCGCTATGCCCTGGAAGGCCAGCAGGCCAACATGCTGGCGGCCATCGCCCGGCACTTTCCGGCGCAGACGCGGGTCAGCCAACCGTCCGGCGGCTACTTCCTGTGGCTGGAGCTGCCCGAACAGATGGACGCCCTCAAGTTGTTCCACATGGCACTGGCCCAAGGCATCAGCATTGCCCCCGGGCCGATCTTCTCGCCCACCCGGCGCTTCGGCAACTGCATCCGCCTGAATTACGGCAGCCCCTGGCATGAGGATGCCGAACGGGCCATGGAAACCCTGGGGCGGATCATCCGCTCGTTCTGATGGCTGATGATCCGGTGAGCGACTATAGTTGCCCGATCCGCTCACCGGGCCATCGTCATGCAAGCAGATTCGCTCCCGTCATTGGCACAGCTGCAAGCGCGCGTCGCAGAGCTGGAAGCCCGCCTGGCCGAGCGCGACAACACTGCACAGGCGCACATCCAGCTACTGGGCGAACTGCTCGACAACAGCCTGGCCAACGTGTTTGCTGCCGACCGCAGGCTGCGCCTGATAGCCATCAACCGCATGGCCCGGGAAACCTTCGAGCATTACCGTGGCTTCGTGCCGCAGATCGGCGATTATGTGCCGCAGTTTTTGGCCAACCAACCGGACATCATGGGCCGCCTGGCACCGGTGTGGCCACGCGTGCTGGCCGGCGAAGCCTTCATCGATACCATCACCCTGGGCCCGCCTGACGCTCCCCGTCATTACGAAATCCGCTACCACCCGTTGCGCGATGCGCAGCAGCAGATCCAGGGCGGGTACCTGTTTGCCTACGACATCACCGAACGCATGGCCGAGCAGGAGCGCCTGCGCCACGCCGAAGAGGCGCTACGCCAGTCGCAGAAAATGGAGGCGGTCGGCCAGTTGACCGGCGGTATCGCCCACGACTTCAACAACCTGCTGGGCAGCCTGCTGGGCATACTGGAGCTGGCAGAGCAACGCCTGGGCCAGCAACGCTTTGCCGACACAGCCCGCATGCTCGAGCTCGGCCGCAGCAACGCACTGCGCGCCGCAGCCCTGGTGCAGCGATTGCAGGCCTTTTCGCGCCAGCAGACGCTGATGCCACAAGCGGTGGATGTGCAGCGCCTGGTTGCCGACATGCATAATTTGATCCGCAGCTCGACCGGCCCGCACATTGACTTCCAGGACCAGACGCAGGCCGCGCAATGGTCGATTTGCATCGACCCGCAACAGCTGGAAAACGCCCTGCTCAACCTGTGCATCAACGCCCGTGACGCCATGCCGCTGGGCGGTACCTTGCGCATCGGCTGCGAAAACGCCGATTTAGCCCCAGCCGAGGCCAAGCGCCTGGACCTGCCGACGGGCCACTATCTGCACATTCGTGTCGAGGACACCGGCGTGGGCATGTCCAGTGCGGTGCAGGAGCATGCCCTGGAACCCTTTTTCACCACCAAACCGTTGGGCCAGGGCACCGGCCTTGGGTTGTCCATGGCCTATGGCTTTGTCCGCCAGTCTGGGGGGCAGTTGCTGATCGATAGCGTCATCGGGCGAGGCACTTGCATTCACCTGTACCTGCCTCGGGACAAGAACGCCCCCGCAACCTGCCACGAGGCGCCGGCCGCAGCCACCGCCGCCCCCGTGCAGCAGCGCGGGCACCGGATAATGCTGGTGGAGGACCAACCTGCCTTGCGCCTGGTGCTGGTCGAAGTGCTGACCGAACTGGGCCACCAGGTGCAAGCTTTCGAGGCTGGCCCCCGGGCGCTCGAATCGTTGCAGGAAGGGCCACCACCGGACTTGCTGATCACCGATGTCGGCCTGCCCGGGCAAATCGACGGCTACCAGCTCGCAGAGGCCTACCAGGACCTCGTGGGGCATGCCCCGGTTTTACTGATTACGGGCTATGACACCGCCGATACGGTGCACGTTGGTCGGCCGGACAGGCGCACCGAACTGCTGCACAAACCCTTTGACCTGAAGACCCTCGGCGAACGGGTCGAGCGGCTGCTCGGCATTGCACCACCCCCGCGTTAACTGGCTATTCGCCAGTTGCCGAACACGCTAAAGTCTTGGTTTCATTTACTGTCGGACTTCGGCATGCCCTTCCGCGACCTGCATTCACTGCGCCAACAAGTCGAAGCCCTGCAGCGGCAGAACGCGTTGCTGGAAGCCCGCCTGGCAAGTCATCAGCAACACGATCAGGACTTCTACCGCTCGCTGTTCGACACCATGGACGAAGGCTTCTGCATCATCGAGTTTTTCGACGGCCCGCACGGCCCGCTGAGTGACTATGTCCATGTGCTGGCCAATGCGGCTTACGCCAAGCACGCCGGTATCCCCAACGTGGTCGGGCAGAAACTGCGCGAGATGGTGCCTGACGAGGCCGATGACTGGGTCGCCCGTTATGGCGCGGTGCTGCGCACGGGCGAGCCCCTGCATTTCGAGCAGGAGCTGATCGCCACCGGCCATGTGTTGTCGGTGACCACTTTCCGGGTAGAGCCTGCCGAAAAGCGTCAGGTGGCGGTACTGTTCAAGGATGTTACCGAACGACGGCGGGCCGAGCTTGCCCTGCAGCGCCTGAACGAGGAGCTGGAACAACGGGTTAATGCGGCGTTGGCAGAACAGGCCAAGGCCGAGGAGGCCCTGCGTCAGGCACAGAAGATGGAAGCGATCGGCCAGCTCAGTGGCGGCATCGCCCACGACTTCAACAACCTGCTGGGTGGCATCCTGAGTGCCCAGGAGCTGATGCAACAACGCCTGGAGCAATCCCGTTTCGACGCCCTGGAGCCGTTGCTGAAGCTGTCCAGCGATTCCGCACGGCGGGCCTCTTCGCTGGTACACCGGCTGCTGGCATTTTCCCGTCAGCAGACCTTGCAGCCCTGCTCCACGCAGGTGGCCACGCTGGTGGGCGGCATGGAAGAGTTGCTGCGCCGTACCATCGGCCCTTCCATCACCCTGACCAGCCAGTTCCCCTACCCGCTGTGGCCGACCTTCATCGACCCGCCGCAACTGGAAAGCGCCCTGCTCAATGTGTGCATCAATGCCCGCGATGCCATGCCTGCCGGCGGTGTGATCGATATCCTCGGTGACAACCTGCTGCTCGACGACGAGCAAGCCCGCGCACTGGAACTGCCAGCTGGCGGATACGTACGGCTGAGTATCATCGACAACGGCAATGGCATGTCGGCAGAGGTGGCCGAGCGTGCAGTCGACCCGTTCTTCACCACCAAGCCGATGGGCCAGGGCACGGGCCTGGGCTTGTCGATGACCTACGGTTTCGTGCGCCAGTCAGGCGGGCAGCTACGGGTGCTGTCGACCCTTGGCGAAGGCACCCGCATCGAACTTCTGTTCCCCCGCCACCACCAGGCCCCCGAAGCCCCGCCACCCAGGCCACAGCGCCTGCGGCAGGAAAAAAACAGCACGGCCACACAGCGTATCCTGCTGGTCGAAGACCAGATTGCCTTGCGCGTGGTGGTCTGCGAGGTGCTGGAAGAGCTGGGCTACCTGGTCGACGCATTCGAGAATGGCCCGACCGCCCTTGCCCACCTGCAGACGGCCCAGCGCCCGGACCTGCTGCTGAGCGATATCGGCCTGCCCGGTGGCCTGAACGGCCGCCAGCTGGCGGAACGTTGCCGCCAGCGCTACCCCGACCTCAAGGTGTTGTTCATCACCGGCTACGACGAAAGCGCGGCGCACAGTGACGGCCAGTTGTTGCAAGGCACTCAGGTGCTGACCAAGCCGTTCGAGCTGGAAGTGCTGGCCGAACGGGTACGCACGCTGCTGGAGGATTGACCGGCGCGCTCAGCGCCCGCCGCCCAGGTCGATGAAGCTGCCGGTGGAGTACGAGGCTTTGTCCGAGAGCAGCCAGAGGATGGCCTCGGCCACTTCCTCGGGGCGCCCGCCGCGGCCCATGGGCAAGCCGGGCTCGAGCTTGCTGACCCGGTCGGGGTCGCCGGACAGCGCATGGAAGCCGGTATGGATGTAGCCTGGGCGTACGCCATTGACCCGCACGCCCTCGCCTGCCACTTCCTTTGCCAGGCCGAGGGTGAAAGTGTCGAGGGCACCCTTGGACGCGGCATAGTCCACGTATTCGTTGGGCGACCCCAGGCGTGCGGCCACCGACGACACGTTGACGATCGCCCCGCCTTGCCCGCCGTGCCGGCGCGCCATGCGCAGCAGCGCGTGCTTGGCACAGAGCATGGGACCGACGATGTTGGTTTTCATGACCTTGAGCAGGCGAAATTCGGACATGTCGTCGACCCGGCTTTGCTGACCGATGGTGCCGGCATTGTTGACCAGTGCGGTGACCGGGCCGAGCGCTTCGTCCACACGCTGGAACAGCTGGATGATCTCGTCTTCGACGCTGGCGTCGGCGCGTACGGTGATGGCCTTGGCGCCTAGCTGGCGGACCTGGTCGAGGATGTGCTCGGCGGCCTGCTCGTCGCTGTGGTAGTTGATGCAGATGCGGTAACCCTGGCGGGCGGCCAGCAGTGCCGTGGCTGCGCCAATGCCGCGGCTGGCACCGGTGATGACGATGACTTTCTCCATGGGTCTGCCAATCATTTGAAAAGGGAGCCTCGACAATAGGTGAAAAGGCTGCGCGTGGGAATCACCTCCCTGGTACGCCGCGATTACTTGATCAGGACAGTTGGCAAGCGCAACAGCGTTGATCCTTGCCCTGGCCCGGCTCAATGCCCTGCCGACGCTGGCCCCGCCTTGGCGGTAAAGGGTGGTTTGGCGAACCATACCAGCAGGATCAACCCGGCAAATACCCAGGTCATCAAGGTGAAATAATCCACCGTCGACATCATGTACGCCTGCCCGTTGAGTATCTGCTCCAGTTGCGCATAGCTCTGCGGGTTGGCCCCGCCCAGCTGTTCCAGGGTATGTCGCGTGGCCGGGTCGAACTGGCTGATGTGCTCGCTCAGGTAGGCATGGTGCTGATCCGCCCGACGAATCCAGATCCAGGTCGTCAGCGACGCCGCAAAACTGCCGCCCAAGGTGCGCAGGAAGGTCGCCAGCCCGGAGCCATCGGCAATCTGCTGCGGTGGCAGGTCGGACAGCAGGATGCTCAACGTCGGCATGAAGAACAGCGCCACGCCAATACCCATGAACAGCTGCACTAGCGCCACATGCTGGAAGTCCACCTCGCTGGTGAACCCGGCACGCATGTAGCAGCTGCTGCCGATCGCCAGGAACGCCAGCCCGGCCAGCACGCGCAAGTCGAAGCGGTGCGCGTACTTGCCCACGAACGGCGACATGAGCACCGGCAACAGGCCGATCGGTGCCACCGCCAGGCCTGCCCACGTCGCGGTATAGCCCATCTGCGTCTGCAACCACTGCGGCAAGATCAGGTTGATGCCGAAGAACCCCGCATACCCCCCGACCAGCACGAAGGTGCCGACACGGAAGTTGCGGTACGCGAACAGGCGCAGGTTGACCACCGGGTGACGGTCGGTCAGTTCCCAGATCACGAACACCGCCAGGAACACCACCGAGATCAGGCTGCCGAGCATGATGAACGACGACTCGAACCAGTCCAGGTCATTGCCCTTGTCGAGCACCACCTGCAAGGCGCCGACGCCGATGACCAGCGTCAGCAGGCCGATGTAGTCCATCGGCTGGCGACTGGTGACCACCGGCCGGCTGCGCATCTGCTGGCGCACCACGGCAGCGGCAAACAGGCCGATGGGCACGTTGATGAAGAAGATCCACGGCCAACTGTAACTGTCGGTGATCCAGCCCCCGAGAATCGGTCCGGCAATCGGCGCCACCACCGTGACCATTGCCAGCAGCGCCAGGGCCATGCCGCGCTTGGGCCGGCGGGTAGACGGCGATCAGCAAGGTCTGGGTCATCGGGTACAACGGCCCGGCCACCACGCCCTGCAACACGCGAAAACCGACCAGCTCCGGCATCGACCGGGCTATACCGCACAGGAACGAGGCCAGCACGAACAGCAGCGTCGCCCAGATGAACAGTTTCACCTCGCCAAACCGCCGGCTGAGCCAGCCGGTCAGCGGCAGGGCAATAGCGTTGCTCACCGCGAACGAGGTGATGACCCAGGTGCCCTGCTCGTAGCTCACCCCCAGGTTGCCGGAAATGGTTGGCAAGGCCACGTTGGCGATGGTGGTGTCGAGCACCTGCATGAACGTCGCCAGTGACAGGCCGATGGTGGTCAGCAGCAAGCTCGGCGGCGTGAACTGGGCAGCAGCGTTGTTGCTCATCGCTGGGCCGTCTTGCCGGTTGCGCTGTTTTCGTGGATCAGCCGGGCGATCAGGTTGTCGGCTTCGACCAGCTGGCGGTCATACACCTGGGTGGTGTAGCTGGCCTGCTGCGGTGGTTGCTCAGCCAAGGCCGGGCCACTCTGGTCGTGCAAGTCGACCTCGACCACCGTGGACAGGCCGATACGCAGCGGGTGATCCTTGAGCTGGTCGGGGCTGAGGTGGATGCGCACCGGCACGCGCTGGACGATCTTGATCCAGTTACCGGTGGCATTCTGCGCCGGCAACAGTGCAAAGGCGCTGCCGGTGCCGGCGCCGAGGCTGTCGACCGTGCCGCTGTACCTGACCTCGCTGCCGTAAAGGTCGGCGCTGATCTGCACCGGTTGGCCGATACGCATGTTGCGCAGCTGGGTTTCCTTGAAGTTGGCGTCGATCCACACCTGGTCCAGCGGGATCACTGCCATGGTTGCAGTGCCCGGCTGCAGGCGCTGGCCCAGTTGCACGGTACGCTTGGCGACGTAGCCGGTGACCGGCGCCACCAGGGTAGTACGCGCGTGGTCGAGGTAGGCTTGGCGCACGTCGGCGGCGGCAGCCATCACCTCGGGGTGCGAGGACACCACGGTGTCGTCGACCAGCGCGCTGCTGGTGCTGAGTTGCTGGCGCGCACTGTTGACGGCAGCCTCGGCCACGCTCAGGTCATCGCGGGCATGGGACAATTCTTCCGCAGCAATTGCACCGCTGTCGGCCAGCACCTTGCGTCGGTTGAAGTCCTGCCGGGCCTTGCGCAGTTCGGCCTGGCGCGTCTCCAGCTGGGCCTTGAGCGAGTCGACGTTGCTGTACAGCCCGCGCACCTGACGCACGCTGCGCGCCAGCCTGGCTTCGGCGGACTGCAAGGCCACCTCGCTGTCAGCCGGGTCGAATTGCAGCAATACCTGGCCGGCATGGACCAGGTCGCCGTCATCGGCACCGATGCTGGTGACGGTGCCGGTAATCAGCGGGGTGATCTCCACCACGTTGCCGTTGACGTAAGCATCGTCGGTGCTTTCGTGCCAGCGCCCGACCAGGCTGTACCAGGCCCAGGCGCCGACACCGGCCAGGATCAGCAGCAACAGCAGGCCAAGCAACCAGGCTTTGCGTTTGCGCGACGGCTCGGGCGCAGCGGAGGGAGTCGGGGTGTCTGCAGGAGTGGCCATGACAATACCTTGGATAATTCGTGACAGGGATCAACGATCGCCGAAGCGGCGGATCGTCAACGGGTCGCCGGCAGCGAGCAGAACCTTGGCCAGCAAGCCTTCCAGGGCCTCGAGCTCTTCGGGTGCCAGCGCACCGCACAACTCGTTCATGGCCGCCGCGCCGATTTCCGGCAGGCGGTCAGCCAGGCGCTGGCCATCGGTAGTAAGGGCCAGGCGCACCTGGCGACGGTCGTCGGCGCAGCGGTTGCGCACGATCAGTTCCTTCTGCTCGAGGCGGTCGAGCATGCGGGTCATCGACCCGCTGTCCAGGCCCAGGTAGCGGCACAGCTCGGCCGGGGTGTCTACCTGGTACTGGGTGACGATGATCAGCACCTTGAACTGCGCGGCGGTGACACCTTCGGATTCGAGGTGCCAGTCGAGAATGCGGTCCTTGAGGATCGCCGCACGGCCAAGCAGCATGCCAATGGCGCAGGTCTGGAAGTTTTCGGGGGAGAAATGGGCCATCGGAAGCTGCTCGGGTAATTGTGTGAAAATATTACTGCCTAGGCAGTGAATGTCAAAGCTTTGATTAGGTTGCTATGGAAAAATTCATGATTTGGCATCCTCTGTGGGAGCGGGCATGCCCGCGAACACGGGCGACGCCCGTGCCATCCACTGCGGTGCCTGCTTCGCGGGCACGCCCGCTCCCACAGGGATTGATGACTGCTGTTACGACAGCGCTCGCAGGCCCAACGCCTCAACCGCCCCGCAGGCAATGGCCATACCCACCAGTTCCGCCAGGCTATCCGCCTGCAACCGCTTCATCACCCGCCCCCGGTACAGGTCCACCGTCTTCACGCTGACGCCCAGCCGCTCGGCAATCTCGCGGTTGCTCAGCCCCTGGGCCAGAGGCACGAACACGTCACGCTCGCGCGGGGTCAGGCCATCGATACGCGCCTGCACCCGAGCCAGCACCTGGTCGCCCTGGTGTGCCCGCCCGGCGCTTTCCAGCGCGGCCTGTACACTATCGAGCAGCAACTGGTCGTTGTAGGGTTTTTCGATGAAGTCGCAGGCGCCGGCCTTGAATGCCCGCACCACGATCGGCACATCGGCATGGCCACTGACGAAGATCACCGGCAAACCCAGACCACGCTCGCGCATCGCCTGCTGCACCGCCAACCCGCCCAACCCCGGCATGCGCACGTCCAGCAGCACGCAGGCCGGCCCATCGTCGACGCAGGCATCGAGAAACGCCTGCCCGTCGGCGAACGGCAAGGCCTGCAAGCCCACCGACTGCAGCAACCACACTGTCGAGTCGCGCATACCCTGGTCGTCATCGACCACATACACTTTCGCTTGCACCACCCTCTCCCCTTATCCCCTGCTGACCGTCAGGCGGCAGCACAGTACCAGACCGCCATTGTCACCGGCTCGCGCCCACAGGCTGCCGCCAAAGCCTTCGATCAGGCTGCGGCTCATGCTCAGGCCCAGGCCCAGGCCATCGGCCTTGCTGGTGGTGAACGGCGTGAAGATTTCATCCAGGCGCTCGGGCGCCACGCCCGGGCCCTGGTCGGCCACCTCGACGAGCACGCCATCGCCATCGCGCGCGGCGCCGAGCAGGATACGTGACGGCCGCTCGCCATGCTGCTCGCGGTTGGCATCGATGGCGTTGCGCAGCAGGTTCACCAGTACCTGCTCCAGCAGTACCCGGTCGGCATATACCAACGGCAGCTGCGCGCTCATGCGCAGCTCGACCACCACCTGATCACGCGCGGCCTCCCAGGCGCACAGGCGCATGGCTTCGCCCGCCACCTCGGCCACGTCCAGCGCCTGCAGGCGGCGCGGCCCCTTGCGCAGAAAGGCGCGCAGGCGGCGGATCACGTCGGCGGCATGGGTGGCCTGTTCGCTGATGCGCTGCAGGCCCTGCCCCACCCGCTCGCGGGCTTGCGGATCGCGCTCCAGGCCCTGCAGGTAGCGCTGGCTGGCATTGGCGTAGTTGACCACTGCGGCCAACGGCTGGTTGATCTCGTGGGCTATGCCCGAAGCCAGTTCGCCCAAGGTGGCCAACCGGGCACTGTGCGCCAGACTTTCCTGGGCCTCGATGCGCAGGGTGATGTCACGTGACACGCTGACCACCTCCACCACCGCGCCGGTGTAGGTTTCGCGGATAGCCCGGCTGGCGATTTCGAACCAGCGGTAGCCGCCTGCGGCCTGGCGTACCCGGCAGGTCATGGTGTGGTAGCCATCCTGGTCCAGGGCGGCGGCGGCCTGTCGCAGCACCTGGCGGCGCTCACGGGGGTGCAGCAGGGAATGCACGGCCATGCCGCGCAGTTGTTCGGGCCACAGGCCAAGCAGGCGGAATGCCGCCGGCGAAGCATCGAGGAAACGGCCATCGGGGCTATGCCGGGAGATCAGGTCAGTGGTGTTCTCGATGATCAGCCGGTACAGCCGCCGTGCGCGACTGGCCTCGCGTGCGCCGTGGCGCTCGTCACTGGCGTCGCGGCAACGCGCCAGCACCTGCTGGCCCTGGTCGTCTGGGATAAAGCTCCACAACACGATGCGTTCGCCGACTTGCACTTCGACCTCGGCGATCGCCCGGCGCTGGCGCAGGCAGGCGCGCACCAGGGCGGCGCAGTTGCCCGGCAGCCAGCTGGCCAGTGCCGGGCCTTCATCGACCCAGGCTTGCAGCGCCGGGTTGAGTGCCAGCGGCCTGGCGTCGCCGGCCAGCATCAGGCTGGGTTGTGGGTCCTTGGAGAGCAGGGGGTAGGCAGTGTTGTCCACGGTAGGCGGCTCGTTGTTATAGTAGTTCTACTATATTGCTATAGTCGATATTCCTAATACCATAGCGACTCGCGTAAAACTGCGACAAGGGGGAGCGGCTAACCGTCCGCCTCCCTGCACCCTGAACAGAGCTAACAATCAGCCACCGGGGGCCAAGCGCACAGGTTGTGCCTGCCTCCCCTACAGGATTACCGCATGTCGATCTATGCCCAGGGCCTGATGCCCGCTGCCGTCAATCATGTCGCCCTCACCCCGCTGAGCTTCATCGAACGCACCGCTGCCGTATACGGCAACTACCCGGCGGTGATCCACGGTGCCATCCGCCGCAACTGGCAACAGACCTACCAGCGCTGCCGGCGCCTGGCCAGCGCCCTGGTGGGCCGGGGTATCGGCCGTGGCGACACCGTGGCGGTGATGTTGCCGAACATTCCGGCCATGCTCGAAGCCCATTTTGGCGTACCCATGACCGGCGCCGTGCTCAACACCCTGAACGTCCGCCTGGACGCCGAGGCCATTGCCTTCATGCTGCAGCACGGCGAGGCCAAGGTGCTGATCACCGACCGCGAATTCCATACCGTCATCGAGGCGGCCCTGGCCCTGCTCGAACACCCGCCTTTGGTGGTGGACGTGGATGACCCGGAGTACGGCGAAGGCCGTGCCGTCAGCGAACTGGATTATGAAGCGTTTCTCGCCGAAGGCGACCCGGACTTTGCCTGGCAATGGCCCGATGACGAGTGGCAGGCAATCTCGCTCAACTACACCTCTGGCACTACCGGCAACCCCAAGGGCGTGGTCTACCACCACCGTGGCGCTTACCTGAACGCCCTGGGCAACCAGATGGTCTGGGCCATGGGCCACCGCCCGGTGTACCTGTGGACGTTGCCGATGTTCCACTGCAACGGCTGGTGCTACCCGTGGACCATTACCGCACTGGCCGGCACCCATGTGTTCCTGCGTCGGGTAGACCCGCAGAAGATCCTGAACCTGATCCGCGAGCACCGGGTCAGCCACCTGTGCGGCGCGCCGATCGTGCTCAACGCCCTGGTCAACATGCCCGAGGCGGCCAAGGCAGCCATCGAGCACCCGGTGCAGGCCATGGTCGCCGGCGCCGCGCCACCTGCCAAGGTCATCGGCGCCGTGGAAGAGATGGGCATCCGGGTCACTCACACCTACGGCCTGACCGAAGTCTACGGCCCGGTAACCGTATGTGCCTGGCATGACGAATGGGATGAACTGTCGTTGGAGGATCGCGCACGGATCAAGTCCCGCCAGGGCGTGCGCTACCCGACTCTCGACGGCCTGATGGTCGCCGACCCGCAAACCCTCGAGCCGGTACCGCGCGACGGCAACACCCTGGGCGAGATCTTCATGCGTGGCAACACGGTGATGAAGGGCTACCTGAAGAACCCCGAGGCCACCGCCGAAGCCTTCCGTGGCGGCTGGTTCCACACCGGTGACCTGGCCGTGTGGCACAGCGACGGCTATGTCGAGATCAAGGACCGGCTCAAGGACATCATCATTTCCGGTGGCGAGAACATCTCCACCATCGAGGTCGAGGACGCCCTGTACAAGCACCCGGCGATACTGGAAGCCGCGGTGGTGGCGCGCCCGGATGAAAAATGGGGGGAAACCCCGTGCGCCTTCGGTTGCCCTCAAGCCGGGCCGCGAAGACACCCGCGAAGCCGACATCACCAGTTGGTGCCGCGAGCACCTGGCCGGGTTCAAGGTGCCGAAGACCGTGGTGTTTGGCGAATTGCCAAAGACCTCTACCGGCAAGATCCAGAAGTACGTGCTGCGCGACCGGGCCAAAGCCCTCTGATCCAGTGGTGGCCTCTTCGCGGGCATGCCCGCTCCCACAGGGACGGCACCGGCCTCGAACCCTGTGCTTTACCTGTGGGAGCGGGCGTGCCCGCGAAGAGGCCAGCCCATATTTCCATTATTCCAAGAGCTCCCGATGACCACCTACACCGCCCCCCTGCGCGACATGCGCTTCGTCCTGCATGACGTATTCAACGCCCCGGCCCTGTGGGCCCGCCTGCCCGCCCTGGCCGAACGCATCGACGCCGACACGGCCGACGCCATCCTCGAGGAAGCAGCCAAAGTCACCGGCCAGCTGATTGCCCCGCTCAGCCGCAACGGTGACGAGCAAGGCGTGCGCTTCGACGCAGGCGTTGTCACCACCCCCGATGGCTTCCGCGAGGCCTGGCACACCTACCGCGAAGGCGGTTGGGTCGGCCTGGGTGGCAACCCCGAACATGGCGGCATGGGCATGCCGAAAATGCTCGGTGTACTGTTCGAAGAAATGCTCTACGCCGCCGATTGCAGTTTCAGCCTGTATTCGGCATTGAGCGCCGGCAGCTGCCTGGCAATCGATGCCCACGCCAGCGAAACGCTCAAGGCCACCTACCTGCCGCCCCTGTACGAAGGCCGCTGGGCGGGCACCATGTGCCTCACCGAACCCCATGCCGGCACCGACCTGGGGCTGATCCGCAGCCGCGCCGAACCCCAGGCCGATGGCAGCTATCGCATCAGCGGCAGCAAGATCTTCATCACCGGCGGCGAACAGGACCTGACCGAGAACATCGTCCACCTGGTGCTGGCCAAGCTGCCGGATGCGCCCACGGGCGCCAAGGGCATCTCACTGTTCCTGGTGCCCAAGTACGTGGTCGAGGCCGACGGCCGCCTGGGAGCGCGCAACGCCGCCCATTGCGGCTCGGTCGAACACAAGATGGGCATCAAGGCCTCGGCCACCTGCGTGATGAACTTCGACGGTGCCGTCGGTTACCTGGTGGGTGAGCCGAACAAGGGCCTGGCGGCGATGTTCACCATGATGAACTACGAGCGCCTGTCCATCGGCATCCAGGGCATCGGCTGTGCCGAGGCCTCCTACCAGAGCGCCGCCCGCTACGCCAACGAACGCCTGCAAAGCCGTGCCGCCAGCGGCCCGCAGGCACAGGACAAGGCGGCCGACCCGATCATTCACCACGGCGACGTGCGGCGCATGCTGCTGACCATGCGTACCCTCACCGAAGGTGGCCGGGCGTTTGCCGCCTACGTCGGCCAGCAGCTGGACCTGGCGCGCTACGCCGAAGACGCCGGCGAACGCGAGCATGCGCAGCGCCTGGTGGCGCTGCTGACGCCGGTGGCCAAGGCGTTCTTCACCGACAACGGCCTGGAAAGCTGCGTGCTCGGCCAGCAGGTGTACGGCGGCCATGGCTACATCCGTGAATGGGGCCAGGAGCAGCGCGTGCGCGACGTACGCATCGCGCAGATCTACGAAGGCACCAACGGCATCCAGGCCCTCGACCTGCTCGGGCGCAAAGTGCTGGCCGACGGTGGCCAGGCGCTGGCAAGCTTCGCCGCCGAGGTGCGGGCCTTCAGCGTGGATGCACCGTTGCACCGTGAGGCCCTGCAAACCAGCCTGACGCGGCTGGAAGCTACCAGCGCCTGGCTGCGGGCACGTGCCGGCGAGGACGCCAACCTGGTCAGCGCGGTGGCAGTGGAATACCTGCAGCTGTTCGGGCTGACTGCGTATGCCTATATGTGGGCGCGGATGGCGGCGGTGGCGTTGGCCAGGCGTGACGAAGATGACGCGTTTCATGGGGCCAAGCTTGCCTGTGCGGAGTTTTTCTTCCAGCGGGTGTTGCCGCGGGGGTTGGGGCTGGAGGTGAGTATTCGGGCGGGAAGTGCCAGTCTTTATGGGATGACAGCCGAACAATTCTGATCTTCCTGCTCCGGCCTCATCGCCGGCAAGCCGGGCTCCCACAGGGATCGCGCAGGCCCAAGACCTTGTGCAGTCCTTGTGGAAGCCCGGCTTGCCGGCGATGAGCTGCAAGGCAGCCCCAGGATTTCTGCCCCTATACCTGTGCGCGAAGGGTTCTCAAACGCTGGAAAACCATTGCCAATCCGACGAAAAACCGGCACAACTGATAGTCATTCGCCATTACCTCGGTTCTCGGGAGCCCTCCTGCAAGGGTAGAATGCGCAAAATCCGGAGCCGCAATGAACCACGACCGCCTCAATCCCAGCCCAGACGATGCCATCACCGACGCCGCCGCGCACTGGTGCATGCGCCTGCACGCCGAAGATTGCACGGCGGCCGAGCGCGAGGCCTTCGCCCGCTGGCTGGCGGCCGACCCGCGGCATGCCGAGGAATACCAGGCGATGCTGGAAATCTGGCAAACCGCCGACCTGCTGCCGCGCAATGCCACCGTCATCGATTTCAACCCGCCTGTGCAAAAGGCTGCGCGCCCGCGCAACTGGCGACGGCTGGCATCCGCTGCCGCGATCGCCCTGGCAGTGCTGCCGCTGGCCGGCTGGGTGGGCTGGGAACAAGGCTGGCTGCCCAACCACTACCAGCACTTCGAAGCCGGCACGCGCATGCAGACCGTGCAACTGAGTGACGGCAGCACGGTACAGCTCAACCTCAACACCGAGCTCACCTACCTGAACTACAAGGACCAACGCCAGGTCACGCTAGAGCGTGGCGAGGCGTTCTTCAAGGTAAAGCACGACAGCAGCCACCCGTTCGTCGTGCATGCCGGTCGTGGCCAGACCCGCGTCACCGGCACTCAGTTCAACGTGTGGAAGTACCAGGACCAGGTCAAGGTCACGCTGGTGGAAGGTTCGGTGCTGGTGTCCAGCGACGGCAGCACCGGTGGCTACCGCCTGGGCCCGGGAATGCAGGCCAGCTACCACAAGGGCGACTTCGAGCCGCAACTGGAGCAGAGCGACGACTACGGCAACAGCCTGGCCTGGCGCGACGGCAAACTGGTGCTCGACAACCTGAGCCTGGAACAGGCGCTGCCAATGATCAACCGCTACCTCGATGCGCCCTTGCTGCTGGCCGATGCCAGCACCGGCCGCATCCGCATCAGCGGCATCTACAACACCCGCGAGGTGGGGCGGCTGGTCAACAACCTGCCCAAGGTGCTGCCGGTCTACCTGACCCGCAGCAAGGACGGCAGCACCGTGCTCAACCGCATCTCGCCGCCGCCCGACAAGGGCTGATGCCCTTCCCGCCTTACAGCGTCATCGCCGCCAACCAGCCGAACGCCAGCAGTGGCAGGTTGTAGTGGATGAAGGTGGGCACCACGGTGTCCCAGATATGGTGGTGCTGGCCGTCCACGTTCAACCCCGAGGTCGGGCCCAGGGTCGAGTCCGAGGCAGGCGAGCCCGCATCACCCAGGGCACCGGCAGTACCCACGATGCACACTGTGGCCAGCGGGTCGAAGCCCAGCTGCACGCACAGCGGCACGAAGATCGCGGCCAGGATCGGCACGGTGGAGAACGACGAGCCGATGCCCATGGTCACCAGCAGGCCCACCAACAGCATCAGCAAGGCACCGATGCCCTTGCTATGGTCGATCCACTGCGCCGAGGCTTCCACCAGGCTCTTCACGTCACCGGTCGCCTTCATCACGTCGGCAAAGCCCGAGGCGGCAATCATGATGAAGCCGATCATGGCCATCATCTTCATGCCTTCGGTGAACAGGTCGTCAGTGTCTTTCCAGCGCACGATGCCCGACAGCGAGAAGATCAGGAAGCCGACCATGGCGCCGATGATCATCGAGTCCAGCCACAACTGCACGATGAACGCCGAAGCAATCGCCAGCCCTGCCACCAGCAGGGTCAGCGGGTTGTACTGCACACTCACCTGCTCCACCTGCTCGATGCGCGCCAGGTCGTAGTCACGCTTCTTGCGGTAGCTGATGAACACCGCCAGCAACAGGCCGGCCAACATGCCGGCGGCCGGGATGGCCATGGCGTGGGTCACATTCACGCCACTCACGTCGGCACCCGCGCGGGCCACGTTGGCCAGCAGGATTTCGTTGAGGAAGATTTTGCCAAAGCCCACCGGCAGGAACATGTAGGGGGTGATCAGGCCGAAGGTGATGACGCAGGCGATCAGCCGACGGTCGATGCGCAGGCGGGTCAGCACGTACAACAGCGGCGGCACCAGCAACGGGATGAAGGCGATGTGGATAGGCAGGATGTTCTGCGACGACACCGCCACCACCAGCATCAGGCCCACCAGCAGCCATTTGACCTTGCCGCCATTGGCATGGCCCTGGCGCTCGATCATGGCCAGGGCGCGGTCGGCCAGGGCGTGGGCCAGGCCGGACTTGGCGATGGCCACGGCAAATGCGCCCAGCAGTGCATACGACAGGGCGACCGTGGCCCCGCCGCCGAGGCCGCCGTTGAAGGCCTTGAGCGTACCCTCGATACCCAGGCCGCCCACCAGCCCGCCGGCCAGGGCCCCGATGATCAGGGCGATGACCACGTGCACGCGGGACAGGCTGAGTATCAGCATGATGCCGACCGCGGCGATCACAGCATTCATGGTTGGCTTACCTCATTGCGACAGAAAAAAAGCGCGCACTGTGCCGCAGTGGGCTGCCGATGTCAAAAACGCCATGTTACGGCGCATTACCAATGCCTCGTGCGGACCGGCGGTTAAATTGAACGTTCGAATAAAGAAAAGCCCGCGATGGCCGAAACAATCGTCAGCCACACTCTTATTACAAGGGATCCCCCCCATGCCTTTGCGACAACTTTCCATTCAGTGGAAGATCACCCTGCTCGCCGGTCTCTGCCTGGCTGGCATCGTCACCTTGCTCGTCGGCCTGTCGCTGTACCGCATGGACCACAGCTCGGACCTGGTCAAGGCCAGCAGCATGCAGATGCTGACCGAGTCGGCGCAGTCGCGCATCGAGTCGCAGGGCGAGGTGCAGGCGCTGAACATCCGCCGCCAGTTCATGGACGCTTACCAGTACGGCGCCGGGTTCGCCCGCCAGGTGCTGTTCCTGCGCGAGCAGGCTGAAAAGCGCTTTCTCGATGCCTTCGACCTGCGCGAGGACATGACCCGCCAGGTGCGCGCTGCGTTGCAGGCCAACCCTGACCTGCTCGGCCTGTCGCTGGTGTTCGAGCCCAATGCCCTGGACAACAAGGACAGCCTGTTCGCCGGCAAGGCGGAACTGGGCAGCAACGAGACCGGGCGCTTCGCCCTGTACTGGTCGCAACCGCGTGTCGGCCAGCTGACGGCCATGGCCTTGCCCGAGCATGACATGGCCAACACCGAGATCGGCCCCAGCGGCCAGCCTGCCAATACCTGGTGGGTGTGCCCACGCACGTCCGGCAAGGTGTGCGTGGTGGAACCCTACTTCTACGACATCGATGGCCAGCAGGTGCTGATGACCAGCATCGTCTTCCCGCTGGCGGTAAACGGCAAGGTGATCGCCACCCTGTCCATCGACATCAACCTCAACAGCCTGCAGGCCCTGAGCCAGGAGGCCAGCCGCAGCCTGTACGAAGGCCGTACCACCGTCGGCATCCTCAGCCCGGTCGGCCTGCTGGCCGGCTACAGCGCCGACGCCAGCAAGCTGGCCCAGCGCTTCGACCAGGTCGACAGCGCCAAGGGTGCCGAACTGGTGCGCAAGCTGGCCGACGGCAAGATGACCATCGTGCACGACCAGCAGCGCCTGAAAGTGCTGGCCGCGTTCCGGCCGATACCGGACGCCCAGCCCTGGGGCGTGCTGCTGGACGTACCGGAAAACGCCCTGACCGGGCCGGCCGAAGCGCTGAAACAGGAACTGGACGCGCTGAACACCAGCGGCACCCTGCTGGAACTTGGCCTGGGCCTGGCGGCGGCGATTGCCGGCCTGCTGATGGTGTGGCTGATGGCCCGCGGCGTTACCCGGCCGATCCTCGGCGTGGCAAGCATGCTCAAGGACATCGCCAGCGGCGAAGGTGACCTGACCCGCCGCCTGACTTACCAGAAGCAGGACGAACTGGGCGAACTGGCCGGCTGGTTCAACCGCTTCCTCGACAAGCTGCAGCCGACCATCGCCGAGGTCAAACGCTCGGTGCAGGCCGCGCGTGGCACCGCCGACCAGTCTTCGGCAATTGCCGCGCAGACCAGCGCCGGCATGGAGCAGCAGTACCGCCAGGTCGATCAGGTGGCCACTGCCTCGCACGAGATGAGTGCCACCGCGCAGGACGTCGCCCGCAGCGCCGCCCAGGCCGCGCAGGCCGCCCGCGACGCCGACCAGGCCACTCGCGAAGGCCTGGCGGTGATAGACCGCACCACCCACAGCATCGATGCCCTGGCCGCCGACATGAGCAACGCCATGGCCGAAGTCGAGGGCCTGGCGCAGAACAGCGAGAAGATCGGTTCGGTGCTGGAGGTGATCCGTTCGATCGCCGAACAGACCAACCTGCTGGCGCTCAACGCCGCCATCGAGGCGGCCCGAGCCGGTGAAGCCGGCCGTGGCTTTGCCGTGGTCGCGGACGAGGTGCGCAACCTGGCCCAGCGCACTCAGGAGTCGGTGGAGGAAACCCGCCAGGTGATCGAAGCGTTGCAGAGCGGCACCCGCGAAGTGGTCGGGGCCATGGACAACAGCCACCGCCAGGCCCAGGGCGGCGTGCAGCAGGTTGGCCAGGCCGTCACCGCGCTGCAGCGCATCGGCCAGGCGGTGACGGTGATCACCGACATGAACCTGCAAATCGCCTCGGCCGCCGAGGAACAAAGCGCAGTGGCGGAGGAAATCAACAGCAACGTGGCAACCATCCGTGATGTCACCGAGTCGCTGTCGGGGCAAGCCAACGAGTCGGCGCGGGTGAGCCAGTCGCTGAACAGCCTGGCCAACCAGCAACAGGCGCTGATGGACCAGTTCCGCGTCTGAGGCGCCTGCAGGCCGCTGCCAGTCGCTTGCAGCGGCCTTCCTGCCGGGCCCGGAGCCGGTCGTCTACACTTGCGGCAACTCAGTAGCGCCACTCCAAGAGGCCCCATGAAAAAGATTCCGACGCTGCTGGCCGGCCTGCTGCTCGCAGTCGGCTTGGCCAGCACCGATAGCGCCGCTTCGGCGCAACGCTCCACGCCCATCCGCTTTGGCGCCATCGGTTGGGAAAGCGGCGCGCTCACCACCGAGATCTTGCGGCTGATCGTGGAGCGCGGGTATGGCTACCCCACCGACACCCTGCCCGGCAGTACCGTCAGCATGGAGGTGGCACTGGCGCGCAACGATCTGCAGGTAATAGCCGAGGAATGGGCCGGGCGCAGCCCTGCCTGGGTCAAGGCAGAACAGGCCGGGCAGGTGTTCGCGTTGGGCGACACGGTCAAGAACGCCGAAGAAGGCTGGTGGGTACCGGCCTACGTGATCGAGGGCGATACCGCACGCAAGCTCAGGCCCATGGCGCCCGACCTGCGCAGCGTCGACGACCTCAAGCATTACCCGCAGGTGTTCCGCGACCCCGAGTCGCCCGACAAAGGGCGTTTTCTCAACAGCCCCAGCGGCTGGACATCCGAGACCGTCAACAGCCAGAAACTCAAGGCATACGGGCTGAATGATCTGTATACCAACTTCCGCAGTGGCTCCGGGGCTGCAATGGATGCCGAAATCGGCTCGGCCATCCGCCGTGGCCAGCCGGTGCTTTTCTACTACTGGAACCCGACCCCCTTGATGGGGCGTTACAAGCTCATACGCCTGCAAGAGCCCCCTTTCGATGCCCAGGCCTGGGCCACCCTCACCGATGCCGGCAACCCCGAGCCCAAGGGTAGCAGCTCGCTGCCAGCCAAATTGTCGATTGGCGTGTCCAAGGCCTTTCGCGAGGGCTACCCGGAACTGGTGAGCGTGTTCGAGCGGGTCGACCTGCCCATCGACCGACTGAACAAGGCGCTGGCCGACATGAGCGAACAGCGCACCCCGCCCCGCGACGCAGCCCTTACCTTCCTGCGCAATAACCGCGAAGTGTGGAAAGCCTGGTTGCCTGCGGACATTGCCACCAAGGTCGAGGGCAGCCTGTGAGCGGCGACTTCCCCCAAGCCCTGCAATTCTCCTTTGCCGACAGCGTCAACCGGCTGGTCGACTGGCTGGTGCTGAATTACGGCGATCACCTGCGCGGCTTCTCTGACCAGTTGCTGCAACTGCTGGTCGGCCTGGAAACCCTGCTGCGCCTGCTGCCCTGGTGGCTGCTGCTATTGCTGGTAGGCCTGCTCGCCTGGCATGCCAGCCGCAGCTTGCTGCGCAGCGCGGTACTGGTGGCGCTGCTGGCCCTGATCGGCATGCTCGGGCTATGGGACAAACTGCTGCAGACCACGGCTTTGGTGCTGGTCAGTACTGGCCTCTGCGTGCTGGTGGGCGTGCCGCTGGGCATCCTGCTGGCTGCCCGGCCATTGGCGAAGCGGTTGCTGTTGCCGGTACTGGATGTGATGCAGACACTGCCGGCCTTCGTTTACCTGATCCCGGTGCTGATGCTGTTCGGTCTGGGCAAGGTGCCCGCCGTGTTCGCCACGCTGATCTATGCCCTGCCACCACTGGTGCGGCTGACCGAACTGGGGTTGAGCCAGATCGACCCTTCGCTGCTGCAAGCCGCGCATGGTCTGGGGGCGAGCCGCTGGCAGCGGTTGCGGCGTATCGCGCTGCCGCTGGCGCTGCCGAGCATCATGGCCGGGCTCAACCAGTCGGTGATGATGGCCCTGTCGATGGTGGTGGTGGCTTCGATGATCGGCGCGCGCGGGCTGGGCGAAGATGTGCTGTCGGGGATCCAGACCCTGAATGTCGGCCAAGGCGTCGAGGCCGGGCTGGCGATTGTCGCCCTTGCGATGGTGATCGACCGGATCAGCCAGGCCTACGGGCGTAACCAGCGCTGAGGAGTGTTGTCTGTACCGACCCTTTCCCAGCACAAGGCTGCTCCGACAGGGATAGCGCCATGGTTCGGCCATGCGCAATACCTGTAGGGGCAGCCTTGTGCTGCGAAAGGGCCGGGCCTGACAATGCAGCCCTGTCAGCCTGAAACCGGACCCACCCGCATGTCCCTCAAAGCCCTGCGCACCTTGGTGACCATTGCCCGGCACGGCACCTTCGCCCGGGCCGCCGACCTGCTCAGCCTCACCCCTTCGGCGGTGAGCCTGCACATCAAGACCCTCGAAGACGAGCTGCAGGTCACCCTGTTCGACCGCAGCCGCCGGCAGGTGACGCTGACCGAAGCCGGCCAGCTGGCGATGGCCCGCGCAGAGAGCATTCTGGCGGCCTATGACGAATTGGCCGATGCCCTGGCCAGCGGGCCGAGCCTGCGCGGCCGCCTGCGCCTGGGGGCCATCCACACAGTGCTGGCGCGGCGCCTGCCCAAGGCGCTGGTGTGGATCAAGGCACACCACCCACAGTTGCACATCAGCGTGGCCTCCGGCATGTCGGCAGAGCTGGCACGGCGCGTGGAAGACGGCGAGCTCGATGCGGCGATCACCACCGAGCCGGTCAGCCCCTATCCGCAGAGCCTGGACTTCACGCCATTGTTTGAAGACCGCTTCTGGGCCATCGCCAGCCATGACCTCGCCGGACAAAGCGTGCCACAGCTGCTGGCCAGCCAGCCGTTCCTGCGCTTCGACAAGCGTGCCTGGGCCGGGCGACAGATCGAGCAGGAACTGCGCCGGCAGCATTTGCAGGTGAGCGAGCAGATGGAGCTGGACAGCCAGGAAGCGCTGGCGCGCATGGCGGTGATGGGCCTGGGTGTGGCGATCATCCCCATGGCCGATGACGACCTGCAACGCTTGCCACCAGCCACCTGCCTGCCATTTGGCGAACCGCAGCTGACTCGGCGGGTGGTGTTGCTGGAGCACGAGAAGAGCCAGCGGCGGCATTTGAGTGCGGTTTTGAAGACTGCGCTGGAGGCGTGAAACTGCCGGGGCCGCTGCGCGGCCCTGAGCAATCATGCATTTTTTCTCAACAGTCAGTAAAGAAAACAACGTTTTTACAAATTGGTCCGCACCCGTAGTCTGTGCCCCGTACCCGCCCACGGAACGTCGACCATGCTCCACTTGTTGCTGACTACCCTGCTGCCGATCATCCTGCTGATTGCCCTGGGCACTTTCCTGCGCCTGCGCGGCTTGCTCGCCGACAACTTTTGGCCCGGCGCCGAGCGCCTGAGCTATTACGTACTGCTGCCGTCGCTATTCCTCCATGGTCTGGCCACCGCCAATCTCGATGGCGTGCCGGTGCTGGGCATGGTCGGGGTGCTGATGCTCTCGACCTTGGCCGGGGCCGTGCTGCTGGTGCTGTACCAGGGCGCAATGAACCACGACGGTGCCGACTTCACTTCGGTATTCCAGGGCGGCATCCGCTTCAACAACTATATCGGCGCTACCCTTGCAGCAGGCATCTACGGCAGCGCCGGCATCGCCCTGGCGGCGGTGGCCAACGCCGCCATCGTGCCACTGGTCAACCTGCTTTGCGTGCTGGTATTTGCCCGCTTCAGCGCCCGCCATAGCTCACCAGCCACGGTGCTGCGGGCCATCTTCGCCAACCCCTTGATCGTCGGTTGCGCCAGCGGGTTGCTGCTGCGCGCCAGCGGGCTGGGTTTGCCAGCAGGTATCGAGCCTACGGTCAAGGCCTTGGGCCAGGCCGCCCTGCCGCTCGGCCTGCTGTGCGTCGGCGCAGCCCTGGGCAGCGCCCGCCTGGGCCAACAGGTGCGCCCGCTGGTGGCGGCTTCGGTCTTCAAGTTTCTGGTCATGCCGCTGACCACATGGGGGCTATGCCGCCTGCTTGGCCTGGGTGGCCAGGCCGCGGTAGTGGCGGTGCTTTTCCAGGCGCTGCCGACTGCGTCGTCTTCCTATGTGATGGCCCGGCAAATGGGCGGTAACGCACCGCTGATGGCCACCATCATTGCCCTGCAGACCGTGATGGCCGCCGCCACCCTGCCTTTGGTGCTAATACTTGCGCTTGGCTAGACTGTGAACCAGACCACAGTTCTGGAGCCTGCCTCATGCGCTTTTCGTGGATGGTGATCGGCCTGGCGTCGGCTTTGCTCGCAGGCCATTTGCACGCGGCCGACCCGGCCAAGGCTGTCGTCGCCGAGGACAAGGCCGAGGTGCTCGAGGAAAAGGTGGTGCATGACACACCGCCCCCGAAAAAGGCCGAGACGCTCACACCGGGCGAAGCACAGGCAGTAGACCCGGCCGGTCAGGCCCCCCTGGATGACAGCATTACCTGCCTGGCCCGCACCCTCTACTGGGAGGCCAAGGGTGCCGACGCTGAAGACATGGCCGCCGTGGCCAGCGTTGTGCTCAACCGCCTGGGCCATGATGGCTTCCCGGATACAATCTGCGGCGTGGTCAAGCAGGGTGTGGAAAGCAAGGCCTGCCAGTTCTCCTGGTGGTGCGACGGGCGCCCGGACCAGGTCGAAGAAGCGCAACGCTACGCCATCGCCAAGGAGATCGCGCGCAAGGCACTCAACCAGCAGTTGAAAGACCGCACCGGGGGTGCCTTGTACTTCCATGACCGCAATGTGCGCCCGGCCTGGGTCAACGCCTACCGCCGGACAGCGCAGACCAGGCATTTTCTGTTCTACAAACCGAACCAGGCGCTAGCACGCTGATACCCGCCGTGCATCGACGAGCAGGCTGACTGCGGGGGTTCGATAGAAATGCCTGGCACCTGTCCGCACTTTTGCGCTGGCCAGTGGTCTACTCCCTCTTTTGTCGCCAGTAACGATTGTTGGCGTTTTCATTGCTTTGCACGATCCCGGGCCAAAAGCCCCGGGCTTGTGTAGGATGAGCAGCGCAAACCAAGACGCTGCCAGTCATAGGGAGATCCACATGCGCGTCCTGTCATCTGTTGCCGCCTTGTCGCTGGGCCTGGTCGTCTCGACCGGGGCATTGGCTGCCACCGGCGAAGAGGCGCAACTGATCGATTCGATCAATGTCTACCGCAGCAAGGCCCAGCCCTGCGGTGGCGAAGCGTCGCTGGAGCTGCCGCCGCTCAACAGTGATACCCGCCTGGCGCTGTCGCCGGAAGGTACCCGCGACCTGCAGCAGGCCATGACTCGCGCCGCCTACCCGATGGTCAACGTGCAGGCCATCAGCCTGTCGGGGCCGCGTGATGCGCGTGCCGCCATGCATGCCATCGAAGAGAGCTTTTGCCAGGTGGTGCTTGACCCACAGTTCGTCGATATCGGCGTGAGCCAGGAAGGCCGCGACTGGCGCATCGTGCTGGCCCGGCCGCTGCTCAGTGGCCGCCTGGGCGACTGGCAGGCCGAGGGGCAGAAGGTGCTGCAGGAGATCAATGCCGCGCGCAAGGTGCCGCGCCAATGCGGTGGCCAGCCCTTCGCCGCCGCCCCCGCGCTGAGCTGGAGCACGGTGCTGGCCGGGGTTGCCGCCAACCACACCCGGGCCATGGCCAACCAGAACTTCTTCGACCATATCGACAAGGATGGCCGCACCCCCGGTGACCGGGCAGAACTGGCCGGTTACCTGTATCAGCAAATTGGCGAAAACATCGCCGCCGGGCGTGACACCGCGCGCAAGGTGGTCGATGGCTGGCTGGATAGCCCGGGGCATTGCGCGACGCTGATGAACCCGGACTTTCGTGAGCTGGGCGCTGCGTATGCAGTGGACCCGAAGAGTGACGCGGGGATTTACTGGACGGGGTTGTTCGGGACGCCGCAGTAAGCCCGCTCTCATAGGGCTTCACATGACTCATTGAATTAGCAGGGGCCCTGTGGGAGCGGCTTTAGCCGCGAACACCGGCGCAGCCGGTGCCATGCACCGCGGTGGCTTCTTCGCGGGTAAACCCGCTCCCACAGGGTACGTGAACCGCTGGTGAATTCAGTTCTCTACGTGACAGCGCAGTTCCAGGGCCGTACAACCAAACCGCCGCCGCACGCACTTGCCCAGGTAACTGGCATCGCCCAGGCCCACTTCATCGGCAATCTGCGCCAGGCTGTGGCTGGAGTTGAGCAAACGCCAGCGCGCCTGTTGCAAGCGCAGCTCCAGCCACCAGGCCTTGGTGCTCATGCCATGGCTGGCGTGAAACTGCCGGTCCAGCTGGCGCCGGCTGATGCCCAGCTCTGCCGCCAACTGCTCTGCGGTCAACCGCGTACCCAGGTGATGACGCATCAACGCCTGCGCGCGCTGCACCTGCCTGCCCTGCCCGGCCCCCAGCTCCAGCGAGCGCAAGGCATGGCGGCTATCGCGGGTTTCATCCACCAGCATGTCGGCCAGGCCCTTGAGCGCACGGGCTCGCCCGCAGGCACGTGACAACAGCGCGACGGCCAGGTCAATGGCGGCGGTGCCGCCGGCGCAAGTTATGCGGCTTCCGTCGATGCAATACAGTTGCTCGGTCAGCACCTGCAGATGCGGGAAGGCCGCACGAAATTCGGCTTCGTGGCGCCAGTGCACCACTACCTTGTGCCCCTGTAACAATCCGCACGCGGCCAACAGGAACGCGCCGTTGTCGACCCCCACCAGCTTGACGCCCGCCTTGCCGGCCTGCCTGAGCAAGGCCCGGTAGCGAGGCGCCAGGGCGGCAGTGGCCATGGCGTTGCGCCCGCCGAACACCACCAGGTAATCGAAACCGGCCAGCTCGAGCTGGCCCGCGACAGCCTCGACCTGCACCACTGCGCCACTGCTCGACGGTACAGGGTCGAGGGTCAGCCCTGCCACGGTCCAACTGCAGTAGCGCTGCTGGCTGTAATCCTCGTCGTCAGCGCTGAAACGCAACTTGTCGAGAAAGGCACCGAACGGCAGCAGGGCGAAATCCGGTAACGGCAAGATCAGCAAGCGTATATCGGGCAGCATTAACTAGCGTCCAGAAATGACCATTCAATGTCTGAATCATACCCTTGCAGGCCAATGCCGACGCCATAGACTGGCGCCCTCCACATCAACAAGGCATTTACCCCCATGGCACTCGACACCTGGCTCATTTACCTGCTGGCGAGCATCGGCCTGTCGCTGACCCCGGGCCCCAACAGCCTGCTGGCCCTGACCCACGGGGCCCTGTATGGCGCACGCCGGGCGTTGTTCACTATCGTCGGCGGCGTGTTTGGTTTCAGCGCCCTGATCGCCCTGGCCATGTTCGGCCTCAGTGCATTGCTGCAGGCCTCGGCCTCGGTGCTGAGCGTGCTCAAGTGGGTGGGCGGCGCCTATCTGATCTGGCTGGGCATCCAGCTGTGGCGCAGCCCGGGCCTGCACCTGGAACTGACCGCGCAAAGCGCGCGACTGGGCAATGCCGGCTTGTTCCGCCAAGGCCTGCTGTCGGCAATGGCCAACCCCAAGGTGCTGCTGTTCTATGGCGCTTTCCTGCCGCAGTTCATCGATCCACAGCGTGGGTTGCTGCTGCAGTTCGTAGTGATGGCGGCAACCTTTGCCAGCGTCGAGTTCCTGGTGGAATACCTGCTGGCGCGCCTGGCGTTTCGCATCCGGCCATGGCTGGCGAAGGGCGGCAAAGGCTTCAACCGCTGCTGCGGCAGCCTGTTTGCCTTGATTGGTGTGGCGTTGCCGCTTGGGCGGTAGCACTACGTAAAGACTGTCGCGATGCCTGCAGGAGCGGCCTTGTGTCGCGATGGGGAGCGCAGCGGCCCCGGGATATCGGCTTCGCTGCGGATATCGCCGGGGCTGCTTTGCAGCCCTTTCGCGACACAAGGCCGCTCTTACAAGGATCGCGACAACCCGTGGGCTCGCATTCAACCCCGGCGCGCTTTGGCAACGAAGATGAGCAAGGCCACCCCCGGCAACCCCGCACCAACCAGTGCCACACCGTGCCAGCCGAACTGGCTGAACACCGCACTGGCCACCGCCGAACCCAGCGCCCCACCCAGGAAGATGCTGGTCATGTACACCGCATTCAGCCGCCCGCGGCTGGCCGGGTCCAGCGCGTACACCTCACGCTGGCCGATGACCATGTTCATCTGCACTGCAAAATCCAGCAGCACACCGGTCAGGCCCAGGCCGATCACGCTGTAGCCCGGTACCGTCAGCCCGAGCAACAGTGCCGCCGGTGCCAGCAGCAACGCCAGCAGCGACCCGGCGCGGGCATGCCCGGCATCGGCCAGGCGGCCGGCCAGCGGTGCGGCAACGGCGCCCACCGCGCCCACCAGGGCGAACACCGCAATCTGGCTCTGCGACAAGCCATGCTGGGTGGCCAGGGCCATCGGCACCGCCGTCCAGTAGAGGCTGAACGCCGCGAACATCAACGCCTGGTACAGCGCACGCTGGCGCAGCAAGGGATACCGGCGCAGCAGCGTGAGCAGCGACAGCATCAGCCCGGCATAGCTGGCCTTGTGCTCGGGCACCCGCCGCGGCAAGGTCAGGGCCAGCAACAGGATGATCGCCAGCATCACCCCGGCAGCGCCAATGAACACCGCACGCCAGCCGAAGTAGTCGGCCACCAGGCTGGACAACGGCCGCGCCAGCAGGATACCCAGCAGCAGGCCGCCCATGATATTGCCGACCACCCGCCCACGCTGCTGCTCCGGCGCCAGGTGTGCCGCCAGCGGGATGAGCATCTGCACCGCCACGGAACTGAACCCGATCAACAGCGCATAGCCAAGGAACAACTGGCCCTGGCCAGTGCTGCTGGTGCCAGCCAGCAGCAGGCTGATGCAAGCGAGCACGGCGGTGGCCACCATCAAGCGGCGGTTTTCCAGCAGATCGGCCAGCGGTACCAGCAACAGCAGGCCCAGGGCATAGCCCAGCTGCGTGAGCGAAACGATCAGGCTGGCATGCTCGGTGGAGAGCCCCAGGTCCGGGGCGATCAGCCCGACGATGGGCTGGGCATAGTAGATATTGGCGACGATCGCGCCGCAACAGAACGCCAGCAAGGCGACCAGGGCCCGGCTGAGGCCGGTGGCTGCAGGCTGCGCGGCGGCAAGGGAGGGATTCATGCGAGTGTCCTCGGCAATGGTTGGAATATGCCGGCCACCTTACCCAGACGCGCTCCAGGCGAGAATCCAGCGCAGGCGCAACAGGGCTTTGCGCACTGCGCAACACTAAGTGCCGCGCTGCAACAGGTTTTCGCAAAAGTCGATGAATGCGTTCACCCGCCGCGAACCACGATGGTTGGGCAGGTACAGGGCGTTGATGCTGTCATTGGCCGCGCCGGGGCTGGCCTGCCAATCGGGGAACAGCCGCTGCAGCCGCCCGGCCGCGACATCCTCGTGCACCAGCCAGTCGGCCAGCAGCGCGATGCCGCTCCCGGCCAGCGCGGTTTCACGCAACATGTCGGCATTGGCGCTGCGCAACGGTCCGCTCACATCCAGCTCCAGGCTCTCCTGCCCACGTACCAGTCGCCAGGGGCGCCCTTTCTGCCCGTAACGAAAGCGCAGGCAGGCGTGCTCCAGCAGCTGCCGCGGGTGCTCCAGCGCGTCACGCCCGGCCAGGTAGGCCGGGCTGGCCACCAGCCAACGCTGGAAGCGGCCGAGCGGGCGGCATACCAGCTCGTCATTGGGCGAGGGGTCGCCCAGGCGTATCGACAGGTCATAGCGGCCGTCGAGCAGGTCATCCACGCGGTCACTGAGGTCGATGTCCAGTTCCAGTGCCGGGTGCTGCGCCAACAACCGCCCAAGGTGCGGGGCAATGACGCGTCTGCCGAACTCCACCGGCAAGCACAGACGCAGTACGCCGACAGGCGCTTCGCCCCGGTCGGCGACACTGGCATCAGCCTCGTCCAGCGCCTCGAAAATACCCCGCGCGCGCTCGTAATAGCGGGCGCCGGCCTCGGTCAGGCTGACCTGACGGGTGGAGCGGTTGAGCAAAGTGGCGCCCAACGCAGTTTCCAGGGCATCGACCAGGCGCGTTACCGACGATGTCGCCAGCCCAAGCCGGCGTGCAGCGGCAGAAAAGCCTTGGGCGTCGACGGTAGCCACGAACATCTTCATCGCCAGGAGTTTGTCCATTTGCTGCCCGTCTTCCAAATCCCGGAAAGTTCTTACAAACAGCCGGGCGGGTCAAGAAGCGCGGTGCACGGCAATTGCGTCCATAGTGGAACCACTCCCTTGTAAACGAGGCTTTCCATGACACCGACCAACCTGCTGACCGCCCTGCCCCCTTGCGACCCCACCAGCGCCGAACGGGTCGACCAATTGCTCAGCCGCCCGGGCGTACGCGTGGAACGTATCGTATCCAGTGGCCAGGCCAGCCCGCCCGGCTTCTGGTACGACCAGGCCGAAGGCGAATGGATCGTGCTGCTCAGTGGTGCCGCCGGCCTGCGCTTCGAGCACGAGAGCCACACCCGGCTGTTGGCGCCGGGCGATTGCCTGGACATCCCGCCGCATTACCGCCACCGCGTGGAATGGACCGCCCCCGGCACCGCTACCGTCTGGCTCGCGGTGTTCTACAGCAGCGGCACTCCGTGGCCGGTTTGAATCCGGTCATTCAAGATCCGCCGTAGTCTATTCAACCAACATTAACCTCCTCATTACTGCAATTTTAAACGCATGATCTAGAATTTTAGCCACACCTTGCAGCGTTCAACCCTGCGACAATCCGCCCCACAAAATTATGTACCAACTTGTTAATTAGCAAGCTAAGAGATTACACTGCGCGCATTCCACCTGCTGAGATCCCTGGCATGAAAGAAACACCGCGCGCCTCTGGCGCCTCAAACATCATCCTGGTCGGCCTGGGCGTGATCATCGCCCTGCTCGGCCTCCTCCTGGCTGCGGGCGGCGTCAAGCTGGCCGGCCTGGGCGGTTCCTGGTACTTCCTGATCGGCGGCCTGGCCATGGCCATCGCCGGCGCCCTTATCGCTCGCCGCAAACCGGCCGGCGCCTGGCTGTACGCGGCGTTCCTGGTCGGCACTGGCATCTGGGCGCTAGCCGACGCAGGCCTGGTGTTCTGGCCGCTGTTCTCGCGCCTGTTCATGTTCGGCGCAATCGGTATGGTGGTCGCACTGGTCTACCCGCTGCTGGCCCGTGCCAATGGTGCCAGTGCCGGCCGCGGCGCCTATGGCGTTGCCGGGGTGATGGCCGTGCTGCTGGTGATCGCCGCCGGCAACATGTTCGTCGCCCACCCCAGCGTCGCCCCTACCGGCAAAGGCCCGGGCATGACCCCGGTCGAGGCCGACAAGGCGCAGAAGGACTGGGCCCACTACGGCAACACCGAAGGTGGCAGCCGCTTCGCTGCGCTGGACCAGATCAACCGCGACAACGTCAGCAAGCTGAAAGTGGCCTGGACCTACCGCACCGGTGACGTGGCACTCAGCGACGGCAACGGTGCCGAAGACCAGCTGACCCCGCTGCAAGTCGGCAACAAGGTGTTCATCTGCACCCCGCACAACAACCTGATCGCCCTCGATGCGGACACCGGCAAGGAACTGTGGAAGAACGCGATCAACGCTCAGTCCAAGGTCTGGCAGCGTTGCCGTGGCATGGCCTACTTCGACGCCACTGCCGCCATCGCCCAGCCAACCCAGCCGAACAGCTCGCCGATCACCGCCGCCAGCGTACCGGCCGGTGCCAACTGCCAGCGTCGCCTGCTGACCAACACTATCGATGGCCGCCTGATTGCCGTCGACGCCGACACCGGCGAGTTCTGCCAGGGCTTCGGCAACAACGGCCAGGTCGACCTCAAGGCCGGCCTGGGCGATGTGCCGGACTCCTACTACCAGCTGTCATCGGCCCCCTTGATGGCCGGTACCACCGTGGTGGTCGGCGGCCGCGTCGCCGACAACGTCCAGACCGACATGCCAGGCGGCGTGATCCGTGGTTTCGACGTGATCACGGGTGAAATGCGCTGGGCCTTCGACCCCGGCAACCCGGAAGATCGCCAGGCGCCGCAGGGTGACCGCACCTATGTACGCAGCACCCCCAACAGCTGGGCCCCGATGTCCTACGACCCGGCAATGAACACCGTGTTCCTGCCGATGGGCTCGTCGTCCACCGACATCTACGGTGTCGAACGCAGCAAGCTGGACCATACCTACGGCGCTTCGGTGCTGGCCCTGGACGCCACCACCGGCAACCAGAAGTGGGTGTTCCAGACCGTGCACAACGACCTGTGGGACTTCGACCTGCCGATGCAGCCGAGCCTGATCGATTTCACCAAGGACGACGGCCAGTCGGTACCTGCAGTGGTAATCGGAACCAAGGCCGGGCAGATCTACGTGCTCGACCGCGCCACCGGCAAGCCGCTGACCCAGGTCGACGAAGTACCGGTCAAGCCAAGCAACATCCCTAACGAGCCGTACTCGCCAACCCAGCCGAAGTCAGTGGGCATGCCGCAGATCGGCGCGCAGACCCTGACAGAATCGGACATGTGGGGCGCAACCCCTTACGACCAGCTGCTGTGCCGCATCGACTTCAAGAAAATGCGCTACGACGGCCTGTACACCGCGCCGGGCACCGACCTGTCGCTGAGCTTCCCGGGTGTCGCTGGGTGGCATGAACTGGGGCAGCATTTCCACCGACCCGGTACATGGTTTCATCTTCGTCAACGACATGCGCCTGGGCCTTTGGATCCAGATGATCCCGTCGCAGAACAAGGGTAATGCCGCTTCCGGTGGCGAAGCGCTGAACACCGGCATGGGCGCAGTACCGCTCAAGGGTACCCCTTATGCGGTGAACAAGAACCGCTTCCTGTCGGTAGCCGGCATTCCGTGCCAGGCACCGCCATTCGGCACCCTGACCGCCATCGACATGAAGACCCGCCAGGTGGCATGGCAGGTACCGGTGGGTACCGTAGAAGACACAGGCCCGCTCGGCATCCGCATGCACCTGCCGATCAAGATCGGCCTGCCGACCCTCGGCGGCACCCTGTCGACCCAGGGTGGCCTGGTGTTCATCGCCGGCACCCAGGACTTCTACCTGCGCGCCTACGACAGCAGCAACGGCAGCGAAATCTGGAAGGCTCGCCTGCCAGTGGGCAGCCAGGGTGGCCCGATGACCTACGTCTCGCCGAAGACCGGCAAGCAATACGTGGTAATCACGGCTGGCGGCGCGCGCCAGTCGACTGACCGTGGCGACTACGTGATTTCTTACGCTCTGCCGTAATACCGCGTCGCCTGCTTCGCGGGCACGCCCGCTCCCACATGGATCGCACCCTTCTCAAGGGCAGTGACAATCCTGTGGGAGCGGGCGTGCCCGCGAACAGGCCCCGAAAAGAATACGAGATACAGCAATGCCATCCGCAATTCGCATCACCCCCACCCTGCTGCTGGCCCTTGCCAGCAGCACCGCCCTGGCCGACGGCGACCTGATGACCCGCAGCACCCTGACCGGTGACTGGGGCGGCCTGCGTCACCAACTGGAAGAAGACGGCGTCAGGTTCACCGGCGACTACAGCGGCGAAACCGCCTACAACGCCCACGGTGGCCTGCACCGCTCGGCGCGCTACTCGCAAAACCTGAAACTGGGCGTGCAGTTCGACCTGTCGAAACTGTATGGCCTGGACAATGGTGGCAAGGTCCAGCTGACCATCAACGACCGCCGCGGCAACAGCGCCTCGGAAGACCTGGTGGGCAACCGCCTGCCGATCCAGGAAAACTTCGGCGGCCTGTACACCCGCCTGACCGAGCTGAGCTACGAGCGTACCCTGTTCACCCCGGCACTCAACGTCAAGCTCGGCTACATGGCCATGGGCAACGACCTCGGCGGCCTGGACAGTGGCATCCTGTGCAACTTCATGAACGCCGGCTTCTGCGGTCACCCGCTGAACATGTCTGGCGGCAGTGGCTGGACCAATTACCCCAATGCCCACCTTGGCGTGCGGGTGAAATACGACCTGTCTCCGTCCTGGCAACTACGAGTGGCGGCGTTCAACGTCGACCCGCAGAGCAATGGCAACTCCAGCCGCGCCTGGCACCTGGGCCCCAAGCACACCACCGGCACCGTGGTACCCGTGGAGCTGGTGTACAAGCTGCAGGGCGAGCTGCCGGGCGAGTACAAACTGGGTTACTACTACGACAGCTCCGACGTGAAACGCATCGGCAGCGACGAGGAAGTTTCCGGCCGTGGCGGCCACTACCTGCTGGTCGACCAGGCGGTGTGGAACGACCAGGGTTCGCCGGGCCGCAGCCTGCATGCCTTCGGCCAGTATTCGGCGTCGAGCAAGGCCGCTTCGCCGTTCACCAGGTGGTATGGCGCGGGCGTGGTGCTGTACAAGCCGTTCGCAAACCGCCCGAAGGATACCGTGGCGCTGGGCTATGGCCGTGCCGTGCCCAACCCACGCAGCCGCGACGTGCAGGAAGATGCCGCGCTCAACGCCGGGCAGCCGTTCCCCGACATCGACAGCGCCGAGCAGTTGATCGAGCTGAGCTATGGCTACCAGGCCACGCCGTGGCTGAACCTGCGCCCGGATGTGCAATACATCATCGAGCCGGGGGCATTCTCCGGGAAAGACATCGATAACGCGTTGGTGGTGGGCCTGCAGGTCAAGGCTACCTTCTGAAACCTTGATTGGGGCTGCCTTGCAGCCCTTCGCGGGCATGCCCGCTCCCACAAAGCCGGTGATATAAGTGTGGGAGCGGGCGAGCCCGCGAAGAAGCCAGCGCAATCAATCCTGCCTGAGGTAATCCACCAGCCTCAGCAACATGGCATCACACCCCCGCAATTGCTCGACACTGACAAACTCATCCGGCTTGTGCCCCTGGTCCATGCTCCCTGGCCCACACACCACAGTCGGGATCCCCGCCTGGTCGAATAGCCCACCTTCGGTACCAAACGCCACCGTACCGAACTGATCCGAGCCACTGAGCAACGCCACCAGGCGAGCCGCCTCGCTATCCGCTGGCGTGGCTAGCCCCGGGTAAGCGCTCAACGGCTGCAGGCGAATGGCGCTGGCCGCATTGACCTTACGCATCCGCGGCAGCAATTCGGCCTCGGCGTAGGTCTGCAACTGATCGGCCACTGCCTGCGCCTCGACCCCCGGCAAGGCCCGTACTTCGAAATCGAATTCGCACTCCGCCGGCACGATGTTCAGCGCCCTGCCCCCTTTGATCAGACCGGTCTGCACAGTGGAGAACGGCGGGTCGAAGCGCTCGTCGTGATGCGCCGGCAATGCCAGGGCATCACCGATATCACCCAGCTTGCCGATCAGCTTCGCCGCATATTCGATGGCATTCACCCCGTACGGCGCATACGCCGAGTGGCAGGCCGCGCCTTGCACCTGGCAACGCATCGCCAGCTTGCCCTTGTGCCCCAACACCGGTTTGAGTTCGGTGGGTTCGCCAATCAGGCACAGCCGTGGCTTGTGCGCACGCTGCTCCAGTGCGGCCAGCATCGAGCGCACCCCCAGGCAGCCGACTTCCTCGTCATAGGAGAACGCCAGGTGCACCGGCAGGCGCAACGGCTGGGCAAGAAACGCGGGCACAGCCGCCAGTACCGAAGCGATGAAGCCCTTCATGTCGGCCGTGCCACGGCCATACAGGCGCCCGTCGTGTTCACTCAGGGCAAACGGCTCGACTGTCCAGGCCTGGCCGTCCACCGGCACCACATCGGTATGCCCGGACAGCACCACGCCGCCAACGTCCCGAGAGCCGATGGTGGCGAACAGATTAGCCTTGGTGCCTTCCGGGTTATGGAACAGTTCGCTTTGCACCCCCAGCTCGGCCAGGTAGTCGCGGATGAACCCGATCAATTCAAGGTTGGAATCGCGGCTGACCGTGGCAAAGCCGACCAGCCGGGCCAGTAGCGCGCGACTGGCGTATTCACTCATCACCCGGCACCCCGTAGCTTGGCGCGGCAGTCGGGTTGAGGGCGCGGGTAACGTAATCCTGCATCTGCGGCCGATACGCCTGCCACAGGCCATCGAGTACCGCGATCGGGTCCGCCTCGGCCCAGTCCACGCGCAGGTCCACCAGCGGCCAGGTCAGCTCGCCGGCGATCTTCAAGGCCGCCGAGTGCACCGGCCCGGCCTCGCCGCCTGCGGCCATCGCCGCGTGCATGGCGGCCAACAGGCGCTCGGCAAGATGCCCGCCGGCTTGTTCAAAGGCCTGCACCATCGCTTCGATCACCTGGGTCGAGGCCAGCAGGTTACCTGCCGCCGCGCATTGCTCACCGGCGAGGGCACAGTGCGTGCCCAGGGCTTCCTTGCCGGTGAACAGTGCCACCTGGCCATGGCTGTCGATCACCGTGACCTGGCGGTACTCGCTCCAGCCATTGGCGCTCAGCACCCGGTCCAGCGCAGCGGCAGGCGGCAACTGGCCCTGTTCCAGGGCATCGAGAATCTGCGGGCCCAGCGCCGGCAAGGTGATGTTCTGGGTAGCAACAGCACCCACACCGGCTCGTACCCACGGACAGCGGGCGCCCACGGCGATGCTCGAAGAGCTGATGGCGATACCGACCTGGCCGGTTTCCTGGCAACGACCGATGATGGAAAAAGTCATGTCATGGTTCCTGTTGTGCTGTGCGATACACAGCATTCTGGGTTGAACCTTTCGGCCAGCGAAACGACCTTTTTCCGAGGGTTTGCAGAGGAAAAAACTATGACCACGAAACGTTTGAACAAAACCCCGAAACAGCTGCTGCTGGGCCCGCTACAGGCGGCAAGAATCAAGGCCTTCGCCGTTTTATCGGCAAGCCCCAGCTAAATACTATTTTCGCCATTTCCACGGCATCCCTAGTCTGGCCCCAGGCAACGGCGGTCCTCCAAACCGACCTGACAAAAACCGCCTGAACAAGGGCCCGGACATGACACTGAACAACCTCGAAATCGACACCCTCGTCGTCGGCGCCGGCCAGGCCGGCGTGGCCATGAGCGAACACCTGAGCAAACTTGGCGTACCGCACCTGGTGCTCGAGCGCAAGCGTATCGCCGAGGCCTGGCGCAGCGGCCGCTGGGACTCTCTGGTGGCCAACGGCCCGGTCTGGCACGACCGCTTCCCGGGGCTGGAATTCAACCTCGACGCCGATGCCTTCGCCGGCAAGGACCAGGTGGCCGACTACTTCGAGCAGTACGTACGCAAGTACAACCTGCCCGTACGCACCGGCATCGAAGTGAAGAAAGTGCTGCGCAACAGCGACCGCCCCGGTTTTACCATCGAAACCAATGAAGGCGTGATTCGCGCCAACCGCGTGGTCGCCGCCACCGGCCCGTTCCAGAAACCGGTGATCCCGGCCATCGCGCCGAAAGACAGCAACCTGCACCAGATCCACTCCGCCGCCTATTACAACCCCGGGCAGCTGCCCGACGGCGCGGTGCTGGTGGTCGGCGCCGGTTCCTCCGGCGTGCAGATCGCCGAAGAACTGATGCGTGCCGGGCGCAAGGTGTATCTCTCGGTCGGTGCCCACGATCGCCCGCCACGCGCTTACCGCAACCGCGACTTCTGCTGGTGGCTGGGCGTGCTGGGTGAGTGGGACGCGGAAATCGCCAAGCCTGGCCGCGAGCACGTGACCATTGCCGTCAGTGGCGCCCGTGGCGGCCACACCGTGGACTTCCGCGCCCTTGCCCACCAGGGCATGACCCTGGTCGGCCTGACCCAGTCGTTCGATAACGGCGTGGCGCGCTTCCAGGACAACCTGGTCGAGAACATCAACCGCGGCGACGAAAACTACCTGGCCCTGCTGGATGCCGCCGATGCCTACATCGAACGCAACGGCCTGGACCTGCCGGAAGAGCCCGAAGCCCGCAAACGCCTGGCCGACCCGGAGTGCATGCGCAACCCGCTGCAGCAGCTGGACCTGGCCAAGGCCGGCGTCACCAGCATCATCTGGGCTACCGGTTACGGTGTCGACTTCAGCTGGCTGCAGGTAGACACCTTCGACGCCAACGGCAAGCCCCAGCACCAACGCGGCGTGGCCCGCGAGCCAGGCTTGTACTTCCTTGGCCTGCCGTGGCTGTCGCGCCGTGGCTCGTCGTTCATCTGGGGCGTGTGGCACGACGCCAAGCACGTCGCCGGGCACATCGCCACGCAACGCACCTATACCGCCTACCGCGACCGCGAACAACGCGCAGCGGATGAGCAGCAGCAACCCAAGACCCGCAACGTCAGCACCCTCGGAGCCCACTGATGCCTACCCATACCCGCATCCGCATGTTCAACACCAAGGCCACCTACCCCAACCAGACCCTGGACAACGACCTGTGCCAGGCGGTGCGCGCCGGCAACACCATCTACGTACGCGGCCAGGTCGGCACCGACTTCGAAGGCAACCTGGTGGGCCTGGGCGACCCACGGGCGCAGGCCGAGCAGGCGATGAAGAACGTCAAGCAACTGCTCGAAGAGGCCGGCTCGGACCTGTCACACATCGTCAAGACCACTACCTACATCACCGACCCGCGCTTCCGCGAGCCGGTGTACAAGGAAGTGGGCAAGTGGCTCAAAGGCGTGTTCCCGATCTCCACCGGCCTGGTGGTGGCCGGGCTGGCCCAGGCCGAGTGGCTGATGGAAATCGACGTGATCGCAGTGGTGCCTGACCAAGCCTAGCGGGCTTGCCCTGATAGTTGTCAGTCAGTGCTCCTGGGGCTGCTGCGCAGCCCATCGCCGGCAAGCCGGGCTCCCACAGGGATTTCGCAAACCTTGAGGTCTGCGCCGTACCTGTGGGAGCCCGGCTTGCCGGCGATGGGCCGCAAGGCGGCCCCAGATTGCCTGAATCTACCTGGCCTGCTAGAAACCCATTGTCGCCGACAGCAGGTAGGTACGCGGCGTGGACAGCGTCAGCCCCGGTTCGCTGTCATCCGAGGCCCCGGCCGAACTCCAGTAGCGGTCGTCCAGCACGTTCTCGACACTGGCGCGCAAGGTCACCTGGGTGGCATCTACCTTGAACGCATAACGCGCACCCACGTCGTAGCGCTCCCAACCGTCAATCTGCTTGCTGTTGTTCTGGTCCAGGTACTGCGAGCTCGAATGGATGCCCCGCGCCGTCAGGGTCAGGCCGTTCACCCCAGGCACATCCCATTCGGCACCGAGGTTGACGTTGTACTCGGGCGTGGCCGGCGCGCGGTTGCCATCGTAGGCGCCGCCAACGGTATCGGTCAGTTCGCTGTCGATGTACATCACCCCGCCCAGCACCCGCACGCCTTGCACGGGCTCGCCGAACACGCTCAGTTCGATACCGCGGTTGTCGCGCTTGCCATTGGGGCCGAACACCCGCGATGCGGGGTTGGTTTCGTAGGCGGGCTGGCGGATGCGGAAGGCACTGGCAGTGAAGGCAACCTGACCCAGGTCGTACTTGGCCCCCACCTCGACCTGGCGGCTGGTGAACGGCGGGAAGATCTGGTCTTCGTTGACCGATGTCGACGGCGCGATCTTGCCCTGGCTCAGGCCTTCCATGTAGTTGGCATACAACGACAGCTGCTCGGTAACCTTGAGCAGCACGCCGCCCGAGGGTGACACCTTCTCTTCATCGTAGGCGGTCTCCCCCTTGATACCGTCGCTCCAATCATCCACCTGCACCCGCTGCCAGCGCGCACCCAGGGTCAGCAGCAGACGGCTCGTCGAAGAAACCCACGGTGTCGGCCAGGGCCACGCCGGAAAAGCGGTTTTCCGTGTACACCTCGGGGTCGATGCGGGTTGGCGTGCCCGGTGTAGGCGTGGCTACCGGGTGGTAGAGATTGCTGGGCGCCGAGGCATAGCGGGCGCCGCCGTTGGTGAAGTCCATGTAGAAGTAGGTGGCGGCCAGGTTCAGCTCGTGGCTGACCGGCCCGGTATGGAACCAGTTGCGCACGCCGGCCATGGCAGTGCGCACGGTTTCATCGCGGGTGAAGTCGCGCGGCTGCACGGTAAAGTCGCCGGCATCGTTGGTGACCGACACGTTGTGGCGCAGGAAGTCATGGTTGCTCTTGCGCGCACCGACCGCGCCATAGGCCAGCAGCGATTCGCTGATATCGTACTCGGCGTGCAGTGCACCAAAGGTGTCGTTGGTGCGCGCCTTGCTCCAGGCCTGGGCGTAGTTGTGGCGTACGTCGTTGGCATCCGGCACCTTGGCATTGGCGCCGACCAGCACCCGCTCCTGTGGTGCATCGGTGTCGCGCTCGGTATGGCCCAGGTCTGCCGAAAGCCGCAGGCGCTCGCCACGAAAATCCAGGCCCAACACCGCCATTTCGCGCTCGACACGCTGGTGGTTCCACTCGGTGTCGCCGGCCTGTTTCACGCCGTTGAAGCGCACGCCGAACTGCTGCCCTTCGCCAAAGCGCCGGCCAACGTCCACCGCACCGCCTGCCTGGCTGGCCGAGGCATAGCTGCCGGTAAACTCGGTGAGCGGCTGGTCGCCGGCCCGCTTGGGCTGCACATTGATACCGCCGCCGACACTGCCTCGCGGCGAAATGCCATTGATCAACTGGCTCGGGCCTTTGATGATGTCAACCCGGTCGGCCATTTCCATGTCGATCGAGTAGGTCGGCAGGATGCCGTACAGGCCGTTATAGGCCACATCGCTGTTGAACAGGCTGAAGCCGCGAATGGTGAACTGTTCGAAGCGCCCACCCGCCGGGTTGGTGGCGCGCACCGATGGGTCGCTGGCGATCAGCTCGCCCAAGGTCCGCGCCTGCTGGTTCTTGACCAGTTCGCTGGTGTAGCTGGTAATACTGAACGGGGTTTCCATGAAGTCGCGCGAGCCGAGCAGGCCTTGCGCGCCCTGTCGTGACACCTGGCCGCCGGCGTAAGGTTGCGATTCGCCGCTGGCGGCCAAGCCGCCGACAATGCTGGTTGGGGCGATTTCCAGCGCCCCGCCCGCCTGGGGCGCCGGGCCCAATGTGAAGGCGCCCTCACCTACCGGCAGCAACTGTAGGCCGCTGCCGCGCAGCAGCTGCATGAAGCCTTCGTCGACGCTGTAATTACCGGACAGCCCACTACTGTGCAGACCTTTGACCAGCGCCGGGTCCAGCGAAATGCTGACACCGGCCTGGTCGGCGAACTGGGCCAGTGCAGCGCCCAGGCTGGCAGCCGGTACCTGATAGGCGCGCCGAGCCGGTTCATCGGCCCAGGCGGGTGCGCACAACAATAGGCTCATGGCGAACAACGGGCGCACTGCGCACACCAACGGGCGCAGGCTGTTAGACATTACTGCAGGCATTGAACAAGGCTCCCCTTTATTTGCTCCTACCGGTAATGACCGGCGAAGGAAAAAAAGGGGACAGCCTCACGCACGATTTTTTCGCGCGGCCAGGCTGACCCAGTAACGCGTACGCGACTGCACCTGCAGTGGCAGGCTGGCAGCAAGCAAGGCCAGCACCCGGTCGGTGTCGTCGAGGCGGAAGGTGCCGGTTACGCGCAGGCGCTCCAGCTCCGGTGCCCAGCGCAACAGCCCGGGGCGGTACCTGCGCAGTTCGTGCAGCAGCTCGCCCAGTGGACGGTCGTCCAGGCGCAGCACGCCTTCGCGCCAGCCTAGCGGCCAGGCATCAAACGCTCTCGCCGGGCCAACGCCAGCCGCCTGCAAACGGGCCTGCTGCCCGGCCCGTAACAGCATCGCAGGGCCGCGTAACGGCTGCAGGCGGGCCACCCCATTGACCACCGACACCCGGCAGGCGTTATCAATCAGACGCAGACAGACCTCACCGTCATTGAGCGCCACTTGGCCGTGAGGCACTTGCAAGGTCAGGCTCAAGTCAGCAGGCACCTTGACCGCTACTTCACCGCGCAGCAGTGTCAGGCGGCGAGCACCAAGGTCGATATCCACCGCACTGTCGGTGTTCAACTGCACGAAGGTGCCATCGCTCAGCAGCACCTGCCGGCGCTCGCCTACCGAGGTGTGCAGGTCGGCTGTCCAGGCCTCCAGCGGCAGCTCGCGACTGACCAGCCAGGCCGCCGGTAGCAGCGCTGCAACCCCCAGGGCCTGCTTGAGCAGCGCCCGTCGGCCGGTATCCGGGCGGTCGAGGGTGGCCATCGCCAACGCCCCGGGCAACCCGGAAAAACGCGCGCGCAGCAATGCGGCCTTTTGCCAGGCGTCTTCGTTCAAGCTGTTGCTGGCGCGCCATTGCGCCAGGCGTTGCAAGTCCGTTTCGTTGGCGTCACCAGAATCCAGCAGTGCCAGCCAACGCGCCGCAGCACGTACAGCTTCGCGGGTATCGGGGGAATGGCTGGTCATTGCAATTCGGCCAGCAGGCAGTGTTCGTAAGCCTGTGCCATGTAGCGCTTCACCGAGCGCTGGCATACGCCCAGGCGCTCGCCGATTTCGGCATAGCCCAGGCCTTCCAGCTGGCTCCAGAGAAAAGCCCTGCGCACCGGCGCCTTGAGGCCGTCGAGCAGTTCATCCAGCGCTTGCAGGGTTTCCAGCACTATCCAGCGCTGCTCTGGCGAAGGCACATGCTGCTCGGGCAAATGCGCCAAGGCGTCCAGGTAGGCCTGTTCCAGGCTGCGCCGTTGGTGGAAATTGCTGAGCAGGCGCTTGCCCACGGTCAGCAGGTAAGCGCGTGGTTCACGAATATCTGCCAGCGGCTGAGCACTGGCCAGGACGCGCAGGAAAGTATCCTGACTGAGGTCGGCGGCATCCCAGGCATTGCCCATGCGCCGGCGCAGCCAGTTTTCCAGCCAGCTGCGATGCTCCCGGTACAGGGCAGGCAGGCTAGGCTTCGGTGGCGGCGCGGCGTCGATCATGGGGAAGGCCCTGCGGCGGCGTAAATAAGATTAATTCTAATTTACAGCGCACCACAGAACCAAGCGGTTTGTTACCGATCAGGCAATCGCCGCATCCACCAGCACCTGCGCTTCCTGTACCAGGCGCTGCAGGTGCGCCTCGTCGATGAAGCTTTCGGCGTAGATCTTGTAGATGTCCTCGGTGCCCGACGGACGCGCGGCGAACCAGCCATTGGCGGTGATCACCTTCAGCCCGCCGATCGCCTGGCCGTTGCCGGGTGCATGGCTGAGGATCTGCACGATCGGCTCACCCGCCAGCTCGGTCGACTTCACCTGCTCCGGCGCCAGCTTGCTGAGCAAAGCCTTCTGCCGCGCATCGGCCTTGGCTTCGACACGGGTGGCGAACGGCTTGCCCAGCGCCTCGGTCAGGTCGGCGTAGGCCTGGCTCGGGTTGCGCCCGGTGCGGGCGGTCATCTCGGCAGCCAGCAAGGCCGGGATCAGACCGTCCTTGTCGGTGGCCCATACCGAGCCATCGCGGCGCAGGAACGAAGCCCCGGCACTTTCTTCGCCACCAAAGCCCAGCGAGCCGTCGAACAGGCCTTGAGCGAAGAACTTGAAGCCCACCGGCACTTCGTACAGCTCACGGCCAAGGCGCCGGGTGACGCGGTCGATCAGGCCGCTGGAAACCACGGTCTTGCCAACGGCAGCATCGCTGCGCCATTGCGGGCGGTGGCGATACAGGTAGTCGATAGCCACGGCTAGGTAGTTGTTCGGCTGCAGCAGGCCGTCCGGGGTGACGATGCCGTGGCGGTCGTGGTCCGGATCGCAGGCGAAGGCCACGTCGAAGCGTTCGCGCAGGCCGATCAGGCCCTGCATGGCATATGGCGAGGACGGGTCCATGCGGATCTGGCCGTCCCAGTCGACGGTCATGAAGCGGAAGGTCGGGTCGACCTCGGTGTTCACCACTTCCAGGTCCAGTTTGTAATGCTCGGCGATCGCCGCCCAGTAGCGCACCCCTGCCCCGCCCAGCGGGTCGACGCCAAGGCGCAGCTTGGCGCTGCGGATGACGTCGAAGTCGATGACGTTTTCCAGGTCGGCCACGTAGTTGGTCACGTAGTCGTGGCGCTGGGTGGTGGATGCCTGCAACGCCTGGGCATGGTCCATGCGCTTGACGCCCGCCAGTTCAGCGGCCAGCAGTTCGTTGGCCTTGGCCTCGATCCACTTGGTCACGTCGCTGTCGGCCGGGCCGCCATTGGGCGGGTTGTACTTGAAGCCACCACTCTGCGGCGGGTTGTGCGACGGCGTGATGACGATGCCGTCGGCCAGGCCCTGGGTGCGGCCACGGTTATGGCAGAGGATGGCGTGGGACACGGCCGGCGTCGGCGTGTATTCGTCATTCTTGGACAGCATCACCTGCACGCCATTGGCCGCCAGCACCTCCAGGGCGCTGGCGGTGGCCGGTGCCGACAGCGCGTGGGTATCGGCGCCGATGAACAGCGGGCCATCGATGCCCTTCTCCTGGCGATACAGACAGATGGCCTGAGTGATGGCCAGGACGTGGTACTCGTTGAAACTCAATTCAAGCGAAGTGCCCCGGTGCCCTGAGGTGCCGAAGGCCACCCGCTGAGCCGCCACGGCAGCGTCGGGGCGGCCGGTGTAGTAGGCGGTGAGCAGTCGGGGAATATCGACCAGCACGCTGGCCGGAGCCGGCTTGCCTGCCAAAGGACTGAGCGTCATGCAGAAACCTCGAGTTCAACGGATGTTGGTGTTGGAGCGTGCAGTGTACTGAGAGTTGCAATGGCGTGCGATGGGTGACAGCAACGAAAAGGACAGGCCACATAGCTAATGCCTGTGAGTTAGCGTTAACAGGGCTGCTACGCAGCCCATCGCCGGCAAGCCAGCTCCCACAGAGATCGCACAATTCCTGAGTTCTGCGCGGTACCTGTGGGAGGCCGGCGATGGGCCGCAAAGCGGCCCCAAATTGCTTAAGTGACAGGTACCAGGCCACATCGCATGCCGCTCCTCTCTCTGATAGCCGTCTAGAGTGGTACCCATACCCACGGTAAACGAGACCCCATGGCTTTCCACCGCCTGACCCACACCCACCCGCGCCTGAGCATCGCCACCGTGGTCGGCCTGCTCGGCGCCTGGCTGATCCCCGCTGGCGACATCGTGCAGCACATCCTCGTCGGCTGGAACCTGGGCGTGTGGCTATACCTGCTGCTGGTGCTCTACCTGAGCTGGAGCGCCAGCCCGGAAAAGGTCCGCAAGGTGGCCCGCGTCGAAGACGAAAACGCCGGCCTGGTCCTGCTCACCGTGTGCATCGCCGCCATCGCCAGCCTTGCCGCCGTCACCCTGCAACTGGTGTCCAGCCGTGGCCTGCAAGGCACCGACCTGGCCCTGCACTACCTCTACCCCGGCCTGACCGTGGCCGGTTCCTGGCTGCTGATCGGCTGCATCTTCAGCCTGCACTACGCCCGGCTGTTCTACACCGGGCAAACCCACGAACCGCCGCTGCGCTTCGCCGACGGCGAGCGCAACCCGGATTACTGGGACTTCCACTACTTCTCGTTCACCATCAGCGTGGCCGTGCAAACCTCCGATGTCGGCGTCGCTGGGCGGGGCCTGCGGCGGGTGGTGCTGGCGCATTCGCTGGTGGGGTTCGTGTTCAATACGGCGATATTAGGATTCACTATCAATATTGCGGCAGGACTGCTGGGTTAGCGCCCTGACACTTCTGCCAGTAGACGTGCGATCAGACGTTGGAAATAATCAAGCCCCCGATAACCACAGCAGGTTACAAGCATGACTGCTCCTGCGAAGCAAGCCACAATCACTCGACTTTACTATCAATCAGACCGTTTATGTAGTTGCTCAGGTTCTTTGACTGATCGCCTCGTAATGGCTCAGGGAATTGCAACATAGGCCAAAAATCCAACAGCATGAGCGCCAAGCTTTACCAATTGGACTGCGCACAATCGGTTATCGGGACATCTCCCTCAAGTTCTGCATATCACTACACACCTTATGGCGACGGTACTGCAGGCATAGCCCTGCTGATGTCAGCTTTTGCAGGTGAACGCTTCGACCCTATCTCGCACGGTTATCCGCTGGGCAATGGCCTACGGGTTTATCAACCCCGCGTTTTTCGGTTTACAACGCCTGATGAGCTATCTCCTTTCGGCAAAGGAGGGGTCAACCCGTATAGTTATTGCCAAGGAGATCCCGTCAACAAGTACGATCCAAGTGGCCAGTTTGCCATTTTCCGTTATCTGCTTCGTATCTTCGCGCGGACTACAGTTGCGGCCCAGCGCCATCTCGGTCGCGCGACTCGGTCGATAGTCCTGGCGGCTGATGAGGCTTTAGCGGAAACGATACGTCATGCAGGCAGGCAGCTAACCCCCGCTTTCAACATAGGTCGCGATGTAATAACGGCGGCAACCGCAGTTCCCACCGAACTTTCTATGCGGGCTAACACCATGATTCTGCAAGCTCAGGTACCTGCCTCAGCACACCCGTCAGGACCTACTCCTCGTACGCCAGGATCACCGGCAGAACAGGTTGTTGATATTCGCAGGTAGTGCTTCAGCGCTGCACCGTTCGTCTGAATCTATGGGCTCACCCCTCTACCTGAAAAGTTGCAGATTTACCCCATGCCTCACCGACAAGGTGCGAGGAAAACGTTTGCCGTGCGGCCCCTCGAAAAGCGCTAGCCATGACCAGGATGTGACCTTTGTCATGCATTAGTACATTTGTCGTATTTGCAGACAAGAATCGCGCGTGACAGGTGCTATGGTTACTTTCCCGGCGGCCGCATCGATGTGGCCACCCGCACACCATGTCCAGGTACGGACAAGGAGGCTGGCATGAACAAGATGACGTTCCCCAACGCCTGCCAGGTGATGCGCTGGCATTTCCACCCACTGGGCTTCGAAGCCAGCATGGATGCACCGCGCAGCATGGTCGCGCGGCTATTCGATCGCGCCACCGGCGAAACCTTCCTGGCGATTGCCGGCATTCCTTGCTCGGCGATCATGGCCGCCGCCGATGTAGAGCGCATCATCGAGGCCGTCGAGGCGGAGATGGATACCTTCATGCCCGCCGCCACCTTGCGCGACGCTGTTTAGCCCGCTGCCATACTTTCCGGGCGCATGGCCTGCAACTTGCCCATGAACTGCTCGGCCGGCACCGGCTGGCCGAGCAGGTAGCCTTGCAACGAATCACAGCCCAGGCGGGTCAGGAAGTCCTGCTGCTTGTCGGTCTCCACCCCTTCGGCAACGATGCGCAGGCCCAGCGCCTGGCCTAGCGCGACAATGGCTGAAACGATCGCCGCATCGTCACTGTCCTGCTCCAGCTCACGCACAAAGCCGCGGTCGATCTTCAGCTCGTTGGCCGGCAGGCGCTTGAGGTACATCAGGCTGGAATAGCCGGTGCCAAAGTCATCGATGGACAGGTCAACGCCCATGTCGGCCAACCGTTGCAGTACCGCCAGGCTGGCATCGGCGTCATGCATGGCTGTGGTTTCGGTGATTTCCAGGGTCAGGCAGTTGGCCGGCAGGTTGTTTTGCTGCAGGGCTCGGGCGACGCTCTCGACCAGCCCGGCATGGCAGAACTGGATGGCCGACAGGTTCACCGCCATGCGCCAGCCGTGGTGCCCTTGGTCCAGCCACTGGCGCATCTGCCGGCAGGCCTCGATGAGCACCCATTCGCCAATGGGGATGATCAGGCCGGTCTTTTCCGCCAGGCCGATGAAGCGGTCGGGCAGCAACAGGCCCTGCTGCGGGTGCTCCCAGCGCAGCAGGGCCTCGGCACCGATCGGCTGGCAGTTCTGGGCGTCGAACTTGGGCTGGTAGTGCAGGCGGAACTGACGCTGCTCCAGGGCCTGGCGCAGGTCCTGCAGCAACTGCAGTTGCTGGCGGGCGCGTTGCTGTTCATCGACACGTCGAAGAAGCTGTAGCCGTTCTTGCCGGCGCTCTTGGCGTGGTACATGGCGGCGTCGGCGTTGCGCAGCAGCTCGTGCTGGTCCTGGCCATTGCCCGGGTACAGGACGATGCCCAGGCTCGCCGTCAGTTGCAGGTCATGCTCGGCCACGCGGAACGGCCGTGACACCAGGTTGACCTGCTTTACCGCCACATCCATGGCATCGTTCGGCTCGCGCAACTGCACCAGCAGCACGAATTCGTCGCCGCCGATGCGCGCCAGGGTGTCCTGGCTGTGCAGGTGCCCGCGCAGGCGCGCCGCCACGGCCTTGAGCAGCAGGTCGCCGATGTGGTGGCCAAAGGCATCGTTGACAGGTTTGAAGCCGTCCAGGTCGATGAACATCAGGGCGAAACAGCCACCCTGCTCCGCTACCTTGGCGATGGCCTGCTCGATACGGTCGGCCAGCAGGGTACGGTTGGGCAGGTCGGTAAGGGTGTCGTGCAGGGCCAGTTGGGTCAGCTCCTGGTTGGCCAGGGTCAGCGAGCGGGCCAGCTCGGCGGTGCGCGCCTCCAGGCGGGCGTCCAGCACCGAAGTGAGCAAGGCCACCGCAAGTACCGCCAGGGTGGTGATCAGTACCAGGTAGACCAGGCCATCGCCTTGCAAACCGCCCCCCGCCAGCGCACCGCAGAAGCTGCCTTCGGGGAAGTTCGCCGCAGACATGCCTGTGTAGTGCATGCCGACGATGGCAAAGCCCATCACCACCGCCGCCAGGCCGCGAATCTGCCGCACATAGGGGGTATGCGCGCGCAGACGGAAGGCGATCCACAAGGCCGCTGCCGAGGCGCCCACGGCGATCAGCAGCGAGGCCCCGAACAGCGTCGGATCATAGTCGATGCCCGGCAGCATGCGCAGCGCGGCCATGCCGGTGTAGTGCATGCAGGCGATACCGGCGCCCATGATCAGCGCGCCAAACGCCAACTGCTGCCAAGGCAGGCTCGGCTGACTGACCAACCACAAGGCAAAGCCCGAAGACAACACGGCGATCAGCAGCGAGAACGCGGTCAGGGCAAGGTCGTACCCCAGGTCGATGGGCAAGCTGAAGGCAAGCATGCCGATGAAGTGCATCGACCACACGCCGATGCCCATGGCCAATGCGCCTCCCCCCATCCATAGCCAGGCAGCCCGGCCTTTGGCCGTGGCGATGCGGCCGGTCAGGTCAAGGGCGGTATAGGACGCCAGGATCGCCACGCACAGCGAAATCAACACCAGCGAAGAGGAGTAGCTACCGGTCAGCATTGGAAGTTCCAGCGGCGGGACGGGGGGCCCGGAAAAAGCTGACGATTGTACTCAAGCTTAAGCGAAACGCACGGGGTTTTTGCGAATGGGAATGGATCCAAAGACTACAAGGGCCTGGACGGATGCGCGGTAGCTGCAGGAGCGGCCTTGTGTTGCGATCGGGGCGCGAAGCGCCCCCAGTGATTTGTGCTTGTACCCATTTCTGGGGGCTGCTTCGCAGCCCGATCGCGACACAAGGCCGCTCCTACAGGGAGCCGCGTCCAAAGGTCGATTCAATCCTGCTCCGCAAGAGCCTGGTCGGCATCCCAGCCACCGCCCAGCGCGGCAACCAGCTGCACGCTGGCCACCAGGCGCCCCTGCAGCAGGTTCAACACACTGCGCTCGTTGCTCAGTGCCGTGGTCTGCACGTTGACCACATCCAGGTAGCCGATCAGCCCGGCGCGGTACTGGTTCTCGGTCAGGCGCAGCGACTCGCGGGCAGCATCCAGTGCCTCCTGGCGTACCACCGCTTCATCGCCATACACCTTCAATTGCACCAGCAGGTTTTCCACTTCCTTGAAGCCGTCGAGCACGGTCTGGCGGTACTGCGCCACGGTCTGGTCATACACCGCCACCGTGCGGTCCACCTCGGCACTGCGCTTGCCGGCGTCGAACAAGGTCAGTGCCAGCTGCGGGCCCACCGACCAGTAGCGGTTGGGCAGTTCGATCCAGTTGCTGAAGCTGCTGCTGGAGTACCCTCCACTCATGCTCAGGCTCAGGTCCGGGAAGTACGCCGCCCGCGACACGCCGATGTTGGCGTTGGCAGCCATCACGTTGCGTTCGGCCGCAGCGATGTCCGGGCGCCGCTCCAGCAACTGCGAGGGCAAGGCCAGCGGAATTTGCGGCAGCGCCGGAATGGCCTTGCTGTCGGCCAGGGCGAAATCGGCCGGGGCCTTGCCCAGCAACACGGCAATGGCGTTCTCGAACTGTGCGCGCTGCCAGACCAGGTCGATCAGGTCGGCCTGGGTGCTCTTGAGCTGGGTACGCGCCTGGGCCACCGCGTCCGGGCCGGCGACGCCGGCGCGGTACTGGTTTTCGTTCATCCGCAGGGAGCGTTCATAAGCTGCCACAGTGGCTTCCAACAGGCGCTTCTGCTCGTCGATCACCCTTAACTGCAGGTAGTTCTGCACCAGTTCCGACTGCTGGCTGAGGCGGATCGAGGCCAGGTCAGCCAGGCTGGCTTCGGCACTGGCCTGGTTGGCGTTGAGGGTTTCGCGCAGCTTGCCCCACAGGTCGATTTCCCAACTGACGCCGAGCTGGGCGTTGTAGGTGTTGCGAATGCCGCTGCTGTTGTTGGACAGGCTCGAACTGGAGCTGCCGGTGCCCTGGGCCGAGCGGTTCTTGCTGACGCTCAGGTCCAGGCTGGGGAACAGCGCCGCCCGGCTGCTGCGCACCAGCGCCTGGGCCTGGCGGTACTGGGCCTCCGACTGTGCCACAGTCTGGTTGCTGCGGTTGAGCTCTTCTACCAGCGCATTGAGCCCGGCATCGCCGTAGATTTCCCACCAGGCGCCGCGGGCAATGGCATCGGACGGCGTGGCCTGGGTCCAGCCTTCGGCATGCTTGAACTGGGCCGTGCTGCTCAGCTCCGGGCGGTGGTAGTCCGGGCTCAGGGTGCAGGCGCTGAGCATGGCGACGCACAACCCGGCGCCGAGCAGGCGCGAGCCACGCCCGCGGGTCAGCGTCTGCAGAGCGCGGTGAAGTGGGGTCTGGGCAAAAGTCATAGCGGGGTTTCCAGGGCGGCGTCGGTGCGCACGCCACGCCAACGGTTGAAACGGTGACGCAGGCGGTCCAGGTACAGGTAGACCACCGGTGTCGTGTAAAGGGTGAGGATCTGGCTGAACACCAGGCCGCCAATGATGGTCAGGCCCAGTGGCTGGCGCATTTCCGCGCCTTCGGCATGGCTAAGCAGCAGCGGCAAGGCACCCAGGATCGCCGCCAGGGTAGTCATCAGGATCGGCCGCAGGCGCAGCAGGCAGGCCCGGCGGATCGACTCTTCCGGTGTCAGGCCCTGATGGCGCTCCAGCTGCAGGGCCAGGTCGATCATCAGGATGGCGTTCTTCTTCACCACCCCGATCAGCAGGAACAGCCCAAGCAGCGAGATCAGGCTGAATTCGCCGCCGGTGACGTACAGCGCCAGCAAGGCACCGACGCCGGCCGAGGGCAGTGTCGAGAGGATGGTCAGCGGGTGAATGTAGCTTTCGTAGAGGATACCCAGCACCAGGTAGACCAGCACCAGCGCACCCAGGATCATCAGCGGCTGGCCCTCCTGGGTCTTGGCGAAGGCATCGGCGCTACCGCCGAGCCTGGCGATCACTTCCTCAGGCAAGCCCAGCTTGGCCACCGCGCGCTCCAGTGCCGCCATGGCCTGGTCGGGGCTGTAGCCTTCGGCGACGTCGAAGGCGATGCTTTCGGCGGCGAACTGGCCTTCGTGGCTGACCCGGTCATTGGCCAGGCTGTTCTCGTAATGGGCGATGGTCGACAGCGGTACGCGGGCACCGTCAGCGGTAATCACCTGCACCTGCTCGAGGGTGCTCGGGTCCCAGGCGTACTTCGGGTTGATCTCCAGCACCACCTGGTACTGGTTGAGGCTGTCGTAGATGGTGGAAATCTGCCGCTGGCTGTAGGCGTTGTTCAGTACCGTGGTGACCATGTCCATGTCGATTCCCAGGCGCTTGGCCTGGTCGCGGTCGACCACCAAGGTCACCTGCTGGGTGCCGGCACCGTCGCGGGCGTCGATGGCAGTCAGCTGCGGCAGTGTACGCAGCGCCGCCACAACTTTCGGGAACCATTCGCGCAGCGCCGCCAGGTCGCCGCTTTGCAGGGTATAAAGGTACTGCGACGACGTCTGGTCGCGGCCGCCGCCGCCCAGTTGCAGGTCCTGGTCGGCCATCAGGAACAGGCGCCCGCCTGGCACCTTGGGCATTTCCTTGCGCAGGCGCTCGATCACCTTCTGCGCATCGATCTTGCGCTCGCTGATCGGCTTCAGGCGCACCAGCACGAAGGCGTTGTTGGTGCCGCTGTTGCCGCCGATGAATCCGGCAACGCTCTGCACCGCCGGGTCGGCCAGCAAGGCCCGGCGATACACTTCCATTTTCGGCTGCATCACGCTGAATGACAGGCCGTCGTCGCCGCGGATGAAGCCCATCAGCTGGCCGGTGTCCTGCTGTGGCATCAGTGTCTTTGGCACCACCACGTACAGGGCGATGTTGAGGCCGATGGTGGCCAGCAGGCTGAACAGAGTCAGGCGTTTGTGGCGCAAGGCCCAGCCCAGGCTGTGGTCATAGGCACCGACCATGCGCTGGTGCAACTGATCGCTCCAGCGCTGCAGGCGGGTCTGCCCGGCCTGCTGCGGCTTGAGCCAGCGGGCACACAACATCGGCGTGAGGGACAGCGATACCACCAGCGACACGATGATCGCCGCCGCCAGGGTGATGGAAAACTCCTGGAACAGGTTGCGCACGATGCCGCCCATGAACAGGATGGAGACGAACACGGCCACCAGCGACACGTTCATCGACAGCAAGGTGAAACCCACTTCCCTGGCACCAAGGAAGGCCGCTTTCATCGGCGGTTGGCCGTCCTCGATGTGCCGGGAGATGTTCTCCAGCACCACGATGGCATCGTCCACCACCAGGCCGGTGGCGAGGATCAGCGCCATCAGCGACAGGTTGTTGAGCGAGAAACCGCACAGGTACATGACCGCGAAGGTGCCCACCAGTGACACCGGCACCGCCAGGCTGGGGATCAGCGAGGCACGCAAGCTGCCGAGGAACAGGTAGACCACCAGAATCACCAGCACCACGGCAATCAGCAGGGTGTGCTCGGCTTCCTTGAGGGTTGCCTTGATCACTGGCGAACGGTCCATGGCCACGTTCAGTTGCACGCTGGCCGGCAGCAGCGACTGCAGCGCCGGCAGCTGCGCCTTGATCTGCTCGACCGTTTCGATGATGTTGGCCCCGGTCTGGCGGTTGACCACCAGCAGTACCGCGCTCTGGTCATTGAAGAAGCCGCTGTTGTAGCGGTTCTCGACGCCGTCGGTGATGGTTGCCACGTCGGACAGGCGCAGGATGGTGCCGTTCTGCTGGCGGATCACCACCGGCTCGTAGTCCTTGGCGCTTTCCAGCTGGTCGTTGGCACGCACCTGCCAACTGCGCTCGGCGTCCTCGACAAAGCCCATCGGCCGGCGCTGGTTGGCGTTGGATACCGCCGTGCGTACTTCATCCAGCGACAGGCCGTACTGATTGAGCAATTGCGGCTCCACGGCAATGCGCACCGCCGGCAGCGAGCTGCCGCCAATCTGCACCTCCCCTACCCCCGGCACCTGGGCCAGGCTCTGCGACAGAATGGTGTCGGCCAGGTCGTACAGCTGGCCTTTCTGCAGCACGTCCGAGGTCAGCGACAGCACCATGATCGGTGCCTGCGACGGGTTGATCTTCTTGTAGGTGGGCATGCTGCGCATACCGCTGGGTAGCAGATTGCGGGTGGCGTTGATCGCCGCCTGTACCTCGCGCGCCGCACCGTCGATGTCGCGGCCCATCTCGAAACCGATGATCACCCGCGTGGAGCCCTGGTTGGAGCTGCTGGTCAGGGTGGTCACGCCGGCAATGCTGCCCAGTTTGCGCTCCAGCGGCGTGGCAACGGTGGACGCCATTACTTCCGGGCTGGCGCCGGACAGGTTGGCCGACACCACGATCACCGGGAAGTCCATTTGAGGTAGCGGTGCCACCGGCAGCAGGCCGAAGCTGACCCCGCCCAGCAGCATGATCGCCAGGCTCAACAGCATGGTAGCCACCGGGCGACGGATGAAAGGACCGGACAGGTTCATGCCTCGGCCTGCTTCACGTCATTGGCCGGGCGCCAGCGGCGGGCCAGGCGGTCGAAGTACAGGTAGATGACCGGGGTGGTGAACAACGTCAACACCTGGCTGACCAGCAACCCGCCGACCATCACCAGGCCCAGCGGCTGGCGCAACTCGGCGCCGGAGCCGGTGGCGAGCATCAGCGGCACGGCGCCGAACAGCGCGGCCAGGGTGGTCATCAGGATCGGCCGGAAGCGCAGCAACGCGGCCTGGTAGATGGCATCGCGCGGGCTCATGCCCTGCTGGCGCTCGGCTTCGAGGGCAAAGTCGATCATCATGATCGCGTTCTTCTTGACGATACCGATCAGCAGGATGATGCCGATGATGGCGATCATGCCCAGGTCGTTGCCGCTGATGAGCAAGGCCAGCAAGGCGCCGACCGCCGCCGACGGCAGGGTCGAAAGAATGGTCACCGGGTGGATGTAGCTCTCGTACAGCACGCCCAGCACGATGTACATGGTCACCACCGCCGCCAGGATCAGCAGCAAGGTGCTCGACAGCGATGCCTGGAACGCCTGCGCCGCGCCCTGGAAGCGGGTTTGCACGCCCAGCGGCATGCCGATGTCCTTTTGCACCTGCTCGATCACCTGCACCGCCTTGCCCAGCGAAGCGCCATGGGCCAGGTTGAACGACAGGGTCACCGCCGGGAACTGGCCGATGTGGGAAATGGCCAGCTGGGCCTGGCGCTGCTCGATGCGCGCCAGCGCCGACAGGCGCACCTGGCCGCCATCAGTGGCCTTGACATGGATCGACTCCAGCGCCTGCGGGCCGATCACCGCCGCATCCTGTGACTGCAGCACCACGCGGTACTGGCTGGCCTGGGTGTAGATGGTCGAGATCTGGCGCTGGCCGAAGGCGTCGTAGAGGGCGTTGGTGATCTGCGACACGCTTATCCCCAGGCGGCTGGCCATGTCGCGGTCGATTACCAGGTACACCTGCAGCCCCTTGTCCTGCAGGTCGCTGGCCACGTCGGCCAGTTCCGCGCGCTGCTGCAGCGCCTGCACCAGCTTGCCGCTCCACTGCGCCAGCAACTCGGCGTCCGGTGACGACAGGCTGAACTGGTACTGGGTACGGCTGACCCGGTCTTCGATACTCAGGTCCTGCACCGGCTGCATGAACAGGCGGATGCCCACCAGCCGGTCGACTTGCGGCTGCAGGCGGTCGATCACCTCGCTGGCAGTCACATCGCGCTCGCCATGAGGCTTGAGGTTGATCAGCAGGCGGCCGCTGTTGAGTGTGGCATTGTCGCCATCGACGCCGATGTAGGACGACAGGCTCTGCACCGCCGGGTCCTGCAGGATCACCTTGCTCAGGGCCTGCTGACGTTCACTCATGGCGGCGAACGAGGTGGACTGCGGCGCTTCGGAAATGCCCTGGATCACCCCGGTGTCCTGCACCGGGAAGAAGCCCTTGGGCACCACCATGTACAGGAACACGGTGAGCGCCAGGCTGGCCACGGCCACCAGCAGCGTCAGCGGCTGGCGCTTGAGTACCCACTGCAGGGCGCTGCCGTAGTGCCTGATCAGCCAGTCTATCCAGGCGCCACTGGCGCGGTAGAAGCGGCCCTGTTCTTCTTCCTTGGGCTCGCGCTTGAGCAGGCGCGCGCACATCATCGGCGTCAGGGTCAGCGATACTATTAGGGAAATCAGGATGGCCACCGCCAGGGTAATGGCGAACTCGCGGAACAGGCGGCCGACCACATCGGCCATGAACAGCAGCGGGATCAGTACCGCAATCAGCGAGAAGGTCAGCGAGATCAAGGTGAAGCCGATTTGCCGGGCGCCCTTGAGCGCCGCCTGCATGGGCGTCTCGCCCTCCTCGATGTGCCGGGAGATGTTCTCCAGCATGACGATCGCATCGTCGACCACGAAGCCGGTGGCGATGGTCAGGGCCATCAGCGTCAGGTTGTTGACCGAGAAACCGGCCAGGTACATCACGCCAAAGGTGCCGATCAGCGACAACGGCACGGCGATCGACGGAATGAGGGTGGCACTGAAACGGCGCAGGAAGACGAACGTGACCATCACCACCAGGGCGATGGCGATCAGCAGTTCGTGCTGTACGTCCTTGACCGCGGCGCGGATGGTCTGGGTGCGATCGGTGAGCACCGAAACATCGAGGCCGGCCGGCAGATTGTCGGTGATCGACGGCAGCAGGGCCTTGATACGGTCGACCACTTCGATGACGTTGGCGCCCGGCTGGCGCTGGATGTTCAGCAGCACCGCGTGGTTTTCATTGGCCCAGGCGGCCAGGCGCTCGTTTTCGGCGCCGTCGACGATTTCGGCCACGTCCTTGAGGCGCAGTGGTGCGCCGTTGTTGTAGGCCAGGATCAGGTTGGCGTACTCCTCAGGGGAGCGCAGCTGATCGTTGGCGTCGAGCATCGAGACCCGGGTCGGGCCGTCGAAGTTGCCCTTGGGCTGGTTGACGTTGGAGGCGCCGATCAGGGTGCGTACGTCCTCCAGGTTCAGGCCGTTGGCGGCCAGGGCATCGACGTTGACCTTGATCCGCACCGCCTGGCGCTGGCCGCCGGCGATACTGACCATGCCAACCCCGCTGATCTGCGCGAGCTTCTGCGCCACCCGGGTATCGACCAGGTCGTTGAGCTTGGGCAGCGGCATGGTCTTGCTGGAGATGGCCAGGGTCAGCACCGGGGTGTCGGCCGGGTTGACCTTGTTGTACACCGGCGGCGCCGGCAGGTCGCTGGGCAGCAGGTTGCTGGCGGCGTTGATCGCGGCCTGCACCTGTTGCTCGGCAACGTCCATGTTCATGTCGAGGTTAAAGCGCAAGGTCAGCACCGAGGCGCCGCCGGGAGCTGGTCGAGGCCATCTGTTCCAGGCCTGGCATCTGGCCGAACTGGCGCTCCAGCGGTGCGGTAACGGCGCTGGTCATGACCTGCGGGCTGGCGCCGGGGTACAGGGTCATGACCCGGATGGTCGGGTAATCCACCTGCGGCAGGGCGGAAACCGGCAGCAGCTTGTAGGCGATCAGGCCGGCCAGAACGATGGCCAGCATGCTCAGCGTGGTGGCAACCGGCCGCAGGATGAACAGGCGCGAGAGGTTCATGCGCCCGCCTTGCCTGCTGCGCTACCTGGCTGTGCTTGACCAGGCTGCACATCGCCAGCGCGTGCCGCCCCCTTGGCTTCCTGCCCTTGCAGGTGCTGGCCCGGGGTGGTCGGCACCTGCGAGCTGTCCTCCACCACTTCCACCTGGGTGCCTTCGCGCAGGCGGTCGGTGCCTTCCAGCACCAGGCGGTCGCCTGCCTTGAGGCCTTCGAGGATGACGGTGTTTTCGCCGTCGCTGGCGCCCACCTTGAGCTTGCGCACATTCACCTTGCTTTCGGCGTTGACCACATAGGCGAAAGTGCCGTCGTTGCCGAACTGGATCGCCGCCGCCGGGGCCAGGGTCACCTGCTTGAGGGTATCGGCCAGCAGGCGCACGTTGACAAACTGGTTGGGGAACAGGGCCAGGTCCTTGTTCTCGAAGCGGCCCTTGAACTTGAGGGTGCCGGTGGTGGTGTCGATCTGGTTGTCGATGCTGCCCAGCACGCCGGTAGACTGCAGCTTGCTGTCACTGCGGTCCCAGGCCTCGACCGGCAGGGTGGCACCGCTGCGGTAGCGCTCCAGCACGGTGCTCAGCTCGGTTTCCGGCAGGGTGAAGGCGACGCTGATCGGCTCGGTCTGGGTAATCACCACCAGCGCGGTGGTGTCGTTGGCCGCCACCAGGTTGCCCAGGTCGAGCTGGCGCAGGCCCACGCGGCCGTTGATTGGCGCGCGAATCTGGGTGAAATCGAGGTTCAGGCGGGCATCGTTGACCTGCGCCTGGTTGGTCTTCACCAGCCCCTGGAACTGCGCTACCTGCGCTTCGGCGGTGTCGAGGGTTTGCTTGGCGATGCTGTCTTCGGCGTACAGGCCTTTATAGCGGGCCAGGTCGACCTGGGCGTTCTTCAGCTGCGCCTGGTTCTGCGCCAGGGTGCCTTCGGCCTGTTGCAGGGCGATGCGGTACGGGCGCGGATCAATCTCGGCGAGCAAGTCGCCGGCCTTGACTTGCTGGCCTTCCTTGAAGTGGATCTTCACCAGCTCGCCAGCCACGCGGCTGCGCACGTTGACGGTGTTGGTCGCGGTGACTGTGCCCAGGGCCTTGTAGTACAGGGGGAAGTCGCCCACCCGCACCGGCTCGACGCGCACCGGCACCGGGTCGCTGGAACCGCCAAAGCCCGGGCGGCCGCCCATCATGCCCATGCCCTTGCCACCGCGCCCGGCACTGCCTTCTTTATGCGCAGGTGTCGCTGCAGGCCATAGCCACCAGGCCAGTGCAGCCACCAGCAGCAGGATCAGCAGGCCAACGAGCCAGCGACGAGGGGAACGGGAATTGGACGCTTGCATGGGTTGAACGAACCTTGTTCGGAATGACGGCCTGGGGAGGATGAACGATAAGCACTGGCATTGTTTTAGCAAAGCGCCTTTACCAGAGGTTTACCTTTGCCTGACGTTGCCAAGGGGTTGAACTTTAAATGAAAACGGCCCGGAAATGGTTCCGGGCCGTTTACAGGGTATTGCCTGGGGTGGCCTCTTCGCGGGCTTGCCCGCTCCCACAGGTACTGCACTGCACCTGTGGGAGCGGGTTTACCCGCGAAGAGGCCGGTACAGGCTAAAGATGCCCGCCCTGCCCCACACAACTCTTACTTCAGTACAGCCAGCGCCGCATCGTAGTTCGGCTCATCAGCGATTTCGCCAACCAGCTCGCTGTGCAGCACCTTGTCGTTTTCGTCCAGCACCACCACGGCACGGGCGGCCAGGCCGGCCAGCGGGCCATCGGCGATGGCCACGCCGTAGTTTTCGAGGAACTCGCGGCCACGCAGGGTCGACAGGTTCTTCACGTTGTCCAGGCCTTCGGCGCCGCAGAAGCGCGCCTGGGCGAACGGCAGGTCGGCAGAGATGCACAGCACCACGGTGTTGGCCACATCGTTGGCCTGGGCGTTGAACTTGCGCACGGAGGTAGCGCAGGTCGGGGTGTCGACGCTCGGGAAGATGTTCAGCACCTTGCGCTTGCCGGCGTAGTCTTTCAGCGACTTGTCAGCCAGGCCTTCACCGACCAGGGAGAAAGCCGGCGCCTGGGCGCCGGTTTTCGGCAGCTCGCCTTTGACCTGAACCGGGTTGCCTTTGAGAGTCACTTGAGCCATGACGAAATCCTTATGCGGGGTTTGAAAAGGACAATGAGTTAAGCACGAAGGCGCCCGGGTGCCTATGGGGGCTGGTGAAATTGTTCTATTGCCGGACAATTCCTGTGGACAAAAAAATGCCCGGGTGGCGACAAGCGCCCCGGGCATTTGTCACAGCAGGCGGCGTATCAGCCCAGCAGGCCGTATACCACCGAGGTCAGCGCAACCAGGCCAACCACCACTACGAACACGTTGGAGGCAGCACCGCTGTATTTGCGCATCGACGGCACGCGGCGAATGGCGTACATCGGCATCAGGAACAGCAGCACCGCGAGGATCGGGCCGCCGAGCGACTCGATCATGCCGAGGATGCTCGGGTTGAGGGTGGCGACGATCCAGCACACCACCAGCATCAGCGCGGCAACCACCCGGTCCAGGGTCTTGGCCGCAGGGCGTGCACCGGCCTTGGCGAGGATGCCCTTCAGGCCTTCGCTGGCGCCGATATAGTGGCCGAGGAACGACTTGGCGATGGCCACGAAGGCAATCAGCGGCGCAGCGAACGCGATGGTCGGGTTGCTGAAGTGGTTGGCCAGGTACGACAGGATCGACAGGTTCTGCGCCTTGGCCTCGGCCAGTTGGGCGCTGCTCAGGGTGAGCACGCAGCTGAACACGAAGAACAGCACCATCACCACCATCAGCAGGTGGGCACGGCGCAGGATCTGGCCGCTGCGCTCATCGGCATGCTCGCCGTAGCGGCGCTTCTGGTCGACGGCAAAGGCGGAGATGATCGGTGAGTGGTTGAACGAGAACACCATCACCGGAATCGCCAGCCACAGGGTGTGCAGGAACGCCGAGGTCGGCGGCACCTGGGCGGCGCTGTCGAGAATGCCACCGGTCCAGTGCGGCACCAGGTACAGGCCCAGCAACGCCAGGGCAACGATGAACGGGTACACCAGCAGGCTCATGACCTTGACCGTGGCCTGCTCCCCGCAGCGCACGATGGCCAGCAGGCCGAGGATCAGCACGAACGACAGGATCACGCGCGGCGGCGGTTGCATGTGCAACTGGTGCTCGATGAAGCTGGACACGGTGTTGGTCAGCGCCACGCTGTAGATCAGCAGGATCGGGAAGATCGCGAAGAAGTACAGCACGGTGATCGAGGCACCGGCGGTGCTGCCGAAATGCTCCTTGACCACTTCGGTGATATCGCCGCCATTGCGCCCGGAAAGGACAAAACGGGTCAGCCCGCGGTGAGCGAAATAGGTCATCGGGAAGGCCAGCAAGGCCAGGATCAGTAACGGCCAGAAGCCGCCAAGGCCGGCGTTGATCGGCAGGAACAAGGTTCCGGCGCCGATCGCTGTGCCGAACAGGCCCAGCATCCAGGTGGTGTCGTGACGCGACCAACTGCCGAGGGTGGCGGGGGTCGATTCTGCAAAGCGTTGTTCAACGCTTGGGGCCTGCTCATTCATTCCGGGTGAAGCTCCACTCGCAAGACTGCAACAGGCTGAGAATGGCGAAATAGACGTTTCGCCATTCTCAACCGAAAAAGGGAGCGCGATTGTGCACGGAAAGGTTGCACTTGCGAAGCCCTTTTCCGAGGACCGGTTGCACTTGTCATGACAAGCGGAAGAGTCTGCTGAAGCTGCGCGCTAAATGTGAGCGGCCTTGCGTCGCGAAAGGGGGCGCAGCCGCACAGGGCCCCTGAAAGGTTATTTCTGGACGGCAGAGAGGGCTTCGGCAACCCGTCGAGGGTTTCTCGGGTGCAAACCGGGCAGGCGAGCACCTTCGGACAGATACAGAGCCTCAAGATGGGGGGCATTCATATACTCTACAGTCGACAACCCGTCTGTGGTGAGGCTAAGTTAAAGATGCGTCAGTATGCATCGCGAGGCCTATCGACAATCCCTTGCCTGCTCCACTCGGAAAGTTGGTTGGCGTTCTTCTTTAACTTGTGTGGATTCCGGATGGCACCTACACGTGTTTTTGTCGATGTTCCACCCAAAAGGCCATGTACCTTCGCAAACGTGTACCCTTCGCTTGTTGTACCCTCCCAAGCTCCAACCGTGGAGGTATACCCTGAAGACTGGGCATTTGTTAGCGCCGCCATTTCAGATGCCACAGATTTTCCCGTTGTTGGAGATTTCATCGCGGAATAGCAAACAAGAAAGTGCGTTTGCCTTCCTTGCATCTCTACGCCCCCTTGGACAAGCATATCGTGAAGACTCCGAACAGACAGCGGAACATGCACATTAATATCTGGATCAACACTAATGGCCCCAGGCACTCCATGCGCACTAATATAAAGTTTCGGTAGATTTCGCCCCGACCGTTTATTGGATTCGAACGCTGTGAGACCGCCCAAGCGAAATACAATTTTTCCTTCATATTTTTTTGCAGTTACAATTGGTACCAGCGAAGATCCAGTCACTCGACTAAAAGCGCTATTTAGTCTACTGAAAACGCTCAAGAGCGTGACTGGAGCGTGCCCATCCGGATCAATATTATTTACCGGATCCCCTGCGCAATAGCCGTAAGCATTTAGACCGCCTCGACCAAAGGGACAAAAGCGATCAGGAGATAAAAATCGCATCAAGCCAGGACTGTAACTACGGCAACCATTGCCAAGTGTATAGTGACCAAAAAGTGCGTCCCAGTAGTATCCGGCATAACCGATCAGGCCTGGCAAGTTGGCAGCGGACCCACTCCCTCCGTAGGCACTGTAGTGAATACTGCGAGCACCTTTTAACCCCACACTCCCCAAGACCGAGGCTTGTTTGTCTCCCCACACAACTCGGGCAGCCGTATCGTACTCTGCTAGCACCTCTCGACCATGGCGAATGATTTGTTGAACATCCTCTTTCGACTTGAAGGTGTGAGCTTGCCCTGCACAATAAAACAGCCTCATTACTCCCTCTCGCACTTGGAGTCTTTACGGACGAGCAAGTATTGGCGGCTGGGCCTTATGACACAACTGGCAAAAGTGACAGGTGGTTTGGACCTTGCGAGAGCTGTTCAAGTCTAGCTGCACATGCCTTGAAACCAATGTGCCAGCGATGGGCTGCGAAGCAGGCCCGATGCAGGCGGCACCCTTCTGACGAATTGTTATTGACTTGGGACTTTGGGGCCGCTGCGCAGCCCATCGCCGGCAAGCGCGGCTCCCACACCGAATGCGGTGGGTTTGCGGGCAGAGTTCCCTGCGCGACAGCGCAGCCCGGAAGGGCTGCGGTCCCACAGGAGGGGCCGCGCAGGGCCCCTGGAGGGTTACTTCTGAACGGCAGCGAACGCTTCAGCAACCCGTTGCAGGTTGGCCGGGCGCAGGCCGGACATGCATACGCGGCCGCTGTCGATCAGGTACACGCCGAACTCGTCACGCAGGCGGCGCACCTGCTCGACGCTGAAGCCGGTGTAGCTGAACATGCCGCGCTGGCGCAGGAAGAACTGGAAGTCCTGGCCTGGCAGCAGCACGGCCAGGGCATCGACCAGCGCCTGGCGCATGTCGAGGATCCGTTTGCGCATCACTTCGACTTCCTCGGCCCACTGGGCATTGAGGGCGGCATCGCCGAGCACGCCAGCGACCAGCTGGGCGCCGAAGTTGGGCGGGCTGGAGTAGTTGCGGCGCACGGTTGCCTTGAGCTGGCCGAGCACGCTCTGGGCAGTGGCGTCATCGTCACAGACCACCGACAGGCCGCCGACCCGCTCGCCGTACAGCGAGAAGATCTTCGAGAACGAGTTGCTGACCAGGCACGGCACGCCGGCGCGGGCCATTTCGCGGATGGCGTAGGCGTCTTCCACCAGGCCTTCGGCGAAGCCCTGGTACGCGATGTCGAGGAACGGGATAAGTTGACGTGCCTTGACCACTTCAACCACTTGTTGCCACTGGTGCTGTTCCAGGTCGGCACCGGTGGGGTTGTGGCAGCACGGGTGCAGCAGCACCACGCTGTTGGCCGGCAGGGTCTGCAGGGTGGCCAGCATCCCGTCGAAGTCCACGCCACGGGTGGTCTGGTCGAAGTACGGGTAGGTGTGCACCTTGAAGCCGGCGCCTTCGAAGATGGCGCGATGGTTGTCCCAGGTCGGGTTGCTGACCCAGACTTCGGACTGCGGGAAATAGCGCTTGAGGAAGTCGGCACCGACTTTCAGTGCGCCGGAACCGCCCACGGTCTGCACGGTAGCCACGCGCCCGCCGGTCACGGCCGGGTGGTCGGCGCCGAACAGTAGCGCCTGGATCGCCTGGCGGTAGCTGGCCAGGCCTTCCATCGGCAGGTACAGCGAGGCTTCGTGGTCCTGGCCGGCGATGCGTTTTTCCACCGCATCCACAGCCGCCAGTTGCGGCACCACGCCGGCCTCATCGTAGTACAGGCCGATACTCAGGTTGACCTTGTCGGCGCGCGGGTCGGCCTTGAAGGTTTCCATCAACGAGAGGATCGGGTCGCCGGCATAGGCATCGACATGTTTGAACACAGCGTGCAGCTCCTTGGATCAGGACAGTTCGAAAAGGCAGCCCTGAGCATAACCGGAGTGCGGGCTCAGGAACATCAACTATTGTGCAAGGTTGTCTATGCAACATTGCATGGCTCAAGATCTGTGCTGGATTCTTCGCGGGCATGCCCGCTCCCACAGGTCATGCACAATATCCGGAACCTGTGATGCCCCCTGTGGGAGCGGGCGTGCCCGCGAAGAGCCCGGGTCAGCCAAGCAGCTCCTTCAGGCCTTGCAACTCCTGCTCGGTCACCGCCACCCCCTCCTCCTCGGCCACCTCGCGCTCGCGGTAACGCCGCTCGCCCGGCATGCGCGTCAGCCCCACCGCCTGCATTTGCTCGACCAGCTCGCGGCTGCGCTGGGCAAACCGCTCGCCCTCGGCCTTGCTCGGGTCGATGACGATGATCAGTTGCCCGGTCCATGGCGTCTTCGCCCCCGGGTGCCCCGACCAGTCGAACTCCCAGGAGAAATGCCCGCCGGTCAGCGCCGCCGCCAGCAACTCCACCATCATCGACAGGGCCGAGCCCTTGTGCCCGCCAAATGGCAGCAAAGCACCGCCCTCCAGAATCGCCTTGGGGTCGGTGGTCGGCTCGCCATTGGCATCCACCCCCATGCCCTCCGGCAACTGCTGGCCAGCGCGGGCGGCAATCTGCACATCGCCATGGGCCATGGCGCATGGTGGCCATGTCGAAAACGATCGGGTCATGTTCGGCGCAAGGTGCGGCAAAGGCGATCGGGTTGGTGCCGAACAGCGGCTTGCGGGCGCCGTGCGGCACCACGCAGGTCATGCTGTTGACCACGCTCAGGGCCACCAGGCCTTCGTCTGCAAATGGCTCAACATCCGGCCACAGCGCGGCAAAGTGGTGCGAGTTGTGGATCGCCAGTACGGCGATACCGGCGCTGCGCGCCTTGGCTACCAACAATTCACGGGCCGCCGCCAGCGCAGGCTGGGCAAAGCCGCCCGCGGCATCGACACGAACATAACCGGGCGCCACGTCGCTGACCTTCGGCGTGGCCTGGCCATCGACCCAGCCGCTGGCCAGGGTCGAGACATAACCGGGCATGCGGAATACCCCATGGCTATGCGCACCATCGCGCTGGGCGCTGGCGCAGTTGTAGGCCAGCACCCGGGCCACGCTGTCGCTGCAGCCATGGCGCTGGAAGATGCTCTGCAACAGGCCCTGCAGCTCGATAAAAGGCACACGCACGACGGTGCTGGTGGAAGGTGCGGACATCTGAAGCTCCTTGTTGGAATTGGAATGGCTACAGCGTTGCAACGACAAAAACTTTCCTGCATGTGACAGCTATCTGTCAAATGTTGACTTGATGACAGAAAACAGCCATTTTCTTTCACAAGCCTTACCCCTGGAGCCGCAGCATGAGCCAACCGATCAAGCAACGCCTGGAAAACAGCCTTGAAGGGGCCGCTGCTTCGGGCCGCAAGATCGCCAGCTACATGCTCGCCAACCTGCACGAACTGCCGTTCCAGACCTCGGCCAGCATCGCCGTCAAGCTGGGTGTCAGCGAATCCAGTGTCGGCCGCTTCTGCCGTTCATTGGGTTATGCCCACCTCAAGGCGTTGAAGCAAGACCTGCAAAACGACCTGGGCGATGGCCCATGGCTGGTAGGTGACCGCCTGCAAGATTACCGCCAGAACCAGGACGGCAGTGACAACGCCGGCAGCCTGGAGCAGGAAATCGCCGCCCTGGTGCGCGTGCACGAGTATCGCCAGAGCAGCGCTTGGCACTGCGTCGCGCAGCGCCTGGCGAGCAAGCAGCGGGTGTTCATCGCCGGTTTCCAGACCGAGCGCGGCATCGCCATGTGCATGAGCCACCTGCTGCAGTACCTGCGCGATGGCGTGCAACTGGTCGATATCGGTGCCGGGCACTTTGGCGAAGTATTGCTGGGACGCGCCGAAGATAGCGCCCTGGTGGTGTTCGAAGCCCGCCGTTATTCCCGCCATGCCCTGCTGTTGTGCCAGAAGGCGCGCGAGGCTGGCATAGCGGTCACCCTGGTGACCGACCCCTTCTGTGATTGGGCGGATGCCAACGCCGACGAGGTGTTCCGCATCCCCACCGAGTTCAACCTGTTCTGGGAGTCCACCTCGACCATGCTGTCGTGGGTGCACCTGATGGTCAACGAGGTCTGCAAGAAGCTCGGACCGGATGTTGAAAAACGCTTGGAAGCAACTGCCGCTCTACATAACGAATTCGTCGGCTACACCTCGTGGTCGACGGGAAAACAACAATAGCAAGAGTGCAATGAGGTGCGATATGAACAAGACCATGGCCTTGGTGGGTGCGTGCGCCCTGCTGCTGTCGGGTGCCGCCAGTGCCGAAACCCTGCGCTTCGCCACCGAGGGTGCCTACCCGCCCTTCAATTATGTCGACGCCAATAACCAGTTGCACGGCTTCGACATCGACATCACCCATGCCCTGTGCGAGCAGATGAAGGTCGAGTGCACGCTGGTGGCCCAGGACTGGGAAGGCATCATCCCGGCACTGATGGCACGCAAGTACGACGCAGTGGTCGCGTCGATGATCAACACCGAAGAACGGCGCAAGAAGATCGCCTTCACCGACCACTACTACCGCACCCCGCTGACCGTCGCCGTGGCCAAGGACAGCAAGATCAGCGACGCCCAGACCAACTTCGACGGCTACACCGTTGGCGCCCAGTCGTCCTCCACCCAGGCCATCTACGCCGAAGACGTCTACGCCAAGGCCGGTGCCGACGTGAAGCTTTACCCGACCATGGACGAAGCCAATGCCGACCTGGCCGCGGGCCGCCTGGACGGCGTGATTGCCGACAAATTCCCGCTGCACGAGTGGATGACCAAGAACGGCGGGGATTGCTGCAAGATCCTCGGCGATGTCGCCGACACCAAGGCCGATGCCGCGATTGCCGTGCGCAAGGACGATGAAGCCCTGCGCCAGCGCCTGAACGTTGCACTGCAACAGATCGTGGCCAACGGTACCTACCAGAAGATCGCCAGCAAGTACTTCGCTTTCGATATCTACAACTGATCTTCAAGCCCTCATTGCCTGGCCGGGCCCTATCGCCGGCAAGCCAGCTCCCACAGGTTGCTCACTGACCTGAAGAACAGAGATGTACCTGTGGGAGCTGGCTTGCCGGCGATGGGGCCGGTGAGGTCAACACAAGGTGTTCGTCATGCTCGATCAATTGTCCTTGCTGTCCTTCGCCAGCGGAGGCTGGGGCCAGGCGCTGCTGGCCGGCGCGCTGGTCACCGTGTCCCTGGCCCTGGCCTGCCTGCCCATCGGCCTGCCGCTGGGCCTGGTTGTCGCCCTCGCCGCACGCTCGCGCAAGCGCTTGCCGCGGGCCTGGGCCACCACCTTCTCCACTGTGTTCCGGGGCCTGCCCGAACTGCTGACACTGCTGATCATCTATTACGGCTGCCAGATCGCGGCGCAGAAGATCCTCGCGGCCATGGGCTACCAGGGTGAGTTCCTGATCAATACCTTTCTCGCCGCGATGATCGCTTTCAGCCTGGTGTTCGCCGCGTTTTCCAGCGAGATCTGGCTGGCCGCCTTCAAGACCCTGCCCAAGGGCCAGCTCGAAGCCTGCTCGGCGCTGGGCCTGAGCAAGCGCACCGGCTTCTTCAAGGTGCTGCTGCCGCAACTGACCCGCATCGCCCTGCCCGGCCTGTCCAACAACTGGCTGTCGCTGCTCAAGGACACCTCGCTGGTATCCACCATCTCGCTGGTCGACCTGATGCGCCAGACCAACCTGGCGGTCAGCGTGACCAAGGAGCCGATGTTCTTCTATGGCGTCGCCTGCCTGGGCTACTTGCTGTTCGCCGCACTTTCCGGGCAGGTGTTCGCCTTCATCGAACGGCGCAGCAACCGCCACCTGCAAGGAGCACGCGCATGAGCTTCGAACAACTGCTGGCGCTGGTCCTCGACCCCGAGCTACTCGACCGCTACGGGCCGCGCTTTCTCGATGGCCTGCTGGTAACCGCCAAACTGGTGGCGATTTCCTTCAGCCTGGGTGCCGTGCTCGGCCTGTTGCTGGCCCTGGCGCGCATGTCACGCAGCCTGCTGCTGCAGCGCATGGCCGCTGGCTACGTGTATTTCTTCCGCGGCTCGCCGCTGCTGGCCCAGCTGTTCCTGCTGTATTACGGCCTGGGCTCGCTCAAGGGCTTCTGGCAGGACGTCGGCCTGTGGTGGTTCTTCCGCGAGGCGTGGTTCTGCACCCTGCTGGCGTTCACCCTGAATACCGCCGCCTACCAGGCCGAGATCTTCCGCGGCAGCCTGATGGCCGTCGCCCCCGGGCAACATGAGGCGGCACGGGCGCTGAACCTGAAGCGCTCGACCACTTTCTTCAAGGTGATCCTGCCGCAGTCGCTGCTGGTGGCCATCGGCCCGCTGGGCAACGAACTGATCCTGATGATCAAGGCCAGCGCGATCGCTTCGCTGGTGACCATCTACGACCTTATGGGCGTGACCAAACTGGCTTTCTCGCGCAGTTTCGACTTCCAGATCTACCTGTGGGCCGCCGTGCTCTATCTGCTGATCGTCGAACTGGTGCGGCGCCTGCTGAAGCACCTGGAAGCCCGCCTGGGCCGCCACCTGAACTGACCGAAGGATACGCTCCATGCATTGCCAGACCCTTGTCCTCGGCGCCGGCATCGTCGGCGTCAGCACCGCGCTGCACCTGCAGGCCCGCGGGCGCCAGGTGACCCTGATCGACCGCGACGAACCGGGCAGCGGCACCAGCCACGGCAACGCCGGGCTGATCGAGCGCTCCAGCGTGATCCCTTATGCCTTCCCCCGGCAACTGGGCGCGCTGCTACGCTACGGCCTGAACCGCCAGCCCGATGTGCGCTACAGCCTGCTGCACCTGCCCAAGGCCGCCCCGTGGCTGTGGCGCTACTGGCGCCAGTCGGCCCCCGGGCGCCTGGCCGGGGCCGCTGCCGACATGCTGCCGCTGGTGCAGCGCTGCGTCGAAGAGCACGACGCTTTCATTACTGCTGCCGGCCTGGAAGGGCTGGTACAGGCCAAAGGCTGGATCGAAGTGTTCCGTGAGCCGGCACTGTTCGAGCAGGCCAAGGCCGACGCCAAGGGCCTCGCCCGTTATGGCCTGCAGTTCGAAATCCTCGAATGCGGGCAGTTGCAGGCCCGCGAGCACCAGCTGGACGCCAGCGTGGTCGGTGGCATTCACTGGCTCGACCCCAAGACCGTGAACAACCCCGGTGCCCTCACCCGCGGCTACGCCACCCTGTTCATGCAACGCGGCGGGCAGTTCCTGCATGGCGATGCACGCAGCCTGCGCCAGGTCGACGGCCAGTGGCGGGTAGACAGCCGCCGCGGCCCGATTACCGCCAATGAGGTGGTGGCGTGCCTCGGCCCGCAGTCGGCCGACCTGTTCAACGGCCTGGGCTACCAGATCCCGCTGGCGATCAAACGTGGCTACCACATGCACTACAGCACCCGTGACGGTGCGCAACTGGAGCACTCTATCTGTGATACCCAGGGCGGCTACGTGCTGGCGCCAATGGCCCGCGGCGTGCGCCTGACCACCGGCATCGAGTTCGACGCCAGCAGCGCGCCGGGCAACCAGATCCAGTTGGGCCGCTGCGAAGCCCTGGCGCGCAAGCTGTTCCCTGCCCTGGGCGAGCGCCTGGACGACACCCCTTGGCTGGGTCGTCGCCCATGCCTGCCCGACATGCGCCCGGTGATCGGCCCGGCGCCGCGCCACCCGGGGTTGTGGTTCAACTTCGGCCACGCCCACCACGGCCTCACCCTGGGCCCGGTCAGCGGCCGGCTGGTGGCCGAACTGGTCACCGGCGAACGCCCCTTCACCGACCCCGCGCCCTACAGCGCGACCCGTTTCGACTGAACCCCTGCGGGAGAACAACAAGATGACCGCACCACTGAGCCTTGCCACCCTTGCCCCCGAACCCGACCCGCGCCCGGTGCTGATCCGCATCGAAGGCCTGAACAAGCACTACGGCGCATTCCACGTGCTACGCGACATCGACCTGCAGGTGCGCGAAGGCGAACGCATCGTGCTCTGCGGGCCGTCCGGCTCGGGCAAGTCGACCCTGATCCGCTGCATCAACCGCCTGGAAGTGGCCCAGCAGGGCAGCATCAAGGTAGATGGCATCGACCTGGCGGCCACCAGCCGCGAAGCGGCGCAGGTGCGCAGCGATATCGGCATGGTGTTCCAGCACTTCAACCTGTTTCCGCACATGAGCGTGCTGGACAACTGCCTGCTGGCCCCCACAAGCGTGCGCGGCTTGTCGCGCAAGGATGCCGAAGAGCGGGCGCGCATGTACCTGAAGAAGGTTGGTATCGAAAGCCAGGCGCACAAATACCCCAGTCAGTTGTCTGGCGGGCAGCAGCAGCGCGTGGCTATTGCCCGGGCACTGTGCATGAAGCCGCGGATAATGCTGTTCGACGAGCCCACCTCGGCGCTGGACCCGGAAATGGTCGCCGAGGTGCTGGATGTGCTGGTGCAGCTGGCCGGCACCGGCATGACCATGCTCTGCGTCACCCATGAAATGGGCTTTGCCCGCCAGGTGGCCGAGCGGGTGCTGTTCCTCGAGGGCGGGCAGATCATCGAAGACAGCCCGCCGCAGGTATTCTTCAACCAGCCGCGTACCGAGCGGGCCAAGGGGTTCCTGGCGCAAATACTGCACTGACACCTGTTCCGGCCTCTTCGCGGGCTCGCCCGCTCCCACAGGATCCCCTCGGCCTTCGAGACCGGTGATCAACCTGTGGGAGCGGGCATGCCCGCGAAGAGGCCGGAACAGGCGACACCTTCATTGCACCGCTGCAAAGACCCAACTGCATCGTTAAATATTATTGACCTTAACCCCCGCCAAACCCTCGCCACCACGGGCCTGCACCGGTTTCAGCCCTTGAAAACCGGCGTATTCCCGGCCACAAAGCCCTGTTCCGTCGTTTGACATATCGAACGGCTCTGGCAAGCTATCTACAAGCCCCGACCGGAATCGTCGCCTCCGACGAGCCGGCAGTGCTCGGGGCTACAGGCTGCACCCAAGGCCCCGCGCCGTGCACCTGCACAACAACGACAGGCCGAACCTGTCCCAAGGTGACATATGTCCAACAGCAACATTGGCAACAAGCAACCTTCCCTGCGCAAACCCGTCGTCCTGATGACCATGGGCAGCCAAGAGCGCAAAGGCCATGACTACCAGGTCATGACCCACAAATACATCACCCCGCTGGTCGAGTTTTCCGATTGCGTCCCGGTACTGGTGCCCACCTGCTGCGGCATCGAGGACCTCGAGACCTATCTGGACATGGCCGACGGTGTGTACCTGACGGGCGCCGGCAGCAACATCGACCCGGCCTTGTACGGCCAGGAGAACCAGACCCCCGGCAAAGGCCAGGACCAGAACCGCGACCTGTTCGACATCCCGCTGGTCAAGGCAGCAATCAAGCGTGGTCTGCCGATCTTCGGCATCTGCCGTGGCATGCAGGAAATCAACGTTGCCCTGGGTGGCGACATCTACCAGAAGGTGTACGCCGAGCCAGGCTTCAACGACCACCGGGAAAACCCGGAAGACCCGGTCGAGGTGCAATACGCCCAGGTGCATGGCGTGAAGATCAAGCCGGACAGCTGGCTGCGTGAAACCCTGGGTACCGACGAGATTCGCGTCAACTCGCTGCATGGCCAAGGGCTGCACAAGCTCGGTGCCGGCATCGAGGCCATCGCCCACGCCGAAGACGGCCTGGTCGAGGCAATTCATGCTCCGAGCATTTCGCCGTTCCTGTTCGCCGTGCAGTGGCACCCGGAGTGGCAAGCGGCGAAGAACCCGGACTCGATCAAGATCTTCCAGGCTTTCGGTGATGCTTGCCGAGCCCAGGTACGCAAAGCGCAGATCAAGCGCCAGCACGCGGCCTGACCCTAGCTTTCCTCTGCTTTGATCGCGGGGCGGCGCAAGGCCGCCCCCGTTTTCCCCGGTCACCCTCTGCTGGTCCCAGAACACTTCCCGTGGAAACGGGCGGCGGGCTTGTGCCTGTCTCCGCGATCGTTTTTTCCTTCCCTGCATAGAGATACGATGACTGATCGCGAGTAGTCTGCGATCTGTGTCTCCTGCTTCCGTTTTTTCGCCTGTACCGGCCTCTTCGCGGGCACGCCCGCTCCCACACGAATCTCTCAACTGTCTCAAGCGCAGCGCAGTCTCTGTGGGAGCGGGCAAGCCCGCGAGGAGGCCAGTGCAGGCAATAGCACCTCCTCCCAACCGCGCCATAAAAAATCTCATGGAGGGACTAGTCATCATGCATGTTGTACGATAACTTACCTCCAGTGCAAAACAACCCCCTTCACCCAAGCGCCACAGGATGCCAACAACAATGACGCCACAAGAACTCAAATCCATCCTCTCCCACGGCCTACTGTCTTTCCCGGTCACCGACTTCAACGCCCAGGGCGACTTCAACCCCGCTGGCTATGCCAAGCGCCTGGAGTGGCTGGCCCCGTACGGTGCCAGCGCCCTGTTCGCCGCCGGCGGCACCGGTGAGTTCTTCTCCCTGGCCGCCAGTGAGTACAGCCAGGTGATCAAGACCGCCGTCGACACCTGCGCCAAGTCGGTCCCCATCCTCGCCGGCGTCGGCGGCTCCACTCGCCAGGCCATCGAATACGCGCAAGAAGCCGAGCGCCTGGGTGCCAAGGGCCTGCTGCTGCTGCCGCACTACCTGACCGAAGCCAGCCAGGAAGGCGTCGCCGCCCATGTCGAAGCGGTGTGCAAATCGGTAACCATCGGCGTCGTCGTCTACAACCGCAACGTCTGCCGCCTGAACGCCGACCTGCTGGAAAAACTGGCCGAGCGCTGCCCGAACCTGATCGGCTACAAGGACGGCCTGGGTGACATCGAGTTGATGGTGTCGATCCGTCGCCGCCTGGGCGACCGCTTCAGCTACCTGGGTGGCCTGCCTACGGCCGAGGTGTATGCTGCTGCCTACAAGGCGCTGGGCGTGCCGGTGTACTCCTCCGCCGTGTTCAACTTCGTGCCGAAGACCGCCATGGACTTCTACAACGCGATCGCCCGCGACGACCACGCCACCGTGGCCAGGCTGATCGACGATTTCTTCCTGCCTTACCTGGATATCCGCAACCGCAAGGCCGGCTACGCCGTGAGCATCGTCAAGGCCGGCGCCAGAATCGCCGGTTACGACGCCGGCCCGGTGCGTACTCCGCTTACCGACCTCAGCGCCGACGAGTACGACAAACTCGCCGCACTGATGGACAAGATGGGGCCGCAGTAAGCGCTGCCCGCGGCCTGCCATATGCCGCACCCGGAGTGGGTCAGCCCCGCTCCGGTTACAATTCGTGAGCCCGCACAAAAATAACTAGTGGGAGTACTACCAGCATGCAAGCGACGAAGAAGACGCATGTGCGCTACCTGATCCTGTTCATGCTGTTCCTGGTGACCACGATCAACTACGCCGACCGCGCCACCATTGCTATCGCGGGCTCCAGCCTGCAGAAAGACCTCGGCATCGACGCCGTGACCCTCGGCTACATCTTCTCCGCCTTCGGCTGGGCATACGTGGCTGGCCAGATTCCTGGCGGCTGGCTGCTTGACCGCTTCGGCTCCAAGAACGTCTACGCCTTCAGCATTTTCACCTGGTCGCTGTTCACCCTGCTGCAGGGCTTTGTCGGCGGCCTGCCGGTAGCCTGGGCGGTGGTGACGCTGTTCACCCTGCGCTTTTTGGTCGGTTTTGCCGAAGCCCCGTCGTTCCCGGGCAATGCGCGCATCGTCGCGGCCTGGTTCCCGACCCAGGAACGCGGTACCGCCTCGGCCATCTTCAACTCGGCGCAGTACTTCGCCACGGCACTGTTCGCACCGATCATGGGCTGGATCGTGTTCAGCTTCGGCTGGGAGCACGTGTTCGTGGTCATGGGCGCGCTGGGCATCGTGTTCTCCATGATATGGCTGAAGACCATCTACAACCCTCGCCAACACCCACGCATCAGCCCTGGCGAACTCGAGCACATCGAGCAGAACGGCGGCCTGGTGGACATGGACCAGAAGCGCGGCAACGACGGCCCGAAATGGGGCTACATCAAGCAACTGCTGACCAGCCGCATGCTGCTGGGCGTGTATCTGGGCCAGTACTGCATCAACGCCATCACCTACTTCTTCCTCACCTGGTTTCCGGTGTACCTGGTGCAAGAGCGCGGCATGACCATCCTCAAGGCAGGCTTCATTGCCTCGCTGCCGGCGGTCTGCGGCTTCATCGGTGGTGTGCTGGGCGGGGTGATCTCCGACTGGCTGTTGCGCCGCGGCAATTCGCTGACCTTCTCGCGCAAGCTGCCGATCGTCTGCGGCCTGCTGCTGTCGACCACCATGGTGTTCTGCAACTACGTCGACGCCGAGTGGATGGTGGTCGGCTTCATGACCCTGGCGTTCTTCGGCAAAGGCATCGGTGCGCTGGGCTGGGCGGTGGTCGCAGACACCTCGCCGAAGCAGATCGCCGGGCTGTCGGGCGGGCTGTTCAACACCTTCGGCAACATCGCCTCGATCACCACGCCGATCGTCATCGGCTACATCATCAGCGCCACGGGTTCGTTCAAGTGGGCCCTGGTGTATGTCGGCGCCAACGCCCTGGTGGCGGTGTTCAGCTACCTGGTGATCGTCGGCCCGATCAAGCGCATCGAGCTGCGTGAAAGCCCAAAGCCTGACGCCGAGCCAGTGGCCGGCAGCGAACTGGCCGGCTCGCGCCATTGAGAGAACACGCCCGCGTCGGCCACCGCCGCGGGCGGATGTACAAAAGCCTGAGAACCTGACAAGTAGGGCCCGAACATGCAGTTGATCGAACATTCCGACTCGCCCCGCTACGTCCGCCTGCACGACGACGACAATGTCGTGGTGGTGGTCAACGATGGCGGCCTGGGCGAAGGCGCCCGCTTCGCCGACGGCCTGACCTTGGTCGAGGGCGTGCCACAGAGCCACAAGGTGGCCACCGTGGCCATCGCCAAGGGTGAACCGGTGCGCCGCTACGGGCAGGTCATCGGTTACGCGCTGGAAGACCTGCGCCAGGGCAGTTGGGTGCAGGAGAGCCAGCTGGCCATGCCCGCCGCCCCGGCGCTGGACAGCCTGCCACGCTGCAACGCCGTCCCGCAGCCGCTGCCGCCGCTCGAAGGCTTCACCTTCGACGGCTACCGCAACGCTGACGGCACCGTTGGCACTCGCAACATCCTCGGCATCACCACCACCGTGCAGTGCGTGGCCGGCGTGCTGGAGCATGCGGTCAAGCGCATTCGCAGCGAGTTGCTGCCCAGGTACCCCAACGTCGATGACGTGGTGGCGATAACCCACAGCTATGGCTGTGGCGTGGCGATTAACGCGCGCGATGCCTATATCCCGATCCGTACGGTGCGCAACCTGGCGCGCAACCCCAACCTGGGCGGCGAAGCCCTGGTCATCAGCCTGGGCTGCGAAAAGCTGCAGGCCGACCAGGTGATGCACGACAACGACCCGTCGGTGGACCTCAGCGACCCGTGGCTGTACCGCCTGCAAGACGCCAGCCTGGGCTTTGTGGAAATGATCGAACAGATCATGGACCTGGCCGAAACCCGCCTTAAGAAACTCGACCAGCGCCGCCGCGAAACCGTGCCGGCCAGCGAACTGATCCTGGGTATGCAGTGCGGCGGCAGCGATGCCTTCTCGGGCATAACCGCCAACCCGGCGCTGGGCTATGCCGCCGACCTGCTGGTACGCGCAGGCGCCACTGTGCTGTTCTCGGAAGTGACCGAAGTGCGCGATGCCATCTACATGCTCACCTCGCGCGCAGAAAACCAGCAGGTCGCAGACGCCCTGGTACGCGAAATGGACTGGTACGACCGCTACCTGCAGCAAGGCGCCGCCGACCGCAGCGCCAACACCACACCGGGCAACAAGAAAGGCGGCCTGTCGAATATCGTAGAGAAGTCGCTGGGGTCGATCGTCAAGTCCGGTAGCGGCGCCATCCAGGGCGTGCTCGGCCCGGGCGAGCGGGTCAAGCGCAAAGGCCTGATCTTCTGCGCCACCCCGGCCAGCGACTTTGTCTGCGGCACCCTGCAACTGGCTGCCGGCATGAACCTGCATGTGTTCACCACCGGCCGCGGCACCCCGTACGGCCTGGCCATGGCGCCAGTGGTCAAGGTATGCACCCGCAGCGAGCTGGCCCAGCGCTGGCCCGACCTGATCGACATCGACGCCGGGCGCATCGCCAGCGGCCGCTCGACCATCGAGGAGCTGGGCTGGGAACTGTTCCACTACTACCTGGACGTGGCCAGCGGCCGCAAGCAGACCTGGGCCGAACAGCACCGCTTGCACAACGACATCACCCTGTTCAACCCGGCACCGATTACCTGATGCCCAGGGCTTGTCCAGTTCAGCACTGCAACGCGGCCCCTGTGGGAGCGGGCATGCCCGCGAAGCAGGCAACCCGGTGTATGGCACCGGCTTTGCCGGTGTTCGCGGCGGTTCGACGCGCCCGCTCCCACAGGTCATGCGACAACCCGCCAGATTCTCTCTCAACCTACAGGAGCACCCATGCCTGAAATCCTCGGCCACAACTTCATCGCCGGCCAGCGCAGCGCAGCTGGCCCGCAGCGCCTGCAGAGCCTGGACGCCAGCACCGGCGAGGCCCTGCCCTACAGCTTCGCCCAAGCCACCGAAAGCGAAGTGGACCAGGGCCGCCAAGGCCGCGGCCGCCGCCTTCGCCGAATTCCGCCAGCTGGCCCCGGCGCGGCGCGCCGAATTCCTCGACGCCATCGCCGCCGAGCTGGACGAACTGGACGACGCTTTCGTCGCCATCGTCTGCCGTGAAACCGCCCTGCCCCCTGCCCGTATTCAGGGCGAACGCGGCCGCACCAGCGGCCAGATGCGCCTGTTCGCCCAGGTGTTGCGGCGTGGTGACTTCCTCGGTGCACGCATCGACCTGGCCCTGCCCGAGCGCCAGCCCCTGCCACGCGTGGACCTGCGCCAGATGCGCATCGGCGTAGGCCCGGTAGCCGTATTTGGAGCCAGTAACTTCCCCCTGGCCTTCTCCACCGCCGGTGGCGATACCGCCGCGGCCCTGGCTGCCGGTTGCCCGGTGGTGTTCAAGGCCCACAGCGGCCACATGGCCACCGCCGACCTGGTGGGCTGTGCCATCCAGCGCGCCGCCGAGCGCACCGGCATGCCCAAGGGCGTGTTCAACATGGTGTTCGGTGGCGGCGTCGGCGAGTGGCTGGTCAAGCACCCCGCCATCCAGGCTGTCGGCTTCACCGGTTCGCTGAAAGGCGGTGACGCCCTGTGCCGTATGGCCGCCGAGCGCCCGCAGCCGATCCCGGTGTTCGCCGAGATGTCCAGCATCAACCCGGTCATCATCCTGCCGGGCGCCCTGGTCAGGCGTGGCGAAGCTATCGCCCGAGAGCTGGCCGGTTCGGTGTGCCTGGGTGCTGGCCAGTTCTGCACCAACCCGGGCCTGGTGATCGGCCTGCAGTCGCCGCAGTACAGCCAACTGCTGGTCGAGCTTGGCCAGCACCTGGGCCAGCAGGCCGGCCAGACCATGCTCAACGCCGGCGGCCTGCGCAGCTATATTGGCGGCCTGGAGCACCTGCATTCGCATGCCGGTATCGAGCATCTGGCCGGCCAGGCGCAGGCAGGCAGCCAGGCGCGCGCCCAGCTGTTCAAGGCCGATGCCCGCTTGTTGATGGAGTCTGACCCGCTGCTGCAGGAAGAAGTGTTCGGCCCCACCACTGTTGCCGTGGAAGTGCAGGACAACGACCAATTACGCGCCGCCCTGCTTGGCCTGCGCGGTCAGCTGACCGCGACCCTGATCGGCGAGCCGGAAGACCTGCAGGCCTTCGCCTGGCTGGTACCGTTGCTGGAAGAGAAAGTCGGGCGAATCCTGGTCAATGGTTACCCGACCGGTGTCGAGGTGTGTGATGCGATGGTGCACGGTGGGCCATACCCGGCCACGTCGGATGCGCGCGGTACGTCGGTCGGCACCTTGGCCATCGACCGCTTCCTGCGCCCGGTGTGCTACCAGAACTACCCGCAGGCGCTGTTGCCCGAGGCACTGCGCGACGGCAACCCGCTGGGGCTGCGCCGGCTGGTGAATGGCCAGTGGCGTGATGGCGCGATCTGATTGCCCGTTGAAACCAGAAAGCCCCGCGCATGGCGGGGCTTCTCTTTTGACTGTACCGGCCTCTACGCGGGCACGCCCGCTCCCACCGGGTTCACCTCGTCCTCAAGGGCACGGTGATACTTGTGGGAGCGGGCGCGCCCGCGAAGAGGCCGGTACAGACGACAACAGCCTCAGGCCCCCTGCGCCTCAGCCTCTTCATGCGCCTGACGCAAGCGTTCGCGGCTATTGCTCAGGTGCATGCGCATGGCCATTTTCGCCCCTTCGCTATCACGCCGGGCGATGGCTTCGTAGATTGCCTCGTGCTCATGCATCAGCCGGCTCATGTAGTGCGCCTGGTCATCATGGGCCAGCCGAGCCGAATTCAGCCGGGTACGCGGGATGATGCTGGTGCCCAGGTGGTTGAGGATGTCGGCGAAGTAGTGGTTGCCGCTGGCCTGGGCAATGCGCAGGTGGAACTGGAAGTCCGCCGACACCGCATCCGTGGCATGCGCCGCCCCTTCGTTGAGTTCGTCCAGCGCCGCACGCATGCCGGCCAGCGCTTCATCGCTGCGCCGCTGCGCCGCCAGGCCCGCCGATTCAGTCTCCAGGGCAATGCGCAATTCCAGCACCGCCAATACTTCGCGCAGGGTAACCACGGTCGCCGGGTCGATACGGAAACCACCCGCGGCCGGCGCATCCAGCACGAAGGTGCCAATGCCGTGGCGGGTCTCCACCTGCCCGGCTGCCTGCAGCCGCGAGATCGCTTCACGCACCACCGTGCGGCTTACGCCTTCTTCGGCCATGATCTGCGATTCGGTCGGCAACTTGTCGCCGCGCTTGAGCTGACCGCTACGAATGCGCTCGGTCAGCACCGTGACCAGTTCCTGGGCCAGACTGCGCGGCTTGCGCCGGGTCTTTGCCTGTACCTGCTGCTCTGTCATTGCCCTGAAGTTCACCTTGAAAGACAGTGCTCATGATAGCGCAAGCAGTTGTACGATCACATACACGCCATACTGTATTTGTCGGCGTCCGCAACCGCCACCCGACCCTGGAAAGGCTGGCTCCATGCAGGCGAAAGCCTGTACTGTACGGTTTCACGCTCGTCCAGGGAAGGAACCCACCGCATGAAACCCCTCGAACGCCTGCTGCTCGCCAGCGGCCTGCTGATTCCCGTCTGGCTGCTGGTTGGCGTATGGTTCACCGCCCAAGCCTATCCCGGCTACAACCATGTTCAACAGGCCATGAGCCAGCTCGGCGCCACCGGTTCACCGACCCAGAGCTGGTCGCCGCTGGTCAACAACTTCCCCCTCGCCATACTGTTTGCGCTGTTTGCCTGGGGCCTGGCACGACGCTGGCACGGCTCGAAGCTGGCGTTGCTGAGTGCCGCGCTGGTGCTGCTGCACGGCCTGGGTAGCCTGGGCACCGGCTGGTTTCCCTGCGACCAGGGTTGCGCGCCGGCACAGCCTTCCTTGTCACAACAACTGCATAACCTGTGCGGCCTGCTGATGTTCTTATCGCTTACCCTGGCCAGTGCTCTATGGGCCTGGCTGGGCAACCGCATTGCCGGTTCCAGGGCGCTGGCGCTGTTCTCCCTGGCCTGCGTTGTACTGGCGATCATCACCGTCGCGCTCATGGCTCAGGCGGCACAAAGCGGCCAGTTGTTCGGCCTGTACCAGCGCCTGAACTACGGCGTATCGGTGATCTGGGTCGCCAGCCTGGCCTGGGCCAGCCTGCGCACCTCCGTCGGCAAGCCGTTGCTCATGGCCACAACCTGACGGCAAATTGCTGGCCCCCAGCGTCCTCAAGCGAAGGCAAACTTCGTTTTCCTTCAGATGCTTAGGACAGCAACATGCGAGTACTTCTAGCAACGATGGCCGGCTGCCTGCTGGCCACGCTCGCTTTCGGCGTGCAGGCACGGGCGCTGAGCCAGAACGATCGCCACACTTGCGGCTGGGGCGCGCAGATAGCCGCCGAGGCCCAGCAGGCCAAGCTTTCCGGGGTAACCCTTTATGCCACGCGCAAGAAGTTGCAGGTGCGCAAATTTCCCAAGCCGTGGATGCGCATGACCGCCTTCGGCATTACCGAACAGACGTACAACAGCCGCTCGCGGCTCAAGCCTGCAGCAATCAAGCAGACCTATTACGAGCAGTGCGTGCAGCATGCGGTAGCAAGGCGATAAAGCCCTGCGGGAGAAAGCGGTCCGCTCCCACAGGGCCTGCCAACTCAACGAGAGCAAGTCAAAGTCGCCAGGGTGCACCGGCCTCGAAGCGTGCCTCCAGCCACGCCTTGAAAGCCACCAGGGCAGCACTGTTGAGGCGCGCGGTCGGCCGTACCAGGTAAATGCCTGCAGCCACATCCAGCTGCCAATGCGGCAGCACCCGCACCAGGCGACCGTTGGCCAGGTCCTCGTCCATCAGCCAGTCCCCTCCGGCCAGAATACCCACGCCGCGCCGCGCCGCTTCCAGCAGGGCTTCGTTGTCATTACTGCGCAGGCTGCCGGCAACCTTGACGCTTATCTGTCGCCCGTCACTCATAAGTCGCCATTCAGGAAAGCTTCGCAAGCCGCTGAAACACAAGCAATTATGCCCAGAGAGGTCCTCCGGCTGCACAGGTGCGCCATGCCGAGCCAGGTACTCGGGTGACGCACACAGGATGCGCAGGTGATCGCACAGTTTCCTGGCCACCAGGCGGTTGTCGGCCAGCTCGCCAATACGGATGGCGGCATCGAAACCCTCGCCCATCAGGTCGACGAAGCGATCGGCATACTCGGCCTCCACCATCACCTGTGGGTGGGCCAGCACGAAATCGGCCAACATCCCGCTCAACCAGCGCCGCCCCTTCGGCCGCTTCCTGTTCGGCCTCGGCGATCAGCCGGTTGGCCTCGCAAACCTTGGTAACCAGTCGCTCGCCTTCATCGGTAAAGCGCAACTGCCGTGTACTGCGCCCCACCAGGCGAATGCCCAGGCGCGCCTCCAGTGCACTCAGGCGCTTGGACAACACCGTAGGGTGACGCTGCAGTTGCCGCCCGGCAGCGGCGAACTACCCCTGCTCGTGCAGCGCCAGCAAAGTGGCAAGGTCATCGGCGCGGCGGCTGTCGAAGGCATCCATGGCAAGGCTCGGCACAAGGCATCGGGATCGGTGATCAGGTGGTCAGGACCAGCGCACCTTCCGACAGCCCTTGCTCCAGGTCCCCATGGGCCCTGTCCGCCTCGGCCAGCGGGTAGCGACGGCGTCGGATGACAGCGAAACGGGTGGAAAGTACCCGCCACAGCCGACACGGTCCCTGTGGGGCCACGCAAGGCAAACGTATTTGTTAAGCTGATCAACAACAGCAACAGTGGCCAAGGCCATTCACCCCATGGATGAACTGCGCAAGATCGACCTCAACCTGCTGCTCGCTCTGCATGCCCTGCTCAGCGAAAAGCACGTGACCCGCGCCGCCCTGCGCCTGCACCGCAGCCAACCCGCGGTCAGCCACGCCTTGGCACAACTGCGTAAACACTTCGACGACCCCTTGCTGGTACGCCAAGGTAGCAGCATGGCCCTCACCACCCGCGCCCAGGCGCTGGCCCAACCGCTGCAGGATGCCCTCGGCAACCTCAACAACCTGCTGACGGCCCCGCAATTCGAGCCAGCCATGGCCCAACGCCGGTTCCGGCTGTCGCTGTCCGATTACTCCTCGCGCATCATCCTGCCACCCCTGCTGCGCCACTTGCGCCAGGTTGCGCCCGGAATCGATCTGGCCGTCAGCCAGGCCAGCCGCGAAACCATGCTGGCGCAGTTGCTAGACGGAGAACTGGACCTGGCTATGGGGCTGTTCCCCGATCTACCGCAGGACATTACTGCCCAGCCGCTGTTCGCCGACAGTTTCATCAGCGTGGCCGACCGCCAAGTGCTGCCTACCAGCGGCGGGCTAGCCCTGGATGACTGGCTGGCACGCCCGCACGTATTGATGGCCATGCGCCCGGACGCTTTCGATGAAATCGAGCGGGTGCTGGCCGCCCAAGGCTTACGGCGCCGTATTGCCCTGGCCTTGCCACACTGGAGTGCAGCCGTCGAGGTGCTAGCCGGTACCGATCTGGGTCCTGACAGTCGCCAGTCGCGCGGTGGGATCGTTGCGCCAGCACCCGACCCTGCGCCAGTTTACCCCACCACTGGCCATTCCCTCGTTTGATTACCAGCAGGCCTGGCACAGCCGCAAGGACAGCGACCCTGGGCACCGCTGGCTACGCGAAACCCTGTGGGCCTGTAGCCAGCCGGGGCACTGATCAGCTTTCAGGCTGTTTCGCGGCCGCAGCATTACTGGCCAATGGACCTGCCGCCCAGTTGCCCTGCACCAGCAGTACACCGCACAGAATGAGCACTACACCCGCCAACCTGGCCAAACTGAGCGGTTTGCCCCCCAGCCCCATCACGCCGAAGTGGTCGGCGAGCACTGCCGAGATGATCTGCCCCGCAACGACCAGTACCAAAAACCCCGCAGCACCCAGTTTATGGGTAAGGGCTGCCGCCCCGGCCACATACATCGCCCCCAGGACCCCGCCGATCCAAAGCCACCAAGGCCCCTGCAGGGCTTTGCCCATGTCTGGCGCCGGCACCCGGAAAACCAGTAACGCGGCAATCACCACCAGCGAACTGACGGACAGTGAAGTGAACGCCCCCCACAACCAGTGCCCCAGCGCACGCCCTACGGCAGCGTTGCCTGCCGCCTGGAATGGCAGGACTGCACCAGCAAGCAGCGCCATGGCCACCGGCAATACCAGTACAAGCATTGTTTTACTGAACATGGCCACACACTCTCTACGGATCGATGCCGCCATGATCACCAATCAGCGTTTCTGATGGAAATCAAAACCATGCACCCTGAACATTCGTAACATGCATGACAGCCACCCCGGAAGGTAGCCGCCTGCTGCTGACTTTGGCTTGTCATTTAAAGCCTGTTGACTTACTAAGGCACCAAGATACACTGCGCCTTATGAATACTCTTGAGAACAAGCATCACATCATGCTCAATGCCTTGGCCGATGCCCCCGCCGAGGCCAGGCAAAGCGTTCGATTGTGTTTCGAGCTGCTGTCCGCAGCGGCGGCAATCAACCGTGTGTGCGCCGTGCGGCTGGCACGCCATAACCTTTCGGAGGGGCGTTTTGCCATCTTGCTGACGCTGCAGGCCGCAGGTGGCCGGCTGGCACCGCTGGAACTGGCAACACGTCTGGCAATCACTTCCGGCACCGTGACCGGCCTGCTGGACGGCCTGGAAGGCGATGGTTTCCTCAAACGTCGCAAAGATGCCCATGACCGCCGCAAGCTGAGCATCGGCCTGACTCAGGCTGGCATAGCGGTACTGGACGCGGTATTTGCCGAACATACCGACTGGATCGGCACGATCATGCAAGCGCTGGACAACACGCAGCGGGACGCCCTGTCCGCCACGCTGCAGGCACTCTCGGCAAGCCCTGCCCTGTCGCTGCCGCCAGACAAAGGCTGAAGTCGCAGCACTGGGCAATTCCACAAGGAGGTGGACGATGTTGCACAACCACAGCGTATTGGCCCGTATCGGCAGAAAGCCCCGGGTGCACAGCGAGCGTGACCGGGTAAGCCGTGGCCAGCCCTGGCTGGAAGCCTGCCTGCCGGCAGCGCTGTACCGGCGTCTGTTCATACGGCGCCTGGCCCGCAAGCCGCTGGCCATCGAAGGTTTCAGTTTCCGCCCGGTGCAGAATCTTCACGAACTTGAACAGGCGCTGCGCCTGGTCAATGACAGCTATGCGCGCCGCGGTATTGCCACCGTCTGTCGCGCAGGCATGCGCTTTTCACCGTTTCACCTCCTGCCAGGCACCACCACCTTCGTGGCCCTGAAGGACGACCAGGTGGTGGGCACCGTGTCATTGATCGAAGATTCGGCACTGGGCCTGCCGCTGGAAGAAGTGCACGTCAACGAGGCCGTGCTGCAGCGCCTGGGCGGCCTGCACCTGGCCGAAGTCGGCACCTTGGCGGTCAGCAACCAGTACAAAGGCAAGGGTGTACCGCTGATGCTGTACAACGCCATGTTTCGCTGGGCCATGGACCATCGCCGGGTCGATGCCTTGCTGATCGCCGTACACCCACGCGCGGCAGGTTTCTACCGCAATGTGCTGTTCTTTTCGCCAATTGGCCCGGTGCAAACCTACACCAGGTTCAATAATGCCCTGTCGCAGCCGCTAGCCCTGAACCTGCGCCAGGCGCGCCAGGTGTTTGCCAGGGTCTACCGCAGCCCCGGCTTGGGCTTTACCGTCGAGCAACAGCGCACGGACCTGTTCGACTTCTTCTGCGCACAGCCTTATCCGCACATTCAACTCCCTTCTGGTCAAGACCAGACAACTTGGGCCGCGGACGACGTGCTTATGCACATGGCCCGTTGCGGCAGCTCGCCGCATCATCTTTCGCCGCGAGTACGACGGGTACTGCAACTGGACTGAGCAGGCCGCCTCGCGTTCCACACCACACGGCTTTCATGGAGGAGAAGTTCATGGATACGGGATTGCTGCGCGCGATCTACAGGGAAATCACCCTCAAGCAACCTTTGGTACGGACGCCCGAGCCCGACCTGGTGATGGCCGACGACACTTGCGTGACGGCCTATGCCGACAGTGCCCGCCAGGGCCAGGCATTGTCCGGCACCTACCTCTACCACTGCGCGCAGATGTGCGCCCTGATAAAGCCAGGCGATGTCGTGCTGGATATCGGCTGCGGCCCGGCCAGCCTGCTGTTGCAACTGGCCCGCCTGAACCCGAGGGCCGAGTTCATTGGCGCCGACCTGTCGGCCAGCATGCTCGAAGTGGGTCGTGCCTCGATTGACCAGCAGGGCATCGACAATGTCGAACTGCGCGAGGAAGACATGACCCGCCTGGCCGGCATCGCCGACCGCAGCGTTGACGTGGTGATTTCCTCGATGGCCTTGCACCACTTGGCCGACCTTGCACAGCTGGAAGCAACGTTCCGCAACATCGCACGGGTACTGCGCAACGATCGGGCCATCTATCTGAACGACTTCGGCCGGCTCAAGTCGGTGGAGACGGTGGACTACTTCGTCAGCCGCGCCAGCGAACGGTGCCGACCAGGCGACCTTGCTCGACTACCGCAACTCGTTGCTGGCAGCGTTCTCGCTGGAAGAGTTCCAGACCCTTGCTGCCAGCTACCTTGGGCCCTGCGCCAAAGTCTACAGCACAGTCGTCAGCCCCCTGATGATCGTAATCCGCACGCCGAAACGGCGTAGCGTGGCGGCGATGAGGGGCGAGTTCCGCCGCCGCTACCACGAATTGCCAAGCAGCCGTCGGGCCGATGTCGACCAGCTCCGCCTGTTTCTCGGCATGGGAGGCCTGGCGAGTGCGTTCTGACCCGAAACACCTGCAAGCAGCCCTGACGGCCTGGCGCAGGTTGCTGGGCGAGGCCAACGTGCAGTGCGATGCGGCCACCCTCGGCCAACTGAGCCAGGACACCATGGGTTCACCCGCACATGCCTGCGCCAGGCTCAGACCGGCAAGCAGTGAGGAAGTGGTAGCCTGCCTGGCCATTGCACGCCAGTACGCAGTTGCCTTGCAACCCGCCAGTACCGGCCACAACTGGGGCTACGGCAGCGTCGCGACCGCGCATGATCAGTGCGTGCAGCTGGATCTGTCGCGCATGGACAAGATCCTCGACTTCGACGAAGCGCTGGCCGTGGTCACCCTGGAGCCCGGCGTGACCCAGGCTGCACTGGCCGATTACCTGGCGAGCCGTGGCCTGCCGTTCCTCACCCCGGTCACCGGTGCAGGGCCAACCTGCAGCGTGCTGGCCAACGCGCTGGAACGGGGCTTTGGCATTACCCCGGTCACCGACCACTGGCAAGCCGTGATGGGCCTGGAAGCCATCCTGCCCGACGGCCAGCGCTATCGGTCGCCGATGTGGGCCGCTGGCACTACCCCCTGCTACAAGTGGGGCGTCGGCCCTTACCTCGATGGCCTGTTTGGCCAGAGCGGGCTGGGTGTGGTTACGCAGATGTCGATCGCCCTGGTCCGGCGCCCGCAGGTGGTGCAGCCGTTCTATTTCTGGGTGGATTCGGGCGCACAGCTGCCTGCCGCCCTGGACGGTGTGAAGCGCATCCTCGACCGTTGCGGCGGCCAGGTGGGCGGCATCAACCTGATGAACAGCACGCGCCTGCTGAGCATGGCGTACAGCGAACAACCCCTTACTCGCCTGAGCCCGGGCGAGCGTGACGCCGCAGCGCGGTCACTGGCCCTGCCCGCCTGGATGGGCGTGGGCTCGATCTATTGCGAGCAGGCACAGCTGGCATCCGTCAAAGGCATCATCCGCAGCGAACTGCGCCGTTTCAGCAGCCGCTACCAGTTCCGCAGCCAGCGGCAGCTGGTTTTGGCCGAGCGTGCCCTGCGCCTGGTGCCAGGTGCCTGGTCCAGACGCTGGCAGCTGACCCTGGGCAAACTGCGCATGGGCGTCGAGCTGATGCATGGCCAGCCAAACCAGGTGGCGCTGCCGCTGGCCTACGCTGGCGGTGCGCGGCCACGGCCAGACGCCTTGCTCGACCCGGCCCGGGACAATTGCGGCCTGATCTGGTACGCACCGATCCTGCCACTGCGCAGCCAGCAGGTGGCCACTTTCGTCAGCCAGATGGAGCAACTGTGCCTGGGCCAGCAACTGCCCTGTCCGGTAACCCTCACTACCTTGTCCGGCCGCGCCATCGACTGCACCGTGCCACTACTGTTCAATCGTGATGACAGCCAGGCCAGCCGCCGCGCCGAAGACTGCTACAGGCAGTTGTTCGCCAGTGGCAGGCAACAGGGCGTATTGCCCTATCGCGTGCCGCTGGCCTTCATGGACCTGTTGGCCGAGATCCAGGGCAGTGCCTGGCAGCTAGGGCAACGCCTGAAAGCTGCCCTGGACCCTCAGCACCTGCTGGCACCTGGGCGTTATTGCTCGCGGCCAGCCCTCAGCGAATGCCCACCCGCCGCCATGGAACTCCAGCAATGAGTGACCAACGCAAGCACCTGATCGATCTTGGCCAACTGCCAACCCGCAACCTGGCCGAATGCCTGACAGTAGACCAACTGATCCTGGCCAATGCCCTGGGCAGCCAACTGCCGGTTGAACTGGTTGGGCAATTGGCAGGCTGTGCCGAGCAGGCCCAGGCGTTGGGCCTGTCGAAAAAGGTCGCGGCCATCGGCTTGGCGCTGGGCCAGTGGCTGGAGCAAACCCCAATGCCCTTGCGTCAGCAGGTGCTTGAGCAATGCTGCACACATCCGTCCGACACGGTGCGCAGCTGGGCGGCGTTCGCTCAGGCACACCTGTCACGCGCCCAGTCCCCGGAAGAGGCCTTGCTAGCACAGCTGCGCTTCGCGCGCGACGAGCACTTTGGCGTGCGCGAATGGGCCTGGATTGCCCTGCGTCCGCGCCTGGCCCAGGACCTTGAGGCCAACCTGGCCCTGCTCAGCCGCCACGCCTCTGACAAAGACCCGCTGGTGCGGCGCTTCTGCATCGAGATCCTGCGCCCGCGCGGGGTCTGGTGCGAGCACATTGCCACGCTCAAACAACAGCCGGAAATCGCTGAGCCCTTGCTGGTACCGCATCTGGCCGAAGCCGAGAAATACGCCCAGGACTCGGTGGCCAACTGGCTCAACGATGCCAGCAAGACCCGGCCCGACTGGGTGCTCCAGCTGTTTCAACGCCATCCCCCCGCGTGCAAGGCCTCGCGGCGGATCCAGACCCGGGCAACACGTAGCCTGCCCCAGTGAATCACCTCAAGGAGAAAAGCATGTCACTCAAGGAAAAACTCGACAGCGTCAAACTGCAGATGGCCCAGCTGCCCGCCGAAGTGCTGGAGAAGTTCGCGACCTCGCTGCAGGCCCTGATTGCCCGACACCCCGAAACCCATGCACTCCAGGCCGGCGACAACGCACCACTGACGGTACTGGAAGATGCCGATGGCAAAGCGGTGGACCTGCGCGCCCTGCTGGCGCGCGGCCCCCTGGTACTGGTGTTCTACCGTGGCCTGTGGTGCCCCTTCTGCAATGTCACGCTGAGCGAATACCAGCAGGTGGTGGCCGACCTGGCCAACAGTGGTGCAACCTTGGTGGCTGTTTCCGCCCAGAGCACCGCCGCTACGCTGAAAACCCGCGAGGCCCTGGGTGTGCGCTATCAGTTGCTCAGCGACCCAGGCAACCAGCTGGCGCGCCAGTACGGCATCGTCTTCGAACTGGAGCCCGAACTGGAAGCGGTCTACCGCGCCCTCGGTGCCGATCTCAAGGCACTCAATGACAGTGACGATCTCAGCCTGCCGATGGCCAGTGCCTTCGTCATCGGCCAGGACGGGCGCATCCGCCAGGCCTTTATCAACGTCGACTATTCCGAGCGCGCCGAACCCCAGGCACTGATCGAAGCTGCCAGCCACTGAGTTGTCCTCCCGGCACCGGGCTGGCCCGGTGCCCCACCTCATCACGGAATGATGACATGAAACGTATCGCTATCATGGGTGCCGGCGTGGCCGGCCACCTTGCCGCCCTGTACCTGCGCAAACGCCTGCCAGGCGTAGAAGTGACGCTGATCGGCCGCCCGGACCGCAAGCGGCCGATCGTCGGTGAATCGACCGTCGAACTGACCACGCATTTCTTCAAGGGTATCGGCCTGGGCAGCCTGCTCGAGGAAAAGCACTACCACAAGTACGGCCTGACCTATTACCTGAAGCTGCGCAATAACCCCGAATGCCGCAACTACGTGGTCCATGAAGCGCCCGGCGTGATTCGCATGCCGGCATACAACCTCAACCGCTTCAGCTTCGACAAAGACCTGCGCGCGATTGTCGCCGACCAGCAAGTGCAACTGATCGAGGCCGACGTGGCCGCCGTTGATTTGCACGAGGGCGAGCACACCCGCCACCGCCTGACCTTGCGCAGCGAAGCGCAGACCAAGCAGCTGGATGCCGACTGGGTGGTAGACACTACCGGCCGTAACCGCTTCATGGCCAAGAAGCTCAAGCTGCACAAGGAGCCCACCTACCAGCGCAGCACCTTCTGGTTCCGCCTTCGCCAGTTCGACCGCGGCATCCTGCACAGCATCAACTCTCACAAGGACAAGCACCACTGCTACGACCCTTACTACGTCACCCATCATTTCTACGGCAAGGGTTACTGGGTCTGGCTGATACCCATGCGCAGTGACGACGGCGCCGACATGATCAGCATCGGCATCACCTACCGCCCGGACATGATCAGCGAGCGCATCGGAACGCTGGAGGCCTTCAAGGAACGGGTCATGGCCGATCACCCAGTGATCACCGAGCTGATGGAGTCGGGTGAAGTCGTCGACCAGCATGCCATGTACAACTATATGTACGAGGCCAGCCAGTACTACTCCACTGATGGCTGGTTCCTGATCGGTGATGCAGCGTTCACCTTCGACCCGGCCAACAGCGCCGGGCTGGCCTACGTCGCTCAGCAGATCCCGCAGGTGGCGGCAATGATCGAGAAAGACATCCAGGGCACCCTGACGCCGGCCTATGTCAATTGCATGGAATCGCACATTCAGGCACAGCTGGCACTGCAGGACACCTGGAGCAAGTGGTACGAAGTGATGGACGACCCGTTCCTGATGGGCTGGACACTGCTGTTCGCGAACATGGCGTACTTCCACGTGGTGTTGCCGATGTACGTCAGTGGCGATTTCCTTGATGGCCACCAAGCTCAGCAGTTCGCTGACCTGCTGCCGCGCTATACGCGTGACCTGCAGCCATCGCCGCTGCCCTTCGCCTGCCTGCTGCGTGAGGTGCGCCGTTCCAACCCGGGCATCAGCCCGCAGATGATCCCCAACCTGTATTCGCGCACCATCAACTTTGCCCTGTACAAAGCCGACAACCAGGCACGCCCGCGCTACGCCGCCAGTTACTTCCTGCGCTCGGCACTGCTGCGCCTGCGCTTGATGCGCATGGTGCGCTGGAGCCTTGCACCGCGCCACCTGAAACTGCTGGCCCGGCACAGCCTGGGCACCCTGCAGGACCTGGCGCGCGCCGCCAGCCTTCGGCTGATGCCATCACTGTTCTACAAGTATGGCGAGGCGCCAGAATTGCTTAAATCGCCGTTCGCCGGCGATGGCGGCTTCCTCGACCTGGCGCGGCACTGATGGCCTTGTCCATGACCACGGCCGGCAGCAGCGAGCTGCTGGCCCAGAGTGGCGTGCGCATGGCCGCGCAGATCCGCGAAGGCACGCTGTCACCGGTGGCCCTGGTGGAACAGTGCATCGCCCGTTGCCAGGCCGTGCAGCGCCGCTGCAACGCGGTAGCGGTGACACTGTTCGACCAGGCACGGCGGGCCGCTGAGCAGGCCGAGCGGCAACGTGACCAGGGTGCTGCACTGGGTCGCCTGCACGGCGTGCCCTTCAGCTTCAAGGAGGGCCTGGGCTTGCTTGGCGCACCCAAGACCTGTGGTTCGACACTGCGCAGGCAACAGGTTGCGCAGTTCACGGCCACCGCCGCGCAGCGCCTTATCGATGCAGGCGCCATCCCCGTCGCACTGGGCAACCAGGCCGAGATGGCACTCTGGCCGGAAACCGAAAACCCGGTCTACGGCCGCACCTGCAGCCCTTACCGGCCCGAGCGCAGTGCCGGTGGCAGCAGTGGTGGTGATGCCGTCCTGGTGGCCAGCGCCTGTGTGCCGTTCGCGCTGGGCACTGACGGCGGCGGTTCGGTGCGAATCCCCGCCGCCTGCAACGGCATCTTCGGCCTCAAGCCATCGCGTGGGCTGGTGCCGTTGACAGGCCATCTGCCCCTGGATGAGCGTGGTCTGGGGCAAACGCACACCCTGGCCATAGCCCGGCATTTCGCCGCCGGCCCGATGTGCCGGTACGCCGAAGACCTACCTGTGCTACTGGAGATCATTGCCGGGCCCGACCAGCGAGACAGCAACATCACCTGCCGCTACACCCACCGGCAGGCTCCCTCCCCCCTGCGCAAGCTGCACCTGTACCAACCCCAACGCCTGAACCAGGGCAGCCGGGTATCACCGGCCGTGGCCAAGGCACTGGACGACCTGGCCCACTACTACCAGAACCAAGGCACCCTGGTTGAACGCTGGCCTGACCGTGCAATGGACGACGGGTTCGGCATCTGGCTGGCCGTGCTCAAGAAAGAGGCCGGCGTGCGCCTGGCCGACATCCTGGGCGACGGGCTGCCGGTGGCGCACTTCACCCACGTCTGGCAAGCCCTCGCCGGCAAACCGCGCCATGCCACCGGGCCCTGGCTGGCCACCTTGCTCGACAGCCTCGGCGAATGCCTGGGCAACCCTGGCCTGACACATCGGCTGCCCAAGCGTGACGTCCTGCAGCAGGCCCTTGGCAAATGCCTGGATGGGCACAGCCTGCTGGCGCTGCCAACCCTGCCCGTCGCATCCCCCGGGCACGGCCATGCCCTGCGCTACCCGGGCGACATTGGTTACACCGCACTGTTCAACGTATTGGGCCTACCGGCGCTCAGCGTGCCGATGGGCCGCCTCGACGGAGGTTGCCCGGTTGGGCTGCAACTGGTCGCCGGCCATGGCCAGGAGCACCTGCTGCTGGGCGCCGCACAGGCTTTAGAACACACATTTGGTGGCTGGCTCGCACCGCCTTTCTGACTCACCACGATCAGGACCTCGTCATGACCAACACCCTTCACGCCAGTACCGTGCAGCTCGCGCCTGCGCCCCAGGCGCAATCCGCCGTCGGCTCGCAGGCCGAGCACCTGACCTTGATGTTCCTGCTGCAACTCATCGTGATCTTCAGCGTATCGCGGCTGATCGCCTGGTTCAGCACCCGCCACCTCGGCCAAACCCCGGTCGCCGGCGAAATTCTCGCCGGGCTGGTGCTGGGTCCGAGCCTGCTGGGCTACTTCTTCCCCGAGCAACTGGCCGCGCTGTTTGTGCCACAGACAGCCACCGCGTTTGTGGTCACTGCGCAGATCGGCCTGATTCTGCTGATGTTCCAGGTCGGCCTGGAGTTCGAGTTCGGCACGCACCTCAAGGGCCGCAAGCGCTCGGTCATACTCGTCAGCATGGGCGGGCTACTGGTGCCATTCGCCAGCGGCATGCTAACGGCCGAGTATTTCTGGCAACAGATCGGCGGTGACAAGCCGGCCCTGCTGGCGTTCCAGCTGTTCTTCGCCACCGCGTTGTCGATTACCGCCCTGCCCATCCTCGGGCGAATCTTCATGGAGCTGGGCCTGTCGCGCTCACGCGTGGCCACACTCACCATTGGCGCGGCGGCCATTGACGATGTCTGCGGCTGGCTGATTCTCGGGGGCGTCACCTCTTTGATCGCCTCGCAATTCAACCCATGGGCGTCGCTGGCGCGGATGCTGGCGCTGGGCCTGTTCATTGTGCTGGTGGTCGGCCTGGTGCGGCCGCTGGTCATGCGCTGGGTCCTGGGCGACCTTGAGCGGCGGCCGCTATCGTCACACGGCATATCGCTAATGTTGATCATCCTGCTGGCCAGCGCAACGGTGACCAACCTGATCGGGGTATTCTCGATCATCGGCGGTTTCATTCTCGGCGTAGCACTGCACAGCCAGCGCACTTTCGTACAGCAGTGGAATGCCAAGGTCAGTGGGGTGGTCAACGCGTTTTTCCTGCCGATCTTCTTTGCCTATACCGGGCTGCGGACCGACATCGGTGCCCTGCAGGGCATGAGCGCGTTGTGGAACTGCCTGCTGATCTGTATGGTTGCCTTCGCCAGCAAGTTCTTCGGTGCCTACGGAGCCAGCCGCCTGCTCGGCGAGAACCGCCGGGATGCCGCGCTGATCGGCGTGTGCATGAATACCCGGGCACTGATGGAACTGGTAGTGCTCAATGTAGGCTACGACCTGGGCGTGCTGCCCAAGGAGTACTTCACCCTGCTGGTGATCATGGCCATTATCAGTACCTTCATCGCCTCGCCACTTATTCGTCTGCTGACAGCCCATGCAAGGCCGCCGCATGAGGCCCCGGAGGTAACCGAGGCCGGTAGCGGTCGAGGTCAGCGCGAGGTTTCGACGCGCAGCACTTCGGTGTAGATCGCGTCGACCGTCTGGCCGACCTTGAGGTTCTTCATGCGTGCCTGCAGGTCAGGGTTCTCGACTTTGACCACCTGCAGCTTGCCCTCCGGCGGCAGCAGGCTCACCTCATGCGCCTTGAGGTCGATCTTCTTGATCTGCGACGTGACCTTGACCTGGCGGAATGCCTCGCCGCCCGGGTTGGGGTTGTCTGCCGTGGCGCGGATGGTACCGGACTCTTCAGTCGCTTTCGGCGCCCCGCCTACTTCGGGATTCAGCACATAGGCCACTGCACGGGTCACGTAGATATCGACCCGGTCACCCACCTTGAGGTTAGGCAGCGCCTTGGCCTTTTCCGTGAGCTGGAAGGTCACGTCCTTCTTGCCATCCGGGCCTTTCACCGTGACTTGGCGGTTGGCCAGGTCGATAGCCGTGACCTGTGTGGTGACGTGGCTTTCCAGCGCTTCGCTGCCAATGGGAATACCGGCAGCCTGCACCGTGAAGCTGGCGGTGGACGCCAGGGTGACCAAGGCAACAGCACGAACGAGGGAGCGAATTGGATTCATAGGCCTGCTTCCATGTAATCAAGACCGGATAAGTGCGTGAAATGCTCACGCGCCAACAAGCATAGCCCTTGCCTGCCACCTTGCAGTCGCCTTCCTGCTGCGACGCATTTCGTCGCTTTCTCATCATCGGCGCCCTTGCGAAAGCAAATGCGAATTCTTTACACTTGCTTTACATTTACAAATCATTACTATTCGTGACTTCCAAAATACAACAAAGAGTCACCTGTAATGGCAAAAAAGTCTGTTGCCCCGGCATCCATTTCCGTGCTGGGCTTGCTGGTAGTACCTGCTGTTCACGCAGCCGTTCAACCTGACTCACAGGGTTCCCTGGCCCTGCCCGCCACTGCCGTCACCAGCGCCTACGAGCAGCAAAGCTACAAGGCCAGCGAAAGTCGCAGCGCCATGAAGATCGACGCCCCACTGCGCGACATCCCGCAGACCGTCAATGTCGTGCCGGAAAGCGTGATCAAGGACCAGGGTGCGCAGTCGATGGAAGACGTGTTGAAGAACGTGCCAGGCGTTGGCTTGTCCAACGGTGACGGCCAGCGCGACCAGGTGACCATCCGCGGCTTCAGTGCCATTGGCGACATGTACATCGACGGCGTGCGCGACGACGCCCTGTACTTCCGTGACCTGTCCAACATCGAGCGGGTCGAGGTGATCAAGGGCCCTGCCGCCGTGCTGTATGGCCGTGGCTCTTCGGGCGGCCTGATCAATAGCATCAGCAAGAAACCAAGCTTCACGCCCAAGCGCGAAATCGGCATGAACTTCGACAGCGAAGGCAAGCGCCGCACCCAGTTCGACACCGGATGGGCCGACCCGCAAAGCAACCAGGCCTACCGCGTGACCGGTGCCTTCGAAGACAGCGACACCTTCCGCGACGATGGCTACATCGACCGCAAGGCCATCGCGCCATCGGCCTACTTCCGCCTCTCCGACGACCTGGAACTGAACCTGGGCGCCACCTACCTGTACGACAAGCGCCTGATCGACTTCGGCATCCCGGCGCTGGGCAACCGCCCGGTGGATGTGGACCGCGACAAGCGCTTCGGCTCCGGCGATGCCGACCAGGACTACGCCCGCAGCGAAGTGTTCTCGCTGACTGCCAGCCTGGACTACCGCATCAACGACGACTTCACTCTGACCAACACCAGCCGTTACTACCGTTACGACCTGGACCGCAACAACACCTTGGCCGACAGCAGCCCGACGCGCTTCATCACCGCGCCCGACGGCGAATTGCTGGTCAAGCTCAACCGCGGCAACGTCGCCCGCGACGAGTACGGCATGTTCAACCAGACCGAACTCAAGCAACAGGCGCAACTGGCCGGTATGCAGCACAACCTGCTGTATGGCTTGGAAGTAGGCTTCCAGGACAAGCACCAGCGGGTGCTGAGCCAGAACAACGTGGCCCAGGTGCCGGTGTACCGCGACGCACTGGTGCCGGTGCCGGAGCACGCCGCCAATCTGTCGTCCAAGGGCACCAACTTCCAGCAGACTACCGGCCTGTATGTGCAGGACATGATCGAACTGAACGAGCACTGGAAGGCCCTTGTCGGTGTACGTTATGACATCTTTGGCCAGGAGTACGACGACGACCGCGCGCAGAACGTCGACCTCGACCGTACCGACAAGACCTGGAGCCCACGTGCCGGCCTGGTCTACCAACCGGATAACATCCAGTCGTACTACGTGTCGGTCAGCCGCAGCTACCAGCCTTCGGGCGAAGTGTTCGCGGTCAGCCCGACCAACCAGCACCTGGAGCCGGAAGAAACCACCAACTACGAAATCGGCGCCAAGTGGGACCTGCTCGACAGCCGCCTGTCGGTGACCGCAGCAGTATTCCGCCTCGAACGCACCAACATGAAAACCGCCGACCCGGCCAACCCCAACCTGACCGTGCTGGCCGGCGAGCAGCGCACCGACGGCTTCGAAGCCACCGTCAGCGGGCAGCTCACGGACAAGTGGCAGATCTACGCCGGCTACGCCTACCTGGATGCCGAGATCACCAAGTCCAACAGCAAGACCAACGGCGTGGCCAACGAAGGCCAGACCCCTACCCTGACGCCGCGAAACAGTGCCAACGTCTGGCTGGTGCGTACCCTGACCCCGGAATGGCGCGTGGCTGCCGGCGCCAACTACGTCGACGAGCGCTACACCGCACTCGACAACGTGGTAGTGATGCCGGGCTACACCACCTTCGACGCCGCACTGCTGTACAGCGTGCCGCAGTGGGATGCTGCGTTGCGCCTGAAGAACGTATTCGATCGTGACTATTATGCGTCCGCGCACGGTTCGGTAGACCTGATCACCCCGGGAGCACCACGTACCCTGGAAGCCAGCTTCAACTACCGCTTCTGATCGCTACGCCCGCGGGGGCTCTGCCTTGGTGCAAGCCCCCGCTGTATCTGATACAACACAAGCGTTCACCGCTTCGCTTGAATGCAATATCCTGCTCAGTTCATGGCACCGGCTTTGCCGCTGTTCGCCGGTAAAACCGCCCAACAGGGACAGCACCTTGCTGACGATTGCAAAGTCCTGCCCATCAATGTGGAGAACCTATGAGCAGTAAACCGAATCGCCCATATACGCCCTGGGCGCTGGCTACCCTCCTCGCCTTCAGCCTGGTGCTAACCGCCGGCTGTTCCAGCAAGGCGAGCAAGGCCCGGTATGCGACGCCCGCAACAGGCTCCAACTGCTTCGCCAAAGCCGTCCCCACCACCGGCGAAGGCGGCCTGGCGTGGGGCAATACCCTGAGCATTGCCCGGCAGAAATCGCTGAACAACTGCGTGCGCTATGCAAGCCGGTCAGGGGGCACACCCAAGACTTGCCAGGTGGTAATGGCCAAGTGCAAGAACTAAATATATATAGACGAAACATAAAATAAGATATTTCCTACAAACTTGTCCGCATTATTTATCCCTCCTGAAGGCTGTTCGAGCAGCCATCGACTCACTCAAATATATCCTTACACTTTCGACCTCGACTCAAAAGCGTTAGTCGAGGCATTGTCTTACGATTGTCACTCGGCAACCACGCCTAACCTTGGCAATTAGAGGCAAGCACTTTCCTCCAACACACAGTCCGTCAAAAAATAAGAGCGCGGTCACCCACAGGATATCCGCCAATAACGCATGACTTTATGTCCATGAAGATAGCAACTGGTTTAGAGCGATTAGGCTGACTAGTTCTTTTATTTCATGAGCAAGGAAGTTTAATGCCAAGCAAGGAGCTTCCATGACAGACGCCTCCGTCAGCAGCGCCACCTCCGGCCCTGCCTGTAGCGCACGCATCCCCATCCTGCCGGTGCGCTATGCCATCGTGCCACGCACCGGCGATATGCCCGCCTGCCGCTATGCCGATGCAGGCTTCAACCTCGAACAAGGCTTCGGGCCGCTGCAACACTCTGCCTACACCCTGCGCGCGCTGCGCCCGGGCTATGTCTACGTGTTCATGCGAGGCGCTCTGGGCCAGAAGCTGGTCATTCACGAGTACGTCGGCGCGGGCCTTTACAAGGAACTGCGCTACCGCGGGCTGGACGACTACCACCGGCGTGACCGCTACCTGTCCAGCCGCAGCATGGGCTGGGTGTGGGCCGATACCTGCCCCGATACCGCCGAGGAAGTGTGGATCGGCTACAGCCCGCACCTGTGGAGCAACGCCATGACCGCCCGAATCACCAGTTCAGCAGCCTTGCGCCAACGGCACATGCGCCAGCTGGACATGGCCGAACTGATAGCCGGCAACCAGGCTCCCTCAACCCAGCCCCATGTCTTGCCGGTCAGCGCCCTGCAAACCTGGGTCGAAGACTTCAAGCCGACCGAGCGGCGCATGCCCCTGACCTGGAGCAGCGACCCGATCAACGAAACCTTGCCCATCGGCAACCTCGTTGCCATCGGCCGACACTACCCCTACACCCAGCCGAAGGTACCGGTAGTGGTGGCGCTCACCGATGCCGAAGGCATGGCCCTGGACCTGAGCCTGACGGTGTCGGCCTACCAGCATCAACTGCGCGACCTGATGCCCGCCGAACAGCTGCAGCACATGAAGCCGGCACAAGGGCCCGAACAGGAACGCGTGCCTGCGTGCTACAAACTGGATGCCGAGCAACTGAGCGTGCAAAGCCGCGATTTCCATCACCGCAACCTGGTGGCTCTGCTGCTGAACAAGACGCTGGAAAGCCTGTACCCGGCGGATGCCCCTTCACTGGAACTGGCCGAGTTCCGGCTTGGCACCGAGCGTCGCGGCCCCGCCCTGTCGCCATCCGAGTCACGTTTTCAGGCCCTCACCCACAAAGACTATTCCCCCAACGGCGCCCGCCTGGCACAGCGCCTCGACCTCGCCAAGTACCGGCACTTCCTCACCGAGCGGGATGAACTGGAACGCCGGATCATTGCGTTGCGCAACCAGGCCCTGCAAGCCAGCCACGACCATGACGCCTGGCTCGGGACCGCCGAACCTCAACACGTCGATAACCCCTACAGCCTGGCCGCGGCCCTGGCCTGCTACGACCGCGACGAAATCACGTCCGCGCGCGGGCTGGAAATATCTTTGGCGTTACTGATTCAGTCGATGGGCCAACCGGCGCCCGGTACCGAAGAACAGGACCCGCGGCTCGAACGCCTTGAGCAGTGGCTGGACCAGCACGGCAGCCCGCTGTACACCGCCCTGGCGCCGTTCAACCCGTTCAAGGACAAGGCGGATGCGGTTGGCAGCTTGCTCGGCGCCAGCGATAACGTGATCCAAGGGCTGGCGGGTCGCTTTCCGGCCATGGCTGACATCACCGACCTCACCGCCCAGTCGGTCACCACCGTGGTGCTCAAGCGCCTGCGTGGGCAGACCAGGTGGGATTCCAGTCATGGCCTGCGTCAGCAAGTGTTGTTGGCGGCGCGTGAGGCTAACGCCGAGAAAGCGCTGGGGTTGCTGGCAGCGCGCTACCAGATCACCGGGCAGGCCATTCGGGATAATCCGTTCAGTCAGGAGGTGGAGAAGTACCTGAAGAGCGGCATGGCGCAGGTTGAAGAGATGAAACAACTGCGCATCTCGGGAAGCCGAACGGTATCAATCGAAATGACCACTACCGTGCGCGTCAAACCCAACTTTCTCGGGTTACTGACAGCAGGCGTTGGCGGTGGATTGAACGCGGGGATGCTGTGGTTCAACGTGATTTCGCTCAAGACTGCCTACAACAGCCTGCAGCAGAGCGATGCACCGGAATACACCATGGGGTTCGCTTCATCGATTTTCGGGGTGATCGGTGCTGCATCGGCGACATTGGTCAGCGTACGGGCAGCACAGAAAGCCGTGATGTTGAGATTAAGTGCTACGGCACCGGGCATGGGCTTTAGTAACGGAATTGTAAACCTATTAGGCAGTCATTTGTTTACAAGAGCATCAGGCTATCCGGCGATTTTTTTTGGTCTTCTATCTGACTTCACCAAGGGATGGCGTCAATTACAAAACGGCGACTCCATTTCCGGCTTATATAGCATAACTAGTGGCGCAACAACCTCCATAGGTTCCGCCCTTATGTTAGAAGGAAGCTTAGCCATCGCCGGCCCGACATTCCTTATACCTTTTGCAGGTTGGGCTGCAGCGGGAATCGTGTTGACGGGGGCCACACTAATAGTCGCCGGACTATATCTCTTTTCTAAAGCGCATGGACGCTTACACACCCCGATAGAGCTATGGGCAAGCAGGTGCATTTTTGGAACTAGAGAAAACGATGGAGAAATCCGACCTAATTTAACTCTAGACTTTCAAAAGAAGCTTCCTCGCTTCACCAGTATTATTGAAGAAATGGAGTCATGGTATGCTGAAACGTATGCTCCAGTAGCACTTTCACTAGAACAGTCAACGCGACTTAACCTGGGAGCGCTCAAAACAAGTCTTGGCAGCAACAGCCAATGGCCAACGCCGGACTGGGCGACAATTATACACAGCCAAGTATCTCAAGACGTGCCCACGATAGAGTTCACCATACTACTACCCAATTTTGCAATCGGACAAAGCGAGTGGTCTGGCACACTAAGTGTCAACGACTCCGACGGAAACTCAACAACACTTACGACCGCGCCAAAGTGTTACTTCACCCCTACAGGCCTCGTACTACATTATAAGACTCACAGAGAAAAATCCAGAAACGCAAACTTATCAATCAGCTACCGCCTAAATCCCTGCCTGGCTACCTCTATCAGCTCCAGCACCGTCTTCTTTATCGAGAGATAATCCTATGGCAACCACATGGCTATTCAACCCACAAACAAAAACCAACATAGATCCGAAGATTTCAGGACAATTGGTTGGCACAACCAGCTTCCTTCTGCGCTTGCGAAACCCATGGGTTACTGACTCTGTATTCATGGGCAAGATGTATACCGCAATGTGTATCGGCACAGCCTTTTTTTCTTATTCACACCTTCTAGATGCCTCGATAAACTATGAGCTTGATGGCGCCTACGCATTCCTTGCCATGCAGATTATTTTACCGTTCATTCTTTACACCCTTTTTAGCCTACAGAATATTTTTCATAAGAAACCTCTCCGATATCTACCTGAACAGGCTAACGAAGAAAGTCTACTACAAACGAGTGGGAAAGGTGTTTACCTTTGACTGGTACAACATCAGAGGCGGCTTGTTCAAACGCAGAGAATTCGGTGGTTCATCCTTCAGCACGAGCTACGCCCTCGCCTTCGCCCCTCGCCGAGAAGACGGCAGTCTCCACCAGAAAGATTGCCTCTGGGTTGACAGCAACGAACCCACCGAACCCGGCGTCAAGCACGTTGCCGAAGTCTGGGAATACCTCCGCCACTTCATGGATCACGGCCCGGACAAGCTCCCCCCGCCCGGCGAACCCAACTGGTGGCACAAGCCGCTGCATGCCATCTGCCTGACCCCGGCAGAAGCCTGGCGCCACTACGCCCCTTGGCGAACCGGCGAACCCGGTGAAATGCAAGGCAAGAAGAACTGGCAACTGCCGTTCTGGGCCGTGCTGTTCCCTTACAACCTCTCCGTCGCCATCTGCTGGTACGGCGTCTGTCGGCTGTTCAACGTCCGGGCGGCCCCACCACCAGCAGAAGCCTTCGAAGAGACCACTGTCCAACCAAGCAAAAGGAAGCGCAAATGAAACCCATCGTACTCGTAGGTCACCGTCATAGCTGCCCGCTCCATGGCGAAGGCACCGTGGAAACAGGCGCAAGCGCAACATTCGTCGATGGCAGGGCCGTCGCACGTGTGGGCGACCGCATCAGTTGCGGTGCCGTCATCGAAACAGGCGCTGCCTGCACGATCATCGAGGGACAACCCGCGGCCAGGGAAGGAGACACAACCAGCCACGGAGGAACTCTGGTTGAGGGAGATCCAGGCTGGCTCATTGATTAACAGCATAAGCCAGCCACCTGGAAGATAGTGGTTACAGCTGACATCAAATCCCGGACATAAACAGGCCATAGGCTGAAGCCTGTCAGTCGAGCATTCTGGGCCGCCCTGCGGCCCATCACCGGCGAGTCGATTTCCACAGGTATGCCCCTACCAGCTCACAAAATATTGCCAGGTAGGAATAAACTTACATAAACAACTAAAAACCAAACAAACCCAATAACGGCAGCACCACCCCAGGCACCGAAAAACATTTCACAAATTATTTCTTTACTTGCATTCCCCCTTAACACCAACTAACACTACATCCATCAACCGTTGGAGAAACGACATGTCCAGACTTGCTGAATTTCGTGCACTCGAGCGCCTTCTCGCTGCCAAAAAAAACGAACTCTCCTTCATAAAAATCAACCCCGACCTAAAGCGCGAATTTGAATTCGAAAGCAAGCTCCACGCGCTGCTCGATGAATACCAATTCGACTTGTCTCATGTCCTGGCCATCAGTGAATGTGACAGCTATAAGACTCAAAACCCGTGGTTACCACCTCCACCACTCCCACGCTTCAGGTCGCGGCAAAGCAAATACTACGTAAACCCGTATACCGGTGAGGTGGTAGAAGCAAAAAGCACCTCACACAAAACCCTTCAAATGTGGATTCAGCAATACGGCCGCCTGGAGGTCGAACGCTGGGCAACGGTATGGTTCTGATTGCTCTGGCGACAATTTATGCCCCACCCCGAACACGACCAGCCTGCGGTAGTGAGCAACAAGCGGCCACGCCATCTCCCCCCTATATACGTTGACCCGTTGCGTCACCCGCAGGCCAACGCAACCGTTCGATAACCGAACACTAGCCCTTCCCTTGAATTGACGCTGCCGTCCCCACTGCTCACCATGCACCGGCCTTGCGTGCTCCCCTGCCTGGGACCCGGCCACGTATCCGTAGCACCGCAGCTGAATACAATTTCAAGAAAAGAGCAGTTTATGAACAACTCCAGGATCACCCCCGCCGCCCCCCGAATGCCCCAGGGTTCGATCGGCGACAAGCTTCGCGGCGCCTTCGGCGTCGGCAAAACCCGTTGGGGCATGCTTGCCCTGGTGTTCTTCGCCACCACCCTGAACTACATCGACCGTGCCGCGCTCGGCATCATGCAGCCCGTCCTGGCCAAGGAAATGAGCTGGACGGCGATGGACTACGCCAACATCAACTTCTGGTTCCAGGTCGGCTACGCGGTCGGCTTCCTGCTGCAGGGCCGGCTGATCGACAAGGTCGGGGTAAAACGCGCGTTCTTTTTCGCCGTGCTGCTGTGGAGCCTGGCCACCGGCGCCCATGGTCTGGCCACTTCGGCCGCCGGCTTCATGGTCTGCCGCTTCATCCTCGGCCTGACCGAGGCCGCCAACTATCCGGCTTGCGTGAAGACCGTGCGCCTGTGGTTCCCGGCGGGCGAGCGGGCCATCGCCACCGGCCTGTTCAATGCCGGCACCAACGTCGGCGCCATGGTCACGCCGGCCCTGCTGCCGCTGATTCTGGCAGTGTGGGGCTGGCAGGCCGCGTTCATCGCCATGGGCAGCCTTGGCCTGGTGTGGGTGGTGCTGTGGCTGCTTAAGTACTACAACCCTGAGGATCACCCACACGTGCGCCAGAGCGAGGTGGAATACATCCAGCAGGACGACGAGCCCGAGCCGACCCGCGTACCGTTCCGCCGCATCCTGCGCCTGCGGGGCACCTGGGCGTTCGCGGTGGCTTACGCGATAACCGCGCCGGTGTTCTGGTTCTACCTGTACTGGCTGCCACCGTTCCTCAACCAGCAGTACAACCTGGGCATCAATGTGACCCAGATGGGCATCCCGCTGATCATCATCTGGCTGACGGCGGACTTCGGCAGCATCGGCGGTGGCGTCCTGTCTTCCTGGCTGATCGGCCGCGGCGTGCGCGCCACCACGGCGCGGCTGGTGTCGATGCTGATCTTCGCCTGCACCATGGTCAGCGTCACGCTTGCCGCCAACGCCAGTGGCCTGTGGGTCGCGGTGGCGGCCATCTCGCTGGCGGTGGGCGCACACCAGGCATGGACGGCGAATATCTGGAGCCTGGTGATGGACTACACGCCCAAGCACCTGGTGAGTACGGTGTTCGGTTTCGGCAGCATGTGCGCTGCGATTGGCGGAATGTTCATGACGCAGATCGTCGGTAGCGTACTGACCGCTACCCACAACAACTATGCCGTGTTGTTCACCATGATCCCGGCGATGTACTTCCTGGCGCTGGTGTGGATGTACTTCATGGCGCCGCGCAAGGTCGAGAGCGTCTGAACGCGCTGGCCACTTACCTCTACGGGGCCCTCGCGGGCCCTTTTTTTTTGATCAATCTGATACACCCACTGTGTGAGGTCGCGCCTGAGTCAAGATATGCGCCGTACCTGTGGGAGCGGGCATGCCCGCGAAACAGGCGGCGCGGTGGATGGCACGGGCTTCGCCCGTGTTCGCGGGCACGCCCGCTCCCACAGGGATCGCGCCACCTTTTAGAAATTGAGCAAGACAGTTGCTCCCAAGGCCCCTGCCAGGTCAGTGAATCAGGTGCAGCTTGTGGGAGCGGGCGTGCCCGCGAACACGGGCGAAGCCCGTGCCATGCGCCGCGTTCTCTCAATCAGACTCTGGCCAACACTGCCATGGCCTTCTCCAGCGCCATGCGCGCACGTTGCTCGCCACTGATGCCCTGCTGAAGCAACTGCCGTGTGGGGATTTCCAGGCTCAACGGCACATTTGGCGGCAAGCCACGCAGCAAGCCGACCAGGTCGGCATCGCCCTCCCCCGGGAAGCGCCGTTCATTGCGTGCCTGGCGCAGGATCTCGTCCATGTCGGCCGGCACCGGGCCGGCAACGTCGCACAGCTGGGCATAGCGCATGCGCTGCGGCGCCAGCTGCGCCAGGTCGCCAAATGAAGACCCGGAGCGGTTGAAGTGGAAGGCATCCACCAGCACGCAGCCATTGGCGCGGCCGGCGTTGGCCACCACCCGCATGGCCTGGCGCAGGTCACGCACATCGGTCCAGGGCATGAACTCCAGATGCGGGTGAATACCATAAGCCAGCGCCAGGTCGCACAACGCGGCAAAGCGCTCGCTCAAACGCGCCTCATCCGGGTCGTTGCCAGCCACCAGTAGCTCCGTGCCACCCAGCTCGGCACCCACCGCCAGAATCGGTTCGAAATCGGCCACGCAGGTTTCCGGCTTCAGCCGCAGTATTTCCAGGTCGAGCACCTGGATGCCGGTGTCGCGCAGGCGCGCCCGGGTTTGCCGACGCAGGCCGGCATCGGCCACCAGCGGGAAATGCTGCTCCTGATCGGTGGCGGGCACCAGGCGCAGGCCTACATGGCTATAGCCGGCGCGGGCCGCTGCCTCGACCATGTCCGGCGGGGACAGTTCGAGCACCGTCAGCGCCGCCAGGGAAAAAATTCGCTCAGTCATTATCGTCACCAGACACCTCAGGCAATGTGCTCGGGCGCACAGGCCCGGCCAGTTTCCGCTGCCTGGCGGATCGCCTGGATCAGCGCCAGGGTGCGGCCACCGTCGGCGGCATCGATCAGCGGCGCCTGCTCACCCCGGGCAACCCGCACGAAGTGCTGCAGTTGCAGGGTCAATGCCTCGCCGGCGGGGATGCGTTCCTCGCTCTGCAACAACGGCGTATGCCAGCCCGAGCCCACCTCGGCGTAGTGCCAGCGCTTGAGTTGCGGAATGCTCAGCGCCCCTTGGGTGCCGGCCAGCAGGTAGCATGGCTGGCCATCCTGACGTGGGTACACCGGGCTTTCGCCGGAATCCAGCTCCCAGCTCCACGGTGCGGCCACCGCGTCGGAGCCGGTCAGGCTGCCCAATGCTCCATTGGCAAACTGCAGTAGCACCGCGGCGCTGTCTTCGTTGGCAAAACCGCGCACATCGTTGCGGGTGAACGCCTGCACCTGCACCACCTCACCGCACAGGTGGCGCAGCAGGTCGAGGTCATGGATCAGGTTGGTCAGCAGGAAGCCAGCACCCGGCTCGCGGCGCCAAGGAGTTTCAAAGTAACTGTCGGGCTTTTGCAGTTGCCAAAGCGCGGTGACGTTGATCAGCCGGCCCAGCTTGCCGTCGCTGATTACCTGGTGGGCCTTGGCGATCAGCGGGTTGTGCCGGCGGTGATGGCCGACCAGCACCGGCACATTTTGGCGGCGCGAGGCTTCCACCAATGCGCGGACTTCATCCAGATGCACACCCACCGGCTTCTCGACCAGCACCGGTACGCCAGCCTCGACGCAATCCAGGGCGGTGGCGACATGCAGGTTGTTCGGGTTGGCGACAATCACTGCCTCGGGGCGCACGCGCTCCAGCATCTGGCGGTGGTCGGCAAAACAGGGCACGCCGCATTCGGCCGCGAAGGCCTCAGCCTGCGGACCCGGGTCGGCCACAGCGCACAGCTGGGCCTGCGGAACATTGAGCAGATGCTGGTAATGCTGGCGACCCATGATGCCGGCGCCGATCAGGGCAATACGAAGGGGTGAGTTCAACAGCCTGTCCTCTTGTCATTGTTGTCATATGGATTCTGAAACTTCGTTCCATAATCCATATTCGACAATTTAGAACCATGTTCAGCTTTTCAGAAGAACCGGCAGAACAGACTGTGCGGTAATCGACCGGAAATGCACCGTCAGGCGAACAACTCGCTGGCCCGGCTGGCCGCCGACAGTTCCTCCGCCGCCGCCAGCAACAGCGGCGCCAGCTCTGCCAGGCGGGTTTGCGCCAGGCGCGCACTGGGCCCGGCGATGCTCAGTACTCCGATCACCTCATCACTTTGCGGGCGGCGCACCACCGCAGCCAAGGCCGAGGTGCCAATCGCCGAGGTTTCCTCGACCCAGGCATAGCCACGCTCGCGGGCGCGGTGCAAGTAGGTAAGCAGCTCATCGGTGGAGCGTGGCGCATTCGGGCCGAACTGCGCCGGGTCGGCAATGCCCTGGCGCAACACCATCTGCAGCGCTTGGTCATCGTCCAGGCTGGCCAGCCAGGCATGCCCGGAGGCGGTATAGAACAGCGGCGCGTCGCGGCCCATGTCCGGGTCGTAGCGCAGCCCGGAGCGGGCGCCCTGGGACTTGGCGATCCAGGTCTGGCGGGCACCGTCGATCACGCCAAGGCGCACCAGTTCGCCGCTGTCCTGGGCCAGGCGGTCGAGTATGGGCTGGATAATGTCGGCACCGCTGCTGGCCAGGTAACGAAAGCCCAGCGCCACCAGCTTGGCCGACAGCTGGTAGCGGCTGTTGTCACGGTTCTGCCGCACGTAGCCCAGCCGCACCAGCTCGGTGAGCATGCGATGGGCGGCGCTTTTGGGGATGTCCAGGCGCTCGGCCAGGGTTTGCAGCGGCAGCCCCTGCGGCTCACCGGTAAGGCTTTCTACAAGACTGAAGGCGCGTTCGATCTGACTACCAGCCATGACACAGGTCCCTGAAATTTTTTGCGAATTCTAGAAGATGATTCCACACCGCCGGTAGCTGTCGCCGCTGGCACGGCAGGAACTGTCCGGTTATCGCCCGCTAGTTGCTCGCCAGGGCCGTCACACCCTTGCGACACGATTGCCTGCCAATAAGAATGTGGAACCTTGTTCCAATAACAATACAGGAAACCCGCAATGCCTTGCGCTCCCTACGAAACCGAATGCGATGTACTGGTCATAGGCTCTGGTGCCGCCGGGCTGGCTGCGGCGGTGACGGCTGCCTGGCATGGGCAGAAGGTGATCGTGGTGGAAAAGGAACCCGTGTTCGGCGGCGCCACCGCCTGGTCCGGCGGCTGGGCCTGGGTGCCGCGTAACCCGCTGGCACGCCGGGCCGGCATCGAGGAAGACATCGAGCAGCCGCGTACCTACTTGCGCAATGAGCTAGGGGCGTACTACAACGCCGAGCGTGTCGACGCCTTTCTCGAGGCGTGCCCGCACATGGTGGCGTTTTTTGAAAAGCACACGGCGCTGCAGTTTGCCGACGGCAACGGTATCCCCGACATGCATGGCGACACACCAGGCGCTGCCGAGGGCGGGCATCAGGTGATCGCCGCCCCCTATGATGCCCGCGAGGTTGGCGCGCTGCTGCCACGCCTGCGCAAGACCCTGCGCGAGACTTCGTTCATGGGCATGCCGATCATGGCCGGTGCCGACCTTGCCGCGTTCCTCAACATGACCCGCTCGCCCAAAGCCTTGCTGCACGTGTGCAAACGCTTTGGCCGCCACCTGTACCATCTGGCGCGGTATGGCCGGGCGATGCACCTGGTCAACGGCGTGGCGCTGGTGGCCCGCCTGGCCAGGTCGGCACAGGACCTGGGCGTGCGCCTGCAGGAATCGGCGCCGGCCAAAAGCCTGCTGGTCGAGGATGGCCAGGTACGCGGGGCGCTGGTGGCTACCCCACAGGGCGAGCAACTGATCCGTGCCAAGGCTGTGGTGCTCGCAGCGGGTGGTTTCCCCAACGACAACGCCCGGCGCCGGCAACTGTTCCCGCGCGATGCCAGCGGCCATGACAACCTGGCCCTGCCCCCCAAGGGTTGTTCGGGTGACGGCCTGCGCCTGGGCGAGTCGGTCGGCGGCGTGGTCGCCATCGACCTGAAGTCGCCGGTGGCCTGGGCGCCGGTTTCGCAAGTACCGCACCGCGACGGCAGTGTTGGCCACTTCCCGCACATCATCGAGCGCGGCAAACCGGGCATCATCGGCGTGCTGGCCAACGGCAAGCGTTTCGTCAACGAAGCGCATGGCTACTACGACTATGTGTCAGCGATGATCGCGGCGGTGCCACAGGGCGAAGAGGTGTGCTCGTGGCTGGTCTGCGACCACCGTTTCCTGCGTCGTTATGGCCTGGGGCATGCCCGCCCGGCGCCGCTGCCGGTGTGGCCGCACCTTCGCAGCGGCTACCTCAGGGAAGGTGCAACCCTTGAGGATTTGGCCCAGGCCTGCGGCATCGACCCGGCAGGGTTGCGCGCCACGGTCAGTGACTTCAACCACCATGCGCGCAATGGCCAGGACCCGGAGTTCGGCCGTGGTTCCACACCGTTCAACCGCAAGCAGGGGGACCCGCAGCACAAGGGGCCCAACCCTTGCGTGGCGCCTATCGAGCATGGGCCGTTCTATGCGGTGAAGGTACAGCCCGGCTGCTTTGGCACCTTTGCCGGGCTGCGTACCGACGGCAGTGCCCGGGTGCTGGATGAGGCCGGGCAACCGATCGCAGGCCTGTATGCGGCGGGTACCGACATGGCCAGCGTGTTTGGCGGCTGGTATCCGTCGGGTGGCATTAACCTCGGCCCGGCGCTGACCTTTGGCTATGTGGCCGGTCGACATATTGCCGGGGCGCAGGAGTATGAATGAGGTGAGCGATCACTGATGGCCGTGCCCTGTGGGAGCGGGCTTGTCGAGGCGTCGAACCGCCGCAAACACGGGCGAAGCCCGTGCCATCCACCGCGGTGTCTTCTTCGCGGGCTTGCCCGCTCCCACAGGTACGGTGCAAGGGCCTGTGGGAGCGGGCGTGCCCGCGAAGAGGCCAGAGCATGCATCACATGACTGCTGCTCCAGACCAAAGTGCTGCGCCAATTGGGCAATTCAGGCCGGGCAACGCATCTGCCCCAACCAGTACGCCACATCCACCTCGTCGATCTGCTCGGCACGCAGGAAGCGCTCGGCATACTGGCGGTACACCCCACTGCTGAGAAACAGCTCCAACAACTGCCCGTCAATGTGCCCGTCGCGAGCCATGCCCACCAGGATCTTCACCGACTCGGACAAAGTCTTCGGCGCCTTGTAAGGCCGATCGGCCGCGGTCAGCGCCTCGAAGATATCGGCAATCGCCATCACCCGCTCGGCAATGCCCAGGTCCTGTTCGCCCAACCGGCGCGGGTAACCGCTGCCGTCCATTTTCTCGTGGTGGTTGCCAGCGATGTCCGGAACACGCTTGAGGTGGCGCGGGAACGGCAAGGCGCTGAGCATGATGATGGTCTGCACGATATGTTCGTTGATCTTGAAGCGCTCCTCATCATTCAGCGTGCCGCGACGGATCGCCAGGTTGTACAGCTCGCCATAGTTACTGGCGCAGGCTGGCAGGCGCATGTCGAAGCCCCAGCGGTTGCGCGGGTCGCCCTTGGTCACCGGCGGCTTGCGGGGGCCCCAGGGCACGCAATGCTCAGGCCGGTCCGCGAGGAGTGGTTCGTCAACCGGCAGCGCAGGCGCTGGTTGGTCGGCAAAGCGCTCCGCCTCATCACGGGAAATGCCCAGGCGGTTGTTGAAGTGGCGCTGCCAGCGTTGCTGGCCAATCTGCTGCAGGCGCTCGATGTCGGCGTCGTGCATGAACTCGCCGCCGATGTTTGCCTGAGCGACGAAGGCGAAGTCATCCTGCAGCTGCGCCTGGCTGCGCGCCAGGGTGGCTTGCAGCGCCTGTGGGTCGCCCCCGCTGGCCAGGCCTTGCCAATAGGCCAGCCCGGCATCCCGCCAGAGCACCTCGAAACGCATGCGTACCTCGTGGATACGGTTGTACAAGGTTTCCAGCTTGGTCGCCTTGTCCACGACATATTCGGGGCTGGTGACCTTGCCACAATCGTGCAGCCAGGCCGCCACGCGGAATTCGTAGCGTTCGGCAGCAGTCATGCTGAAGCTGGCGTACGGCCCACTGTCGGCCGCCACCGCCTGGTCCAAAAGCATCTGCGCCAGTTGCGGCACCCGCTCGCAGTGGCCGCCGGTGTAAGGGCTCTTGGCATCGATGGCGTCGGCCAGCAGTTTGATCATGGCATCCAGCAGGCGTTGCTGGGCTTCGGCCAGTTGACGCGTCTCGATGGCCACCGCCGCCGCCCCGGACAGCTCCTCGACAAAGCGCCGGAACGGTTCGCCTAACTGCTCGCGCGCCTGTTCATCGTCCAGTTGCAGCACCAGGATGCCCAGCAACGCCTGGCTGCGGTCATTCAACACCACGGCCAGGCTGCGTTCGTGCAGGCCAAGGGTCTGGATCACCGCCGCGGCCAACTGCTGCCGGGCCGTTTCATCCACGGCCAGCTCGCCCGGGTACTGCTCGCCGCGGCACGCGGCGGCCAGGCGCAGCAATGCGTGTTCGGCATCGAACAGGTACACCACGCCGGCATTGACCCCTGCGGCTTCCACCAGATGGCTCAACACACCGTCGAGCATGCGCTCCAGGTCGCGCTCGCGGCTGAGCGTGAGGGTAATCGCCTGGAAGCTGCGGATGGTGCCGGACATGCGGCTCAACACGCGGCTCAGTTCGCGCACCTCGGACACCCGCGAGCGCACCCCAACGTCGCGGCTGAAATCAAAACCGGCCAGGCCGTGCACCTGTTCGGCCAGCCGCCGCAGCGGGCGACCGATACACCGACCGAGCACACCACCGAGCACCAGCAGCACGGTAATCAGCACTGCGGTCCAGAGCAGCTGCTCGAACAGCACCGTGCGCGCGCCGCTCAGCAACTCCTTGCCTGGCACGGCAATCAGCACCTGCAGGTCCTGCCCGGCCAGGTTGGTCAGTTGCACACGCATGCCATACCAGGTCTGGCCGTCGACCTCATAAGCCTGCGGCCGGGTGCCTTGCGGCAGGTCGGCGTAAAGGTGCTGCAGGCTGGGGATGCCCAGTTCACCGATGCGCGATAAGCGCACGGCCTGCCCTTCGTGCACGATCACCCGTTGCAGGTCCGGGTAGGCCACCACGCTGCCCTGATCGTCGACCACGACGATCTCGGTACCGGGAGTCATGCGCAGGCCCTGGGTCTCGCTGGCCAGGTCGTCGACCGAAACGTCCATACCGATCACCGCCCCGCCGTCGACGCTGCGCTGGGCCATGGTCAGGCCGATCTCGCGGGTGGTGAAGAATACATAGGGGTGGGTCAGCACCGTGGTGGGTTGGGCGCTGGCTTCGACAAACCACGGGCGCGGGCGCGGGTCGTAGCGGTATTCGGGCCTGGCCTGGGCCTGCAGCAGGTTCAGTGCGCGGTCGTAGAAACGCCATTCACCCTGCACCGCCCCACCCTCGCGGCTGACGCTCTGCACCAGGAATGCAGTGCCCGGCGGCGCAGCAAAACGCTGCAGCAGCTGCGGGTCGCGCAGGCGGCGCACCAGCAGGAAATCACCACTGGGGTAACCCGTGTAGGCAGCACTGAGCATGCGGTTGGCTTCCAGCGTCTCGACCAGTTGCGGCAAGCTTTGCAGGCGCTCTGCCGCGTTTTGCGCAGCCGGGTTGTGGGCGAGCAGGCGGATACTGCTGTGCACCGGGTCGATCAGGCGCCGGGCGCGCTCATCGATGGTCTTGCCAATTTGCTGGGCAGCATCACCCGCTGCGGCCACCAAGGTCTGGCGAATGCTGCGATAACCCTGCCAGGCCAGGGCAGCGCCGAGTAACAGCATGCCTAGTACGATGGCAAGCGCCACCAGCCACTGCAGCGAAATGCCACGTTCGGCGTTGCCAGTAGCACGACCATTCGACACGCAGCCCATCTCAGGTACTCCATGTATGGCGGTTTGACGGGGCAGCCAGGACGATCATGCAGGCCGAAGCCATTCGCAGGCAGTAAGACGAGGGTGTAGTGGCACATAGCCCTACCCCACCATGGCAGCAGTGTAGAGCGGACCCGAGCTTTCTGCCGGGTTGGCAACGAAAATTAACGCAACGCCATGAATGATCCGGGCACCGCGTCGCCTGCTTCGCGGGCTTGCCCGCTCCCACAGCGACCGTGCAGCACCTGAGCCTGTGCAGTACCTGTGGGAGCGGCTTTAGCCGCGAAGAATCCAACGCGGTGCAAGACCGGATGTATCAGGCGCGCAACTGGTACCAGGTGGTCTTGAGCTGCGAATACTTGTCGAACGAATGCAGCGACAGGTCGCGGCCAAACCCGGACTGCCTGCCGCCGCCGAACGGCACTGTCACATCCAGCGCATCGACCGTGTTCACCGACACGGTGCCGGCCTTCAGCGCCCGCGCTACCCGGTGCGCCTGGTTGAAGTCATCGCTCCACACCGACGCCGCCAGGCCGTAGATGCTGTCGTTGGCCAGGCGCACCGCCTGCTCTTCACTGTCGAAGGTACTGACCGCCAGCACCGGCCCGAACACCTCCTCCCGCGCCAGGCTCATATGGCCATCGACCCCGGCAAAAATGGTCGGCTCGATGTAATTGTCCGAACCGTCGATTGTCAGGCGCCGACCGCCGCACAGCAACCGCGCCCCCTCCTGCCCGGCGCGGGCAATGGCAGCTTCGATCCGGCCCGTCTGCCCGGCATCGACAATCGCACCGGCACGGCTCGCCGGGTCCAGCGGGTTGCCTGGCAGCCATTGGCGGGCCTTGGCCTGCAGGCGCTCGATGAACTCGTCATGGATGGAGCGCTGCACGTAAAGCCGCGAGTTGGCCGAGCACACCTCGCCCTGGTTGAAGAAGATGCCGAATGCCGCCTTTTCCGCAGCCAGGTCCAGGTCCTGGCAGTTTTCGAACACCAGATTGGGGCTCTTGCCGCCGCACTCCAGCCACACCTGCTTGAGGTTGGACTGTGCCGAGTACTGCATGAAGTACTTGCCCACCTGAGTGGAGCCAGTGAACACCAGGCAATCCACGTCCGGGTGCAGGCCCAACGCCTGCCCGGCCTGCTCGCGCCCAGGCCCGGCACCACGTTCAGCACACCTTCGGGCACACCGGCCTGCAGCGCCAGCTGGGCCAGGCGCAGGGCCGAGAACGGTGATTGCTCGGCAGGCTTGAGCACCACGCTGTTGCCGGCAGCCAGTGCCGGGGCAAGCTTCCAGGCGGCCATGTCGAGGGGGAAGTTCCATGGCACCACGGCGGCTACCACGCCCAGGGCTTCGCGGGTGATGGTTGCCAGCGCGTTGGGCGCGGTGGGTGCCACCTGGTCGTACAGCTTGTCCAGCGCCTCGCCGTACCAGGCGAACACCTGCGCCGAGCCCGGCACGTCGATGTTGTAGGCGTCCATGACCGGCTTGCCCATGTTCAGCGAATCCAGCAGGGCCAGTTCTTCGCGATGGGCCAGGATCAGCTCGGCCAGGCGTAGCAGCACTTTCTTGCGCTCGCCCGGGGCCATGCGCGGCCACGGGCCTTGCTCGAACGCCCGGCGGGCGCTGGCGACGGCCAGGTCTACCTCGGCCTGGCCGCAGGCGGTGACCTGCGCCAGTACCTTGTTGGTGGCGGGGTTGATGGCGGCGAAGGTGGCGCCGTCCTGTGCGTTGACGGCTTTGCCGTCGATCAGTGCAGTGGCCGGGAAGTAAAGGTCCGAGGCGCGATGTTGCCAGAATTCGAGGGTGTACATTTGTACTCCTGGTACTGTTGGAGCAGTGTTGACAGGGGGCTACGCGGTTCCTGTGGGAGCGGGTGTGCCCGCGAATCAGGCGCTGCGGTGGATGGCACCGGCTTCGCCGGTGTCCGCGGGCTTGCCCGCTCCCACAGGGGTCAGCGGTTCAGAGCTTGCCGACCAGGCGCGCCGTGCGGTCCACGGCTACCCGGGTCTTCTCCACCAGCTCGTCCAGTTCGCTGTGGTTGGCGACCAGTGCCGGCGCCATGATCATCCGGCCCAGGGTCGAACGAATGATCACCCCTTCCTCGAAACCGAAGGTGCGGCACTGCCAGGCCAGGTCATTCTCGTTGGCGAAGCGCTTGCGCGTCGGCTTGTGCTCGGCAAACTGCAGCGCCGCCACCAACCCGGCGCCCTGCACCTGGCCGATCAACGGGTGATCGGCAAACACCTCGCGCAGGATGCGCTGCAAGTACGGCCCGGTATCGTCCTTCACCTGGCGCACGATGCCTTCGTCCCGCAACGCCTTCAGGTTGGCAATGGCCACCGCCGCTGCCACCGGGTGGCCGGAATAGGTCAGGCCGTGGGCGAACACCCCGCCCCGCTCCACCAGTGCCTCGGCAATGCGCTTGCTCAGCACCAGCCCGCCCATGGGCACATAACCGCTGGTCAGGCCCTTGGCGATCGACAGGGTGTCGGGCTCGAAGCCGAAGTATTCGTGGGCGAACCATTCGCCGGTGCGGCCAAAGCCGCCGATCACTTCATCGGCGCACAGCAGCACGTCGTACTGGCGGCAGATGCGCTGGATCTCGGGCCAGTAGCTTTCTGGCGGGAAGATCATGCCGCCCGCCCCCTGGAACGGCTCGGCGATAAAGCCGGCGACGTTCTCGGCGCCCAGTTCGAGGATTTTTTCCTCCAGCTGCAGGGCGCAGCGGCGGCCGAATTCGACCGGGGTCAGGTCGCCGCCCTCGGCGTACCAGTATGGCTCGTCGATATGCGCCACATCCGGGATCAGCCCGCCCATTTCGTGCATGAACTTCATGCCACCCAGCGCCGTGGCGGCCAGGGTCGAGCCGTGGTAACCGTTCCAGCGGCCGATCATGATCTTCTTGTTCGGCTGGCCGACCACCTGCCAGTAACGGCGCACGGTACGGATCAGCACCTCGTTGGCCTCGGAGCCGGAGTTGGTGTAGATCGCGTGGCTGTAGTGCCCCGGCAGCAGGCTGAACAGCAACTCGGACAGTTCGATCACCGCCGGGTGGGTGGTGTGGAAGAACATGTTGTAGTAGGCCAGCTGATCCATCTGCGCGGCGGCGGCGACGGTCAGGTCGCGGCGGCCGTAGCCGAGCTGGGTGCACCACAGGCCGGACATGCCGTCCAGGTAGCGCTTGCCCTCGCTGTCCCACAGGTGCAGGCGTTCGCCACCGACGATCACCCGCGGCCCTTCGGCATTCAGCGCCTTCTGGTCGAGGAAGGCATGGATGTGGTGCGCGGCATCGGCTGCCTGGTAGTCGCGGGTCTGGCGTTGCGGGGCGAAAGGCGCATTCATTGTTGGTTTTCCTTTGCGGTGGGTTGCAGGGTGGCTTGCGCTCAGCGCAGCTTGCCCATGTAGCTTTCCAGCGGGTCCTTGCCCAGCACGCCCTGGGCATTGGCCAGCGCGTCGATGAACAGGGAGAACAGCTCGGACTGGGTACCGATGTCGAGCTTGGCGTAGACGTTCTTGCGGTGTGACTTGATGGTGTCCTCCGACACCCCCAGGCGCTCGGCCAGCGACTTGGTCGAATGGCCACGCAGGATCAGCTGGGCGATACGGCATTCACGCTCGGTCAGCAGCGAGCTGCCGAAGTTGTTCAGGGCCGCGTGGATGCGCTGCTCGAGGATGTTCTCGAAGCGCCCGGCGCGGCTGTCCAGCCCGGCGAAGTGCTTGCCGAGCAGCGCCAGCACCCAGGGCGTGATACGCCCGAACAGCGCACGGGTTTGCCCATCGAGCTTGTCGGTGAACGCCAGCGATACCGCCAGGCTCTGCCCGGGTGCGACCTGCAGGATGTAGTTGAGCTCATCCTCCAGGTGCGAGTGCCGGTAGAACGACTGGTAGTACTCGCTGACCTCGAACTGGTCGGGCGCCACTTCGAACAGGCCGTAGCAACCGGACTCGACCTGCTCCACACAAGCCCCGTAGAACGGGTCGAGCAGATAGAAGCCGGACAGGTAGCGGCTGACATTGCCCTCGGGCTGCCAGGGCGCCTTGTCATCCTGCTCGAACAGTGCGCAGGGCATGCCGTGGTGCGGGTACAGGTACACCGTGGTCGCCTGGATCGGCCGGATCACCCCAAGCGCAGCAAACAGGGTGGCGGCAAAGCCCGGCTGGCCGATCGCCTCGGTGACCTTGGCCTGGTGCTCGAACCACTGTTGCGAAAGCAATTGATCAGTCACTGTGGGCCTGCCGTCTCAAGTGAAGGCACCGCTGCCAGTGCGGTGCGTTGATGGCCAGATACTCCCATGGCACTGCAAACACCGAAATCACCCTTTGGGGTGAGCAGGTACAACCGCCTGCCGGCTCACCCCAAAGGGTGATTCCGGGTACCGGCGGGGTGTGGGAGCATCAACCCGCCCCAGCGCTGCGAGCCACCCGCTCGACCTCCTTGCACAACACCCACCGGTATCGAGCCCGCTCGCATACCGCGGCGTGCTGCATCCCTTTTCAGGAGTTAGCAATGCATACAACAACAAGTACAGCCCATAGCCCTGCACATAGCCCGTCGCAACCCACCGCCAGCAACGGCCGTTTCCGCAAATCCATGGGGCTGCCCGCCCTGGTGCTCTTCGGCCTGGCCTACATGGTCCCGCTTGCAGTATTCACCACCTACGGGCTGGTCACCCAGATGACCAAGGGGCACCTGCCCACCGCCTACCTGCTGACCCTCGCCGCCATGCTGCTGACCGCCTACAGTTACGGCCGCATGGTCCAGGCCCACCCTTACTCCGGCTCGGTCTACACCTACACCCGCAAGGCCTTCGGCAGCCACATCGGCTTCATCGCCGGCTGGACCTTGCTGCTCGACTACATCTTCCTGCCGCTGCTCAGCTACCTGCTGATAGGCATCTACATGTCCGAATACTTCCCGGCCATCCACGCCTGGGTGTGGGTGGTGGGCTCCATTGCCCTGGTCACCTTCCTCAACCTGATCGGCATCGAGTCGATCACCCGGGTCAACTGGGTCCTGGTGGTGATGCAACTGGTGTTCATCATCGTGTTCGTCGCCCTGTCCATCCACAACCTCAGCGGGCAGGCGCAGCCGGTGTCGCTGCTGGCGCCCTTCCACCACGAAGGCTTCAGCGTGCCGTTGATCATGACCGGCGCCGCCGTGCTGTGCCTGTCGTTCCTGGGCTTCGATGCGGTCTCGACCATGGCCGAGGAAACCAGCAACCCCACCTACCGCATTCCCGTGGCGATTCTCGCCGTATCGCTGATTGGCGGCCTGTTGTTCCTGGTAGTGTCGTATTGCGCGCAGATGGTGTTCCCTGACTGGGGCAGCTTCGCCGACCCGGACTCGGCGTCGGTGGACGTGATGCGCCGGGTCGGCGGCGAGCTGCTGGTCACCGCCTTCACCGCCACCTACGTGGCCGGCTGCTTCGCCTCGGCGATGGTGTCCCAGGCCAGCGTGTCGCGGGTGCTGTTCGCCATGGGCCGCGACGGTGCATTGCCCCGTGCGTTCGGCCAGCTGGTGACGAAAAAGCGCGTACCGGCCACGGCCATCCTGCTGGTCAGCCTGCTATCGCTGATTGCCTTGGTGATTACGCTCGACACGGTGGCCAACATGATCAGCTTTGGCGCACTGTTCGCCTTCTCGGCGGTGAACCTGGCCGTGGTCAAGCACTACCTTGTCGACCACAAGCTGCGAGGTGGTCGTAACTACCTGCTGTATGGTGCCATTCCCGGCCTTGGCTTCCTCAGCACGCTGTGGCTGTGGAGCAGCCTGACCAGCCTGTCGTTCACCATCGGTCTGTGCTGGATGGGCATGGGCCTTGTGGTGCTGCTGGGGCTTACCCGGGCGTTCCGGGTAAAGCTGCCGGAGTTGCAGATGGCCGAGTGACACAAACAGCGCCCCCACAACCGCCTTACTCAGACTGGAAGCCTGCGCGGTCGTTGTGGGAGCGGGCGTGCCCGCGAACACCGGCAAAGCCGGTGCCATACACCGTGTCGGGCGCTTCGCGGGCGCGCCCGCTCCCACGGGCATGGCATACGCTCGAACATCGTTCCTCAATAGCAGGCCATGCGATAACAGAACGTTATCACCTGATCCGCATTAATCATTATTCAGCACCCATTTCGCCCCCTACAGTCCCAGCACAACGACTGTCATTGCCAACGGGAAACGAAATGTCCATCGAACATCGCCTGAACCACATCGCCGGCCAGCTCAGCGGCAACGGTGACGTGCTGCTGAACAGCGTCGACGCCCACACCGGCGAGCCACTGCCCTACGCCTTCCACCAGGCGACCGGCGACGAAGTCGATGCCGCCGTACTGGCCGCCGAGGCCGCCTACCCGGCCTACCGCAGCACCCGCCCGGCCCAGCGCGCCGCCTTCCTCGACGCCATCGCCAGCGAACTCGACGCCCTGGGCGATGACTTCGTCCAGCAGGTGATGCGCGAAACCGCGCTGCCCGAGGCACGCATCCGCGGTGAGCGCGCCCGCACCAGCAACCAGCTACGCCTGTTCGCCGAGGTGGTGCGCCGTGGCGACTTCCTCGGTGCGCGCATCGACCGTGCCCTGCCCGAGCGCACCCCGCTGCCACGCCCGGACCTGCGCCAATACCGCATCGGCGTCGGCCCGGTGGCCGTATTCGGTGCCAGCAACTTCCCGCTGGCCTTCTCCACCGCCGGCGGTGACACCGCCTCGGCGCTGGCCGCCGGCTGCCCGGTGGTGTTCAAGGCCCACAGCGGGCACATGCTGACCGCCGCCCACGTGGCCGCGGCGATTGACCGCGCGGTGGCCGCCAGCGACATGCCGGCAGGCGTGTTCAACATGATCTACGGCGCCGGCGTGGGCGAGGCTCTGGTCAAGCACCCGGCGATCCAGGCGGTCGGCTTCACCGGTTCGCTGCGTGGTGGCCGCGCCCTGTGCGACATGGCGGCTGCGCGCCCGCAGCCGATTCCGGTGTTCGCCGAAATGAGCAGCATCAACCCGGTCATCGTCCTGCCCCTGGCCCTGCAGGCCCGTGGTGAGCAGGTAGCCGGCGAACTGGCTGCATCGGTAGTGCTGGGTTGCGGGCAGTTCTGCACCAACCCGGGCCTGGTGGTGGGCATCAAGTCGCCGCAGTTCGAACGCTTTGTGCACACGCTGGTGGCGCGCATGGCCGACCAGGCGCCGCAGACCATGCTCAACGCAGGTACCCTGCGCAGCTATCAGAACGGTGTACAGCACCTGCTGGCGCACCCGGGCATCAAGCACCTGGCCGGCCAGCCACAAACCGGCAAGCAGGCCCAGCCGCAGCTGTTCAAGGCAGACGTGAGCCTGCTGCTGAACAGCGACCCGCTGCTGCAGGAAGAAGTGTTCGGCCCAACCACCGTGGTGGTGGAAGTGGCCGATGCCCGGCAACTGGCCGAAGCGCTGCGCCACCTGCAAGGCCAGCTGACCGCCACCCTGATTGCCGAGCCGGACGACCTGCGTGCCTTTGCCACCCTGGTGCCGCTGCTGGAGCACAAGGCCGGGCGCCTGCTGCTGAACGGCTACCCGACCGGCGTCGAGGTAGCCGACGCGATGGTGCATGGCGGGCCATACCCGGCCACCTCCGATGCCCGTGGCACTTCGGTCGGGACCTTGGCCATCGACCGCTTCCTGCGCCCGGTGTGCTTCCAGAACTACCCGGATGCGCTGCTGCCGGAAGCACTGCAAAGTGCCAACCCGCTGGGGATTGCGCGGTTGGTGGATGGGGTTGCCAGCCGTGGGGCGGTTTGATCTGACATTGAGGTAGCCTGAACTGGCCTCTTCGCGGGCACGCCCGCTCCCACAGGTATTGCACAGGGTTCGAGAACTGTGCAGTACCTGTGGGAGCGGGCGTGCCCGCGAAGAGGCCGGTACAGGACAACCAACCCTGTATACAATTTGCAAATACCTTGCTTACAATGCCCTGCGCCTATGACATCGGTAATCGCCGATGCATATTGCGACAGGCTCAAGCCATGTCATCTACAAATGCTCCAAAAACGCTACTGGTCAAAAACGCCGAACTGCTGGTTACCATGGACGGCGAACGCCGCGAGATCAAGCACGGCGGAATGTTCATCGAAGGCAACCTGATCCGCCAGGTCGGCCCCAGCGATACCCTGCCGCAGCACGCCGACGTAGTGCTGGACATGGCCGGCAAGGTGGTCATCCCAGGCCTGGTCAACACCCACCACCATATGTACCAGAGCCTCACCCGCGTGGTGCCGGCGGCCCAGGACGGCGAGCTGTTCAACTGGTTGACCAACCTGTACCCGATCTGGGCGCGCCTGACCCCCGAGATGATCGCGGTGTCGACCCAGACCGCCATGGCCGAACTGATCCTGTCCGGCTGCACTACCTCCAGCGACCACTTGTACATCTACCCCAACGGCTGCAAGCTCGACGACAGCATCCATGCCGCCGACGAGATCGGCATGCGCTTCCATGCCGCACGCGGCAGCATGAGCGTGGGCCGCAGCCAGGGCGGCCTGCCGCCTGATTCGGTGGTGGAAAAGGAAGCCGACATCCTCAAGGAATCGCAGCGCCTGATCGAGGACTACCACGACGCCAGCCACGGCTCGATGCGCCGCATCGTGGTAGCGCCCTGCTCGCCGTTCTCGGTCAGCCGCGACCTGATGCGCGAAGCCGCCGTGCTGGCGCGCCAGTACGGGGTGTCGCTGCATACCCACCTGGCCGAGAACGTCAACGACATCGCCTACAGCCGCGAGAAGTTCGGCATGACCCCCGCCGAATATGCCGAGGACCTCGGCTGGGTTGGCCACGACGTGTGGCACGCCCACTGCGTGCAGCTCGACCAGCACGGTATCGAACTGTTCGCCCGCACCGGCACCGGTGTCGCCCACTGCCCCTGCTCGAACATGCGCCTGGCCTCGGGCATCGCCCCGGTGCGCAAGATGCGCGACCACGGGGTCCCGGTGGGCCTGGGGGTCGACGGTTCGGCATCCAACGATGGCGCCAGCATGATCGGTGAGGTGCGCCAGGCCCTGTTGCTGCAACGGGTAGGCTTCGGCCCCGACGCGATGACCGCACGCGAAGCGCTGGAAATTGCCACACTCGGCGGCGCCAAGGTGCTCAACCGCACTGACATCGGCGCCCTGGCCCCAGGCATGGTGGCCGACTTCGTGGCCTTCGACCTCGGCCACGTCGCCTATGCCGGTGGTCACCACGACCCGCTGGCAGCGCTGGTGTTCTGCACCCCGACCCAGGTGCACACCAGCGTCATCAATGGCCGTTTGGTGGTGAAGGACGGCCAGTTGGCCACGGTCGACCTGCCACGGGTACTGGAGCGCCACAACCAGTTGGCGCGTCAGTTGGTCAGCGGCGAATAAGCGGTCAGGCTGTTGCCAACGCCGGGTAGTCGGTCAGGCCACGGGCATCACCGCCAAACAGCGTGGCCCGTTCATGCTCGGCCAGTGGTGCATTCAGCTGCAGCCGTGCCGGCAGATCCGGGTTGGCCACGAATGGCCGGCCAAAGCCGATCAGGTCAGCCCAGCCCTCCTCCAGCGCACGTCGTGCACGTTCGCCGGTGTATTTGCCGGCATACACCATCACCCCGGGGAACACCGTCCGCAGTTGTTGCTTGAAGTCCACCGGCATGTCCGGCGCGTCATCCCAGTCGGCTTCGGCAATGTGCAGGTAGCCGATGCCGATTTCGCCCAGGTGCCGGGCCGCTGTGGTATAGGTAGTGACCGGGTCGGCATCGACACAGCCATTGAGCGTGGTCAGCGGCGCCAGGCGTACACCTACGCGCTGGGCGTCGCCGGTGCCATCGACCAGCGCACGGGTGACCTGGTCGAGAAAGCGCAGGCGGTTCTCCAGCGAACCGCCGTAGCGGTCGGTGCGGTCGTTGGCGCCGGAGTCGAGGAACTGGTTGACCAGGTAACCGTTGGCCGCGTGCAACTCGACACCGTCAAAACCGGCAGCCATGGCATTGCGCGCAGCCTGGCGGTACTGCTCGATGATCTCGGCAATTTCCGCTTCGCTCAATGCGCGCGGTGTGGAGGCCTGGACAAAGCCAGGCGTGCCATCGGCATTGTCGATGAACACATTCACGCCTTCGGCCTGCATCGCCGAGGACGACACCGGTGCCTGGCCACCGAGCAGGCTGCTGTGGCTGAGGCGGCCGACGTGCCAGAGCTGGGCAAAGATGCGCCCGCCCGCGGCATGCACAGCCTCGGTGACCAGGCGCCAGCCGTCGACCTGCGCCTGGGTGTGGATGCCCGGGGTGCGGGCGTAACCCTTGCCCAGTGGCGAGATCCAGGTGCCTTCACTGACGATCAGCCCGGCACTGGCGCGTTGTGCGTAGTACTCGGCCATCAGCGCAGTCGGTACATCGCCAGGCTGGGCAGCGCGGGAGCGGGTCATCGGCGGCATCAGCACGCGGTTGGGCAGGTTCAGGGCGCCGAGTTGCAAGGGTTGGAACAGCGGATCTTGAGTCATTGCGAGCATCTCCGTAAGTCGAATCAGGGGGTCAGGCGCGGCTGACGACAGGTTGTGGCTGGGCAGGTACGCGGCGATCGAGGCGGCCGCTGTACAGGGTCAGGGCCAAGGCAGCAAGGGTGACCAGCGCGGCGATCCACGGGGTATGGCCGAGGCCCAGCTGCTGCACCACCTGGGCACCGCCCCAGGAGCCACCGGCCACACCCAGGTTGAAGGCGGCGATGTTGAAACCGGCGGCCACGTCGACTGCATCGGGGGCGACCTTTTCAGCCTGCTGTACCACGTACACCTGCAGGCCCGGCACATTGCCGAAGGCTACTGCCCCCCAGGCCAGTACAGTGACGACCACCAGCACCGGATGCGGCGCGGTGAAGGTCAGCGCCAGCAGGACAACGGCCAGCAGCAGGAAGATGATCGACAGGGCCTTGACCGGGCCTTTGCGGTCGGCAAGGCGGCCGCCCCAGATGTTGCCCAGGGCAACCGAAACACCGTAGGCGAGCAGCACCAGGGCGACGCTGTTGGCGCCGAAGCCGGCGATGTCCTGCAGGATCGGGGCAAGGAAGGTGAAGGCGATCAGCGAGCCGCCGTAACCCACGGCAGTCATGGCATACACCAGCAGCAGGCGCGGTTGCAGCATCACCCGCAGTTGGCGCAGCAGCGGTGCCGGCTGGCTGTGCTGGATGCGCCTTGGCACGAACACCAGTGCGCCAAGCAGCGCCACCAGGCCGAAGGCGGCCACCACCAGGAAGGTCACGCGCCAGCCGAAGTGCTGGCCGATGAAGGTGCCCAGCGGGATACCGGTGACAAAGGCCACGGTCATGCCACTGAACATGGTGGCGATGGCGCTGGCGGCTTTTTCTTTCGGCACCAGGCTGGTGGCGATGATCGAGCCGACCGAGAAGAACACCCCGTGGGCCAGGCCGGTGAGGATACGCGCCATGATCAGCGATTCGTAGCTGGGCGCCTGCCAGGCCACCAGGTTACCGGCGGTGAACAGCGCCATCAGGCCGACCAGCAACAGCTTGCGCGGTACGCGGCCGGTCATGGCAGTGAGCAGGGGGGCGCCGATGGCGACGCTGAGGGCGTAAAGGCTGACCAGCAGGCCGGCCGAAGGCAGGGTCACGGCCAGGTCATTGGCGATGGTTGGAATGAGACCGACGATCACGAACTCCGTGGTGCCGATGGCGAAGGCCGCCAGGGTCAGGGCTAACAAGGCGAGAGGCATTTGAGAATCACCTGTGGAAGGTTGGAATGGGTGAATTCTCAGGGGACGCAGGGATGGGAAAAAGATGGGTGCGGGACAATGAGTTTTGATCTGGAAGCAAAGGTTGCGACCGGGCTGTTGCGAAAGGGTCAATCTGTTGTGTTGCCTGGACAGACGCATTCGCGGGCACGCCCGCTCCCACAGGTACTGCGCTGCACTTGAAAACAGCGCTGTGCCTGTGGGAGCGGGCGTGCCCGCGAATGGAGCCACCAGGTCGCTGTCGCCACGCTCAACCGACGAAGTGGCCGCCCTCAGGCTGGCAAGATCAAGACCGTCCAAGTCATAATTGTTAATAGTTAAGTCCCTGGAGGTCTCATGCAAGATCTACGTCAGTTGCGCTACTTCGTGGCCGTCGCCGAATGCGAGAACGTCGGCCGTGCCGCCGAGCAGCTGCACATTTCCCAATCGCCCCTCAGCCGGCAGATCGCCCAGCTGGAGGACAACCTTGGCCTGGCGCTGTTCGAACGGCGTAACCAGCGCCTGTACCTGACCAGGGACGGGCGCACCTTCCTGGCCGAAGCGCGTGGCCTGCTCAAGCATGCCGAGCGCCTGGAATCGCTGGGCAAGCGCCTGGGCCGTGGCGAAGAAGGCGGGCTTTGCATCGGTTATGTCAACCACGCCATCCATGCCGGCGTGCTGCCGGGCGCGGTGCGGGCCATTCGAGGCGAGCGCCCGAACATTCACATTGCGCTGTACAACATGACCCCCAACGAACAGTTCGAAGGCCTGCGTCAGCGCAGCCTGGACATTGCCCTGGTGTGCGAGCGGCCGCCAAAGGACGACCCCGACCTGCGTGGCCAGCCGGTGCTGGACGACCCATTGCTGCTCGCCATCCCGGCCGCGCACCCGCTGGCCGGCAAGGCCGGACTGACCCCCGCCGACCTGCACGAGCAGGACTGGATCATCACCGGGGGCCAGCCCGACCAGGTTCACAAGCGCGACAATTTCATCGCCCGCTGTGGCGATGCCGGCTTCACCCCGCGCCTGTCGCTGGAGGCTAACGACCCGCTGAGCGTGCTCGGCCTGGTGTCCGCCGGCCTGGGCCTGGCCATGGTGCAAAGCAGCCTGTCGGCCAGCGCCGGGCCGACCGTGGTGCTGCGCCAACTGGACTGGTTCCAGCCCAGCGAGCAGTTGTGGGCGGTATGGCACCAGGTCGACTTGCGACCGATCGTGGGCATTTTCCGCGAGCAAGTGCTGGCACTGGCCGAGCAGGAAGCGGATAAGTCCAGGAAGGTCTGAACTCAGTCGAATTGAGTCTTTTACAGTCTGAAAGCGGTTCTCTAGGATGGCTCCCATCGATGCAACTCACCCACAGGAGCCATTCCATGAACATCGACCTCGGCGGACGCACCGCCATCATCAGCGGCTCGACCGGCGGTATTGGTCTGGCTATCGCCCGCGGCCTGGCCCGCGCCAACGCCGACGTCGTCATTGCCGGGCGCAGCCAGCATTCGCTGGATGCCGCCCTGGCCGAACTGCGCGAGCAAGGTGGCCGTGGGCAGATCCACGGCGTGGTCGCCGACCTGGGCACCGCCGCCGGTGCCGCAACCCTGTTCGCCGCCCACCCACGGGCCGACATCCTGGTCAACAATCTGGGTATCTACGACGACGTCGACTTCTTCGAGGTGGCCGACAGCGAGTGGACGCGCTTCTACGATACCAACGTACTGAGCGGCGTGCGCCTGGCCCGTCACTATGCCCCGGGGATGGTCGAAAAAGGTTGGGGGCGGATCCTGTTCATCTCCTCGGAATCGGGCATTGCCATCCCTGCCGACATGATCAACTACGGCGTCACCAAGGCCGCCAACCTGGCGGTATCGCATGGCCTGGCCAAGCGCCTGGCCGGTACCGGGGTAACCGTGAACGCCGTGCTGCCCGGCCCGACCCTGACCGACGGCGTGGCCGCGCTGGTGGCTGATGCAGCCCAGGCGTCCGGGCGCAGCATTCGTGAAGAAGCCGACAATTTCGTGCGTACTGCACGGCCGAGCTCGATCATCCAGCGCGCCGCGGATGTCGACGAAGTCGCCCACCTGGCGGTGTACCTGGCCTCCCCTTACTCCTCCGCCACCACCGGCGCGGCCCTGCGGGTCGACGGCGGCGTGGTCGACAGCCTGGCTATCTGAGTTCAACCCCGGCTACCAGGCAAGCCAGCTCCCACCGGAATTGCAAAAGCTCCAGGCTGGTGCTGTACCTGTGGGAGCTGGCTTGCCGGCGATGGGCCGCACAGCGGCCCCGCTTTTTTGTCTTCCAGTCAAAACACCTTGCCCTCACCGCAGCTGTTTCCCCCGCCCCATCTCCGCTAGCCTGCCGCCCACACCCGTCTCGAAAGGACCCGCACCATGCCAACCGATCATCAAGCCTGGGCCTGGACCCCGAACGCCGGCCTCGACGGCCTGCAACTGCTGCGTAAACACCTGCCACAACCCGGCCCCGGTGAGGTGCTGGTGGCCAACCGCGCCATTGCCCTCAACCCGGTGGACTGGAAGATCTGCGAATGGGGCCACCCGGCTTGGCAGCAGGGCACGGTCCCGGGCGTGGATGGCGCCGGTGTGGTAGTCGCCGTTGGCGCAGGCGTCGACATGCCCTTGGGCAGCCGTGTTGCCTACCACCAATCGTTGGCGCGTGACGGCAGTTTTGCCGAGCACTGCCTGCTCGATGCAAGCCTGGTGATGCATATCCCCAGTGCGCTCGGCGACACCACCGCGGCCGCCGTGCCTTGCCCCGCTCTGACCGCCTGGCAGGCCCTGGCCAAAGTACCCGAGGGTGCCAGCCGCGACGTGCTGGTGATCGGCGCCGGTGGCGCGGTGGGCTTCTACCTCGCGCAACTGGCCGCGCAACGTGGCCTGCGCGTATGGGCCAGTGCCGGCCAACGCCACCACGCCACGCTCAAGGCCCTCGGTGTGAGCGGGGTGTTCGACTACCACGACGCCGACTGGCAGACCCAACTGCAGGGCGCCTTGGGCGAGCGCCCGCTGCATGCCCTGTTCGACACGGTCAGCGGCGCCCATGCAGGCAGCCTTGCCCACCTGCTCGGCTACAACGGCCACCTGGTGTGCATTCAGGACCGCCAGGAAACCGCGCCAACGCCTGCCTTCAGCACGGCGATCTCGCTGCATGAGGTGGCGCTCAACAGCATTCACGCCCACGGCCGATTGGCAGACCGCCAAGCCCTGCGCGTGGCCGGTGAACGACTGCTGCAGGCTGTCGCCGATGGCAGCCTGATCACGCCACAGCGCCGCGAGTTCGCCTTCTCGGCATTGCCACAGGCGCTGCGGCAGTTGAAAGAAGGCCAAGGCCCAGGCAAATGGGTGACACGCCTCGAATAACGGCTGTGCAGGAGAACTTGGATCCCATTCTGCGACACGGTATGCTGGGCAATAGCTAAACGCCACTATCCAGGCAGGCTTCGTACCTGCCTTCAAGGACGAGCCCTTTGCCCAGCCACCCTACCCGTCACACCATCGCCCGCCAGTGGCAGTTGCTCAGGCTGCTGCCGGGCCGTCATCCGGGGATGAGTTCCACCCAGTTGCAGGCTGCCCTGGCAACCACGGGCCATACCACCAGCAAACGCACCGTCGAACGCGACCTGGTCGAACTCGCGGCGCTGTTCCCGCTGCAGTGCAACAGCAAAGGCATGCCCTACGGCTGGTACTGGCAACCAGGCCTGAGCCTGGGCGAGGCGCAACAGCTGCAGCCCGATGCGCTCACACCTGCGCCACAGGTCGAGTTGCACGCCTGGGTCGACGATGCGCTGGCCCGGCGCCTGGAAGCGTCGCCACTGTCGGCAGACATGCAACTGACGCCGCAAGCGAACGGCGGCGCCAGGCTGCTGGCCACCGTCAACGACAACCGTGCGCTGATGGGCTGGCTGTTATCCCAGGCCGGTTCGATCCGTGTGCAGGCACCGCAGGCACTGCGCCAGGCCATGCTCGAACAGTTGCGCCAGAGCCTGGCGCTGCACGAGGAGGGTTGTTGAGTGACAAGCAAAAGTCATTGCCCCCCGGGGTAATGCCAGTCAGTTAAGGTTTCTAAAGGCTTCACTGGGGCTGCTTTGCAGCCCATCGCCGGCAAGCCAGCTCCCACAGGTACAGCGCAGGGCTCAAGAGTTGCACTATACCTGTGGGAGCTGGCTTGCCGGCGATGGGCCGCAAGGCGGCCCCAAATATCTTAACTGACAGGCATTTCCCCCCGGGGCTGCTTGTTCCCATAGAGGGGCCGGTATGACTGACAGATTTCTGTAAGTCATACCGGCCCCTTCGCAGCACAAGGCTGCTCTTACAAGGGGGAACGGTCGGGCCGTTAGAACGTACCGGGGAACGCGCCACCATCGATCAACAGGTTCTGCCCGGTGATGTACCCGGTATGCGCACTGCACAGGAACGCGCAGTAAGCACCGAATTCATCGGCACTGCCAAAGCGCGCCGCCGGGATGGCCTTGCGCCGCGCCTGGGCGGTGGCTTGCACATCGCCACCTGCCGCCTTCAGGGTTTTCTGCAGGCGCGCTGTGTCGAACGCCCCAGGCAGCAGGTTGTTCAGCGTCACGTTGCTGCCCGCCAGGCGCTGCTGACGGGCCAGGCCGGCAATGAAGCCGGTCAGGCCACTGCGTGCACCATTGGACAAGCCCAGAATGTCGATCGGCGCCTTCACCGCACCGGAGGTGATGTTCACCACCCGGCCGAACCCGCGTTCGGCCATGCCATCGACCACCGCCTTGATCAGCTCGATAGGGGTAAGCATGTTGGCGTCCAGCGCCTTCAGCCAGTCCTCACGCCCCCAGTCACGGAAATCACCCGGCGGCGGGCCACCGGCGTTGTTGACCAGGATATCCACCTGCGGGCAGGCTGCCAGCAGTGCCAGGCGCACCTCGGCGTCAGCGACATCACCGGCCACGCTGCGCACCTCGATACCCGGGCAGGCCGCACGCAACTCGGCGGCGGTTTGCTCCAGGGTGGCCTGGGTGCGGGCATTGATGACCAGGTTGACGCCTTCTCTGCCCAGGGCCTCGGCGCAGCCTTTGCCCAGGCCCTGGCTGGCCGCGCAGACGATGGCCCAGCGGCCGGTAATGCCTAGATCCATTGGGTTGCTCCTTGATGCAATGCAGTTACAGGGTCACTGGATTGGCGAAAACGCGGCCGGCATCAACAGCTTCGACTCCATCCGCACCAGCATCGGAAAGGCTACCGGGATGAAGCGCTCCAGCCAGTCCGCATCGCGGTAAAGGGCGGCACGGCGCTCGATGCGCTCGTCAAGGCTCTCGTAGGCCCAGATGTGCACCACCTGGTTCAGTTCGCCGATCTCGGTGTACCACCAGCCCACCAGCTTGGCGTAGCGTGAGATCACCGGCAAGCCTTCCTTTTCGAAGTGCTCCAGGTATTGCTTCATCTTGCCAATGTGCAGGGTATAGGTACGCATTTCATAGAACATGGTCGTGGTTCCGTTAAGGTTCAGAGGTTGCCGTGGTAGGCGTCGGTGATCAGGCGCTCGACATCACGCGCGGTGGTCAGGCGTGGGTTGACCAGCACGTTGCCGCTGCGCATCGAGTCGCTGACCATCTGCGGCAGAAACTCCAGGTCAACGCCCAGCTCACGGATGGTCGCGGGGATGCCGATGGCCTGGTTCAGGGCCACCACCGCCTCTACCGTGCACGCCGCAGCCTGCTCCACGCTGAGCCCGGTCACTTCGGCGCCCAAGGCAATGGCGATGTCGCGGAAGCGCTCCGGGCAGGCCGGCAGGTTGAACTTGATCACGTAAGGCAGCAGGGCGGCGTTGGCGATGCCATGGGGGATGTTGAACACCCCGCCGAACGTGTGGGAAATGGCATGCACGTTGCCCAGTCTGGATTGCGAGAACGCCACCCCGGCCAGGAACGAGCCCAGCAGCATCTGCTCGCGGGCGGCCATGTCGGTGCCGACGAAGTAGGTTTTTTTCAGGCTGCCGGCAATCATGCGAATGGCTTGCAGGGCCATGGCCTGGCTGATGGGGTTGGCCTGGCGCGACACATACGACTCGATGGCGTGGGTCAGCGCATCCATGCCAGTGGCAGCGGTGATGGCCGCAGGCAGTTTCAGGGTCAGTGCCGGGTCAAGGATTGCCAGCTGCGGGAACAGCCGCGGGCTGACGATCACCGTCTTGAACAGCGTGCGCTTGTTGGTGAACACGGTCGACGCCGTGCATTCGCTGCCGGTACCTGAGGTGGTCGGGATGGCGAAGATCGGCAGCGGCGGCTGGGTCAGTTTGTCGTAGCCCTCATAGTCGAGGATGTTGCCAGGGTTGGTGGCCATCGCCGCCACGCCCTTGGCGGTGTCGATGCTGCTGCCGCCACCCACGCCGATCACGGCGGTGCAGTTGCGCTGTTTCAGCAGCGCCACGGCAGCATCGAGCACGTCGGTGCCGGGGTTGGCTTCAACGGCGCAGAACAGCTGGTAGTCGATGCCCGCCTGCTCCAGCGAGGCAAAAAAGCCGGCCAGGATGCCAGCGTCGATCAGGCCTTGGTCTGTGACCACCAGCAGGGGGCCGTCCAGGTACGGTTTTAGCAGCGCACCGGCCTGGTCGGCCAGGCCCGCGCCGCATTTGGCAATGGTAGGAAAATGGAACTGGAACTGGTTCATGAGGGGTCCTCAGGCAACTGCGTTGTTCTTGTTGTGCCCGCCGTGACGCTGGCGGGCCGTGCCGGGGCAATCTAGAGCGCAGGCCGGGGCCGCCGATAATGAAAAGAGCTGATCCGCCAATAACCACTGCTTATCCCCTGACCGGGTAATAAGCAGCCGTTATTGGCGGATCAGCTCTTTTCATTACCCGCCCCGCCGGCTGCGCTCCAACAATCGGCCTGCGTAATTGCTACGCCTCCCGATAATCACAACAACGAGCTCCTGCGATGAAGACCTTCCCCTCCCAGGCCGACCTGGCGCTGCCCGCTGCGGCCCCGATGACCACGGTGCGCTGGCGCATCTTCCTGATCCTGTTGCTGCTGACCGCAATCAACTACATCGACCGCGCCTCGCTGTCGGTGGCGCTGCCGCTGATCGCCCCCGAATTCAACCTGACCCCGGCCATGGAAGGGCTGATGCTCAGTGCGTTCTTCTGGTCCTATGCCTTGATGCAGATTCCTGGCGGCCTGCTGCTGGACCGCTTCCACACCCGCGGCATCATTGGCGCGGCGACCGTGGCCTGGGGCCTGTTCCAGGCGCTGGGCGCGGCCTCGCACAACTGGCTGGTACTGCTGCTGACGCGAATCGGCCTGGGGGTGGCCGAGTCGCCGATCATGCCCGCCGGGGCCAAGCTCAATGGCGCCTGGCTGACGCCCAACGAGCGCGGCCGTGGCGCCGTGCTGGTAGATGGCGGCGCACCTCTGGGCAGCGCCCTGGGGGCGATCCTGATTTCCGGGTTGATCGCCTGGCTGGGCTCGTGGCGCCTGGCCTTCGTGGTGGCCGGGGTCGGCACCGTGCTGGCCGGCATTCTGGCGTGGAAGTACATCCGCAACCACCCCAGCGAACACCCGGGGGTGAACGAGGCCGAGCTGCGCCACATCACCGCAGGCAATGCCAGTGCCCATGCCGCGGCGGCCAAGGCCAACCTGCCGCTGCGCGAGCTGCTCAAGGACCGTTCGATCTTTGCCATGTTCGCCGGCTACAGCTGCATCCTGGCGGTGTTCTACGGCCTGCTGACCTGGATGCCGAGCTACCTGCACAAGGCCCATGGCCTGAACATCTCGGCCATGGGCGGAGCAACCTTCCTGATCTTCATGTGCGGGTTTGTCGGCGAGCTGATCGGCGGCTGGATCGGTGACCGCTGGCGGGCCAGCGGTGCCTCGCCGAACCTGGTGATGCGCACCCTGTTCAGCGGTTCGGCGCTGGTGGCGGCGCTGTGCATCCTGGCAGCAGCCTATGTGGGCGAAACCATCGCGGTGGTCAGCCTGCTGTGCGTGGCGATGTTCTTCATCCGTTGGTGCGGGATGTACTGGTGCCTGCCGGCGATCATTGGTGGGCCGTCGCGCACCGGCGTACTGGGTGGCACCATGAACTTCTGCGGCAACATGGCCGGGGTACTGGTGCCGATCGTGATCGGGCTGATCGTACAGTTCACCGGGGATTACTTCTTTGCGCTGATCTTCTTTGTGGTGGCGGCGGTGTTGATTGCGGTGTTCTCGAGCCTTATCGATTACCGCGAGCGGCAGTTCTGAGGTTTGGGATTGCAAGCCCCTGTGGGAGCGGGCGTGCCCGCGAAGCAGGCAACGCGGTGGATGGCACCGGCTGCGCCGGTGTTCGCGGGCACGCCCGCTCCCACAGGGGCCGCTACAGGTTTCGACCAGCCGTCAACTCCTCCACCAGCAAGCGCGCCGCCGGTGATAGCGGCGCGGCCACCCGGTGTACGATGCCGAACGGTTCGCTCAGCGCCCGCAGCTGCACGGCCAGCGACACCAGCAACCCGCGCTCCTCGGCAAAGGCCGCCACCGCGCTGGGGATCACCGCCACCAGCGTCGGGTCATCCTCCAGCAGCATGAAGGTGGCAAAGGTGGAGAAGGTTTCCAGCGGATAGCGTGGCACCTCCACCCCCGCCTCGCTCAACTCACGCTCCAGCGCCTGGCGCATGGGCATGTTGGCCGGGTACACAACCCAGCGGTACTGGCTCAGGTCGCCCACTGCCAGCGCCGTCGCCCCAGCCAGCGGGTGCTGCGGGTGCGCGACCACCGCCAGCGGCTCCTGGGCCAACTCGACAAAAGCGTAGTCCGCCGCATTACGGCCCAACCCCGGCCGGCAGATCGCCAGGTCCAGGCGCCCTTCATCGAGCTGGGCCAGCAGGTTGGCACTGGTGTTCTCGGCGATCTCCACCGCCAGTTGCGGCTGCTTGCTGCGCAGCCGCCCGAGGGCGCCGACCAAGGTCGGCATGGCACCCATGATGCTGCCCACCGCCAGCCGTCCACCCTGCCCCTGGACGATGCCCAGCACTTCTTCGCGCAAATGCCCAAGGTCGCTGTGGATCAAGCGCGCATAACGCACCACGCAACGCCCCACGTCATTGGCCACCAGGCCGCTGGGCAGGCGCTGGAATAACGGCACGCCCAGCACCTCCTCCACCTCACGCAAGGCCTTGGTGGCTCCGGGCTGGGAGATCGCCATGGCCTCCGCCGCCTTGTGCAAGGAGCCGCAGCGGTCCAGTTCGATCAGCAGGCGCAACTGACGCAGGCGCAGGCGGGAAAAAATCGAATCCAGGGTGGGAATCATCGGGCAGGCTCGGCATGGGTCTTGGAATGCCGAGCACTATAGAGGGTCGCAAACTCACGATTGTTGACTTGGGGGCAAATGACCTTTGCCTCAGAAACACCCATTTTGCATTTTCTGTAGGAGCAGCCTTGTGCTGCGAAGAGGCTCCCAAAAGTTGAAGCGTTCAGTGCGGCTTACGGCGCGACAGGCAGGCATACCCAAGGCCCAGCACGCTGGCCACCAACAAACCCAGCAGTACCATCAGCTCGCGGCTGTAGCGGGCCACCCAGGCCGGGAAACCGATGACCTCGCGGTACACCTGTATGTCGGCCTTACCGTCCGCGTGACTGATGCTGACCCCGCCCTGGCGGATCTGCGAATAGTCCGCATCGAAATACACCCATACCTTGCATGCGCCACCCGGCTCGATGGCGGCGATATCCGCTTGCATGGTTGCGGTTTCCAGGATGGTGTCATTGCCCGCGGCATCGCGCACCTGCACCAGGCCCTTGGCCGGCAGGCGGATTTTCACCTGACGCACTTGCGTATCACCGCTGTTGCGCAACTCGATGAGCAAACCCGTGCGGTGGTCGACCAGCCCGGCCTCGAAGGGCTTGGCGAACAGTTGGGCATAGGGTGCCTGGGCCATTTCGATCAGGCGCTCGACCTGATCGTGGCTCAGCGTGCCCTGACTGATGGTGTTGATATGCCCCTGCAACTGCTCGTACTTGAGCTGTTCGCTGGCCTTGCTGATGCGTTCGCTGAACTGGCTGGGATAGGTGAGGTAGGCATAGGTCAGCGATGCCTCCAGGCGCGGGTTGCTTCTGAACACCCCATAGACGACCAGCAGGACCATCAGGCCAAGCAGCACGGCTACCAGAAGCTTCCCCACCTTGTCCCAGCTCAATGCGACCTTCCTTCTGTGATGATACAGACGATTCAAACTGACCAAGGGTGCCAAGTTCGCGCCCCCCAGGCAAGCCTGACTAGGGCTGCTCCTCGCCTTCCCGCGCCTGGCGCAACTGCTGCAACTGGCCATCGATCAGCGCCTTGGCCATGCCTGCCAGGTAGCACGTGGCCTGCATCATCACCTTGCGGTCGCCAGGCCGGTCGATGGCCTTGCGGGTGAGCTCGGTAATGCAGCCCATGATATTCGATGCTTCCATCAGCGCCGTGCGCATGGGCAACTGCGCTTTCATCTGCACCAGTTCGGCACCGCCGTGACCAAAGCGGCCCGCTGCGCGCACGACATTGAGATTGCTGTTTTCTTTCGGAGTGTCTTTGTCCATGTCCATTCCTCGGGGTTACGAGCGTGCCGAGACTAGGGTGCTGCCTGCCCCACTACAATCACCTTGGGGTGGAAAGGCTAACTTTCGGAAATGGACTACAAAATCCCCACGAAAGGGACGCTCTGCCACTGACCAGGCGCTTGACCGGCAACCGCCAGTGGCGGACGATCAACCTCCCCCACACAAGGATGAACACCATGCTACGGATACTGGGCAGAGCCTCTTCCATCAACGTACGAAAAGTCCTGTGGGCGTGCGCCGAGTTCGAGGTCCCGTTCGAGCGCGAAGACTGGGGGTCGGGCTTCAGGCCCACGGACAGCGCCGAATTCCTTGCGTTGAACCCCAACGCCATGATCCCGGTGATTCAGGATGGCGATTTCACCCTGTGGGAATCCAACAGCATCATCCGCTACCTGGCCACGCGCTACGGCGCCACCGCGTTCTACCCGGGCGAGGCACAGGCACGGGCGAGGATCGACCAGTGGATCGACTGGCAGGCGTCGGACCTCAACCGCTCGTGGAGCTACCCGTTCATGTCGCTGGTCAGGCACTCGCCCGCCCACCAGGACGCACAAGCCCTGGCAGCCGGCTGCGCGGAGTGGTCGCGCTACATGCACATTCTTGACCGCCAGCTGGCAAACACCGGTGCCTACGTGGCCGGCGGCCAGTTCACCCTGGCCGACATCCCAATTGGCCTGTCGGTCAACCGCTGGTTCGAAACGCCGTTCGAGCACCCGCACCTGCCGGCCGTTCGCGATTATTACGAGCGGCTGAGCGAACGCCCGGCCTATCACCTGCATGGCCGTAACGGTACGCCGTGATGGGCAAAAGTGTGGGGCTGCCTTGCAGCCCCTGAAGTCTCCACCTGTTAAACAGCAACCTGACTCGCCGCAGCCCCCGACCGCCCCCGCCAGGCGAACAGCAGCACCATCACCAAGCCCAAAGCCGCCATCGCCGCCCCCGCCAGGGAAACCGCCGGATACCCCAACCCCGCATTGATCACCGCCCCACCCAGCGCCGCGCCAATCGCGTTACCCAGGTTGAACGCCCCAATATTTACCGCCGACGCCAGGTTAGGCGCATCCTTGGCCGCTTCCATCACCCGCATCTGCAGCGGCGGCACCAGGGCAAAGCTGGCAGCGCCCCACACCAGTACCGCCAGCGCGGTCGGCAGCGGCCAGTCCATCACCAGCGGGAACACCAGCAGCACCGCAATCAACGTGGCCAGTGACAGCATCAGGGTGCGGTCGATCGAGCGGTCCGCGGCCTTGCCACCCCAGACGTTGCCCAAGGTCAGGCCGACACCGAACAACACCAGCATGGCCGTGACGAAGGTGGTGGAAGCCGCCGCCTCGCTTTGCAGGATCGGCGCGATATAGGTGAATACCGTGAACATCGCACTGGAGCCCACCACGGTCAGCAGCAATGCCGCCAGCACCGGCCCGCGGCCCAGCACGCGGATTTCGGCCATGGCCCCGTCACCCTTGGGCAGCGGTACATTGGGCAGCGCATGCCAGAGGGTGGTCATTGCCACCAGGCCGAGCCCGGCGATGCCCCAGAATGCCGTACGCCAGCCCAGCATTTCACCGAACCAGGTCGCCAGTGGCACCCCGCCGATGGTGGCCAGGGTCAAGCCCATGAACATCGCGGCCACGGCCCCGGCGCGCTTCTCGGGCGGCACCACGCTGGCCGCGACGATCGAGCCGATGCCGAAGAACGCACCGTGGTTCAGCGAGGTGACCACGCGGGCGACCAGCAGGCTGGCGTAGTCGCTGGCCAGGGCCGACATCAGGTTGCCCAAAGTGAAGATGGCCATCAGGCCGATCAACAGGTAACGCCGCGGGACCTTCACCGTGGCCAGGGTCATCAGTGGTGCGCCGATCAGCACACCGATCGCATAGGCACTGACCAACAGCCCCGCAGCCGGGATTGAGACGCCAAGGTCGGTGGCGATGCTGGGCAGCATGCCCATGGGGGCGAACTCGGTGACACCGATGCCAAAGGCTCCGATGGCGAGTGCGACAAGCGGTGGATTGATACGCATGGCAAACTCCTTATCTGTGCTGCAAATGCTACGATCAGAAGCTGAGCGGCACTAGACTGCGTTTTTGCGAACCACCTTTGCTGAAGAGGCACAAATGGACTTCAGTGGAAGATCCGGAGAGATGGAAATATTCGCCAAGGTGGCCCAGGAGGGCAGCCTGTCCGCCGCCGCCCGGGCGCTGGGCCTGACGCCTTCGGCGGTCAGCCGCATCCTCGCGCGGACCGAACAGCGCCTGGGCACCCGCCTGATGCTGCGTACTACCCGGGCGATCACCCTCACGCCCGAGGGTGAAGCGTACCTGCGCGGTGCACGGCGGGTGCTGGCCGACATGCTCGAAGTGGAAGAGGCCATCACCGACCAGGGCGTGCCACGCGGGCGCTTGCGGGTGAGCGCTGCGCTGGGCCATGGCCGGCTGACCGTGGTGCCGTTGCTGGCCGCGTTCAGCGCACGCTACCCGCAGGTGCTGGTCGACCTTACCCTCAGTGACGAAGTGGCCGACATACTCGGCGGCCAGGCCGACGTGGCGCTGCGCTTCGGCCACCTGCCGGACAGCTCGTTGAGCGCCCGCGCCATTGGCGAAACCGGCCAGGTGATCGTCGCCTCGCCCGAGTACCTGGCGCGCTGCGGCACGCCGCTTGTGCCGGAGGACCTGGCCGAGCACAACTGCCTGCGCTTCAACTTCCGCCGCGCCGCGCCCGACTGGCCGTTCCGCCGCGACGGGCAGGTATTTTCATTGAAGGTGACGGGCAATATCGAATGCAGCAGCGGCGAAGCCCTGGCGCAGTTGGCCAGGCTCGGCGCCGGCGTGGCGCGCATCGGAACCTTTACCGTGGCCGATGACCTGGCCAGCGGACAGCTGGTGCCGTTGCTGGATGGTGTACAACCCCGGTGATCGCGAACCGATCCATGCGGTGTTCGTCGGCGGCCCGGCGATGCCGGCACGGGTGCGGGTGTTCGTGGATTTTCTGGTGGAGCAACTGTCAGGCCTGCGCTGTCGCGCAGAGAACTGAGTCCACAAGCCCATTCGCGCACCTGTGGGAGCGGGCGTGCCCGCGAAGAATCCAACACAGTGCCTGGCACCGGCTACGCCGGTGTTCGCGGGCATGCCCGCTCCCACGGGGCCCCTGCCAATTCAATGAGTCATGTGCGGTTCCATGAAAGCGGCATCCACCGATCAGGCAGTACAATGCCGCACTCTTACGTTAGCCACGCAAAGGACCGCCCATGCTTTACGTTGTCATGCTCGGAGGCCGCCACCCCGGCGCCAAGATCGAAGTCCACGATGTGGTGTTCGCCCAGGCCGACACCTTCGAACAGGCCTACCCGCAATTGCGCCAGGCCTGGTTCGGCAGCCCGCGAGGTTTGCATATCGATTCGTGGCTGGAAGTGCACGGTATCGACGGTCAACGCATCGAACTGCGCCCTGATGCCCCGGCCCCTGGCGCCCTGCGCCTGTACTTCATCAACCTCGGCGGCTACGAGCGCGAGGTATTCGGCGAGGCCCACCGCTACCTGCTGGTTACTGCCCACAACAAGGCCGAGGCCAAGGCCCTGGGCAAACAACGCATGCAGGCGGACTGGCTGAAGCCGCATACCGATGCCTTGCTGGATGTGGACGATTGCCTGGCGATCGATCGGGTGGCAGGCCAGTTCGTGCACCTGGTCGAAGGCGCACATGAGCCGGTGGTGGTGCGTAACGACTACATCCTGATCTGACGCCGACAGCGCCGCGAAGCGCGCGGTACACTTGCCTTCAGCTCAGGCTCAGGAGTTTTTTCATGCCCTACCCCATCGAACAGAAACTGGTCATCGGCGTTGCTTCGAGTGCGCTGTTCGACCTCACCGTCTCGGATGACATCTACCAGACCCAGGGCGTCGAGGCTTACCGTCAGCACCAGCAGCAGAACCTGGACGAACCTTTCCCCAAGGGCGTGGCGTTCCCGTTCATTCGCCGCTTCCTGAGCATCAACCAGGCTTTTCCCGAGCAGTTGCCGGTGGAGGTGGTGCTGCTGTCGCGCAACTCGCCGGAAACCGGCCTGCGGGTGTTTCGCTCGATCAGCCACTACCAGCTGGACATCACCCGTGCGGCGTTCATGTCGGGCCGATCGCCCTACGAGTACATCCCGGCGTTCAATGCCTCGCTGTTCCTCAGCGCCAACGAGGAAGATGTGCAGAAAGCCATCGACGCCGACTACCCGGCCGGGCGGGTGCTGCCGACACGCATCTACGATGACGAGATCGACACCGAACTGCGGGTGGCCTTCGACTTTGACGGGGTGATCGCCGATGACGAGGCGGAGCGCGTGTACAAGCGCGACGACAACCTGGACGAGTTTCAGGAGCATGAGCGGGCGCGCAAGGGCATCCCGCACTCGCCGGGGCCGTTGGCGGACCTGTACCGCAAGCTTTCGCTGATTCGCATGCTCGAGGACCGCAAGTTGGCCGAGGACCCGGCGTACAAACGGATTCTGCGGATTGCGATAGTGACGGCGCGCAATGCACCTTCGCATGAGCGGGTGGTGACGACGCTGAAGGACTGGGGCGTATCGCCGGACGAGTGCTTCTTTCTGGGTGGGATGGAGAAGCCCAGGGTGTTGTCGATATTGAAGCCGCATGTGTTCTTTGATGACCAGCGCAGCCACTTACAGTCGCCCGCGGGGGATTTGCCGATGGTGCATGTGCCGTTCGGGGTGGCGAATCGCGAGCGTTCGGCAGCGGACTCTGTGCTCAATGTGCCAGCTCACACTTCGATCGCACCGATTTGATGTGATGTGCAGTACCTGTGTGGGAGCGGGCAAGCCCGCGAAGTGGCCTCAACTTGTTTAGCTGATGGGCAGTAGGGTTCACCCGCGAACACTGGCGACTCCCTACTGTGCGACTTTCTTCAAAGCAATACCGCTGCCACGCCGACTGCAAGGAGTGCAGCACCGAGAACAGTTGAGCTGATCAGCAGGCGTTTGGCCAAGCGAGCCTGCTCGACCGTCTGTTGCTCCAGACGCAATTCCAGCGCCTGGTTTTTTTCAATGCTGGGCTCCAAGTGTTGTTTGATCGCATGCTCAAGTCGAGCAGGCAAGGCCTGATCGAAGGCATCAAGCTTACCGTCAATCGCTTCGCTATGGCTGGCAAGTTTCTGCTTTTGGTCATGGGCGATGCGCAGTAGCTGCTTGTCCCTTGCTTCCAGATTGCTGACTGCGGCTGCAAGAGAATCTGCAACATCCTTGCGTGCAACTTCGAGTTGCCGACCAATTTCAGTCAGTAATTCCTGGCTGACCTGGCCAATGCGCTTCTCGGCCGCCTCGACCCGCTGTACGCAACCGATCAAGTCACGCGCTTGGGCCGCGGTGAGGCCTTTAGCCTCGAGTAGCCCTTGGTATGGCCGTGCGAATGTCCTGCTGTTGGGACGCCAGTTGCTCCTGCTGCTCAAGGATTTGAACATTCTGTGCCCGCAACTGGGCCGCTTGAGCCTCAAGACGCTGCTGCTGACTTAGTAAAATATCTTGCTGATCGCACAGCACTTTCGACACCGCGGTGTTGAAAATGAGCAACTGCGATGAGTGCCGGTTGAGGTTGGCAATCTCGGTACTCAGGGTGAGTTGAGCATCCTTGATCTTGTCCTCGGTGTTGTTCCACCAATTGCTCAGAATATTCTGAGAGCTCTTTTCACTGCGCGCCCTTTGCAACGCATCGTTGGCGCTCTTGGCTTGGTTCTGCGCATCAACGACTGCAGTAATCAGTTGTTTTACACAGCTGCCACCAATTACCGATTCTGACAAATCCGCTTGAGACAACGCGGTGACGATCTGGATTTCCTTGCCTTTCAAACTACTCATTGCGTTACCTTGTCCTGAAAAAGTCTTCCAGCAGCACCTGGGTTTCGTCCAGATAGGCCACCATCTGGCGCGTTTCGCTGACCTGCGCCTTGGCCGTCTCGATGCTCGCTGCAAGGCTGAACAATGTACTTTGGGCAGCCTGTGCAGCGTTAACAAATGAATGCTCGGTGGACTCGTAGCTTTTGATTGACTCAGCATATTTACCGATGGACTGCAGCGAGACCTCAGCCTGCGCCAGCAGATCACCCGCCAGCCGTTCACTCAAGCGCCCATCAAGGATGATGGCGTCCAGAAGTTTTTCGTCGTAGGCATAACGGTAGCGCGCGAACAGGTTATCCAGTTGGTAAGCCAGAAAGGCACTGAGCAAACCGGTGAGCATGCCAACCAGCACACCGGCGACAATGTCGGCAATCGGAAGCAGGAACGGCAGCGTCTTCAGAAACGTCGCCACACTTTCTTGCAACAGGAAGCCGACGCTTGTCACTACGACGGTGGTGAGAATCTTCAGTCCTTCCTGAAGAGCCTGGTCAGACGTCATGCCCTTGGGCGGAAACATGATCATCTTGATGGCCTTTACCAAACTCAGCAAACCGTCGCGGATGACAGTAACGAAGCGCTTGGCGGTGGACAGGAAGTTGTTGATCAAGAACGTGATCAAATTGCTCATGAATCCACTGGCCCCCCCTTGAAGGGCCTGGGATGCAGCGTCCGGAATCTTCTTGATGACCGAGGCGATTACCCGTTGCAAACGCACCTTGATTTCTTCGAAGAGGGTCTTGCCCGCACTTGCCCCCGCTTTGATCAGCACCTTGAACTCGATGAACAGGCCATTGACCAACTCCGTCAGAAGAACTCCCAGCGCCTGCTTAAGGCCCATGGTCGCCGCTTGTTTGCCACCGGTGCTGAGCAACTCGCCAGCCTGCTTCTTGAACAGAGCACTGTTGGCAGTCTTGTCGACATGTGCCCGGGCTTTTTGGTAAGCCTCCTCGACCATGTTCTGGTTGAGCCCAAACTCCTCCGCATTGGTCGTTCCGTCATTTCGTTCACGGTTTGACCATTCGTCAAGATCATGACCTTTCTTCGACCCGTTTGCGGGTTTGTTGGTCAAGGCAAGGTTATTATCATCATTGACCATCTTGCGCATACGCCCAGCGTCGACTTGCTTCTTGCCCGTTGTGGGGTCGACCACTACATCGCCTAGAGCAAGATGATTCTTGGGGGTACGGTGGACTTCACTGATGGACACCACATGATCCAGCTCTACAGTAACCGTCTCGCCTGTATGCATGACCGTGGTCCCATCAGCCGCAACCTTGGCACCGGTATAGTCGTCCCGCCCCTTCGCAATCCGCTCGTCACGCTTCTTATCCCAAGTCTTGCCGCCAGTCGCCTCAGCTTGTTTTTGAGTCTTGATCTCGTACTGGGATCGAACTTCTTCGCTGTACTCTGTTTTCGAATGCGCATGCAGCGCCTTGTCGGAGTCAGTGGCGATGTAATCGTCATCGCCACGAGAGAAGTTGTGCAGCGTAGTGACATTTCCGCCGTTCTTGTCCTCAAACATCGCCGTAGAAAGACCAAAAGGCCCGATGATTTGCCCAATGACCTGTTGCTGGCAATCATCGAACAGTTTTTGCAGGCGCTGCTCGCGCATTTCGGTAAGGGTCATTTCCATGGGGGGCTCAAGCACACATGCGATTGACTAAATTCTCGAACCAAACAGTGAAATTGGGTGCCTTCACCGATCGACGAGGGAATTCATGGGAATAGCTGATAATTTGACCGTGGGCGCCTGCGGCGGCTGGAGCAAGGTCAAGACAGAGGTTGTCACCGGCACCGTTGGCAGCAAAAGGAATCCAGCACGGGTGCCACCATGTATGAAGTACAGCGGGATCGGGATGATCAAGTGGCTCGTCTAGGTCGCCGTGGTCGAGTAGACGGCGTAGCGCGCACCATTCCAGGAGAATCTTGCGGGACGAAAGAAATTCGTAGCCCTCGAACAGCCCTTCTGCTTTGCCCTGTTGGCCGTCATGTCGCAGCAGGCACTGTACGAAGTCAGCGGGTAACGCCACGCCCAATTGGTCTTGCAGTGCTGATATCTGTACAACCGACGCGCAAGCATTGAGGTCAGCGAATTGCCGCGGACTGTGCTTTTGCAGGAAGGCTTCCAAGTCATGCCAGAGTTGTTGCACCCCACCCTCCATATGTGGATTCCAATGCAGGCTTGTGTTTATCCATACATTAGAGGCAATTAGCCATCACCCATATCCTGCCCTAACAGATACCGCTTGTCACCTGTCAGCAACCCAGGCCAACACCTGCCCGCCTTTTCATGGTGATACGTCACCTTTTGTAGTCTGCAGTTGCGCTCATTCTTTCCGTAAGTCGCCTCTGTTGGGTCGCAGATGACGGCACCTTACCGCTCCCTTCGATTTGCACATTAAGTGTGCGGCACCGCTCAAGTGGGCTCCACAACGTTCGTGACCCACACCCTTCCCCCGCCACATGCTCGGTCGCTCCACCCACGCTCAAGGAACGATTGCATGAAGCTGGAAACACTCGCCATCCACGCTGGCTTCAGCCACGACCCGGCCACCCGGGCAGTGGCCGTACCGATCTACCAGACCACCTCCTTCGCCTTCGACGACACCCAGCACGGCGCCGACTTGTTCGACCTGAAGGTGGCCGGCAACATCTACTCGCGCATCATGAACCCCACCAACGACGTGCTCGAGCAGCGCATGGCCGCCCTGGAGGGCGGGGTCGGCGCGCTGGCGGTGGCCTCGGGCATGGCGGCCATAACCTACGCCATCCAGACCGTCGCCGAGGCTGGCGACAACATTGTCTCGGTGGCCAAGCTGTACGGCGGCACCTACAACCTGCTGGCCCACACCCTGCCGCGCATGGGCATCCACACCCGCTTTGCCGCCCACGACGACATCGCCGCCCTCGAAGCGCTGATCGATTCGCGCACCAAAGCGGTGTTCTGCGAGTCCATCGGCAACCCGGCCGGCAATATCGTGGACATCGCCGCGCTGGCCGAGGCTGCCCACCGCCACGGTGTACCGCTGATTGTCGACAACACCGTAGCCACCCCGGTGCTGTGCCGGCCGTTCGAGCATGGCGCCGATATCGTCGTGCATTCGCTGACCAAGTACATCGGCGGTCATGGCACCAGCATCGGCGGCATCGTCATCGACTCCGGCACATTCCCCTGGGCCGACAACAAGGAACGCTTCGCCCTGCTCAACACCCCCGACCCGTCCTACCACGGCGTTACCTACACCGAAGCCTTCGGCCCCGCCGCCTTCATCGGCCGCTGCCGCGTGGTGCCATTGCGCAACACCGGTGCCGCGCTGTCGCCGTTCAACGCTTTCCTGATCCTGCAAGGCCTGGAAACGTTGGCCCTGCGCATGGAGCGTCACACCGAGAACGCGCTGAAAGTCGCCCGTTACCTGCAAGCCCACGAGCAGGTGGCCTGGGTGAAATACGCCGGGTTGCCCGACCACCCCGAGCATGAACTGGCCCGGCGCTACACCGGCGGCAAGCCGGCGTCGATCCTGTCATTCGGCATCAAGGGCGGGCAGGCGGCCGGTGCGCGCTTCATCGATGCGCTGCAACTGGTGGTGCGCCTGGTGAACATCGGCGATGCCAAGTCGCTGGCCTGCCACCCCGCCTCCACCACCCACCGCCAGCTCAACGACGAGGAACTGGAAAAGGCCGGCGTGCCACGGGACATGGTGCGCCTGTCGATCGGCATCGAGCACAGCGACGACATCATCGCCGACCTGGCCCAGGCACTGGAGGCCAGCCGGGGCTGATTTATCTGCGCCCTACCCAATGCCGACGGCGGGCGAACCTTCATCAAGCCTTGATACACCCGCATGGCCTGCTGATCGCAGACAAGCCAGTTGTCATGGCACTGCAGATGACCCATTGGATTGGCCGGGACACTGTGGGAGCCGGCTTGCCGGCGATAGGGCCAGTACAGGCTTGCGCATTTCAACGAATTGCTTGCCTGATCCTCTGAACCTGCGCCGCCAGCAGACCGGCGGTCACCCCGCTGTGCTAGCGTTTCTGCACTGGGGAGCACCGTACTCCCCAATCAGAAGAAACCAGGCGACAGCAACCGTTGACGGGCAGGTGAACCATGGAACTACGCATCAACCAGAAGACCTACCAGGTCGAGGCAGACGCCGACACGCCCCTGCTGTGGGTAATCCGCGACGACCTGGGGCTGACCGGCACCAAATATGGCTGCGGCCTGGCCCAGTGCGGCGCCTGTTCGGTGCTGGTGGATGGCAACGTGGTGCGCGCCTGTGTTACCCCGGTGGCCGGCGTGGTCGGGCGCGAGGTGACCACCATCGAAGCGATCGAGGCAGATGCCGTCGGCAAGCGCGTGGTCGCGGCCTGGGTCGAGCACCAGGTGGCCCAGTGCGGCTACTGCCAGTCCGGCCAGGTCATGGCGGCCACGGCGCTGCTCAAGCACACGCCCAAGCCCAGTGACGCCCAGATCGAGGCGGCCATGGTCAACCTGTGCCGCTGCGGCACCTACAACGCCATCCATGCCGCCGTGCATGAACTGGCCCAAGGGGAGAAGGCCTGATGAACACACCAGTCGATACCCCCGCCGAATTGCTCAGGCTGCAGCAGGGCGAAACGGTCAACCTGTCGCGTCGGCGCTTTCTTGCCGGTACGGCTGTCGGTGCGCTGGTGCTTGGCTTCGGCCTGCCCATGGGCTCGGGCCGCGTGCAGGCAGCCGCCGCAAGCCCGGAGCGCGGCACCCAGGTGCCGGCGTTTCTGGAGATCCGCCCGGACGGCAAAGTGCGCCTGCTCAGCCCGTTCATGGAGGGTGGTCAAGGCCCCTTCACCGCCATGGCGCAGATCGTTGGTGAAGAGCTGGACGTCGACCCGGCCAACTTCGTGGTCGACAGCGCACCGCCCGGGGAAGCCTATGTGGTGATGGAAAACGGTATGCGCATCACCGGTGGCAGCATGTCGGTACGCATGAGCTACCCGACCATGCGCCGCCTGGGCGCCCTGGCCCGGGCCATGCTGCTGCAGGCGGGCGCCGAACAGCTGGGCGTGCCGGTCGAAGATCTCTCCACCACACCGGGTTACGTGGTACATACCACGACTGGCCGTTCCATCCCTTACGGTGAACTGGCCGGGCGTGCCATGGACCTGCCGGTGCCGGACCCGGCCAGCGTCAAGCTGCGCGACCCCAGCCAGTTTCGCTGGATCGGCAAGCCGGTACGTCGCCTGGATGCCTACGACAAGTCCACCGGCAAGGCGGTGTACAGCATCGATATCAAGGTCGACGGCATGCTCCACGCTGCCGTGCAGCACGCGCCACGCCTGGGCATGACCGTCGGCAGCCTGCGCAACGAAGACCAGGTCAAGGCCATGAAGGGCGTGCATTCGGTGCATCAGTTGCCGGGCGCAGTGGCGGTGGTTGCCGAACGCTGGTGGCACGCCAAGCGCGCAGTCGAAGCCATCCAGGTGGACTGGAAGGAGCCCGCGGCCGACAGCCCGGTAAGGCCGATGCCGGCCGATTTTTCCAGCGATGGCTGGCGCGAGCACCTGGCCATGGTCACGGGCCCGGCGCGCGACGACGAAAACCAGGGTGATGTAGCCGGCATGCTGGCCAGTGCCAAGACCCGGGTCGAGGCGACCTACCACAACCAGTACCTCAACCACGCCCAGCTGGAACCGCCGTCGGCACTGGCGCGCTTCAACCCGGACGGCACCCTGGAAGTGTGGCTGCCCAACCAGGCGCCGGACATGTTCCGTGACGACATCGCCAAACGCACCGGCCTGGCCCCGGCGCAGATCACCCTGCATTCGCCGCTACTGGGTGGTTTCTTTGGCCGCCACTTCCTGTACGACTCGGCCAACCCCTACCCGCAGGCCATTGCCTTGGCCAAGGCGGTCGGCAGGCCGGTGAAACTCATCTGGAGCCGCGAGGAAGAATTCCTCCGCGATGTGCTGCGCCCGGTCGCCGTGGTGAAGTTCCGCGCCGGGCTGGATGCCGACGGCCTGCCGGTGGCCCTCGAAGCAGTCAGCGCCACCGAAGGCCCGACCGAAGCCATCGCCGGCAAGCAGGGCGAAAAGCTCGACCCGACCGCGCTCGAAGGCTTGTCGGGCAAGGCCTACGCCATCGCCAACAAGCGCATCGCGCAAATCTACGTCAAAGGCCCGGCCATGCTCGGCTACTGGCGTTCGGTGGGCAACTCGCTGAACGATTTCTTCTATGAGTCGTTCCTCGACGAACTGGCCGACAAAGGCGGCAAGGATCCGTTCGACCTGCGCCTGCACCTGCTGCGCGACAACCCGCGCCTGACCAACCTGTTGCAGGCCGTCGCCGAGCTTTCCGGCGGCTGGAAGCGTGGGCCGTTCACCGCCGAAGACGGCAGCAAGCGTGCACGTGGCGTGGCCATGGCCTCGCCGTTCGGCTCGGAGGCAGCGGTCATTGCCGAGGTGTCGATCGAGAACGGCCAGGTCAAGGTCCACGACATCTGGCAGGCCATCGACCCAGGCAGCATCGTCAACCCGGCGATCATCGAGCATCAGGTAAACGGCGCGGTCGCCCTGGGCCTGTCGCAGACGCTGCTGGAAGAAGCGGTGTACGTGGATGGCAAGCCGCGCGCGCGCAACTACGACCTGTACCCGATCCTGCCGCCATCGCGCATGGCCAGGGTGCATGTGCGCATTGTCGAGAGCGGGGCGAAGATGGGCGGCATAGGCGAGCCACCGTTGCCCGCCGTGGCACCGGCGGTGGCCAACGCAGTCGCGCAGCTTACCGGCCAGCGCGTGCGCAGCCTGCCATTGAGCCGCCATACCTTCAGCTGAGCAGACAAGGACGCCCCATGAACCATCGTTTCGCAAGAACCGCTGGCTGGCTGGCGCTGCCGTGCCTGGTCGCGGCAGGCCTGCTGGCCTGGTACGTCACCCGCGAGCCCGCCTCGCCATTTGCCGATGTACAGGCCGCCGCTGCCGACCCGGCGCTGGTCAGCCGTGGCGAGTACGTGGCCCGCCTCAGCGACTGCGTGGCCTGCCACAGCCTGCCGGAGGGCAAACCGTTCGCCGGCGGGCTGGAAATGGCCACCCCGCTGGGGGCGATCCACGCCACCAACATCACCCCCGAGCGCAACACCGGCATCGGTGACTACAGCCTGGCCGACTTCGACCGTGCCGTGCGCCAGGGCGTCGCACCCGGGGGCCGGCGGTTGTACCCGGCCATGCCCTACCCGTCCTACGCCAAGCTCAGCGATGACGATGTAAAGGCACTGTATGCGTTCTTCATGCACGGCGTGCAACCGGTGCAACAGGCCAACCGGGCCAGCGACATTCCCTGGCCGCTGAACATGCGCTGGCCCATAGCCTTGTGGAACGGCCTGTTCGCCGCCACCACCCCGTACACCGACCAGGCCGGGCAGGATGCGCAGTGGAACCGCGGCGCCTACATCGTCCAGGGCCCCGGCCACTGTGGCAGCTGCCATACGCCGCGCGGCCTGGCCTTCAACGAAAAGGCCCTGGATGACATGCGGCAAGCCGTTCCTCGCCGGTGCCCTGCTCGACGGCTGGTATGCACCGAGCCTGCGTGCCGACCCTAACACCGGGCTGGGACGCTGGAGCGAGGCCGAGATTGCGCAGTTCCTGAAGACCGGGCGCAACCGGCACGCGGTGGTATTCGGCTCGATGACCGAGGCATTCAACAACTCCACGCAGTTCATGAGCGACGACGACTTGGCCGCCATCGCCCACTACCTGAAATCGCTGCCCGGCGACCCGCAACGCGATGGCGCGCCGTGGCAATATCAGGCCGAAGCGACGGCGGCGCGGCTCGATAGCCCCGGGGCACATACCTATGTAACCCGCTGTGCGTCGTGCCACGGCCTGGACGGCAAGGGCCAGGCCGAATGGATGCCGCCCTTGGCCGGCGCTACCTCGGCACTGGCCAAGGAAGACGCCTCGGCGATCAATATCACCCTCAATGGTTCCCAGCGGGTGGTGACGGCCGGGCTGCCCGATGCCTATCGTATGCCGGCCTTCCGTGAGCAATTGAGCGACCAGGAAATTGCTGATGTGCTGGGCTTCGTGCGCAGTGCCTGGGGGAACAATGGCGGTGCGGTGAACGCGCAGGCGGTGGGCAAGTTGCGCGGGCATACCGACCCGGCCAGCAGTAGCCCGATCATTTTGCATATGCGCTGAAATGGGTAATGCCTGTACCTGCCTCTTCGCGGGCACGCCCGCTCCCACAGCTATGGCGCCGCCCTTCAGGACTGTGTGGGCCCTGTGGGAGCGGGCAAGCCCGCGAAGAGGCCGGCACAGCCAACATCAGGTTCAATGGAGTCCCCATGGAAAGCATCGACCTGCTGGTCCTGCGCACCACCCGCGACTGGCTCGCCGCCGGCCACCGCGCCCTGCTCGCCACCGTCGCCCGCACCTGGGGTTCCTCCCCCCGCCCGGTGGGCTCGATGATGGCCCTGCGCAGCGACGGCCGCGTGGTCGGCAGTGTTTCTGGCGGCTGCATCGAAGACGACCTCATCCACCGCTACACCAGCGCCTATGGCGGCCCCGGCATGTCCGGCGGCCTGCCCCAGGTGGTGCGCTATGGCGTGAGTGCCGACGAGGCCCACCGCTTCGGCCTGCCCTGTGGCGGCACCCTCGAACTGGTGCTGGAATTCTCCCCGTCGCTGACACACCTCGAGCAACTGCTTGCCGGCCTCGACGACGGCAACCTGGTACGCCGCGGGCTCGACCTGGGCAGCGGCAAAGCCAGCCTCACCGCCACCACCACGCCCGAACTGTTCAGCTTCGATGGCCGGCAGATGCTCAGTACCTTGGGCCCCGGCTACCGCCTGCTGCTGATCGGTGCCGGCGCGCTCGCCGAATACCTGGCGACCATGGCACTGTTCAATGGCTTCAGCGTTTCACTGTGCGACCCACGCCCCGAGTACACGGCAGGCTGGAACGTTGCCGGCGTCACCCGCCTGGCCGGCATGCCGGACGACGTGGTCCGCGCCTTCGCCCCGGACCTGCGCAGCGCCATCGTCGCCGTCAGCCACGACCCCAAGCTGGACGATCTGGCCCTGCTCGAAGCCCTGCACAGCCCGGCGTTCTACATCGGCGCGATCGGCTCACGGCGCAACAGCCAGCTGCGCCGCGAGCGGCTGATCGAACACTTCGGCGAAAGCGAAGCGTCGTTGCAGCGCCTGCACGGCCCTATCGGCATTTATATCGGGAGCAAGACACCGGCCGAGATCGCCGTCAGCGTCATGGCCGAGATCCTCGCGACGAAGAACGCGGTCAGCGTGACCCGGGCCAAGGAAGCCGAGCAACTGACCCTGTAGGAGCGCATCCCTGGTTGCTATTGCCAACGCTCCAGGTTTTGCTGCAACAGTTGCTCCGGCAACGCCCCGGCAACGATCTTTTCCATCTCCCTAGCCAGCGCCTCACGCAGCTTCGGCTGGTTGCAAGGCGATTCATGCGACAGCGCCAGGTACAGCCCGTCGCTGGATATCGGTGGTTCCAGTACCTGCAAAGTGTCGGCAATTCCCAAGGTGCGCGCCAGCGCCAAGCCGGGATACTGCTCGTACACCACGTAGTCGCTGCGCTTGAGCATCAACTTCTCGAACGCCTGCCTGGCACCGGGTACTGCTTCGAGGAGGAGGTTGGCCCTGGCGTAGTCGTCGAACTGCTGGCCGTGGCTGTTGTTCACCAGCGTGCCGCCTTTGCGGCCCTTCAGATCGGCCCATTCCCGGTAGGCAAAGGTATTGTCCTGGCGCACCCAGACAACACTTGGGGTATGCAGGAATGCCGGTGCAATGAAGTCCATCTGCTGCTGACGGGCCTTGGTCAGGAAATACCCGGCCATCAGGTCGATCCGGCCCGTGCGTACTTCTTCCTGGGCGCGCGACCATGGCCCGCCGTAGACCACCTCGATTTCCAGCCCCAGTTGGCTGCCCAGGTACTTGAGCAGGTCGGCATTGGCACCGATCAGCTGCCCGGGGTTTTGCGGGTCGCGCCACAGGTAGGGGGGATATTCCGAGTTGCCGGTAGCAGTCAGCCGCCGGCAGTCCTCGTGCGCTACCGCCGCCAGCGGAAGCAGCAACAGGCACGGCAACAGCAGCAAGGCGTGGCGAAAGCAGCGCTCGATCATCGTCAACCCTCGGCCCAGATAACATCCGCAGACCCGGCGGTGGCCGAAGGCTGCCACATCCTGTGGTCGACTGCAGCATCCAACTGTGCGTGCTGTAGACAGTCTGGACCATGTGGGGGCATCAGGTTGGCCTTTCATCGGCCAGATGCCCTGGTTTTTCAGGCCCCCTGCCGGCGCATCGCCAGGATCGCCGCGCCAAAACCGATAAAGGTCGTACCCACCACCCGGCTCACCCAGCGCGACAGCGACGGCCGGGTCAGCACACCCTTGGCCCGCGCAGCCAGCGCGGCATACAGGCTCAGCGAAACCAGCGACAACGCGACGAAAATTCCGGTCAGGATCAGGAATTGCGGCAGCAACGCCGCCCCCTGGTCAATGAACTGCGGGAACAGCGCAGTAAAGAACATGGTCGCCTTGGGGTTGGTCACCGCCGTGAGGAAGGCCGACTTGTACAGCTTCAACGGCGAGGGCCGGACCTTGGCCATACCCTCTGCAGCGCCTTGTGCCAGCATCGGGCTCTTTTTCAGCAGTTGCCGCGCCCCCAGGTAGAACAGGTAGCCCGCCCCCAGGATCTTCACGGCATTGAACAGGACTTCGGAACTGGCCAGCAGCGCACCCAGCCCCAGCATGGCGGCAGCCGACAGGCAGAACAGCCCGGAGCCATTGCCAAGCGATGACCAGATCGCGCTGCGCTGGCCATGGGCAAGGCTGTTGTTGATAGCCATCAGCGTGGCAGGGCCAGGGCTGGCGATCGCGATGGCGGCGACCAGGGTAAACGCAAACAGCGAGTGAGAATCCATTTCAAACTCTTCAGGCAATCAGAAAGGGCCGCGCGCGAGGCACGCAGGTTCAGCCCGCATTCTGCCGCTTGGCCGCCTTCTTGGCGATAGCCTTCATTCGCGTTGCCGCCCGCTGCACGGTGGCCATCCTCTCGGGGCGCTTCATGCCCCGCCATTTGCGGATTTCGTCACGGGTGCGGCCGCAGCTCAGGCACAACTCGCCATTGAGTTGGCACAGCGAGACGCACGGGCTGTCGATGTCTTTGGCCATGCCGCCAATCAGCCGGGCAATTCTGCCCGCGCACGCTCGGCGGCGGTGTGGAATACCTGGCGTACTTCCTCGGCCTTGACCTTGCTGACCGACCTGGCAGCCAGCAGTTCTTCGACCACACGCAGGCCCTGCTCCAGGGCGGTAGCCAGTTGCTCGCGGTCGGAGGCGTCAGCGACATCACCCAGATAAGGAGCGATGAGATACACGTAACGGTCCTGCAGCTTGAGCGCTTCCAGCGCGTCGAGGGCTTTCTGGAACCGATCGGCAGCGGCAGGGCTCATGCTCAATTTATCGAAATGGATCAGGCTCACACGGTCAGTGGCCATTTTCACGAATCTCCGTTTCCTGATACGGCCAGGCCCACAAGCAGCAGCGCTTCTACGGTGCTCGGATGTGCAGGCCCGGGTAATGCCCATCAGGGTACCAGAACGCGAGGCAGAAAGGGCCATCGCCCCCAGAACTAAAAGTATTTGCCAGGTCGCGTAATGGACGCCCCGGGGCGCTATCGGGACAGGAGCGGTCGTTTGCTGCGCAGGATAATCGCGCCGGCAATACTTCCGCCGAGGCAGTCACCGAACTCGGTAGCCCACACAAAACTACAAGCCTGCACCTGCGGGTAAGCCAGAAAGGGGCCTCATCATTCATGGCAAAGGAACACATCACCGAAACGCTTGACCTTGGCGTGACGGACCCCTCGAAAACCGCAGAAGCACGCCAGGATCGGCATTTCGAGGGCAAGCTGGACTGGATCGTCTTTGGTTTCACCAGCCTTCTGGCAATCGCTTTCGTCCTCTGGGGCTTCCTCAACCAGGCAAGCCTCGCCAGCAGCGCCTCCAGCGCGCAATCCTGGGTCATTCTCAACTTCGGCTGGTTCTTCGTGCTCACCTCCACGCTGTTCGTGGTGTTCGTGCTATGGCTGGCCGCCAGCCGTTACGGCCGGGTCCCGCTGGGCCGTGATGGCGAACAGCCAGAATTTCGCACGGTGTCCTGGGTGGCGATGATGTTCAGTGCCGGCATGGGCATTGGCCTGATGTTCTTCGGTGTTGCCGAACCGCTGTCGCACTATGTGTCGCCACCGCCAGGGACGGCCACCGGGCAGTCCAGTGAAGCGATGCAGGTGGCCATGGCCACCACGCTGTTCCACTGGACCCTGCACCCTTGGGCCATGTACGCCATCGTCGGCCTGGTGATTGCCTATGGCACCTTCCGCCGCGGCCGCTCGCAGCTGATTTCCGCCGCCTTCCGGCCGTTGATCGGCAAGCATGCCAACGGCCCGCTCGGCCGCCTGATCGACATGATGGCAATCTTCGCCACGCTGTTCGGCTCGGCGGCCTCGCTGGGCCTGGGCGCGCTGCAGATCGCCGGTGGCCTGGAATACAACGGCTGGATCGAGAGCCCCGGCAAGCTGTTCTACATCTCGATCATTACCCTGCTGACCATTGCCTTCGTCACCTCGGCGGTGTCCGGCGTCGGCAAGGGTATCCAGTGGCTGTCCAACACCAACATGGTGCTGGCACTGGTGCTGGCGGTGTTCGTGTTCATGGTCGGCCCGACACTGCTGATGCTCAACCTGCTGCCCACCTCGATCGGCATCTACGTCAAGATGCTGCCGGAAATGATGGCACGCACCAACGCCAGCGGCGGTGAGCAGATGAACAGCTGGCTGGCCGGCTGGACCGTATTCTACTGGGCCTGGTGGATTTCCTGGACGCCGTTCGTGGGCATGTTCATCGCCCGCATCAGCCGCGGCCGCACCATCCGCCAGTTCGTTACCGGAGTGCTGCTGGTACCGAGCCTGGTCAGCCTGGTGTGGTTCACCATCTTTGGCGGCGCGAGTATCGACGCCCTGCGCGATGGCGCCCTCCAGCTGGCCAACGGTGCGGTCAACAGCAACCACGCGCTGTACCAGTTGCTGGACAGCTACCCGCTGGCCTCGGCGACATCAGTGCTGGTGATGGTTCTGGTGGGTATATTCTTCGTCTCCGGTGCCGATGCGGCCTCGCTGGTGATGGGCACGTTGTCGGAACATGGCACCACCACGCCATCACGGCGCACGGTGATCTTCTGGGGCGCGCTGACCGGTACGGTGGCGGCGATCATGCTGGCAATCGGCGACCCGCGCGACCCTGGCAAGGCGCTTACCGGCCTGCAGAACCTGACCATCGTCGTGGCCCTGCCGTTCGTGGTGGTGATGGTGCTGCTGTGCCTGGCGTTGTATCGCGACCTGCGCAAGGACCCGATGATGCTGCGCCACCTGCGCGGCAACGAACTGATCGAGAAGGCCGTGCTGTATGGTGCGGTGAAGCATGGCGAAGAGTTCTACATCGTGGTGCAGGAGAAGAAAACTTCGGTCAAGGCGACGTCGGCAGGGACCGAAGTGACCGGCAACTGATCGGGCACGCCAGGGGAGCCGGGGGCTGCTGCGCAGCCCATCGCCGGCAAGCCAGCTCCCACCCCGACCGCATTGCCCCCAAGCCAGGCGCAGTACCTGTGGGAATGGGTTCACCCGCGAAACAGGCGGCGCGGTCAGCCCTTCAATGCCGCTTCGATCTGCGCCACATCGATCTTGCCCATCTGCATCATGGCCTCGAACGCCCGCTTGGCCGCCGCCCGGTCGGGGTTGCCAATGGCTTCGATGAGAATGCGCGGTGTGATCTGCCACGAAATCCCCCACTTATCTTTGCACCACCCGCAGACGCTGGCCTCGCCACCATTGCCGACAATGGCATCCCACAGCCGGTCGGTCTCGGCCTGGTCCTCGGTACTGACCTGGAACGAAAAAGCCTCGCAGTGTGTGAAGGCCTTGCCGCCATTGAGCCCCACGCAGGGAATCCCCATCACGCTGAACTCCACGGTAATCACGTCCCCCTGCTTGCCGGAAGGGTAGTCGGCAGGCGCCAGGTGCACGGCAATCACTCTGCTGTCAGGGAAAACCCTGGCATAGAAATTCGCGGCTTCCTCGGCATCGTTGTCGTACCAGAGGCAAATGGTGTTCTTGGCAGTCATGGTCTTGCTCCATGAAAGTGTGTGAGCCTTTGAGTCTAGCCCGGCGTTGCCGTTTGCTGCCGTGCAACATCCTGCAGACATTTCCGATATCAGGTAGTGAACCTGCTGACAAAAAAAGGGTCTTTCGCTGACGGTCAACTCACCGACCGGTTCATCGGCCCAGTCACCGGGCCTACTTTTGTCCTGTTTCAGCGAAGACCCAACATGCCCGATTCCCGCCCAACTGTTTCCGCCCTCACTGTCCTGCGCGGCGGCCTGATCGCCGCCCTGGTAGCCCTTGCCGCACCGGTGCACGCCGAAGAGCCTGCCAGCGATGCACGCTGGGTCAGCGACAGCCTGAGCACTTATGTGCGCAGCGGCCCGACCGATGGCCACCGCATCGTCGGTACGCTCAAGTCCGGGCAGAAACTGACGCTGATCGGCAGCCAGGGCAACTACAGCCAGGTGCGTGGGCAGAACGGCGATGTGGTGTGGATTCTGAGCAGCGACCTGCAGTCGGTGCCAGGCCAGAACGAGCGCCTGCCGCAGCTTGATGCCCAGGTCGCGGAGCTGACCGGGCAGTTGAAGAATATCGACGAAAGCTGGAAGAACCGTGTGCAGGGCATGCAGGAAACCCTCGATTCACGCAAGAAACTGATCGACGAACTGGAAGCGCGCAACAAGGCGCTGAATGAACAGCTCGACCAGAGCCAGTCGCAGCTGCGCGATACCCAGGCACGCCTGGGGGATGAGAACAAGCAGGTGATGATGCGCTATATGGTGTATGGCGGCAGCATTGCCGGCGCGGGCTTGCTGGCGGGGCTGATCCTGCCGGCACTGACCCGTGGGCGCAGGAAGAACGATCGCTGGTTCTGACTGGGCTTTCCTGCACCGGCCTCTTCGCGGGCTTGCCCGCTCCCACAGGGTTTCCAACAGGCTCAAGGCCTGCGCAGTACCTGTGGGAGCGGGCGAGCCCGCGAAGAGGCCCGGAAGGGCTTACCTGCTACGTGCCTTGTTGTAGATGGTCTTGGCCAGGTCTGCCGAGGCCTGGCACTGAGTCATATCGCCCTTGCTCTGAGCATCCTTGGCATTTTGCAGGTGGACTTTGAAGTCATGGGCCATGCCGCCATGCATTGCCTGGCCACTGGCCTTGTCGAAATCCTCAAGTTCCTTGATCTTCGCCGCACAGTTGCTCGCCGGGTCTGCGTGTGCGGCAAAACTGAGGACCGAGGCAATCACCAGCAACGGTATGCATTTCGTGGATTTCATGGAACGTTCTCCTGGAAAACCTGAAGGGTCATCGAGATGACATTGGCTCGACGCAGCAAACAGCATAGTCGGCCATACCTTCCGGCGCCTCGGCTCAGCCCGGGGACCATGCCCCCTCGGCCAACAGGAAATCCGCCGCGCGGTGCCGCCAAACTCGGCGAGCACTTCTACCAGTTCGCCACTGGCCAGTGCGTCCTGCACAGTAAAGCGGTAGGCCTGCATCAGCCCGCCGCCATGGCGCACCAGCGTGGCGGTGGCGACATGCCCTATGTCCATCTTCGCGTGACCGATGAAGATGTGGGCGCTGAACACAAGCGCCAGCTGATCGAACAGACAACCCGCGGAGGTAACCCCATGGGGGCTGCTGTGCAGCCCCTACTGCCGCAACCGCCCCAATGCCTGCAACACATACCCCGTGGCCCGCTCAACCTGCCCTTCCCGGCAAGCGATGCCCAATTGCCGCCACAACCCCGGCCGCAGCGGCCGACGGGCAATGCGCCGGTCCAGCTCGGCCGACTCCCCCTCCTGCGGTAGCAACGTCGCCCCATACCCGGCCCCGACCAGGCTCTTGATCGCATCGTTGTAGTTCAACTCGATTCGCGGCTCGGGGTACAAGCCCGCCGCCGCGAACCACTCACCGGTCACCCGCGAAAGCTGGGTGCTGCTGTCGTTGAGGATCAACGCCCGCTGCGCCAGCCACGCCGGCGTGACCCTGGCCGGCGGCTGCCAGTCGGCCGGCACGTAGGCCAGTATCGGGTCGCGCCGCCAAGGGGTAACCGCAAGCCCTTTGCCGGCCACTTGCGGCAAGGCCACCAGGCCGATATCCAGCGTGCCCTCGCGCAAGCGCGTCAACGAGGCCTGGGAGGTCAGCACCTGTACCTGCACATCGATCCCCGGGTGCACCGTACGCAGGTGCTCCAGCGCTTGCGGCAGCAGGTGGGCAATGGCACCGGTGGAGGCGCCCAGGCGCACCCGCCCGGTCAGGCCTTCAACCTGCCGGCGCACTTCGTCCAGCGCCAGATCGGCGTCGGCCAGCAGGCGGCGGGCTCGAGCCAGCAGGGTTTCGCCGATGACCGTGGGCCGCACCTGGCCACGGGTACGGGTGAGCAACGGGGCGCCGATGCGCGCTTCCAGCTCGGCCACGTGCAGGCTGATGGTGGGCGGTGCCAGGTTGAGCTGGCGAGCGGCTTCGGCAAAGGAGCCCAGGTCGCAGATGACTACCAGGGTGCGGAGGCGATCGAGGCTGATTTCGCGCATGGGCCCGACTCATTCAGAAAAGATGAACATATCGGTCATCATATTCAAATTTTCTTTACTACAACTACCGGCGAGCATAGGCCATCCCTCCCCGACCGGACTTTGACCATGCACACCCCTGTTGTCTTCATCGACGGTGACCAAGGCACCACCGGCCTGCAGATCCACGCCCGCCTGCAAGGCCGCAGCGACCTGCGTCTGCTGACCCTGCCCGAAGCCGAGCGCAAAGACCCGCAACGCCGCCGCGAGGCGATCAACAGCGCCGACATCGCCCTGCTGTGCCTGCCCGACGATGCCGCCCGCGAGGCCGTGGCGGCGATCCACAACCCGCAGGTGCGGGTGATCGACGCAAGCTCCGCGCACCGCACCAGCCCAGGCTGGGTCTATGGCCTGCCGGAGCTCGACGAACAGCAAGCCGAACGCATCGCGCACAGCAAGCGCGTCAGCAACCCCGGCTGCTATCCTACCGGCGCCATCGCCCTGTTGCGCCCACTGGTCAAGGCCGGCCTGCTGCCAGCGGATTACCCGCTGAACATCCACGCCATCTCAGGCTACTCCGGCGGTGGCCGCGCCGCAGTCGAACGGCATGAACAGCCCGCCGCTGGCAAAGCCCCCGCCCTGCAACTGTACGGCCTGGAACTGGCGCACAAGCACGTGCCGGAAATCCAGCAACACGCCGGGCTGTCGGCGCGCCCGATGTTCATGCCCGGCTACGGCGCCTACCGCCAGGGCATCGTGCTGAGCATCCCGCTGCAGTTACGCCTGCTGCCCGGCCAGGTCAGTGCCGAACAGCTGCAGGCCTGCCTGCAGCAGCACTACCAAGGTGCACGCCATGTCCAGCTGATGCCCCTGCACCAGCACGGCGCAGCGCCGAACCTCGACCCCGAGGCGTTGAACGACAGCAACGACCTGCGCCTGGCGCTTTACGCCAACCCGGAGCATGGCCAGGTACTGCTGACCGCAGTGTTCGACAACCTCGGCAAAGGTGCCTCCGGTGCGGCAGTGCAAAACCTCGACCTGATGCTCGGTGCATTGCAGGTACAAGGCTGATCGGCAAAAACGGTTAGACTGTACAGCCCGCGCCCGCATGGCGCGGGCCGTCCTTCTACCCGCCGGAGCCCGCCCCCCGATGTTCATCCTGAGCCGCCTCGACAGCGTGCCGCCTGAATCTTTCCAGAACCAGATCCGCGAACTGGTGATCCACCACGTCGGCGAACTGAGCAGTGTCGCCATCAGCGCCGACAACCGGCTGTACCCGCTGTACCAGTACGGCGTCGGCATGGAGGTGCACCAGTACCTGCAAGCGCTGGACGGCACCCGCGGCCTGGCCGTGACGCTGACCCTTGCGCTGGATGCCGAGGCGCCGGACCAGTTGCTGGGTTTTGCCCTGTCACTGCCCGCCGAGGACGATGAACAAGCGTGCGCCCTGGCGTTCCTGGCCGTGCGCGCCAGCCATCGTCGCCAAGGCATCGCCCGCGCACTGCTGGGCGACCTGCAGGCACGCCATGCCTGCGTCGAACTGAATGCCTTTGCCAGCCAGGTACCGTGGTTCGAGGCGATGGGCATGCAGGTGGTGGCCGCCAATGGGCCGCAAGTATTGATGAGCAGTACCGGGCAGGCTAGCGGCGCGCTGATCGGGCGGCTGGACATTGCGCCGATCTACCAGACGGCGGAAGTGATGCAGATCCATACCTACCTGCTCAACCAGCAGGGTGAGGATGCGATGATCGAAGCAGAACAGATGCGGGATGAGCGGCTGGACGAACTGACCGCTCAGGCGCAGGAATGTGTACGGCAGCGCAAGCTCGTGCATTGATCCAAGGGCCTGTTCGCGGGCTCGCCCGCTCCCACAGGGGTATCGCCAGGATACCTGTGGGAGCGGGCAAGCCCGCGAACAAGCCCCACTGGCCCTTCAGCCATGCACCCAGCGCCGATGCAGCCCACGCGCCAGGGCATCGAGCACAAACCCCAGTACCCCGATCAGCAGCACCATTGCCATCAGCTCGGAATACGCCAGCCGGTCGCGGGTGTCGAGAATGAAGTACCCCAGCCCCGCGCTAACCCCCAGCATTTCGCACGGCACCAGCACGATCCACAGAATACCGATGGCCAGGCGCACGCCGGTCAGCACATGGCCGATCACCCCGGGCACGATCACCTTGCACAAGGTTTCCCAACGCGTGGCACTCAAACTGCGGCTCAACTGCAACCAGCGCGGGTCCAGCTGCCTTACCCCGGCCGCCGTGTTCAGCAAGATCGGCCACAATGCGGCGAATGCCAACAGGAAGTAGATTGGCTGGTCACCCACGCCCATCAGCATCACCACCACCGGCATCCACGACAGCGGCGAGATCATGCGCAGAAACTGGAACGCCGGCGTGGTAGCCGCCTCCAGGTGCCGGTAGCTGCCCACCAGCAAGCCCAGCGGCACGCCGACCAGCAGCGCCAGCAGCAGCCCGATCAGGATACGCTTGAGGCTGACCCAGATATGCCCGTACACCTCGCCCTGCCCCAGCAACTCGACCAGGCTGGCCAGGGTCGCTGCCGGGGAAAAGCGCGCAGACAGGCCATCGGCCTGGCCAAACAGCGCGACACCGGCCCACCACAACAGCAACAAACCCAGCAAACCGGCCAGCCCCAGGCCGGCATGAACGACATGCTTGCGCATCAGACCGCGAACTCCTCGCTACGCTCGAAGTTATCGGCGATGCCGAACACCGACGGCCCGCCAACGCTGGCGATGGCATTGCGCACGAAGCGGTCGTCGACCAGGTCGCGAGCGGTCTGTGCCGGGTCCAGGCCGGCCAGGAAAGCGTGGTCGCCCTCGATCAGGGTGGTTTTCAGGCGCTTGACCAGTTCTTCGGTGTAGCTGGGGAACGGGTAAGGCTGGAAATCGATGCGCTTTTCGTCCCACTGCTGGTGGCGAATGGCACCACTGGCAATGTAACCGGCACGGTCCTCGGCGGCCGGGGCCAGCACTTTGCCGAGAACCGCTGGCTCGTGCGGTGTGTACTTGTTGGGGCCGGCCTTGGACAACAACGCGGCGGCCTCGGCGCGGTGGTCACGGGTCCAGTGCTGGGCCTTGACGATGGCGTTGACTACCTTCTGCGACCACTCCGGGCGGTTGTTCAGGTCGTGCTCGTGCATGAACACCACGCAGCAGGCGTGGTTGCGCCAAACATCGCCGGTAAAGCGCTGCACGCGGCCGACCTTGAGGTTCTCGGCCAGGGCGTTGAATGGCTCGGCGACGATATAGCCTGCGATGCGCTTGCTGGCCAGCGCTGGCGGCATGTCGGATGGCGGCAACACCAGCAGCGTTGACTTCGTTGCTGGCCAGTGGCGCATTGGCCGGCTTCGACACCGGGGTCAGGCCGTTGTCGTTGAGCATCTGTTGCAGCACCACGTTATGGATGGAGTACCAGAACGGGATGGCCACGGTCTTGCCACCGAGCTGTTTCATGTCGCTGATGTCCGGGGCCACGGTCAGGCCGGAACCACCCACGTGGTTCCACGCCACCACCTTGGCCGGCACCTTGCTGCCGTAGCGGGCCCATACGGTCATCGGCGACAGCAGGTGAATGACGTTGACCTGGCCGGAGATGAACGCCTCGATCACCTGGGCCCAGCTGCGCAGCAGCACCGGGCGCTCGGCCTTGATGCCCTCGGCCTCGAACAGGCCATTGTTGTGCGCCACCAGCAGCGGCGTGGCATCGGTGATAGGCAGATAGCCGATACGCACCGGCGCGTCCGGCTCGGCGGCGGCACGGGCCTGCAGGCTCGACAGCAACGGCAGCGCACCGGCGGCCGTGAGCATGGCGCCAAGCTTGAGGAAATCGCGACGCGAAGAAGAACAGCAGTCATCCATGCACATGGACAGCCTCCGAGGGCAACGGGGTTAGGGTAGGTTCGACTGTGCGGCTTGCCCGCCGAAGGGTTTTGAGGATTTCGATGCGCAAGACGCCCAGCTCCTCGACCCGCTGCGTCCGTGGTTGCGGCAGGTCGATGTGCCACTGGCCGAGGGTGTGCGCTGGGTGGTTGCCCAGTAGCAGTACCCGGTCGGACAGCAGCAGGGCTTCGTCGATATCGTGGGTGATCAATACCGCCGCCGTGTTGTGGGTGGCGATCAGTTGCAGCAGCAGTTGCTGCATGTCGGCCCGGGTCACTTCATCCAGCGCGCCGAACGGCTCGTCGAGCAACAGCACTTCGGGCTGGCGGGCCAGGCAGCGCGCCAGCGCGGTGCGCTGGGCCATGCCACCGGACAACTGCGCCGGGTACTGGCCGCGGGCATGGGCCAGGCCCACGGCGGCAATCGCATGGTCGATGCGCGCGCGCCGTTCGGCAGCGGCAAGTTTTGGCTGGCGGGCGAAGTCCAGGCCGAAGGCGACGTTCTTCTCCAGGTTCAACCAGGGCAACAGGCTCGGGTCCTGGAAGGCCACCGCCAGGCGTGGGTGCGGCCCTTGCAACGGCTGGCCGTGCAGGGTCACGCTGCCACCACGGGGCTGCTGCAGGCCGGCCAGTACCCGCAGCAGGCTGGACTTGCCGACCCCGCTGGGGCCGAGGATGGTCACCACTTCGCCGGGGGCCAGCTGCAGGTCGAACTGCGCCAGCACCGCCTGCCAGCCACCCTCGCGCGGGTAGCCCAGGCTGATGTCGCGGGCTTCGAGCAACACTGAGCTCATGCCGCGCCCGCCTGGCGTTGCAGTTCGGCGCGCAGTTGCACCAGGCTGGGCGTGACGATCGGGACAAAGGCCGACTCGCGCCAGCGGCGGGCAAAGCCTTCACCGTACTCGCTGAGGTAGGCCTTGCCACCACTGGCCTGCAACTCCAGCTGTACGGCGTCGGCAGCGCTTTCGGCCAGGGTGATGCGCAGCTTGAACAAGGCTGCCGGTTGCTGCTGGAAGCGGCCATCGAGCAGGCCCTGCTTGAGCTCGCTCACGGTGTTTTCAAGGCGCTCGCTGAGCACCTGGCAGGCTTCGTCGAGGAACGAGGCACGGCCATGCAGGTGTGCCTGCACTTCCGCCAGTGCCCGCCGCGCCAGGCCAATGGCCATGCCGCACTGCAGCGCCAGAAAAGCCGGGCGTACCCGGGGAAGGAACTCGCGGGCATTTTCATGCAGCAACCAGCCACGCTGCAATTGCACCTGGTGGAAGGCCAGTGCCGCAGTGTTGCTCGATTGCAGCCCCATCAGTTGCAGGTCGTCGGAGCGCTCCAGGCCCTGTGCGTCGGACGGAATGGCCAGCACGAACGGGGCGCCACCGCCTTCGTCTTCGATGGCCGCAGCCACCACGAAACCGCTTTTGCGCAGGTTGGTCACCCAGTGCAGGCGCCCTTCCAGCTGCCAGCCATCGGCTGCCGGGCGGCCGCGCACCTGCAGGGCCTCGATGCCGGAGAGGAACTTCATGGCGTTGGAAAGCCCGGTGGCACCGGCCAGTTCGCCAGTCAGCAGGCGCGGCAGCAGGCGCTCGCGCAGGGGCTGGTTGGGGCTGTGCAACAGGTATTCGATGAAGGCGCGCTGGCCCCAGCAGACAAACGCCGCTGCCAGCGAGCGGCTGGCGATTGCGGCAATAGCCTCGACCGCGTCGGTCACTTGCCCGCCCGTGCCGCCCTGGGCCGGGTCGACACCGACGCGCAACAGCTGCGATTCGGCGATTTGCGACAGTACCAGCTGCGGCTCGCAATGGCCGCGGTCAATGGCCTCGGCATTGGCATCCAGCCAGTGTCGAAATGCACAATCTTGCATGGTCTTGCTCCTTTTGGGACGCCGGGGCCGCTGTGCGGCCCGTTCGCGGCACAAGGCCGCTCCTACAACGACCGCATCATGGCCGCTGTCATACACGCGCTAGGCAGAAGGCTGCCAGCGGTACTTGCCAAGCTCGTCATTGAGCGGCGTCTGGGCGAACACATTAGCAAAGTTGCACAGGGTTGCGAGGCTCACGCCCAGAATCACCTCCAGAGCGTTACCTTCAGTGAAGCCGGCCGCGCGGAAGGCCTGGTAATTGGCATCGCTGACATTGCCACGGGTGGCGATGACTTCGCGGGCGAACGCGGCCAGGGTTTCGTATCGGGCGTCGGGCAGCTCGCCACGGGCACGCAAGGCATCGACCACCTCCTGCGGCAGCTTGGCCTTGTTCAGGGCCACGGCCGTGTGGCCGGCCACGCAGAAGTCGCAGCCATGCTGGGTGGCGGCAATCAACTGCACCACTTCACGTTCGGCCAGGCTCAGTTCGGATTTGCCGTTGAGTGCCGAAACGGTCACGTAGGTTTCCAGTGCCGCCGGGGCATTGGCCAGCACGCCCAGCAGGTTGGGGATGAAGCCGGAATTCTTCTGGGCGTTCTCGAGGAACGGGCGGGCCGCTTCCGGGGCACTCTGCAGCGTGTGTAAAGTAATACGCGAGGACATGTAGTGGTCTCCTTTGATGGGTATCACTACAGTCTGTTGGTTATAAGAATTACCCTCCATATTCATCAGTCGCCTTTCCTTGCTCTTGAGTCTTTGCATTAGATGATTTCGTCCAGCCATCTTGTCGATTGGTTATTAGAAGGCCTGGAGCTCGATGCCAGTCTGTTCCATGTGGGCCGCTACTGTGGTGGCTGGCACGCCAGCACACAAGGCATGGGCCGGGCCAGCTTCCACCTGGTGGTACAGGGGCATTGCTGGCTACACATCGATGGCCAGCCCAAGGCAGTGCGCCTGAAGGCCGGCGATGCGGTGTTCCTGTTGCGCGACCTCGGCTATCGCCTGGCCAGCGACCAGGACCCGGCCAGCGCCTGCACCCAGCCGCGCCAGCACATGCAGGCCCTGGACGCCGACGCGATCGATGGCGTGGGGCTGGTATGTGGTTTCTTCCACTTCAGGCCGGGCTTGTCGGCGCTGATCGTTGACGGCCTGGCCGACTGGATTCTGTTGCGCGCCGATGAACCGGCCGGCCATGCAGCGCGGGCGTTGTTCGAGCTGATCCTGGAGGAATGCCGGCGCGCCGCCGGGCCGTCACAGACGTTGCTGGAGCGGCTGACGCACTTGTTGTTCCTGTATGTGCTCCGCCAGCAGGTGCATGCCGGGCAGTCATTGGGCGGGCTGGTCGCCCTCGCCCGGCAACCGGCGTTTGCCGGGCTGCTGGAACGGTTGATCGAGCAACCGGGGCACGCGTGGACGCTGGAAAGCATGGCCGCCTGCACCGGGTTGTCGCGCTCGGCGTTTTTCAAGCGGTTCAATGAACTGGCCGGACAGTCGCCTGGGCAAGTACTGCTGGCGTTGCGCATGCGCCATGCCAGCCAGTTGCTGCAGGCGGGGCATACCGTGGAGCAGGTGGGGGCGCAGGTGGGGTATCAATCAGTAGCGGCGTTTACCCGGGCGTTTGCCAAAGCGGTGGGGGTGCAGCCGGGGGCATATCGGCGGCAGCATGAAGGGCGCTGAACGCGTTATCTCTGTATCGGCTTTTTCGCGGGCTCGCCCGCTCCCACAGGTACCCCACAGATTTCAGCAATTGCGCGATTCCTGTGGGAGCGGGCAAGCCCGCGAAAAGGCCGGCACAGACAACGGATTCATTCCTGAATGACCGGAATATCCCCGGCCCCTTTACCCTCCCGCCGCTCACCCATCCAGGCATTGACCTTCTCCCCGAATTCGGCCGGCGCCTTGCGCCCGAACCGCCGCACCAGGTCAAGGATGGTCTGCTGCGCCAGGGCCTCTTCCATGCGCTTCTGCGCACCCAGCATCACTGCATGGATCGCGCAGGTGCCCTCGGTCGCCCAACCCGGCGGTGAACCCTCGAACAGGCTGCAGCGCTCGCGAACTTCGCGGCAATCGAAGATCTTCTTCGGGCCGTCGATGGCATTGACGATATCCAGCACTGTGATTTCATCCGAAGGCCGCGCCAGCCGGAAGCCACCGCGCACGCCCTCGGTGGCAGCCACCAGCCCGGCACGGGCCAGCTTGGTGAAGACCTTGGCCAGGTACTCCTGGGGCACTCCTTGCAACTCCGCCAGGTCGCGCACGCTGGACTCGCGCGATTCGCCGCGCTCGTCCACCAGAAACAGCAGGCAATGGATACCGTATTCGACGCCAGCACTGTAGAGCGACATATCTATCTCCGACCAATCTTGTCGCAAATGATACGCCCCTGGTACCTGCACCGCAAAGCGCATTGCCGCCGCCGGTCGATCTGTTTTGTCCATTTATCCCAACAAATACGGCTACTCCGGCCAGAAAGCGGCGGTGCCGAGAGTCGCCCTGCTTGAAAAAAGACTTGCGCACACAAACTACGATCAATACAGTCGTAGTTATTCGAGAGGCACACAACCCGCCCTCGAAGCCCCTTTCGAACCATGCGGAGCACCTTCATGAAAACGAACATCCTCATCATCGGTGCCGGCTTTGCCGGTGTATGGAGCGCCCTGAGCGCTGCGCGCCTGCTCGATCAGGCCCAGCGCGCCGACATCAGCATCAGCGTCCTCGCTCCGCAGCCTGAACTGCGCATTCGCCCGCGCTTCTACGAGCCCGACGTGCACGGCATGAAGGCCCCGGTGGGGGAGCTGTTCGAAGCCGTGGGCATTCATTTCATCCCGGGTAACGCCGACAATATCGATACCGAAGGGCGCAGCGTCAGTTACACCGACGCCCAGGGGCACCGGCAACAGATCGCCTACGACCGCCTGATCCTCGCCGCGGGCAGCCAGGTCGCACGCCCACCGGTGCCTGGCCTTGCCGAACATGCATTCGATGTCGACCAGATGGAATCGGCCATGCGCCTGGAGCAGCACCTGGTCGGTCTGGCCGCCCTGCCCGCTTCGCCTGCACGCAACACCGTGGTGGTCTGCGGCGGTGGCTTCACGGGCATTGAAACCGCTACGGAAATGCCCGCCCGTCTGCGGGCCATCCTAGGTGCCAGCGCGGGGCTGCGGGTAGTGGTGGTCGACCGCGGTGCGCAAATAGGCGCGGCGCTGGGCGCGGGTATCACGCCGTCGATCATTGCCGCCTGCGAACAGGCCGGGGTCGAGTGGAAGATCGGGGCTTCGGTGGTGGCTGTCGATGCCGGTGGCGTTACCCTGGACAATGGTGAGCATATCGCCAGCAACACCGTGATCTGGACCGTTGGCGTCAAGGCCAGCCCGTTGACAGCACAGGTTGCCGGCGAGCGCGACAACTTCGGCCGGCTGAAAGTGGACAACCACCTGAAGGTGCTGGGCCAGCACCATGTGTACGCCACGGGCGATACCGCCTGGGCCGCTGTGGACGAGCTGGGCAACCACGCCCTGATGACCTGCCAGCACGCTATCCCCATGGGCCGTCACTCCGGCAACAACGCCGCGGCCGACCTGCTCGGCCTGCAGCCGCTGGTGTACCGCCAGCCAAAGTACGTCACTTGCCTGGACCTGGGCGAATGGGGCGCGGCGTACAGTGAGGGTTGGGAGCGCGAACTGAAACTGCATGGCCAGGAAGGCAAAGACCTCAAGCGCCAGATCAACTCGGTATGGATCTACCCGCCAGCGGCCGATCGCGCTCTGGCACTGGCCGCTGCCGACCCGTCGATCGCCATCGCTTGACGCAATGGTCTCTGAACTGCCGGGGCCACTTTGTGGCCCTTCGCGGGCATGCCCGCTCCCACAGGATAAGTGACGCCTGCAAGGGCAAAGCGATACCTGTGGGAGCGGGCGCGCCCGCGAAGGGCCGCAGAGCGGCCCCGATTACTGCAGCAGTTTTCTGTCAGTCACTGACACTCACAACCCGCCCCGCCTTCCCGGCAGCCGTGCCCCGGGTCGCCAGGCAGTAATACAGCGGCACCGTCACCAGCAAGCCGAACAGCCAGGAAAGGTCAGCCCCTTCGACGATATTGGCATACGGCCCCACATACAGCGACGTATTGGCAAACGGCAACTGCACCAGGATGCCGCAGGCATAGGCAATGATTGCGTGGTGGTTGAAGCGGCCATAGATGCCGCCATCGGCACTGAAGATCGAGGCGATGTCGTACTGGCCCTTCTTGATCAGGTAGAAGTCGATCAGGTTGATCGACGCCCACGGCACCAGCACCAGCAGCAGCGCCAGGATCAGCCCGATGAACTGGCCAATGAAGTCCGCCGAGGCATTCAGCGCCACCAGGCCGCAACCCACCAGAATCACCGTAGCCAGCGCCACCCGCACCTTGATGCTCGGCGTCCACTCGGCGATGAAGGTCTGGATCGCAGTCACGATCGACAGCACCGCGCCATACAGGTTGAGGGCGTTGTGGCTGATGATGTTGAGCAGGAACAGCACCATCAGGATCGGGCCGAGCCAGCCGGTGGCCTGCTTGACCGCGTCCATCGCATCGGTACCTTCCGGCACGCACAGCACCGCCACCGCACCAAAGCTGAAGCACAGGATGGTGCCCAGGGTAGCGCCGAAGTAGGTGGCCCAAAACGGTTTGGCAATGCCCACTTCACGCGGCAGGTAGCGCGAGTAGTCGGAGGTATACGGCGAGAAGCTGATCTGCCAGATGGTGCCCAGCGACACGGTGGCGATGAAGCCCGACAGGTTGAACGCGCCACGGCTGAAGAAGTCGGCCGGCAGTTCCTGGGCGAACATCATGATGAAGCCGGCCAGCAGCGCCGACCCCATCACCCAGGTACCGATGCGGTTGAGAATGTGAATGAAACGGTAGCCGATCACGCCGATGGCGGTGGCACTCAGCGCACCGATCACGATCGCGCCCGGCATAGGCACGCTCGGGGTGATGCCGTGGATGGTCTTGCCCGCCAGGACGATGTTGGAAATGAAGAAGCCGACATAGATCAGCGCGGTGAAGAACACGATCAGCAAGGCACCGTAGCGGCCGAACTGGCCACGGCTCTGCACCATTTGCGGAATGCCCAGCTGCGGTCCCTGCGCAGAAGCAAGGGCAATAACCACGCCCCCGAACAGATGGCCCAGCACGATGGCGACCAGGCCCCACAACAGGTTCAGGTGGAACACCTGGACCACCATGGCACCCGTGACGATGGGCAGCGGCGCGATGTTGGTACTGAACCAAAGGGTGAACAGGTCGCGCGCCTTTCCGTGGCGCTCGGCAGGGGGAACGTAATCGACCGTGTGGTTCTCGACAAACTGGTGTTGCGACGACGGTTGGGACATAGGATTCAGCTCGAAAGGTCGTTTTTATCGTTGTAAGGAAACCGCATCTAGGCGGCCTCTAAGCTGCGGACCATATTATGGTATTCCAAACTTTTGACAACACTGATCCGCAGTAAAAAACGCCCGCTGATCCGCTTGCGAAAGCCCTGCGACAAACCGCCTCAGTGCTCAAGGCCACGGTTCACAAGGCCTTGAGCCGTTCATCGTGAAAAACCCGGGTTGAAAATTCCGCTTGCAAAATAGGTATTACGGTATACCATCAGACACATCAACGATAAAAACCGCGGACCACCGCAGCCCCATAGAGGTACACCAGATGATCGACGCAACCGTCTACAAGCACGTCCTGGGCTCCTTCCCGTCCGGCGTTACCGTCATCACTACCCTGGACGACGACGGCTCGGTCGTCGGCCTGACCGCCAGCGCCTTCTCCTCCCTGTCGATGGACCCGCCGCTGGTGCTGTTCTGCCCCAACTACACCTCCGATTCCTACCCCGTGCTGATCAGGCAGAAGCGCTTCGCCATTCATTTGTTGTCCGGTGAACAGCAGGCCGAAGCCTATGCGTTCGCCAGGAAGGGCAAGGACAAGGCCAGCGGCATCGAGTGGTCCCTGAGTGAACTGGGCAACCCGATCCTGGCCGGTGCCACCGCGGTCATAGAATGCGAACTGTGGCGCGAATATGAGGGTGGCGACCACGCCATCATGGTCGGCAAGGTGCACAACCTGATCGTCCCTGCAGAGGCGCCACGGCCGATGGTGTATTGCCGCGGCAAGATGGCCAGCCTGCCGGCCTTTGCCTGAAACCTGTTCTGAATCGAGACCGCTGGCGCCACCCCTGCCAGGCGCCAGCCCCTTTCAAGCGTTGAGGAAAGCCCCATGAAATTTTCGTTGTTCGTGCACATGGAACGTTGGGATGAACAGGTCAGCCACCGCCAGCTGTTCGAAGACCTGACCGAACTGACCCTGATGGCCGAGAACGGCGGTTTCAGCACCGTGTGGATCGGCGAACACCACGCCATGGAGTACACCATTTCGCCAAGCCCGATGCCGCTGCTGGCCTACCTGGCTGCGCGCACCGAGAAGATTCGCCTGGGCGCCGGTACCATCATCGCGCCGTTCTGGAACCCGATCCGCGTGGCGGGCGAATGCGCCCTGCTCGACGTGATCAGCAACGGCCGCATGGAAGTGGGCCTGGCCCGTGGCGCCTACCAGTTCGAATTCGACCGCATGGCAGGTGGCATGCCGGCCACCGACGGCGGCAAGGCCCTGCGCGAAATGGTACCGGTGGTGCGCAAGCTGTGGGAAGGTGATTACGCCCACGATGGCGAAGTGTACAAGTTCCCCACTTCCACCAGCGTGCCGAAGCCGTTCAACGCCACACCGCCGATGTGGATCGCTGCCCGCGACCCGGACTCGCACAACTTCGCCGTGGCCAACGGCTGCAACGTCATGGTCACCCCGTTGATGAAGGGTGACGAGGAAGTGCTGGACCTGAAGAACAAGTTCCAGGCCGCCCTGGACAACAACCCGGGCGTGCCACGCCCGCAGCTGATGGTGCTGCGCCATACCCACGTGCACAGCCCGGCCGAACCGGAAGGCTGGAAAGTCGGCGCCCAGGCCATCTCGCGCTTCTACCGTACGTTCGATGCCTGGTTCGGCAACAAGACCACCCCGGTCAACGGTTTCCTCGAGCCCAGCCCGGAATCGAAGTTCGCCGAAGTGCCGGCGTTCGAGCTGGAAAACATCCGCAAGAACACCATGATCGGCACGCCGGAAGAAATCATCGCGCGTATCAAGTACTACCAGGAGCTCGGCGTCGACGAGTTCAGCTTCTGGTGCGACAACAGCCTGCCCCACGCCGAGAAGAAAAAATCGCTGGAGCTGTTCATCAAGGAAGTGGTGCCGGCGTTCGCCTGATTTCCCATTGCCTGAACCATTGCGGGACGCAGCCCGCTCACGTGGGCCCCTGTGGCCCGCGCGAGCGGGTTTTTTTTGAAGCCTGTACTGGCCTTTTCGCGGGCTTGCCCGCTCCCACAAGGACCGCACAGCTTGCACGGCCTGCGCTGTACCTGTGGGAGCGGGCAAGCCCGCGAAAAGGCCAGTGCAGACAATAGAGAAATCAAGGCATCAGGCCACCTTTCGTCCCCCCGCAAGAGAAATTTCCAGCCACCTCTTGCACTACAAATATTATGGTATACCATCAGACAACAAGAGCTGATAACCCTCACCAGGAGCCACCCATGAGTTTCGAAATCCGCAAGATCGTCACCTACTCCGAAGAGACCCGCATCGAAGGCGGCAAGGCCACCGACAAGCCGGTGACCATGGTCGGCCTGGCCGTCGTGATCAAGAACCCATGGGCCGGTCGCGGTTTCGTTGAAGATCTGAAGCCGGAAATCCGTGCCAACTGCTCGGACCTGGGGGCCCTGATGGTCGAGCGCCTGACTGCCGCCATCGGCGGCGCCGACAAGATCGAAGCCTACGGCAAGGCCGCAGTCGTCGGCGCCGACGGCGAAATCGAACACGCCTCGGCAGTAATTCACACCCTGCGCTTCGGCAACCACTACCGCGAAGCGGTACAGGCCAAGAGCTACCTGAGCTTCACCAACAAGCGCGGCGGCCCGGGCACTTCGATCCAGATCCCGATGATGCAGAAGGACGACGAAGGCCTGCGTTCGCACTACATCACCCTGGAAATGCAGATCGAAGATGCCCCGCGCGCCGATGAAATCGTCGTGGTCCTTGGCGCCTCCGACGGCGGCCGCCTGCACCCGCGCATCGGCAACCGCTACATCGACCTGGAAGAACTGGCTGCCGAAAAAGCCAACGCTCAATAACAACAACCAAGACGGGCCGGGGCGTGGCGTGCTTACCCGCCGCGCCCGACCTTCAAGGAGCGCCCTCCATGATTCAGCCTGTCGCTGAACGCACACCCGCTGGCACCAGCTACCTGTCCGTCGGTCAGGGCCAACCCGTGGTACTGATCCACGGCGTGGGCCTGAACAAGGAAATGTGGGGCGGTCAGTTCGTTGGCCTGGCCAACGACTACCGCGTCATCGCCTACGACATGCTCGGCCACGGCCAGAGCGCGCTGCCAGCCGCCGACATCGGCCTGGAAGGCTATGCCGCCCAGCTTGCCGAACTGCTCGACCACCTGCAGATCGCGCAAGCCACCGTGATCGGCTTCTCCATGGGCGGCCTGGTCGCCCGGGCGTTCGCCCTCGGCTACCCGCAGCGCCTGGCGGCACTGGTAGTGCTCAACAGCGTATTCAACCGCACCCCCGAGCAGAGTGCCGGCGTTATCGCCCGCGCCGCCCAGGCTGCGCAGTTGGGCCCCGACGCCAACGTCGACGCCGCGCTCGACCGCTGGTTCAGCCGTGAATACAAGGCTGCCAACCCGGCGCAGGTCGCCGCCATTCGCCAGGTGCTGGCGAGCAACGACCCGCAGGGCTACCACACCACCTATGCGCTGTTCGCTACCCAGGACATGTACCGCGCCGCCGACCTGGCCAGTATCCAGGTGCCGACGCTGATCGCCACCGGCGAACTCGACTCGGGCTCCACCCCGGCCATGACCCGCCAGCTCGCCGCCTGCATTCCTGGTGCGCGCAGCGTGGTCCTCGCCGAGCAACGACATATGATGCCAGTGGAGGCACCGCGTGAAGTCAACAAGATGCTGCTGGACTTCCTCGCGCAAGCCCGCACCCTCACCGAATCCGCCAAGGGGATTGTTGCATGACCCTCGTTCGTTTCCAGATGTGCATCGACGGCCAATGGCGCGATGCCCAGAGCGGCAAGACCTTCGATAGCCTCAACCCGGCCACCGCCCAGGCCTGGGCACAACTGCCCGACGCCGACGAGGCCGATGTGGAGCTGGCCGTACAGGCCGCCCAGCGCGCCTTCGACAGCAAGGCATGGCGCAGCATCACCGCCACCGCGCGCGGCAAACTGCTGCGTCGCCTGGGTGACCTGATTGCCGAAAACAAGGAACACCTGGCCCAGCTGGAAAGCCGTGACAACGGCAAGCTGATCCGCGAAACCCGCGGCCAGGTCGGCTACCTGCCAGAGTTCTTCCACTACACCGCAGGCCTTGCCGACAAGCTCGAAGGCGGCACCTTGCCGCTGGACAAGCCCGACCTGTTCGCCTACACCGTGCACGAGCCGATCGGTGTGGTGGCCGGGATCATCCCGTGGAACAGCCCGCTGTACCTCACCGCAATCAAGCTGGCCCCGGCCCTCGCCGCCGGCAACACCATCGTGCTCAAGCCGTCCGAACACGCCTCGGCGACCATCCTCGAACTGGCCCGCCTGGCGCTCGAAGCCGGCTTCCCGGCCGGTGTGGTCAACGTGGTCACCGGGTACGGCCCCAGCACCGGCGCTGCGCTGACCCGCCACCCGCTGGTGCGCAAGATCGCCTTCACCGGCGGCGCGGCCACTGCCCGCCACGTGGTACGAAGCAGCGCCGAAAACTTCGCCAAGCTGTCGCTGGAATTGGGCGGCAAGTCGCCGAATATCATCTTCGCCGATGCCGACCTGGACAGCGCCATCAACGGCGCCGTGGCCGGCATCTATGCCGCCTCCGGGCAAAGCTGCGTGGCCGGCTCGCGCCTGCTGGTGCAGGACGAAATCTTCGATGAGTTCGTCGAACGCCTGATCGCCCGTGCCAAGCGCATCCGCATCGGCAACCCGCAAGACGACGCCAGCGAGATGGGCCCCATGGCCACCGCGCAGCAGCTGGCAGTTGTCGAAGGCCTGGTGGCCGCGGCCAAGGCCGAAGGCGCCAAGCTGCACATGGGCGGCAAGCGCGCCGAGGTCGAGGGTGACGGCTGGTTCTACGAGCCGACCCTGTTCGAGTGCGACAGCAACTCGATGACCATCATGCAGGAAGAGGTGTTCGGCCCGGTTGCCGCAGTAATTCGCTTCAAGACCGAGGAAGAGGCCCTGGCCATTGCCAACGACTCGCAGTTCGGCCTGGCCGCCGGCATCTGGACCCGCGACCTGGGCCGTGCCCACCGCCTGGCCCGCGATGTGCGTTCGGGGATCATCTGGGTCAACACCTACCGTGCCGTGTCGGCCATGGCACCGATCGGCGGGTTCAAGAACAGCGGCTACGGCCGCGAGAGCGGCATCGATTCGGTGCTGGCCTATACCGAGCTGAAGACCGTGTGGATCAACCTGTCCACCGCGCCGATGCCCGACCCGTTTGTGATGCGCTAAGAGGTAGCAAGAGATGATCGAACCCGGCATCTACAAAGACGTGATGGGCTCTTTCCCGTCGGGCGTCACGGTGGTCACCACCCTCGACGCCGACGGTGGCATCGTCGGCATCACCGCCAGCGCGTTCAGCGCGCTGTCGATCGACCCGGCACTGGTGCTGTTCTGCCCCAACTACGCCTCCGACACCTATCCGATCCTGCGTGACAGCAAGCAGTTCGCGATTCACCTGTTGTCCGCCGACCAGACTGCCGAGGCCTATGCCTTCGCCGGCAAGGGCAAGGACAAGGCCCGCGGCATCGACTGGCACCTGAGCGAACTGGGCAACCCGTTGCTGGCCAAGGCCACGGCGATCATCGAGTGCGAGCTGTGGCGCGAATATGACGGCGGTGACCATGCGATCATCGTCGGCGCGGTGAAGAACCTGGTGCTGCCGGCCGAGCCGGTGACCCCGATGGTCTATCACAAGGGCAAGCTGGGTGCCCTGCCGCCCCTGGGCTGATAAACCGCGTTGGCTTCTTCGCGGGCTTGCCCGCGAAGAAGCCAACGCCGATGACCCTGTTTTTAGGGGCCGCGCTATCGTCTCACCCTCGGTTGCGTCCCCTGTTTTATTCCGGAGTACTGCCCATGAGCAATGAAAAGTACGAAAAAGGCCTGCAGATCCGCACACAGGTACTGGGCGAGGACTACGTCAACCGCTCGATCCAGAACGCCGACGACTTCACCCGGCCGCTGCAGGAGCTGGTCACCGAATACTGCTGGGGCCACGTCTGGGGCCGCGAAGGCTTGTCGCTCAAAGAGCGCAGCATGATAAACTTGGCCATGATTTCCGCGCTCAACCGGCCCCACGAGCTCAAGCTGCACATTCGCGGCGCCTTGCGTAATGGCCTGAGCCGTGAACAGATTCGCGAGATCCTGCTCCAGGTCGGCATTTACTGCGGCGTGCCCGCGGCGGTGGACAGCTTCCGCCTGGCCCGCGAAGCGTTCGCTGAAGCCGATGCGGAGTCAACCCGTTAACACCGGGCTGTTCGAACCCACGCAAGGAGCACCCAGGTTCGTGGTGCTGTTGCGGTTGCGGCCGGGCAGCCTCTTTAAGAGCGCACTTGATGAAACGCCAGCCACTCGACGACAGCTTCAAGGTCAACCGCAACCCCGTTACCCTGCGCGAAATCGTGCTCGACAAGCTGCGCGCCGCGATCATGAACTTCCATCTGCTGCCGGGCGACCGCCTGGTCGAACGCGACCTTTGCGACCGCCTCGGGGTCAGCCGTACCTCGGTGCGTGAAGCCCTGCGCCACCTGGAATCCGAAGGCCTGGTGGAATTCGCCGATGCCAAGGGCCCGCGCGTGGCCATCATCACCCTGGAAGACGCCCGCGACATCTACGAGCTGCGCTGCGTGCTCGAAGGCCTGATCGTGCAGCTGTTCACCCTCAACGCCAAGGCCAAGGACATTCGTGCCCTGGAACGCGCGCTGGAGGTCAACCGCGAAGCCCTCGAGGAAGGCGAGCTGCAACAGGTGCTGGATTCGGTACAAGGTTTCTACGATGTGCTGCTGGAAGGCTCCGGCAACCAGGTGGCGGCCCAGCAGCTGCGCCAGTTGCAGGCGCGCATCAGCTACCTGCGCGCCACCTCGGTGTCGCAGGAGAACCGCCGCGGCGCCAGCAATCGCGAAATGGAAAAGATCGTCGAGGCGATCAAGAGCGGCGATCCGCTGGTTGCCCACCAGGCCTCGGTCGACCACGTCCGCGCCGCCGCCAAGGTGGCCCTGGACTACCTGCGCCAGAAGCAGGATGACAATACCAAGGTGCGCGACATCGTCGAGCCCCTGGCCCTGAAGGAACCACGTATAGGTCGCTGACCATGCCCAACGCCCCGCGCTACTGCCCGCACTGCACCACGGAACTGGCCCGGGGCGTTCCCACAGGCGACACCCACGAACGCCTGCACTGCACCGGTTGCGGCTATATCCATTACATCAACCCGAAGATCATCGCCGGCTGCATCATCGAACGTGATGGCAAGTACCTGCTGTGCCAGCGCGCCATCCCGCCGCGCCCCGGTACCTGGACCTTGCCGGCCGGGTTCATGGAGGCCGGCGAGACCACCGAGCAGGCGGCCTTGCGCGAAGTCTGGGAAGAAAGCGGCGTACGCGCCGAAATCGTCTCGCCGTACTCGATCTTCAGCGTCCCCAGGATCAGCGAGGTGTACATCATCTTCCGCGCCATCGCCACCGAGGAAACCGGGCAATACGGGGCGGAAACGCTGACATACAGGTTCTTCGAGCCGGACGAGATCCCGTGGGGGGACATCTACTACCCGGCAATCCGGCAGATTCTGGAGCGCTATATCCTCGAGCGGCAGGCCGGGGTTTATGGCATCTACATGGGCAATGACGACACTGGCAAGGTGCACTTCATTCGCTAGCCTGTACCGGCCTCTTCGCGGGCCCGCCCGCTCCCACCTGTACGGCGCAAAGCTTGGCAATGTGGCCATCTGTGTGGGAGCGGGCAAGCCCGCGAAGAGGCCGGTACACGTAACACAAAACCCTCGCCAAGGGTCTATTCTCGGTGCACCCTAATGGCCTTAAGCAAAAGGACCGGCAGAGCACATGGCAAAATGGCTAGACGGCGGCGGGCTGATGGCCGAGCGCATCCGCAACCACGATTGGGCCGCCACCCCGCTGGGCCCGCTACAGCACTGGCCCGACCCACTGAAAACCAGCCTGGCCCTGTGCCTGGCCTCGCGCTTCCCGCAAGCCGTGCTTTGGGGCCCTGACCTGCTCACCCTGCACAACGACGCTTTCTCGCAAATTCTCGGGCAAAAGCCCTCAGCATTGGGCATCCCCTTCCGCGCCGTATGGCAGGAGGCCTGGGCCGACATCGGCCATTTGGCCAACCGCGCCCTGGCTGGCGAGGCGGTGTACATCGAAGACTTCCCGCTGGTAATCGACCGCAACGGCGACCCCGAACGGGCCTGGTTCACCTTCTGCTACAGTCCCATCCGCGATCATGATGGCAAGGTGCTAGGCATGCTGGATACCGTCACCGAAACCACCGCCAGCGTGCTCGCCAACCAGCGCCTGAAATTCCTCGACGACCTGGGCCGTGCCGTGGCCGATGCTACCGACCCGGACCAGATCCTTGCCATCACCACGCGCATGCTGGTCGAGCACCTGCAACTGTCAAGTTGCGCCTACGCGGTGATGGAGCCAGACGAAGACGGTTTTACCATCTGCGGTGACGCCGTGGCGCCCGGCTCGCCGCATCTTCTGGGGCGTTACCAGTTGCAGGACTTCGGCAAGCTGGCGCTCGGCCGCTTGCGCAGTGGCCTGCCGCTGGTCATCCGGGACAACCTGAGCGAGCTGTCCGCAGAGGAAGCTGCCACCTTCCAGGCCATCGGCATTACCGCGACGATTTGCATGCCCCTGATCAAAGGGGGCCGGCTGACCGCGCTGATGGCCATCCACGACAAGGCGCCACGTCAGTGGACCCACTACGAACAAGCGTTGATCAGCGAAGTCACCGAGCGCTCCTGGGCGCATGTCCAGCGGGTACAGGCCCACGCCGAAGTACGCGAGGCCGTGGCCGCACTAGAGGCGCTGAACGCCACCCTCGAACAGCGCGTCGACGAACGCACCAGCCAGTTGCTGCACACCGAAGCCGTGCTGCGCCAGACCCAGAAGCTCGAAGCCATCGGCCAGCTGACCGGTGGCGTGGCCCATGACTTCAACAACCTGCTGACCATCATTCGCTCGTCGCTGCATTTTCTGCAGCGCCCCAACCTCGACGCACAGCGCCGCGAGCGCTACCTCAAGACCATGTCCGACACCGTCGACCGAGGTAGCAAGCTGACCGGCCAGTTGCTGGCTTTCGCCCGCCGCCAGGCCCTGAGCCCTCAAGTGTTCGAGGCAGGGCCACGGCTGGAGGCCATGGCCGACATGCTCGACACTGCCACCGGTGCGCGGATCCAGGTCGAGCTGCAGTTGCCGCAGGCGCCTTGCCATATCCGCGCCGATCTCAATCAGCTGGAAACCGCAGTCATCAACCTGATGCTCAACGGCCGCGATGCCATGGCCGGTGAAGGCACCTTGCAATTGCGCCTGCAGGCCGACCAGTGCCTGCCCGCCCTGCGCGGCCAGCCGCCACAGCCGGGCCCGTTCGCGGCGATTTCGGTGAGCGACAGCGGTGTAGGCATTGCCGCCGAACTGCTGGAGCGCATCTTCGACCCGTTCTTCACCACGAAGGCGCCGGGTGAAGGCACCGGGCTCGGGCTGTCGCAGGTGTTCGGTTTTGCCAGGCAGTCCGGGGGCGATGTTCAGGTGAACAGCGTCCCGGGCCAGGGCACAACCTTTACCTTGTACCTGCCCCAGGAGCAACCGCCTGAAGCCTAGCGATCAACGCCGCCCTTCGGCCAGCATGCGCACGGCCAGGCCCGCCAGCACCGTGCCCATCAGCCAGCGCTGAACCTGCTGCCACAGCGGGCGACCGGCGAGGCACACGGCGATCGACCCGGCCATGACCGCGATCAGTGCATTGACCGAGACACTGATGGCGATCTGTGTCGACCCCAGCACCAGCGACTGCAGCAGCACGCTGCCATGCCCCGGCTCGATGAACTGAGGCATCAACGACAGGTACATGACGGCGATCTTGGGATTGAGCAGGCTGGTGGCAAAGCCCATGGTGAACAGCCGCCGCGGGCTGTCGGCAGGCAGGTCACGAACCTGGAACGGCGAACGGCCACCAGGGCGCAGCGCCTGCCAGGCCAGGTACAACAGGTACAACGCACCACCGATGCGCAGCGCATCGTAGGCAAAGGGCACAGCCATCACCAGAGCGGTGATGCCCAGCGCGGCGCAGAACATGTAAATGACGAAGCCCAGGGCCACGCCCCCCAGCGAAATCAACCCGGCCTTGCGGCCCTGGCAGATCGATCGGGAGATCAGGTAGATCATGTTCGGCCCCGGGGTCAGGACCATGCCGAGGCAGATCAGGGCGAAAGTGAGCAGTTGCGTGGTTTCGGGCATGGAGCACATCCTGGTTGTGCGTTGAAGTGCTGCGAGTTTATCCGAGGCCATGCATGTCGTCTTTACCCTTGGCTCTCGCCTGCCAGGTTAACGCGGCAACCTGTAGGAGCGGCCTTGCGTCGCGATAGGGCTGCAAAGCAGCCCCAGGATTTCAGCGCATGTGCACAAATCGCCGGGGCTGCTTTGCAGCCCTATCGCGACACAAGGCCGCTCCTACAAGGGCCAGCGCAGGCCAGTGAGTCAGCTGATCTGCCCAGCTATCAAACCCAGGGCCACCGTGATCATCGCTACCCCCGACACCCGTCCGACCAGTTTTGCCGCCCCCGGCCGGGTGCTCAGCACGGCTTTGGCGCCATAGCCGACCAGCGAGTAGATCACCAGCGAGCTGCACAGGTGCACCAGGCCCAGCAGCAAGATCTGCAATGGCACCGGCCAGCTAGACTGCGGGTCGGTGAACTGCGGCGGCAACAGGGCCAGGAACAGCAGGAACACCTTCGGGTTCAGGCCGCTGACACAAAACCCCTTCAATGCCCAGCGTGAACCCGACTCCCCCGCCCCGTCCTGCCCGGCCGCCGGCAATGCCGGGCTCAGCAGCAGGTTGCCACCCAGCCACAGCAGGTAGCTGCACCCCGCCAGGGTCAGCAGGGTCAGCGCCAGCGGGTGGCCGGCCAGCAGGCTGCCGACCCCGGCCGCCACCACCAGGGTCGCGAGGAAATGCCCCGACAGCATGCCCGCCACCGCAGGCATCACCCAGCGCCCGCGCATGCCGGCCGAAATGGCATAGGCCCAGTCCGCACCCGGGGTAATCACGAACAGCATCGACACGGCCCAGAACGCCGTCAGAACACTGAGAGCCACTTGAATCTTCCTTTTCCACTGCTTTGCGATGGCCAAAGATTACGGATTCCGCCGAGGGATTTTCTTTCGTATATTCCCCAACAACCCTCAATGACTGGAAGATCCTTCTCAATGGACAGGACTGATCGAAAAATCCTTGCCGAACTGCAAAAAGACGGTCGGTTATCGGTGACCGAGCTGGCCGACCGTGTGGGGCTCAGCCTCTCGCCCTGCCATCGGCGCCTGAAGGCGTTGGAGGAATCAGGGGCGATTCTTGGCTATCACGCCCGCTTGGCGCCGAGCGCCCTGGGGCTGAACTTTGCCGCGCTGGTGTTCGTGACCCTGCGCGAAGTGACCCGCCAGCCGGTTGCGGACTTTGAAGCGGCGCTGGCCGAAATCCCGCAGATCGTCGAGGCGCAGCGGCTGTTTGGCGACCCGGATTACCTGCTGCATGTGGTGGCCAAGGATCTGCCGGCGTTCCAGAAGCTGTATGACGAGCAGCTGACCAGCATTCCCAATGTGAAGCGGTTGAGCTCGACGCTGGTGATGAAAGAGGTGATTCAGGATCGGTTGTTGCCAATGTAGCGTTGCGGCCTGTGCCGGCCCTTTCGCGGGTGAACCCGCTACCCACCTCGACCGCATCGGTTTCAAGTCATGCGCAGTACCTGTGGGAGCGGGTTCACCCGCGAAAGGGCCCTCACAGGCAGCTTTCTATCTGCCCTGAAAATGCGCACACCGCACCACCACCGCCCACCGCAGTCTACCTGCCACCCCGCCAACCCCCTCTAGCCCAAGCGCTTCCGCCCGCTGGCACTCTCTTTGCTACCGTCCCCCGCTTAACCTTTTGTCAGCCTTAGGTTTTTTAAGGTTTATGGGCACATATTTACTAATTTCTCGTTATCCCCGCGCCCCGCATCATCGCTCCAACAAGAACGCGTCGCCCTTCGCCGGCACGCCCCCGGGCAGCTCCCGATGCCCTACCTTGCCTTGGAGTCAGTCATGACCAGTGCAGCCAATTCGGCACCCCTCATAGAAAAACACACGATCGGCTACGTGCCCCCGCAAGACCGCCATGGAAAGGTAAGGGATCTGTTCACACTGTGGTTCGGCGGCAACATCGCGCCGCTACCCATCGTCACCGGTGCACTGGGCGTGCAGCTGTTCCACCTGAACCTGGTATGGGGCATCGTCGCCATCCTGGTCGGCCACCTGGTCGGTGGCGTGCTGATGGCGCTGCACTCGGCCCAGGGCCCGCAGATGGGCATCCCGCAGATGATCCAGAGCCGCGCCCAGTTCGGCTCGCTCGGTGCGCTGCTGGTGGTGGTGATAGCCGGGGTCATGTACATCGGCTTCTTCGCCTCCAACATCGTGCTCGCCGGCAAGTCGCTGCACGGTGTGGTCGACGCCGTGCCGGTACCGGTGGGCATCGTCATCGGTGCACTGGGCTCAGGCATCATCGGCATCATCGGCTACCGCTTCATCCACGTGCTCAACCGCATCGGCACCTGGGTGCTGGGTATCGGCATCGTGGTCGGCTTCGGCTACATCTTCAGCCACGTGCAAAGCGACGACTTCCTCACCCGCGGCGGCTTCAACCTGGCCGGCTGGCTAGCCACCGTGTCGCTGGCAGCGCTGTGGCAGATCGCCTTTGCACCCTATGTGTCGGACTACTCGCGCTACCTGCCAGCGGACGTGAAGGTCAGCTCGACATTCTGGACCACCTACCTGGGCTCGGCCCTGGGTTCGAGCCTGTCGTTCATCTTCGGCGCCGTGGCGGTACTGGCGATCCCGGCCGGCATGGACACCATGGACGCGGTCAAGCTGGCCACCGGTACCCTCGGCCCGATCATGCTGGTGCTGTTCCTGCTCAGCGTGATCAGCCACAACGCCCTCAACCTGTATGGCGCGGTGCTGTCGATCATCACCCTGGTGCAAACCTTCGCCCACCGCTGGATCCCTACCGCCAAGAGCCGCGCCGTGCTGTCGCTGGTGGTACTGACGGCCTGCTGCGTGGTGGCAGTGTTCGCTTCGGCGGACTTCATCGGCCACTTCGTCGACATGGTGCTGGTGCTGCTGGTGGTGCTGGTGCCGTGGACAGCGATCAACCTGATCGACTTCTATGCCATCCACAAGGGTGACTACGACATCCAGTCGATCTTCCAGGTCGATGGCGGCATCTACGGGCGTTACAACCCGCAGGCGCTGATCGCCTATGCCGTGGGTATCGTGGTGCAGATCCCGTTCATGAACACGCCACTGTACGTCGGGCCGATTTCCGAGCATATCAACGGAGCTGACCTGTCGTGGCTGGTGGGGCTGGCGGTTACCTCGCCGCTGTACTGGTGGCTGGCCAGCCGCGACAGCGCCTACCGTCGCCGGCAGATGAGCGCCAAGGTGGCCATGGGGCACTGATTCAGCCTGTGCCAGCCGCGTTGCTTCAACGTGTGAAGGCGCTAAGCGCCTTCGGGCAGCAGGCTGCGATCAAACATGAACGCCCGCTCCCCCTGCGGGGTGTACTGATACAACTGCTGCGGCCTGCCCAGCTTCGGCTGGTTCTTCTCCCCGGTATCCCTCACCCACCCCAGCTCGCGCAAACGCTCCAGGCGTTTGCGCAGCGAGGTGTTGTTCACCGCCTGCCCCAGGCAAGCCTGCACTGCACCTGACGCATCCAGCACAGTGAACTTCTCTGCCAGCAGATACAACGGCAGGCTGCTGTACACCGTCTTCGCCGCCAGCCGCTCGCGGGCGCGCTCCACCAACAGGTTGTGATCAAAGGGCAACAGCACCTTGCGCGCCAATACGCTGTCCAAGTCGAAAAACGCCAGTTGCTCGCCCTGGACGACCTGCCCCGGTTCGAGCAATGCCAGGTAATAGGTGCTGAGTGACCATCCACGCGGGTCGCGGAAAGCATTGCCCTCGGTACCCACCTGTTCCATGTAGCACGGTACGACCTGGGCTTTCTCGCGCAGCGCGCGTTCGGCGGCAGCTTCCAGGCTGGTATCGGGGGTGCGGCCATTGACGATCACCCCGGGCAGGGCCCACTGGCCAGCATGGGGTTCGCGCTCACGACGGTGCAACAGCACTTGCAGATGCTGAGCTTCGGGGGCCATGCGCAGGGCGACGATATCGACGCTGGCCAGGACTTCGACTGCATTCACCGGGCGACTCCTTGTTTCAACGCCATCATAATCCACCAGGGCGTTTAAGTAAGGCAAGCATTAATCCCAAATTAGATGCCACTTGACACACTTAATCCACCAGGTGAATTATATAGGCATTCCAGCAAGGAGAACCGCCATGAAGATCGCCAGTTTCGATGTCGACGCCCAGAACGGCTTCACCAGCAACGTGCCGCAAGAACTACCCGTCCCCGAAGGTGACGAAATCGCGGCAGATCTGAATACCATGGCCTTGCGCGCCGACCTGCGCCTCGGCAGCAAGGACGCCCACCCGGCCAACGCCGCCTGGGTGGTCGCCGACCCCGCGCACATGTTGCAACCCCTGCCACTGGCCAACGCCGACCTGACCTGGGTCAGCCACTGTGTTCCGGGCACTCGCGGCTTCGAGTTGCTGCCCGGCCTGCCTGCCCCCATCGACTACGACTATTTCGTGTGGAAAGGAGTCGAGCCCGACCTGCACCCCTACGGCGCCTGTTACCACGACCTGGCCGAGCGTCGCTCCACCGGGGTGATCGAGTACCTGAAGGTAGAGCAGGTGGGGGCAGTGATCGTCGGTGGCCTGGCCCTGGACTATTGCGTCAGGACCACCGCCCGCCAATTGCGCCAGGCCGGCTTTCAGGTGCTTTTGTACCTGCCGGCTTGCCGCGCACTCACCCAGGCTGGCGCCATCGAGGCCTGTGGCGCTCTGGCTGCGGAGGGCGTGATCCTCTGCGGCGACGAAGCGGCGCTCGACTACCAGCTCTCTCTGATCAAGGAAGACCGCCCATGAGCGACAGCGTTTTCGGCCCGCGCATCATCCAGAACCTGCTGGACACCGACTTCTACAAGATCACCATGATGCAGGCAGTGCTGCACAACTACCCCAACGCCGAGGTGGAATGGGAATTCCGCTGCCGTAACGAGGAAAACCTCGCACCCTATCTGGCAGAAATCCGTTACCAGGTCGAGCAGCTGGCCGATGTCAGCGTCACCCATGACCAGCTCGCCTACCTGGAAAAGATCCCGTTCATCAAACCGGACTTCATCCGTTTTCTCAGCCTGTTCCGCTTCAACCTGCGCTATGTGCAGGTAGGCCTGGATGATTCCGGGCAACTGGCGATTCGCGTGCGCGGGCCGTGGTTGCATGTGATTCTGTACGAGATCCCGCTGCTGGCGATCATCAGCGAGGTGCGCAACCGCTACCGGTATCGCGAGGTGGTGATAGAGCAAGTCCGCGAGCGCCTGTATCAGAACCTCGACTGGCTCAAGGCCGAGGCCACCGCCGATGAACTGGCCGCTTTCCAACTGGCCGACTTCGGTACCCGGCGGCGCTTCTCCTACCGGGTGCAGGAAGAGGTGGTACACATTCTCAAGCGTGACTTTCCGGGCCGCTTTGTCGGAACCAGCAACGTGCACCTGGCCCGTGAATACCAGCTCAAGCCGATCGGCACCATGGCCCACGAGTGGTTCATGGCCCACCAGCAACTCGGCCCGCGGCTGGTCGACAGCCAGGCTGCCGCGCTGGAATGCTGGGTGCGGGAATACCGGGGGCTGCTGGGCATTGCCCTGACCGACTGCATCACCATGGACGCGTTCCTGAGCGATTTCGACCTGTACTTCGCCAAGCTGTTCGATGGCCTGCGACATGATTCGGGCGACCCGTTGGCCTGGGCGGAAAAGGCCATCGCCCACTATGAACGACTGGGCATCGACCCGAAGAGCAAGACCCTGATCTTTTCCGACGGGCTGGACTTTGCCAAGGCGCTGCGGCTGTACCGGGCGCTGCATGAGCGGATCAATGTGAGCTTTGGTATCGGTACCCGGCTGACCTGCGATATCCCGGGGGTTGAACCGATGAACATCGTGATCAAGATGACGGCGTGCAATGGGGCACCGGTGGCAAAGATTTCAGACAGCCCGGGCAAGACACAGTGCCGGGACGAGAATTTCGTTGCCTATCTGAAACATGTCTTCAAGGTGGATTGAGGGCGCCTGTGCTGGCCCCTTCGCGGGCTCGCCCGCTCCCACAGAGGCCAGCACAGTCAGCCCACCTCTTGCAGGCCGACACACAACTCAAGGAACCGCGCCGCTGCCCGCGACGGTGTCGCTGCATGTGGCATCAGTATGGAGAACCGCCTGACCAAGGGCTCTGGCAAAACCTGCAACCGCTGCAACGCCCCATCCTCATGCCGGATCGACATCGCCGACACAAAACCGATGCCCATCCCGGCCCGCACCGCCTCCTTCACCCCTTCCACCCCGGCAATCTCCAGCGCCACGCGCATTGCCACACCACTGCGGGCAAATGCCCGCTCGACGATCTGCCGCACACCCGAACCGCTCTCGCGCAGCACCAACGGGTAGGCCCCCAGCGACATCAAGGTCTGCTGGTCACTGCCAGCCAGCGGATGCTCACGCGGCACGATGGCCACGATCTCGTCTTCCCGCCACGGTGTCACCGCCGTGCCCAATGGCAATTCCTGCCCAGGCGGCCCTTCGATCAGGGCGATATCGACGCTGTCCAGCGCAGCGACGATTTCCGCCGTATTGCCGTTGGAGGTGCTCACCAGCACCTCCGGGTAGCGGGCATGGAAATCGGCAATCAGGTAGGGCAGCAGGTAGCTGGCTGGCGTGGTACTGGCGCCGATGCGCAAGGTACCGCGCTCCAGCCCGTGCATGGCCTCGCGCAATGCCTGGGCCTGACGGAAGGTTTCGCGCAGGCGCTCGGCATAGGCCAACAATTGCTCGCCGGCTGTTGTCAGCCGCACACCACGGCCGGCGCGCTGATAGAGGGGCTCGCCAAAAGCTTCCTGCAGCAGCTTGAGCTGGCCAGACACCGCCGGCTGCGACAGATGCAGGGCCTGGGCTGCATGGCTGATGTTACCGTGCTCGGCGACGGTGGCGAACGTTATCAGTTGTTCTGGGGTCATGTGTAAAAAATATCAGCTAAACGGATATTTGCCATCCTGAATTACGATTTTTTATAAGCTTATAACCAGATTAACGTAGGCAATGTCGAATTACCTTTCCGGAGGACTCACATGGCCACGGTTCCGTCCAACCCTGCCTTCGCGCCTACCCTCTCTACCCGAGGGCGGCTCAATGGCATCCTGTTCGTCGCGCTGTTCGCGCTTGCGGTCACCCAGCTGGCCGCCCTGCCCGCCATCGCCAACCTGGGCATCAGCCCGCTGATCGTCGGTATCGTCGCCGGTGCGCTGTATGGCAATGCGCTGCGTGACGGCGTGCCGGCGAGCTGGGCGGCGGGTATCAACTTTTCCGCCCGCGGCCTGCTGCGCATTGCCGTGGCCTTCTTCGGCCTGCGGGTAAGCCTGCAGGAAATTGCCGAAGTCGGCTGGTCCGGGCTGATCGTGTCGCTACTGGTGGTGTCCAGCACCCTGCTGATCGGCCTGTGGTGCGGCATGAAGCTGTTCAAGCTGGACCGCGATACCGCCTTGCTGACCGCAGCCGGCAGCGCCATCTGCGGCGCCGCCGCGGTACTGGCCTTCGAATCGGCCCTGCGCAGTGCCCCGCACAAAAGTGCCATGGCGGTCGGCAGCGTGGTGCTGTTCGGCACCCTGTCGATGTTGCTTTACCCATTGGCGATCAATGCCGGCTGGCTGCAACTGGACAGCATGAGCGCCGGACTGTTCCTGGGTGGCACCCTTCACGAAGTGGCCCAGGTGGTCGGTGCGGCCAGCAACGTCAGCCCAGAGGCCACGCATATTGCCACCATCGTCAAGATGACCCGGGTGATGCTGCTGGTACCGGTGCTGCTGGTGGTCGGGCTTTGGATCAGCCGCGCGCGCCATCCGGGCCAGGCACAGGGCAACGGGCGCATCGCCATGCCCTGGTTCGCCTTCGGCTTCCTCGCGCTGGTGCTGGTGAATTCGCTGCAGGTGCTGCCGGGCAGCGTGACGCAGGCGGTCAACAGCCTGGATACCTTTGCCCTGACCATGGCGATGACGGCGCTGGGCATGGAGACGCGCTTCAGCCAGATTCGTCAGGCCGGGCCACGGGCATTGGCCACCGGGGCGATTCTCAACCTTTGGCTGGTGGGGGGTGGGCTGGCTATTACCCTGGGTGTGCAGAAGCTGTTGGGCTGACTTGAGAGCAGGTTGGCTTCTTCGCGGGCTTGCCCGCTCCCACAGGGACCGCGCAGCTCTCGAGGTTTGCGCCGTACCTGTGGGAGCGGGCAAGCCCGCGAAGAAGCCATTCTGGACTCAAGCTTTTTCCACGCCCCCCTCGTTGCCGCCCGCATTTCTCGGTATGGTGTTGTCAAAGAAGGATGTTTTACCCGCACAGGAAAGACTTAGATGCCTCAACGCAATGTCATCAATGCATCCGTCAGCCCCAAAGGCAGCCTGGAGACGCTGTCACAACGTGAAGTGCAGCAACTGAGTGAAGTCGGTACCGGCAGCCTTTACACCCTGTTCCGCCAGTGCGCCCTGGCCATCCTCAACACTGGCGCCCATGTCGACAATGCCAAGACCATCCTCGAGGCCTATCAGGACTTCGAGGTGCGTATTCATCAACAGGACCGCGGCGTGCGCCTGGAGCTGCTGAATGCCCCGGCCGACGCCTTCGTCGATGGCGAAATGATCGCCAGTACCCGTGAAATGCTGTTCAGCGCCCTGCGCGACATCGTCTACACCGAAAGCGAGCTGGCCAGCCAGCGCATCGACCTGGAAAGCTCCCAGGGCATCACCGACTATGTTTTCCACCTGTTGCGCAACGCCCGCACCCTGCGCCCGGGCGTGGAGCCGAAGATGGTGGTGTGCTGGGGTGGCCACTCGATCAGCAGCGAGGAATATCAGTACACCAAGAAGGTCGGCCACGAGCTGGGCCTGCGCAAGCTGGATGTGTGCACCGGCTGCGGCCCGGGGGTGATGAAGGGCCCGATGAAGGGTGCCACCATTGCCCACGCCAAGCAGCGCATGCACGGCAGCCGCTACCTGGGCCTGACCGAGCCGGGCATCATCGCCGCCGAAGCGCCCAACCCGATCGTCAACGAACTGGTGATCCTGCCGGACATCGAGAAGCGCCTGGAAGCCTTCGTCCGTGTCGGCCATGGCATCATCATCTTCCCGGGCGGTGCCGGCACGGCCGAGGAGTTCCTCTACCTGCTGGGTATCCTCATGCACCCGGAAAACCAGGAACTGCCGTTCCCGGTGGTACTCACCGGCCCGCGCAGCGCCGAGCCGTACCTGCAACAACTGCATGCCTTCGTCGGCGCCACCCTGGGTGAGGCGGCGCATCGCTTGTACGAGATCATCATTGATGACCCGGCAGAAGTTGCCCGGCACATGGTCGAAGGGCTCAAGGCAGTGAAGCAGTTCCGCCGCGAGCGCAACGATGCCTTCCACTTCAACTGGCTGCTGAAGATCGAGGAGAGCTTCCAGCGCCCGTTCGACCCGACCCACCAGGCCATGGCTGACCTCGACCTGCGCCGCGAGTTGCCGGCCCATGAACTGGCCGCGAACCTGCGCCGGGCGTTTTCCGGCATTGTCGCCGGCAACGTGAAGGACAAGGGCATCCGCCTGATCGAGGAACACGGGCCGTATCAGATCCGTGGCGACAGCGCCGTACTGGACCCACTGGGCCGGCTGTTGCAGGCGTTCGTCGACCAGCACCGGATGAAGCTGCCTGGCGGCGCGGCGTATGTACCGTGCTACCAGGTGGTGACCTGATTCGCCCTGTCTGAACTGTAAGTTTGCCGTCATGCCCCTGTGGGTTGCTCATCGATAGCCTGAGTGCCGAGATGACTTGCTGTTGCTGTTGCTGTTGCTGTGCTGTTGCTTCGCTTTTGCTTCTAAGCGCGCGGTAGTTCAGGCGCCGCAGATTGCGACTTCAGGAGGCCGAGCGAAGGGCTTGCGGAGGGAGGTGACGGGCATGGATGCCCGTCAAGCGCTGAGGCCCCATGGATGGGGCCTGCAGCGCGTACTCCCGGGAGCAAGACCGTAGCGAGGGGACCCCGGAGCGCAGCGCAGGGGCCGGATGATAGGAGCCAGTGTACGGGTCACCCACATGGGTTACATAAAAGTTCACTCACATAGGTGACACCTTGAGCGTCACACAGCCATCAATGGCATCACGCATATCGATCCTACCGAGGACGATTGGACCGAAAATAACATCCCAGAGTCCGTCTCCAACTTGCTCCAGCCCGATGGTCTGGTGCTTCAGTACGTAACCTACGTAGATCCTCAAACCTCGGCGGCTGACGATGCCGCAACCGTCAATTGGCAAGCTCTCGATATGGCTGGGATAAATCATCTCAGGCAGCTTTTCAGGGAATGGGCGCGGCGAAGGTTGGTAACAGGATGCCGGCGTTCTTTGTTCCAAGGCTTCGTGCAACCGTTCGTGATTGTAATGCTGCCGAAACCGATCAAAGTGCCGTTGTTGAGCCTCCCATGCCATTGCCGGTGGCGATGGGAGCGTGCTCTTGAGTGTCCGATGCATGCGTTCATGCCGGCCATTCTGCTCAGGTCTGCCAGGTGCGATGCGCTCGGGAATGATGCCCAGACGCAGCCACCAGATCGACAGTTGGGAAAGACCTGCGCGTCCTTTGCTGGCGAACGGTACGCCGTTGTCGGTTCGGATACGCTCAGGCAGCCCATTTTCACGGAATACATCGGTAAATACCGCCTGCGTTTCCAGGAAGTTCGTGTTTGCCATGCTGTGGCAGGCAAGCAAGAAGCGACTGGCGTGATCCATGATCGTCAACGGATAACACCAGACGCCTGCCCCTGTGAGGAACTGGCCCTTGTAGTCCGCACTGAACAGCTGATTGGGCGACTCCGCTTTTTCCAGTGGCTTGGGATAAATGGCCACACGCTGACGTAGACGCCGCGGCTTGATCAGTTCGGCTTTCTTGAGGATGTTGTAGATCGCGGTCTTTGAGGGTGGCGCCTGATCAGGAAAGCGCTCCTGCAACGCTGCCTGGATTTTTTTGGGCCCTGGCACCGTCTCCCCCTGAGCGCGCAGTTCCACAATGGCCTCGCGGACCGCGACGGGTACAACCCAGTCCTGGGTCAACCGGCGTCGGCTGCGCTCCTCCAAGCCTGCCGGGCCCTCTTTCTCGTATCGCTCGACCCATTTGTAGCCGGTCTTTCGACTGATCTCGTAGGCCTCACACAGGGCGCTGAAGCTAGGCGGCCCCTGCAGGTAGTCCGCGATGAAAAGCATTTTCAGGTCCATAGGTGTTAGCTCTCGCCACGGCATGGTCAGATCCTCGAAAACCGACCTTGCCAGTTAAAGACTGTTACCTATGTGCGTGAACTGATTTGTAACCCATCTGGGTGAGTCATACCGCCAGCGTTTTTTGGTTACTTTTTGTCGCGTTTGACAAAAAGTGACTCGCCGTAAGGGCGAAAAGGTGAGTATGCGTCGCCATCGTAAATGGACTATGCGCGATATCAAGACCAGTACTTTTCCGCTTTTCGCTTTTCGCTTTTCGCTTTTCGCTTTTCCGCTTTTCGCTTTTCGCTCTCAAGCGTGGGCATCAACAACAAGGTCAACATTCATTTTCAAAGGTGGCGCTTAATCACCTTTCCGCCCTTACGGCGGGTCCCTTTTTGTCGTGGCAAAAAGGAACCAAAAACCGTCGGCTCCCATCATCCGGCCCCTACGCTGCGCTCCGGGGTCCCCTCGCTACGGGCCTGCTCCCGGGAGTACGCGCTGCAGGCCCCATCCATGGGGCCTCAGCGCTTGACGGGCATCCATGCCCGTCACCTCCCTCCGCAGTCCCTTCGCTCGGCCTCCTGAAGTCGCAATCTGCGGCGCCTGAACTACCGCGCGCTTAGAAGCAAAAGCAAAGCAAAAGCAAAAGCAAAAGCAAAAGCAAAAGCAAAAGCAAAAGCAAAAGCAAAAGTGCAGGCTACTGGCTCAAGCCGGCCATCGGCCGTTCGACGAAGCGGATACTGTCCCGCCCTCCGCGCTTGGACTGGTACAACGCCACATCCCCCTGCTCGATCAACGCCGCCAGGCTCGCCGGCGGCTGGTCGAACAGGTTGGCGCCGATGCTCAAGGTGACCGGCTGCGGCGTAGGCACCGTCTTGCCGGCAAACTGCTGGAACTGTTCGCGCAACAACTCACCCAGCTCCATCACCCGCTCGCTGCTCGCAGCACTCAGCAGAATGACGAACTCATCACCGCCCAGCCGCGCCGCCAGCGAGCGCTCGGGCAGCACCGCGCGGATCATCTCGCTCAGGGCAATCAGCAAGCGGTCCCCGGCAACATGCCCGTGCAGATCGTTGACCAGCTTGAAGTTGTCGATGTCGATCAGCAGCAAAGCCCCGGGCTGTGCCGAACTCACCTCACTGAAGAACGGCCCCGCCCGCCCCTCCAGCGCGCGCCGGTTGTACAACGCAGTCAACGGATCACGGGCTGCCAACCGGGCAATTCGCGCTTCGCGCCGGTAGCGCACGGTGCCGGTCATCGACAAGGCAATCAGCATGATCGCCATCGCACCTTCGACCAGGGACACCTGAATGATCAGCCCGCCGAAAGTGGCCAGGTCAATCAGCGTACCCGGCATGACCGCAATGACCGCCTTGGCCATATAGAACAGTCCATGTACCAGCAACACATAGCGCAACTGCACCGCACCAACACTCAACGACTTGCCATGCGGCCGCAACAGCCAGCTGGCCTTCAGCGTCAACAGCGCCACCAGCAACGAGTTGACCATCAGCATCACCTTCGACCACTGTGGTCCCACAGGCAACAGCAGCAAGGCGAACCACACCAGCACGACCGATAACCAGATACGCGACAGCCGCACCTGGGTGAAGCGCAATACCCCCATCAGAAAGAACCCGTGCGCCACCACCAGTAAACCGTTGGCCAACCAGATACCAGCCAGCAACAAGCCAATGCCACGCAGCAATGCCAGGGTAGAACCAAGCGTGATGGTGGCAAAGCCTGCGCTCCAGAACAGCAGCGACGGCTCGCGGACGCTGCGCCATTCCGATCGCCAGGTACAACGCAGCCGCGGCCGCCAGGGCGATCGATATAATCAGCATCGTGGGTGGATCAAGCGCCATAAACGGATTGGCCTGTATGGTTAACGAGGAAAAGGCCCGATTGTACGCGCTTGCGATGACTTTCAAGAGGGCGTGGCACCCGTCTGAAATCACCCGCTTAGGGGGACGTACCCCGATCTTCAGCCTCAACCGTGGCCATCAAACGCATCAAGACCTGGTTTTCTACCGGCCTGCTCAGCAGGTAGCCCTGCACCTCATGGCACTGGTCGTCGCTGAGCAAGGCCAACTGCTCCGAGGTCTCTCTACCCCTTCAGCGGTGACCGTCATGCCCATCGCATTGCCCAGGTTGATGATAGCCTGTACCACGCTGCGATCACTGCTGCTCGTGCCCAGCGACTGGACGAAACGCTTGTCGATCTTGATGCTGTCGAACGGGTAAGTGCGCAAGTAGCCCAGCGAAGAATAGCCGGTACCGAAGTCATCCATGTTAAGCCGCACCCCCAGTTCCTTGAGCGCATTCATGGTCTGCAAGGCGCCTTCGACGTCGTTGAGCATGACGTTCTCGGTGATTTCCAGCTCCAGGCGATGGGCAGGCAGGCCGGTTTGTCGAAGTGCTTCGGCCACATCACGGACTACATCGCTGCGGCTGAACTGCGCCGGAGACATGTTGACCGAGACCATGATATCGAGCGGCCAGCCACGGGCCAGTTGGCAGGCCTCATGAAGCACCCAGTTGCCCAGCAGCACTATCAGGTCGGACTCCTCGGCCAGCGCGATGAAGCGGTCTGGCCGTAGCAGGCCGAGCCGTGGATGCTGCCAGCGCACGAGTGCCTCGGCGGAGGCCACCGTCACCCCATCGACCTTGTAGCGCGGCTGGAAGTGCAAGCGCAATTCGCCGCGCGCGATGCCTTCGCGCAGCTCACGCTCGAGTTCGCGCTTTTCCAGCAATGCCGAGTTCAGCTGTGCCGAGAAGTAGCGCCAGGTATGCTTGCCGGCCTGCTTTGCACTGTACAAGGCGACATCGGCATAACGGATCAGGTCACCGGGTAGCCCGGCATACTCGGCGGACAATACCACCCCGAGGCTGACCCCGACCTGGACCTTGTGTTGCTCGAAGGTGATCGGGCGCTTCAGGGCTTCGATGACCCGCGCGCAAAAGCGGTCCACCTCGTCATGCTTGCCTGGCCGCGCCAGCACGATGACGAACTCGTCTCCGCCCAGCCTCGCCACCAGGTCGGTGTCCCGCGTCACTTGCCCGAGCCGGTGGGCGACTTCGATCAGTACGGCGTCCCCGGCCGGGTGGCCGAGGCTGTCATTGATAGGCTTGAAATTGTCCAGGTCAAGCATCAACAACGCCAGCTCCCCTTGCCTGGCCTCTTCAAGGAAGCGGAACAGCTTGTTGCGGTTGGGCAGGCCGGTGAGCGCATCGTGCAGCGATAGATGCTGGATCTGCGCGTGGGCGGCCACTTCGTCGGTGATATCGGTGCAGGTACCCCGAAACCCCTGGCAGGTCTTGTGTTCGATGATGGCCTTGGCGGCGACCCGGCATTCTCGCCGTTGCTCATGTCGATCATGGTATTGGCAGCGCAAGGTGCCGGTCGCCTCGCTGCTGGCAAGGCCCTGCAGCCAGGTATCGACCTGACTGGTATCACAGGCAAACAGCTCGCTGACAGGTCGTTGCAACCAGCGCTCCGGGGCATGCCCGGTAAGCTCGGCAAAACGCGGTGACAGGTAGGTCAGGTGCTGCTGCGCGTCGGTTTCCCAGATCCAGTCAGACGACGCCTCGGCCACGGCCTTGAAGCGCGCTTCACTGGCCTCGAGCGCCAGCTTGGAAACGGCGAGCTCGCGGTGGCTGCGGTCGATACCGGAACTGGCACGCATCGCATAGCGGGCGAACAGGGCCATGATCAAAGCGATGATCAGCAACGCCAGGGCCAGGGGAAACAAGACGGTGTGAAGCAGTTCGGTTCCTGGCTGCTCGATATGCCAGGTCAGCGCGTAGCCACTCTCCTCCAGCGGCAGACGCCCGTGGTCTGCAGGCACCCGGGACGCCGCCGCTACAGTAAAGCCCGACAGCCCGGCAGTGCGTTGCAACTGCCCGAGCACCGCAGGGCTGAGTACCCGCACGAACACCAGCACCGCACCGGATGCCGGCACCGGCTGCCCGGTCGATGGCGGGCGAATGACGGCCGAGGTGTAAAGCGCCGGCTGGCCGTCGAACAGCAGGTAACCGGACGCAGCCTGTTCCTGCTGCACCGCCCGCCGCGCCCGCTGCAGTACCTGGGCGCTGCTGGTGCTGTGACGGTCAAAGCCTTGTTCGCTGAGGCGGCCCTGGAGCATGGCGTAGTGGGTGCCGTTATCGTCAAGTACGAAAACCCCTTCATAGCCATCGGCGCTATACAGGGTAGCGCCGAGGTTATCCTCGTCATAGGCCCACTGCCGGTCCACTGTCCCTGCCAAGTGGTCATACGCAGCTTGCCAGACGGCATAGGCCACCAGGTAGTTGCGGTCGGTCTTCTGCAACTGGCTCAGCGCCGACTCGGCGTGAAAGCGACTCTGTGCCCGCTCACGCTCGTCCAGCGCCCCGGCAATGCGGTACAAGGAAACCAGGCCCAGTAGCAATATCACCAACAGCAGGCTGGAAAACACCAGCGTCAACTGCCGAACCACCTGACTGCGCGACGAATTACTGCCGAAGCTTGCATCCATTCAATGGGCGCCTTTTGCCATGTCTACAGGATTGACTGGTGGTGGTTGGGGTTGATCGGCCCAACCGACGACTGGCTGTGGTGAGCCGGGGCTTCAGCTTCACGACTACCAGCCCCATCAAGGTTGTGCGTGCCCGCCCGTTCAGAGCACCCGCTTGATCAGCGGCTCCAACCGGCTGTAGCGCAGCCGCCGAAGGAACTTGCGCACTTCCTTGGGGTGCTCGGCCTTGACCCCCAGCGCCTCTGCCGAGCCGATCTTCGGCGCATGTCGGCGCAGCTCGGCCAACTCTGCCTCCCTTGGCGCCAGCCATTGCCCTTGCGGGTCATCGATCAGCAGGCCGTTCTCCAGGTCCAGGTTGAAGCCGCGCGGGTTCAGGTTGTTACCGGTCAGCAACGAATAGCGCTGGTCGATCCACACGCCCTTGGCATGAAAGGTGTGCCCGGGGTCGTTCCAGATTCGCACCTCCAGCTGGCCAGTGGCAATCGCGGCGTGGCGACGTCTGGCGAAGGCGCGCAGGTTGTCTTCGTACAGGTAGGGCAGCGCGCCGCTGGCACTGAACGGCTCGCCAGGGGCGATATAGAAGTCGTTGGCCGTGCGGTCACCAACGATCAGTTCCACCCGCACACCACGCGCCAGGGCATGATCGAGCTCGCGCATCAGCACCCGTGGCGGGTTGAAATACGGCGTGCTGATGATGACCTGCGTGCGTGCCGCCGCGAGCAAGGTGCACAACGCCCGGTTCAGCGGGTTGCCCCGGCCCACACCCAACAGCGGAATCACCCGCAGGCCATGCGCCGCCGCGCTGACCGGAGCCTCATAGGCCATGCGCCGCAGCCGCGCGCGCAAGCGCCGTATGTCGCCGCGCAGGCTGCGGGTTGAGGGTGGCGCCGGCAGGTCAAGGCGCGGGGTGGCGGTGTGGTGCAGCAGGCGGCGCACCAGCTCGACCATGGCGTCGGCCAGCGCCGGCGACTGGAACAGGTGGTAGCGGTCCAGCCGGTAGCGGTCGAAACGGTGCAGGTACACGTTGTTCAGGCTGGCACCGGTGTAGATCACGCAGTCGTCGATGATACTGCCCTTCAGGTGCAGCACGCCGAACAGCTCGCGGGTCTGCACCGGTACGCCATGGATGACGATGTCCAGCCCATGGTGCTGGCGCTGGGCCTGGTACCAGGCGGCATTACCCGGCTGGCGCCCTGCGCCCAGCAGACCGCGCCGGGCACGGAACCAGTCGACCACGATGGTGATTTCCAGCCCCGGCCGCGCGGCCTTGGCCTGGTACAAGGCATCCAGCACTTCCTGGCCGGCCTCGTCTTCCTGCAAGTACAACGCGACGATGACGATGCGCCGGGTGGCGGCGCGAATGCGCTCGAGCAGGCAGGCGCGATAGGCCCTGGCATCGGGCAGCACCTGGATCGCCTCGGCCGGCATGGCGAAGCCTGGCAATGCCGCCAGCATGGATTCGGGGTTCACAAACGATCACCTTCTGTGTGCAATCACTGTCGTGCATCAGCTTGCACAGGAAGATCGAAATGGTCCAGTCCCGATGCGCCTGGGGCCGGTCTCCCCGCAGAAGTTGTACAACTTGTTGCTGCTGCGAACTTTTTCCCGTTTACCGGTCTATGTGGGAGGCCCAGAAAGGTAGCGGTACGCGAGACAAGGCTCGCCGACCACCTGCTGGCCAGATGGCTCAATTGTTATCAGAGGTTGGCTTCGCTCATGAAAATACATGTCGCAAGGTTGATGCTGCTCGGCCTGTTCTCGTTCGCGGCGATGGGCACGGCGTCGGCAACACAAACGAAGGCGCCCGTGCTGGCACCCCCGGCGGTTCAAGCACCGTTGCAGCCTGCCGGCAACCCCTGGTCCAGAGTGGCCAGCGTGGCCAATGCACAGCCGGCCACGCTGCTGGCCCACGATGACGACCGCTGGCATGACCACCGCCGCGACTGGCGCCGCGAACAGTGGCGCCGTGAGCAAGCCCGCCGTGACTGGGAACGCCGGCGAGACTGGGAACGCCGCCGCGACTGGGAGCGCCGCCATGATCGGGCCATGCACGACCGCTACTATCACGACTATCGTTACTACCGCCGTTGATCGTAAGCAGCTGACGCATCCCCTGTAGGAGCGGCCTGTGTCGCGATCGGGCCGCAAGGCGGCCCCGGCGAAATCTGCTTCAACGCTGAAATCGTGTGGCCGCTCTGCGGCCCGATCGCGACACAAGGCCGCTACTACAATGTCCGCGCCAGTCAGTCAGGTTGGGGTATCCCCCGCCGCCTCGGCCTCCATCTTCAACCGGTCGGCCTTGCAAATGTACTTGGGCTTGCGCGGTGCCAGTTTGGCGCTGGCCTTCTTGGCATGCGCCTGCAATAGCTGCTTGATCTTCTTGCGACGGTTCATTCTCACTCGGCCTGTCAGTCTGGTTTGGCTGAACCCATCATACCTTGCCTGGGCCAACGTCTCGTTGACGTTATTTTCACACCCGGCAGATTAGCGTCACGCCCTTTCCGGTCACGGGCACATCCGCTGGCCGCCGAGCGACTACGAGGCAAACGTGTCACACACTCCATCCCCCTCTTCGCCCAAGCGCGTGGACTGGGCCGGCCTGGGCTGGCTTTTGCTGTTTTTCTGGTACTTCTCAGGCGTGACCCAGGCGTTGCTGCTGTTCAGCGGCACCACCGGGTTCGCCGGTTTCCGCGATGCTTTGTTCCTCAGCAGCCTGTGGCTGGCCCCGGTACTGCTGCTGCCACGCTTCACCCGCGCCACGGCCGCGATCATTGGCCTGGTGCTGTGGGCTGCTTCACTGGTGGGCCTGAGCTACTTCGGCATCTATCGCCAGGAGTTCTCGCAAAGCGTCATCTTCGTCATGTTCGAGTCCAACACCGCCGAGGCCGGCGAGTACTTCAGCCAGTACTTCAGCGTCTGGCTGGGCCTGGCGTTGCTGCTGTACTCCCTGGTGGCAGTACTGCTGTGGAGGCGCGTACGCCCGGTCAGCCTGCCGCTGCGCAGCCGCCTGCCGGTGGTATTGCTGTTGCTGCTGGCCAACCTGGTGTACCCGTTCTACAAGCAGATGGTCACCCAGCAGCGCAGCTTCGCCGACGCAGCGGAAAAGGTGCAGCAGCGCATGGAACCCGCCGTGCCCTGGCAACTGCTGGTCGGCTACCGCCAGTACCGCCAGCAACTGGACAACATGCAAGAGCTGCTGGCCCAGAACGCCGCGCTGCCGCCCCTGCAAAACCTGCATGACAGCAGTGGCGCAGCGCCACGCACGCTGGTGCTGGTGCTGGGCGAATCCACCACCCGCGAGCACATGCACCTGTACGGCTACAACCGCGACACCACGCCCAACCTCGACGCACTGGCCGCCAGCGACAAGCGCCTGACCGTGTTCCGCAACGTGGTGTCGCCACGCCCGTACACCATCGAAGTGATGCAGCAGATCCTCACCTTCGGCGACGAACAGAACCCGGACCGCTTCCTGACCGACCCGTCGCTGATCAACCTGATGAAACAGGCTGGCTATAAAACCTTCTGGATCACCAACCAGCAGACCATGACCAAACGCAACACCATGCTGACCACCTTCTCGCAGCAGACGGACGCGCCGGTGTACCTCAACAACCAGCGCAACCAGAATGCCAGCCAGTACGACGACGTGGTGCTGGCGCCGTTCGAGAAGGCCCTGCAGGACCCGGCGCCGAACAAATTCATCATCGTGCACCTGCTGGGTACGCACATGGATTATCGCTACCGCTACCCGAACGACTACGCGCACTTCGACGACCGCCAGGGGGTGCCCGGCAAGCTGACAGACGACCAGGTACAAACCTACAACTTCTACGACAACGCGGTGCGCTACAACGACTACGTGGTGTCGAGCCTGATCAAGCGTTATTCGGCCAGTACTGCCAATGGTTTCCTGCTGTACCTGTCCGACCATGGTGAAGATGTGTACAGCTCAGGCAACCACGACCGCCTGGGGCGTAACGAAGGCGCGCCGACCCGGCCGATGTACACCATTCCGTTCCTGCTGTGGACCTCGCCCAGCTGGCAGGCCGAACACCCACGAGACTTGCAGGCAATGACCGAGCGCCCCTACAGCAGCTCGCACCTGATCCATACCTTGTCCGACCTGGCCGGGCTGAGCTATGACCGTTACGAGCCGGCCAAGAGCCTGGTGAGCCCGCAATTCGTGGTGGCTCCGCGCTGGATTGGCGACCCGTACCGCAAGGATGGCTTGCGCGAGTTCGACCACCTGCCGCTGGACAAGGCCGAGCGGGTTGCGGGAGACGGTCAGTAGCGGGAAGAACCTGAACTGAGTGTTGTGCGATCGGGATTGCCGGGGGCGCTTTGCGCCCCTTTCGCGACACAAGGCCGCTCCCACAAGTACCATGCATCGATCAGCCATCAGGCAGGTTGGGCACAGCTGCCCTGCCGGGCACTCTCCCGCACTGCCTCGGCCAGTTTGCGCAGGTTGGCCTGGTGGGCATTGACCAGGCTGGCGATGCTGTTGTCCGCCGCCGTCTGCAACGAGGTTCGGCAGGTCAGCCCGGCCTCCCCCGAGCGTGTCAGGCGCCATAGCGCCTCCAGCGAAGCGTAGCGCCCCGGCACCGTATCGAAGCGCTGCACGTCCACCCGCAGCACCGCGTTGCCGCCACCTACCGGCCCACCCAGTTGGTCCTGCAAGGCGCTGCGGAACTCATCCTCCAGGTTGGCCCCCCACCACTCCGTCTCGAGGATCGCCAGGCCGCTCTGGCCTTGCCGCACCACCAACTGCGGGCGATCCACCTGTGGCGGCACGGCCACCCTCGCCACCTGAATACGCTGGCCACCGTCGCGCACCGGTTCGCTCGGCACCAGCGTGTGATAGTTGTTCGGGGTACTGCTGCAGCCCCACAGCACTGCCAGCAGGCCGGCACCACACATATTGCGCAGTCGATGCATCGGGCGTCTCCTCAGGGTTCAAGGTCTGCGGCGCTGGCCGCTTTCGGCCGGCCACGTATCAGCGATTCGGGGTGCCGGCCCAGGTAATCGGCCAGGTCCCGCAGCGATCGCGACATGCGCTCCAGCTCATCCAGGGTTTCACCCATGCGCTCGCGCTGCGGCGAGTCCTCGGAAATGGCCGAATTGGCCGTGCGCAAGGTCTTGTGAACTTCGTCCAGCGCCACCTTCACGTCCGGCAGCGTCTGGCCATTGAACTGTTTGAGGCTGGCGCGCAGCTCACGCAGGCTGCCGTCCAGGTTGTTGGCGATGCTTTCCAGCGGCAATTTGCTGATGCGCTCCACCACCCGCTGCAGCTGTTCCTGCAACTGCTCCAGGCTGCCCGGCAATGTGGGGATGGTGATGGGGTCGGCGGTCTTGTCGAAAGCCACCTTGGGGGCATCCGGGTAGAAGTCCAGGGAAATGAACATCTGCCCGGTGATCAGGTTGCCGCTTCGCGCCTGGGCCCGCAGCCCGTGCTCGACGAAGGTGCCGATCAGCCGCCGCGCGCCGTCCATGTCGCCTTCGACATGCTTGAACACATTCAGCATCTTGCGGTGCACCGGCCCCAGCCGTTGCGGGTAGATCACCGCATCGACCACCACCGGGAAGGTTTGCCGGGTGGCATCGTAGTCGAGCTTGACCGAGGTGACCCGGCCAAACTCTACACCCTTGAACTCCACCGGGGCCCCCACCGACAGGCCACGCATGGCCTGGTCGAAACGCAACTGCAGGTACTGCGCCTGACCAGTAGGCGGGGCCAGGGCGGTGTCGCGGTCGGCAAACAGCTGGAAGTGCGCCTGGTCGGCAGCCGGCTCGGCTTGCGGGGCGAAGTCGGGCGAGCCAAAGGCCAGCCCGCCCACCAGGATGGACGACAGTGACTCGGTATCGATCTTCAGGCCGTTGGCACCGATCTGCATGTCGACGCCACTGGCGTTCCAGAAGCGGGTATCGGCGGTGACGAAACTGTCGTAGGGGGCCTGCACGAATATGCCAATTTCCACGCCCTTGCCATCGTTCTGCAGGGCAAACGACACCACCTCACCCACCGGGATCTTGCGGTAATAGATCGATGAGCCAATATCCAGCGACCCCAGGTCGCTGGCAGTCAGGACAAAGCGCTTGCCCTTTTCGTCGTAGGTGATCGGCGGTGGCAACTCCAGGCCGACGAAGGACTTCTCGGGCACTTTCGATTCGCCGGAATCTGCCCCGATGAAACTGCCCGACAGCAGCGTGTCCACGCCGGACACGCCGCCCACCCCAATGCGTGGCCGCACTACCCAGAAGCGTGCGCCCTGGGTAGCGAACGCACGGGCGTCGTTGGACAGCTGGACCTTGGCGACCACGCTCTTCTTGTCGTCGGCCAGGTCCACCGTAGTGACTTCGCCAATCACCACGCTGCGGTATTTGACCTGGGTCTTGTGCGCCACCAGCCCTTCCCCGGTGTGAAAGGAAATCGCGATGACCGGGCCTTGCTGCATCCAGTTGCGCACTACCAGCGAAGCGCCGATCAGAATTGCCAGTATCGGCACGATCCACACCAGCGACACACTCCAGCGCCGGGTGCGCACTTCAACCTGCCCCGCGCGCTCGCGCTTGTCAGTCTCTTGCACCATCAATACGGCCTCCCTCGTTCGCTCGGCTATCCCAGATCAGGCGTGGATCGAAGCTCATCGCAGAAAACATGGTCAGAACCACCACCATGCCGAAAAACAGAATGCCCACCCGTGGCTCGATGGTGCCCAGCTCGCGCAGTTGCACCAGCGCCGCCACCAGCGCCACCACCATCACATCGAGCATCGACCAGTAACCGATCAACTCGACGAACCGGTACAGTTGCGAACGCTGCCGGCAGGCCCAGGTGGAACCACGCCCGGCGGTAAACAGCAACAGGCCGAGCGAGAAGAACTTGATGGCCGGCACGCCCACGCTGGCAATGAAGATGATCAGCGCGATATCCCAGGCACCTGCCTCCCAGAACTCCAGCACGCCACCGCCAATGGTGCTTTCGCTGCCGCTGCCAAGCATTTCGGTGTGCATGACCGGTAGCAGGTTGGCGGGGATGTAGAAAATCAGCGCCGCCAGCAGAAACGCCCAGCCGCGGCTGATGGCATTGGCCTTGCGCCGGTGAATGGCAGCACCACAGCGTTCGCAGGTGTGCTTGTCGCTACCCAGTTCGCAGGCCTGACCGCAGCCATGGCACAGGCACAGGCCCAGCTCGTCGGCGCTGGCCGGGGTATTCATACCTGCTCCCAAAGGTCGCGGATGTCTTTGCCGGCGATATGGATGATCAGCATGCTCAGCGCAGCTAGCGCCAGCAGGCCGATGCCAGGTATCACATCGAGAAACCCCGCCAGCTTGATCACCGCCACCATCGCCCCTAGCAGGCACACTTCCAGCATGCTCCAAGGCCGCAGGCCCTCCAGGCTGCGCATGCACAGGGCAAAACCGGGTGCGCGCTGGCCAGCCAGGGCGAAACCCAACACCCAGCACAAGAGGGTAATCTGCAGCACCGGCGCAAAGATGATCGACAGGGCCATGACCAGGGCGATGAAGGTGATGCTGCCGTGGCTGAGGATCTGCACCGAGTCCCATAAGGTCGCGGAATGGGTGAGCCCCTGCATGCCAATGGTCATCACCGGGTAGAAGTTGGCGAACACCAGCAGGATGCCACCTGTCACACTCAGGGCCAGCCGCTGCTGCACGGTCAGCGAGGTGTGCCGGTACAGCACGCCGCCACAGCGCTGGCAAACGGCGCGCTGGTGCTTGAGCAACGGCGCACGGTGGTAAACCGTGTCACAGTACTCACAGATGATCAGCTGCTGGGTCTGGCTCATGGGGTTTCCACAGGTAGCCCGGATTCACGCCGTGATACGCAGGCGAACCACGTTTGATATCCGGTTTAGACCATCCCGGCAAAACTGCCATCATCGACAGCAAAGAGAACTATCCTGTGAAACGGGATCCCCACCCGCTGGAGGTTTGCCATGCGTACGTTCACGTGGAGTTACCTGCTGGTGCTGCTGTGCGCGGCATCGGCAGCCCAGGCGCAGTCGGTGGTGCCGCTCAAGGGCCAGAGCAGCCAGCAGATGCAACTGGATATCAATGATTGCAATACCGTCGCGACCAATGCCGCGAACAGTGCCGCCACATCCAGCGACCCCCATGTCGGTGGCCGGGTACGTGGTGCCGCCGCCGGCGCGGTTGCCGGTGCGGCCGGCGCGCAGGTGCGCGGCAACCAGCACGACGAGCTGTATGACCGGGTTGGTGATGACGCCAAGCAGGAATACCGGCAGAACCGCGCCGGCGAAGTGGCCGCCGCTGGTGCTGCAGTCGGTGGCATGCGTCAGCGCCAGGACCGCCGTCAGGACCGGCGCGGCCAGGACGAAGCGAAAGCCCAGGCTCATGCCAGTGCCTATGCCGGGTGCCTGCAAGGGCGCGGCTATCAGGTCAACCCCTGATCAGCAGGCGCGCCATGCCTCGGCCGGAGGATGCATGGCGTGCCCGTTCAGAACTTGGCCAATTCTTCCCGGCAAAACTCGACGAACAGCTGCGCCGGTTTGGTCAGTTGCACACGTTTCAACCATGCTGCCGCCAGCCCTGACAGCGCCACTGGCTCGGCAATGTCCAGCATGGCCAGGCGTTGCCCGTCGTAGGTGTACTCCGAATGCGGCCGCGTCACCAGCAGCGAAAAGCCGAACCCCTGCCCGACCATGCCACGCACCATCTCGATCGACGGCGAGCTGAAGACGATATTGGGCGTCAGGCCCATTTCGTTGAACAGGCTGACGAAGTAGGTACGGCTGGGGGCAACGTCCAGCAGAATCATCGGTTCCGGGCACAGGTCACGCAGCGACACCTGGGCCTGACCGGCGAAGCGGTGGCTCTCGGGCAGCAGCACATAGGGTTTCTGCGGCGGCATCAGCGGCTCGGCCTCGATGGTGCCGTCCAGGTCATGGTCGTAGAGGAACGCCAGGTCGAAGGTACCTGCGGTCAGGCCCTGGATCAGCTCCTGCTGCTCGCCGTCGCGCAGTCGGATATCCACCCCCGGGTAACGCTGGCGAAAGCCGGCGATCAGGCGTGGCAGGTACAGCGGTGCCACGGTTTCGAAGCAGCCGATGTCGATCTGCCCGGCCACGGTATCGTTGTCGGCCAGGGCGTTCTGCTCGAACTCGTGGGCCATCTGCAGCAGCGACCTGGTCTTGGCATAGAAGCGCTTGCCGCTGGGCGTGAGAGACACACCCTGGGCGTGATGGCGGATGAACAGCTGCACGCCGAAGCTTTCTTCCAGGCTCTTGATGGCCGTGGAGATGGACGGCTGGGCGATGTACAGCTGGCGTGAAGCCTCGGCCACGCTGCCGGCCTCGACGGTGGTGACGAAGTACTTGAGTTGTCGCAATGTGTAGGCCGCCACGGGCACCTCTCTGACGCCGGTCTGGGCGCGCTGGGATCATGCCTGTCACTTTACCCTCGGCAGCGGCTGGGTGGGGGCCGGGTGATGAAGGATTTACCTATGGCTTGAGCAGGTTTTTACGAGGGGACGCCGTGCGCCCCCCCCCTTTGCTTCACTCGAAATCGATATTGGCGATTACACAGTCATCACCAATCAGTTTGTACCCTGGCGTGCAGGGCATGCCGACTACTGGCTGTACACTGCGCTTGCGCCGGGACAACGTTACCTGCGGTTCTGCATTTGCCAGCTGTTCGTGGTCGAGAGTGTCGTCTGGCTCGTTAACGGGTTTTTCTTGCATGGGGTTCACTCCTTGGATTGGGTGGTATTGCCCGATCAACGCTACAGCCCCCATTGCCACCAACCCATCTGGAACTTTGACCGTGAAAAGAAATGCTGTCGGATCGCGCTGCAGGGCTCTCAGTGAACCCGGTGCCCTGGCCAAATGCCGCTGATTGTCTTTACTGGTACTCAACGACTCCAGGCATACGGTGTGCGTTCATGAAGATCATAGTCACCAGCATCCTCGTCGACGACCAGGCCAAAGCCCTGGCTTTCTACCACTACGTACTCGGTTTCGAGCCCAAGCACGACATCCCCATGGGCCGACACCGCTGGCTCACCCTCACCTCCCCCAACGACCCCAACGGCGTCGAGCTGCTGCTCGAGCCCGACGCGCACCCGGCCGCCAAGGTCTACAAAGCCGCGCTCAAGCAGGACGGCATCCCCGCCACCTCGTTCGGTGTGCGGGACATCCAGGCAGAATATACCCGGCTGTGCGCGGCGGGTGTGCAGTTCACCCAACCGCCTACTGCCATGGGGCCAGTCACCGTAGCGGTGTTCGATGACACTTGCGGCAACCTGATCCAGATCGCCCAGAAACACTAGCAACGTTCAGGGCTCCACGGGCAGGCGCAAGGTCGCGCGCAGTCCGTGTGGCGTCTGGTTGCGCAACTGCACGCTGCCACCCAGGCGGGTCATGATGGTGCTGACGATCGACAACCCCAGCCCGGCGCCATTGGTCGAGCCCTTGCTGTAGAAGCGCTCGAACACCCGCTGCTGGTCGACCTCGGCGATACCCGGCCCCTCGTCGTCGACGCTGATCAGCAGGGCTTGCCCTTCACGCTGCAGTGTCACGGCAACCCTCCCCCCCGCTGGCGAATGATCCACGGCATTGGCCACCAGATTCTGCAAGGCAATTCCCAGCGCGCCAGCGTCGGTATGCAAATGGTAGTCGCCCGCGGCGATGTCCAGCGAAGGCTCCAGCCCGCGCTCCAGTATCCAGGGGGTCAGCTCGGCCAGGGTCTCGGCCACCACGCCCTCCAGGTCCACCCGCGGCCAGTCACGCCGGCCTGGTCGCGGCTCCAGGCGGGCCAGGGTCAACAGCTGGTTGACCACCCGGGCAAGGCGGTCGACGCCGCCCATCAGGAACTGCAGGGCCTTGTCCCGCTCGGCAGCGCTGTCCGCATTCAGGGCGTTTTGCGCATGCAGACGCAGGATGGCCAAGGGCGTGCGCATCTCGTGGGCAGCGTCGGCGATGAAACGGTGTTCGCGGCGCAGAAGGTCGTCGATCTGCCCGAGCAAGCGGTTGATCGCCGCCTGCATCGGTTCCAGCTCCTTGGGCAACGGCACCAGCTGCAAAGGCTCGAGCGACTCGGCGTGGCGGGCGCGGATCACCCTGGCCATGTTCTGCAGCGGCCGCAGCCCCCAGCCAATGGCCGCCCACACCAGCAAGGCCAGGGCCAGGCTGCCGAACAGGAATGGCAACAGCGTGTGCTGCACGATGCGTTCGATCAGGTCATCACGCACGTCGTTGCGCTCGCCCACCCAGATCACCCAGTGTTTTTCCGGCACCGGCAAGACAAAACTGCGCCAACGGCGCCCTTCCACCACCACGTCGGCAAAACCCGGCACCCGCGGCGCCTGCCCCAGCTGCGGGGCGCTGGGCGTGTGTACCAGCAGCCCGCCGTCGTCGGCCCATACCTGGAAGGCCAGCTTGCTTTCGTAGCGGTGCCCCACCTTGTGGTGCCCGGCCTTGCTCAAGGCCTCGTCGAAGGCGCGGTACAACTCGTCACGGCTCTGCTCCTGCACCGGCAGGCTCATTATGCCCTGCAGCAGCCGGGCGTTCTGTGCCAGGTGGGCGTCGTACACTTCGTTAATTTCATGACGGCTGTCGTGGTAGTTGTACAGCGCCAGCAACCCGCTGCCGACCAGCAACAGCAGCATCACCCGCCACAAGGTGCGTTGGCGCAACGAACTCATGCCTTGCCTTCCACCAGGTAGCCGATCCCGCGCACGGTGCGGATCAGGCCGTTGAACAGCTTCTTGCGCAGCTGGTAGATGTTCACTTCCAGGGTATTGCTCTCCGGCTCTTCATCCCAGCCATACAGCAACTGGGTCAAGCGTTCGCGCGTGAACACCTTGCCCGGCTGGGCCAGCAATTCGTGCAGCAACAGGTATTCCTTGGGCGTGAGCACCACCGGCTGGCCCCGGTAGTGCACCTGCTGGCTGACCGGGTCCAGGCATACCCCGGCATGCTCTATCAGCACCCGGGCGCGGCCGCTACTGCGTCGCAGCAAGGCCCGCAGGCGGGCCTTGAGTTCGTTGAGGTCGAAGGGTTTTACCAGGTAGTCGTCGGCGCCGGCATCCAGCCCGACGATACGGTCCTCTGTCGCATCGCGGGCGGTCAGCACCAGCACCGGCAGGCTCTTCCCGGCTGCACGCAGGCGCCGCAACAGCTCGATGCCATCCAGGCGCGGCAAGCCCAGGTCGAGGATGGCCAGGTCGAATTCCTCGTGACACAGGGCATGCAAGGCGCTGGCGCCATCCTGCAACCAGTCGAGGGTATAGCCCTCGCGGCGCAGGCCGTCACAGATCCCCTCCCCCAACGCGGCGTCGTCTTCTACCAGCAGCAGGCGCATGCTTAATCCTGTTTTTCCTTGATCGCTTTGAGTAAAGCATCGATTTCACCACGCCGGCCCTGGTCGGCCAGCTCTCTCCCGGGCCGGGGCGGTGCCTGCAACGCCTTTTGCAGGGCCGCGCGGGCTTCGTCGTAGCGGTTTTGCCGGTACAGGTGGTCAGCCCAGAAGTAGTTGCTGTCGATACCGTCGGGGTTGATCGCCAGCGCCTGGCGCAGCATGGCCTCGGCCTTGGCCTGGTCGCCGAAGCTCAACGGCCAGCCGGGGACCTGGTCGTACAGCGCGCCCAGGCTGGTGTAGGCCGAGCCCTGCAGGGCCTTGGGGTCCATGGCCAGGGCCTTTTCCAGGCTGGCGCGAGCGGCCTTCACCTTGCCCAGCGCGCCCAACCCGCCGGTGGCACCGGCCCAGCTGCTGTTGACGATGCCGTCCCAGATCAACAGCTCTGCCGAACCCGGTTGCTGGTGCACCAGCGCCGCCGACTGTACCGCCAAGGCCTCGAACGCCCCGGCACGCTGCGCCTCGGGCAGGTTGTAGCGAATCACTGCCCAGCGCTGCTGGATTGCGTTGAGTTGCTGGGTACCGTTCTGGTCGAGGGCCCAGCTGAACGGGGCGATGGCCAGCAGGCTGGCCAGTATCAGACGTTTCATTTGCTCGACTCCTTGCTGTGCCAGGTGCTGTAGCGACGGATCAGCGGCAGTTGCTTGCGCAGGGCGCGATCGACCACGCCCGGCAGCATGCCGTTAAGGCGCACGAAGAGTTTTTCCGGCCAGCCCAGGTACAGTTCGCTACGCTCGGCCTGTACTGCATCGAGCACTGCCCGCGCAACATCCCGCGGGTCATCGACGCCTACCTTCAACGCCTGGTTCAGGGCCTGCGCGGCGCTACTGTTCATCGTCGTGCGGGTGGTGCGCGGTGCGGCATACAGCACGTTCACCGAGGTATCGGCAAGCTCGCGGCGCAATGCCTCGGAGAACCCGCGCAAGGCAAACTTGCTGGCGCAGTAGGTGGCATAGCCCGGGTAACCGATCGAGCCATAGATCGACCCCACGTTCACCACCAGTGCATTGGGCTGCGCGCGCAGCAGCGGCAGGCACAGGCGGGTGAGCTGCACGGCGGCCTTGATGTTGAGGTCGAACAACTCGTCCAGGGCGGCCTCGTCCAGCTGTTCGAGTAACGCGAAGCGGTTGACCCCGGCGGCGTTGATCAACAGGTTAAAACTGCCCATCGCCCGCGCCGCTTCCAGCACTTCACGGCGCCCTTCGGCGCAGCGCAGGTCGGCCTGCTGCCAGCGCAGTTGCCCGGGGTAGCGCGCCATCAGTTCGGTCAGCCCGCCCTGCTGCCGGCTGACCGCCAGTACGCGGGCACCGGCGCTGCACAACTGGGCCGCCAGCTCCAGGCCGATGCCGCCGCTGGCGCCGGTGAGCAACGCCACGCAATCAGGCAAGCGCATGCTGTACCTCCTGCTGTGCGGAACGCGGCAGGCCTTCGAACATGGCGGTATACAGGCGATACACCACTTTGGCAGCGTGGATTACCGCCTGCTGGTCCTCGGGCTGTTCCAGGCGATTCATCAGCCCACGGTAGGTGGCCATGTGGTCCTGGTCCAGGGCGCCATGGGAACTCAGGTAGCTGAACGCCTGGTCCGGCAGGCCGAGGCTGCTCTGCAGGGTACCGGCGGCCTGGGTGGCCAAGGCAATGCTGGTGCCTTCGAGCACGTTGACCATGCCGAACAGCCCGACCGGGTTGCCACGGGCAATCTGGTCGTAGAGAAATGCCACCATCAGCTCGATGGGCAATGCCGGCCGGCCGGCCGCAACCTGATGCGGGTCGCCACCGCAGGTGGCGATGTCATCGAGAATCCAGCGCTCATGGCCGTATTCCTCCTCGATGTATTCGCACACTGCGCCGCGCAGCCACTCGAGCCGCGCCGGCAAACGGGCCCCGCAGGCCATCATCAATGGTACGGTGTGCCGCACGTGGTGATAGGCCTGGGTGAGAAAGGCCACATAGGCCTCGAGGCTGGCTTTGCCGGCCAGCGCGTCGCGGATGACCGGGACACTGAACAATGCCGTACGCTCGTCGGCGGTTTCCTGCTGCAGCATGTCGAAGAAAAGCATGGCAAACCTCGTAGATCATTGAAGGTCGGATAACAGGGAGTGGTAACACCGCAGGATCTGTTCGCGGCGTGGCCGGCCGTTGGCGGTCAGGGTTTGCCCGGCGGCACTCAAAGGCTCGGGCAGGCGCCGCCAGGCATGCACCCGGGCATAGTCCGGCAGGCCGGCATTGGCCTGGCGGATGGCCCGTTCGAGGGTATGGTCGTCAGCCTGGGGGTCCAGCGGCCAGATCAGCGCCAGGTTGTGTGCCAGACCTTCGCCGTGGACGAACGCCTGGGCGATCACCCCGCCCTGGGTCAGTTCGGCCTCGACCCATTCAGGGTTGACGTTGCGCCCGAAGCTGGTGCTGTACTGGTGCTTCTTGCGCCCGGCCAGGTACAGGAAGCCATCGCTGTCGAAATGGCCCAGGTCACCGGTCGACAGCCACAGTTCGCTGAACGGTGGTTCGCCCAGGTAGCCGAGCAACGCCGAGCCGGCCACCTGCACTTCGCCATCTTCGGCAATGCGCACCTGCACATGCGGCAGCGGCCGCCCGACACTGCCCGGGCGCCGGCCCCCGGGGCGGTTGAGGCACACCACCGAGGCACATTCGGACAAGCCGTAACCTTCGAACACGGGTAGCCCGACTGCCTCGGCGCGGGCCAGCAGGCTAGGCGCCACGCGTGCCCCGCCTACCGCCACGAAGCGCAACGGGCCTACCCGCATCAGGCCACGCTCGATGGCCGTGACCAGGCCGAGCAGCAGCTGTGGCACCAGGATCAGGCTCTCGGCACCACTCAAGGCGATGGCGCCCAGCAGTTGCCTGAAGTCGACCTGGCTGGCACCGCGAAAACCCAGCTGTGCCTGCGGGTAAAGGGCGATGCTTGCCCCGGCCAGCAGGGCCGCGTACAGGCCCAGGTTTTCCAGCAGCACCGCCAGAGGCAATACCGCCAGGTATTTGCCCGGCGCCGTAGGCCGGCTGGCGGCCTCCAGCTCACGCGCTACCCGCAGCATGGCTTCGGCGCTCAGGCACACGCCCTTGGGTGCTCCGGTGCTGCCGGAGGTGTAGGTAATTTTCGCGGTCCCCGCTGGCAAGGGCGCGCCCGCTGGCGGCTGGCGGCTCCAGAAACGCTCGCCGGCACTGAAGCCGCAGGCATGCAAGTCGTCAGCGAAGGCTTCATCGGCCAGCGCCAGCATTGCCCCGCTCTGTGCCAGGCAGTGGCGGCGCTGGGCGCTGCTGAAGAATGCCGGCAGTATGACGATGGGGCGCGCCGCGAACAGCGCCGCCAGGTCCCAGAACAGCGCCTCGGGGCCGTTCTCCAGGGCCAGGGCGAAGGTGCCCGGTGGCTGCGCGCTCAACCAGGCCCGACGTTGCTCGACCTCGTCCAGCAACTGTTGATAGGTGAATGGCCCGCCAAGGCCCAGCAACGCCGGTTGCGCCCCCCGGTGGCGCGCATGCAGTTGCAGCACCTCCCTGAACAGCTGGCATTCATGCGGCATGGCCAGCCTCCTGCACGCTCGCGGGCAATCCCAGTCGGTCGAATACTCCGCCGCGGGCCAGGGCCTCATGGCCATAGCCGATGTTGCCGACGAACACTTGCGGGTGCTGCGCGTAGTAACTGCCCCAACTGTCGGCGTCGCCGTTCAGCCGACCAGGGTCGGCCACAGCCAGCGCCGTGGGCACCAGGCCCAGGCGATGAAAGCTGTTAACCAGGGTCGCGGCCCCGGTGAACGCCACCCACTGCAAGCCGCGGGCGGCCAGCAACCAGGTCACGGCAATGATCATGATCCGCGCGCTGCCGGCGCTGAGCGCGGCCAGATTGCCCACTTCGACCAACTGCGCGCACGGCTTGCCGGGCTGCCCGCCAGCCGGGTCACGGCCACTTCCAGCGGCTCATCCAGGTAACGCTCGATGAAGGTCGGGCCACTGCTGGCCAGGCGTACGCCAACGGCGGCCATCAGGCGCCCGTGGCTGTCATGCAGGCCGAGCAGTTCGGGCAGGTAGTGCTGCACGTCGGCGTGGTGCGCGCAGGCAAAACGGGCGTGAATGAACTGCTCCAGCTCGTCGCGCCCCGGCTCCCCGGGGTGTTTCAGCGTCATGTGGGCAAGGCGATCGCCGTGGTTGCCGATAGCCAGTGGAAACAGGCTGGAGCTGTCTGCCTGAGTCATGACTGTCCCCCTCTCAAGTAAGGTGTCGGGGCCAGTATCAGGGGGCAATCTGAAGCCAATCTGAAGTGCTACATTTGCCCTTGCCCTCATTGCGCACCAACAAGGAAAACAGATGCGCCACGAATTCAGCGAAGTGCTCAACGACCTGGTCGACTACTTTCTGCTCGGCGATATCCAGCTGCTCGAACGCTTCAAGCAACAACATGAACTGCCCGACGACCTGGCCCATGCGTTCACCCACGGCGACAGCGGCGACCAGGCCGTGCGCGAAGGTATCGTGCTGCCGCTGGCCGGGGTCGACAACCTGCCCTACCGCATCCTGTTCACCCTGGACAGCCACACTCCGGCCCTGTGCGAACCCGGCAGCCGCCTCAAGCACCGCCGCAATGGCTATGTGCTGCAGGTCGAGCACGGCGCGCTGATGCTGTACACCTGGCGCATCCTGCAGCACTTCACGCCCAAGACATTGGGTGACCTGATGGCGCGCTACCAGGTGCCGGGGCGGCCGATCATCGAGCTGGACAATGGTTGGTATGACGTCGAGGTGCTGGCGGGTGCGCTGGTGCGGGACGGGCTGTACGAGCCGGCATTCGAGTTCGTGTTGAAGAAGCGCTGGAGCCGGGGCGAGGCTGCCGGGGTGGATACCGGGTATGCCTTTGGGTTGCGTGGCTACTTTGACTGATTGGGTGCCTGTGCCGGCCTCTTCGCGGGCTTGCCCGCTCCCACAGGTAACTCACTGCCCTCAGGCACAGTGGTATCCCTGTGGGAGCGGGCAAGCCCGCGAAGAGGCCGGTACTGGCAGCCTAAACCTTCAGGTGTGGTTGATATCCCGGTCCTTGGTCTCCGGCAGGAAGAATATCCCCAGCACCGCCGTCATCAGCGCAATCACGATCGGGTACCACAAGCCGTAATAGATATCGCCGGTCGCCGCCACCATGGCAAACGCCACCGTCGGCAGGAAGCCGCCGAACCAACCGTTGCCGATGTGGTAAGGCAGCGACATCGAGGTATAGCGGATACGCGCCGGGAACAGCTCGACCAGCCAGGCGGCGATCGGCCCGTAGACCATGGTCACGTAAATCACCAGAATGGTCAGCAGCAACAGCACCATCGGGTAGTGGATCTTCGCCGGGTCGGCCTTTTCCGGGTAGCCGGCTTCCTTCAACGCCCCGGTCAAGGTCGCGGTAAAGGCGTCGCTCTGGGCCTTGAAGTCCGCTGCCGCCAGGCTACTGCCATCGAAGCTCGGCAGCACCCGTTCACCAATGCGGATCTGCGCCACGCTGCCAGGTTCGGCCGCTTCGTTGGTATAGGGGATGGCCCGCTTGGCCAGCAGGCTCTTGGCGATATCGCAAGAACTGGTGAATTTGGCCTTGCCCACCGGGTCGAACTGGAACGCGCACTGGCCAGGGTCGGCTACCACCACCACCGGGTTCTGCTCCTGGGCGACGAACACGTCCGGGTTGCCGTACTGGGTCAGGGCCTTGAAGATCGGGAAGTAGGTCAGCGCCGCGATGATGCAACCGGCCATGATGATTTTCTTGCGGCCGATGCGGTCGGACAGGCTGCCGAAGAGGATGAAGAACGGCGTGCCGATCAACAGCGAACCGGCAATCAGCAGGTTGGCGGTCTGCGGCTCGATCTTGAGCATCTGCAACAGGAAGAACAGTGCATAGAACTGCCCGGTGTACCACACCACGGCCTGACCGGCGGTACCACCGAGCAGCGACATGATCACCACCTTGAGGTTGTCCCAGCGGGCGAACGATTCGGTCAGCGGCGCCTTGGACGCCTTGCCCTCGGCCTTCATCTTCATGAACACCGGCGACTCGTTGAGTTGCATGCGGATGTACACCGAAATCGCCAGCAGCAGGATCGACAGCAGGAACGGCACCCGCCAGCCCCAGGCCTCGAACACCTCGTTCCCCATGGCCGTGCGGCAGGCCATGATCACCAGCAGCGAGAGGAACAGCCCCAGGGTGGCCGTGGTCTGGATCCAGGCGGTGAAAAAGCCGCGCCGGCCCTTGGGGGCATGTTCGGCCACGTAGGTGGCCGCGCCGCCGTATTCGCCGCCCAATGCCAGGCCCTGCAGCAGGCGCAGGGTAACCAGGATGATCGGCGCGGCCACACCAATGGTGGTGTAGCTGGGCAGCAGGCCCACCACAGCGGTGGACAGGCCCATGATGACGATGGTGATGAGGAAGGTGTACTTGCGCCCGATCATGTCGCCCAGGCGACCGAACACGATGGCGCCGAATGGCCGCACGGCAAAGCCGGCGGCAAAGGCCAGCAAGGCGAAGATGAACGATGTGGTTTCATTGACCCCGGCAAAGAAGTGCTTGGCGATGATCGCCGCCAGGGAGCCGTACAGGTAGAAGTCGTACCATTCGAATACCGTGCCCAGGGACGAAGCGAAGATGACCTTGCGCTCCTCCCGGGTGATACCGCGTTGGGGCGCACTACTGCCCGTGGATGTGCTGTCGAGAACCGCCATGGGGTGCCTCCGTCTTGTCGTCATGCAGGCCGGGAGCACCTCATCCGCTGTTGCACCGTCGCACCCAGGCCCTGGGGGCTTGCTTTGGTTATGCGAAGCACGACGAGGCAGGCCGCCTCGGATCGCAGCAAGGTTACTGAAGCATAATAGGCTTTGACGGGATATCCACTGCGGGCCGCTGCTACAGCACTGGCCCTTTCAGCTCCACCTGGTTGCCATCCGGGTCGTAGCAGTACAGCGACAGCCCTTCACCTTCGGCGCCGTAACGTTTCTCGGCAGGCGCCACCTGTACCCCCGCGGCTTGCAGGTACGCCCGCAGTGCCGGCTCGTCGAACGGCTCGATGCGCAGGCAGAAATGATGCAGATTGCGCCCCTCGGCCCCCGGTGCCGCGCCACCAGGCTGGCCCAGCGGGCCGTCCAGGGTGACCAGGTCGATCATGGCCGTGCCGGTGGCCAGGTGGACCATGCCCAGGTCTTCGCGTACGCGGCTGACCGTGCAGCCGAGCAGGTCGGTGTAGAAGGCAATGCTACGCGGCAGGTCGCGGACCCGCAGTACCAGGTGGTCGATGTGCTTGATGGTGAACGGGCGCATGCCGGGCTCCTTGTGGCGGTCGGTTTCCAAGGGTAAACGTCCACCACAATAGCCCACCGGCGCATGCTCCGACCATACTCCGCTATTCGTTCACCAGGCGCTGCAGCACGCCGCCTTCATGGCGGGCCAGGATGCGCAGCAGCTGGTCGACCAGTGCCCGGTCCGGTGCATCCAGATGGAAGTGGTGCCCGCCCGGGTGCCATGACACCTTGGCATGGCTGGGCAAGGCCGCCTGGCGCCGGGTAAAGGCCTCAGCGGTGAATGCCCCCTGACGGCCGAACAGCAAGTAAAGCGGGCAGCGGATCTGACTGAGCAGATCGCAGGCTTCGCGCTCGGTCAGCGGCATGGGTTCGGGCAGCACCAGACGCGGGTCGTGACGCCAGCAATAGCCCTCGCCCAATTGCAGCAGGTCACGCAGCGCCAGCAGCCTTGCCGCCTCTTCCGACAGCTCGGTGTCAAGGCGCTCGCGGCGTTGCGCCAGCGCCGTGTCCAGGTCCTCGAAACGGCCGACGTGCGGCTCGGCAAAACCCTGCAACTGGCTGCGCTGCACCATGCGCTTGAGCCGATAGGCCCGGGCCAGGTGCTGCACGCGGTCGTCCTCGGCCACCGTGAACGGTGCGCCCATGCCGTCGAGGAAGGTCATGCTGGCAATACCGCTGGTCATGGCCGCCAGCAACGACGCCACCCCGGTGCCCATGCCATGGGCCAGCACATGGAATTGCGCCAGGCCCAGGCTGTCGGCAACCGCCAGCATGTCCTCGGCATGTTCCCACAGGTAGTAGCCACTGTCGTGGCGGCGATGGGCCGAGCGGCCGTGGCCGACCAGGTCGGGGGCGACCACGAAGCAGCCATCGAGCATCGGTGCCAGGCGTTCGAACGAGGCGGCGTTGTCCAGCCAGCCATGCAGGGCCAGCACCGGGATGCCGTCTTCCGGCCCCCAGCAACGCACGGCAATTTCAATGCCGTTAAGGTCTAGCAGGTGATCCTTGGGTGTCGATGAAGAACGCATGGGTACACTTCCTGACTGGAGCCTGGTACGACCACACCAGGCCGAATACGCCGCCGGCCCCTTCGCTTCCTGTCGCCAGCGGCAACCCTTGCGCCGGGCCATTCAGGGCTCCGACACGTTACCTTGGCGCAACCTCAGCTACACCACTGGCCCGTCACCGACCGTGACTTAACCGTCACCGACCCTCACTGCCCACGCAGGTCCTCGAAGAACGCCTGCTTGCCATCCACCTGGCTGGACGCCCGCGGCGCCGCGGCGGCTTCGCCATTGGCGGCCTCGACATGCCAGTAACAGTGTCGTACCGCCCGGGTCACCGCTACATAGGCCAGGCGCTGCACCTCTTCCTTCTGCGCGGTATCGAATGGCTGGGCATCCCCGGCCCTGCCCAGCCCGGCCTGGCGATACACCTGGTTCTTGTAGGGCGAGCTGGTCAGGTACTGGCAGTCACCCAGCATGAACACCGCGTCGGCCTGCAAGCCCTTGGCGCTGTGGTAGGTCAACTGGCGCAGCCGGCGTTGCTCGGCTGGCAACGCCGCCTCTGCGTGCAGCACGCTTTGCAGGTGCTCGTTCATCAGCGCCCGGTCGCTGCCCTTGCGGTACAGCATCATCACCGTCTCGCCACGCTGGTAGTGCTCGAGCAGCGTTTCACCCAGGGCGGCCTCGTCACGGTCGAACACCTTGACCGGCGAACCCGGCAGCTCGGCCGCCGGGCCACTGGCGCGGGCCTTCTTGCCGGCAATTGCCGGGGTACCCTTGACCAGGTGTTCGGCCGCGTCGATCACTTGCTGCTGGCAACGGTAGTTGTCGACCAGCATCACCCGCGTGTTGGCCGGCGACGGGAAGGCTTTGATGAACTCCATGAAGTACTTGGGCGAACTGCCGCGCCAGCCGTAGATCGACTGCCAGTCGTCGCCCACACACAGCAGCGATGAATGCCGGGCGTGGCGCCCGCTGTGCATCGACGGGCCGCGCCGGCGGATTTCGGTGAGGCTGGCGCGCAACCAGCTGACGATCTGCGGCGACACATCCTGGAACTCGTCGATCATCAGGTGCGCCAGCGGCCGCAGCAACGGGTCGGGTAGCAGTTGCAGGTTTTCCGGATTGTTTTCGCCGAACAGGGCAAACATGCGGTTGTAGCTCATCACCGGCGGCGACTGGTCCAGCAGGTGCGCCTCCAGGGCCTTCCAGTACAGTGCCAGGGCCTCGAAGAACAACGCATCGCTGTCACCGGACGGGAAGCTCATGGCCGCCACCGCGCTGTTCACCTCCAGGCCGAGGTTTTCGATGAAATTGGCCGCGCCAACAAAGGCATCCAGCAACGGCGCCGGGGCCAGTTCGCCCTTGACCTTGTACTCGAAACCGGGGCCGGCCACGGCATCACCGGCCAGCGAAGCTGCCAGGCGCCGGGCCATGGCATAGTTGTCGAGCCAGATCAGCGGCCGGTCGCAGAAGGCCTGCAACAGCGTGCGCTTGACTGCCCACTCGGCACGCACCGCCAGCTTGGCGCCGGGGCGCTGGTACTGCGCGCTTTCCGCCGGGTCGAAGCCCAGTACTACCAAAGGGCCCTGGCCGGCCAGGCGGCCATGCACATGGAAGCGGCTGCCACGGATCTCGACGGTTTCGCGGCAGGGCTCGATGCCTTTGATCGGCCAGGCACCGGCGGCGAACCACAGGTCCTCGATCACGTCGCACAGTTCTTCGTCGCGCTGGGCCGCCAACTGGGTCACCTGGGCGCGCTTCTGCACGTCAGGATTGTTGGGGTCCAGCGGCTTCAGTTGCAGGGCTTCGCTGCGCAGCAGGCCGACCAGCTCGGCAAAACGCGGGCTTTGGACCAACAGGGTGCTGTAGCACTGGTTCAACTGCTGGCGCTGGGCATCGTTCAGACGCAGGTCGAACGGGTTGCTCTCGGCCTCGGCCTCACGCCCGGCCGGCATCTCGTTGCCCAGCGTCTCGAACGCGCGCACCTGGCCAAAGCCCGGCAGGCTGCGCACCAGCGGCAGAATGCGCGAATGGAAGGTACGCACCAGCTCGCGGGCCTGCAGCGGTTGCAGGTTGATCTGCCACACGGCGAACACCTGCAACAGGCGTTTGATGAAGTCCTTGCGCGACTCACGGGTGAAGGTGACCACGGTCATCGCGTCCAGTTCATAACCCAGGTAATGGCGCAACAGCAGGATGCGCAGCACCAGCGAGGTGGACTTGCCCGCACCGGCACCGGCCACTACGCAGGTGGACGGCGTATCGCTGAAAATCAGCTTCCATTGCGCGGCACTGGGTTGCGACTCGGCGGGCAGGCGCTGGGCGACATCGGCCTTGAAGCGTTTTTTCAGCTCGGTGGTAAGGGGCAGGCGCCAGTCATCGAACAGGTTGTCATCCTGGCCCGGCACGGCGGCGGTATCGGGGCGGGTATCGCGGATTACCAGCACCTGGCGCCCGGCCTCATAGCCCTCCACCCGCCCACGCTCGAACCCTTCACGCATGCCATCGGCATGGCCACTGCGCTGGCCGCTGGCATGGCCGAGGAACCACGAGTCGCGGTGCTGGGCCCTCAGGCGGGTCAGCCCGCGCCCCAGCAGGCGGGCCGCCAGGCGGCGAAACCAGGGCAGCTGGGCAGGAGGGGTAAGGTCGGCATGGGCCTGGGGTTGCTCTTGGGCCACGGTCACTCCGTTGAAAAACAAAATCAGCGGGCATGTTCGCCGCATCGACAAAAAATCGCCAGCGAATGCTTGCAGATCAGTGGATTAGGCGATGAAGCGGATAAAACACTCTATCGGGATACATCTATTTGGTCGATTATTTTAAGCCGATATTTACGCTTATTTTCGATGGTTCTTTGGCGCATCATGGCGTCATTCCACTGATTCAAGGAGCACGACCATGCTGCAACTGCGACCGTTCGAAAGCCTCGGCCACGCCAACCACGGCTGGCTCGACGCCCACCACCATTTCTCGTTTGCCGAGTACTACGACCCGGCACGCATGCACTGGGGCAACCTGCGGGTATGGAACGACGACCTGATCGCTGCCGGCAGCGGCTTCCCGCCGCACCCGCACCGCGACATGGAGATCATCACCTATGTACGGGAAGGCGCGATCACTCACCAGGACAGCCTGGGTAACAAAGGCCGCACTGAAGCGGGTGACGTACAGGTGATGAGCGCCGGTACCGGCATCGTGCACAGCGAATACAACCTGGAAGACGTCGACACGCGCATTTTCCAGATCTGGATCGTGCCGGAGCGCACCGGTGAAGCACCGCAGTGGGGTACCCGGCCATTCCCGAAAGGTGAGCGTGGCGAAGGTTTCGTGACCCTGGCCAGCGGTCGTGCAGGCGATGAACACAGCCTGCAGATCCGCACCGATGCGCGCTTGGTGGCTGCCACCCTGCGTGCCGGTGAAACTGCCGAATACCGCTTCGATGCCGCACGCCGGGGTTACCTGGTTCCGGCCAAGGGGCTGGTGGAGGTCAACGGGCTGCGGGCCAAGGCGCGCGATGGTGTGGCGATCGAGCAGGAGCAGGTGCTGCGGGTGACCGCCATCGAGGACAGCGAGATCGTGCTGGTAGATGTGGCCTGATGGATCGGGCCAGTGCAGGCTGCCTTGTATTGCCTGCACTGGCCTCATCGCCGGCAAGCCAGCTCCAACAGGTGGGAGCTGGGTTGTAGTGGCGTCGAACCGCGGCGATGGGCTGCATAGCAGCCCTCTTTCAGAAGGGCAAGGTCAGCTTCAGCCAGTAGGCATCGCCCTGGGCGCGGTTGCGCACTTCGGTTTCCTTTGACCATTTCGCCGTCACGAACCAGCCATCCTTGCCGCTGTACTTGATCGACGGGCCAACGGCAAAGCTGCGCCCTTTGTTGTCGTCGATACGCTCGCCATCCTGATTGTCGTCAGTCGTCTGCCGGTAGTAATACCCCCCTACCCCCAGCACCCAACCATTCCCAAGCCCCCAACCCACCGCATAGTCCACATGAAATTCCTGGCCCGAGCGGTAATCGGTGGCCGGGTTGCGGCGGTTGAAGTCATACATCACCTTGGCATCCAGATTGAGCCCGGCCGGGTCGACGTAGCTCATCGCATATACCGGCTCGAACACCCAGTAGTTGCGCCCGGGGTTGGCCAGGTCATCCCTGTCGTAGCGGCCGGTGGGAGCAATCATGTCGAAGGCCAGGATGCTGTGGAACTTGTCGCTGTGGTGAAAGCCCAGCGCCGGGCCAAAGATCACGTCGCCCAGGCCGCTGTTGTGCTGCGACTGACCATTGAGCGACACCTTGACGTCCACCAGCGGCACGATCGCATGCAGCGCCAGGCTGCCGCCCAGCACCGTGTAGTCACTCACCCAGATCAGCCGCGGCACGATGGCGTTGGCGCGCACGCGGAAGTCCACCGGCAGTTTGCGCCCGTCGTTGCCACGCAGGTTGTCGGCTTCGTAATGGTTGACGAACAGCTGGCCATAGAAGCCCGGCGGCGGCATGGCGCCGGACATGTAGTTTTCGGCACCCAGCGGGTATGAGGTGCCGCCCCCTTCGGTGGCATGGGACAGGTTGGCAGCGCCGAACAACGTGGCGCACACGGCAAGGCGAAGCAGGTTCGCTAGGGTCGGGTTCATCGGGTCAACCTTTGTTGTTGTTATCGGTCGGGTGCAGGCTGGCCCCCCGCAGATCAGGGAGCCGGGCAGCAAAGGGTTCAGATGCGCTTGAACAGGGCCGAACGCTGGCCGTCGGCGGCACCGTCTGCGGCGCTGTAGAAGCGCTCCATGAAGATGTCGCGCTCGAACAGGCGCCCTTGCATCAGGCAAGTGATGGCCGCATCGATCATCGGTGGCGGGCCGCAAAGATAGGCCTTGTGGCCGTTGAAGCGGCCCTCGAAATGCTGCCTGGCCGCGTCGTGCACGTAGCCGCGCACACCTTGCCACTGCACGTCCTCGGCGGCCTGGCTGAGGGCCGGCACGTAGCTGAAATTGGCATGCCGGGTAGCCAGCGCCTCGAACAGTTCGCGGTTGTACAGCTCGGCACGGGTGCGGGCGCCCTGGAACAGGGTGATGCGCCGGGTGTCGCCACGCGCCAGCAGGTCGAGGATCATCGACTGGGGGCTGGACAGCCCCGAGCCGCCGGCGATGAAAATCAGGTCCCCCGGCTGCGAGCTGCGCACGAAGAACTGCCCGTAGGGGCCCGACAGCTCCAGTGCGTCGCCGACCTTGAGCTGCCGGTGGATGTGCCCGGTAGCCACGCCGCCTTCCACCAGGCGCACATGCAGCTCCACCTCGTCGGCCTGCTGCGGCGGGTTGGCCAGGGAGAACGCCCGGGTGCCTTCGATGCCCGGCAGTTGCAGGTTCACGTACTGCCCGGCCTGGAAGGCCATCGGCCGGTCGAGCTTGAGGTGTACACCGCGGATGGTCGGCGACAGTTCCACCAGTCGGGTAACCACGGCACGGTAGTCCTGCACCGGCAGGCCGGCGAAGTCCGGGTCGACATCGATGTCGGCCTCAATCACCAGGTCGCTCTGCGGGACGGCGCAGCAGGCTAGCACCTTGCCCTCGTCGCGCTCCATGTCCATCAGCGCAAATGACGAGGCAGCCCCTAGGTCGACTTCACCTTCGAGCACCTGGCACTTGCAGGTGGCGCAGGTGCCGTGGCCGCAGGCAAACGGCAGCCAAACGCCCTGGCGCAGGGCGGCCTCGAGGATGGTCTGGCCCACCTCCACTTCAATCTGTTCGCCTGTGGGTTCGATAGTGACTTGATAGCTCATGGCAGCATTCCTCAGTTATGGCTGCCGCCCAGGCCTTCGAGGCCTGGGGTGTGCAGGTGCAGCAGGCTCTTGTGGGCGATGCCGTTGGCGGCCAGGCCACAGGCCAGGTCGGGGCTGAACGGCTGCTCGTTCAGGCGCCAGCGCGCCACGGTGAAGTCGACCTGGGCGGCATCAGGATGCAGGGCAATGGCTGGCTTGACCACTTGCTCGATGAAGGCGGCGAAGGGTTGCGCCGGGTCCACCGGCAGGGTGAAGGGTGCGCAGAACAGCAAGTGGTTTTCCCAGCACAGGTACACCAGCTGGGCGCCGTGGAAGTTGGCCTGGAGGTCCAGGGGTTGGGCAGTGTAGGTGCCGATGGCGGTCACGGGCATGGCAATGTTCCTCTTGTTCTTGTCGGGGCCAAGGCGCAGCAACGGCGCCCTGGCGCTTCAATGGTTCAGCCGGCCTGGCGCTCGGTGCCCTGCACGGCCTGCCAGCGCTGCTGTTCGGGTGAGCCCTGGTACTCGAAGTTGTCCTGCCCGGGGGCGATGTTGTAGTAATCGCGCACCACTGCCTCGACATCGCCACCACCACAGTTGCCCTGCAAGATCTGGTGCACCGGCAGCCAGGCCTGCACGTACTTTTCCGGTTCGAAGGCGAAGATGTCGCAGCAGCCATCGGAGCAGAAGTGGTAGCGCTCGCCTTCATGCACCAGGCTGCGGTGGCTCAGCTGCGTAGGCGCATCCGGCTCGGTGAAGGCCAGCGGAATCTGGCAGACCTGGCAAAGCATCGGCAGCGTCGGGTTGTAGAAGCGCTCGCCGCGCGCCTGCAGTTCGCGCCAGTGCTCGTAGCGTGGCCGGTAATAGCGGTCGAAGGTGTCCGGGTACTTGGCCGACAGCCAGTCCAGTTCCTCGTCAGTGGGGATCCACGTGTGGAAGTTGGTCGCCTGGCTGTACTGGTAGAAGATCGACCAGGCCTGATGACTGATGTGCTCCTTGCCGATGGTGGTCTGCTCGACGTACTTCGGCGGACGAATGCCGTAGCGCTCCAGGTCCTTGAACAGCGCTCCGCCGGCCTGCTCGAAGTACACCTCCCAGGCTTCGGCCCAGGACATCACCTTGTTCGGCAGCATGTAGTCCATCATCATCCCGACCAGGGTCAGCAGCCGGTAGCCGCGCCAGAACCACTTGTCGATCCAGCGCTGCACGATGGGCACGTTGTCCTCGTGCTGTTCCAGCAGGAACTTGATCACCTCAAGGCCCAGGGTCATGTGCCTGGCCTCGTCGGACTGCGCCGAGAAGCCAAAGGTGACCGTGGCCATGTCGCCATTGAATGCTGCGCCCGACATGAACGGCACAAACAGCAGGTTGGTCAGCACATACTCGAACGAGAACGAAATGGCAGTGAGGAACTCGAACGGGCCAGCCGTGCGCGCATCCTCGAAGAACGACTTGGGCACCGACAGGAACCACACCCGGTCGTGCATGTGGGCAAAGTCATGCAGGCCGTTGAAGTGCTTGTTGTAGTGGCTCATGGCGTGTACCTGGGTCTGCACGTGGCGCAGCTCGTCGATGGCCTGCATCTGGCAGGCCACCCGCGCCCCGGCACCGCCAAAGTGCCGGCCAACCCGGGCAAAGCCCTGGTAGGCCTGGTACTCCAGGGGCGTGACACCGCTCAGGAACAATTTCAGGGCATTGACGTAACGGGCGTCCGAGATGTTCTGGTGGCCGTTGTTCTGGGCAAAGGCATCGAAGATGGCGTACAGCTTCTTCTCTTTCTCGGCCTGGTATTTCCAGTAGGCGTCCATGGTCAGGCGGAACGGGTCTTCCCACTTATCCCAGTCGGTAATCTTGATGCCCTCGAACCGCTCGTAGGGGTAGATGGCGTCCTTGCTCTGATAGCTCGGCTCCCAGCCCAGGTCTCGGGTCAGGCAGCGGTACTTGTCTTTCTGGTTGAGGCGCTTGGCGGCCATGGTGGTCTCCGGGTTCTTGTCGTTGTGCGGATCAGTTCCAGTGCAGGGCGAAGCAGTCTTCGTCTTCCTCGACGTTGCCGCCGAGGGTGATCACGTCGATCAGCATTTCCTGCACGTCCCATTCACGGCCGATTTTTTCTTCCACCGTGTCACGGTGGATTTCCAGGCGCCCTTCGGCCTGCACGCGGATCATCGCCGGCTGGTGCTGTACCTGGGCGTGGGGGTTGTCCTGGGTGATGGCCTCGACGATGTAGCGGGCGCTGTCGTTGTCCTGGAAGGCGATGTAGACGAGGGAAGTCATGCGGCATCTCCACTGAGGCCGAGTTTTTTCAGGCGTGCGCCAAAGGCGCTGTCGCAGGCATCCAACGCATCGCGACCAGGGCCGAGCTCGGCCAGCGGCAGCAGTGCTTGCAAGGCGCGCCCGCGCCATTGGCTGACCCAGCCTTCGATCAGCTGGCGGTTGTACGGGCTTTCGGCGACAGCGGTCTTGACCAGCGCATCGACCCAGCGCTGGCTCTCGGCGAACCACAGGCGCATGAACTCGGTGAGCATGCCCAGCTGCCCTGCCCCGGCGGCCACCAGTTGCGCATCGAAGTGTTCGAACAACAACGGGAACAGCAGGCCGTCGCTGATCAGGTTCTGCGCCAGGCTCAGCTCGAACCAGTCGCGTACTACCAGGCTGTCCTCGACGTAGCGGCGCAGCCCTTGCCAGGCCGGCTCGTCCAGCCAGCGTTGCTTGGCCTCGGCCAGCAGTGCCAGGCCGTCGTCCTCCAGCAGCAGGCCGATGCGTGACAGGTACTGGGCAATGGCCAGGCGGTCCATGGCATGGAACATGTGCATCTGGGTGACGCTGGTACCAAAGGCATCGGCGGCAATGCCGCTGTTGTTCATGTTGGCGCCCAGCTCGGCGTGGCGCAGCGGCAGTAGCAGGCGCGCAACCAAGGCACGGGTTGCGGCCGGCAGGCTGGCCAGCAGCTCGCGCTTTTCGCAGAAGGCAAAGCTGTGCTCGGCGTTTTCCTGCATGCGTGCCCGGGCCTGCACGTAGGTCCCGTAGTAGTACTGGCGCGGGTCGCTGACGGCGTACCAGTCGGCCATTTGCACGGCAGTGCGGCTGGGGTCGTTGAGCAGCTTGTCGGGCTGCCACAGCGGGCGGTAGTGGAAGTTGGTGGCAGCTTCGATATCGAAGCTGGCTTCCTGGTAGCGGCTGGCCGGCTTGTTGCCGAAACGGCGGCGGGTATGGCTGAAGGTCTGGCGGATCGGCTCGACCGTGGCCGTCTTGATCTCGATACTCATGCAAGGCGTCCTGTACTTGTTGTGGGGATGCAACGCGCCGACAAACGGCGCTTCATTCGTCCTCGTCGCGGCTCTCGCCATAGCGCCACTTCTGCATGTCGGCATCGACGGCAGCGGCCATCGCGGCATCCATGTGGCGCACCCGGTTGCTGGCGCAGAAGCTGGCAAAGGCGCTGCGCGGCAAGACCAGCTCGACGAACAGGTCCGGGTAACCGATGGCAAAGTCGAACTCGACAAAGGCCGCATCCGGCTCGCTGCGTACACGAACGTAGCGCGGCATTTGCTCGAAAGGCGTGGTGGCTGAGGTCATGCGCTGGTGCTCCGGTTGGACGTGCCAAGGGCTAGAGCAACGGCTGTGCCAGGCGCTTTTCAATCACTGAAAATCGCGATCAACTCATTGTTTTTATTAGGTTTTAAATTTTCAGGTCGTTACTCAGGCACGGCACTGCGAGCGCGCCGCTGCCTGCCCGTTTGATCATTTGCTCAATCGCACCAGGCACTTCGAGCAAATGACCAAGCTGGCCAGCGATTGACTTTTGCGCGGGTTTCAGGCGGTTTAGAAAAGAGAACGACCCGGGCCTTGCCTGCACACCGCGGTCGTTTCGGCGTGCCCAGTAAACCCGCCTTGCCTGAGCGGGTGTGCGCCGATTCCCCATACAACTACAAGCAAGGGGCGCAAGCGAATGATTACCCAGTACAGGGCGCCGGAACCTGCACCGGCGCTGAAGGACCTTACCGAGCGGGTACGGTTCGAAGGCACCGAAGGCAAGATCTGGCTGGACGAGCAGCGCATGCTGCTGGTGCAGGCCGCGACCATGGCCAGCATGCGCCGCGAGCTGATCGAAATGCTCGGGGTGGAACGGGCCAAGGGCTTTTTCCTGCGCCTGGGCTACCAGTCGGGCCTGAAGGACGCCGAGCTTGCGCGCAAACTGCGGCCCAACGGCAACCCGGTGGAGATGTTCTTCATCGGCCCGCAGCTCCACTCGCTCAAGGGCATGGTCAAGGTGCGCCCGCTGCAGCTGGAAATCGACCTGGACAACGGCCACTTCTACGCCGACATCGAATGGCAGGACTCCTTCGAGGTGGAAAACTGCCAGTCCGAAGCCCTGCATTCCGAGCAGCCGGTGTGCTGGATGCTGCTCGGTTACGCAATCAGCTACAGCTCGTTCTTTCTCGGCCGCCAGGTGCTGTACAAGGAGGTCAGCTGCCGCGGCTGCGGCGGCAGCGAGTGCCGCATAATCGGCAAGCCGGTGGAACAGTGGGAAGATGCCGAGACCTTCCTGCGCTACTTCCAGAGCGACCCGGTGATCGATGAGCTGCAATCACTGCAGGTGCAGGTGGCCAACCTGCGCCAGCGCCTGCAGTACGAGTCGGGGCAGTTCTATGGCATCGGCCAGTCGGCGGTGTACCGGCGCTGCTGCGCGCTTACCGACAAGGTTGCCCCGGGCAAGGCTTCGGTATTGCTGCTGGGTGAAACCGGGGTTGGCAAGGAAGTGATCGCCCGCAGCCTGCACTTGCGCAGCGAGCGCGCCGGCGCGGCGTTCGTGGCGCTGAACTGCGCGACTATCCCGCCCGACCTGATCGAGGCCGAGCTGTTCGGCGTCGAGAAAGGCGCCTACACCGGCGCCCAGCAGGCGCGCATGGGCCGCTTCGAGCGGGCCAACGGCGGCACCCTGTTCCTCGATGAAATCGTCGAGCTCACCCCGCGCGCGCAGGCCAGCCTGTTGCGCGTACTGCAGGAAGGCGAGCTGGAACGGGTGGGTGACAGCCGCACGCGGCCAGTGGATGTGCGGGTGATCGCCGCCACCCACGAAAACCTCGAACAGGCAGTCAAGGACGGGCGTTTCCGCGCCGACCTGTTTTACCGCCTGAACGTGTTCCCGGTGCATATCCCGGCGCTGCGCGAGCGCCGCGAAGACATCCCGCTGCTGATCGAGCACTTCCTCGGCCGCCTGCACCAGAGCTACGGCAAGAAAACCCGTGGCCTCAGCGATCGGGCCTTGCAGGTGTGCCTGCAGTACGACTGGCCGGGCAACATCCGCGAGCTGGAAAACCTCATGGAACGCGGTGTGATTATCACCGACGAGAACCGAGAGCATCAGCCTGGATGCGCTGTTCCCGCATGCGCCACCAGCCACCGACAGCATCGGCCTGGGCAGCGATGGCCGGCTGGTGGCGGCCAGTGCCCAGGCCGCGCCCGGCTGGGTGGCGCAGATTCTCGACAGCGGCACCGGTCTGGATGCCGTCGAGGAAGCGCTGATGCAGGAAGCCATGCAGCGCTGCCGGCAGAACGTCTCGGAAGCCGCGCGCCTGCTCGGCATGACCCGCCCGGCCCTGGCCTATCGGCTGAAGAAGGCACCAGGCGAAAGTGTGACCGACAAGCCTTGAGCATTTGCGCAATGGTGCTGACGCGGATTGATCATATGATCGAACGAGCGTCAGCGCCCAGTTGGCAAAAACCTCGAAAATCCTTTCATAATCAGATACTTGTTAACATGGCATCGCATTTGCCTTGAGCCTTGCACCGCAATAACAACAACGACAGGTGAGGCAACCATGACTGTAGCGATTTCCCATTCCCCCGAAGTACAAGCCTTCTTCGCGAAAGCGGCAGGCGTTGGCAACGAGCAGGGCAACCCACGTCTGAAGCAGATCGTGCTGCGCATACTGCAGGACAGCGCGAGGCTGATCGAGGAACTTGCGATCAGCGACGACGAATTCTGGACCGCGGTCGACTACCTCAACCGCTTGGGCAGCCGCAACGAAGCCGGGCTGCTGATGGCCGGCCTTGGCCTGGAGCACTTCCTCGACCTGCTCAGCGATGCCCGCGACACCCAGGCCGGGCACACCGGCGGCACTCCGCGCACCATCGAAGGCCCGCTGTACGTGGCTGGTGCGCCGCTGTGCGAAGGCGAGGCGCGGCTGGACGACGGCCGCGATCCCGGCCTGCCGATGCTGCTTGAAGGTAGGGTGCTGGATCTGGCCGGCCAGCCGCTGGCCGGGGCTATCGTCGACGTGTGGCACGCCAATACCCAAGGCCTGTATTCCTACTTCGATTCCAGCCAGTCGGCCTTCAACCTGCGTCGCCGTATTGTCACCGACGCCCAGGGCCGCTACCGCGCCCACAGCATCGTCCCCAGCGGCTACGGCTGCCCCGCCGACGGTCCGACCCAGGCCTGCCTGGACCAGTTGGGCCGGCATGGCCAACGTCCGGCGCATATCCACTTCTTCATCAGTGCACCGGGGTACCGGCACCTGACCACGCAGATCAACCTGGCGGGTGACGAGTACCTGTGGGATGACTTTGCCCATGCTACCCGTGAAGGGTTGGTGGGCGAGCTGGAGCGGATCGAGGGCGGTGTGGCGCGGGTGGTGTTCGACTTCTGCCTGCAGCCGGCAGAACATGCGAAAGACCAGCAACGCAGCCAGCGGCCGCGGGCCTTGCAAACGGTTTGAGACTGCCGGGGCCGCCTTGCGGCCCTTTCGCGACGCAAGGCCGCTCCTACAGGCTGCGGTTCTAGCCTTGTGCGGCCAGTTCGGCGAGCACCTCGGCCGAGGTAGTGACCTGGCGGAAGTGATGCTTCCACAGGTCCGATGCCCAGCTTGCCCGACCTGTCGAGCGAAGAACCTACCGTCATGTCGGTGACCAGGGTGGGCATCAGCCCCGCATCGAACAGGGCGAAGCCGGCGGCCAGCACACAGGTTTCGGTCTGCAGCCCACATACCAGCACGCGCTCCACACCCAATTGCCTGATGTAGTCGATGGCCTCGGGGCTCTGCCCGTAGCCATGCTTGACGAACACCTGGTCGGCTTCGACCAGGCTCTCATCCTCGGTCGCCGGATGCCAGCCAAGCTGCCGCTCGAACGGCGTGACCTGCTCATCGTGCAACTCGACCGAGGCAATGGTGGGGATGTTCGCAGACAACCGGCGCAAGCCATCGACCAGCCACTCGGGCGGGCTGAAGGTGGACTGGACATCGACGATGAGCAAAACCTGGCGCATGGGCGGATTCCGGGCATGGGCAAAGGCGCGGAGTATAACGCGCTCCTTTGTGGGAGCGGACAAGCCCGCGAAGCAGGCGACCCCAGCCCGATCACCTGGACCTCGAGCCATGTTCAACCTGTAGGAGCGGCTTTAGCCGCGAACACCGGCGCAGCCGATGCCATCGACCACGCTACATGCTTCGCGGGCACGCCCGCTCCCACAGGGACATCACCAAGCCTGAAGGCGGTGATATCCCTGTGGGAGCGGGCGTGCCCGCGAATGGGCCGCGAAGCGGCCCTTGCAGCGTACCTCCGAGGCCCTCAACCTGCCAGGTTGAAGTCCGCTGCAGTCACTGTGGTCGCATCCGCCACCCCTACCAGGCGGATGGAGTCGGTGGCACCGATGCTGACCAGCGTATCGTCGCCAACATCGGCGATGGTGACGTTGGCAGCAAAGGTGGCTGCGGTGATGTTGAAGGCGGTGATATCCAGCCTGTCCTGGCCGCCGATCGCGTTACTGTCGAAGTTGATGATCAGGTCATTGCCGAAGCCTGCGGCGAACTGGAAGACATCATTGCCATCAGTGGCCATCATGGTGTCATCGCCCGCGCCGCCGTTGACCGTATCATCGCCTGCTGCGCCGTTGAGGAAGTCGTTGCCGCTGCCGCCCGACAGGATGTCGTTGCCATCATCGCCGAACAGCGTGTCATTACCTGCCCCACCATTCAGGATGTCGTCACCGAGACCACCATCCAGGCTGTCGCTGTCGTCACCACCATCCAGGGTATCGTTGCCAATGCCACCCAGCAGTTGGTCATTACCTGCACCACCGGTGAGGGTGTCATTACCTGAGCCACCGGTGATGACGTTGCCCAGGGCATTACCGGTACCGTTGAAGTTGGCGGCACCGAAGTACCTCAAGTTCTCCAGGTTGTTGCCCAGCGTCCAGCTGGTCAACGTGGTGCGTACCAGGTCGGTACCACCTCCGGCCTGTTCCACGATCACGTCCCCGGCATTGTCGACTACATAGCTGTCGTTGCCGGCACCGCCCACCAGTTGGTCGATACCCGCACCACCGTTAAGGAAGTCGTTTCCGGCTCCGCCGACAATGGTATTGGCCAGGCCATTACCTACACCAACGAAGTTGCCGGCGCCGGTAAAGCTCAGGTTCTCCAGGTTAGCGCCCAGAGTGTAACTGGTCAGGCTGGTCTGCACCTGGTCCGTGCCGCCGCCAGCCGCCTCGGTGACGGTGTCACCCACGTTGTCGACGACATAGGTGTCGTTCCCGGCGCCACCCGTCATGGCATCTGCGCCTGTCCCGCCGTTCAGGACATCATTCCCCGAGCCACTGATAATGACGTTGTTCAAGCCGTTACCGGTACCGACGAAGTTGGCGGCGCCGAAGTAGGTCAGGTTTTCCAGGTTGTTGCCCAGCGTCCAGCTGGTCAGGGTCGTACGCACCAGATCGGTACCAGCCCCTGCCTGTTCCACGACCACGTCTCCCGCATTATCGACCACATAGCTGTCGTTGCCGGTACCGCCTACCAACAGGTCGATACCCGCGCCGCCGTTGAGGAAGTCGTTTCCGGCTCCGCCGATGATGGTGTTGGCCAGGCCATTACCTACACCTGTGAAGTTGCCGGTACCGGTAAAGCTCAGATTTTCCAGGGTGGCCGCCAGGGTAAAGCTCGCCAGGCTGGTGCGGACCAGATCGGAACCCCCGCCCAATACCTCTACGACGATGTCTGCAGCGTTGTCGACGACAAAGGTGTCATCACCAGTTCCGCCGATCATGGTGTCCGCACCGAGCCCACCGTTGAGTGTGTCGTTGCCGGCGTTGCCGGTAAGGATGTCATTACCTGAACCACCGGTGATGACGTTGTCCAGGCCGTTACCAGTACCAACGAAGTTGGAGGCACCGAAGTAGGTCAGGTTCTCCAGGTTGTTGCCAAGTGTCCAGCTGGTCAGCGTCGTGCGTACCAGATCGGTACCACCGCCTGCCTGCTCTACTAGCACATCGGCAGCATTGTCGACCACGTAGCTGTCGTCACCGGTACCACCCACCAGCTGGTCGATACCCGCACCACCATTGAGGAAGTCGTTGCCGGCACCACCGACGATGGTATTGGCCAAGGCATTACCCACACCAATGAAGTTACCTGTGCCAGTAAAGGTCAGGTTCTCCAGGTTAGCGCCCAAGGTGTAGCTTGCCAGGCTAGTCTGCACCAAGTCCGAGCCCCCGCCAGCCGCCTCGCTGATAGTGTCGCCCACGTTGTCGACGACGAAGGTGTCGTTGCCAGCGCCGCCCGTCATTGCATCCGTACCAAGCCCACCATCGAGCACGTCGTCGCCGGCACCGCCGTCGAGGGTATCGTTGCCCTCACCACCATCGAGCGTGTCGTTGCCATCACCACCGAACAACTGATCGAACCCGGTCAGGCCGATGAGAGTGTCGTTACCAGCCAGACCAAGCAGCACATCGTCACCCACTGTGCCGGTCAGGGTATCCGCAGCGTTTGTGCCCACCAGCGTCACGCCTGGTACCGCCGGCACTTCCGCCGTCGCTGCAGAGGTCACGGTTTCCTGGGCGCCGAAGCCATCGGTGTAGCGCACCAGCACGCGCAGTTGGAAGTGGCCCTGCGACGGACCTGGGGTGAAGGTAGCGGCAGTCGCACCAACAATGTCGGTGAACGCCGTTCCGTTACCTTGCTGCCACTGGAAGCTGAACGCCCCCAACCCGTCCAGGTCGGCAATGCTGCCGGTAAGTGCAGTCAACGTCTGTCCCTGGGCTGGCGTGGTGTCGCTGATCAGCACGGCACCGGTAGGCGCATCGTTGACGTTGGCCACCGGGTCGAGGATGTCGGAGGCGACGCTTTCATGCACGCCGATGTCATCCACATAGCTCACCACCACCCGCATGTTCTGCCCCACCTGTTCCTGGGTCAGGACAAAGGTGCTGCTGATGGCGCCGGCAATATTGACCCAGCCGAGCCCCCGGTTGGATTGCCACTGGAAGGTGAACTGCGGGTTGCTCAGCCCGTCGGCATCGACGATGGTCGCCGTGTTGGCGGTAAGGGTCTGGTTCTGCACCAGTAGCCCCGTCACGGTCGGCCCGGCGGTCGGTGCGCTGTTCGGCGACGAATCGACGATTTCCAGCGTGCCCTTGGTGTCCTGGTACACCCCACGTACGCGGATGTTCAGGCCCGCTACATCATCGGTCACCCGGTAGGTGCTGCCGATCGCCCGCGAGACCTCGCCGGCGGCGACGAAGGTGATGTCTTCGTACACCCCCGAGCCCGGCAGGCGCTCGACCTGCCAGTAGTAGGCAATCGGGCCGTTGACCGCGCCGCTCGCATTGCTGGCGCTGACGTTGTCGGCATCGTGCACCGCCACGTTGCTCACCCGCAGCAGCTGGCCGCTGACCGATGTGTCGTTACGCAGCCCGGTGACCGCGTCGAGGATCGCCAGGTGGCCCGTCGGGCCGGCGTTCACTGCAGTGCCCACACCGGAGGCCTGGGCGCTGTCGGAGAACTGCAGGCGTTCGATACCGGTCAGGCGGTCGACTCCATCACGCCCGTCCACCAGGTCGGTGACGATCACCGAATTGCCATCGACCACCACGCTATAGTCGGTGGCCACCCCCGAGAACACCGCCGTGTCGTAGCTGTCAGTGCCGTTGAGGATTTCACGGACGATCACCAGCTGGCCCGGGTTGTAGGTGCCATTGAGCATCAGCGGCACCATCGGCTCCATGCTGTCGTAGCTGGCGATTTCCGGGCCGGTGCCATCGCTGTTGGCACGCACGCTGATGCGCACGTTCAGCCACTTGTCACCGTCGAGGATGTCGTCGCCGCCACGGCCTTCGATCAGGTCACTGCCGCTGCCACCAAGGATGATGTTGCCACCGTCGTAGAACGTCGCACCGGCGGCCAGCAGGCTGGACAGGCCATTGATCAGGTTGATGTTGGTCAGCACGCTGCCGTTGGCGCCATTGGTCGGCAAGGTAGCAGAGGTTTCACTGTCACCACGCAGGAAGTCACCATGGGCCGAGCCCGACAAGCCTTCCATGATATCGAAGCGCACCAGCGCAGAGGCGCCCGAGCCCGCGTACCGGCGGCACATCGAAGAAGCGGTCGCTGAAGTCGATGGTAACGCCCTGGGCCAGGCCCTTGAAGGTCGCCCAGTCGTAGCCGGAGCCGCCGATGTAGCGGTCACCGAAGCCCAGGCTGCCGACCATGATGTCGTCGCCGCCTTCACCGTTGAACTTGTCGTTCTCGTTACCACCGATGAACACGTCGTTGCCGATGATCGGGTCGTTGCCGAGCGGGTCGAAGTTGTCGCCAGGGGCACCGTCCGAAGTGCCCTTCTCGATCCAGTCGTCACCTTCGTTGCCCATGTCCTGCTCGTTGGCCTTGCTGCCCAGGATGAAGTCGTTGCCCTGGCCGCCAATGGCTTCGGAGGCGTCCTCACCGGTGACGATGAAGTCATTGCCGAAACCGCCGATAATCAGGTTGACGCCATTACCGCCGTGCAGCACATCGTGGCCGTCGCCGCCCTGGATGTTGTCGTCACCCCCCATGTCGCTGATGATGTCGTCGCCGGCACCACCACGCAGCTGGTCGTTGCCGTCGCCACCCTCGATGCGGTCGTTGCCGCCATCGCCCCAGACTGTATCGTCGCCTTCGCTGGAGACCAGGATGTCGTCACCCTCGGTGCCGCCCAGCACGATGTGCTCGGCACCGGCATAGCGGATGTAATTGGTGTCCGGGCCTGCTGTCAGCGGGCTGTCGCGGAACACCACCTGCTCGCCGTTTTCGCCCAGTGGGTCGAGGTTGCCCAGGCCTTCGTTGAACTGCTTGCTCTGGTCCAGTTCCAGGTAGTAACCAGGGTCGGTGAACACCAGCCCAGGCAGGTGGGTGGCCGAGGAGTTGGCCATGATCAGCTTAGCGAATGAGTTGCTTTCCAGCTCGGCGTTCATCGACAGACCGGCGGTGCGCTCCAGGTAGTAGAAGCGGTCGCCATCCTGCAGTTTCTCCATCTGGTTCTCGAACACGAAGTTGAAGGTGCTGCCGAGCATGCCGCCGAACGGGGTTTTCGCTTCGGCCAGGCCGCCAATCCACAGGTCGATGGCATCGACCCCGGTCACGGTCACTGCCCTCAGGTCATCGGCGGTACCCAGCACGCCATCCCTGCCAGGCAGCGTGACGTTGGCGTAGGCTCCGGTGCTGTTGAGGAAGTCCAGGCGATCGGCCGGCGCACCGTCGCCGCCGAATACCAGGGCCATGGCCGCCGCGCGTTTCTCCAGCAACGTGGTGGCGCCGGTGATGGTGCTGTGGGTGCCGTAGGCGGCGATGAAGTTGATCAGCGACTCCGGATGCTTCAGGTGCTGCACCAGGTCGACCCAGCTGGTGTACGGCTTGAGCTGGGTATCGCCGGTTTGCGCGTAGATGTCGCGGCGCACAGCGTTCAGCGAAGGGATGCCAACATCGCGGCCACGGGCGATGTTGATCGCCGGCAAGTCCAGCGGCAGACCGAGCAGGTTGTTGCGCAGCGCCTCGGTGACGAACTCGTCGATTTCGTTACCGGCCTGGCGGGTGACCCCGCGCACGATGGCGCTGGTGGCATCCTCAGGGGTGACGCCGCTGGCGGCATACGCCAGCGGGTTGAGGAACGCCGCGATCAGGCCCAGTTGCTGGTCCGGGTTGGCGCTGGCCGGGTCCTGGATAACATTGAAATCGACATCGAAGCGGTCGACGGTCTCGGTCAGCATCGAGTGGCCGAAGCGGTACACGGTGTGGGCGAATTCGGCCACGATCGACGCATCGAGGTCGACGTCATACACCTGGGTCGGGGCGAAGAACAAGTCGACCCGCGGCTGCACGGTACGGGCGAACTCCTCGAACACCAGGTGCTGGTACTGCATCTCGGTACCGAACTTGGCGGCCTGGAACAGCCGCTCGCCATTCCACAGCAGTGCGTCGATCTCGGCCTGGTTGGCCGGTAGCGCACTCAGTGGGTTGAGCAGCCACTCGTTGATGAAGGCCAGGTCACCCGAATCGAGCACGGTGTCCATGGTCTGCGCCACCAGCCGGTTGTGCTCGGAGTGGAAGATTGCATGCACGGCAGTCAGGCCGATGTTCTCGTTGACCCGGCCGTCACCGGCGATGTAGTGGGCATCGAGCAGTTCGTTGTCGTAGGCCAGCTTGGCGCCGGTCTGCGGGTTCACCGGCACGGCGTTGCCGGCATCGGTATCGGCATCCGGTACCAGTACCCCACCGCTGAATACCGGTACGGCATTGTGGGCAATGTCGGCGAGGAACTGGTGACCGGTACGTACAGCGTTGGTCAGGTCTATCGGCGCCGCCGGGTTGCCTTCGACCTGCTGGTCGTCGGCCGTGCCGGCAATGCCGTCGGGGCCTTTCATGATCACCATCGGGTAGCCATTCGGCCCTTTGATGAAGTTGCCGTAGGCATCGGTTGCCAGCAGCGGCACGTTGTCGACGTCGGCATCGGTCAGGTTGATGCCGAGCACGTCGCGGGCCTGGGCCTTGACCACCTTCCAGGTTGCCATGCCACCAATTTCAATGTCGTCGGCAGTACCGTATCTGCCATCGGCACCCAGGTCGCGGTTGGTTATCAACTGGCCTGTGGCAACCGGGCCGTCGGTAGTCAGCACATAGCCGCGCAGGAATACCTGGTGCGAGGGGTGCGAGCTGTAGGTCTGGTTCTGGTCTACGAATGGCGTGGTGGTGTTGGTGTGCTCGCGAATGTCGTCCGCGGTGCCAAGCACGCCATCGGCGCCGGGCTGGTTGGTGGCGCGGGTGACCACCATGAAGTTGGTGAAACCGCCCTCCACATACAGCGGGTCATCCGGTTGCAGCGGGATGTAGATGGTACCCGAGCCGCCCTTGGTGACCAGGTCCAGGCCATGGTCGAAGAACTGCCCGAAGAAGGTCATCCAGGCGTTGAACGGTGCTGACAAACCAGCATCGGCGGCGGTGTTCTCGAACAGGTATACGTCGTGGTCGTCGGCGGTGCCGAACTGGCCGTCCATGCCCGGGCTGGCGACAATGCGCACGCCGTCCTTGAGCACGTCGTCATTGCCTGGCGTGCCGAAGTTGAGCACGCCGTCCGCACCGGGGTCATACGCCGTGGCATAGGCCGCCGGGTTGTTCGAGGTCTGGTCGGACAGCAGGTTGCTGATGATGCGCGGCTGCGAATCGAACACCGGGCCGCTGGTCTGTTCGTACGACGAACCCGGAATGGCCGGCGAACCAGGGCCGAAGAAGCCTGCCGGTGCACCTTCGGCCTGGTTGAATACCGGGTCGGTCAGGCGTGGGAAGACGTTGTCGGCAGCACCATACTGGGTGTTGTTGATGCCGTTGATGTTCATCAGGTTGTTGTTGGAGCCATCCACCGCCCGCAGGCCAAGCGGCGCGCGGATGTTGGGCAGCAGCGAGAGGATGTCCACCCCGCTGGCATCGGCCTCGGCGATCTTGATCTGATCGAGAATGAAGTTGAGGTCGGAGCGCACCATGTTCAGCCCGGCGCCACCTGCAGTGGCATCCGCCACCGGCGTGGCAGGCGTCGGTACCACAGGCGCGCCCGGCTGCACCACGGCGGTGGGCTGGGAGAACAGCACCTCGGTGGTGCCATGGGCGTCCTGGTAGATCGCCTTGACCCGTAGCGCCAGCCCGGCCAGGTCCGGCGACACCTTGAAGTTGGTGCCGTCGGCACTCTGGAACGCCAGGTCACCGGCCTGCAGCAGGATTATGTCTTCGAACACACCGCTGCCCGGGTCGGCTTCGAATTGCCAGTAGTACGATACCGAACGGCTGGCCAGCGAGCCCGTCGGGTTACCGGCGCCAATATTGTCGGCATCCAGGATGCCGGCCACATTCACCGTCAGGATGTCGCCGACCGTGATCGCGCCGCCGTTGCCGTCCGTGACGGTCGGGCTGCCAGTGGGCTGCGCGTTCAGCCCTGGCACCAGCACGCGCTGGCCGTCGGAAAACTGCAGGCGTTCGATGTGCAGCAGGGTATCGACACCATCGCGGCCATCCACGTTATCGGTCACGGTCCATACATCATCGGCGGTGTCGAGCGTTACCCTTGGTGTTCTGCGTCACCGTGTATTCGCTCTGCAACCCCGAGAACACCGCCGTGTCGAAGGCCGCGCCCCCGGTCGAGGTGCCGGGCAGGATTTCCCGAACGGCCTTGAGCTGGCCGGGACTGTAAGTGCGGTCGAGCATGAATGGGATCATGTCGACCATACTGTCGAAACTGGCGATTTCAACGCCGGTGTGGTTGACGTCCTCGGGCGCATACACCGCGATACGCACGTTGAGCCACTTGTCACCGTCGATCAGGTCATCGCCGCCACGGCCTTCGATCAAGTCGCTGCCATTGCCACCAAGCATGATGTTGCCAGTGGCAAAGCCGGTGGTCGGCAACCCGGCATCGGCCAGGAACTGCTGCAGGCCACGGATCAGCGCAACGTTGGTCAAGGCACTGCCGGTAGCACCACCGTGGTTGAGGATGGTCACGGCATCGATATTATCGCCCTTGAGTACATCGGCGAAGTTCGAACCGGACACGCCCTCGACTTCGGCAAAGCGATCGAGAATGGAAGCTGGCGAAGCGCCGACCGGCTCGAACACGCCTGTGTTCTGGTTCGGCGTATTGCCATGGGGCTGAGCCTGGGTGGGCAAGGTCAGGTCAACGGTTACACCCACCTGGTCATTCTTATGGGTAATCCAGTCGAAACCAGACATCCCGTCCATGTTGTCCTGGGCGTCACTGCCGACGAAGATGTCGTCGCCGCCCTCACCGATCATCTCGTCGAAGCCGGCCCCGCCGACGAAGATGTCGTTACCGATCACCTCGTCACCCAGCAGTGGGGCAAAGTTGTCGCCGGGCGCACCGTCCTGGGTGCCCTTCTCGATCCAGTCGTCGCCCTCGTTGCCGGTAGGTGGCAGGTTGGTCTTGGCGCCGAGGATGAAGTCGTCGCCCTGGCCGCCGAAGGTGGTGCTGATGTCTTCGGTGGTGATGATGAAGTCCTGGCCATTGCCACCCAGGATCAGGTTGCCACCTGCCAGCATGCTGCCGGCAACGATTACATCGTTGCCGTCGTTACCCTCCAGGCGGTTGTCGCCGAACGAGTCAGTGATGATGTCGTCACCGGCGCCACCCAGCACCGCGTCATTGCCTGCCCCGCCTTCGAGAGTGTCGTTGCCGCCATCACCATAGACGGAATCGTCGCCCTCGCCGGAGATGATGATGTCGTTGCCCGCGGTACCGCCCAGCACCACATGGTCTTCACCGGTGTAGTGCAGGAAGTTGCTGTCGGGGCCCACGGTATCCGGGTTATCGCGAATCACCAGCGGTACGATCTCCACCCCGTTGATCTCGATCCCGCCCGTCGGATCTGCCCGGCCATCGGCGCCCAGCCCGGTGAACTGGTTGGCCTGGTTCACCTCGAGGGTGAAGGTCGGCGTGAGGAACACGGTATTGGACAGGTGAGTCACGTCGGAATTGAGCATGATCAGCTTGGCGAACGAGTTGTTCTCCAGTTCCGTGCCGAAGTTCATGCCCGCCGTGCGCGCCAGGTAGTAGAAGCGGTCGCCGTCCTGCAGGGCCTCCAGCTGGGTTTCGAAGACGAAGTTGAAGCTGGAGCCGAGCATGCCGCCAAACGGCATTTTCTGCTCGGCCAGGCCGCCGACCCAGAAGTCTATGTCATCGACGCCGGTCACCGTTACCCCGCTGATGTCGTCGGCGGTGCCGGCGATGCCGTCCGCCCCGGCCAGCGTCACGTTGGCGTAGGCGCCAGTGCCGTTGAGGAAGTCCAGGCGATCAGCTGGCGCGCCGTCACCGCCGAGCACCAGGGCCACGGCAGCGGCACGTTTTTCGGCTTCGGTGGTGGCCCCGGTGATGGTGCTGTGGGTGCCGTAGGCAGCGATGAAGTTGATCAGCGAGGCCGGGTGCTTGAGGTGGTCGGCAAAGTCGGCCCAGCTGATGTACGGCTTGAGCTGGCTGTCGCCGGTTGCCGCATAGAACTCGCGACGCGCCTCGTTCAGGGTGGGGATGCCGGTATCACGGCCACGGGCAGATGTTCAGCGCCGGCAGGTCGAGCGGCAGGCCGAGCAGGTTGTTGCGCAGCGCCTCGGTGACGAACTCGTCGATTTCGTTGCCCAGTTGGCGAGTAACGCCACGGATGATCGCGCCGGCCGCTTCGTCGGCGGTGGCGCCACTGCCGGCGAAGGCCAGCGGGTTGAGGAAGGCGGCGATCAGGCCGAGCTGCGGGTCACCATCCACCGTGTTGAACGCCGGGTCGAAGCGGTCGACGGTTTCGGTCAGCATCGAGTGGCCGAAGCGGTACACCACATGGGCGAACTCGGCGAGGATGGCGGGATTGATCGAGGTATCGTAGCCGTTCGGCGCGAGGAACGCGTCGACCTGCGGCTGGATGGTACGGGCGAACTCTTCGAACACCAGGTGCTGGTACTGCATTTCGGTACCGAACTTGGCCGCCTGGAACAGCCGCTCGCCATCCCAGACCAGCGCGGCTATTTCGGCGGGCGTGGTGGGGATGGCAGCGACATCATCGATCAGCCACTGGTTGAGGAACGCCAGGTCGCCGGAAGCCAGCAAGGTGTCCTTGGTCTGCTGCACCAGGCGGTTGTGCTCGGAGTGGAACACATGGTGCACGGCGGTCAGGCCGATGTTCTCGTTCACCCGGCCGTCACCGGCGATGTAGTGGGCGTCGAGCAGTTCGTTGTCATAGGTCAGGTTGTTGCCGCCAGGCCCGGTTGGCTGCGCGTTGCCGACGGCCGTATCGGCATCGGCCTGCAGCACGCCGTTCACGATCACCGGCGCGGCGTTGTGGGCGATGTCGTCAAGGAAGCCATGCCCGGTGCTCACGGCATTGGCCAGGCTGATCGGCGCGGCGCGGTTGCCTTCGACCAGCGTGGTGACATCGTCGGCGGTGCCGGCGATGCCGTCGGCGCCGTTGTTCACGCGCATCACCACCTGCGGCATGCCGTTGGGGCCGCGCAGGAAGTTGCCGTAGGGGTCGGTGGCCAGCAGTGGCACGCTGTGCACGTCGGCGTCGGTCAGGTTGATACCGAGCAGGTCGCGGGCCTGAGCCTTGACCACTGCCCAGGTGGCCATGCCACCGCTTTCGCCATTGCCATCGTCGGCGGTGCCGAAGCGGCCATCGGCGCCAAGGTCCCGGTTGGTGATGAGCCGCCCGGTGGCTACCGGGTCACCTGCGGCATTGAGCGTGTATTCACGCAGGAACACCTGGTGCGAGGGGTGCGAGCTATAGGTCTGGCTTTGGTCGACGAACGGCGAGGTGGTGTTGGCCTGGCCATCGTCGGCAGTACCCACCACGCCATCGGCGCCAGCAGTGCGCACGGCGCGCGGCAGCACCATAAAGTTGGTCGGGCTGCCCTCGACGAACAGCGGGTCATCCGGCTGCAGCGGGATGAACACAAAGTCGGTGCTGCTCTTGGTGACCAGGTCCAGGCCGTGGTCGAAGAACTGGCCGAAGAAGGTCATCCAGGCGTTGAAGCCGGCGGTCAGACCGACGTCGGGCGACACGTTGGGGATGAAGAACACTTCGGTGTCGTCAGCAGTGCCGAACACCCCGTCGATACCGGGGCTGATCACCGGGGCAGCACCGCCATTGGCCTCCACCGCAGCCGGGTTGTTCGCCGTCTGGTCGACGATCAGGTTGCTGATGGTGCGCGGTTGCGAATCGGTGACCGTGCCGGTGCCCGCATAATCGCCGCTGAAAGAGGGGCTGAGCAACCGCAGGAACGAGTTGTCGGCGGCACCGAATTCACTCTGCCCGGTCACCAGGTTGTTGTAGCTGCCATCTACGGTGCGCAGGCCGAACGGTACCTGGCTGTTGGGCAGCAGGTCGATCAGGCTGGCACCATCGGCGTGCGCTTCGGCAATGAAAATCTGTTGGAGGATGAATTCAAGGTCCGACTTGCTGAAATTGGCCATTTCAAATTGCCCTCGATCTGTCGGGAGATGACACGGGGCAACAGGGTCCTTCCCGCGCCCAGTCAGTGTTGACGTGCGCAGATATGGTTCTGTGTTCCATCGCAAGCCGGCACCCACTGCCCGGGGGCCTTGTTAAGCATGCGATACAGCTGTAACGCACATGCATCGACCCCAGCTCGCACAGGGCCCGAATACTTCAGACTAAAGTCGTAGGTTAAATGCTTGTCAATATTTCGTCGAAAAAACCGCCTCCGATGATAATGCGATGCAAATAGCTGTTTTATTGACACTTATGAAAACTTCAAAGACGCAATAGAGCGAAACGATATTACCGTCCATGTCGCTGCAACCTACGCTCCAGCATGTGGGAGCAGCGCAGCGTTTTGGACCATTCGCCACAAGAGCGATCCGCCTGCGAGCCAACCAGAAGCCACGACTACCGCTGTACGGGGCGCCGCAAGAGCTTCCCCGATTTGCGATAAAGGGAGGCCCCGATGCACAAGCCACCACGCACACGTTCCGAGCTGGGCGATGTGTTGTTTCGCCTGCGCCGCAGCTTTTTTGCCCTGGCCGCGTTCAGCGGCGTGATAAACGTCATGATGTTGACGCCAGCTATTTATATGTTGCAGGTATACGACCGCGCCCTGGTCAGCCGCAACGTCACCACCCTGACCATGCTCACCCTGCTGGTGATCGGCCTGTTCATGCTGATGTCGGCCCTGGAGATGGTCCGCACCCGGGTACTGATCCGGGTCGGCAACTTCCTCGACATGGATCTCAACCGACGCATCTTCAGCGCTGCCTTCGAACGCAACCTGAGTCGCGCCGGCGGCAACCCGGCCCAGGCCCTGCAGGACCTGGCCCAGGTACGGCAGTTTCTCACTGGCAACGGCCTGTTCGCTTTCTTCGATGCGCCGTGGACACCGATCTACCTGCTGGTCTGCTACCTGATCCACCCACTGCTGGGGCTGATCACGCTGATCGGTTCGCTGATTCTGGTGGGCCTGGCCTACCTCACCGAGAAGGCCACGCAAAAACCTTTGGCCGAAGCCAACCAGGCGGCCCTGTCCTCGGCCAGCTACGCCAACAACAACCTGCGCAACGCCGAAGTGATCGAAGCCATGGGCATGCTGCCGGCGATCGGCAAGCGTTGGTTTCAGGGCCATTTGCGCATCCTGCAGATGCAGACCCTGGCCTCCGACCGCGCGGCGATCATTAGTAGCACCGGGCGCTTCGTGCGTATTACCTTGCAATCGGTAATCCTCGGCGCCGGCGCACTGCTGGCGATCGAAGGCAAGATCACCCCCGGCATGATGATCGCCTGTTCGATCCTCACCGGCCGCGCACTGGCCCCGGTAGAACAGGTGATTGCCGCGTGGAAGCAACTGCAAGGCAGCCGCTCGGCCTGGGGTCGGCTCAACGATCTGCTGCACGACTACCCGCAGCGGCCACCGAGCATGTCGCTGCAACGGCCAATGGGCATGCTGGCCGTGGAAAACGTGGTCGCCGGTGCTCCCGGCACCAGCAACAGCATCGTGCGCGGGGTCAGCTTCAGCCTGGTCCCGGGTGAAAGCCTGGGCATCATCGGCCCGTCGGCTTCGGGCAAATCCACCCTCGCCCGCCTGCTGGTAGGCGTGTGGCCGACCCAGGCCGGCAAGGTGCGCCTGGACGGCGCCGACATCTTCACCTGGAACAAGGCCGAACTTGGCCCGTGGATCGGCTACCTGCCGCAGGATGTGGAGTTGTTCGAGGGCACCATCGCCGAAAACATCGCACGCTTTGCCGAAGTGGACAGCGAAGCGGTGATCCGCGCTGCCCGCAGCAGCGGCGTGCACGACATGATCCTGCGCTTCCCGCAGGGCTATGACACCCGTCTGGCAGCCGACGGCAGCCCGCTGTCCGGTGGCCAGAAGCAACGCATCGCCCTGGCACGTGCGCTGTATGGCGAGCCGAACCTGGTGGTGCTGGACGAGCCCAACGCCAACCTCGATGACGTTGGCGAAAAGGCTCTGGTCGATGCACTGGCCGAACTCAAGGCGCGCGGGGCCACGGTCATCCTGATTTCCCACCGGCCCAATGTGCTGTGCGCGGTCGACAAGGTGCTGATGCTGCGTGACGGCGCCGTGCACATGCTCGGCAGCCGCGACGAAGTGTTCGCGGCGCTGCGCAAGGCCAGCGTGATCCCGACGGCGACCGCTGCGCCGCTGGCGTCGGTAAAAGTACGGGAGTGACCGATCATGCAGATGACCCAACACACCGAATTGATTCCCGCCGACGCCCTCGACGGCATCGACCTGGACATGCGCCGGCCGGCACGCTGGGGTGTCTGGCTGGTCATCGCCGGCTTTGGCGGTTTCCTGCTGTGGTCGTGCCTGGCGCCACTGGATGCCGGGGTAGTCGCCACCGGCACGGTCAAGGTCACCAGCAACCGAAAGGCGGTGCAGCACCTGACCGGCGGCACGGTCGAGGCGATTCTGGTGCGCGAAGGCGATGTGGTGAAAAAAGGCCAGGAGGTGGTACGCCTCGACGCCCTGCGGGCGGTAGCCGAACAGGGTGCGGTCAGTGCCCAGTACATCGTCAGCAAGACCGTGGAAAACCGCCTGGAAGCCGAACGCGATGGCCGCGACACGGTCACCTTCGACCCTGCCCTGCTTAAGCACTACGGCAACGACCCGCGCCTGCTGGCAGCCATGGACCTGCAACAGCGCCTGCTGGATACCCGCCGTGCGGGCCTTGCCGGTGAACTGAGCATTCTCGAGGAAAACCTCGCCGCCACGGCGGTGCAGCTCAAGGGCCTGCAGCAGGTGTACGGCGCCCGCGCTTCGCAGATCGGCTTCCTCAGCCAGGAACTGCAAGGCACCCGCGTGCTGGCCGCCGAAGGCTACGTGCCACGCAACCGCCTGCTGGAGCTGGAGCGCAACAATGCCGACCTGTCCGCCGGCCAGGCCGAGAACCTCAACAACATTGCCCGCACGCGCAGCCAGGCCACCGAGATCAAGCTGCGCATGCTGCAACGTCAGCACGACTACCTCAAGGAAGTGGAGTCGCAGCTGACCGATACTGCCAAGGAGAACACAACCCTGGCCGATCGCCTGCGCGCGCTGGACTACGAAGTGACCCACACGGTAATCCGCTCGCCGATCGACGGCATGGTCCAGGCCCTGAGCATCGCCACGGTCGGCGGCATCATCCAGCCCGGGGCCAGGATCATGGAGGTGGTGCCGCTGGACCAGCCGTTGCAGGTGGACGCGATGATCCCGGTACAGGCCATCGACAAGATGGTCCCCGGCCTGAACGTGGACCTCGCCTTCCCGGCCTTCAACCATGCGAAGACGCCGAATATCCCGGGACGGGTCAAGACCATCTCCGCCGACCGCCTGATGGATGAAGAAAGCAAGCAGCCGTATTACCTGGCCCAGGTGGAAGTGACGCAGGACGGCATGGCGCTGCTGGGCAGCAACCATATCCGCCCCGGCATGCCGGCCACCGTCACCATCAAGACCGGCGAGCGCAACCTGCTCAGCTACCTGCTCAAGCCGATGCTCGAACGCGTGGACGCCTCGTTCAAGGAGCAATGACATGAATCGCCCGTGCCTGATGTTGTGCCTGTTGGGGTTGTCCGCACAGGCCAGTGCCATGGACCTGAAGCAAGCCTGGGACCTGCTGCAGTACCAAGGCCCGATCTACCGCGCCGCGGTGCATGAAAAAGAAGCCGGCAGCGAGAACCGCGCCATCGGCCAGGCCGGCCTGCTGCCGCAGATCAACGCGGCGGGCTACTTCAACAAGGTCAATGGCAGCCAACGGCAGAATGGCCGCGACAGCGACCTGGATTATGATTCCAAGGGCGCCAACGTGCGTTTGCGCCAACCGCTGTTCAACAAGCAGAAGATGGCCGAATACCGCCAGGGCCAGCAACGTGCCGACTACAGCGTGGCGGTGTTCGACGCCAAGAGCCAGGACGCTGCGGTGCGCCTGGCCGACGCCTACTTCGACGTGCTGCTGGCCAGCGAAACCATCACCCTGGCCAAGGCCAAGCTGAATGCCTTCGAAGAGCAGCTGGCGTCGGCGAAACGGCGCAAGGAGCTGGGTGCCGGCACCATCACCGACGTCGACGAGTCGGTGGCCCGCCGCGACCTGGCCGAAGCCGACCTGATCGAAGCCGAGGACAACCTGGTCAACGCCCGCCGCAAGCTGGAGGAATACATCGGTGAAACCCCGCAGTCGCTGACCACCTTGCAGCCAGGCTTCAACACCCCACCGCTGATACCGGGCAACCTGCAGGACTGGCTGGTCAAGGCCCAGGCCGACAGCCCGTTGATTCATGCGCGCCGGCACAGCTACGAGCTGGCCGAAGAAGAAGTCAACCGCGCCCGCGCCGGGCACTGGCCGACCCTGGATTTCGTGGCGGGTTATACCGCTGGCAGCAGCCAGTCGATTTCCGAACTGAACCAGCGCAACCACTACAGCTCGATCGGGCTTGAGCTGAACATTCCGCTGTACAGCGGTGGCAGCACCAGCGCCCTCACCCGCCAGGCCAGCGCCAACAGTTCCAAGGCCCTGGATGAACTGGACGCCACACGCCAGGAAGTGATTTCCGGTACCACTCGCGAGTACCGCGGTGTACAGAGTGGCGCGCTGCGTATACAGGCGCTGGAAAAGGCCGTGACCTCCAACGAGCGCTCGCTGCTTTCGGCCCGCAAGGGCTTCAAGGAAGGCGGCACCAGCACCAACTCGGATGTGCTCAATGCCGAAGAGTTGCTGTATGACGCCCGCCACGACCTGTTCGAGGCGAAGTTGAACTATCTGATGTCGCGGCTGCGCCTGGCGTCATCGGTGGGTAGCCTGGGGGATGATGATATCGAGCAGATCAACGATTACCTCGGGCCGGAACTGGTAGTAAGCAACTGACTATCGGCGGCCCTGTGGGAGCGGGCATGCCCGCGAAGCAGGCGACGCGGTGTATGGCACCGGCTGCGCCGGTGTTCGCGGGCATGCCCGCTCCCACAGCGGCGCTACCGCATTTTGCTCCATTTCAGGCTATGATCGGTGACCCCGCCGCGGACGTCCTGCCCTATGCCCGTAGACCTGCAAGCGTTATACCCCAGGCTGATCCACCTGATGCTGGACACGGTGTTCGTGGTCGACAGGGGCAACCAGATCATTTTCGTCAGCGATGCCTGCGAGGCGCTGCTGGGCTACCAGGCCTGCGAGTTGATCGGCACCCCGATCACCGACTACATGCACCCTGACGACCTGACGATCACCCGCGCGTCGATCATGCGGGTGATGAACGGCCAACCCCATTACGACTTCCGTAACCGCTACATCCGCAAGGATGGCAGTATCGTGCATATCCTGTGGTCGGCCTCCTGGTCCGATGAGGCCAATGCCCGCATTGGTGTAGCACGGGATATCACCGCCCAACACCAGGCCGAGGAAGAATTGCGTTTCCTGGCCCACCACGACCCGCTCACCCGCCTGGCCAACCGGGCCATGTTCAATGAGCGGCTGGGCACCGCACTTGTCGCGGCCCGGCACCACAACCACCCGCTGGCCTTGCTGTTCATCGATATCAATGACTTCAAGGATATCAACGACAACCACGGCCACAGCGTGGGTGACCGGGTGCTGTGCATCCTGGCGCGGCGCCTGGAAGGCTGCGTAGGGGCGACCGATACGGTGGCGCGGATGGGCGGTGACGAGTTCACCGTGCTGTTGACCGACTACGCCTCGCCAGAGGCCATTGCCGAGCAGGTGGCACGCATCCTGGCGGCCATGGCCGAACCACTCGGTGCCGAGTTTGCCGGCATCGGAGCGCCGTCCTGCAGCATTGGCGTGGCCCGGTTCCCCGAGGACGGCAACGATGCCGACATGCTGCTGCGCCATGCCGATGGCGATATGTACCGGATCAAGCGACAGCGCACTGCAGCCGGCTGAGCGCTCTGGCGGCCGCAGGCGGAATCGAGCACAACGGAGATGAACATGCGCAACCCTGAAGACGCCTTGCTCGTCAGCTGGCAGCACAACGCCCAGGCCTGGATCGATGCGGTGCGCAGCGGCAGTATCGAGAGCCGTCGCCAGGTCACCGACCAGGCCATCCTGCTGGCCATCCTGGGCCGCCAGCCCGAACGGGTGCTCGACCTGGGCTGTGGTGAAGGTTGGCTGCTGCGCGCGCTGGGCGACCGGGGTGTCGAGGCGGTAGGTGTGGACGGTGACCGGGCGCTGGTGGATGCCGCGCGCGCTGCAGGTTCCGCCGAGGTGCACCTGGCCAGCTATGCACAGCTGGTCGCGGCCCAGGCCTATGTTGGCAAGGACTATGACCTTATCTGTGCCAACTTCGCCCTGTTGCAGCAGGACATCATCCCGCTGCTGGCAGCGATGAATGCGTTGCTGGCGCCCGGCGGTGCGCTGGTGATCCAGACCCTGCACCCATGGAGCGTGGCGGATGGCGATTACCAGGATGGCTGGCGGGAAGAGTCGTTTGCCGGGTTCGCCGGGGATTGGCAGGTGATGCAGTGGTACTTCCGCACCCTGGCCAGCTGGCTGAACGCGCTGGACATGGCAGGGTTGCGGCTGGTGAGTCTGCAGGAGCCACAGCACCCGCAGAGTGCGCTGCCGCAGTCGCTGCTGCTGGTGGCTGAGGGGCGCTGAAGTGCTGTGGCTTTACCGGCCTCATCGCCGGCAAGCCAGCTCCCACAGGATCACTGCGGTCCGATAGGCCTGTGTAGTACCTGTGGGAGCCGGCTTGCCGGCGATGAGGCCGGTACAGGCAAGCGATTACAGGACCGGCTTGCGCACCGCCCCGCTGCGGGCCTTGGCCATCGCCGCCAGGCGCACTGCGACGTTGGCCGCACCGTAACCGGCATACCCGCCCTTGCGCTGGATGATCTCGAAGAAGAAACGCTCTTCGAACGGCTCGGTGTACACGTGGAACAGCTCGCCACCCTGGGCGTCGCGGTCGTACAACACGTTGTAGTAAGCCAGTTCGCTGAGGAACTCGTCGTCAAAATCGAAACGCGCCGCCAGGTCGTCGTAGTAGTTCAGCGGGATCTCCAGCAGCGGTACCCCAGCCAGTTTGGCCCGTGCCACTTCGCGGAAGATGTCGTCGCAATCGAAGGCAATGTGGTGCACCCCCGACCCGCGGTAGCTGGACAATGCATGGGCGATGGCGGTGTTGCGGTTTTCCGAGATGTTCAGCGGCAGGCGCAAGGTGCCGCACTGGCTACGCAGGGCGCGGCTCTTGACCAGGCCGTAAGGATCCGGCAGCACCACCTCGTCGTCGGCAGCGAAATCGAACAGGCTCTTGTAGAACAAGACCCAGCTGTCCAGCGACTCGGCCGGCAGCGCCAGGGCCATGTGGTCGATACGGCGCAGCCCGCCAGTGGCCATGGCGCTCTTGTCCAGGCTGAAGTCGGTGTCGTACAGGGTCTGGCCAGCAGTGCCCTGCTCCACCAGGTACAGCAGGCTGCCATCCGGCGCACGTACCGCCGGCACTTCGCACTCGTTAGGCCCGACCAAGCCACGGAACGGCTGGCCACGGTAGGCGGTGGCACGCTTCAGGGCGGCTTGCTGGTCCTTGACCCGCAGCGCGGTGGCGCACAGCGACGGCCCGTGGGCCTCGAAGAAGTTGTGGCCGAAGGAATAGGGTTCGGCGTTCAGCACAATGTTGATATCGCCCTGGCGCAACAACTGCACCTCTTTGCTGCGGTGCTTGCCGGCTTCGGCAAAGCCCAGGCGCTTCAGCCAGCTGGCCAGGCGCGCGCCGACGGCTTCGTCGACCGCGAATTCAAGGAACTCCACCCCGTCATAGGCACTGGCCGCCGGTGGGGTGAACAGCACTCCGGGTTCGATCGGCGTGCCTTCCTGTTCCAGGCGCAGGTGAGTCTGCTCTTCGAGGTACAGCAGCGAACGCAGGCCGTCAGCGGCATTCTGCCGGGGCGGTGCGGCGCGGAAGCCATCGTTGAAGATTTCCAGCGACAGCGGCCCGCGGTAGCCGGTGGCGAGGATTGGCGCCAGAAAACCGGCCATGTCCATCTCGCCCTGCCCCGGGAAGCAACGGAAGTGGCGGCTCCACTCCAGCACATCCATGGCCAGGATCGGCGCATCGGCCATTTGCACGAAGAAGATCTTGTCGCCGGGTATGTCGCGGATCGCGCTCGGGTCGCCCTTGAGCGACAAGGTGTGGAAGCTGTCGAGGATCACCCCGAGGGCCGGGTGGTCGGCCTGGCGCACCAGGTTCCAGACTTGCTGGTAGGTGTTGACATGGCGGCCCCAGGCCAGCGCTTCGTAGCCAATGCGCAGGCCGCGTTTGCCGGCGTGCTCGGCCAGCAGGCGCAGGTCGTCGACCAATAGCTGTTCTTCGCCCAGGGCATCGGCCTGGACGTTGCTGCACACCAGTACCAGGTCGGTGCCCAGTTCCTGCATCAGGTCGAACTTGCGCTCGGCGCGGTCGAGGTTCTTCTGCAGGCGGTCGCGGCGGCAACCCTCGAAATCGCGGAACGGCTGGAACAGGGTGATGGCAATTCCCAGGTCGGCGCACATCTGCCGCACCTGACGCGGGCTGCCAGCGTAGTAGAGCAGGTCGTTTTCGAAGATCTCGACGCCGTCAAAACCGGCGGCGGCGATGGCTTCGAGCTTTTCCGGCAGGGTGCCGCTCAAGGACACGGTAGCGATCGAACGCTGCATGGCGGGAGTTCCTTGTTGTTGGAGGATTACAGAGGCCAGGCCTGGAAAATCAGGGCCACAGTTCTTGGCACGATCGATTATTCGCAGGTAAAGTCGTGGCTTCAATCTCTTTGTACGGAATGGTTAGTTTTGCGTTCGATTATCGCACGAAACCGGTTTTAGCGAATTGCCAGCCCACTGGCCCGTGGTCAACATGAACCACAGACACAGGCACACCGACCCTCGCCTCCTGCCTTGGTGAATCTCCGGCGGAACCTGTGCAAACAACAATAACAACGGAGACAACGATGGCTCACTCCAGCTCTCAAGCCAAGAAAGCGACGGCCAGTGGATGGATAGGCTCGGCACTCGAGTACTACGACTTCTTCATCTACGCCCAGGCCGCTGCGCTGATTTTCCCGCAGATCTTCCTTCCCCAACACCGACCCGAAAATGGCCATCATTGCCTCGCTGGCCACCTACGGCGTGGGTTACCTGGCGCGCCCGGTCGGCGCCTTCGTGCTGGGCCATTGGGGTGACACCCGCGGCCGCAAGAACGTACTGCTGCTGTGCATGTTCCTGATGGGCCTGTCGACCATGGCCGTAGGCCTGCTGCCCACCTACCACGACATCGGCCTGCTCGCCCCGGCCTTGCTGGTGCTGCTGCGCCTGGTCCAAGGCTTTGCCGTGGCCGGGGAAATCTCCGGTGCCAGTTCGATGATCATGGAACATGCGCCATTCGGTCGGCGGGGCTATTACGCCAGCTTCACCCTGCAAGGCGTGCAGGCTGGCCAGGTGCTGGCGGCGGCGGTATTCCTGCCTCTTGCCTACTTCATGCCCAGCGAAGCCTTCAATGACTGGGGCTGGCGCATTCCATTCCTGATGAGCGCCATCGTGCTGATCGCCGGTTTCATCATCCGCAAGGAAGTACATGAAACCCCGGCATTCGTGAAGGAAGAGAAGCAGGACAAAGTCGCCAAGTCGCCGATCAGCGAAGCCTTCCGCCACAGCTGGAAGCACATGGTGCTGGTGATGTTCATGGCCTTGATGAACGTGATCCCGGTGGTAGCCACCATCTTCGGTGCGGCCTACGCGGTGCAGCCAGCCTATGGCATCGGCTTCGACAAGAGCGTGTACCTGTGGATTCCGGTAGTCGGCAACATCGTCGCGGTGCTGGTGATCCCGTTTGTCGGCAACCTGTCGGACAAGATCGGCCGTCGCCCGACCATGATCATCGGCTGCCTGGGCTCGGGCCTGCTGGCCTTCGTCTACCTGTACGCGATCAGCATCCAGAACGTACCGCTGGCGTTCGCCTCGTCGATCGTGATGTGGGGCATGGTGTACCAGGGTTACAACGCGGTGTTCCCAAGCTTCTACCCAGAGCTGTTCCACACCCGTTATCGCGTTTCCGCCATGGCCATCGCACAGAACATCGGCACCATGCTGACCGCCATGCTGCCGGCGCTGTTCGCCCTGGTTGCCCCGCCCGGTTCGGACAACATTCCGCTGGTGGTCGGTGGGTTGGCGTTCTTCATTACTTGCGTGTGTGCCCTGGCGGCGTACATTGCCCCGGAAACCCATCGCCTGACGATGGAAGACCTGGGCAACCCTAATGCCAAACCGATGGACAAAACTGCGTATGACGCTAGCCGTAAAGGGAGCTTTCAGGCAGTGAGCCACTGATCGATTGCAGGGGGCTGCTCTGCAGCCCTATCGCCGGCAAGCCATGTGCGATCCCTGTGGGAGCTGGCTTGCCGGCGATTGGGCCGCAAAGCGGCCCCGGCGGTTTCAGCCTTTAACCACTTCCTGCAGCCTCCGCCAAAGCCTCTCGACATCCCCCCGCTCGGTCGGTAGCGCACCAATCGACACCCGCACCATCCACCGCCCGTCCAGCGTCGCTGGCGTCACATAGGCATCCCCGGACGCATTCAGCCGCTCGGCCCAGCCCTTGGTATGCGCATCCAGCGCCTCCCCCTCCAGCCCAGCCGGTCGATGGCGAACGCACAAGGTCTGCAACTGCACCGGCGCCAGCACCTCCCACTCCTCAGCGGCCGCCAACTGTCCGGCCAGCCATTGGGCATTGTCCAGGTCTCGCCGCAGCCGTGCCTGCAACGCCTCCACTCCTTCGCTGCGCAGCATGAACCACAGCTTCAACGCCCGGAACCGGCGGCCCAGCGGAATCCCCCAGTCACGCAGGTTCTTCACCTCGCCATCCACCGCCGACTGCAGGTAGCTGGGGTTGGTGCTCATCACCCGGATCAGGTGCTGCGGGTCGCGCACGTAGTAGATCGAGCAATCGAAAGCCACGCCCAGCCACTTGTGCGCGTTGACCACCAGCGAATCGGCCAGTTCTATGCCGTCCCACATCCAGCGGCATTCCGGCAGGATCATCGCCGAGCCGGCCATGGCCGAGTCCACATGCAGCCACAACCCATGGGCCTGGGCGATCTCGCCGATCGGGCGCAGCGGGTCGAGCGCAGTGGTGGCGGTGGTGCCGGTGGTCGCGACCACCGCGCAAGGCTGGTTGCCAGCGGCCAGGTCCTGCTCGATCGCCGCCTGCAGTGCTTCCGGGCGCAGGGCGTAGCGTTCGTCGGTCGGGATCAGGCGGATGTTGTCGCGACCAAAACCGGCCAGCAGTGCGGCCTTGTCCACCGAGCTGTGGGCATGGGCGCTGACATAGACGATCAGCGGCCTGGCCTGGGCTTGCAGGCCGCCGCGCACCAGTGCATAGCCGCTGGCGCGTTCCCGCGCGCAGATCAGCGCTACCAACGTGCTGGTGGATGCGGTGTCCTGGATCACCCCGCTCCATTGGCCAGACAGCCCGAGCAGCTGACGCAGCCAGTCAAGGGTGGTTTCCTCCAGCTCGCTCAGGGCCGGGCTGGACTGCCACGACAGGCCCAGCACGCCCAGGCCGGTGCTGAGGAAATCACCGAGGACCGACGAGAGGGTGCCGTTGGAAGGGAAGTAACCGTAGAAGTCTGGATGCTGCCAATGGGACAGGCCGGGCATGACCAACTGGTTGACGTCGTCGAGGATCGCTTCGAAAGGCTCTCCCTGCCGGGGGGCTTGAGCGGGCAAGGCGGCCTTGAGGTAGCCGGGTTTGACTTGCGCCATGACCGGGCGCTCGCCGACGGATTGGCGGTAGTCGGCGATCAGGTCGATCAGTTGGTGGCCGTACTGGCGGAATTGTTCGGGGGTCACCTGGGGTCTCCTGTGGGTTATCTTCTGCCTGTATCGGCCTCTTCGCGGGCACGCCCGCTCCCACAGGTATTGCACCAGGCTTGAGAGCGATGCAGTACTTGTGGGAGCGGGCGTGCCCGCGAAGAGGCCGGCACAGGCAACACAATGCCCCCAGTCTAGGCACCTATCCGCAAGCGAATAACCCCGCCTTGCGCATACCTGCTATGGCAGACCCGCATGCCCGCCCTGCACGCCGAACTGCGACCGGCGCCACAACTCGAACACCCGGTTGCGCAACCAGCGGTGCTCGGCCGAGGCCTGCAGGCGCTGGTGCCACACCACCCAGTAGCGCTGGCTGTGCTCGATGAAACCCAGCGGCCGCCAGGCCAGGTCATGCAGGCGGCACAGCTGCCGGGCGATATGCTCGGGGACGGTGGCCAGCGCCTGGCTGTTGGCGATCACCTGCACGGTGGCGGAGAAGAACGGCACTTCCAGGCTGACCCGCCGCTGCAGGCCCTGGGCGCGCAGGTGGCGGTCGATGAAGCTGTCCTTGTCGCCGCCGCCGGAAATACGCACATGCTTGTGCGCCAGGTAGTCAGCCTGACTGAGCGCGCCGTGGGCGGCCAGCGGATGGTCGTGACGCATCAGGCACACCGCGCGGTCCTCGCCCAACAGGCGCCCGTGGAGGTTGGGTGGCGACTCGTCGAACAAGGTGGTGGCCAGGTCGATCTCGCCGCTGGCCAGCAAGGAGTACTGGCCGGCTTGCCAGGTGCGGTATTCCAGCGATACGCCGGGTGCTTCGTGCTCCAGTGCAGCGACCAGCAGCGGCAGCATGTGCTCGGCCACATAGTCTGAGGCTGCCAGGCAGAAGCGCCGCTCACAGCGCGCCGGGTCGAACACCGCGGGCTGACGCAGGGCGTGCAATTCTTCGAGCACTTGCCTTAGCGGTTCGACCAGGGCTTCGGCGTGTTCGCTAAGTACGTAGCCACGGCCTTGGCGCACCAGCAACGGGTCGTCGAAGGCTTCGCGCAGGTGGGCCAGCTGGCGGCTGAGGGCGGACTGGCTGACGCCCAGGCGCTCGGCGGCATGGCTGAGGTTCTTCAGCTGCAGCAGGTAGTCGAGGGTGCGCAGGTGGGCGAGGCTGAGGGACGCGAAAGCGGGGTTCATACAGGCTCCCTTCCAGGGGATCGACCGGCCCAATCGCCGGCAAGCCAGCCCCCACAGGGTCACCACAACCATCGGGGCTTGTGCTGTACCTGTGGGAGCTGGCTTGCCGGCGATTGGGCCGCAAAGCGGCCCCAGAGAAGCAGATCAGTCAGTCAGACCGACATAAACGTTCTGTACATCATCGTTCTCGTCAATGGCCTCGAGGAACGCTTCAACCTCAGCCAGTGCCTCGGCACTCAGGCTGGCCGCGCTCACCGGGTTCTTCGGGGTGTAGCCGATCTTCGCCGAGGTCACGGTGAAGCCATGCTCCGGCAAGGCCTTCTGCACCGCGTCGAGGTCGGTGGTGTCGGTGATGAACAGGGTCGAACCCTCTTCGTCGCCTTCCTCGAAGTCCTGGGCACCGGCTTCGATGGCTGCCATTTCCGGGTCAGCATCACCGTTCGGGGTAGCTTCGATCAGGCCAACGTGGTTGAAGTCCCAGGCCACCGAACCGCTCGCACCCAGCTGGCCCTTGCGGAACAGCACGCGGATTTGCGCGACGGTGCGGTTGACGTTGTCGGTCAGGCACTCGACGATCAGCGGTACCTGGTGCGGGGCGAAACCTTCGTAGCTTACCGCCGAGTACTGCACGGCATCGCCGTCCAGGCCCGCGCCCTTGCGGATTGCGCGCTCCAGGGTCTCGCGGGTCATCGAGGCCTTCTTGGCCTGCTCGATGGCCAGGCGCAGGCGCGGGTTCATGTCCGGGTCGGCGCCGGACTTGGCTGCGATCTGGATCTCTTTGGACAGCTTGCCCATGATCTTGCCTTTGGCGTTGGCCGCGGCTTCTTTATGTTTGGCTTTCCACTGTGCGCCCATGTCGACTCTCTTGTTTCAGCGGCCGGTTCAGGAAGCGACCGGCCAAAAGTGGGTGCAGTTTATACGCCCAGAGGCCGCTGTTCGACAAGAAATCTCATCAGCCTTTATCCGCCTTGCCTGCCGCCGCGGCAAACCGCGCCAGGCGCACATCCAGCCGGCGCGGACGCAAACCCTGGTCCTCGGCCCGCTCCTTGCGGCGGATGGCATTGCGCACCATAAGCGAGCCCAGGTAGCGGATCGGCTCGGGTGGGAACAGCCCCAGCGGCCCCTTGACCAGCGGCGAACGGGTCCACGGGTTATCCAGCCCCAGTGCCAGCGACGACAGGATCTGCCCGCCCATGTGGCACGGCCCCACACCGCTGCCGGAATAGCCAAAGCCGTAGAACACATTGCCCTGCCCGTCCAGCTTGCCGAAAAACGGCAGGCCGGTTACCGAGCGGTCTGACGGCCCGTTCCAGCTGGCTGCAAGCGGCACCTCGGCCAGCGCCGGGAAAAACCCGCCCAGGCTTTCACGCAACAATGGCCGGTATGGCGACGGCTGGTCGAACACCGGCAGCATGCGCCCGCCGTAGGCAAAGGTATTGCCGCCCTTGCCCAGCATCAGTCGGCCATCGGAAGTGTTGTGGTAATAATGCACGAAGATCCGCGAGTCGAGCACACTGATGCCACTGTCCAGGCCGATCTGGCCCAGCAATTCGGGGCAAGGCTCGGTAATCACCATGTCGCTGGACACAATCGCCACGCTGCGCTCGAACTGCGCAAAGGCCCGCGCCATCCAGGCGTTAAGGCCTAGCACCACGCGGTCGGCGCGCACGGTACCGCTGGCCGTGCGCACCTGCACCGGGGCGCCATGTTCCAGGGCGGTCATGGCGGTGCCTTCGAAAATACGTACCCCGCGCTGCAAGGCCACCCGGCGCAGGCCACGCACCAGCTTGCCCGGCTGCACGGTGGCCGCGGCCGGCGAGAACCAGCCTTCCAGGTGCCGTGCCGAGCCGGCCAGGCGCTGCACCTGGTCCAGCGGCAGGCGGCTGAACGAATTGATCCCCTTGCGCTCCAGTGCGGCCACCACTGCATCGGTGGCACCAACCTGGGCGGCATTGGTGGCAGTGTACAGCGTGCCGTCCAGGCGGTAGTCGCAGTCGATGCCATTGGCCGTGCAGAACGCACCGATTTCACCGATGCTGCGCTCCGACTCGCGCACCAAGCGCACCGCCTCGGCCACCCCGAACAGCCGCTCGAGGGTGAAGTACTTGGCCGACCAGGACAACACGCAGCCACCATTGCGGCCACTGGCACCGGCACCGCAGATATCGGCCTCGATCAGCACGATATCCAGGGCCGGCACCGCTTCCTTCAGCATCAGTGCGGTCCACAGGCCGGTATAGCCGCCACCGACGATGCACACATCGCAACGGGCATCGCCTTGCAGCGGCGGGCACATTGCCTCATGCGCCGAATCCAGGGCCTGTTGCAGCCAGAAGGGTCTCATTCGCTCGCTTTCCTTTCAGGTACGCAGTGGCTTGATTGCCATGCTGGTATTCGGTGCCACGTCGCTGCTTTGCGCAGCGCTGGCCGGGCGGCTGTTCCAGTGCGGCAGCAGCACCAGCGCCGAGAACAGCGCGCAGCCGGCGAACACGATGAACACCGTGACGCCATCGAAGTACCCTGGCAGCAACCCGCCCAGCACCGCCCCCACCGAGCCGCAGCCGTTGACGAAGCCCGCTGCGGTGGCGCCGGCCTTGGCGGTGCCGAAGTCGATGGCCGCGGCGCCACTGATCATCGAGTCCGGCCCGTACAGGGTCAGGCCCATGACGAACAACAGGGCCACCACCAGGATCACGCTGCCGGTGTGCATGGCCGCCATGAATGCCGCCAGGGCCATGGTCAGCAGCACCAGGCTGATGACACAGGCCGGCATGCGCCGGGCGCCGAACAGCTTGTCGGAGGCCAGGCCGATGATGATCGGGCCGAGCAGCCCCGCCAGTTCGAAGGCTGTCGGGATGATCGCTGCACCCACCTTGCCCACCGAGGGCATCTGCTCGAAGACGATCACCGGCCCCCACAGCAGGATGGCGTAGCGCGCCGGCTTCAACAGGAAGTACGCCAGCCCCAAGGTCAGCACCGTGCGATTGCGCAGGATCTCTTTCAGCGGCGCCCACACACTGCACAGGTTGCCGGCCGGGGCCATGCTCTGTGGCTCGGGCTCCACCGCCGGCAGGCCGACGTCTTCAGGCTTGTTGCGCTGCAGGAAGAAAAACAGCACGGCCACCAGCGCCACCACCGCGGCACTGGAGAAGAACGCCGCGTGCCAGGTACCGACCAGGGTATAGGCCCACCAGCCGGCAAACGGCGAGGCCACCAGGCCGCCAAAGGCATAGCAGGAACTCCACAGCCCCAGCACCCGCCCACGCTGCGACGCCGGGAAGAAGCTGCCAATGTTCTTGCACAACCCGGCCCAGCCGGTGGATTGCGCCAGGCCCTGCACCAGCATGCAGGTGGCGAAGATCGGGAAAGTGGCGTAACTGCCCATCACCACCGCAGCGGCAGCAGAAATCAGCAGGCCGCCGAGCACCACCACGCGCGGGCCGAAGCGATCGGCGAGCATGCCCCAGGTGAACTGGCCCACGGCGTACGCAGCCAGATAGATGGCATCGAGGTTGGCCATGGCGGCCTTGTCGAGCATGAAACCTGGGTCTTCAGCGATGCCCAGTTTGGCCACCGAAAAGGCCTTGCGGGTGAAGTAGAAGGCGGCGTAGGCCAACCAGGTAATGGCGAAAATCTGGATACGCCAGCGTTTGAACGCGGCTAGGGATTGGTTCATGTAAGTCTGACCTCTTGCTCAAGTGTGCCGGCAGAATGTGAAGAAACGCCTGTCTTGTTCTTGTGTTACGCACAGCGATGACGAGGCTGTCATCGGGTCAGATGGCGCCGTGTGGGTGCCATGGCCCTGGCGGCACTTGTGGTACCAGCGTCGGGCTGACATGCATGGAAACAGTTGCGCTAAGATAAATAAAATCGATTTATCGTATTTCACACATAAGCTCAGCTTTTTACTGAGGTGGCCATGTCGGTTTCCCACGCCCAACTCAAAGCCTTTCATGCCGTGGCGGTGCACGGCAGCTTCACCCGCGCCGCGGAAAAGCTGTTTCTGACCCAGCCTGCGGTGTCGGATCAGGTGCGCAAACTGGAGGAGCGCTTCGGCGTGTTGCTGTTCCACCGCAACAAGCGTTCGGTGCAGCTCACCGACCTCGGCGAGCGCCTGCTGGGCATCAGCCAGCGCCTGTTCGCCTGCGAAGCCGAGGCCCATGAACTGCTGCAGGATTCGCGTGCGCTGCACACCGGCAGCCTGGTCCTGGCAGTGGATGCGCCGGTGCACGTGTTGCCGCAGATCGCCCGTTTCTGCCAGCGCTACCCGGGCATCCAGGTGAAGATCGAGACTGGCAACACAGACGAGTCGCTGGCCCGGCTGTTCAGCTACCAGGCCGACCTTGCCCTGCTGGGACGGGACGTCGACGATGAGCGGCTGCACTGCCTGCCGCTGCGCCGCGACCCGATGGTGGCGTTTGTTTCCCACCAGCACCCGTGGGCCAGCCGTGGCGCCATAAGCCTGGCGGACCTGGACGATACGCCGTTGGTGCTGCGCGAGCCCGGGTCGGTGACGCGGCAGACGCTGGAAGAAGAGATGCAACGGGCCGGGCTGCGGATTCGCCCGGCGATCCAGGTGGAAGGCCGGGAAGCGGCTCGGGAAGCGGTGGTGGTGGGGATTGGCGTGGGGGTGGTGTCGGCGGCTGAGTTTGGTGCGGATGCGCGGGTGTGCGCGTTGCCGATCGTCGATTGCCAGCGGCACCTGACCGAGACACTGGTGTGCCTGAGTGAACAGCGCACGCGGCGGGTGGTGGCGACCTTCCTACAGATGGTGGAGGAAGGGTTGTAAGCCTGTTCCGGCCTCTTCGCGGGCTTGCCCGCGAAGAGGCCGGAACAGGCAACCTGACTATGCTGGGGTGACCTCAACCCTCGGCACACATCCATGCTCTACCGCCTTGCCTCCGACAGCCTGGTCCTGTTGCACCTGCTGTTCATCCTGCTGGTGCTGTTCGGCGGCCTGCTGGTGCTGCGCTGGCGCCCTGCCCTGCTGCTGCACCTGCCTGCGCTGGCCTGGGGCCTGGCGGTGGAGTGCCTGCACCTGGGCTGCCCGCTGACCACCTGGGAAAACCGCATGCGCATCGCGGCTGGTGACGCAGGCTACCAGGGCGGCTTCGTCGAGCATTACATCTGGCCGTTGATCTACCCCGCCGGGCTGACCCCGCACATCCAGCTGCTGCTGGGTACTTTCGTACTGCTGCTCAACCTCGGCATCTACGTCTACGTGGCCTGGCGCTGGTGGCGCCCTAGCGGGTAGCGATCACAAACAGCCGCGGGAACGGCAACAGCACCTTGCCATCGCTGGCCGGTGGATAGTCGCGCTGCATGGCCTGCAGGTACATCTGCAGGAAATCCGCCTGCTCCTGCCCCTCCAACCGCGCCAGGTAGGGTCGCAGGGCCGACCCTTTGAACCATTCCACTACGGCTTCAGCGCCGCCGGCCAACGGGTGGTGGTAAGTGGTGCGCCACACATCCACCCGCGCGCACAGCGGAGTGAGCAGGTCATAGTAGAACGCCGCGTTGTGCCGTGGGGGCAATTGAAAATCGGCGAACTTCGCCGCCCAAGGGCCCTGGTTGGCGATATCCCGCAGTTGCCGGTGGGCCGGTTCGTCGAGGTTGTCCGGGGTCTGCACGGCCAGGCTGGCACCTTCGCTCAGCTGGCGCACCAGGTGCGGGTACAGCGAGGCGTGGTCGGGGAGCCACTGCAGCGAGGCATTGGCCAGGATCAGGTCCTGTGGCTCTGGGGCGGACCAGCCTGCAATGTCAGCGATGGCCGTGCGTACGCGGGGGATGCACAGCCGTTTGCGCTCGCGGGCCTTGTCGATCATGTCCGGGTCACTGTCCAGGGCTGTCACCTGGGCATCCGGGTAACGTTGCAGCAGTACCTCGGTGGAATTGCCAGGGCCACAGCCCAGGTCGGTGGCGTGGCGTACAGGGCGTGGCGGCACTGCGGCGAGCAGGTCTCGCACGGCGCGGGTGCGTTCGTCTTCGAACTGGGAATACTGGGTGGCGGACCAGGCCATGTGAAGCTCCTTTGGGCGGGCAATGTGTTCAGCATATGCCATCTGTCGGCTTTGAGGGCCCTATCGCCGGCAAGCCAGCTCCCACAGGTACTGCGCATGGCTTGAGATCGGTGCGGTCCCTGTGGGAGCTGGCTTGCCGGCGATAGGGCCGGAACTGACTACCTATGCCTGCTGTCCGTCCATGTATGCGCCACTCCATGAAAACTTTCATCGCCCTCGCCATCCTGGCCCTGATCGCCACCGCCGCCCTGCTCGGCTCGCCCTGGATGAACCAACGCTTTCACATGCCAGCGGAAAAAAACCATGCCCAACAAAGCGAAACGGCCGGGTCCCCGAGGGAGCCGGCCGTTTCGAGAAGCGAGTGACGCTTAGTGCTGCTTGCCAGAACGGATCTGGTGCACCACACCCATCGCCACCACGATTGCCGCAGCGATACCGGTGGAGATCACCAGGATCTGGTAGTCAGGCATGAAGGCCATGGTCACCAGGGCGGCCACGATGAAGGCGATCACCAGGTAGGTCAGCCATGGGAACAGCCACATCTTCAGGCGCACTTCCTTGCCTTCGGCAATCAGCTTGCGACGCATGCGCAGCTGCGAGAAGGCAATCACCAGGTACACCAGCAGGGCGATCATGCCGGTGGTGTTCATCAGGGTTTCCAGCACGTCTTTAGGGCGCAGGGTCTCGCTGAAGTTGATCAGCGCACACACCACGGCCACGGCGCACGAACCCATGATCGCGTATACCGGTACACCGGTGCCGGCGCGGGTGATCTTGAAGAACGACGGCGCGTCGCCACGCTGGGCCAGGGAGAACAGCATGCGCGAAGCGGTGTAGTGGCCGGAGATCAGGCAGCTGCTCACCGAGGTCAGCACCACGAAGTTCATCAGCAGCTCGGCATACGGCACGCCCAGCAGCTCCAGGGTGCGGCGGTAGGCGCCATAACCGGAAACGCCCAGGTGCGGATCGTTCCACGGGACCAGGCAGACGATCAGGAAGATCGAACCGACGTAGAACAGGCACACACGCCAGACCACCGAGTTGGTCGCCTTGACAATCTGCGCGGCCGGGTCCTTGGCTTCGGAAGCGGCGATAGTGACGATTTCCGCGCCGAGGAAGGCGAACATCACCCCGAGCAAGGCACCGATCACGGTGGTGATGCCGTTGGGCATGAAACCTTCGGCGGTGAGATGGCTGATGCCACGCACCTCACCGAACTGCCAGATATTCAGCACGGCAGCGGTACACACAATCAGGAAACAGACGATCGCGATCACCTTGATCAAGGCGAACCAGAACTCGAACTCACCGTAGTGCTTGACGTTGAAGAAGTTGACGGTGATCAGCAACAGGGTCGTGGCCAGCACGAACACGTTGACGCTGACATCGGGGAAGAAACCATGCAGGATCTTGCCCGCCACATAAGCTTCCCAGGCCATGAGAATGACCCAGTACCACCAGTACAGCCAGCCGATGGTGAAACCGGCCCAACGGCCGATGGCGCGATCGGCGTAGGTGGAGAACGAACCGGTGTCTGGCGAGGAAGTCGCCATTTCACCCAGCATGCGCATGATCAGTACCACCAGGATGCCGCCTGCCAGGTAGGCCAGCACAGCGGCTGGGCCGGCGCTGTGAATCACGCTGCCGGAGCCGACGAACAAGGCGCCGCCGATAACCCCGGCGATCGACATCATCGTCAGGTGGCGCGACTTGAGCGAGGCACTGAGCTTGCTCTCGTGCCCGCTTTTCGCGGTGGTGGTTGTGGATGTTGCGTCCATCAGTTGTGTACCCCGTGCTTCTTTTTATCCAAGGAAAACTGTGAAACCCCGATGGCTGGCGGTTTCACGTACATCAGTGCTAATGCGCGCAGGATGGTGTGAGCGAACACACGCAGGCCTTCCATGGCGGCCTGCTGACGCGCCCCAGGGCGGCGCCTGGGGCGAACTGAACATGCTTTAGGTGGCGATATCTGACACCTAATGTAAAAATGTCCGACGCAGAGAGCCATGCACAGTGGCATGAAACTCGCACTGCACTGTACAGGTCGCCCTTGCAATACACCTTGCAAACGCCGGGCGATACGCACCCTGAAGGCCCCGAATGTTCGAATTACATCCAGACTCCTCGACCCCGCTGGTGAACCAGATCATCGACGGGCTGCGCGAGCTGATCGACAACCAGACCCTCAAGCCAGGCGCCAAGGTCCCCTCGATCCGCGCCTTTGCCGCGAGCTATTCGGTGAGCACCTTCACCGTGGTCGAGGCCTACGACCGCCTTGTCGCCCAGGGCCTGCTGGTAAGCCGTGGCAACGCAGGGTTCTTCGTCAACCGGGCAGCTGGCGAACTGCTGGACCAGCACAATGCCGAGGCCGACACCAGTCGACCAACGTTCAACTCCGAGTGGTACTTGCAGCAGATCTTCGAAATCCGCCAGTTGCCGTTCAAGCCGGGGTGCGGCTGGCTGCCAAACGACTGGATGTACGAAGACGGCCTGCGCCGCGGCCTGCGCCAGGTGGCCGGCAGCCCGCTGGAGCTGTCGGGCTACGGCGACCCCATGGGCCTGCCGGAGCTGCGCGCGCTGACCGCGCAGAACCTGCAGCAGGAGCTGTCGATCGTCGCCAATCCGGCGCAGCTGATGCTCACTCACGGCGCCAGCCAGGCCCTGGACCTGGCCGCGCGTACGCTGGTGCGCCCGGGCGACGTGGTGCTGGTGGACGACCCCGGCTACCCGAACCTGATGAGCATCCTGCGTACCCAGGGCGCAACCCTGGTCGGCGTGCCGCGCACACCGGCCGGCTACGACCTGAACCAGCTGGAGCAGTTGCTCAGCCATCACCGCCCCACTGCGTTCTTCACCCAGCCGCACCTGCACAGCCCGACCTGCTCGCGCACCCCGTTGCCGCAGCTGCACCGCCTGCTGCAACTGGCCAGCCAGCACGGCTTCCGCCTGGTGGAGAACAACCTGTACGCCGACATGGTCGCCGAGCCGCAGCCGTGCCTGGCCAGCCTCGATCACCTGCAGCAGGTGGTTTACGTGGGCAGCTACTCCAAGAGCATTTCGCCCAATGTGCGGGTCGGCTACATGCTGGCCAACCCCGAGCTGATGCAGAAGCTGCTGCACCTGAAGATGCGCTCGGGCCTGACCACCTCGCAGGTGATGGAGCGCGTGGTGTATGCCGCGATCATCGACGGGCGCTGGCGCAAGCACCTCAAGCGCCTGCGCCAGCGCTTGGCCGAGGCGCACCAGGAAGTTGGCCGGCATCTGCACCGGTTGGGCTTCGAGCTGTTCATCGAGTCGGATGAAGGGATGTATATCTGGACCCGGCACCCCGCGATTCCGGACAGTGCGGCGTTGCTGGATGATGCGTTGGAGAAAGGCATCATGCTCGGGCCTGGGCAGTTGTTCATGGTCGATGCCAAGGCGACCGGGTGGATGCGGTTCAATGTGGCGTTCAGTACGGAGCCGGCGATGTGGGAGTTGCTGGAGAAGGTGTTGGTGAAACATGTGCGGCGGGGTGGGGTGTAACGGGTGCGGGGTGTTCGCCATGACAGTTTCAGCGCCTGTGAGATCGAGCGCCGCGCGGGCGGCGCTCGATCTCACAGGCGCTGAAACTGTCATGGCAAGCACCTGTCAGCCCCGACACTACTTATCGCCAGTCCGCCTTGTCGGCAAAAAACGCCTGCGCATTCGCCTCCAGGCTCTCCAGGTGATACCCCCCCTCCTGCACTATGAGGCACGGCAAGCGCAACGCCCGAATCCGCTCGCCCAACACGGCAAACCCTTCAGTGGTGACTGCCACCTTGCTCTGCGGGTCCAGCTCGTAGATATCGAACCCCAGCGACAACACCAGCACCTCGGCACCAAAGTCCTTCACCGCAGCCAGCGCGATCTCCAACTGCCCCATGAAGTCGGCTTCGCTAGCCCCGTGCGCCATCGGCAAGTTGAGGTTGTACCCCTCCCCCGCACCGCTACCACGCTCGTCCGCAAACCCGACCACACCGGGGTAGAAGTTGGTCGGATCGCCATGCACCGACACGTACAGGACGTCCCGGCGATCGTAGAAGATCTCCTGAATCCCCTGCCCGTGGTGCATGTCGGTATCGAGAATGGCCACGCGGCTGTAGCGGCCGCGCAAGGCCTGCGCTGCTACAGCCGCGTTGTTGATGTAGCAGAAACCACCGGCTGCATCGAAGCGCGCATGGTGGCCTGGCGGCCGGCACAGGGCATAGGCCGCCGGCTCGCCGTCAAGAATGGCCTTGGCACCGGCTACTGCGCTTTGCGCAGACCAGTAGGCCGAGCGCCAGGTGTTTTCGCCCACAGGGCAGCTGCCATCGGCCAGGTAGCGCCCGGCCTGGGCGAGGATGCCGCGCAGGGCGTTGGGCTCGCGCACGAAGATGTTGGACATGACCTCGTCACCCCAGTCCTCGGGCACTCCCTTCCAGCGCGCATGAGCCTCTTCGAGGAAGGCCAGGTAGGCCTCGCCATGCACCGCCTTCAGCGGGGCCAGGCCGGCATCGACAGGCTGGCGGATGTCGAAGCCGAGATCCCTGACCGCCTGCAACAGGCGCACGGCGCGTTCGGGCACTTCCTGCGGGGTGCGCATGGCGCCGCGCGAGTAGTAGCTGCGCGGGTGGTGCAGCAATTGTTCTGGGTGGAAGTAGCAACGCATCAGGCTTCTCCTTGTTCGACTTGCCCGGCGCGGGCCAGCACGGCGTTGAGCAGTACGTCGACGCCCTGGCGGGCATCCTCGGGCAGCACATCTTCGGCTTCGTTGTGGCTCAGGCCGCCGACGCAGGGGATGAACACCATCGCCGTCGGGCAGTAGCGGGCCAGCAGGATGGCGTCGTGGCCGGCACCGCTGACAATCGACTGTTGGGCATAGCCGAGGCCGTCCACCGCCTGCTGCACGGCGGCTACGCAATCGGCGTCGAATGGAGTGGCCGGGCTGACCCAGTGGCGCTCGATGCGCACCTGCAAGCCGCGCTGGCTGGCAATGGCCTGCAACTTCAGGCTCAGGTCACGCTCCATAGCCTCGATGGCTTCATCCCGGTGATGACGCAAGTCGACAGTGAACTGCAACAGCCCCGCAATGGTGTTGCGCGAGGACTTGGCGATGGACAGTTCACCCACGGTGGTCAGGCCTTCAGGGGCAAAGTCCGCTGCCAGCTGCTCGACCGCCTGGATCATCCGTGCCGCACCGTACAGGGCATCCTTGCGCAGCAGCATCGGCGTGGTGCCGGCGTGTGCAGCCATGCCTTCCACAGTCACATCAAGCCAGCGAATGGCCTGCCCGCCGCTGACCACACCGATGGCCTTGGCGTTGTCTTCAAGGATGGGGCCTTGCTCGATATGCGCTTCGAAATAGGCATCCACCTGGCTGCCCAGCGGGCGTTGGCCGGCGTAACCGGTGCGTTGCAGTTCGTCGGCGACGCTGATGCCATCGGTGTCGCGAATAGCCAGCGCTTCGTCCAGTGCCAGGGTACCGGTGAACACCGCCGATCCAAACATGGCCGGAGTAAAGCGCGCGCCCTCCTCGTTGGTCCATACGGCGATTTCCAGCCGGTTTGCGCGTCTGGATATTCAGGTCATTGAGCCGGCGCACCACTTCAAGGCCCGCCAGCACACCATAAACACCATCGAAACGGCCGCCCTCAGGTTGGGTGTCGAGGTGGCTGCCCATCATCACCGGCGCCGCATCCGGGTTGCTGCCAGCGCGGCGGGCGAACAGGTTGCCAATGGCGTCCACCGTCAGCGTCAGGCCGGCTTCGCGGCACCAGTGGCTGAACAGTTCACGGCCCGCCTTGTCCTCGTCGCTAAGCGCCAGGCGGCAGCTACCGCCGCGGGCGGTGGCGCCGATTTCGGCCATGGCCATCAGGCTCGCCCACAGGCGTTCGCCATTGCATTTCAACATGTGCGGGTACTCCAGAAGAAAGCGGTTCGATCAGGCCAGTTCCAGGCGTTGGCTGCGGGCGTACTGGCGCGCCAGTGCGAGCACGCACACCAGCGAAATGGTTGCGATCAGGGTGTAGAACACTGCCATCGGCCACCATTGGCCGGTGAAGGAGTGGGCCAGCCAGGTACCGATCAGCGGGGTCAGGCCGCCCGCGATGGCACCGCAGATCTGGTAGGCCAGGGAAATCGCGGTGTAGCGCACACGGGTGTCGAACATGCCGCTGACGTAGCCGGCGATCACCGCGTAGAAGGAAGCCATGCAGGCTGCGGCCAGTGCGATACCGAGCACGATCAGCGGGCCTTTGCCGGAGCTGACCAGCACGAACATCGGGTAGGGCGAGGCCATGGCCAGCAATGCAACCAGGGCCAGGAAGCGGGTGGCACCGAGCTTTTCCGAGAGCCAGGCGGCCAGCGGCTGCACGCAGAACTGGATGATCGCCACGAAGAACAGGCACTCCAGGATCAGCGAACGCTCCAGGTGCAGCTGCTGGGTGGTGTAGCTGATCATGAAAGTGTTGGTGAAGTAGACCCCGGCAATGCCCAGAGTATTGGCACCGATGCACAGCAACAGCGGGCGCCAGGCCGTGCGCAGCACTTCGAATACCGGGGCCTGCTCCTTGCGCCGGGCCTTTTCCGCCTGCTCGCGGCTGGCGATGAACTCGGGCGACTCATTCACCCCCAGGCGAATCGCCAGGCCCACCAGTAGCAATAGTGCACTGGCCAGGAACGGCACGCGCCAGCCCCAGCTCATCAGGTCCTCCTCGGGCAGGCGGGTGACCGCGCCGAAGGCCAGCAGCGACAGGATCAGGCCCGCCGGGCTGCCGAGTTGGGCGAACGAAGCGAAGAAGTTGCGCCGACCCTTGGGTGCATGCTCGCCGGCCATCAGCACCGCCCCGCCCCACTCGCCGCCCACCGCAATGCCCTGGACGATGCGCAACAGGATCAGCAGTACTGGCGCGGTGGCGCCGATTTGCGCGTAGGTCGGCAGCAGGCCGATGCCCACGGTGACGATGCCCATCATCAGCAAGGTGATGACCAGCGATTTCTTGCGGCCGATACGGTCGCCCACGTGGCCAAAGACGATGCCACCCAGCGGCCGGGCAAAGAAGCCGACGGCGAAGGTGCCGAACGCTGCCATGGTGCTGAACAGGCTGCTGTCGGAGGGGAAGTACAGCGCGCCGAACACCAGGGCGGCGGCGGTGGCGTAGATGTAGAAGTCGTACCACTCGATCATGGTGCCGATGAACGCGGCGGCGGCGGCACGGCGTGGCTGGGCGGAAGCGGTGGGCTTCATGAGGGCTCCTTTGCTTGTTGTTCTGGCAGGAGTTGTCGGGGGTACGGGGCGCTCTGGTGGCGCTTGGCTTGTTGAATCGGTGTTGGCTTGTTCGCGGGCTTGCCCGCTCCCACAGGATCACCACAAGTTTTGAATGCTGTGCAGTACCTGTGGGAGCGGGCGAGCCCGCGAAGAAGCCAACACCGACTCAGCAGGCCTCGATACCTGCGATTTATCGGCCTGGGGCTATGATTAGTCAATTTTCTATTTATTATTCGCACTATTAGCCTTGCTTATTATCGAGCCCCGCCATGCCCGACCGCCTGCTCAACGACCGCCTCGACTGGAACCTGCTGCGCACCTTCCGGGTCATCGGCCAGGAGCTGTCCATCAGCCGCGCTGCCGCCCGCCTGCATCTCACCCAGCCAGCCGTAAGCCAGGCGCTCAAGCGCCTGGAGGAACAGCTCGGTCGCCAGCTCATCGCCCGACGCGGGCCGCGCTTCGTGCTGACGGAAATGGGCGAGCAGCTGTTCCAGCTGGCCGGCGAGATCTATGGGCAGATGTCGCAGATCGGCGGCTTGCTGGAGCAGCCGGCGGACGAACTGGTGGGCAAGGTCCGCCTGCTGATGATCAGCCGCATCGTCAACGAACAGTTCGACGACTTCCTTGCCGACTTCCACCGCCAGCACCCGCGGGTGGAGTTGGAGATCGACGTGATGCGCAGCTCCGACATCGTCGCTGCCCTGCAGGAAAAAACCGCCACCGCGGGCCTCAGCCTGAACCGGCGTGCGCAGCCACGGCTGGAGCAACGGCTGTTCCTGCGCCAGCGCTATGCGTTCTTCTGTGGCAAGCACCATGCCCTTTTTGGGCAAGCCGAAGGCGACCTGCAGCGGGAGAATTTCGTCAGTTTCACCAGTGACCAGATTGGCGGCATGCTGTCGCCACTGACCATTTTTCGCGACCAGCAAGGGTTTGCCGGGCGAATCGTGGCTTCGTCACCCAGCCTTGAAGAAGTGCGCCGGCTGGTGATTGCCGGGTTTGGCATCGGTTGCCTGCCCGAGCATGTCGTGGCGCCGGATGTGGACGCCGGTTTGCTGTGGAAACTGCCACCGCAGGACGGGATTGCCGATGTGGACATCCACCTGTTGTGGAACAGGGAGCAGCGTTTCAGTCGTGCCGAAGAGGTGTTCATAGAGGCGTTGCAGCAGCGCCTTGACTGAACCCGGAGGTGAATCGGGCAGGCACTGGACACAATGATGGCCAATTAGTAGCATCGAGACCAACTGAACATTACGGACAATCTCAGTCATGGATCGCACCACCGGGATCATCAAGCGCCCTATCCATCAGCCCATCCGCCTCTTGATCACCTGGGAAGAAGCCTGGAAGGGGCCCGACGAGGGCTTGATCCGCTGCTGGGAGATTGGCCGTGAGCGGGCGTTGACCCAACCAGAACTTGCCCGCCACTGTGTCGATGGAGCACTCCCGGTGCTAGGTTGGAAAGGTGGTCATGATCGCGCATTGAAGAAACCGATGAAGTACGGTTCGTTCAAGTATCTGGCGCAATGGCAGGGCCTTCGCGGCGAAGATCTGTTCATCAATACACGTACAGAGTTGACCCTGACTTGTAATTACACCGGCATGCTGACCACCTTTACACCGGACCAGGAAAAGTACGCCAATGCGGTGATCCTGATGGAATAGCAACGAAGGGCCAGGCGGATCCGAGCGCCGCCACAGGTACAGCCTGCATGTGCCATACCTGTGGTGAGCGCCCCGAAAACGCTGCTACTTCAAATCAAACCGGTCAAGCTTGTGAGCTACATTCGCAGCCCTTTGAGGCCGAGCTGGGCCATGCCGTTGAACTTGGCGTCATGCAGCCGGGGGATGATGTCGGGACCGGGTGACGGGTTGAACACCCAGGCCGGGGTCGAAACCCGGCCCAGCGGCTCGCTTTTGCTCAGGCAGGAGGGCGGCACATGTGTGGAAGGTTGAGCCAGTGCCGAGGCATACACGACTACTCGCTTCAGGGGTAGTCAGTTGTTAAGCCCATTCAGCACACAACCGCTCCATGAAGAGAGATCTTCCTATCATTGGGGCACTGTGTAGCTATCAGAATTGTCTGATTAAACATCCAGCCATTCTGGGGGTAACTTGGTGCATTCATTTACCGGGCATGCACCATGCAAGACACAAGGCAAACTTACAAGCAAGCAAGCAAGCAAGCAAGCAAGCAAGCAAGCAAGCAAGCAAGCAAGCAAGCAAGCAAGCAAGCAAGCAAGCAAGCAAGCAAGCAAGCAAGCAAGCAAGCAAGCAAGCAAGCAAGCATTATAACGGCCGCAATATACTTTTATCAAGTATATTCTTAACTATTTCTGCGTGCGCTTCATTACCTCATGACACCTTAAACGAAACATCTACCGAGACAAAGAACACCCGCTTAAACGAGGCTTACCATCGTTTAACGACCGAGCACTCCGAATTCAACTGGAAATTCGTTGAGGGGCTCAGCAAATGATTAAACCTATCATATCACTGGCAGCTTGTACTTTCATCGCTGCACCTTCGCTCTCGTTTGCAGCGTGCGAATTTTACGACGGCCACTCACAAAAACAGATAATTTTAAGTATACCTTCCACGCTTTCCATACCCAGAGACGCAGCAGTCAACACCGTGATTTACGAATCACCAGCTAAAACCTTTTATGGCGCCGCATCGTACAAATGCTCAACCACCTTTACGACTGGGGTTAAAAACAATATAGGAACAGACTCAACGTCAACCTATTTCCCGATAGGGAGTACTGGGCTTTCGTGGCAGTGGGTTTATCAGGGCTACTCCATATAATGGATTTGGCGGTGGGAAAACTCAACAACCTGGCGGATACGGATTCAATACCACTACAAACGCCTTACGCATAGTTAAAACTGGAGATATTTCACCAGGCGCAACCATACCGGCTGGGACCCTGGGGTATGTGCAAATAGAATCGGCGAGCTTAAGACCTTTAGCCATGACAATAGACAAAAGCTCATCCATCATACTTCAATCGTGCGAAACCCCAAATATTGCCGTTGAAATGGGCGAGCACAACCTTAGCGTATTTTCAAGAAGCGGAAATTCCACGCAACCCAAAGCGTTCAATATTAAATTAAATAACTGCCCGAGCGGAATTCAGAAAGTGAGCTATAGCTTATCTGCCACATCAGGTGCCCCTGCAGTGGACGGCGCACTCGGCATTATCGAATTAAACACAAGCTCAACAGCAAAAGGCATAGCACTGCAATTGCTTGACGGCAACCAGACCCCCATACAACTCGACAAAACGTATGTCTTCAATGAATATTCAACAGACGGCGGGAACTTCTCCATACCCCTGAGTGCCAAGTATATCCGTACCCTACCGAATGGTAGTGCTGACCAATTCGATGAGGGTATGAGCGCAGGCTCCGCCAACAGTGAAGTGACTTTTGTCATGAATTATTTATGACCGCTCTTTGGACGTAACCGCTTTCCGATAGCAGTAAATGTCAGAATGTCGTGCTCAAGCATACGGGATACATCTGCAGAACCATCTGGGTGCCTGCCATGAAAAAGTCAGGCGTACGGTGGCGGCGCCGTTACCAGAGCCGACACACGTACGCCTCGATGATGCTCAGCGCTGGCGAGAATCCAATGTGGGTCGCCAAGCCAATGGGTCATAAAGATTGGACAATGATTGCCAAGGTTTATGGCCGCTGGATGCCCTCCGCTGATGTCGGAGCCGGAGGGCGAGCAGAGGCACTTTTTGCCGGTAATGCCAGGTTATGCCAACTCCTCCTCTAGAGCCCTTTGATTTACTGGGCTAGATCAAACCGGTCAAGCTCCATCACTTTTTGCCAGGCCGCCACAAAGTCGCGCACGAACTTGTCACCGCCATCAGCGCTGCCATACACCTCGCTCAACGCCCGCAACTGGGCATGGGAGCCGAACACCAGGTCAACCCGGCTAGCGGTCCACTTCACCTGCCCGGTCTTGCGGTCGCGGCCTTCGAAGGTTTCGTTATCCGCCGAGGTCGGCTTCCACTCCACGCCCATGTCCAGCAGGTTGCGGAAGAAGTCGTTGCTCAGGGTACCGACCTTGTCGGTGAACACGCCCTGCTGGCTGCCGCCATGGTTGGCGCCGAGCACACGCAGGCCGCCGATCAGCACGGTCATTTCCGGCGCGGTCAGGGTCAGCAACTGGGCCTTGTCCAGTAGCAGCTTCTCGGCCTTGACGCTGTAGCGGGCCTTGGTGAAGTTGCGGAAACCATCGGCCAGCGGCTCCAGCACGGCGAACGACTCGACGTCGGTCTGCGCCTGGGAGGCATCGGTACGCCCTGGTCGGAACGCCACGCTGACGTTGTGCCCGGCGTCCTTGGCAGCCTTTTCCACTGCGGCGCTACCGGCCAGAACGATCAGGTCGGCCAGGGAGATTTTCTTGCCACCGGCTTTGAACTCGGCCTGGATCTTCTCGAGTGCCGCCAGCACTTTGCCTGTGCCCTGGTTCGCCGGCCAGTCTTTCTGCGGCGCCAGGCGCAGGCGGCCACCATTGGCGCCACCACGCTTGTCCGAACCGCGGAAGGTCGACGCCGCTGCCCAGGCAGTGGCCACCAGCTCGCCAACGCTCAGGCCCGCCGCCAGCACCTTGGCCTTGAGCGCGGCAATGTCCTGCTCGCCCACCAGCGGGTGATCGACTTTTGGCAGCGGGTCTTGCCACAGCAGCTCTTCGTTGGGCATTTCCGGGCCCAGGTAGCGCGCCAATGGGCCCATGTCACGATGAATCAGCTTGTACCAGGCGCGGGCGAAGGCGTCCGCCAACTGGTCAGGGTTGTCCTTGAAACGACGGGCGATCGGCTCGTAGATCGGGTCGAAGCGCAACGCCAGGTCGGAGGTGAGCATGGATGGCGCATGGCGCTTGGCCGGGTCATGGGCATCCGGCACGGTGCCTGCCCCCTTGCCCTCCTTCGGCCGCCACTGGTGGGCACCGGCCGGGCTCTTGGTCAGTTCCCAGTCGAAGTTGAACAGGTTGTTGAGGTACTCGTTGCTCCACCGGGTGGGGGTGGAAGTCCAGGTCACTTCCAGGCCGCTGGTGATGGTATCGCCACCCTTGCCGCTGCCGAACTTGTTGGCCCAGCCCAACCCCTGCAGCTCCAGGCCTGCAGCTTCCGGCTCCGGGCCGACGTTGTCGGCAGGGCCGGCACCGTGGGTCTTGCCAAAGGCGTGGCCACCGGCGATCAGGGCAACGGTTTCTTCATCGTTCATCGCCATGCGGCCGAAGGTGTCACGGATGTCCTTGCCCGAGGCCACCGGGTCAGGGTTACCTTCCGGGCCTTCCGGATTCACGTAGATCAGGCCCATCTGCACGGCGGCCAAGGGGTTTTCCAGGTTGCGCTCGCCCTCCAGGGTACGGCCCTGCTCCTCGGGGTGTTTGGCCGGCTCCGCCACCAGGTCGCCCTTGCCAGGCGGCTGGGCCTTGCCGTAGCGGGTGTCACCGCCCAGCCAGACCTTTTCCGATCCCCAATACACATCCTCGTCCGGCTCCCACACATCGGCACGCCCGCCGGAGAAGCCGAAGGTCTTGAAGCCCATGGATTCGAGGGCAACGTTGCCGGTGAGCACGATCAGGTCGGCCCAGGAAATCTTGTTGCCGTACTTCTGCTTGATCGGCCATAGCAGGCGCCGAGCCTTATCCAGGCTGACGTTGTCCGGCCAGCTGTTGAGCGGGGCGAAGCGCTGCTGGCCAGAGCCTGCACCACCCCGGCCATCGCCGATACGGTAGGTCCCGGCGCTGTGCCAGGCCATGCGGATGAACAGCGGGCCGTAGTGGCCGAAGTCGGCGGGCCACCAGTCCTGGGAGTCGGTCATCAAGGCGGTCAGGTCTTTCTTCAGGGCCTGGAAGTCGAGGCTCTTGAACGCCTTGGCATAGTCGAAACCCGGGTCCATCGGGTCGGACTTGGAGGAGTGCTGGTGAAGAATTCTCAGGTTGAGCTGGTCAGGCCACCAGTCACGGTTGGTGGTGCCGCCACCTGCGGTTTGATGGAACGGGCATTTCGATTCGTTCGACATCTGCGGGTACCTTTGGGTCGGTTATCCAGATTTCCGGTCTATGCCAGGTGTTCTTTCAGCCGAGCGTGGGCTCGTGCTACCCCTCATCAGGTCTACACGGGGCGTGCGAAGCTGTCACGACGGGGTTGCTGCGGTCTTGCACGCAGGTGCTGACACGCCGCTCGCTCGCGGAACTCGCAGGGCCACGGGAAAGACTAGCCGAGCCTGGACAGAGTTCTAATAGAGCGGCTATTGGGGGGTGATAGGTTGGCTCTGTCAGGGTCATGCCTGTACTGGCCTCTTCGCGGGCGCGCCCGCTCCCACCGGACCTCCTCAGGTCTCGAGAGCGGTGCATCACTTGTGGGAGCGGGCATGCCCGCGAAGAGGCCGGCACATCCATACAAGGCAATCAGGCTGGCCACATGCTTCAATACACCGCCACCCCCTCTACTCCGGAACCCGCCCCCTCATGAACCGCAACGACCTGCGCCGCGTCGACATGAACCTGCTGGTACTGTTCGAAGCCCTGATGATCGAACGCAACCTGACCCGGGTCGGCGAAAAGCTGTTCATCACCCAGCCCACCGTCAGCGCCGCCCTCGCTCGCCTGCGCGAACTGTTCGATGACCCGCTGCTGATCCGCAACGGCCGGGCCATGGAGCCTACGCCACGGGCCATGCAGATCTTCGCCGAACTGGGGCCGGCCATGGACGTGATTTCCGCCGCCATCAGTCGCGCCCGCGAGTTCGACCCGGCCAACAGCTGCAACGTGTTCCGCCTGGGCCTGTCGGACGATGCCGAGTTCGGCCTGTTCCCGGCCCTGTTACAGGCCCTGCGCGAAGAGGCCCCGGACATCAGTGTGGTGGTGCGCCGGGCCAACTTCCTGCTGATGCCGGGGCTGCTGGCCAGCGGCGAGATCTCGGTAGGCGTGAGCTACACCACAGACCTGCCGGCCACCGCCAAGCGCCGCAAGCTGCGCAACATCGGCGTGCGGGTGCTGCGCGCCGATGACCGCCCGGGCCCGTTGACCCTCGACGAATACTGCGCCCGCCCGCATGTGATGGTGTCGTTCTCCGGCGACATGAGCGGCAACATCGACCTTGACCTGGCGCGCATCGGCCGCTGCCGCAAGGTGGTGCTGGCGGTGCCGCAGTTCGGCAGCCTGCGCGCCCTGCTGCGCAACACCGAGCTGATCGCCACAGTGCCGGACTACGCTGCCTGCGCCCTGGCCGACGACGGTAGCCTGCGCGCCGACCCGGCGCCGTTCGACATTACCGAAGCCGAACTGTCGATGGTCTGGAGCGGCGCCCAGGACAACGACCCGGCCGAGCGCTGGCTGCGCGAACGCATCCTGCAGTTCATGGCTACGCAGTGATGCATCGACCTCGTCAATAGCCACCATGAATCCCATCAAGTTCCGCCAAGGCCGGCCCGGGCGGAAGATAGCGGCATTCACTGAATGATGAGGCATCCCATGAAAACCGGCATGATCGCTGCCCTGCTCGCCTTGCTGGCCGCCCTTGGCGGTTGTGCCGGCCAGGCCGCTACCGACACGCAGCCCTACGGGCACTTCTATTCGGCCACGGCCATTTCCAGTGTCGCCCTGGCCCCCGGTCAACGTGTGGCGGTACTGCTGGGGCGTGACGCCGAGGCCACCCTCGAATACCTCGACAGCCATCGCCACCAGACTGCGGCGCCGATCCAGGGCCAGCGCGTCCCGGTGGCTACCCTGCGCAGCGAGAGCCAGGCGTATGACTGGCTGGCGCGGTCACTGGCGCAGCAGTTTGCCGACGTGACGTTCTATGACGACCTGGACACGCTGCTGGGTGACCACCCGGATGTAATCGTGCTGCTGGATACCGAAAGCCGTTTGGCCAGTGCAGGAATCGAAAGCCGGGTGGTGGCGCGGTTCTTCGATGACCAGCTGACCTATATCGGCCGGGCCGAAGGGCGAGCCAGCAAGCGCCTGGGCGATGTGGCGCGGGTGATGGAGGATGAGCGGGCGGTACAGGCGGATGCGCTGCGGGACTTTGACCACTCGTTGCAGGCGTTGTTGAAGGGTCGGGTTTGAGGGCCCTTTCGCGGGTAAACCCGCGAAGAGGTTAATACAGGTTGTCACTTACCCCGCTGCATCCACGCCGCCCCCAGCCCACTGAGGCAGATCACCGAGATGCCCACTAGGCTCAAGGTATCCGGCACCTGGCTATAGACAACCAACCCAAGCAACCCGGCAAACACGATCTGGCAATAGCTGAACGGCGCCAGCAAGGCCGGTGCCGCATGGCGGAAGGCCTGGGTCAGCAGCAGGTGCGCGGTCATGCCAAACCCACCCAGCGCCAGCATCAGCAGCGCATGGTCCCAGCGCGGCATTTCCCAGAAGAACGGCACCAGCGCGCTCATCGCCAGGGTGTTGCACAACCCCGCATAGAAGTTACTGGTAGTCGGGCTGTCATGCGCAGCCAGGATGCGCGTCAGCAACTGATAGAAGCAGAAGCCCAGCGCCGAACCGAACGGATACAGGATGGCCGGGGTGAACATCGCCCCGCCCGGGTGCACCACCACCAGCACACCGATGAAGCCCATCACCACCGCCACCCACTGCCCCACCGTCACCCGCTCCTTCAGCAACGGCGCCGACAGCGCGGTGACCAGCACCGGGGCAAGGAAGTTGACCGCCGTGGCCTCGGCCAGCGGCAGGTACTGCAAGCCAGTGGTGAACAGCAGGCTGGTACTCAGCAGGCTCAGGGCGCGTAACGTCTGCAACAACGGNCCGGCGGGTACGCAGCACGTTGAGCCCGGCCTTGGGCAGGAAGATGCCGGCCATCAGCAGCGTGTGCACCACATACCGCGCCCATACCACCATGATGATCGGGTACAGGCCGCCGAGGAACTTGGACAGGGCATCGTGACTGGCGAACAGGAACGTCGCCACTACCACCAGGGCGATGCCGCGCAGGGGTTGGTTGACTCCGGACAGCGGTGTGCTGGAACTCATGGCACTCTCGATGACGGCGCGGCTGGATGCAGCGCCCAGGGAAGGCCGCACAGGCGTTGCCTGGCGGATGCAACAGCTCGGATTCTAGAAGAGATGCCCGAGGATAAGGAAGTTCAATTGCCACTCGCCAAGGCCGACAGCATTTTCTGTTCGCTGATCGACCACTTTCTACCCCGCGCACATGCCCGAGCCATGCTGATCGCCGACCTCGAGTGCGAACCCTGCACCCCTGCAAGGAATTTACATGGAAGCTGGCAGGCTCTCTGTGGGAGCGCCCGTCACCAGGAAATTCAGCAAGCCCGGTTCGTCATCCAGGGCTATGGCCCGCGAAGGGCGCGGCAACGCGGCCAATACGCCATTGCAGAAGCCCACGGCAGGCGCGTCCTGTGCGTAACAGCGCAACAGCCAGTCGCCCTCGCCGCCCAGCAGCTGCAACGCCACCGCCCGCCCGATGCCCTGGCGGCGGTACTTTTTCAGGATGAACAGATCGGCCAGCTCGAAGGCGTCGATGCCCGGCAGTTCGCTGCGTTCGACCAGCACGAAACCGGCGATGAAGCCGTCTGCCAGCACCAGGTACGCCCCCCAGCCATCCGCCTGCCAGTAACGTTGCAGGTGCTGGTCATGGATATAGAAGCGGCCATCCACTTCGACGTCTTCCTGCTCCCAGTCGGAGGACTCGTAGGCGTAGAACTGGTAGAGGTTGCGAATCAGCGAGGCCTGGTCGGCAGTGGTTGCCAGCAGTTCGATGGGCAGCATGGTGCGGGGGCTCGGGTAAAAAGGCGGATTCTAGACCAACTACCCCTGGCAACAAAAAGCCCAGGCCCTCCCCGCACGGAAAGGCCCAGGCAAAAAACCGTCATCGATGGGCAAGGGACCCTGTGGGAGCGGGCATGCCCGCGAACACCGGCAAAGCCGGTGCCAGCCACCGCGGTGCCTGCTTCGCGGGCACGCCCGCTCCCACAGTGGTACCCGTCAGGGTTCAGCTGTTTTGCAACGCACGCGGGCGCTGGCTGCGCACCTCGGCGTCCGGCGCCTTGGCCGCCTGCAGGTGGAAGTCGAACACCAGCTCGGCAAAGCGCTCGCCCTGTACGCCGCGGTCACGTGCCACCGCGGCGTCCTCGACAAAGCGCAGCTCGCCGATCAACCCGTCACGGGTGGCGTAGGCAAAGTCATCCCAGAGGTACTGGTCGCCGGCAAAGTTGATCTGCGTGGTCAGGTGGCGGTGCCCCGGTGCCGAGATGAAGAAGTGCACGTGCGCCGGGCGCTGGCCGTGGCGGCCAAGCAAGTCCAGGCATTCCTGGGTTGGCCCCTGCGGATCGCAGCCGTACCCCGACGGCACGATGGAACGCGCGCGGTAGCGCCCTTCGGCATCGGTGATGATGCGTCGGCGCAGGTTGTACTCGGACTGGCTGGAGTCGAAGTACGAATAAGTACCTTGGGTGTTGGCATGCCACAGGTCGACAGTGGCGCCGGCCAACGGCTTGCCGTCGGCATCGAACACCTTACCCTGGAGGAACATCACCACACCCGGGTCGCTGCCGTCGTCCATGCGCGCTTCGCCTTGCGCCAGTGGCGCCCCCGCCACATACAGCGGGCCTTCGATGGTGCGCGGGGTACCGCCGCTCAGCCCGGCCTCGGCGTCCTTGGCGTCCTGCAGCAGGTCGAGGAAGTGCTCGATGCCCAGGCCTGCTGCCAACAGGCCGGCTTCGTTACGGCCACCCAGGCGGTTGAGGTAATCGACAGCATGCCAGAACTCGTCCTCGGTGATTTCCAGGTCCTCGACCAGGCGTGCAGTGTCCTGCAGCACACGCAGGATGATTTGCTTGAAGCGTGGGTTGCCTTCGGCATGGCCCAGGCCGGCCACTTGCTTGAAGAACGCCTGAACATCGGCAGTGTGGGAAATTTTCACGGTCATCGTGCTTACCTCATCTTGTTCTTGTCAGGTAGACAGGTGCGACTCAGCGGTCGTCGCTGTGGATCGACGAGGGGTGCCGGCACAGGCCGTCGACCTCGATGTCCATGTACGGGAACAGCGGCAGCTGCATCAGGGTGTCGTGCAGCGCCTCGACGCTGGGCACATCAAACACGCTGTAGTTGGCGTAGTGCCCGGCAATGCGCCACAGGTGGCGCCAGGTGCCTTCGCGCTGCAGGCGCTGGGCCAGTTCCTTTTCGTCGGCCTTGAGCCGGGCGGCCTTGGCCGGGTCCATGTCGACCGGCAGTTTCACGGTCATCTTCACGTGGAACAGCATGCTGGTATCTCCTTTTTCTGTTTTGGCGCGAACACTGTGGGAGCGGGCATGCCCGCGAACACGGGCGAAGCCCGTGCCCTCCACCGTGTCGCATGCTTCGCGGGCACGCCCGCTCCCACAGGGGGGCGCGTGTTTTCAATGCCGGGCGAAACGCGCCAGGCGCTGCTCGTCCAGGGTCAGGCCCAGCCCTGGGGTACCTGGAATGTGCAGCTGGAAGTCGCGGTACTGCGGTGGCTCGTTGACGATTTCTTCGGTCAGCAGCAGCGGCCCGAACAGCTCGGTACCCCAGGTGAGCTGGCGCAGGGTAAGGAAGGCATGAGCCGAAGCCAGGGTGCCGATCGAGCCTTCGAGCATGGTCCCGCCATACAGGGCGATGCCGGCTGCCTCGGCAATTTGCGCGGTGCGCAGTACGGCGCGCGGGCCGCCATTCTTGGCAATTTTCAGGGCGAAGATGCTGGCCGCGCCGTCGGCAGCCAGACTGAAGGCGTCTTCGACACTTTCGATCGACTCGTCAGCCATGATCGGCAGCCGGGCTGCGCTGGTTCAGGCGCACCTGGCCGCTGCGGTTGATGCGCGAAATCGGTTGCTCGATCAGATCGATGCCGTTGTCGCCAAGCACCTGGCAGGCATGGATGGCCTGGGACTCGTCCCAGTACTGGTTGACGTCGACCCGCACGCTGGCGCTGTCGCCCAGCTCACGCTTGATCGCCACCACGTGCTTGAGGTCCTGGATCAGCGGGTTGGCACCGATCTTCAGCTTGAATACCCGATGCCGCCGAATCTCCAGCATATGCTGGGCTTCGGCGATGTCGCGGGTGGTGTCGCCACTGGCCAGGGTCCAGGCCACTTCCAGGCTGTCGCGCACGCGGCCACCCAGCAGTTCGCTGACCGGCAGGCCCAGGCGCTTGCCCTGGGCGTCGAGCAAGGCGCTTTCGATACCGGACTTGGCAAAGGTGTTGCCCTTGGCCAGCTTGTCCAGCTTGAGCATGGCGGCGTTGATGTTGCCTGCCGGCAGGCCGATCAGCGCAGGCGCCAGGTGCGCATCGATATTGGCCTTGATGCCCTCGGGGCTTTCGTAGCCATAGGCCAGGCCGCCGATGGTGGTGGCCTCGCCGATGCCTTCCACGCCATCGCTGCAGCGAACACGCAATACCACCAGGGTCTGCTGCTGCATGGTATGCATCGCCAGCTTGTGCGGGCGAATGGTCGGCAGGTCGACGATAATTGCCTCGATACGTTCAATCAGCGCGCTTGTCATTCTTGCCAGGTCCCGTTGTTTCTGGCTGCCAGCCGCAGCCCGGAGTGATGCATTTACTTGCATGTCCAAGGATTGCGCGAGAACCTGATAGCCGTCCAATATCGAATGAATCTCCCACCATACCCTGGAGGTCTGATGGAGCTGCGCCACCTGCGTTACTTCAAGGTCCTGGCCGAAACCCTGAACTTCACCCGCGCCGCCGAGCTGTTGCACATTGCCCAGCCACCGCTGAGCCGGCAGATCAGCCAACTCGAGGACCAGCTCGGTACGCTTGCTGGTGGTGCGCGAGCGCCCGCTGCGGCTGACCGAGGCGGGTCGCTTCTTCTACGAGCAGAGCTGCACCGTGCTGCAGCAACTGGAAAACATCAGCGACAACACCCGCCGCATCGGCCAGGGCCAGCGCCAGTGGCTGGGGATCGGCTTTGCTCCCTCGACCCTGTACAAGGTGCTGCCGGAGCTGATCCGCGAGCTTCGCCAGGACAGCGAGCTGGAACTGGGCCTGAACGAGATGACCACGCTGCAGCAGGTGGAAGCGCTGAAAAGCGGGCGCATCGACATCGCCTTCGGGCGCATTCGCATCGATGACCCGGCCATTCACCAGCAAGTGCTGTGCGAAGACCCGCTGGTGGCCGTGCTACCCAAGGGCCACCCGCTGGCAAGCAGCCCGCTTACCCTTGCCCAGCTGGCTGGCGAGGCGTTCATTCTTTACCCGGCCAACCCGAGGCCCAGCTATGCCGACCATGTGCTGGCGCTATTCGCCCACCACGGCATGAGTATCCGCGTCAGCCAGTGGGCCAACGAACTGCAGACCGCCATTGGCCTGGTGGCTGTCGGCGTGGGCGTAACCTTGGTGCCGGCGTCGGTGCAACAGCAGCATCGCACCGATATCGAATATGTCGGCCTGCTCGACAGCGGCGCCGTCAGTCCGATCATCCTCAGCCGGCGCAAGGGCGATGTGAGCCCGATCGTGCAGCGCTGCCTGACATTGATTGCACAACAGGAAAAACCAGCATGATCCACGGCAAGACACTACAAGCATGGTGCAGCTCCCACCCCCTGATCGATGACCTGGTGGCCCTGCGCGAAACCAACTGGTTCAACCCGAACATTGCTCCTGCCGCCCAGGCCCTGGCCGATGTCGGCTTGAGCGCCGCCGATGTCAGTGCCGCCAGTGCCCGCCTGGCACGCTTTGCCCCCTACCTGGCCAGCGTTTTCCCGGACACCGCCGCTACCAGCGGCATCATCGAGTCGCCACTGCGCCCGCTGCCCAACCTCCACGCCACCTTGCTGCAGGCAGCGGGCCTGCCTGCCAGCGGTTCACTTTGGCTCAAGGCGGACAGCGAGCTGCCGATCTCTGGCTCGATCAAGGCCCGCGGCGGTATTCATGAAGTGCTCAAGCACGCCGAAGACCTGGCCCTGGAGGCCGGCATGATCCGCCTCGACAGCGATTACCGGGCACTGGCCAGCGACCAGGCCCGGCAATTCTTCAGCCAGTACAAGGTTGCGGTCGGCTCGACCGGCAACCTCGGCCTGTCGATCGGCATCATGAGCGCCCGGTTGGGCTTCCAGGCCACCGTGCACATGTCGGCCGATGCCCGCCAGTGGAAGAAGGACAAACTGCGCGCCCATGGCGTGAACGTGGTCGAGTACGAAAGCGACTACAGCGTGGCGGTGGAGCAAGGGCGCCAGCAGGCGGCGGCGGACCCGGGCTGCTACTTCGTCGACGACGAGAACTCGCCACACCTGTTCCTCGGCTATGCCGTGGCGGCCGAGCGGCTGGCCGCCCAGTTCGAGGCTGCAGGTATCCAGGTAGATGCCGAGCACCCCTTGTTCGTCTACCTGCCCTGCGGGGTCGGCGGTGGCCCCGGTGGTGTGGCGTTCGGCCTGAAGCTGATCTGGGGCGACCATGTGCACTGCATCTTCGCCGAGCCCACCCACTCGCCCTGCATGTTCCTGGGGGTGTATAGCGGTTTGCATGACGCCACCAGCGTGCAGGATTTCGGCATCGACAACCTGACCGCCGCCGACGGCCTGGCGGTGGGCCGCCCTTCCGGCTTTGTCGGCAAGGCGATGCAGCGTTTGCTCGATGGTTATTACACGGTCAGTGACGAGACGCTGTACCGGCTGTTGGTGCTGGCCAGTGACCTGGAGAACGCGCGGCTGGAACCTTCGGCGCTGGCGGGGATGCCGGGCATGGTCAGGGTGCTTGAATCACCTGAGTACCTGGCGCGCATGGGCCTGTCGGCTGAGCGCATGGGCCGGGCCACGCACCTGGTGTGGGGGACCGGCGGCAGCATGGTGCCGGAGGCGGAGTTTGCGGCCTATCTGGCCAAAGGGAGGGGCTGAGATTTCTTTTCAGTTCCCACTTTACCTGTGGGAGCGGGCATGCCCGCGAAGCAGACAACGCGGTGGATGGCACGGGCTTCGCCCGTGTTCGCGGCGGTTCGACGCCTCGACACGCCCGCTCCCACAGCGATCGCATTAGCTTCTAACGTTCGAGGTGATCACCGCGCAGCCAGTCGATAAAGCGCGCAAACAACTCCGACTGCGAGTTTATCTCCAGCTTCAGGTACAGGTTCTTGCGGTGCATGCGCACGGTTTCCGGCGAGATGCCCAGCTCCAGCGCGGTGGACTTCACCGAATGCCCCCGCAGGATCATGTGCGCCACCTCCCGCTCACGGTCGGTCAGTACCTGGCAGCCGAAACTGTCGAACGCCGCCTGCAGGCTGCCACGCTCGGCCGCCGGGCCGGGCTGCAGATGATGCCGCGCGTAGCGCCCCAGCAGTTCACGCACCATCGGCTCCAGTGCCCGCAGCAGGTCGATCTGCCCGGCGCTCAGGCGCGTGCCGCTACAACCCTGGAACAGGCTCAACGACAACTTGCGGCCAGCGCTGAGGTCGACGATGTAGTAGCTGTCTTCACTGCAACCGGTACCCAGGTAGTAGGCCTTGTAGTAGTCGCTATCGAAGAAGTTGTCCGGGGCGATTTCCTGCAAGTGGTAGAAGCCCTCGGCCAGGCCGCTCTGCACGGCCAGGCAGAACGGGTCGAGCAGATAGCCGGCACTGAAGTAGCGCTCCAGCACGGCGGCGCGGTGCAGCTCGGGGATGCCTTGCTGGTACAGCAGTTGCGGTGCCCGCCCCTGGCACTCGAGGCTGATCATCATCGATTCCACCTGCACCAGCTGGCCGATGGCGGCCGCCACATGCGCCAGCGCCTCGGGCGTTTCGCTGTGGGCCAATGCGCGCTGCAGCGCCGCATGCCATTGCTGCAGCGCGCCCAGTGAAAGGGTAAGCGGAGTGTCGGGAGAGGCCTGGGTCATGCCCGGCAGTCTAGCCTGCCAGGCACGCCCGCGCACAGCCCTTTGCGCCAGCTTCATCGCCCCTGATACAGGCCAAGCACCGTGAGTTCGCGCGCGGTTTCGAGGATGCACTGGCGCAGGGTTTCGACGATCTCGTCCACTTGCGCATGGGTGATGATCAACGGCGGCGACATCACGTTCAGGTGCATGATCGGCCGCACCAGCAGCCCTTTGGCCTGGGCCTTGCTGTGGATGCGTTCGCCGATGTTCACCTCGTCGGCGAACAGCGCCTTGCTGGCCTTGTCGGCAACGAACTCGACACAGGCCATCAGCTTCATGCAGCGCACGTCCCCCACCAACGGCAGCTCGCGCAGGCTTTGCAGGCGCTGCTCCAGGTAGCCGCCGACGTCCTTGACATGCGCCAGCAAATGCTCGCGCTCGATGATCTCGATGTTCTTCAGCGCCGCAGTGCAGCACACCGGGTGGCCACTGTAGGTGAAGCCGTGAGTGAAACAGCGGCCCTTGCCCGGCTCGGCGATCACCTGCCAGATGCGCTCGGAGAAGATGCACGCCCCGAGCGGCAGGTAGGCCGAGGTCAGGCCCTTGGCCGTGGTGATGATGTCGGGGGTGACGCCGAACAGTTCCTCGCTGGCGAAAAAGGTGCCCAGGCGCCCGAACGAGGTCACCACTTCGTCGGCGACGAACAGAATGTCGTATGTCTGGCACAGCTGCCACATGCGCTGGAAGTAGCCCTTGGGCGGAATGATCACCCCACCCGAACCCATGATCGGCTCGGCGAAGAACGCCGCCACGTTGTCAGCCCCCAGCGAGAGGATCTTGTCCTCGAACTCGGCCACCAGGAAGTCGAGGAACTCGGCCTCGTCCAGGTCGTGCGGCGCACGATATGGGTTGGGGTTGGAAACGTGGTGGATCAGGTCGTGGTGATAATCGAACTCCGGCACCCGGTCTGCGGCCTTGTTGCCGATCGACATGGTCAGCGTGGTGGAGCCGTGGTAGGCGTTGTAGCGGGCGATGATGTGCTTCTTGTGCGGCTTGCCACGGCAGTTCTGGTAGTACTGGATCAGCCGGTAGGCGGTGTCGACCGCGGTCGAGCCACCGGTGGTGAGGAACACATGGTCGAGATCGCCCGGTGCCAGCTGCGCAAGCTTCTGGCATAGCTCGATGGCCACATCGTTGGCCATGTCGGAGAACGGGTTTGAATAGGCCAGCTGGCGTACCTGGTCGGCGATGGCCAGGGCCATTTCCTCGCGCCCCAGGCCGATGTTTGTGCACCACATGCCGCCGACGGCATCGAGGAAGCGGTTGCCGTGAGTATCACGGATGTAGGCGCCCTCGCCGGCAACGATGTTCAGCGCGCCTTGCTCGCGGTGCTCGTCGAACACATGGTAGCCATGCATGTAGTGGGCCTTGTCGGCTTCCACCAGCGGGTCGTGGGCAACGCTGGATGCTTTGCTTGGGGTGGCCATGGGGCAGCTCCTTGGCAGTGATCGTTGGGCAGTGTTCAGAAACCGGTCTTGACCGTGCTCCATACCCGGGTGATGGCGCGCATGTCCTTCGGGCTCTGGGTTTTCTGCGCGAACAGGCGCTCGCGGGTTTGCGCGTCGGGGTAGATGGCCGGGTCCTGGCGGATCTCGTCCCGCACCAGCGCAGTGGCGGCGGCGTTACTGTTGGCGTAGTGGATGTAGTCGGTGACCTTGGCCATGGTCTGCGGCTGCAGCAGGAACTCGATGAAGCGGTGGGCGTTGGCCGCGTGCGGCGCATCCTTGGGGATGTACAGATTGTCGAACCAGATCAGCGAGCCTTCCTGGGGGATGAAGAACGACAGCTTGATGTCCTTTTTCGCTTCCACCGCGCGGGCCTGGGCGGTGGCGTAGTCACCGGACCAGGTCAGGGCCAGGCAGACATCGCCATTGGGCAGGCTGGTGAGGTAGTTGACCGAGTCGAACTTGCGAATGTACGGGCGAATGCCTAGCAGCAGTTGTTCGGCCGCCTTGAGGTCGGCCGGCGATGCGCTGCGGGGGTCCTTGCCCAGGTACTGCAAGGCCAGCGGGATGACTTCGGTCGGTGCGTCCATCAGGGTGACGCCGCAGTCGGCGAAGCGCGAGACGATCCTGGGGTCGAACAGCATGGCCAGCGAGCCGATGGGGGCGTCGGGCATGCGTGCGGTGATCTTGTCGACGTTGTAGGTCACCCCCGAGCTGCCCCAGGTGTAGGGCGCCGAGTATTTCAGGCCGGGGTCGTAACCTTGCAGGTTGTTCACCACCTGCTGGTCGAGGTTATGCCAGCTGGGCAATTGCTGCTTGTCCAGCGCCTGGAACACCCCGGCGCTGATCAGCGGGGGTACCAGGGAAGCGTTGAGCATCACCAGGTCGTAGCCGGAGCGGCCGGTGAGCAGTTTGGTCTGTACCGTTTCGTAGCCGTCGAAAGTGTCGTAGATGACCTTGATGCCGGTGGCCTTCTCGAAGTCGGCCAGGGTGGTTTCGCCGATGTAATCGGTCCAGTTGTACAACCGCAACGTGTTACCGCTGTCCACCTCTGCCGCCTGGGCCAGGCTGGCGCCAGACGCCAGCAGCAGACCGCCAATCACCTTCAGTACCTTGCGCATGGCAACTCCATCGTGTGAGTGCTCGGGATCGAGCCGATGGGGGCACTATCGAGGGATTTGCCGAAGGGGAACATACCCCGAATGTGTGGGTGGTCGTTTTTTGGCAGGTGAAATTTGTATCAAGGCCACAGGCCCAATCGCCGGCAAGCCAGCTCCCACAGGTTCTCCACAGTCCTGAAGCCCTGTGATTTTCCCTGTGGGAGCTGGCTTGCCGGCGATGAGGCCAGTACAGGCAATCACGCCAGTGGGTACAGTGCCTCGTCGAACTGCTCAAGGCGCGGGAATACCAGCGGCTGATCGTCCGAAAGCTGCTCCAGGCGCTGCCGGTACTGCTGCAAAAACGCCTGCCGCGCCTCGTCGCTGATATATGGCACATGCCAGGCCACGAACGGCGGCAGCACCTCGAAGCCGACATAGGCCAGCGTGCCGCGCAAAATCGGCCGCAGCATGTCCTCCAGCGGCCCATGAATCGCCCCGTCGCCAAACATGTGCTCGCGCCCGCCCAGGGTCACGGTCACCAGCGCTTTCTTGCCCGCCAACCCGCCCTGGTCGTAGAAGCGCTTGCCGCCATAGCACACCCCCGACACCAGCACCCGGTCGATCCAGCCCTTGAGCATGGCCGGCGCCGAGAACCAGAAGATCGGGAAGTTCAGCACCAGCAAGTCGGCCCACAGCAGCTTGTCCAGCTCTTGCTGGATGTCCGCGGCAATGGCGCCGCGCTTGACCCCCTGGCGCTGCTCCAGGGCATACACCAGGTATTCGGGGTTCTCGCGCTGGCTGAAATCATCGGCACTGGCCACCGGGTTCCAGCCCATGGCGTACAGGTCGCTGACCTGCACCTGGTGGCCCTGGGCGCGGAAGGTTTCCACGGCCTGGTCACGCAGGGCAGCAGTGAACGATTGCGGCTCGGGGTGAGCGTGGACGATCAGTACATTCACAAACTTTCTCCTCACACAAAACAGGTTGTCTTCCAGCTGTGGCTCAGCACTGCACCGCTTTCACCTCGACGAACTCCGCCAGCCCCTCCTCGCCCCACTCGCGCCCGTTGCCCGACTGCTTGTAGCCACCGAACGGTGCCTGGTAGTTGAACCCGCCACCGTTGATGAAGCACTGCCCGGCGCGTATCTGCCGTGCCAGGGCCAGGCCGTGCTCGCGGCTGCCGGCCCACACCGCGCTGGACAGGCCGAACGGCGAATCGTTGGCCAGGGCCAGCGCCTGGGCCTCGTCGGCATAAGGGATCAGGCACAGCACCGGGCCGAAGATTTCCTCCTGGGCGATGCGCATGCGGTTGTCGACATCGGCGAACAACGTCGGCGCCACATAGAAGCCGCGTTCGAAGCCGGCTGCATCACCGCCGCACAGCAGGCGCGCGCCCTCCTCCTGCCCCAGGCGAATGTAGTCGAGCACGGTGCGCCGCTGGCCTGCCGAACACATCGGCCCGAGGAAGCTGGCAGGGTCACGCGGGTCGCCCATGACCAGCGCGCGGGTCTCGGCCTCGGCGATCTCCAGCGCCTCGGCGTAGCGGCTGGCCGGCAGCAGCATGCGGGTCAGGGCCGTGCAGGTCTGCCCCGAATTAACCATCACATCCTGCACCCCATGGCGCACCGCCGCGTGCAGGTCGGCGTCGGCAGTGATCAGCAGGGGTGATTTGCCACCCAGCTCCAGGCACACCCGTTTCACCGTAGGCGCGGCCGCCTGGGCCACGCGCACCCCGGCACCGGTGGAGCCGGTGAACGACACCATGTCCACCTGCGGGTGCCGGGCCAGGGCCTCACCCACCTTGGCCCCCGGCCCGCTGACCAGGTTGAACACCCCGGCCGGCAAGCCGATGGCCTCGATCATCTCGGCCAGCATGAAGGCATGCAGCGGCGTTTCCTGGCTGGGCTTGACCACCACCGTGCAGCCGGCGGCCAGGGCCGGCGCCAGCTTGCCGATCATCTGGTGCAGCGGGTAGTTCCACGGGTTGATGAAGGCGCACACGCCAACGGCCTCGCGGTACACCAGCGAGTTGCCGACTTCGCGCACCTGCTCCATCAGCCCGGCCAGTTCGGCGTACTGCTCCAGCCCGGCGATCGGGCCCTCGACCTGTACCGCCTGGCACCACTGCACCGGCATGCCCAGCTCGTCGGTGATGAGCGAGGCCATTTCCGCCGCGCGGCGCTTCAGCTGTGCAGCCAGCGCCGTTATGTACCCGGCGCGTACGCTGGACGGTGTGCGCGACCAGCCATCGAAGGCCCGCCGCGCAGCCATCACCGCCCGTTCGACATCGGCCTCGGCGCCCAGCGGCACCCGGCCGATGGCCTGTTCGGTGGCCGGATCGATCACCTCGGCCATGCCCTGCCCGCTCGGCACCTGCCAGGCGCCGTCGATGTACAGCCGCGCATACTCACGCATGGCCGTAGTCCCGTTTCAGTTCGTCGGCACAGCAGGCGATGCGTCGGCAGGCATCGATCAGCTCCGCATTGCCCAGCACCAGGCCCAGGCGGATATGCCCGGCAGCGCTGGGGCCGAACGCTTCGCCGGCAAGCACCGACACGCCCTGGCTGTCCAACAGGTAGTCCGCAAAGGTCTGGGCAGATACGCCGGTCTCACGGATATCGACCATCACGAACATACCGCCATCGGGCTTGAGCACCTTGATGCCCGGGCAGTCGGCCAACTGCTCGCACACCAGGTCGCGACGCTGACGATAGGCTTCGCGCATAACATCCAGTTCCGGCAGTTGCTGCTCCAGCGCCACCACGGCGGCATCCTGGATGAAGTCCGGCGAACCGTACAGCATGCACAAGGCGAGGTTTTCCAGGTGGGCGGCCAGCTCGGTCGAACCTACTACCCAGCCCACCCGCCACCCGGTCATGGCATGCGACTTCGACAGGCTGTTGAGGGTGGCGGTGCGCTCGGCCATGCCCGGCAGGCTGCCAGGGCTGACATGCTCGCCGTCGTACAGCAGCTCGCTGTACACCTCGTCGGAGATCAGCCACAGATCGTGGGCGATGCACAGTTCGGCCAGCGCCTCCCAGGTAGCGCGCGGCAGGCTCGCCCCCGAGGGGTTGTGCGGGCTGTTCAGGGCCAAGGCGCGGGTACGCGGGGTGATGCGCGCAGCCACGTCACGCGGGCACACCCGAAAGCCGTTCTCCGGCTTGACCGGCACTGGCACCACCTTGGCGCCACAGGCCCCGAACACCGCCTCGTAGGTAACGTACATGGGCTCGGCGACAATCACCTCGTCACCCGGGTCGAGCACGCACTGGGCCACGCAGTACAGCGCACACTGGGCCCCCGCCAGCACCGTCACCTGGTCGGCATCGACGGCCTGGCCGCTACGCTGGAAGTGGCGATTGGCGATTGCCTGGCGCAGCGCCAGCTTGCCGCGCACATCGGCGTAATGGGTATGGCCGGCAAGCAGGCTGTCGATGGCCGCCTCGACGATCGGCGCGGGGGTGTCGAAGTCCGGGTCACCCACCGACAGCAGCAGGATATCCTTGCCCTCGGCCTGCAGCGCCAGGGCGCGGTAGTGGATGTCCCAGGCGGCAGCCCCGTCGCCGGCGATGCGTTGAGTGAGCTTGGCGTAGCGCATGGCAATCTCCCTTCATGGCGGTTTCAGTCGACGAGAATCTTCGGGTTGGAACTGCCCCATACGGTGTAGAGGTCGGCGAGCAACGCGCCGTTGATTTCTTCTATCTCGGCCTGGGTGATCTCCCCCCCGGCCTGCTTGCCGAACAGCACCACTTCGTTGCCCCCCTTCACATCGGGGAAATCGGTGACATCGACCATCAAGGTGTTCATCGACACCTTGCCCACCACTGGCACTCGGTGGCCGTTGATCAGCACATGGCCCTTGTTGGTGAACACCCGGCGGTAACCATCGGAGTAACCCACGGTGATGTTGGCCAGGCGCGAATCACGCGCCAGGGTGAAGGTGCGGTCATAGCCGACGGTGTTGCCTGCCGGGTAGCTATGCACCGCAGCCACGTGCGACTTGAACTGCATGACACGTTGGTATTCGGTATGCGTCGGCACGGTGTCGCCGAACAGCGCGCCGCCGGTGCGCACCATGTCCAGGCGCGCTTCCGGCACTTCCAGCGTAGCGAAGGAGTTGGCGGCGTGCAGGGTGAGCTTGCTGCGATCAAGTTTCGCGTGCTTGATCAGCCAGTCGGTCTGCTCGTTGAACGCTACCAGGCCTTTGCGCACATCGTCCTTGTCTTCCACGGCGAAGTGGGTCATCAGCGCGACCAGCTTGAGGTGCTTCTGGTCGGTGACCTGCAGCGCCTCACCCCGGCCGGACCAGGTGGTCATTTCCACGCCGTTGCGGCTCATGCCACTGGAGTTGAGCGCCAAATGAATGCGCAGGGTCTTGCCGTGGCGTTCGGCGATGGCATCGAGCTGGCGGGCGAACTCGGCGCTGCCGACCAGCTCTTCCATGTCGTACTGCAGGGCATCTTCTACTTCGCTGACGTTGGCCAGACGTACCCGCACCAGTTGCCCGGTGAAGCCGCTGGCGCGGACCACGCGCGCCTCCTCGTTGCTGGCCACCGCCACGCAGGGCACGCCCTGGGCGATGATCGACGGCATGACCAGGCCGATACCGTGGCCATAGGCGTCGGCCTTGAGCACCGCGCACAGCTTGGACTTGCCGCCCAGCTCGGCCTGCAAGGTACGGATGTTGTGTTGCAGGGCGCCGGCGCTGATTTCGACCCAGGCGTTGCTGTTCTGCACGGTCAGGGCCGTGGTGCCGTTGTCCATCGACAGGGGCGGTGCGGCGTACAGCGGGGCCTGGCCGGTGATCAGCAGAGCGAGGGATGCAGCCAGGAGGGTACGGCGAAATGGCATGGTGATTTCTCTTGTTGTTGTTCGTGGTGTCTGCGGCTTAGCAGACGCAGGTGTGTTTGAGTTCGATAAAGGTGACGCCGGGGGTGGCGAAACCGCTGGCCAGATCGGCCTGCAGCGCGTCCAGGTCACGCGGCTGGCGCACCGTGCAACCGAAGGCACGGGCCAGGCCGATGAAATCCGGGTTGCGCGGCAGTACGCCGACCGGCTCGATGTCCAGGCCGAGCATGTCGTCGCGGATCTGGCCGAGGGCGTCATTGTTCCACAACAGCACGACAAACGGTCGCTCCAGTTCCTCGACTGCCGTGGCCAGTTCCTGGGCGGTATAGAGGAAGCCGCCATCGCCTACCAGTACCAGGCCTGGGCGCTGGTCGCTGGCGAACATGCCGCCGATGCCGGCCGGCAGGCCGTAGCCGAGGGTGCCGTAGCCGGTGGGGTGCAGCCAGCTGCGCGGCGCCCGGCTGGCGAAAGCGTAGTTGCCGGTGTAGGCCAACTGGGTCATGTCGCTGCTGATGAAGGCATTGTCGGGCAGCACGGCGGCAATGCGATCGAGGATTGCCTGATGCACGGCCTGCAGCGGCGCATGCCCGCTGCGAATGGCCTGGCGCAGGTTGGCCACTGCTTCGCTGGCCTGGGCCGGGTCGCGGTTCAGCGCTGGCAGGTGCTCGAGCAGGCCGGCCAGGGTTTGCCGGGAATCGCCATGCAGGGCAATGGCACATGGGTAGAAGTCGTTGAACTTGCGCGGGTCGATGTCCACCCGCAGGAGCTCGCCGCTGATCGGCAGGCGCTCGCGCCAGAAGTCGGTATCAGCCATTTCGGTACCCACTGCCAGCACCACATCGGCCTGGCTGATCAGTTGCCAGCCGGGTTCGACGCACAGGCTGGCGCCGGCATTCAGCGGCGCGTCCGCTGGCAGCAGGCCCTTGCCGGCCACGCTGGTGAACAGTGGGGCTGCCAGCCGGGTGCTCAGTTGCTGCAGCTGCTCGGCCGCGTGCAATGCCCCGCCACCGGCAATGATCATCGGGCGCTTGGCGGCGGCCAGCTTCACGGCGGCCTGGTCGAGGATGTCGCGGCACGGCTGGCCACGGCCGGGGCGGCGCACCACCTCATCGCTCCAGTCACGGCTGACCGGCGCGGCCAGAACGTCCAGCGGCACCGAAATGTGCACCGGGCGCGGCCGTTCGCTGTCGAACACGGCCCAGGCGCGGGCAATCAGTTCGGGCAGGTCGTCGCCGCGCAGGGCCACGGCGGAAAAGGCGGTAATCGGCGCGGTCATGGCGCGCTGGTCCTGGGTCTCGTGCAGGCAGCCCCAGCCCTTGCCCAGGCTGGCAGTATGGTTGACGCTGGAAATCACCAGCATCGGGATGGAGTCGGCATAGGCCTGACCGATGGCGGTGGCGGCATTGGTCACGCCCGGGCCGGTAATGACGAAGCACACCCCCGGTTTGCCGCTTATCCGGGCATAGCCGTCGGCCATGAAGCCGGCGCCCTGCTCGTGGCGGGTCAGCACATGGCGGATGCCGCTGCCCGGCAGGCCGCGGTACAGCTCCAGGGTGTGCACGCCGGGGATGCCGAATACCGTTTCCACGCCGTAGTTGGCCAGCAGGCGCACCAACGCCTGGCCGGCGGTCCAGGTGTGCTTATTCATGTCGTTCTCCTTGCGCCTGGCCGAGGCGGATCAGCGCGTCGACCGCGATGGTGCCGTGGGCACCGACCATCAATGGGTTCACATCCAGCTCCAGCAGTTGCCCGGCGTTTTCGCAGGCGTAGTCGGCCACCGCGCGGATTGCCGCAACCAGTGCGTCGAGGTCGGCAGCCGGGCGGCCACGGAAGCCTTGCAGCAGGCTGGCGCTGCGCAGGCTGAGCAGTGCGGCACGGATGGCATTGTCGGTGGTCGGCAGCAACAGGCTGACGCTGTCCTTGAGCAGCTCGACCAGCACCCCACCGGCACCAATCACCAAAGCCAGAGCGAAGTCATGCTCGCGCTTGATGCCGACGATCAGTTCGGCCAGCGGCGGCTCGGCCATCGGCTCGAGCAGCACCTGATCGAACGCTACCTGCGGGGCGTAGACGGCGATGCGCTGGCGCATCTGCATCAGCGCATGCTCGAGGGCGGCTGCATCGCGCAGGTTCAGCGCTACCGCACCGGCTTCGGTCTTGTGCGGCAGTTGCGCGCTGACCGCCTTCAATACCAGCGGGTAGCCAACGCGGGCGGCGTCTGCCACGGCGCGCTCGGGTGTGCTCAACACCCCGGCCGGTACCGGCAGGCCGAAGGCGCGCAGGGCTTGCTTGGACTGCCACTCGTCCAGCAGGCGGCTCTCGCCTGGGAGAGCCTGCGGGCACAGTGGCACCCGCGCAGCCTCGCCCTGTTCCAGCAGCCGCTGGCGGTTGCGCTGGTAGGCGACGATGCGGCCCCAGGCTGCCAGGCCATCCTCCACGCCCTGCAGGGCGGCGATGCCACGCGCGTGCAAGCGCGCGCGCGCGCAGGCGGGCAACAGCTCGGGGAATGCCGAGGTGACGAAACCGATCTTGCCGTGGCGTTCCAGTGCATCGCAGTACAGCGCCAGCAACAGGTCGCATTCCTTGCGTTCGCCAGTGAACGCCGCCGGGTAATCCAGTACCAGCATGGCCGCGTCGGCTGCGCCGCTCAGGGTGCTGTCGAGCATGCGTTGCAGGGCCGTTGCATCACCCCAGATGGCGGTAGTGAAATCCAGCGGGTTGACCAGGTTGGCATAGGCCGGCAACACCTCGGCCAACTGTGCCACCTGCCCGTGTTCGAGCTTCGGCAGGACCAGCTGGTTGCGCTCGGCATAGTCGGCGATCAAGCCGGCATCGCCACCGGAGCAAGCCAGGGCGATCAGCTCGCCATTCACCGGCAAGCGTCCACAGGCGGCGGCCTTGAGGGTTTCAACAAAGCTCACCGGGCCACTGACGCGAATCACCCCCAGGCGCTGGAACAGGCTGTCGTACAAGGCATCGGAGCCGGACAGCGAGCTGGTATGGCTGAGCGCCAGTTCAGCGCCGATCTGCGACACGCCGGTCTTCAGCGCAATGATCGGCGTGCCCTGCTGCAATGCCCTGCAGGCGGCACGGGCGAAACCGGGCACGTTCTTCAGGCCTTCCAGGTGCAGGCCGATGGCGGTTACCCGGGGGTCGTCGAGCAGCACGTCCATCAGCTCGGCCACGCCCAGTTGCGCCTGGTTGCCGACCGAGGCCATGTAGGCCACCGGCAGCGAGCGGTCGCTCATCGACAGGTTGTAGGCGAAGTTGCCGCTCTGGGTGAGGATCGCCACGCCCTTCTCCACCTGCTGGCCACCGTGGGCCACCGGCCACAGGGCAGCGCCGTGCAGGTAGTCGAGCAGGCCGTAGCAATTGGGGCCGAGCAAGGCCATGTTGCCGGCGGCAGCGAGCAGGCGTTGCTGCAACTCACGGCCTTCCTCGCCGCTTTCGGCAAAGCCCGAGGCGTAGCAGATGGCACCACCGGCGCCGCGTGCGGCCAGCTCGGCAACGCACTGCAGGGTCAGCTCGCGGTTGGTGGCGATGAACACAGCGTCCGGCGCACAGGGCAAGTCGGCCACCCGCGCTACACAGGGGATGCCTTCGAGGCTGGCATGCTGTGGGTTGACCAGCCACAGCTCGCCGCCAAAGCCCCCTTCGGCGCAGCGCTTGAGCGCCCGCGCCATGCTGCGCCCGCCGACGAAAGCCAGGTGCCGAGGTGCCAGCAGGCGCTTGAGGTTGTCACGAATCGAATGCGACATGGGTGTTCTCCTGGCGCTCAGCGCAGCAGCGGGCGCAGCAGTTCGCGGGCGATGATGTGCCGCTGGATTTCCGAGGTGCCTTCCCAGATGCGCTCGATGCGTGCGTTGCGCCAGATGCGCTCGACCGGCCCTTCATCCATCAGGCCCATGCCGCCAAAGATCTGCACGGCTTCGTCGGCAACCTTGCCCAGCACCTCGCTGGCGAACAGCTTGGCCATGCCGGCCTCGCCGTCGGTCATGCTGCCCTGGTCCATCTTCCAGGCGGTGTGCAGGGTGAGCATTTCCGCGGCGCGAATCTGCGTGGCCATGTCGGCCAGCTTGAACGACACACCCTGGTAGCTGCCGATGGCCTGGCCGAACTGCTTGCGGTCGGCGGCCCATTGCAGCGACAGGTCGAGGGCACGCTGGGCCTGGCCCACGCAGTTGGCGGCGACCATCACCCGGCCGGCGGTGAGCCAGGCGTTGGCCACCTCCCAGCCCTTGCCGACCTCGCCCAGCACCTTGCTGGCCGGTACCCGGCAGTCGTCGAAGAACAGCTCGTAGGTGTGGTAGCCACGGTTGCTCACACACTTGGGGCCGCGGCGAATGGTCATGCCCGGCGTGCCACGGTCGACCAGGAAGGCCGTTACCGCATTGCGCTTGCGCCCGTTGTGCTCGTAGGTATCGGTGACAGCGAAGACGATGGCGAAATCGGCGTGGCCGGCATGGCTGATGAAGTGCTTGCTGCCGTTGATCAAGAAGTCGTCACCCTGGCGCACGGCGCGGGTCTTGATGGCGTTGGCATCGGAGCCGGCACCCGGCTCGGTGAGGGCAAAGCAGTCGATCTTCTCGCCCTGCACACAGGGCAACAGGTAGTCGTTGACCTGCTCGTCCTTGCAGGCCATGAGGATTTTCGACGGCCGCGCAACGAACACGTGCAGGGCCCAGGACACCTTGGACAGCTCGCGCTCGATCAGCGCCTGGGACAGGTAATCCAGGCCACCGCCGCCGACCTCCTCGGGCATGTTGAAGGCATAGAACCCGGCAGCGATCGCCTTGCCGCGGATCTGCGCAGCCAGCTCGGGCGATACGGCATCGGCGCGGTCCACCGCCTCCTCATGGGGCAGCAGCTCCTTGACGACAAAGCTGCGTACCGCTTCCACCAACATTTCTTGTTCTTGGGTCAGTTGGAAATTCATCTGCGAAGGTCCTGGTGAGGGTCGGTTATCGGGTTACTGGCCGGTGAAACGGGGTGCGCGGCGTTCCACCGACGCTTGCAACGCCTCGGCACCGTCCTGGCTGCGGCCACACAGCAGGCCGGCCTGGCGCTCGGCTTCCAGCTGCTCGGCCAGGGTGCGCAGCGCGCCATCGCGGATCAGCCGCTTGGTCTGCGCGTAGGCAAATGTGGGGCCGTTGGCCAGGCGCCCGGCCAGCTCGGCGGCTACGGCGGGTAGTTGCTCGTCGGCGCAGACTTCGCTGACCAGCCCGGCCGCCAAGGCACGTTCGGCACCCCACAGCTCATCGAGGAACAACAGGCGCTTGGCCTGCTCGCTGCCGATCAGCCGTGGCAGGTGCCAGCTGGCACCTGCATCGGGGCTGTAGCCCATGCTGGTGTAGCCGGCCTTGAAGCGCGCCGAGGCCGCGGCGATGCGCAGGTCGCAGCACAGGCTGAGGTCCATGCCACCGCCCACGGCGGTACCGTTGATGGCGGCGATGGTGGGCTTGTCCAGGCTGTGCAGGCACAACATCAAGGCGTGGGCGGTTTCGGTCCAGCCGTAACTTTCCAGCGTCCCCTGGGCTTCGGCCGCGGCCCATTCGGCCAGGTCGGCACCGGCGCAGAAGCTGCGGCCGCTGCCGGTCAGCACCACCACGCGCACGGCCGGGTCGCTGTTGCAGGTTTCCAGCAGGGCGTGCAGTTGCTTGAGGGTGGGGATGTCCAGCGCATTGCGCTGCTCGGGGCGGTTGAGGGTAATCCAGGCAACGCCGGCTTCGACCTTGCTCAACAGTGACGACGACGGGGTGGTCATGGGGGGCCTCGGTGTTGTTGTGATGGTTTTGGGAGGGCTTGATGAGCGAGATACTAAACGAGTGTTCAGCAAGGCGGGATGGGCTGTTACAACTTCGCACAACTCGGTTTTTGTTGTTACGCGGCTTTGTTTCGGCATGGCATTTTCGTTGCCAGGGAGATCGAGCGCCGCCCGCGCGGCGCTCGATCTCACAGACAATAAATTCGCCAACACTTACAACCAACGCCCCACGGCATCAAACCCCCGGCGCACTAGGCTCGAAGGCCCCCTGCCGACGGCGGTTGACGAAGAAGTACGCCGCATAGCACAGGGCAATGAAGCCAAAGCCCCAGTACAACGACGGCCGCTGGGTTTCATCCAGCGCCAGGAACACGAACAGCGAGCTGCACAGGGTGATGCACAGCAGCGGCACCAGCGGGTACAGCGGCGCCTTGTACTTCAGGTCCTGCAGTTGCCCACCGTCACGCAGGTAGACTTTGCGGAAGCGGTACTGCGCCAGGGCAATGACGATCCAGGTCACGGTGCCGGACATGCCACTCACCGCCATCAACACCATGAACAGGGTGTCGGCGGCAATGAAACTGGTCATCAGCGAAATCAGCGCAAAGCACAGGGTGATGCTCAGCGCCCGCAACGGCACGCCACGCTTGCTCAGCGGCGACAGGCTCTTCGGCGCCATGCCGCTCTTCGACATGGCCCACAGGATGCGCGTGGAGGCATACAGCCCGGAGTTGCCCACCGAAAGGATGGCGGTGAGGATCACGAAGTTCATCAGGTCGGCGGCAAAGGGAATGCCGACCATGTCGAACACCTGCACGAACGGGCTTTCCATCAGCCCGGCCTGTTCGAACGGCACGATGGCCGAGAGCACGGCAATCGCCAGCACGTAGAAGATCAGCACGCGGAACACCACGTTGCGCACAGCCCGCGGGATGCTCTTTTCCGGGTGCTCGGTCTCGCCAGCGGCCACCCCCATGATCTCGCAACCCTGGAAGGCATAGACCACCGTCATCATCACCGCGAACACCGCCGACAGGCCATGGGGGAACAGCGACTCGCCCACCAGGTTGTCCAGCATCGGTGCCGGCGCCCCGCTGCTCAGCGGGATGGCGCCGAAGATCACCAGCAGGCCGATGATGATGAAGCCGACGATGGTCGCCACCTTGATCCCCGAGAACCAGTACTCCGCCTCGCCGAAGGCGCGGGTGGCCAGGGCGTTGAGCCCGAACAGCACGACCACGAACAGCGCCGACCAGTACCAGATCGGCACCTCCGGGAACCAGCGGGTCATCAGCATGCCGGCGGCAGTGAACTCCAGGCCCACGGTGGTGGCCCAGCTCATCCAGTACACCCAGCCGATCATGAAGCCGGTGGCAGGGCCGATGAACTTGGTGGCGTGGGCCTGGAACGAGCCGGACACCGGCATCTGCACCGAAAGCTCGCCAAGGCAGACCATCACCAGGTACATCAGCAAACCTGCGACCAGGTACGCCAGGATCGCGCCTACCGGGCCGCCCTGGTTGATGGTCACGCCCGAGCCCATGAACAGCCCGGTGCCGATCACCCCGCCCAGCGACAGCATGAAGATGTGCCGGCTTTTCAGTGCGCGGGTGAGCTGGATCTTTTCGCGGTTGTCAGTCATGGCGCACCTCGCCTTTGCGGCCGGTGCCTGGCCACGCGGGGGTGCCGCGCGGAGTGTTGGGAAGGAGGGGCTGAGCGCTACGGCATGTCATTATTCTTGTCTCCAATAAGCCTCATGGACCGCGTGCAACACGGTTGCCATGGATTATTGGAAACGGATGTAAGGTGCCGTTGTACGAACGGATCGAAGATGTAAAAAGTCGTAAGTTTTTTGTACGTCAGCTCTGGATCAGCTGTTCCAGGGTGGCGTGGGCCTGGGCAAGCTGGGTGGCCAGCAGCTCGCCGAGCGCTTTCAATGCCTGTTCGTCGTGCTGCCTGGCAGCGTCTTCAAGGCGACGCAACAATTCAGCCAGGCCAGAAAAACCCAGGGAGTCGCAACTGCCGGCCAGGCGGTGGGCAAGGTGCAGCACTTCGGTAAAGTCCTGGGCTGCCAGCGCCTCGGCCAACGCCGTGGCGTGCTGCTCCAGCGACTGGCGCAGCACCTTCAACAGGCCTTGCAGCTTCTGCTCACCCAGCAGCGAGCGGTGGGTGTCCAGCAACGACCAGTCCATTGCCCCATCAACACCCGCCACTTCGGTGGGCGCCGCCGCTTCGGCCAGCGCCTGGCGCAGGTTTTCCAGCCGCAGGGGCTTGGCCAGCACTCCCTGCATGCCAGCGTCCAGATAACCCGGCACCTGCCCCGGTTGCACACCGGCCGTCAGCGCCAGGACCCGGCTGTGGCGGTTCGGCCCGGGCGTGGCACGCAATTGCCGGCACAATTCCACCCCACTCATGCCGGGCAGGTGCACGTCGAGCAGGATCAGGTCGAAGCGCCGCTGTGCGCAGGCCTGCAGGGCCTGCCCGGCATCCTCGGCAAAACTCACCCTGTGGCCATCGCGCAGCAGCAACCCGCCGGCTACCTCGCGGTTCAACGCCACGTCCTCGACCACCAGGATATCCAGGCTGGCCAGGGGCGAAGGCGCTGGCGAACTGGCCAGCGCTGGCTGCCCGCGGGGCAGGTCGAGCTCGAACCAGAAGCAACTGCCCTGCCCCTGCACGCTGTCCAGGCCAATGCTACCCCCCAGTTTTTCCACCAGGTGCTTGCAGATCGCCAGGCCCAGGCCGGTGCCGCCATAGCGCCGGGCCACTGCCTCGCTGGCCTGGACGAAACGGTCGAATATCCTCGCCTGTACCGCCGGTTCGATGCCGATGCCATTGTCACTGACCGACACCCGCAAGCGCTGCGATCCCGGGTCATTGGCCAGTACCTGCACCGCAAGCCGCACCTGGCCGTGTTCGGTGAACTTGATGGCGTTGGCCAGCAGGTTGCTGAGCACCTGACGCAGGTACTGTTCGGCACCGTGCTGGTACTCGGCCAATTGCTCGTCGATATTCAGTTGCAGGGTGTCACCGTTGTCCCTGGCCATGGGTTCGAGCAGCGCCAGCACTTCCTGGCACAACTGGCGCAGGGAAAAACCGACCAGCTCGGCGCGGCTATCGCCCTCCTCCAGCCGGGCGAAATACAGTACTTCATTGAGAATCGCCAACAGCCCCTCGCCGGCCTTGTACAAGGCCTCGACGCGCTGGCGATCGGCCACCTCCAGCCGGCCGCCGCGCAGCAGCTCGGCCATGCCAAGAATGCCGTTGAGCGGTGTGCGCAGCTCGTGGCTCATGGTCGCCAGGAAGCGCGACTTGGCCAGGTTGGCGGCTTCGGCCTCGTCCTTGGCCCGGGCCAGGCTGGCGGTGCGCCGCTCGACCATGGCCTGCAGCTCGTCGCGCTTGTCCTGCAGCGCCAGGCGGTCGCGCTCGCGGCGCTCGATGTCGCTGAGAATGGCGCGGCGCATGTCATCCAGGGCATTGGCCACGGTGTCGATCTCGTCCGGGCGCGTCGACGGGCGGCGCCCCAGGCGCAACGGTTCCTGCCACTGGCCGGCACCAATACGGCGGGCGAACTCGGCCATCACTTGCAGGTGGCGGGTGACCAGGCGGTAGAACAGCCCCGACAACGCCACCGCCAGGCCACACAGGAACACGCCCATCCACAGCAGGCTGGCAAGGCCCGTGGCATACAGCCGCCGGTGCACTGCGCCCAGGTCGATGCTCACTTCCAGCTCGCCCAGGTGCCTGGCCGGCCCCGAGGGCGGCTGGTAATCGAGCGGGAAGCGTTCGATGCGCAGCGGGCCCTTGGGCTCGGCGGCACCGCGCAGCAGCTGGAAATCGTCGCTGACCAGGCGCACCCGGGCGACATCGGAAAAGTCCACCAGGCCGCGCAGTTGCGTATCCAGCTGGGCCTCGTCCAGGTCCCACAGGCTGCGCTCAAGGCTGGCCAGGTAGCCGGCGCGGATCAATGCCATGCGCGCCTCGATATCGCGCATTTCGCGGCGGTATTCAAAGTACAGCTGCACCGAGCTGGCCAGCACCGTGAAGCACAGGCTGAACAGCAGGATGAACAGCAGCAGGCGGCGCAGCAGGCCATCGGTGCGCCGGTGGTTCATCGGGTATCCGCCGGCAGGTTGATCATGTCGCGGTAGGTCACTTCGCTTTGTTCCAGCCAGCGCTCGATCTCGCCGGCCTGGTTCATGCGCCGCAGCTGCGCGTCGATTTCATCCATATGCTGGCTCAATGGCGATTGCCGTGATACTGCAACACGCAAGTAGTCCACGCTCAGGGCCGTGGGCAATACGCGGATGTCCTGCGCCCCGGGCAGGTTTTCGATGAACAGCTGGCCGGTGCGCCGCTCCTGGATCACGTAGTCGATGCGCCCACGGATCAGCTTGCCGAAGTTCTGCTGGCTGGACGACACCCGTTCGATGTTCTGGTGGCGGGCGACGAAGCGGTCGAACTCGGCGCCGTAGCTTTCGCCGTACAGCAGGCCGCCGCGGTAGCCGGCCAGGTCCTCAAGGCGCTGGAACTGCACCGGCCGCAGGCGGTTGTAGAACACCGCCACTTCCTCGCGCACCACCGGCACCGTGGAAAAGCGCATGCGCTGGTCACGCTGGTCGCTGTTATAGGCCAGCACCACGTCCACTCGCCCGGCGGCGGCGTCCATCAGGCAACGCTTCCAGTTGCCCAGCACCACGGTCTGCACCTCATGGCCCATGCGCGCGAACAGCTCTCGCACCACGGTGGGGGCCAGGCCGCGCACCTGGTGGCCGTCACTCCAGGAAATCGGCGGGTACACCGGGTAGTCGCAGTAGCGCACCGGTTGCCCTGCGCTGGCTTGCACGGCGAACAATGCCAAGGCCAGCACCCAGGCGCTGCGGGTCATGCCGCCACACTGGCAGTGAACAGGTAACCGGTGCCGTGGATGGTGATGATCAGTTGGGGCTCGGCCGGGTCGTCGTGCAGCTTGCGCCGCAAGCGGCCGACCAGCACGTCGATGGAGCGGTCGTTGGGCACCCACTCGCGGTTGCGGATCTGGTCCATCAACTGGTCGCGGCTGAGGGTGTGGCCGCTGTTACGCAGAAACACGCTGAGCAGCTGAAACTCGCCATGGGTCAGCAGTGTCTGCCCGCCACGGGCGTCGATCAGCCGCCGGCGGTCGGTGTCCAGCGCCCAGTCGGCGAACTGCTTCAGCGATTGCGCGCAGGCCGGTGCCGGGTGTACTTCACGGGCATGGCGCACGCGGCGGATCAGGTTCTTGGCGCGGGATACCAGTTCGCGGGGGTTGAGCGGTTTGATCACGTAGTCGTCGGCGCCGCATTCCAGGCCGACGATGCGGTCGATGTCGTCGTTGCGCCCCGTGATGAGGATGATGCCCACCTCCGAACGTACCCGCAGCTCGCGGGTCAGGGTAAGGCCGTCCTTGCCGGGCAGGCGGATATCCAGCAACACCAGGTCGACATCTTGGCTGCCGAGCAGGGCTTCGGCCTGTTCCGCGGTGTCGGCGCAGTGCACGTCATAGCCTTCCCGGGACAGATAGGCCTGCAGCAAGTCACGAATAAGCGGATCGTCATCGACGATCAATACCCGAGGCGTCATTGCGTGTCGTCTCTTTTTTTATTGGTTTGTTCTACACACTCGCGACAGCAGCGTACTCGTTACTGAACAGGCGATCAACAACCCTCCGGCAGACTGAAGCGGCGCCGGCCACCGGCCTGCAGGCCATCGACCCAGGCCTCGCAGATCAGCACGCCCTGCTCGGGGGTGAATGTACCGGGGTTGAGCCCCGACTCCAGCCACAGGCCGTCGAGCAAGGCACTCAGGCTGATGGCCGCAAGGTCGGCATCGAAGCCCTGCCAGCCCTCCTCCCCGGCCAGCGTGGCCAGCAGCCCGCTCAGTTCGTTGCGGTATTCTCCATAAGAATGGTCATGCACCTGGTTGATCGCCTCGGCGGTCTTCACCGCGCCCCAGAACGCCAGCCAGGCGTCGAGCAATTGCGGGTCGAGCAACTCGGCGCAGAACGAGGCGCGGAAGAACGCCGACAACCGTTCGCGGGCATTGGGCGCGGCCTGGGCCATGGCCTCGCGCAGCAGGCCCATCACCCGGCCGGTGACCGCCATGTAGGCTTCGGCAACCAGCTCATCCTTGCCGGCGTAGTGATGGCTGATCAACCCGACCGAAACCCCGGCCTCGGCCGAAATCTTGCGGATCGACGCGCCCTGGAAGCCATGGCGCTTGAGGCATGCCAGGGTCGCCTCGACCAGGTTGGCTTTGCGCAATTCCGGTAGCATGCGGTGGTAGCGGGCTTCCTGGTTCATCGGCGGCTCTCGGGCTAGGGGTTGGACTGAACGACTGTACAACAAGCCAGACTGCGTGATAAACCCTTGGCACCCTAGCCCACAACAACAAAAGCGGCTGCCATGAACGACCTGATCACACGTGACCTGGACCAGGGCCTGCTGACCCTGGCCTTCAACCGCCCCGACAAGCTCAACGCCTTGAACACCGCCATGTACCAACAGCTGGGCGACCTGCTGCTGGCGGCAGGTGAAGACCCTGATGTCGAGGCCATCATCATTACCGGTGGGCCGCACTGCTTTACCGCTGGCAATGACTTGCGCGACTTCCTCGACAACCCGCCCGCCGACCTGGACAGCCCGGTGTTCCGCCTGATGCGGGTGGTGATGGGCCTGGACAAGCCGCTGATTGCCGCGGTCAGTGGTGCGGCGATCGGCATCGGTGCCACCTTGCTGTTGCATTGCGACCAAGTGCTGGTCAGCCGTACGACCAAGCTGCGCATCCCTTTCGCGCCGTTGGGCGTGTGCCCGGAGTTTGGTTCCAGCCTGCTGCTGCCGCGTTTGCTTGGCCATGCCCGTGCGGCTCGCCTGCTGCTGGCAAACGAGTTGCTCGACGGCGAACAGATGCTGGCCTGGGGGCTTGCCAATGAACTGCATGAGGATGGCGAACAGTGCCTGGCTGCAGCCCGCAAGCTGGCGCGACAGCTGCAAGGCTACCCACAGGCGGCGCTGCGTATCAGCAAGCGGCTGCTCAAGGACGGCCAGCGGGCCGAGCTAGAGGCGACAGTGGCGCGGGAAAGCCGGTTGTTCATCGAGTGCTTGCGCACCGAAGAAGCGCGGGCGGTGTTGCGGGGCTTGATCAAAGACTGAATGGGCTGACGCGGCCCTGTGTAGATACTCTGTTGGCGGTCAAGCTTTTCTGAGGTGTTCAGAGCTGAAAAGCTTGGCCGTATCAAATGGCTCATCCCCGCGCATACATGCCCAGATGCCTGTCAGGTACTTGCGCATGACAGCAGCGATAGCCTGCATTTTCTTCTTGCCCCTGTTGACCAACGACTCGTAAAAAGCCTTCGCATAAGGGTCGCAGCGCACTGCGGTCAAGGCAGGCATGTACATGGCTGCCCGTAGATAAGCATTCCCACTTTTGCCGAGTCTGCCGGGCTTATCAATGCTCGTTCCCGATTGGGTCTGTCGAACATCGAGACCCGCGTGGCGAGCTACCTGCGAGGACTTGAGCATTTGAGGAAGGATGGTCAGTTCAGCCAATGCCGCAAGTGCAGAGACTTCTCCCATCCCAGGCCCTGCGAGCAGCTGCTTGTACTGCCGAGTAAGCGTCGGACACTGGGCGACCAGCTCGCGGCCCGCCTTACGAAAGCGCTCAATTCGATTATCCAGTGAAGCAATCGCTTCCTCCTGATCCTCGATCAGCATCGACACGGTTGTAGCGGTCGCCTGCAATGCATGCAGTTCGTTCTTCGCCCTTGTACGATGCCCCACCAAACGATTGATGTGTCGCCCCAGAGCCCTCAGTTCAAGCTGCACAAGGCTTGGAGGTGTCCACAAGCGCGGTGTCATACGCTCGCCGTACTCGGACAGCAGTTGAGCATCTATTGCATCGGTCTTGCTGTTCACCAGCATCAGTTTGGCGAAATTGTGGAAGCTCTTGGGGTTGATCACGGATACAGGGAGGTCAGCCGCATGTAGCTCAAGGGCCAAGTCCAGGTAATAGATTCCGGTCGCCTCCATCACGATCGACTTGGGTTTGAGTGCCAGCAGCTTTTTCACCGCAGCCTTACGGCCTGCAGGGGTTTGAGCGATATCCCACTGTCCGGCCGGACGCCCATCTTTACGCACCCCAACGACCGAAGTACGTGAGCCGATATCGACGCCAACCCAGACACTCATTCCTTCCCTCTCCCAAGCGAGTTAGGTAACAATGGCCTCCGGTTCCCCGACCTTCGAACTTCATGCTGCTGCAACCTTGTAATGCGAAGTCCGACTTGTCGGCTTCTCGATACTCTTCGCAGTGGGCAATGAGGCGGGGGGCCTCTCTACATACAAGGTCAGGGGCAATACCTGCCTTCAGGAGCGATCGGCCTCCCCGGAAGTGCTTCTTCAGCCCGACGAGAATAACCTCTCCCGCTAGGCCAGACACAACATACAAGGAGCGGCCTCGTGTCGCGAAAGGGCCGCAAAGCGGCCCCGGCAATGCTGTGGTGTACGAGGACCCTGGGGGGCGCTTCGCACCCCTTTCGCGACACAAGGCCGCTCCTACACGGGACCGCGTTATGGCATGGATATGGGCGGCTAATAGCCAGTCATCTCCAGATACCCCCGCCCCCCCGCACTCCCGGTCAAGCGCACCGGCCCCTCCCAATACGGGAACCGCGTCTCCATCCAGGCCTGCGATTCCACCGCCTCGACCTGCACATCCACCCCCTGCCCCGGCACCTGCACCCGCCACCGCGTCGGCACCTTTTTGCCATTCTTCTGCCGCGCCCAGGCCAGCGCAAGCAGCTGGACCTGCGCACCCTGCAGCGCCACCACCGCGCCCTGCGGGCCAACCCAGGTCCCAGCGCGATACGCCTTCCCCTGCGCCTCGCGTACCTGGAACAGCATCAGCCTGGCGCCACTGTCCAGGTGCAGGGAAAACCAGTCCCATCCCGTCTGCCCGGCGGCCAGTGGCTGGCTGCTCCATTCCCTGTCCAGCCAGGCCTTGCCGGTGACCGCAATGCACTGGCCGTCACGTTGCACCTCCCCACTCACTTGGTAGAACGGCTGGCTGTAATAGTACGAAGCCTGCCCCTTGCCGGACTTCTCGCTGTAACCCTGATCCCCGTGCAGCACCAAGGGCCGATCGCTGTGCAGTTGCAGGTCATAGCGAAAGCCTTCACCACTGGCGACCATTTGCAGCTGCTCGATGCCACGGCTGCCCTGCAACGACCAGTCATTGATCCACGCCCGGAACGGCTGCGCCTCCACGCCCGCCTGGCCGATACCCCCGCGCGCCAGGGTTTCGGCAGACTGATGAGCGCCCGGGCCGGTCAGCGCCGCGTGCCCCATCCACAGGTTCGGGCTGTTCCAGCCGGCAGTCTCGGGGCCGGGGCGCAGGGCCGAGCGGAACAGCGTCCACTGCGCACCCCAGTCACGCCCTTGGGCGTCCTGGAGGTTTGCGGTGACATACCACCATTCGATACGAAAGCCATCGTGGGCCCCGTGGTCACGCGGAAATTCCAGGTGATGGCCGCGGCTTACCTGGCTGAATTCGCCCGCCTGCTGCCCGAGCCCGGCATAGCTCTGCTCGGCGGGCTGATCACAGCCGCCCAGCAACCCGCACAGCAACAGCCACGCGCTACGCTTCATCGGCAAACGGCCTCAACAGTTCGCGCGGCTGGCGACGTGCCAGCCGCCACAGTGGCCAGGCGCTGGCCAACAGGCTGGTCAACATGCCCAGCACGGCCAGTTGCAGCAGGTGTGCAGGGAACACGTAGAGTGGCAAACGCCAGCCGAATGCCTGCACGTTCACCACCGCGACCAGGCACCAGGCCAGCAGGATACCCAGCGGGATCGCCAGCAGCACGGTAAGGCTGCTCAGCAACAGTGTCTGCCCAAGGGTTAGCCACACCAGATGCATGCGCCGCACGCCCAGTGCCCACAGCGGCGCCAACTGGCCCAGGCGGGTCTGACCCAGGGTCAGCAGGTTTATGAAAAGCGCCACGCCAGCCACGCCAAGGGTGAGGCTGTTGAGCGCGGCGGTGGCGGCGAAGGTGCGGTTGAACACCTCGGTGGACCAGCGCTTGAGACGCGCCTGCTCGACCACGCGGCTGTCGTCCAGGGCAAAGCGCTGTTGCAAAGCGGCCTTGAGCGCAGACACCTGCTCGACCGCCAGATCGACACTCAACCCGGTCAGGGTTGCCTGTGACCAGTGCCCGCGCAGCCAGCCGGCATTGACCAGCATGTGCCCTTTGGGGTTGCCGTAATCGGCATAGATGCCCACAACGCTCAGGGCTGGCGAAGTGCATGCGGGTAGCCTCAAGTGATCGCCCACTTGCAGCTTCAGTCGCCTGGCCAGCTGTTCACTGAGCATCACGGCCTGCCCGGCGGCCAGTTGCTCCCAGGCCTGCTTTTGCTGCGCCAGCAATGGCCAGCGAGTGCGATAGACGGGATGATCGACGATGCCCTGGAGCTGCACCGGCCAGCCCTGCAGCTGTGTTTCCACACGCCAGCCGGGCAGTACCACACGCACCGAAGGTTGCTGCCCGAGCCACTCGGCCATCTGCAAGCCTTGGGCGGTGTCCCTTGGCGTGACATACAGGTCGGCGGAAAGGCGCACGTCAAGCCAGCCGACAAAGGTCTTGCGAAAGCCCTCGGTCATGCTGCCCACGCCGACACTGGCGGCCAGCGCCAGCAACAGTGCCATCAATGCCAGGCTCAGGGCCGGCAATTGCTGGCGGCTGTCGGCGACGAACCATTGCGACAAGGGCCGCCGACAACGGCACGCCAACCAGGCCAGCACCCGGTCGAGCAAGGCCGGCAGCAACAGCGCCGCCGCCAGCAGCAGCGCGGCCAGCATGGCGAAAGCGCTGGGCAGGCTATCGCCAAGCACGCCACAACCCACAGCCAGCAACAGCAACAGGCCCGCCACTGAAGCTTGACGCTTCAACCACGGCCCCAGCGCCACTCGCCAGGCCTGCGGCTGCGCCAGTGCCAGCAATGGCAACCGTGCTGCCCGCAGAACGCTGCTCAGCCCTGCCAGCAATGCACCGAGCAAGCTCACCAACAGCCCTGCCAGCCACCAACCCGCAGGCAGGCTCAACGTGCCAGCGACCTGCGCGCCATAAAGGCCCCGCAGGCTGGCAGCGACATCGGGCAGCAACCAAGCAGCCAACCCGTAACCACTGGCCACTCCGGCGATCCCGCCCAGCAGCGCGAACAGGCCCAGCTCCAGCACCAGTGCGCATGACAGGGTCTTCAAGCTGATGCCACAGGCGCGCAGGTTGCGAATCAACCCCCGCCGCTGCTCCAGCGCTAAGCCGATCGCCGCATGGGCGATGAACAGGCCAACGACGAACGCCAGCAAGCCCAAGGCAGTCATGTTGAGGTGGAAACTGTCGGTCAGGCGCTGCAAACCGCCGTCGTCCTCCTTGGGTTGCAGTTCAAGGTATGCCTCGACATCTGTTGGCAAACGCCCAGGGTTATCGGCCACCAGCAATCGCGACAACTGCCCAGGCGCTTGCAGCAACGCCTGCGCATGGCCGATATCGACCACGATCACTCCGGGCGCCAATTCAGGCTGCAATATCCACGGAGGCAGCGACTGCCCTTCGTTATCGTGTGCTACCTGCCCGGCGTTGATGTTCAATTGCTGCAAGGTGTCTGGCCCAACCAAGGCTTGCCCGGGCATGCCGATGAACGCCTGCAGGTCGAATGCCTGCGGCTGAATGCCGGCAATGCTGCTGGCCGGCGGCAGGCTCAACGGCTCGATGCCGATCAAGCGCACGCTGCGCGCTGGCTCGCCCGGCAGGCGCAAGCGCCCTTCCAGCACTGGCGACACTGCCCAGCCCAACCTGCGTAATTGCACGTACAGCGCCTGGTCGAAGCGCTCGCCATGGCGCGGTAGCAGCTGCGCCTGCAGCGGCCCCGCCAGTACCGCACTGGCCCGGGCATAGTCGCTGCGTGCCTGGCTGTTCAGCGCCTGCACCCCGGTCCACAGTGCCGTGGCCAGCCACAGGCCGGTGAGGATGCTGAAGAACTGCACGCGATGGCGTCGCCAATGGCTGAGCAGCGCCAGCAGGGCCAGCGACAACAGTCTCATCAGTCCTGCTCTGCCTGTACGCGCCCAGCCTGCAAGTAGCAACGCTGCTGCAGGTGCGCCGCCAGCCGGCGACTGTGGGTCACCATCAGGACACCACTGCCAGCCTCGGCGACCAATTGCAGCAGCAAGCTCAACACCTCGTCGGCTGCTGCCTTCGTCGAGACTGCCAGTGGGTTCGTCGGCCAGCAACCAGGCCGGGCGCCCGGCCAGGGCGCGGCCAATGGCTACCCGCTGTTGCTGGCCGCCAGACAATTGCTCCGGATAACGCGCCAGCAAATCCGCCAGCTCCAGGCGCTGCGCCAGGTAGGCCAGCCAATCGGGATCATGCCGACCGGCCAGCCGGGCCTGAAACGCAAGATTGGCCTCCACATCCAGGCTGCTGATCAGGTTGTACTGCTGGAACACCAGGCCTATGCCCTCCCGTCGCCACAGCGCCAGCGACGCCTCTGAACGGCTGTCGAGCGGGGCGTCGTCAATCAGGATGCGGCCACTGTCGGCACGGTCCAGGCCGGCCACCAGATGCAGCAAGGTGCTCTTGCCGCTGCCCGACTCGCCCATCAGCGCCAGGCTGCTGCCGCGCGCCAGGCGCAGGTCAACGCCCTGCAAAACCGGGATTGGGCCTTGGGGGGAAGGGAACGATTTGTAGAGGTTTTCGATGACCAGCATAGAGGCCTAGGTGGTGAGGTGTCTGTCTAGTAATAGCAGGCCAAGCGCTGTTGGGCATGAAGCTACCTACACCCACCAACAATGGATCCACAAAAATCCGATTACCGCACAAAACCCTTAAAACATAGGCTATTTATGTTGACCCCGTGGACTCATATGGCTCTAATGGATCCATTAAATAAAAACAACACCCGGAGAGCCCTACCCATGTACCCCAAGAACACCTGGTACGTCGCCTGCACCCCCGACGAAATCGCCACCAAGCCCCTGGGCCGACAGATCTGCGGGGAGAAAATCGTGTTCTATCGTGGCCGCGAAAACCGCGTAGCAGCCGTCGAAGACTTTTGCCCGCACCGTGGTGCGCCGTTGTCGCTGGGCTATGTCGAGGACGGCAATCTGGTATGTGGCTACCACGGCCTGGTCATGGGTTGCGACGGCAAGACCGTGTCGATGCCGGGCCAGCGGGTACGGGGCTTCCCCTGCAACAAGACCTTTGCTGCAGTCGAGCGCTATGGCTTCATCTGGGTCTGGCCCGGCGATCAGGCGCAGGCCGACCCGGCGCTGATCCCGCACCTGGAATGGGCGGTGAGTGATGAGTGGGCCTATGGAGGTGGGCTTTTCCACATCGGCTGCGACTACCGCCTGATGATCGACAACCTGATGGACCTGACCCACGAAACCTACGTGCACGCCTCCAGCATCGGCCAGAAAGAGATCGACGAGGCGCCACCGGTCACCACCGTCACCGGCGACGAAGTAGTCACCGCCCGGCACATGGAAAACATCATGGCCCCGCCCTTCTGGCGCATGGCCCTGCGCGGCAACGGCCTGGCCGACGATGTGCCAGTGGACCGCTGGCAGATCTGCCGCTTCACACCGCCCAGCCATGTGCTGATCGAAGTCGGCGTGGCGCATGCTGGCAAAGGTGGCTACCACGCCGAGGCGCAGCACAAGGCGTCGAGCATCGTGGTCGACTTCATCACCCCGGAAAGCGATACCTCGATCTGGTACTTCTGGGGCATGGCGCGCAATTTCGCGGCGCACGACCAGGCCCTGACAGACAACATTCGCGAGGGCCAGGGCAAGATTTTCAGCGAAGACCTGGAGATGCTCGAACGCCAGCAACAAAACCTTCTGGCCAACCCCGAGCGCAACCTGCTGAAGCTGAACATCGATGCCGGCGGCGTGCAGTCGCGCAAGGTACTGGAGCGGCTCATCGCCAAAGAACGCACTCCCCAGCCACAACTGATCGCAACCAGCGCCACCCCTGCCTGAGGAACTGCCAACATGATCGATGTCGTAGTGGTATCCCGTAACGATGAAGCCCAGGGTATCTGCAGTTTCGAGCTGGCGGCGGCAGATGGCAGCCTGCTGCCGGCGTTCAGCGCTGGTGCGCACATCGATGTGCACCTGCCCGACGGGCTGGTGCGCCAGTATTCGCTGTGCAATCACCCCGAAGAGCGCCACCGCTACTTGATTCGGCGTGCTCAACGACCCGGCCTCGCGGGGCGGTTCACGCAGCCTGCACGAGAAGGTGCAGGCCGGCGCCCGGCTGCGTATCAGCGCGCCGCGCAACCTGTTCCCGCTGGCCGAGGATGCACGGCGCAGTTTGCTGTTCGCCGGAGGCATTGGCATTACCCCGATCCTGTGCATGGCCGAGCAGTTGTCCCACCGTGGCCATGATTTCGAACTGCACTACTGCGCCCGCTCCAGCGAGCGTGCGGCGTTTGTCGAGCGTATTCGCAATGCGCCGTTTGCCGATAGGCTGATCGTGCATTTTGACGAGCAGCCGGAAACCGCTTTGGACATTGCTCGTGTGCTGGGTAACCCACAAGGCGATATGCACCTGTATGTGTGCGGGCCAGGTGGTTTCATGCAGCATGTGCTCGAGAATGCCAAGGAGCTGGGCTGGCAGGAAGCCAACCTGCACCGCGAGTACTTTGCAGCGGCGCCAGTGGATGCCAGTAACGACGGTACTTTCTCGGTGCAGGTCAACAGTACCGGGCAAGTGTTCGAGGTGCCGGCCGACCGGACCGTGGTGCAGGTGCTGGAACAGAACGGCATCGAGATCGCGATGTCGTGCGAGCAAGGTATTTGCGGTACCTGCCTGACCCGTGTGCTAGGGGGTACGCCTGACCATCGCGACATGTTCCTCACCGAGGAAGAGCAAGCCCTGAACGATCAGTTCACGCCTTGTTGCTCGCGGTCGAAAACGCCGTTGCTGGTTCTGGATATCTGAGCCGGCTCACGAAGTCGGCAGGATGACCTTCATGCCCGGGTCTGCTGCAGCGCCACCGAAGGTCTCGGCGTAACGCAGGGTGGCATTGGCATGCTCGCGCATTATCGCTTCGGCGCGAGCACCCTGGCGGTTGATCAAGGCATCGAACACCGCATGGTGCTGCATGTGGGCGAAGTTGAAGCGCCGGTACTCGCGGGCCAGGTTATGGCGGTCCACAGCCAGCGCGGTGACAGAAGCGAACGGCAGGTGGTCGTTACGTGCCAGAGCTACGGCGATGGCCGGGTTGTGGCTGGCCTCGATGATCACCTGGTGGAAACGCATGTTGAGATCGTGGTAGGCCTGCAGGTCTGCTTCGGTCACGAAGCCCTTGTCGAACAGCTGGTCGCCATCGACCAGGCATTGTTGCAGGGCCCCGCGTGCTTGCGCAGACAAGCCACGTTCGGCGGCCTGGCGGGCAGCCAATCCTTCCAGCACGCCTCGCACCTCGACCGCACCAGCGATGTCATCGGCGCTGACTGAACGCACCTGGAACCCCCGGCCACCAAAGCGCACCAGCAAGCCTTCCTGCTCGAGGGTACGGAACGCCATGCGCACCGGCATGCGTGAGACACCGAACAATTCTGCGGTGGGGACTTCCATCAAGCGCTCGCCGGCCGCCAGCTCGCCCGAGGCGATCATCTTGCGCAACGCGACCAGCACCATTTGACCGGGTTTGCTCATCCAGGCAGCTTCCAGAGACATGAGCGGGCATCTTAGCGCAAGCTGAGAGGTTGTTGCTGGTCTGTTGGGGTTGGCCGGTCTGCATGACAACGCCCCCGCTTCAAGCCATGCGCTGTAGATGCAGGAGCGGGTATGGCCGCAAAGCAGACGACGCGGGGCATGCGATCGGCTTTGCTGGCGTTCGCGGGTACGCCCACTCCCACAACTTCAACGATGCGACGCGCCTACAACGTCAGCGGATAGGTGATGATCAACCGTGTCTGGTCAAAGTCACCACTGAAGCTACGCCGGTTGGTCGCGTTGTTAAGCCGGACATTGAGGTTCATCAATGGCCCGCTCTGGAAGGTGTAGTTGACCTCGGTATCGCGCTCCCACTCTTTGCCATTGCTGGCTGCCGCCGTGCTCACGTTCTCGCCATGCCCGTAACGCACCATGGCCAGCAGGCCTGGCACGCCCAACGCGGCAAAGTTGTAGTCGTAACGCACTTGCCATGAGCGCTCGTCAGCATTGCTGAAGTTGCCGTTGAACATGTCGTTGCCCAAGGTCCGCCCGCTACTGCCGTACACCGACATCCACTGGCTATCACCACTCACCTTCTGCAGCCCTAGGTACAACGTGTGACCACTGCGCGCGGCAGACAGCAAGGCGTAGCCGGTACGGCTCTGGATATCGCCGATGCGCGCCTGGCCATCGTCCCGGTCGATGAAGTAACCGAGGTTCGCACCCAGCGTCCACTCCCCAGCCCGCTGGCTATGCAACAGGTTGAAGTAGCTCTGCTGGTAGATATCCTTCAGCTGCGAATGCCAGGCGCCGATCAGCGTACGCTGCTGGTTGAAACGGTACTCGGCACCGGCATAGTTGAAACCGTCCGAAGTCACTCCTGGCGCAGCCCAGGCAGAAAGGTCCTGCATGTCAGACGAATTGCGCAGGCTTACCTCACGATACTGGCCAGCCTGCAAGCTCAGGCCTTCGATCTCGCGTGAGTCGAACATAGCGCCGCGGAAGGTCTGCGGCAACAGGCGGCCATCGTCGTAGCGCAGCAATGGAATGTCCGGCAGCAGTTCACCCACCTTCAACTCGGTGGCCGAAACGCGCAGCTTCGCCGCCAACCCGGCGCGCCCATAGTTGTCAGCCGCGCGGCCGTCATCATGCACCGGCAGCAATTCGGAGCCGCTGGTACCGCGGCCACTGTCCAGCTTAACGCCGAACATGCCGATGCCGTCCAGGCCCAAACCGATCAACCCTGGGGTGTAGCCTGAACTGAACTTGAAGATGAAGCCCTGGGCCCATTCTTCAACATTGCTCTTGGCCGCCCCTGGGTCGCGAAAATCACGGTTGAAATAGTAGTTGCGCAGTGTCAACCCGGCCTTGGCATCCTCGAAGAAGCCCGCTTCTTCGGCCCAGGCCGGCAACCCCAGGCCCAGCGCCAGCGAAACCGCCAGGGCCGAACGGGTCAGCGTGCAAGTCGTGTGCATCATTATTATTGTTCTCCGCTTTTCGTAGGCGCAGCCGACCACCTCGTGCCGGCATGGGCACAAGGCGACAAGCTGCATTCAGGTGCCCGACCTGGCCGGGCAGTACTCAGTGGCTCAGTGCGTCGCTAGCCAAGCCTGGAGCCGGCCTGGTTCCGCTCCGCAGCAACAGCAGGCAACCTGCGGCCAGCACGAACACGCTGGCGAACACCCCGTACAGGTGCAACGGTTGCCAGCCGCCATCGAGCAGCACACCAGCCACCGTCGGCGACAGGATCGCGCCCATGCGGCCGATGCCAATGCCCCAGCCCACACCAGTGGCGCGCACCGAAGCGCCATAGACCACCGGCGACAGGGCATACAGCCCGGCCACGCAGCCGTTGGAGAACAGCCCGATCAACAACCCCAATACCAACGCCGCGCTGACCGAGGCGCCATTTGCCACGAACAGCACCAGCAGCACCGCGGTAATCAGCATGAACAGCGCCAGCACGCGGGTCAGTGGCCAGCGCGAAGCCAGGCCGCCGATCAGCGCCGCGCCGAGGATGCCGCCAACGCTCAACAGCACCCCGCCAGTGATGCCCTGCTCGGCCGACAGCCCAGCGGCCACCAGCAGCTTCGGCGTCCAGCTCATGACGAAGTAGAAGCCGAACATGACCAGGAAGAACAACAACCAGATCACCAACGTGGTGCGGCGCATGGCCGGTGCCAGCAGCTGCTTGAAACCGCTGGCTGCGCCCTGCTCCCTTGCCGCCGTTGCTGGCAGTTGCACCAGTGTCGGCTGGCCGAGGCGCGCTGCCAGGCGGTTGACCCGTGCCAGGGCATTGGCTGGCCGGCGTGCCAGCAGGAAGTCCAGTGACTCCGGCAACCACAGCAACACCAGCGGAATTACCAGGACAGTGACGATGCCGCCGAAAAGAAACACCGAGCGCCAGCCCCAGTGCCCCAGCAACCATACTGCCAGCAGACCGCCCAAGGTCGCGCCCAGCGCATAGCCGGTGGACTGCAGGCTGACCGCCAGGCCACGCCAGCGCTTGCTGGCGTATTCGCTGGCAATCACGTTGCTACTGGCCAGGATGCCGCCGATCCCCAAACCGGTCAGTCCACGCAACAGTGCCAGTTGCAGCGGGCTTTGGCTCAGCGCCGAGAGCAACATCCCAACGCCGGACAGCGCCAGGCACAACAGGATCAGCGGGCGTCGGCCCAGGCGATCGGCCCATGGCGCGATGAACAGCGACCCAGCCGCCATGCCGAACAGGCCAGCGCTGAGCAGCAGCCCCACCTGCGCCCCGCTCAGGCGCCACTCGGCAGACACCGAGGCAGCGGTGAAGGCCATGACCAGTACATCGAAGCCGTCGATCATGTTGAGGATGATGCAGATACCAATGGCCAGGCACTGGAAGCGCCCCATCGGGTCGGTGTCCAGACGTTGCTTGAGGTCAGGATTCATGGGCTCACCCGCCGGTTCACAGGTGAGAGAACAGATGCGCACGCGCAGGCAAAGCGCAAGGAACCCTGACGGTTCCACACCCTTGAAAAGCCATTCATGACTGGACCCTTTTTGTAATTGTTGTCGCATACGGCTGGAGGTTTCCGGCCGTTGTCAGGCGCTAATCAACCAGATAATGGATCCACAAACAATCACTGAAGACTCAATAAGCGCAGGCCTTCTTGGCGAAACGCTACTAAAAGATCGATCTATTAAATATTTATTGATGTATTTCAATAGGTTATTGGATCTCATGAGCCAGCATTTAATGTTCGGTTATCGAACGAAGTTGCGCTATGGATCCATAAAGGCACGGAAAACCTCTATTCACCCTTCACGAAGGGCCAGCCATGAACAAATCTTCATATTGCCCGCCAGCGCCCTGATCACGGGGCACACAGCCGATGCCACGCTATCGCCAGCTGGCACTCGCCTTGAGGCTGCGTAGCGTGTTGCGTAGCATCCCCCGCCCGTTCGCGCGCCCGCACGGCCAAGGCGACCCCGTAGAAAAGAGCTCCTGATGCCGCAACCTATCCCTCTCAAGGACCACGAAAAGGAAAAGCACCTGGTCAACCGCCGGCTTCTGGCCTGCGCCGCCCTGGTGTTCAGCCTGTGTGCCGTCCTGGTGGGCCGGCTCTACGTGCTGCAGGTGCTGCAGCACGACCAGCAGACTGCCGTGTCGGAAAACAACCGCGTTCACGTGCTGCCCATCGCCCCCGAACGCGGGCTGATCTACGACCGCAACGGCGTGGTGCTGGCCGACAACAAGCCCAGCTTCGACCTGACCATGACCCGCGAGCGGGCCGGCGGCGACACGGCCAAGGTGCTCGACACGCTAGCCCAGGTGCTGAACCTTGGCGAAGACGACCGCAAGCAGTTCGACAAGGACCTGCGCCGTGGGCGCAAGCCGTTCGAGCCGGTGACCCTGATGGTCGGCCTGAGCGAAGAGCAGATTGCTCTGGTGGCGGTGAACCAGTTCCGCCTGCCAGGCCTGGAGGTGGAACCACAGTTCATCCGCGAGTACCCGCTGGCCGAGCATTTCGCCCACTCGGTGGGCTATGTGGGGCGCATCAACGAGAAAGAGGCCAAGGCCCTCGACAGTACCGAATACCGGGGCACCCAATCGATCGGCAAGACCGGCATCGAGCGCTTCTACGAAAGCCAGCTGCACGGCCACGTGGGTTACGAGGAAGTCGAGACCAACGCCCAGGGCCGGATAATGCGCGTGCTCAACCACAAGGCCCCGACCCCGGGCCAGAACATCGTCCTGACCCTGGACGCCCACCTGCAACTGGCCGCGGAAAAGGCCCTGGGCGACCGCCGCGGCTCGGTGGTGGTGCTCGACCCGGCCAATGGCGACGTGCTGGCGATGGTCAGCAACCCCAGCTTCGACCCCAACCTGTTCGTCAAGGGCATCAGCTTCAAACAGTACGCGGCCCTGCGCGATTCCATCGACCGCCCGCTGTTCAACCGCGTGCTGCGCGGCCTGTATGCCCCCGGTTCGACGGTGAAGCCGGAGGTGGCCATCGCCGGCCTCGACAGCGGCGTGATTACCCCGGGCAGTCGGGTGTTCGACCCGGGTTACTATGAACTGCCCAACTACGACCACAAGTACCGCAACTGGAACCGCAGCGGCGATGGCTGGGTGGATATGTACACCGCCATCATGCGTTCCAACGACACTTACTTCTACGACCTGGCGCACAAGCTTGGCATCGACCGCCTGCACGATTACCTGGCCGAGTTCGGCCTGGGCCAGAAGGTGTCGCTGGACATGTTCGAGGAAGCGCCCGGGTTGATGCCGTCGGCCGAGTGGAAGCGCGCCACCCGGCGCCAGGCCTGGTTCCCGGGCGAGACGCTGATCCTGGGCATCGGCCAGGGCTACATGCAGGTCACCCCACTGCAGTTGGCCCAGGCCACCAGCCTGCTGGCGAGCAAGGGCGTGTGGCACCGCCCGCACCTGGCCATGACCGTGGGTGGCGATGCGCCGGTCGACCCCAACCCGATGCCCGATATCGTGCTGCACGACAGGCACGCCTGGGACCAGGTCAGCCAGGGCATGCAGATGGTCATGCACGACCCGCGCGGCATCGCCCGCGCTGCCGCGGCCGGTGCGCAATACCGGATTGCCGGCAAGAGCGGCACCGCGCAGGTGGTGGCGATCAAGCAGGGCGAACGCTACAACCGCGACAAGACCCTGGAGCGGCACCGCGACAATGCCCTGTTCGTCGGCTTTGCTCCGGCAGATCACCCGAGCGTCGTGGTGGCGGTGATGATCGAGAACGGTGAAGCCGGTGGGCGGGTGGCTGGACCGGTGGTGCGGGAGGTGATGGATGCCTACCTGCTGGATGAGCAGGGGCATCTGAAGCCGCAGTATGCGGGCGGAGTAGTACCTCGGAGCGTGCCGCACACTTAGGGTCTTTGCGGCCGCTTCGCGCCCCATCGCGACGCAAGGCCGCTCCTGCAAGAGACCGCGTCCGCGTGTAAGAGCGGCTTTGTGTCGCGAAAGGGCTGCGAAGCAGCCCCAGCCCATAAAAACCAAAATCAGGAATAAGAATATAAAATCTTATTCCTTTTTAATCAGCCCGTAATCTTCTATAAATCCCCAACTGCACAGCCGCCAACACCCGGCCAACTGTCTGCAGCGCAACACACGATCAACAGGCAACGCCCACACGGCAACAGCGCTGCAAGCACCAAAAATGCGCTAACCAGTTGAAATAGAAGAACATTCAAATCCGGCACGACGATTGCTCAAGCAAAGTCCCCCGCTCACCCCGAACCGGAGACCTGCCCATGAGCACCCCACTGAACGTCGTAGCCCTGTCTGGCGGCACTGCCCGTCCCTCGCGCACCCTGGCCCTGACCGAGGCGATCCTCGCCGAACTGGCCGAGCACCTGCACATCAAGCCGCACCTGATCGAGCTGGGCGAGATCGCCCGCCCGCTGGGCAGCGCCCTGTGGCGCAGCGAACTGCCCGAGGCCGTCGAACAGCAACTGCGCCTGGTGGAAAAAGCCGACCTGCTGGTGGTGACCACGCCGGTGTACCGCGGCAGCTTCACCGGCCACTTCAAGCATCTGTTCGACCTGATCGGCCAGGACGCCCTGGTCGACACCCCGGTGCTGCTCGCCGCCACCGGCGGCAGCGAACGTCACGCGCTGGTGCTCGACCACCAGCTGCGTCCACTGTTCAGCTTCCTGCAAGCCCTGACCCTGCCCGTCGGCGTGTTCGCCAGCCAGGCGGAAATGGCCGACTACCGGGTTTCCAGCGCAGCCCTCGCCGCCCGTATCCGCCTGGCCGCCGAGCGCGCCGTGCCACTGTTCGGTGCCCATCACGCGCTGCGCAAGAGCGCCTGAGGAGCGGCCATGAATGCACCTGTGAATACGCCCCCGCGCCCAGCCCTGGCCATCGCCCGCGAACTGGCCGGGCAGTTTGCCCAGACCGCGGTCGAACGTGATGAGCGCGGCGGCACGCCAAAAGCCGAGCGCGACGCCCTGCGTGACAGCGGCCTGCTGTCGCTGGTGATCCCGCAGGCCTTCGGTGGCCAGGGCGCCAGTTGGTACGACACCTTCGCGGTGGTGCGCGAGTTCGCCCGGGTCGACAGCTCCATCGCCCACGTATTCGGCTTCCATCACCTGATGCTGGCTACCGTGCGCCTGTTCTCGCGCCCGGAGCAATGGCAACCGTGGTTCGAACAGACCGCCCGCAAGCAGTGGTTCTGGGGCAATGCCCTGAACCCGCTGGACACCCGCACCCTGGTCAAGCACTTCGATGGCTGGTGCGAGTTCTCCGGCAAGAAAAGCTTCTGCTCCGGCGCCAGCGACTCGGAAATGCTCATCGCTTCGGCGGTGGACGAACGTGCTGGCGGCAAGCTGCTGATCGCGGCCATCCCCAGTGGCCGTACCGGCATAAGCCTGCACAGCGACTGGAACAACATAGGCCAGCGCCAGACCGACAGCGGCAGCGCCACCTTCGAGCGGGTACGGGTGGAACGCAACGAACTGCTGCTAGACCCTGGCCCCCTGAGCACGCCGTTCGCCGCCCTGCGCCCGCTGAATTGCCCAACTGCACTTCGCCAACCTGTTCCTCGGCATTGCCGAAGGGGCGTTCGAGGAGGCCCGCCAGTACACCCTCAAGGAAAGCCGGCCGTGGTTCCGCTCCAGCGCCGCCAGCAGCGCCGAAGACCCATACGTGCTGCGCCATTACGGCGAATTCTGGGTCGCTCTGGAAAGCGTGCGCCTGCTGATCGAACGGGCCGCACACCAGCTCGATGCCGCCTGGGCCAAGGAACACGCCCTCACGGCGCAAGAGCGCGGCGACCTGGCCCTGGCCATTGGCACCGCCAAGGTCGCCGCCAGCCGCCATGGCCTGGACATCTGCAACCGGCTGTTCGAGGTCACCGGCGCCCGCGCCACCCATGCTTCGCTGCGCTTCGACCGCCACTGGCGCAACCTGCGCACGCAAACCCTGCACGACCCGGTGGACTACCGCATTCACGAACTCGGCGAGTGGGCCCTCAACGACAAGCGCCCTGCCCCATCCTTCTATTCCTGAGGATTGCCCATGCAACTGCTGACCCTCCCCCCGTCCCCGACACTGGCCACCTCGATCCGGGCGACCGCACAGGTCTTCGAAGACCCCAGGTCGCAGGCGCTGCTCGCCCACCTGCAACAAGTCGCCCCCAGCGAGGCCAGCGTGCTGATCATCGGCGAAACCGGCACGGGCAAGGAGCTGGTCGCACGCCACATCCACAACCTCAGCGGCCGGCGCAACGGCCCGTTCGTCGCGGTCAACTGCGGTGCGTTCTCCGAGTCGCTGGTCGAGGCGGAGCTGTTCGGCCATGAGAAAGGCGCCTTCACCGGTGCCCTGGCGGCCAAGGCCGGCTGGTTCGAGGAGGCCAACGGCGGCACCCTGTTCCTCGACGAAATCGGCGACCTGCCGTTGCCGATCCAGGTCAAGCTGCTGCGCGTGCTGCAGGAGCGCGAAGTCGTGCGGCTGGGGTCACGCAAGAGCATTCCGATCAATGTGCGGGTGCTGGCGGCGACTAACGTGCAGCTGGAAAAGGCCATTAACGCCGGGCATTTTCGCGAAGACCTGTACTACCGGCTGAATGTGGTGACCTTGCAGTTGCACCCATTGCGCGATCGCCCGGGCGACATCCTGCCGCTGGCCCGGCATTTCATCCGTAGCTACAGCGACCGGTTGGGCTACGGCCCGGTGGAGCTGAGCGCCAAGGCCCAGGCCAAGCTGGTGGAATACAGCTGGCCGGGCAACATCCGCGAGCTGGAGAATGTGATTCACCACAGCTTGCTGACCTGTGGCGACGGTACGGTGCAGGCGCAGGACCTGCGCCTTTCCAACCTGCGTATCGAACGGCAGGAGGAAGAGCCGGCGGGCAATGCTGTGGAGGACTTGCTGCAGCGGGCGTTCAGCCGCTTGTACGAAGAGCAGCCGGGCGACCTGTACGAGAAGGTGGAAAATGCCCTGCTGCGGTCGGCGTATCGGTTCTGCCATTACAACCAGGTGCATACCGCACAGTTGTTGGGGTTGTCGCGCAACATCACCCGTACGCGGCTGATTGCGATTGGCGAGTTGGTGGTGAACAAACGCCGGGGGCAGGAGCAGCAGGTGCTGGATAACCGGGTGGTGCGGTTGTCGATCTGAAGGGTGTATGGCCTGTTCGGGCCTCTTCGCGGGCACGCCCGCTCCCACAGGTGCCGCGCCAACCTTGAAAGCGGCGCGATACCTGTGGGAGCGGGCGTGCCCGCGAAGAGGCCGGCACAGGCAGCCAAATTGCTCGGATGGGTCAGGAGGCCGTGCGCGGCATCAACTCATACGGGTGCTTCCACCCTGGCAACGCCTGGATCCGCGCCTTCCATGCCTCGATGTGGGTGAACTGCGCCAACGCAATGCCAGTGTCCTCCGGCATGAACACATACCCCGCCAGCGACAGGTCAGCAATAGTCAGCCGGCCACCGACCATGAACGGCGTCTTTGCCAGGTGCGCGTCGACAATACGGTAGGCCGCCGTGGCACGATCACGCAGGAACCGGGTCACGTCCGTTTCACCGGTCTTCTTCAGGCAGAACAGAAAGCGCAGGGCCGCGTAGTAACTGGTGAACTTGTGGTTGTCGAACAGCATCCAGCGCCAGATCTCGCGCTTTTCGTCATCGTCGCGGGGGCCGAACTGCCCGGTTTGCTCCGCGAGGTAATCGAGAATCAGCGCAGACTGAGTGAAGGATTTACCGGCGTGTTCCAGCACCGGTACCTCACCCTGCTCGTTCACTTCGTCGCGCCAGGCTTGTCCGCGCGTCTGGCCATTGAAGAAATCGACGAACACCGGCTGCCAGTCCTGGCCGGTGAGTTCGAGCATGAGCGCCGCCTTGTAGGCGTTACCGGATTCGGCGAAACAATGCAGCTTGTAGTCGGGCATGGGTGAGAACCTTCAGTATCCATTGAATGATTGGGCCATCAGCCCGAGCAGATCACGCCCGGCTCGACATGGTCAATGCCTGCTGCCGCGACGAACAAGGGAACTACCACCCCACCTGCGCTTTCTTAAACACTGAGTGGTTCAATTACTTGGGCTTCACGCTACTGGAGAACACACCATGCGCCACCTACTCCTCGCCCCTGCGCTGCTGCTCCTGCTGCCTGCCGGTGCTGCCCTGGCTGACGTCGACGCAGGCGACGTCGCAACCTCGGCCGGTGTTTCCGCCTCGCTTTATTCGACCTTCAAGGACGACAAACGGATCATCCCGGCGCGTGACGAGCTTTCGGCTTACGTCGCCAGCGGTGGTGCAATCCGTGGCGCCTATGTGGAGTCGGCGCTGGAACAAGCCCGCAAGGACAACCCTGGCCTGCAGGCCAATGATGAAGAACTGGCCCGGGCCCTCCTCTCGCAGGATGACCGCATAGCCGATCATTGATTGAGGTAATCCTGCACCGGCCTCTTCGCGGGCTTGCCCGCTCCCACAGGTAGTGCACAGGCATCAGACCCGGTGCGGTCCCTGTGGGAGCGGGCAAGCCCGCGAAGAGGCCGGCACAGGCAAAACCTCAACCCCAGCCATCCATGCGCATGGTCGCTCGCACCAGCCGCTGCTCTTCCTGCTCTATCTCCCGCAAGCTGTCGCGAATCCCGTTGATATGCTCGCGCGCCGCCCGCTGCGCCTGCTCGGGCAACTGCTCCATCACCGCGTGATACAACCGCGCATGGTGCCGGTCGATCTGGCGCTTCTGTGCCGGCCGGCAATACAGGTTGTTGACCGAGGCGAACACCGTGCTCAAGGTCAGGTCACTGAGCGATTGCAAGGTATGCACCAGCACCGGGTTGTGCGACGCCTCGCTGATCGCCCGGTGAAAGGCATGGTCGCGGCGGGCATGTTCACGGGCATCGATCGCTTCAGGTGCTTCGTGCGCAGCCAGCATTTCTTCATAACGCCGACGGATCAGCAAACGGTCAACCTCGGTAGCCCGCAACGCTGCCAGGCGCGCCGACTCGGCCTCCAGCAACGCCCGCACCTCCAACAGGTCGAACAACGTGCGCGGCTGCGAGCTGAACAGGTGCATCAACGGCGTGACGCCCGCCTGCCCCGTCAGGTCGGCGACGAACGAGCCGCGCCCTTGCTCGGTGTCGATGATGCCGCGCCCGCGCAGTATGCGCAGGCCTTCACGCAGCGCCGAGCGCGAACAGCCCAGCTTCTCCACCAGGCGTCGCTCCGACGGCAGGGCCTGGCCCACCTTGAGCACCCCTTCGACGATCAGCCGCTCGACCCGTTCGGCCACCTGGTCGGCGACCTTGGCCTTGCCTTCAGTACCCACTGCGTACCCTCTTGCTGGTAGGACCACTTGAACCACCTGCCTCAATCTAGCCGGGCGTAGCAGTCAATAACCAGTACCTTCGGCAAAAACTGGTAGGACCAGTTCCTTTCATACTCGACCGCGGCCGCTGCCACGCGCAGGCTGCAAGGGTGAGCGCTTCGCCAACCACAACAAGAACCGTTGCCGAGTAAGCCGATGAATATCCTGTACGACGAACGCGTCGATGGCGCGCTGCCCGATGTGGACCGAGCGGCGCTGCTGCAGGCGCTGCGCAATGCCCTGCCGGACCTCGAGATCCTGCACCGCGAGGAAGACCTCAAGCCCTATGAGTGCGACGGCCTTTCGGCCTATCGCACGGTGCCGCTGCTGGTGGTATTGCCCGAGCGCCTTGAACAGGTACAGACGCTACTCAGGCTCTGCCACCAGCGTGGCGTGCCGGTGGTGGCACGCGGCGCCGGTACCGGCCTGTCGGGCGGCGCCCTGCCACTGGCCAAAGGCATCCTGCTGGTGATGGCGCGCTTCAACCGCATTCTCGAAGTCAACCCGCAGGGCCGCTTCGCCCGTGTGCAACCCGGCGTGCGCAACCTGGCCATCTCCCAGGCGGCCGCGCCCCACGGCTTGTACTACGCGCCGGACCCGTCCTCGCAAATCGCCTGCTCCATCGGCGGTAATGTCGCCGAGAACGCCGGTGGCGTGCACTGCCTCAAGTACGGCCTGACCGTGCACAACCTGCTCAAGGTGGAAATCCTCACGGTCGAGGGCGAGCGCCTGACGCTCGGCAGCGATGCGCTGGACAGCCCTGGTTTCGACCTGCTGGCACTGTTCACCGGCTCCGAAGGCATGCTCGGCATCGTCACCGAAGTCACCGTCAAATTGCTGCCCAAACCCCAGGTGGCGCGGGTGCTGCTGGCCAGTTTCGACAGTGTCGAGGACGCCGGCCGGGCAGTGGCCGAGATCATCGCTGCCGGGATCATCCCCGGCGGCCTGGAAATGATGGACAACCTGGCGATCCGCGCCGCCGAGGACTTCATCCATGCCGGCTACCCGGTGGACGCGGCGGCCATCCTGCTGTGCGAGCTGGATGGTGTCGAGGCTGATGTGCACGACGACTGCGAACGGGTCGCCGCCGTGCTGGCCCAGGCCGGCGCGCGTGATGTGCGACTAGCCTGCGACGAGGCCGAGCGCGTGCGCTTCTGGGCCGGGCGCAAGAATGCCTTCCCGGCGGTGGGGCGCATTTCCCCGGACTACTACTGCATGGACGGCACCATCCCGCGTCGCGAACTGCCGCGGGTGCTCAAGGGCATCAGCGAACTTTCCAACGAATACGGCCTGCGCGTGGCCAACGTGTTCCACGCCGGCGACGGCAACATGCACCCGTTGATCCTGTTCGATGCCAACCTGCCTGGCGAGCTGGAACGTGCCGAAGCCATCGGCGGCAAGATCCTCGAACTGTGCGTGGCCGTGGGCGGCAGCATCACCGGCGAGCACGGCGTGGGGCGCGAGAAGATCAACCAGATGTGCGCACAATTCAACAGCGACGAAATCACCCTGTTCCATGCGGTCAAGGCCGCCTTCGACCCGCAGGGCCTGCTCAACCCCGGCAAGAACATCCCCACCCTGCACCGCTGCGCCGAATTCGGCGCCATGCACGTGCACCATGGGCAACTGCCCTTTCCCGAACTGGAGCGTTTCTGATGAGCATGGACCGCGATATCAGCCAGGCCCTGCTGGAGCAGGTCAACCAGGCGCTGAACCAGGCCACGCCACTGCGTATCCAGGGCGGCAACAGCAAGGCCATGCTCGGCTGCCCGGTGGCCGGCGAGGTGCTCGACACTCGCAGCCACCGTGGCATCGTCAGTTACGACCCGACCGAACTGGTGCTGACTGCCCGCGCCGGTACACCGCTGCGCGAGATCGAGGCGGCACTGCACGAAGCTGGCCAGATGCTGCCCTGCGAACCACCGCACCTGGGCCCCGACGCCACTCTGGGTGGCATGGTCGCAGCCGGGCTGTCGGGGCCACGGCGGCCCTGGGCCGGGTCGGTACGCGACTATGTGCTGGGCACGCGGGTGATCACCGGCCACGGCAAGCTGCTGCGCTTTGGTGGCGAAGTGATGAAGAACGTCGCGGGCTATGACGTGTCGCGGCTGATGGCGGGCAGCTTCGGCTGCCTCGGGTTGCTCACCGAAGTGTCGCTGAAAGTACTGCCGCGCCCGCGCCAGTGCCTCAGCCTGCGCCTGCCGATGGGCCGCCACCAGGCGTTGGCGGAGCTGGCCGAATGGGGCCAGCAGCCGCTGCCGATCAGCGCGGCCTGCCACGACGGCGACGCGCTGTACCTGCGCCTGGAAGGCGGCGAAGGCTCGGTACAATCGGCGCGCCAGCGCCTGGGCGGCGAGACACTGGACAGCAGCTTCTGGAGCGACCTGCGCGAGCAGCGCCTAGCGTTCTTTGCTGCCCCGGCACCGCTGTGGCGCTTGTCCGTGCCCCCTGCCACCGGCGAGCTGGACCTGCCCGGCCAGCAACTGATCGACTGGGGTGGCGCCCAGCGCTGGCTCAAGTCCACGGCACCGGCGCAGGACATTCGCGAGCAGGTCGCAAAGGTCGGTGGCCACGCCACCTGCCATGCCCCTGGCGCTGCCAGCAGCCCGCCGCTGCCCGCCGCGTTGATGCGCTACCACCGTGCGCTCAAGCAGCAACTCGATCCCCAGGGGGTGTTCAACCCTGGTCGCCTGTACCCGGACCTGTGAGGCCAGACCATGCAAACCAACCTGAGCGAAACCGCCCGGCACCTGGCCCGCGCCGACGAGGCCGAAAGCATCCTGCGCTCCTGCGTGCACTGTGGCTTCTGCACCGCCACCTGCCCCACCTACCAGCTGCTGGGCGATGAACTGGACGGCCCACGCGGGCGCATCTACCTGATCAAGCAGATGCTCGAAGGCGCGCCGATCACCGCCAGCACCCAGTTGCACCTGGATCGCTGCCTGACCTGCCGCAACTGTGAAACCACCTGCCCTTCCGGGGTGAAGTACCACGACCTGCTGGACATCGGCCGCGCCGTGGTCGACCAGCAGGTGCCGCGCCCGCTTGGCCAGCGCCTGTTGCGCCAGGGCCTGCGAGCAGTGGTGCCACGCCCCGCGCTGTTCAAGGCCTTGACCCGCAGCGGCCAGGCCCTGCGCCCGCTGTTGCCGGCCACGCTCAAGCGCAAGCTGCCGGCGCGGGTCATCGCCCCCGGCCAACGCCCCGCACCGCGCCATGCGCGTCGGTTGCTGATGCTGGAAGGTTGCGTGCAACCGGCCCTTTCACCCAACACCAATGCCGCCGCCGCACGCCTGCTGGACCGCCTGGGCATCAGCGTGGTACCGGTCCGGCAGGCCGGCTGCTGTGGCGCGGTGGACTACCACCTCAATGCCCAGGAACAAGGCCTGCAACGGGCACGGCGCAATATCGATGCCTGGTGGCCAGCCATCGAAGCCGGCGCCGAGGCTATCGTGCAAACCGCCAGCGGCTGCGGCGCGTTCGTGCGCGACTACGGCCACCTGCTGGAGAAGGACCCGCGCTACGCCGCCAAGGCCGCACGGGTCAGCGCCCTGTCCCGCGACCTGGTGGAAGTGCTGCGCGACGAGCCGGTCGAACAACTGGGCCTGTGCGCCGAACAGCGCCTGGCGTTCCATTGCCCGTGCACCCTGCAGCACGCGCTGAAACTGGGCGGTGCGGTGGAGACGCTGCTGACGCGCCTGGGCTTCACCTTGACCCAGGTGCCGGACGGCCACCTGTGCTGCGGCTCGGCGGGCACCTACTCGCTGACCCAGCCTGAGCTGTCGCTACAACTGCGCGACAACCGCCTGAACGCCCTGGAAAGCGGCAAACCGCAAGTCATCGCCACCGCCAATATCGGCTGCCAGGCCCACCTCGACGGGGCCGGGCGCACACCGGTGCGGCACTGGATCGAAATCGTCGAAGCAGCCTTGAATCCGGAGAACCACCATGCATAACAAGCCCGTGATCGGCCAGGCCGAAGTCGCCCGCGCGCTCAGCGCCGCGCGCCAGGAAGCCCAGGCGCAACAATGGAACGTGACCATTGCCGTGGTCGACGATGGCGGCCACCCGCTGGCCCTGGAGCGCCTGGACGGCTGCGCGCCGGCCAGTGCCTACATCGCGATGGAAAAGGCCCGCACCGCCGCACTGGGGCGCAAGGAGACGCGGGATTACGAAGAAATGGTCAATGGCGGCCGTACCGCTTTCGTCACCGCGCCGCTGCTGACCAGTCTTGAAGGTGGCGTGCCGCTGCGGGTGGATGGGCAGGTGGTGGGGGCGATCGGCGTGTCCGGGGTCAAGTCCGAGCAGGATGCCCAGGTGGCCAAGGCCGGGGCGGCTGCCCTCTGAGTCCTGTACCGGACTCTTCGCGGGCTTGCCCGCTCCCACAGGGCTTTCACAAGACGTGAGACCTGTGCAGTACCTGTGGGAGCGGGCAAGCCCGCGAAGAGGCCGGCACAGGCAAAAACTTTCCAGAAGACTGAACATCGAGCGAACAGACAATGCCAAACCATCCACTCCAGATCGCCCCGACCCTGCAACGTTTCATCGAAGACGAAGTCCTCCCCGGCACCGGCATCGAAGCCCGCTCCTTCTGGCAAGGCTTCAGCACCCTGGTCCACGACCTCGCGCCGCAGAACCGCGCCCTGCTCGCCGAACGCGAGCGCCTGCAGACAGCACTGGACAACTGGCACCGCCAGCACCCTGGCCCGATCCGTGACATGGCCGCCTACCAGCAGTTCCTGCAAGCCATCGGCTACCTTGTGGAGCCCCCGGCCAGCGTGCAGGTCAGCACCCGCAACGTCGACCGCGAGATCGCCGTGCAGGCCGGCCCGCAACTGGTGGTGCCACTGAGCAACGCCCGTTACGCCCTCAACGCCGCCAACGCCCGCTGGGGCTCGCTGTACGATGCCCTGTACGGCACCGATGCCATCGCCGAAACCGATGGAGCCGAACGTGGCCAGGGCTACAACCCGCGACGCGGCGCCAAGGTGATCGCCTATGGCAGGCAGTTCCTCGACACCGCTGCCCCTCTCGACGGCGGGTCGCACAATGATGCCAAGGCCTACGCGATCGACCAGGGCACGCTACAGGTAACCCTGGCGGATGGTCGCCAGGTCGGCCTCAGGCACCCGACGCAACTGCGGGGCTACCAAGGTGAGCCGAACACGCCAACGGCGATTCTGCTGCAGCATCACCAACTGCATTTCGAAATCCAGGTCGACCCGGCCAACGCCATCGGCCAGCAGGACCCGGCAGGGGTCAAGGACATCCTGCTGGAGGCTGCGCTCACCACCATCATCGACTGCGAAGACTCGGTAGCCGCGGTGGACGCCGACGACAAGGTGAACGTCTACCGCAACTGGCTGGGCCTGATGAAAGGCGACCTCAGCGAGCAGGTCAGCAAGGGTGGCAAAACCTTCAGCCGCACCCTGGCCGATGACCGCCACTACCACGGCGCAGACGGCCAGCCACTGACCCTGCCAGGCCGTTCGCTGCTGTTCATCCGCAACGTCGGCCACCTGATGACCAACCCCGCCATCCACGACCGCGATGGCCGGGAAATCCCGGAAGGCATCCTCGATGCCGTGGTCACCAGCCTGATCGGCCTGCACGACCTCAAGCGCCGCGGCAATTCCCGCGAGGGCAGCCTGTACATCGTCAAGCCGAAGATGCATGGCCCCGCCGAAGTGGCCTTTGCCGACCAGCTGTTCGGCCGCGTCGAAGCGTTGCTCGGCCTGCCTGCACACACGCTGAAGATGGGCATCATGGACGAGGAACGACGTACCAGCGTCAACCTCAAGGCCTGCATCGCCAGCGCCGCGTCACGAGTGGTGTTCATCAACACCGGCTTCCTCGACCGCACCGGCGACGAGATGCACACAGCCATGGAAGCCGGCGCCATGCTGCGCAAGGGCGACATGAAAGGCAGCGCCTGGATCCAGGCCTACGAGCGCAGCAACGTACTGGTGGGGCTGGCCTGTGGCCTGCGCGGCAAGGCGCAGATCGGCAAAGGCATGTGGGCCATGCCCGACCTGATGGCGGCCATGCTCGAACAGAAAGTCGCCCAGCCCAGGGCCGGCGCCAACACGGCCTGGGTACCCTCGCCCACAGCCGCGACGCTGCATGCGCTGCACTACCATCAGGTGGATGTTGCGGCCGTGCAGCAAACGCTGGAGCAGATTGACCTGAATGCCCAGCGTGCCGAGTTGCTGCATGACCTGCTCAGTGTCCCGGTCAGCACCGAGCGGCCCTGGAGCGCAGCCGACATCCAGGCCGAACTGGACAACAACTGCCAGGGTATCCTCGGTTACGTGGTGCGCTGGGTCGAGCAAGGGGTCGGCTGTTCCAAAGTGCCGGATATCCATGACGTAGGCCTGATGGAAGACCGCGCAACCCTGCGGATTTCGGCGCAGCACATTGCCAACTGGCTGCATCACGGGGTGGTCGATGCCGATCAGGTCGAGGCGACCTTGCAGCGCATGGCCAGCGTGGTCGACCAGCAGAATGCCGGGGACCCGGCGTATCGACCGATGGCGGCCGGTTTCGAGGCATCGCATGCCTTCCGCGCTGCGCGTGAACTGGTGTTCAAGGGGCGGCAGCAGCCCAGTGGCTATACCGAACCGTTGCTGCATGGCTGGCGCTTGCGTTTCAAGCGGGAAGTCGGGCGCTGATGCTGACAAGGGCCGCTGTGCGGCCCAACCGCATGAAAACACCTGGCATTCCGACATCTTCGGAAACTTCCTACGCGACGCACGGAAGCGTCCTACTTGTAGCTCCTGTCCCCGGAAAACATGATCGGCACTGGATGACGCAAGGTCGCGATCCAGAGGAGCTTCCGCATGCACCTGTACGCCCGCCCCACCGCCGAATTGCGCAGTACCCTGCGCGAACTGCTGGCCCATGACATGAACAACCCCGATGACGACCCGCACCTGTCGGGGGTGATGTTCTTCTGCGCTACCGATGAACGCTCCCGGCAACTGATCGAGCGTATCGAGTTGCTGGCCAGCGAAGTGTTCTTCGACCCGAACGGGCGGGCCATTTCCGAGCAGATGAAAGCGGCTGCGGTGGAAGGCGTGCGCATCAAGCGCAACCGCAAGGCACCGGCGGACGAGACGGTGATACGCATCGCCCTGGCGGACAAGGGCTACATCACGGTGAGCACTGCCAGGTTCTGATCACCGACTGCCTGTTTCAGGGCCGCTTTGCGGCCCCATGCCCGTCCGCGGTCAATCCGCTATCCTGAGCACTTCCCCGCTCCGGACCGCACCATGGAACTGCACATTCGCCTGGAAGGCCGCAAAGGCCTTGCCGACCAGCTTTACCAGCAATTGCGCGCCGGCATCGACAGCGGCCACCTGGCCGCCGGCACCCAACTGCCGCCAAGCCGCCTGCTGGCGGAGCAATTGGGCGTATCGCGCAAGACCGTGGCCGAGGCCTACTCCCGGCTGACCTACGACAACCTGCTAAGCGGCGTGGTCGGCCGTGGCACCTTCATCACCCCGCGCCAGCCGCTGCGCAGCAGCGAATCAACCGCCATTCCCCTGGCCGCTGCCGCGTCCCTCGAGCGCTGGCAGCAGCGCGCTACCGTGCTGAGCCAACGTCAGCTGCAGGCACCCTCGCGTTATGACTTCATCGGCGGGGCCTCGAGCAAGGCGCAGTTCCCGTTCGACCAGTGGCGCAGTTGCCTGAACCATGCCTTGCGCCGCAGCCAGCGCCACCCGGAGCGACAGTTCCCGGCCCAGGGCCTGCCCGAGCTGCGCGAGGCCATCGCCCATCACGTTGCCTATGCCCGCGGCGTGCACTGCAGCGCCGCCGACCTGCTGGTATGCAACGGCGCCCAGCAGGCACTGGACCTGATCGCCCGGGTGCTGGTCGAGCCAGGTTGCCAGGTGGCCATGGAAGACCCCGGTTACCCGCCGGCGCGGCAACTGTTCCTGGCCCTGGGCGCGCGCCTGCAATCGGTACCGGTGGACGATGAAGGCCTGTGCGTGGAGCAGATCGCCGACGGCACCCGGCTGATCTATGTGACGCCCTCGCACCAGTTCCCGCTGGGCATGCCGATGAGCGAGCCACGCCGGCACGCCCTGCTGGCGCGGGCCGCCGAGCTGGGCGCGTTGATCATCGAAGACGACTACGACTGCGAGTTCCGCTACCACGGGCCAGCCGCGGATGCGTTGCAGCGCCTCGACCGGCATGGCCTGGTGGCCTATGTGGGGACCTTTTCCAAGACCTTGCTGCCCGAGTTGCGCCTGGGCTACGCCATCCTGCCGCCCGCCGTGTTGAAGGCCGCCTGCGTGGCCAAGCACCTAAGCGACTGGCACAGCCCGACCCTGTTGCAGTGGGCACTGGCGCGGTTTATCGGCGAAGGCCACCTGAACAAGCACATCCGTCGTTGCCACGAAGTCTACAGCGCCCGTCGCGAACGCATCCTCGCACGGCTGGGTGGCGACCTGGCGCCATGGTTCAGCGCCATCCCGGCCAGCGCCGGCTTCCACCTCAGCGCCCTGGCCAGACCTGGAGTCGATGTCGAGCTGCTGGCCAACCTCGCGCGCAAGGTGGAGGTCGGCCTGTACTCGCTGGCACCGTTCTTCAGCGAAGCGCCAGTGCGCCCAGGGCTGTTGCTGGGTTTCGGCGCCATCGAGCTGCTGGACATCGACCCGGCACTGGACCGGGTGCGCGACACCCTGCAGCGCCTCAGTTGACGGGCGCAGGCTTGGCCCCGACAACCGGGCGGGCAATGGCCGCGGCATAACCGCGAGGGTTGAAGCACGCGGTAACCAGCAACATCGCCACCACGGTCACGGTCAGCAGCGTCCATGAGGCCTGGAAATCGCCGCTCACATCGCGCAGCCAGCCGGTGATGTACGGCACGATGCCGGTGATGATGAAGCCGATGCCCTGCACGAACGCCGCCAGGCTGCCGGCCTCGGCTGGCGTCTTCAGGTGTTCCAGGGTCAGCGTCAGGCTCTGGCTGAAGCAGGCGCCCAGGCCGAAACCGATCATCGCCACCCACAGTCCCGAGGCCAGCGTGGGCGCCAGCAACAGGCCGAGGAAACCCACCAGCTGGATCGCCAAGGCCAGCCACAGGCCCGGGCGCCGGTCTGCCCAGCGCCGCAACAACAGTGGCAGGCCCAGTGCGCCGGCCACCTGGAAGATGGTCATCAGGCCCACCAGGTCGGCACCACCCTGGGCGCTGCCGCCATGCTCCAGGTGATAGGCCGGCAACCAGGCCACCATGCTGGTGTAGCCGCCGTTGATCAAGCCGAAGTACAACGCCAGCAACCAGGCCCGGCGCGTACCGAACCAGTGCCCGCCGGTGGCACCGCCCAGCTTCGGCGCCTGCTGGCGTGGCCGCAGCACGACCCAGGCCAGTAGCGCCAGCACGGCAGGGGTCGCCCACACCCCCAGGCCGACCTGCCAGTGGCCGAAGTAGCCACTGATGTGCGGCCCGAGCACGGCGGCCAGGCCGCCGCCGCTCATCAGCGCTGCCGAATACAGGCCCATCGCCCCCGCCAGGCGGCCGGGGAACCAGCGGTTGACCAGCCCCGGCATCATGCCCTGCACTACCGCTACCCCCAGGCCGGCGACCACCGCACTGGCAATCAGCGCCCAGGCGCTGTCCAGTTGCAGGCGCCACAGGCAGGCCAGGGCGATGGCCGCCAGGCCAGCGAGCATGCCGCCATGTTCATTGATCCAGCGCCGCAACCAGGGTTGCAGCAACGGCACCAGGCCCATGCACAGCACCGGCAACGCCGTCAGCAAGGCCGCCTGCTGGTAACCCAGGCCGGTGCTGGCGCGCATGGGTTCGAGCAAAGGGCCGATGCTGGTCAGGATCGGCCGCAGGTTCAGGGCCAGCAGCATGACCAGCAACAGGTTCAATGCTGCTCTCATTGTGCGTTGGCCTGTTTCCATTCATGGTACAGACCGGCTTCGCCGCTGGGTTTCAGGGCGCGCAGCGGCAGGCTCTGCTGCTGGGGTGGGCGAGCCATCTGCGCGTATACCGCCGCGGTGGACAAACCGTACGGTTCGCCCTCGGCGTTATCGTAGGCAAACCAGGCCCGCTCGATGCCGCACAGGTGCATGGCTGCCAGGCACATCGGGCACGGGTGGCCGCTGGCGTAGATTTCGGCGCCATCCAGGCGCGCCTGGCCCAAGGCGTGGCTGGCCTTGCGGATGGCCTGCATCTCGGCGTGGGGCGGTCGGGTCCTGGGTGCTGTGAATCTCGTTGACTGCACGCGCCAGTACCTGCCCCTGGTACACCAGCACGGCGCCGAAGGGCCGGCCACCGGCCTGAATGTTGGCGCGGGCCAGTTCGAGGGCTTCGCGCATGTAGCGTTCTTCGGACATGAATCGGTGCTCCTGTTGCAAGAGCTGGTCATTATCCGGGCTTGGGCGGCCTGGCAGAAATGAAGAGATTGGATGCCTGTCAGTGGCCCCCCAAATGGTCGATTGGCCTCCCGCTTATGCGCGCGATTGGCTATCGGGGCGGCCAACGGGCGGCGCTACAGTAACGCCATCCCCATCACACACCCTTTGGAGACAGCCATGCACAACCGTATCGAATGGGCCAAGCACGCCCCCGAGGCCTACAAGGCCATGGTCGGCCTGGAGCAAGCCCTGGCCAAGAGCGGACTGGAGAATTCCCTGCTGGAGCTGGTGCGGCTGCGGGCTTCGCAGATCAACGGCTGCGCCTATTGCGTGAACCTGCACGCCAACGACGCGCGCAAGGCCGGTGAGACCGAGGCACGCCTGCAGACGTTGTGCGTCTGGCAGGAAACCGCCTACTTCACCCCACGCGAACGTGCTGCACTGGCCTGGGTGGAGAGCCTGACCCGGCTGCCCGAGCACGGTGCGCCGCAGGCGGAATATGAAGCCTTGCAGGCACACTTCGAGCCGGCCGAAGTGGCCAACCTGACCCTGGCAATTGCCGCCATCAATGCCTGGAACCGTTTCGGGGTCGGGTTTGCCATGGTGCCGGCCTGATCATTGATCGGTCGCCTGTACCGGCCTCTTCGCGGGCTTGCCCGCTCCCACAGGGATCTCACAGGGCCTGAAAGCTGTGCTGCACCTGTGGGAGCGGGCAAGCCCGCGAAAGGGCCGGTGCAGGTAAACGCTACCGCCCGGCCAACCGCGCCCGGTAGCTCCCAGGGCTCTGCCCGGTCCATTTCTTGAACGCCCGGTGAAACGCACTGGGCTCCTGGAACCCGGTCTGCTCGGCAATCTCGGCAATGCTCAACTCCCCTTCGCGCAGCCGCTCGAAGGCCATTGCCCGGCGCACTTCATCCTTGATCTGCTGGTACGAACGCCCCTCCCGCTCCAGCTGCCGACGGAACGTACTGGCACTGACCCCCTGCAGCTGCGCCAGTGCCGCCAGCGTCGGCCACTGCCCATAGCGCCGCGCCCGCAGGTGCCGGTACACCTCGGCCACCAGCCCGTTCTGGTTGCGAAAGCGAATCACCAACCCCTGCGGCGCGCTGCGCAGGAAGGTTTTCAGGGCCGCCAGGTCCTGCACCACCGGCAGGCGCAGGTAGGCACTGTCGAACTCCACCTCGGTGCGCCCGCTGCCCAGGCGCAGGTCCGGCCCCCACAGCAGCAGGTCGTCCTCCTGGGCCGGGCGCGACACCGCCAGCTCGGTGCGGTCGATGGCGATCCGCCGCCCGGCCAGCCAGCACAGCATGCCGATCATCAGCACCAGGTAGGTTTCCTCGGCATACACCCGGGTCAGCGGGTCGGCGATGCTCGACTGCACGCTGATCAGCGCCCGCCCGCCACGCACCGTCAGGTTGCCGCGCAGGTCACGCAGGAACAGGCCGAAACCAGCCATGCACTGGCGCAAGGCTTTTTCCAGGTTCGGCTCCAGGATCAGGCCCCGGCAGATCAGGGCGAAGCTGCCCGGCGGCATGCCGTGGCTATCGAGGCGGAAGAACTCGTCGTCCAGGCGCTGGATCAGCGCCAGCCACAGCTGGGCGAAGGCTTTGGCCGGAACACGGGCCTGGGGTTGCTGGAGCAGTTGCGGGTCGATGCCCACCGCACGCAGCTGCACATCGCGTTCGCCGGGGCAGTCGCGCAGGGCATGGAGCATGGCATTGAGGAAGTACACGGCGACCGAATCGCTATCGCGCATGGCGGTTTTCGCTGTCTATGCTGAGTGGCAAAAAGTGCCAGGTTGTCTGAACAGTTACGGCATAGGCTGCTACAGAGCCTTTGCCTAGACTCGGTCCCACTCCGGGATCGCCGGCCATTCTCGCAGAGCCTGGCCCGGTCCCGCCATGCCTTCGCAATCGGAGCCCCTATGAGCAGCGCAGAAATCTACGTCGTCAGTGCCGTCCGTTCAGCCATTGGTGGCTTTGGCGGTTCCCTCAAGGACCTGCCGCTGGCCGACCTGGCCAGCGCCATCACCCGTGCCGCCATCGAGCGCTCGGGCGTGGCTGCCGAGCAGATCGGCCACCTGGTGATGGGCACGGTGATCCCCACCGAACCGCGTGACGCCTACCTGGCCCGCGTAGCGGCAATGAACGCCGGCATTCCCAAGGAAACCCCGGCCTTCAACGTTAACCGCCTGTGCGGCTCGGGCCTGCAGGCCATCGTCTCGGCGGCCCAATGCCTGCTGTTGGGCGACACCGATGTGGCCGTGGCGGCCGGCGCCGAATCCATGAGCCGTGGCCCCTACCTGCTGCCACAGGCACGCTGGGGCGCACGCATGGGTGACCTGCAAGGCATCGACTACACCGTCGGCGTGCTGCAGGACCCGTTCGAACACTTCCATATGGGCATCACTGCCGAGAACGTTGCGGCCAGGCACGGCATTACCCGTGAAATGCAGGACGAACTGGCCCTGACCAGCCAGCGCCGCGCTGCCCGCGCCATTGCCGAAGGCCGCTTCGCCAGCCAGATCGTCCCGCTGGAACTGAAAACCCGCAAGGGCAGCGTGCAGTTCAGCACTGACGAGCATGTGCGTGGCGAGGTGACTGCCGAGCAACTGGCAGGGATGAAGGCGGTGTTCAAGAAAGACGGCAGCGTTACCGCCGGCAATGCCAGTGGCATCAATGACGGCGCTGGCGGCCTGGTACTGGCCAGTGGTGATGCGGTGCGCCGCCTGGGCCTGAAGCCGCTGGCACGCCTGGTGGGCTATGCCCATGCCGGCGTCGAGCCTGAACTGATGGGCCTGGGCCCGATCCCGGCCACCCGCAAGGTGCTGGAGAAGACCGGCCTGAAAGTGCAGGACCTGGACGTGATCGAGTCCAACGAAGCCTTCGCCGCCCAGGCATGCGCCGTGGCTCGCGAACTGGGCTTCGACCCGGAAAAGGTCAACCCCAACGGTTCGGGCATTTCGCTTGGCCACCCGGTGGGCGCCACCGGCACCATCATCGCCACCAAGGCCATCCATGAGCTGCAGCGCATCCAGGGCCGCTATGCCCTGGCCACCATGTGCATTGGCGGTGGCCAAGGCATCGCCGTGGTCTTCGAGCGCGTCTGAAGGAGACTGACACATGAGCATTGAACAGATTGCCGTGATCGGCGCCGGCACCATGGGCAACGGCATTGCCCAGGTGTGTGCGGTGGCTGGCTACCAGGTGCTGCTGGTGGACGTTTCCGACGCTGCGCTGGAGCGCGGCGTGGCTACCTTGAGCAAGAACCTCGAGCGCCAGGTCAACAAAGGCACCCTCGACGCCGACAAGGCGGCTGCTGCACGCACGCGCATTCGCACCAGCACCGACTATGCCCAGCTGCGCGGCGCGCAGCTGGTGATCGAGGCCGCCACCGAAAACCTGCAGCTCAAGCAGCGCATCCTGCAGCAGGTAGCCGCCAACGTCGCCGCCGACTGCCTGATTGCCACCAATACCTCGTCGCTGTCGGTCACCCAGCTTGCGGCCAGCATCGAGCACCCCGAGCGCTTCATTGGCGTGCACTTCTTCAACCCGGTGCCGATGATGGCGCTGGTCGAGATCATTCGCGGCCTGCAGACCAGCGACAGCACCTACGCCCAGGCACTGGTGGTGAGCGAAAAGGTCGGCAAGACCCCGATCACTGCCGGCAACCGCCCGGGTTTCGTGGTCAACCGTATTCTGGTGCCGATGATCAACGAAGCGATTTTCGTGCGCCAGGAGGGCCTGGCCAGTGCCGAGGACATCGACACCGGCATGCGCCTGGGCTGCAACCAGCCGATCGGCCCGCTGGCCCTGGCCGACCTGATCGGCCTGGACACCCTGCTGGCGATCATGGAGGCCTTCCATGAAGGCTTCAACGACAGCAAGTACCGCCCTGCCCCGCTGCTCAAGGAAATGGTCGCGGCCGGTTGGCTGGGGCGCAAGAGCGGCCGCGGTTTCTTCACCTACTGAGGAGCGAATGCCATGCCCCCGGTCAATGCCGCGATGCGCTGTGCCAACTTTGAAGAGCGACGTGACCGGGCCATGGCGCTGTTTGCCGAAAAGGGCTTCGGTCAGGTCAGCATGCGCGAGCTGGCGGCCCATGTGGGCCTTACCGCGGGCTCGCTGTACCACCACTTCCCCAGCAAGCAGGACTTGCTGTACGACCTGATCGAGGAGCTGTACGAGGAGTTGCAGGCCACCCTCGACCAGGGGCGCCGGGCCATGGCGCGCGGCGCATCGGCGTTGAGCTGCCTGATTGCCGCGCACTGGCAACTGCATGCCGAGCGGCCCATGCAGTTTCGCCTGGCGGAGCGCGACTTCTGTTGCCTGAGCGACGACCAGCAGGCGCGCCTGGCCTTGTTGCGCAAGCGCTATGAGGCGGGGTTGCTGAGGTTGATCGCACCGCAGGCGAAGTTGCAGGGTGAGGCCCTGGTGGCCACGGCGCATGTGGTGGCGACACTGCTTAACCAGTTGCCGGGGTTGCTGAAGGCCTTGCCCGAGGAACAGGGGCTGGGGTTGATGGAAAGCATGCTGGTGGGTGGGCTGGAGCGGACCTTGCGCTAGCCTGCACCGGCCTCTTCGCGGGCTTGCCCGCTCCCACAGGAAACCCGCAGGCTTCAAGGTCTGCACAGAACCTGTGGGAGCGGGCGCGCCCGCGAAGAGGCAAACACAGTCAGCGCAGGAGCGACTGGATCTGCTCGTGCAAGGTATCCAGGTCGAACGGCTTGGCCAGGATCGGTGCCTTACGGGTGATCGGGCTGCCCGACTCGAGAATCTCCGCCGGGTAGCCGCTGATGAAGATCACCTTCAGGTCCGGCCGCAACTTCACCGCCGGCTCGGCAATGTCCACGCCGGAAATCCCGCCCGGCAAGCGGAAGTCCGTTACCATCAGGTCGAGGTGCGGCTTGCTTGCCAGAATCGCGAACGCCTGCTCGCCATCCTCGGCCACCAGCACGTGGTAGCCCTCGCCCGCCAGGTAATCACGCAGGATCATGCGAATCGCCGGTTCGTCCTCGACCACCAGCACTACATCTTGTGCATCTTCACTCATGTCAACGCCTTGAAATACTTACAACTGGCCATCAGACCCCAGGCTCATGCAGAGGTTGCCCGTGCCTGGTCGTTTTGTTGTTCGCAGGTTGCCAGTGGCAATTGCAAGGTGAAGGTGGCGCCTTTGCCCTCTTCACTCTCCACCAGTATGCGCCCGCCGTGTGCCTGGACGATCTGCTCCGATATGTACAGCCCCAGGCCCAACCCACCACTGGCCTGCTGGGTGGCGACCCGCTCGAACTGCTGGAAGATGCGCTGCTGGTTGGCCACGCCGATACCGATGCCATGGTCCTGCACCTGCACGCAGGCCAGGCCGTCCTGCTCGAACACCCGCACCTGCACCGGTTTGCGCTCACCATAACGCAAGGCATTGGACAACAGGTTGGCCAGCACCTGCTCGATGCGAAACTCGTCCCACTCGCCCTGCAGCGGCTCGCAGCGTTGCAACTCGATACAGGTGTCGAGTGCGCTGGCCTGGGCAGCGAAGTTCTCCACCAGGCCACGCACCAGCAGGCTCAGGTCGAACGCCTTGGGCCGCAGCGACAGTTTGCCGGTGCGGATGCGCGATACATCGAGCATGTCTTCGACCAGGCGGATCAGGCTGTTGATCTGCCGCTCGTCGCGCTCGACCATGGCCTGCAGCTTGTCGCCGCTGAAGGCGTCCAGGTTGCCGCGCGCCAGGTGCAGCTTGCGCAACTGGGTTTCCAGGATCAGGCCATTGAGCGGGGTGCGCACTTCGTGAGACACGATGGACATGAAGTCATCGCGCATGCGCACGGCATGCTCCAGTTCGCTGCGTGCCGTTTGCAGCTGGGCCAGCAGCAGTTCCTGCTCCTGGCGGCTGCGCTCCAGGGCCTGCAACTGGCGGTCGAGCACCTTGCGCTGGCGGTACAGATCGACGAACACCGATACCTTGCTCTTCACCGCCAGGGTGTCGAGCGGCTTGTGCAGAAAGTCCACCGCGCCGCTTTCATAGCCCTTGAACGCGTAGTTCATCTCGCGTCCGGCGGCCGTGACGAACACGATGGGAATGTTGCGGGTCTTTTCCGTGCCGCGCATCAGCTCGGCCAGTTCGAAACCGTTCATGCCCGGCATCTGCACATCGAGGATGGCCAGGGCGAACTCGTGCTCGAGCAACAGCGACAACGCTGCCTCGGCTGACTGGGCCTGGTGCACCTCGCGGTCTTGGCCCTGGATCAGGGCGTCGAGGGCCAGCAGGTTTTCTGGCAGGTCGTCGACGATCAGCAGTTTGGCGATGGTGTGGCTTAGCATGCGCTGGGTTCCAGGGCCGCGAGCAATCGCTCGATGCCGCTCAGAGAAAGAATATGGTCGGGCTGGTGCAGGGCCAGGGCGGCCTCCGGCATCAGCGCCACCTGTGCGTCGCAAGGGTCCTGGACCACGGTCCGGCCCCCATTGTGCTTGATATAGGCCAGGCCTTCGGCGCCATCCTCATTGGCCCCGGTGAGCAGCATGCCCAGCAGGCCGGCACCGTAGGCATCGGCCGCCGACATGAACAGGTAGTCAATCGCCGGCCGGGAAAAATGCACCGGCGGCTCCTGGCTCAACGACAGGGTCAGGTCACGCTCCACCGACAGGTGGTAACCGGGCCCGGCCACGTAGATCTGCCCGGCGCGCAGCGGCTGCTTGTCACGGGCCTCGCACACCGGCCGTCGCAGGCGGCGCTGCAGCACCTCGGCCAGCTGGCTGTGGCGGTCATCCGGCAGGTGCAGTACGCATATCACCGGAATGGCGAAGCCGGCCGGTAACGCGCCCAGCACGCTGAACAGCGCCGTCACGCCGCCCGCCGAGGCACCGATCACCATCGCGTGCACGCCTTTCATGACTTTCGGTAGATCCGTTCGGGCTTGACCAGCGACTCGAAGCGCTCGCTGTAAGCGGAAAAATCCACCGATTCCTTGCTGCCCAGCACCAGGAAGCCGCGGTGGCACAGGGACTCGTGGAACAGGCCCAGGGCACGATCCTGCAGCTCCTTGTTGAAATAGATGAGCACGTTGCGGCACGACACCAGCTGGGTTTCGGAAAACACGCTGTCGGTGGCCAGGCTATGGTCGGCGAAGGTCACGTTGTCGCGCAGGGTGCTGTCCATGATGGCGTTGCCGTAGGCCGCCGTGTAGTACTCGGCAAAGTCCCGCCGGCCACCGGCGAGGCGATAGTTTTCGGCGTATTCGCGCATGCTCTGCATCGAGTAGATGCCCTGCTTGGCCTTGTCCAGCGAATGCGGGTTGATGTCGGTGGCGTAGATGATGGTGCGCTCCAGCAGGCCCTCTTCGCGCAGCAGGATGGCCATGGAGTACACCTCCTCGCCCGTGCTGCAGCCGGCTATCCACACCTTGATCGACGGCCAGGTGCGCAGCAGCGGTACCACCTCGTTGCGCAGCGCCACGTAATGCCCCGGGTCGCGGAACATCTCGCTGACCGGGATCGTCAGGTACTGCAGCAACTGCATGAACATGCCCGGGTCGTGCAGCACGCGCTCCTGCAGCGCCGACACCGTGAGGCAGTCGAACTGGCGCAGCGCATGCAGGATCCGGCGCTTGATGGACGCACCGGAATAGTTGCGGAAATCGTAGCTGTACTTGAGGTAGATGGCCTCGATCAGCAAGCGGATTTCGATGTCGGTGTTACGTTCGCTAGTCAAATTCGCTCCAGTTGCGGCAGCCACACACGGATCAGCGAGAACAGGCGGTCCAGGTCGATCGGCTTGGCCAGATAATCGTTGGCGCCAGCCTGCAGGCAACGCTGCTGGTCATCCTTCATCGCCTTGGCGGTCACGGCAATGATCGGCAACTTGCGCCAGCGCGGTTGCTGGCGGATCAACCGGGTGGCCTCGAAGCCATCCATCTCCGGCATCATCACGTCCATCAGCACCAGGTCGATGTCGTCATGCTGCTCCAGGCGCTCGATGGCCTCGCGGCCGTTGCGGCCGATTTCGACGATCGCGCCCTTGTGCTCCAGCGCGCTGGTCAGGGCAAAGATGTTGCGCACATCGTCGTCCACCAGCAACACCTTGCGTCCTTCGAATACCTTGTCGCGGCTACGCGCGGTCTTGAGCATGCGCTGGCGTTCGTTGGACAGCTGTGACTCGACCTTGTGCAGGAACAGCGTCACTTCGTCGAGCAGGCGCTCCGGCGAGCGGGCGCCCTTGATGATGATCGAGCGCGAGTACTTGAGCAGGTCGGCCTCTTCTTCGCGGGTCAGGTTGCGCCCGGTGTACACGATCACTGGCGGGAAGGCACGGATGTCTTCGGCGGTCATGCGCTTGAGCAGCTCGTTGCCGAGCATGTCCGGCAGCTTGAGGTCGATGATCATGCAGTCGTAGATGTTCTCGCGCAGCAACGCCAGGGCATCCTGGGCCATGGCCACGGCGGTGATCTCGACATCGTCGTCGCCGATCAGGCGGGCGATGCTTTCGCGCTGCAGGTCGTCATCCTCCACCAGCAGGATATGCTTGAGCTTCTGGGTGAGCTTGGCTTCCAGGCGGGCGAACACTTCCTTGAGCTCTTCGCGGCTGGTGGGCTTGACCGCATAACCGACGGCGCCCATGTGCATGGCCGCCTCGACCCGGTCTTCCACGGAAATGATATGCACCGGTATATGCCGGGTATTGGCCTGTTCCTTCAGGCGCTGCAGCACGGTCAGGCCGGAATGGTCGGGCAGGCGCATGTCCAGCAGGATGGCATCGGGGATGTACTGGGCGGCCAGCTCGAAGCCCTCGTCGGCGCCCTGCGCCACCAGGCAGCTGTAACCCAGCTCGTGGGCCAGGTCGAAGAGGATGCGGGCAAAGTTCGGTTCGTCCTCGATCACCAGGATGCAGCGGTTGCCGAACGGCGCTTGCTCGCGGTCATCGGCAAACGCCGGCTGCGGCCGTTTCGGCGTTGCCGCCGCCGGCACCTGCGGCGCGGGTGGCAGGGTATCGACCGCCGGGCGCAGGCTGAGCGGCTCGATGTCCTGCGCCACGCGCTCATAGCGCTCCGGCAGGATCAGGCTGAACACGCTGCCCTGGCCGGGGCTGCTGTCGACACTGATCTGCCCGCCCAGCAGGTGCGCCAGGTCGCGGGAAATGGACAGCCCCAGGCCGGTGCCGCCATAGCGGCGGTTGCTGGTGCCATCGACCTGGTGGAAGGCGCCGAATATCGCCTCCTGCTGGTCGACAGCAATGCCGATGCCGGTATCGCGCACGGCAAAGACGATGCCGTGGTCGGGCTGGTAGCTGATGTTCAGGCTGACCTGGCCGCGCTCGGTGAACTTGATGGCGTTGGACAGCAGGTTCTTGAGGATCTGCTCCAGGCGCTGGCAGTCGGTGAACAGCGTGGCCGGCACCTGCGCCTCGGTGGTCACCTCGAAGGCCAGGCCCTTGTGCCCCGCCAGCGGCTCGAACATGCCGCGCAGGCCTTCGACCAGGCGCTCCACCTGGGTGCTTTCGGGGCGCACTTCGAGCTTGCCAGCCTCCACCTTGGCGATGTCGAGAATATCGTTGATCAGGTTAAGCAGATCGTTGCCGGCCGAGTAGATGGATTCGGCGAACTTGACCTGCTCGTCGCTGAGGTTGCCCTCGCCGTTCTCCGCCAGCAGCTTGGCCAGGATCAGCGAACTGTTCAACGGCGTGCGCAGTTCGTGGGACATGTTGGCAAGGAACTCGGACTTGTACTTGCTCGAACGCTGCAGCTCATCGGCGCGCGCCTGCAGTTCGTCCTGGGCGTGCAGCAGCTCGTCGTTCTTGCGGTCCAGCGCTTCGGTGCGCTCGGACAGCTGCTCGTTGGTCTGCTCCAGTTCTGCCTGCTGGGTTTCCAGGTGGGCCTGGGACTCCTTGAGCACGCGGGATTGCTCTTCCAGCTCCTCGTTGGCGGTTTTCAGCTCTTCCTGCTGCACCTGCAGCTCTTCGTTCAGTTGCTGGGTCTCGGCCAGCACCTCCTGCAGGCGCTGCCGGTAGCGGGCACTTTCGATGGAGATGCCGAGGTTGCCACTGACCCGTTGCAGCATCTCCTCGTCCTGCGCCCGCAGCGGCCGCAGGAAGCCCAGCTCGAGCACACCATTGACCTGCCCATCGTCGCCCGTTGGTATGAGCAGTGCACTGCGCGGCAGGCCTCGGCCCAGGCCGGAGCTGAGGTGGAAATAGTCCTCGGGCAAGTCTTCCAGGCGCAGCAGCCGTGTTTCGCGCACGGCCTGGGCCAGCAGGCCCTCGTGGTCACCCAGCACCTGCTCCCGCGCCTGCTCCTCGGCATCCAGGCCATAGCTGGCCACACGCACCAGGCGGCCATGCTCGTCACGCACGTACAACGCGCCGACCACGCTGCCGAGGTAACTGGCGAAGAAACGCAGGATATTGTCACCGAGCATGGGCAGGGTCAGCTGGCCCAGCACCTGCTCGGCCAGTTGGGTCTGCCCGTTGCGCAGCCAGGCCTGGTGCTCCAGGCGCTCGGCCGCGCGCTGCTGGGCTTTGAGGTTTTCGTCATAGCTCGCCGACAGCGCCAGCAGGTCGCGTCGCCCGAGGTAGGCCAGCAAGGCGCTGAGGCCGACGATGAACAACACGAAGGACGACATGACCGTGACAGTCACACTGTTGACCCGCTCGTTGCGCGTCATGCGCAACTGTTGTTCGCTGCTGATCAAGTTGTCGAACTCCTTGCGGATCTCGTCGGTCAGGCGCTTGCCGCGGCCGTTGCCGACCAGGGCACGGTAATCACCCTCGCTACGGCGCAGCTCGATCATCTGGCTACCAAAGGCATTCCAGGCCTGCTGCAAGGCGATCAGGCGGTCGATACGCTCAACCTGTTGCAGGTTATCGCCGACCATGCCGCGCAGGCTCTGCAGGCTGTCGATAACACGCGGCTTGGCCACCTCGTAAGGATCGAGGAAACGCTCGTCGCCGGTGATCAGGAAGCCGCGCATGCCGGTTTCCATGTCGATCGACAGTTTGACCGTTTCATTGGCATTGCCGATCACCCGGTCGGTGTGCTCGACCCACTGCAAGGCCGAAAGCAGGTAGTTGATAACCGCGACGAAGGCCACGGCCCCCAGCAGACCTACCCCCAAGGGGAGGCCGATGTTGCGGCTCAACAGCTTGCGGAAGCTTCGCTGGTCCATCGAGGCTGCTTGAATCATGTGAAAACGCCCGAGCTAGAAAAGTCCATTGAAAGGAGTGGCAAATCGGTTTTTGTCAGTAGCTGCCACTGCGTCGTCCTGTTAAGCGAGTCTAACCAGCTTTGCCGGGTCTGGCAGGGCATTTAGCCAGTATTTGAAGGTAGCGTGCGCCAATCGTTCCATCTGATTGCAGGGCCCGGTATCCTCGGGAACTTCTGCTGCCATCCGGAGCACAGATTAAAGACATTCATTCGCACAGGATCCTGACCATGCACCTTCTGGTAGTCGAAGACGACGACATCGTACGCATGCTGATGGTCGAAGTGCTCGACGAGTTGGGCTATACGGTCATCGAGGCGGAACATGCCAGCGCAGCGCTGTGCATTCTTGAGGACCCGGACCAGCAGCTGGCGCTTATGATGACCGATGTGGGGCTGCCAGACATGCGCGGCGAAGAGCTGGCAGCCAGGGCGCGCGAACTGCGGCCGCTGCTGCCGGTGCTGTTCGCCAGTGGCTATGCCGAAAGCGTCGATGTGCCGGAGGGCATGCACCTGATCGGCAAGCCGTTCGGTATCGACCAGTTGCGGGACAAGGTGCAGGCCATTCTGGGTCAACCTTGAAACCGGCGCCGCCTGCTTCGCGGGCTCGCCCGCTCCCACAGGTTTGCCACAGGGCGCCGAGTGCAGTGCAATACCTGTGGGAGCGGGCAAGCCCGCGAAGAGGCCGGCACAAGCTGCAACTGACTACAGCTCCCGGCGCAACAGGTAGCTATCCATGATCCACCCCTTGCGCGCCCGCTCCCGCTCACGCACTTCCAGTATCTGTGCCTTCACCGCCTGCAATGGCCCGGCGATCAGCACCTCATCGGCGGTCCCCAGGTACGCGGCCCAGTAGATCATCAACCCCGGGTCATCAAGCCGGGCAAACGCGCACTGCCCGTCGAGCATCACCAGCACATTGTCGATTTGCCCCTGCTCGGCCAGGCGCCGCCCCGGCAACACGATCAACGGTTCACCGATACGATTGAGCGGCACCTGATGACGCGCTGCCAATGCCTGCACACTGCTGATGCCCGGAATGACCTGCAGCCGCAGCGCCACACCGCGCTCACGAACCAGGTCAAAAATGCGCAGCGTGCTGTCGTAAAGCGTTGGCTCGCCCCAGAGCAGAAAGGCACCGGTTTCGCCAACGCCAATTTCCTGCTCGATCAGCCGGGCATACAGCGCCGCACGCTGCCGGTGCCAATCTTGCACCGCCCCCAGGTAGTCATCCGCCTGGCCATCGCGGGCAGGATCGGCGACCTGCACCAGGCGGTAGCCGCCCTCGGGCCGGTAGCGTTGCAGGATGGCCTGGCGCAGGCGCACCAGTTCGTCCTTGTCGCTGCCCTTGCAGAGCACGAAGAACACGCTGGCCTGGCGCAGCGCATCAACCGCCTCGTAGGTGACCTGACGCGGGTCACCCGGGCCGATACCGATCAACAACAGGTCTTTCATTGCCCTGCCCTTTGCGGGAACCCGCAGCCATTGTCAGGTGGCTGCCGGCATTTGGCAAAGCGCCCCGTCAGAAGATGGAGAAGTTGTAGCTGACAATGACCCGCGTCTCATCCATATCGCGGGCCCACCTTTCATAGTTGCTGCGGTAAGTGGAATTACGCAGGCGCACGCTGACGTCCTTGAACGTGCCACTTTGCACCTGGTACCTGAACTCGGTGTCGCGCTCCCACTCTTTGCCTTCGGCCGTACTGCCCGGTACCTTGATATTGTCACCGTTGATGTAACGGGTGAAGAAGGTCAGGCCGGGCACGCCCAGAGCCTTGAAGTCATAGTCGTAACGCACCTGCCAGGAACGCTCCTTGGCGGCGGCGAAGTCGTTGACCTGGGCATAGTTGACCAGGTACGGGTTGGTGCCATCCAGATAGGGCATGGCACTGTCGCCATACATGCGCTGCCAGCCGGCACTGAACTTGTGACCACCCAGGCTGTAGCCGAGCATGCCGCTGAACGCGCGATGGTCGATTTCGCCGGCGCGGGCATTGCCGATGTCATCGCTTTTTGTCAAGCGCAGGTCGGCCGACAGGCTGCCCAGCGCCAATGGCTGGCTGGCCACCAGGCCGAGGAAATGCTGGCGGTAGATGTTCTCCAGCCTGGCCACCTGATACTGGGCGCTGAAGCGCTCGTTGAAACGGTAATCGACACCGGCCAGGTCAAAGTGGTCAGCCTCGATATCACAGGCATAGCGCTTGTTCTTGCAGTGCACGCGAATATCCTGGCGATCAGTGGAATCCCGTGCGGTGTATTTGTCCAGACGCGCCAGGGTGAACTTCAGGTCGCGCACTTCTTCGGAGGTGAGCATGGCGCCATGGAACATGGTCGGCAGCAGGCGGCCATCGTTGTACTTGAGCAGCGGCACATCCGGCATCATCGAACCGTATTTGAGCACGGTACTGGAAACCTTGACCTTGGCCGCCAGGCCCATCTTCGCGTACTGGTCCGCCGAGTGGCGCGGGTCGTGACCGGAAGACGGCAACAGGCCGCTGTTACTGTCCGCCGGGCTGGAGTCAAGTTTGAAACCGAACATGCCCAGCGCATCCACGCCAAAACCTACCGGCCCCTGGGTATAACCCGACTGAACATTGAGGATGAAGCCTTGTGCCCATTCTTCGCGTTTGGACGCGCCCTGGCTGGAACTGCTGTGGCCGTCACGAAAATCCCGGTTGAAATAGACATTGCGTGCTTCGACCTTGGCACTGCTGTCTTCAAGAAAACCGGCGGCCTGGGCACTGACGCCGGCACACATCAGGAACAGGCCGGCAACACGACGCCCGGGGGCGCGGGGGAAAGGGGCAAACATGCGAGAAAACATCCAGAATCAAGGCGGGTAAACAACCTGTGGCACGTGCTGGCCACGGTACTGCGAGGGGACCGAACAATAGCCGGCCATCATCTGATGATGATCGCGCAATGGCTCTGGCACGGGCCATTGGACCATGGTCTAAGCGCGCACATAGGCAACCGCGGAAAAACGGGCAAATACCGCACGCAAAACTAGGAAAGTTCCCGGCTTACTTACAAAAAGTTTGCAGTTTACCCAGTACCCACGAATGACTACACTCGATATCAGCGAACAGCGGAACCCACCCGCGTGGCCGGCGTTTTATTTTTCTTCAATGTTCGTCACGCCCTGCCACGACCGACGTACAGGAGTGATTACAGTGTCCAGACTTGCAGAGTTTCGTGCTGCCGAAAAAGCGCTCCAGGAACAGATGGCGCAACTGGAAGCGTTGAAAAAGGATGCCGGCCTAAAACGCGAAATCGAATTCGAGCAGAAACTAGTCGGCCTGATGAAGAGCTATGACAAGAGCCTGCGCGATATCATCGCCATCCTCGACCCGAAGGCCGTGGCCCGGGTTACCAGTGCAGCGCCCAAGCAACAGCGCCGCCCGCGCGTGGTGAAGGTTTACACCAACCCGCACACCGGTGAGCGGATCGAGACCAAAGGCGGCAACCACCGCGGCCTCAAGGCCTGGAAAGAACAGTACGGGGCCGCCACGGTAGAAAGCTGGGCACGCTGATGAAACGTCCACACGCACTTCACACTTTTTTCACAAGGGCTGGCTCAGTATCGAGACAGCTAAAGGACTAGCGACCCCATCACGCGCCCGCACATGCGGGCCTCTAATTCCAGCGCCCTGCCTCGTGCAGGGCGCTTTCATTTGCGCAATCGGCGCACTGCCGTATCATGGCCAGCCTGTCTGTTTTGCCGGTGCCCTGCGCCCGGCCCCGTCTCAGGAGTTCCCATGAGCCTGCACGATCTGCAAACCCTGCCTGGCGTCACCGCACAACCGGACGCCGCCACCGCCCAGTTCGTCTTCAACCACACCATGCTGCGGGTCAAGGACATCGAGAAGTCCCTGGACTTCTACACCCGCGTGCTGGGCTTCCGCCTGGTGGACAAGCGCGACTTCCCCGAAGCTGCCTTCAGCCTGTACTTCCTGGCTCTGGTCGACCCGGCGCAGATCCCTGCCGATGACCACGAACGCCACCAGTGGATGAAATCGATCCCTGGCGTGCTGGAGCTGACCCACAACCACGGCACCGAAAACGATGCCGAATTTGCCTACCACGATGGCAATACCGACCCGCGCGGCTTTGGCCACATCTGCGTCTCGGTACCGGACGTACGCGCCGCCTGCGCGCGTTTCGAGGCACTGGATGTGCCGTTCCAGAAGCGCCTGCAGGACGGGCGCATGAACCACCTGGCCTTCATCAAGGACCCTGACGGCTACTGGGTCGAAGTCATCCAGCCGACCGAGCTCAAAGGCTGAGCGTTCCTCGCGACTCGCTCGTCGGGCCGGGAACTCCCGGCCCCTTGCTGTGGTATATGAAGGTAACTGCTTCACATGCCACAGCGAGGTAAGGACGATGCAATCTCTTCACTGTGAATACCGCAAGCACACCATCACCGCCAGCGTGATGCCCCACCCCGATTCCCCCCTGCCCTATGCCGCCGGGTGCCTGATCACCGACCCTGACGGGCACACCAGCAAGCGCATGTCGATGCCGATGAAGTTCTTCTCCGACCTTGAGAACGCACAGCATGTGTCGCTGGCCCATGGTCGGGCGCTGGTGGACCAGCAGCTGGATGAAGGGCACAAGGTGTTCTGACCTTGTCAATGCCTGTGCCGGCCTCTTCGCGGGCTTGCCCGCTCCCACAGGGAATCTGAAATCTGTGAGTACCTGTGGGAGCGGGCGAGCCCGCGAAAGGGCCGGCACAGGAATAGTCAGATATCCCGGGCGTACGCCACTGCCGCCGCTACCTGCGCCGGTGTCGGCCGCACCCCGGTGTACAGCACGAACTGCTCCAGCGCCTGCAGCGCAATCACTTCCAGCCCGGTGATCACCGGTTTGCCCAACGCCCGCGCCCGTCTGATCAACGGTGTGTTCTCCGGCATCGCCACCACATCGAACACCCGCGCCGCTGCGGCGATGGCATTTTCGGAAAACGCCAGCTCCTCGGCCTCGGGGCCGCCCGCCATGCCGACCGGCGTAACGTTTACCAGCATGGGTGGGCACAGGTCGCCCAGCTCCGGGACCCAGCGATAACCACATACATCCGCCAGCTGCCGCCCGGCCTGCTCGTTGCGCGCAACGATGATGCCTTCGGCGAACCCGGCGGCATCACGCAAGGCACTGGCTACTGCCTTGGCCATACCGCCACTGCCGCGCAAGGCAAACGCCGTGGCCGGGTCGACCTGGTGCTGCGCCAGCAACTGGCGCACGGCCAGGTAATCGGTGTTGTAGGCTTTCAGGTGGCCATCGGTATTGACCAGAGTATTGACCGACTCGATGGCTGCCGCCGACGGGTCGATCTCGTCGACCAGGGCCATGCAGGCCTCCTTGTACGGCATCGATACCCCGCAACCACGGATCCCCAAAGCACGGATGCCCGCCACCGCCGCCGGCAGGTCATCGGTGCGCATGGCCTTGTAGTAGAAGTCCAGGCCCAGCTGCTGGTACAGGTGGTTATGGAAGCGCACACCGAAGGTGCCGGGGCGGCCGGCCAGGGAGATGCACAGCACCGTATCTCTGCTGGGAGTTGTCGACATAACCTGCTCCTTTGTCATGACTGAAACGTTTGTTCAGCGTAACAGAGGTAAACGCTGGTCGTCCCTTACAAAACCTTTACCGTTCCCCCGTGCTCAGCTGACGCAGAGTGGAGTCATGGTAGTAGGACCCCACACTGAGGTGTTCTCGCGAGGGTTGCTTCAACCGCCACATTCCCGGAATCACCCTGCTGGGCAAATGTTGATAGAAGCAATGACCACTATTGAAGAAGTTGATTTCAAACCGCCCCGGCTGCTGCGTAAGGTAGGGCCATGTTTTACAGGAGGTCCACATGGCCACTATCCAGATCATGTCCGTCGTCGGCAGTGCCGTCCCCGCTTCGCTGCGTGAGAAGGGCCTGCTGGCGTGCTGGTACCTGGTGCGCAACGGCGAAGCCGTAAGCGGCCCGATGCCCACCCTCGCCTCGGCCCAGGCCCTGGTCGAGCAGTTGCAACCAGGCACCTTGGTCGCCTGACCCGTATTTGTTGTGCGTTGCTCCCTACGCCCTTCTGGCCCGCCTACCTGGCGGGTCTTTTTTTTTGCCGGGGCGTTACGCCTGCATCTCACCGCCGCAGGTAATGAACATCTCCAACAATGCGGCCATCTCGTGTTCGCGCTGGCCATAACCCGCGCCAGGCAGGCTAGCCCAGACAGGCGCGGCCTTGGCGATCGCCTGGGCAATGCGGCCGGCCTTTATCAGTGCCAGCGCGCCGCACTCGTTCAGTAACTTGATTGCCGCCAGGTCCTGGGCCTCAGGGGTAAACCGGCCATTGAAGCCATAAGCCCTCACGATGGCATCCCAGGTACCCGCCAGAATCTGGTAGCGCCCCGCCGCAGAGCTGTGGATGCCGTAGCTGGGCAACCACACCTTCTGCTTCGGGTGCCTGCTGTAGTCCGTGAACAATTGGCCGCCGACCAGCACGTTGTAGCCATCGTCACTGGCAACGATGGTCGAAGTACCTTCGGCCCAGGCCAGCATGTCCAGGAATGCGAGCACGTTCGCGCCGCCGGCAGCGGCAGAATCCAGTCGAGCCATGTTGTCTCCCTACAGAAAAGCCCATACGCATGGGCGTGAACAGAATTGTCTTGCGGGCTGCCTCACTCACCTTGCTTCCCGCGTGGGCGGGCTATCCCCTCGCCCTGAACGATGACCTGCCGGGGAGGATGGCCACCGCGACTGGTCAGCGCTTCGATCTTGCCTTCCAGGCGCCCTACGGTGACCACCAGTTCATTGCGCTCCTTGGCAAATTGATCGGCTCTGGCCTGCGCTTCTCTTCGGGCGTCACGCTCGATATCGAGCAGCTCGTTCAGGCGCCGGACCACGCCAATATCAGCGTTGTCCATGGCGCGGTCAGCGGCATCCCTGGACAGCCACTTGCGCAGCCAGAGGAATGCGCCCAGCAACACCGTGCCTGTTCCGCCCAGCCAGGTGATGGTGCCTGGGCCGAGGTCAGTCGGATCCATGAAAACCTCATTACCGATGGTGATGTCGTAAGCCTGGAGAACAGCTTCTCGATGGCTTCCCTTGCTTGCACATTTAATTTAGCCTTAAGCTAATCTCATGACAAGAGAAATTTAGCTTTGCGCACATTTAGCAGCAAGCTAAACACTGGCATGCTTCGTTCCATGGACATCTACGAAATTCGCAAGCACAACCTGGTCAAGCTGATCGGCAGCCAGAGAAAGGGATCCTGCGCAGAGCGTTGGGGGATGGCGCCTGCGCACCTGAGCCAGATCCTTTCGGACAAGACAGCGAAAAACCTGGGCGATGATGTGGCCCGCAGAATCGAGGGCATCGAAGGTTTGCCACGGGGCTGGTTCGACGCCATGGCAGCGGGCGACCAGCCGCCCCCCCCCGTCGAAGCCATCGACAGCAAGCTTTCCGCGGCCGATCTGGTCAAACAGATGCTTGCCAGAAGCGGCCGGGGTATCCCCGAGGAAACCCGGCAAAGGCTGCTGGCCGCCGCCGAGGAACCGGCAGACTCGACGCTGCTGAAGGCCGAACCTGGCCGGCCAGGCCTGGTGGGTGACGAAGTATGGATTGCCCACTACGACGTCCGGGCGGCCATGGGCGGCGGGCAGATCCCGCACGACTACCCCGAGATGTTCAAGGATGTTCGCGTCAGCCCAAGCCATCTGCGCGAGCTGGGTGTGGAGTTCAGCGAGCACCACCACCTGAAGATGGTGACCGGTTGGGGCCAGTCGATGGAACCGACCATCAGGCACCGCGACCCGCTGATCGTGGACGTCAGCATCCGCGAGTTCGTCGGCGATGGAATCTACTTCTTCTCCTGGGGCGACCACATCTACATCAAGCGGCTGCAGATTGCCGACGAAGACCATTTCGAGATGATCTCCGACAACTCGCGGCACAAGGACCGCATGATTCGCCGGGAAGAAACCTACATCCAGGCCAGGGTACTGCTGGTGTGGAACGCACACCTTGTGTAAAGCGAAGCCCGCCACCCGGCGGGCTTTTTTCTGACTGTCAGAAAGGCGCCGCTTGCTCCACCTGCTGCTCGCTGTCCCGCTCGACGACAAAATCGTCGCGCTCCTCCACGCTGCCGCGCTACCCAGCGCACCGTCACGCTCTCGTCGTCGTTGAAGGTGAGTTCCAGTTCGGGCGTTTCGGCCAGCAGGCCAATCACCGCTTCCCACTCGGCATCGCCGTCGGTATCCAGGCGATGCACCGTCACCCAGCGCTGCGTCTGGGCTACCGGGTGGTTGATCATCGCTGACACCCGCAAGCCAAGGCGCTCTATTCCGGTCATTTCCTGGCGCTGATTGGGTAGGGATTTCATGTGGTTAGACATATTCTTATCCTGATAGCTGTATATTCGTACAGTATTCAAGGAAAGCTTATCGCACCGACAAATCAAGCGTAAAGCCCCGCTGCAAAAAATTTCGCCAACAGGTAATTTGCCGCCTGGCGAAATAAATTTAGCTTTTGGCTATTGACGATGATTTAGCGCAGAGCTAATTTAAATCCAGCAGCTGCCTCCGCGCTGCTGCAGGCACACCATCATCTTATTCAGGAGTTCCCCATGAGCGTAGATATCAGCAACCTCACAATCGCCGTTCCGGTAGCCGTATCGTCAGTCAACGCTGTAGCGACTGAACTCACAGGCACCGAAGCCATTGCCCAATACCCGGACTACGTGACAGTGCTCAGCGATGGTTCGGTCCAGTTGTTCGCCCCCACCAAAGGCGCTTCGAGCAAAAGCACCCGCAGGACCCGCTGCGAGTGGTCGGAGCCGCAATACTGGACGCTGGGCAGCGCTCAGGATCACTGGAATCGCCAGGAAATGACGCTGACCAAGGTGAACTGGGCGCAAAAGGTGGTCATCGCGCAAATGCACGTTTACGCAGACGACAGCCCGCCCGTGAAGGTGTTCTGGAAAAAGGGCGACATCACCCTTGGGTTTCGGCAGATCTACAACCAGGTAGATCCTGTGAATTCGACGGTGCTCAAGGGGGTTCCACTGGGGGCGAAGTTCGAGGTCAGCATCCACGCCACCTCGGCAGGCGTGATCAACGTGACGGCCAGGTGCAACGGGGTGACCGGTTCGTCCGGCGACCTGCAGTTCGACAGCAGCTGGGCTTCACGGCTGTTCGAGTTCCACGGCGGGGTCTACAACCAGGTGGACTACACCGATACGACGCCCGTCGATGACGGCTCGATCTGCATCATCAGCGACCTCTCGCTGATCCATGCCTGAACCCAGGCAACCGGCACGCATCCCGATGCCCTGTATCACGGCGCAGGTTGCATCGGGATCGCTCCAGGTGGCCATGGGTGGCTGGCGCTTGAACGACCTGTTTCCGGGATGGACTAATCTATCCGGATGTCTTTTTTCCGATTAGAGTCAGGCCCCATGAGACTGTCCGATTTCATTGATAACGGTATGGAAGCGATTCTGCAGGCTTGGGAAAACTACGCCCGCTCGGTTGAAACAGAGCTGCCGAAACAGGACTCGACCGGCTTGCGCGACCATGCCGAGAAAATGCTGCGCACCGTGGCCGCAGACATGAGAACGCCGCAGAGCAGGCAACAGCAGTCCGAGAAGGCCCAAGGGAGAGGCCCCAGGGCTTCCAGCGAAACAGCAGCGCAGACCCACGCGGTCGCGCGTTTGGTAGCCGGGTTCTCGATGGACCAGATGGTGTCCGAATACCGGGCTTTGCGCGCAAGCGTTCTGTCACTCTGGCTTACCCAGGAATCGTTCACAGAGGCGCATCATGTCCAGGACATGATCCGGTTCAATGAAGCGATTGACCAGGCGCTCGTAGAGTCGATCGCTGCCTATGGAACAGCAGTCGAGTCGACCCGGAAAATGGTGCTTGCCGTGCTCGGTCATGATCTGCGTTCACCCTTGGGCGCGATACTGATGGCTGGCGGGCTGATCCAGCGGCAGGCGGGGCTGGATGAAAAGGGAAAGGTACTGGCAAGCCAGGTTTGTACCAGCGCACAGCGGGCAAACTCCATCGTCAACGATCTGCTGGATCTGGCACGCTGCAATCTGGGGACTGGTATTTCAGTGGGCTTGCGCAAGGTGGACTTGAATCCAATCTGCCGGGCTGTCATTGACGAACTACGCACGGCATTCCCGCATGCACGGATCATCCTCGACGAGCAGGCGCAGATCACCGGTCAGTTCGACCCTGACCGCATCGCTCAGGTGTTCTCCAACCTGATAGGCAATGCCCTGCGCCATGGCGATGCGACGGCACCGGTCAAGGTCACGCTGGCCAGGGTGGAGGGTGTTCCACGGGTCAGCGTACAGAATTCCGGAGAACCGATTCCACCCGAAGTGATGCCCTTCATCTTCAAGCCGGAAGGCAGATACTCGAGCTATTCTTCCGGAGAGCGGGGCTCTGCAGCGGGGCTCGGCCTTGGCCTGTTCATCGCATCGGAGATCGTTGGGAAGCACGGCGGCAGAATTGACGTCGTGTCGACCGAAGAGCAAGGGACGACCTTCGAGGTTGTTCTGTCGGCTTCGGCAGAGTGATGATTGGCACAGAATGGGTACAGGATTAAATTTCGTTCACGTTGTGCCCTTTAGTCATAAGGCATTCGACAGCCATTCAGCCATACTCCAGAATGCAGCGGTTTTTGGGGGAAAACCCTTGCACAGCCAACGACATACCAACTTTTAGTGAGCCTCAACGTGAAAACATCCCTGTCCATCCTCAGCCTGCTGCTGTTGCTCACAGGTACTGCGACCCTTCCGTCGACCGCTGCTGCACAACCCCCGGCCCAGGTTCAACGTGACCCGTCCAAGCTGCACCTCGCCTCGGGCAGCGCCTTGCTGATCGACTTGAACACCAACCAGGAGCTGTATTCGAGCCACGCCGACCGCGTGGTACCGATTGCCTCGGTGACCAAACTGATGACGGCGATGGTAGTGCTGGATGCCAAACAGCCCATGGATGAGATGCTCACCATGACCATTGCCAACAACCCGGAAATGAAAGGCGTGTATTCGCGCGTGCGCCTGGGCAGCCAGCTCGACCGCCGCGAAACCTTGCTGATTACCCTGATGTCATCGGAAAACCGTGCGGCCAACACCTTGGCCAACCATTACCCCGGCGGCTACCCCGCGTTCATCAAGGCAATGAATGCCAAGGCCCGCAGCCTGGGCATGGCGCACACCCGCTACGTCGAGCCGACTGGCCTGTCGACGCAGAACGTGTCCAGCGCCCGCGATTTGGCCAAGCTGCTGATGGCCTCGCGCAAGTACCCGATGCTGAGTGAACTGTCGACCACTCGCGAGAAGACCGTGGCCTTCCGCAAGCCCAACTACACCCTGGGCTTCCGCAACACCGACCACCTGGTGAACAAGAGCAACTGGGACATCAAGCTGACCAAGACCGGCTTCACCAATGAAGCCGGGCACTGCCTGGTGCTGCTGACCCGCATGGACAACCGCCCGGTGGCCATGGTGATCCTCGATGCCTTTGGCAAGTACACCCACTTCGCCGATGCCAGCCGCATGCGCCAGTGGCTGGAAACCGGTGCCGCCAAGCCGGCGCCGGCGGTGGCCATGCAGTACAAGGCCGAGCGGCAGAGCAAGGGGCGCTTGGCGGCCGAGTAACCGGAGCGGGAATGTGGGGCCTGCACCGGCCCTATCGTCGGCAAGCCAGTTCCCACCGTGACAGGCATGCGAGAGCAACTGCCCTGCGCGGCCCATGTGGGAGCCGGCTTGCCGGCGATGGGCTGCACAGCAGCCCCAGGTTCGTCAGGCCGTGGCGCTGACCATCCCGCCCGCACTGCTGCCGCCCTCTTGCTGCAACAGCTCCAGCAACTGTGCCGTTGCAGCCATGATCTGCCCGTTAATGGTGGCAATGCTCGCCTGCTTGGCACCCACCGCCGCCGCCTTGGCAGCCTCGTCCATCTTGCTGTTCTGCAACGCAGCCAACTGCTTCTGCTCCTCGGCCAGTTGCTTCTGCAGATCCTTGATCAGTTGACGCAGCTCGGTCACCGCCTGCGACTCGCCACTGTCTTCATTGTCTGTAGATTGCGCCTGGCCACCCGCTGAGACCTTCATGCTGTCACTGCTGATACTCAACGGGCCCAGTGCCTCACCGGCCTGCTTTGCCTGTTCGCGTTCAGTAGCTGCGTTCGCGCTCAGCGTCTGCGCTGAAACGCCATTGATCATCAGGTTGCTTGCCGTAATGCCGCTCATGTCGATTCCCTGCCAGAAAGATGGGTCCTTGCCTTGACCACCCTATCGGCCGCCTTACGCAGTTCTTTAGCCTGCTTAAATTCCCCCTCGGCTGGCTCGTTCCCACTCATGTACTAGCGCAGGAGCCGGAGCCCCGGCGGGCGTCCAAATTCGACCATTCAGGGAATCGCAGCCATGAGCCAGCCCTCACAGCGGGAAACCACCAAAGATCTGATCGGCGTGGGCTTCGGCCCTTCCAACCTGGCCCTGGCCATTGCCCTGGAAGAACTTGCCGAGTCCCAAGGCCACGCCCTCGACGCGCTGTTCATCGACAAGCAGCAGGACTACCGCTGGCACGGCGAAACCCTGGCCACCCAGAGCGAGCTGCAGATCTCGTTCCTCAAGGACCTGGTGTCGCTGCGCAACCCCACCAGCCCTTACAGCTTCGTCAACTACCTGCACCAGAAGCAGCGCCTGGCCGACTTCATCAACCTCGGCACGTTCTACCCCTGCCGCCTCGAGTACAATGACTACCTGCGCTGGGCCGCCGAGCATTTTGCCACCCAGGCGGCATACGGGGAGGAGGTGCTGCGCATCGAGCCGGAGGTGCAGGCGGGGCGGGTCGAGCACCTGCGCCTGGTCTCGCGCGATGCCCAAGGCCGCGAATACAGCCGCCGCACCCGCTCGGTGGTGGTCGGCAGCGGCGGCACGCCGAAAATCCCGGAAAAGTTCGGCGCCTTCAAGGACGACCCGCGGGTATTCCATCACTCCCAGTACCTGAGCAGCCTGAACAAGCTGCCGTGCACCGCCGGCAAGCCGATGCGCATTGCCGTGATCGGTTCGGGCCAGAGCGCCGCCGAGGCGTTCATCGACCTCAACGACAGCTACCCGTCGGTCAAGGTCGACATGATTTTGCGCGGTTCGGCCCTCAAGCCTGCCGACGACAGCCCGTTCGTCAACGAGATCTTCTCACCGGACTACACCGACCTGGTCTACAACGAACCGGCCGACCAGCGCAGCAAGCTGCTGGGCGAATACCACAACACCAACTATTCGGTAGTCGACCTCAACCTGATCGAACGCATTTACGGCATCCTCTACCGGCAGAAGGTCGCCCACCAGTACCGTCACAACGTATTGTGCCGGCGCCAGGTAGAAGCCGTGGTGGCCACTCGCGAAGGCCTGGAGCTGACCCTTTGCGACCTTGCAACCGGCCAGCAGCAAACCCATCGCTACGACGCAGTGATCCTCGCCACCGGCTACGAACGTCGCTCGCACCGCGACTTGCTGGCCCCCCTGGCCGGTTACCTGGACGATTTCAGCGTCGACCGCAACTACCGCATGCTGGCCAGCCCCGATCTGCAGGCCTCGGTGTACCTGCAGGGTTTCTGCGAAAACAGCCACGGCCTGAGCGACACCCTGCTCTCGGTGCTACCGGCACGCGCCGCGGAAATTGGCCGCGCGCTGTACCAGGACCTCGCCCAGCTGCACGGCAAGCCGCAACCGGCAGTAGCCCTGACCCGCGCCTGATCCCTCCTGCCCATGCCTAGCAGGCCGGCCTTGGCCTGAATCGATTGGGGCCGCTGTGCGGCCCATCGCCGGCAAGCCGGGCTCCCACAGGGACAGCACAGACCTCAAGGTTGCGTATTACCTGTGGGAGCCCGGCTTGCCGGCGATGGGCTGCGCAGCAGCCCCCCAATGCCCCTGACGCACAGGTTGGCCCTTGCCCAAGCCCTTGAAACATTTGCTTGCACTTAAAACGGCAGGTTTTTGATTCTCATTCGTCCTTATCAATACAGCCCCTCTTTGGCTGGGCACACGCTCGACACCCCAATGCAGAAGACCGTCAGATGGCCAAATCACCGAAAAAATCCAAATCCAGGCTGTGGTTCCTGGTTCACAGCTGGCTCGCCTTGCCGATCTGGTTCTTTGTCCTGATCGTCTGCTTCACCGGCATGCTCGCCGTGGTCAGCCAGGAAATCGTCTGGCTGGCCGACCCGGCCGTGCGCGCCAACAAGCCCGACGCCGACGCCGAACGCCTGAGCTTCCAGCAGGTACTGGAGGCCCTGCACAAAGCCGAGCCGGACATGGTGGTGGAGCGGCTCAACCAGCCCGACGGTTCGCACTTCGCAGTCAAAGCCAATGTCACCCTGCCTGACGGCACCAGCCCGACGCTGTATGTAAACCCCTATACCGGGGCCATCCAGGGCAAGACCCCGGACTTCAACTTCGAAGCCTTCACCCGCGCCCTGCATGGCTGGTGGCTGGTGCCGTTCACAAATGGTTTCAGCTGGGGCTGGTACCTGGTCTCGCTGCTCGGCCTGCCCATGCTGGCTTCGCTGGTCACCGGCCTGGTGGTGTACAAGAAGTTCTGGAAGGGCTTTTTCAAGCCGGTGCGCACCGGCCACGGTTCGCGGATTTTCTGGGGCGACCTGCACCGCCTGGCCGGGGTCTGGTCGATCTGGTTCATTGCAGTCATTTCCATCACCGGCACCTGGTTCCTGATCCAGGCGATCCTCGCGGACAACCACATCACCATTTCCAGCCGGCCCATCGTGCCTGTGATCGCCCGTGAGGATGTACCGCAAACCCCGAATGGCAGCCCGGCAGCGCGCATCGACCTGGATGAAGCAGCCCGCATCGCCGGCCTGGCGGTCCCGGGGCTGGAGATCAACTTCATCTCGCTGCCAGCCACCGCCTACAGCCATATCACCCTGGCGGGGCCAGGCTGGTATCCGCTGATGTTCCAGAGCGCCTCGGTGAACCCGTACACGCGTAACGTCGACAGCCAGTTCCTGATCAGCGACCGCTCCGCCCTGGAGTTCGTCACCGAGTCCATGCGCCCGCTGCACACCGGCGATTTCGGCGGCCTGCCGATCAAGCTGGTGTGGTTCTTCTTCGGCCTGGTCCTCACCCTGATGGTGTTCAGCGGCTTGCTGATCTGGACCAAACGCACCGCCCAGGCCACCGCCGCCGCCCTCAAGCGCAGTGAGCGTGCGCCGCGCAGGACGCGCAATGAAACCCCCGTGGAGATCCGCCCATGAGCCAGGTCCAAGCCGTGCCCGCCAGCCCGCTCAAGCAACGATGGCTGAAGTGGCGTTTTCACCTGAACATCCTGCTGATCCTAATCCCGCTGGGCTTCATGCCCAAGTACTTCGCCGACGCCAGGCTGTTTCGCGGCGAAGCGGGGCTTGGCGCCAACGTGATCAACGACATCCAGGTCGGCCCCTACACCCTGGACCTGGCCGAAATGCGTGACGAGCCCCCCCGCGCCGACGGCCCGGCCGGCCATTTCAAGATTTTCAATGCATCGCTGTGCAAGGCCTGCGTCAACGGCGTCAAGGCGGCCTACCTGCGCATCGGCAAACCGCGCAGCCTGCGCGCCGCCGGCACGATTTTCTTCGGTGCGCCGTACAACATGGGCACTTCGTTGCCGATCCCGCCACGCACCAGGCCAGACGCGCAGGTCTGGATCACCCTGGAAGGCTGGGACGGCAGCATGCACCAGGCGTCGGTCCCCCTGGCCAAGGCATCGCCAGCCACCGTGGCCTGGCTCGAAAAACAAGGAGGCAAGAAATGAAACACCTGATGCGCACCTTCGCCCTGCCCTTGCTGGTGCTGGTCGCCGGCCCGGCCCTGGCGCACAACCCGATGTGCGAATGCGAAGAATTGCCTGGTGGCCAGGTCAAGTGCACCGGTGGCTTCTCGGACGGCAGCGGTGCCCCCGGGGTAACCCTCGATGTGATCGGCTACGACGAACAGGTGCTGGTCGGCGGCAAGCTCGGAGATGACTCGACCCTGACCTTCAAGCGACCGGACGGCGAATTCTATGTGCTGTTCGATGCCGGCCCCGGGCACGTGGTGGAAGTCGACTACGCCGATATCGCCCAGCCATGAGCCGCGCCCAAGTGATTCGCCCGGCCGGTGCTGGGCACGAAACCCTCTACGTGCTGCTGGTCAGCCTGCTGATCGTGGTGCTCGCCAGCAGCGTGGTGCTGCTGCGCGGCGAACGCAAGGATGAACAGACCATCGCCAGCCACCAGATCGATGCCCGTCGCGACCTCACCGCCGCCGAGCAAGGCCTGTACACCGACCTGCGGGTGGCCTTCGACGAAATCCAGTTGCTGCGTGAGGAAAACGCCGCCGTGCCAAGCGTGCAGGCACTGGCCGAGGAAGGCCTGCCGCCGTTTGTGGACGATGTCGGCAGCCAGAGCCGCGGCAGCCACCAATGGTCATGGCTGGAACCCGGAGCCTACCTCGGCCGCAGCCAGGCCCCGGCAGTGGCCGGCAGCCTGCTGCTGATCCTGCCGGCCGACAGCACCGGCCAGGCCGATGTCTGGCTGCGCCGCGACAGCGCCGCCGTGCCCCCGGACGACCTTGGCCAGGCCGCCCTGATCGCCGCCGGCTGGCAGCAGGTGGTCAGCCATTACGACGCTGGGGTCACCCGCGAACACCGTCACTGAAGCCAAGGAATCCCCCATGCTCCGCTCCGCCCTCACCCTGCTCCTGGCCCTTGCCCTGCCGGCACTGGCCCTGGCCGATAACGGCAAGCCCCTGCGTATCGGCATTACCTTGCACCCGTACTACAGCTACGTGAGCAACATCGTCGGCGACAAGGCCGAAGTGGTGCCGCTGATTCCGGCAGGGTTCAACCCCCACGCCTACGAGCCACGGGCCGAGGACATCAAGCGCATCGGCACCTTGGACGTGGTGGTACTCAACGGCGTCGGCCATGACGATTTCGCCGACCGCATGATCGCCGCCAGTGAAAAGCCCGGCATCAACACCATTGAGGCCAACCAGAACGTACCGTTGCTGGCGGCCACCGGCATTGCCGCCCGTGGCGCCGGCAAGGTGGTCAACCCGCACACCTTCCTGTCGATCAGCACCACCATTGCCCAGGTCAACAATATCGCCCGCGAGCTGGGCAAGCTCGACCCGGACAACGCCAGGCTGTACACGCAAAACGCCCGCGCCTATGCCAAGCGCCTGCGCACCCTGCGTGCCGACGCACTGGCCAAGGTCACCGAAGCGCCCAGCGCCACCTTCCGGGTCGCCACCATCCATGCCGCCTACGACTATCTGGTGCGCGACTTCGGCCTGGAGGTGACCGCGGTGGTCGAGCCAGCCCATGGTATCGAACCCAGCCCGGCCCAGCTGAAGAAGACCATCGACCAGCTCAAGGCGCTGGACGTGCGGGTGATCTTCTCGGAAATGGACTTCCCGTCGGCCTATGTCGAAACCATCCAGCGTGAATCCGGCGTGCGCCTGTACCCGCTTACGCACATTTCCTACGGCGAATACACCAAGGACAAGTACGAAGTTGAGATGAAGCGCAACCTTGACACCGTGGTCCGCGCCATCCAGGAGAACCGCGCATGACCGCCGCCGCCAACCTGGTGACAGCCTGCGGGCCGCGCATCGAGTTCGCCGACATCGACCTGACCCTGGGCCGCACCCGCATCCTCGAACAGGTCAGCTTCAACGTCGCCGCCGGCAGCGTGCATGCCATCGTCGGCCCCAACGGCGGCGGCAAGAGTTCGCTGATCAAGACCCTGCTCGGGCAGATGCCGCACCAGGGCCAGCTGGCCCTGCACTGGCCCGGCGAACGCGAAGTGATAGGCTATGTGCCGCAGGCGCTGGAGTTCGACCGTGGCCTGCCGATGACCGTGGACGACTTCATGGCTGCCATGTGCCAGCGCCGCCCCGCCTTTCTTGGCCTGTCGCGCCGCGTGCAGCCTGCCATCGACGCGGCCCTGGCGCGGGTCGGCATGCTCGACAAGCGCAAACGGCGCATGGGCGCGCTGTCCGGTGGCGAACGCCAACGGGTGCTGCTGGCCCAGGGCCTGATCCCCGAGCCGCAACTGCTGGTGCTGGACGAACCGATGTCGGCCCTGGACGAAGCCGGCATCCAGGTGTTCGAACAACTGCTGCAGGGCTGGCGCCAGGCCGGCACCACCGTGCTGTGGATCGAACACGACCTGGCGGCCGTGATGCGCCTGGCCGACAGGGTTACCGGCCTGAGCCGCCAGGTGCTGTTCGACGCCCCGCCCGCCCAGGCCCTTACCCCGCAGCGCCTGCTCGGCCTGTTTTCCGTTCACCCGCGTAACGAGAGCCTTGCCTGATGAGTTTTGAAATCTTTCGGCAAACGGTCCAGGACTGGGCCTCTGCCGGCTACCTGCCCGAGGCCCTGGGTTACGGCTTCGTGGTCAACGCTTTGCTGGCCGGTTTGATGATCGGCCCGGTACTCGGCGGCCTGGGTACCCTCGTGGTGGTCAAGCGCTTCGCCTTCTTTTCGGAGGCGGTCGGGCATGCCGCGCTGACCGGCGTGGCCATCGGTATCCTGCTGGGCGAGCCCTACACCGGCCCCTACGGCAGCCTGTTCGGCTACTGCCTGCTGTTCGGCATCTTGCTCAACTTCCTGCGCAACCGCACCGGGCTGTCGCCGGACACGCTGATTGGTGTGTTCCTGTCGGTGTCGCTGGCGCTGGGCGCCAGCCTGCTGCTAATGCTGGCCGGCAAGATCAACGTGCACATCCTCGAGAACGTGCTGTTCGGCTCGGTGCTGACCGTGAGCGGCCAGGACCTGATGGTACTGGGCATCGTCGCGGTGCTGGTGCTGGCGCTGGCCGTGCCGCTGTACAACCGCATCATGCTGGCCAGCTTCAACCCGCAACTGGCGGCCGTGCGCGGGGTGGCCGTTAAAACCCTGGACTACCTGTTCGTGGTGCTGGTGACCCTGGTGACCGTGGCCTCGGTGAAGGTGATAGGGGCAATCCTGGTCGGGGCGCTACTGGTGATTCCCGCTGCCGCCGCACGCCTGGTCAGCCAGTCGCTAAGGGGGTTTTTCTTTCTGTCGGTGCTGATCGCCACGCTGAGCACGCTGCTCGGTATCCTGCTGCCGATCGTTTTCGACCTGCCGGTGCCATCCGGCGCCGCGATCATTCTGGTGGCCGGCATCTGCTTCGCCCTGGCGGCACTAGCCCGTGCCCTCGTTCCCCGCCTGCAAGGAAACCCGGCATGAACCTGAAACGCCTTACCCTGGTGCTGGCCCTGGCCGGCCTGCCGTCGCTGTCTTTCGCCACACAAGTGCTGACCACCCTGCCAGTCACTCACAGCCTGGCCAGTGCGCTGCTCGAGGGCACCGCGGTACAGCTCACCCGTGCAGTGCCCGCCAACCTGCCGGCCAGCCGCCAGCCGTCCTATTTCAGTGGGCGCGGTGGCGCCAGCCTGAGCAAGGCCGCGCTGCAGGCCGATGCGGTGATCGGCGTGCGCTCGATCTGGCGTGACGACCCGCTGTACCCGATGGCCCGGCGCAGCAATATCCGGATCGTCGAGATCGACGCCGCACGGCCGGTGGATGGCGCACTGCCGGGTATTGCGCTGAACGGCGACGAGGCCTACGACGCCTACCCCTGGCTCAACCCGACCAACTTCGGGCGCATGGCCGACGTGGTAGCCAATGACCTGGAGCGCCTGGCGCCGGACGACAAGGCGAAGATCCAGGGCAACCTGGCGGGGCTAAAGCGCCAGTTGCTGGAGCTTTCGGCCAGCAGCCAGACACGATTGGCAAAGGTCGACAACCTGACCGTGGTGAGCCTGTCGGAGCGGCTGGGTTATCTGGCCAGTGGGTTGAACCTGGACGTGGTCGAGCAACCGTTGCCGGCCGAGTGGGATGCGGCTGCGCTGAAGGCGCTGGGGGACAACCTGCAAGCGCAGGATGTGGCGCTGGTGCTGCACCATCGTCAGCCAGAGGCGGCAGTTGTTGAGGTGATAAAGGCAGCAGGGGCGAAGCTGGTGGTGCTGGAAAGTGACCCTGAGGATGCGTTTGCCGGGTTGAAGGCCAGTGTGGATCAGGTGGTTGGGGCATTGGGCGAAAGCTGATGCCCCACGGGCCGGCGCCATCTCTGTAGGAGCGGCCTTGTGTCGCGATGGGCTGCGCAGCAGCCCCAGGGGTTCAGCGGTGAAGCATGATCCTGGGGCTGCTGCGCAGCCCATCGCGACACAAGGCCGCTCCTACACAGGGATCGCGCTCGCCAGCCAGGCCACCGTTAACGCTTCATGCACCGCTGATAACGCTCATCCACCCGCCCGGCAAACCACGCCGTGGTCAGCTTGCGGGTGATCTTTGGGCTTTTCAGCTGGATTCCCGGCAGCACCGCCCGTGGCACCGGCTTGCCGGCCGCGGCATCGGCCAGGGCGAACACCCCGCTGTACAGCTTGCTGTCCTCGAAGGCCAAGCTGTCACCCTCCTCCAGCTGGCTGCGGATCTGCGGGTTGCGCAGGCCCAGCTTCGTTCCCAGTTTGCGTGCCGCCTTTTCAGTTGCCCCGGGCATGATCGACCCCGGCGCCACCAGGTCGCCATCCAGCGCAAGTGTCACCCCCGTGACCTTGCTCAGCGCCGCCTGGAATGCCGCATTGCGGCTGGCGTACCAGCCCGCGTTGAAATCGGCAAAGCGGTACAGCTGGCGATCGTAGTTGGTCGAATAGCCTAACAAGTGGGCGATACCGAAATACATGCCGCCGCGCCGGGTGAACACTTCCTGGCGAATACTGCCATCGTGGCTGTAGGGATAATCCCGCGCATGCTTTTCGGCAAAGTCGATGCTGACCTGCATCGGCCCGCCGGTATGCACCGGGTTCAGCCCGCCCAGCAAGGTCTTGCCCAGCGGCACGCGAGCGATGACTTCGTCATACAGTTCGCTCAACTGCTTCTCGCTGCGCACCGCCTGCAAGCGCTGCTGGTAGCTCTTGCCATTACCCGACGGCGTCTTCAGAGCACCATCAACCAGCAGCTTGGGGATGTGCAGGCGCGCGGCGCGGCGGTCGATTTCCTCCCGGGCGATACGCCCCAGGTTAGGCACCTGCGGGTCGGCATTGAAGGTCGATTCCTGCTCGGTCACTGCCAGCACCGCGCACAGGTTGCTCTTGCCGGGGGCAATACGCTGGGCCTCGAACGCCACCTGAATGTCCCGGGCCCAGCCCTCGCGGTCCTTGGCCTGGGCGGGTAACAGCCGCAGCAGTTGGGCGCGGACCTTGGCCGGGTCCGCCTCGGGTGCTTCCTCGCGGCGCCCGGCGCAGCCTTGCAGCAGCGCCAGAGCCATCAACCCGGCAGCCAGTAACCGGCCGTTCAGGGCTGTTCACCGACCAGGTAGGTCTTGCTGATGTGGCGGAACAGCGGGTGGCCGGCACTGCCCATGAGCTCGAACAAGACCATTTCGCGGGTCACCACCTGCGCCCCCGCGGCCCGCATGCGCGCCAGCCCTGCGGCCTTGCTCGCCGGGGTTCGGCTGTCGCATGCATCCTCGACCACGAACACCTGCTTGCCCAGCGCCAGCAGGCCGAGCACGGTCTGCAGCACACAGACATGGGTTTCCATGCCACAGACAATCACTTGCTCACGCGCCATCAAACGCGCTGGCAGGCACTCGGCCGCCACGCAGGAAAAATGGCTTTTCTCCACCACCTCGGCGGCCGGCGCTGCGGCCAGCAGCTCGGCCAGGGTATGGCCCAGGCCTTTGGGGTACTGCTCGGAAATTACCGTCGGCAGTTCCAGTTCGTTCGTCGCCGCCAGCAACCAGCGGGCCCGCGCACGGGTGCCTTCAGGGTCGCTCATGGCGCCGATGAGTTTTTCCTGGATGTCGACGACCAACAGCGTGGCCTTGTGGGGATCGATCAGCATTGTCTGCCTCTTGCCTGGAAAAAGGCCTAGCCTCCACCAGGCAAGCGGTGACGTCAATCAGGCGGACAGCCGAAGCGGTTGCAGCGACGCGGTCAGCGCAGCGAGCACCCGGTCCTCATGCTCGTGGATGAAGAAGTGGCCACCGGGAAACATCTGCAGCGAGAACGCCCCGTGGGTTTCCTTGCGCCAGGCTTGCAGTTGCTCGTCGCTGGCGCGGTCCTGCATGCCGCCCAACACGTGCAGCGGGCACTGCAACGCCGGCCGCTGGCGGTAGGCGTAGGTGCCACAGAGCAGGAAGTCGGCGCGCAGGGTAGGCAAGGTCAGGCTCATCAGCTCGGCGTTGGCCAGCACTTCCTCGGGGGTTCCCTGCAGCTCGCGCAACTCGCCGATCAACTCGGCGTCGCTCTTGGGCTCGCGCCAGTTCTTGCCGTCGTAGTCCTCACGGCGGGTTGGCGCTGCGGTGCCGCAGGCGAACAGGGCCAGTGGTGGCGGGCAGCCCAGCGCTTGCAGCTCGTGGGCCAGCTCGAAGGCCAGCAACGCGCCCAGGCTATGGCCGAGCAGCGCGTAGGGGGTGCTGGCCGCCAGGCGCTGTTCGGTGGCCAGTTGCCGGGCCAGGGCCTGCATGTCGGTGTGCAATGGCTCGGCCATGCGCGCGCCACGCCCGGGCAGTTCCACCGGGCGTATCTGAAGCCACGCTGGCAGTTTGCGCCGCCAGCGGCTGTAGACCATGGCACTAGCCCCGGAATAGGGCAGGCACAGCAGGTTCAACGCAGTCACTGGGCGGCGGCTTCGGCCATTTTCTGGCGCAGGCTCAGCGGGCGCATGTCGGTCCAGACCTCGTCGATGTAGGCCAGGCATTCCTTCTTCAGGCCGCTCTTGCCTACGGCACGCCAGCCGTTGGGGATGGCTTTGTAATCGGGCCAGATCGAGTATTGCTCTTCATGGTTGACCACTACCTGGAACTGGATATCGTCGCGGTCGAAAACGGAAGTCATTGCCTGTCTCCTTGAGTGATGGATTCAAGGTAGACGTAGCGTGCGGCGAAAAAATTAGTGGGGCTGACGCGGCCCGTGCAGGAGCGCGCCGGGCAGGTATTCAGGTATCCCGCAACAGGTCATGGGTATCGAGCAACCGGAAAGCCACCTGCGGGTTGCGCTCCAGCCCGCGACGGATCGCCGCCGGGATCGACTGCCGGGTCTTGCGACACAGCCCGGGCTGGTCGTCCAGTTCGATGACGATGCCGCGCATGGTCCGTACTTCATTGAAGCCAGGGGCGATATGCACGCGAATACCCAGGTTTTCGTACATCCGTTGCTGCAGGCGCTGCAGGTCTTCCAGGTCCTTGAGGTTTTCCAGGCGTTCGAGCAGGCGCTTTTCTTCCTGGCGGGTCAGCAGGAGGATGCGCCGGGCTGCCTGCGGGTGGTCGGCCAGGTGTTCGCGGCCACAGTCGCAGGCGCCAGGAGGGCAAGGTTGGCGCAAAGGGAGTGGTGTGCTCATGGTGCAAGCATAGCCTGTACCGAAGCTCAGAGCTGCGCCAACCGCTCGCGCAGGAAGTTCACAAACCCCTGTACCGGCCGCGCCACCTGCCGGTGCTGCGGGTACACCGCCGACAACTGCAGCGCCGGCGGCCGCCACTCGTCCAGCACTGTCACCAGCCGCCCATCCGCCAGCGCCTGCCCTACGATGAAGGTTGGCAGATAAGTCACCCCCATCCCGGCAATCGCTGCATCCCTTAGCAGCTCGCCATTGTTCGCGCGCATGCGCCCGGTCACCTGGAGCGCCTGGGCCTTGCCGCCCTGACTGAACTGCCACTGTACCTGCCGTGAATGCCCATAGGGCAGGCAGTCATGCCCGGCCAACTGCTCCGGCCTGGCCGGCACGCCCCGCGCTTGCAGATACACCGGGCTCGCGCAATACACCCGCTCGACACTGGCAATGCGCCGCGCAATCAGGCTGGAATCCTCCAGCGCACCAATCCTTAGCGCCAGGTCATAGCCCTCGCCGATCAAGTCCACGGCGCGGTCGCTCAAGTCCACTTCCACATCCACCTGCGGGTGCAACTGCAGAAACTCGGTCAGCAGGCAGCCCAGGTGCGCCATGGCGAACGACAGCGGCGCACTCAGGCGCAAGGTGCCGCGCAAGGCCTGAGCCTGGCCGCTGATGTCGTGCTCCACCTGCTGCACTTCGCCGAGCAGGCGCAGCGCCGACTGGTAGTAGTGCTGGCCCAAGCGGCGTGGCGTCCAGGCGCCGGGTGGAGCGGTTGAGCAGGCGCACACCCAGGCGCTCCTCGAGCTGCATCAGGCGCCGGCTGACCGATTGCTTGGACATGCCCAGGCGGTCGGCAGCGGCAGTGAAACTGCCGGCCTCCATCACCTGGGCAAAGATACGCATGTCTTCGTAAGGGTTCATTGTCTTGCTCAAAGTGACAGTCAAACGCTTTATAGCGGCTTTTTCCCGCCGATGCATCTCCCTAATCTACGCACAGGTCGCAGCGATGGCCCAGCAGGCCAGGCAAGACGCCCATTACCAACACTTGCATGGAAAAGGATTCGCTCATGAACATTGTCCACAAAACCCTTACCGCTTCCCTTCTGGCCCTGTCTGTTTCCAGCGCCTTCGCCGCAGGTAGCCCAGGTGTCGAGCAACATACCCAGGCCTTCCTCGAAGCCCTGGAGCAAGGCGGCGGCAAGCCACTGGAACAACTCAGCCCGGAAGATGCCCGCGCAGTACTGACTGGCGCCCAGGCTTCGGTCAAGGTCGGCCTCTCCGGTATCGAGGTAAAGGCACGCACCATCCAGGCCAACGGCGAATCGATCAAACTGCAAATAGTGCGCCCGGCCCACACGCAGGGTGACCTGCCGGTGTTCATGTTCTTCCACGGCGGCGGCTGGGTGCTCGGCGACTTCCCGACCCACCAGCGGCTGATCCGCGACCTGGTGGTTGGCTCTGGCGCAGTGGCCGTCTATGTCGACTACACCCCGTCGCCGGAAGCGCACTACCCGACAGCGATCAACCAGGCCTACGCCGCCACCCGCTGGGTGGCCGAACATGGCAAGGAAATTGGCGTGGACGGCAAGCGCCTGGCCGTGGCCGGCAACAGTGTCGGCGGCAACATGGCGGCAGTAGTGGCCTTGAAAGCCAAAGAGGCCGGCACCCCGGCCCTGCGCTTCCAGTTGCTGCTGTGGCCGGTGACCGATGCCAGCTTCGAAACTGCGTCGTACAAACAGTTTGCCGAGGGGCACTTCCTGACCACCGGGATGATGAAGTGGTTCTGGGACAACTACACCACTGATACCAGTGCCCGTGCACAGATCTACGCCTCGCCGCTGCGCGCCAGCACTGAACAGCTAAAAGGCTTGCCGCCGGCGCTGGTGCAGACGGCGGAGTTCGATGTACTGCGGGATGAGGGTGAAGCGTATGCCCGCAAGCTGGATGCTGCTGGCGTGACGGTTACCTCGGTGCGGTACAACGGGATGATTCATGACTATGGGCTGCTCAACCCGTTGAGCCAGGTGCCGGCTGTAAAGGCGGCAATGCGTCAGGCGGGCACCGAACTTAAAGTGCATCTCCAGTAAGCCAATGAATAGAAGACCCGCCTAGGCGGGTCTTTTGCTGCTATTGCGGAAATGGCCCGCAGGCTTCTATGAATCTGCCATCGGTGCGGCTATCGATGGCACCGTCCGCCCCGATGTAGATATGGACCCTCGGCCACTTGGGTTTGACCCGAATGCAGTGCCACTTTCCACGGTTGTTCCAATCAAGCTGCATGAAAAACTGGTCGTTCGGGAAGATATGCCCGGCGCCGCCGGTGGTTTCACCTGGGTAAATCTCGCCTTTTGCAATGTTATCTTGAACATTCAAGATATAGCCAAGACGCCCCTGCCCCTTGTCAGAAAAATGAAAACTCACGCGCGGTATGGCAACATACCAAAAGACGATTGGGCTGAACATAATCGCGACCACCCAGCGCCAGCAATGCCGTTTCGGTTTATTAGCAGAGATGGTCACGTACGCTACCTCCCCAGCTTGACAATGACACTGCTAGTACCTCATCCATAAGCACCTTTGCCGTAATCCCACCGTCTGGTTGCTGCTTGTGCAATTTGATACCAATACTGATTGAGACACGATCGCCTATATCATCCCAAGCACGCATCCCGTCGATGTCTGCGTAGCGACGAGGCCCATCTTGTTCATCCCAATCATCAATCTTCCGAATGGTGTCTGATGCAATCTGCTCAAGCCCGGCACCGTCCAGAAGAGCGCTTTCAGACAGACCACCAGCCCGCCCTACGTAGCCGTAGTGGATGTTCGACCATATGTCGTAGTAGTAGTCAACTTCACCTTGTTTGTGCCAAGTCCCACCGAATTGTTGCCTGATGACCTTCTTATGGTCCCATGGTCTGTTCTGACCAACCCGCTCTGCCCAAAGCGCCATCGCAGCAGCAGTATTACCCACCATCATTGCTTGAAAGTCAGGCGGTAAAAGACGTGCATACCAAGGAAGCTTTTTAAATTTTGCATGTTCCTCTGTCGCGTTAAAGCTGGTGAGCCTCTTCATTTTCAGTACGGATGGATGTGTGATGTTGCGGTTCATTTCTCCGGCGATATATCTGGCCACTTGCTCCATCATGTCGGGATCTTCGCAGATCACAGGCTGCGGCTTCTTTTCTGCTAGCGAAGCTTTTATGGGTGAAGTGGAGTCGGCTTGACCTGATGTTGCCGCCTGGCTTACCTGCTGTGCCGCCGAGGGGCTTGCCGCTAAGCCAGGTCTTCCCATGGCCACGACACGGTTACTGCCCTCTGGACAGTCACACTTGACCATAGCCCCATCTACCACGGCTGGTTTGCCTTCGATTTTGAAGAAAGGCTGTCCTTCAACAATTACGCCGGGCTTCTTGCATGCCGGGCACTCTGTCGTGGCATCGCCTAGGCGCAGTGCACGCTGGTTGTTCCCCCGGTAGTGGGTATTGCTGGCTATGCAGACCGCCCCCGTGGTGGTGAGGTCGCCGTCGAATGCCTGTCCTTTGCCATTTATCGATATACGTGTCATGAGCAACTCCCTGTATGAAAACCCCGACGCTATCACCGGTAAAACGGACAGAGACCGAGCGGCGGAGAATTCAGAATTGCCCTACAAAGACCCGATCTACTGTCACTTATCTAGAGACAGTCTTTCCAGTAAGACACTGTTTTTTAAAGTTTTTGATGACAGTAAAATTATCTCCATAGACAGCACGGCAGCCCTAACGGCCCCGGCATTCAATGAGATTCACCATGCTCACCGTCCGTAACGCCCAAGACCGCGGCCTGGCCTTCCATGGCTGGCTGAAATCCTTCCACACCTTCTCCTTCGGCCACTACCGCAACCCGGACGAGCAAGGTTTCTCCGACCTGCTGGTGATCAATGACGACCGCGTCATCCCTGGCAAGGGCTTCGGCCAGCACCCGCACCGTGACATGGAGATTTTCTCCTACGTGCTGGAAGGTGCGCTGGAGCACAAGGACACGCTAGGTACCGGCTCGGTGATCCGCCCCGGCGACGTGCAACTGATGAGCGCCGGCCATGGCGTCGCGCATAGTGAGTTCAACCACAGCCAGGTGCAGCCGGTGCATTTTCTGCAGATCTGGATCGTGCCGGACGTGCAAGGCGCCACGCCGCGTTACCAGCAACAGCATTTCGGTGCCAAGGAAAAGCGCGGCAAGCTGCGCCTGATCATCTCGCCGGATGGCGCCGAAGGATCATTGCAGGTACGGCAGAACGCGCGGGTATATGCCGGCCTGTTCGACGGTGATGAACGCGCCAGCCTGACCCTGCCGGAAAACCGCCATGCCTATGTGCATGTGGCCCGGGGCAGTGTCGAGCTCAATGGGCAACGGCTGAATGAAGGGGATGGGGTGCGGGTAAGGCAGGAACAGCTGCTGGAGCTGGGCAACGGGGTGGAGGCCGAGGTGCTGGTGTTTGACCTGCGACCGCATGAATTGCCAGGTATGCCTTGAGTTTCTGCTTTGACAGTCATGGCCCTATCGCCGGCAAGCCAGCTCCCACTGGTACTGCACAGACTTCGGAAGCTGTGCAGTACCAGTGGGAGCTGGCTTGCCGGCGATAGGGCCATCTGCCCGAATTCAGGGCTCGAACCCTTCGACAATGATCACCTCAGCCTTCGCCACTCCCTGACGATGGCTGCAAGCCTCCTGGTACAGCGCAGACCGGTAACACGCCAGCGCCTGCTCGTACGATTCGAACTCGATCACCACGCTACGCTGAGGGGTAGGCCGCCCTTCCATCGCCTCGCTACGCCCGCCACGGGCCAGGAAACGGCCGCCAAAGGCCTTGAAGGCAGCCGGGGCGCGCTGGGTGTACTGCTGGTACTGCTCGGGGTCGGTCACGTCTACGTGGGCGATCCAGTAAGCCTTCATGCACTGCTCTCCTGTTACGACGATATTTGTGTATGATGGTATACCATAATAATCACCCCGCCACAGTGAGCGTGCAACATGGCTTTCAACACCATCGAAGAACTTCTCGAGGACTACCGGCAAGGCAAGATGGTCCTGCTGGTGGATGACGAGGACCGGGAAAACGAAGGCGACCTGCTGATCGCCGCCGAGCGTTGCGACGCCCAGGCCATCAACTTCATGGCCCGCGAAGCGCGCGGCTTGATCTGCCTGACCCTGACCGACGAACATTGCCAACGCCTGGGCCTGGAGCAGATGGTACCGGCCAACGGCAGCGTGTTCAGTACCGCCTTCACCGTGTCGATCGAGGCGGCCACGGGCGTTACCACCGGTATTTCCGCTGCCGACCGGGCGCGTACCGTAGCGGCGGCCATGGCCCCCGATGCTCGCCCCGAAGACCTGGTGCAACCCGGCCACATTTTCCCCCTGCGCGCCCGCGAAGGCGGCGTGCTGACCCGCGCCGGGCACACTGAAGCCGGTTGCGACCTGGCCCGCCTGGCCGGGTTTGCCCCGGCCTCGGTGATCGTCGAAGTGCTCAACGACGACGGCACCATGGCCCGCCGCCCGGACCTGGAAGTGTTCGCTACCCGGCATGGCATCAAGATCGGCACCATCGCCGACCTCATCCACTATCGCCTGAGCACCGAGCAGACCATCAAGCGCATCGGCGAACGCGAACTGCCGACCGTGCATGGCACCTTCCGCCTGGTCACCTACGAAGACCGCATCGAAGGTGGTGTGCACATGGCCATGGTCATGGGCGACATCCGCCGCGAGCAGCCTACCCTGGTGCGGGTGCACGTGATCGACCCGCTGCGCGATCTGGTCGGCGCCGAATACGCAGGCCCGGCCAACTGGACGCTATGGGCGGCGTTGCAGAGGGTGGCCGAGGAAGGCGCCGGCGTGGTGGTGATCCTCGCCAACCATGAATCCTCGCAGGCACTGCTGGAGCGCGTGCCGCAGCTGACCCAGCCGGTGCGGCCTTACCAGCGCGGGCAGTCGAAGGTGTACTCCGAGGTAGGCACCGGGGCGCAGATTCTGCAGGACCTGGGCGTGGGAAAACTGCGTCATTTGGGCCCGCCACTGAAATATGCGGGGCTGGCCGGGTATGAACTGGAGGTGGTGCAGAGCATCCCCTTCGAGCCCGGAATTGCAGGTTGATATACGGACCCTGTGGGAGCGGGCGAGCCCGCGAAGCAGACACCGCGGTGCACGGCACGGGCTTCGCCCGTGTTCGCGGGCTCGCCCGCTCCCACAGAGACCGCGCACGCTTTCAGAGCCCGTTCAAGTCGATTGCCCCTCAGGTCGGAGTGATGGCCGGTAGCCTCATACCTCTTGCCAAAAGTTTGGAATACCATAATATGATATCCCGTAGACCTTGAATCTGCAGGCCGCTTCCCACAACCACAAACGGCCACCAGACACTTTGTTTTACCTGCTCCCCGAACACTGTTGGCGGGCGCACCACAAGCCCCGCCTCGAATAACAAAAAGCAACGAGGGCGTAACCATGCTGTTGAGCAAACGTGTAACCGCAGTGCTGTCCGCCAGCCTGCTGACCCTGGCATGTCAGGCCACCCAGGCCGCCGACAGCCTGAACTTCGTCAGCTGGGGCGGTACCACCCAGGACGCCCAGAAAGAAGCGTGGGCCGCCCCCTTCACCAAAGCCACTAGCATCAAAGTCGTCCAGGACGGCCCCACCGACTACGGCAAGCTCAAAGCCATGGTCGAGAGCGGCAACGTGCAGTGGGACGTGGTAGACGTCGAGGCCGACTTCGCCCTGCGTGCCGCCAGCGAAGGGCTGCTCGAACCCCTCGATTTCACCCAGATCAAACGCGACAAGATCGACCCGCGCTTCGTCTCCGACCATGGCGTCGGCTCGTTCTTCTTCTCCTTCGTGCTCGGCTACAACGAAGGCAAGCTCGGCGCCAACAAGCCGGTGGACTGGACCGCACTGTTCGATACCAAGACCTACCCCGGCAAGCGTGCCCTGTACAAATGGCCCAGCCCGGGCGTACTGGAACTGGCCCTGCTGGCTGACGGCGTAGCCCCCGACAAGCTGTACCCACTGGACCTGGACCGCGCCTTCAAAAAGCTCGACACCATCAAGAAGGACATCGTCTGGTGGGGCGGCGGGGCCCAGTCGCAGCAACTGCTGGCCTCGGGTGAAGCCTCGCTCGGCCAGTTCTGGAACGGCCGCGTCTACGCCTTGCAGCAAGACGGTGCACCGGTGGGCGTGAGCTGGAAGCAGAACCTGGTCATGGCCGACTTCCTGGTCATCCCCAAAGGTGCGAAGAACAAGGACGCAGCCATGAAGTTCCTGGCCAACGCCAGCAGCGCCGAAGGCCAGGCCGAGTTCGCCAACAAGACCGCCTACGCCCCGGTGAACGTCGACAGCGTGGCCAAGCTGGACAAAGACCTCGCGCAGAACCTGCCGACCGCCTACGCCCAGGACCAGGTCACCCTCGACTTCGCCTACTGGGCCAAGAACGGCCAGGCCATCGCAGCCCGCTGGAATGAGTGGTTGGTCAAATGAAAGTCGCCATCAACGCCCTGCATAACGCGCAAGGTGCCCCCACGGGCACCGGCGCCCCTGGAGCGGTCCCTCGCCGCATCAGCCTGAGCCAGCGCTGGAAAGGCAGCCGCAATTTGCTGCCTGCTCTGCTGTTCCTTGGCCTGTTCTTCTTTGCCCCGCTCGCCGGCCTGTTGCTGCGCGGGGTGCTGGAGCCAACGCCAGGCCTGGGCAACTACGAGCAGTTGTTCGCCAACTCGGCTTATGCGCGGGTACTGTTCAACACCTTCTCGGTGGCCGGCGTGGTCACCCTGATCAGCGTGCTGCTGGGCTTCCCGCTGGCCTGGGCAATAACCCTGGTGCCCAAGGGCTGGGGCCGCTGGCTGCTGAACATCGTGCTGCTGTCGATGTGGACCAGCCTGCTGGCGCGCACCTACTCGTGGCTGGTGCTGCTGCAGAGCTCGGGGGTGATCAACAAGGCGTTGATGGCCATGGGTATCATCGATGCCCCGCTGGAAATGGTGCACAACCTGACCGGCGTGGTGATCGGCATGAGCTACATCATGATCCCGTTCATCGTGCTGCCGCTACAGGCGACCATGCACGCCATCGACCCGATGGTGCTGCAGGCCGGCTCGATCTGCGGCGCAAGCCCCTGGACCAACTTCTGGAAGGTGTTCCTGCCGCTGTGCCGCTCGGGGCTGTTCTCCGGGGCACTGATGGTGTTCGTGATGTCGCTCGGTTACTACGTTACCCCGGCCCTGCTGGGCGGTGCGCAAAACATGATGTTGCCCGAATTCATCATCCAGCAGGTGCAGTCGTTCCTCAACTGGGGCCTGGCCAGCGCCGCCGCCGCACTGCTGGTGGTGATCACCCTTGTACTCTTCTACCTGTACCTGAAGCTGCAGCCGGAATCCCCGGTCGGCAACGCGAGGTAAACCGCCATGCTCCTGTCTCCCAATGCCATGGGTCGCCCGCTGCGTACGGGCTTGTACCTGACCACCGGGGTCATCGCGGCCTTCCTGCTGCTGCCAGTGGTGTTCATCGTGTTGCTGTCGTTCGGCTCGTCGCAGTGGCTGGTGTTCCCGCCACCGGGCTGGACCTTCAAGTGGTACGGCCAGTTCTTCTCCAACCCGGAGTGGATGGATGCCGCGCTGGCCAGCCTGAAGGTGGCGGTGCTGACCACCATCGCCGCCGTGCTGCTCGGCCTGCCCACCGCGTTCGCCCTGGTGCGTGGCCGCTTCCCCGGCCGCGAGCTGCTGTATGGGCTGTTCACCATGCCGATGATCGTGCCGCTGGTGATCATCGCCGTGGCGGTGTACGCACTGTTCCTCAAGCTCGGCTACACCGGCACGCTGTTCGCCTTCGTGGTCAGCCACGTGATCGTCGCCCTGCCCTTCACCATCATCTCGATCATCAACTCGCTGAAGCTGTTCGACCAGTCGATCGAGGATGCCGCGGTGATCTGCGGCGCCTCGCGCCTGCAGGCGATCTTCAAGGTGACCTTCCCGGCGATTCGCCCGGGGATGATCGCCGGCGGCCTGTTCGCCTTCCTGGTGTCGTGGGATGAAGTGGTGCTGAGCGTGATGATGGCCAGCCCCGACCTGCAGACCCTGCCGGTGAAGATGTGGACCACCCTGCGCCAGGACCTCAGCCCGGTCATCGCCGTGGCCTCGACCTTGCTGATCGGCCTGTCGCTGCTTGTCATGTTCATTGCCGCCGCCTTGCGCCGGCGCACCGAAAACGCCTGAGCGCGGAGAAAACAACAATGAGTGCAGTGATCAAAGACAACGCGCACGGCAAGACCCTGGTCAGCCTGCGCGGCCTGAACAAGCACTACGGCGACTTCACCGCCGTGGACAACCTCGACCTGGAAATCCAGGACGGCGAGTTCCTCACCTTCCTCGGCTCCAGCGGCTCGGGCAAGTCCACCACCCTGTCGATGCTGGCCGGCTTCGAAACGCCGAGCAGCGGCGAGATCCTGGTCGATGGCCAGTCCCTGGTCAACGTGCCGCCGCACAAGCGTGACATCGGCATGGTGTTCCAGCGCTATTCGTTGTTCCCGCACCTGAACGTGCGTGACAACATCGGCTTTCCGCTGGCCATTCGCAAGCTCGGCGCCAGCGAAACCGGCAAGCGCGTCGACGCCATGCTCAAGCTGGTGCAACTGGAGAAGTTCGCCCACCGCAAGCCGTCGCAGATGTCCGGTGGCCAGCAGCAGCGCGTGGCTATAGCCCGGGCGCTGGTGTACGAACCGCGCATCCTGCTGATGGACGAACCGCTCGGCGCGCTGGACAAGAAGCTGCGCGAAGACCTGCAGGATGAACTGCGCCAGTTGCACCGGCGCCTGGGCATTACCATCGTCTACGTTACCCACGACCAGGAAGAAGCCATGCGCCTGTCCCAGCGTATTGCCATCTTCAGCCACGGCAAGATCGTCGGCCTGGGCACCGGTTACGACCTGTACCAGAACCCGCCGAATGCCTTCGTCGCCTCGTTCCTGGGCAACTCCAACTTCCTGCGGATCAAGGCCAGCAGCAATGGCGCGGGCAGCTTCGAGGGCCAGCCGGTGGCTATCCGCCTGACCCCGGGCCTGGTCGCCTCGCAGGATGCGCTGATCATGGTGCGCCCGGAAAAGGCCCTGGCCCTGACCACCGAACAGGCCACGCGCGAGCCGCTGCCGGCGGGCTGGAACGAAGTCAGCGCCAAGGTTGGCGAGGTGCTGTTCCTCGGTGAGAGCCAGACCTGCCATGTGGTCACCGCGGGTGGCACCGAGCTGACGGTGAAGGCGCTGTCGGCGGCGGGCATGCCGATGCAGCCGGGAGATACCGTGAAGGTACGCTGGGCGGTGGCGGATGCGTGCATCTATACCGAGTGGGCAGAGAGTGACCTGAGCAAGTCTGCCGGGGCGCATTGAGATTGCCGGGGCCGCTTTGCGGCCCATCGCCGGCAAGCCAGCTCCCACAGGTAGCGTGCAGCCTTCAGGAGGGCACGTAACCTGTGGGAGCTGGCTTGCCGGCGATGGGCTGCCCAGCAGCCCCAGTGACACCAACTGACTGGCATCAGGCAAAGCTCACTGCCCCATGGACTGTCACATTATCATCACGCCACTGTCGTAATCTGCCGGGCAACTCTATGCCATAGGCCTTCCGGCATGCCTCGCCTGCTTGTCTTGCTGCTTACTCTGCTGCCGCTGGCGACCCTGGCCGAGCCCGCGCGCCTGCGCGTGCAAGGCTCCAATACCATTGGCGCGGCATTGTTGCCGGCGCTTGTGCAAGGGCAACTGCGCGCACAGCAGGCTACTGCCATCGAACAACACCCGGGCGAGTTGGCCAACGAGACCGTTATCACCGCACGTGACGCGCACGGCCAACCTTTGCGCATCGACATCGCCGCCCACGGTTCCAGCACCGGCTTCGTCGCCCTGGGCCAGGGCGACGCCGACCTGGCCGCCGCCTCGCGGCCGATCAACGACAGCGAAACACGCCAACTGCAGGCTTTGGGCAACCTGCGCGCTGCTGCCGCCGAACAAGTCATCGGCCTTGATGGCGTCGCAGTCATCGTCCATCCCGACAACCCGTTGCCGCAGCTCACTACCTGGCAACTGGCGCAGGTTTTCTCGGGGCAGATCCAGCACTGGGAGCAACTGGGCGTCAGTGGCGGGGCTATTCACCTGTACGCCCGTGACGACCGCTCCGGTACCTTTGAGACCTTCAAGGCACTGGTGCTGGAACCCCAGCACGGCGAGCTTTCGCACCAAGGCCCAACGCTTCGAGTCCAGCGACGAGTTGGCCGCGCGAGTGGGCGCCGACCGCCAGGCCATCGGTTTCAGCAGCCTGGCGGTGCTGCACGGGGCCAAGGTACTGGCGGTGGCCGAGGGCGACGCGCCGGCCATGCTGCCGGAGCGTGCACTGGTGGCCAGCGAGGATTACCCGCTGTCGCGGCGCCTGTTTTTCTACCTGCCGGCCAACCCCAAGCCCCAGGCCAAGGCCTTGGCCGACTTCACCCAGAGTCCGGCGGGCCAGGCGATCGTCGCCCAGCAGGGCTTCGTTTCGCAGCAGATCAAGGCCCAACCCGTAGCGCCCCAGGCCGACATGCCGCCGCGCTACCGTACGCTGGCCCAGCAGGCGCAGCGGCTGAGCGTCAACTTCCGCTTCCAGGAAGGCAGCGCCAGCCTCGATAACAAGGCCCTGCGCGATGTGCAGCGTGTTGCAGACTACCTGCGTCAAACAGGCAAGTTGCAACGCAAGGCGGTGCTGGTGGGCTTTGGCGACCCCAAGGAGACACCCGGTCGCGCCGCCCTGCTCTCCCGCCTGCGGGCCCAGGCGGTGCGTCGTGAGCTGGCGCGCAATGGTGTCGAGGTGCTTGAAGTGACGGGTATGGGGGATGAACTACCAGTAGCAGGGAACGAGCTGGAGCAAGGGCGTTTGCGGAACCGGCGGGTCGAAGTGTGGGTGCATTGATCCGAAAGCGGCCCACATCCCTGTAGGAGCAGCCTTGTGCCGCGAAGAGGCCGGTCAACGTTGCACAAATGTATTGGCCATACGTGCCTCTTCGCAGCACAAGGCTGCTCCTACAGAGTACGCGCGCACACTGCAGGCTTTGCCTGGCAAAGAAATGTAACAGCTCCCCATTCGGCATCATCGGCAAACGGGTCTAGGCTCAAGCCCATGTGATACCGGGCCCCTCTGACGGCTGCCAGGCCGCCATGTCGGATCACTGTTGCCATGCAACGTCGACATTCAAGGAGGGGCTCATGACAGCTCTACAGGCATTCCTCACCACCCCGTTCCTCGGTACCAGCACCTGGTTGTGGCTGGTGTTCATGGCCCTCGTCATCGGTTTGCTGGTACTCGACCTGGGCGTGCTGCACCGCCATGACCGTGAAATCGAAATGCGCGAAAGCCTGCTGCTGTATTCGGGCTACTTCAGCGTCGGCGTGCTGTTCGGCGTCGGGGTCTGGTACCAGCTTGGCGCGCAGTCGGCGCTGGAGTTCTACACCGGGTTCCTGGTGGAGCAGTCGCTGTCGATGGACAACGTATTCGTCATGGCGATGATCTTCAGCTATTTCGCCATCCCCCGCCGCTACCAGCACCGCGTGCTGTTCTGGGGCATCCTTGGGGTGGTGTTCCTGCGGGCGATCATGATCGGCGTGGGCGCGGCGCTGGTGCAGAACTTCGCCTGGGTGCTGTATATCTTCGGTGCGTTCCTGCTGTTTACCGGGGTGAAGATGGCGCTGTCGAAGGAGGACAGCCGTCCCGACCTGGCCAACAACCCGGTCCTGAAGTTCGTGCGCCGGCACATACGGGTCACCGACCAGATACACGGCTCGCACTTCTTCGTACAGCAGACCCCGTCCGGGCAGCACAAGGCACTGCGCCATGCCACCCCGCTGTTCATGGCACTGGTACTGATCGAACTGGCGGACCTGGTGTTCGCTGTCGACAGCGTGCCGGCAATCTTCGCCATCACCCAGGACCCGTTCATTGTCTATACCTCGAACATCTTCGCCATCCTCGGCTTGCGCTCGCTGTATTTTGCGCTGGCGGCGTTGATGCACCGGTTTGTCTACCTCAAGTATGCGTTGGCGCTGGTGTTGATCTTTATTGGCTGCAAGATTTTCTATCACGGCATGGTGGGCAAGGTGCCGGCGCTGCTGTCGCTGGGGGTGACGTTCGGGTTGCTGTTGGGTGGAGTGGTGGTTTCGTTGGTCAAGACGCGGGGGGAAAAGGTGGCTGTCGTAGATCAGTCGGTCGAACAGCCTGCAAATTCCAATCGTAAAATCGACCAGACAGAGGAAGACCCGCAGATGCGGGTCTGAGGTTTCGTTATCCTTTAATCATAAGGTAACCCACCAATGACCAAAGCAACGCAATAAGAATCATCCACAACGCAATAATCATCTTTCGCTTCAAGCACGGCGGAAAGTCCTTCAGCTCCTGCTCATCAAGCCAGCCCATATATAGATGCAGCTTGGGAAACGCAACCAAGGCGCTCACCGTACTTAACAACAAGCAGCGGGACCTAAGGCTTCCTCCACCCCAAACAGGCTTCATTTGCTCCAAATAAGGGTTGCTTGTGATAGCGGACAACGCGACTTTATAATCTCGAGACACCGCGATTTGCACATTAATAGCAAGACCTAAGAACCCAATAGCAAACGGCCCAATCAGGAATGCCAGCTTAAATAGCGGCGGCCAACTGTCAAACTCAATCATTTGTCACCTCATACAGCATTTCACCAGTCTTCTCTCCTAGTGCACCAATGCCGATAGAGCCTGCTGCAGAGGCGGCGCCAACAATGACAATCCCGCAGACCGGAACGCCAAGTCCACCAGTACCTATCGCGAAGACACCGCAGAGGGCAGTTGCAGCAGCACCTCCTCCCAATGCGCCAAGCATGCCGCCCCCTAGACCGCCAGCGAAGCTACCCGTTTCAGTGAACCGAATCTTTTTACATTCCCCTGTCTCACCGGGCCGACACACTTCCTGCACTTTTAGATAAGAAGAAGTCCCACCCAACCCAATCGCAGCATACCCGCCATATTCAAGGTACTTGCTGAGCCTTGCCACCTTGTCCAGGTGTGTCGCATATCCCGGAATCTGCCCCGGCCCGCCCGCCTTCGACCAATGGTGCACAAGGCTCCTGGTCGAAATATTCAAGCTCTTCTTCAGCCGCTCATAGCTGCCCAAGTTCAGCTGTTTGTTAAGCAGCGCCGCCTTCAACTGACCATCCAGTTGCTGCAGCAGCTTTCGCCGCTCGGCAAAGAAGCTCGGGCTGTTCAGGTGGCCATGCTGCATGAACTCGCGCTGGTGCAACAGTTCGATATTGGTCAGCGTATTGCTGACCTGCTTCAAACCTTGCTCCAGCATGTCCTTGCCCACGCCCATGGACTGGCTGGCGTTGCCGAGCAAGCCTGCGATCTCGGCCTGGTGCTGCATCATGAAGTCCGCTTCGGCGAAATCGAGCACCGCCAGCGCACGGCGTGCATGCTGCGCAGCAGCCATCAACTGGCCTTCCTCGCGGGTGCAGGCATCACCATTGTCTGGGTCACCGATGACGAAGATTTCCCCTGCCTTGAAGCCTTGATCAAACGTCGGGTTAAGCCGCTGCAGCCGGGAGATTGGCAACGTGGCATCGTGCCCGGCCAACTCCAGCAGCACCTGTGGGAACGACATGCGCCGCGGAATCACGAAGAACCCAGGCTCCAGGGTTCCGGGCATCGCTACTGCTGTCGGTTGTGAAAACCGCTCGGGGTATAGGGGGGGTTGATGGCTCGGCAAAGTGGGTATTCGCGCGCTCTGCAACGGCATGCCTGGACGGCGGAGCTTCGTGCATCGGGGCAACTACCCTATTGCTGCCCACCGAGCAGCCACAGAGCACCAACGCACCATCCGTGGCGACCCGTCGACCTTCTGACAGGAAGAAGTCCACCCCTTCGGCGACGGTGCCCTCCTGCCCGCACAGTGGGCATGGCGTGGTGCGATCGCCTTCGCGCAGCACCATGCGGCCCTCGTCGAGATAGCCTGCCCCAGTCGCTATACAGACAGCACCCGTTGTGGTGACGTCACCATCTACTGCCTGAGCTTTTCCCCCTAGACTGGCGCGCATATACAAACTCCCTGTAGATAGTTGAGGTCAAAAACCTAACATCCGTACGGGGAATTTAGATGGACGGGATCCGAATTCAGATGTTTCCTACAAACCAGCCGAAGTTAGCCGCCTGAACAAAATCAACTATTTCTTACTGGCGAGTATCAGACTTCCTACAGCACAACTTCTGCCCATCTTTCTCTGCTCATTTCCAATGTAGAAATCGAAGCCCAGGTTTCTGTACAGATGGTGCCATGCACCGCGCCGGCCTCTTCGCGGGCTTGCCCGCTCCCACAGGTATTGCACGGGCCTATCAGGCTGCGCTGACCCTGTGGGAGCGGGCAAGCCCGCGAAAAGGCCCTTGCAGGCTGACGAATTAGCGCCCGCTACGCATCATCTCCGCCGGCACATACTTGCCGATCTCATACTTGCCAATCGCTGCCCGGTGCACTTCATCCGGCCCGTCGGCCAGGCGCAGGGTGCGCTGCATGGCATACATGTACGCCAGCGGGAAGTCGCCACTCACCCCTGCCCCGCCATGTATCTGGATCGCCCGGTCGATCACCTTCAGTGCCACGTTCGGCGCTACCACCTTGATCTGCGCAATCTCGCTGCGGGCCACCTTGTTGCCGACCGTGTCCATCATGTAGGCCGCCTTCAGTGTCAGCAGCCGGGCCATGTCGATCTCCATGCGCGAGTCGGCGATCTTGTCGACATTGCCGCCCAGACGCGCCAGTGGCCGGCCGAAAGCCGTACGCTCCACCGAGCGCTTGCACATCAGTTCCAGCGCGCGCTCGGCCATGCCGATCGAGCGCATGCAGTGGTGGATGCGGCCGGGGCCAAGGCGCCCCTGGGCAATCTCGAAGCCACGGCCCTCGCCGAGGATCACGTTCTCATACGGCACCCGCACGTTCTCGAAAAGCACCTCGGCGTGGCCATGGGGGGCATCGTCATAGCCGAACACCGGCAGCGGCCGGACGATCTTCACCCCGGGCGCATCGGTGGGTACCAGCACCATGGAGTGCTGCTGGTGGCGCGGCCCTTCAGGGTCGGACAGGCCCATGAAGATCATCACCTTGCAGCGTGGGTCGCAAGCGCCGGAGGTCCACCACTTGCGGCCGTTGATCACCCACTCATCGCCGTCACGCACGGCGGTGGCGGCCATGTTGGTAGCGTCCGACGAGGCCACGTCCGGCTCGGTCATGGCGAACGCCGAACGGATCTCCCCGCGCAGCAGCGGCTCCAGCCACTGGTGCTTCTGCGCCTCGCTGCCATAGCGCACCAGCACTTCCATGTTGCCGGTATCCGGCGCCGAGCAGTTGAACGGCTCCGGGCCGAGCAGCGAACGGCCCATGATTTCCGCCAGCGGGGCGTATTCCAGGTTGCTCAGGCCGGCACCGTATTCCGATTCCGGCAGAAACAGGTTCCACAGCCCTTCGGCGCGGGCCTTGGCCTTGAGTTCTTCCATGATCGCAGTGGGCTGCCAGCGGTCGCCCTCGGCGACCTGGCGCTCGAACACCGCCTCGGCGGGGTAGACATAGGCATCCATGAACGCGCTGACGCGTTCGCGCAGTGCCTGGACCTTGGGCGAATAGGCGAAATCCATCGGGGCTACCTTCACGGTTCGGAGTACATGGGCCAGAGCCTAGAGCAGCCCGGGCCAATCCACCTAGTCTATTTTCCGCGTGTATAAACATTCATAACCGATATATGATCGCCCCATAATTCCAACAAAGAGCGGCGCCCATGAACCTCAGCAAGGTCGACCTCAACCTGTTCATCGTGTTCGATGCGATCTACACCGAAGCCAACCTGACCCGCGCCGGGCAGATCGTCGGCATTACCCAGCCGGCAGTGTCCAACGCCCTGTCGCGGCTGCGCGAAACCTTCAACGACCCGCTGTTCGTGCGCACTGCGCAAGGCATGGTGCCCACGCCCATGGCGCAGAACATCATCGGCCCGGTGCGCAATGCCCTGGCGCTGCTGCGCACGTCAGTGCAGGAAAGCCGCATCTTCAACCCGCAACAGGCCAACAAAACCTTCCGCATCAGCATGACCGACCTGACCGAAGCGGTGATCCTGCCGCCACTGTTCCAGCGCTTGCGCCGCCTGGCACCGGCAGTGCTGATCGAAAGCTTCCTGTGCAAGCGCCGCGAGACCACCAAGGAACTCGCCGCCGGCCGCCTGGACTTCGCCATCGACGCACCGTTGAACACCGACCCGCAGGTACGCCACGTCAAACTGATGCAAGACCGCTATGTCTGCGCCCTGCGCCAAGGCCACCCGCTGGCCGACCGCAAGCTGACCCTGGACAACTACCTGGGCATGACCCACATCCATATCTCCAGCAGGCGCAATGGCCTGGGCTATGTCGACCTGGCCCTGGGCAAGATGGGCGTGCAACGCAAGGTCGCCTTGCGCTCGCAGCATTACCTGATGGCCTCGCAGGTGCTGCAGCAGACCGACATGGCGATGACCGTCCCCGAGCGCTTCGCCCGCCGCCATCAGTTGCGCTACCAGCCCCTGCCGGTGGAGGTGCCTGCGCTGGAAACGCACCTGTACTGGCATGAAAGCACTGATCAGGACCCGGCCAACCGCTGGATGCGCGAGCAGATCACCGAGTTGTGCGAGCGCGTGGTAGCCGAGGAAGAAAAGGCTGTGGAGCCGGCCTGAAGACGCTACGAGGGGCGTTCGACAAGCCCCTCGCAACGCGTAGAAAAATGTTCCACTCAAACCTGAATACCGAGAAATTTTTCTTACTAAAAGTGAGAAGCACGCTGCTGGAAGCGAAAATCATCTTTCAAACTGCGGGTACGCTTGCTCCAACGATTGCCGATTTCACGGCGACAGACACGGACCCGCCCCAATGCCCAGCGCCCCGCTCTACTTCGATTACGCCGCCACCACTCCGGTCGATGACCGGGTCATCGAAACCATGCTTGCCTGCCTTGGTAGGCAGGCCAACTTCGGCAACCCGGCGTCCAGTGGCCATGCCTTCGGCCAGGCAGCCCGCCACGCTGTGGAGCAGGCCCGCCAGCAAGTGGCCGAATGCGTTGGCGCGCAGGCCGATGCACTGGTCTGGACCTCGGGTGCAACCGAGTCCAACAACCTGGCGCTCAAGGGCATTGCCCAGGGACTGGGCCAGCCCGGGCACCTGATCACCAGCCAGCTGGAACACAAGGCCGTGCTCGACACGGCGGCCGAACTGGAGCGCCAGGGCTGGGCCGTTACTCGCCTGGCAGCGGATGCCGGCGGCCTGATTCAGCCTGCGGCGGTGCAGGCAGCGTTGCGCGCCGACACCCGCCTGGTGTCACTGATGGCGGTCAACAATGAACTGGGCACGATCACCGACTTTGCCGCCATTGGCGAACAGGTACGTGCCCACGGTGCCCTGCTGCACGTGGATGCGGCGCAGGCGGTGGGCAAACTGGCCATCGACCTGAGCGCGATGGCCGTGGACCTGATGTCCTTCTCGGCGCACAAGGTGTATGGCCCCAAGGGCATCGGTGCGCTCTACGTCGGGCCACGTGCCCGCATGCTGATGCGTGCGCAGATGCACGGCGGCGGCCATGAGCAAGGCTTGCGCTCCGGCACCCTGGCGACCCACCAGATCGCCGGCATGGGCAGCGCCTTTGCCCTGGCCGGCCAACCCGGCGACAGCGAATACCTGCGCCTCGAGCAACTGGCCAGGCGCCTGCGCGAAGGCCTGCTGGCCCTGCCCGGCGTCACCCTCAACGGCTGCGCCAGGCAGCGCATTCCCCATACGCTGAACCTGTGCATCGACAGCACGGGTTTCAACAGTGCGGCGCTGGCCAGCGAGCTGGCGCTGTCGACCACCTCGGCTTGCAACTCGGCGAGCAATGCGGCCTCGCATGTACTGCTCGCGCTGGGGCTGGATGAACGCCAGGCACGTAACAGCGTGCGCCTGAGCATCGGGCGTTTCAGCAACGAGGCTGAAGTGGACAAGGCCCTCGAAGTGTTTGGGAGGGTGCTGACAACAGCATCAGCGGCACTTTGGTGAAGCTGCCCTAGAACAGCCGGCTGTCCGGGGTGAAGTCTTCGACCTCGAGCCTGGCGCTGATTGCCTGCGGGTGGCGCGGGTTGAACAGGTAATTGGTGGTGCTGGGCATGATCGCGCTCGGCACCGGCAGCAGCAATGCCGAGCACTCATCGAGAAAACGATTGCCCAGGCCCCGGGTCAGTTCGGTCTGGCTCGACCAGCCAGGCTGCAAAGCGGGCAACTGCGCTTGCGAAACGGTGTCGGGCAACTCGATACGGAGCAGCCGCATGGTGGTGGGGAAATCCTCAGGGTCGATCTCCAGGTGCACCAGCACTTCGAGCATCGCCCCGGCCGGGCTGGTGGCGGCATACACCACTGGCCGGCCCGCCTGGTGCCAGCGGCCGCTGACACGCAAGCCACCCGTTCCGCTCAAGTCTGCATAGGCGCTGATACGCCACAGAATCACAGGCCGAAGCCCTCGGCGATCTGCAGCAACATCTCTTCGACCTGTGTGGTGCCCTGCTGGGTGGTGAGCATCTGCATCGGCGTCAGCCCCGAGAAGCGCTCCTTGGGCTTGGACAGCCAGCGCTTGGCCTTGCCCGCCTCACCGAACACGGCTTCGGCCATGGCGGTGATATGGGCCGAGCGGAACAGCCGGTCGCTTTCTTCCACGGTCAGTGGCTGGTCACGTTCGATGCGGGTTTTCAGCGTGCGCAGGGGAATGATCTGGTCACGCTCCACGGGGGTGAACACGCCGAGCTCGGTCAGTTTCACCAGCCAGGTTGCAGCGAAGCCATGGGTGATGCGGGTGTGGATTTCAAAATCACTGGCGAGTTCGGGGATTTCCAGCAATGCATGCAGGCGCGCCCGGTACTCGTGGTAACCGTTGTCGCGAAGCACTTCGGCAAGCATGGCGCTCTCCTTTCCGGCGTTTGCCGACAAGTATGCGGCATATGCCGAATATTTGCCAGTTCATGAGACCGCGCGGGAGCGGCCTTGCGCCGCGAAGGGGCCGCAAGGCGGCCCCGCCCACCTCACAGGAAGGTGAACACCTGCGAAGCCGGCAACCGCGACTTGTTCAAGCCTGCGTTGAAGTCCGTCTCGCTGCGATAGCCCAGGCTGAGAATGACCACGCTGGTGAACCCACGCTCACGCAAGCCCAGTTCGGCATCGAGAACCTTGCTGTCGAAGCCTTCGATCGGCGTAGCGTCCAGCCCATGTGCCGCAGCCCCCAGCAAGGCAGTACCCAACGCCAGGTAGGTCTGCTTTTCCATCCAGTGCTGCACGTCCTTGTGGTCAAAACGGTGCAGGTCGACGTAATGCCGGCGGCTCTGGTTCTGCCCGGCACGCGCCTGGTCATCGCGGAAGCGGCCATCGGCAGCTTCCTGGTCGAGCACCGCATTCAGGTGCGCTTCGGTCATCTCGGTACGGGTGCAGAACACGATCACATGCGAGGCATCGAGGATCTTTGGCGAATTGTAGGCATAGCGCTCTGTGGTGCTCTTGGCCAGCCGGGCCTTGCCTTCGGCGCTGTCGGCAACGATGAAATGCCACGGCTGCGAGTTGACCGAGGACGGGCTGTGGCGCAGTTGCTCGAGCAGTGCATCGACAGTGGCCTGGGGAATACGGCGCGAGGCATCGTAGGCTTTGGTGGTGTAACGGCGCTTGGCCAGCGAGACGGTATCCATGCAACGACTCCGGGAATGAACAAGGGATTTGCCCGGCATCTTATCTTTCCTGCAGAAAAGAAAAACCGGCACAATGCAGCAACACTTTCATCCCAGGAGTGAAAATGCTGCGCATCGCCGACCTCGAACTGTTCGTCCGCAGCAGCGTGCTGGGCAGCTTCACCGCAGCCGCCCACGAAGCCGAGCTGCTGCCGGGCCAGGTGGCCGCCGCGATCAAGCGCCTGGAGCGCGACCTCGACGTGCGTCTGTTCGCCCGCACCACCCGCAGCCTGCGCCTGACCGCCGAAGGCGAGTTGTACCTGCCGACGGCCTTGAACGTGCTGGAGAGCTTGCGCCAAGGGCGTGAAGACCTGCATGGCAACGCCAACACCCTGCGCGGCACCCTGCAGGTGTCGGCACCGTCCGACCTCGGCCGCAATATGCTGCTGCCATGGCTGAGCGCTTTCCGCCGCGAGCACCCGGCCCTGCACCTGACGCTTCTTCCTGTCCGACCAGATCGCGGATCTCAACCGCGACCCGGTGGATGTGGCGATCCGCTATGGCCTCAACCAGGACGCCAACTACATTGCCCTGCCGCTGGCCGACTGGAACCGCCGGGTGCTGGTCGCCGCGCCCGACTACCTGGCTCGCCACGGCCGCCCGCTCACGCCCGATGCCCTGCAGCAGCACGCCTGCCTGCTGTACATGCAGTACAACCGGGTCTACGACAAATGGCGGGTGGGCAACCGTACCGTGCAGGTACGCGGGCCGCTGGTCAGCGACGATGCCGACGTGATCCGCCGCCTGGCCTTGCAGGGCGAAGGCATTGTCTACAAGTCGTGGCTGGACGTAAGTGCCAACATCGTGGCCGGCGAACTGGAAATCGTCCTGCCCGAATACCTCGGTGAGCCCGTCCCGGTCACCCTGGTGTGCCCGCACCGCAAGCAACTCACGCCCGCTGTGGCGCAACTGCACCTGTGGCTGCGCGAACGCTTCGAAGCCTTGCGTAACCGGGCGTTGGCCAACGGCTGCACAATCGTTCCAGACTGAACGGCGGGCAAAATCGCCAGTACCGGCCTCTTCGCGGGCACGCCCGCTCCCACAGGTACTGCATCAACTTCAGGAGCGATGCAGTACCTGTGGGAGCGGGCGTGCCCGCGAAGAAACCGGCACGGTCATTCAGGAATGCCCATGCACCCCGCCCAGCGCTTCGCGGAACCGCCGGGTGCTGGCAACGGCCAGCAGCAACCCGACCACCGCCACGCTACCGCCCACCAGGCCGATATCCGCCACGTCCAACTGGCTGCTGACGATACTGCCCAGCAACGCGCCACCGCCAATACCTATGTTGTAGATACCCGAGAACAGCGCCATGGCCACATCGGTGGCATCGGACGCCAGCTTCAGGGTCTTGGACTGCAGCGACAGGCTGAAGCTGAGGATCGCCACGCCCCAGAACATGCTCAACACGGCGAACACATAGAAGTTGCCCGACAGCGGTAGCAGCAGCAACAGGCACGCCGCCAGCAGGCCGATCGAGCCCACCAGGAAGCCATGCGGAAAGCGGTCGCTGTAACGGCTGAACAGCAACGAGCCGAACACCCCGGCACCGCCGAACAGCAGCAGCAACAGCGTGGTGCGCTCCCCGCCGATCTGCGCCACGTGCAGGGCGAACGGCTCGATGTAGCTGTAGGCGGTGAACTGCGCGGTAATCACCAGCGTCACCAGCACATAGGTGATCACCAGCGCCGGGCGCTTGAACAGGACCGGCAGGCTGCGCAGCGAGCCCGAGTTCTGGCTGGGCAGCAGCGGCAGCGACTTCATCAGGCACAGCATGGTTGCCAGCGCCACCCCGGCAATGCTCAGGAAAGTGACGCGCCAGCCCAGCGCTTCACCCACCACACGGCCCAACGGAATGCCCAGGACCATGGCCAGGGTGGTGCCGGTCGCCAGCAGGCCCAGCGCCTTGGCCTGCTGGCCGGGCGGCGCCACGCGTACTGCCAGGGAGGCCGTGATGGCCCAGAACACCGCATGCGCCAGGGCAATGCCGATACGGCTGACCAGCAACATGGCAAAGCTCTGTGACAACCACGACAGCAAGTGGCTGACGATGAACACCAGGAACACGAACAGCAACAGGCGCCGCCGCTCGATGTTGCGGGTCAGCAGCATCATCGGCAGCGAGGCCAGCGCTACCACCCAGGCATAGATGGTCAGCATCAGGCCGACCTGGGCGGTGCTCATGTCGAAGCTGCGGCCAATGTCGCTGAGCAACGCCACCGGGACGAACTCGGTCGTGTTGAAGATAAAGGCCGCCAGGGCCAGGGCAATGACGCTCAGCCAACTGCCGCTACCCGCCGTGGGTGGCATGTTGGTAGGTGTGGGTCCGTTCATGGGGGAAACCGGTTCTCCGCAGACAAGGCAACAGGGCGCACGCCACCCACCCGCTTGCCGGGGTGTCGACGCATGCTTTGTTATTGGAAGGAATGTCCGGCATGGTACGCGTCAAGCCTGGGCCTCACAACCGCGAGTCGAGCAGAAGGAGTACCATGCGCGCTTTGTGTGAAATGCGAACGCAGCAACAAGGAGCCCGATCCGCTCATGGACCAGCAGCCCCCTCAGCAGCAGTGGCAGCAGGCCGTTACCGCCTATGCCCAGGCCGTCAACGCTTATGTCGCGCAGGGCCGCGCGCAAGGCTGGGATGACCTCGAAGAACCCCTGCCGCAAGCCACCGAGCACTTGCTCGATGCCTGGCTGGAAGCCTTGCAAGCCGCCAACCGGCCTGGTGTCGAAGCCTTCGAGCAGCAAGCCTTCCGCGAAGCCTGGCCGCCAGCCCACCACCCATTGCTGGCGCTGATCGAGGAACACGGGCAAGGCATCTGCAACGTCTTGCTGCTGGACGACGGCAGCCTGCTGGCACGCATCGGCATGCCGCATGACAAAGGCCAGGTGGTGCACATCGACAGTCACGGGGTGACCCCGGTGATCGGCGTCGATCACTTCGGCCGCTGCCCGGCCCGGCGCTACTTCGCCCTGGCCAATGCCGAGGGCGTGCGCGTGACCGATGGCTGGGGCGGCCCGCAGGTGCTGCGCCTGGCCTGGCCCACGGGGCTGGAGGGGTTGCCGCCGGGTTACCCGTTCGAGCCGTTCGACCTGCCGCCCGCGCCGACCGCGCTGATCCCCTTCCCGGATGGCCAACGGGTACTGCTGGTGAGTGCCGAAGGTATTTTCCTGCTGACCCGCCACGGTGCGACCCGCCTGCTGCCGCACCAGGCCCGGGTGCTCGACGAACTGGACGAAGGCACCGACCCGGACGACATCAGCCTGGGGCTGAGCATGGAGCACGGCGCAGTGTCGGCGGACGGCCGGTTGATCGTAATCGGCGAGCAAGGCAGCCGTCACCTGGTGCTGGACGACCAGCTCAGGCCCGTGGCGGCAATCGGCCCTGGTAGCGAGTACCCGCACTTCGCGCTGTTCAACCGCAAGGGTGACCAGCTGCTTCTCAACGCCTGTCATTTCTACAGTGGTGCCACGCTGGCCGTCAGGGTAGCCGACTTGCCGGGGCTGGATACCGATTACTACAGCCAGGACCCGCGTACCCCGCTGGTGCAGGATGGCGCACGGGTGTATGCCGGGGTGGCGCGCGACGGCGAGTACATCGTGGGGGATGCCTATGGTTACCTGCGGGCGTTTGGCGAAGATGGCGTGGAGCATTGGCAGCACTTTCTGGGGTCGACCATCAGTGCGCTGGATGTCAGTGCCGACGGGCGTACGCTGGTGGCGGCGAGCCATGCCGGGTTCGTTTCGGTGATTGCCCTGGACAGCGGGCGGCCGGCCTGGCAGATCGGTACCGGGGCACATGGCGAGGTACGGCGATGGTTGTTCTGGAAAGGCTGGGACAGGGCATTGGCGTGGTAACAGATCCAGCTTCTTCATTCCCTGTACTGGCCTCTTCGCGGGCTCGCCCGCTCCCACAGTTACTGCACAGATTTCTGTAAGCTGTGATTTACCTGTGGGAGCGGGCGTGCCCGCGAAGAGGCCGTACAGGTAACCAATCAGCCCTGCAGAGTGGCCATGTCGATCACGAAGCGGTACTTCACATCCCCGGCGATCATCCGCTCATACGCCTGGTTGATATTGCGGATATCCAGCAACTCGATATCACAACGAATCGCGTGCTCGGCACAGAACTCCAGCACCTCCTGCGTCTCAGCAGTACCGCCAATCAACGACCCCGCCAGCACCCGGCGCTTGAGCACCAGGTTGGCCGCATGCAGCGCCGGGTCGATCGGCTCGATCAGGCCGACCAGGATATGCACGCCATCGAACTTGAGCGTTTCCAGGTACGGGTTAAGGTCGTGCTGCACCGGGATGGTATCGAGCAGGAAATCAAAACGGCCCGCCGCGGCGCGCATCTGTTCGGCATCGGTAGACACGATCACATGGTCGGCACCCTGGCGCCGGGCCTCCTCGGCCTTGGCCGGGGAACGGGTGAACAGCGTCACTTCGGCGCCCAGGGCCTTGGCCAGTTTGATACCCATATGGCCCAGGCCGCCCATGCCGAGGATGCCGATCTTGTGACCCGGGCCGACACCGTGGTGCTTGAGCGGCGAATATGTGGTGATGCCGGCGCAAAGGATCGGCGCGGCGCTGGGCAGGTCCATGCCGGCCGGAATGCGCATCACGAAGCGCTCGCTGACCACGATGCTGCTGGAGTAACCGCCCATGGTGTTGCTACCGTCGACCCGGTCCGGGGTGGCATAGGTCATGGTCGGCCCTTCCAGGCAGTATTGCTCCAGGTCCTTGGCACAGGCTTCGCAGCGGCGGCACGAATCGACCATGCAGCCAACACCGACCAGGTCGCCGACCTTGTGCGTGGTCACGTTGTCGCCCACTGCGGTGACCCGGCCGATGATCTCGTGGCCTGGCATCAACGGGTACACGGCAATGCCCCATTCATTGCGCGCCTGGTGGATGTCGGAGTGGCACACGCCGCAGTACAGGATCTCGATGGCAACGTCATCCGGGCGCGGGCTGCGACGCTGGAAGGTCATGGGAGCCAGGGGGCTGGCAGGGGTCTGGGCGGCATAACCGATGGCGGTGTACATGCAGGGCCTCGCTATGAAGTGAAACGATTCAGGCGACACATTTTGCGCGCCATGCCCCGCCTCGCCCACAGCTGATTCTCCGGTATCCGTGCCTGATTCTCCGAAGATACCACGCAGCACCTGGCACCAAGCCTTGATTCTGAGATGATTAGACTGTCTGATCCTCTGCCCAGGTCCATCATGCAACTGACCCGACACGTCGACGCCAATGCGCCGCTTTGCACACTGATCCGCAGCCTTGCCACGCGCCCGGGCTTCGTGCCTACGCATCTGCCCCAGGTACAGGTGCTGAGCTGGGACCACTATGTGGCCAGCAGCCCGCAGATCTACGAACCCAGCCTGATGATCCTGGCCCAGGGCAGCAAGCTGGCGCGCCTGGGGCCGCGCACCCTGGAGTACGGCGCCGGGCATTACCTGGTGCAGGCATTGTCGGTGCCGTTCATGTGTGAAACCTTCGCCACCCCCGAAGCACCGTTGCTGGGCGTGGCGGTAGACATCGACCGCGGCGTGCTGGGTGAACTGGTGCAAAGCATGGCCCTGGCGCCGGATACCGCGGTGCAGGCGCAAACCCCGCATTCAATGACCTCGGCTGCACTCGATGCGCCGATGCGAGAATGCGTGGAACGGCTGCTGCGCTGCCTGCAAGACCCGATGGACGCCAAGGTGCTGGGCCCGGCGCGGGTACGCGAGGTGCTGTACACCGCCTTGCGCGGCCCACAGGCGGGCGTGTTGCGGGCGCTGGTGGAGCAACAGGGGCACTTCGCCCGCATCGGGGCCGCCCTTGCCCACCTGCGCGAACACTACACCGAGCCGCTGAGCGTGGAAGCGCTGGCCGCGCGCGCCAACATGAGCGTTTCGACCTTCCACGAGCACTTCAAGCGCTGCACCGACATGGCACCGATGCAGTACCTCAAGCGCCTGCGGCTGCTGAAGGCCCAGCAGATGCTGATCGGTGAAGGCCTGGGGGTGGCGCAGACCGCACACCGGGTGGGGTACCAGAGCACCTCGCAGTTCAGCCGCGAATACAAGCGCCAGTTCGACCGCAGCCCGGGGGATGAATTGCCGTACCAGAGCCTGCCGGTGTGATCGCCTGCCCTGGCCCCATCTCCGGCAAACCGGCTCTCACCCTTCTGAGTTTAAGAAACCTTGAAGACACAAGAAGGCTGGGTCGAGCGGGTCTTCAGCAGCGAGGTCACGGCCTGAATCAGCTCGACAGCGGCCATTGCGCCAACGGCCAGTAAGCGCCCTTGCGCGACTCATACAGTGTGAAATGGCGGGCAGCGAGGTAGAAATCCGGCGCGCTGCCGGCCTCTGGCGGCTGGCCACGGTAGTCCCTGGCCAGCGTCAGGTGCGGGCGATATTCGCGGTCGGCCGCTTCCACCCCCAACGGCAGCAGCGCCTGCTGCAAGCTGTACACCAGTTGCAACAGGGCTGGTGGCGTGTGCTGCGCCTCCAGCACCAGGGCGCTGGCCCGCTGCCACGCCTGCAAGCGGTCCAGCAATAGCCGTGGTGCCGTCGCCGGCAGCGCCAGCTGATCGACCGCCGCGCAAATTGCTGGCACCTGGGCGGTATCCACATCACCAAGGAATAGCAATGTCACATGGAAGTTGGCGGCCGGCACCGGCTTGCCGCTGCGCAGGTTCAGACCGCGTCGCCACTGGGCCAGGGCACGGCGCTGGGCATCGCTGACCGGCAACGCGAAGAACAGCCGCTTGAAGGGGGTACCGCTGGGGCGTGCGTCCTGAATCATACGAACTCCTGAACATGAAACGTTTGCGCAAGGCTGCAGGGCATTAAACCTAAGTCGCCCCGTCGTTGCGTAACAATAAGTACAAACTACCCCCATGATTGTTTATGCTGGCGGGCTCATGCCATGGCGCATGGCCACCTTTTTCGACAAGTAAACGTCCATGAAAATTGCACTCGTACTCATCTTCGCCCTCTCGATCGCCTATGTTCACCTGCGCGGTCGGGTTCGCCACAAGCTGACCCGTCAGCTGGGCGACCACTCCAGCTTCCTGGCCCCGGTCAACAGCTTTCTGTATCTGTTTTCCAGGCACCCGGCCAAGCCTTATCTGCCAGTGGAGGCCTTCCCCGAACTGCAGACACTGCAGGACCACTGGAAGGAGATCCGCGAGGAAGCCCAGCAGCTGCTGCATGTTGGCGAAATCAAGAAATCCGACAATTACGATGATGTCGGTTTCAACTCATTCTTCAAGACTGGCTGGAAGCGCTTCTACCTGAAGTGGTACGGCGAAAGCCACCCGTCGGCGATGACCCTGTGCCCACGCACCACCGAGTTGCTCAAAGGCATCGGTACGGTCAAGGCCGCCATGTTCGCCACCCTGCCGCCGGGCGCCAAGCTGGTACGCCACCGCGACCCATATGCCGGCTCCTATCGCTACCACCTGGGTCTGGACACGCCGAACGACGATGGTTGCTACATCGACGTGGACGGTGAGAAGTACTCCTGGCGCGATGGCGAGGGCGTGGTCTTCGACGAGACCTACATCCACTACGCGGCCAATACCACCGAGCACAACCGCATCATCCTGTTCTGCGACATCGAACGCCCGCTCAAGTACCGCTGGGCAACCGCGTTCAACCGCTGGTTCAGCCGCAACGTCATGGCCGCTGCCGCCGCCCCCAACGATGCCGGCGACAAGACCGGTGGCATCAACCGGCTGTTCACCCGCATCTACAAGATCCGCGAACGTGGCAAGGCGCTGAAGAAGCGCAACCGCACCCGCTACTACCTGGAGAAGTGGGCGTTCGTCGCGGCATTGGTGCTGGTGTTCATCTACATCTGACCGGTGTGGGAGCGCGCAGCCCAAGGGCCTGCGCGCAACCAACCAAAGTACAAGTCTCACACTCCCCACTCTTCGACTAGCCTGAAAGCTCCACTCGCAACCTCCCCAAGGTGAAGACGATGAGCATGATGGACTGGGACGCCTACCGTAAGCAGTTGATGGCCGGCATCGGCGATCTCAAGCAGCTTTCCCCTGACACCGTGGCAGGCTATATGACCGCCAGCGGCGCGGGGGCCAAGACCAACCACCTGGACGCCAAGACCCGCGAGCTGATCTCCCTCGCCGTGGCAGTCACCACCCGCTGCGACGGCTGCATTGCCGTGCACTCGCAGCAGGCCGTCAAGCACGGCGCCAGCCGCGAGGAAATCGCCGAGGCACTCGGCGTGGCCGTGGCGATGAACGCCGGTGCCGCGCTGGTCTACTCGGCACGGGCCATGGATGCAGTGGGCAAGGCCAACGGATGAATGCAAATGGCGTCGCCGCCCTTGCGCGACGGCGCCGCGCCACCCAGACTGGGCGGCCCAGCCCTTGCAGGAACCCGCATGATCCTCATCCGCCCCATGACCCCGGAAGATTTCAAACACTTCTGGCCCACCTTCCAGGCCATTGTCCAGGCCCGTGAAACCTACGCATTCGACCCGAACCTGAGCTTCGATCAGGCTCGCCAGCTGTGGCTGGAGCTGCCCATGCGCACGCTGGTGGCCGAGGAAGACGGCAAGCTGCTGGGTTCCTATTACCTCAAGGCCAATGCCGCCGGGCCTGGCGGGCACGTGGGCAATTGTGGCTACATGGTCTGTGAGTCGGCACGCGGCCGGGGCGTGGCGAAGTTGATGTGCGAGCACTCACAGAAACAGGCGCGCCAGGAAGGCTTTCTGGCCCTGCAGTTCAACTCTGTGGTGGCCACCAATGAGGTGGCTGTGGCGCTGTGGCACAAGCTGGGCTTCGAAACCGTTGGCCGCTTGCCAAAGGCCTATCGCCACGCCCGCCTGGGGCTGGTGGACTGCCTGGTGATGTACAAGTGGCTGGCGGATGAGCCAGTGGTGGAGAAGCCACCGCTGCTGATCGGGCGCAAAAATATCTGGAGGCGCGGGTATCGCGGCGGCGCGGGCGCTGATCTTTTCTCGCAGGCCTGGCCTCTTCGCGGGCTTGCCCGCTCCCACAAGTACCGCGCAAGGACTGAGAGCAGCGCTGTACCTGTGGGAGCGGGCAAGCCCGGACCTGCCCACCACCCCGCCAATAACCCCAGCGAATTTGACGCCCCCGCGTTTCAATGGTCAGATGCGCGCCAGTTTCAGGTGCCCTGCGCCGCCGTGCGCAGGGTGAAACGGGAAGCCGGTGCGTCGTGTAGCCCACGACAAGTCCGGCGCTGCCCCCGCAACGGTAAGCGAGCGAACCCTTCGAGATACCACTGTGCACCTGCATGGGAAGGTGAAGGTTTCATGCCCCTCGCAAGCCCGGAGACCGGCCTGGAGCTTCACTTGGCAACCCGCGGTGGGCGGGCGCAGGCCGGTATCCGTGTGCGCCCCTGCTGCACGGTGTGCCTTTGCGTGTTTTCCACCGGGATCCATTCATTCCTGCAGTAGTGGAACGACATGTCCCGTACCTTCAAGCTTCACCCCCTTGCGGCCTGCCTGGCCGTGTCCCTGCCGGCCCTGGCCGATGACCTCGACCGAGAGCCACTGGCCCTGCCATCCACGGCTATCACCGATACCCAGGGCAGCCACGACATCGACCTGGCCACCCCGACCCAGGCTGGCTCGCGCCTGGGCCTCAGCGCCCTGGAAACACCGGCCAGCACCAGCAGCATCAGCGCCGAGCAGATCCAGCAGCGCAACAACCTCACCGTACAGGACGCGGTGACCCGTTCACCGGGTATCAGCTATGTGGGTTCCCCGGGCGACGGCGGCACGGGCCTATCCGCCCGCGGCTTTACCGGGCACAGCTCGGTGATGACCTTGTTCGACGGCGCACGCCTGTACACCGGTGCCGGTACCCAGACGTTCCCGGTCGACCCCTGGTTGGTCGAGCGCATCGATGTGATTCGTGGCCCGGCCTCGGTGCTGTATGGCGAAGGCGCCACCGGGGCGGTGGTCAATGTGACACCGAAAAAGCCGTTTGCCGGCGAGGTAAACAACCACCTGCGCCTGGGCTACGGTTCGTGGGACCGCCAGCAGCTCGGCCTGGACAGCGGCGGCAGTCTCGGCGAGCGCCTGAGCTACCGCCTGGCCCTGAACCAGCAAGCCGGTAACGGTTGGGTCGATCGCACTCCGTCACGCAGCATGGCGCTAAGCGCCGCGCTGCGCTTCGACGCCAGCGACGATCTCAGCTTCACCCTCGCCCACGACCGGGGCGATGCGAAGCCTGCCAACTACTACGGCACCCCGCTGATTGACGGCCACTACCGCAGCAGCCTGCGCAACAAGAACTACAACGTGCAGGACGATGTGCAGCATTACGTCGATGAATGGGCCCGCCTGAACACTGACTGGACGTTGAACGACCACCTCAGCACCAGCAACCAGCTGTACTACATCAAGAGCCGCCGTCACTGGCGCAACGCCGAGGACTACAGCTGGGATGCAGGGCGACAGCAACTGCTGCGCGGCAGCTACCTGCAGATCAGGCACAATCAGGAACAGTTCGGCGACCGCCAAACCTTCACCCTCGATCACACGTTGTTCGGCCTGGCCAGCAGGACCGTGGTCGGCGCCGAGTACAACAAGGTCCGTTTCAACGTCGACAGCAACGCGCCCTACAACGATGTGGGCGGCGACTACGTCGACCCGTGGCAGCCGCAGCCGGGTTGGTTCCACAGCGCCTCGCCGCTGCGCCCGCAAACGCTGTCCACCACCCACACCTTCGCCCTGTTCGCCGAGAACCGCCTGCAGTTGAGCGAACGCTTGTCACTGGTCACCGGCGTGCGCCGCGACCAGAACCACATCGACCAGGCAAAGCTGACAGACGACAGCCGCAGCGACCAGAGCCTGCAAGGTGGCAACTGGCGTGCCGGGCTGGTGTTCGCGGTCAGCGACGACCTGTCGTTGTATGGCCAGTACGCCACCAGCGAGGATGGGGTCGACAACCTTGTAAGTCTGAACGCCAAGCAGATGCACTACGACCTGACCGAGGCCAGGCAGACCGAAGTGGGCCTCAAGCAGCGCTTCTGGGAGGGACGGGGCGAATGGACATTGGCCGCCTACCACATCGTCAAGAAGAAGCTGCTGGTGGATGATCCGGTCACCCACGACAAGCAGCAGGCTGGCCAGCAGACCTCCGACGGCCTGGAGGCATCCCTGGAACTGGCGCTGGCGCACCAGTGGCAGGTGTCGGCCAACGCGGCGATCGTGCGCGCCAGGTATGACGATTACGACGAAATGGTCGGCGGCGTGGCACAGGACCGTGCCGGCAATCGCCCGGCCAACGTACCGCGGCGTACTGCCAACCTTTGGTTGAGCAAAGGCTTCGGCCAGCAGGTGGAGGCCGGTATTGGCGCGCGCTATGTGGATGAGCGCTATGCCAACACCGCCAACACCCAGAGCGCCCCCGGCTACACCGTGGTCGATGCCAACATCGGCTGGCAGGTGTTGCCGGATGTAAGGCTGGGGTTGCAGTTGAACAACCTGTTCGACCGTGAGTATGTGCAGTCGGCGTTCAGTGGCCAGCAGTGGTTGATGGGTACGCCACGGTCGTACTTTGCGACGGTGGATTACAGCTTCTGACCTGAACTGCCTGCACCGGCCTCTTCGCGGGCTTGCCCGCTCCCACAGGTACTGCACCGATTTCAGCATGGGTGAAATTCCTGTGGGAGCGGGCACGCCCGCGAAAGGGCCGGTACAGGCCCCACAAAAACAGTTACCAACTCACTACCAATTAGTTATAAGATAACGTTTCATTTGACATCCATTCCTGCCAGCGAACGTTCATGACAAGCGCCACCGCCACCCCCACCCTGCTCACCCAGCGCCTGCAGAGCATCGATGCCCTGCGCGGCCTGGTGATCCTGATCATGCTCCTGGACCACGTCCGCGAAACCTTCTTCCTGCACCGTCAGGTCAGCGACCCGATGGCAATCGATACCACCGAGCCCTCGCTGTTCTTCAGCCGCACCCTGGCCCACCTGTGCGCGCCGGTATTCGTCATGCTGACCGGCCTGTCGGCCTGGCTGTACGGCGAGAAACACCAGGGCCGCAGCGATGTCTCGGCGTTCCTGTTCAAACGCGGGCTGTTCCTGGTGGTGCTGGAATTCACCCTGGTCAACTTCGCCTGGACCTTCCAGCTGCCACCCAGCGTCATCTACATGCAAGTGATCTGGGCCATCGGCGTCAGCATGATCGCCCTGTCGTTGCTGGTCTGGTTGCCACGTGCCGCCCTGATCGCCCTGGGCGCCATCATCATCGCCGGCCACAATTTGCTCGATGGCCTGCACTTTGGCGCCGAATCCGCCCTGCATGTGCCATGGGCGATACTGCATGACCGGGGCTGGCTGGCGTTCTCCGAAAGCCTGCGCCTGCGCACCTCGTACCCGGTGCTGCCGTGGGTCGGCGTCATTGCCCTGGGCTATGGTCTGGGCCCGTGGTTCGCCCGTGGCAGCGATGCCGGCCAGCGCCAGCATCGCCTGCTGCTGGCCGGGTTGATCGCGCTGCCGGGCTTTGTCGTGCTGCGCCTGCTCAACGGCTACGGCGAGGCGCCATGGAGCGCTTACCCAACCCTCACGCAAACCCTGATGAGCTTCTTCAACATCACCAAGTACCCACCGTCGCTGCTGTTCCTGGCCCTGACCCTGGGCTGCGGCCTGCTGTTGCTGCGCGCCTTCGAACGCGCTGGCCAGGCCCGCTGGATCAGCGCCCTGGCGGTGTTCGGCGCGGCCCCCATGTTCTTCTATTTGCTGCACCTGTATGTGCTGAAGCTGCTGTACCTGGCCAGCGTGGCGCTGTTCGGCCGCAACCATGGCGACTACTTCGGCTTCGACGGCATCGCCGCGGTGTGGCTGGGGGCCGTGTTGCTGGCGGTTTCACTGTACCTGCCGGTGCGCTGGTTCGCCCGGCTGAAGGCGCGGCGACGTGACATCCGCTGGCTGAAGTACTTCTGAAAAGCGTTTTCACCCGGCGGCGCGATGGTCTACCATGCCGGCCGCCGGTTTCCATCACGGAACTAACAGGGAATCCCAGGCCCGTCATGACGGGCCAAACGGAACTGCCCCCGCAACTGTAGGTGCCGAGCCTGCTCCATCGATGCCACTGGGCCAGCAACCCGGGAAGGCCGGAGCCAGGCCATGACGCACCAGTCAGGAGACCTGCCGGCCTACATTCACCAACCGGCGGGGTGTCCGGGATTGGCCATCAGTGTTGCCCCTGCCAACCGCAGGGCTCGGCGATGCCTGTCCGTGCGTTCCTCACCCGAACTGTCCGATAGGAGATCGCCCAGCATGCTGCCCCGTTTAGCCACCCTGCTCGCTGGCCTCGGCCTCACCGGCCTGGCCCAGTCTGCTGCCACCCACTACCCGCTGACGCTCGACAACTGCGGCAAGCCGCAAACCTTCGCCCAGGCACCGCAGCGCGCGGTCACCATCGGCCAGGCCGGTACCGAGATGCTCTACGCGCTGGGGCTGGGCGACAAACTGGCGGGCACCTCGCTGTGGTTCAACAATGTGCTGCCCGAGTACCAGGCGCAGAACGACAAGGTGCCGCGCCTGGCGGACAATGAGCCCAGCTTCGAGGCGGTGGTAGGCAAACGCCCGCAGCTGGTGACGGTGCAGTTCGAATGGATGGTCGGTGCCCAGGGCGCAGTCGGCACCCGGGAACAGTTCGACGAACTGAACATCCCCACCTACCTGTTACCGTCGGACTGCGAAGGCAAGGACAACCTGGTGGGCGCCGACGGCACCCGCCTGCAGGCGTTCCAGGTCGAGAGCATCTACAGGAGCGTCAGCCAGCTGGCGGCAATCTTCGACGTGCCAGACCGTGGCACGGCCCTGAACGCCGAGCTCAAAGGCCGCCTGGACAGTGCCAAGGCGCAACTGGCCGGCAAGGACCTGTCCACCACCTCGGCGCTGTTCTGGTTCTCCAGCGCCGACCTGCACATCGACCCCTACGTGGCGGGACGCCAGGGGGTCGCCGATTTCATGCTGCGCACCCTCGGCGTGCGCAACGTGGTCGAATCCAGCGAAGAGTGGCCGACCGTTGGCTGGGAAACCCTGGCCAAGGCCAACCCCACCTGGCTGATCATCGCCCGCATGGACCGCCGCCGCTACCCCGCGGACGACTACCGGAAGAAGCTGGCATTCCTGCGCAGCGACCCGGTAACGCGCAACATGGATGCGGTGAAGCACGACCGCATCATCATCCTCGATGCCGACGCCATGCAGGCCGGCATTCGCCTGTTCCGCGGCCTGCAGATACTGTCCGCAGCCTTCGCCAGCGGTAAAGCAGCCCAATGATGATGCGCCTGTTCCCCTGCATCGCTGTTGCCCTGGCCGCTCTGTTGATAGCCCTGCTGGCCGGCACCGCCATCGGTGAGAGCAACCTGTCACCCGGCGTGGTCGGCCAGGTGCTGGCCAACCACCTGTGGCAGGCCGGCTACCCGGTCGACCCGATCGATGCCGGCATCATCTGGAACTACCGCCTGACCCGCACTTTGGTTGCGGCGGCCTGTGGGGCCGGCCTGGCCATCTGCGGCGTGATCCTTCAGGCGCTGTTGCGCAACCCGTTGGCCGAGCCTTACCTGCTGGGGCTGTCTGCCGGTGCCTCGACCGGTGCGGTGCTGGTCGGCCTGCTGGGCCTTGGTAGCGTGGCGCTGAGCATGTCCGGCGGCGCTTTCATTGGCGCCTTGGCAGCGTTTGCCCTGGTGCTGGTGCTGGCCCGCGCAGCCGGCCCCAGCAGCAACAACGCCCAGGTGATTCTCGCCGGGATCGCCGGCTCGCAACTGTTCAACGCCCTCACCGCCCTTCTCATCACCAAGTCGGCTACCGCCGAGCAGGCGCGCGGCATCCTGTTCTGGCTGCTGGGCAACCTTAGCGGCGTGCGGTGGCCTTCGGTGTGGCTGGCCGTGCCAGTGGCGCTGTTCGGGCTGGTGGTGTGCCTGTGGCACCGCCGTGTGCTGGATGCCTTCACCTTCGGTGCCGACTCGGCGGCGTCGCTGGGTATCCCGGTGCGGCGCACCCAGTTGCTGCTGATCAGCTGCGCGGCGCTGGTGACCGCGGTGATGGTATCCATCGTCGGCGCCATCGGTTTTGTCGGGCTGGTGATTCCCCATGCCCTGCGCCTGCTGCTCGGCCCCGGGCATAGCCGCCTGCTGCCCGCCAGCGCACTGGGCGGGGCACTGTTCCTGGTTGCCGCCGACATCCTGTCGCGCACCTTGATCCCCGGCCAGGTGATCCCCGTTGGTGTGGTCACCGCACTGCTCGGCGCACCGGTCTTCGCGTTGATCCTGATTAGCCGCCGGGGGCGCCCATGACAGTCATGACGGCGGTACGGGTGGCCCCCTTGAGTTGCCAGCGCCTGGGGCTGCAGCTGGCCGGCAATACCGTACTCAGCGACATCGAACTGAGCGTTGTCACCGGTGAAACCCTGGGCATCGTCGGCCCCAACGGCTCCGGCAAATCCTCGCTGCTGAAGGTGCTGGCCGGGCTGCGCAGGCCAGGCAGCGGCAGCGTGCAGTTGCTGGGCGAGCCACTGGCACAGTTACCGCGCCGCCGTGTCGCCCAGGCCCTCGCGCTGGTCGAACAGCAGGCCGATACCCTTGATGCGATCAGCGTGTTCGACGCCGTTGCCCTGGGCCGCACGCCCTGGTTGTCGGCGCTGGCGCCATTCTCCCGGGAAGACCGCGCGATCGTCGAGCAGGCCCTGGCCGACCTCGACGCCCTGCACCTGCGCACACGCTTGTGGGGGTCGCTGTCCGGTGGCGAGCGCCAGCGCGTGCACATCGCCCGAGCCCTGGCACAGCGGCCCCAGGTGCTACTGCTGGACGAGCCGACCAACCACCTCGATATCCAGCACCAGCTAGGCCTGCTGCAACAGGTGCAAGCCCTGCCGGTGACCACCCTGGTGGCCCTGCACGACCTCAACCAGGCGCTTACCTGCGACCGCATCGCGGTGCTCGACAAGGGCCGCCTGGTCGCCCTCGGCAAACCGCTCGAGGTGCTCACCCCCGAGCGCCTGCTGAGCACCTTCGGCGTGCACGCCCACTATCTCATCGACCCCTTCGACGGCGCGCGCATCCTGCGTTTTCGCGCCCCCTGAACAGGAAGTTCCGCCCATGCCGCGCCCTGTCGCCCTGCTGCTCGCCAGCACCCTGCTAGCGCCGGCTGCGCTGGCCGAATCTGCCCAGTCGCAAAGCAACGGTTTTGTCGAAGATGGCCGCTGGAGCCTGCTCAACCGCAGCGTATTCGACCAGCGCGACTACAAACATGGCGGGCGCAACAGTGCCGCGCGCAACGCTTACAAGCCGCGCAATGAACGTAACGGCAAGGCCGAGGAATGGGCCTATGGGCTGATGGGCACCTTCCAGTCCGGCTTCACCCAGGGCTTGATCGGTGTCGGGGTCGATGCCCACGCCTACCTCGGCGTGCAACTTGACAGCGGCGGCGGGCGCGCGGGCAAGGCGCGCTTGCTCGGGCTGGATAACGAGGGGCACCCGAAAAACGAATACAGCCGTGCCGGCGCGGCACTGAAACTGCGCCTGTCCAATACGGTGCTGGCCTACGGTGAGCAACGGGTCAAGACCCCGGTGTTCAGCTCCTCGGACAGCCGCCTGCTGCCCGAGACTGCCACCGGTTTCTTCCTCGCCAGCAACGAATTCGACAATCTCAAGCTGGTGGCCGGACACTTCAACGAGAGTACCGACCGCAATGCCTCCAGCCACGATCAGGGCTTCGTGGTCAACTACTCCAACGGCCGCCAGGGCAACAGCTTCGACCTGGCCGGTGTGTCGTGGAACCCAGGCGCCGGCTTCAGCGGCAGCATTTACACCTCACGCTACCAGGACAGCTGGAACCAGCACTACCTGGGCAGCACCCTCAGCCATGCCCTGGACGAGCGCCGCAGTCTCAGCCTCGACCTCAACCTGTACCGCACCACCGACACCGGCAAGGCGCTGTCCGGGCGCATCGACAACACCACCTGGAGCCTGGTCTCGCGCTATAACCATGGGCCGCACGGCTTCAGCCTGGGCTGGCAGCAAGTGGACGGCAACACGCCATTCGACTACGTGACGCGGGGGGCGATCTTCATCGCCAACGCGGTGCAGATGTCGGACTTCAACGCGCCGAACGAGAAATCGTGGCAGGCGCGCTATGACCTGAACATGGGCGCCTACGGCGTGCCAGGATTGAACCTGACGGCACTATATGTGCGCGGTTTCGCTATCGACGGCACCCACGTCGACCCTGCGGGCGGGTATGCGTACCTGGGGTATGGCAAGGGCGGCAAACATTGGGAGCGGGACCTTGAGGCGCGGTATGTGGTGCAGGATGGCAAGGCCAAAGGCACCGTGTTTTCGCTGCGCCATGACGTGCATCGGGGCAATACGGCGCAGGCGGAGCTGGATGGCGACCAGATACGGTTGGCGGTGGAATGGCCGTTGGGGGGCGGGTTCTGAGGTAGCGCGTGGTCTGAAAGGCTTTGGGGCCGCATGGCGGCCCCAAAATCGATCAGGCGACCGAACTGCCAACTGGCGTCAACCCCCACTCCGCCCGCTCCTGCACATTCAGCGCCGCCACCACCTCTGCAAAGGTCCGCTCCAGCTCCGCGCTGACATTGCCAAACGCCCGGTAATTGGTCAGCAGGTAGCGCTTCACGGTCCTGGGCCAGCGCCTTTCCTTGTGTGCCGTATTGATGATGCCTTTGGCGTCATGCCGCGTGGCCCCACGCCACAGGTCCATCAACCTGTTCTCGAAATCACCGAAGGTCCACAGGTCTGTGCGGTCTTCGAACTCGTCCAGCAGTTTGAGTTTGTACAGGGCCATGTGCGTCATGGTGAATCTCCCTTGGCTGCATTGAAAAATCCGAGCACCTGGGAAGGTAAGCAAGCCGGGCTGGTTTTGAAATGAACGCGTCGATCACCTGCGCGTTACCGTTGTAGGCACTTTCTGACTTGTCAGCGCAGCCACACCTGCCGACATCGGTATAATCGGTAGCATTCACTGCCCAACCAGGCCACGCCATGCCTCGCTTCCAGAAGTTGCTGTTGCCCCTGCTGCTGACTGCCGCTATCACCGCCTGCGACCAGAAACCCTCCCGGGAGGAACAGATCCTGGCCCAACTGCCACTGCAGGATGCCTACGCGCACAACATCGAGCGCATGGCTGCGCTGCTCGGCCGCACGCACCCGCAGCTGTCGCAGGCGACCATCCAGGGTGTGCTGCGCAAGCACCTGACCGTCGAGGACCAGCGCCAGGACCTGTTCCGGCTGTACAGCGAGAAGAACTTCAGCGATGCCGAGTTCGCCTCCATCGTCGAGGCCACCCAGGACCCGGCCAAGGCCCGTGCCATGGAACACACCGAGGCCGGCAAGCGCCTGAGCGACAAGCTTACCGCCCTGATGCGCGAGACCGCCCGCGACGCGAAGGTGCAGGCCTTGGCCGAGCAGCGTATGCAACAGGTGGAGGACGAACTGGACGCGCTGGAAAAGGCCGGCTCCTGAACGCGGTTCCCCACTGCGGCCATAACGCGTAAGGTTATGCCCGTTCAATAGCTGTTTTCACATCACTTGAGGTCAGGATTGCCACACACCAAGCACGGATTGCGCCTGGATTTACGCACACTCATTCTGGTGCTCTGCGCCCTTACCGCCGTGGTCATGTTGTGCGCCAGCTATTTCGCCAGCTACCGGGTGCAGCGCCAGCTGCTGATCGACCAAGCCCTGGAAGCCAACCGGGTGTATGCGATGAAGCTGGCCACCATCACCGAGACCTTTATCGGCAACGCCCTGCAGCAGCTGTCGTTCAGCGCTGGCGTGCAAGGCCGGCAGCTCGGTGATGCCGTCGCCCTGCAGGCAGAGACCGAGCGCGTCCTGAACCAGAGCCTGGCCTTCAACTCCACATTCGTGATCGATGCCAACGGGGTGCTGCTGGCGATTTCCCCCGCCCCGTTGCGGCACCTGGTCGGCAAGCACATGCAGTCGCCCGGTGTTCAAGCGGCGCTGCAGGCGCGCGGGCCACTGGTATCGACGCCTTACGTGACGGCGGCCAACAACCTGGTGGTGGCGCTGTCGCAGCCCATTTTCGACAGCAATGGCCGCTATCTGGGATATGTCAGCGGTAGCCTGTACCTGCGTGAACACAACATCCTCAACAGCCTGCTGGGCGAGCACTTCTACAAGGACGGTTCCTACCTGTACGTGGTCGACCGCAACCGCCGTCTGCTGTACCACCCCGACAGCCAGCGCGTGGGTACGGTGGTTGAAGGGAACGCATTGATCGACCAGCTGACGACCCTGGGCAGCGGCACCCGGCAGTTGACCAACAGCCTCGGCGTGGAAATGCTCGCCGGGTTCGCCACCGTGCCCAGCACCGGTTGGGGCGTGGTGGCGCAGCAGCCGCTGACTCAGACGTTGAGGCCGCTGAGCAACCTGATTCTCAACGTGGTCGGCACCTCCGTACCGTTGGCGCTGGTGGGCAGCGTGCTGCTGTGGTGGCTGGCCATGACCATTGCCCGGCCGTTGTGGCAGCTTGCCGCCGGCGCCCGCTCGATGGACCGTGCCGGCACTGCCGAGCGCCTGCATGGGGTACGGGCCTGGTACTTCGAGGCGGCCGAGCTCAAGCGCGCGCTGCTGTTTGGGCTCAACCTGCTGCAGGAACGTATCGGCCGGCTCAACCGCGACGCCCAGACCGACCCGCTGACCGGGCTGGGCAACCGCCGTAGCCTGGAGTTCAGCCTGTCGTTGCTGGAAGCCGAGGGCCGGGCGTTTTCGGCGATCGTGCTGGATGTTGACCACTTCAAGCGGGTAAATGACTGCCATGGGCATGAAATGGGAGACCAGGTACTGCGCCGGCTCGCCGAGCTGATGCGCCGCTGCTGCCGCGAGGGCGACCTGCTGTGTCGCACCGGCGGCGAAGAGTTCCTGATGCTGTTGCCGGGGGCCAGCCTGGACGTTGCAGCGGTGGTGGCCGAGCGACTGCGCGTGACGGTGCAGGATACACCGGTGGAGCCGGTGGGCGCGGTGACGGTGTCGCTGGGGGTGGCCCACTGGGATGGCAAGCCCGAGAGCGAACCGGGGGATGCGTTGAGCGAAGCTGACCAAGCGCTTTACCGGGCCAAGCAGGAGGGGCGTAATCGGGTAGTTGTTGGCTGAGCGTCTTGCCTCGCCTGTACCGGCCCTTTCGCGGGCACGCCCGCTCCCACAGGTAATGCGCCGCCCTTGAGGCCAGCAGATTTCCTGTGGGAGCGGACATGCCCGCGAAAGGGTCGGCAGAAACAATGATGAATGGGCGGGTTGTAACATTCCTTGTCATAAAATTGTCGTGTTTCGGTCATAGGATTGACCCCAACCTGACATTTTCATTTCATGGATGAGCGTCTCATGCGTCGTGTGGTTTTCAATCAGAAAGGTGGTGTCGGAAAGTCCAGCATCGCCTGCAACCTTGCCGCTGCCAGTGCCGCCGAAGGCTACCGAACCTTGCTGGTCGACCTTGACCCGCAGGCCAATGCCACCTATTACCTGACCGGCCTGGTCAATGACGCCATTCCTTCCGGCATCGCCGATTTCTTCCGCCAGACCTTGTCGCCAGTGACAGCTGCCGGCAAGAAGCACCGGGTGGCGATTACCGAAACCCGCTACCGCAACCTGCACTTGGTGACCGCCAGCCCCGACCTCAGTGACCTGCAAGGCAAGCTGGAGAGCAAGTTCAAGATCAACAAGCTGCGCAAGCTGCTGGTGGAACTGGGCGAGGACTACGAGCGGATCTACATCGACACCCCGCCGGCGCTCAACTTCTATACCTTCAGTGCGCTGGTGGCGGCCGAGCGGCTGTTGATCCCGTTCGACTGCGACAGCTTCTCGCGCCAGGCCCTGCACTGCGTCATGGCCGAGGTCGAAGAACTGCGCCAGGACCACAACCCGGCCCTGCAGGTGGAAGGTGTGGTGGTCAACCAGTTCGCCGGGCGCACCGCGCTGCACCAGACTCGGCTCGAGCAATTGCGCTGTGAAGGCATGCCGGTGCTGCCGGTGTACCTGAGCAGTTCGATCAAGATGCGTGAATCGCACCAGGCCTCGGTGCCGCTGGTGCATCTGGCGCCGCGGCATAAATTGGCGCTGGAGTTTGTCGATTTGCTGGATGTACTGGAGCGTGCGGCCTGACAGAACCCTGGGGGCGCTTTGCGCCCCTTTCGCGACACAAGGCCGCTCCTACAAGGGATCGCGTCAGCTGCAATTTGACACGATCCTTTGTAGGAGCGGCCTTGTGTCGCGAAGGGCTGCAAGGCAGCCCCAAAATCTTGAGCCCGAAGATCTACCCGACCGTTCGTCCGGATGGTAGATTCGCCGCCATGAAAACCACCCGACACACCCGCATGCTGACCGCCTGGACGCTCTACGCCAGCGTCCTGTTCAGCCTTGTGCTGTGCGGCCTGCACCATGGCCAGATGGGTGGCCTGCGCCTGGCCGGACTGGAAGGCGGTTTCTGCTCGATCAACAGCGAGCACGGCGTAGCCATCGACCTGGATGGCGCCGGCAGCGATCAGCACATGGCCCAGCTCGACTGCCCGGTGTGCTCCTCGTTCGGCCTGGCCGTACCGCTCAGCAGCAGCGGCTGGTCGTTCACCCCGGCACAAACCGTGGCCAGCTCGCCCATCGTGGTGCGCAGCTGGGCACAACCGCCGCCACGCGATCAACGCCCCGCACTCAATCCCCGCGCCTCCCCTGCCACCTTCCCCGCAGCCGTACTTCATTTCGCCTGACCTGAGCCGGGCGCGCCTGACTGCGCGTTCGCGGTCAGCCATGACCTTTGCGTGGAAGACACTCCAACATGCTTCGCAATACCTCCCTGGTGCTGCTCATGGGCACCTGCAACCTTGCCTGGGCGGACGCTGCCCCGGTAGAACTGAGCGCCACCACCATCGACGGTGAACGCGACGCCGCCAGCGGCGTGCAACTGGACGAGCCGATCCGCACCGGCTCGCGCCTGGGCCTTACCGCGCGGGAAACGCCGGCCTCGGTCAGTGTCTCGGACCGCCACCTGATCGAAGAACGCGGCGCCAACGACAGCCAGGACGTGATCAACGCCATGACCGGCGTCAACGCCTCGGCCAACCCTGGCTTCGGCGGCTTCGTCGCCTATCGTGGCTTCACCCAGAACCAGGTTACCCAGTTGTACAACGGCATAAACCTGGGCTACAGCAGCGCCACCCGGCCAGTGGATGCCTGGGTACTCGACCGCGTCGAACTGATTGGCGGGCCGTCGTCGTTCCTGCACGGTGCGGGCGCGGTGGGCGGCTCGATCAACTACATCACCAAATTGGCCGGCCGCGATCAGCAAACCCTCGACGGCCGTATCCGCCTTGGCAGCTTCGACGACAGCGAAGTGGCGTTCGGCATCAACCAGGCACTGGCCAGCAACCCCGCCGATGCCCGCCACTTCATGCGCCTGGACTTCAGCCGCGGGCATGGCAACGGCTACGTCGACCGCAACGAACGGCACACCGACAGCCTGGCCTTCTCGTTGCTGAGCGACCTCACGCCCAACCTCACTCACACCCTGGCGCTGGAGTACCAGGAAGACCGCGAAGACAGCCCCTACTGGGGTTCGCCGATCCTGCCCGGGCGCAGCACGATGAAAATCGCCAACAGCCGCCGCTTTGAAAACTACAACGTCGGCGACGGCCGCTACGAGCAGCGGGTACGCTGGCTGCGCTCGATCCTTGACTACCAGTTCAGCGACAGCACCAGCGTGCACAACACGCTGTACCACTACAACGCCCAACGTGATTACCGCAACCTCGAACGCTACAGCTACACCGACGATGGCAAGGTACGGCGCAGCAGCCCTTACCTGCAACGCCACGACCAGAACCTGCTGGGCGACCGCATCGAGCTGCGCCACGACAACCAGCTGTTCGGCCTGGCCAGCCAGTGGTCACTGGGGCTGGAGTACTCGCGCATGCGCCAGACCCTCTACCCCACCTCGAGCAGCTGGAGCGACGTGGTCGATGCCGAGCACTTCGCCCCCGGCAGCTTCGACGACATCCCCGGGGTGAATGCCGGCCTGACCAAGCAACGCCGCCACGAGGTGACCAACCGCGCGCTGTTTGCCGAAAACCGCCTGCAGCTCACCGAACGCCTGGCCCTGCTCACTGCCCTGCGCTACGACTACCTGGACATGCAAGTGACCAACTACGGCGCGGTAACGCCAACCTCGCCGGCGTTCTTCGAACGGCGCTGGGAACCGCTTTCCGGGCGTATCGGCCTGACCTATGCGCTGACGCCGTCCGCCAGCGTCTATGCGCAGTACAGTACCTCTGCCGACCTGCCAGCCGGCTCGCTGGCAGCAGCGACCTACTCCAACGTCGGGCTGTTCGACCTGTCCAAGGGCGAACAGTGGGAAGTGGGCAGCAAGTTCGACTTTCTCGACGGGCGCGGGGCGGCCACGCTGGCGCTGTACCAGATCGTGCGCAAGGACTTTGCCGTGCGCGACTCCAACGACGCCAACCTCACGGTCCAGGCCGGGCAGCAGACCTCACGTGGTGTCGAGCTGTCCGGGCGCCTGCAGGTGACGCCGAAGCTGCTGGCCGAGGCCAACTATGCCTATGTCGATGCGCATTACGACGCGTTCAACGAGGCAGTCAACGGCGTATCGGTTTCGCGCAAGGGCAACGCACCGGTGAACGTACCCGCCAACGTCGCCAACCTCTGGCTGACCTATAGCCTGACCCCGGCGTGGTCGGTGGGGGCTGACGGGCGCTACGTGGGCTCGGTGTATGCCGACAATGCCAACAGCTTGAAGGCCCCGGCCTACAGCCTGTTCGGCGCGTTTGCCCGCTACCGCCTGGATGAGCACACCACGCTGACCGGGCGGGTACGCAACCTGACCGACGAGGTGTATGCCAAGCAGGCCTACAATAGCCAGTACTACATGGGGCCACCGCGTACCTTCGAACTGGCGCTGGACATGCGTTTCTGAGCGCATGGCCCTATCGCCGGCAAGCCAGCTCCCACAGAATTTGCACCGCACTCAAGGCTTGTGCAGTACCTGTGGGAGCTGGCTTGCCGGCGATAGGGCCATCAGGGACAGCCCATCATGTTCGGTTGAATCAGGCATCCCGAGGTCGCCCTCGACAAAGCGGCCTCCAGCGCCCGGCGATCTACTGGCAAGTACAACAATGATGGCACGGCCCGACCGCGCCACTTTCATCATGCCTGCCAATGGAACCGGAGAGCTCTCGCATGCCCGCACCTCACGAGGTATCCCCCGCCACCCTGCGCCGGGTGATCGCCGCCTCGGCCATCGGCAATTTCGTCGAATGGTTCGACTTCGCCGTCTACGGCTTTCTCGCAACCCTGATCGCCAGCCAGTTCTTCGCCAGCGAAGACGCCAGTGTGGCCTTGCTCAAGACCTTTGCGGTGTTCGCCGTAGCCTTCGCCCTGCGCCCGCTGGGCGGCATCGTGTTCGGCGCGCTGGGTGACCGCCTGGGGCGCAAGCGTATCCTGTCGCTGACCATCCTGCTGATGGCTGGCTCCACTACCCTGATCGGCCTGCTGCCGACCTACGCCAGCATCGGCCTGGCAGCCCCCGCACTGCTGACCCTGGCGCGCTGCCTGCAGGGCTTTTCCGCCGGTGGCGAGTATGCCGGTGCCTGCGCCTACCTGATGGAGCACGCGCCCAACGACAAGCGCGCCTTCTATGGCAGCTTCGTACCGGTCTCGACCTTTTCCGCCTTTGCCTGCGCGGCGGTGATCGCCTATGGCCTGGAAGCCAGCCTGTCGGTCGAAGCGATGAATGCCTGGGGCTGGCGCATCCCGTTCCTGATCGCCGCCCCGCTGGGACTGGTCGGCCTGTACCTGCGCTGGCGCATGGAAGAAACCCCGGCGTTCCGCGAAGCCATTGCCCAGGGCAACGAGCATGAACATTCGCCGCTCAAGGAAACCCTGCGCAACCATGGCCGAACGATCCGCAACCTGGGGGCCTTCATTTCGCTGACCGCGCTGTCGTTCTACATGTTCACCACCTACTTCGCCACCTACCTGCAACTGGTCGGCAACCTGACCCGCGCGCAATCGCTGCTGGTGACCACCGTGGCCCTGCTGTTCGCCGCCGTCGGCTGCCCGCTGGCCGGCGCGTTCTCGGACCGCGTCGGGCGGCGCAAGACCATCGGCTTTACCTGCCTGTGGGTGATGCTGTGCGTTTTCCCCGCGTACTGGCTCGCCAGCTCCGGCTCGATGTCCGGCGCGCTGCTAGGGGTGGTCCTGCTGGCGGTGGGGGCATTGTGCAGTGGTGTGGTCACGGCGGCATTGCTGTCGGAAAGCTTCCCCACCCGTACCCGCTATACCGCTTCGGCGATTACCTACAACGTGGCCTATACGCTGTTTGGCGGCACCGCGCCGTTGGTGGCGACCTGGCTGATCGGGCAGACCGGCAGCAGCCTGGCCCCGGCGTTCTACCTGGTGGTGATAGCACTGGTGGCGTTGGTGGGTGGGTTGGCGTTGCCGGAAACTTCGCGGATTTCGTTGCATGATGAGGCGGGAACGGAGAGTGCGCGGCCCGGAGCCCGTAGTACCGTTTGATATTTTGGGGGCTGCTTTGCAGCCCTTCGCGGGCTTGCCCGCTCCCACAGGGATCGCGCAAACCATGGGTTCAGCGACACACCTGTGGGAGCGGGCAAGCCCGCGAAGGGCCGCAACGCGGCCCCGGAGGCTCAACCCTCCTGCACCTCTTCGCGCCGATACGCCCACTGATACAACGCCGGCAACACCAGCAAGGTCAGTGCGGTGGATGACAGAATCCCGCCAATCACCACGGTCGCCAGCGGCCTCTGCACCTCGGCCCCGGTCCCGGTAGCCAAGGCCATCGGGATGAACCCCAGCGACGCCACCAGTGCCGTCATCAGCACCGGCCGCAAGCGCGTCAGCGCACCCTCCTCGACCGCCGCCCGCAACGTGCGCCCTTCCTCTCGCAGGCCACGGATAAAGGCGATCATCACCAACCCGTTGAGTACCGCCACCCCCGACAAGGCAATGAACCCCACGCCTGCGGAAATGGACAACGGAATGTCGCGCAACCACAGCGCCAGCACCCCGCCGGTAAGGGCGAACGGAATGCCGGTGAACACCAGCAGGCCATCCCTGAGGTTGTTGAACATCATCAGCAACAGCGCCATGACCAGCAGCAAAGCCACCGGCACCACCACCTGCAGGCGTTCGGCCGCCGACTGCAGCTGCTCGAACTGACCGCCCCAGCGTGTCCAGTAACCCGGCGGTATGCGCACCTGCTCGATCAGCGTCTGCTCGGCCTGCTCGACGAATGAACCCAGGTCACGCCCGCGCACGTTGGCACTGACCACCACCACCCGCTTGCCATCCTCGCGGCTGACCTGGTTCGGCCCCAGCTGCAGGTGCAGCGTGGCTACCTGCGCCAGCGGGATGAAGCCGATCTGCCCGGCCCCCGCAGCAGCACTGGCCGGCACCGGAATCAGCAGGCTGGCCAGCCCGTCGACATCGGTACGCAGGGTTTCCGACAGGCGCACCACCATGTCGAAACGGCGGTCACCTTCGTACAATGTGCCCGCCTTGCGGCCACCCACGGCAATGGCAATGGCGTCCTGCACGTCACCCACGTTCAAGCCATGGCGTGCCGCCTTGTCGCGGTCGATATCAATGGTCAGCACCGGCAGGCCAGTGGTCTGCTCGACCTTCACCTCGGACGCGCCCGGCACACCTTGCAGGCTGCTGGCGATCTGCGCGGCGGTGCGGTTGAGCACGTCCATGTCATCACCGAACAGCTTCACCGCCACATCGCTGCGCACCCCGGATATCAGCTCGTTGAAACGCAGCTGGATTGGCTGCGACAGCTCGTAGTTGCTGCCTGGCACGCTGGCAGCGGCACGTTGTACCTCGGCGATCAGCTCATCCCGCGGCTTGCCCGGGTCGCTCCATTGCTCCCGCGGGCGCAGCATCACATAGGCATCGGAAATGTTCGGCGGCATCGGGTCGGAGGCGATCTCGGCGGTGCCGGTGCGGGCGAACACCCGCTCAACTTCCGGCACCCGGGCGATGATCGCTTGCTCCAGACGCTGCTGCATGTCGACCGACTGCGACAGGCTGGTGCCCGGCACGCGCAGGGCCTGCAGCGCGAAGTCGCCTTCGCTGAGGCTGGGGATGAACTCGCTGCCCATGCGGCTGGCCATCAACCCGGACAACACCACCAGGGTAGCGGCGGCGGCGAACGCCAGCTTGCGTCGGCCCAGCACCCAGGCCAGCACCGGGGCATAGCGCTGACGCGCCGTGCGCATTACCAGGCCGTCCTCTTCCTTGACCTTGCCGGTGACGAACAGGGCAATGGCCGCCGGGACGAAGGTAACCGAGAGGATCATGGCACCTAGCAGGGCGATGACCACGGTAAAGGCCATCGGGTGGAACATCTTGCCTTCCACCCCGGTCAGGGCAAAGATCGGCAGGTATACCACCATGATGATCAGCTGGCCGTAGATCAGCGGCCGGCGCGCCTCACGGGCGGCCGCGAACACTTCATGGAAGCGCTCGGCGCGGGTCAGCATGCGGCCATGGCGTTGCTGGGCATGGGCCAGGCGGCGGATAGCGTTCTCCACGATCACCACCGCACCGTCGACGATGATGCCGAAGTCCAGTGCGCCCAGGCTCATCAGGTTGGCACTGACCTTGTTGCTGAACATGCCGGTGAAGGTGAACAGCATCGACAACGGAATGACCATGGCGGTGATCAGCGCAGCGCGGATATTGCCCAGGAACAGGAACAACACGGCGATGACCAGGATGGCGCCCTCGACCAGGTTCTTCTTCACCGTGGCGATGGCCCTTTCCACCAGGTTGGTGCGGTCGTACACCGTCACCGCGACCACGCCCTTGGGCAGGTTGCGGTTGATCTCCACCAGCTTGGCGGCAACCGCCTGGGACACCGTGCGGCTGTTCTCGCCAATCAGCATGAACACCGTGCCCAGCACCACTTCCCGACCGTTCTCGGTAGCCGCGCCCGAGCGTAGCTCTTCGCCCAGGCCGACCTGGGCGACATGGCTGACGCGTATTGGCGTGCCATCGACACTGGAAATGACGATGTTGGCGATGTCCTCGGCCGACGCGACCTGTCCTGGCGCACGAATCAGCAACTGCTCGCCATTGCGCTCGATGTAGCCGGCACCGACGTTGGCATTGTTGCGCTCCAGCGCCGCGATCAGGTCGTTGAGGGTGAGTTTGTAAGCCGCCAGGCGCTTGGGCTCCGGCGCAATCAGGTATTGCCTGGCATGGCCGCCGATGCTGTTGACCTCGGCCACCCCGGGCACGTTGCGCAGTTGCGGCTTGATGATCCAGTCCTGGATCACCCGCAGGTCGGTCGGGGTGTAGGGCGTGCCGTCGTCCTTCAGCGCGCCCTGCTCGGCTTCCACCGTCCACAGAAAGATGTTCACCCAGCCCGGTGGAAATCGGCCCCATGCCCGCTTCGATGCCGTCGGGCAACTGCTCTCGCGCCACTTGCAGGCGCTCGTTGACCAGTTGACGGGCGAAGAACAGGTCAGTGCCGTCATCGAAGATGACCGTGACTTGCGACAGGCCCGAGCGCGACAGTGAGCGGGTCTGCTTGAGCCCGGGCAGGCCGGCCATGGCGGTCTCGATGGCGAAGGTGATGCGCTGCTCGGTCTCCAGCGGTGAATAACCGGGCGCGGCGGTATTGATCTGCACCTGGACGTTGGTGATGTCCGGTACAGCGTCGATCGGCAGTTTCTGGTAGCTGTGGATACCCACCGCGGCCATCAGTACCACGGCCAGCATCACCACCAGGCGCTGCTCGATGGCGAATTGGATCAGGCGTTCGAACATGCAGGCGTCCCCGTGATCAATGGCTATGTTCGGCCGAGCCCTTGCCCAGCTCGGACTTGAGGACAAAGCTGCCGGCGGCGGCCACCTGGGTTCCGGCGGCCAGGCCGCTGGTGATTTCCACGTGGCCTGCGTCGCGGCGGCCGGTCTTCACGGGGAGGGCTTCGAAGCCCTGCTCGGTGCGGGCAAACACCACGGTCTGCTGCTCCCAGGCTTGCAGGGCGCTTTCCGGCACCACCACGGTGGCATTGAAGCGCTCGACGCTGACCGCGACATTGACGAACAGCCCCGGGCGCCAGGCGCCGTTGGGGTTGGCCAGGGTGGCGCGGACAGTGGCAGCGCGGTTCTGCTCGCCGAGCAGGCTGCCAACGTAGTTGACCTTGCCCTCGACCCGGGCCCCCAGGTCCGGCGCGCTGACCGTGACTTTGCGGCCGGTGACCACCTTGTCCAGGTCGCGTGGGGCGACGGCGAAGGTGGCCCAGACCCGGTTCAGGTCAGACAGAGTGAAGGCATTGCTGGTCTCATCGACCACCTCGCCCACGGTCAGGTGCTTTTCCACCACCACTGCATCGAACGGCGCGCGCAGTTCATAGCGGTTGCCGCTGCCGGCCGGGCCCACGGCGGCGACCTTCTGCCGAGCATTGGCCAAGGCAATCTCGGCCTCCTGCAACGCCTGGCGGGCCTGCAGGTAATCCTGTTCGGCGCTGATGCGCTCCTGCCACAGCTGTTGTTCACGCTGGAAGGTCAGGCGCGCCAGTTCCAGGCGGCGCTGGGCAGCCTGTTGCTCGCTGCGCAGGTCAGAAATCTGCTGGCTGGCGATCACCGCCAGTACCTGGCCACGCTTGACCGCCTGGCCCAGCTCGGCTTGCACCGCCTCGACCACACCGGGCACGCGTGGCACGACGTGGGCGGTACGGTCTTCGTCAAAGCGGATTTCCCCCGGGAAGCTGATGGCGGTACCCAGCTCACGAGGGCCGGCCTTGGCCAGTTGCACACCGGCAGCTTCGATCTGGGCGGGGGACAGGTGCAGCTTGCCCTCTTCTTCGTGGCCTGCGCCGGCCTCTTGCTCGCCGTGGCCGTGGCTGTCTTCGCCGTGGTCGTCGTGCCGGGCTTGCGTGCTCGACGCCTTGCCAAGGTTGTCGGTCCAGGCCAGGCCACCCAGGCCAAGCGCGGCGATGGCGGCAGCCAGAAGGGCTAGCTTGCGTGGATTAGTCATTGTTGCTCCTGCTGTTCAATTTGTTGCTCAGGCCGTCGAGGTCGCCATAAATCCGCTCGACCTGCGCCCGCGCGTCGGTCGCCGAGGCCAGTGCCTCGAGGTACAGCCCGCGTGCCTCAATCAGCGTGCGCTGGGCGTCGAGCACATCGAGAAAGGCGAACTTGCCCATTTCGAAACCGCGGGTGGCGGTGTCCACGGCCTGCTGCGCAGAAGGCAGGATGGTTCGGTCATAGGCCTGCACTTCCTGCATGGCCGTGGCCCACTGGCTGACGGCGCTGCGGGTTTCACTGCGCAGGCGCAGCTCCACGGCGTTGCGCAGGTCACGCGCCTGGTCGGCACGGCGGGCCGCGGCCAGCATGTTGCCCTGGTTGCGGTCGAACAACGGCAAGGGCATTGACAGGCCCAGCACATTGACCCGCTCGCGGTCTTCGCGGCTGTACTGGCTGCCCACGCTGACGGTGAGGTTGGGAATGCGCAGGGCCTTTTCCGAGCCCAGGGTCGCGTCGCCGCGCTCGACCTGGGCAGCGGCCAGGCGCCATTCGACCGTCTGCTCGACCTGGCTGAGCAGGGCATCAGCGCTGGGCGCATCACCGGGGGACGGGTTGGCGGCCTGCAACTGGTCGAAGCTTGCCAATGGGCTGCCGGTCAACCGTGCCAGGGCCTGGTAGGCCACGCTGCGCTGGGTTTGCGCGCGACGCACTTCGGCCTGGGCCTGGGCCATTTGCACCTGGGCCCGGGTGGCTTCCACGGGCGATGACTGGCCAGCGCTCACCCGCCCTTGCACCACCCGCAACCCACGCTCGGTCAACGCCTGCGATTGCTGCGCCAGCTCCAGCGCGGTCTGCGCGCGCAAGGCCGCATGAAAGGCCTGCACCACATCGGCGCGCAAGCCGTTGCGCTGGCGCTCCAGGTCGAGCTGGGCAATGGCCTGGCCGGCTCCGGCCACGGCGATACGTGCGCCGCGCTTGCCGCCCAGCTCCAACGGTTGGCTGAGAGTGACAGTGGTGGTGCTGGTGTCACGCCGGGTGTCCTCCACCTCCCAGGACAGTTCCGGGTTGGGGATCAGCCCGGCCTGGCGCCGCTCGCCGTCGGCAATGCCGATCTCCCGGCCGGCCGCAGCCAGCTCCGGGTTTCGGGCAAAGGCGGCATCAAGCGCCTGGGGCAGGCTCAGGCTCTGGCTGGCCTGGGCACTGGGGGCGCCGGCCAGCAACAGGCAGAGCAACGCGGTGTTGCGGGGGATGGGCACGAAACAGGTCCTCGTCGGCGAGTTTTGACGAGGGACTGTAGAAAGCCGTGCTTATCGGGGCGGTGGCGGGAAAATTACAATTTTGTAATTCAGCTGCTCCTACAGAGGGTGTGTTGAGGGTTCGATAATCGCCCACTTTCCGGGTACAGCGGTTTAGTCCAATTGACTAAACTAACCAGGCGGTACAAAACTAAACGCATCCAACAACAAAAAAAGCGATGCCCTCATGAAGCCCCTTATTCTCGTACTCAACGGCCCCAACCTGAACATGCTGGGCACCCGCGAGCCTGCCCAATATGGCCACGAAACCCTCGCCGACCTGGCCCAGGGCTGTGCCGATACCGCCCATGCCCACGGCCTGGAAGTCGAATTCCGCCAAACCAACCACGAAGGCGAACTGATCGACTGGATCCATGCTGCCCGTGGCCGCTGCGCCGGCATCGTGATCAACCCCGGTGCCTGGACCCACACCTCTGTGGCCATCCGCGATGCGCTGGTGGCCGGCGAAGTGCCGGTTATCGAAGTGCACCTGTCCAACGTGCACAGGCGCGAACCGTTCCGCCACCTGTCGTTCGTATCGTCGATCGCCGTCGGGGTCATCTGCGGCCTGGGCAGCCATGGCTACCCGCATGGCCATCAGCCACTTCGCCGAAATGTTGCAGGGCCGCAGCGCATGAGCCAGCAAGCCATCCTCGCCGGGCTGATCGGCCGCGGCATCCAGCTGTCGCGTACCCCTGCCCTGCACGAACACGAAGGTGATGCCCAGGCGCTGCGCTACCTGTACCGGCTGATCGATGCCGACCAGTTGCAACTGGACGACAGCGCCCTGCCCGGCCTGCTCGACGCTGCCCAGCACACCGGTTTCACCGGGCTCAACATCACCTACCCGTTCAAGCAGGCGATACTGCCGCTGCTCGACGAACTATCGGACGAAGCCCGCGGCATCGGCGCGGTGAACACAGTGGTGCTCAAGGACGGCAAGCGGGTCGGCCACAACACCGACTGCCTGGGCTTTGCCGAAGGCTTGCGCCGCGGCCTGCCGGATGTGGCACGGCGCCAGGTGGTGCAGATGGGTGCCGGTGGCGCAGGTTCCGCCGTCGCCCATGCCCTGCTGGGTGAAGGGGTCGAGCGGCTGGTACTGTTCGAAGTGGACGCAGCCCGTGCACAGGCCCTGGTGGACAACCTGAATGCCCATTTCGGTGTCGGACGCGCGGTGCTCGGCACAGACCTGGCCACGGCCCTGGCCGAGGCGGACGGGTTGGTCAACACCACGCCGGTGGGCATGGCCAAGCTGCCGGGCACGCCACTGCCGGTGGAGCTGCTGCATGCGCGCCTGTGGGTGGCGGAGATCATCTATTTTCCGCTGGAAACCGAACTGCTGCGCGCCGCCCGGGCGCTGGGCTGCCGCACCCTGGATGGCAGCAACATGGCCGTGTTCCAGGCGGTGAAGGCGTTCGAGCTGTTCAGCGGGCGCCAGGCGGATGCGGCACGGATGCAGGCGCATTTTGCCAGTTTCACCTGAAAGATCGTTGTTCCCACAGGGATCGCACAGCCCGCAAGCGGTGCAGTACCTGTGGGAGCGGGTTCATCGAGTCGTCGAACCGCCGCGAAGAGGCCGGCACAGACAACTCACCCCTCCTCATCCAGCAACGCCTGTATAACCTGTTCCTGTCCCCCATAATCCCCCTCGCCAAAGTGCACATGGCGCACCTGCCCCTTGCGGTCGACAAAGTAGTGTGCCGGCCAGAACTGGTTGCCCCAGGCGTTCCACACCTTGTGGTCATTGTCCACCGCCACCGGGTAACCAATCCCCAGCCCGGCCACCTTGTCACGCAAGGTACCTACATCATGCTCGTAGTCGTACTCCGGTGTGTGCACGCCGACCACCACCAGGCCCTGGTCGGCATAACGCCGCGCCCATTCGCTCACATGCGGCAGGCTGCGCCGGCAGTTGATGCAGTCCCAGGTCCAGAAGTCCACCAGCACCACCTTGCCCTTGAGCGCCGGGGCATCCAGCGGCGGCGAGTTGATCCACTGGCTGGCGCCCGACAGCGACGGCATGCTGCCGTAGCTGTCGCGGGCCATCAGGTGCCCGGCCAGGCCCAGGCCGGTCAGCGCCAGGGCAATGCCGCCCACCTTCAACAACAAGCGACGATCAATTCTCATGGCAACCGCCGGTAGCGTAGGTACGATACTGCACGCTCTGCTGCTGGCCCTTGGAGTCGAGGTAGTCCATGCGGGTATTCACCAGGCCGCAGGCGTCGCTCTGGTCATCCTGTATCGACAGCACTTTCTTCACGTCCAGGTGATCACCGTAGCGGTACTGCATGACCCCGGTTTCGTCCATCGGCATGGTGGAGGCCTGGGCGGCAATGGCGCCGAAGCTGAGCACGGCGAACAGACTGGCACGGGCGAAGGTTTTGAAGTTCATGGCATCTCTCCTGTGTAACGCTTGAGGTTGGGGAGTCGTGCTCCCCGGTCGAGAGCCATTTCACGCCGGCCAGGTATCCCGGATGTGTCGCCCGAAGCTGTGATGTGCTTCCTCCTGTGTCTGCACATGCGCCGGGCACTCGTTACAAAAACGAAAATAACCAAGCAAAATCAGGCAGTTACACCAACATTACATGCTCGAAACAGGCGTCAGTTCTGTACAAATAGATACAATAGAATCAGGTGGTTACGGATGCATTTTGGGGAGGATTTTTGAGCTACTTAACCGGAATGAGCTTCCGGTAATGCAGCAGTAGCGGAAAAAATCGGCCTCAGGCCGCCCCCCCTGCTTAGTTGCCATAATTACCCACCGCTCGGCACCACCATGACTGCGCATGAAGGGCGCCGTCGACCTCCTCAACTCCGGTGATGTTGAGGCCGAGCTGGGCCATGCCATTGAGCTTGGCGTCGTGCAGCCGGGGAATGATGTCGGGACCGGGTGACGGGTTGAACACCCAGGCCTGGGTCGAAACCCGGCCCAGCGGCTCACTATGGTGATCGCCGATGTGGATGTCGGCCCGCAGTGGCTGGACCTTCCTGAGCTGATCGGAGGGGATGGTCACACCCTTCACGCTCAGATGGCCGCAGGAGCTGTCTGCGGCCGTTGCCAGGAATGCCTATCGTCAGGCGCGGATCACCTCAAGGCGATCCCGACCAGCCGGTGTGATGGCGTTCTCCCCTTCATCGCTAATGCGATACCGTCCGGACACCATCCTGGTTATTGAGAACCGGACCAGCCCGCTTTGGGATAAGGCTTCGCCCGCTTCGAAGCTCATTGCCTGCTCCAAGTCGAAGATTTTGATTTCTCCGATTTTGTAGCGGGCGAAGGCTACCAGGGCGTTATCCAATTCCTGTTGGCTGATCTTTCGAGCGACTTCCATTCGACCTCCCAGGTCATGAGAGTCCCGGTCCGTGGGATTGGAGGCAACGAACCGGGCGGTTTGTTGAAGGCGGACCGTACTACGCCACTACTGAAGTCGCTACTGGCTTTCCATCCATGCTGGATGGGTGGGCAGGTCATAGATGTGTTCAACGTCAGTGATTGATCGGCGACAGAGGAATGCGCGTCCAGGCGAAGACGGGGGGCAGGCTCAGGATCAGTACCAGCATTACACTGGGATGCGAAGGCCGGGATGTATCTCGACAGCCGGGGCTCTGCATGATCGATGTCGCTCAGGTTTGTAATTTAGTTTTGGGGAGATATTGGGGATGCTTTGGGGAGAAAAGAAAAACTCTTTAGATTCAGCACGTTAAGACTTTTGCCGTATGTGCGCCAGATACACTGCAATACAAAGCCCCGCAGGCAAGCGCGAACGCGCTCGGTACACTGCGCCCATCCCCTCTTGCACAGGAACGCAGCGCATGGAACATGTCGATCACATCCTGATCGTCGACGACGACCGCGAAATCCGCGAACTGGTCGGCAACTACCTGAAGAAGAACGGTCTGCGCACCAGCATCGTCGCTGACGGCCGGCAGATGCGTGCATTTCTCGAAGCCAACAGCGTCGACCTGATCGTCCTCGACATCATGATGCCCGGCGACGACGGCCTGCTGTTGTGCCGGGAGCTGCGCGCCGGCAAGCACCGCAACACCCCGGTGCTGATGCTCACCGCCCGCAACGACGAAACCGACCGCATCATCGGCCTGGAAATGGGCGCCGACGATTACCTGACCAAGCCGTTCTCGGCCCGCGAACTGCTGGCCCGTATCAACGCCGTGCTGCGCCGCACGCGCATGCTGCCGCCAAACCTGACCATCAGCGAAAGCAGCCGCCTGCTCGGTTTCGGCCAGTGGCGGCTGGACACCACTGCGCGCCACCTGCTCGACACCGAAGGCACCTTGGTAGCCCTGAGTGGTGCCGAATACCGCCTGCTGCGGGTGTTCCTCGACCACCCGCAGCGGGTGCTCAGCCGTGAGCAGTTGCTCAACCTGACCCAGGGCCGCGAAGCCGACATTTTCGACCGTTCCATCGACCTGCTGGTCAGCCGCCTGCGCCAGCGCCTGGGTGACGACGCCCGCGAACCCAGCTGCATCAAGACCGTGCGCAGCGAGGGCTACGTGTTCTCACTGCCGGTGCAACTGCTCGAGTCGCCATCATGAAGTGGCCACGTACCCTTGCCTCGCGCCTGGCACTGATCTTCTTCACCGGCCTGGTGCTGGCCTACGGCCTGTCGTTCGGCCTGCAGGCCTACGAACGTTACATCAGCAGCCGATCGATGATGCTCAGCACCCTGGAGCAGGACGTGGCCACCTCGGTGGCGATCCTCGACCGCCTGCCTGCGGCCGAACGCGCCGCCTGGTTGCCGCGCCTGGAGCGGCGTACCTACCGCTACCGGCTGGACCAGGGCCTGGCGGGTGAAGCCATGCCGAGCAGCGACCCACCCATGGCCGCCGATTCGATCGTCAAGGCCATTGGCGCCGACTATCGCCTGACCTTCCAGGAAATCCCCGGCCCGAATACACACTTCCAGGCACACCTGACGCTCGCCGATGGCGCACCGCTAACCATTGACGTAACCCCGGCCCCGGTGCCGGTGGCCCGCTGGCTGCCGGTGGTGTTGCTGATCCAGTTGGCCGTGCTGTTGCTGTGCACCTGGCTGGCAGTGCGCCTGGCGATCGGCCCGCTGACCCGCCTGGCCCAGGCAGTGGACAACCTGGACCCGGACAAACCAGGCGTGCAGCTGGATGAAAGCGGCCCGCGCGAAGTACGCTACGCGGCCGTGGCTTTCAATGCCCTGCAGGCGCGCATCGCTGCTTACCTCAAGGAACGCATGCAGTTGCTGGCGGCCATTTCCCACGACCTGCAAACGCCGATCACGCGCATGAAGTTGCGTGTCGAAGTGATGGATGAAGGGGTGGAAAAGGACAAGCTGTGGAGCGACCTGGGCGAGATGGAACACCTGGTGCGCGAAGGCGTGGCCTATGCCCGCAGCATGGACACCAGTACCGAGACACCGTGCCGGGTCAACCTTGATGCCTTTCTCGACAGCCTGGTATTCGACTACCAGGACAGTGGCGCCCGGGTCGAGCGCCATGGCAGCAGCGCCAGCCTGCTGGAAACCCGCCCGCATGCCCTGCGCCGGGTGCTGGTGAACCTGGTGGACAACGCCCTGAAGTTTGCCGGCGCTGCCGAACTGGAGGTATGCCGCCAGGGTGAGATGACCGTGATCCGCGTGCTCGACAATGGGCCAGGCATACCCGCTGGCGAGCTGGATGAAGTGCTCAAGCCATTCTATCGCGTGGAAGGCTCACGCAACCGCAGTACCGGTGGCACCGGACTGGGGCTAGCGATTGCCCACCAGCTGATCCAGGCCATGGGCGGTCGACTAACCCTGAGCAACCGCGCAAGCGGCGGGTTGTGCGCGCAGATCGAGCTGAAGTGAAATGCAGACGCGGGCTTTTGTAGGAGCGGCCTTGTGTCGCGATAGGGCCGCAAAGCGGCCCCAGGCTTTCAGCTCCGCAGCATAAATTGCCGGGGCCGCTGCGCGGCCCTATCGCGACACAAGGCCGCTCCTACAAAGAATGCGGCGCTTGAGCGACTTCTACAATCCGATACACAACCCCACCACCGCCGACACACTGCAGATACCCCACCCCGACACACTCCCGGTCACATAACCACACACCGGGAGCCTCCCTGATGAAACCCCTCACCCTTCCCACCGGCTGGAAGCTGTTCGCCACGCTCGCCGGCCTGACCCTGGCGATGACCGCCGTGGTGCTGGCCAGCCAACCTGACCCGGACGGCCTGCGCAGCGCGATCCGTGCCACTGCGCGCAGCTCCTTCGCGCTATTCCTGCTGGCCTTCCTGGCCTCGTCGCTGGTGACCTTGCTGCCTGGCACAAGCAGCCGCCGCATCCTGCAGGAGCGGCGCTACCTGGGTTTGGCATTCGCCTTTTCCCATACCGTGCATGGCGTACTGATCTACCGCTATGCCCAGCAATTCCCCGAACTGTTCTGGGCCGGCCGTACGCTCACCTCCAGCCTGCCCGGTACCCTCGGCTACCTGTTCCTGCTGCTGCTCACCATCACCTCGTTCAAGGCCCCCATGCGCCTGTTGGGTGGCCGCGCCTGGCAGGCCCTGCACAGCAGCGGCATGTGGGTACTGGCCGCGGTGTTCTGCCTGTCGTTCTACAAACGCATCCCCATGGGGGGCTGGTACCCGCTGGCGTTCGCCCTGATGTTCAGCGCGATTGCCGTCAAGCTCACCGCCAAGCTGGCCCGCCAGCAACGCCGTAACGCCCGTGCCCTTCCTGAAGAGAGAAAACCAGCATGACCACCTTGACCCGCACCCTGAGCACCTTCGACCGTTTCGGTACCTGGAGCGCCGACCTGCCGTTGCGGCTGTTCCTGGCCTGGGAGTTTTTCGAATCCGGCTGGGAGAAATTCAATGGCAGCAACTGGTTCGCCGACCTGCAAGCGAACTTCCCGTTCCCCTTCAACCTGCTGCCTGCAGAGCTGAACTGGCAGCTGTCGATGTGGGCGGAGCTGATCCTGCCGTTACTGCTGTTGTTGGGGCTGGGTACCCGGCTGGCCTCGTTTGGGCTGATGGTGGTGACCGTGGTGGCGATTGCCGCGGTGCATTGGCCGGCGCATTGGTCGAGCCTGGCCGAACTGGCCCAAGGTTATGCCATTACCGACCAGGGCTTTGGCAATTACAAGCTGCCGCTGATCTACCTGGTGGCGTTGCTGCCACTGCTGCTGAAAGGGGCTGGGCGGTTGAGCCTGGATCATTGGCTCAGAGGGCGGTTCTGCAGGTGATATTGCCGGGGCTGCGTTGCAGCCCATCGCGACACAAGGCCGCTCCTACAGGGGATCGCGTACCTCTGTAGGAGCGGCCTTGTGTCGCGATAGGGGCGCAAGGCGCCCCCCGTACCCGCACTCAACATGTACCGATGATGACTCCCTGCTCGCGCAGCCCCTCCAGCAAGGCCAACCCCTCCTCCACAGCACCGCCCAACGCCTGCAGCCGCGCCCGCCCACTGCCCTGCTCCAGCGCCAGCAACCGGTACGCCAGCGGCGCCAGACGCGCGAAGCGCACCTTGAACTCCGCATCGCGATAAACCAGCAACAAGGTCGGCGCCGCTGGCGCGACCGCTGGCTGGTAATCCGCCCCGATACGTTCCACCGGCCAACGATAGGCCAACACCCGCGCCACACACGACAACAGCGGCTCCCCTTCCAGCAGGTCACCTGCCGGGTCATGGGCCGGGTCCTCGGCATCGCTCAGATACAACTGCGCCTCGACCCACTCATAGTGCGCCAGCTCCAGCTGCCAGGGCGCATCCAGCTCGATGCCTTGCAGGTAATCGACGAAGGCTTCGGCAAGCTCGGTGAACAACGGTGTCTGGCTGCGATAGTTGGCATAGAAATCACGCACCCGGGCACGCCAGCGCCGTTCACCCAACGCCTGGCGCATCACCGGAAAACTTCCGGCCAGCAAACCTTCGATAGCACCATAGAACAACTCGCGGTATATCTTCAGGCGCCGGGCCTCCACGCCCGGCGGCGGTGCATGCCGCTGCGGGTCACGCAGGTGCCGGGCCAAGGTGTACTGCTGCTCACGCAAGGTCTCATTCATTTGCCTGCCCTCCCGAGGTACTTTGCACTGCACGAATGCGCGCCGTTTCGGCAAGCAGTTCCGCCAGCGGCGGGTAGTTGAAATCACGTTCGAGCACGGTCGGTTGCACACCGAAGCGCGCACAGGCGACCGCGTACAACGCCCACACATCTTCCTTCACCGCAGCCCCGTGGGTATCGACCTTGAGGTCCGGTGCTTCGTCGTAATGGCCCGCCACGTGCATCCCGGCCACCCGCGCCTGGGGCAAGCCGGCAAGGAATTCGTGGGCGTCGTACCCGTGGTTGCAGGCATTGACGAAAACGTTGTTGACGTCCAGCAGCAGGTCGCAGTCGGCCTCATCAAGTACCGCACGGATGAACTCGAGTTCGCTCATCGCCTGGTACGGCGCGGCGTAGTAGCTGATGTTCTCCACGGCAATACGCCGCTCCAGGTGTTCCTGGGCCTGGCGAATCCGCGCGGCCACGTGGCGCACCGCTTCGTCGGTGAACGGAATGGGCATCAGGTCGTACAGGTGCCCGTCATCGCTGCAGTAGCTCAGGTGCTCGCTGTACAGGTGCACCTGGTGGCGATCGAGAAACTGGCGGGTCTGGCCAAGGAAATGGCGGTCCAGCGGCTCGCTGCCACCCAGCGACAACGACAGCCCGTGGCAGGTAATGGCAAAACGCTCCGCCAACTGCGCCAGGCCCTTGCCGTAGGCACCACCCACGGCAATCCAGTTCTCCGGTGCGCATTCGAGAAAGTCCACGGTGCCAGCGTCCAGGGCCAGCAGTTCCGGCAACAGGCCGCGACGCAGGCCAAGCCCGGCCTGCAAAGATGAAGGGGACAAAGATGTGGAGTGCATGAACAGGTCTCCGCAACAGGCACAACGCCCCGCCTGACCAGCAGGAGGGGCGTTGTGCGGTTCATGGGGTAGAGGGTCAGGATTTGCCGGTCAGGTGACTGAACAAACCTTCAGGCATGGCCTTGCCATTCGCCTGGTAGATCGCCTTGAGGTGATCCGCGGCCTCCTGTTCGGAGATGAAACCATCATGGTTGCTGTCGATCTTGTCGAAGTCACCGGCACGGTCTTTGGCCACCGCCAGGAACTCGTCGCGCGAGACCTTGCCGTCGTGGTTGCTGTCGGTCTTGGCGAACGAGGCATCACCACACTTGCCCTCGCCACACTTGCCTTCGGCACCGGCCTTGGCGCTGGCACCGCATTTGCCCTCACCGCATTTGCCTTCGCCCTGGGTGGCCTTGGCGCTGCCACCACATTTGCCCTCACCACACTTGCCCTCGCCGGCCACCTTGGCCGAAGCCAGCTGGTAACCCTGGGCCAAAGGCTCGACAGCAAAGGCACTGCTGCTCAATGCCATGCTACCGATCAGGGCAGCGCCGAGCAGGCCGAGGGTGTTTCGTACTTGAGTCATGGTGTCGCTCCACTGTGGTTGGAATGTGGAGCCATTAGGCCGTTGCGGTATGTCGTGGATGTATCGCGCGGGGTGCGGTTTTGTATGGGAATGGGTCTGCGGCGTGGGCAGATACAATGGAATACACGACGGCCCCAAGGCGCCTCGGGGCCGTCGTGCGGGGTCAGTCTTCCAGCGGTTTGGGCGGCGCGGCAGGTTTGGCGGGCTTGGCTGGCTTGCTGTCCTTGGCCTTGGCTTCCGGTGCCGCTGCAGCCACAGGTTCGGGCGCCGTCATGGCTTTTTCGCTGGCAGGCAGCTCATCGACCGCCTTGAAAATAACCTGCGGATCGATGGCCCCGCCCTCCTCATCGTCCTTGAGCATGTGCCGTTCACCGTCCTTGCCCACCAGGATCACCTTGGTGCCTTTGCTGGCACCCAGCTTCAACTCGCGTATCAAGGCCATGGTAGTCTGCTGCTCCAGGTTCTTGTCCTCCCGCTTGCCCATCATGTTGGCGACGCTGTAGACCACCAGGTTGCGCTCTTTGAAGGCCGCCTGGGTGGCCGGGTCCTTGAGGGCTTCGTTCAAGCCGCGCAACGTCGGGTCGGCGCTGCTGGGCGCAATGACGACCAAGGGCCTGGCCTTGCCCAGTTCCTTGGCCAGCGGCGCGTCACTATCGGCAGCGGACACAGGGCCGACCAGTGCGAGCAAGGTGGCGAGGGTCAATGACCGGACGAGCATGCGTATCTCCTTATTCTCTCGATAAACCAGAAGACTACAGATCAGGGAGAAAGATCCGACAAGCGAGCGTAAACCAACCTGGCGCTGCGGGGCTTCAACGAAAAGTAACTGGCCATTACCAGACGTAGCCTGTCATCCGTTCCATTCGCGCCCCCTCGCGCTCGGCCTTGACCTGAGAATAGCCCAATGTGCCCCTTACACCCAGCGATGCAGAGCGTCAGTAGTCAGTTGCAACCGGGTATCTGCAGTCCACTGCTCGACCTTCGCTTTGGCCACTTCGTCGGCAAGGCTGGCCCACTCGGTTTGCATGCTCTCGGGCACCAACAGCTTTTTCTCGTAACGGGTCTGCAGATACTTTTCCCAGAACGGTTGTTCGACCATCCACACTGCCACCAATTCGGCAGTTTCATTCTGCATCACCTCACTCCGCGCGCGCGCAACCGCGGCATCGTCCAGGTTCGGAATCCCTTCATGGAGCATGCTCTGCGTGTTGACCGGTAGGTCCAGGTCGTCTCGCAAGCGGATCGAATAAGCCAGCGCCCATTCGATCGACTCGTTCCCGGCACCTACCGCCTCGGCCTCGCGCAACGCGATGAAGTTGACCTGCTGCTGTCTCCACAACCGCCGCGCCAGTTTCACCAGCGCGCTCTCCTGGTCACGCGACGGGGCCCCCTGCTCTGCATCCCAGACGAGACATCGGATTTCGAGCTGCTGGAAAACCACCGTTGCATTGTCCGCGCAGTTCTCGATCACGGCACTGGCGAATATGTCTTTGGCCAGTGCCGGCGCATCCTCGATCTTTTGCATCATCGCCAAAACCCGCGAAGCCAGCATCTCCCCATACCGGGGGTGGAGGAAATCCCGCGAGCGCAGGAGCTGCGCCAACAAGCGCATGAAGTTCTCCGCTCCATCCATCAGCTCGGTACTGATCCACAAGCAACCAAGATCCTCACGCTGTTCACCGTCCAGGCGGTCCAGCCAGCGCAGTTTATAAGGGATTGTGCTGGTTTCCGGAATTTCCCACGCCTCCTGCAGCTCTGCAGCCTGGCGCTGCAGGACCGGGTTGCCCGAGAGCACCACGTAGCCGTTCTGCCACAAACGGGACTGGGTAAAATCGCGGGGCAGCGACGCAATGGCGTTGTTGGAAGCGTCGAGCATGTACAAACTCTGGCAGTCCATGGTGCCTTCGGGAAGCGCGGCCAGCCCGGTATTGCGCATACGCAGTTCGGCCAAATGCTCCATCCGTGCAACCGAAAACGCGCTTTGCAAGCGATTGTTCGACAGGTTCAGGTAGCGTAACTGCCGACAACTTGCCAGCATCTCGGCCTCAAGCGCGTCCAGCGAAATCTGATTGCCGGTCACGTCGAGTATGCGCAGGTTGCCAAGCAACCACAGGCTGCTTGGCAGATGTCGCAGCTGGTTGTAGCCGAGCTCCAGAGATGTCAGATTCGGGAATGAAAGCAGAAACTGCGCCGGCACCGCTTTCAACAGCAGGCTGCGCAGGGAAAGTTCGGTAACATGCGGGAAGGTGAACAGCGGTCCCAGCTCTGGCAACGACTGCAGGTCATGCCCGCTGTACTGCCAGATTACCGACCGCCGTTGCCCCTCGGGGGTAACATGATCGGGCACCCGTTCCCGCCAGCATTGCATGATCGCTTTGCGAAACCGCCTGCGTTCAGCCTTTTCACCGGCCATCAACCCGTGGCGCTCCCAGCTTCGCAGATGGTCACTCAGCCGGCGTGCTTGCTCTTCGAGTATGCCAAGCTCACTGGCGGTATCGCGTCCAGATGCGTGCAACCTGGCCAGCCAGTCTTCGATTTTTTCATCGGAGTAATCCGGGTAAAGGTCGCGTAGACGCGCCGCGAACGCCCGGGGTCGCGACGCAGGCCGGGCAAAGCGTCCCTGACAGCCGCCCAACGGGTAGCCGATCCTGCCGTCGTCCAGCCGCAGCGGCGTCAGCAACCATGGCTGTCGAGGATCTTTGCCCAAGGCTTGGACGAGCACTTTGCTGTGCGCCTGCACTTGCCGAGCCAGCAGTTCTCTCAAGCCTTGGGCATAGGGTTGATGGATGCCGAGGGCCGCAATATCTGCAGGGGCGAACGCATCAACCAGTATTTCGAACAGCTCGCCGGGGCCGCGCAACTCGACGCCCAGCGCGTCCTCAAGCCCGAATAGCCCGTTTTCATGCACCAGTCTGTAGTTCGCTCCATTGCCACTGGTAGTCATGACCGGCCGCGGACTATCGCCATCGTAGAGCCGCCAGCGCGGCCTGATCTCCCTGGTGTCGAAGTTATCAAGCAGCGTCAGCGCTACCTTGGCCTGGTCCAGCGACTGAGGCGTCTGGATGAACAACGCTTCGCAGGCTCGCGCAACACGAATGCGCAGTACGCTCAACCTGGCCCGGGTGACCAGCCGGAACGGCACCCTGCCGCTGGCCAGGGCCTGAAAATCGACGCCATGCTGTGACAACCCGTTCACAAGCTCGCGGGCAGCCAGGCGATGCAGGCTAGGGAATGTGCGGCGCAACGTCGCCGATGCAGCGTCGTCTGGTTCCTGCTGCTCTTCGTACAGCTGTTGGAACAGTTGGCGACGTCTTGTCGACAGCTGCGCTGCCAATGCTGGCCCCTCATGCTCGGTAACGCCAGGTAATGCGCGGGCCTTCAGCAGCAACGGCGCGTCATCCGCTACCCGCCCAAGCTTCAAATCGTCCAGCAAGGCCTGCAGCCGGCGGTCGATAAGCAGGCGTTCAACGGTATCGACCAGCTCAGCTTCAGGCGGCCGACCATAAACATGCAATGCCCGAAGGTAATCTGCATCCAGTGCGTGGATGGCCATGGCCTGGTCAATCTGTTCATCATCCAGGCGAGCAAAACGCTCACCCAGACGGCGGAACATCCTGTGCTTGTCTGTCCAGCTGGCAGGTTGCTCGGTCCATAACCGCCAGGCACCGGCGTCATTGTGGCGCAACAAAGGCCCATGGCCACCTCTTGGCGCCAGCTGCCATTCTTCATCTGCGCGCTGGACGATTTCATAATATTGGCCGTCCATGTTCATCCAGCTTCTATCCTGGGCGCGGTAGATGCCCATTGCATCGGCTACCTCCTTTGCAGGGGGGGCAGCACTGCGAAACGGCACCAGGTCTGCATTCCAGAGTTTCTCGGTACCGTCTTCCAGGCGCGCTGGCACCCACTGGTCCACTGCAGCCCAGGCCCGGCTCGCTTCCCGCCATACCACAGCAGTGGCACCGATCACGGCCAGGTCTTTGGCCACGCTGAGCACATGTTCGATTGCTGCGCTGGTATCGCCCTCGCGCCAGTCCTCCACGGCCTGGAACAGCTCGCCCAGCAAGTCCCAGACCATTACCGCCAGCAGCAGTGCATTGAGTGCCGGGATGAACACGCCAGCCACTGTTGCCAGTGTCCAACCTTCGGCAACCAGCCTTTGCCGATGGGCTTCCTGGGCCTTGCGGTCGAGGTCTGATACTGGCGTCGCAATCTGTGCAGCATCGTCCTTGATGTGTTCGATGCGCGCCCAGGCAAGGTGCTCGAACAACGGCAACGGGTAGTCGCGCATGTGCTGGTCCATTTCCCGGGTAGCCCAACTGGCGACACCCACCAGGTCCTTTGCAACCCTGGAAAAGAACTGCTGGCTGTCGCGCCGACGCACGAAACGCCTGAAGAAGGACTGGTAGCGCGTATCCCGCAGACGCTGGCCCAGCACTTTGCGGGTGAAGCTTTCAAGGTCGGGGCTTACCGTCCAGGAGCCATTGGGGTCATCGGGAATGTAGACAATGATCTTGCGGCTGGCGTTGAACAGCCAACCTTCGTGAAGTACTTCCAATATCACGATCTGTTGCAAATCACAGCCGAACGCACTGAGTTGTCGGGCCACGACTTTCGACTCGTAGAATGTGCCGGGGCGTCCCTGCTTGCACAGGTCCAGCACCAGTTCCAGTTCGGCGGCACTCAGTATTCCATCGCTTTTGGCCTTGCACGCGTCGATCAGCATGACCGAGCTGTACAGTTGGGCAAGCGTCGAAGCCATGCTGCGCCAGCCGCGCGCCTGGGTGCTCGGCGCTTTGAGCACGGTGTCCAGATGCTGTTGATAGCGCCTGCCCAGATCCAGCTGACGGCACAAGCGTGCGAAGGCAGGTGCGGTTGGTGAGGTGAGCCGTTGCGACAGGCTATCGACGATGCAGTTGTCCTTGTGCTGTTCGTTTCGCCCCTCGCCGGGTGTGAAGTTGTCCAGTGCCGCCTCGATCAACGGCACTTCGAAATAGTCCTTGTCCGCCACCGGGTAACGCCCCCACACAGTGCCCTGGCTTGGAGCTGTGTAGGTGTACCAACGCCTGAAAAACATGCCGTCAACATTTTCCCGGGTGCCGAATTCTTTTTGCATGGCACGTTGAAGCAACGGCTTGACGAAATGGTCGATACCCTCGATTCGCGCAAGCTCCTTTGCCAGCCACTGTCGACAGGCCAGGCTGTCTTTCAACGCATCGCGCAATGCAGCATGCTGTGATTCATACAAACCGTTGACCGGTATGTTCTGCTCGGTCGGCGATACGATACGCAGCCGGCGAATCCATCTGGGCAGCCGCTTGACGATGAGGCCGTCCTGATAGGCCTGCTCCATGGCCAGCGTATCGACGGTCGGCGGTAGTTCCTGGCTGGGTGTAGTCACGTTGTTGCGCCTCGGGCTGATCCAAAGGCCCGACACTAGACGCAGGCTTGCCAAGCGATAGGCTAGATAGGTACCACCTCTTCAGAACAGCGCCAGCTGCTGGCCGGTCAAACCTTCGAAACTGTCGCCAACGAAAGGCAGGATGGCATCGGCCACCGGTTGCAACTGCCGCGTCAGGTAATGCTCGTAGTCCACCGGCGCTTGCAGGTTTTCCAGAGGTTCAGGGCCTGCCACGGTGATCAGATAGCTGATCCAGCCGCCACGCTGGTATTGCATCGGGCGGCCAAGGTGGTGGTTGTAGTCATCGGCCAGCCGGGCCGCGCGCACGTGCGGCGGCACATTGCGTTGATAGTCGGCCAGTGGCCGACGCAGGCGCTTGCGGTACACCAGCAACTCGTCCAGCTCACCGGCAAGCGTCTGCCGCACATAGTCGCGCACGTAGTCACGGTATGGCTGGCCACGGAATATCCGCCCGTACAGCTCTTGCTGGAACTGCCGGGCCAGAGGCGACCAGTCGGTACGCACCGACTCCAGGCCCTTGTAGACCATCTGCTCGCTGCCATCGGCCCGCTGCACCAGCCCGGCGTAGCGCTTCTTGCTGCCTTCGTCCGTGCCGCGGATGGTGGGCATCAGGAAGCGCCGGTAATGCACCTCGAACTGCAGCTCCAGCGCGCTTTCCAGGTTCATCTGCTCGCGCAGGTGTTCGCGCCACCACTGGTTGACCTGGGTTACCAGTTCGCGGCCGATGCGTGCTGCAGCCTTCTCGCCGTGGGCGCCCTTGAGCCAGACGAACGTGGAGTCGGTATCGCCGTAGATCACCTCATAGCCCCTGGCCTCGATCAGTGCGCGGGTCTGGCGCATGATCTGGTGGCCGCGCATGGTGATCGACGAAGCCAGGCGCGGGTCGAAGAAGCGGCAGCCGCTCGAACCCAACACACCGTAGAAGGCATTCATGATGATCTTCAGCGCCTGCGAAAGCGGCGCGTTGCCCTCGCGCTTGGCCGCTTCCCGGCCCTGCCATACCCGCTCGACGATGGCTGGCAGGCAATGCTCGCTACGGGAGAAACGCGCACCGCGGAAGCCTGCCACCGAATGTTCATCGTCGGGCAGGCGCAAACCTTCGACCAGCCCCACCGGGTCGATCAGGAAGGTACGAATGATCGACGGGTACAGGCTCTTGTAGTCCAGCACCAGCACCGAGTCGTAAAGGCCCGGGCGCGAATCCATGACGAAGCCACCGGGGCTGGCCTCGTCAGGGCGGCTGCCGAGGTTGGGCGCGACGAAGCCCAGGCGGTGCATCTGCGGAATGTACAAGTGGCAGAACGCAGCCACCGAGCCTCCACTGCGGTCCACGGCAAGGCCGGTGACCGATGAACGCTCCAACAGGAATTCGAGCAGGCGGGTATGGGCGAAAATGCGCGTCACCAGCTCGCAATCCTTGAGGTTGTAGCGCGCCAACGCCGGTTTGTCCTCGGCGAAGCGGCGGTTGATTTCGTCCATGCGCTGGTACGGCGTGTCGATGGCCTTGCCTTCACCGAGCAGGGTCTGGGCGACACTTTCGAGGCTGAACGAAGGGAAGCTCCAGGTCGCCGAGCGCAGTGCCTCGATGCCGTCGATCAGCAGCCGCCCCGGGGCATCGGCGAATACATGGCCACCACCGGCATGGCTGCGCAAGGTCATCGGCGCGCCATTGCGCCCAAGTGCCAGCGGTACCTGCAGCAGCCTGGCGTGTTCATGCAACAGGCGCAGGTCGAACTGGACCAGGTTCCAGCCGATGATAGCGTCCGGGTCATGCGTGGCCATCCACTGGTTGAGGCAGGCCAGCATCTCGGCACGGTCGGTGCAGTAGTGCAAGTGGAAGTCCAGGCAGTCAGCCGTTCCGTTTGCCGGGCCGAGCATGTATACCTGGCGCTGGCCACAGCCTTCCAGGGCAATGCTGTACAGCTCGCCCCGCTCGCTGGTCTCGATGTCCAGCGACACCAGGCGCAGCGGCGGGCGGTAACCCGACACTGGCTTGAGCTGGGCCTCGCAGAACACGCCTTGGGCATCCGGTTGGCCGGTGAACTGCACCGGCGCGGTGATGAAGCGCTCCATCAGGTAGCGCTCGGGCGGGCGGATATCGGCCTCGAACACCTCGATACCAGCCGCACTCAGACGTTGCTCCAGTTGCATCAGTTGCCGGTGCTGACGGCAGTAAAGGCCCAGCATCGGGCGTTGGTCAAAGTCCTTCAGTTGCAGTGGCCGCAGCTCGACAGCGGGTTCGTTGGCCAGCAGCACCCGTGCGTGCGCTTCCTGCGCCTGAGGGATGAATGCCACCGATACCTGTGGCGCCAGGCGCAACTGCCGTGGCCCCTGGTCGGTGGCCAGCCAGAATTCCACGCAGGTGCCTTCGGGCGTGTCATGCCAATGTCGGGTCAGGACAAAGCCCTGCTGCAACTCCACCGCGTCGACCTCTGAATCGTTTGTTGTGCTGATTGCGGCGATTCTACCGCCGATGCACCATCGCAGCGCGTTTTGTTGGGGCCAACCGGTGTTTGTCGCAACATTTACAGCGCCGGGCGCTTGCCGGTGGCCGGCCGCATGCTGGAACGCGTGTTCAACCGTACAGGTAGTTGATGTCCTTGCAGGCCAGCGGCGGCACCTGGCCAAGCAGGAATTCGCGCAGCTTGTGCATCTGCCGCGCCTTGGGGCTGGCCTTGAGCCAGGTCATGTAGTAGCCGTCACCGGTAGCCACCGCATGCTTGAACGGCGTGACCAGGTGGCCGGCCGCCAGGTCGGCACTGGCCAGCACCAGGTCGACCACCGAGATACCCAAGCCTTGCTGTGCGGCCGAGATGCCCTGGTCGAGGGTATCGAACACTTGCCCGTGGTCGATACTGATATCCAGTGCGTCCATGCGAGCCAGCCAGCGCCGCCAGTCACGCCGGTCGGGAGACGGGTGCAGGAACTCGCACTGGGCCAGGTCGGCCAGATCCGGTTGTGCCTGGGCCATGTAGTCGGGGTGGCACACCGGGATCAGCCACTCATCGAACAGCTTGAAACTCTCGATATCGGCGGGAAAGCGCCCGTTGGCGAGGAGGATTGCACAGTCGTAGGGCTCGGAATAGAAGTCCACACTGTCGATGTCCATCCACACGCTGGACAGTTGCACGCTGCAGTTGTCCTCGATCTTCTTGAACCCGTCCAGCGCCCGCAGCAGCCAGCGCACGGTGAGCGTGGACGGCGCCTTCAAGCGCAGGCCATAGCGATCCTGGCGCAGCAGGGCGCAAGCATTCTCGATGATCTTGAAACCAACCTTCAGCTCCTGCGCCAGCAGGCGACCATGCTCGGTCAGGGCCAGTTTCGGCCCGCGACGTTCGAACAGGTCGCAGCCGAACATGGCTTCAAGGGTCTTGATGTGGTGGCTGACAGCGCCCTGGGTCAGGGCCAACTCTTCCGCGGCGCGGGTAAACGAGCCATAGCGAGAGGCCACCTCGAAGGCACGCAGCGCGTGCAAAGCCTGAATCCGTTCCGACATGGCGACGCCCTGAGCATGAATAAGACTAATAGTAGGTCATAGTTCCACGCGTTTTACAACGTCAGGGACGTCTTGGAAAATGCAGGTAAATAACAAACATAACCAAGATCCTGCCTGCATGTGTCTGGAACGTTCATCAAATTTACGCCTGGGGAAATCATGTCGACGGGTTATGGAACTTGCTATCGCCTGGATGCGCTAGAGCTGGCCGCTGAACATGTCCGCAACACGCAACATTGGACCTTCAAAGCCGTAGAACATTTTCGCAGTATTCTCGCCAACCCCGAGTTCCCCTGCCTGTTCGGCCGCAAGGCGGTAAACGGTGCAACCTGCCACATCCTCTTCGCCCGCGCCGGGCAGCTGGCCGATGACATCGCCATGGGCCTGGCCGACTACGTGCGCACCGTCGCACCTGTCCCGCCCAAACAGCGTATCGGCAGCCCGCTGGTGGTGTTTCTCGAAACCGCTGCCGACTGCACACTGGCCGAGCAACAGGCGCTGGCCTGGAAAGTGTTGCGTGGCGTGCACGCGCGCGACCCGCAGCCCTGGCCGCAGAGCATCCCGACCGATCCCGACGACAACGCCTGGTCGTTCTGCTTTGCCGGCATGCCATTGTTCATAAACATGAACTTCCCTGGCCACCAGCAGATGAAAAGCCGCAACCTGGGGCCACACATAACCTTCGTCATCAACCCGCGGGCGAACTTCGACGAAGTAGCCAACGCCAGCACCGAAAGCGGCAAACGTATTCGTGAGCGCATCCGCGAGCGCGTGCACCATTACAACGACGGCATCATGCCCGACACCCTTGGCTTCTTCGGCGATGCCGACAACTACGAGTGGAAGCAGTACCAACTGCAGGAAGCAGGCTCGCTCAACCCGTCCCGCTGCCCGTTCCACGCCCATGCCGCACACCCGGCAACACCCGACATACTGATCGAGAACTGACCGTGAATACCGCACTCACTGCCACCTATGCCCTTACCGTCCTGCTACTGATTGCCACACCCGGCCCGGTGGTGGCACTGATCGTCAACACCGCGGCTGCCTCCGGCTCACGCAAGGCCATGTTCACCGCTGTCGGCACCAACTGGGCATCGCTGGTGCTGATCGGCGCGGCGGCCTGGATCATCCTCACCAGCGCCGCCATCGACAAGGCCTGGCTCAGCACCATGAGCCTGCTGGGTTGCCTGTTCATCGGCTACATCGCCGTCGGCACGCTGCGCGACGCCCTGCAGGCGCCTGCCGCCGAGGCGCCGGGCGAGCTCGCCAAGCCGGGCCGCGGCGGGCTGCTGCAAGGTTTCATGGTGGGTATTTCCAACCCGAAGGACATCATTTTCTTCATTGCCTTCTTCCCGCAGTTCATCCAGATCACCGAGTCGTTCGGCAAAAGCATGGTGGTGCTGTCGCTGCTGTGGGTAGCCATCGACTTTGCCGTGCTCAGCCTCTACATCTTCGCCATCGGCAAGATCGCCTCTCAGCGTAGCAACCGCATGATCAGCCTGGCCTCGGGGGTCGCCCTGCTGCTGATCGCCGCCGGTGGCCTGCTGTACAACCTCAAGGAACTGGCGGCCTGAACGCGATGCAAAGTGCCAGCGGCGACAGGAAGGAGAGACCATGACCACGCGTGACACGAGCCCGTCTCCTTCGCCGTTGCAACAGGACTACCAGCGCTTTCTGCTGCTGGGCAGCCAACGTGCACCGCACACCGTGCATGTACACGAAACCGGCTACCGCTCCGGCACCATCAACACCGATGCCCTGGGCCTGCGCTACAGCCACTGTGCCGGCAAGCGCTTTTCGGTGGCCGAACGCGGTAGTGCAGCGCGCATCAACCTGCTGGTTGGCGGCTCCACTGCCCTGGGCATCGGTGCCAGTTCCGACGAACATACGGTGGCCTCACACCTGTCGATGCTTACCGGCGAAGTCTGGCTGAGCCTGGCCGGCTGTGGGCTCAATGCCAGCCAGGAGCTGCTGATGTTTCTCACCCATCAGCACCGCCTTGGCCAGCTCGGCCACGTGGTGGTACTCAGCGGCCTCAACAGCCTGGCCCATGAAGCCCTCTGCGAAGTGCTCGCCAGCCTGAACGGCCCGCAGCATGCCAAGGCCTACCAGGACTTTCTCACCAGTTTCAGCGAAGGCATACAAGCCACGGCGGCGCCGCGCCGGCAATCGCTATGGCAGCGTATCGGCCAGGCCTTGGCCACATCCCCGGTCGCAATGCCTGCCACCTGGACGCTGTCGCCCCCGGAAAAGCGCCTGGCCCGTGCCGCCGACAACATTGGCCGGACCTTGCGCCAATGGGATCGCCTGCTGGCAAACAGCTACTCCACTCTCACCTTCATCCTGCAGCCATTGCTGCCTTGGTGCCGGGACAGCCTGCCCGCTGGCGAGCAGGCCATGCTCGACGCGCTGCAGCGGCAACCGGCGAACTTCGACCGTCTGCTGGACGGCGCGTTCGACAGCCAGTTGCACTCGGCCTTTTTCCGCCGCATCAAGAGCCAGGCCGACCCGGTCCCCTGCTACGACATGAACTGCATGCTCAGCAGCTCGCCGGTGTTCGGGGCTGACCTGTTCATCGACCGCCTGCACCTGAACGATCTGGGCAACAATGCCTTGGCCAAGGTCATTACCGCCAAGCTTGGCCTGGCACAGGAAAAACATGCCCAGCGCAAGGTCACGCCGATCAAGCTCGTCTGACAGTTGCCGGGTGGTCTTCCGGCAGGCCCCTTGGGTGGCTAGAATAGGCCGTCGTTCCGATCTGCCAGAGGCGCACGCTTGACCGCCATGAACATCGAAGCCGTCCATCAGTACCTCGCATCCCGTGGGGCTTGCCTGTGAACCGCATGCTTCGCTTGCCCCCACTGCTGATCGCCCTGATGCCACTGGCGGCGCATGCGCTGGAAGTGCGCATCGACCCTCATGCCGACCTGCTCTACCGGCAGGCATTGCCCCTGCTGGAACAGGCCGATAACCAGGATGACGGCGCCAGTACGCTGCGCACCGCCGTGGGCGGCGACCCGGAACTCAGCCGCCAGGGCCAGGCCATGGCACATACCCTGCCGACCGCGGTCGCCCTGCTGAAAAAGTCGGTGGAACTGGGCCACCCGGTCGCACAGTACCGCCTGGCGCTGTACTACATGACCTACCTGCCGGCCGCGCAAATCCCGGATGCTGCCTGCCCACTGCTCGAAGCCAGCCTCAAGCAGGGCTTCGCCGCACCGGCGCCGGCCATCGCCACCTGGTGCCCGCCCTATAACGTCAGCAACGAGTACCGTTCTGCGCTGGAGGCCATCCCCAGCATGGCCACCGTATATGCCCCGTACTACCCGCAACCGGCGACGCGCCTGGCCTGCAACCGCAGCCGGCCACAAGGCCTGGAAATGCAATGGGGGCGCCAGCGTGACTACCAGGCCGAGGTGTACCGCCTGCTCGGCGACCTGGACCCGCAGCACCGCCAGAGCCTGCTGCAGAAGGCCGTGGACACCAACGGCTGCGTGACGGCGCAGCAGCACCTGACCAGCCGTCCCTGACCATCAGCAGTCGCGAACCCCTGGGAACAACTGTCTTGCTCAATTTCTAAAAGCTGGCGCGATCACTGTGGGAGCGGGCTTGCCCGCGAACACGGGCGAAGCCCGTGCCATCCACCGCGATGTCTTATTCGGGGGAACCCGCTCCCACAAGATCGAGACCAGCAAGATCGTTCAAGCCATCCCCCGCCCCGTCTGGCATGCTGGCCTGCCACGTCCACGCACTGCAGCCACCATGCCCCACATCGCCCGCCAAGCCTTCCTCCACGGCGCCATCGCCATTCTCCCGTTGTCCCTGGCCGTCGCCCCCTGGGGCCTGCTGGCCGGTTCCATGGCCATCGAGGCCAGTCTCAGCGCCTGGGAAGGGCAAGGGCTGTCGGCCATTGTCTTCGCCGGTGCCGCGCAACTGGTGGCCATCGGCATGCTCAAGGGCGGCGCCAACCTGGCGTCGATCCTGCTGACCACCCTGCTGCTGACCTCGCAGCACCTGCTGTACGGCCTGTCGATGCGCCCGGTACTGTCCAGCCAGCCGCTGCGCTGGCGGCTGGGCCTGGGCTTCCTGCTGACCGACGAGTTCTTCGCCCTCACCAGCCAGTACGACCAGCAGCAGTTCAACCGCTGGTACGCCCTGGGGGTGGGCCTGACCTTCTATGTCGCCTGGAACCTGTTCACCCTGGCCGGCATCCTGCTGGGCCAGAACATTCCGCACCTGGACCAGTTCGGCCTGGACTTTTCTATCGTTGCCACCTTCGTCGCGCTGATTGCCCCACTGGTGCGCAACTTGGCCACAGGGGTGTGCGTAGCCGTGTCGCTGTTCTGTTCGGTGCTGTTCAGCCACTGGCACTGGGAAACCGCCCTGGTGGCCGCAGGCCTGCTGGGCATGAGCGCCGGTTTCATCTGCCAGAAGTTCGCCGGAGCCCGCGCATGACCTGGATCCTGATTTTCGCCATGGGTGCCATCGTATTCCTCAACCGCTATGCGTTCCTGGAGCCCCGCCTGCCCTTGCGCCTGAGCTCCAACGCCCGGCAGTTCCTCGGCTTTGCGGTACCGGGGATGCTTACCGCGATCTGCGGCCCGATCATCTTCATGCCCGAGCACCAACTGAACCTGAGCCTGCTCAACCCCTACCTGCTGGGTTCGCTGGTAGCCATCGCCCTGGTGCTGTTGACCCGCAGCGTGTTGCTGAGCATGCTGATAAGCATGTTGATCTTCTTCCTTCTGCGCAGCTGGCTGGCATGAGCCCGCCGCTGCGCGAGCAGACACACCTCTGGCAGGCGCCGGCACTGGGCGACGTCGAGATGTTGCACGCGCGCTATTTCCAGCAGCGCTTCGCCCCGCATGTGCATGAAGGCTATGTATTCACCGTGATCGAGTCGGGCGCACAGCGCTTCTGGCATCGCGGCAGCGAGCACCTGGCGCCGGTCGGCAGCATGGTGCTGATCAACCCCGACGAGCTGCACACCGGTGCCACCGCCCACGAAGCGGGCTGGCGCTACCGCGGGTTCTACCCGGAACATGAACGGGTAACCGGGGTGCTCGACGAACTGGAACTGGGCCGCCACGGCATGCCCAGCTTCAAGGACAGCGTGATCCACGACCCGGCCCTGGCGCTTGCCTTCAGCCAGTTGCATCAGCTGTCCGAAGCCGGCGCCAGTGCCCTGCAGCAGCAGACCGCCTGGCGCCAGGCGGTGCTGGGCCCTGGTGCAACGGCACGGGCAATGCGCCGAACCTGCCGCCCCCGGCCACGAACCGCTGGCGGTGGCCCGCGCCCGTGAGCTGCTGGAAAGCCAGCTAGCCGACCCGCCCTCGCTCGAAGCACTGGCGGCGGCGGTCAACCTGTCGCCGTTCCACTTCGCCCGGGTGTTCCGCCAGGCCACCGGCCTGCCGCCGCATGCCTGGCTAAAGCAGCGCCGGCTGGCCCGCGCGCGGGAAATGCTGAAGAGCGGCCTGGTGGCGTCGGAGGTAGCTTTCGACCTGGGCTTTGCCGACCAGAGCCATTTGAGCAGGCAGTTCAAGCAGGCATACGGGGTAACGCCAGGGGCCTATCGCAGCGCCTGCCTGCAAGGCTGAGCTGCGACAACCGGCCTCGGGCAGGTCGGCCAGCCACTGCTACACTGACAAGGCTGAATGGAGGATCCTGCCATGTCCGAAAGAGAGCTCACCACCCTCCTGTCGCTGATGAACCAGCGCCAGGCCTGCCTGAGCAGTGCCTGCAAGGAGATAGCCGACTGGATCGACCGGCAGGGCGACGTGCCCGCCGCCGGCAAGATCCGCGCAAGTCTCAAGGCCCTGGAGGCTGATGAGGCCCAGGTCCGCAAGACCTTGACCTCGCTGACCCTCGACAGGCCGCTGCCCAGGTTTCGCAGCTGATTGAACCGGGGGCTGCCTTGCAGCCCATCGCGACACAAGGCCGCTCCCACAGGAGATACGCGTTCTCCTGTGGGAGCGGCCTTGTGTCGCGATGGGGCGCAAAGCGCCCCCAAAGGGTTCAACCTGATCAGTGCTTCATGTGCATGTGATCATGCCCAGCGCCCGCTTCGGCGTTGAGCGCACGCACTTCAGCCTGCACCTCCAGGGTTTCCTTGACCCCCTTGGCATCTTCGATGGTCAGGGTCAGTGGTACTTTCTCGCCTTCCTTCACCTGGTTGTTCAGGCCCATCAGCATCACATGCAGGCCATTCGGGTCGAGGGTCACTGCCTTGCCGGCCGGCAACTCGACCGCCTTGACCTCACGCATGCCCATAACGTCGCCGTTCATGGTCATCTCGTGCACCTGCACGGTCTTGGCCACAGGTGACGCCACGCCCACCAGCTGGCTGTCGCTGCTGGCAGTCAAGGTCATGAAGGCGCCAGTGGACTGCTGGTGCGGCACGGTCGCACGAACCCAGGCATCACTCACCGTCGTCTGGGCCAGGGCCGGCAACCCCAGCCCCATCAGCACCAGGGCAGCCAAACCGCGTTTGATCGGTTGCATCGACATTCAGCAAATCTCCATCAGGGTGACCAGGTCTTCGGCGCATTCCTTTGCAGTCAGGGAATGGCCCAGGCTAAGGCGCAGGGTGCCACGCGTATCGTAGACGTAGCTGGTGGACGAGTGAGAGACGGTATAGGTATCGCCGGCCGGTACCTTCTCGTAAAACACCTTGAATTCCTTGGCCACCGCGGCGATTTCCTCGGGGGTACCGGTCAGCGCGGTGAACGACGGGTCGAACGCCTTGACGTAGGCATCGAGCACTTCGGGGGTGTCACGCTCCGGGTCCAGGGTGATCAGCACCACCTGGAACAGGTCGCGATCGCGGCCCTTCAGCAGCTGACGGATTTGCGCCGCACGCGCCAGAGTGGTCGGGCACACCGCCGGGCACTGGGTGAAGCCGAAGAAGATCATCGGCATGCTGCCGTAGAAACTCGAAAGGGTGCGCACATTGCCTTGGGTGTCCTTGAGGCTGAACTTGCGCCCAAGGATCTCGTTGCTCATGTTCTTGCCGTGCTTGAACTCAAGCCCCCGGGCCGGGCTGCAGCCTGCCAGCAGGCCAAGCCCGAGAACGCCCATCCCGGCGACAACTGCGCGCCGGGTATAAAGATCATTCATGAAACCATCCTTTACAGGGAAGGTGCCGGCCCTCGGGACGGGCCGGTCGAAAAACCGGGGCATTCTGGCACGACACCCCGAGGGGTTCTACCCGACGAAGGCAAGGACCGGCTGCAGCCCTTTGAATACGGCCTGCGGCCTGTTGTCGCAGGGGTTGAAACAGTAACACTTTGTTGCTAAGGAAGTAGGTTCAACGCGATCCCTGTAGGAGCGGCCTTGTGTCGCGAAAGGGCCGCGCGGCGGCCCCGGCAATATCAGCTTCGCCGCAAATATCCCGGGGCTGCACCGCAGCCCTTTCGCGACGCAAGGCCGCTCCTACACACGACAGAGCGCGTCAGCCTCAGTAGTAGGCGTTCTCTTTCTGGCTGTGATCAGTCACGTCACGCACGCCCTTGAGCTCGGGAATACGCTCGAGCAGGGTGCGCTCGATGCCTTCCTTGAGGGTTACATCGGCCTGGCCACAGCCCTGGCAACCACCACCGAACTGCAGCACGGCAATGCCGTCGTCGACCACGTCCACCAGGCTCACCTGGCCGCCGTGGCTGGCCAGGCCGGGGTTGATCTCGGTCTGCAGGTAGTAGTTGATGCGCTCGTTGATCGGGCTGTCTTCGTTGACCATCGGCACCTTGGCATTCGGCGCCTTGATGGTCAGCTGGCCACCCATGCGGTCGGTGGCATAATCGACCAGTGCATCTTCCAGGAACGGCACGCTGACTGCGTCCAGGTAAGCGGTGAAGCTCTTCAGCCCCACGGCGGTGTCGTCAGGCTTCTCTTCGCCCGGCTTGCAGTAGGCGATGCAGGTTTCGGCGTACTGGGTGCCCGGTTGGGTGATGAAAATGCGAATGCCGATGCCAGGCGTATTCTGCTTGGAGAGCAGATCGGCCAGGTAGTCATGGGCGGCGTCGGTAATGGTTATAGCGCTCATGTAGGTTCCTCACAGACTTGCGGCCAAGTGTACGCCAACCCGGCCTTCGAACAAAGTCCTAGTATTTGACTCGGGAAAGCGCATATTCAGGGGCCCGCCCTCTTGGCGCCGCTAGCCAGGCCTGCATGCGCCGGTACAGGCCGCGCTCCAGCCACTGGTAGCTGAACCACGACATTAGTCCAATGGACGGCACGCACAGGGCGAACACCAGGTACGGGTTCAATTGCAGGCGCTGGCTGGCGAACCAGCCGGTGTACAGCACCAGCACATGGACCAGGTACACCGAATACGAACAGTCGCCCAGCGCCTTGAGCAACCGGTTGCCGCGAAACACCGGTTCCAGGGCGACGAAGGCCAGCACGATCATTGCGCTCGGCACGCCCCAGTGCAGCAAGCGCCGGGAAGCGTCCAGGTGATAGATGGCAAGGCCTGCCACCGCCAGCAACGCCAATGGCAGCCAGCGGCCCTGGTGGATCAGCCCGCGATGGTGCAGCACGCCCAAGCCGATGCCGAGCAGGAACTCGTAGATGATGTCGTTATTGTAGAAGCGGCTGAACACGCCCAACCGGCCCAGTATCTCGCTCGCCAGCAGCAGCGCGGCGGTGACCAGCAGCTGGTGATGACGTTGGCGCACCAGGAAAGCAGCGCCGAACAGCAGGTAGAAGAACATCTCGAAGTTAAGCGTCCAGCCTACGTTCAGTGTCGGGTACAAGCCATAGCCACCGGGGTTTTCCGCCGGGATGAACAGCAGTGAAAGCAGCAGGTGATGCCATGTGAATGCCTGGTGCGGCATCCATTGGCTGCAGGCCAGCAGCAGGGTTGCCATCAGTGCCGTATAGAACCAGTAGGCCGGGACGATTCGCAACGCCCGGTTGAGCAAAAACTGGCGGGGCTCGATGACCTTGTCGCAAGTCGACAGGTAAATGACCAGCCCGCTTATGACGAAGAATATGTCGACGCCTGCGGCGCCGCGGTCGGTGAACAATTGGCCGATGGGACCGGAGGCTTGGAAGTCGAAGAAGATCTGCATGAAATGGTGGCAGACCACCACCCAGGCGGCGAACGCCCGCAGTGCCTGAAGCGAATACAGCATGGAGTACCCTGCAATTGCCGGTGCATTGAGGCCCGGCGAGCGCACCGCGCTCGTTCGCGGGCTTGCCCGCTCCCACAGGGCTCATGCCCCATGCCCGAAAGCACTGCAATTCCTGTGGGAGCGGGCAAGCCCGCGAATGGGGCTGCACAGCAGCTCCCGGACCACCCACCCATTCCGACCGCAGGGTAATCGGAAAGGTCAGCCCGACCGATCAGAGGTTCTCGTAGCGGTTCATGTCCAGCACGCCCGCCTCGACCGGCTCGGTCTCCTTGATGTAACTGTTCAGGTCATGGAAGTAGCGCCAGAACTCTGGATGACTGCGGCGCACACCCCAGCGCATGACAATGCGCTCGAACCTGGCCGGGTCATCTTTCGCATACTCCATGTCCTCGACGAACTCCGGCACATCCTTGGCCGGGATGTTGAAGATGAAGTTGGGGTAGCTACTGAGCACGCCCGGATACAGGGTCAGGGTATCCAGCCCCGGCTGGTAGCGGTAAGCCTCGCCCAGCAGAAACGCCACGTTGCTGTGCGCACGGTTGCGCAGCAGGCTGTATACCTGGCGCTGGCCACCCTGCCCTTCGATGCGCAGCATGGTCGCCTCGGGCAGCTGGTTGATCACCTTCAACCCGGCAGCCGGGCGCGACACCAGGCGGCTGAGCGACTGCTCGGCATTGCGGAACTCTTCGCTCTCCTGCGGCCGTGAGCAGAATGCGCCCTGGCAGCGGTTGATCGGGTCAGGCGCGGCATTCAGGCTGCCGGTGCGCTGCAACAGCTTCAGGCCAAAGTCACGCTTCGGGTCGCGAGCGTCGAGCTGGATACCGCTCGGGGTATCGGTGTCGATGTCTTCATAATCCATCCACATCTTCACCTTGCCGCTGTTCTGGTACCAGTCGCCGAGAATCGCCTGGCGCTGGTCGGCCGGCATCAGGCGCAGGAAATTGATCTCGGCGCCGTTGCGGATAAGGTCGAAGTACAGGCGCGTCTGCAACTGGTGCGAGACGTTGCCGAACACATCGAAGTTGACTGCAAGCTGGTAATAGGTGCGCTCGAACAACGGGTAGTCGAACAGCCACACGGTCAGCGGCACGTCACCGATCAGGCCCTTGGTGACCGAGGCGCTGTCGAAGTGGCGGAAAATGCTCAGCAACGCGTTGTCGTTGCCGGCCCACAGCGTCGCCCAGCCCGGCGCCGGCATGTCGGCATAGGCTTCGCGGCGCAGTTTTTCGTACTCGTTGCGCTTGTCACGGTAGGCGTGCCACAGGCTCAGCACGCTGCCCACGTCATCGATCTGCCCAGGCATGGCCAGCAACGGCGTGGCCTTGCCACGGTACTCGGCATCGGTGATGTAGCGGTCATGGGCCGGTTCCTGGAACAATGCCCAGAAGTTGTCGCGGATCACGTCGGTGGCGATCTGCCCACGGCATACCGGGCCACGGATGAAGGTGCGCACGAAGTACTCGGCGTTATCCAGCATGAACTGGTAGCGCGCCACTGCCGGGATCGCTTCGAAGGTTTCGAACGGGTTGGCCCGGTGGCGCGGGCCATAGCCTGGCAGCGCAGTGGCATGCCAGTCACCGGCGTAGAACAGCTGCTTGACCCGCTTGAGCTTCTGCGGCCCCATCGGGTAGGTGATGTGCGTCTTGTGCACGATCACGCCCTGCACCGGAATCAACCGGTAGTAGAAGTCGGTGCCCGGCGGGTCATTGGGGCGGCGCGTGGCGATCAGGTCGACCGGCTGGCCGCTCGGCGTGCGCGAACGTACCCACTGGAAGAAGTGGCCCTGCTCGCCACCGACGAAGTAGATGTGCGCCAGGAACAGGTGCTCGTACAGCCAGCGGCCGACCAGCGCTTCGGTGGAACCCGGGCGGTTGAGCAGCTCTTCCCAGTCGGCGATCTGCTTGGCTTCAGCCGCGCTCGGCTTGATCGGCTGGTACTCGACCGGCGCACCGGCGGCCAGCCAGCGGCGCATGGTGTCGTATTCCTTGTCGGTCAGCCCGGTAACCGCCAGTGGCATGCCTTCCCTGGGGTGGGCGCCGGCATAGGCATCGAACTCATGCGGCAGCGGGCACATGTTGTTGCGGTTCAGGCCCAGGACGATTTCCTCGGGCAGCTTGGCGTTGGGCGTGAGCGGGGTCTTGTGCCCCAGCTCGAGCATGCGCGCCATCAGCGCGGCCTGGCTGCCCTGGCTATCGAGCACCGAGTAGAAGCCCTTCTTGCGCCACTCGCCCTCGCTGTGGGCGTCGTAGAACAGCCGCGTGGTGGGCACTGCCTTGCTGCGCTCGCCCTGGTACACCGGAACCTTGGTGGCCCCGCGCACCGCGCCTTCAGGGCTTTCCAGCTTCAGTTGGCAGGCGGCGTCGTTGCAGGCGTGGCAAGCCACGCATTTCTCGGTGAAGATCGGTTGAATGTCCCGGGTGTAGGAAATAGCCGGGCTTGACTGGGGGGCTTGCCCGAACGCCACACTGCTGAGGAGCAGGGCGAAAACGCCGGCAAGAATACGATGCACCATGTGCGGAAAGTCCTGGGTATTGAAAGCCATCACGATGTGTTGCCTGGTCGTCCTTGGGTGCCCTGCTCGACGCCCGCCCAACATGAGCCATTTTCATGCAAATGGGCGATGTGCCTAAAAACCGCGCAGCTTTGTTATGATTCTGCACCTTCTGAAATTTGCCCGACCAGGTAGTTCCTATGTCCGACCGCAGCGCTCGTCTCCAAGCACTCCAGAACGCACTCAAAGAGCGCATCCTGATCCTCGACGGCGGCATGGGTACTATGATCCAAAGCTACCGGCTCGAGGAACACGACTATCGTGGCACGCGGTTCGCCGATTGGCCAAGCGATGTCAAGGGTAACAACGACCTGTTGCTGCTCAGCCGCCCGGACGTGATCGCCGCCATCGAGAAGGCCTACCTGGATGCCGGTGCCGATATTCTCGAAACCAACACCTTCAATGCCACGCAGATTTCCCAGGCCGACTATGGCATGGAATCGCTGGTCTACGAGCTGAACGTCGAGGGTGCGCGCATCGCCCGCCAGGTGGCCGATGCCAAGACCCTGGAAACCCCGCACAAGCCACGCTTCGTCGCTGGCGTGCTCGGCCCTACCAGCCGCACCTGCTCGATTTCCCCGGACGTCAACGACCCCGGCTACCGCAACGTCACCTTCGATGAACTGGTAACGAATTACATCGAGGCGACCCGCGGCCTGATCGAAGGCGGCGCTGACCTGCTGCTGATCGAGACCATCTTCGACACCCTCAACGCCAAGGCGGCGATCTTCGCCGTGCAGCAGGTGTTCGAGGAAGACGGCATCGAACTGCCGATCATGATCTCCGGCACCATCACCGACGCCTCGGGCCGTACCCTGTCGGGCCAGACCACCGAGGCGTTCTGGAACTCGGTACGCCACGCCAAGCCGATTTCCGTGGGCCTGAACTGCGCACTCGGCGCCAAGGACCTGCGCCCCTACCTGGAAGAGCTGGCGACCAAGGCCGACACCCATGTCTCGGCCCACCCCAACGCCGGCTTGCCGAACGCCTTCGGTGAATACGACGAAACCCCGGCGGAAATGGCCGTGGTGGTCGAGGAATTTGCCGCCAGCGGCTTCCTCAACATCATCGGCGGCTGCTGCGGCACCACCCCGGGCCACATCCAGGCCATCGCCGAGGCCGTGGCCAAGTACAAGCCGCGAGAAATTCCGGAAATTGCCAAGGCTTGCCGCCTGTCGGGCCTGGAGCCGTTCACCATCGACCGCCAGTCGCTGTTCGTCAACGTCGGCGAGCGTACCAACATCACCGGTTCCGCCAAGTTCGCCCGGCTGATCCGTGAAGAGAACTACACCGAAGCCCTGGAAGTCGCCCTGCAGCAGGTCGAGGCCGGTGCCCAGGTGATCGACATCAACATGGACGAAGGGATGCTCGACTCCCAGGCTGCCATGGTGCGTTTCCTCAACCTGATCGCCGGTGAGCCGGACATCTCGCGCGTGCCGATCATGATCGATTCGTCCAAGTGGGACGTCATCGAAGCCGGCCTGAAGTGCATTCAAGGCAAGGGCATCGTCAACTCCATCTCCATGAAGGAAGGCGTCGAGCAGTTCAAGCACCACGCCCGCCTGTGCAAGCGCTATGGCGCTGCAGTGGTGGTGATGGCCTTCGACGAGGTCGGCCAGGCCGACACTGCCGCGCGCAAAAAGGAAATCTGCCAGCGCAGCTACGACATCCTGGTCAATGAAGTGGGCTTCCCGCCGGAAGACATCATCTTCGACCCGAACATCTTCGCCGTCGCCACCGGCATCGAGGAGCACAACAACTACGCCGTCGACTTCATCGAGGCCTGTGCCTACATCCGTGACCACCTGCCCTACGCCCTGAGTTCGGGCGGTGTGTCCAACGTATCGTTCTCGTTCCGTGGCAACAATCCGGTGCGTGAGGCGATCCACTCGGTATTCCTCTACCACGCGATCCAGAACGGCCTGACCATGGGTATCGTCAACGCCGGCCAGCTGGAGATCTACGACGAGATCCCGGCAGCACTGCGTGAAAAGGTCGAGGACGTGGTGCTCAACCGCACCCCGCACGGTACCGACGCGCTGCTGGCGATTGCCGACGACTACAAGGGCGGCGGCGCCACCAGGGAAGTGGAAAACGAAGAATGGCGCTCGCTGCCGGTGGAAAAACGCCTGGAGCACGCACTGGTCAAAGGTATCACCGCGTTCATCGTCGAGGACACCGAAGAGTGCCGTCAGCAGTGCGCCCGCCCGATCGAGGTGATCGAGGGTCCGCTGATGAATGGCATGAACGTGGTCGGCGACCTGTTCGGCGCGGGCAAGATGTTCCTGCCCCAGGTGGTCAAGTCGGCGCGCGTGATGAAACAGGCGGTGGCACACCTGATCCCGTTCATCGAAGCCGAGAAAGGCGACAAGCCGGAAGCCAAGGGCAAGATCCTGATGGCAACGGTAAAAGGTGACGTGCACGACATCGGCAAGAACATCGTCGGCGTGGTGCTGGGCTGCAACGGCTACGACATCGTCGACCTTGGTGTGATGGTGCCGGCCGAGAAGATCCTGCAAACCGCCCGCGACGAGAAGTGGCGACATCATCGGCCTGTCCGGCCTGATCACGCCGTCGCTGGACGAGATGGTCCACGTTGCCCGCGAAATGCAGCGGCAGGGCTTCCAGTTGCCACTGATGATCGGCGGTGCCACCACCTCCAAGGCACACACGGCGGTCAAGATCGAGCCCAAATACAGCAACGACGCCGTGGTCTACGTCACCGACGCTTCGCGCGCGGTGGGCGTTGCCACCCAGTTGCTGTCCAAGGAGCTGAAAGCCGGCTTCGTCGAAAAGACCCGCCAGGAATACGAGGAAGTACGCGAGCGCACCGCCAACCGCAGTGCCCGCACCGAGCGCCTGAGCTATGCCCAGGCGATTGCCGCCAAGCCGCAGTACGACTGGGCTGGCTACCAGCCAGCGGTGCCCTCCTTCACCGGCGTCAAGGTGCTGGAAGACATCGACCTGCGCACCCTGGCCGAGTACATCGACTGGACCCCGTTCTTCATCTCCTGGGACCTGGCCGGCAAGTTCCCGCGCATCCTCACCGACGAAGTGGTCGGCGAGGCTGCCACGGCGCTGTACAAGGATGCCCGCGAGATGCTCGACAAGCTGATCGACGAAAAACTCATCAGCGCCCGCGCGGTGTTCGGCTTCTGGCCGGCCAACCAGGTGGCCGATGACGATATCGAGGTATACGGCGAGGACGGCCAGGCCCTGGCTACCCTGCACCACCTGCGCCAGCAAACCATCAAGCCGGACGGCAAGCCCAACTGGTCGCTGGCCGATTTCGTCGCGCCGAAGGCCAGTGGCGTCACCGATTATGTCGGTGGCTTCATCACCACCGCCGGCATTGGTGCCGAGGAAGTGGCCAAGGCCTACCAGGACAAGGGCGACGACTACAGCTCGATCATGGTCAAGGCCCTGGCCGACCGCCTGGCCGAGGCCTGTGCCGAATGGCTGCACGAGCAGGTGCGTAAAGAGCACTGGGGTTATGCCCGTGACGAACACCTGGACAACGAGGCGCTGATCAAGGAGCAGTACCGCGGCATTCGCCCGGCCCCTGGCTACCCGGCCTGCCCGGACCACACCGAGAAGGAAACCCTTTTCCGCCTGCTTGATGGCACGGCCATCGGCGAGACCGGGCCGAGCGGCGTGTTCCTTACTGACCACTTCGCGATGTTCCCGGCGGCGGCGGTCAGCGGCTGGTACTTTGCCCACCCGCAGGCGCAGTACTTTGCCGTGGGCAAGGTCGACAAGGACCAGATCGAACGCTACAGCGCGCGCAAGGGCCAGGATGTGAGCGTGAGCGAGCGCTGGTTGGCGCCTAACCTGGGTTACGACAGCTAAATCGGCGCTGGCTTCTTCGCGGGCTTGCCCGCTCCCACAGGGACCGCACTGCTCTTCAGGGCTGCGCAGTACCTGTGGGAGCGGGCAAGCCCGCGAAGAGGCCGGCAAAGCCAACCTCATTGCCTACACTGTCCCTGATTGCCTGTGATTTTTTTTCAGGAGCCACCATGGACGATTCCAGCCAGGGCAAGCCCCCTACCTTCTGGCAGATGCTGCACAGCATCCTCGCTGCCGCCTTCGGCGTTCAAAGCGGCAAGAACCGCGCCCGCGACTTCACCCACGGCAAGGCCAGCCATTTCATTGCGCTGGGGACGCTGTTCACCCTGGTGTTCATTGCCGTGCTGATCGGCCTGGTGCAGTTGGCCCTGCACCTTGCCCGCTAGCGGTGCCGGCAAAGCAAAAACGCCTGCGGGATTCCCTCCGGCAGGCGCTCTGGCTGCTTCATGGTCTTGAAAACAAGTCTACTGGTGGCTGACCCAATAAACGGCAGTGACCACCACCAGAACGATCAGGCAGAGGATCGCCCAGGCATCGACGCTGCTGTCAGCTTTGCGGACCTTGGTTGAGTTTCCCATTGCATTGCCTCTTGTAGTGGTTATGGGAATGCACGTCACCCAAAGCAGTTAAGACGAGCAATGCCCTTCCCTCAAGCAGGGTCTTTCAATAATTGATCGGTGACGTCAGAAAGGGGTACTGATAGCCAGGCGGCCGCCCTTCAGCGCTGTACTGCTGGAAATCGACGCCATAGTCGGCCCGCTCCAGCAGTTTCAGCCAACGCTTTGCCCTGTCCTGGTCGATCAGCTGCAACACCGGCATGCGATGCTCGCGCAGGCCGTCGCGGTTCACCGCCAGCCCCAGGGCGTCATCGTGCAGCATCACCATGGCCCAACCGCCAAGCGTGAAATGCCCGCCCATCAGCACGCTCAGGCGCCCCTCGATACGTGCCCGCAGGGCATCCGGCGAGCTGTTGATGGCGCTGAACAGCACATCACGCCCCGGCTTGCGCCCGGCCTCCTCGAACGCCTGCATGGCACCAAAGGCCATCTCGTCATTGGCCGACCACACCAGGCGAGTGGCCGGGTAGCGCTCCAGCAGCTGCTGCGCCTGCTCATAGGCGCGCTGGCGGCTCCAGCCGCCATACACCATTTGACGCAGACGCACCTGGGGGAAATCGGCCAGGGCGCGGCGCATGCCTGCCTCGCGCAGCTGCGAGGCCGGCGTGGTCTTGACCCCGGCGAAGGCCACCAGGTCCACCGGCCCGCTGTCGCGGGGCAACTGCGCGACCATCTGGTGCAGCATCTGGAAACCCGCCTGCTCGTCGTTGGCCGTCAAGGTGCCCAACAGCTCGGCATACTTGTCGGGCTGGGCCTCGATGCTGCGGGCCTGGCTGGCAGTAAGGCCGTTGTTGACCAGAAACAGCTTGACCCCGCTGCCACGCGACAGGCGGATGATCTCCGGTGCCACGTATTGCTCGTTGACCAGCACCAGGTAATCCGGCCGCTGCGGCCCGCTCAGGATCGACCTGGCGTGGGTCAGTGCCAGGTCGGCGCGGCGCTCGCTGTATTCCACGCGCAGGCTCATGCCCAGCTCGTCCGCGGCGGCCTGCATGAAGCGGGTGTAACTGGTCCAGAACGTCTCGGTGGACAGCCCCGGATTGATGAAAACCACCGAAGCCGGCTGCGCGCTTGCCGCCAGTGGCAAGGCAAGACACAAGCTATGGCACAACGCCTTGAGCATGGGCTGACATCCCTGCGAAGCAAACAAAGGATTATAAACGCCGGGCCACGCCCAGCGCACAAATGGCAGTCAGTCTCACATAGTCCAAATGGTTCTTTTCATATGCAAAAACATCACTTTAGCGCATAAACACAACCTGCTATCGTTCCTCGGCTCCGAAGCGGAGTGCGCGGCCGTGCGCGCGAATAGCTGCATGCCTGAGACAGGACTTTTATGTACGTATACGACGAGTACGATCAGCGGATCATCGAGGACCGCGTCAAGCAGTTCCGTGATCAGACCCGCCGGTATCTGGCCGGTGAGCTGAGCGAAGAAGAATTCCGCCCTCTGCGCCTGCAGAACGGCCTTTATATCCAACGTTTCGCACCGATGCTGCGTGTCGCCGTGCCGTACGGCCAGCTTAACGCCACCCAGGTCCGCACCCTGGCCAAGATCGCCCGCGACTACGACAAGGGCTACGCCCACATCTCCACCCGCCAGAACGTGCAATTCAACTGGCCGGCACTGGAAGACATCCCGGACATTCTCGCCGAACTGGCCACCGTGCAGATGCATGCGATCCAGACCAGCGGCAACTGCCTGCGCAACACCACCACCGACCAGTTCGCCGGTGTGGCCGCAGACGAAATCGTCGACCCGCGCCCGTGGTGCGAAATCGTCCGTCAGTGGACCACCTTCCACCCGGAATTCGCCTACCTGCCGCGCAAGTTCAAGATCGCCATCAACGGCTCGCAGGAAGACCGCGCCGCCATCGAAGTGCACGACATCGGCCTGGAGCCAGTGCGCAATGCCGCTGGCGAACTGGGCTTCCGTGTACTGGTCGGTGGCGGCCTGGGCCGTACCCCGGTGGTGGGCTCGTTCATCAACGAGTTCCTGCCATGGCAGGACCTGATCAGCTACCTCGACGCCATCCTGCGCGTGTACAACCGTTACGGTCGCCGTGACAACAAGTACAAGGCGCGGATCAAGATCCTGGTCAAGGCCCTTACCCCGGAAGTGTTCGCCGAGAAGGTCGAGGCCGAAATGGTCCACCTGCGTGGCGGCAGCACCACCCTGACCGAAGCCGAAGTGCAGCGTGTATCGCGCCACTTCGTCGACCCGGCCTACCTGCCCCTGGACAACGTCGACTACGCCGCCCAGGACGCCGAGTACCCAGGTTTCGCCCGCTGGCGCTCGCGCAACACTCGCGCCCACAAGCGCCCTGGCTACGTGGCCGTGACCCTGTCGCTGAAGCCCACCGGCGTTGCCCCGGGCGACCTCACCGACAAGCAGCTGGACGCCGTGGCCGACCTGGCCGAACGCTACAGCTTCGGCTTCCTGCGTACCTCACACGAGCAGAACATCATCCTCGCCGACGTCGAGCAGCGCCAGCTGCACGCGCTGTGGCTGGAATTGCGCGAAAGCGGCTTCGCCACCCCGAACATCGGCCTGTTGACCGACATCATCTGCTGCCCGGGTGGTGATTACTGCTCGCTGGCCAACGCCAAGTCGATCCCGATCGCCGAATCCATCCAGCGCCGCTTCGACGACCTGGATTACCTGTTCGACATCGGCGAAATCGACCTGAACATCTCCGGCTGCATGAACGCCTGCGGCCACCACCACGTGGGCCACATCGGTATCCTCGGCGTGGACAAGAAGGGCGAAGAGTTCTACCAGGTGTCGCTGGGCGGCAATGCCGCGCGTGGCGCGAGCCTGGGCAAGATCCTTGGCCCGTCCTTCGCCCAGGACGACATGGCCGATGTGATCGAGAAGCTGATCGCCGTGTACGTTGAGCAACGTACCGAGGAAGAGCGTTTCATCGACACCTACCAGCGTATCGGCATCGACCCCTTCAAGGAACGCGTCTATGCAGCGAATCATTAAGAACAACCAGATCGTCGACGAAACCTGGCACCTGCTGCCCAAGGAAACGTCCTTTGACGAGCTGACCAACTGCGACGACTACATCGTTCCGCTGCAGATGTGGCGCGACCATGCCCATGTGCTCAAGGCCCGCGATGGCGGCCTGGGCGTGTGGCTGGACAGCGACGAGCAGGCGGAAGAAATCGGCGAGGACGTGCATCACTTCCAGGTCATCGCGCTGAACTTTCCGGCCTTCACCGACGGGCGCAACTACTCCAATGCGCGCCTGCTGCGTGACCGCTACAAGTTCAAGGGCGAGCTGCGCGCCATTGGCGACGTGCTGCGCGACCAGCTGTTCTTCATGGCCCGTTGCGGCTTCGATGCGTTCGCCATCCGTGCCGACAAGGACCCGGAAGACGCGCTGCAAAGCCTGAAGGACTTCTCTCTCTCTCTCTCTCTCTCTCTCTCTCTCTCTCTCTCTCTCTCTCTCTCTCTCTCTCTCTCTCTCTCTCTCTCTCTCTCTCTCTCTCTCTCTCTCTCTCTCTCTCTCTCTCTCTCTCTCTCTCTCTCTCTCTCTCTCTCTCTCTCTCTCTCTCTCTCTCTCTCTCTCTCTCTCTCTCTCTCTCTCTCTCTCTCTCTCTCTCTCTCTCTCTCTCTCTCTCTCTCTCTCTCTTCTCGGTGACCTACCAGGCCGCCACCGACGAGCCGCTGCCGCTGTTCCGCCGCCGCTGATCGTCATCTTGCAATGCCAGACAGCCCGCCTATATGGCGGGCTGTTTCGTTTCCCGACCCGGCCTCTTCGCGGGCTTGCCCGCTCCCACAGGTACACCTCAGGCTTCCAGGACAGTGGCATTCCTGTGGGAGCGGGCAAGCCCGCGAAGAGGCCGGCACAGGGCGAAACCGATATTCCAGCAGCACAGTCACGACTTGCCCGCCGATTCTTGACTGTGAATCAAATGACCTTGGCCCCACCCCACCTTAATCAATCCCCCTCAAACCCGCACACTGCTGCCCACACGAAGAGCGATCGAACCCGAGCGACCAGGCTCTATTCGGCTCACCCCTCACTCACCAGGAGCAGATCCATGAGCATTCCATCCTTCGGCCTCGGCACCTTCCGCCTCACCGGCCAGGCCGTCATCGATTCGGTCAAGTCGGCCCTGGAGCTGGGCTACCGGGTCATCGACACCGCACAGATCTACCAGAACGAAGCCGACGTCGGCCAGGCCATCGCCGAAAGCGGCGTACCGCGCAACGAGCTGTTCATCACCACCAAGATATGGGTCGAAAACTACGCCGTCGCCAAGCTGATCCCCAGCCTGCGCGACAGCCTGCAGAAACTTCGCACCGACTACGTCGACCTGCTGCTGATCCACTGGCCAGCCCCAGGCAACGGCGTTGAGCTGCCCGAATACATGACCGCCCTGGCCGAAGCCAAGAAGCTGGGTTTGACCCGCCAGATCGGTGTATCCAATTTCAACATCGACCTGACCCGCCAGGCCATCGAAGTGGTCGGCAAAGGCGAAATCGCCACCAACCAGATCGAACTCAGCCCGTACCTGCAGAACGCCAAGCTGACTGCGTTCCTCAAGGAGCAAGGCATCACCGTCACCTCATACATGACCCTGGCCTACGGCAAGGTGCTGAAAGACCCGGTACTGGCCGACATCGCCGCCAAGCACAAGGCCACCGTGGCCCAGGTTGCCCTGGCCTGGGCCCTGCAGCTGGGCTACGCGGTGATCCCGTCGTCGACCAAGCGCGAAAACCTGGCCAGCAACCTGCTCGCCCGTGACCTCAAGCTGGACGCCGATGACATGGCACGCATCGCCAGGCTCGAGCGCAATGGCCGCGAAGTCAGCCCTGACGGCCTGGCGCCACTCTGGGATTGAAGCCATGACCACGCCCCTTGAACGCTTGACCGCTGGCGGCTTCAGTATCGGCCTGGAAGCGCCGCTGGACCATGACTGGACGCCCGCCGGCGATCAGGCGCGGCGCCGCGACGGCCGCCAGTTCGGCGAGCCGGACCTGGCCCGCCACGCAGAACTGGCACAACTGGCCGACCGCCTGGGCTACCGCGCGCTGTGGGTCCGCGATGTGCCGCTGTACGACCCGTCGTTCGGCGACGCCGCCCAGGTGTTCGAGGTGTTTGCCTACCTCGGCTACCTGGCCGGGATAACCCGCGACATCCTGCTCGGCACGGCTGCCGTGGTGCTGCCGATTCGCGAACCACTGCTGACCCTGAAGTCGGCCAACAGCGTGCAGCGCCTCAGCGGCAATCGCCTGCTGCTGGGCGTGGCCAGTGGTGACCGGCCGGTGGAATACCCGCTGTTCGGTCGGGATTTCGAGGGGCGCGGCAACACATTCCGCCAACAGGTCGCGCTGCTGCGTGATGGTGCCAATGGCCACCTGCCCGAAGGGTTGGCCGTATTACCTGGCACCGTCTCGCCGCTACCGTTGCTGGTAGCCGGCCTGGCTCAGCAGAGCCCGGCATGGATCGGCAGCAACCTGGACGGCTGCCTGGCCTACCCCGGCACACCGGAGGACCACCGACACCGGGTCGCCGCCTGGCGTGCGGTGGCGGGCGACAAACCCTACAGCAGCTTTATCCACCTGGACCTGGCGGACAACCCCGACGAACCGCTGCAACGCTGGCGCTTCGGTTTCCGCGGCGGCCGCAAGGCGCTGGCGGCCGAGCTGGCCGCCCTGCGCGCGGCGGGCGTCGACCATATCGGCCTGCATCTGCGGCGTAACGTGCGGCCGCTGGACGAAACCCTGCGCGAAATCGCTGAATACGTATTGCCACAATTCCATGAGACAAAAGCCCAACTGACGGAGGCCGCCCCATGACAGGAGCATGCACAACGAAAGCCGGGCGCGTCCTGTTTGCACTGGCCATCGGTGCCTTCGGCATCGGCACCACCGAGTTCACTCCGATGGGCCTGCTGCCGGTGATCGCCCAAGGTGTCGACGTCAGCATCCCCAGCGCCGGCATGCTGATTACCGCCTACGCCATGGGTGTGATGGTCGGCGCGCCGATCATGACTCTGCTGTTCAGCCGTTTCGGCAAGCGCGCCGCACTGATGGCGCTGATGGCCATCTTCACCCTCGGTAACCTGCTGTCGTCGCTGTCGCCGGACTACTACACCCTGCTTGCCTCGCGCCTGGTCACCAGCCTCAACCACGGCGCATTCTTCGGCCTTGGCGCGGTGGTGGCCGCCAGCGTGGTGCCCAGGGAGAAACAGGCCAGCGCCGTGGCCACCATGTTCATGGGCCTGACCATCGCCAACATCGGCGGCGTGCCGGCCGCCACCTGGATCGGCCAGCAGGTCGGCTGGCGCATGGCCTTTGCCGGCACCGCGTTGCTGGGCCTGTTGGCCATGGCGGCACTGTGGTATGCCCTGCCCAAGGGTGAACGCGGCAGCCTGCCGCACGTGCGCAAGGAACTGGCGGTCATCGCCCGCCCCAGCGTGCTGCTGGCAATGGCCACCACCGTGCTCGGTGCCGGTGCCATGTTCACCTTGTACACCTACGTGGCACCGGTACTGGCCGAACTGACAGGCGCCTCTGACAGCTTCGTCACCCTCGGCCTGGTACTGATTGGTGTGGGCTTCACCCTGGGCAACAGCCTGGGTGGCCGCCTGGCCGACTGGTCGCTGGAAGGTGCAGCGCGGATCTTCCTCGCGGCTCTGGCGGTGATCATGCTGCTGATGCCGCTGGTGCTGGGCAGCCATATCGGCGCCGCCATCGCCTTGCTGGTATGGGGCATGTTCACCTTCGCCGTGGTACCGCCGCTGCAGATGCGGGTGATGATCGCCGCCATCGAAGCACCGGGGCTGGCGTCGTCTATCAACGTCGGCGCGTTCAACCTGGGCAATGCCGTGGGCGCGGCGCTGGGAGGTGCGGTGATCAGCCTGGATCTGGGCTATGCGGCAGTGCCGATGGCAGGTGGCATGCTGGCGGCTGCCGGGCTGCTGCTGGTGTGGCTGGGCGGGCGTAGCAAGGCTGCCGGGAAATCCGCAGCCGATATGGCCTGAGCGCGCTCCTACACGGGGACCGCGCCGGGCGTGGCACTTCGGCATGTTGGGCCGGCGCCCGGATGATCACCCCGGGCTCAGCGAACTGGGGCTCTGATCAGCCCTGCAGCGGGCGCCTGGCCCGCTCCCACAGGTATCGGGCTGAGCTCACGAAATACCCGGTTCCGGTGGGAGCGGGCGTGCCCGCGAAGGGCTGCAAAGCAGCCCCGATAAAGCCAGCCTCGATGGATGTCCGAAACGCGACAGTGGCTGCCTGTTCGGCGTGAGACAGGCAAACCGGGCACTGGCTACCCTTCTTCGGCAAATGCCTTGTTCCCTTTCGCCAGAAGAAGATCGCCCATGACGACCTCCACCGCCTCCATGGCCGCCACCACGTCTGCCGACCAACCCCAGGGTTTTCTGGTCAGCATCGTCGGCGCGGCCGCATTCGCCCACCTGCTCAACGACCTGATCCAGGCCGTGTTGCCGGCTATCTACCCTATGCTCAAGAGCGATTTCGCGCTGAGCTTTGCCCAGATCGGCTGGATCGCCCTGATCTACCAGGTGACCGCCTCCCTGCTGCAACCCTGGGTCGGCCTGTACACCGACAAGCACCCGCAACCCTACCTGCTGCCGGCTGGCATGCTGGTAACGCTGGTGGGCATCGCCCTGCTCGCCTTCGCCAGCAGCTATGAAATGCTGCTGGTAGCCGCAGCGGTGGTCGGCGTGGGCTCGGCGACCTTCCACCCCGAAGCCTCGCGAGTGGCCAGGATGGCCTCCGGCGGGCGCTTCGGCACCGCGCAATCGACCTTCCAGGTCGGTGGCAATACCGGCTCGGCCCTCGGCCCGCTGCTGACCGCTGCCATCGTCATTCCCCACGGCCAGGCGGCCATTGCCTGGTTCATGCTGGCAGCCGCGCTGGCGGTCTTCGTGCTGCTGCGGGTGACCGGCTGGACCGTGCGCCATGGCCAGACCCGGCTCAAGACCTTCGCCGGCCAACAGGCCCCGGGCCTGTCGCACGGTGCCATGTGGCGCGCAGTGGCGGTTATCGCCGTGCTGATGTTCGCCAAGTTCGTCTACATCGCCTCGTTTACCAACTACTTCACCTTCTACCTGATCGAGCATTTCGGCCTGAGCGTGCAGAGCAGCCAGTTGTACCTGTTCGTGTTCCTTGCGGCAGTGGCGCTGGGCACCTTCGCCGGTGGCCCGGTGGGTGACCGTATCGGGCGCAAGGCGGTGATCTGGGTCTCGTTCCTCGGCGTGGCGCCCTTCGCCCTCGCCCTGCCCTATGCCAACCTGGCCTGGACGGCGGTACTGGCGGTGACCATCGGCCTGGTGATGTCCTCGGCTTTCGCCGCCCTGGTGGTGTATGCCCAGGAAGCCGTGCCGGGCCGGGTCGGCATGGTGTCGGGGGTGATGTTCGGGTTGATGTTCGGGATCAGCGGCATCGGCGCCGCCGGGCTCGGCGAGCTGGCCGACCGGCATGGCATCGAGTGGGTTTACCAGGTTATCTCGTTCTTGCCGCTGCTGGGGCTGGCCACCGCGCTGCTGCCGGCGACCCGCTCGCATGCCCGCCCCAACCGCTGCTGCTAAAGTGGGCGTGCCGGGCTGCCAGTACAAGGGGGGGCAAAATGCTGAAGCCGCAGCGTGAATTGCTGGTGGAGGTCGATCAATGGACCTGGGAAGTGGGCAGCCGTGCGACGGACTACCCGAGCGACTGGTTCATCGAGCCTCACAGCCATGCCAAGCATCAACTGATCTATGCCATCAAAGGCCTGATGATCGTCGAGTCCGGCAACGAACGCTGGACCGTGCCCCCCAGCCGCGGCGTCTGGATGCCCTGCGGCCAGGTGCACGCGATCCGCTGCGTGGGCGATGTAAAGATGCGCAGCGTGTTCGTGCGCAGCGACGCGGCAGTGCAGCTGCCACTGCAAAGCAAGGCCATCAGCATCTCGCCGCTGCTCAGCGAACTGATCAAGGCCTCCGTAGGCTTTAGCGCACCGTTTGCCGACGACTCGCGGGAAGCCCGAGTGATGCGCCTGATCCTCGATGAGATCTGCGTGCTGCCGACCTTGCCGCTGAAGCTGTCGCAGCCCGGTGACAAGCGCCTGCAGGCGATCTGTTCGGCATTGCACGAGCGACCTGACGATAAAGCCACCGTGGCCGACTGGGGCCAGCAGCTGGGGGTGGACGAAAAGACCATCCAGCGCCTGTTTCGCAAGGAAACCGGCATGACCTTCGGCCAGTGGCGCCAACAGGCGCGGCTGATGCAGGCATTGGAGCGGATCGCCACGGGCGAGCGGATCATCGATGTGGCGGGGACGCTGGGGTATGACAGCCCTAGCGCCTTCGCCAGCATGTTCAAGCGCCAGTTCGGCATCACGCCGAGTCAGTTCTTCAAATAGCCTGCAGGAAACATACAAGATCCCCCCGCGTCGCCTGATCTCGCGCAGCAACCCTGCCAAGCCGTGTACAGTACCCTTCACAACAAAGCCCCCAGAAGGAGCCAGGCACATGAGCGTGACGCTGTCCCCCCTGCAGATCGACTGCGATTTCGATTCCGGCAACATCCAGGTGCTGGATGCCAGCAACCCGGCCAGGGTGCACCTGGCCATCCGCCCGGACACCCACAGCGGCCACTACCAGTGGTTCCACTTCAAGGTCAGCGGGCTGACGCCGGGCCAGGTCCATCGTTTCAGCCTCGACAATGCCTCCGGCTCCTCCTACAAGAACGCCTGGAGCGGCTACAACGCCGTGGCCTCCTACGACCAGCAGACCTGGTTCCGCGTCCCCAGCCAGTTCGACGGCACGGCGCTGTCCTTCGAGGTCAAGGCCGAACAGCCACACATCTGGTTCGCCTACTTCGAGCCCTACCCGCGCGCGCGCCACAACCAGCTGATCGAACGTGCACAGCAGCTGCCGGGGGTCGAGTTGCTAGCCAGTGGCCGCAGCGTACAGGGCCGCGACATTCCCCTGCTGCGTGCCGGTGACGGTGCCGCTGGCAAGCGCAAGCTGTGGCTGATTGCCCAGCAACACCCGGGCGAACACATGGCCGAGTGGTTCATGGAAGGCGTGATCGACCGCCTGCAGGCCAATGACGCCGTGATCCGGCAGTTGCTGGCCAAGGCCGACCTGTACCTGATTCCCAACATGAACCCCGACGGTGCCTTCCTCGGCCACCTGCGCACCAACTTCAAGGGCAAGGACCTCAACCGTGCCTGGCAGGACGCCAGCGTCGAGTTCAGCCCCGAGGTGTTCTTCGCTCAGGCGCAGATGAAGCAATACGGCGTGGATGCGTTCATCGACGTGCATGGGGACGAGGAGATTCCCCATGTGTTCACCGCAGCCTGCGAGGGCAACCCGGGCTACACGCCGCGGCTGGCCAAACTGGAGGAGCAGTTCCGCAGCACCCTGTGCAGCCTGACCCGCGACTTCCAGACCGTGCATGGCTACACCCGCGACGAGCCGGGGCAAGCCAACACGACGCTGGCCTGCAATGCGGTGGGGATGGCCCATGATTGCCTGTCACTGACGCTGGAAATGCCGTTCAAGGACCATGACGACGCGCCGGATGCCGTCACCGGCTGGTCGGGAGCGCGCTCGAAGGCACTGGCCGGGGCGGTACTGGAGACATTGGCGAGGATGGTGGGTGATTTGCGCTGAGGCCCCTGGCTGACGCGCCCCCTGTGGGAGCGGGCGTGCCCGCGAAGAATCCAGCGCGGTGCATGGCACCGGCTTCGCCGGTGTTCGCGGGCACGCCCGCTCCCACAAGGTCCCCCCAATAGCAATCCTGCGCTCAGAACTGTACGTCCAGAATCACACTGTCGGTATAGGTCGCTGCCGGCGGTGTAGCCTGGTCGGTGTAGACCTTGGCGTTGTAGTTGAACACCTGGCTACCGGTACCGGTACCCGTGCCGGGGTTCACATCGGCATCGGCACTGGCCCGTCGCGCAGCCCCTGTCGAACCCCACCGCACCGCCCCGGCGCTCTTGAAAATGTCATAGGCCAGGTAGTTGTTGGCCGCCGACTTCATCCGCCGTCGCCCATTGGCTGCGTTCTGGCCGTCATCCAGGCCCACGGTGTAATTGCTGCCCTTGGTGCACGATACACTCAGGCTCTGGTTCACAGTGCCGAAGCCTGCCACCACCGGCGCACTGGCGAAGCTGATGCTGGGTGTGGAGATCTGGCAGTCGTTGGTCACCACCAGGCTCACGTACAAGCTCTGGCTACCCGAGTTGATGTCACGCCCCACGCAAAGCCCGCCGAGGCCAATCCCCGCACAGTAGTTCCAGCTCCAGGCCACGGTCAGGGTCTCCTGGTACAGCCCTGCGGCGACGTTGCTGCCAGTCTGGGTACGCATGTAGATCGGCACAGTCTTGGGCGTGGAGCTGCCGAGCAACCCCAGCAGGTCGATGATATTGTTGCGGGCGAAGTCGTAGGGCTGACCACGGGTCAGCGGATAGTTGGTGCTGTTGTCGGCATACAGGGTGTAGGGGATCACGTCACCCGTCGGGCCGACCAGCCCGCCCGACGCGGGCAGGATGGTGGCATAGAAGTGATCATCGCTACTGAGCAGGGTGAGCAGCGAGCCACTGCACTGCAACCCCGAGTTCAGCGTCGAGGTGCTTTGTACCGTATTCAGGACCTGTCTCGAGCTGAGGCTGCCGAACGCTGCCGGCGACGTCGCAACCGACGAGCACAGCGCCCACGCCGAAGCTGCCGGCAGTAACAGCAACCCCGCCCACAACCCGCGCCAGCAGGCCGTCATTTGCACACCAACGGGCCGATCAAGGGGATCGAGCCTTGCGCTTCGGGCAGGTCGAACGCCACCTGGCAATGCCCGCCCCCTTCCAGCTCCACCTGCAGGCGGTTATGCGCCGCCAGGTTCTCCAGATACACCAGGCCATCCCAACCGACCACCGCCTGGCCGCCACTTTCAGCATGGGTGACGCGGCTGCCCAGCTTGAGCACCTGCCGGTCAGCGTCGACCAGTTCGACGCTGGCCGCCAGCACACGCCTGAGCGGGAATTCCAGCAGGTAGCCGCTGCCCCGACGCACCGCCACCCGCTGTTCCACTTCCGGCGCGAGGATGTCCGGTGGCAGGTCCATGGGGTCGATCTCGTACTTGCCGCGGTAGTAACCGCTGCCGTACGGCACCAGCAGGTGACCGTTGGCATCGGTGCGGCCGACCTCCTGGTTTTCATAGCGCACCGGCACATCGGCGTAGCCCCCGGTGCTGACCACCACGAAGGCATCATCGATACGGTTGGCCGCGAACAGCCCGGCATCCATCCACACCAGCGAGCCACTGGCGTCGGCCCAGCGGGTCATCTCGCCACTGCTGCCATACATACCAGCCTGCAACTGCACCGACTGCAGGCGCCAGGTGACATCGGCCTGGCGGTAGGCGTCGCGCTCGCTACCGGCGGCGTAGCCCAGGTTGTAGCCGACACCACCGCCCACCGGCGTGGCACGGCTGTAGTTGACCCGCTGTAGTGTTTCGCCTTGCTGGCTACGCTCCATGCCCAGGGCCAGGGTGCCGTGCAGGTCGAACGGGATCACCAGTTGCGCCTGCACCGCCCACTGGCTGTCCCCCACTTCACGGTTGGCCGACAGGTACACGCTGCTGTTGCCCCACAGCGGCCTGCTGTAACTCAGGTTGATCAGCCGGGTACGTGTGTCGTCACCGGCGCGCACGTCGAAATAGCCGGCGCCGATGTTGCCGTACTCGTTCAGGTTCAGGCTCAACGTGACCTGTTCGCTGCGCTGGCTCAGCTGCATGTCCTGGCTATCGACCCGGGTCAGGTCGGCGTAGTCGCCGTAGCGTTGCAGGCGCTGATAGCTGAAGCCGACGCGCTGGCTGTTGTACTGGTAGCCGAGGGCGACCTGGTGGCCCTTGTCGCCATCGAATCGGCTCTGCGCCAGGGCCGCGTTGAGCACGCCGAAGTTGCCCAGCCGCATGTTGCCGCCCAGGCCGCCCAGCATCAGCGAGCCAGCGCTTTCGGCATGGGTCTCCAGGGTGAACACGTCGCTGACCCCGTAGCGCAGGCTTGCCGAAGCAACCCCGGGGCCGTAGGCAAAATCGCGCACGCCGTAGTCACGGCGCAGGCTGCCGGCCGCTACCGAATAATCCGCCAGGCCCTGCTGCAGCAGGCTGCTGGTGACGTAGAACGGCAAGGTGGTCGACACCTGCCGGCCAAGGGCATCGGTGGTAACCACCACTGCTTCCCCGGCGCCGTTGATGAACGGCACGTTGGTCAATGTATAAGGGCCCGGCTGCAACTCGGTGGTGCTGGACTTGTAGCCATTGATGAACAGGTCCAGCGAGGTCGGTACCGCTGCTTCACCAGAGAACGCCGGTAACGGGTAGGTGACCAGATCGGGGCGCACGGCGAAATCGCGCGATAACTGCACGCCGCCGACCCGCACCGAGCTGGTCCAGGGCAAGGCGCCGGTGACCAGGTCACCGGCTTCGTAGGTCAGCAGGCGCTGCTCGTCGGTGAAGCGCCAGGTGGTGTCGTAACGCAAGAAGCCCTGGCGCGTGTCGTCGGCCGGCGCCCCCTCGAACGACTGGCGCCACTGACCGGTGCTGGAGAACGTACCCCAGCTGTCGAACAGCCGCAGTTCGTTCCAGGCCGCCAGATAGCTGCCGCCGTCATCGGTGTCGTTGAGGTACAGGTCGTAGTTGAACAACGCGCCGAAACTGCTGCGCGCATCGCTGGCCGGGTACAGATTGCGCTCGCCCAGCTGTTGATCGGGCAGCCAGGCCGGGGGCACTTGCAGCAGCAGGCGCTGGTTCTGGCTGTCGTAGTCGGCGTGCAACCCCGCGATGGCCTCCAGCGCCACCTCGCCCTGGGGGTTGCCCGGCAGCGAGACACCAGCCCCGCGCAGCACCTCGCTGTCCAGGTACAACTGCCCGGCGCGCTGCTGCACCGGTACCAGTTCAGCCTTGGGCATCTGGTTCACCAGCAGTTCGAGGTACAGCGTTGCGTCGGCGATGACCGACAGCTCCGTGGGCGGTGGCGGCAGGTCGTTGGCCAGCGCCAGGCCAGAGCCGAACAGGGCCACCCCCAGGCAGCAGCGGTGGGTAGTCGCCGTCAGCCACCACCCACATGGTTTGCGACCATTGCCAGGTCCTCCCTGGCCGCAGCGCGGCATTCAGGCGCACGCTCATTGGCTTTGGCGGATGGGGTCCGCGCTGCTCTGGCCGTTCACCCTCCCCTTCAGCACACTGCCGGCACTGGCTGCCAGCGGTGCCGGCCAGCGCATGCTGGCCCCTGGCAGCACATAGCCCAGCAGGCCCTCGGCCAGTGGCGCGCTATGGCTGCCCTGCTGCACCACCACATCGGTCAGGCGAGCATGCACCGGGCCGGTGTTACGCAGTTCCACATAGGGCTTGCCCTGCACGGTCACCGCGCGCCAACTGAGTTGCGGCTTGCCGACGCCCTCGGCATTGCGCTTGCCCGCCGGGTCGGCCTTGCCCCACAGGCCTTCGCCATAGACGAACAGCGGGACCGAGTAGCGCATCTGCAGGCGGATCGCCGCGGTGGTGCCGGGCTCGGCCTTGTCGACGGGGATGGCGGGCGGGATTTCGTCGATGATGATGCGGTAGGCCTGCTCCTGGCCGACTGGCGAGGGGCCAGTGCGGGTCAGGCGGATCAGTTGCTTCTGCCCGGGGGCGATGCTGGCCACCGGCGGGCTGCCGATGATCTCGCGCTGCGCCTGATACTGTTCCTGGTAGTCACCCTGGCGCCAGGCAAACACCCGCACCTGCAAGTTGGCCGGTGCGCTGCCGCGGTTTTCCAGCCAGAGTGCGCCGGCCTTCTGGTCAGCCTCCAGCACCGGGTCGATCGGCCAGATCAGCACCGAGGTGGCGGCCCCGGCCGGCAGGCTCGCCAGCCACAATGCGCCGATCAATCCACGCGCCCACTTCGCGCCTGCCCCCATGAAGCTCTCCTTGGATACTGGTCGTTGGTGCCGACGTATTCACCAGGTCACGGTCACCTGTACTACATCGGTGTAGGTCCCTGCCGGCAGCGTGCCGCTCAGCTGGACCCGTCCGTACACCGGCAGTTTGATCGCCGTCGGGTCGGTGTAGCTCACGGCCACGCTCTGCCCGATCCCCAGGCTCTGGCTATAGGCCGCGTCCCGGTACAACTGGTAGGCCAGCATCTGCGTGCCGCCCGTTCGCTTGAGGTTGCGCATGCCGCTGGCACTGTTCTGCCCGCCATCCACACTCATGCTCACGGCGACCCCTGGAGTGCATTGAAAGGTCACCGTGGTACCGCCCAGCGAGGTGCCGATACCCCCGGTGGCCAGCGCCGATCGCGTGCCGTAGTCAAGCGTCCCGTAGCTGCTCGCGCCGCCAACCACCAGGCACCCGGCGACGATCTGCGCCGACACCAGGAAGCTGCTGCTGGTCGCCGCATCCAGCGGCGCGGCCAGCAGCACGCCGAGGCTGCCCAGGCCAACCGCCAGCCAGTTGCGCATGGTTCAGAACGACAGCTCGACGGACACCGTATCGGTGTACACCCCCGCCGGCAGGCCGGCCTTGCCGCGCGCCTGGCCATACAGGTTGACGATCTGGGCCACACCGCTGCTGGTCGGCAAGGTGATGGTGCCGTTGATCGCCAACAGCTGTGTGCGCCCGGCATCGGTGTAGAAATCGTACGGCACGAAGTTGCCGACGCCATCGGCCAGTGCACGGCTGCCCCCGGCCGACTGGCCGTCGTGGGAACCTGCACCCACGCGGATCACCGGTACCGTGCCGGCCGAACAGAGAATGCTCATCGCCCCTCCGCCGCCGCCAATTACCTCGGCATCGGCAGAAGTGAACAGGGCATCCTTGGTGCCGAAGTCCAGGACACCAAAGCTCACCCCCGAGGTGCCAGAGCTGCCATTGACCTGGCATGCCGCGGTCAAGGTCAGCTTCGAGTCGATGGTCCCGGTCGTGGCGGCCTGGGCCTGGGAAGCCAGCGCCAGGCCCAGGCCGGCGAGGATGCAGCGTGAGAGGTTCATTCGCATCGAAGTCTCCTTGCGTCGTTACCAGTCCAGGGTCACCCTGAGGGTGTCACGGTACAGCCCGGCCGGTAGCGCGCGCGGTTGCGCCACTACCACACCGTAGATGGGGATCGGTATCTGCCGGGTACTGCTGATGGTGAAGGCACGCGCCTGGCCGATGCCGTAACGGCTGTTACCGCCCGGGTCGATCGCCAGCTGGTAAGGGATCAGCTCGCGGCCGTTACTCAGGCGCCGTATACCGTCACTGCCATTCAGGCCGCCGTTGATGCGCACGTTGATCGCCCGCACCTCGGGCGTGCAACTGATCTGCAGGCTGCCCTCGCCGCTCATGTCATCGACCCGACTGCGCAGCGGCTGGTCCCAGTGCGGAGCGCGCTCACCGAAGTCCAGCACCCCCGGTTTGCCCACCACCGTTGGTTGCGTCGCGTTGCTGCTGACCTGGCAAGCCGCGCTGATTACCAGCCGCGCCTGTATGAAACCGCTGCTGGTGCCATGCGCAACACCACCGGGCACCAGCAGCGGACCGAGGGTCAGCAGCAGGATAGAGGTGCGGTTCATGGCGTCGCGTCCTTGGGCATGGCGGCATCCCTACCAGGTGACGGTTACTTTGAGCAGGTCGGCATACCTGCCTGCGTGCGGTACCCAGGCCAGCTTGTCGATCCGTGCATACAGCGGCAGCTCGACCGAGCCGCTGTCCGGCACCCGCGCCGCATGCACCCCATTCACTACCAGCGGTTCGCGCCAGGCGGGGTCACGGTACAGGCGATACGGGATGGGCCGGGCCGCGTCATCATCGCTGGCCAGAAAGCGCAACTCGCCGACGCCACCATGCTGCCCCCCGTCGACTCGGACCTGGTACGGGGTGTCGGGGTTGCACTCCAGGCGTGGCGGGCGCTGGCTCGGCAACACGCCGCTGAGCGGTGCGCCAGGGCCATCCAGGCGCGCAGCAACGCCCAGGTCGATCCGCCCCAGTGCCTGCGCACCCGCATCGCGGGGCTGGCTGACCAGCATGCAGCCGCGCTGCACCAGCACCCGTACCTCTACCAGGAAATCTGCCGCCACGGCACTGCTGCTCAACATAAGGCCCAACAGGGCTGCCAGGAAGCGCTCCGTCACCTTGCTTTTCCTTGTCGATGTCTGCTGGTCTGAGCGTAGCAGCGAGATGGTGTCACAGTGCTGGCATGCAACCATTTTTTTGTATTAGCCGAAAAGCGCTACCACGTAAAAAAAAACACCTGGAACAGAACGCATCGCCAGCATTCCTCTCAAATGGCCATAGGCCGGTAACCAGGCCGATATTCTGTTAGGGTGTATTCCCTTCATCCTGCCTAGACTCATGCGGCATGCATGGACGAACACGACAGGAGCGTTTTCATAGATGATTGCAGACAGCACGCTCACCCAAGCCCTCGAGCGCTGCGCCCAGGAGCCCATCCGGCTGCCTGGCAGCATCCAGCCCCACGGTTTCCTTCTGGTGCTGGACGAAACCGACATGCAGGTACTCCAGGCCAGTGAAAATATCGAGCACTGGCTGGGCATACCGGCCGCTGAACTGGCCGGTTGTGACTTCGCCGAACTGGTAAGCGGTGGCTTCGACCTGCGCCTGCACCTGGCACGCCTGCCGCAGGACGAGGTCTTTCCATTCCACATCAGCGATGTGCACCTGCGCCAGGACGCACCTTACCGTGGCAACCTGCACCTGCTGGTCCACCGTCACGACCAAGTGCTGATCGCCGAGTTCGAACCCCCTCGCCTGCCGGCAGACCTTGCCGGGCAAGGCGACTACTACCCGCTGGTGCGCAGCTTTGTCGGCCGTCTGCACCAGGCCGGTAGCCTTGAAGAACTGCTGCAGCAAACAGTGCTGCAACTCAAGCGCATCACCGGCTTTGGTCGGGTCAAGGCCTACCGCTTCGACGCCGAGGGTAACGGCCAGGTGCTGGCCGAAGTGGCCGACCCGGGTTACCCGAGCTACCTGGGCCTGTGTTTCCCCGCTTCGGACATACCCAGCCAGGCGCGCGAGCTGTACCGAATCAACCGCATCCGCGTGATCGAGGATGCCAATTACCAGGCCTCGCCGCTGCTGCCCGCTGTCAACCCGCGCACCGGCAAGCCCCTGGACCTGAGCTTTGCCGCACTGCGCAGCGTGTCGCCAGTGCATCTGCAATACATGCGCAACATGGGCACCTTGGCATCGATGTCGCTGTCGATCGTGGTCGACGGGCAGTTGTGGGGGCTGGTGTCCTGTCACCATGAGCAGCCGCGACCGGTGGACCTGCGCACCCGCACCGCCTGCGAACTGCTGGCCAGTGTGTTGTCGCTGCAGATCGAGTCGCGCGAGTCCCATGCCAACACGCGCCAGTTGCTGGAGCTGCGCCAACACATCGTGCGCATGATTTCGTCCATGGCCGACCATGACAGTGTCGGTGACGGCCTGCGCGACTTGCCCGAAGTACTGCTGGCTTTCGCCGGTGCCCAAGGTGCCGCGGTCATATCCGCCGAACGTTGCGACCTGATCGGCAAGACCCCACCGGCCGCGCAGGTAACCGCCCTGGTGCACTGGCTATCGCAACGTGGCGAAGAGAGCGTGTTCCACAGCGACAACCTGCGCCGCGACATTGATGAACTGCCTGAGCTCGCAGCCCATGCCGGCGGCGTCCTGGCAGTGGCCATTTCACAGATCCACTCGCACTACCTGCTGTGGTTCCGCCCCGAGCAGGTGCGCACGGTAAACTGGGCCGGGCAGCCGAACAAACAGGTCGGGCCGCAGGGTAACCTGGACCCGCGCCACAGTTTCGAACGCTGGCAGGAAAATTTGCGCGGCTACTGCGAACCCTGGCACCCGCTGGTCATCGAGGGCGTTCAGGAGCTGCGCACGGCTGTGCTCGGCATTGTCCTGCGCAAGGCCGAGGAACTGGCGCAACTGGCCAGCGAGTTGCGCCGCTCGAACAAGGAACTCGAAGCGTTTTCCTACAGCGTGTCCCATGACCTGCGCGCGCCTCTGCGCCATATTGCCGGCTACTCCGAGCTGCTCGGCGAAATCGAGGGCCAGAACCTCAACGAACGTGGCAGGCGTTTTCTGCAACACATCGAGGAAGCCGCGCATTTTGCCGGAAGCCTGGTCGACAACCTGCTCAACTTCTCGCAAATGGGCCGCTCGGCCCTGCGCCTGTCCGAGGTCGACCTCAACACCCTGGTCGAGGCCATTCGCAGCGAACTCGCGCCCGATTACCAGAACCGCGAAATTGTCTGGGACATTGCCCAGTTGCCCAAGGTGATCGGTGACCCGGCGTTCATCAACATGGCCTTGCACAACCTGCTGGCCAACGCCATCAAGTACACACGTGGACGCACCCCGGCGCGCATCGGCATCAGCGCCGTGCAACACCCGGGCGAAACCGAGATCTGCATTCGTGACAACGGCGTGGGCTTCGACATGGCCTACGCCAACAAACTGTTCGGCGTGTTCCAGCGCCTGCACCGCATGGAAGACTTCGAAGGCACCGGGATTGGCCTGGCCAGCGTGCGTCGCATTATCGAACGGCACGACGGCCGGGTCTGGGCCCATGGCAAGGTTGGCCAGGGCGCGACCTTCCACTTCACCCTCCCGCGCCACCCCGCGACCACCTGAGGCACCGCACTATCATGCTCAAACCCATCCTGCTGGTCGAAGACAACCCACGGGACCTGGAGCTGACGCTCCTGGCGCTGGAACGCAGCCAGTTGGCCAACGAGGTCATCGTGCTGCGTGACGGTGCCGAGGCACTTGACTACCTGCTACGACGCAATGCCTATGCCGAACGTGACGATGGCAACCCCGCGGTGCTGCTGCTGGACCTGAAACTGCCAAAAGTCGACGGCCTGGAGGTGTTGAAGGAAGTGCGCGCCACCGCCGAGCTACGCAGCATCCCGACGGTGATGCTGACCTCCTCGCGCGAGGAGCCTGACCTGCTGCGCGCCTACGAGCTAGGGGTGAACGCGTATGTGGTCAAACCGGTGGAGTTCAAGGAATTCGTCGCCGCCATTTCCGACCTGGGGGTGTTCTGGGCGGTACTCAACGAGCCGCCACCCGGCTCGCTGCGCCTGAACCGGCGTGGCAGCCTCTGAGGTGACCACGACGATGCAGCCAACACCACTGAAACTGCTGATGGTCGAAGACAACTCGATGGACGCCGAGTTGACCCTGATGCGCCTGGAGCGCAGCGGGCTGCATGTACAGGCACACCTGGTATTCGACCATACCGGTGTCGAACACGCCCTGCGCGAAGCGCCGTACGACCTGATCCTGTGCGACTGCGTGCTACCGGGCTCGTCCGGCAGCGAAGTGCTGGCCATCGCCCAGCGCCTGGCTCCGGACATTCCGTTCATCTTCCTGTCTGGCATCTATGGCGAAGAACATGCGGTGGAAATGATCCGCCTGGGCGCCACCGACTATGTGTTGAAGAAGAACCTGCCGCTGCTGCCCAAGGCCGTGCGCCGGGCCCTGACCGAAGTGCAGGAGCGCCAGCGCCGGCGCCGCGCGGAAGAGGCACTGGCCGATGTCGAGGCACGTGCGCGCATCGCCATCGACGCCGCCGGCATGGGCACCTGGGACATGCGTCCGCAAGAAGGCCTGTTGTTGTGGGATGACCGCTGCAAGACCCTGTTCGGCTTGCCCGCCAGTACCGAAATGACCCTTGAGGTGTTTTACGCCGGCATCTACCCCGACGACCTGGCGCACGTGCGTGAAGCCGTGGAACACGCCATGTGCCCGGAAAGTGGCGGCCATTACCGGGTCGAATTCCGCATCGCCCAACCCGCTGGCCTGGAACCGCGCTGGTTGCTCAGCAGCGGCCAGAGCCAGTTCGTCAACGACAAGTGCGTGCGCTTTTCCGGGGTGTTGCAGGACATCCACACCCAACGCCTGGCTACCCAGGCGCTGCGCCAGCTCAACGAGATGCTGGGGGAAAGGGTCGAGCGCCGCACCCGCGAGCGCGACCGTGCATGGGAGCTATCGCAAGACTTGCTGGCCGTGCTCAACAAGGACCTGACCCCGGTCGCGCTGAACCCCGCCTGGGAAGCCAGCCTGGGCTTGTCCCGCGAACGTCTGAGCCAGTCGTCCTTGCTGTACCTGCTGCCCGAGCCCGACCAGGAACTGCTGCTCACCGAACTGGCTACCCTCGCCCATGGCCGCACCAGTGCCCGCTTTGTCGGGCGCATCCTGGATGCAGGTGGCCAGCAGCGCTGGTTGTCGTGGGTGGTGGTACCGGAAGACACCCTGCTGTACGTGGTGGCGCGCGACATCACCAGCGAGCGCGAGGCCGCCCTGGGACTGGCCGAAGCCAACGCCCGGCTGCTTGAGCAGATCGCCGAACGCGAACGTATCGAGGCCGCGCTGCAGCAGATGCAGCGGCTGGAGGCAGTCGGCCAGCTGACCGCCGGTGTGGCTCACGATTTCAACAACCTGCTGACGGTAATTCTGACTGGCGCCAGCTTCCTCGAGCGCGACCTGGCCAAAGCCGACCTGGAAAAGGCCCGTGCGCGGCTCAAGCACATTCGCGAAGCGGGCGAACGCGGTGCCAAGCTGACCTCGCAGTTGCTGGCTTTCTCCCGCCGCCAGCGCCTGGAGCCGGTGGCACTGAACCTAAACCGCACCCTGGCCGGCCTGGAGGAGTTGTTGCGCCGCACCTTGGGCGGCAATGTCTCGGTGCGCCTGGACCTGGAACCAACCCTGTGGCAGGCGCTGACCGACCCGACGCAGACCGAAATGATCATTCTCAACCTGGCGATCAACGCCCGCGATGCCATGCCCGACGGTGGTCAACTGACGCTGTCGACCCGCAACACCCGGATCGACGCCCGCCCGCAGCGCCCGGAAGACCCGGACCCTGGCGAGTATGTGATGTTGAGCATCCGCGATACCGGCTGCGGCATGAGTGAAGAAGTGCTGGCCAAAGTGTTCGAGCCGTTCTTCACCACCAAGGATATCGGCAAGGGCTCGGGCCTGGGCCTGGCCCAGGTGTTCGGCTTTGCCAAACAGTCCGGGGGTGGCGTGCGCATCGATACCACGCAGGGGCGTGGCACGCAGGTGGCCGTGTATCTACCGGCAGTCAAGGATGAAGCCTTGAGCGAACCGACGCCGTCACTGCTCAGCCACTCGGTAAGCGAATGCGGCCATAACCGCACCGTGCTGCTGGTGGATGATGACCATCTGGTACGCGACATGCTCGGAGATGTGTTGCGCCAGTACGGCTACCAGGTGCGCCAGGCGCACAGTGGCGAACAGGCCCTGGCCTTGCTGGATGGGCAGATCGACCTGCTACTGAGCGATTTCGCCATGCCCGAGTTCAACGGTGCGCAACTGGCACTGGCGGCACGCGAACGCTATCCGCAGCTGCCGGTGGTACTTCTCACCGGGTATGCGGAGTTGCAAGGGCTGGAGTTGCCAGGCAGCCTGGTGATCCAAAAGCCGGTACAGGCCGACGAACTGGCCCGCTTGCTGAACGAGATGCTTGGAACTGCCAGGTGACCGAACAGAGCCCAGGCAAAACACGCGGAAACGACAAAGCCCAGCGCTTGTCTTTCCAAGCACCGGACCGAGATACGTTTGAAACATGAAAATGGCAGGGGCGGCTGGATTCGAACCAACGCATGGCAGGATCAAAACCTGCTGCCTTACCGCTTGGCGACGCCCCTGTATCGGATGCAGCGTAAGCTGCTCTGACAATTCCAACTGAGTGACAACCGGGTTGTTGTCTTGGAATGCGCGGCACTTTAACAACAAACTTTCGTTCTGTGAACCCCCTGATGAAAAAAAATTACCAAAAAACAGCGAGTTAGTCATTTTCGCTGTTGGCGCGATGACCATCCGTCGTTTTCTGCCCGCTTGGCTTCAACACAATCGCATTCATTCCTTCCAATCAGATGAGCCATCTGCATTGACCAAGGAGGACCCTATGCCTGTCTCCCACGATCTTTACCAGGACTTGCACTACCCGCGCGAAATCGTCCAGCAACGCCGTCAGCAGGACAAGGCACTGGACCGGCTGCTGGACGAGTACATGGACATCGACAACCAGGTGCTGGCCGCCGAGTCTATCTCGGCGGGCAACTTCGAGGATGAAGACCTCCGCCACCTTAAAGAACGCCGGCTGGCAGTGAAGTACATGATCGAACGCCAACTGGAGCGCAAGGCCTGAGCTAGCCCTCCAGCCTGGTCAGGGTCAGGGCGTCCGGCTCACCGTCATAGAACTGCACCAGCGCCAGCTGGAACAACGGGTTGTCGGGCGCGGCCCGGGCGAACAGGCTCAGGCACGAGCGCAGCTTGAGATGGTCGGGGCTGCCAAGCACTTCACGGGCGCTCTTGTCACTGTGCCGCAGCAGAGCCGTCACGCAGGCTTGCAGGCGCGGGCCAAGCAGCGGATGAGCCAGGTAGGCGCGGGCCTCGTCGACGCCGGCCAGCGCATAGCGTTCGGCCATGGCGCTGTGGCCCAGGCCATCGAGCTGCGGGAATACGTACCACATCCAGTGACTGCGCTTGCGTCCGGCCTGCAGCTCCTCCATCACCTGGTCATACACCGGGTTCTGCGCCTCGACGAAGCGCTGCAGATCAAAGTCGGCGTGCATGCTCGCCCCTCCTCGCTCTGGTTCCAGCCTTTACTGTACGCCTGCATGGCAAACCTATCTCGTCAGGCGATCAATGCCGCGCACTTTCTGTATTAGTCAAAATGGCCGCCCTCGGGCAAGCTGCACGCTACCCCGCCATCGCCCAAGGAGCTTTGCTTTTGCCTGCCTGGATCCCAACCCCGCTACGCCAGCTTGGCCAACGCCTGCGCGGCGCCGCCACCAACCAGAGCGAACTGCTCGGCTGGTTCGAGGACAAGGCACACAGCCGCGGCTACCAGCTTAGCGACGGCCAACGCCGGGTAATCCACTGCATGGCCGAACAACTGGCGCAGCTCGAACGAGGTCAGCCGCGCAGCCTGTACCTGTACGGCCCGGTAGGCCGCGGCAAGAGCTGGCTGCTCGACGGCTTTTTCCAGGCCGTGCCGGTGCAGGCCAAGCAGCGCCTGCACTTCCATGACTTCTTTGCCCGCCTGCATCAGGGCATGCACCGCCACCGGGAGCTGGACAACGCATTGGGCTCGGCACTCGACGAGCTGCTCGGCGATTGCCGGGTGCTGTGCTTCGACGAATTCCATGTGCACGACATTGGCGATGCCATGTTGCTCACCCGCCTGTTCAACGCGCTGTTCGCCCGTGGTGTGTTCTTGCTGGTGACCTCCAACTATGCGCCCGAAGGGCTGCTGCCCAACCCGCTGTACCACGAGCGCTTTCTGCCGGTGATTCGCCTGATCAACAGCTCGATGGAAGTGCTGGAAGTGGGTGGCGACACCGATTTCCGCAGCTTGCCGGCCAACCGTGAGCATCAGCGCTTTACCCGGGGCCACTACGTCTGGCCGGGCAATGCAGCGCAGCGCCAGGCGCTGAATGTGCCCAAGCCGCAGCCGGTGATGCTGGAAGTGAACAAGCGCCCGCTGCGCGCACTGGCCGTGGATGGCCGGCGGGTGCTGCTGGGCTTTGACGACCTGTGCGAAAAGGCCACGGCAGTGATCGACTACCTGGTGCTGGCCGGGCAATACGATGAATGGATCATCGATGGGCTGGATGACTTGTCGGCATGTTCGCTGGCCGCGCAGCAGCGCTTCGTCAACCTGGTGGATGTGCTTTATGACCAGGATCGGCAGGTGCTGGTGATTGGCAAGCGGCCGCTGGAAGAAAGCCTGGGCGGGCCACTTGCCGACCTGATGCGTACGCGCAGCCGGTTGGGGCAGCTGCATCAGGTAGCCCCCTAGAACTGCATTGCCTGGCGCGTTCTCTTCGCGGGCACGCCCGCTCCCACAGGTTCATCACAGGCCCTGAAAGCTGTGCCGTACCTGTGGGAGCGGGCATGCCCGCGAAGAGGCCAGCAAAGTCAAAACTTCAACCCGCCCTGGGCAGATCCGCCAGCACCGCCTCGATCTCCCCCAGCACCGCAGGGTCGTCCAGGGTCGAAGGCGGCACATAGTCCTGCCCATCGGCAATCTTGCGCAGCACCGCCCGCAGAATCTTCCCCGAGCGGGTCTTGGGCAAGCGCTTGACCAAGCGCACCCGGTTGAAGCAGGCCAACGGACCAATCTCCTCACGCACGCTGCCCACCAGTTCCACCAGCAACTGAGCCTCGGCAATGCCCTCGCCGTCCTTGAGCACCACCAGGGCCAACGGCACCTGCCCCTTGATCTCGTCGTGCACGCCAATCACCGCACACTCGGCCACCGCCGGATGACGCGCCACCAGGTCCTCCATCTCGCCGGTGGACAGCCGGTGCCCGGACACGTTGATCACGTCATCAGTGCGACCCATGATGTAGACGAAGCCGTCCTCGTCGAGGTAGCCGCCATCGCCGGTGTGGTAATACCCCGGATAGGTATGCAGGTAAGCCTGCAAGTAACGCTCGTGGTCCCCCCACAGCGTCTGGCTGCAGCCAGGCGGCAATGGCAGCGCGATAACGATCGAGCCCTGGTGGTTCGGCCCCAGCAGATGGCCCTCTTCATCCAGCACGCGCACGTGGTAGCCCGGCACCGCCCGGTTGCTCGACCCCGGCTTCGCCGCGCTGCCTTCCAGCCCCACACATGGCGCGGTGACTGGCCAGCCGGTCTCGGTCTGCCACCAATGGTCATGCACCGGCTTGCCACTGACCCGCTCCAGCCATTCGTGAGTGCTGGAATCCAGTTTCTCGCCAGCCAGGAACAACTGGCGCAGCGAGCTCAGGTCGTGCTTGCGAATCAGTTCACCCTCGGGGTCTTCCTTGCGAATGGCGCGCATGGCAGTGGGCGCGCAGAACAGCGCGTTGACCTTGTATTGCTCCACCACCCGCCAGTAGGCCGATGCGTCCGGGGTGCGGATCGGCTTGCCTTCGTAGAACACCGTGGTGCAGCCGCTCATCAGCGGCCCATAAACGATCAGCGAATGGCCGACCACCCAGCCGACGTCGGAAATGCCCCACCATACATCGCCGGCCTGCATGCCGTAGATATGGCGCATGGCATAGCACAGCGCCACGGCGTTGCCGCCGTTCTCCCGCACGATGCCCTTGGGTTTGCCGGTAGTACCCGAGGTGTACATGATGTACAGCGGATCGCCCGCATTCAGCTCCACCGGTGGCACCGGTTCGGCGCTGGCCAATGCTGCCTGCCAGTCCAGATCGCGGCCAGGCTGCAACCGGGCACACACCTGCGGCCGCTGCAGCACCAGCACGTTACGCGGCTGATGCCGGGCCAGTTGCAGGGCACGGTCGACCAGCGGCTTGTATTCGATTACCCGGTCGAACTCCAGCCCGCACGAGGCCGTCAGCAGCAGCGTCGGCCGGGCATCGTCGATACGCAGGGCCAGCTCGTTGGCGGCAAAACCCCCGAACACCACGGAGTGCACCGCGCCAATTCGTGCGCAGGCCAGCATGGCCATGGCCGCCTGCGGCACCATGGGCATGTAGATGATCACCCCATCGCCCTTGTTTACCCCCAACTGGCGCAGCAAGCCGGCCAGGCGCGCCACCTCGTCACGCAGCTGATGGTAGGTGTAGGCCTGCTGCACGCCGGTCACCGGCGAGTCATAGATCAGCGCCAGTTGCTCGCCACGGCCCTGCTCGATCTGCTGATCCAGGGCCAGGTAGCAGCTGTTCAGGCGGCCATCGGCAAACCAGCGGTGGGTGCCGTCGGCATTGTCTTGCAGCGTGAGGGTGGGCTTGCGGTGCCAGGCCAGGTGTGCGGCCTGTTCCGCCCAGAACGCGGCAGGGTCGGAAATGGAATGGGCATAGCTGTGCTGGTAGCTCATATCGAAAGAAACCCGGTACTTGTTGTTATTGAAGGGCGAAAATTGAGTATGGACCGCTACACCCGCGCCGCCATGGGACTAAAGTCACAACCGACCTGCAAATTTGCAGACAACGCGAAAACGCCCCACAACGGTGCAAAGTCTCTAGAATAGGCCACCCTCCAGCCACCGAGCAGCTCATGGATATCGATCAGGCCCGTACCTTCCTGGAAATCGTGCGTTGCGGCAGCCTGGTCGCCGCTGCCGAACGCCTGTACGTGTCACAGACGGCGATCACCGCACGGGTGCAGCGCCTGGAGCAGCAACTGGGCTGCCAGCTGTTCGTGCGCAGCCGCAATGGCGCCAGCCTGACCAGCGACGGCGAGGCATTCGTCAGTTACGCCAACCAGATGGTGCAAACCTGGGAAGCGGCGCGCCGCGACCTGCCGCTGCCCGAAGGCTGCCAGCAAGTGCTGCATGTGGGCGGTGAGGTGAGCCTGGGCAACCCGATGATGCTCGACTGGGTCAGTGCCCTGCACCGCGAGCTGCCCAGCCATGCCATCCGCAGCGAGGTGAGCGACGGCGAAGCGCTGCTGCGCAAGGTCGAGATGGGCCTGCTGGATGCCGCCCTGGTCTACCAGCCAACCTACGGCCCGGGCCTGCAGGTGGAGCAGTTGATGGAGGAAAAGCTGATCCGTGTGCGCCGGGTCGAGCGGCCAGACCCGTATATCTATATCGACTGGGGCGAGGCCTTCCGTCGCCAGCACGATGCCGCCCTGCCCGATTGCGCGCGCCCGGCGCTGAGCTTCAACCTGGGCCCGCTGGCCTTGCAGTTCATACTCGACCAGGGTGGCAGTGGCTACTTCCGCACGCGGGTGGTGCAAGCTTATCTGGACAGCGGTGTGTTCGAGCGGGTACCACAGGCGCCTGAGTTCACCTACCCGACCTTCCTGGTATACCCGCGCAAACGCGACAGCGAGGCCCTGCAACAGGCCTTTGCCATCCTGCGTCGGCTGGTGGCCGCTGGCGCCAGCGACTGGTCACAACGCTGGGACCCGATTATCTGAAGCCTCGGCCTTGCTGAGCAACTGGCGCTTGAGGCCGGCGATCAGGTCGGTCTGGGTGATCACCCCTACCAACTGGTCGGCATCGAGCACCGGCAGGCAATGCAGGCCCTGTTCACACAGCAAGGGCAGCAGGCGCTCCAGCGGGTGCTGGCTGCTGACGCTGATTACCCGGCGGCTCATCACCTGCTCCATGCGCACCGCCTTGCGGCCGAACAACCCGCGCCAACTGAAGCGGCCACGCTGCATGGCCGGGCCGACCAGGTCGCTGAGGCTGACGATGCCCACCAGTTTGCCCTGCTGCAGCACCGGCAGGGTTTTCAGGTGGTGGCTGGCCAGCATCTTCCAGGCCTGCTCCAGGGTGGTATCGGGTGTGGCGAACTGCACGTCGCGGGACATGACCGAGGCCGCGGTGATACCGCCGAGGCTGCGCTGCAAGGCGTGTTGCTCGGTGGCCAGGATGATGCGTTCCAGTTCGTCACGGGTGACGTCGACGAACTCGCCCAGCTCCTCCAGAGCCTGGTCCAGGTCTTCCCCACGGATGCCGAGCCGCTCGCTGGGCAGCGGATCATGGGTGTGGTGCAGGTCCTTGCGCGCTACCGCGCCTTTCGGGTAGCGCACGCCGGTGAGGCGGTTGTAGAGGATCGCCACCGTCACCAGGATCAGCGCGTTGAGCAGCACCGGCTCCAGCAGGTGGTCGCCCATGGCGGTCAGCCCCGGGTCGGCCAGCACCGCACTCACCGCCACCCCGCCACCTGGCGGGTGCAGGCAGCGCAGCAGGCACATCACCAGGATCGAGATACCGAGGGCGGCAGCGGCCACCCACAGCTCCGGGCCAAAGCCCTGGCGCATGGCCAGGCCGACCGCGCCGGCCAGGGCGTAGCTGCCCAACACCGGCCAAGGCTGGGCCAATGGGCCGGAGTGCACGGCAAACACCAGCACGGCCGAAGCCGCAAGCGGGCCGAGCAGGTGCAAGGCAATGCTTGGGCCATAGACCATGCTGGTCAGCCAGCCGGCAAGGAACAGGCCGAGCAACGCGCCGATACCGGCACGCAACCATTCTTTTGGGGGAATATTCAGGGGCGCCGGCAACAGCCGCTGCAGACGACTTTCGGAACGCGAGGCAGACATGTAAGTAATCGGGATCTTTGGTTTTTTTGATTAAAAAGAAAGCCCAGCCGAGGTGGCCTGGGCCTCGTATTGCGAGTGCAATATCACAAGGGGCTCCGTCCGTGGAGAGATGGAAACCGCAGGGTTTCGTGGAGGGGATTTTGCCGGGTGGGGTGGGATTGGGCTAATTCAAAAAAATGTGGCTGTGCTGCAATTTTTTTGCAGTACTGATCTGGGGCTGCTGCGCAGCCCCGGCGTTATCGAGCCTTGCGCGGCAAGTCGATGCTTACCCGCAACCCACCCAAGGGGCTTTCCTGCAATGCCAGGCGCCCGCCCCAGGCCTCGACGATATCGCGCACGATGCCCAAGCCCAGGCCATGCCCGTCAACCTGCTCGTCCAGCCGCGAACCGCGTTCCAGCACCTGTTGCCGCTGGCCCTCGGGGATACCGGGGCCATCATCATCGACCCACACCTGGTAGCCTTCGTCATACGGCGCAATACCCAGCCGCACCTCGCTGTCGGCCCACTTGCAGGCGTTGTCCAGCAGGTTGCCGAGCAGCTCCAGGAAATCCTCGCGGTCCCACGGCAGCAGCAGCCCGGGCGGCACATCACTGGCCAGCAGCAGGCCATCGCCATGGATCATGCCCAATGTCCCCAGCAGCCCCGGCAGCTCGACGTCGCAGTCGAACTGCGCGCCTGGCAGCGCATCCCCCGCCAGGCGCGCACGGTTCAGCTCACGCGCCAGGCGCTGCTGAATCTGCTCCAGCTGCTCGCGCATCTGCGCGCGAACATCCGGCAGGTCCTTCAGGCGCTCACTGGAGGCCAGGCTCAGCAACACCGCCAGCGGCGTCTTCAGCGCATGGCCCAGGTTGCCCAAGGCATTGCGCGAGCGGCGCAAGCTGTCTTCGGTATGACTCAGCAAGTGGTTGATCTGCCCCACCAGCGGCGCCAGTTCGCTGGGCACTTCGGCATCCAGCTGCGAGCGCTGGCCCTGTTGCAGCTGGGCGATCTGCTGGCGTGCCCGCTCCAGAGGTCGCAGTGAGCGGGTCACGGTGATGCGCTGCAGCACCAGCACCAGAATCAGTGCCACCAGGCCCATGCCCAGACCGATCTGCTGCAGACGCCGGAAACCTTCGCGTACCGGCGAATAATCCTGTGCCACGCTGATCGAGATTTCCTGGCCCAGGCGCCGGTAGTCGGCACGCAGGGCCAGCAATTGCTGGCCTTCCGGGCCGAGTTCGTGGCTGTCGGAAAGGCCAGGCGCGGCGGGCTTGGGCATGTCCAGATCCCACAGGGAACGGGAACGCCAGGTGCCTTTATCGAAGTCGATGCGGAAGTAATAGCCGGAAAACGGCCGCTGGTAGGCGGCCGAGATACGCCGCTCATCCAGCTGCAGGCCCGAAGGCCCGCGCACCAAGGCCACCAGCAGGTTTTCGCTTTCCTTGCGCAAGCCGTTTTCCAGATAGCGCTGCAGGCCGACCTCGAACAGCCACAAGGTCAGCTGTGCCAGCACCAGGCCTGCCACCACCAGCACCGCCACCAGGCCCAGGCTCAAGCGCGCCTGGATCGACTTCATGCGGCGCTCCCGGCGTAGATGTAGCCTTGCCCGCGGCGGGTCTCGATGACGCTGCGGCCCAGCTTGCGCCGCAAGTGGTTGACGTGCACTTCCAGCACGTTGGAGTCGCGCTCGGTTTCACCGTCGTAGAGGTGCTCGGCCAAGTGGCTCTTGGACAGGATCTGCTGCGGATGCAGCATGAAGTAGCGCAGCAGGCGGAACTCGGCGGCGGTCAGCTGGATATCCACGCCGTCACGGTTCACGCACTGGCGGCTTTCGTCCAGTTGCAGGCCGGCCGCTTCCAGCGTCGGCTGGTTGGCCAGGCCACGGGCACGGCGCAACAACGCCTGGATGCGCAACTGCAGTTCTTCGGGATGGAAGGGTTTGCTCAAATAGTCATCGGCCCCGGCCTTCAACCCTTCGATACGCTCGGCCCACGAGCCACGAGCGGTAAGGATCAGCACCGGCGTGGCCAGGCCGGCGGCACGCCACTGGGCCAGCACCTCCAGGCCCGGCAGGCCTGGCAGGCCAAGGTCCAGGATGATCAGGTCATAGGGTTCACTCTGGCCCTGGTACACCGCGTCGCGGCCATCGGCCAGCCAGTCCACGGCGTAGCCCTGGCGCTGCAGGCCGGCGGTCAGTTCATCGGCCAGCGGCACATTGTCCTCGACAAGCAACAGGCGCATTCAGTCGTCTTCCTCGTCTTTGAGCAGGGTACCGTTGCTGGCGTCGAGCTTGATTTCGCGCACCACGCCTTCAGCCGTCAGCAACTCGACTTCGTATTCGTAGCGACCGTCGTCTTCTTCCAGCTCGGCCTCCAGCAGGCGCGCCCCGGGGTGACGCCCCAGGGCGGTTTCCAGCAGATGCTCGAGCGGCAGGATGATGCCCTTCTGGCGTAGCTCCAGGGCTTCGTCCTGGTCCAGGTCGCGGGCAACGGCCAGGGAACACACGGCCAGCAGCGCCAGCGCGAGGTAGCGCGCCGGCCGCAGTAGGTGGGTCATCAGTTGTCCCGCTCGTCCTTCAGCACTTCACCGGTCTTGGCGTCCAGCGCCACGTCCCATTCGACGTTCTGCGCGTCACGCAGCTCGACCTTGTAGATATAACGGCCGTACTCGTCTTCAAGTTCCGAGTCGGTGACGGTGGCGCCGGGGTGCTTGGCCACGGCGGCGGCCTTGAGTTCGTCCAGCGATTTGACGGTCTTGGCATTGACCAGCTTGACCACTTCGTCGGGCTGCACGTCCTTGGCGATGGCGGAATGGGCGCCCAGGGCAAGGGCAGCGGCTACGGTGAACAGGGCAGTCATGTGTTTCATCGTTCTTCTCTCCTGAGAACTGTGCAAGTTGTCTACGGGGTTAAGATTAACCACCGGTCCTTAATTCAACCTGAAAACAACTGGCGGCATGATAGCGCAGCTCCTACAGGCCCTGTGCATGCTTGGAACCCTTTACAATGATTCGCCTGCCGCCAAGAGACCCGCCATGAGCGCCATTCACATCAAGTACCCCGCCCTCACTTTCAAGGCCGGTCAACGTGCCCTGCGGCAGATCCGCGAGCGCGGCCTGCAGGCGGCCGATGTCGGTGTGCTGCCGGGTGCGGCGGGCGGACCCAAGCCGCTGGGCATTCAGGGCCTGGACCTGGCGCTGTTCGGTGAGTGGCTGCCGTCGGCACCTCGCCAACGCGCGTTGATCGGCGCCTCGATCGGCGCCTGGCGCTTCGCCAGTGCCTGCCTCGAAGACCCCGTCGCAGGCATCCGTCGCCTTGGCGAACTGTACACCGAACAGGATTTCGCCAAGGGCGTCACCCCAGCGGAAATCAGCCGCAGCTGCCAGCACATGCTCGATGAACTGCTGCAAGGCCGCGACGGCCAGCTGCTGGCCAATCCGCACTATCGCCTGAACATCCTGGTGGTGAAAAGCCATGGCCAGCTCGCCCACGACCATCGTGGCCGCCTGGGCCTCGGCCTGGGTTCGGTAATCGCCAGCAACCTGCTCGGCCGTTCGCGCCTGGGTCGGCACTTCGAGCGCATAATCCTGCACGACGGCCGCGCCACGCCGCCGCTCGATGCACTGACCGACTTCCCCTCGCGCTGCCTGCCGCTGGACCTGGCCAACCTGCGCCATGCCCTGCTCGCCTCCGGTTCCATCCCTATGGTCATGGAAGGTGTGAAAGATATCCCCGGTGCAGGTGCAGGCACCTACCGCGACGGCGGCCTGCTCGACTACCACCTCGACCTGCCCTACCGCGGCGACGACCTGGTGCTGTACCCGCATTTTACCGACAGGGTCGTGCCCGGCTGGTTCGACAAGGCCCTGCCCTGGCGCAGGGGCGATGCCACACGCCTGCAGAACGCGCTGCTGATGACGCCCTCGCCGCAGTACTTGGCGGCACTGCCTTACGGCAAGCTGCCCGATCGCAACGACTTCAAGCGTTTCATGGGTGATGCACCAAGCCGTAGACGCTACTGGTACAAGGCCATTGCCGAAAGCCAGCGGCTGGGCGACGAGTTGCTGGAGCTGATTGCCACCGGGCGGTTGCATGAACGCCTGCAAGCCTTGTAGCGGCCATGCTGGTAGACTGCGCGCATTACTGATTCACACAGAGTTATGACAGCGTGGAAATCTTCAAGGAATTCACATTCGAATCGGCCCACCGCCTGCCACACGTGCCTGCCGGGCACAAATGCGGCCGCCTGCACGGCCACTCGTTCAAGGTCGGCCTGCACCTGACCGGCCCGCTCGACCCGCACACCGGCTGGATCCGCGATTTCGCCGAGGTCAAGGCGATCTTCAAGCCGATCTACGAGCAGCTGGACCACAACTACCTGAACGACATCCCGGGCCTGGAAAACCCCACCAGCGAAGTGATCGCCAAGTGGATCTGGGACCAGGTCAAGCCGCTGATGCCGGAGCTGTCAAAGGTGCGGATCCACGAAACCTGCACCAGCGGCTGCGAGTACAGCGGCGACTGAACCCTGGCAAGGGCGCTATACCAGCGCCCTTGTGCTTCCCTAGAACCTGGCTGACATTTCCAGCACCTGTACAGTCAGCGAACCTTGTGCGCCCAACGTCTCGGTACCCAGCCTGCGTTCGCTACGATCTGCCAGCTTCACGACTCGCCCGCTGCTGTGCCTGAGTTTCACGTTGGCCACTGTTGCCCCCGCTTGCAAGGCCACCGGGTCCAGCCCATCCAGGTGCCACAGGAAATCCGCCTCCGCACGGCCCGCCTCCCAACGCCATGCGAGGCTCATGGTCCAGCCCAGCTGTTTGCGCAGGGTGAAATTCAGGCGCCGGCCACGTTGGTCAAGCGGCCAGATCTCATAGGCATACACCCCGTTATCGACGTAGGCGGCAAACCAGAAACGCTCGCATGCCGGGCGGGTTTCGTCGCCGCGCCAACGCATGTCCAAGGCGTCTGTCTGCTCCACGCTCAGCCTTGCCCTCGGGTTCCACTCCACGCCTTCGTCAAAGCGTGCTGCAACCAACCCTGACACACCATCCGCCTCGCCGGGCCGGGCGACTGGCGCCTCATCCGGCCGCCACCATGCACAGGCGATGAAACTGTGCTCTGGCTTGAACACATAGCGGCTGCCCACACGCTGCAGGCCCGCCCCCCAAGCGACCTCACGGGCTTCATGGGCGTAGTCCAGGACTTCCAGGGCCATCAGGCCTGGCTGGCCCGCCAGCGTGTTTATCAGCCACCCCCCCGGCCTGGCATAGCGCCTTGCCCGTTGCCCGGCGGCATTGAACAGAAACACGTTGCACAACCGCGCCCCACGCTGGAAATCCTTATGGTTGATGCCTTCCAGATTCCACAGGTGCACCGGGTCGGTCAAACGCTGGCGCCCGGCTGCCGCTTCGGTCTGGTCCTTGATGCCCGCATAGCCTGACAACGCCCCTGGGTTACTGTCGACGATCCGGTTCAGCGGTTTCCAGTCTCTGTCATAAGGCCGCATTTCATAGCGCAACGTTGCCCCGGTCCGATCCGAACCGCAGACATAGGCACCAAACCAGAACAGCTCGCCATAAACATGACCGGGCCTGGTGAAGTACTCTGCCTCCAGTCGCAATGGCCCGGTGCCTTCCGGTTCAGCCCGCAGATACCGGTACCAGTTGTCGTTGTGAAGTCCGGCCCCGCCATGATGCAGCCACATGGGGGCGAGTTTGGCAGTTGAGGCGTCCCACTGGTCGGGGCGCAGGAGATCATCGGTCAGCTGCCACCAGCAGCGGGCCAGAAAGGAGAATTCCGGATGGTAGACGTAGTCGGTCACGGGGCGCTTCCTGAATAGTGGAGACGCCGGACACTACGCGAGCAGCGCCAACCGGAATCAGTGGGAAACAGCCTACTCCAAAGCCTGCTGCAGGAACGACGGGGCGATATAGCGCTGGTAGTGCGCTTCTGAAAGCAGGAAGAACTCGCGGTCGATGGCATCGCGCAGTTGCGGCAGCTCCCAGTCGCGGAATTCGGGAAGCAGCACCATGCCGTAGGCCTCCAGGTCACGGATCATCCGTGCCCCGCGGGCTATCAGCTGGTACGCCCAGCAATATTCCGACTGCTGCTCGACAAAGCGGATGGAACGCTGCTCCAGTTGCTGGCGCAACAGGCCTTTGTCGAACACCTCCAGCTTGGCCATCATCACCTGCACCAGCAACTGCTCCAGACGCAGCCACACCGCGCGCTTCTGCGCATCGTCGTAGCCGTTCCAGTTGATCACTTCGTGGTGGAAACGCTTGCAGCCACGGCACACCGTGTCTCCGTACACCGTGGAGCACAGGCCGACGCAAGGGGTCTTGATGGACTTGTTGGACATGAAAAACAACAGCTTGGCGGTGGAACACGAGCCCATGTTAGCCCTTTGTCTAACCAGGGTCACTCGTTAAAGTCGTCATCGCCGCCTTACCTTCGGGCTTTTTTTGCCGTAGAATCACCCGGCCTTTTCAAAGGCAACAATGTCCGTTGGAAGCTGTTTTCAAAGCGTCACGAGCACAGTTCATCCGGTAGAACGGCGTTGGCCCGGGCCATGCATCCCTCGCATGCCCGTGCCAGCCCTCATCAGCTCCCCGTTCTGCTGGCGTAAAACTTTGAAAGCAGCTTCTGTAAGGATTCTTTGCGACTCTGGCTGGGCGGCCCACAAAGCCGTGGCAGCGCATGGGTGCATCGAATGCTGGATGAGCGTCCCGGACCCCCTTTAGGGACCACTGATGAGGGAAATAACTGTGCTTGAAGCCTACCGCAAACACATCGAAGAGCGTGCCGCCCTGGGCATCGTGCCCCAGCCGCTGAACGCCGAACAAACTGCAGGCCTGGTCGAGCTGCTGAAAAACCCGCCGGCCGGCGAAGAAGCCTTCCTCGTAGACCTGATCACCCACCGTGTACCGCCAGGGGTCGACGAAGCTGCCTACGTCAAGGCCGCGTTCCTCTCCGCCGTCGCCAAGGGCGAAGCCAAGTCGCCTCTGATCGACCGCAAGCACGCCACCGAACTGCTGGGCACCATGCAGGGCGGCTACAACATCGAAACGCTGGTCGCACTGCTGGATGACGCCGAACTGGGCGCCGTCGCGGCCGAACAGCTCAAGCACACCCTGCTGATGTTCGATGCCTTCCATGACGTGGCCGAAAAGGCCAAGGCCGGCAACGTTCACGCCAAGGCCGTGCTGGAATCGTGGGCTGCCGGCGAGTGGTTCACCTCGCGTCCGGCCATCGCCGACAAGTACACCCTGACCGTGTTCAAGGTGCCTGGCGAAACCAACACCGACGACCTGTCCCCTGCCCCGGACGCCTGGTCGCGCCCTGACATCCCGCTGCACGCCCTGGCCATGCTGAAAATGGCCCGTGACGGCATCGAGCCGTCGCAGCCTGGTTCGGTCGGCCCGCTGGCCCAGATCGAAGCCGTCAAGGCCAAGGGTTACCCGGTTGCCTACGTCGGTGACGTGGTCGGTACCGGCTCCTCGCGCAAATCCGCCACCAACTCGGTGCTGTGGTTCTTCGGCGACGACATCCCGTACGTACCGAACAAGCGCGCCGGTGGCTTCTGCTTCGGCACCAAGATCGCCCCGATCTTCTACAACACCATGGAAGACGCCGGCGCCCTGCCGATCGAATTCGACTGCACCAACCTGGCCATGGGCGACGTCATCGACGTCTACCCGTTCAAGGGCGAAGTGCGCCGTCACGGTAGCGACGAGCTGGTCACCAACTTCGAGCTGAAAACCGAAGTGCTGCTGGATGAAGTCCGCGCTGGCGGCCGTATTCCGCTGATCGTCGGCCGTGGCCTGACCGAAAAGGCCCGCGCCGAACTGGGCCTGGGTGCCTCCGACCTGTTCAAGAAGCCGGAGCAACCTGCCGATTCGGGCAAGGGCTTCACCCTGGCGCAGAAAATGGTCGGCCGTGCCTGCGGCCTGCCGGAAGGCCAGGGCGTGCGCCCAGGTGCCTACTGCGAGCCGAAGATGACCACCGTCGGTTCCCAGGACACCACTGGCCCGATGACCCGCGACGAGCTGAAAGACCTGGCGTGCCTGGGCTTCTCGGCTGACCTGGTGATGCAGTCGTTCTGCCACACCGCGGCCTATCCGAAGCCGATCGACGTCACCACCCACCACACCCTGCCAGACTTCATCCGCACCCGTGGCGGCGTGTCGCTGCGCCCGGGCGACGGCATCATCCACAGCTGGCTGAACCGCATGCTGATGCCGGACACCGTGGGTACCGGTGGTGACTCGCACACCCGCTTCCCGATCGGCATCTCGTTCCCGGCCGGCTCCGGCCTGGTGGCCTTTGCCGCTGCCACCGGCGTCATGCCGCTGGACATGCCGGAATCCGTGCTGGTGCGCTTCAAGGGCAAACTGCAGCCAGGCATCACCCTGCGTGACCTGGTCCACGCCATCCCTTACTACGCCATCCAGAAGGGCCTGCTGACCGTCGAGAAGAAGGGCAAGAAGAACATCTTCTCCGGCCGCATCCTCGAGATCGAAGGCCTGAACGAGCTGACCGTCGAGCAAGCCTTCGAGCTGTCCGACGCCTCGGCAGAGCGTTCCGCTGCCGGTTGCACCATCAAGCTGCCAGAGAAGGCCATCGCCGAGTACCTGCAGTCCAACATCACCCTGCTGCGCTGGATGATCGGCGAAGGCTACGGCGATGCCCGCACCCTGGAGCGCCGCGCCCAGGCCATGGAAGCCTGGCTGGCCAAGCCTGAGCTGCTGTCGGCCGACGCCGATGCCGAATACGCCGAAATCATCGAGATCGACCTGGCCGACGTGAAAGAGCCTGTGCTCTGCGCACCGAACGACCCGGACGATGCCCGCCTGCTGTCTTCGGTACAGGGCGAGAAGATCGACGAAGTGTTCATCGGTTCGTGCATGACCAACATCGGCCACTTCCGCGCTGCCGGCAAGCTGCTGGACAAGGTCAAGGGCGGTATCCCGACCCGTCTGTGGCTGGCTCCGCCAACCAAGATGGACGCTCACCAGCTGACCGAAGAAGGCTACTACGGCATCTACGGCAAGGCCGGCGCGCGCATGGAAATGCCAGGCTGCTCGCTGTGCATGGGTAACCAGGCACGTGTGCAGACCGGTTCGACCGTGGTCTCCACCTCGACCCGTAACTTCCCGAACCGTCTGGGCGACGCCACCAACGTGTACCTGGCATCGGCCGAGCTGGCTGCTGTCGCGTCGATCATCGGCAAGCTGCCGACCGTCGAAGAGTACATGCAGTACGCGAAGGACATCGACAGCATGGCTGCCGACGTTTACCGCTACCTGAGCTTCGACCAGATCGCCGAGTTCCGCGAAGCGGCAGCCAACGCCAAGATCCCGGTGGTTCAGGCGTAAGCTGAGTTGTAGGATGTAAAGGAAAGCCCCGGCAGAAATGCCGGGGCTTTCTTGTTTCCACCTGTGCTGGCCTCAGATCACGAACAGGTCGACAAACCTGTGCACCGCCATCTGTTCCAGCTTCTGCTGGTCCTTGCACACCTCAAGAATCTCCCCGCACCGCTGCCGCGCAAAGCGCGTCGCCAGGTTGTCCCTGAACTTGGCCTCCAGCAACGGTATGCCCTCTCCTCGCCGCCGACGATGCCCGATCGGGTATTCCACCACCACCTGCTCGGTACTGCTGCCATCCTTGAAGAACACCTGCAGCGCATTGGCGATTGAGCGCTTGTCCGGCTCCAGGTACTCACGACTGAAGCGCGGTTCCTCTACCACCTCCATCTTCTCGCGCAGGCGGTCGATGCTTGGGTGGTTGGCATGGAAGGCGTCTTCGTAGTGCTCGGCCACCAGGTGCCCGAAAATCAGCGGCACCGCCACCATGTACTGCAGGCAGTGGTCACGGTCGGCGGCATTGGCCAGCGGGCCGCTCTTGGAAATGATGCGGATCGCCGATTCCTGTGTGGTGATAACGATACGGTCGATTTCGTGCAGTCGGTTACGCACCAGTGGATGCAGGGTTACTGCGGCCTCGCAGGCGGTCTGGGCGTGGAACTCGGCCGGGAAACTGACCTTGAACAGCACGTTTTCCATCACGTAGCTACCCAAGTCTTGCGGCACCCGCAGCGCTTGCTGCTCGGAAGGTTTGAGTGCCAGGTCCTTGTTGGTGTGGCTGAACAGCACATCGTAGAACCCCCACTGTGGCGCGGTGAGCACGCCTGGCACGCCCATTTCGCCACGCAGGGCAATATCGGCCAGGCGCACGCCACGGCTGGAAGCATCACCGGCGGCCCACGATTTGCGCGAGCCGGCATTGGGCGCATGGCGGTAGGTTCGTAGCGCCTGGCCATCGACGAAGGCGTGGGACAAGGCTGACAGCATCTGCTCGCGGTTGGCCCCCATCAGCCTGGCACACACGGCCGTGGAGGCTACCTTGACCAGTATCACGTGATCGAGGCCAACACGGTTGAAGGCGTTTTCCAGGGCCAGCACGCCCTGGACCTCATGGGCCATGACCATGGCTTCGAGCACATCGTGCATCAGCAGCGGTGCTTCACCTGCGGCCACGCGCTTTTGCGACAGGTGATCGGCAACCGCCAGGATGCCGCCGAGGTTGTCCGAGGGGTGGGCCCATTCGGCGGCCAGCCAGGTATCGTTGTAGTCCAGCCAGCGCACCGTGCAGCCGATATCCCAGGCGGCCTTGACCGGGTCGAGGCGGTAGGCGGTGCCGGGGACGCGCGCGCCGTTGGGCACGACGGTGCCTTCCACCTGGGGGCCGAGCAGCTTGGTGCATTCGGGGAAGCGCAAGGCCAGCAGGCCACAGCCGAGGGTATCCATCAGGCAGTTGCGCGCGGTGTCCAGGGCTTCGGCGGATTCGACCCGGTACGTGAGGGCGTAATCGGCGAGGGTTTGCAGCACCCGGTCGTAGTCCGGGCGGGCGTTGAGGTCTACGTTGGCGCTCATATGCAGCTCCCTTCAGAATTGCCGGGGCTGCGTTGCAGCCCTTCGCGGGCTTGCCCGCTCCCACAGGTACACCACAGCCTTCGGAACCTGCGATTACCTGTGGGAGCGGGCAAGCCCGCGAAGGGGCGAAAAGCGGCCCCAACGAACTAAAGCCGAGCGCCAGTGGTGCGTTAGAAGCTATCGCCAGGCACGCGAACCCAGCCTTCCATCAGCACGCGAGCACTGCGGCTCATGATTGCCTTGGTCACTGTCCACTCACCATTCACCTGGCGCGCCTCGGCCCCCACCCGCAGGGTGCCCGAGGGGTGGCCGAAACGCACGGCACTGCGCTCGCCCCCGCCTGCGGCGAGATTGACCAGCGTGCCCGGAATGGCTGCCGCGGTGCCGATGGCCACCGCGGCCGTACCCATCATCGCATGGTGCAGCTTGCCCATCGACAAGGCCCGTACCAGCAGGTCGATATCACCCGCCTGCACCGCTTTGCCACTGGACGCAGTGTAGGTGCTCGGTGGCGCGACGAAAGCCACTTTGGGCGTGTGCTGACGCCCGGCAGCCTGGTCGACGTTGTCAATCAGCCCCATGCGCACAGCGCCATAGGCGCGAATCGTCTCGAAGCGCAGCAGCGCCTGCGGGTCGCCGTTGATGGCGTCCTGCAGTTCGGTGCCGGTGTAGCCGATATCCGCCGCGTTGACGAAGATGGTCGGGATGCCGGCATTGATCAGGGTCGCCTTGAACGTACCGACACCCGGCACCTCGAGCTCATCCACCAGGTTGCCGGTAGGGAACATCGCCCCGCCGTCGCCATCGTCGTCGGCAGCCGGGTCGAGAAACTCCAGCTGCACCTCGGCGGCCGGGAAGGTCACGCCGTCCAGTTCGAAGTCGCCGGTTTCCTGCACTTCACCTTCGGTGATCGGCACATGGGCGATGATGGTCTTGCCGATGTTGGCCTGCCAAATGCGCACGGTGGCGATGCCGTTACGCGGGATGCGCGCGGGGTCGACCAGGCCGCTACTGATGGCGAACGACCCGACCGCGGCGGAAAGATTGCCGCAGTTGCCGCTCCAGTCGACGAAGGCCTTGTCGATACTGACCTGGCCGAACAGATAGTCGACATCGTGATCGGGCTTGATGCTTTGCGACAGGATCACGGTCTTGCTGGTGCTCGAAGTGGCGCCGCCCATACCGTCGATCTGCTTGCCGTAGGGGTCGGGGCTGCCGATTACCCGCAGCAGCAGGGCATCGCGCGCCGGGCCGGGGATTTGCGCCTGCTCGGGCAGGTCTTGCAGGCGGAAGAACACGCCTTTGCTGGTGCCGCCACGGATGTAGGTGGCGGGGATTTTTACTTGCGGTACATGAGCCATGGATGTGCTGTCCCGTCTGAAATGCAAATTACCCTGGGGCCGCCTTGCGGCCCATTCGCGGGCTCGCCCGCTCCCACAGGTATTGCGCAGTATTCAATACCTGTGGAGGGCCTGTGGGAGCGGGCGAGCCCGCGAATGGGCTGCAAAGCAGCCCCCCTTAGCTACGCCGTGGCTTCGAGGAAATCCTGGGCAAAGCGCTGCAGCACCCCGCCGGCCTCGTAGATCGACACTTCCTCGGCGGTGTCCAGGCGGCAGGTCACCGGTACCTCCAGGCGCTCGCCGTTGGCGCGGGTAACCACCAGGGTCAGCGTCGCCCGCGGCGTCCGCGCGCCCAGCACGTCATAGGTCTCGCTGCCATCCAGGCCGAGGGTCTTGCGATCGGTGCCCGGCTTGAACTCCAGCGGCAGTACGCCCATGCCCACCAGGTTGGTCCGGTGAATACGCTCGAAGCCTTCGGCGACGATCGCCTCGACACCGGCCAGGCGCACCCCCTTGGCCGCCCAGTCACGGGACGAACCCTGGCCGTAGTCGGCACCGGCTACAATGATCAGCGGCTGCTTGCGCTCCATGTAGGTCTCGATCGCCTCCCACATGCGGGTGACCTTGCCTTCCGGCTCGATACGCGCCAGCGAGCCCTGCTGCACGCTGCCGTCTTCCTTGCGCACCATTTCGTTGAACAGCTTGGGGTTGGCGAAGGTGGCGCGCTGGGCGGTCAGGTGGTCACCACGGTGGGTCGCGTAAGAGTTGAAGTCTTCCTCCGGCAGGCCCATCTTCGCCAAGTACTCGCCGGCAGCGCTGTCGAGCATGATGGCGTTGGACGGCGACAGGTGGTCGGTGGTGATGTTGTCCGGCAGCACTGCCAGCGGGCGCATGCCGCGCAGGGTACGTTCGCCGGCCAGGGCCCCTTCCCAGTATGGCGGGCGGCGGATGTAGGTGCTCATCGGGCGCCAGTCGTACAGCGGCGCCACCTTTGGCCCGCGGTCTTCCTCGATGGCGAACATCGGGATGTATACCTTGCGGAACTGCTCAGGCTTGACCGCGGCACGCACCACGGCGTCGATCTCTTCGTCGCTGGGCCAGATGTCCTTGAGGCGGATCTCCTTGCCATCGACCACACCCAGCACATCCTTCTCGATGTCGAAGCGGATGGTGCCGGCGATGGCGTAGGCCACCACCAGTGGCGGCGATGCGAGGAAGGCCTGCTTGGCATAGGGGTGGATACGCCCGTCGAAGTTGCGGTTGCCCGACAGCACGGCGGTGGCGTACAGGTCACGGTCGATGATCTCCTGCTGGATCACCGGGTCCAGGGCGCCGGACATCCCGTTGCAGGTGGTGCAGGCGAAGGCGACGATGCCAAAGCCGAGCTGTTCCAGCTCCTTCTCCAGCCCCGCCTCTTCAAGGTACAACTGCACGGCCTTGGAGCCAGGTGCCAGCGACGACTTGACCCAAGGCTTGCGGGCCAGGCCCAGCTTGTTGGCATTGCGCGCCAGCAGGCCTGCGGCAATCACGTTGCGCGGGTTGCTGGTGTTGGTGCAACTGGTGATGGCGGCAATGATCACTGCGCCGTCAGGCATCTGCCCAGGCACTTCTTCCCACTTGCCGGCGATACCCCTGGCCGCCAGTTCACTGGTGGCGACACGGGCATGCGGGTTGGACGGGCCGGCCATGTTACGCACCACACTCGACAGATCGAAGCTCAGGGTGCGCTCGTAGACGGCGCCGCCCAGGCTATCGGCCCACAGGCCGGTGGCCTTGGCATAGGCTTCTACCAGCTTGACCTGCTGCTCTTCGCGGCCGGTCAGGCGCAGGTAGTCGATGGTCTGCTGGTCGATGGCGAACATCGCCGCGGTGGCGCCATATTCAGGGGCCATGTTGGAGATGGTGGCGCGGTCGCCCAGGGTCAGGGCACGGGCACCTTCGCCGTGGAACTCCAGGTAGGCACCGACGACTTTCTGCTTGCGCAGGAATTCGGTCAGGGCCAGCACCAGGTCGGTGGCGGTGATGTTCGGCGCCAGCTTGCCAGTCAACTCGACGCCGACGATTTCCGGCAGGCGCATCCACGAGGCACGGCCGAGCATCACGTTCTCGGCTTCCAGGCCACCCACGCCAATGGCGATCACGCCCAGGGCGTCGACGTGCGGGGTGTGGCTGTCGGTGCCGACGCAAGTGTCCGGGTAGGCCACGCCACGGTCGTTGTGGACCACCGGCGACATCTTCTCCAGGTTGATCTGGTGCATGATGCCGTTGCCCGGCTGAATCACGTCGACGTTCTTGAACGCCTTCTTGGTCCAGTTGATGAAGTGGAAGCGGTCTTCGTTGCGGCGGTCTTCGATGGCGCGGTTCTTTTCGAAGGCCTGCGGGTCGAAACCACCGCACTCGACGGCCAGCGAGTGGTCGACGATCAGCTGCACCGGCACCACCGGGTTGACCTGGGCCGGGTCGCCGCCCTTGTCGGCAATGGCGTCACGCAGGCCGGCGAGGTCGACCAGCGCAGTCTGGCCGAGAATGTCGTGGCACACCACGCGGGCCGGGAACCACGGGAAGTCGAGGTCGCGCTTGCGCTCGATCAGCTGACCCAGCGAGGCGTCGAGGGTAGCCGGGTCGCAGCGGCGCACCAGGTTTTCGGCGAGCACGCGAGAAGTGTAAGGCAGCCCGTCGTAGGCGCCGGGCTTGATCGCCTCGACCGCCGCGCGGGCATCGAAATAGTCCAGGTCGGTGCCTGGCAGGTGCTTGCGGAATGCAGTATTCATCATGGAATCAGGCTCGGTCACAGGATTCGGAAGGTTTCACCGCCCCCGTGGGAGCGGGCGTGCCCGCAAATGCGTCAGCAGGTGCAATGCGGTTGCCAGTACGGACGCATTCGCGGGCAAGCCCGCTCCCACAAGGGGAACGGGTTGCCTCTCTATATCTAATCAGCGCTGGTCGATCGGCACGAACTGGCGCTGCTCGACACCGACATACTCGGCGCTCGGGCGGATGATGCGGTTGTTGGCGCGCTGCTCGAAGACGTGCGCCGCCCAGCCGGTCAGGCGCGAGCAGACGAAGATCGGGGTGAACAGCTTGGTCGGGATGCCCATGAAGTGGTACGCCGAGGCATGGTAGAAGTCGGCGTTGGGGAACAGGCGCTTCTGCTCCCACATGGTCTTGTCGATGGCTTCGGAAACCGGGTACAGCACCTTGTCGCCCACTTCGTCGGCCAGCTGCTTCGACCAGCCCTTGATCACCTCGTTGCGCGGGTCGGACTCTTTGTAGATGGCATGGCCAAAGCCCATGATCTTGTCCTTGCGCTCAAGCATGCGCAGCAGCTCGGCAGTAGCTTCCTGCGGGCTCTGGAAACGCTCGATCAGCTCCATCGCCGCCTCGTTGGCGCCACCGTGCAGCGGGCCGCGCAGCGAGCCGATGGCAGCGGTGATGCAGGAATACAGGTCGGACAAGGTCGAGGCACAGACGCGTGCGGTGAAGGTGGAAGCGTTGAATTCGTGCTCGGCGTAAAGGATCAGCGAAACGTTCATCACCTTGACGTGAAGGTCGCTGGGTTTCTTGCCGTGCAGCAGGTGCAGGAAATGCCCGCCGAGGGTGTCTTCGTCGCTGGTGCAGTCGATGCGCACGCCGTGGTGGGTGAAGCGGTACCAGTAGCACATCACCGCCGGGAACAGCGCGAGCAGGCGGTCGGTCTTCTCGCGCTGGGCTTCGAAGGTCAGCTCCGGTTCCAGGGTACCGAGCACCGAGCAACCAGTGCGCATAACGTCCATCGGGTGGGCGTCGCGCGGGATGCGCTCGAGCACTTCCTTCAGCGCCTGCGGCAGGTCACGCAGGCCCTTGAGCTTGCGCTTGTAGTCGGCCAGTTCGGCCTTGCTCGGCAGCTCGCCGTACAACAGCAGGTAGGCGACTTCTTCGAATTCGGCACCGGCGGCCAGGTCACGCACGTCGTAACCTCGGTAGGTCAGCCCGGCACCGGCCTGGCCCACGGTGGACAATGCAGTCTGGCCGGCCACCTGGCCGCGCAGGCCTGCGCCACTGAGTACTTTTGCTTCGGCCATGGTGTTTCTCCTTTCTTGAACTTGTTATGGAAGTCTGGCTAATCGTTGAAACCTGTGCCGGCCCCTTCGCGGGTAAACCCGCTCCCACAGGGTTCCACAGGCATCGAGCATCACGCCGTACTTGTGGGAGCGGGCGCGCCCGCGAAGAGGCCAGCCGCTCCAATGCAAATCTTTGACCTTCAGCCCTTCTTCTGGGCAAACAACGCATCGAGGCTCTGCTCGAAGGCGTGATAACCAATGGCCTCGTAGAGCTCCATGCGGGTCTGCATGGTGTCGATCACGTTCTTCTGCGTGCCGTCACGGCGCAGCGCGGTATAGACATTCTCGGCGGCTTTGTTCATGGCGCGGAAGGCCGACAGCGGGTACAGCACCAGCGACACGTCGACCGAGGCCAGCTCTTCGGTGGTGTACAGCGGCGTGGCGCCGAACTCGGTGATGTTGGCCAGGATCGGTGCCTTCACCCGGTCGGCAAAGGTCTTGTACATCTGCAGCTCGGTAATGGCTTCCGGGAAGATCATGTCGGCACCTGCCTCGACGCAGGCGGCGGCGCGGTCCAGCGCCGCGTTCAGGCCCTCGACGGCCAGGGCGTCGGTACGCGCCATGATCACGAAGCTGTCATCGGTACGGGCATCGACTGCGGCCTTGATGCGATCGACCATTTCCTGCTGGCTGACGATCTCCTTGTTCGGGCGGTGGCCGCAGCGCTTGGCGCCAACCTGGTCCTCGATATGGATGGCGGCAGCGCCGAACTTGCTCATCGAGCGCACGGTGCGGGCGACGTTGAAGGCCGAGGCACCGAAACCGGTGTCGACATCCACCAGCAGCGGCACGTCGCACACGTCGGTGATGCGACGCACGTCGGTGAGCACATCGTCCAGGCCGCTGATGCCCAGGTCCGGCAGGCCCAGCGAACCGGCGGCGACGCCGCCACCGGACAGGTAGATGGCCTTGAAGCCGGCGCGTTTGGCCAGCAGGGCATGGTTGGCGTTGATGGCGCCAACCACCTGCAGCGGATGTTCAGCGGCAACGGCGTCGCGGAAACGCTGACCGGGGGTGCTCTTCACAGTCATTTCTCACCTCGTGGGCTGTTGTTGTGGGCGTCCAGGTAGTGACGCTCAATATTGCGCTTGGACGCGCCGATGTGGCGGCGCATCAGGAGTTCGGCCAGCTCGCCGTCACGGTCGGCGATGGCGTCGAGAATGCGGTGGTGTTCGGCAAAGGCCTGACGTGGCCGGTTGGGCGTGGCCGAGAACTGGATGCGGTACATGCGCACCAGCTGGTACAGCTCGCCGCAGAGCATCTTGACCAGGGTCTGGTTGCCGCTGCCCTGGATGATCCGGTAATGGAAGTCGTAGTCACCTTCCTGCTGGTAGTAGCCCTGGCCGGCCTGGAAGGCGGCATCGCGCTCGTGGGTATCGAGCACCCGGCGCAATTCGTCGATGTCGGCCTGGCTCATGCGTTCGGCGGCCAGCCGGCAGGCCATGCCCTCCAGCGATTCGCGAATTTCATACAGCTCGATCAGTTCGACGTGATTGAGCGAAACCACCCGTGCCCCCACATGCGGCACGCGCACAAGCAGACGCTGGCCTTCGAGGCGGTGGATGGCCTCGCGCAGCGGCCCGCGGCTGATGCCGTAGGTGCGCGCCAGCTCCGGCTCGGAAATCTTGCTGCCGGGGGCGATATCGCCCTTGACGATGGCCGCCTGGATACGCCGGAAGACGTTTTCGGACAGGGTTTCCGTTTCGTCTGTCAGCACCGGACTGGAGGTGGATAGGTCCTGCATATTGTCGACACCTTGCAAATCTCTTTGCCAGAAATTAGCTAATTCGGTCACGGCAGTCAAAGACAAAATGAATATTGTCGACAATCGTCTAAGAGCGAACTAACGCCGGCCCGCCGCTGTCAGATCGCGCACCGCTGGCGTCAAGACGCCGGCGTGATAGAATGCCGCGCCTCCGTTGGAGTATGGATAGCCTGTCTGTCATCCATTCATGCTGTTGACAGATGAACGAGGAAGCTTGCGCAGTCGCTGCCAGTCGCCTTGCCCTGAACACGGCTCTGAACATGGCTTTGAAAACAGCCCCGAACCTTGCACTGCACCGCGCCAGGATTATGAGACTTACACCCGCATTATTGCTGCTCTGCCTCACCCTGCTGCCGGCCCTAGGCCAGGCCGCAGGCAAGACCGTGTACGGTCTCAACGAATATGCACGCCTGGGCGACCTGGACCTCGGAAGTGGCCGCCAAGCTCGACACCGGCGCCAAGACCGCCTCGCTCAGCGCTCGCGACATCAAGCGTTTCAAGCGCAACGGCGAAAGCTGGGTGCGCTTCTACCTGGCCATCGACGCCGCCCATTCGCACCCTATCGAACGCCCGCTGGCACGCGTAAGCAAGATCAAGCGCCGGGCCGGCGACTATGATGCTGAATCGGGCAAGGCCTACACCGCTCGCCCGGTCATCGAACTTGAAATCTGCATGGGCCAGGCCATGCGCACCATCGAAGTCAACCTCACCGACCGCAGCGCCTTCCAGTTCCCGCTGCTGATCGGCTCCGAGGCGCTCAAGCACTTCGACGCGCTGGTCGACCCAAGCCTTAAATACGCGGCCGGCAAACCTGCCTGTGCCACCGACGCTCCCAAAGCAGAGTAATCCCGATGCGCTCTCTTACCCTCCATCTGAAAGTCCTGATCACCGTGCTGGTGCTGTTGGGCGTGGCGGTCACGGCTTATCAGATCTTCGTACTCGGCATCCCGGTAACCGAGGATGAAACCGACGATTTGTGGAACATCGACGCCAAGGTCGAGTTCGTGGCCAGCACCAAGGACCCGGTCAAGGTGCAGATGTTCGTGCCACCGTTGAACCGCGACTACGTCAGCCTCAACGAGAGCTTCATCTCCAACAACTATGGGGTGAGCGTCAACCGTGCCGACGGCAACCGCAAGGTCACCTGGTCGGCCCGCCGCGCCAGCGGCAACCAGACCCTCTACTACCGCCTGGTACTGACCAAGCGCTACAGCAACGAGAAGACCACGATCAAAGGCCCGACCTTCCGTGACAGCCTGGCCGTGGAAGGCCCCGAGAAGATCGCCGCCGAGGCCCTGATGGCGCCGATCCGCCAGCACTCGGCCGACGTCGAGACCTTCGTCAGCGAGACCATCAAGCGGGTCAACAACCTCAACGACGACAACGTCAAGCTGCTGCTGGCCGGCGACACCACGACCATGAAGAAGGCCCAGGTCATCGACCTGCTGCTGTCGATCGCCCACGTACCGATGGAGAAGGTGCACACCATCCGCCTGGTGGCCGACACCCCGCAAACCCCGGAACTGTGGCTGCGCAGCTTCAACGGCACCGACTGGCTGTACTTCAACCCGGACACCGGCGAGCAGGGCCTGCCCAGCGATCGCCTGCTGTGGTGGACCGGTGACGACAACCTGATCACCGTCGATGGCGGCAAGAAGGCCAACGTCACCTTCAGCATGAACAACAGCGAGATGAACGCCATCCGCCTGGCCAAGCTGACCGACGAGAATACCGACGCCGACTTCCTCGAATATTCGCTGTACGGCCTGCCGCTGCAAACCCAGCAAACCTTCATGATCATGGTGATGATCCCGATCGGTGTGCTGGTGATTCTGGTGCTGCGCAACCTGATCGGCCTGCAGACCCTGGGCACCTTCACCCCGGTACTGATCGCCCTGGCCTTCCGCGAGACCCAGCTGGGCTTCGGCATCATGCTGTTCACGGTCATCACCGCGCTGGGCCTGTCGCTGCGCTCGTACCTGGAACACCTGAAACTGCAGATGCTGCCTCGCCTGTCGGTGGTACTGACCTTCGTCGTGGTGCTGATTGCCGCCATCAGCCTGTTCAGCCACAAGCTGGGCCTGGAGCGCGGGCTGTCGGTCGCGCTGTTCCCGATGGTTATCCTGACCATGACCATCGAGCGCCTGTCCATCACCTGGGAAGAACGTGGCGGTGGCCATGCCATGAAAGTGGCCATCGGCACCCTGTTCGCAGCTTCCCTGGCACACCTGTTGATGATGGTGCCGGAGCTGGTGTACTTCGTGTTCACCTTCCCCGCCGTGCTGCTGATCCTGGTGGGCTTCATGCTGGCAATGGGCCGCTACCGAGGCTACCGCCTGACCGAGCTCGTGCGCTTCAAGGCATTCCTGAAGAAGGCTGACGCCTGATGTTTGGCCTGATCAAGACATGGAAAGCCCTGGAGGCCCGGGGCATCATGGGTATCAACCGGCGTAACGCGGACTACGTACTGAAGTACAACAAGCGCCACCTGTACCCGATCGTCGACGACAAGATCATCACCAAGGAGCGCGCCCTGGCGGCCGGCATTCATGTGCCGGAAATGTACGGCATCATCGAGACCGAGAAAGAGATCGAGAAGCTCGACCAGATCATCGGCGGGCGCAGCGATTTCGTCATCAAGCCGGCGCAGGGCGCCGGCGGTGACGGCATCCTGGTGATCGCCGACCGCTTCGAGGACCGCTACCGCACGGTGTCGGGCAAGATCATCAGCCACGAGGAGATCGAGCACCAGATCTCGAGCATCCTCACCGGCCTGTACTCGCTGGGCGGGCACCGCGACCGCGCGCTGATCGAGTACCGGGTCACCCCTGACCAGATATTCAAGAGCATCAGCTACGAAGGCGTGCCGGACATCCGCATCATCGTGCTGATGGGCTACCCGGTGATGGCCATGCTGCGCCTGCCGACCCGCCAGTCCGGCGGCAAGGCCAACCTGCACCAGGGCGCCATCGGCGTGGGTGTCGACCTGGCCACCGGCGTGACCCTGCGCGGCACCTGGCTGAACAACATCATCAGCAAGCACCCCGACACCACCAACGCAGTGGATGGCGTGCAACTGCCGAACTGGGACGGCTTCATGAAGCTGGCCGCCGGCTGCTACGAGCTGTGCGGCCTGGGCTACATCGGTGTCGACATGGTGCTGGACCAGGACAAGGGGCCGCTGATTCTAGAGCTCAACGCGCGCCCTGGCCTGAACATCCAGATCGCCAACGATTGCGGGCTTACCCAACGTACCCATGCGATCGAGGCGCACATCGAAGCACTGGCCAAGGATGGCATCAGCGAAGATGCCGAACAGCGCGTGCGGGTGTCGCAAGGCTTGTTCGGGCACGTGCATCCGCGCTGAAAATACCGGGGCCGCTTTGCGGCCCATTCGCAGCACAAGGCTGCTCCTACAGGTTTACGCTATCTCCTGTAGGAGCAGCCTTGTGCTGCGAATGGGCTGCAAACAAAATGCTGAATGTCGCACCAGTGCTAGGCGCTTTACCTGCACAGGTCTACAATCGCCCTCCTCGCTTTTACATCGCCGTCCACACTGATGCCGACCTGTACGCTCCACCCCCTGCCCTACCAGCCCGACCCTGCCGCCTACTTCGCCCGCCTGCGCCAGGTCCCCGGCGCGATCCTGCTGGACAGCGCCCGCCCCGGCGCCGAGCGCGGCCGCTTCGACCTGATCAGCGCCTGGCCGCTGCAACACTTGCAAGCACAACCCGGCGAAGAGGGCCGTGCCTTCCTCCAGCGCCTGCGCGCTGGCCTGGCGCAACTGGGGCACGCGCAGTTGCCCGAAGGCAGCGAGCTGCCTTTCGCCGGCGGCCTGATCGGCTACCTGAGCTACGACTTCGGCCGCCGCCTGGAGCACCTGCCCAGCCTGGCCATGGACGATCTCGGCCTGCCAGACGCCCAGTTGGGCCTGTATGCCTGGGCGCTGGTCACCGACCACCAGTGCGCGACCAGCCAACTGGTGTTGCACCCGAGTCTTTCGGGCAGCGAACGCGAACGCTTGATCGACCTGTTCGAGGGTGTCGACAACGCAGAGAGCGGCAGTTTCCAGCTACTTGCGCCAATGGCCGGCGACCTGCTGCCCGAGCAGTACAAGGCGGCCTTTGACCAGGTGCAGCGCTACATCCAGGCCGGCGACTGCTACCAGATCAACCTGACGCAGCGCTTCCGCGCGCCCTGCCAGGGCGACCCGTGGCACGCTTACCAGGCCCTGCGCAAAGCCTGCCCCACCCCCTTCTCCGGCTATCAGCAACTGGCCGACGGCAGCGCCCTGCTGAGTTTTTCGCCCGAGCGCTTCATCCGCGTCAGCCAGCGCCAGGTGGAAACGCGGCCGATCAAGGGCACCCGACCGCGCGCCAGCAATCCTGCCGAAGACGTGCGCAATGCCGAGGAGCTGCTGCATAGCCCCAAGGATCGCTCGGAAAACCTGATGATCGTCGACCTGCTGCGCAACGACCTGGGACGCACCTGCGAAATAGGCTCGGTGAAGGTACCGGAACTGTTCAGCCTGGAGAGCTATCCCAACGTGCACCACCTGGTCAGCAGCATCACCGGCCGGCTGGCCAGCGACAAGGACGCCCTTGACCTGATCGGCGACAGCTTCCCCGGCGGCTCGATCACCGGCGCACCTAAGATCCGCGCCATGCAGATCATCGATGAACTGGAGCCGGCGCGCCGGGCGCTGTACTGCGGGTCACTGCTCTACGTGGATGTGCGCGGCGAGATGGACAGCTCGATTGCCATTCGCAGCCTGCTGGTCAAGGGCGGACAGGTTAGCTGCTGGGGCGGCGGCGCGGTGGTGGCCGACTCCGAGTGGCAGGCCGAGTATGAAGAGTCGATTGCCAAAGTGCGCGTGCTGATGGAGACCTTGCAAGGCTTGTGAGCGGGCGAGCCCGCGAAGCAGCCGCTACCGACTCCAAGTCCGTCTACCCCGCCATTTTTTGTTACCATCACCTTACTACGAGCGCACAGCGCCACAGCCACGATGGAAACCGCCTGATGAGCCAACCCTTCGACGTCGCCGCCCTGGCCGCGACCTATGCCAACAAGTCCCCGCAGGACATCCTCAAGCTTGCCTTCGAGCACTTTGGTGATGACCTGTGGATCTCCTTCAGCGGCGCCGAGGACGTGGTGCTGGTGGACATGGCCTGGAAGCTGAACAAGCAGGTCAAGGTATTCAGCCTCGACACCGGCCGCCTGCACCCGGAGACCTATCGGTTCATCGACCAGGTGCGCGAGCAGTACAACCTGCCGATCGAAATCCTCAGCCCCGACCGTGCCAAACTCGACCCGTTCGTCAAGGAAAAGGGCCTGTTCAGCTTCTACAAGGACGGCCACGGCGAGTGCTGCGGCATCCGCAAGATCGAGCCGCTGCGTCGCAAGCTGGCCACCGTCAGCGCCTGGGCCACCGGCCAACGCCGCGACCAGAGCCCGGGAACCCGCAGCCAGGTGGCGGCAGTGGAAATCGACAGCGCCTTCTCTACCCCCGAGCGTACCCTGTACAAGTTCAACCCGTTGGCGCAGATGTCCAGCGAGGAAGTGTGGGGCTATATCCGCATGCTGGAGCTGCCGTACAACAGCCTGCACGAGCGCGGCTTCATCAGCATTGGCTGCGAGCCATGTACCCGCCCGGTGCTGCCTAACCAGCATGAGCGCGAAGGGCGTTGGTGGTGGGAAGAGTCGACGCAGAAGGAATGCGGGTTGCACGCTGGCAACCTGATCAGCAAGGCTTGAGGTAGCCGGGGCTGTTTCACAGCCCATCGCGACACAAGGCCGCTCCTACAGGGGAATGTGATCTCCTGTAGGAGCGGCCTTGTGTCGCGATGGGCCGCAAAGCGGCCCCCTGCAATTCTGGATCAGTGCACCGGCAGTTCGACGCCTTCGAACAGCTCTTCCAGCTCCTGCTTGTTATGGCACTGAATGGCCTTGGCCATCACTTCACGGGTCAGGTGAGGGGCGAACTTCTCGATGAAGTCGCACATGAAGCCGCGCAGGAAGGTGCCACGGCGGAAGCCGATCTTGGTGATGCTGGCTTCGAACAACTCGCTGGCATCCAGTGCCACCAGGTCGCTGTCGAGCTTGGCGTCCACGGCCATGCCGGCGACGATACCCACGCCCAACCCCAGGCGCACATAAGTCTTGATCACGTCGGCGTCTGCCGCAGTGAACACCACCTTCGGCGTAAGGCCACGGTGGTTGAAGGCCTCGTCCAGCTTCGAGCGCCCGGTAAACCCGAATACATAGGTGACGATCGGGTATTCGGCCACAGCTTCCAGGGTCAGCTTCGGCAGCTTGGCCAGCGGGTGACCTTGCGGCACCACCACGCAGCGGTTCCACTTGTAGCACGGCATCATGATCAGGTCGCCGAACAGCTCCAGCGCTTCGGTGGCGATGGCGAAGTCGACGGTACCGTCGGCGGCCATCTCGGCAATCTGCATGGGCGAACCCTGGTGCATGTGCAAGGACACTTCCGGGTACTGCTTGATGAAGCTGCTGATCACCGGCGGCAAGGCGTAACGCGCCTGGGTGTGGGTGGTGGCGATGGACAGCGTGCCCTTCTTCTCGTTGGAGAACTCCTGGGCAATCTGCTTGATGCTTTCGACCTTGCGCAAGATTTCGCCGGCGGTCGTGATGATGCGCTCACCGGCCGGGGTGACGCGGGTCAGGTGCTTGCCGCTGCGGGCAAAGACTTCAACACCCAGTTCATCCTCGAGCAGGCGGATCTGCTTGCTGATACCTGGCTGGGAGGTATACAGGCTTTGCGCCGTCGCGGAGACGTTGAGGTCATGGTGCGCCACTTCCCAGATGTAGCGCAGTTGTTGAAGCTTCATAGGTTCCCCTCGGTTCAGCGATGAGTCCGCGGCAGCAGGCGGCGACGATATATAACTATATTAGTGGTTCTGGAAATAAATCTAGAACTATTTTGTTACATACCTATCGAAATGGCCTACAGCCATCTTCATGCTTTCCTACGCCCCAAATGGTGCGCCAACGGCACCATGTACACCGGCACTGGCGACAGCTGCAGCAGCCGTACCGCCGTGCGCCCCAATGGCACATCCACGCCGGCACCAGCACTGTGGCTACCGAAAATCAGCAAGTCGACGCTCAGCCGCTGCGCCTGCTCAAGGATCACCTGCGCCGGGTCTCCCTGGCGTACCCGCACCGCCTTGATCACCGCCAGGTCGGCCTCCTCGCCCAGTTCGTCGCGAAAGTTTTCCAACACACGCTGCTCGATGTTGGCCATCACCGTGTTCACCCCCTGGCTGTGCAGTTGGTCGAGCGTCTGTTCATCGAGGTAGCTTTGCAGGAGAGATTCAGCGAACTGGCCCATGGGCTCTACCGCGTGGATCACATACAACTCGGCGCCGAATGTGCGCGCCAGCGCCAGCGCGTGCTGCATGACAAGAAGGGGCGTAGACACCGAGGTCGGTGGCGTACAGCATGGAGTGGATCATTCGACCTCCTCGACTGCCGCTGCGGCAGAGCAAGCTTCAGCTTAGCAGCGCGCCGGACACACGCTTTGCCGTCTGGCGCGCTGCCGGCGAGGGCTGCAGAGCCCCGGGCGCGGGCGAAGCCGCCCTCAGCGGGGCTGCTCGCCACGGTTGATGAAGGCCAGCGCCTGGTACAGCATCTCCATCCGCGGCAAACGGCAGCCTGCCGCACGCGCCTGCGCCAACGGCTCGGCATAGATGGCCTGTAGCTCCAGCGGGCGCTTGTGGACATGGTCGTGGTACATGCTGGGCCAGTAGTCGGGCATGCGCTCGGTCACCTGGAACAGGTGCTCGGCATACCCCTCAGGCAACACATGGCCACACGCCGCCGCGCCCTGCACCACCTCGGCCATCAAGGCCTGGATCAAGGTGCGGCTATGGCTGTCCGCCATCAGCGCCGTGGTGCTGGCGGCGAGCAGCACCGACAGGCCGTTGTAGGGCACGTTCCACACCAGCTTCTGCCAGCGCGCCAGGGCCAGGTCGGGCATGGCCTGCGAGTCGATGCCCGCCGCCTGGAAAAGCCCCACGCCTTCATTGACCAGCGCGCTGCCGCCATCGCTGGCCGGCCCACTGTGGTAGCCAAGATTGACCGCCCCCAGGGCCTGGTGGCGGATCACACCGGGCGCCTGGCGGTTGACGCAGATGAAACACAGGCCGCCAAGCAGGTGCATGTCGCTGCGCAACGCCGGGCGCAACTGCGCCTCCACGCCCAGGCCGTTCTGCAGCAGTACCACCTTGGCACCCGGCGCGGCCGCCTGCACGATCAGCGGTGCCAACTGGTCATTGCTGGTGGCCTTGGCCCCCACCAGCAGCCAGTCGCAGGGTGGCATTTCGGCTGCACTGGCATACGCCTGCACCTTCATCTGCACGGTGCCATGCACGGCACTGTCCAGCGCTAACCCCTGCTCGCGGACAACCTCGTACTCGCTGCGCAGCAGAAAATGCACATCGAAGCCGGCCCGGGCCAGCATCAACCCATAGAAGCCGCCGATGGCGCCACTGCCGATGATGCCGATTCGTGGTGTGTGCGGATGCATGCCGATCTCCAGGTAAAGGTCAGCCCTCTTTTTACACAGGTTGCGCAGCGCTGGGCAGCCTCTGCGTGGCAAACACCTGTCATCTCGGAAAAACCCCACACAGACTGGGCCCAGCCCATTGTCGCGCCACCTGTAACGCGCTAAGGTTCGGCTCCCCGCTGCGATTATTCTTGCTGCTGGGCCGCACGGGGATAGTTGGCGGCCGGCACCGTGACCTGACGAGTAACACGATGGCTGATTTACCGATCGATGACTTGAACGTTGCCTCCAACGAGACCCTGATCACCCCCGATCAGCTCAAGAAGGAAATCCCCCTCAGCGCCAAGGCCCTGCAGACCGTGACTGCCGGCCGTGAAGTGGTGCGCAATATTCTCGACGGCAAGGACCATCGCCTGTTCGTCGTGGTCGGCCCCTGCTCGATCCACGACATCAAGGCCGCCCACGAGTACGCCGAGCGCCTGAAAGTGCTGGCCGAGGAAGTGTCTGACACGCTGTACCTGGTAATGCGCGTGTATTTCGAAAAACCGCGCACCACCGTCGGCTGGAAAGGCCTGATCAACGACCCGTACCTGGATGACTCGTTCAAGATCCAGGATGGTCTGCACATCGGCCGCAAGCTGCTGCTGGACCTGGCCGAAATGGGCCTGCCGACCGCCACCGAAGCGCTCGACCCGATTTCCCCGCAATACCTGCAGGACCTGATCAGCTGGTCGGCCATCGGCGCTCGCACCACCGAATCCCAGACCCACCGCGAGATGGCTTCGGGCCTGTCCTCGGCAGTCGGCTTCAAGAATGGCACCGACGGCGGCCTGACCGTTGCCATCAATGCCCTGCAGTCGGTGTCCAAACCGCACCGCTTCCTCGGCATCAACCAGGAAGGTGGCGTGTCGATCGTCACCACCAAGGGCAACCCGTACGGCCACGTGGTACTGCGCGGCGGCAACGGCAAGCCGAATTACGACTCGGTCAGTGTCGCCCTTTGTGAGCAGGACCTGGCCAAGGCCAGGATCAAGGCCAACATCATGGTCGACTGCAGCCACGCCAACTCCAACAAGGACCCGGCCCTGCAACCGTTGGTGATGGAGAACGTCGCCAACCAGATTCTCGAAGGCAACCAGTCGATCATCGGCCTGATGGTCGAGAGCCACCTGAACTGGGGCTGCCAGTCGATTCCGAAGAACCTGGACGAGCTGCAGTATGGCGTGTCTATCACCGATGCCTGCATCGACTGGTCGGCGACCGAGAAGACCCTGCGCAGCATGCGGGCCAAGCTGAAAGATGTGCTGCCGCAGCGCAAGCGCGGCTGATTGACCCAAAAAAAGCGGGGCCGCTGCGCGCCCCATCGCAGGCAAGCCAGCTCCCACATGTACAGCGTAATGCTTTGAATGTGGGAGCAACTGTCTTGCTCAATTTCTAAAAGCTGGCGCGATCCCTGTGGGAGCTGGCTTGCCTGCGATGGAACGCGCAGCGGCCCCGCTTTTTTACGGAATCAGACCTTGCTCGACTGCCGCTGCTGGCGCTCCATGTAGCGCTCCACGTACGAGCAGGACGGGATCACCGTGTAGCCCATCTGTTCCGCGTACTCCAGGGCCCGTTCGGTCAGGGCGGCAGCAATCCCGCGGCCGCGCAGGGCGTTGGGTACGAAGGTGCGATAGATGTCCAGCGTCTGCTTGCCCAGATCCATGTACGTCAGATAGGCACGATGACCGTCCACGTTGGTCTCGAACTGATGACCGGCCTGGTCATGGTGGATGGTCAGCGCTTCGCTCATCACTACTCCTCGCAGGTCTTGTCGGCAGACCCATACCTTAACCGATGGTGGTTTATCCGGCACAGAATCCTCTACGCCACCTGTTGCCCACTTCGACCACTGGACGATTGCAATCGTTCGGATCCTCTGGCACTCACAAGATAGTAGGCGCCGCGGGCGGGATTGCTCAAGGTGGTGGCGGTTAAAAATGGCTGGAATGCAGCCAGAGCGACTCTTGCTTGCACGCCAACGGCCACCGGATGTACTAGGGCTTAAGACGCTGAACGACAGTTAAAGTCACCGCTAGTTCAACAAAAAAGTTCCCGTACTACAAACGCTTGCGGTCCCTGCACGTTTTTTTCACAGGCGTGTCGCAAATCTTGTCGGAAAGGCGTCAAGCAACATTTTTTTTGCAGTTCTTGCGCTTAGTCAGTTTACTTACTACAAGTAATGGGTACTATGTACGCCGGCCAGTTTCTCTTTTCCGAGAGATGGCTATTTAATAGAAAGTCCTTGAAGGGGAACACGATGAACAACGTTCTGAAATTCTCTGCTCTGGCTCTGGCCGCAGTTCTGGCTACCGGTTGCAGCAGCGTATCCAAAGAAACCGAAGCTCGTCTGACTGCGACTGAAGACGCAGCAGCTCGCGCTCAAGCTCGTGCTGACGAAGCCTACCGTAAGGCTGACGACGCACTGGCAGCCGCTCAGAAGGCTCAGCAGACCGCTGACGAAGCCAACGAGCGCGCTCTGCGTATGCTGGACAAAGCCAGCCGCAAGTAATAATCCTCACGGATTGTTATGGAGCCGACCCACTTGTGGGTCGGCTTTTTTATTGCCTGCGACAAGGCAAACGCGCCAGGCAGAAACGAAAAGGCCTGCACTAAGGCAGGCCCGGGTATGTCGCAATAACCTTACTGCAGTTCGGGCGGAATGCTCGAAACCATCGGCGCGCCACCCTGGCTTTCGGTCGGCACGGCAATTTCGACCGGCATGCCATCTTCCGCGGCCACCACGTCACGCACCATGTCCCAGTTCATGCGCAGGTTATTGGCCAGGTCTTCACGCTTGAGCAAGGCGTTGATGACTGCAGTGTGTTTATCGACCACCGACGGATTACCCTGGTCGTCCAGCGGCGTGTGTGCCTCCAGATAGACCTTGCCGCCACTGATACCGAACTTGTAGGGCTCGTTGATGATGCGCACCGGCGTCCCCACCGGCACCATCTTCGACAGTTCCAGCACATTGTTGTTGAGCATGCGGAAACAACCGTGGCTGGTACGCATGCCAATGCCGAACTTCTTGTTAGAGCCGTGGATCAGGTAGCCCGGCACCCCGAGGGTGAACTTGAACGGCCCCAGCGGGTTGTCCGGACCGGCCGGCACCACGCTCGGCAGGATATCGCCATCAGCCGCGTGCTCGGCGCGGATCGACGCTGGCGGGGTCCAGGTCGGGTTTGGCGTCTTGGCGGTGATCTTGGTGTTGGCGATCGGTGAACCCCAGCCTTCACGGCCAATGCCCAGCGGGAAGGTATGCACCACATTCTGCCCTTTCGGGAAGTAGTACATGCGGTATTCGGCCAGGTTGATGACGATGCCTTCACGCGGGCCAGGCGGCAGGATGTAGCGGGTGGGCAGGATGATCTCGGTGCCCGCTCCTGGCAGCCATGGGTCTACGCCCGGGTTGGCAGCGATCATTTCCAGGTAGCCGAGGTCGTTGGCAGTGCCGATATCGGCGAACGTGTCCTCGTACTTTGCCTTGATCACCTGCACCTGGCCGATGATGTCTTCACCGGGTGGTGGCAGTGGCAGCTCCAGCGCAGCAGCGGGGCCTGCTACCAGCAGGGCGGCCAGGGACAGGCTACGGGTGACGGCAGGAAAGCGCGGCAACATCCGGTAAATCCTTCGAAAGGTGGGTCAAGAGAATCGATTGTACACCCGCGCCGATGCAAGCGGGAGGCATTGGCACCATGCAAGCGTTTCAGATGATGAAAGGTGCGCTGTTCAGCCGCCCTGCAGTTCCGGCCACACCGGGCGCATGCCGCGCCGCTGCGCATCTAGAATGGCGCGGCACAGGTCGCACAGGCGGCCGTCGCGGTAGATCGAGCGCGGCACCCCCGACCAGCGCGGTTGCGCCGGCAACAGGCCACCGCACAACGTGCGGTCAGCCGGTACGCCCAGCTCGAGCTGGCGGGCCACCAGGTGGACGCGGATTTCCTGGCAGGCAAACAGGTCGAGCTGCTCATCAGGCTCGATCAGTTGGTAGGCGTACAGGGACCAGGCAGGGCGCGGCATTGGTGGCACTCGAAACGGGGGGCGCAACATTAGCCGAAAGCCGGCGCCGTTTAAAGCGTCACAGCAAGGGTTTTATCGCCGGCCAGGCATTTTCCAGCAGGCGCTGCTGGGCGGCCTGGGCCGGGTGAATACCATCCGCCTGCATCAATTCCGGCACGCCCCCTACCCCCTCGAGGAAAAACGGCACCAGCGGAACCTGTTTCTCTGTCGCCAGCCGTTCATAAACCTGGGCGAAGGCAGTGGTGTAGCGCAGGCCATAATTGGGTGGCAGGCGCATGCCCAGCAGCACCACCTTGGCACCGGCCTTGCGCGCACTCTCGATCATCGAGGCAAGATAATTTGTTGCAATTGCGCTGGCGGCTGCCCGCGCAGGCCGTCGTTGCCGCCCAGTTCCAGCACCACCAGGCTCGGCTTGTGTGCTGCAAGCAGCGCCGGCAGCCGCGCCTGGCCACCGGCACTGGTGTCACCGCTGATCGATGCATTGACCACTTTGTCGTCGAAACCTTCGTCCCGCAGGCGGGTCTGCAACAGGGACACCCAGCCCTGGCGGGTATCCAGGCCAAAACCGGCGCTGATACTATCGCCGACAACCAGAAGTGTTCCCGCCGCCGCGCTCTGGGCCAGGCAATACAGGGCCAGACCGGCACTCAACCACCACACTCGCATCGGATTCTCCATGGGCCCCAGCATTCTCGTTGCGCAGAACCTTAGCAAAGTGGTCCCCAGCGCGGAAGGTGACCTGACCATCCTGCACGCGCTGTCTCTCGACCTGGCCCAGGGCGACAGCCTGGCCATTGTCGGCGCCTCGGGCTCGGGCAAGTCGACCCTGCTCGGCCTGCTCGCCGGTCTCGACCAGCCCAGTGCCGGCAAGGTCATCCTCGCTGGTCACGACCTTGGGCCGCTGGATGAAGACCAACGCGCACGGGTGCGCGCCGAACATGTGGGCTTCGTATTCCAGTCGTTCCAGCTGCTCGACAGCCTCAATGCCCTGGAGAACGTCATGTTGCCCCTGGAACTGGATGGCCGCCGCGATGCCCGCGAACATGCGCGCACTTTGCTCGAACGGGTCGGCCTGGGCAAGCGCCTGAGCCATACCCCGCGCCAGCTTTCGGGCGGCGAACAGCAACGGGTGGCCATCGCCCGCGCCTTCGCCGCGCAACCGGCAGTGCTGTTCGCCGACGAACCTACCGGCAACCTCGACAGCCACACCGGCGAGCGTATCAGCGATCTGCTGTTCGAACTAAACAAGGAGCGCGGCACCACCCTGGTGCTGGTTACCCATGACGAACGCCTGGCCCGGCGCTGCCGCCGCCAGATCCGCCTGGATGCGGGCCGCCTGGTGGCCCCGGTGGAGGTCTGATGAACCACATGCCGCTGTCCCGCCTGTGCGGCCTGGCCCTGCGCCAGTTGCTGCGCGACATCCGCGCCAGCGAAGTGCGCGTGTTGTTCTTCGCCCTGCTGGTGGCGGTGGCAGCGAGCACTGCCATCGGCTATTTCGGTGCCCGCCTCAACGGTGCCATGCAACTGCGTGCCAGCGAGTTCCTCGGTGCCGACCTGGTGCTACAGGGCAGCGCCCCGGCCCGCGACCAGCAGATCGAGGCCGGCAAGGCACTAGGCCTGCGCCACGCCCGGGTGGTCGAATTCACCAGCGTTGTCGGCGGCGACAACGGCATCCAGCTGTCCAGCGTCAAGGCTGCCGATGGTGCCTACCCGTTGCGCGGGCAAGTGCGCAGCGCCGCGGCGCCGTATGCCGCAGAAACCCCGGGCGGCGGCCCGGCACCCGGCGAAGCATGGGTCGAACCACGCCTGCTGGCGGCACTGGGACTGAAGGTTGGCGACAGCATCGACGTGGGCATGAAAACCTTGCGCATGAGCCGCGTGCTGACCTACGAACCGGACCGCGCCAACAACTTTTACAGCCTTACCCCTCGGGTAATGATGAACCTGGCCGATCTGCCGGCCACCGGCGTGATCCAGCCGGGTAGCCGGGTTACCTACCGCGACCTGTGGCGCGGCGATGCCGAAGCGTTGACCCGGTACCGCGAGGCACTGAACAAGGACCTGGCCGCCAACCAGCGCCTGCGCGACACTCGCGATGGTAACCAGCAGGTTGGCGGCGCCCTGGGCAAGGCCGAGCGCTACCTGAACATGGCCAGCCTGGTGGCCGTGCTGCTGGCAGGCGTCGCCGTGGCCCTGTCGGCCAGCCGCTATGCCGCACGCCGCTTGGACGCCAGCGCCCTGCTGCGCTGCCTGGGCCTTTCGCGCCGCCAGGCGCTGGGCCTGTACTGCCTGCAATTGGCCATGCTCGGCCTGGTCGCAGCGCTGGCCGGCGCCCTGCTCGGCTGGCTGGCCCAACTGGGCCTGTTCCGCCTGCTGCACGGCTTGCTGCCGAGCGTGGTACCTGCAGGCGGCATCGTCCCGGCCATGGCCGGCATCGCTACCGGGCTGGTGGCCCTGGCCGGTTTCGCCCTGCCGCCAATCGCCGCGCTGGGCCAGGTGCCACCGCTGCGCGTGCTACGCCGCGACCTGCTGCCGATACCGCCCAGCAGCTGGCTGGTGTACGGCGCGGCGCTGTTCGCCCTGGGCCTGATCATGTGGCGGCTGAGCCTCGACCTGCTGCTCACCTTCGCCCTGCTCGGTGGCGGCCTGGTCGCCGCGCTGCTGCTCGGCGGCCTGCTGCTACTCGGTTTGCGCAGCCTGCGCCAGTTGCTGGGCGGGGCCCCACTGACCTGGCGCCTGGGGCTGGGCCAACTGCTGCGCCACCCCATGGCCGCTGCCGGCCAGGCCCTGGCCTTCGGCCTGATCCTGCTGGCCATGGCCCTGGTCGCCCTGCTGCGTGCGGAACTGCTCGACACCTGGCAAGCGCAGCTGCCCAAGGATGCACCCAACCATTTCGCCCTGAACATCCTGCCGGATGACCGTGAGCCCTTCGCCCGCCACCTGCAGCAGGTCAATGCAACCTCGGCGCCGCTGTACCCGGTGACACCTGGCCGCCTGGTGCGTATCAATGAGCAACCGGTGCAGCAGGTGGTCAGCAAGGACTCGGCAGGCGAACGTGCCGTGCAGCGCGACCTCAGCCTGACCTGGGCGGCCGAACTGCCCGAAGGCAACGCCTTGACGGGCGGCAACTGGTGGCAGGCGCTGCCCGCCGCAGATGAAATCCCCGGTGTATCGGTGGAGGCGGAACTGGCCAACAGCCTGAAGCTGCAACTGGGTGACCTGCTGACCTTCGACATCGGCGGCCAGCAGCGCCAGGCACGGGTCAGCAGCCTGCGCAGCGTGCACTGGGACAGCTTCCAGCCGAACTTCTACATGATCTTCCAGCCCGGCACGCTGCCAGGGGCTGCCAACCACCTATCTGACCAGCTTCTATCTGGCAGCGGGCCATGACCTGGATGTGGTGGCGCTGTCACGGGCATTCCCGGCGGTGACCATTCTGCAGGTGGACGCCTTGCTCGATCAGTTGCGCAGCATCCTGGCCCAGGTGACCCTGGCGGTGGAGTACGTGTTGCTTTTCGTGCTGGCGGCCGGGCTGGCGGTACTGTTCGCCGGCTTGCAGGCAACGCTGGACGAGCGCATTCGCCAGGGTGCCTTGCTGCGTGCACTGGGCGCGGCGCGGCCACTACTGGTCAGGGCACGGCGGATCGAGTTCGGCTTGCTGGGTGCGGCCAGCGGCTTGCTGGCCGCGGTCGGGTGCGAGCTGATTACCCTGGTGCTGTACCGCTACGCCTTCGACCTGCAATGGAGCCCGCATATGTGGCTGTTGGTGTTGCCGCTGGCAGGGGCGCTGTTGGTGGGTGGTGCGGGGGTGCTGGGAACGCGGCGGGCGTTGAATGCCAGCCCGTTGGCGGTGTTGCGCGAAAGTTGAGGGTTGCCTGTGCCGGCCTCTTCGCGGGCTTGCCCGCTCCCACCACGCCGGCACAACCTTCAAATGCGCTGGTAAACCTGTGGGAGCGGGCAAGCCCGCGAAAAGGCCGGCCCAGGCAACATCAGATCACTGCCCGTAGCTGATGCTGTTCACATACCAGGTCGCTTCACCGGTAGGCGTGTGCACCACCACCTCGTCACCCTCCTCCTTTTTCAGCAGGGCACGAGCCATGGGCGAGTCGATCGAGATGTAGTCATTGCGCCCATAGATCTCGTCATAACCGACAATGCGAAACTTCATGGTCTCGCCCTCATCGTTCTCGATCTCTACCCAGGCACCGAAGAACACCTTGCCCTCCTGCTGCGGCGAGTAAGCCACCACCTTCACATCTTCAAGACGCTTGCGCAGGTAACGCACCCGACGGTCGATCTCGCGCAGCAGCTTCTTGTTGTACTGATAGTCGGCGTTCTCGCTGCGGTCACCCAGCGATGCCGCCCAGGTTACCTTCTGGGTGATCTCCGGGCGGTACACCCGCCACAGGTGGTCCAGCTCTTTCTTCAGCGCCTCATGGCCTTCCGTGGTAATGATGTTGGTGCTCAACAGCGCGCTCCTCAGCGGCGGGTAATCAGGCCTTGGCGCGCGATACGGGTGAGGTGGCCGATGATTTCGGCGGCCTCGTCCGGCGCCGGGGCCTGGATCACAGCCAGGTCGAAACGGTCATTGCCATACTGCGCGAGGTGGCAGCCGGTATCGGCGAACTGGATCAGAAATGCACGCGCCTGGCCCTTGCGCCGGGACAGGCCTTCAAGGTGACGTAAAAGAGTGGGTTGATGCTGGCCGCCGAGCAGGATGCGCGGTGTGCGGGAAACCTGGCTGGCAGGCAAGGGGCTCAAACAGACACTGGTACGTGGGCAACTCATGGAGCTTCTCTCCGCCTCGCGAATCCCGCTGGGCAGCGGTGGGAGGCGTCACCGAACCAGCGCTTTAGCGGTATTTCGGATGACCCGGAGGTGGGCTTCCTGCGCCCCGCAAGTAGCTGTTTAAATCGGCGCAGTCGGTATGCTAGAGCTACAAGCGGCAAGATACAAGCCTCAGGCCGAAAGTGAACGGCCTGGGCTTGTATCTTGGCGTATGCGGTATCAGCGAGCGATCAGGCGGTCCAGCGAGAAACGGCCAGCGCCTTCGATCAGTACCGCGACGGTACCGGCCAGCAGGGCCAGGCCGAACTCATAACCGTTGTTGGACATGAACAGGCCGTTGCCGATGTGCACCGAGAGGATCGCCACCACCAGGGTCACTGCCAGCACCAGAGCCGCGGGGCGGGCCAGCAGGCCGATCACCAGGGCCAGGCCGCCAAAGAACTCGGCACTACCGGACAGCAGCGCCATCAGGTAACCCGGGGCCAGGCCGATGCTCTCCATCCATTGGCCGGTGCCTTCCAGGCCATAGCCGCCGAACATGCCGAACAGTTGTTTTGCGCACCATGCGCGATGAAGATGATGCCGAGCAGGATACGGATGACGCTCAGGCCAGCGCCGGCGCGGGTGGAGAACAGAGCGTTGAGGGTAGCGTTGTTCATGTCGAAAACTCCTTGAAGCGGGAAAGTTGTGTTGGGATGGGCGCCATCATAATCGATTCAATAGATATGAAAATCGCAAAAAACCCAACATAACAATCGACAAAATCGATTTGTCAGCGCTTCGCCACACGCTCCAGCGCGGCACGCTCCCGATTGAACGCTACAAAGTACTTGTTCACGCTATTGACGAAGTTGACCGGCCCCATGCCCACCTGCTCCATGGCGATGCGTTCGGTCTGGAAGAACCATTGATCGCCATTCAGCCCACGCCGCCGCGCTTCGGCGCGCATGGCCTGGACCCGCTCGGGCCCCAGGTTGTAGGCCGCCAGCACGAAGGCCATGCGCTCGCGTTCGTTGATTCTGGCACTGGCAAAGAACTTGCGCCGAATCAGCGCCAGGTAGCGGGCACTGGCCTGGACATTGCCATCCACCGTGGCGGTGTTGCTCACCCCCACGCGCTGCGCCGCCGACGGAGTAATCTGCATCAGGCCATGCGCCCCGCCGGTGCCGCGCGCTGCCGGGTCGAGCGTCGATTCCTTGAAGGCCAGTGCGGCAAGGTTGAGCCAATCGATCTGCTGCGCCTCACCGTGCTTCTGCAGCACCGCACGCAGCGCGGTCAGGCGCTGGCGATTCCTGCTGGCCAACGGGTCGTGTACCCGGTACTGGCGGCGGTAGATGCGCTCGAACGCGGCGTCCTGGTTGTCCGGCGCGCGGTAACCCTGCAGAAAGCGATCGACCGTGGCCAGCAACTGCGGCGCATCGGGCCTCACATACCAACGCATGGCTTGCGGCGCCCCCATTTTCACGCGGCTGTCCAGGCGCAGGCGCGGCATCACCCGGGCCCAGCGCCGGGCGATCGGCTGCTCGACCACGGTCAGGTGATAGATGCCAGCCTGGACCATTTCCAGCACATCCTCCACCGCCAGGGTCGAGTCGACCCACTCCACCTTGATCGGCGCGCGCTTGCGCAGCGCCAGCTGCTGGTTGACCTGCTGGATCAACGGGCCAGCGGCACTGGCGCTGGTCAGGGCCACGGTACGCCCGGACAACTGCTCGACATGGCTGAAGCTGCGTTCGCCCTTGCGCCCCACCAGCAGCAGCGGCACCTGGTCGAGCACCGGCGCACTGCTGCTGACCCCGCGCACCACGCCAAGGTCGAGCAGCTCGCCCGGCGCGGCCAGGTCGCCCTCGCCACGGGCCAAGGCGCCCAGCAGCTGCTCCTTGGCCCGAGGGATCAGCTTGAGCTGGATCTCCTGGCCGTCAGCGGCGCGGGCATTGAGATAGTGCTCCAGGGCACGCAGGCGATAATATTCGATGCCGACCGGCTCACCCTTGACCTCACCAGAGCTGTTGCGGCTCTGGTTGACCAGCACCCGTAACACCTGGCTGGTGCGAATCTGTTGCAGATCACGGATCTTGGTCGGCGGGATGCTCTGCTGCGGCCCTGGCGCGCGTGCGTGGGCGGGCCCTGTCAAGGTCAGCCCCAGCGTCAGCAGGAAAATGAGCCAGCATCGCTGCATGCGAAGTCGTGTCCGTGGTCGGTGGGCGGCATCCATGGGGTTGCACCGCCAGGAGAGAAATGACGGTAAAAGACCATGGCAACAGCATGAAGTTCTTGGTTTTTTCAGAAAAACACGGTTTTTGTTATGCTGGCCGACCCGCGGCACGAGGTAGCACCATGCAACTGATCGATATCGGCGTCAACCTGACCAACAGCAGTTTCCACGACCAGCAGGCGGCAATCGTCGAGCGCGCCCTTGAGGCCGGGGTCACGCAGATGGTGCTGACGGGCACCAGCCTGGCGGTCAGCGAACAGGCGCTGGAACTTTGCCAGCAACTGGATGCCGGCGGCGCGCACCTGTTCGCCACGGCAGGCGTACATCCCCACGATGCCAAGGCCTGGGATGTCGGCAGCGAGCGCCAGTTGCGCCAGCTGTTGAGTGAACCACGTGTACGCGCCGTGGGTGAATGCGGCCTGGACTTCAACCGTGACTTCTCCCCTCGACCGCTGCAGGAAAAAGCCCTGGAGGCTCAGCTGGCACTGGCAGCCGAGCTGCGCCTGCCGGTGTTTCTGCACGAACGCGACGCCAGCGAACGCCTGCTGGCGATCCTCAAGGATTACCGCGACCACCTGCCCGGCGCAGTAGTGCACTGCTTTACCGGCGAGCGCGACGCGCTGTTCGCCTACCTGGACATGGACCTGCACATCGGTATTACCGGCTGGATCTGCGATGAACGCCGTGGCACCCACCTGCATTCGCTGGTGGGCAACATTGCCGAAGGGCGGCTGATGCTGGAGAGCGATGCGCCTTACCTTTTACCGCGCAGCCTGCGGCCCAAGCCGAAGAACGGGCGCAACGAACCGGCGTTCCTGCCGGAGGTGTTGCGCGAAGTGGCCTTGCACCGGGGTGAGTCGGCCGAGCATACGGCGGCGCATACCACAGCGACGGCGCGGGCGTTTTTCCAACTCCCCTGAACCTGTAGGGGCCCTATCGCCGGCAAGCCAGCTCCCACATCGATCGCATCGACTTCAAGCCATGTGCAGTACCTGTGGGAGCTGGCTTGCCGGCGATGAGGCCTGTACAGGCAGTACAAATTAGTTGTCCCAAGAAAACCTATTACAGACGCAGGAATTTTCTTGATACACATCAAGAAAGGGCTTGGCTTGCGCAGGCACAATGATGGCACCTTGCCAATATTGTTTCCGCTCAACTCAGAGAAGACCTGCCCATGGGTGCCTGGCTTAGCAATGTTTCCCTGAAGTACAAGTTCTGGGCCGTCAACGCGGTGGCCTTTGTCACGACCTTGCTGCTGGTGCTCTATGCCGTACACCTGGAGCAGCGCGCACGCGCCGAGGCCGCGCAGGCCCAGGCAGCTGCACAGGCACAACTGCTGGCTGCATGGCCCGCCGGGCAGACGCTGCCCCGACCGACCAACGTCATCAGCTGGTCTGCCGGGCAAACGCCCACCTTTGCGGGTGAACCCCTCGAAGCCCTGCGCAATGCCCAAGGCTGGGTCGAACTGCCCGCCTCCCGGCTCTTCGGCAACGACCCGCTATATGGCGCGCAGGTGCTGCGCAAGGGCGATCAGCAAATGGCAGTGCTGGCCCAGTCGCCGAGCCTGCGCCAGGTGTTCTTCGACCGCTTCAGCAACTACGCGGTATGCGTACTGATCCTGATGCTGGCCATGCTCGGCGCCTCGCAGCTGCTGATCCGCTTCCTGCTCAGCCAGCTCAATACCCTAAAGGACGTGATGCTGCATGTAGAAAAGACCGGCGACCTGTCGGCCCGCGTACCACTGGCCTGTGGCGACGAGGTTGGCCAGATGGCCGGGGCCTTCAACGCCATGCAGGCGACCTACCACCGCGTGGTCAGTACCGTTGCCCACACCGCCGCACAACTGGACTCTGGCGCTGCGCGCCTGGCTGCAAGCATGAGCGACGTGCGCCACGGCATGCTCGGCCAGCAGAGCGAGACCGACCAGGCCGCTACCGCCATCAACGAAATGTCGGCGACGGTGCACCACATTGCCCAGCATGCCGGCGCCACCCGTGACCTGTCACAAACAGCCGACACCCTGGCCGGTAGCGGGCAGGAGGTGGTCAGCCGGGTTCAGGATTCGATTTCCGGGTTGTCCAGCGGCGTGCAGCAAACCGCCGAGATGATCCGCCAACTGGCCGAAGACAGTCAGAAGATCAATGGCGTGGTCAGTGTGATCCACAGCATCGCCGAGCAGACCAACCTGCTGGCCCTCAATGCCGCCATCGAAGCCGCGCGCGCCGGCGACCTGGGCCGCGGCTTTGCCGTGGTGGCCGATGAAGTGCGCAACCTGGCCAAGCGCGTGCAAACCTCCACCGACGAGATCACCACCATGGTCTCGGCCCTGCAGTCTGGCACCCGCGATGCAGTGGAGTTCATGCAGGAAAGCTCGTACAAGGCCGACGACTGCGTCAGGCAGGCCCAGGAGGCCGGCGAAGCACTGGCCGAGATTACCGGTGCCGTGGCGCAGATGCGCGAAAGCAACACCCAGATTGCCGTGGCAGCCGAGCAGCAAAGCCAGGTGGCCGAAGAAATGAACCGCGCCGTAGTGAGCATCCGTGATGTCACTGAACAAACCGTGCAGCAGACCGTGGGCTCGGCGACCACCAGCAGCGAACTGGCAACCCTGGCCGGTGAACTGAACAAGGCCATTGGCCAGCTCAAGCTATAGTCACCATAGCCAGCCTCGATTGGCTCCCTCCTGGAGGCCGCACTAAGCTTTGGGCATGACCGAGAGGAAATGCCCATGAGCAAACGCCTGCCCAACCTGCCCGCCTGGCAATGGCGCGGCTACCACCACAACCACCGCCACCCGACCAACTTGGTGCTGCACCTGATCGCCGTGCCGTTGTTCATTCTTGGCGCGTTGCTGATTCTGTCCGGGCTGTTCGGCCTGGATCCGGGCCAGATTGCCGTTGGCGTCATTGCATTGATTGCCGGCCTGGGCCTGCAGCGCCAGGGCCATCGCCTGGAAGCCGAGCAACCCGAGCCCTTCGCCAACCGCAAGGATGCCGTGCAACGCCTGCTGACCGAGCAGTTCATCACCTTTCCACGCTTCTTGCTGAGCGGGGCCTGGTGGAAGGCCTGGCGGGAACGGCACAAGCATCGCCATTGATGCTCCAATCACGCACAAACTTTTGCGGGAGCGGCCTTGTGTCGCGAAAGGGCTGCGCAGCAGCCCCAGACTTACAGCTTCGCCGTGAAGATTGCCGGGGCCGCTTTGCGGCCCTTTCGCGACACAAGGCCGCTCCTACAGGAAAGCGTGCAGGCCGGCAGGTATCTGCTAGGCAAACACGGTAACCGTCTGCCGGCTCAAGGCCAGCAACTCGCCCTGCGCCGTCCTCAAGGCAGCAGCGGCATGCCCATAACCATCCCGCGCATATTCGGTTTCCACGCAATAGTGGCACCAGTCCAGGGTCGACAACTGCGCCGTGGGCTGCATGAATTCGATGGTCCAGGTCAACGTACTGCCGGCAGCAGGCTGCTTGAGAAAAGGCATCAGGCTCGGCGGCCAGGCATCGACCAACGCCAGCAGGTGTGCCTCGTTGACCGGCTCTTCGGCCACGCCGCGCAAACGTACCCAGCCGCCCATCTGGCGCGACTGATTGCCACTGAACGGCAACCCGCCCACCGTCCAGCGCAAAGCCACATGCTGCATGAACTCCGGGGTAACACCTTTGATATGGGGTAGCTCGGAAGCGGCCTCTTCGAGCGCTTTCATTTCCGTGGCCGGCAGCGCCGGTACATCGACCACCGACGGCCGCCCTGCACCGAAATTACCCTGCACCAGGGTTACCACCTGGCCGTTTTGAATGGCACGCCCCAGCAAGGTGCTGACGGCTTTGCCTTCACGCAGCACCTCCACCTCGAAGCGGATTGGCACATCCGCCGCGGCCGGCGCCACGAAGCTGATGGCCAACGAGCGCACGGGGCGGCCATCGGAGATTTTCTGGCGCATGGCTTCATATACCATGGCCGCCATCAGCCCGCCGAAGGCTGCGCGGCCCTGGGCCCAGCTGGGCGGGATGCTCACCGCATCGGGGTTGGCCCGCACGGCGTCGAGCAGTTGGTTGAAATTCATTGGCCGGTCCTGCCTGCTGCGAAAGGGTCTGCCCATCCTAGCCAGCAAACCCTTGCCGATCAGCCCGCATATCGGTCATTTTTCGGGCTTTCGCCGCTCCAGCGCCTGCTGCAATGCCTCCAGCGTCAAATCCGAATGGCGCTCGGCCTCGTGCAATTCCTGCTCCCAGGCAACCTTGCATGGTGCCAGGTCGGCATGCTCGCGCGCCTGCAACAACCATTGCAGGCGGTCATGCCAGTCACCCAGGTCGCCCTGGGCCTGCTTCAGCAAGCGCCGCAATCGCTTGCCCGCATGGTCGAGCTGCGGGTAGGCCTCGTCGCCGTAGCGCGCACGCTTGATCAGCAAACGCAGGCGGTGGCGATCGTGGGCCGGGTCCTGCAACGCTTTATGCAACTTGCGCCACTGTTTGACCAGGCGTTTGTCGACACGCTTTTCCAGCCCCTTGACCAACCCTTCGCGGCCGGCTGCGCGCAGGAACAGCGGAAACGCGTCGACAATCGCCAGCACCCGGGTCAGCTGCGGGCTGGCGGCAACACTGGCGAAGGTCCTGTCACGGCCTTCCAGGCGCAGTTGCCCGGCCTGGGCAAAACCACGCCCGATCAGCTCAGCCGCCAACACCTCACGGTCACGCAGCGGCGTGGTCAGGGTACCCAACGACTTGGCGGCGTCCTCCAGTTGCTCGACCCCTGGCAACCCACGCAGTGGCCGCAGCAGGCTGCGCAGGCGCCGCAGGGTGGTGCGCAGGTCATGCAAGGCCTCGCTGTCGGTATCGGCAGCCAGGCGTTCGCGACAGGCCAGCAGGCGCACCTGCAAGGCCACTATCTGGGCAACCACGTGATCGAGCATTGCAGACATTGAAAGACGCTCCTTGGTCAGCGCCCGGCGCGAGACTCACGAATGTAGAAACGGGCCTTTTCGGCTTTTCTGGTGCAACTTTCATAACCTTCGAACTGCTGCTGGGTCTTGGCACCGGTCAGCAGCGACAAGGCCTTGGAGTAACTCACGGCACCGGCAAAGCCTTCGGCCTTGGCCAGGTCCAGCTCCTTCCAGGCGGCATCCAGTTGGGTCGCGCAACTTTCGCGATAGGCCGTCTTGCCCGCGCAGCCAGCAAGGGCCAAGGCGATCAGTGGAAGGCAGATCCAGGCTTTCATCGGTAATACCTCAATGGAAAAAAATGTAGGCTGTTCGACGCCCCGGCAGCTGAAAAGTGCCCTGCCCAGCCAGCTTGGCCCAGCCAGTTTTATTACAGTAGCTTAACGCGATGCACATTGAAGCACAGGTGGCGATGGGTGCATTGTAGAACCATGGTTGCACTGGCCGGGGAATGTTCATGAGCAAACGCGTGGCACTGGTACTGGGTTCAGGTGGAGCCCGGGGGTATGCACACATCGGCGTGATCGAGGAAATCGAGCGCCGCGGCTACGACATCGCCTGCATCGCCGGCTGTTCCATGGGCGCGGTGATCGGTGGCATCTATGCCGCCGGCAAGCTGGAAGACTACCGCAACTGGATCGAGAGCCTCGACTACCTGGATGTGTTGCGCCTGGTCGATGTCAGCTTTCGCCTCGGCGCAATTCGCGGCGACAAGGTGTTCGGGCAAATTCGCAAGATCGTCGGCGAGATCAACATCGAGCAATTGCGCATCCCCTACACGGCGGTTGCTGCCGACCTCACCAACCAGCAGGAAATCTGGTTCCAGGAGGGCTGCCTGCACCAGGCCATGCGCGCCTCGGCAGCCATCCCCAGCCTGTTCACTCCAGTGATGCAAGGCAACCGCATGCTGGTCGACGGCGGCATTCTCAACCCGCTGCCGATCGTGCCAGTGGTGTCCAGCCACTGTGACCTGATCATCGCGGTCAACCTCAACGCCACCAACCAGAAGCAGTACCAGTTACCGGTGATCGAACGCCCGGCGGCGTTCAAGATGCGTTTCGATGCCCTGCTCAGCTCGCTAGGCTCGCGCTTGCCGTTCCGACGCAAGCCGGCCGAGGAGTTGATCCGCATCGAGCAGGAAATCGTCGCCGAAGGGCTGGCGCAGCCGAACCCGTGGCTGGCCGATGCCGCCGACCCGGAAGGCCAGCAACCGGCGGCGGCACCGGAACGCGAAGGCGCGCCGAAGTCGGCGACCGGTTCGTTCATCATCGACAACGTGGGGCCCGCCTCACTGCTGGACCTGATCAACCAGAGCTTCGAGGTCATGCAGACCTCGTTGGCGCAATACAAGATCGCCGGCTATCCACCGGATGTACTGATCAACGTGCCCAAACGGGTTGTGCCGGTTTTTCGAGTTCTACAAGGCGCCGGAGCTGATTGCCTTGGGGCGGGAAATTGCTCGGGATACGCTGGATAGCTATGAAGGGGTGAAGCGCTAGGCCTTGTGCTGCCTGTACTGGCCTCATCGCCGGCAAGCCGGCTCCCACAGGTACCCACAGCGCTTGAGACCAGTGTGATATCTGTGGGAGCTGGCTTGCCGGCGATGAGGCCGGAACAGGCAGCAGAAACGAAACAGGCCGCTCAAGGCGGCCTGTTCGTTCATGCATCCATCACCTTAGTAACGGGTGATGTCCGCCTTGGCTTCCAGCTGCTTGCGGTACGCCGCGAAGTCCTGCTGGCCAGCACGCGACGCGAGGTAGCGGCGGATCTGCTGCTTCTCTTCGTCGGTGGCAGCAGCACCTTCGTTGACGCCCTTGAGCTGCAGAACCACCAGGCTACCGTCACGCAGCACCACGCTGCCATATACCGGCTTGTCCTTGGCCTGCGGCTTGCCCAGGCGGAACAGCGCCTGCAACTCGGCCGGGTCTATACCGTCCTCGCCGCGGGTAACTGCTTCATAGGCCTTCCAGCCCTGCCCTTCGTGCACACTGCCCGCTGCGATGGAACCGTCACGCAGGCCGGCAATCAGCTTGTCCGCCTTGGCCTTGAGCTCGGCAGTTGCCTTCTCCTTGGCCAGGTGTTCGCGAATGTTCTTGGCCACGGCGTCCAGCGGCAGTTGCTCCGGCTTGCGGTGCTCCTTGACGCGCAGCACCACGGTGGTTTCCGGGTCGAGCTCGATGGCGGTGCTGTTGGCACCCTCCTCCAGCACTTCTTCGGAGAATGCGGCCTGCACTACGGAACGGTTGGCAGTGATGCCTTCGCCACCCTCGCGGCCGAAGGCTGCGGAAGTCTGCACTTTCAGGTTCAGGTCCTGGGCCGGCTGGGCCAGGTCGGAAGCCTCGTAGGCGGCATCCTGCAGCTGCTTGCTGGCATCGACGTAACGCTGTTCGACCAGCGGGATCTTCAGGTCACGTGTCAGCTTGTCCTTCAGGCTGGCAAAGCTCGGCACCTCAGGTGCCTGCACACCCAGCAGCTTGATCAGGTGGTAGCCGAACTCGGTGCGCACCGGCGCCGAGACCTGGCCCTCCTGCAACTTGTACAGCGCATCCTCGAACGCCGGGTCGTAAACGCCCGGGCCAGCGAAGCCAAGGTCGCCGCCGCTATTGGCCGAACCCGGGTCCTGGGAGAACTCTTTGGCCAGCGCGGCAAAGTCTTCACCCTTGGCCAGACGCTGCTCGATCTCTTCAGCGCGGGCCTTGGCCTGGGCGTCGGTGACCTTGTCGTTGACCTCGATGAGAATGTGCGCGGCATGGCGCTGCTCGGCAAGGTTGGCGATTTCCTTCTCGTACTGGGCCTTGAGCTCCTCGTCGGTCACCTTGACCTGGTCGAAGAACGCCGACTTCTTCAGCTCGATGTAGTCGATCACAACCTGGTCTGGCGACATGAACTCCTTGGCATGCTGGTCGTAGTGCGCCTTGACCTCTTCATCGCTGACCTTGACCGCGGCCGGGTCGGCCTTGAAGGTCAGGGAAGCGAAGTCGCGGGTCTGCTTCTCGAGGCGAGCAAAGGCATCGACCTGCTGGTCGGTGACGAAGCTGCTGCCGGCCAGGCCGGTGCGCAGCTGGCCGATGAGCATTTCTTCGGCGAGCATGTCGCGGAACTGCATGCGGCCATAGCCCATCTGGCGAATGACCTGGTCGAAACGGTCGGCACTGAACTTGCCGTCCACCTGGAACTCCGGTGTCTGCAGGATCACCTGATCCAGTGCGGCGTCGGAGAAGGCGAATTTGGCATCTTCGGCGCCTTGCAGCAGCAGCTTGCGGCTGATCAGGCCCTTGAGTGCCTCTTCACGCAGCATTTTGTCGTCCAGCAGCGCCGGGTCGAAATCCTTGCCCAACTGTTGCATCAGCTGACGGCGCTGCATGTCGGCCGCCTGGCTCAGCTCGTTCTGGCTGATGGTCTGGCCGTTCACCTTGGCGGCGTCCTGGCTATGGGTGGCGGCCTGGAAAATGGCTTCGAAGCCGGTCAACGCCATCAACACGACGATAAGGCCGATGATGGTCTTGGCAATCCAACCTTGTGAATTGTCCCTGATATTTTGCAGCATGCGTCCCCCAGAAACGGCTGTACCACTGCGTCGACAACCGCGGAGCGTGGGTAGAAACCTGATAAAAGAAAGGCGCATCCGAGGATGCGCCTTTTCTTAGCAAACGTGTCAGGCGGGAAGGTTCGCCCCCCGCCATCACCGTGCTCGGATCTGGCCAGGCCAGATCCGGCTGAAAGAGACGACTTAGTTGACGGCGTCTTTCAGGCCTTTGCCAGCCTTGAAACCTGGAACCTTGGCGGCTTCGATCTTGATTGCCTTACCGGTTTGCGGGTTGCGGCCGGTGCGCTCAGCACGCTCCTTGACCGAGAAGGTACCGAAGCCAACCAGTACCACATCGTCACCTTGCTTCAGGGCGCCGGTGACGGATTCGATGACTGCGTCCAGCGCACGGCCGGCTACAGCTTTCGGGATGTCAGCAGATGCGGCGATAGCGTCAATCAGTTCCGACTTGTTCACTCTAAGTCCCCTTATTTCTCTATTGAGTTTGTTTCTAAGTATGTAATGAAAAGCTTATGAAACGTGCGCTGGGTGGCCTGATGACAATAGCGTGCCGCTTTATAGCAAGGCCCCGAAAAAACTGTCAAGGAAAGCCCCCCAGCCAAAAACTACTAGTGCGTGCTGATTCTTTCCTTAGCATCGCCGTCGCGCTTTTCATCTTTCGCGACAATCTCCGGAGCCACATCTGGCAAGGGCTCCGGGGCGTATTGCAGCGCAATTTGCAGGACTTCGTCAATCCATTTGACCGGTTTGATCTGAAGATCCTGTTTGATATTTTCCGGAATCTCCTTCAGATCGCGAACATTCTCCTCGGGAATGATCACCGTCTTGATCCCGCCGCGGTGTGCCGCCAGCAGCTTTTCCTTCAACCCGCCAATCGCCAGCACCTGGCCACGCAGGGTGATTTCGCCGGTCATGGCCACATCGGCACGTACCGGAATCTGCGTCAGCGCCGACACCAGCGCGGTGCACATGCCGATACCGGCACTTGGGCCGTCCTTCGGCGTGGCGCCTTCAGGCATGTGGATATGCACGTCGTGCTTCTCATGGAAGTCGGCGGCAATCCCCAGGCTGCGAGCGCGGCTGCGTACCACGGTCTGCGCGGCGGTGATCGACTCGACCATGACATCGCCCAGCGAGCCGGTCTTGATCAACTGGCCCTTGCCGGGGATGACCACGGCTTCGATGGTCAGCAGTTCGCCGCCCACCTGGGTCCAGGCCAGGCCTGTGACCTGGCCGATCTGGTCCTTCTGCTCGGCCAGACCGTAGCGGAACTTGCGCACGCCCAGCAGGTGCTCCAGCTGCTCGCTGGCCACCTTGACCTTGACCTGCTTCTGCCCGGTATGTTCCTTGACCACCTTGCGGCAGACCTTGGCGATTTGCCGCTCCAGGCCACGCACACCGGCTTCGCGGGTGTAGAAACGAATGATGTCGCGAATCGCCGAGACGTCGACTTCCAGCTCGTCCTTCTTCAAGCCATTGGCCTTGACCTGCTTGGGCACCAGGTACTTGACCGCGATGTTGATCTTCTCGTCCTCGGTGTAACCCGGCAGGCGAATGACTTCCATCCGGTCGAGCAGCGCCGGCGGAATGTTCATCGAGTTCGAGGTGCACAGGAACATCACGTCCGAGAGGTCGTAGTCGACCTCCAGGTAGTGGTCGTTGAAGTTGTGGTTCTGCTCCGGGTCGAGTACTTCGAGCAGTGCCGAGGCCGGGTCGCCACGCATGTCGCTGCCCATCTTGTCGATTTCGTCCAGCAGGAACAGCGGGTTGCGCACCCCCACCTTGGTCATCTTCTGGATCAGACGGCCAGGCATGGAACCAATGTAGGTACGGCGGTGGCCACGGATCTCGGCCTCGTCACGCACGCCCCCCAAGGCCATGCGCACGAACTTGCGGTTGGTGGCAGCGGCGATCGACTCGGCCAGCGAGGTCTTGCCGACGCCGGGCGGGCCGACCAGGCACAGGACCGGGCCGCGGATTTTCTTGACGCGCTTTTGCACGGCGAGGTACTCGAGGATGCGCTCCTTGACCTCTTCCAGGCCATAGTGGTCGGCATCGAGGATTTCCTCGGCCTTGGCCAGGTCCAGGCGCACCTTGCTCTGGGCCTTCCACGGCACCTGCACGAGCCAGTCGAGGTAGGAGCGGACCACGGTGGCCTCGGCAGACATCGGCGACATCTGCTTGAGCTTGTTCAGTTCGGCCTGGGCCTTGGCCAGTGCGTCCTTGGGCAGGCCAGCGGCTTCGATGCGCTTTTTCAGCTCTTCGACTTCGTTGTGGCCTTCGTCGCCATCGCCGAGCTCTTTCTGAATGGCCTTCATCTGCTCATTCAGGTAGTACTCGCGCTGGCTGCGCTCCATCTGCTTCTTGACCCGACCACGAATGCGCTTTTCGACCTGCAGCAAGTCGATTTCGGCATCCAGCAATGCCAGTACGTGTTCGACACGGGTCGGCAGGTCGACGATTTCGAGAATTTCCTGTTTCTGCTCGATCTTCAGGGCCATGTGTGCGGCCATGGTGTCGACCAGGCGCCCTGGCTCTTCGATGCTGTTCAGCGACGACAGCACTTCGGCAGGGACTTTCTTGCCCAACTGCACGTACTGCTCGAACTGCGACAGCAGCGTGCGCACGAATACTTCCGACTCGCGCTCGGCGGCATCGGCTTCGTCGATCAGGGAAACTTCGGCACGGATGTGCCCTTCTACTTCGCTGAAACGCTCCACGGCGCCGCGCTGCTCACCTTCGACCAGCACCTTGACGGTGCCATCGGGCAGTTTCAGCAATTGCAGCACGGTGGCAACGGTACCGACGCGGTACAGGGCATCTTCGCCCGGGTCATCGTCGGCAGGGTTTTTACTGGGCCAGCAGGAGAATCTGCTTTTCGCCCGTCATCGCTGCCTCAAGGGCTTCGATGGACTTTTCGCGCCCCACGAACAGCGGGATAACCATGTGCGGGTAAACAACGACATCGCGCAATGGCAAAAGAGGCAAGTCGAGGGTGGTCTTCATGATTTCGCCTCTACAGCGGCCTTATGGCCGGAAACCGGTGGAAATGATGCTTGGACCTAATGTGGGGGCACGCCTGGGAAATTACAAGCGCTAGCGCAGGAAAAGCAGAAAGGGGCCCGTAGGCCCCCTTCTTGCTTGCACCGTCAACCGGCCGTTGCCTGGATCAGGCGTCCGGCGCCGCCTTGGCTTGCGGCTCGCTGTTTTCGTAGATCATCAGCGGCTGCGAGGTGCCATCGATGACGCTCTCGTCGATCACCACCTTGCTGACATCCTTCTTCGAAGGAATCTCGTACATGGTGTCGAGCAGCACGCCTTCGAGGATCGAACGCAGGCCACGGGCGCCGGTCTTGCGCTCCAGGGCTTTGCGCGCCACGGCCTTGAGCGCATCGCTGCGGAACTCGAGGTCGACGCTTTCCATCTCGAACAGCTTGGCATACTGCTTGGTCAGGGCGTTCTTCGGCTCGGTGAGGATCTGCATCAGCGCAGCCTCGTCCAGCTCGTCGAGGGTTGCCAGTACCGGCAGGCGACCGACGAACTCTGGGATCAGGCCAAACTTGACCAGATCGTCCGGCTCGACCTCACGCAGGGACTCGCCAACCTTCTTGCCCTCTTCCTTGCTGCGGACTTCGGCGCCAAAACCGATGCCACCTTTGGTGGAACGGTTCTGGATGACCTTTTCCAGGCCGGAGAAGGCGCCACCGCAGATGAACAGGATATTGCGGGTATCGACCTGCAGGAATTCCTGTTGCGGGTGCTTGCGGCCACCTTGCGGCGGAACCGAAGCAACGGTACCTTCGATCAGCTTCAGCAGCGCCTGCTGCACGCCCTCGCCCGAAACGTCACGGGTGATGGACGGGTTGTCCGACTTGCGCGAGATCTTGTCGATCTCGTCGATGTAGACAATGCCCATCTGGGCCTTTTCCACGTCGTAGTCGCACTTCTGCAACAGCTTCTGGATGATGTTCTCGACGTCTTCACCCACGTAACCGGCTTCGGTCAGGGTGGTGGCGTCAGCAATGGTGAACGGTACGTTCAACAGGCGTGCAAGGGTTTCGGCGAGCAGGGTCTTGCCCGAGCCGGTCGGCCCGATGAGCAGGATGTTGCTCTTGCCGAGTTCGACTTCGTCACCCTTCTTGTCACGCTGGTTCAGGCGCTTGTAGTGGTTGTACACCGCTACGGCAAGCACCTTCTTCGCGCGTTCCTGACCAATGACGTACTGGTCCAGGATACCGCTGATTTCTTTCGGCGAAGGCAATTTGTGCGCGCTGCTCTCGGCCTGGGCTTCCTGCACCTCCTCACGGATGATGTCGTTGCACAGGTCGACGCACTCGTCGCAGATAAATACCGAGGGCCCGGCAATCAGTTTGCGCACTTCGTGCTGGCTTTTGCCGCAGAAGGAGCAATAAAGCAATTTGCCGCTGTCCTCGCCGTTACGGGTGTCAGTCATTCGATCGATCCAATCCGGTAGGCTTGCAACACAAGATGAAGGCAATTGCGGGCTTTTTCAAGTCCGCAGGTAGGCGCTTTCCGCACCCACCTGCTCTGGCACCCCGGTTCAGGAGGCCAGTTGCCGCTTGTCGTAGACCGAGTCGATCAGGCCGTACTCGGCCGCGCGCGAGGCGCTCATGAAGTTGTCACGTTCGGTATCGCGCTTGATGGTCTCGAGATCCTGGCCGGTGTGGTAAGCCAGCAGCTCGTTCAGGCGGGCCTTGATATTGAGGATTTCCTGGGCGTGGATCTCGATATCGGTGGCCTGACCCTGGAAGCCGCCCAGCGGCTGGTGGATCATCACGCGCGAGTTCGGCAGGCAGTGACGCTTGCCCTTGGCACCTGCAGCCAGCAGGAAGGCGCCCATGCTGCAGGCCTGGCCGATGCAGATGGTCGAGACGTCCGGCTTGATGAACTGCATGGTGTCGTAGATCGACATGCCGGCGGTGACGGAACCGCCCGGCGAGTTGATGTACAGATGGATATCCTTGTCCGGGTTTTCCGCTTCAAGGAACAGCAGTTGCGCGACGACGAGGTTGGCCATGTAGTCCTCTACCGGGCCAACCAGGAAGATCACACGCTCCTTCAACAGGCGCGAGTAGATGTCGTAAGCGCGTTCGCCACGGGCGGACTGCTCGATAACCATCGGGACCAGGCCGCCTGCGGCCTGGATGTCAGAGCTCTGCTGAATATAAGAATTGCGGGACATGTCCTGCGCTCACTCCCAAATAGTCATGGCTTGAATACGCACAAGCCAGCTCGAAGGCTGGCTTGTGGGGGTTTCCTACGAGAGAAGCCTGTTACTCAGCGGCGGCAGGAGCCTGTGCTGGTTTAACGGCATCTTCGTACGAGACCGACTTGTCGGTCACAGTCGCTTTCTGCAGAACAGTATCTACAACTTGTTCTTCCAGCACAACCGAACGGACTTCGTTCAGTTGCTGGTCGTTCTTGTAGTACCAGGCGATGACCTGCTCAGGCTCCTGGTAAGCCGAAGCCATTTCTTCGATCATTTCGCGAACCTTGCCTTCGTCCGGCTTCAGTTCGAACTGCTTGACCACTTCGGCCACGATCAGGCCCAGGACCACACGGCGCTTGGCTTGTTCTTCGAACAGCTCGGCTGGCAGTTGCTCAGGCTTGATGTTGCCACCGAACTGCTGAACAGCCTGCACGCGCAGACGGTTGACTTCGTTTTCCAGCAGGGCTTTTGGCACTTCGATCGGGTTGGCGGCCAGCAGGCCATCCATGACCTGGTTCTTCACCTTGGCCTTGATGGCCTGGCGCAGTTCACGCTCCATGTTCTTGCGAACTTCGGTGCGGAAGCCTTCCAGGGTCGATTCCTTGATGCCGAACTGGGCGAAGAACTCTTCGTTCAGCTCTGGCAGCACAGGCGCGGCAACGCTGTTGACGGTGATGGTGAACTCGGCAGCTTTGCCAGCCAGGTCCAGGTTCTGGTAATCCTCAGGGAAGGTCACGTTGACAACGCGCTCTTCGCCAGCCTTGGCACCAACCAGGCCGTCTTCGAAGCCCGGGATCATGCGGCCGGAGCCCAGTACCAGCTGGGTGCCCTTGGCCGAACCACCGGCGAACACTTCACCGTCGACCTTGCCGACGAAGTCGATGTTGACCTGGTCGTCGTTCTGCGCGGCGCGCTCGACGGCCTCGAAACGGGTGTTCTGCTTGCGCAGCACTTCCAGCATGTTGTCCAGGTCGGCGTCAGCCACTTCGGCGCTCAGGCGCTCGACGCTGATCGACTCGAGGCCGGCAACGGTGAATTCCGGGAATACTTCGAAGATGGCGACGAATTCCAGGTCCTTGCCCTTTTCGAAGGACTTCGGCTCTACTGCAGGGGCGCCAGCCGGGTTCAGCTTCTGCTCGACGATGGCTTCGTAGAAGGAAGCCTGGACCAGGTCACCGAAAGCCTCTTGACGGGCATCGGCCTCGAAACGCTGACGGATCACGCTCATCGGCACTTTGCCCGGGCGGAAGCCGGCAACCTTGGCGCGCTTGGCAGTCTGTTGCAGACGCTTGTTGACTTCGTTCTCGACGCGCTCGGCCGGAACGGCGATGGTCATGCGGCGCTCGAGAGCGGAAGTGTTTTCAACAGAAACTTGCATGGATATTCCTCGTTGCACAGACGTTAGCCGGCGTTAGCCCGACTCCAGAATCAAGGGCAAGCATTCTAGTGAGTCGCGCAGCAGAAGTCACCCCACTCGGGACGACGGGAAACCACGCCGGTCGATTAACTTTCAAGGCCCGCACGCCATGGCGCAGGGCCTGCTTCAATAGGGGCCGCACGACGCCCGGGGCGACCTGCGACCGAAATACCTTGTCAAACAACTGCCACGACCGAATTCGCTTCCCTTATTCAGGGTCGATTTCGTTGAACTGGCAGTACTCCTCCCATTCCATCCCCAGCGCCTCGGCGACCTCGCGATGCGTCTCCAGGCGCATGGCCTGCAGCTGCTCGGGGGTTTCGGCGATCAGTTGCAAGGCCAACTCCCAAGGCTGGACTCCCTGCTCCTCGGCCGCATCCTCGAACGCCCACTCGATCTGCTGGGCCTGCTCGCGCGCATCCAGACCGCGGATCTCTTCCAGCAGCTGCGGGTTGGCCTCGGCAAAGCGCTGTAGCGCCAGGGTCTGACGGGCTTCTTTTGCGATCATTGGGTTGTTCCTCTGCCGGCCAGCTGGGCCGGTGTTTCAACCGGCTGAAATCTAACAGCTTTTATTGGGGTGTCACCAGAGGATTGCAAGGGGCGGGATGCGATTTGGCCGGGAGGTGGTTCGCCAGGGCATTTTCAGCGAGTTCGCCATGACATTTTCAGCGCCTGTGAGATCGAGCGCCGCGCGGGCGGCGCTCGATCTCACAGGCGCCAGAACACCCAAGACATGCACGCCACAACCAACCCAAAACAAAAAGGCGCCCAATCTCACGATCAAGGCGCCTTCGAAAAATATGGGGTGGACGATGGGAATCGAACCCACGACAACTGGAATCACAATCCAGCGCTCTACCAACTGAGCTACGCCCACCATATTGCAGTCTTGCGATGTTGCGGTACAGCCCTACAGAAGCATGGTGCGGACGAAGAGACTCGAACTCTTACAGCTTGCGCCGCTGGAACCTAAATCCAGTGTGTCTACCAATTTCACCACGTCCGCGTAACGCTTAAAACAAAGGCGCCAGATGCTATCGAGGCGCCTTTGAAGAATATGGGGTGGACGATGGGAATCGAACCCACGACAACTGGAATCACAATCCAGCGCTCTACCAACTGAGCTACGCCCACCATATTGCATTACAGCCTACTTGCTTGCCAAAGCTGCCTAATGGCGCACCCGGCAGGACTCGAACCTGCGACCATCCGCTTAGAAGGCGGATGCTCTATCCAGCTGAGCTACGGGCGCTTAAGCTTGAAGCCTAACCGAACGAGACATTAACAGGTAACTGCTAAACCACTCATTCTGCCCGACTTCGCCAACCAGTGCTAGGCTGTGCCCGACAAGTGCGGCGAATCTTATAGGCGGGCCTGATAGTCGTCAACACCTTTCTCAAAAAAATTTAAATTATTTAAGGGCTTAGGGGATTTGCCCGACCACCCGCCTTTGCCCTTGGCCCGTGTCGTGCGAGAATACGCCCTCTTTAATTGTTTCCTTCTCGATGGTTAATCACGCGTCTATGACTGCACACCTAATCGATGGCAAGGCGATCGCCGCCAGCCTGCGCCAGCAGATCGCTCAACGTGTCGTGGAGCGTCGCCAGCAAGGCCTGCGTACGCCGGGCCTGGCGGTGATCCTGGTCGGCACCGACCCCGCCTCCCAAGTCTATGTCTCGCACAAGCGCAAGGACTGCGAAGAGGTCGGCTTCATTTCGCAGGCGTTCGACCTGCCCAGCGAAACCACGCAGCAGGCCCTGACCGAGCTGATCGACCGCCTCAATGACGACCCGGCCGTCGACGGTATCCTGCTGCAGTTGCCACTGCCGGCGCACCTGGACGCCTCGCTGCTGCTCGAGCGCATCCGCCCCGACAAGGACGTGGACGGCTTCCACCCGTACAACATCGGCCGCCTGGCCCAGCGCATCCCGCTGCTGCGCCCGTGCACGCCGAAGGGCATCATGACCCTGCTGGAAAGCACCGGCCAGGACCTGTACGGCATGAACGCGGTCATCGTCGGTGCGTCCAACATCGTTGGCCGCCCGATGGCCATGGAGCTGCTGCTGGCCGGCTGCACCGTGACCGTCTGCCACCGTTTCACCAAGGACCTCGCCGGCCATGTCGGCCGCGCCGACCTGGTGGTAGTAGCCGCAGGCAAGCCGGGCCTGGTCAAGGGTGAGTGGATCAAGGAAGGTGCCATCGTCATCGACGTGGGCATCAACCGCCAGGAAGACGGCAAGCTGGTCGGTGATGTGGTCTACGAGACCGCCCTGCCCCGCGCCGGCTGGATCACGCCGGTGCCGGGCGGCGTCGGGCCGATGACCCGGGCATGCCTGCTTGAAAACACGCTGTATGCGGCAGAAGAGCTGCACAGGTAATACCGCGTGATATGAAAACGGCACCTCTGGCAGGTGCCGTTTTTTTTGCCCGTAAACCATGCACTGGGTTTACCGGCCTCTTCGCGGGCTTGCCCGCTCCCACAGGTACTGCGCTCGGGGTACCCGTGGGAGCGGGCAAGCCCGCGAAGAAGCCGGCGCGGTACTCAGCCGATCACTTTCTGGCCGCCTCCCACGACTTCAGCAGTTCGTTGTAGCTGACCGTTTCGCCCTTGGGCTTTTCGTTGGCCAGTTTCGGTTTCGGCGCCCCGGGCTGGTCGAACCAGTACTGGGCGTCCTTCTCCGGGTTCAGCTTTGGTGCACAGGTGGCCTGGGCGTTGGACCGCTGCAAGCGTTCCATCATCCGGTCCTGGTCGCGGGCCAGGCCGTCCAGCGCTTCCTGCGGGGTCTTTTCGCCGCTGGCCACTTCGGCGATGTGGCTCCACCACAACTGCGCCAACCGCGGGTAATCCGGCACGTTGGTACCGGTCGGCGTCCACTGTACCCGCGCCGGGCTGCGGTAGAACTCCACCAGCCCGCCCAGCTTGGGCGCCAGCTCGGTCATGGCCTGGGAGTTGATATCCGACTCACGAATTGGCGTGAGGCCGACGATGGTCTTTTTCAGCGACACGGTCTTGGAGGTGACGAACTGGGCGTACAGCCAGGCCGCCAGGCGTTGCTTCTCGGGGGTGGACTTGAAGAAGGTCCATGAACCGGTGTCCTGGTAGCCCAGCTTCATACCCTCCTCCCAGTACGGCCCCTTCGGCGAAGGCGCCATGCGCCACTTCGGCGTGCCGTCGGCATTCACCACCGGCAAGCCGGGCTTGGTCATGTCGGCGGTAAACGCGGTGTACCAGAAGATCTGCTGGGCGATGTTGCCCTGGGCCGGCACCGGGCCAGCTTCGGAGAAGGTCATGCCCTGGGCTTCCTTGGGCGCATAGGCACGCATCCAGTCCACGTACTTCTGGGTGGCATAGACGGCAGCCGGGCCGTTGGTGTCGCCGCCTCGGGTCACGCTGGACCCCACCGGATGGCAGTCCTCGACGCGGATGCCCCATTCGTCCACAGGCAAGCCATTGGGCAAACCTTTGTCGCCGCCACCGGCCATGGAGAACCAGGCATCGGTGAAGCGCCAGCCCAGCGACGGGTCTTTCTTGCCGTAGTCCATATGGCCATAGACGCGTTTGCCGTCGATTTCCTTGACGTCTTCGGTAAAGAACTTGGCGATGTCCTCGTAGGCTGACCAGTTAACCGGTACGCCAAGCTCGTAACCGTACTTTTCCTTGAATCTGGCCTTCAGCTCGGGCCGTTCGAACCAGTCGGCGCGGAACCAGTACAGGTTGGCGAACTGCTGATCGGGTAGCTGGTAAACCTTGCCATCCGGCGCGGTGGTGAAGGAAATGCCGATGAAGTCCTTCAGGTCCAGGGTCGGCGAGGTGTAGTCCTTGCCCTCATTGGCCATCAGATCGGTGATCGATTCCACCTTGCCGTAGCGAAAGTGCGTACCGATCAGGTCGGAGTCGTTGACCCAGCCGTCATAAATGTTCTTGTCCGACTGCATCTGTGTCTGCAGCTTTTCCACCACGTCGCCTTCCTGCAGCAGGTCGTGGGTCAGCTGGATACCGGTGATCTCGCTGAAAGCCTTGGCCAGCACCTTGGACTCGTATTCATGGGTGGTGATGGTTTCCGATACCACGTTGATCTTCATGCCACGAAACGGCTCGGCAGCCTTGATGAACCACTTCAACTCGGCCAGCTGCTGCTCAGGGGTAAGGGTCGAAGGCTTGAACTCGCTATCGAGCCACTTCTTTGCCGCGTCTTCGTACTGGTCGGCCCAGGCTGTGCCCTGCACGCTGGCCAGTACCAGCAACGCGGCCAGGGTCAAATGTCGCCTGTTGTACTTGTTGTCGAACATTGTGATCTCCCGTTTCAGTTAACCCACAGGGCCGCTCGCTCAGCCCCAGCGCAGTACCACCACCAGCCACGCCAGCGACAGCAGCGAGGCCACCCACAATGGCCACTCGCTGACGCCAACCACCAGCAAATGCAGGTAGGCGCTGGCCAGCAGGCCGATGAACAAGCGGTCGCCACGGCTGGTGACCAGCGGCAGGAAGCCGCGCCGCTCCACGCAGGGGCGGCGCAGTTCGAGCAGGGTCATGCCCAGCAGCAGCACGCCGACGGCGGCGAAGAACAGCGCCGTCGGCAAGGTCCAGGCCATCCATTCCATGCCTTGCCCTCCTCATACCCGGCCCAGGGCGAAGCCCTTGGCCACGTGGTTGCGCACGAACCAGATCACCAGCATGCCCGGCAGGATGGTCAGTACCCCCGCCGCCGCCAGTACGCCCCAATCGATGCCCGAAGCCGACACGGTACGGGTCATCACCGCAGCGATCGGCTTGGCATTCACCGAGGTCAGGGTGCGCGCCAGCAGCAGCTCGACCCAGGAGAACATGAAACAGAAAAACGCCGTTACGCCGATGCCGGAACCAATCAGCGGAACGAATATCTTCACGAAGAAGCGCGGGAAGCTGTAGCCGTCGATGTAGGCCGTTTCGTCGATTTCCTTCGGCACACCGGACATGAACCCTTCGAGGATCCACACCGCCAGCGGCACGTTGAACAGGCAGTGGGCCAGGGCCACGGCGATATGGGTATCGAACAGGCCGATCGACGAATACAGCTGGAAGAACGGCAGCAGGAACACCGCCGGTGGCGCCATGCGGTTGGTCAGCAGCCAGAAGAACAGGTGCCGGTCACCGAGGAAGCGGTAGCGCGAGAAGGCATATGCCGCAGGCAGCGCCACCAGCAGCGAAATCAGCGTGTTCAGGCACACGTAGTACAGCGAATTGATGTAGCCGCTGTACCAGCTGGCATCGGTGAAGATCACCCGGTAGTTGTCGAGCGTGAACGCCTGTGGCCACAGCGACAGGCCGCCGAGGATCTCGGTGTTGGGCTTGAACGACATGTTCAGCAGCCAGTAGATCGGCACCAGCAGGAAGAAGAAGTACAGCAGCAGGGCCAGCGATTTGCGCTTGCTCATGGCCTAGTCCTTGTCGGCATGGGTCATGGCTGTGTAGAACAGCCACGACACCAGCAGGATGATCAGGAAGTACACCAGCGAGAACGCCGCCGCCGGGCCCAGGTCGAACTGCCCCACGGCCATGCGCGTGAGGGTCTGGCTGAGGAAGGTGGTGGCATTGCCGGGCCCGCCGCCGGTCAGCACGAAGGGCTCGGTGTAGATCATGAAGCTGTCCATGAAGCGCAGCATCACCGCGATCAGCAGCACGTTCTTCAGCTTGGGCAACTGGATATGGCGGAACACCGCCCAACCCGAGGCGCGGTCGATGCGCGCCGCCTGGTAGTACACATCGGGGATGGCGCGCAGCCCCGAATAGCAGAGCAACGCCACCAGCGATGTCCAGTGCCACACGTCCATCACCAGCACGGTCAGCCAGGCATCGAACGGGTCGCCGGCGTAGTTGTAGCTGACCCCGAGCCTGGCCAGGGTGGCACCGAGCAGGCCGATGTCGGCCCGGCCGAAAATCTGCCAGATGGTACCGACCACGTTCCACGGGATCAGCAACGGGATGGCCATGACGATCAGGCACACCGAGGCCATGCGCCCTTTGGTCGGCATGGTCAGGGCAATGGCGATGCCCAGCGGGATCTCGATCAGCAGCACGCACGCGGAATAGATGAACTGGCGCAGCAGCGCATCGTGCAGCGCCGGGTCGCGTAGCACCTGGCGATACCAGTCGGCGCCGACGAAGTAGCGGTTGGACTGGTCGAAGATGTCCTGCACCGAGTAGTTGACCACCGTCATCATCGGCACCACCGCACTGAAAGCCACCAACAGAAACACCGGCAGCACCAGCCACCAGGCCTTGTTGTTCGGCACCTTGTTCATGGCCCGGCCTCCAGCAGCACATCGTCCAGGTACAGCATCAGCCACTGCGCCGGCAGGCTGACCCAGGCCTGGGCCACCGGCAGCGGGCGGTCCTCGCCCAGGCGCGCTTTGAGCGCGACACCGCCCAGTTCGAGGGTGACGATACGGTAGGTACCCAGGTCTTCGACATCCAGCACCTGTGCCGGGTAGGCGTCATCGAACGGGCTGTCCCACAGCTGCACGAACTCCGGGCGGATGCCCACCTGCAAGCGCCCGCCCGCGTTCGCTGCCAGGCGCTCGCGCAAGCCGTCGGGCAGTTGCAGGTGAATATCGCCGAATACCACCCCGTCCGCTTCGGCGCGCACCTCGATCAGGTTCATCCCCGGGCTGCCGATGAAGTAACCGACGAAGGTATGCCGCGGCCGCTCGAACAGTTCGCGCGGAGTACCGAACTGGACAATGCGCCCGCCGTGCATCACCGCGATCTTGTCGGCGAACGTCGAGGCCTCCAGCTGATCGTGGGTGACGTAGATCATGGTGATGTTGAACTGCTCGTGGATCTGCTTGAGCTTGCGCCGCAGTTTCCACTTCAGGTGCGGGTCGATCACCGTAAGCGGCTCGTCGAACAGGATCGCCGACACGTCATCGCGCACCAGGCCACGCCCCATGGAGACCTTCTGCTTTTCGTCGGCACTGAGGTTGCGCGCTTTCTTGCGCAGCACAGCCGACAGGTCGAGCACCTCGGCAATTTCCTCCACCCGGGCCTGCACCCGGGCTTCGTCCAGCCCTTGGTTGCGCAAGGGAAACGCCAGGTTGTCGAACACCGTCATGGTGTCGTACACCACCGGAAACTGGAACACCTGAGCGATGTTGCGTGCCTGCGGTGACAGCTGATTGACCGGTTTGCCGTCGAACAGCACCTCGCCGTGGGACGGTGTCAGCAGCCCGGAAATGATGTTGAGCAAGGTCGACTTGCCGCAGCCCGACGGCCCGAGCAAAGCGTAGGCACCGCCCTGCTCCCACACATGTTCCAGCGCGTGCAGGGCGTAGTCCGCCTCGCTGGCAGGCTGGCGGCTGTAGCTGTGCGCCAGTTGGCGCAGGCGAATTTCGGCCATCACCCTCTCCTTGCCTGGCGCAGCCCCGGGGCCTGCACCAGCGCCCCGACGCTGTCGAACACGAACAGCTTGTGGGTGGGGATGAACACGCGGATAGGCGTATCCACCTGGTATTCGTGCACCCCCGGCAGGTGCAGGATCATGCGCCAGTGTTCGTTGCGCACATGCAGGAAGGTCTCTGAGCCACTGATCTCGGCCAGTTCCACGAGCACCGACAATTCCAGGTCATCGTCGTGGGCCGGCACCAGGCTGATGTGGCTTGGCCGTACGCCAAAGCGGTAGTCGCCCTCGGCAAGCGCCTGCAAGTCGGCATTGCGGGCAAAGTGCACGGCCTGGGCCAGGCTCACATCGTTGCCACTGATATGGCCAGGCACCAGGTTGATCGGTGGTTCGGAAAACAGCTCGGCAGCCAGCACGCTGCCCGGGCGCTGGTAAACCTCGGCGGTAGGCCCGCTCTGGACGATGCGGCCCTCATGCACGAGGGTGGTAGTGCCGCCCAGTGCAAGCGCCTCGTTGGGCTCGGTGGTGGCATACACGGCAATGCAGTGGCGCGCCGCGAACAGCTCGCGCAGCTCTTGGCGCAGACCCTCGCGCAGCTTGTAGTCGAGGTTGACCAGAGGCTCGTCGAACAGGATCAGGGAGGCATCCTTGACCAGCGCACGGGCCATAGCCGTGCGTTGCTGCTGGCCACCGGACAACTCCAGCGGCAGGCGCTGCAGGTAGGCTTCGATACGCAGCATCTCGGCGGTTTCCTGCACCCTCCGGCGGATCTGCGGCTCGGCCATGCGAGCCTGGCGCAGCGGAGACGCAATATTCTCGTACACGCTGAGGGTCGGGTAATTGATGAACTGCTGATACACCATCGACACATTGCGCTGGCGCACCGGCACGCCAGTCACATCCTGGCCATCCATCAGCACCCGCCCCCGGTCCGGGCGGTCGAGCCCGGCCATCAGGCGCATCAGGCTGGTCTTGCCGGCCAGGGTACGGCCCAGCAGCACGTTGAACGAGCCGGGCTCGAAACGCAGTGAGGCATCGACGATCCAGGCCTGGTTGTCGACGCTGCGGCTGACCTGTTCCAGCACCAGAGACATGGCGTGGCCTTCTTGTGGTTATTTCTGCCAGGTAGAGCCAGTTTCGTGCCAGTTGCACCGCGAGCGTCTGGCCCGGGGCCGGCAGGCAAACTCCGGCCAATCGCAGGTTCACAAGTGAACACAAACACTGAACAACTGAACACTTGCCGGTTTGACATTGAACAACCGTGCACAACACTGAACAGCGGTCGGCTCCATGACAACAATCACACAGGACAGACCCATGGCCGCATCCGCTTCACTGCATGCCCAACTGATCCAGGCCTCCTGGGCCCGCTGCCGCGACTACGGCCTGCAACCCCAGCACGCCCCGGACTTCGACTGCCTGACCCACGCCGAGCTCAGTGCCCTGCTGGAGCGGCGCCAGGCCCTGCTGCGGCTGACCCGCGAAGCGGTGCTGCCGCAATATGCGCACCTGCTGGGCAATGCCAGCTACCTGGTGATGCTGGCCGATGCCAGCGGCTGCCTGCTCGACAGCTGGGGCTCGCGGCGTTTCATCGAGCCGCGCCAGCAGCATGGCTTCAGCGCCGGTGCCCACTGGCACGAGCGCGGCGTCGGCACCAATGCCCTTGGCACCGCGCTGGTCTGCGCCGAGGCGGTCCACGTGGGCCAGGACGAGCACTTCCTGCGCCAGAACCGCTACATGTCCAGCGCCGCCGCGCCGCTGTTCGATGCCGAGCGGCAGCTGGTCGGGGTGCTCGATGTCGCCAGCGACGGCTACCTGCCCGCCAGCCAGACCCTGGGCCTGGTACGCATGATGGGCCAGAGCCTGGAGAACCGCCTGATCCTCGCCGAGCATGCCGACAAGCACGCGCAACTGATCTTCAACAGCGCTTCCGACAACCTCGACAGCCCGTGGGCCGGCCTGCTGGTGTTCGATGAGCGCGGGCAGGTGCTGGCCGCCAATCACCGGGCCGACACCCTGCTCGGTGGCAACCCGCTGCAGCAGAACATCGCGCAACTGTTCCAGTTGCCTCTGCAACAGCTGCTCAGCCATCCGCGCCAGCAGCCCTTCGCCCTGCAAGCCATCGGGCGCAACCGCTTTCATTGCCAGTGGCAGCCACCGCGCGAGGCCCCCGGCCGCCACGCCCCCGGCAGCACCGAACCACGCCTGGAGAAAGCCTTGGCGCAAGCCGGCCTGCTGCTGGAAAAGGACATCCCGGTACTGGTACAGGGTGAAACCGGGGTCGGCAAGGAGGTATTCGTCGATACCTTGCACCGGGCCAGCAGCCGGGCCAGCCAGCCGCTGGTCGCGGTCAACTGCGCGGCGATCCCGGCCGAGCTGGTGGAATCGGAGCTGTTCGGCTACGACAAGGGCGCGTTCACCGGCGCCCACCAGAAGGGCAACCCGGGGCTGATCCGCAAGGCCCATCACGGCATCCTGTTTCTCGATGAAATCGGCGACATGCCGTTGCCCACCCAGGCCCGGCTGCTGCGCGTGCTGCAAACGCGCAGCATCCAGCCATTGGGCAGCGGCGAGCCGGTGGCGGTGGATATCCGCGTGGTGTCGGCAAGCAACCGCGACCTGGCCGAAGAGGTGCGCGCCGGGCGCTTTCGCCAGGACCTGTATTACCGCATCGCCGGGCTGGCAGTGGTGTTGCCGCCGCTGCGCGAGCGCAGCGACCGCCGGCAGCTGATCGAACAGTTGCATGCCCGCTACCGCGAACCCGGGCAGCCCGCGCGGCTGCCTGCGGCGATTATCGAGCTTTTCGATCAACACCCCTGGCCGGGTAATGTGCGCGAACTGGTGAGTGTGCTGCAGGTGGCGCTGGCCTTGGCGGGTAATGGGCCTGTCGGCCTGGAACACCTGCCTGCGGGTTTTCTCGCCGAGTCACAGGTGCCGGCGCCGGTTGCGAGCGAAGAGGCAGACCTGCAGACACTGGTGGAGCAAGCCAACGGCAACCTGTCGGCGGTGGCGCGCGGGCTGGGGATCAGCCGCACCACGCTGTACAAGCGGCTGCGTGAGCGATGATTGTCGTGGCCTGCGCTGGCCTCATCGCCGGCAAGCCAGCTCCCACCCGACCGCGCTGACCTCAAGCCATGCGCAGTACCTGTGGGAGCGGGCAAGCCCGCGAAACAGGCGACGCGGTGGATGGCACGGGCTTCGCCCGTGTTCGCGGCGGTTCGACGCCTCGACACGCCCGCTCCCACAGGTACGGCGTTGCTCTCGAGGCCTGTGATATTCCTGTGGGAGCCGGCTTGCCGGCGATAGGGCCGGTACAGGCACCCACAGCCGATTCGGCTGCCCACGCCGCGAAATCAGCCAAAGCCGCTGCTGCCACAGCCCATTACAGCCATCTTTACCTCCCCACCCGCCGCACAATGAAACCAGAGCCCACTCTGGAAGCGTCGCCGCAGGGAGACCCCCATGACCCGCTACATCGATGTGCAAGACCTGGCCCGCCTGGTGAACCGCAAAGGCCTGCCCACATGCCTGCTGGAAATGGCCGAGTACATCCGCCAGGACTACCAGCGCTGGCCCGCCTTCGAAAAATGCGCCCGGGTGGCCAACCATTCAGCGGACGGCGTAATCGAGCTGATGCCGGTCTCGGACGCCAGCCTTTACGCCTTCAAGTACGTCAACGGCCACCCGAAGAACACCAGCCATGGCCTGCCCACGGTGATGGCCTTCGGCGCCCTGGCAAGCGTCGATACCGGTGCACCGTTGCTGCTCAGCGAAATGACCCTGACCACCGCCATTCGCACCGCGGCCACCTCGGCCCTGGCCGCCTGCTACCTGGCGCGCGAACACAGCCGCAGCATGGCGTTGATCGGCAACGGCTCGCAGAGCGAGTTCCAGGCCATCGCCTTCAATGCCCTGCTGGGAATCGATGAGATCCGCCTGTACGACATCGACCCGGCCGCCTCGGCCAAGCTGGTCGCCAACCTGGCCGATCGCCCCGGTCTTAAAGTGAGCATCGCCAGCTCCGTGGCCGAAGCGGTGCGCGGGGCCGATATCGTCACCACGGTGACCGCCGACAAAGCCTACGCCACCATCCTAACCCCGGAGATGATCGAACCGGGCATGCACCTGAACGCCGTGGGCGGTGACTGCCCGGGCAAGACCGAACTGCACCGGGCGATTGTCGAGCGGGCCCGGGTGATCGTCGAGTACGAGCCGCAGAGCCGGGTGGAGGGCGAGATCCAGCAGATGCCGGCGGACTCGCCGGTGACCGAGTTCTGGCAGGTAGTTGCCGGGCAAGCCAAGGGCCGCGAGAGCGCCGAACAGGTGGACGCTGTTCGACTCGGTGGGGTTTGCCCTGGAGGATTACTCGGCCTTGCGCTATGTGCTGGATAATGCGCAGGCACTGGGTATCGGCACGGACATCGGGCTGGTGCCGGTGCTGGAGGATCCGAAGGATTTGTATGGGTTGTTGCAGCCGCGGGTGGTGGAGCTGCGGGCGGTGTCCACAGCTGGTTCCGTCTGCGCGTGACCCGGCCTATTCGCGGGCGTGCCCGCGAATGAGGCAGATGGAGATTGAGGACGCCCACTCGATAAGCGCCTAACCTGTTCGATGCCCTCACTGAAAGAAGCCCAAGCGCATGGACACCAAGGACGCCAACGCCCACCCCCTCGACCGCATCGACGAAGCGATTATCGACACCCTGCGCCACAATGGCCGCATCACCTTCGAAAAACTCTCCAGCCTCGTCCACCTCACCCCGCGCCCCTGCCTCGAGCGTGTACGCAAGCTGGAGCGCCGTGGCGTGATCCGCGGCTACGGGGCAATCATCGATCTGCAGAAGGTGGCTCCCGGGGTGTCGCTGCTGGTGCTGGTCGCCCTGTCCAACCAAAGCGGGCGTGCCGCGCAGAAAGCCTTCGAAGCCACCCTGCGCAACTGCCCGGAAGTGCACGAATGTCAGCTGATCAGCGGCCATTTCGACTACAGCCTGCGCCTGCGCTGCCGCGACATGGAACACTACCGCCTGCTCAGCGAAAGCTGGATGAACGACGCCACCTTGCACATCGACAAGCTGGTGGCGCACCCGGTGCTGGCCGAGGTCAAGCCAATGGCGCGCTGACGTGCGCTCAAGGGTCGCGCCATTGCGCCGGCTGCCGGTAGGCCTGGGTCCAGGCCTCCACTGCACTGGCCGGCATCGGCCGAGCAATGCAGTAACCCTGCGCCAGCTCGCAACCCAGGCCCATCAGCACCCGGCCGTGCTCGACGCTCTCCAGCCCTTCGGCAATCACCTCCCGGCCAAACGCACGTGCCAGGCCAATCACCGCCCTGGTCAGCGCCAGGTCGTCCTGGTCATGCAGGATGTCACGCACGAACGACTGGTCGATCTTGATCGTCTGGGTCGGCAAGCGCTTCAGGTAGCTCAGCGACGAATAGCCGGTGCCAAAGTCGTCTAGGGAGAAACGCACACCCAGCGCGCGGCAGGCATCGAGGCAGCGGCTGACATGCTGCAGGTTGTCGATGGCCACCGACTCGACAATTTCCAGGTCCAGCCGCGCCGGGTCCACCTCCGGATACGCCGCCAGCAACTGCTGCAAGCGCTCGGCAAAGTCACTGCGCTGCAAGTGCCGTGCGGCGATATTCACACTCAGTGACCACGGCTGCCCCTGGCGCTGCCAGGCCTGCAGCTGGTCCAGCGCCTGGTGGAGCACCCACTCGCCGATTTCCACGATCAGGTCGGTCTGCTCGACCCAGGGCAGGAAATCACCAGGCGGCACCAGGCCACGGCCTGGCCGCTGCCAGCGCAACAAGCCCTCGAAACCCAGCACCTGGCCGCTGCGCAGGTTGACCTTGGGCTGGTAATACAGGCACAGCTCGCCGTTGAGCAGGGCCCGGCGCACCCGCGCCACGGTCTGGTGGGTAGCCTTGAGCTCCTGCTCCTGGGACACGTCGAACAAGTAATAGCGGTTACGCCCACGCTGCTTGGCCACGTACATGGCCTGGTCGGCATGGCGCACCAGGGTGTCGGCGTCTTCGTCATCCTGCGGGTACAGGGTCACGCCGATACTGGCGCTCAGCGACAGGCGGTGCTCGCGCACCACATAGGGCGCCGCCAGTGCGCCCAGCACCCGGCGCAACGCCGCATGCAGCTGGCGGTCTTCGTCGACGTCGCGCAGGATCAGCACGAATTCGTCCCCAGACAGCCGGGCCACCGCGTCACCACCGCGCAGGATGTGCTTGAGCCGCTGCGCCACCTCGACCAGCAGCAGGTCGCCGATGGCATGCCCGTAGCCGTCGTTGACCGCCTTGAAACCATCCAGGTCGAGCATGCACACCGCCAGCGGAATGTCTTCACGGCGCGAGTAGGCCAGGGCCTGGTTCAGCAGGTCGGACAAGTAGGCGCGGTTGGGCAGGCCGGTGAGTACGTCGTGGCCCACCCGCCATTGCAAGGCATGCAGCAGCTGGCGCTTCTCGGTGACGTCGAAACGGATCGACACGTACTTGCGCACCTGGCCGGTAAGCGGGTCGACCAGCGGCACCATGGTGCTATCGACCCAGTACAGCGAGCCGTCCTTGGCGCGGTTGCAGATTTCGCCCTTCCATACCCGGCCGGCGGCCAGCGCCCGCCACATGCCAACGAAGAACTCCGGCTCGTGCAGGCCTGAGTTGAGGATGCGGTGGTTGGCGCCCAGCAGCTCCTCGCGGCTGTAGCCCGAGATGCTGCAGAACTGCTGGTTGACGTAGGTGATGGTCCCACGCAGGTCGGTTTCGGAAAAGATCGCGGCCGCGTCCACGGCCGCACGATAGATGTCATCCATAAAGCATCCTGCCTTAGCGGTTGAAGCGCTCCACAAGGGCGCGCAATCCGGCGCATACCTCTTCCAGTTCGGCGCCGCGCGAGGCGGCAGCGTTGGCGCTGTGGGCGCTGTGCTGGGCAATGCCGGCCACACCGTTGATCTGCCGTGAAACGTCTGCGGCCACTGCCGACTGCTGCTGCGAGGCCGTGGCCATCTGCTGGCTCATGTCGCTGATGCGCTGCACCGCGTCACGAATGCCATGCAGCGCCTGCCGGGTTTCCTGCACCTGGGCAACGCCCTGCTCGGCGCCGTCGATGCCCTGGCTGGCGATCGCCACGGCTTCTTCGGCACCACTGCGCAAGGCATCGATGATGGCCTGGATATGCAAGGTCGACTGGCGGGTCTTGTCGGCAAGTGCCCGCACTTCGTCGGCGACCACGGCAAAGCCGCGGCCCTGTTCACCCGCGCGGGCCGCCTCGATGGCCGCATTGAGCGCCAGCAGGTTGGTTTGCTCGGCAATGCCGCGGATCATCCCGGTGGCCTCGGCGATAGCACCGGTCTGACCAGCCAGGTGGCTGACCGCCTGGTTGATCCCGGCCACGGTGCCGGCCAGGGTGCGAATCGCCGCGCCACTGGCATCGGCCACCTGGCTGCCCTGCTCGGCCAGCAGATGCGCGGTGTGGGCCTCGGCGGCGGTAAGCTGCACATGCCTGGCCACGTCACCGATGGACGCTGCCATCTGGTTCATGGCGGTGGCGCTCAGGTCGGTTTCCGCACGCTGCTCCAGCAAGGCTACCTCGGTACTGTGTGACAACTGCCCGGCATCATGGGCGGCCACGGCCATTTGCGCCGCAAGGTCGCTCAACCGGGTCAGCGCGGTTTTCAACCGTGCCTCTTCACTGATCAGCATCATTTGCAGTTGCCCGGCGGCACCGGGCAGGTCGCTGTAGGTCAAGGCCGCGATGGGGTCGGCGAACGTGCCGGCAGCCCCTTGCACAACCTGCTGCATCTGCCGCCCGAAGGCATTGCGCGCCCACAGGCCGTAGGCCACCAACAGGCCCACGGTCAGCCCCTGCCCCACCAGGCCTGGCCACAGCTGGTTGGCGCCCAGCGCCAGCAGCCCACTCGCCAGCGGCAAGGCCAGGGCCTGCGCCAGCAACCTCAGCCGACGTGGCCACGGCAACACCGCCTGGCCATTGCGCAAGCGCGCATACAGGGCCTCGGCACGGGCCACCTGCTCGCGCGTGGGGCAGACCCGCACCGACTCATAGCCAACCACCCGCCCGGCTTCGAGGATGGGCGTGACATAGGCATTGACCCAGTAGTAGTCGCCGTTGCGGCAGCGGTTCTTGACGATGCCCATCCAGCTCTTGCCGGCTTTCAGGTAACGCCACATCAACGCGTATACCGCCGGCGGCATGTCCGGATGGCGCACCAGGTTGTGCGGGCTGCCGATCAGTTCGGCCTCGCTGTACCCGCTGATGGCGGCGAATTCAGGGTTGCAGTAGGTAATCAGGCTGGCGGTGTCGGTCGCGGAAATCAGCCGTTGATCAGGTGGGAAACGTTGCTCGACCGGGGTGACCGGAAGGTTGAGACGCACAATGAGACTCCATTCATATAAACGCCAGGAGCCTGCTTGCGGGCGATTTTCAGGATGAACACCCCACAATCTGCCCTTTAGTGACTTCCCGGTCGGGCGCGGATTCTACGAGGTCAGCCACATAATGCAAATAAACCTTACGAATCATGGCGTTATCGAAAATATCGACGTCGGCATGGCGCCTGGCAAGCGGCTTGCAGTAATCCCCACGCACTGGCCAAAGCCTGATCTGATTCATGTGTGTAGTCCCTGTGGGAGCGGCGGTTCGCCTGCGAACGGCGTTCCCAGCCCATGCACCGAACTAGAGCTCGGCAGGCCGAATTGCTCCATAACTGGTCAGACCGGTAAGGCCAAAAATCCTTGCATTGTCGATTTTTTCGCGCTTTCATGGCTTCGCGCTGAACAAACCGGTAAGACCACAATAATTAAGTCCTGCGCTCTTTCGCCCCGTGCGGCTACCGAAGCAAGGACACCGATCAGAGATCCCTCCCATGCTCAAATGGTGCTCGCGTTCGATCTTCCTGCAAGTCGTGCTCGGCCTTGCCCTCGGCATCGCCTGCGGTCTCAGCTTCCCTGACCTTTCCCTGCAACTCAAACCCCTTGGCGACGGCTTCATCAAGCTGATCAAGATGCTCATCGGCCTGATCGTGTTCTGCGTGGTGGTCAGCGGCATCTCGGGCGCCGGCGACCTGAAAAAGGTCGGGCGTATCGGCCTGAAGTCGGTGATCTACTTCGAAGTGCTGACCACCCTGGCGCTGGTGATCGGCCTGGTGTTCGCCTTCACCAGCGGTATCGGCAGCGGCGCCAACATCCACCTGGACCAACTGTCCAGCGCCGACGCCAGCAGCCTGGCCGAACGCGGCCAGCACATCCACGGCGCCACGGCGTTCTTCATGGACCTGATCCCCACTTCGGTGATCGGCGCCTTCGCCGACAACAACATCCTCCAGGTGCTGCTGTTCTCGGTACTGTTCGGCAGCGCGCTGAACCTGGTGGGCGACTCCGCAGCCGGCATCTCGCGGCTGATCAACGAACTGAGCCACGTGATTTTCCGCATCATGGGCATGATCGTGCGCCTGGCCCCCATCGGTGTGTTCGGCGCCATCGCCTTCACCACCAGCAAGTACGGCCTGGAATCGCTGCAACACCTGGGTGGGCTGGTGGCGCTGTTCTATCTGACCTGCGCCGGCTTCGTACTGATCGTGCTGGGCACGGTCATGCGCCTGTCAGGCCTGAAGCTGCTGCCACTGATCAAGTACCTGCGTGAAGAACTGACCATCGTGCTGGGCACCGCCTCGTCCGACGCCGTACTGCCACAGATCATGCGCAAGCTGGAGCACCTGGGCATCGGCAGTTCCACCGTCGGCCTGGTGATCCCCACCGGCTATTCGTTCAACCTCGATGGCTTCTCCATCTACCTGACCCTGGCCATCGTGTTCATTGCCAACGCCACCGGCACGCCATTGGCAATGACCGACCTGCTGACCATCCTGCTGGTGTCGCTGGTGACGTCCAAGGGCGCTCACGGCATCCCGGGCTCGGCGCTGGTGATCCTTGCTGCTACCCTGACCGCCGTGCCGGCGATCCCGGTGGTCGGCCTGGTATTGGTACTGGCGGTGGACTGGTTCATGGGCATCGGCCGGGCGCTGACCAACCTGATCGGCAACTGCGTGGCCACCGTGGCCATTGCCCGCTGGGAGAAGGACATCGACCTGGAACGTGCGCACAACGTGCTCGACGGCAAACCCGGCTTCGCCCCCGCGCCACGCAAGCAGCCCAACCCCCATCAACAGGAATTCTGAGCGAACGTGGCCGGCACTGGTGCCGGCCCTTCCAGGAGCGCACCGTGATCAGCTCATCGACCGTCGTCAACTCAGTGGTGGAAAAACTGCGCCAGGCCCTCGCCCGCGGCCAATGGCGTACCGGCGACATGCTGCCAGGCCAGCGCGAGCTGGCCGAACAACTGGGCATCAGCCGCCCCAGCCTGCGCGAAGCGGTGACCGTGCTGGAAACCCTGGGCCTGGTGCGCTCGCTGCCGGGCAAGGGCGTGCTGGTGCTGGATGCCGACGCTGCCGCCCAGGAACCGGGCCTGGACAGCAACACCGCCGCCAGCCTCGCCGACGTGCTGGAGCTGCGCTATACCCTTGAACCTTTCATTGTCGGCCTGGTGGCGCAGTCGGCCAACAGCCAGGACATCGGCCAGCTGCGCCTGACCCTGATGGACATGCGAGAGGCACTGGAAGCCGATGACAGCGAAGCCGGCGTCAGGGCCTACATCGCTTTCCATGAAGCACTGTTCGCCCAGACCACCAATCCGATCTTCCAGAGCGTGGTGCAACAGACCGGCAATGCCCTCAAGCAGAGCGCCGACATGCTGCGCAATTCACCAGAGCACCTGGCCGCTCGGCTGAAGGAAAACGAAGCGGTGGTGCGCGCCATACGTGAGCGCAGCAGCGCCCAGGCCAGTGCCCAGATGCGCCAGCACATCCTGGCCGAAGGGCTGCGCATGGGCATCCCGCTGAACATCCCGGACGAACACCCGCATCCATGACCCAAGGAGAGCGACCATGAACGCCGCCCCCCACCTGCCAGCCCTGCTCGCGGCCGGCGAAACCCGCCTGTCGGCCGAGCAGATCTACCCGCGGCTGTTCGATGCCATCCTCGAACAGCGCCTGCCGCCTGGCAGCCTGTTGCCCGAACAGGCGCTGGGCCAGGCCTTTGGTGTCAGCCGTACAGTGATCCGCCGTGTGCTCGGGCGCCTGTCCGACCAGCAGGTGGTGGTGCAGCGCCCCAGCCACACTGCGCATCTGGCCGCGCCCGACCCGGAGCAGGCACGCCAGGTGCTCAGCGCCCGGCGCCTGGCTGAAACAACGCTGATCACCCTGGCCGCGCAACGCGCTCGGCCGGTGCAGATTCGCCAGCTGCGGCAATTGGTGGAACGTGAGCGCCAGCACCATGAAAACGGCGAGCGTTGCGCGGCGATACGCCTGGGCGGCGAGTTTCACCTGAAACTGGCGCAGGTGGCCGCCAATGCGCCACTGGCGCGTTTTCTCAATGGCCTGGTGCCGATGACCTCGCTGATCATCGCCCGCTACGAAGCGCCATGCTGCGACCACTGCGCGTGGGAGGAACATGCAGCGATCATCGATGCCGTGGAGCATGGCGATGCCGAGGCGGCGCTGGGGCTGATGCACAAGCACCTCGACCGCCTGGAAGAGAAGCTCGACCTGGAATGACCGACTCAAGCTGACGCCCCCTTGTAGGAGCGGCCTTGTGTCGCGATGGGGCGCAAAGCGGCCCCAGGATTTCAGCTGTGCAGCAGAAATTGCCGGGGCCGCTTTGCGGCCCTTTCGCGACACAAGGCCGCTCCTACATGGATCGCGTTGGCCGGGCGATGGCCGATAGGCTGCACGGCAGCCCCCTCAACCCCACCCTATACTCCGAGAACGACCCCAGCCTCTACCAGGGAGGCGGTTGCGTGAGCACTCGAGTCCTCCTGCTGCTGTGCCTGCTGCTGGCCCTGGCCGGCTGCGCAGGCAAGCCACCACCTGTCCCGCCACCACCGGTGGTGCTCACCCCCGCCGTTTGGCAACGCATCGACCAGGAACTGATCGACGCCTCGGTCGGTGCCGCCAGCTCGGCCAATGACTATGCCAGGCGCTCCATGCGGGTGTGGAAGGAACAGGTCCAGCAGCGCACCGAAAGCGACTTCATCCCCTGGTTTACCGGCTACTGGACCCAGCAGTGGCTGACCCTCAAGGTGGCCTGGTACAAGATCGACAGCGGCGAAGGCCGGGAGCCGGCGGAAAAACGCCTGGCACTGTATCTGCAGGAGCAGTACCACAAGAGGGTGATCGAACCAGTGGCCGAGCAGATCAACCCCGAAGGCATCCGCGACCGCGCCTGCGAGCTGTACCTGCAACTGCTCGGCCAGCAACTGCCGGCCATCATCAGCCGCTACAACGCGCCCCCCGAGCAGTTCAGCCAGCGCCTCAACCGCATTCCCGCCATCGCCCTGGGGCCGCCGGATGCGCGCAATGCCAGCCTGTACCAACTGCTGCGGGCAGAGTCTCTGGCCCAGCAACCGGCCTGGCAAGCCATGCGCCAGCACCTCCACCAGCAGGCCAGCAAGGGCCCCGGGAAGACCGATGTCGGGCTGAACTCGGTGGCCAACCAGGCCAGCGAAAAACTCGGCGCCACCCTGGCCCCGCGCGGCATCGCCAGTGCCGTGGCGTCGGCGGTGGGCAAGGTGGCGGGGGCGATGATTTCGATTGCGGCGGCTGGCTACGGGATGATGACCCATGACCGCGAACACCCACAGATGGTCGAGCAGTTGCGGGTGATCCTGAACGTGGCGCTGAACCAGGAATGGCAGGAACTGATGGAGAACCGCCAGAGCGGGGCCATGTCGGGGGTCTACTACCTGTCGGGGCAGGTCGAGGACAGCTTGCTGGCCAGTGCGCCGCGGTCGACTGAACAACCGGTTGAGCAACAGGTGAAGCAACAGCAGGAGCCTTTGATCATTCGCCTGCCGCCTTAGCTAACGTCTGTGTTGGCCTCTTCGCAGCACAAGTATTTCAGGCAGCAGCCAACGCAGAAGTCGGCAAGCCAAAGATCCGGTCGAACGCCCAGTTGTAGGCAAAGGTGTAGCACGGCACCAGCACGATGAACGCCATGTCCACCAGCAACGCTTCCAGCAATGTCATGTCCAGCCACCAGGCAATCAGCGGAATCAGGTACACCACCAGGGTCAGCTGGAAGCCGATGGCATGCGCCACACGCCGCGCCACACTGCGCCCGCGCTTGGCCTGGCGGCTCTCCCACCACTCGAACAGGCTGTTGTAGATCAGGTTCCAGAGCATCGCGATGGTTGTGATCATCACAGCCAAAGGCCCGGTATGCGACGCTTGGGTGTCCGACAGGTAGGCCAGCCCGAGGGTCGACATGCACAGCCCGATCAGCTCATAGAAAGTCACGTAGACCAGTTTGCGTTTGAGTCCCTGCACCCGCGGTTACCTCCAATGACAAAAGCGATAGGGCGCGATCATGCTTCATCGCACTTGACAGCAAAAGTCAGCAGCTGTCAGATCCGCTGACAGGAGGCTGCCATGAACTTTTCCAGCGACAATATCCAGCTGTTTCTCGCCGTGCTTGACCGGGGTTCGTTTTCCGCCGCCGCACGCGCCCTGCAACGGGTGCCTTCGGCAGTGAGCATGGCCATCGGCAACCTCGAAGCCGAACTGGGCTACACCTTGTTCGAACGCGGCCCGCGCGAAGTCCGCCCGACTGCGCAGGCCAGGGCGCTGGAACCCCATGCCCGGCTGATCGCCGAGCAACTGGGGCTGCTGCAGGTGCATGCCCTGGAGCTGTCCCAGGGGCTGGAAAGCAGGCTGACCCTGGCCGTGGTGCCGGACATCGACCACCACCCGCTGCTGGCGGCGATCGCTCGCCTGGGTGAGCGCCACCCGCTGCTGGACATCGCCCTGCTCAGCGCCCCGCAGGAGGAGGCCTTGCACCTGCTGGACAGCGGCCGCGCCGACCTTTGCGTTGCCTTTGCCGGGCTGCAGGTCGATGCCCGTCGCGGCTTCCAGCACATCGGCATGGAGTCGCTGGTTGCCACCTTGTCCCCCACTCACCCGGCCTTGCGCGAAGGACGTATCCGCTACCTCGAAGACCTGACCCGAGTGCGCCAGATTCTGGTGCGCAGCCGCGACCTGCCGCTGGCCGACCCGCGCCCGCTGATAGGCGCCACGCACTGGTCCACCGACAGTTTCGACCTCGCCCAGCAGATGGTGGAAGCCGGCCTGGGCTGGGGTGACTTGCCGCTGTCGCGGGTCGCGCCATTACTGGCCAACGGGCGCCTGGTGCGCCTGGATTTTCGCAACACCCGCAACGAACTGCAGTTGCCGGTACACCTCTTGTGGCGCAAGCAACAGCCGTTGCAGCAGGCTGCCCGCCTATTGATAGAGCAGTTGTGTAGCCTGTGAATACCGTCTGTCGAAACGACTGTAAGAATTTTCTGTAAGAGCATCAATCTTTTAGCCCTTGAGCCGATATCCCGGTCGATAGGTTCCGCAATGCGTCATGAGCGCGCTGCGCCCTCCCCTCACTGGCCCAAGGTCTCGAAACATGAACCTGAAATTTCGCCACAAGATCCTGCTCAGCGCCTGCGGCGTCGTGGTCCTGGCTTTTGCCCTGTTCACGCTCTACAACGACTACCTGCAACGCAACACCATCCGCCAGAACATCGAAGCCTCGGTGCAGCAGTCGGGTGCACTGACCGCCAGCAGTGTGCAGAACTGGATGAGCGGGCGCATTCTGGTTCTGGAAAACCTGGCCCAGGACATCGCCCAGCAAGGCGCTGGCGACACCTTGGCCGGGCTGATCGAGCAGCCGTCCTACACGCGTAATTTCCTGTTCACTTACCTGGGCCAAGGCCAACGGTGCGTTCACCCAGCGCCCCAATGCGCAGATGCCCGCCGGTTACGACCCACGTCAGCGCCCGTGGTACGGTGCCGCTGCCAGCGCCGGGCAGTCCGTGCTGACTGCTCCGTACCAAGGCGCTGTCGGTGGCCTGATGGTAACCATCGCCACGCCTGTGAAAAGCAAGAGCAATGGCGAACTGATGGGTGTGGTCGGCGGTGACGTCACCCTCGACACCCTGGTCGAGATCATCAACTCGGTCGATTTCGGCGGCATCGGCCACGCCTTCCTGGCCGACAGCAATGGCCAGGTAATTGTCAGCCCCGACAAAGACCAGGTGATGAAGAACCTCAAGGACATCTACCCCGGCAGCAATCTGCAGGTCGCTGCTGGCATGCAGGATGTCACCCTCAATGGCCAGGACCGCATCATCTCCTTCGCCCCGGTGGCCGGCCTGCCTTCGGCACAGTGGTACATCGGCCTGTCGATCGACAAGGACAAAGCCTACGCCGCGCTCAGCCAGTTCCGCACCTCGGCGATCATCGCCATGCTGATTGCCGTGGCTGCGATCGCCGGCCTGCTCGGCCTGCTGATCCCGGTGCTGATGAACCCGCTGACCACCATGGGCCGCGCCATGCGCGACATCGCCGAGGGCGAAGGTGACCTTACCCGCCGCCTGACCGTACAGAACAAGGACGAGTTCGGCGAACTGGCCACATCGTTCAACCGCTTTGTCGAGCGCATTCATGCCTCGATCAGCGAAGTGTCGTCAGCCACCCGCCTGGTGCACGACCTGTCGGAGAAGGTGGTCAATGCCTCCAACGCATCGATCATCGGCTCCGAAGAGCAAAGCATGCGCACCAACAGCGTGGCCGCAGCGATCAACGAACTGGGTGCCGCCACCCAGGAAATCGCCCGCAATGCCGCCGATGCCTCGCAGCATGCCAGCGGTGCCAGCGAGCAGGCTCACGGTGGCCGTGAAGTGGTCGAAGAAGCGATCAGCGCAATGACCGCCCTGTCGCAGCGGATCAGCGAGTCCTGCGCGCAAATCGAAACGCTCAACGCCAGCACGGACGAAATCGGCAAGATCCTCGACGTGATCAAGGGCATCTCGCAGCAGACCAACCTGCTGGCGCTGAACGCCGCCATCGAAGCGGCCCGTGCCGGTGAAGCCGGCCGTGGCTTTGCCGTGGTGGCCGACGAGGTCCGCAACCTGGCGCACCGCACCCAGGAATCGGCGGAAGAAATCCACCGCATGATCACCAGCCTGCAGGTGGGCTCGCGCGAAGCGGTGCACACCATGAACACCAGCCAGGTTTCCAGCGAGCAGACCGTGCAGGTGGCCAACCAGGCCGGCGAACGCCTGGCCAGCGTGACCCAGCGCATTGGCGAGATCGATGGCATGAACCAGTCGGTGGCTACCGCTACCGAAGAGCAGACCGCCGTGGTCGAAAGCCTCAACCTGGACATCACCCAGATCAACGCCCTGAACCAGCAAGGGGTAGAGAACCTCAACGAGACCCTGCGCCATTGCGACCAACTGGCCCAGCAGGCCGGGCGCCTGAAGCAGCTGGTAGGCAGCTTCAGGATCTAAACCGGAACCCACACCCGCTGTAGGAGCGGCCTTGTGTCGCGAAAGGGTCGCGCAGCGACCCCGGATTTTCAGCTACACCGCAGAAATCGCCGGGGTCGCTGCGCGACCCTTTCGCGACACAAGGCCGCTCCTTGTATGTTGTGTCTGGCCTAGCGGGAGAGGTTATTCTCGTCGGGCTGAAGAAGCACTTCCGGGGAGGCCGATCGCTCCTGAAGGCAGGTATTGCCCCTGACCTTGTATGTAGAGAGGCCCCCGCCTCATTGCCCACTGCGAAGAGTATCGAGAAGCCGACAAGTCGGACTTCGCATTACAAGGTTGCAGCAGCATGAAGTTCGAGGTCGGGGAACCGGAGGCCATTGTTACCTAACTCGCTTGGGAGAGGGAAGGAATGAGTGTCTGGGTTGGCGTCGATATCGGCTCACGTACTTCGGTCGTTGGGGTGCGTAAAGATGGGCGTCCGGCCGGACAGTGGGATATCGCTCAAACCCCTGCAGGCCGTAAGGCTGCGGTGAAAAAGCTGCTGGCACTCAAACCCAAGTCGATCGTGATGGAGGCGACCGGAATCTATTACCTGGACTTGGCCCTTGAGCTACATGCGGCTGACCTCCCTGTATCCGTGATCAACCCCAAGAGCTTCCACAATTTCGCCAAACTGATGCTGGTGAACAGCAAGACCGATGCAATAGATGCTCAACTGCTGTCCGAGTACGGCGAGCGTATGACACCGCGCTTGTGGACACCTCCAAGCCTTGTGCAGCTTGAACTGAGGGCTCTGGGGCGACACATCAATCGTTTGGTGGGGCATCGTACAAGGGCGAAGAACGAACTGCATGCATTGCAGGCGACCGCTACAACCGTGTCGATGCTGATCGAGGATCAGGAGGAAGCGATTGCTTCACTGGATAATCGAATTGAGCGCTTTCGTAAGGCGGGCCGCGAGCTGGTCGCCCAGTGTCCGACGCTTACTCGGCAGTACAAGCAGCTGCTCGCAGGGCCTGGGATGGGAGAAGTCTCTGCACTTGCGGCATTGGCTGAACTGACCATCCTTCCTCAAATGCTCAAGTCCTCGCAGGTAGCTCGCCACGCGGGTCTCGATGTTCGACAGACCCAATCGGGAACGAGCATTGATAAGCCCGGCAGACTCGGCAAAAGTGGGAATGCTTATCTACGGGCAGCCATGTACATGCCTGCCTTGACCGCAGTGCGCTGCGACCCTTATGCGAAGGCTTTTTACGAGTCGTTGGTCAACAGGGGCAAGAAGAAAATGCAGGCTATCGCTGCTGTCATGCGCAAGTACCTGACAGGCATCTGGGCATGCATGCGCGGGGATGAGCCATTTGATACGGCCAAGCTTTTCAGCTCTGAACACCTCAGAAAAGCTTGACCGCCAACAGAGTATCTACAAGGGATACGCGCCAGCAGCAGATCAAGCAGCATTGGCTACCGTTTTAACCACTTTGCCCCGCCGGACCCAGGCCAGCAGCACCGCCGCCATCAGCACAAAGCCCAGATAGCCGAACAACGGGTACACCTCGCCCACCAGGCTGATGAACCCCACCAGGCTGCAGCCGAACGCCACAATCCCGGTCACCACCGAGCCCCAGCGAAACTTCGCCGTGCCCGCCGGCATCAGCCGAGAAAGGAACGAAAACAACGTCCCCACCGCGGTGTTGACGATCATGCCGAAGATGATCAGGCACATCACCAGCCCCAGCAGCGGTGACACTTCGTTGGCAATCGACAGCATCGGCATCGGCAGGTCAGCCACGCTGTCCAGGCGCGACAACAGCCCGGCACTCATCAACAGCATCACGCCACCCAGTGCTGCACCACCGAGCAGTCCACCCCATACTGCCGTCTTCTCGCCCTTGGCCGAGCCGCCCAGAATGGCCAGGATCGGCGCGCCGGCAACGATGTTGTACGAGACATACAGGAACGCCCCAAGCAACCAGTGACGGGTGCCCGCCTGTTGCTGGCTGGCCAGCTGGTCAAGCTGGGCGAAACTCTGCTCACGGGTGAATACTGCGTACAGCGCAATCGCCGACGCCACCAGGATCAGCAGCGGCGTGATAGCGCCAATGGCGAGGATCACCTTGCGCACGTCCAGGCACACGATGCCCACCACCACCAGCGTCACCAGCACGCTCCCGGTCAGTGCCGGGATGCCGAACTGCTGCTCCAGCAAGGCGCCACCGCCGGCCAGCATGACTACCGTGACGGCGAACATGAAAAAGGTGATCAGCCAGTCGATGAACAGGCCCAGATGGCGACCGCAGATGGCCTGGATAACATCCTTGTGCGAGGTGGCCTGCTGGCGATTGCCCAGCCCCGCCAGGGCCATGCCGAGGAAGGTGAACAAGGCCGCGCCGACCAGCGCACCGACCAGCCCCCACACCCCGAAATCGACAAAGAACAACAACAGTTCCCGCCCCGAAGCGAACCCCGCCCCCACGATCACGCCGACAAACGCGCCGGCAATCTTCAGCTGCTCTTGCATGTGAACCTCTGGATTTATTGTTGTTGTCTCACTGCCACCGCATACTTTTTTGTAGGAGCAGCCTTGCGCTGCGAAGAGGCCAGTAAAGCCCATGCATTTGCAACGGCCATACCGGCCTCTTCGCAGCGCAAGGCTGCTCCTACGAGAGCGCTCAGGCTTCGCCGACAAACGCCTGCACTTCGATCTCCACATCCACCCCCAGCGCCAATGCCGAAGCCACGGTCGATCGCACCGGCAGCGCTGCGCCGAAGAATGCCTTGTACACCTCGTTGAAGCCGGCGAAGTGGCTCATGTCCGACAGCCACACCGTGACCTTGACCACCTGGTCGAAACGCGCACCACAGGCCGCCAGGCTTTCGCCGATGCGCTCACAGGCGGCGCGGGTCTGGGTCTGGATGTCACCGCGTACCACTTCGCCGCTGGCACTCATCGGCACCTGGCCAGAGAGGAACAGGAAGCCGCCGGCTTTCACCGCACGGGAGAACGGGAACGGCAGGCTGCTGGGAAAACGCTGGATATCATTACTCATGGGACGCTCCTTTCAGGGTTGCTCGAAACGGGCCGGGGACAGGCGCTCGGGCACCACCCCCTGGCTGACAAGGCCAGGACACAGGGCCTGGCCCAGCAGCAGGTCGGCGGCCAGGCGCGAGGCGCCCGCAGCCGACTGGATGCCATAACCACCTTGTGCCGCCAGCCAGAAGAATGCTGGCGCATGCGCATCGAAACCGATCACCAGGTCGCCGTCGGCGACGAACGAGCGCAGCCCCGCCCAGGTATGGCTCGGCCGGCGGATCGCCAGGGTGGTCATGGCTTCGATGTTGTAGATGCCCAACGCCACGTCGAACTCCTCGGGTGCGGCGTCCTGGGGTTCGACCGGATCGGCATTGGCCGGCGAACCCAGCAGTTGGCCGGCGTCGGGCCTTGAAGTAGAAGCTTTCGTCAACGCCAATCACCGCCGGCCAGCGGGCGAAGTCCTGGTCTGCCGGGCCGGGGAAGGTAAAGGCACTGCGCCGGCAGGGTTGCAGGCCGATAGGCGCCACACCGCACTGTTCGGCCACGCGATCGGCCCAGGCGCCTGCGGCATTGACCAGCTGACGGGCCTGCACGCGGCTGCCATCGCCCAGCTCCACCAGCCACTGGTCATCCAGGTACCAGGCCTGGATCAACTCGGCGTTGCAGCGCAGCTCACCGCCAGCGGCGCGATAACCGCGCAGGAAGCCCTGGTGCAGGGCATGCACGTCCAGGTCCATGGCACCCGCTTCGAGCACCGCGCCAGCCAGGGTCTCGCCACGCAGGCTCGGCACCAGGGCCAGGGCGGCGTCGCGGTCAAGCAGGCTGACCTCGGTGCCATTGGCGAGGTTTTGTGCATAGGTCTGCTCAAGCAGCGCGCGCTGTTCCAGGCTGGCGACGTACAGGCAGCCGCGCGGTTCCAGCAGCGGGTGCTCGCAGAAGCCTTGCGGTGGTGCTTCGTAAAAGGCCCGGCTGGCGCGGGTCAGCGCCTGGATCTGCGGGGTGCCGTAGGCCTCCATGAACATGGCTGCCGAACGCCCGGTGGAATGGTAGCCAGGCTGTGCCTCACGCTCGAGCATCAGCACTTCCTGCTGGCCGGCCAGGCGATAGCCCAGGGATGCACCGGCAATGCCGGCGCCGATGATCAGGGTGTCGTAGATCGGGGTCATGCACGCTCCTGCCTGGCAAATTATCATTTGTGAGAATTCTAATATATGAGAATTTACGAATACGCAAGGGTCCAAGGTAAGATGCCCGACTTACGCCGCATGCCGAGATGCCCGAATGCCCGCTGCCCTACCCCTGCTGGACCGTGCCGTAGTCGGCCAGCGCCTGCGCCAGGTGCGCAAGACGCGCCAGATGACCCTCAAGCAATTGTCCGAAGCCAGCGGCGTCCCGTTGTCTACCTTGTCGAAGATGGAGCTGGCGCAGGTCTCGGTCAGCTACGAAAAACTCGCCGCCGCCGCCCGTGCGCTGAATGTTGACATTGCCCAGCTGTTGCGCGCCAGCGGCACGGTTACCGCACCTGTGCCGGTGACCGTGGTGGTCGATTCGCTGCCGGCGGCGGCAGGTTACTCGACCGGTACTTATGACTATCACCCCATCGCGGGCGACTTCCCCGAGCGGCGCATGACCCCGGCGTATGCCCGCATCATTGCCCGGGAACGCGGCCAGTTCGACGATTTTATCCGCCACCCCGGGCAAGAGTTCGCGCTGGTGCTGAGCGGGCGCGTGCGGATCGAGTTCGAAACCGGCGAAGCGGTGAGCATCGGCCCGCAGGAGACAGCGTATTTCGACAGCCAGGTGGGGCATATCTACCTGTCGGAAAGTGACGACGGCGCAGATGCGCATGTGATGGTGGTGATGACTGATCGTTGACCGGATGCAGCCTGCCAGGGCCCTATCGCCGGGGCAAGCCAGCTCCCACCCGACCGCATCAACCTCAAGGCCTGCGCAGTACCTGTGGGAGCTGGCTTGCCGGCGATAGGGCCCTGGAAGGCTGCACCCAGTTATAACCTAATAACGAACAAGTCTATTTGGCTATAAAAAAATCTATATGCTGGCTGCATCCGATAACGGGCAAAGTTGGGCAGTCGAGTAGCGTATGGATGTAGGTTCTTTCGGTTTCACCATTGCAGGCTTGATCGTGGGTTTCATCGTCGGCATGACCGGCGTTGGTGGCGGTTCGTTGATGACCCCTATCCTGTTGTGGTTCGGCATCAGCCCGGCAACGGCCGTCGGCACCGACCTGCTCTATGCCGCCATCACCAAGGCCAGTGGCGTCTGGGTGCATGCGCGCAACAAGAACGTCGACTGGAAGATCACTGGCCTGCTCAGCCTGGGCAGCGTGCCCGCGGCGGCGCTGACCCTGTGGTTCCTGAGCAGCCTGCACACCGACACCTCGGCGCTAAACGCCGTCATCAAGCAAGGCCTGGCGGTGGTGCTGATCCTGACCGCGCTGGCCATCCTGTTCAAATCTCGGCTGCAGGCTTTCGCCAGCCGCCATGCCGCTGACCACTACCACCTCAGCGACCGCAGCCTGAACACCCTCACCGTGCTCACCGGCGTGGTGCTGGGGGTGATGGTCACCCTCACCTCCATCGGCGCTGGCGCACTGGGTACCGTGGCGCTGTTCCTGCTTTACCCGTTCCTGGTCACCCGCCGCCTGGTCGGTACCGAAATCGCTCACGCCGTGCCGCTGACCCTGGTGGCGGGCCTGGGCCATGCGGGCATGGGCAACATGGACTGGTCGCTGCTGGGCTACCTGCTACTGGGCTCGCTGCCAGGCATCTACCTGGGTAGCCACCTTACCGGACGGATTTCCGACCGCGTGTTGCGTCCGTGCCTGGCAGCGATGCTGCTGCTGATCGGCTACAAGCTGGCGTTCTGACCTTCAGCCCAGGCGCAGGCGCCACTGCCCGGTAAAGCTCAGCTCCAGGCGCGATAGCGGCAACACGTCGATCCGCTGGCTGGCACTCATCGGGCAGCCAAGCACCTGCACCAGCACGGCGCGCATGACCATCGGGTGGGTAACCGCCAGCCATTCGCCCGGCCTGTCGAAAGCTGCCAGCCAGGTGGCGACGCGCTGGCAAAGTACGGCGAACGACTCGCCGCCGTGCACATCACTGGTCGGGTCCTGCAGCCATTCGGCCAATGCGTGCGGTTGCTCGGCTTGCAATTGCTTCAGCGTAAGCCCCTGCCAACGCCCCAGGTCGCAATCGGCCAACGCCGGCTCGACCTGCACCTGCTCCGCCAACCACGCTGCCGTTTCACAGGCTCGCCGCTCTGGCGCGGTCAGCAGTTGCGCACCGGCAAGATCGGCGAAAGGCTGCTGGGTCAACGGCAGGATGCCGTCGTCCGCACGGTGCAGGCGCCCGGTCTTCTGGGCCTGGGTCAGGGCGTGGCAGATCAGGGTCAGGCGGACGGCTTTCACCGGGTTTATCTCGCAGCGGACTGGGGCGCATGGTTTAGCATGTTGTGGCAAATTCTGCCGCAACAATATGGCACCGGCTGCGCCGGTGTTCGCGGGTATGCCCGCTCCCACAGGGATAGCGCATGGCTTGCCGGCGAACGGGCCGCACAGCGGCCCCGGTGTCAGAAATTGATGTTCAGCGAAGCGAACACCGCCCTGCCCGGCTGGTTATAGGTATTCGCGCCCGAAGTACTGGCGTTGCCACCACGCAGGATCTGTTTGTCGAACACGTTGTTCACCCCCACCCGCACGTCGTAGTTGGCGTTGAACTTGTACCCGGCACTCACATCCACCAGGCCGTAGGCTTCCACATCCTGTTGCGCGGCCTTGTCGTAGTCTTGCTGGGTGCGGTCGTTGAAGGTCGGCGACTTCTGCTTGCCGAAGTAGGTACCCGCCACCTGGAACGACAGCTGGTCGGTGGCGCGCCAGTCGAGGGTGGTGTTGACGGTGTATTCCGGAATCACCGACAGCGGCTCGCCGGTCTCGCGGTTGTCGTTGTCGAGCATCCAGGTCAGGTTGGTGTTCCAGTCCAGGGCTGGGGTCAACTCGATGAACAGGTTGCCTTCGATACCTTCCACCCGCGCCTTGCCGGCGTTGTCCCACTGGGTCACGCGGCTGCCGGTACCGATGGTGTACAGCACATCGGTATCGCCGATGATCTTGTTCTTGTAGTCGTTGCGAAAGTACGTGGCACTTGTGCGCCAGGTACCACGGTCGTACAACAGGCCGATTTCCTTGTTGACGCTGATCTCGGGCTTGAGGTCGGCGTTGCCCTGCAGGTAGCAGCCACCATTGTTGGTCTGCTGCACGCTGCAGCCGTTGCCGCGGCTGTAAAGCAGGTAGTTGGGGTTGGACTGGTACAGGTTCGGGGTTTTGTAGGCGCGCGCGATGCCGCCTTTGACCGACAGTGCTTCGGTCAGCTTGTGCGACAGGTTCAGGCTGGGGCTGAAGTTGTCGCCGAAGGTTTCGTGATGGTCGAAACGCACGCCCGGGGTAATGGTGGTATCGCCGACAATGATGTTGTCCTCGACGAACAATGCATAACTGCGGGCGGTCATCTTCGAGCTGCTGCGGTCGAAACCGACCAGCCCGTCATTACCGTTGGGGTCCGAGCTTTGCGGGCGCAGCGAGCCCTGGTCATTGAGCGTTTCGTACAGGTATTCGCCGCCCAGGGTCAGCACATGCTCGGTGCTGCCCATGGCGAACGGCAGGTTCACTTCACTGCTCAGGCGCGTGTTGCGCAAGCGCGACATGGCGGCGCCTTCGGCGTTGGGCGCACCTTCGGTGCGGCCTGCCAGGCCCTCGTTGAGGCGCCAGTTGCGCATGTACTCGTAGGCCAGCACGGTCTTGCTGGTACCCCAGGTGAAGTCCCCCAGGTGGGTCAGGTCGTAGGTACTGCGCTGCATCACATTGGTTTCGTGGCCGTACAGGCTGGACACGAACCCGACATCGCCACCGCCATTGCTGTTCATGGTGTCACCGGCAAAGATATTGCCCTGGCGGCTGTAGCCGGCGCTGGCCTCGAGGCGGTGTTCGTCGTTCAGCTTCCAGCTCAGCAGGCCATTGATGTCCTTGTTGCGCACCCCTTCACGGCCCGCCACCAGCGCACTGGTGGCATGCCCGGCGTTGATGTCCAGGTCGTCGGCGTCGGTCTTGGCCAGGCCGCCGTACAGCCGGAACCCGAGGTTGTCGGTCAGGCCGCCACCGAGGTTGAAGTTGGCCCGGCGGCTGGCGCCCTCGGCGCTGTCTTGCGGCAACTGGGTGTACAGGCTGACGCTGCCCTTGAGTGCGTCGGTGGGCCGCTTGGTTATGATGTTGACCACCCCGCCCATGGCACCGGAGCCGTAACGTGCGGCCGCCGGGCCACGCAGGATCTCGATGCGCTCGACCGCTTCGGCCGGCACCCAGTTGGTTTCACCGCGGGTGTCGCGGTCGCCGTTCCAGCCGTAGCGCACGGCATTGCGTGCGCTGGATGGCTTGCCGTCGATGAGGATCAGGGTGTTTTCCGGCCCCATGCCGCGCAGGTCGATCTGCCGGTTGTTGCCACGCGCGCCGCTGGCACTGTTGCCAGTCAGGTTCACCCCGGGTTCGCGGCGGATGATGTCGGACAGGTCATTGGCCGGCGGGTGGCGCTTGATGTCTTCGGCGGTAATGATCGAAGTGCCCAGCGCCTGGCGTGCCTCGCGCTCGGCGGTAACCAAGGTGTCCTCGATCACCAGCGCGTTGTCGGCGACCGGTATCTCCAGCACCTCACCCGTGCGCTGTTCTTCGGCCTGGACCACGCTGGTCACCATGACCGGTGATGCCAGCGCGACGAACGCCAGGGCCAGGCTATTGGGTGAAGTCTTGCACTGCATGGGTACATCTCCTGCGATTCATGAGCGAAACGGCACATCCCTGTCGGAAACCGGGAGCCCTCGCCCACCGGCCTCGCAAACACAGTTTGGTGGCCAACAGGGATGGTAAATATAGAGATTCGCAAATGAGTTTAAATCTTATTTACGAAGTTTACATGTTTGTAACGGAACTTTGCTGACACCATGGAGCTGCCGACGCTGCGGTGCAGCCCGACTATGCGCACTGTTGCTTTCGTACAGTTGCCCGATTTGCATCCTGCGTGAGGGCTCCTACAGTTTCGACGTAGCCCCTCTGCCGAGCCCCCTGATGCGCAGCCGCGAAGAAAGCCACGCCACGATCGCTACCAGGCCCTTGTCGAAGATCCCTCGCAGCGTCTGGGCGCTGGGCTTCGTATCGATGTTCATGGACATTTCCTCGGAAATGATTCATGCCCTGCTGCCCCTGTACATGGTCACCGTGCTTGGCACCTCGGTAGTGGCGGTGGGCTTTATCGAAGGTATCGCCGAGGCGACCGCCTCGATCACCAAGGTGTTCTCCGGCGCCCTTAGCGACCGGCTGGGCAAACGCAAGCTGCTCACGGTGCTGGGCTACGGCCTGGGGGCGTTGACCAAGCCGGTGTTCCCCATGGCCTCCGGGCTGGAGTGGCTGACCATGGCACGCTTCGTCGACCGGGTCGGCAAGGGTATTCGTGGGGCGCCGCGCGATGCACTGGTAGCCGACGTCACGCCTGCTGAACTGCGTGGTGCAGCCTTCGGCCTGCGCCAGGCGCTGGATACCGTGGGCGCCTTCCTGGGGCCGTTGCTGGCGATCTTGCTGATGTGGCTGACGGCGAGCCATTTCCAGACGGTGTTCTGGGTGGCGGTGATCCCGGCGTTCGTGGCGGTATACATCCTCATCGCCTTTGTGCGCGAACCTGAAACGCCGGCCACCACCCGGCCGGTGCGCTCACCGTTGGCGCTGCACCAGCTGGCCCGGCTGGGCCCGGCCTATTGGCGGCTGATCGGCCTGGCCACGCTGTTCACCCTCGCCCGCTTCAGCGAGGCGTTTCTGTTGCTGCGCGCCCAGGACATGGGCCTGGCGCCGCTGTGGACGCCAGCAGTGCTTGTGCTCATGGCCCTGGCCTATTCGCTGTCGGCCTACCCCGCCGGGGTGCTATCGGACCGCGTAGGCCGTCGCGGCGTGCTGATGACCGGGCTGGGCCTGCTGGTCGCCGCCGACCTGCTACTGGCCCTGCTGCCAGGCTGGAGCGGGTTGGTCATGGGGGTAGCGGCCTGGGGCCTGCACCTTGGCTTCAGCCAGGGGGTGTTTGCCGCCATGATCGCCGACAGCGCCCCTGCCGACCTGCGCGGCACCGCCTTCGGCCTGTTCAACCTGCTGACCGGCGTGGCGCTGTTGGTAGCCAGCGTGGTGGCCGGGCTGCTGTGGGATGGGGTCGGCTTCAAGGCAACATTCCTGCTTGGCGCAGCGTGTGCCGGCAGCACCCTCGTCGGAGTCGCTTTGCTCAGGTCAGGCCCGATCACCTGCAAGCCGAACTAGGCCAGCGCTGGCTGCTGCTCCAGTAGCGACCAGCCACCATGGCCATTCCACTTCCAGTCGATGGGTATGGAAACCTGCCAGCGTGCTGCGGTGCCCGACACTGACCAGCAACGCCCCTGGCATTTCCGTGCGCAACAGCGAATACAGGGCATGCTCGAGCCCTTCGTCCATGGCCGAGGTGGACTCGTCGAGGAACACCACCTGTGGCCGGTTGAACAGCACCCGGGCAAACGCCAGGCGCTGCTGCTCCCCGACCGAGAGGATATGTGACCAGTCACAGCTGACGTCCAGTCGCTCGGCCAGGTGGGCCAGGTTGACCTGGTACAAGGCCTGCTGCATCCGCGACTCATCCTCAGGCTTGCCGGCCGCCGGGTAGGCGATGACGGTGCGCAGGTCACCTAGCGGCAGGTACGGCCGCTGCGACAGGAACAGCGCCTGGTGGCCCAGCGGCCGCCTGACTTCACCCTCGGCGTACGGCCAGAGGCCCGCCAGCGCACGCAGCAGCGTGGTTTTGCCGCTGCCCGACGGCCCCTTGATCAACAGCGCCTGGCCGGCGTGCAGCTCAAGGTCCAGGTTTGCGATAAGGGCATGCCCGTCCGGGCGCTGTACCTGCAGGCGGCTTATCGCCAAGGCATGCTCCTGGTTTTCGGTGAGGACGCGCGGTAAAGCACTCGCCTGCTGATTGGCATCGAGGAAACCGGTAAGACGGTCGAGGGTAGCCCGGTACTGGGCAAACGCATCATAGGACTCGCGGAAGAACGACAACGAATCCTGCACCTGGCCAAAAGCCTGGGAAGTCTGCATCACATCGCCCAGCTTGATCGCCCCGCTGAAGAAGCGCGGTGCCTGCAGAATGAACGGGAACACCACTGCTACCTGGCTCACGCCCAGGTTGAAACCACTGAATTTCAGGTTCCGGAATACCAGCGCCCAGGCATTGACGATCAAGGCGGCAAAGCGCCCCAGCAAGGTACCCCGCTCGACCTCCGCGCCCTGGTAGAAAGCGATGTTCTCGGCGTTTTCGCGCAGGCGCATCAGCGCGTAACGGAAGTTGGCAGTGAGCTTTTCGTTGAGAAAGTTCAGGCGGATCAGCGGTCGCCCGAGACGGAAGGCGATCCAGGTGGCGACGATGACATACAGGTACACGGCAAACACCATCGCTCGGGGAATCTCCACACCGGCAACAGCCAACGGCGCCGACAGCCCCCACAGGATGCCGGTAAATGCCACCAGCGAAACCAGCGCACTGACCGCGCCCAGGGCAAGGGTCACCGAATTGCTGACAAAGGCGTTTACGTCCAGTTCGATACGTTGGTCGGGGTTGTCCACGGGCTCGGCGAGGAACTGGCCACGGTAGTAGGCATCGCCGTGCATCCAGTCGTGGGTGAGGCGCTCGGTCAGCCAGACCCTCCACTGGATGCTGAACGCCTGGCTTACATAAAAGGTGAACAGTGAGCGCAGCACATGGATAGTGGCCAATACCGCGAAGACGCCGAGCAGGTACCAGAAGGCGGCTTGGTCAAGGCCCTGCAGGGCGCTGTAGAAACCGTTGTACCAGAACGAGAACAGCACGTTCAGGCGCACCGAAAATAGCGTCAGTACCAGCAGCAGGGCGAACACCAGCAACGGCCGCCAACTGCGCCTGAAACTGAAATAGGGCCCGGCAAGCTGCCAGAACTGGCTGCCCCAGCGCGTACAACGTACGGCCAGTGTGGCGGCTGCAGTGAAGCAGACGAGGGTGATGAACGAGGCGATTGCCAGCCAGCTCAGGCTCTCTTGCAGGGCCTGGTGCCAGTTCATTTCCATAGTAGGTATCCGTGCTGAGTATTTCCGCGAGCGTAGCATTGACCTGTGATTCGTCAGGCATAAATGACGCACATTTCATGATTGTTTTGGGAGCTGCGCGGGGCCCTGTGGGAGCGGCCGTGGCCGCGAACACCGGCGTAGCCGGTGCCATGCACCGCGTCGCCTGCTTCGCGGGCTTGCCCGCTCCCACACAGGGGATTGCGTAGGGCTGGAGATTTTTGCGCCACAAAGACAAAACCCCCATACCTGCATGTGCAGATAGGGGTTTTGCGAAATGAATCTTGACGATGACCTACTCTCACATGGGGAAACCCCACACTACCATCGGCGATGCATCGTTTCACTGCTGAGTTCGGGATGGGATCAGGTGGTTCCAATGCTCTATGGTCGTCAAGAAATTCTGTTGCCAGAATGTCTTTTGAACACTCTTGGCTAATTCGGATATGTGATTTTGTGAAGTTGCGAACTTTCGGTTCTTTCGTCTTCACCACCACAATTTGGCTTTCGTGCGCAAATTGCTTGGGTGTTATATGGTCAAGCCTCACGGGCAATTAGTATTGGTTAGCTCAACGCCTCACAGCGCTTACACACCCAACCTATCAACGTCGTAGTCTTCGACGGCCCTTCAGGGGATTCAAGATCCCAGTGAGATTCTCATCTTGAGGCAAGTTTCCCGCTTAGATGCTTTCAGCGGTTATCTCTTCCGAACATAGCTACCCGGCAATGCCACTGGCGTGACAACCGGAACACCAGAGGTTCGTCCACTCCGGTCCTCTCGTACTAGGAGCAGCCCCTCTCAAATCTCAAACGTCCACGGCAGATAGGGACCGAACTGTCTCACGACGTTCTAAACCCAGCTCGCGTACCACTTTAAATGGCGAACAGCCATACCCTTGGGACCGGCTTCAGCCCCAGGATGTGATGAGCCGACATCGAGGTGCCAAACACCGCCGTCGATATGAACTCTTGGGCGGTATCAGCCTGTTATCCCCGGAGTACCTTTTATCCGTTGAGCGATGGCCCTTCCATACAGAACCACCGGATCACTAAGACCTACTTTTCGTACCTGCTCGACGTGTTTGTCTCGCAGTCAAGCGCGCTTTTGCCTTTATACTCTACGACCGATTTCCGACCGGTCTGAGCGCACCTTCGTACTCCTCCGTTACTCTTTGGGAGGAGACCGCCCCAGTCAAACTACCCACCATACACTGTCCTCGATCCGGATAACGGACCTGAGTTAGAACCTCAAAGTTGCCAGGGTGGTATTTCAAGGATGGCTCCATGAGAACTGGCGTCCCCACTTCAAAGCCTCCCACCTATCCTACACAAGCAAATTCAAAGTCCAGTGCAAAGCTATAGTAAAGGTTCACGGGGTCTTTCCGTCTAGCCGCGGATACACTGCATCTTCACAGCGATTTCAATTTCACTGAGTCTCGGGTGGAGACAGCGCCGCCATCGTTACGCCATTCGTGCAGGTCGGAACTTACCCGACAAGGAATTTCGCTACCTTAGGACCGTTATAGTTACGGCCGCCGTTTACCGGGGCTTCGATCAAGAGCTTCGCTTGCGCTAACCCCATCAATTAACCTTCCGGCACCGGGCAGGCGTCACACCCTATACGTCCACTTTCGTGTTTGCAGAGTGCTGTGTTTTTAATAAACAGTCGCAGCGGCCTGGTATCTTCGACCGGCATGGGCTTACGGAGCAAGTCCTTCACCCTCGCCGGCGCACCTTCTCCCGAAGTTACGGTGCCATTTTGCCTAGTTCCTTCACCCGAGTTCTCTCAAGCGCCTTGGTATTCTCTACCTAACCACCTGTGTCGGTTTGGGGTACGGTTCCCAGTTATCTGAAGCTTAGGAGCTTTTCTTGGAAGCATGGTATCAACCACTTCGTCGCCTAGAGGCAACTCGTCATCAGCTCTCGGCCTTGAAATCCCGGATTTGCCTAAGATTTCAGCCTACCACCTTAAACCTGGACAACCAACGCCAGGCTGGCCTAACCTTCTCCGTCCCTCCATCGCAATAACTGGAAGTACAGGAATATTAACCTGTTTTCCATCGACTACGCTTTTCAGCCTCGCCTTAGGGACCGACTAACCCTGCGTCGATTAACGTTGCGCAGGAAACCTTGGTCTTTCGGCGTGCGAGTTTTTCACTCGCATTGTCGTTACTCATGTCAGCATTCGCACTTCTGATACCTCCAGCAAGCTTCTCAACTCACCTTCACAGGCTTACAGAACGCTCCTCTACCGCGTCATCAAAGATGACACCCGTAGCTTCGGTGCATGGTTTGAGCCCCGTTACATCTTCCGCGCAGGCCGACTCGACTAGTGAGCTATTACGCTTTCTTTAAAGGGTGGCTGCTTCTAAGCCAACCTCCTAGCTGTCTAAGCCTTCCCACATCGTTTCCCACTTAACCATGACTTTGGGACCTTAGCTGACGGTCTGGGTTGTTTCCCTTTTCACGACGGACGTTAGCACCCGCCGTGTGTCTCCCATGCTCGGCACTTCCAGGTATTCGGAGTTTGCATCGGTTTGGTAAGTCGGGATGACCCCCTAGCCGAAACAGTGCTCTACCCCCTGGAGTGATACATGAGGCGCTACCTAAATAGCTTTCGAGGAGAACCAGCTATCTCCGAGCTTGATTAGCCTTTCACTCCGATCCACAGGTCATCCGCTAACTTTTCAACGGTAGTCGGTTCGGTCCTCCAGTCAGTGTTACCTAACCTTCAACCTGCCCATGGATAGATCGCCCGGTTTCGGGTCTATACCCAGCGACTAAACGCCCTATTAAGACTCGCTTTCGCTACGCCTCCCCTATTCGGTTAAGCTCGCCACTGAATATAAGTCGCTGACCCATTATACAAAAGGTACGCAGTCACCTAACAAAGTAGGCTCCCACTGCTTGTACGCATACGGTTTCAGGTTCTATTTCACTCCCCTCTCCGGGGTTCTTTTCGCCTTTCCCTCACGGTACTGGTTCACTATCGGTCAGTCAGTAGTATTTAGCCTTGGAGGATGGTCCCCCCATATTCAGACAAAGTTTCTCGTGCTCCGTCCTACTCGATTTCATTGACAAGAGATTTTCGTGTACGGGGCTATCACCCACTATGGCCGCACTTTCCAGAGCGTTCCACTAATCTCAAATCAACTTAAGGGCTGGTCCCCGTTCGCTCGCCACTACTAAGGGAATCTCGGTTGATTTCTTTTCCTCAGGGTACTTAGATGTTTCAGTTCCCCTGGTTCGCCTCTTGCACCTATGTATTCAGTACAAGATACTCAGCTTGTGCTGAGTGGGTTCCCCATTCAGAGATCTCTGGATCACAGTCTGTTTGCCGACTCCCCAAAGCTTATCGCAGGCTACCACGTCTTTCATCGCCTCTGACTGCCAAGGCATCCACCGTATGCGCTTCTTCACTTGACCATATAACCCCAAGCAATCTGGTTATACTGTGAAGACGACATTCGCCGAAAATTCGCATGTTGCGCTTTCGCGCAGAACTCACAAATTTTACCTTAGCCTGATTAACCAGCAGTGAAACTGGTCATCAGTCTATATCTATCACATATCCGAATTTTTAAAGAACGGTCTGACAAAAGCCAGAAATCAACATTCGATGCGAATGTTCATTTCCAGGTTCTGATCAGGAACAACACAAGACCTGTTCAAGGCCCTGATCGTCTTCAACCATGAATCAAGCAATTCGTGTGGGAGCTCATCAGCAGGCTGATGTCGTCGATTAAGGAGGTGATCCAGCCGCAGGTTCCCCTACGGCTACCTTGTTACGACTTCACCCCAGTCATGAATCACACCGTGGTAACCGTCCTCCCGAAGGTTAGACTAGCTACTTCTGGTGCAACCCACTCCCATGGTGTGACGGGCGGTGTGTACAAGGCCCGGGAACGTATTCACCGCGACATTCTGATTCGCGATTACTAGCGATTCCGACTTCACGCAGTCGAGTTGCAGACTGCGATCCGGACTACGATCGGTTTTGTGAGATTAGCTCCACCTCGCGGCTTGGCAACCCTCTGTACCGACCATTGTAGCACGTGTGTAGCCCAGGCCGTAAGGGCCATGATGACTTGACGTCATCCCCACCTTCCTCCGGTTTGTCACCGGCAGTCTCCTTAGAGTGCCCACCATAACGTGCTGGTAACTAAGGACAAGGGTTGCGCTCGTTACGGGACTTAACCCAACATCTCACGACACGAGCTGACGACAGCCATGCAGCACCTGTGTCAGAGTTCCCGAAGGCACCAATCCATCTCTGGAAAGTTCTCTGCATGTCAAGGCCTGGTAAGGTTCTTCGCGTTGCTTCGAATTAAACCACATGCTCCACCGCTTGTGCGGGCCCCCGTCAATTCATTTGAGTTTTAACCTTGCGGCCGTACTCCCCAGGCGGTCAACTTAATGCGTTAGCTGCGCCACTAAAATCTCAAGGATTCCAACGGCTAGTTGACATCGTTTACGGCGTGGACTACCAGGGTATCTAATCCTGTTTGCTCCCCACGCTTTCGCACCTCAGTGTCAGTATCAGTCCAGGTGGTCGCCTTCGCCACTGGTGTTCCTTCCTATATCTACGCATTTCACCGCTACACAGGAAATTCCACCACCCTCTACCGTACTCTAGCTCGCCAGTTTTGGATGCAGTTCCCAGGTTGAGCCCGGGGCTTTCACATCCAACTTAACGAACCACCTACGCGCGCTTTACGCCCAGTAATTCCGATTAACGCTTGCACCCTCTGTATTACCGCGGCTGCTGGCACAGAGTTAGCCGGTGCTTATTCTGTCGGTAACGTCAAAACAGCAAGGTATTAGCTTACTGCCCTTCCTCCCAACTTAAAGTGCTTTACAATCCGAAGACCTTCTTCACACACGCGGCATGGCTGGATCAGGCTTTCGCCCATTGTCCAATATTCCCCACTGCTGCCTCCCGTAGGAGTCTGGACCGTGTCTCAGTTCCAGTGTGACTGATCATCCTCTCAGACCAGTTACGGATCGTCGCCTTGGTGAGCCATTACCCCACCAACTAGCTAATCCGACCTAGGCTCATCTGATAGCGCAAGGCCCGAAGGTCCCCTGCTTTCTCCCGTAGGACGTATGCGGTATTAGCGTTCCTTTCGAAACGTTGTCCCCCACTACCAGGCAGATTCCTAGGCATTACTCACCCGTCCGCCGCTGAATCAAGGAGCAAGCTCCCGTCATCCGCTCGACTTGCATGTGTTAGGCCTGCCGCCAGCGTTCAATCTGAGCCATGATCAAACTCTTCAGTTCAATACTGCTTGGGTTTTTAAGAAACCCTAAACTTGGCTCAGCAATCTCAAATGACTATGTGATTTCTCGCATGGCCACTTGTGATGCTGATAATCTTTGTGACTATCAGCCCATACTCACAAGCACCCACACGAATTGCTTGATTCGATTTGTTAAAGAGCGTTTGGTTAAGAGCTTTTCGTCTCAACCGAGGCGCGCATTCTACGCTTTCCTCATTTGCTGTCAAGCGTTTATTTTGAAGTTTTTTGCGAGAAACTCGTTTAGCTTCAAACACTTGACTCAACAGGGTGGCTGGCTTTGCTTCGCTACCGCGTTGGAGTGGTGCGCATTATAGGGCGGCTTTTCAGGAGGTCAACCTTTAATTTCAATAATTTAGAATCTTTTTGAAAAAGACCGCGTCAGAGCCGCCAGGTGCTCGCCACACCACCTTCAGCGCCTATGAGATCGAGCGCCGCCCGCGCGGCGCTTCGCAGCACAAGGCTGCTCCCACATCTGTTTCGGGCCAGTAACGTCAGTGCCAGCGCACGCGACCGCCTTGTCTGCGCGGCGGGCAATCGCTAAGGGGCCGAAATAACTACGCCACGCACCTTGCCCCCTTCCCTCGTAATTGCGCACTATATTGCTCACCCCAACCCGCCAAGGATCGCCGCACGGAAATGAACACCCAGCCCCGCAGCCTGGCCGCTACCCTCTTCCCGATCGGCCTGCTGCTCATCGCCATGGCATCGATACAGTCTGGTGCTTCCCTGGCCAAAAGCATGTTCCCCCTCGTCGGCGCCCAAGGCACTACCACCCTGCGTCTGATCTTCGCCAGCATCATCATGCTGCTGATACTGCGCCCGTGGCGTGTCCGCATGACCACCAACACCCTGCGCAATGTCATCATCTATGGCATGGCGCTGGGCGGCATGAATTTCCTCTTCTATATGGCCCTGCAAACAGTGCCGATCGGCATTGCCGTGGCGCTGGAGTTCACTGGCCCGCTGGCCGTGGCGATCGTCTCCTCGCGTCGACCGATCGACTTCCTGTGGATTGCCCTGGCTATCGTCGGCCTGTTGCTATTGCTGCCGGCCGGCCATGGCGGGCAGGCCCTCGACCCGGTCGGCGCAGCCTACGCCCTGGGCGCGGGCGTATGCTGGGCGCTGTACATCCTGTTCGGGCAGCGTGCCGGGGCCGAGCATGGTATCCAGAGTGCCGCACTGGGCGTAGTGGTCGCCGCGCTGTTCGTTGCCCCCGTCGGTATCGCCCATGCCGGCAGCGCCTTGCTCACACCTTCATTGATCCCCATGGCACTGGGCGTCGCGGTACTGTCCACTGCTCTGCCTTACAGCCTGGAAATGGTTGCCCTCACGCGCATCCCGGCACGCACCTTCGGCACCCTCATGAGCATCGAGCCAGCATTCGGCGCACTGTCCGGCCTGCTGTTCCTGGGCGAGGTGCTGACGATTACCCAGTGGCTGGCTATTCTGGCAATCATTACCGCGTCGGTCGGTACCACCCTGTCGATGCGCAAGGAGCCCAGCCCGGCCGTCGCAGCAGACTGATATGAGAAATATTTTCATTTGAGACAGGATTAATGATTGTAGCGACCCTTCTCGCTGATTAAGCTGTCACAGAATCATCATCTTTACGCTATCTACTGGACCGAACACGGACGCTGGGGATATTTCAGGAAGAACCGAAGCGATAACGACGGGGCCAGACAACTGATCCGCCCTGCATTTAAGGACAGGAATGAAACGTATTTTGCTCATCCTGGCCATCTTGGCTATTGCTGGATGTGCCGCCACGGCCAAGACTGAGGTCAAAAGGGGCAAGAAGGGCCTGCATATCAACTGCTCCGGCCTTTCTTCATCGTGGGACAACTGCTACAGCAAGGCCGCGACCTCTTGCAGCACGCGCGGCTACCGGGTCATTGCCCGCTCGGGCGATACTGATGAAGAACCCGGTGACTACTTGTTCGGGATCAACCCGGCGGGTTACACCAGCCGCAGCATGATCGTCATCTGCAAGTAGAAAACAGGGCAGCTCTCAAGCTGCCCTTTTCATTGGCTCACATTTTTCCTTACAACGGCGCGGTGCGCGCTTCCAGCCAGGCCAGTGCCTCCCCCTTGAGCAAGGGCGCCAGGCGCTCGCGCACCTTGAGGTGATAACCGTTCAACCAGTCCAGCTCTTCCCTGGCCAGCAGCTCGGGCAACAGGCAACGGGTGTCGATCGGGCACAGCGTCAGGGTCTCGAAGTTCAGGAAGTCGCCGAAGGCGCTCTTGCCAGCCTCGCGGTTGACCACCAGGTTCTCGATGCGTACCCCCCACTGCCCCGGGCGATACGTACCCGGCTCGATCGAGCTGATCATGCCCACCTGCATCGCCGTCTGCGGGGCGGGCGCCGCCTGGTAGGCAATCACTTGCGGCCCTTCGTGCACATTCATGAAGTAACCTACCCCATGCCCGGTACCGTGGCCGTAATCCACCTGATCAGCCCAGATCGGTGCCCGGGCAATGGCGTCGAGCAACGGCGACAGCACACCACGCGGGAAGGTAGCGCGCGACAGGGCGATCATGCCTTTGAGCACGCGCGTGCAATCCTGCTTCTGCGCCTGGCTCGGGTTGCCCACCGGCACCATGCGGGTAATGTCAGTAGTGCCGCCAAGGTACTGGCCGCCCGAATCGATCAGCAGCAACCCGTCGCCCTCGATGACTGCATGGGACTGCTCCGTGGCACGGTAATGCGGCATCGCGCCATTGCCATTGAAGGCGGCAATGGTCGAGAAACTCAACGACACGAAGCCTGGCCGGCGAGCACGCGCGGCACTCAACTGCTCGTCGATCGTCAGTTCGGTAACCCGCTCCCGACCGAGGCTGGCCTCGAGCCAGGCGAAGAACTCGCACAAGGCCGCACCGTCCTGCTCCATTACCTGGCGGATGTGTACCAGGTCTTCGTCACCCTTGCACGACTTGCTCAGGGTGCTGGGGTTGAGTCCTTCGACCAGTTCCACCTCGGCCGGCAGGTTGTCCAGCAGGCCACAGGTCACCCGGGCCGGGTCGATCAGCAATCGGCTACCGGCCGACATCGCGGCAAGGGCCTGGCCGGCTTCGGCGTAGTCGCGCACTTCGATACCGTCGGCCGCCAGCACCTGGCGCAGATGTTCGTCGAGCTTGTCCTGCCCAACGAACAGGATGGCCTGCTGCTGGCTGATCAGGGCAAAGGCCACGAACACCGGGTTGTAGGGCACATCGCTGCCGCGCAGGTTGAACAACCAGGCAATGTCATCCAGGGTAGCGATGAAGTGCCAGTCGGCCCCCTTGGCCTGCACGCTCTGGCGCAACTGTGCCAATTTTTCCGCACGGCTCACCGTGGCCTGCGGTGGCAAATGCTGGTAGACCGGATTGCCCGGCAGTGCCGGGCGCCCCTCCCAGACCTGGCCCAGCAGGTCCTTGTCAGTCACCAGTCGCGCCCCGCGCGCTTTTCAGCCGCTCACCCAGCTGGCGCGCCGAAGCCAAGGCCATGACCGCGCCATCTACCGCCACCTTGCCATTGGGCTCGACGTGATCGCTTAGCCATTCCAGCGCGCCAGGCTTGCCCGGCAGCAACTTCATCAACTCGATGCCACTGTCTGCCAACTCGTGCTCCGCCTGTTCCCAGTAGCGGCTATCGACCCACAACCCGGCAAAGCCAGCCGTAACCACCAGCGTGCCGACCGAGCCGTGGAAACCCGACAGCCACTGGCGCCCCTGCCAGTAACCGGGCAGGTATTCGGAAAGATGGGGGTCGGCCGAGGGTACCAGCAAGGCATCGATGCCCTCTGCTGCCATGGCCTGGCGCACCTGCACGAGGCGCTGCGGCACGCTTTGCCCAACGGTGGTCTGAACGTTCATGCGCTCTCCTGCGGCTACATCACGGTTTATCCAGTGCGCCGATAATGGAACAGCCGCCGCAGCCCTGCAATCTTGGCGACCGACACACGGCATGCATTGCCCGTCACGCCCTGCGCATACCAGACATTTCCTACAGAAGGGCTAGGACCACCGATCAAGTTTCGCTGAACTTCCTCAAAGCACCGGCTTCACACTCAGTACATTCATTGCATACAGGCAAATGACCATGCCCAATGGCTGCGCCCCTAAAAGCGGCGTGGTGCTGCTCGACACCCGCGCGCACACCCCCGACCACGAGCATGCCGTACACCTCAAGCTTGCCGATGGCCTGGCCCGCCTGCTTGGCTGCCCGCACGTGCAACCCAGCCAGCCACCAAGCGCCACCGATGGCTACTACTACCTGCCCACCGAAACCCTGGTCGATCCCAAGCGCCATGCTGCCTTGGGCATATCCAGCGAGCAGGACCTGTTCGGCGGCCTGGTCGCATACCCCTACATGGCGACCAAGGCAATCTCCCATCCGCTGCCGGCAGGCGCCAGTTTCCCGCCGGGCTGGACCGACGCCTTCGCCCGGCAAGCCAGCGACGCCCTGTTGCGCGGCTATAACGTGTTCAGCAAGGCCGATGCGCGCATCGCCGCACAGCTGTTATTGACGGACGGCCCGTTGCGAATAAAGCCGGTGCTTGCCTGCGCAGGCCGTGGGCAACAGGTCATCACCACGGTGGATGAACTGGAACCACTGCTGGCCGGCATGGATGAGCAGGACCTTTCGTTATGGGGGCTGGTGCTCGAGGAAGACCTCAGTGAAGTGCAAACCTTCAGCGTCGGCCAGGTACGCGTCGCCGGCCTGACCTGTAGCTATCACGGCACCCAGCAGCTCACCCGCGACCATCAGGGCACGCAAGTGTATGGCGGCTCCGACCTGGTAGTGGTACGCGGTGACTACCAGGCACTGCTGCAACTGCCGCTGGACGAGCCGCTGCGCCTGGCGATCAACCAGGCGATGGCCTACGAGCAGGCCGCCGAGCAGCACTTCCCCGGCTTCATCGCCTCACGGCGCAACTACGACATCGCCCGCGGCGTCAACCATCAGGGCCACCTGCGCAGCGGCGTACTCGAACAATCCTGGCGCCTGGGCGGTGCCAGCAGTGCCGAGCTGCTGGCCCTGCAAGCGTTCGCCGACGACCCGGCATTGCAACGGGTGCGTGCCTCCACCCATGAAGTGTTCGGCACCCCCGAACTGCCCACTGACGCCACCCTCTTCTACCAAGGAAACGACAGTGAACTCGGACAACTCAGCAAATTTGCGCGGATTCGCGAACATGACCATTCAGAGTGAAACCGTTGAACTGCAGGTCGAGGATGACAGCATCGTCGGCACCCTGGTCAGCCCCGGCAGCAAGATGCCGGGCATCCTCTTCGTCCACGGCTGGGGTGGCAGCCAGCAACGTGACCTGGCCCGCGCCCGGCATATCACCGGGCTGGGCTGTGTGTGCATGACCTTCGACCTGCGCGGCCACGAAAAAACCGAAAGCCAACGGCTGACGGTCACCCGCGAGCAGAACCTGACAGACCTGCTGGTGGCCTATGACCGGCTGGTAAGCCACCCGGCCGTCGACAGCAGTGCCATCGCCATCATCGGCAGCAGCTATGGTGGCTACCTGGCCACCCTGCTGACCCGCGAGCGGCCGGTCAAATGGCTGGCCCTGCGGGTACCCGCCATGTACTGGGACGACGAATGGAACCTCCCCAAGCAAACCCTCGATCGGCAACGGCTGAACGCTTACCGCCAGCGCCCGCTCGGCCCGGCGGACAACCGCGCACTGGCAGCCTGTGCCGAGTTCGGCGGCGATGTGCTGCTGGTAGAGTCCGAACAGGACGACTACGTACCACACAGCACGCTGATGAGCTACCGCTCGGCATTTGTCAGCGCCCATTCGCTCACTCACCGCATCGTCGACGGTGCCGACCACGCCTTGTCCAGCGAAGAGAGCCAGAAAGCCTACAGCTCGATCCTGGCGGCATGGGTCAGCGAAATGGTCATTGGCGCCCGCCTGGACCGTTACCCGCACTACGCACCCTGGTATGCCTGAGGCCCACCTACCAGGCACTGCAGGCCGCCATCGGCGCCGCGTACCAGGCTGCGCAGGGTCTGGTATGCGGCAAAGTTGACGCTACGCGCCTGATGCTGGCCAAGCAGTTCAAGCAACGGCTCCTCGTTGAACAGCACGGCCGCGGCCGCCCACGCCTGGCGGGACTGCCATTGCAGGTACTGCAACACCCGGCTGCCATCGTCACTGGCCTGGATACTGAAACCCTGCAACCCTTCGCAGCGCGCGGCCAGTTCTTCGCTGCGTGCCACCAGCGCCTCGGCCAACGCCTGCTGGCAGCTGCCGGGCACCTCATATTCGATCATCTGGGTAAACCACAGGGGGTGGGATGTTGCCATCATGAATGGTCTCCTGCTGACGGACGCATGCAGCGCGATGCCGAGCAGGGTAAAACCTCAAGTTATATCAAGGTCAAGCGTTTTTCCGCCTTGGGAACGCCCCGTACCCTAGCCCGATACCGCGAAGCGCCGCCGGTAATCACTCGGGGTCAGACCGGTGATACGCTGAAACACCTTGCGAAACGCCCCCGGGTCCTGGTAACCGACACCCCAGGCGATCTGCTCGACATTGCGCCGGGTGAACTCCAGCAAGCGACACGCCCGTCCCACCCTCACCTGCTGGCAGTACTCGGTTGGCCGCAGCCCCGTGGCAGCGCGAAAACGCCGCAGGAAGGTGCGTTCCTCCAGCCCCGCGCAGGCAGCCATGCCGGCCAGGTCGGCATCCTGCCCTCCATTGCCCTGCAACCAGTGCTGCACTTTCAGCACCGCCTCATCGCCATGGTCCAGGCGCGGGTTGAACACGGCACCGGGCAACGGCGCCGCAACCGGATCGACCGCCAGGTAGCGGGCAGTTTCCCGCGCCACCGTCGCGCCCATGAAGCGCTCCAGCAAGCGCAAGCCCAGCTCGGTCCAGGCCATAAGCCCGGCCGAGGTGACGATGTCTCCATCGTCCAGCAACGGTTGCTGGGCCTCGATCCGCACGCGAGGAAAACGCTGGGCAAGCGAATGCACGTAGTTCCAGTGGGTACAGGCCGGACGCCCATCGAGCAGGCCACTGGCGGCGATGAAGAACACCCCGATGCAGACTGATGCCAGCACCGTGCCGCGCCCGTGCAACTGGCGCAATGACGCACGGTGGCGCTCTAGCAGTTCACCCTGCGGTGCCGACTCCAGGCTCGGCGGAATGATCAGCACCCGCAGATCGGACGCGACGGCAGGTGGGCTCTCGAGGGCAGGCTGCAACTGCCCGGCCTCGTCCGCCTGCCAGAAGCTGATACGCACCGGCGGCAACTCGCGTGCCCCCAGTTCGCCAGCCACCCGGTTGGCCACCAGGAACAGGTCGGCAAGCCCATGCACGGCAGCGCGCTGCGCACCGGGGTATAGCAGCAGGCCGATGTCCAGGCTGGCAGGGTTGTCAGTTTTTGCCCGCATAGTGTCGTTCGCGCCAATCCTCAGGTCAGTGCACACAGCCTATAACTAACGTCATCCAACGACTACTGCCACAGGAGGCAGCATGAGCAAGCAGGCGCTGATCATCATCGACATCCAGAACGATTACTTCCCGGGCGGCAAATGGACCCTCGAGGGTGCCGACCAGGCGGCCGACAATGCCGCCCGCCTGCTGGCGGCGGCGCGTCACCGGGGCGACCTGGTGGTGCATGTGCGGCATGAGTTCGACAGCGCCGATGCCCCGTTCTTCGCGCCAGGCTCGCAGGGTGCTGCCATCCACGCCAAGGTCGAGCCCAGGGCCGGTGAGCCGGTAGTGCTAAAGCACAAAGTGAACGCCTTCCTCGGGACCGATCTTGAGAATACGCTGGACCGGCATGGTGTCGAGGCCGTGACCATCGTCGGCAGCATGAGCCACATGTGCATCGACGCCGCCACCCGTGCCGCAGCCGACCTGGGTTATGACGTGACCGTGGCCCACGACGCGTGTGCCACGCTGCCACTGGAGTTCGATGGCAAACGGGTGCCGGCAGCGCAGGTGCATGATTCAGTGATGGCGGCGTTGGCGTTTGCCTATGCCAAGGTGGTCAGGACCGATGAGTTGCTGAATAGCTGATCAGGCTTGCTCAGCACCTGTGGGAGCGGGCGTGCCCGCGAATCAGGCGACGCGGAGGATGGCACCGGCGCCGCCGGTGTTCGCGGGCATGCCCGCTCCCACAGGTGGTGCAGCCCTGCGCGCCCTTAGATCACCACATTGCGCACAAACCGCACAGCCTCCACCCCGTCGTTGCGATACGCATACCGGCAATTGCTGGGAAACACATGGAACTGCCCCACCTGCAGGCGATGCTCGGCCCCTTCGATAACCAGCGTCAGTTGCCCTTGCGCCACATAGATCTGCTCGCTCCAGCCCTCGGCATCGGCCTCGCTGGAATAGCACTCGCCCGGTGCCAGGGTCCATTCCCACAGCTCCACCTCCCGCCGCGCCACACTGCTGCCCAACAGCACCGCCCGGCTCTGCGGGTGCTCGCCGGCCCAGGCCAACTCGTCGATGCGCCCGGGGTCACGCTGGTCAGGTGCCTGGATCAGGGTACTGAAAGCCACGCCCAAGGCTTCGGCAATCAGGTCGAGCGTGGTCAGGCTCACATTCTTTTCGCCCGCCTCGATCGCCACCAGCATGCGCCGGCTGACGCCGGAGCGCTCGGCCAGCGCCGTCTGGCTCATGCCGACGGCGGTGCGCAGGCTGCGTACATTGAGGCTGACATGTTGCAGCACCGAGGCCCGGTGCGAAGAATCTTTGTGCACTATATTGCTCACTGGTCGATATTGCGCAGTATACTGCCCACTTTGCGGCGATTGTGCGCCGCCCTCTCCGAGTGCGCAAGACCATGAACCAGCCCAGCAGCAAGCCGACCTCCGCCGTTACCTTTCACCTGAGCAAGGCCGAGCTGGTACTGGTGTTCATCACCATGCTGTGGGGCGGCACCTTCCTGCTGGTGCACAACGTGATGACTGTCAGCGGCCCGATGTTCTTCGTTGGCCTGCGTTTCGCTGCGGCCGCGCTGTTCGTTGGCGTGGTCTCGGCGCGGGCGCTGCCCGGGCTGACCTTTACCGAACTGAAGGCCGGCATCCTGATCGGCGTGTCGATCATGCTCGGTTACGGCCTGCAGACCATGGGCCTGCAAACCATCAGCAGCAGCCAGTCGGCGTTCATCACCGCACTGTACGTGCCATTCGTACCGCTACTGCAATGGCTGGTACTGGGCCGGCGACCCGGCCTGATGCCCAGCCTCGGCATCTGCCTGGCGTTCACCGGGCTGATGCTGCTGGCCGGGCCTGAGGGTGGCAGCCTGCACTTCAGCGAAGGAGAGCTGGTCACCCTGGTCAGCGCCGTGGCCATTGCCGGCGAAATCATCCTGATCAGCCGTTACGCCGGCCAGGTCGATGTGCGCCGGGTGACGGTGGTGCAACTGGCAACCGCCTCGCTACTGGCGTTCCTGATGATCGTGCCGACCCAGGAACGTCTGCCCGACTTCTCCTGGCTGCTGCTGGCCAGCGCCGTGGGCCTGGGCGCCATGAGCGCGGTGATCCAGGTGGCAATGAACTGGGCGCAGAAATCGGTCTCGCCCACCCGTGCCACCCTCATCTATGCCGGCGAACCGGTATGGGCCGGGATCGTCGGGCGCATCGCCGGTGAGCGCCTGCCGGGCGTGGCACTGCTCGGCGGCCTGCTGATCGTGATCGCGGTGGTGGTCAGCGAACTCAAGGTTCGCCGCCCACGCGAGGCGGCTGAAGCACGAGAAGAGCAGGAAGAAGGCGAACGCCAGACGGGGCTGTAAAGCCGCCAACTACGGCTATGCTTTGTAAAAAACTGTTATAAAAAAACAGCTTGTCACAGCCTGTTTGTATGATTCTGCGACAGCTTGCGTGTTGGTGATCAACCCCGCGGCACGTATGATTCTTTGCAAACTTCTCCAGAATAGAACGCTATGTCATTGATAGTGCTATTGCTTCTGCCGTTCGTGGGCAGTTGCCTGGCAGCCGTGCTGCCGCACAACGCACGTAACGCGGAGTCCATTCTCGCCGGGCTCGTGGCCCTGGTCGGCACGGTCCAGGTAGCACTGCTGTACCCTCAGGTTGCCCACGGTGGCGTGATTCGCGAAGAATTCCTCTGGTTGCCCAGCCTTGGGCTGAACCTGGTGTTGCGCATGGACGGCTTCGCCTGGCTGTTCTCGCTGCTGGTGCTGGGCATCGGTGCGCTGGTGTCGCTGTACGCCCGCTATTACATGTCGCCACAAGACCCGGTACCACGCTTCTTCGCTTTCTTCCTCGCCTTCATGGGCGCCATGCTCGGCCTGGTGATCTCGGGCAACCTGATCCAGCTGGTGTTCTTCTGGGAACTCACCAGCCTGTTCTCCTTCCTGCTGATCGGCTACTGGCACCATCGTGCCGACGCCCGCCGCGGTGCCTATATGGCGCTGATGGTCACGGGCGCAGGCGGCTTGTGCCTGCTGGTGGGGGCGCTGCTACTCGGCCATGTGGTTGGCAGCTACGACCTGGACAAGGTCCTGGCTGCCGGCACCACCATCCGCCAGCATGCGCTGTACCCGGTGCTGCTGCCGCTGATACTCATCGGCGCCCTGAGCAAGAGCGCACAATTCCCCTTCCAGTTCTGGCTGCCCCACGCCATGGCAGCGCCCACTCCGGTATCGGCCTATCTGCACTCGGCGACCATGGTCAAGGCCGGGGTGTTCCTGCTGGCACGCCTATGGCCGGTGCTGTCGGGTACCGAGGAGTGGTTCTGGATCGTCGGCGGTGCCGGCGCCCTCACCCTGTTGCTCGGCGCCTTCGCCGCCATGTTCCAGAACGACCTCAAGGGCCTGCTGGCCTACTCGACCATCAGCCACCTGGGCCTGATTACCCTGCTGCTGGGCCTGAACAGCCCGCTGGCCGCCGTCGCGGCGGTATTCCACATTCTCAACCACGCCACCTTCAAGGCCTCGTTGTTCATGGCTGCCGGCATCATCGACCACGAAAGCGGCACGCGTGACATCCGCCGCCTCAGCGGGCTGATCCGCCTGGTGCCATACACCGCCACCCTGGCCATGGTGGCCAGTGCCTCGATGGCCGGCGTACCGTTGATGAACGGCTTCCTGTCCAAGGAGATGTTTTTCGCCGAAACGGTGTTCATCAGCGCCACCGCCTGGGTCGAGGCCACGCTGCCAGTGATCGCCACCCTGGCTGGCACCTTCAGCGTGGCCTATGCCCTGCGCTTCACCGTCGATGTGTTCTTCGGTCCCACCGCCCAGGACCTCCCGCACACCCCGCACGAACCGCCACGCTGGATGCGTGCGCCGGTCGAACTGCTGGTGCTTGTCTGCCTGGTGGTGGGCATCTTCCCCGCCCAGTCGGTCGGCCCGCTGCTGGCTGCCGCCGCCCTGCCAGTGGTGGGCGGCACCCTGCCGGAATACAGCCTGGCCATCTGGCACGGCTGGAACGCGCCATTGGTCATGAGCCTGGTGGCGATGAGCGGCGGTATCGTGCTGTACCTGTTGCTGCGCAAGCAGCTGCGTCGGGGCCGCTTCCCCTACCCGCCGGTGATCGAGCGCTTCAACGGCAAGCGCCTGTTCGAGCACGGCCAGGTGCAGCTGATGCTGCTGGCACGGCGCCTCGAGCGCCTGCTCACCAGCCGCCGCCTGCAGTCGCAGCTGTTCATGCTGGTGTTCGCCGCCTTCCTCGCCGGCCTCACCCCCATGCTCTACAGCGGCCTGAGCTGGGGCGACCGGCCGAAGATTCCGGGTTCGGGCGTGTTCGTCGCGCTATGGCTGATTGCAATCGCCTGTGCCATCGGCGCCGCCTACCAGGCCAAGTACCACCGCCTGGCGGCATTGATCATGGTCAGTGTCTGCGGCCTGATGACCTGCATCACCTTCGTCTGGTTCTCCGCGCCCGACCTGGCCCTGACCCAGCTGGTAGTGGAAGTGGTCACCACCGTGCTGATCCTGCTCGGCCTGCGCTGGCTGCCGCGGCGGATCGAAGGCGTATCGCCGCTGCCGGGCAGCCTGGAGCGTGCGCGCATGCGGCGCCTGCGCGACCTGCTGCTGGCGGTGCTGGTCGGTGGCGGCATGGCGGTGCTGTCCTACGCCATGCTGACCCGGCCGACACCCAACGACATTTCCTCGTTCTACCTGAGCCGGGCGCTGCCCCAGGGCGGTGGCACCAACGTGGTCAATGTCATGCTGGTCGACTTCCGGGGCTTCGATACCCTGGGTGAAATCACCGTGCTGGTGGCCGTGGCACTGACCGTGTTCGCCCTGCTACGGCGCTTCCGCCCGCCGAAGGAAAGCATGCAGTTGCCGGCGCAACAGCGCCAGCTGGCACCCGACGTGGTCACCGACCTGATCAACCCGCGGCATGCCACCGACACCGCCCTGGGGTTCATGATGGTGCCCGCGGTGCTGGTGCGCCTGCTGCTTCCGATCGCCCTGTTGGTGTCGATGTACCTGTTCATGCGCGGCCATAACCAGCCCGGTGGCGGCTTTGTCGCCGGCCTGGTGATGTCGGTGGCGTTCATCCTGCAGTACATGGTGGCCGGCACCCAGTGGGTCGAGGCGCAGATGAGCCTGCGACCGCTGCGCTGGATGGGCACCGGGCTGCTGTGCGCAACCCTGACCGGTGCGGGCGCCATGCTGCTGGGCTACCCGTTCCTCACTACCCATACTGCCCACCTGCACCTGCCGTTGCTCGGCGATGTGCACGTGGCCAGCGCGCTGTTCTTCGATGTCGGCGTGTTCACCGTGGTGGTCGGCTCGACGCTGCTGATCCTCACTGCCCTGGCGCACCAGTCGGTGCGCGCCTACCGCCCGGGCAACCCGGCGAAAACCAGCCAAGCAGGAGCCGCCTGATGGAAGAAGTGATTGCAGTTGCCATCGGCGTGCTGGCCGCCTCGGGGGTGTGGCTGATCCTGCGTCCACGAACCTACCAGGTGATCATGGGCCTTTGCCTGCTGTCGTACGGGGTCAACCTGTTCATCTTCAGCATGGGCAGCCTGTTCATCGGCAAGGAGCCGATCATCAAGGACGGTGTACCCCAGGACCTGCTGCACTATACCGACCCACTGCCGCAGGCCCTGGTGCTCACCGCCATCGTCATCAGCTTTGCCATGACCGCGCTGTTTCTGGTGGTGTTGCTGGCCTCGCGTGGCCTGACCGGTACCGACCACGTGGATGGCCGGGAGCGTGACGAATGAGTGGCATGAGCCAACTGATCATCGCGCCCATCCTGTTGCCGCTGGTGACCGCAGCAGTGATGCTGCTGTTGGGCGAGAAACACCGGCAGATCAAGGCCCGGCTGAACCTGCTATCTACTTTTGCCGGCCTGGCGATCGCGGTAAGCCTGTTATTGTGGGTGCGCACTCAGGGCCAGGCGGAATCGATCGGTGTCTACCTGCCAGGCAACTGGCCAGCACCGTTCGGCATCGTGCTGGTGGTCGACCACCTGTCGGCCCTGCTGATGACCCTCACCGGCATCATCGGCTTCAGTGCCCTGCTGTTTGCCCGCGCCCGCTGGGACGCTGCCGGGGCCAGCTTCCACGCGCTGTTCCAGATCCAGTTGATGGGCCTCTACGGCGCCTTCCTGACCGCCGACCTGTTCAACCTGTTCGTGTTCTTCGAAGTGCTGCTGGCCGCGTCCTATGGCCTGCTGCTGCATGGCTCGGGTCGTGCCCGGGTGCGTGCCGGCCTGCATTACATTGCCGTCAACCTGTTCGCCTCGTCGTTGTTCCTGATCGGCGCAGCGATGCTGTATGGCGTGACCGGCACCCTGAACATGGCCGACCTGGCCCTGAAGATTCCGCTGGTGCCAGAGGCCGACCGTGGCCTGCTGCACGCCGGCGCGGCGATCCTGGCCATGGCCTTCCTGGTGAAGGCCGGCATCTGGCCGCTGAACTTCTGGCTGGTGCCGGCCTATGCCTCGGCCAGCGCGCCAGTGGCGGCGCTGTTCGCCATCATGACCAAGGTCGGCCTTTATGCCGTGCTGCGCCTGTGGACGCTACTGTTCTCCGGGCAGGCCGGGGCCTCGGCGCACTTTGGTGGTGAATGGCTGGTATATGGTGGCCTGGTCACCCTGGCGGTGGCGGCGGTGTCGATCCTGGCCGCGCAGCGCCTGGAGCGCATGGCTGCCCTCAGCATCCTGGTTTCGGCCGGTACCCTGCTCGGCGCCGTCGGTTTCGCTCAGTCGGCGCTGACCGGTGCGGCACTGTTCTACCTGGTCAACTCGACCCTGGCGCTGTGCGCGCTGTTCCTGCTCGCCGAACTGGTCGAACGTTCGCGTTCGGCCAACGAAGCGCCACTCGAGGACGAAGAAGGCGCCATGCCGCCACCGCTGGAGTCACTGCACCCGCCCAAGGGCATCAACCTCGACGATGAGCAAAAGGTGGTGATCGGCCAGATCATCCCGTGGACCATGGCCTTCCTCGGCCTCAGCTTCATCGCCTGCGCCCTGCTGATCATCGGCATGCCGCCGCTGTCAGGCTTTGTCGGCAAACTCAACCTGATCAGCGCGTTGTTCAACCCGCAGGGGCTGGGCGTGCCACCCGAGCAGCCACTGGGCACAGCAGGCTGGGGCCTGGTGGCGCTGCTGATCCTCTCTGGCATGGCCTCGCTGATCGCCTTCGGCCGCGTCGGCATACAGCGTTTCTGGAAGCCCGAGGAACGCCCGTCGCCGGTGCTGCGTCGCTATGAATGCCTACCCATCGTCATCCTGCTCGGCCTGTGCATCATCCTTAGCCTCAAGGCCGAACCGCTGCTGCGCTATACCCAGGACACCGCCGCCAGCCTGCAGGCCCCCGAAGCCTATATTGAAGCCGTGATGGCCGCCCGGCCGGTTCCTGGCCCCACCTCGCTCGACGTACAGGTGCAGCCATGAGTCGACTGTTCCCCGCACCGCTGTTATCAGTTTCGCTGTTCGGCCTGTGGCTGTTGCTCAACCTTTCGCTCAGCCCCGGCAACCTGCTACTGGCAACCGCGCTCGGCGTGCTGGCGCCGCTGCTGATGGCACCGCTGCGCCCGCAGCATGCCCATGTGCGGCGACCGCTGGCCATCGTCCGGCTGATTGGCCGGGTCGGCATCGATGTGATCATGTCCAACCTGCTGGTTGCCCGTGGCGTACTGCGTGCCGGCAAGCGGCCGCCACGCTCGGCGTTCGTGCACATCCCCCTGGCCCTGCGTGACCCGCATGGCCTGGCGGCGCTGTCGATGATTACCACAGTGGTGCCCGGCACGGTCTGGTCCGAACTGGCACTGGACCGCAGCGTATTGCTGCTGCACGTGTTCGACCTGGACGATGAGGCGGCCTTCATCCAGCACTTCAAGGACACCTACGAACGCCCGCTGATGGAGATTTTCCAATGACAGGCCTGCTCGCCAATGCTGTCCTCGCCAGCCTGTTCATCTTTGCCCTGGCCATGGCCCTGGCGCTGATCCGGCTGTTCCGCGGCCCGTCCGCCCAAGACCGGGTGCTGGCGCTGGACTACCTGTACATCCTGGCCATGCTGACCATGCTGGTGCTGGGGATCCGTTATGCCAGTGACACCTACTTCGAAGGTGCCCTGCTGATTGCGCTATTCGGTTTCGTTGGCTCGTTTGCCCTGGCCAAGTTCCTGCTGCGCGGTGAGGTGATCGAGTGACTGAAACCCTGCAACTCCCTTTCTGGCTGGAGCTGGTCACTGCCGCGCTGCTGCTGACCGGCAGCCTTTTCGCCCTGATCGGCGCCGTGGGCCTGTTGCGCCTGAAGGACTACTTCCAGCGCATGCACCCGCCGGCCCTGGCCTCGACCATTGGTGCCTGGTGCGTGGCGCTGGCCTCGATCATCTACTTTTCCTGGCTCAAGGAAGCACCGGTGCTGCACGCCTGGCTGATTCCGATTCTGCTGTCGATCACCGTACCGGTGACCACGCTGTTGCTGGCCCGGGCGGCGCTGTTCCGCAAGCGCATGGCGAAAGAGCCGGTACCTGAAGAAGTCAGCAGCGGCCGCGATACACGGTAACTGAAAGGTTGTCGCCTCACCCTTGGGCAAGGCGCTGCAACTCGCGCCGGACCATGGCCACATAAGGCGGCGGGCCGAGGCGGTATAATTCGCCTGCCACCCAGTTCAACCAGGCGCCTTGCAGTGCTTCACGCCTGGCCAGCAAACGCTCGGCCTCGGCCACGGCATCCGCCTGGTGCTGCCGATGGAACTCGGCACGCGTTGCAGGCGCGTCATCTCTGTGGGTCATTCACTGGCCTTGAAGGTGGTCAACTCACCTTTGCGCCACTTGGCCACCTTGCCGGTCACCGCCTTGAGCAGCTTGCCCAGGCCTTCCTGCACCTGTTGCTGCGCGGCGAACACCAACATTACACCGTGCCCCTCACGGAAAACGATGCCTTCGCCTTCGGGGACCGACACGAAGGCGTAGTCGCCCACGCCATATACGTTCAACTTGATTTCGCGAAAGCGCATTTCCAGTTTGCCGCCTTCCCGGCTTGGCAATACAGCGGCGCGAAAGTGGTCACCGACCTTCAGCTCCAAACGTTGCTTGTCATCGACGACCAATGCGCTTTCGGTGTCGATTTCGGCCATGTACAGGCCTTCTGGACTCTGTTCGGTGACATAGACAAAGCGGCCCTGAAACAACTGGGCCAATTTACCGCGCAGGTCGCCGAGGGCGAACAACGCATGAGTATCAAGAGTGCTGACTGCCAATGAAGTAATCCTCAACCGGTTACAACCCGCCCCCACCCAAGCTCGGTGAGACACGGTCATTTCTTGTCGATAGGTGAAAAGAGTAATAAAACGATATGCGAAATGTCTGTGCCCGCTGGCGATGCAGCGCGCAGGATTCTTTACCCTGGCTTGCCAGATATGGCCTCACTACAGGCTGTCGGCACCTTCCCGATTCAGGAAGCATAATGTCTGACAGACATATCGCCAGAAGAAGGTGCAGCAGGCAATGCCAGAGCGCACGTGAGAACGGGCCCTGTAATCCTTCAGCGCATTACTGGAGGAAGAATATGCACGAAAACACCGAAATTCGTCGAGAGGCAACGTGTATTTCTTGCAGGGGAACAGCCTGAACACCATACCGCCCCTTCACCGGTGGCACCCGCTGCGCTCAGGCGGCAAGCCCCTTCTTCAACTGCTGTTGCCAAGCCGCCTGGCACTCCAGTGCCTCCTCTCGCGTGGCGAACGCGGTACCACGACGTTCGCCATTGACCAGCACTACCCAGCAAATGCGTTTACCTAGCTCCCGCAGGGTAGCTGGCACACCCGAACCAATCATCACGGCTACATCGACCCGGCTATTCATCACTCCCTCCGGAATTTAATTAGCACCCTAACGATAAAGCCATGATACGCCTGCTCACGTCCTGGAAACAGCGCATCGCGGTACAGCAGTGTTACGTGCAGGGCAACAAAACCGGCGCCGGCAAGAAACGCAAAAAGCCCCAGGGATCGCTCCGTGGGGCTTGGCACACCGCGCGAGGTTACACCTGGCGCTGGTGGCGGTCGAGCTGCTCGTGGCGCTCCTGGGCTTCGATGCAGTACTTGGTGGTCGGGCTGATCAGCAGACGCTTCAGGCCGATCGGCTCACCGCTGTCATCGCACCAGCCGAAGCTTTCGTCGGCAATACGGTCCAGGGCCATTTCCAGCTGCGGCAGCAGGCGCTGGTCGCGGTCGATGGCATTTACCAGCCAGCTACGCTCTTCTTCGACCGAAGCCACGTCGGCAGGGTCCGACGGGGTGTCCAGGCCTTCGATGGTGGCACGGCTCAGCTCGATGCGTTCATGGGTTTCGACTTTCATCGCCTGCAGCAGGCCAGCGAAGAAAGCCAGCTGCTCAGCGTTCATGTAGTCATCGGCCGACATGGCCAGCAACTGTTCCTTGGTCATCGATTTCTCTATGAAAAAATGTGCATTTGGGCGATTCGGGTGCCGCCGACGCCTTGGCATCGGCAGCGGAATTCTTCAAGCGCCAACCGGCACTCTTTTTACAGGGGGCGGCAGTCTAAGGCGCCACGTCGCGTGGAGCAACTGCAATTGGGTGTGAATTTGCTTCCATTGCTCGGAATCCGCTGGTCGGTGCATGGAAGATGCCTGGACGGGTCCGTGGAGCATGGCGGGGAATTGGGCCAGGGCCACCAGATGCATGTCAGGAGATTGGTTAGGGCTATCAGGTGTTTGCCATGATATTTTCAGCGGCTGTGAGATCGAGCGCCGCCCGCGCGGCGCTTCGCGGGGCAAGCCCGCTCCCACATTTGTTGCAACGTGGCCATGCCTGTGAGGTCATGGTTGTCAGCCTTGTTGGCATGACCGGATTTCGAGGTGGGCATTGATGCCGCCCTGCCTGACACAAGACCTGCACAAAAAGGCAGGCAACCATGGCCTGGCAGGTTCGGCACGTTGCAACAAATGTGGGAGCGGGCTTGCCCCGCGAAGCGCCGCGCGGGCGGCGCTCGATCTCACAGGCGCCAGACCTCTCAAGGCATGCCCCCAAAAGGCCCAACGCAAATCCCCAACCAGCATCAACGATCCTTGAACTGCGCCTCGCGCTTGGCAATGAACGCAGCCATCCCCTCTTTCTGGTCTTCGGTAGCAAACGCCGCATGGAACACACGCCGCTCAAAGCGCACCCCCTCGCTAAGGGTGACTTCGAACGCACGGTTGACGCTCTCCTTGACCATCATGCTCACCGGAATCGACTTGCTGGCAATGGTCGCGGCCACCTTCAGCGCCTCTTCCACCAGCTCTGCCTGCGGCACGATACGCGCCACCAGCCCGGCACGCTCAGCTTCCTCAGCCCCCATCAGGCGGCCGGTCAGGCACAGCTCCATGGCCTTGGCCTTGCCCACCGCGCGGGTCAGGCGCTGGGTGCCGCCCATGCCCGGCAGCACACCGAGGTTGATTTCCGGCTGGCCAAACCTGGCGTTGTCCGCCGCCAGGATGAAGTCACACATCATCGCCAGCTCGCAGCCGCCGCCCAGGGCAAAACCGGACACCGCAGCGATGATCGGTTTGCGCCGGTTGGCAATGCGGTCGGCATCGCTGAACAAGTCGTCAACGTAGATTTGCGGATATTGCAGCTCAGCCATTTCCTTGATGTCGGCACCAGCGGCAAAGGCCTTTGCGGAACCGGTCAGCACCACGCAGCCGATGTTCGGATCGCGCTCGAGCTGGTCCAGGGCCTGGTTGATCTCACCGACGATCTGCGCGTTCAGCGCGTTCAGCGCCTGCGGGCGGTTGAGGGTGATCAGGCCGACCTTGCCGTGGATGTCCAACAGGATGGTTTCGAATGCCATGCAGACTGCTCCTTCAAAGATTGCGCGCAATGACCATGCGCTGAATGTCGCTGGTGCCTTCGTAGATCTGGCAAACCCGAACGTCGCGGTAGATCCGCTCCAGCGGGAAGTCACTCAGATAGCCATAACCGCCCAGGGTCTGCAAGGCATCCGAACAGACCTTTTCGGCCATTTCCGAGGCAAACAGCTTGGCCATCGATGCTTCCACCAGCGCCGGGCGCCCGGCATCGCGCAGCGCGGCGGCGTGCAGCACCATCTGCCGGGCCACGGCAATCTTCGTCGCCATGTCGGCCAGGCGGAAGGCCACCGCCTGGTGCTCGATCAGCGCCTTGCCGAAGCTCTGCCGCTCGTTGGCGTAGTCACGCGCCACTTCGAACGCCGCGCGGGCCATGCCCACTGCCTGCGAGGCGATGCCGATACGGCCGCCTTCGAGGTTGGCCAGGGCGATCTTGTAGCCTTCGCCTTCGGCACCCAGGCGGTTGGCCACCGGCACGCGTACATTGTCGAATACGATCTGGCAGGTATCGGAGGCGTGCTGGCCGAGCTTGTCCTCGACCCGCGCCACCTGGTAGCCCGGCGAATCGGTGGGCACGATGAAGGCGCTGATGCCGCGCTTGCCCGCGTCCGGGTCGGTCACGGCGAACACGATCACCACCCCGGCGTTCTGCCCGGAGGTGATGAACTGCTTGCTGCCATTGAGTACGTAGTGGTCACCCTCCAGACGTGCACGGGCCTTCAGGCTGCTGGCATCGGAGCCGGCCTGCGGTTCGGTCAGGGCGAAGGCACCGAGCATCGCGCCGCTGGCCAGCGGGGCGAGGAACTGTTCTTTCTGCTGCTCGCTGCCAAAGCGCAGGATCGGCACACAGCCCACCGAGTTGTGCACGCTCATGATGGTCGAGCAGGCGCCGTCACCGGCGGCGATTTCCTCCAGGGCCATGGCATAGGCCACGTAGCCGGTGTCGCTGCCACCCCACTGCTCCGGCACCAGCATGCCGAACAGGCCCAGTTCGGCCATCTCCTCGATGGCTTCCTTCGGGAAGCGGTGCTCCTTGTCCCATTGTTCGGCAAACGGCTTCAGGCGTTCCTGGGCAAAGGCGCGTACCGCGTCGGCGATCTGTTGTTGCTCGTCAGTTACCAGCATGGTTCACCTCAGTACAGGCATTCGACAGCCATGGCCGTGGCCTCGCCACCGCCGATGCAGATGGCCGCAACACCACGGCGCAGGTTGTTCTGGCGCAGGGCCGACAGCAAGGTCACCAGGATGCGCGCGCCCGAAGCGCCAATCGGGTGGCCGAGAGCACAGGCGCCGCCATGGATATTGACCTTGTCGTGTGGCAGGTCGAGGTGCTTCATGGCCGCCAGGGTGACCACGGCAAAGGCCTCGTTGATCTCGAACAGGTCGACCTCGGCCAGGCTCCAGCCGGTGCGCTTCATCAGCTTGTCGATGGCACCGATCGGCGCGGTCGGGAACAGCGACGGGGTGTCGGCGAAGGCGGCGTGGCCGTGGATCACCGCCAGCGGCTTGAGGCCACGCTTGTCGGCTTCGGAGCGGCGCATCAGCACCAGCGCCGCAGCGCCGTCGGAGATCGAGCTGGAGTTGGCGGCGGTTACCGTGCCGCCTTCGCGGAAGGCCGGCTTGAGCTGCGGGATCTTGTCCAGGCGCGCCTTGGGCGGCTGCTCGTCGTCCTTGATGACGCGCTTTTGCCTTCCCTTCGGTGACTTCCACCGGCACGATTTCGGCAGCAAAGCGGCCACTTGTGATCGCCTCCTGGGCACGGGTCAGCGAGGCGATGGCGAACTGGTCCTGGGCTTCGCGGCTAAAGGCGTTGGCCTGGGCGCAGTCTTCGGCGAAGGTGCCCATCAGGCGGCCTTTGTCATAGGCATCCTCCAGGCCGTCCATGAACATGTGGTCGATGACCCTGCCATGGCCCATGCGGTAGCCGCCACGGGCCTTGTCCAGCAGGTACGGCGCGTTGGTCATGCTTTCCATGCCACCGGCCACCACCACATCGGCGGTGCCGGCCAGCAGCAGGTCATGGGCCATGATCGCCGCCTGCATGCCCGAACCGCACATCTTGTTCAGGGTGGTGCAGGTGGTGTGCTTGTCCAGCCCGGCACCCAGCGCGGCCTGGCGCGCCGGCGCCTGGCCCTGGCCGGCCGGCAGCACGCAGCCGAACAGCACCTGCTCGACACTGGCAGCATCGATGCCGGCGCGCTCCACGGCGCCACGGATGGCCGCACTGCCCAGTTGCGGGGCAGTCAGGCTTTTCAGGTCGCCCTGCAGGCCACCCATGGGCGTGCGCACGGCGCTGACGATAACGATCGGATCGTTGGCGAGGGTCATGTTCGCTCTCCTTACTTGGCAGCCATGCGCAGTGCACCGTCGAGGCGGATCACCTCGCCGTTGAGCATGCTGTTCTCGATGATGTGGCGGGCCAGCGAGGCATACTCCTGCGGGCGGCCCAGGCGCGGCGGGAACGGCACGCCGGCGGCCAGCGAGGCGCGTACTTCCTCGGTCATGCCGGTCATCATCGGCGTTTCGAAGATGCCCGGGGCGATGGTCATCACACGGATGCCGAAGCGCGCCAGTTCGCGGGCGGTCGGCAGGGTCAGGCTGGCAATGGCGCCCTTGGAAGCAGCGTAGGCCGCCTGGCCTATCTGCCCGTCATAGGCAGCGATGGAGGCGGTGTTGATGATGACCCCGCGCTCGCCCCCCTCATCGGCAGGCCCTTCGGCCATGGCCGCAGCGGCCAGGCGCAGCAGGTTGAAACTGCCGATCAGGTTTACGTTGATGACCTTGGCGAAGCTGGCCAGGCCGTGCGGCCCCTGTTTGCCCAGCACTTTCTCGGCGCCAACGATGCCGGCGCAGTTGACCAGCCCGTGCAGGCTGCCAAAGGCGCTGACAGCCGCATCCACCGCCGCCTGGGCGGCCTGCTCGTCGCTGATGTCGGCCACCGCGAAGCGGGCATTGTCACCCAGTTCGCGTGCCTTGGCCTCGACGGCCTGGGCATTGAGGTCGACCAGCATGACCTTGGCGCCGGCCTCGACCAGCATCTGTGCGGTAGCAGCACCCAGCCCGGAGGCGGCGCCGCTGACGATGAAGTGTTTGTTGGCTATTTGCATGATCGGTTTCCTTTCAGGCGCTGGCAGGGGTGGCCTGTTGCGCTTGTTGTTTGGCGACTTCCTGGTTGCGCAGGATGAAGCGTTGCAGCTTGCCGCTCGGGGTCTTGGGCAGCTCGCTGACGAATTCGATTTCCCGTGGGTAAGCATGGGCATACAGGCGCTGGCGCACGTGCTGGCGCAAGGCCTCTTCAAGCTCGGCGCTGCCCTGGTAACCGCTGGCCAATATCACGAAAGCCTTGATCAGCTCGGTGCGCTCCGGGTCTGGCTTGCCGATCACCGCCGCTTCGATCACCGCCGGGTGCTCGATCAGTGCGCTCTCCACGTCGAACGGGCCGACACGGTAGCCGGAGGTGGTGATCACATCGTCGCTGCGGCCGACGAAGCTGATGCTGCCGTCCTGGTTCAGCTCGACGGTGTCGCCGCTGAGGTAATACTTGCCGACGAAGGCTTTGGTCGGCAGGCCGTGGTAGCCCTCGAACCAGCACAGCGGCGACTGCTCGCGATCGACCGCGAGGATGCCCGGCTGACCGGCGGGCAGTTCGTTGCCCTGCTCGTCCAGTACCACGATGCGGTGGCCAGGGATGGCGAAGCCGGCCGAGCCGAGGTGTACCGGATGCTGCAGGCCATGGTGGTTACACAGCACCATGCCCAGCTCGGTCTGCCCATAGTGGTCGTGAATGGTCACGCCCAGCTCATCGGCGAACCAGCGGATCACTTCCGGGTTGAGCGGTTCGCCGGCACTGCTGACCACCCGCAGGCGGCCCTTGATCGGCGCGGCGAAGTCATCCCCGGCGGCAATCAGCAGGCGGTACGCGGTAGGCGAGCCGGCCAGGTTGGTGATGCCCAGCTTGTCGATCACCCGCGCGCAGCTTTCAACGCTGAACGGGCCATCGTAGAAGGTGGTGGCATGGCCCAGCGACAACGGGCCGGTCACTGCGTAATACAGGCCATAGGCCCAACCCGGGTCGGCCAGGTTCCAGAAGTTGTCCTCGGGGCGCAGGTCGATGGCATCGCGCATGTAGCCCTGGAACGCGACGATGGCACGCAGCGGCACTTCCAGCGGTTTGGCCGGGCCGGTGGTGCCCGAGGTGAACATCAGCAGGAATGGATCGTTGCCAGCACGCATGACCGGTTCGCAGGTGCCTGTGGCAGCATCCAGGCAATGCTGGAAGTCCAGCTCGCCACTGCGGGCCCCGACCGTGATCACGGTCGGGCAACCCTGCACCTCGTCAAGCTTGGCACGGTTGTGGCGGTCGGTGACCACGACGCGGGCGCGAGATTGCTCCAGGCGATGCTCGATGGCCTTGGGGCCGAACGCGGTGAACAACGGCTGGTACACCGCGCCCAGGCGCCAGGTGGCGAGGATCGTCACCAGCAACTCGGGCGTACGTGGCATCAGCCCGGCGACCCGGTCGCCGGCCGCCACGCCTTGCGCCCTGAGCACACTGGCGAAACGGGCAGCCTGGGCCCGGAGCTGATCGAAGCTGTAGCGGGTGCTGTTGCCGTCCCGATCCACGTGGACCAGCGCCAGCTTGCCCTTGCCGGCATGGCGGTCACAGCATTCGATACAGGCATTGAGGGCATCGAGGTCGCCATGCAGCGCCGCAGCGGCGGCCTGGGCATGGTCGAACGCACGAGCGGCCTCGGCGTAATCGCGCATCGTCGGACTCCTGAATTGTTGTTGTTGGAGTTGAACCATCGTTGCGACGATGTTCGCGCCACGCCTACGTCCCGGCAATGGCCAAAGCTGTCAATCTGGATGACCGGTTTGGCCGCTTGGCTGTATCACCTCCGGCGCCTGTGATGCCTGCATGGCCTCTTTGGTCAGTTTCAGCGCCAATTCGCCAAGGGCCTTGTCACGCGCCTTGTTGAAGTCCTCAGCCTCTCGAATGTACTGAGGATTGCCCAGACCGGGTGAGGTGTCGACAGGCGCCTGCCATTGGTTTTCCAGCGCCTCCCAACGCGCTTCGTATTCGCTTTCGACTTGGGCGAATGCGTCCTTGTGCAATGCCCGCAGCGAATCGACCCAGAACTTGCGCGTGCTGACGAACATTGCCAGCTCATCAGTGGCTTCTGCGCTGATCACGGCATTGTAGGCACGGTCGATATCGGCCTCGCTGACATCGGCAATACCCGCAAACAGCATGTGCTGCGGCTGGCCAAGGAGGTTCAGCCGTTCAGCCAGACCCACACGGTAGGCCAGGCTGACCTCCACTTCTTCCTCGTCTTTCGCACCCCGCTGCCATCGCCCGTCGGCATAACGAGCCATGTAGTCTGCCTCGGCCAGCGCTCGAACTTTTTCGACCCTGAACAGGCGCAGGGCAAGTAGCAGCCGCTCGCGCGCAGTGGCGGCAGGCTCCGCATTGTGCGTGAACGTCGAGACATGCATGGCTACCTCGAGCTGGCTGAAGCACGACGCGGCACTGTCGGCGCATGTGCGCGGGTCGTTCGCCAGGTCGAACAGATCCTGGCGCGTGCCTGTGTTCTTGCTCGCCGCACCGATCACTTGCCACACGCGACGCCCTGTATCTTCACGGGCCGCACGGAAATCAGCGCTCTCTGTGTATTCGCCAAGCAGGTCGAAGAATGCATCGCTGCCCTGCTCGGCACGCAAGGCGTCCCACTGCGTTACGCCTACATCGCGATCTTCATCAGCCAGCGTGCCCAGCCATTTTTCTCTGGACTGCACGATCGGCGGATTCTCGACGATGGGGAAGCCTGCATGGTGCAGTTGCTCGCGTATCGTCTCGACCAGCGGGTTACCTGAATACACAAACGACAGCCGCTGCCGGACCGGCGCTTGCAACAGTGCCAGGGGCAAATCCGTGACCTGGTTGTTGCTGATGTCGAAATACGTGAGGTCCTCGCAGCGCTCAAGGCCTTCAGGCACGGTGCGCAGGCCCGTGCGGCGCAGGTTGAGCGACTGCAGATGGGGCAGATCCCCCATCGAAAGCACGGTCGCTTCGATCAGATTGTCGCTCAGGTCCAGGCTGCGCAGTTCGGTCAAGCCGGCAATAACTCGCGCCTGGCCACTGGTAAAACGAACGCGATTGCCACAGAGGTTCAGTTCCTCGAGGTTGTTCAGCCGCCCGAGGCCGGCCGGCAACATGCGCAGGTTGTTGTAACTCAGGTCCAGCACCCTCAGCCGCGGAAAATTTTGCAGAAAGCCTGGCGGCAACACTTCCAGTTGCAGGTTGCTCAAGGTCAGGTGAACGATGTGGGCGAAATCGGTATGGATGGGCAGCGCAGGCAACTCCCCCAAGGGCATCGGTGGCACGTGCAGCCGGGTGTTCCAGCCGGTTTCACCCGGTACGTAAACGCGCTCCCCCATCATCTGCCAGGCATGGCGGAACGTGTCGCTCACCCGCACCCGCCGCTCACGCTGCGATTCGTCGGCACGTCGGGTCCAGGCCTGCAGGCTCTCATCCAGACGGTCAAACTCCATCTCTTGCATCAACAGGCTGCTGTAGGGTGAAGAGGTGCGCTGGTACATCAGGTCCAGGTACTCCTCAACCTGCTCCTCCTGGAAAATCGGATACAGGCTGCGCACGCGCCGACGCAGCGTGCATTCTGGCGACTCCAGGCATGAGAGCACCGGGCCCAACGGGTAGCCGACGCGGCCGTCGGCGAGGCGTTGCAGGGAAGCACCCAGCGGTCGCGCCTCGCGCCAGCCGAGCGAGGCCAGCAGCCTCGTACGCTTGCGCGGTAGCCAGCCCTGCACCTGGGCACGGATCTGCCCAGGCAGGTCTTCGCCAGCCAGGCCGAGCTTCTGCAGGTAAGCAGGCGCCAGCGTGGCGGCCAGCACCTCGAACAGTCCTCGCGGCTCGGCCACTTCCAGGTCATCGGGGAGCCCGCGCTCGCCGAAGAGCTGGAAGCCGCCATCCTTCCAGACCATGTCGAGCGTCTTGCGCTGATCACCGAATGCAGGACCCAAACGATCCACAACAGGCCCACTGGAGGAGCCCTCGCGCAGCACCAGATTGACCTGGTCGCGGGCAAGCCCCTGTTCCTGCAGCAGGGCAAAGACCAGGCTGACCAGGTCAGCACTGTAACTGCCGCGCAGATACAGTGCTTCGCGCAGGCGTATCAGCCGTACATCCTGCACCAGGGTGCGTGCCCGCAGCGCCAGGACCAGCGGCACTCGGTGGTTGCTGATCATGTTCAGGCGCATCGGCGCGGAGGCGTCCTTGAGGATGTCCAGTGCGTAAGCCTTGGGCAGCGACGGGAAAGCGCGCTGCAAGACTGCCAGCGCCGGGTCATCCGGGAGGTACTGCGCGGCGAAGTGTTCCAGCATCGGTTGGCGCAGGGCAGCTGCCTGGAAGGTGATGGCCTGCAATTGCTCATCGGCGGCCAGCGTTTGCACGCCCAAATGCTCAGCGCACCAGAGCATCCGCTTGATGTAATCGGGGCCTTCAGCAGTTGGCATGAAGAAGGCTTCGTTACGCGCATGCGCGTCGAATCGCTCGAGGGTGTCACGCAACGCCACCGGCAACGGGCGACGATCGACCAGCAATTGGCGCAACGCGTTTTCATCGACATCGGCCACGTGCAGAATCTGCCCGACACGCTCGGCATCCAGCAACCTGGCCCCCGGCCACAGGCGCGTCAGCAACTGCTGCTCGCCCTGCCACTCCAATGGCCGGTCAAAGCGCAACCACCAACCCCGCTCGCCATTGCCAAGCAACGGCGGCCCGTAGGTTCCGGGGCCATTTTCGTGCAGCAGGCGCCAGGTACCGCGAGCGTCCTGGCGCACGCGAAAGAAGCTTCCATCGCTGTGCCACCATTGACCTTGCGGGCTATTGAACAGACCGTCGTCACGCTCGCTCAGGCCAGCATCAGTGGGCACCTGGCGATAACCGGACAAGTCGTTGCGCCACAGCCGTTGGCTTGCCTTTTCAGTGGTTACCGGCTCCAGCGATTCAACAAAGGCGTTGCGGGCCGTATGCACGCCCAGCGACACCGCACCCAACAGGGCGACGGAGTTCATGACCTCCAGCAGATGCCCCATGGCCTCGTGCTGATGGCCCTGTGACCAGTCGCTGACGCCTTCGTAAACTTCGCCCAGCAGTTGCCGGGTCATGTCGGCCAGCAACAAGGCGCCGACCACCGGCACGAACAAGCCCGCCAGGCTGACCACTGCCAGGCCTACGCTTTTCAGCCTGGCCAGGCGTTCGGCCGTCGCGGCGCGGTCTGCCAATGCAGTGGGGACTGCCAGAAAGCGTGCGTCATCCTTCAGCCGCTGCACGTGCCTGTCGGCCAGATCGGCGAAAATATTGCCGCTGATCGACAACCGTTTCGGCTGCAGGTCAGGCTTGGCATCACCGGCCCGGGTAGCCAGCAACGCCAGGTAGCTCGCACGCTCGCTCAAGGCGATACGGCGGGCCAAGGCTTGCTTGAATGTCGAGTCACCCAGCGCCTCGACCAGCGCCAGGTTCACTGCGCTCCAGTCGGCGAAACGGCGCAACGGTCGCGTACTGAATGCTGGGAGGTAAAGGATCACCGCTTTCAGGCTATTGGGTGGGCCAGCGGGAAAATCCGACTGCCGTCGCGGCGGCTCGCGCAGTTCGAAGGCAACGGCCCCGTCCACCCGGCAATCCAGTATCTGCAAGCCTTTACCCGCGGCCGTCCAACCTTGGGCATGTTGCGCGTGCTTGCCTTGGGCCAGCACGCGCAACAGCTTCACATCGCTATCATCCAGCTGCCCTTTCAATGCCGCCAATTCGACAGCCGAGGCGAGCTCGTGGCGCTTGTCTGCAGCCAGGGCGGTGGCGAACGCCGGATTCAAGACCTGCTCCAGGTGTGCCTGGTAAGCAGCGCCGACATCCTGCTCGCGGCTCAGCTGGGCAAGCGCGGCGACATCGTCGGTCAGCGTCTGGGCGGGCTGTTGCTCGGTCGGCGCGTCCCTGAGGACGACCGTCTCGCTGTCGAACGACTCATTGGCCTTGAAGTTCTGCAGCAGCTTTTGCAGCAACGGTTCGTCCGCGAAGCGGGTCTCGAAGTCCGGCGGCAGCAAGCCTGGAATAGGCTCGAAGGGTCTGTGCGTGATCCGCGTGCGCTGCTCGCGCCACACCGCCGTATCCAGATCAACCGACACACCCAGCTTCGCTGCGATGGCTGGCTGCAGCCGATCCTTGGCAAAGCGGTCCAGTGGCAGCAGTTGCTTGTACAACGCAGCCAGCTGCCGCTGGCTGCCAAGGTGGGCACGCAAGACCTTGACCTGCGCCTGGCTGGCTCCCTTCAGCCAGCCGGGCAGGTTCTTGACGATGAAATCGTTGGCGGGATACTGATACTGGGGGTAATTCCTGGCATGGCGCACAAGCTGCATCCTGTGATTTTGACGGGATACAAGCTTGTTCGCCCACCTACCAGGCTTGCAGACGGAAGCCTTGCCGCGCTGCCTGCTAGCGTTCAGGATCGCTGGTTCGCCCCTCTGCGTCTTCGGCCCGGGCTTGCAAAACCTCCTTGGTCAACAGCACTTTCAGGCGCGAGAACGCGGCGTTGCGAAGCTCATCCAGGGTTGTCCACCTCTCCAGGTACTGCTCGCTGGTCAGCCCCTCCTGGTCCGCCAGCACGCCGGCCCTGGCAGCGTAATCATCCGTGATGGCCTTGAACTGCGCCTTGTTCTGCTCCTGTGCTTGCAGCCACTCGCTCCAGAATACCTGTTCACTCAGGAACCAGGCCTGTGCCTCGATGGTTTGCGCGGCCTTCACATGATTGCGCGCCTCATCGAGCTTCGCTTTGCTGACCTCGCCAAGCCTGACAAACATCATCGAGCGGGGCTGCGCTGGCAGTTTCAGTTCCTTGGCCAAAGTGACCAGGTAGTAGAGGCTGGCCTCGACCTGGTCAAGTTCAGGGTCAACCAACAGCCGTGCCGCTATATCCTCTCTGATGAACGCTTTCAGCGCGTCGAGCCGAAACAGTCCCAGGCCCAGTTCGAGTAACGCAGCCTTCTGACCTGCCGGCGCACGATTCGCCTTGACCACCAGGGCGTGCACTTGCAGCTCGCTGAAGCGCTCCGCGGCGTTGTCCACGCAAGTGGTGTCTTCGCTGGCAAGTGTGTTGATCGCCTGAGCCAGCTCGGCATCATCATCCATCGCATCCAGCAGCGCCCATACACGTGTAGTCAGGTCCTCGCGATAAGCAGCATTGAGGTAATCTGCGCTGTCCTGCAGCTTTTTCAACAGGTTGAGCAAACTGGCCTGATTGTCGTCAGCAAACAACCGGTCCCATCGCGCTGCCTGCTCAGCGGTGGCCTGCGGACCCACCCATACCTGGCGGGCAGACCGCTGGATACCGGGCGCCTCTTGGTCGTGATGCAGTTCATGACGAGGGCGGGCACGCAAGCGATTCAGTTGCTCCAGGGGGATGGAATTGTGGTCCAGCTGGAGCGCCGACCGGAAGCCAAAAGGCATGCGCATGATCGTGTCGGGTATCTCGTTCAGCTGGTTCGAACGCAAGTCCACAAGTCTCAACATCCAGCAATATTCCAGGCCGACAGGCCATTCCAGCAGGCGACAATGAGCGAGGTACAGGTGCGTCAGCACCGGCGCCTGATGGAAGTGCAACGTCATTCGGCGCAGGGGATTGAAGCTGAGGTCAAGAGACGTCAGACGTGAGAGTTCAGCCAAGGTATTACGCCCTTGCTCCTCAAGACGGATACTGTTGTGGGACAGCTGCAGGGTTTCCAGCCGCGTCAAATGCTGGATCCCTTCAGGCACAGCGGTCAGGCGGTTCCTCGCCAGGTTCAGCCGACGCAGCTGCCCGAAGCAACTGAAGAATGCATTTGGCATAGACTGCAGTGGTGTGTTGATCATGACCAGGGTGGTGACATGGTTGAAGTCGATGCCGCGATGCAGCTCCGGCAGGCTAGTCACCTGATGGCCGCTGAGGTCCAGCAGCAAGCCGTGCCCCGGCTGTTGTTCGCCATCGTTCTGCAGTTGCCGGCGCCAGGCGGCGCGCATGCTGCGTGCAAATTGCCGACGCGCCGCCTGTTCATGGCCGGTCGCACCCGCGACCCACTCGCCAAGCTGGCCATTGAGCAAACGGAAATTTTGCTCCTCGAAAAGCAGCGTGTCGAACGGCCGGTCGCTCTCCATGATCCGATGCACATGTTCATCGATCTGCCTGGGAGAGTCGCCTTCGTAGAGTTCTGCAAGGCGTCGGCGTATGCGCAATACCGGCGCCCATTCACGTGAGTGGCCTCCGCCCAGTGCATAGCCCACCCTACCATCAGGCAAACGTTGCCCCGGGTTGAACCAGCCTCTGCGCGCCACCCAGCCGAACAGCCGAAGCAGTTTTTCACGATCGACCGGCAGCTTGTCGATTACCTGGCGCCGCAATGTCGCGGCCTGCCCTACGCTGCCCAAGCCCAAGCCCAGGCCAAGGCGTTGCTCGGTGCTGAGCAGGGTGGTGATGACATGGAACAGATCATCCGGTTCGGCGCTTTGCTGCTCCAACGCCACACCACGCTCATCATGGAGAATGAATTGGCCATCCTTGTGCACCAGAATCGACTGAGTCGCCTCTGGCGATTGCGGATTGAGCACAGCCAGCAAGCGGCCTGACGAAGACCGCTCACGCAGTTCCAGGCGCTCAGGGTAGGACCAATGGTCAAGGCGCGACAGTACCCCGAACACGACCTCACCGGTCACCTCGTTGTAGGCATTGCGCAGCATCAGCCCTTGCTGGGCCCGGTTGAGCCGGGCCAACTGTTGTAACGCGCGAGCCTGGGTCGACACCGACAATGGCAGACGCCGCTGAAGCTCGACCTGTTCCCGTTCGGGGAGGCTCAGCCGGGTGGCCAGTTCGCTTGCATAATCGGGCGCAAGGTCTGGAAAGTCGCGCAGGATCAGTTGCACTGCCGGGTCTGTGCCCGCGTCCGTCTGGGTGAGATAGCCGAACAACCTTTGGCGCAAGCGTGGTGCATGCTGCTCGATGGCGCTGGCCAGGTCGCTGTCCTTCACCTCGGCAAGCACCGGCTGCTGCCGGCACCAGTCATGCAGTTGCGGGTCACTGATGTCGCCCGGACTGGAACGCAGTGCTGCAAAAAAGCGATTGATGCGTGCATCGGCGGCAAATGCGCGCAGGGTACTGCGCAGGTTGACCGGCAATGCCCGGTTCTCCACCAGGATGCCGCGCAATTCATCGATGTCGCAACATGCCGCCTGCAGCACCTGCTGCCCGGTTTGCTGATCGAGCGGCTGACGTTGTGGCCACAACCGGTCGAGCATCATGGCGGCATCGTTCCACATCAGTGGCGTCTCGTCCGGCAAGCGCCAGAACCGTTCGCCATTGCATTCGACCAATGGCCCATAAGCCTCTGGCCGCTGCGGATGACGAATGCGCCATGGCCCGTTCTCAGGGGATTGGTGCACCTGGTAGAAATGCGCGTCCACACGCATCCAGCGACGTTCGCCGAGGTGATAAAGGCCATCGCCTTCAAGCTTGGCGCCCTCGGCTGACGTGCGGTACACACTGAGGTCATCGCTCCACAACCGCCCCTCGGCGCTCACCCCGGTGCTGACCGCTTCAAGGCCATCGACAAAGGTGCTGCGGGTGAAGTGCCGCAGCGCCACGCCAGCGCCAACCACCACACCGGTCGTAGCAGCAGCCGCAGCCAAGGTTTCGGCAACGTTCAGCACATGTTCCAGCGCCTCATGATCATGCCCTTTGGCCCAATCCACGGTCCCTTCGAACACCTCGGCACACACCTGCGTCAGCATCTGCGCCAACAACAAGGCGCCGACTTCCGGGATGAAGAACCCGGCCACGTTGACCAGCCCCCAGCCAAGCCCCTTCCAGGCCTCGAGACGTTCCTTGCTGGCCATGGCGTTGGCGTCTGCCATAGACACCAGCAACATCTTGGCATCGTCCTCGACGCGATTGATCTGGTCACGCACCCAGCGTTCGAACACTTGCCCCGTGCCGGTTTCACCCTCCACTTCCAGGTCTGGCACTTTGTCGCGAAGGCGATTCAGCAGCGTGTGGGTGAATGCCCTTCGGTCGCGCAGCGCGATCAATTGAATGAAAGCATTCATGTACCGCGCATCGCGCAGATCGACGACCAAAGCGGCACTCACAGTGCTTTGTTGGATGCATACCAGCGCAGCGGTTCGACCGGGTCGCCCGGGAGATAGACCACCACACCTCGATCACTGTCATCTGGCCCACGCAGCTGCACGAAAAGAGCCTCATGGATGCGCACCTTCATCACCGACATCAGTCCTGGATAGGCGGTGAGTCCCGACTCGGCCTGGCCCCCACTGATGCAGGCTTCCAGCGCAGCCTTGGTATCGGCATCGATGGTCTTCTTGAGGAACGCGATGTGCACGGCAAGCTTGAACCCTGCCTGCTTGTCCTTGACCAGCAGTGCCCGGTGCTTGCCGAAGGTATCGTGCAGCAGTGCCTGATAACGGCTACCCGCATCCAGCTCGCGGCAAGCCTTGACCAAAGCCTCCAGGTCGCCAGATATCACCTTGCTGGTACCGGGTGCAACCAGCCCACTGCCTTCCAACGGCGTGGCACCTACGCCAAAGTTCTGCATCAGCCGCAGCAGGCCGGGCTCCAGCCGGAAGTCGGTATCGACATAGGGCGGCTGGCCGCTTATCCCTCGGATCAATTGCTGTCGCCACTCCAGCGTATCCAGGCTCTGATCGGCTGGCAGCAGATCTTTCAGCGCCCGGGAAAACTGCTGCCGCGCATACTCAGGCACGGACAAGGCAGCGGCCGTGGCTTGGCGGAAGGCATCCTGGCTGGCTTTATGGGCGGCAAACAAGCTGCGCAGGATGCTGATTTCCTGCGCTGAGGCATCCTTGAGCCACTGGGGCAGCCGCTGGTGGATGAACGCATCCTGCGCGCGTCGCACGTCTTCATCCGTTGGGAAGGTCTGATTGCTCGATACAGTCGGGAAATTGCGCACGATGTGCTCCACGTCGCTGAAAAGGGCAGGCAATCTGGCAGTTGCTGCCTGCCGTTTTCAGAAGGAAGCGGGCACAGTTCAGCTGCGGCTGCCGCGCGCCTGGATCAACGTGCGGTAGTGCCCCGGGTTGCAGCCGAACCATTTACGGAAGGCCTTGTAGAACGAACTGCTGTCGGCAAAGCCCAGGCGCTCGGCGATTTCACCCATGGCTGGCTCTTCCTGGCTCAGCCAGGCAATCGCCAGTTCGCGCCGGACGCTGTCCTTGAGCCCTTGATAGGTCTGCCCTTCCTCGGCCAGGCGCCGGCGCAGGGTCGAGGGCGACAGGCACAACTGGCACGCCAGGGTATCGCCGTCGGGCCATTGCCCCGGCGCCAGCTGCAGCAGGTCGCTGCGTATTCGCCGGGCGAGGCTGGACGGATCGCGGTACTTGACCAGGATGTTGCCCGGCGCCTCGGCCAGGAAGCGCTGCAGCTCCTCGGCATTGCGCTTGAGTGGCAGGTCCAGGCAATCGGCGGCGATGATCATGCGCGTGCGTGGGCGATCAAAGTGCAGGTTGTCCGAGAACAGCACCCGGTAGTCGTCACAGAAAGGCGGCTCGGCGCAGCGCAGGTCGATGGCCAGGATCGGAATGCGCCGCCCGGCAAGCCAGCAGGCCACGCCATGCACGATCATCCAGAAGGTGAAATAAGTGAATGCCCGCCGGGGCTCGTCACGCGGTTCGTTGATGACAATCTCGGCCAGGCTTTGCTGGCGAACCAGGCTCGGCTGCAGGTCTTCGAGCGTCAGCGAGAGAAACGCCAGTGCGGTGTCCAGGCCCTCGCCCAAGGTCGGCTGAGCCATGCTCGCCCGACACATGAAGGCCAGGCTGCCGCTGCGCAGGCCGCGTGGGTCCATGGCGAAGAACTCGTCGTTGCAGCGCCGCGCCAGCAGGCGCCAGAGCCTGGCGTAGGCCTCGGCACTGACCCGTGCGGCAGGCGCCTGCAACTGCCCGGCATCAATCCCGGCCCGGGCCAGCAGCGCGGCATCGGGCTCCCCCGCCGGGCAGGATTGCAACAGGGCTTCGCGCACCAGTTGCATGGAGATCGTGTCTTTCTCGCTCATTGCCAATCCATTCGCTGATGCCGGCATATTAGGCTGGCTCAAAGTCCCGACGCCAGGCCCAGGAACGCCTGGATCAGGCGCAGTTCCCGGCGCCGTTCCAGGCAGCCGAGCATGTGCTGGTTGCGCAGGCCCTCACCTGCCAAGGGGCGCGCCACCACCCGCGGGTCGTTGGCGACCTCGGTCGACGACACCACGCCAACGCCCAGCTCCGAAGCCACCGCCTCGGTCACCGCCTCGCGGCTGTCCAGCTCCAGCAGCACCCGCGGCTGTACACCGGCAGCGCCACAGGCCTTGTCGAACGTACGGCGGGTGGTGGAACTGGGCTCGCGCAACACCATGATCTGCTGGTGCAGTTCGGCCAGTGGCAGATCCTCCTGTACCTGCGCCCAGGCGTGCCCGGCTGGGAGCAGAGCGCACAGCCGCGATTCGCAGAGGCTTTGCAGGTACAGGCCCTTGCGCGGCTCGATTTCGGTCAGCACGGCAACGTCGGCGTGCTCGCTGAGCAACGCCGCCAGGGTTTCCTGGGCATTGCCCAAGCGCAGGTTGACGGTGATGCCCGGGTAGCGCTCGCGCAGCAGCGCCAACATTGGCATGACCCGGTGCGGGCCATCGGCCGCCACCTCCAGGCGCCCGGTCAGTAACTGCCGATTGGCCTCAAGCATGGCCTGCGCCTCTTCGGCCAGGCCGAACATGGCCCGCGTGATCGCCGCCAGGCGGGTGCCCTCTTCGGTCAGTTCCACCCGCCGCGCGGTGCGCCGCAGCAAGGTGATCTGGTAGTGCTCTTCCAGGGCCTTGACGTGCCCGGTCACTGCCGGCTGGCTGATGAACAGGCGTGCGGCGGCGCGGGTGAAGCTGCCTTCACGGGCAACGGCATCGAAGGCGCGCAGTTGAAACAGGTTCATGAGTATCGGCCTGACTTATAGCTCGGATAACAACAAACAATTTGATTGATGGAAGCGCCAATTGCAACCTAGGCCCCGTAGTTTCAGCCCACCGCTTGTGAGGAATAACGGAATGAGCAACGCCCCGATTCTGCTGACCCCAGGTCCCCTGACCACATCAATCCGCACCCGCCAAGCCATGCTGGTGGACTGGGGCTCCTGGGACCGCGACTTCAACCAGTTGACTGCCAGTGTATGCGAGCAACTGCTGGCCATCATCGATGGCAGCGCCAGCCACCACTGCGTGCCCCTGCAAGGCAGCGGTACCTTCGCCGTGGAAGCGGCTATCGGTACCCTGGTGCCACGTGACGGCAAGGTCCTGGTGCTGATCAACGGCGCTTACGGCCAGCGCCTGGCAAAGATCTGCAAGGTACTGGGCCGCGCCTACAGCACCTTCGAAACCGCCGAAGACCAGCCGACCACCGCCGCCGACGTCGACCGCCTGCTGGCCGCCGACCCGGCCATCACCCATGTCGCGCTGATCCACTGCGAAACCAGCACCGGTATCCTCAACCCGCTGCCCGAGATCGCCCAAGTGGTCAAAGGCCACGGCAAGCGCCTGATCATCGACGCCATGAGCTCGTTCGGCGCGCTGCCGATCGACGCCCGCGAAATCCCCTTCGAAGCGCTGATCGCCGCCTCTGGCAAGTGCCTGGAAGGGGTACCCGGCATGGGCTTCGTATTCGCCGAGAAAACCGCCCTGGCCGCCGCCGAGGGCAACGCCCACTCGCTGGCCATGGATTTGCACGACCAGCACACCTACATGGCCAAGACCGGCCAGTGGCGCTTTACCCCGCCGACCCACGTGGTCGCTGCCCTGCACGAAGCGTTGCAGCAGTACAACGAGGAAGGTGGCCTGCCGGCACGCCACCGGCGCTATGCCGACAACTGCAAGACCCTGCTCGACGGCATGGCCGCCATCGGCCTGCGCAGCTTCCTGCCTGCCGCGATCCAGGCACCGATCATCGTCACCTTCCACGCGCCGAACGATCCCCGCTACCAGTTCAAGGACTTCTATGAGCGGGTCAAGGCCAAGGGCTTCATCCTCTACCCCGGCAAACTGACCCAGGTGGAAACCTTCCGTGTCGGTTGCATCGGCGTGGTCGGAGCCGATGGCATGCAGGCTGCCGTGAATGCCGTGGCCGAGGTGCTGCGGGAAATGGAAGTGCTGGATATCTGACCCTTTGCCCACCCAATTTCAGGAACACGCGCACATGAACTACAGCAACCCCACTCAGCTGCAAGCCGCCATCCTCGACTGGGCCGGCACCGTGGTCGACTTTGGCTCCTTCGCCCCGACCCAGATATTTGTCGAAGCCTTTGCCGAATTCGATGTGCAGGTGTCCATCGAAGAAGCCCGCGGCCCGATGGGCATGGGCAAATGGGACCACATCCGCACCCTGTGCGATGTGCCGGAAATAGCCGAGCGCTACCGCAAGGTGTTCGGCCGTACCCCGACCGACGATGATGTCACCGCCATCTACAACCGCTTCATGCCCCTGCAGATCGAGAAGATCGCGGTGCACTCGGCGCTGATCCCCGGCGCCCTGGACACCCTTACCGGGCTGCGCCAGGACGGCCTGAAGATCGGCTCGTGCTCGGGCTACCCGAAGGTGGTGATGGACAAGGTGGTAGAGCTGGCCGCGCAGAACGGCTACGTGGCCGACCATGTGGTGGCCACCGACGAAACCCCGAACGGCCGCCCATGGCCGGCCCAGGCACTGGCCAACGTGATCGCGCTGGGTATCGACGATGTGGCGGCGTGCGTGAAGGTCGACGACACCGTGCCGGGCATTCTCGAAGGCCGCCGCGCCGGCATGTGGACCGTGGCCCTGGTGTGCTCGGGCAATGCCCTGGGGCTGACCTGGGAAGGCTACCGCGCGCTGAGCGCCGAGCAGCTGCAAAGCGAGCGCCAGCGCATCCATGCCCTGTTCGCCGGCAGCCGCCCGCACTACCTGATCGACACCATCAACGAACTGCCCGAAGTGATCGCCGACATCAACCGGCGCCTGGCCAAGGGTGAGATGCCGCAAGCTTCCTGAACCGGCATTGGGGCCGCTTTGCGGCCCCTTGTTCTGGGTTGCGATCTGGCCCGGATCTGTATATTGAGTTGTCGCTGCAATTGCCAAAACATGGGCTCTCCCTGTCCGGAGATACCCAGCCCCGATGAGCACACACGCCCGCACCCGCCGCCTGACAATTCCGCAACTGGTGGCCATGAAAGGTCGGCAGAAGATCGTTTCGCTGACCGCCTACTCCAGCACCATCGCTCAAGTGATCGACCCGCTGGTCGATTTCATCCTGGTCGGCGACTCCACGGCCATGGTCGGCTACGGTCGGCCGTCCACCCTCGGCATGCGCCTGGACGAGACCATCGCCCATACCCGCGCCGTGGTCGACAGCACCCGCCTGGCCTGCGTGATCGCCGACATGCCGTTCGGCAGCTACCAGGCGTCCCACGAGCAGGCGTTTCGCAACTGCGCCCAGGTACTGGCCAGCAGCGGCTGCGATGCCGTCAAGCTGGAGGCCAACCAGGTGTTGGCGAGCACTGTCGAGTTCCTCGTCGCCCGTGGCATCCCGGTAATGGCGCACATCGGCCTGATGCCGCAATTCGTCAATGCCATGGGTGGTTACAAGGCCCAGGGGCTGAGCGAGGACAGTGCTGCGACGCTATTGGCCGACGCACAGGCCAACCTGCGCGCCGGCGCTTTCAGCCTGTTGCTCGAAGGCGTGGCCGAGCCAGTGGCCCGCGCCATCACCGAAGCCAGCGCCAAGCCGACCATTGGTATTGGCGCTTCACCCACCTGCGATGGCCAGGTGCTGGTGACCGAAGACCTGCTCGGCCTGGGCAGCGGTCATGCGCCGCGCTTCGTCAAGCAGTACGCCGACGTCGGCCAGGTAATCCGCGAGGCTTGTGGCCGCTATGCGCAGGAAGTACGCAACGGCGTGTTTCCAACCTTGCAACACTGCTACGGCGTGTGAGCTTCATCCTCGATCGCCTTGACCAGGCATTGCAGGGCCAAGGCAATATCCTTGCTCCAGTCCACGCTGCAACACAGCCGTAAGTGGCTGCGCCAAAGGCCGCACTGGCTGAAGATTTCGCCTGGGGCAATGACGATGCGCTGCGCCAGCAACCGGGCGAAGACCCGGCGCATGTCCACCGGGCGGGTCGCCTGCAACCACAGGCTGGCCCCGCCCTGCGGCGCGACGATGTGCAGGCGCCCCTGGCCGTGGGTTTGCAACAGCGCCGCCATCTGTTGCAGGCGTTCTTGCAGCATGGGCCGCAAACGCTGTAGATGCTGCTCAAGTCGGCGCGAAGTGAACAGCCTGGCGATCGCTCGCTGGCGAATGGGTGATAGGCGAAAGGCACGCTCAAGAAACAGCTGCTGCAAGCGTTCGGCATGATGCCGGCATAGCAGATAGCCAAAGGGCGCCTCCGCACCAATCAGCTTGTCGAACGTAGCGAACACCAGCAGCCGATCGGGGTCGGCGAAGTCGCGGTAGCGTGGCGCTGCCGGATGGAAACACAATTCGCCGTAAGCATCGTTTTCGAAAAGCCACACATTGTAGCTGGCCAGCCAGTGGCAGATCTGCTGCTTGTCTGCCGCCGGCATCAGCCCACCTTGCGGCACGTTGGCCGCCGACGACAGCACGGCCAGACGAACCGGATGATCACACAGCAACTGGTGAAAGTGCTGCAGGTCGAAACGCCCGTCTTCACCCAGTGGCACTTCAAGGATGGTCATGCCTGCCGCCTGCAACTGTCGCAATACCGCCCAATTGCAAGGCGACTCCACCAGCGCCACCTGGCCCTCGAAGTCCAGCGCGCGCAATGCCAGTTCAAGGACGCTGCGCAAGTCTGCACCGATGAACACCTGGTTGGCCTGCCAGTAGTGCTGCGCCGAATGGGTGTAGCGGTCGGCCAGCACGCTGCGCAGCTCCGGTTCACCGAACGGTTGGTAAAGGGGGGCCTGTGCACGTGGGTACTGGCGCGCCAGTTCGCGCTCGATCATCAGCAGTGGCTGCTCCAGCGACAGCAGCATGGCTGGCGCATCACTGCCCAGGGCGAGCATACCCGGCTGACGGGCACTGGCGAATACCGTGTCAAGCAAGCCCGGGGAATGCCCGCGCAATGCAGAGGGGCGAGTGCGGGTGAAATAGCCCAGCTTGGGCCGTGCATGCACCCGCCCTTCATCTTCGAGCAGCGCATAGGCGTACTTGGTGCTGGACACCGAAACACTCAGGCGCCGGGCCAGCTCGCGCAGCGACGGCAGGCGTTGTTCCACGTCGCATGGGGCGGCCTCGATACGTTCGAGCAGGTAGCGGTAAACCGCCTGGTAGGTGTATTCGGGGTTGTTGTTCGACCTGTTTTCCATAACCTTGTCTATGCACCGCTTTTGCAGGATCGGCCTTGTGTCGCGCCTACACTGAACCCGACACGCCCGCCGGTAAAGCCCTACTGCGGCAATTGTACCTGCGGCTTGGTGGCCGCAAAGATCGCCCAGCTCGACACGAACAGCGCCGCGATCAACGGCCCGATCACAAAGCCGTTGAGCCCGAACACCGCCAGCCCACCCAAGGTCGACACCAGGATCAGGTAGTCCGGCATGCGCGTGTCCATTGCCCACCAGGATCGGCCGCAGCAGGTTGTCCACCAGGCCGATCACCAGTACGCCGAACGCGGTCAGGATCAGCCCCGGCAGTATCGCCCCGGTCAGCAGGAAATACGCCGCCACCGGCGCCCACACGATCCCCGCCCCTACCGCCGGCAACAGCGACAGAAACGCCATCAGCACCGCCCACACCAGCGCACTGGGGATATCCAGTACCCAGAAGATGAACCCGCCCAACGCCCCCTGGGTAATGGCCACCAGCACGTTGCCTTTCACCGTCGCCCGTACCACACGGTTGAACTTCAGCTGCAAACGGCGCTTCTGCTGCTCCGGCAGCGGCACCGCCAGACGCACCTGGCGGGCGACCTCCGCGCCTTCGCGCAGGAAAAAGAACAACAGGTACAGCATGATGCCGAAGCTGACCACGAACTCGAACGTTCCCTGCCCGAAGTTGAACGCCTGGCTAGCCAGCACCTGGCTACCCTGGGTAGCCCACTTGCTGATCTTGTCGCGCAGCCCGTCAAGGTTGCCCATGCCCATGCTGTCCAGGGCCTGCTGGGCAAACGCCGGAAGCATGTCCTTGCCGCGCTCGACATAACCGGCGATATCCAGCTCCCCGTGCTCGATGCGCTGGTACAAGGCAGCGCCCTCCTGCACCAGCAGCGCGCTGGTGATGATCACCGGCAGGATCGCCACCAGCAGGCACACCAGCAAGGTGGTCGCCGCGGCCAGGTTGCGCCGGCGACCGAAACGCAACAGCAGGTGCCGCTGCAGCGGGGCGAACAGTATGCCCAGTATCACCGCCCAGAAAATCGCACCGTAGTAGGGCAACAGGATCCAGATGAAGGCGATGGTCACCAGCGCCAGCAGTACTGCCAGGGCTTTGTTCTGCAGGGCGGTCTGGTTCATCGCGGGTCCTCGAATGGCTTATGCGGTATTAGTGCACCGCGCCCGGGCAAAAGTGCCGCTGTTCCGTTGATGTAAATCAATACACGCCGTGTCTACCCGCCCTAGCATCCGCGCCTTTTGCCCCGGTGCGCACATGACCCCTATCGCCAAGCCCGAACTGCTGGCCCCCGCCGGCACCCTCAAGACCATGCGCTACGCCTTCGCCTATGGCGCCGACGCGGTCTACGCCGGCCAGCCTCGCTACAGCTTGCGGGTGCGCAACAACGAGTTCGACCATGCCAACCTGGCCCTGGGCATCCAGGAGGCGCATGCCCTGGGCAAGCGCTTCTACGTGGTGGTCAACATCGCCCCGCACAATGCCAAGCTCAAGACCTTCCTCAAGGACCTGGCGCCGGTGATAGAGATGGCGCCGGATGCGCTGATCATGTCCGACCCCGGCCTGATCATGCTGGTGCGCCAGCACTTCCCGAAGATGCCGGTGCACCTGTCGGTGCAGGCCAACACGGTCAACTGGGCCAGTGTGCAGTTCTGGCAGCAACTGGGCCTGAGCCGGGTGATCCTGTCGCGCGAACTGTCGCTCGAAGAGATCGAGGAAATCCGCCAGCAGGTGCCAGACATGGAGCTGGAGGTTTTCGTACACGGCGCCCTGTGCATGGCCTACTCCGGCCGTTGCTTGCTGTCGGGCTACCTCAACAGGCGCGATGCCAACCAGGGCACCTGCACCAACGCCTGCCGCTGGAAGTACGACGCCACCCCGGCCACCGAGAACGCCACCGGCGACATCGTGCGTGAAGTGCAGCCGACCCTGGGCCTGGGTGCGCCGACCGAACAGGTATTCCTGCTGCAGGAGAGCAACCGCCCCGGCACCGAAATGCCGGCGTTCGAAGACGAGCACGGCACCTACATCATGAATGCCAAGGACCTGCGCGCCATCCAGCACGTCGGGCGCCTGGCCGCCATGGGCGTGCACTCGCTGAAGATCGAAGGCCGCACCAAGTCGCACTTCTACTGCGCCCGCGCGGTACAGGCGTACCGCCAGGCGATTGACGACGCGGTGGCCGGGCGGCCGTTCGACCGCACGCTGATGGGCAACCTCGAATCCCTGGCCCAACGCGGCTACACCGAAGGTTTCCTGCGCCGCCATGTGCACGATGAATACCAGAACTACCTGCGCGGCAACTCGGTTTCCGAGCGCCAGCAGTTCGTCGGCGAATTGACCGGCTTGCGTGTGGACGGCCTGGCGGAGGTCAAGGTGAAGAACCGTTTCGCCGTGGGTGACCACCTGGAGCTGATGACCCCGCGCGGCAATTACCACTTCGACCTGCACCGCCTGTGCGACCGCCAGCAGCAAGCCATCGAGGTGGCACCGGGTGACGGCCACGTGGTGTACCTGCCGATCCCGGAACAGGTCGCGCTCGACTACGCCCTGCTGATGCGCGACCTCGGCACCGACGAGGCGGCCAGCTGACAATCCTGTAATGTGCGCCTCAGCTACCTGTCAGCTGCCAGCAGCGAACATCGTGCAAGCCGCTTACGCTATGCTGCTGACCTACCGCTGGAAGGAGTGCTTCACCATGCTGCGCAAACACTTGCTGACCCTGGGCCTGCTGGCCGCCACCGGCCTGGCCCAGGCTGCCGAGACCATCGACGTCTACCGCGACCCCAACTGCGGCTGCTGCAAGGCCTGGATCAGCCACCTGCGCGACAACGGCTTTACCGTGAACGACCATGTCGAGCCGAACATGAGTGCGGTCAAGCAACGCCTGGGCGTGGCGCCACGCCTGGCGTCATGCCATACCGGGGTGATCGACGGCAAGTTCGTCGAAGGCCACGTGCCGGCCGAGCAGGTGCGCCTGCTGGCCAAGCGCAACGACCTCAAGGGCCTGGCCGTGCCGGGCATGCCGATGGGCTCGCCCGGCATGGAAATGGGTGACCACAAGGATGCCTACCAGGTCATTGGCGTGACCCAGGACGGCAAGGACACCGTGGTCGCCAACTACTGATGCTCAGCCTGTGGGCGCTGTTCCTCAGCGCCTTCGGCGCCGCCACCCTGCTACCGTTGCAATCGGAGGCCGTGCTGGTCGGCCTTTTGCTGCGCCAGCCCGAGGCCTGGGCCACCCTGCTGCTGGTGGCTACCTTGGGCAATGTGCTGGGCTCGGTGGTCAACTGGGGGCTGGGGCGGGCCATCGAGCACCTGCGTGACAAGCGCTGGTTCCCGTTCAGCCCTGCCCAGCTGGAGCGCGCGCAACAGCGCTACCAGCGCTGGGGGCAATGGTCGCTGTTGCTCAGCTGGATGCCAGTGATCGGTGACCCGCTGACGCTGATCGCGGGCATCATGCGTGAGCCGTTCTGGCGCTTCTTGCTGCTGGTGACCCTGGCCAAGGCCGGCCGCTATGGGGTGCTGGCGATGATTACCATGGGCTGGTCTCACGCCTGGTAACACCTTTCACGTTCCGCGTGGTCCACTGGCTGTTACAGTCGCCCCTTCCTACATGGCCCTACACGGAGTGCCCCCATGCTGCGCGCAACCGCCCTGGCCCTGGCCTGCCTCGCCGGCAGTTCGGCCATCGCCGCCGAACCGCCTACCTACGGCCCCCAGCTGGAGGGCTTCAGTTACCCGCATCCGCTCAAGCATTTCGACTTCAAGTCCCAGGGCCAGGCCCTGCAGATGGGCTACATGGACGTGCCCGCCCAGGGCCAGGCCAACGGCCACAGCGTGGTGCTGATGCACGGCAAGAACTTCTGCGCCGCCACCTGGGAAACCACCATCGACGCCCTGAGCAAGGCTGGCTACCGGGTCATTGCCCCCGACCAGGTCGGGTTCTGCAGCTCCAGCAAACCGGCGCACTACCAGTACAGCTTCCAGCAACTGGCGAGCAACACCCATGCCCTGCTCGAGCAACTGGGCGTGAAACAAAGCATCGTGCTCGGCCACTCCACCGGTGGCATGCTCGCCACACGCTATGCGCTGATGTACCCGCGGCAGGTGGAGCGCCTGGCGATGGTCAACCCCATCGGGCTGGAAGACTGGAAAGCCCTGGGGGTGCCCTATCGCACGGTGGACCAGTGGTATGCGCGCGAGCTCGAACTGGATGCCGAAGGCGTGCGCGAGTATGAGCGCAAGACCTACTACGCCGGGCGCTGGAAGCCGGAGTACGAGCGCTGGGTGCAGATGCTGGTGGGCCTGAACAAGGGGCCGGGGCATGAAGCGGTGGCGTGGAACTCGGCGCTGATCTACGACATGATCTTCACGCAGCCGGTGTACCACGAGTTCAAGGACCTGCAGATGCCCACCCTGCTGCTGATCGGTGACCGGGACACCACGGCCATCGGCAGTGACATCGCGCCGCCGGAGGTGAAAGCGAAGCTGGGCAAGTATGCAGAGCTGGGGCCGCAGGTGGCCAAGCTGATTCCCAAGGGTGAGCTGATTACCTTCAAAGGTATGGGGCATGCGCCGCAGATCGAGGAGCCGGTGCGGTTCAACCGTACGCTGGTGGAGTGGTTAGGGCGCCAGATCTGATTAGGGGGCCGCTTTGCGGCCCATCGCCGGCAAGCCAGCTCCCACAGGTACTGCACAGGTTTCGGAAGCTGTGATTTACCTGTGGGAGCGGGCGAGCCCGCGAAGGGCTGCAAAGCAGCCCCCTATATTTTCCAGACCTGCTCCTCAGTCCAGCCCAGCTCGGCAAAGTCCGCCGCCCGCAACCCCGCCTCTTCCTCGCAGAAAAACTCATCCAGCTGCGGCGGCCTCACCGCCGTATCACTGAGCATCGCATGCACCTGCCCACGGTGATGCACCTGGTGCTCGAACAGGTGCGCCAACAGGCGCAGCCGTTGCTCGCGCTGCACCCGTTCGGGGCGCACGATGCTGACATAGCGCCCCAGTTCACTATCGCGCAGGCCCCTGCAATAGGCGATCAGCCGGTGATCGGCCTGGGCCTGCTCGGCATGCAGGTCGGTGCAGGTGGCAAACGGCTGTTCCGGGTCGAAGAAACGCTCGCCATCGGCGTCGGGCTGCTCGCCACGCTGCTCGCACTCGAGCATGTGCAGGTAGAACCAGTCCACCGTCAGCAGGTGGTTGAGGGTGGCCTTGATCGACGGGAAGAAGCTGCAGCGAGGGGCGACGAATTCGTCCTGCGTCAGTTGCAGGCAGGCCTTGTACAGGCGGTGGTTGGCCCAGCCATTGTTGTAGGCCTGGGTCAGCAGATGATGCGACAACGGCTCCATGGTTCGGCTCCTTTTCAGGCGAAGCGTTGCAGTTGCATCTCCCGTAGCCGGCTCAGGGTCCGCTGGTACGGGAACGCCAGATACCCTTGAGTGTAGAGGGCATCCAGCGGCACCTGTGCTTCCAGGTACAACGCCACCCGGCGGTCGTAGCATTCGTCGACCAGGGCAATGAAGCGGCGCACGGCGTCGTCCTTGGGCGACAGCGCCGGCAGTTCGCGATCGCCCGCCATCACCCGCGCCGCAGCATCCTCGGTGCCTCGGGCAATGCGCCCGGCCCGCTGTTCGCCGCCCAGCGCCGGAATGCCCGACACCAGGATGGCCGGGAAACGGTCGCACAGGGCCATGAACTCCATGGCCGCCAAGGGTTGCTCGCACAGGTCGGTGAAGCGGCACCAGATGGCCTGCGCGCTGCGCCGTACCACCTGGACCTGTCGGGAGCCGATGGTCAAGGGCTGATCGTGGCCTGCTTCGCCGGGGCTGAGCTGGCGGAACACCTCGCCCAGCTGGCTGGCCTGCCCCGCTTGCACCACCCAGTAACGCTGGCGCTCGGCGCCGGGGTGCAGGCGGTGGTCCTGCTCGCCGGCTACCGGCAATACCTGCATGTGCCGCTGGATGGCGGCAATGGCCGGCAGGAAACGCTCGCGGTTGAAGCCGTCGCGATAAAGCTGCCCGGGTGGCTGGTTGGAGGTGGCGACAATCACCACGCCTTGGTCGAACAGGACCTGGAACAGGCGGCCGAGGATGATCGCGTCACCGATGTCGTTGACGAACAGCTCGTCGAAGCACAGCACGCGAATCTGCCCGGCCAGTTCCTCAGCCAACGCCAGCAGCGGGTCGGCAGTGCCGTTTAGCTGGAACAGGCGCTGGTGGACCCAGGCCATGAAGTGATGGAAGTGCTGACGCCGGCTGGGTACCCGCAGGCAGCGGTGGAACTGGTCCATCAGCCAGGTCTTGCCGCGACCGACCGGGCCCCAGAGGTAGATGCCCTGGGTGGGGTGGCCTTGTTCGACGGCCTGGAAGCAGGCTTGCAAGGCCTCGACGGCGCAAGCCTGGGCGGGGTCGGCGACATAGCCCTGGGTGGCCAGGGCTTGCTGGTAGAGGGAGTGGGGATCGATAGCCATGCGGCATTCTACACGGCTGAATTCAAAAGGCTGCCGCGATCCCTGTGGGAGCGCGTACAACAGTGGTGATCAAGTGTCGCCCAGGCCTACCTTGAGCAGCGCGCCGTCCTTGTCATCGGTCAGCACATACAGGTACCCGTCCGGCCCCACCCGCACATCGCGGATACGCGCCTTCAGCTCACCCAGCAAACGCTCTTCATGCACCACCTTGTCGCCATCCAGCTGCAAGCGGATCAGCTCCTGGGTGGCCAGCGCGCCAATGAACAGGTTGTGGTCCCAGGCCTTGAACGTGGGGCTGTCGTAGAACGCCATGCCGCTGATACCCGGCGACTTCTCCCACACATGATGCGGGTCGACCATGCCCTGCACATGCTTGCCCTTGGCCTCGGGAATGGGCAGAAGCGAGTAGTTGATGCCGTGGGTCGCGACCGGCCAGCCATAGTTCTTGCCGGGCTCGGGAATGTTGATCTCGTCGCCACCACGCGGGCCATGCTCGTGGGTCCACAGCTTGCCGGTCCAGGGGTTGAGCGCGGCACCTTGCTGGTTGCGATGGCCGAACGACCAGATTTCCGGCCGCACATTGTCCTTGCCGACGAAGGGGTTGTCCGTGGGCACCTCGCCGTCCGGCAAGATACGCACGATCTTGCCTTGCAGCTTGTCCAGGTCCTGGGCAGTCGGGCGCTGGTTGTTCTCGCCGAGGGCGATGAACAGATAGCCGTCGCGGTCGAACACCAAGCGCGAGCCAAAGTGGTTGCCCTCCGACAGCTTGGGCTGCTGGCGGAAAATCACACTGAAGTTTTCCAGCCGGGCGCGGTCCTGGGACAACTGGCCACGGCCGACCGCTGTGCCGGCCTTGCCGTCACTGCCCTCTTCGGCGTAGGACAGATAGACGGTGCGGTCCTTGGCGAATTCCGGCGACAGCACCACATCCAGCAGGCCGCCCTGGCCCTCGGCCCAGACGTTGGGCACACCGCTGATCGGCGGGCCGACCTTGCCTTCGGCGTTGACCACCCGCAAGTTGCCGGCGCGCTCGGTGACCAGCATGTCCTTACCGCCCGGCAGGAACGCCAGGGCCCAAGGGTTGCGCAGGCCATCGGCCACTGTGCTGACGGTCAACGTGCCTTCTTCACTGCGAAACTGCTGTTCGGCCGCCGCCTGCGCCAGCAATGGCAGCAATGCGGCGGTGGTCAGGGTGACAAGCCAGGGTGCTCGAAGCATGCAGGATTCCTTTCGTAGGGCGCTCATGGCGCGCGCGGGTTGCCGCGGGCCGGGCGGGTAGGCTCCAGGTTCGGGGTTTGCTGCTGACGGCGCAGGTTGTCGCCGTTGCCGATGCCGCGGTTGTCCAGGGTAGGCGTGCGCTGGTACGGGTCGGTGGACGGGCCGCGCACGGGCGGTGTGGCCGGCATGCTGCCCTGGCGGCTGTTGGGGTTGGCGCGCTGGATCGGGCTGTTGTAGGGGTTGTTGTTGCCGGCGGCGAGTTGCAAGGGTAGTTCGGGGGCCGCTTGCGCAGGCAGGTACAGGGCCAGGCCGAGGGCCAGGATGGGCAATGTCGGGGTCATGCTTCACCTCCTGTACGAAAATGCCGCGCCTGGTGGGTTTGATAGCCTAAGGCGCGAAGGGTTCGCGGCAAAAGTGTGAATATGGGTGGAGATGATTCCTGATGTTTCAGTATGGGCCCTGGGGGCTGCTTTGCAGCCCATCGCGACACAAGGCCGCTCCTACAGGGAATCGCGTAACCCTGTGGGAGCAGCCTTGTGCTGCGAATGGGCCGTAAAGCGGCCCCAGGTTACAGGCCCTTGTCCACCTTGTGCCGCGCCGCATACAGGCACAGCATTTCCATCGCCAGGGTCGCCCCCGCCAGTGCGGTGATGTCGGCATGGTCATAGGCTGGCGCCACCTCCACCAGGTCCATGCCCACCAGGTTGATGCCGCGCAGCCCGCCGAGGATTTCCAGCGCCTGTACCGTGCTCAGCCCGCCGCACACCGGTGTGCCGGTACCGGGCGCATAGGCCGGGTCGAGGCAGTCGATATCGAAGGTCAGGTACACCGGCCGCTCGCCCACCCGCTGACGAATCGCCGCGATCACCGCCTCGGTGCCCTGCCGGTGCACCTGGCGGGCATCGAGGATGGCAAAGCCCTGGCTGTCGTCATTGGTGGTGCGCAGGCCGATCTGCACCGAGCTGGCCGGGTCCACCAGGCCTTCGCGGGCGGCATGCCAGAACATGGTGCCGTGGTCGATGCGCTTGCCTTCCTCGTCCGGCCAGGTGTCGCTGTGCGCATCGAAGTGAATCAGCGCCAGCGGGCCATGGCGGCGGGCATGGGCCTTGAGCAGCGGGTAACTGATGAAGTGGTCGCCACCCAGGGTGAGCATGGCGCAGCCTGCTTGCAGAATATGCGTGGCATGGGCCTCGATGCTGTCCGGTACCGCCTGTGGGGTGCCGCTGTCGAAGGCGCAATCGCCATAGTCGATCACCGCCAGGTGGTCGAACGGGTCGAACGCCCACGGCCAGTGCCGGGCCCAGGCCTGCTGTACCGAGGCAGCGCGGATCGCCCGCGGGCCGAACCGCGCACCGGGGCGGTTGCTGGTGGCCGTATCGAACGGCACACCGCTGACCACCACATCGACACCACGCAGGTCGCGGCTGTAACGGCGCCTGGAGAAACTGGTAATGCCTGCGTAGGTACTTTCCGCAGCGGTGCCATACAGGCTGTCGCGGGTCATGGCCTGGTCGTTATTTGCGGCTTGCTCCACGGTCGGGCTCCTTTGTCGCTGTGGGTTACTGGCGGCTGCGGAACGCGGTCCACAGGCGGTTGCGCTGGCGCAGGTCGGCCAGGGCCATGCTGCGGTCGGCATACAGGCGCTGGCGCACTGTGGCCGGCGGGTAGATGTCCGGGTCGTTGCGCAGTGCTTCGTCCACCAGCGGCGTGGCCGCCTGGTTGGCGTTGGCGAAGAACAGCGTGTTGGTCAGCGCGGCCACCGACTCGGGCTTGAGCATGAAGGCGATGAACGCCCGCGCGGCCTCGGGGTGCGGGGCGTCCTTGGGGATGACCAGGTTGTCCTGCCACACCAGCGTGCCTTCGCGGGGGATGCGGTAGATCAGCTCGAACGGCTTGCCGGCGCGGCGCGCCTGGTCGGCGGCCATCGCCGCATCGCCGTTGTAGGTCAGTGCCAGGCACACGCTGCCGTTGGCCAGGTCGCTGATCTGCCGGCCATTGGCGACGTAGCTGATCGACGGCTGCAGCTGGCTCAGCAGGTCCTGCGCGGCGGCCAGGTCGTCCTTGTTCTGGCTGTAAGGGTCCTTGCCCAGGTAATTCAGGGCCACGCCGATCACCTCCTGCGGCGAGTCGGGCATGGCGATGCCGCAGTCCTTCAACCGGCTGGCGTACTCAGGCTTGAACAGCAGATCGAGGCTGTCCAGCGGCACATCACCCAGGCGCTGGCGCACGGCCTCCACATTCACCCCCAGGCCCAGGGTGCCCCAAGTGTAGGGTACGGCATGGCGGTTGCCGGGGTCGGCCTCGGCCAGCTTGGCCAGCAGGTCCTTGTCGAGGTTGGCGTAGCCGGGCATGGCCTGGGGGTCGAGCGGTTGCAGGGCATTGGCCTTGAGTGCCCGGGCCAGCACGGTCGACGACGGCACCACCACGTCATAGCCGCTGCCACCGGTCAGCAGCTTGGTTTCCAGTACCTCGGTGGTATCGAAGGTGTCGTAGCGCACCTTGTAGCCAGTTTCCTGTTCGAAACGCTGGAGGGTTTGCGGGGCGACATAGTCGGCCCAGCTGTAGAGGTTGACGACCTTTTCTTCAGCCTGCAGCGGCAAGGCCAGGACCAGAGACAACAGGCATAACGATCGACGCATGGCGGACACCTCGGCAAATGGGTGGATGCCGCGAGCATGCCAGCCGGGTTACATTGCAGGAATGGCAAGTTTGCAAAGCTGACATTTATCAGGAGCAATGTAATGCTCGGACAAGTGCACGACCCCGACCTGCACCTGCTGCGGCTGTTCGTCACTGTAGTCGAGGCCGGTGGCTTCAGTGCCGCGCAAGGCGTGCTGGGGCTGAGCCAGCCCACCATCAGCCAGCGCATGGCGCAGCTGGAAGCGCGGCTGGGCTACCGCCTGTGCAGCCGCGGCAAGGGCGGTTTTCACCTGACGGAAAAAGGCACGTTGTTGCTGGACGCCGCCCGTGGGTTATTGCTGAACATCGAACAGTTTCGCCAGCAGGCCAATGGCGTTGCCGGGCGGCTACTGGGGACCGTGCGGATCGGCATGGCGGAGAACCAGGACAAGACGGTAAGCCTGAAGCTGGCAGCGGCCATTACGGCGTTTCGCAGGCGCGAGGAGGCGGTGCAGCTGGAACTGATCAGTGCGCCGCCGGCAGAGCTGGAGCGGCTATTGCTGGAGCAGCGGCTGGATTACGCCATCAGCTACTTTTCCGGCAACCAGGCAGCCTTCGATTACCAGCCGCTGTTCGAAGAGCGGCAGCGGCTGTATTGCGGCAAGGGGCATGTGCTGTTCGGTGCGGCTGGCGTCAGCCGGGAGCGGTTGCTGGCGATGGACCAGGTGCGCCATCCGTACCGGTTTCTAAAGGGCGGTGAGCCGTTCCAGAGCCAGCGCAGCATGGCGGTGGCGGAGCAGATCGAAAGCGTGCTGACGTTCATTCTGTCGGGGCGGCATATTGGCTATCTGCCGTGCCATTGCGCGCACGCCTGGGAGGCTGAGGGGCTGCTGTGGGCGCTGGACCGGGGGCTGGACTTTGTGGTGCCGTTTACCCTGGCCAGGCATCGGGCACAGGCGGTTGGCGAGGCGCAGCAGGCGTTTGCGCAGGATTTGCTGGCGACGTTCTCCTGAACCGGCCTCTTCGCGGGCTTGCCCGCTCCCACAGGGACCTCACAATGCCAGAGGGCGGCGCCGTACCTGTGGGAGCGGGCAAGCCCGCGAAGAGGCAAGTTCAGGCAACATCAATCAGTAAGCCATGCTCCAGGTCAGGGTGTAGGTACGCCCGCGCCCCTGGTAGTCATACAGGTACGCCGGCCCGTAGGTCGGCGAGTAGAACAGCGTCGCACGCTGCCCCCAGACCGTGCTGTACTGCTTGTCCAGCAGGTTCTGGATGCCGGCGCTGAAGGTACCGAAGCCGGTGTCCTGGCTGCCCAGCAGGTCGAAGGTGGTGTAGCCGTCGATCTCGTGGTCGGCATCGTCCTTCAGGCTGAAGGCATGGTTGGCCTGCAGCCGCGCACTGCGGCCATCGCCCTTCCAGCCGACGAACGCGGTAGCCTTGGACAACGAGGCATAGCGGGCATCGCGCTTGATCCAGCCACCATCGGCATCTTCTTCCTCGGAGCGGGTCAGGTGCAGGGTGCCACCGGCTTCCCAGCCGGTCTGGAAGTGGCGGGTCAGCGCGCCTTCGAAACCGAAGTCACGGCTCTTCTGATCTTCCACATTGATGGTCAGCGTCTGCGAATCGACGTTGATGATCTTGTCCGACCAGATGTAGTACAGCGCCGCCTGGGCATCCCAGTCCAGGTCGGCATAGCGCCAGCCCAGCTCCACCTGGCGGCTCTTGATGCCGGCCAGCGGGTTGTCGGCCACGCTCAGCCCGGGCTTGCCGTAGTACTTGGCCGGGTCGGGCAGGTCGAAGCCTTCGCCGTAGTTGGCCCATGCCTGGTGGCCGTTCTTGAAGTCGTAGATGGCACCGACGTTGAACAGGTTGACCTGGTAATCGTTGCTACCGCCCGGCACGCCCTTGAAGTCACTGACGTCCACATCCATCTGCTGGCGCCGGGCGCCGCCGGACAGGGTCAGGTTATCGGTGGCATGCCAGTCCAGCTGGGCGTATACCGACACGCCATCGACCCGGTAGCTGGGGTAGCGTGCGGCCTTGCTGTCCTTTTCCAGCTCCAGGCCACCCGACTCGGAGGATGTCTGGGCGTTGAAGGTGGTCTGCTCGGCGTTGAAGCGCTCACGGTCCAGGTCGACGCCATAGGTCAGCTTCAGCGTGTCCCACTGCTTGGCGAACAGGCCCTTGAGGCTGGTGACCTCGAAGTTCTGCTGCGAGGCGGCGAAGTACACACCGCGCGCGCCGGTAGGCGTGGCGCGGTTGTAGTACGGGAACGGGTAGAAGTTGTCGTCTTCCTTGCGGTACGAGGCCTGCAGGTAGAAATCCTGGCCCAGCACGTCGGTGTGGTGGTAGTTGGCATTTAGCAGCAGGCGCCGGGTGCGCGGCTCCAGGTCCGACGAGTAGCCACTGCGCAGTTCAGCGTCTTCCAGGTCGGACGGGGCGTTGTAGTTCAGGTTGGGGAAGTAGATGCCGGTGCTGCCGTGGTTGCCGGAGTCATAGTACTGGGCCAACAGGTCCAGGCTCTGCTGGTCGTTCAGTTGCATTCCCAAGGTGCCGAGTACGTCGATGGTGCGGTTGTACTGCAAGTCGGTCTGGGTATTGTCGATGAAAATCTGGTCGCCGGCGCCGTCGTAGAAGGCTTCGTTCTGCTCGCCGGAAACCCCCAGCCGGCCGTTGAACCGCTCGTTGCCGCCACTGATCGACTGGGCGAAGCGGGTGGCGAGGTCGTCGCTGTTGTTGAAGCCGCTGCTGGCACCGAGTTGGGTCTCGAAACGCGCCGGGCCGGGTTCGCCCTTCTTGGTCACGATGTTGATGATGCCGCCGGTCGCGCCGCCACCGTAAATGGCACTGGCGCCGGACAGCACTTCGACGCGCTCGACGTTGAACGGCGAAATGCTGTCGAACTGGCGCGACAGGCCGCGCGAGCTGTTCTGGCTGACCCCGTCGATCATCACCAGCACGTTGCGCCCACGCATGTTCTGGCCGTAGTTGGTGCGCCCTTCCGGCGCTAGGTCGAGGCCTGGGACCAGCTTGCCGATGGCTTCCTTCAGGCTGACGCCGCTGTCGATCTGCTCGCGCAGCTGCTGCTGGTCGACCACCCACACGGTGCCGGGGATTTCGCTGATCGCGGTGCTGGTGCGCGAGGCCACGCTGACCTCGATCGGCTTGAGGTTGACCGCCTGCGGCGCGGCGTCTGCCCTGCGCAGGGTCACCGTGCGGGCATCGCTGAAGTGCCAGCTCATGCCGCTGCCGGCCAGCAACTGCTGCAGGGCCTGCTCGATGCTGTAGTTACCCTGCAAGGCCGGGCTGCCCTGGCCGGCGACATCGCCGGTGGTGTACAGCAGGTGCAGGCCGGCCTGGTCGGCGAACGTGGTCAGGGCCTGGTCCAGCGGCTGGGCCGGCAGGTCGAGCTGGACCAGGCGGGCCTGGGTCTGGGCCTGTTCGGTGGTGGTCGAGGCCGACGCTTGCAGCGGGCCAACCAGCATGGCCAGGGCACTGCAGGACATCAGGGCATGGTGAAGTGGACCGCGGCGGCGGTGCAAAGGCTTGAGCATCAGAGGCACGAATGAGCTTCCTGACAAGTCGTAAATGAGAATTGGTTGCTGATCAGTCTCACTACGACGATCTGGCTGGCTGGAACTTGCAGTGCCAAATGGAAAATATTTTTATTTCTGTACCAGCCTCTTCGCAGCACAAGGCTGCTCCTACAGGGATCGCGCCCGTCTGAAGGCTGTGCGTTCGTTGCAGGAGCAGCCTTGCGCTGCGAAGAGGCCGGCACAGACGAATCAATGCACCACGGCCAGCCACGGCAGGTAGGTCACCTTCAGCCCATACCGCTGTTCAAGGGTCCGCAACAGGGCCTCCGGCTCATCGAGGTCGAACACCCCGCTCACCTCCATCGCCGCCAGCCTGCTATCCGACAGCACAATGCGCCCATGCCGGTAACGCTCGAGCTCCGCCAGCACCTGCCCCAGCGGCTTGCCGTTGAAGATCAGCTTGCCTCGCTGCCAGGCCATCTGCGTGCCGGCATCCGCCGCAACTGCCAGTTCATGCGCGCCAACCTTGGCTTCGCCCTGTGCCAATACCACGCGGCCATCGCGACGCACGCTGAAGGTGGCCGCACTCCCCTGCACTCGCTCACCGGCCGTATCGACCACGAAGGGCCGTGAATCGTCCGTGGTCTCGAACAAGGCTTCGCCAGACGCCAGCACCACCCGCCGCTCACGGTCGCTGAACACCACGCTCAGCGCACTGGCGCTGTTCAGCGTCACCCGTGTGCCATCGGCCAGGGTCAACACCTGCCGCTCACCCACCCCCGTGCGGTAATCCGCCAGCAGCACCGGCGCCTGCTGCCAACCCGCCACACCAACCGCCAACAGCAGTGCAGCAGCAACACCCGCCTGCTTGAGCCAGCCTCGGCAATGGCGCAGGGCCTGGCCGATGTATTTCGCCACCATGCTTTCGGAAACGCCCAAGCGTTGCGCGATCTGCGCCTGGGTCAGGCCTTCGACGCGGTTGAGCAACAGCGCCTGACGGGCATTGTCGGACAGCTGCAGCAGCGCCTGATCGAGGATCTGCAGGCGCTCCCGGGCCAGCAACACCGCCTCGGGTGCCGGCGCCGGGCAAACCACCTCAGCTGCCCGCTCACTGTCGTCGTGGCTGGCGGCAATGCGCTGCTCGCGGCGCAAGGCATCGATCGCCAAGTTGCCGGCCACGCGGAAGATGAAACTGCGCGCGTGCAACACCGGCACCGCCTGCTGGTCGATGCTCACCAGCTTCAGGTAGGTTTCCTGCGCAACGTCGGCAGCGCGCTGGCGGTCGCTCATGCGCCGGGTCAGAAACTGCAGCAGGTCGTCGTGGTGCTCCTGGAAACTCGCCAGCAGGCCCGACACGGGTGAGGTCAGCATGGGTTTGGGCATGGCCAGTAGGAAGTTTTATCGGGCGTTAATGAGAAACAGTATCTTTCATCCGGAGGGAGACTTTCAACGCCGACGCGTATTTGCCACACTGCCCATTCGCCCACTCTGGCAAGGTCGCACTCCATGGCTGCCCGTCTGCACCGCTACGCCCGCCTGCTCCTGGTCCTGCTGCTGGCCTGCGGCCTGGGGGCCTGTGCGCTGTTCCAGCCACGCGACCCGGTCAATATCAGCGTGATCGGGATAGAGCCGCTAACCGGGCAAGAGCTGGAATTGCGCATGGCGGTGAAGATGCGAGTGCAAAACCCCAACGAGGCGCCAATCGACTACAACGGCATCGCCCTGAACCTGGAAGTGAACGGCCAGCCGCTGGCGGCCGGGGTCAGCGACCAGCAGGGGCATATCGGCCGTTATGGCGAAGCGGTGGTCGTGGTACCGGTGAGCATCACGGCGTTTTCCTTCCTGCGCCAGGCCTATGGGCTGGGCCAGGCGGGCTCGTTGCAGGGCCTGCCCTATGTGCTGCGCGGCAAGCTGGCCGGCGGGCTGCTGGGGACCGTGCGTTTTACCGACGAGGGCAAGCTGGACCTGCCCAAGGGCGCCTACTGGTAGGCGCCTGGCGGGGTGTGATCAGCGGTTGGCGCTGGCTGCGGCCATCAGCTTGTTGACTTCGCTGCGCACCATGTTGGCGTATTCGGGCGGCGACATGCCATCCAGCTCGGCGCGCACCCACTCGGCCCATTTGCCTTTGCGCCGTGGTTTTTCGGCAATCAGCCGCGCCGCTTCGCCCTTGGCCTTGCCCAGGTTGTTCTGCCACAGTTCGAACAGCCGGGCCTTCTCTGCCTCGATCTGCGCCCGTTCCTCGAAGCTCATGTTGGCCAGATTGAAACTCATGAAGGTACCTGCAACTTTGAAAATGGCCGCTATCTTACACCCAGGTATTGCAACACCCAATGCCGCCGCAACTTTCCCGACGCGCCGGCATCCATTGTTCTAGCCACACCATCGACGAGGACGAGTTCATGGCCCGGAAAAACGCCGCGCTGGCCGACAGCGATCAGATCAAGGACCAGGTATTCAGCGAACTGCAGGCGCTGATCGAAGAATCGGAAAAGCTGCTGAACGAAAGCGCCGCCCTGGTGGGTGACGAAGCGGAAACCCTGCGCGCGCAGGTAAGCCTCAAGCTACGCCAGGCGCGCCAAGCCGCCAACAAGGTACGCGGCAAGGCGCAACCGGTGGTGGCGGCTACCCAGGACTACATCGGTGGCCACCCGTGGCAGACCGTGGCCATTTCCGCGGGCCTCGGGCTGGTGGTCGGCCTGCTGCTGGGACGCCGTCACTGACGCCAGGGCCGCCTGGTGCGAATCAGGCGGCCTGCGCCAGCGGGATGCCGCTGTGAAAGCGCAGCTCCTGGTCCGGTGACTGGATCAACTCCACCTCCGCCGCGCGCACCAGTTCCACCCGGCGGGCGATGTCCGCCTCATCGCCGTAGTTGTGCGCCAGCTTCAGGTAACCCTGGTAGTGGCGCGCTTCGCTCTTCAGCAGGCCGTGGTAGAAGCGGCCCAGCTCCTCGTCCAGGTGCGGTACCAGCGCGGCGAAGCGCTCGCAGCTGCGCGCCTCGATGAACGCCCCCACCACCAGCGTATCCACCAGCTTGACCGGCTCGTGAGCGCGCACCAGACGCCGCAGCCCCGACGCATAACGCCCCGCCGACACCGGGCGCAGCGGCACGCCACGGCGTTTCATCAGGCGCAGAACCTGTTCGTGGTGCACCAGTTCCTCGCGGGCCAGGCGCGACATCATGTTGATCAGGTCGAGGTGGGTGTTGTACTTGGCGATCAGGCTCAGGGCGGTGCTGGCAGCCTTGAATTCGCAGTTCTTGTGGTCGATCAGCAGGGTTTCCTGGTCGGCGAGCGCCGCTTCGATCCAGGCGTCTGGGGTCGGGCAACCAAGAAAGGCGTCGATTTCGGGGATCAGGGACATAAGCGTGCAACCACACAGAACGGGCAAGGCCGGCGATTATACCGGCGGCGGTGGGCGGCGCCAGTGACTATGCTTGATATGCATCAAGCGCCAGCGGGGGAAGCGCCGACTATAGTCAGGCATTGGTCGCCACCTTTGAAGGGAGCTAACGCCCATGCAAGCCGTCCGCAGCATCCTTGTCGTTCTCGACCCCGAGCACGCCCACAGCCGGGCACTGACCCGGGCCAAGCTGATCGCCGGCGTCACCGGCGCCCGCCTGCACCTGCTGATGTGCGACAGAAGGCATGACCACTGCGCGCTGCTGAGCCTGCTGAGCAGCCAGTTGCATGATGACGGGTATGACAATGTCACCCATGAAGAGGCCTGGCGCGACAACCTGCACGACACCATCATCTATGTGCAACAGGCCGAGGGCTGCGAGCTGGTGATCAAGGAACACCGCCCGGACAACCCGCTGAAAAAGGCCCTGCTCACTCCCAGCGACTGGAAGCTGCTGCGCCAGTGCCCGTGTGCCGTGCTGATGGTGAAGAGCGAGCGGCCGTGGACCGGCGGCAAGTTCCTGGCCGCGGTGGACGTGGGCAACCAGGACGAGGACCACCGCCGCCTGCATGCCAGCATCATCGACCATGGCTTCCAGATTGCCAAACTGGCCAAGGGCGAGTTGCACGTCATCAGCGCCCATCCTTCGCCGATGCTGTCGGCGTCGGACCCGGTGTACCAGTTGAGCGAAACCATCGAGAAGCGTTACCGCGAGGCGTGCAAGGCATTCCAGGCAGAGTACGGCATCAGCGACGACCGCCTGCATGTGGCTGAAGGGCCGGCGGATGTGCTGATCCCGCATACCGAGAAGAAGCTCGATGCGGTCGTGACGGTGATCGGCACGGTGTGCCGCACGGGGATTTCCGGGGCGTTGATTGGTAATACCTCGGAGGTGGTGCTGGATGCGCTGGAGGGGGATGTGCTGGTACTCAAGAGCGAGGAAGCCATCGCGCACCTGGCCGAGCTGGCCCGCGGCTGGAATTCAATCTGTCAGGGCCCTGTCGCCGGCAAGCCAGCTCCCACATCGACCGCATTGACCTCAAGTCATGTGCAGTACCTGTGGGAGCTGGCTTGCCGGCGATGGGCTGCGCAGCAGCCCCAATCAGTACCGATAGCTAGGCCAACGCCTCCCGCACCTTCGGGTCCAGGCCCTCCCCTGCATTGGCCTCGGCCCATTCCGCCAGCTGCCGGCGCATCGCCGGCGTCCAGAAGCTTTGCAGATGCTGCCGTACCCCTTGCACCGCCAGCGCCCGGTCTGGCTCGCTGTCGAAGTAATGGGCAATCTGGTTGGCCATCTTGACCAGGTTCTCAGCGCTCATCGGCGCACCTCGGTTTTCTCCGCAATACGGCGCTCCTTCAGCAAACGCCGTTGCTCGTCACTGAAGTCCTGGTAACGCTTCTGCCACTGCGAAGGCTGGAATACCTTCACCACCTCCACCGCCGTCACCTTGTACTCAGGGCAGTTGGTAGCCCAGTCGGAGTTGTCGGTGGTAATCACGTTGGCCCCCGATTCGGGGAAGTGGAACGTGGTGTACACCACCCCTGGCGCTACCCGCGCACTGACCTTGGCGCGCAGCACCGTCTGCCCGGCGCGGCTGCCAATGCCAACCCAGTCGCCATCCTGGATGCCACGGCTTTCAGCGTCGGTGGGGTGGATTTCCAGACGGTCGGCGTCATGCCAGGCGACGTTGCCGGTGCGCCGGGTCTGGGCGCCGACGTTGTACTGGCTGAGGATGCGCCCGGTGGTCAGCAGCAGCGGGAAGCGGTTGTTGACCTTCTCCTCGGTGGGCACGTAGCCAGTGAGCATGAAGCGCCCCTTGCCGCGCACGAACTGGTCAATGTGCATGGTTGGCGTGCCATCCGGCGCTGCGTCGTTGCACGGCCACTGCAGGCTGCCGTGGCGGTCGATCTCGGCGTAGCTGACACGGTGGAAGGTAGGCGTCAGGCGGGCGATCTCGTCCATGATCTCGGACGGATGACGGTAGTTCATCGGGTAGCCCAGGGCGTTGGCCAGGGCCATGGTCGCCTCCCAGTCGGCCTTGCCGGCCAGCGGCTCCATGACCTTGCGCACCCGCGAGATGCGTCGCTCGGCGTTGGTGAAGGTGCCGTCCTTCTCCAGGAACGAGCTGCCCGGCAGGAACACATGGGCGAACTTGGCTGTTTCATTGAGGAAGATGTCCTGCACCACCACGCACTCCATGGCCAGCAGGGCCGCGGTGACGTGCTGGGTGTTGGGGTCGCTCTGGGCAATGTCTTCGCCCTGGCAGTACAGGGCCTTGAAGCTGCCGTCCAGCGCTGCCTCGAACATGTTGGGGATGCGCAAGCCCGGGTCGGGCTGCAGGGTCACGCCCCAGGCACGCTCGAACTCGGCACGCACGCCCTCGTTGGAAATATGCCGGTAGCCGGGCAGTTCGTGAGGGAACGAGCCCATGTCGCACGAGCCCTGCACATTGTTCTGCCCGCGCAGCGGGTTCACCCCTACCCCTTCCCGGCCGATGTTGCCGGTGGCCATGGCCAGGTTGGCGATGCCCATCACCGCGGTGCTGCCCTGGCTGTGCTCGGTCACGCCCAGGCCGTAGTAGATCGCCGCGTTGCCGCCGGTGGCATACAGCCGGGCGGCGGCGCGGATCTGCTCGGCAGGCACGCCGCAGACCGGGCCAAGCACTTCGGGGGCGTTTTCCGCCAGGCTGACGAAGTCGCGCCAGCGGGCGAAATCCTCGGTTTCGCAGCGGGCATCAATGAAGCGCTGGGCCAGCAGGCCTTCGGTAACGATCACGTGGGCCAGGGCGTTGAGCATGGCCACGTTGGTGCCGGGGCGCAGTTGCAGGTGCAGCTCGGCGCGAGCGTGCGGCGAGTCGACCAGGTCGATGCGTCGCGGGTCGATCACGATCAGCCGCGCGCCCTGGCGCAGGCGGCGCTTGAGCTGCGAGCCGAATACCGGGTGGGCATCGGTGGGGTTGGCGCCGATCACCAGCACCACGTCGGCCTGCATCACCGAGTCGAAGCTTTGCGTACCGGCCGATTCACCCAGGGTCTGCTTCAGGCCGTAGCCGGTGGGCGAATGGCATACCCGTGCGCAGGTATCCACGTTGTTGTTGCCGAACGCCGTGCGCACCAGTTTCTGCACCAGGTAGGCTTCTTCGTTGGTGCAGCGGCTGGAGGTGATGCCACCGATGGAGTCGCGACCGTACTTCAGCTGGATACGGCGGAATTCGCTGGCGGCGTAGGTCACCGCCTCGTCCCAGCTGACTTCCTGCCATGGGTCTTCCAGGCGCTTGCGGATCATCGGCTTGGTGATGCGGTCCGGGTGAGTGGCGTAGCCCCAGGCGAAGCGGCCCTTGACGCAGGCGTGGCCGTGGTTGGCGCCGCCGTTCTTGTCCGGGACCATGCGCACCAGCTGGTCGCCCTTCATCTCGGCACGGAACGAGCAACCGACGCCGCAGTAGGCGCAGGTGGTGATGACCGCACGCTCGGGTTGGCCCAGCTGCACCAGGCTCTTTTCGGTCAGGGTCGCGGTCGGGCAGGCCTGCACGCAGGCGCCGCACGACACGCACTCGGAGGCGAGGAAGTTTTCACCACCCGCCGCCGCCACCCTCGATTCAAAGCCGCGCCCGGTGATGGTCAGGGCGAAGGTGCCCTGGATGTCCTCGCAGGCACGCACGCAGCGGCTGCAGACGATGCACTTGCTCGGCTCGTAGTCGAAATACGGGTTGGATACATCCTTCTTCTCGGCCAGGTGGTTGGCACCGTCATAGCCGTAGCGTACCTCGCGCAGGCCCACCTGGCCGGCCACGGTCTGCAGCTCGCAGTTGCCGTTGGCCGAACAGGTCAGGCAGTCCAGCGGGTGGTCGGAGATGTACAGCTCCATCACGTTGCGGCGCAAACCGGCCAGGCGCGGGGTTTCAGTGTGCACCACCATACCTTCGCTGACCGGGGTGGTGCAGGAGGCCGGGTAGCCACGCATGCCTTCGATTTCCACCATGCACATGCGGCACGAGCCGAAGGCTTCGAGGCTGTCGGTGGCGCACAGTTTGGGGATGCTGGTGCCGAGCATGGCCGCGGCACGCATCACCGAGGTGCCGGCGGGCACGGTGATGGCGCGGCCATCGATGCTCAGGCTGACCTGTACCTCGCTGTCACGGGCCGGGGTGCCGAGGTCGCTGCTTTTATCAGAAGCGGGGTCGAAAAAATTGATCACTGTGCGGCCTCCGTGTGGGTCAGCCCGAAATCGGCAGGGAAGTACTTGAGGGCGCTGGCCACCGGATAGGCGGTCATGCCGCCCATGGCGCACAGCGACCCGTATTGCATGGTGTCGCACAGGTCGCGCAGCAACAGGGCCTGGTCATGCCGCTCGGACAGGTCGCTGGTGGCGATCAGCCGGTCGACCACTTCCATGCCCCGGGTCGAGCCGATGCGGCACGGGGTACATTTGCCACAGGACTCTTCGGCACAGAACTGCAAGGCAAAGCGCGCCATGCTGGCCATGTTCAAGGTGTCGTCGGCCACTACCACACCACCATGGCCGAGCATCGCGCCCATGGCAGCGAAGGCTTCATAGTCCAGCGGCGTGTCGAAATGGCTGGGCGGTACCCAGGCACCGAGCGGGCCACCCACCTGCGCGGCCTTCAGCGGCCGGCCACTGGCCGTGCCGCCGCCATAGCCTTCCACCAGTTCGCGCAGGGTCAGGCCAAAGGCGCGTTCCACCAGGCCGCCCTGGCGGATGTTGCCGGCCAGCTGGAATGGCATGGTGCCCAGCGAGCGGCCCATGCCGAAGTCGCGATAGAACGCCGCGCCCTTGGCCATGATGATGGGTACCGAGGCCAGGGTGAGTACGTTGTGCACCAGCGTCGGCAGGCCGAACAGGCCCTGCAGTGCGGGCAGCGGAGGCTTGGCGCGGACGATGCCGCGCTTGCCTTCGATGGATTCGAGCAGCGCGGTTTCTTCGCCGCAGATATAGGCGCCGGCGCCGACCCGCACTTCCAGGTCGAAGGCCTGGCCGCTACCGGCCACGTCGTTGCCGAGGTATCCAGCGTCACGGGCGATGGCGAAAGCCTGGTCGAGCACGCGGATGGCGTCGGGGTATTCCGAGCGCACATAGATGTAGCCCTTGTCGGCACCCACGGCGAGGCCGGCAATGATCATGCCCTCGATCAGCAGGAACGGGTCACCTTCCATCAGCATCCGGTCGGCAAAGGTACCGGAGTCACCCTCGTCGGCGTTGCATACCACGTACTTCTGCCCGGCCCCGGCGTCACGCACGGTGCGCCACTTGATGCCGGCCGGGAACGCTGCACCGCCGCGACCGCGCAAGCCGGAATCGAGCACGGCGGCGACCACCTCGGCACCGTCCAGGGCCACGGCCGCTTCCAGGCCGGCGAAGCCGCCATGGGCGCGGTAGTCGTCCAGCGACAATGGGCGGGTAATGCCGGCGCGGGCGAACAGCAGGCGCTGCTGGGTCTTGAGGTAAGGGATGTCTTCGACGGGCCCCAGCGCCAGCGAATGGCCGCCGGGTTCACCGGGCTCAACGGTCAAGGCGTCGAGCAAGGACGGCACGTCTTCCGGGGTAACCGGGCCGAAACCCAGGCGCCCTTGCGCGCTGTCGCATTCCAGCAATGGCTCCAGCCAGTACAGCCCGCGGGAACTGGTGCGCTGGATGTCCAGCGGCAGCTGGCGGCGCTCGGCCTCGCGCAGCAAGGTAGCGGCGACCTGGTCGGCGCCCACGGCGCGGGCTACCGAGTCGCAGGGGATATACAGCTTCAGCATGCTGCGTCCTCCCGGCAGGCATTGACCAGCGCGCGCAGGCGCTCAGGGGTAAGGCGCGCGTGCACCTGGCCGTCGAGTTCCAGCGCTGGCGAGCAGGCACAGGCGCCCAGGCAGTACACCGGGCGCAGGCTGATGGCGCCGTCGGCGCTGGTGCCGTGGTCGTCCAGCGCCAGCTGTTCGCGCAGTTGCGCGGCCAGCGCCTCGGAGCCCCGGCTCTGGCAGGACTCGGCGCGGCACAGGCGCAGGGTATGGCGCGCCGGTGGCGTGGTGCGGAAATCATGGTAGAAACTGATCACCCCGCGCACCTCGGCAAGGCTGAGGTTCAGGGCGTGGGCAATTTCGGCGACAGCGGCATCGGGAATGTAGCCAACGTCGTGTTGAATGGCATGCAGGATCGGCAACAGGGCGCCGGGGGTATCCTTGTCGCGGGCCAGGATGCGGTGGATCACAGGCAAGTGGAGCAATTCATCAGGCATTCAGCGGACCTCGGCATCACGGACCCTGCCTGAATTGTTGTGAGGGCAGGTATCCGGCGTGTTCTGCTGCGGCGCGCCGGCCACGTCACGGTTGCGTGCTGCCAGCGGCCTCCTTGCCCACGGCCGCACGTCTGTGCGCGCTGGTCCGAAGGCATCCTGCAAGCATGGCATTTGTGGCGTCGAGGGGTTGCGTGCGAACGACCAGGCGCATCCTGAAACCGACGCGGGTTTCGCGTATTGGGCCGAGTTCGCAAGTGGTCCGCGTCCCATGTGGGAGCGAGCGTGACCGCGAAGCAGGCGGCGCAATAGATGGCACCGGCTACGCCGGTGTTCGCGGGCCTGCCCGCTCCCACAATGGCCCTGCTGATTCAATGAATTATGTGCCGTTCCATGAGAACAGGCCTGCGCAAGGCTTGAAAGCTGCCCGGCTTTGCCGATCAGTGCTTGCCTTCCACCGCCTCGGCCGTCTCGATCAGCTTGTCGAACTTGCGGTTCAGCTGGGCAAAGCGTTCATCACTCTTGGCTCGCGCCTTGATGTTCTGTTCCGAGCTGGCCTTGTCGGCGATGGTCACCACGATCCAGTCCCGGTCTTTGGACACCCAGTAGACCAGCTCGCCGTCCGCGGAAAACGCCTCGAGCCGGCCACCGCTATTCGGTACAGGCCTGGCCTGCCTGGTCATCGGCAACAGTTGCTGGACCCGCGCCTCGTCGGTGCTGGCCAGCCGCACCTCCACCTGGCGAAGTTGGTCGGCCTCATTGAACGACGCCTTCACTTGCGTGATGGCAATACCGCCGAGGCTGTAATTACCCTTGGGGTTGCGCCCCTGAAAGAACTCGGTGGGCACCTGGTAGTGATAGCCGGTGAACTGCTTCACCTCGCCGAACTGCTGCTGCAGAATGGCCATGGTCTGGGGCTTGGGCATGCCCAGGGTGAACTGGCCGACTTCCAGCGCCGACCAGGCTTGCAGGGGGAAAAACGCGCAGGCGAACAGCAGCGGTAAGGTCCGTTTCATGGGGTAATCTTCCTTGAAGAGAGCCCGTCAACCTAACCCCTACAGGAAAACCAGACAATACTGGCAGGGTGCCAAGCGCACCCTGCCCCGTCCACGGTTATCGGTTCTTGCGCATGCCCATATGGGCGTCATCCATCAACGCCTTGGCCATGTCGCAGAGAAAGTGCGAAGCCCAGACCAGCACCGGTTCGTTGTCCATTACCCCGATGAACGACGCTCGCCGTGAGCAGTCCATCAAGACCGACGCTTGTTCGATGGCATGGTCGCAGCAGTTTCCCGGTTCTACGCGGAACAGTTTCTTGCCGTCCAGTACACCGTCCAGGAACGTCGCCGAACCTACGGTCAGGCCCAGTGTGCCGGTGTCGTCATCCATATCCTTGTCCATCTGAAACCCTCTTGTGAATCCGCCAGCCAGTGCGATTTCCCTCAGGAGGTAGAATCTGGGGCTACCCCCTATTCTGTGGGAGCGGGTTCACCGCGAACACGGGCGCAGCCCGTGCCATCCCCCACAACATTGATCCCGCATCGCTGCCTTGGCAGGGAAATCACACCACCCAGCCTGGCAAAAATTGATAGTCAGCCAGTCAATGCAACGTATGCATCTGTGGCCTGCCCCTGAGCTGCACCTGCGCAATCGCCGACTCCAGCAGCGTGCGCACAGCCTCCATTTCATGCACGACCACCAGGGTCATGATCGTGGCGGGAGATCTGGGGAGCAAGGCAATGGCGTGATGGCCTACGGACAAGGCGCAGAGCACGTATTCCGTGGCCTGGGTCAGGGTGTCTTCCAGGTGATGGGATGGGTCAGAAAAAATGGGTGGATCCGGGACTATTTTGAGCATGGTCACATCTCGATTTCGTGAGAGAAAACCACACCCCATCCCTTGCAGAGAATGGGTGGCGGCTGCGTACGGGCCTGCAAGACCGGGGAAGATCGAGAAAAACCCGGCTGACCCGAAGGTCACCCGTACGCAGCCACCATTAAGCACAACCGTTGGCACACACCAACGGCTCGATGATGAGCACGCTTTCGATACTTCCCCAGGCTTGCAGACCCGGTCGTTGAATTTGCAACGACAGGGCGAGACTAGGGGGCTCAGGTTTCCATCGCAATGGTGAAACGGCTTGAAAAGGATGATTCAGAAATGGACTACGAGGAAGGGGAAAAATCTGATTAGTTCTTGTAGGAACAGGTACGAGTTTCTTCAAAAAGACTCAAGATCCGAATGTGAAGCACAGCGCTTGGCGGTACGCTGTGCTTCTTTCAAATGCTCACTACAACGCCAACCGCGCCAGTCGCTGCAAGACTCGAATCACCTCCTGATCCCGATTCTCCAGCACATCCGCCTGAATACGCGCGATCACAGCCTTCAGCAATTCGGTCTGGTTCATCTCTGTATGCTGCTGAAGCGCAAGCATGTCCTCTGCCATGTATGGATTGACCTTCATCGACAAGCGCCGGGTTGCATTGGAACGCGCAAGCCCGCGCTCCTCTCGCTGTTCCTCCAGCGCCTGAAGGAACGTTTGATGCGCCGTATGCAATTGCCCACACTGCTGCGCCTGCACCAACTGTTGGAAATAGTGGGCAAGGAACAACTTGCGCAAATTTGCTCCCGCCTCATTACTGACCGCATGCATGGCCGCATCGAGTACATCCAGATAGACCGCCGGCAAACGCGCCTCGATCGACTTGAGCTGCTGCTTGCGCGCCTCCCGGATGGCCGGCGTGGATTGCGATGGAATGGCGACCACACCATCACAACGGGCGCACACCCCCACCAGAATGTCCTTGGCCACCCCTTGGCCATCGCTAAACGGCACATCCCGGCGAGCATAGTGCGTGGGCACCACGGCCTGGCAATGCTCGCAAAGCGCTTTTCCTCTGTCGCCTTCAAAAAAGATCTTCATGATCTGGGTACTCACTGGTGAACGCTGATGAACCAGGTGTCTGGCTCGATGAAAAAGAACTTTATGTACCAACCCTCCCGTTGGAGCACATGCACCTCGATGGCTGCAACGGCATGGTTAGGGGTGCTGACGTGATGGATACCCCGACATGAGCGAACGACTTCGGAAACCTCGCCGGCTGACACTTCTCCTGTAGCCAGCAGGTTCTTTACGTCGATATCCCTGCGTGAAACGTGTTGATACTCCCCTGACTCAAGCGCCGCTATCACCGCTCGCTGGGCCTCCCTGAAGCCGAATTTCATAGCTCATCCCTGCCAATTACGAAAATCATCGTACAAAACCCGAATCAAATCTACCGTTTGCCGAGCCCGGGCGACCAGCGGCACCTCGAGCAGCTCACGGCAGTGATACGGAACACGCATGAACTATGGTCCGATTGACCGCAGGACGGCGTAGAGCAATGTAACCAACGCTTTCATGGCCTTTTCCGACTGACCATTCGAGGGCAAAACCTGCTCTCATCGCCACATTACCGAGGCGTCATTCAGGTAAGCTCAGCCCAGCGCAATGCAACCACCAAGGACGGTACCCATGCATTCACTGACGAACGAACAGGTGCTGGCAATCATCCGCGAGAACCCGATAAACCGGGCATTGCTGGCGACCCTGCCAAAGCTGGATATCCCACACTGCATGTTGACGGCAGGCGCGCTGTTCCAGACGTTCTGGAACCACCGCGCCGGGCTACCTGCCGAATGGGGTATCAAGGACTATGACATCGCCTATTTCGACGCCGACTTGTCCTGGGAGGCAGAAGACCGTGTCATCGCCCGGGTTCATCAAGCGTGTGCGCACTTGGGCATCAACGTTGAGGTGCGCAATCAGGCCCGTGTTCACTTGTGGTACGAGGCGAAGTTCGGCGGCACCTATTCGCCCTTGAACAAGGCCACGGACGGCATCGACCGGTATCTGATCCGGTCGACCTGCCTGGGGGTCGATGTGGGCACTGGCGAACTTTACAGCACGCATGGTCTGGACGACCTGCAGAACGACCTGCTCAGGATGAACGAGCTGAACCCACGGCAAGGCTTGTTCAGGGAGAAAGCTGCCAGCTATCAGGCACGTTGGCCGTGGCTGGCCTTGGTTGAGTGAGCGTCCGCTTTTGACCTGTAAAGGCCGTGCTGGAACGGGGCTGCCATGCAGCCCATCGCAGGCAAGCCAGCCCACATTGTCAGCACCGACTTTCAGGCATGCACAGGCTGCTCCTACAGGCAATGAGGCAACCTGATGGAGCAAGACTGTTGCTCCCACCCGACCGCGCTGACCTCAAGCCATGCGCAGTATCTGTGGGAGCGGGCAAGCCCGCGAAACAGGCGACGCGGTGGATGGCACGGGCTTCGCCCGTGTTCGCGGCGGTTCGACGCCTCGACACGCCCGCTCCCACAGGGATCGCGCCAGCTTTTTAGAAATTGAGCAAGACTGTTGCTCTCACCTCGATTGCGGTGGCCTCAAGCCAGGTGCATTACCTCTGGGAGCGGGCTTGCGCTGAGTCCGGCCATTCCGCCATGGAAGTCCACGTCACCCCGCTTCTCGCCTCACCACCTCCGGCAACTGCACGATCGATGCCTCAGGCCTGAGCCATCAGATGGTCATGTGCCTTTGAGCAGGGGGCAGCGTCGCACACCGTGCTGAAGGTGTTCGCCCAGAGCATGATGGCAACCGTTGAACCCGCCTACCCTGCCACCCTGCCAAAGGCGTAATCCTTGAAAACCGACCACCCGATCCCATGGGAGCACTGTACTTGCCTATCGCCTTCAGACCCGCTCAAGCCTCGGACGCGCACGATATTGCGCGCTTCTTTCAACTGACATCGGAGGGCATGGCCGATTACATATGGAGCAAGCTTGCCGCACCTGGACAAGCATTGCTGAGTGTCGGTGCGTCTCGCTATGCCAGGGAACAGGGCGACTTTTCCTACAAGAATTGCCTGATGGCCACTTTCGAAGGGCGCGTCATCGGCATGATGCATAGCTATGCCTTGCGCGAGACACCTGACAGGCCTGTCGAGACAGACCCGGTGCTCGCGCCATATTCCGACATGGAAATACCCGACACCCTGTACATCTCCAGCCTGGCCCTGGATGAGGCCTGGCGCAGCCAGGGGCTGGGCGTCCAGTTTCTTCGCCACGCCCAGCAGCGCGCCGAGGACTACGGCCTGAATGGGCTATGCCTGATCGATTATGCAGAAAACCACGGTGCACGCCGCTTCTATGAACGTCACGGTTTTCAGATTGTTAAAACCTGCCAGATCGTTCCGCACCCGATGCTGGGCGTAACCGGTGAAGCCTATTTGATGTATCGCCCTACCCACAACGTGCTCGAGAAAACACCATGAACAAGAAACTGACCGTGTTCCGCGAACTGGATATCCAACCGGTGCGCGACCTTCCCTTTTTTGAAGAGGTCGTGGAAGGCACCCCTCATACGCTGACGTCCAAGTACTATCACGATGAACAGCAAGGTCGCATTTCCGGAGAATGGGAAGCCAGCACCGGGGCGTGGCGCATCGACTACAAAGTGTGGGAGTTCTGCCATGTACTGAGTGGATGCTGCGTCATCGAGCTTCAGGGGTGCGCCCCCGTCACCCTGGCCGCTGGCGACACGTTCATTATCGAACCGGGCGCCAAGGGCAAATGGACCGTACTGGAAGACATGAAAAAGAACTTCGTGATCCTCTTGCCCGCGAACTAGGCACGGGGGGAAACATAAGTAAGCGAACTGCTATGAATGACGTCTGGATCTGAGTTGACGTTGCAGGCAACGAGGCCGGTACTGCCCTATAGCCGACGCTGAAAAATTGATTTCGTTAGTGCGACGCGCACTTTGTGGGAGCGGGCGGGCCCGCGAACACCGGCGCAGCCGGTGCCAGGCTCCGCATTGGATTCTTCGCGGGCGCGCCCGCTCCCACAGCGGTACGCGAAGCACCCGGCACCTGCGCCCTGCACAATATTGCTGTTCGGCTCACCGGCAGCTTTGGGTCCCCTTGCAGACGTTCGATGTGTCATGGAACCAGCGACATTCGAATAGCCATACCGGCGCAGCCAATGCCATGCACCGAGCTGGATGCTTCGCGGCTAAAGCCCACAGGGTACGCGGACCGCTTGCGAATTCAGTGTTCTACGCGAAAGCACAGCCACTCACCCCCCGACCAGGCTTGTTCAGGGAAAAAGCTGCCAGCTACCAGGCATGTTGGCCGTGGCTGGCCTTGGTTGAGTGAGCGTGCGCTCGACCTATTGGACCGACTCGGGCTCCAATGACGCAGGCTTGAAGCCCAGGCTTCGCATCAGATCACGTGCAGCTTCGAAGAACATGAGCTTGAGGCTTTCGGCATATTCCTCCGTCAAACGGCTCGCAGGCCCTGAAATTACAAGGGCTCCCATCAGTTCCTGTTGCGCACCGTAGATGGGCAGTGCCATTGAAGCCGCATGCGGGTCGGTGGCTCCCTTCGAGTAGAACGGTTTCTGCAATGCAATGCCGACTTGATAAGGCGCGCGCAAGGCCTGTGCCCCTGCCGCTTCATCCATCGGACGCATGTCTCCGGGTTGAAGATTGAGGCGAAGTCGATGGGAAGAGTTAACACGGTACTGACACATCCGATATGCACCGTGACGCACATAGAAGGAGGCGGTCTCACCTGACTTTTCAGCCAAATCATGCAAACGTGGCATCACATGCCTTTCGAGGTCCAGCGCCTCTTGATAGACCGTGTTCAACCGCATGACTTCGCTGGCTAGCTGATAACGCCCGTCAGCCATGCGCGTGATGAAGCCATGGTTTTCCAGAGACACCATCAAGCGCATGATCGTGCTTTTGATGAGGCCGGTACGTTCTACCAGCTGAACCAGGCTCAGCGCAGAGTCGCCTATCTGAAACGCGGTCAGCACGGTCAAAACACGGTCTGCCGATGCCACACCATTTACCGCTGGACGCGGCCGCGCTTTCACCATTTGCAAAACCTCACAGGATCGAAGCCCTCAATCTGTACGCAAGGGCGGAAAAACCTCATTATCCGACAACGGCCGGCCCCCGCCAACGTAGCATGCGCTGTGTGTGCCAGGAAAAAAAAGCCAGCAGGGCAATATATGTGCGCCTGCTGGCTAGAGGTTGATCGCAATCGTATGGGCAAATATCCACTGACCTGGCAATCAGCGAACTTTACAGCCGATGCGGCCCGTTCGCTGTACTGGCCGATGCTCAGAACAGCGGCAGGGTGTAGTTGATGATCAGGCGGTTCTGGTCACCATTGCGCGCTGCCTCGCTGTGCGATTTGCCGTTGCGCCAGGCCACGCCAAGCCCTTTGAGCGTGCCGCCCTGTATCACGTAGTCCAGCGAAAAGTCCCGCTCCCACTCCGACTGTTCGGCGCCTGCGGCTGCCTGGATGTGGTCGCCTTTCAAATAGATCACCGAAGCCTTCAGCCCAGGTATGCCGCTGGCAGCAAAGTCATAGCCGTACTGGGCAAACCCGGTACGCTCACCCGCGCGCGTGAAGCTGAGCAGCATCTTGTCGGTCCACAGATACAGGCTGCTGCCTCCAGCCCCCTTGTCGATCGAACCCTGGTTGATCTGTACGAAGTTGCTATCGTCGGAAACACTCTGGTAACCCAGGGTCAGCGAGTGGCCCCGCAAACGATAGGTGAACGCCGCACTCCACAGGTCATTGTCGATTTCCCCGTCGCTACCGTTGGTGTATCCACCAACGGTATAGCCCTGGCTACGCCCTGAGCTACTGCCGTTGGCACCGTCCGCACGGGTGCGGAAATAGCGCAGGTCAGTGGTCAACGAGCTGTCATCGGTCAACGCCAGGGTGTGATTGAGGCCGGTGAACTGTTGCAGGTAGTAGTCTTCGAGTTGCCCGGCGTAATACTGCAGCAGCAGCGTATGGGTGGCGCGGTAATCGGCACCGACAAAGTTGAAACGGTCACTCTCCTGAGTGCCGCCGCTTACGGCCATGCCGGTGAGGTCGGTCGAAGCCCGGCCCCTGGCGCGGTTCAGCGCCCCGCCGATGAGCGTGAGGTTATTGATGTCTTTGCTCTGCAATTGCACGCCCTGGAAGGTCTGCGGCAGCAATCGGCCATCAGAGGTCACCAGTACCGGCAACCTGGGCATCAGTTGCCCCACGCGCAGCTCGGTCTGGCTCATCTTCATCTTGGCGGTGGCACCGGCGCTGCTCCAGCGGTCGGCTGCGCCTTCGCCATCGGAAGGAATCATGCTACCGCCCTGATGCCGCCCTCTGCCGCTGTCCAGCGTAAGGCCCAGCATGGCCGTGGCGTCCACGCCGAAACCAACCACACCGTCGGTATAACCGGAGCGCAGGTCGAGTAGAAAGCCTTGCGCCCACTCCTCGGTTCTGGAGGGCTGCGCCGTGCCGTCGCGGTTATCGCTGTTGAAGTAGAAATTGCGCATCGACAGGTTCGCGTGGCTGTCACCGATCAGGTCGGCCTGGGCAGACAAGCCTATGACGCTGCCGCCTGCTGCCAAGGCAATGCGGCAGAGGGAAGGTAGGGATTTCAAGCAAGAGACTCCAAAGGATCGTTGTTATTATTTTGAAACGACATTTCTTTATATGGAGGCAGATTATCGCAACCTCGTCAACAGGCAGCGCGAAACACGCCTGAAAATCTAAATTTGCCGCAAAAACAGCTTCACCCTTCGCCCGGTTTTGTTTTATTTTGCAACGTCGTTGCATTAAATACATCAAACAACAATCGGACGCCCAAGCGTCCCCGGCCCTACAGGAGCGCCCATGAGCTTCTTTGCTGCCCCGCCGACCGTGGAGACCACGGTATTCACCCGCCTGCCCGACCGCTTCCGCGACCCGCGCCCGACCGCCTGGGCCAATGCCAACCGCCAGGGCCGTGCCATCGACTCGTTCCTCGAAGGCCCATCATTCGATCGTCAAGGCCGCCTTTACGTGACCGACATCCCCAACGGGCGAATTTTCCGCATCTCGCCGCAGGGCGATTGGGAACTGGTGTGTCAGTACGATGGCTGGCCGAACGGCCTGAAGATTCACCAGGATGGACGCATCTTCATTACCGACTACAAGCGCGGGATCATGGTGCTCGACCCAGATACCGGTGCTCTCGAAGCGCTGCTGGACTCGGCTGGTTCGGAAGGTTTCAAAGGCGTCAACGACCTGGTGTTCGCACCTAACGGTGACCTGTATTTCACAGACCAAGGCCAGACCGGGCTGCAAGATGCCAGCGGCCGCGTGTACAAGCTCGACGCCAGCGGCAACCTGACCTGTCTGCTTGGCACCATCCCCAGCCCCAATGGCATCGTCTACGACCCGCACCTCAATCACCTGCTGGTGGCCGTGACACGCGCGCAACAGATCTGGCGCATCCCGTTGGGCAACGGCTCGATCGTCGGCAAGGTGGGCGTTTTCGCCCAGCTGCATGGTGGGCTGGGCGGCCCCGACGGCCTGGCCCTCGATGCACAGAGCAACCTGTATATCGCCCATACCGGTTTCGGCTCGGTATGGAAGCTGTCGAAAGTCGCTGAGCCGTTGCAGCGCATCGTCTCCTGCGCAGGCATCAGCAACACCAACCTGGCCTTCGGCGGCAATGACGGGCAGACCCTGTACATCACCGAATCCGAAACCGGCAGCATTCTGCAGGTGCGCACCACTGCGCCTGGGCTGTCAATGTATTCCCACAGCTGAACCAGCCCCCTGTCAGGGCACACAACAACTACAAAAGAGTGACGACATGACCCACGAAACCCCCGCTGCCCAGGCGCCGCTCAGCGACGCCGAGGGCGAACGCCTGATGCGCCGCGTGCTGTGGCGCCTGGTGCCGTTCATCTTCATCTGCTACGTAATCAGCTACCTCGACCGCACCAATGTCGGCTTCGCCGCCATCAGCATGAACCAGGACCTGGGCCTTACCGCGACGATGTTCGGCTGGGCAGCCGGCCTGTTCTTCTTCGGCTACTTCATGTTCGAGATCCCCAGCAACCTGCTGATGCAGCGCTTCGGCGCACGGGTGTGGATTGCGCGAATCATGATCACCTGGGGGCTGATCTCCATGGCCACCGCGTTCGCCACCGGACCAATCAGTTTCAGCATTGCGCGCTTTTTGCTGGGGCTTGCCGAAGCAGGCTTCACGCCCGGCGTATACCTGTACTTCACCTACTGGTTCCCCGGCAAATGGCGGGCGAAAGCTACTGCCGCCTTCCTGCTGGGCATTCCTGCGGCCAACATCGTCGGCTCGCCCCTGTCCGGCTGGCTGATGGAACAGCATGGTGTTTTGGGCCTGAAGAACTGGCAGCTGCTGCTGGTCACCGAGTCGATGCCGGCCGTGCTGCTTGGCATCGCTTGCCTCTTCGTACTGGTCGATACCCCGTCCAAGGCAAAATGGCTCAACCCGCGAGAGAAAGCATGGCTTGACCAGCGCCTGTCCCAAGAACAACAGGCCATCGGTGCATCTCATGGCAATACGCTACGCGCAGCCTTGACCAACCCCAAGGTGTTCACCCTGGCGGCCATCAACTTTTGCTGCATCGTCGGCTCGATTGGCATAGGCATGTGGCTGCCGCAGATCATCAAAGGTCTGGGCATCGATAGCGGCGCGGTCGGCCTGGTGGTCGCCCTGCCCTACCTGCTCGGGGCACTGGCAATGACGATGTGGGCACGGCTGGCCAACCGTAGCCATCACCGCCTGCCCTATGTGGTCAGTGCATTGGCATTGGCCGCCGTGGCCCTGGTGGCCGCCGCCCTGCTTGACCAGCCGGTGTTGAAGATCGCCAGCCTGTGCGTGGCGGTGGCGAGCATCCTGTCATTCCAGGCCACGTTCTGGGCGATACCTTCGACCTTCCTGACCGGTCGCGCCGCCGCTGGCGGCCTGGCGATGATCGTCTCGATCGGCAACCTGGGCGGCTTCACAGGCCCGTTCCTGATCGGCCTGATCAAGGACGCCACTCATAGCTTCAGCATGCCGTTCTTTGCTGTTGCATCGATCCTGCTGGTCGGCACCTGCCTGATGCTCTGGCTGGGCGACCCTGCCAAGCAGCAGGCGCCTCACGGCCAAGGCCAGACAATCTGACCGCTCAGCGGCGGCGACGCATGCCGTATTGACCCAACAGCCCGATCACCAGAAACCCTCCGGCGACCCCCAAGGTCGCCGGCGCTCCCCAGCGGGCCGCGACCAGCCCCGCCGCCATGCCGCCCAAAGCTTCGAAGCCGAAGCGCATGGCAATATAGAAAGCGATCACCCGGCCACGCAAATGGCTGGGTGCGCCACTTTGCAACTGCATGTTCGTACTGACATTGCTCAGGGTGATGCCGAAACCCAGAACGCCCAGCGCCAGCAAAGCCAGTGGCAGCGCACCCGCCATGCACAAACCGATCAGCGCAACCGCGCATAGCAGTGCCCCAGCATCGGTGAACTGGCGCAGGCGAGGCAATGCGCCGCCAACCGCCAGCACCAGCGTGGCCACGAACGCGCCCGCGCCTGCCGCCCCCCACAACCAGCCAAGCACCCGCGCATCGCCAGCGAACACGGCCCTGGCCAGGATCGGCAGCAGTGCCGCGTAGCAGGATGCCAACAAGTTGACCATGATCACGTTGACTAGCAGCTGGCGAACGTAGCGCGTTTGCCACAGGTACAACAGCCCTTCGCGAAACACTTGCGCGGTTGAGCCACTGGCCTTCGGGCCGGCAATGCCGCGCACTTTCAGCAAGCCACCCAGCAAGGCCATGAAAGCCACGGCAGTAAGGGCGAAGCAGGCCGCCTCGCCGGCCAGGGCAATGAGCCCACCGGCCAATGGCGGGCCGACGAACCGTGCGGCATTGATCAACATCGCATTGAGCACCAGCGCGTTCGGCAGGTCGGCCGGGTCGTCGACAAAACTGCCAATCAGCGCTTGGCGCAGAGGGGTTTCCAAGGCATTGAGCAAGCCAAGCAACAATGCCATGGCAGCAATGAACGGGCCATCGACCCAGTTACGCCAGGTTGCAATCGCCAGCACGAGCGACTGCGCGATCAGGATAAGTTGCACGATGATCAGCAACCGGCGTTTGTCATGCCGATCGATCCAGGCTCCCGCCAACGGGCCGATGAGCAATTGCGGCGCGAGCGAAAGGAAGGTGATCAGCCCCAGCAGTACGGCAGAGCCGGTCAGATGATAGGCCAGCCAGGCCAGTGCAACCTGCTGAACCCACTTGCCCAGGGTGGAAACTCCCTGGCCGGCGAAATAGATCTGAAAGTTGCGATGAGCGAGCGCCCGCACGGCGGCGGGCCAACGTTTGCGATGCGGTGACGATGTATCGGACAAGTCTGCGAATCCTCAATAGAACCCGCGACCGACACCAACCCGACAGCCGCTGCACACCCCATCGCAAGGTGCGCAGCGCATGCTGGATCAGCCTGGCAGCAGGCAGCCTTTCTTCTTCAAGGACTCCAGGACCCAGGAACGGTCGTTGGTGCCTTGGGCAATGTGTTCCATCTGTGCGGTTTCGGCAGTGTGCTTGGCGGTGGCGCGAGCATAGACCTCAGCGACGTGGTCGTAAGGCACGCACAGCAGGCCATCGTCATCACCGATCACCAGGTCGCCCGGCTCGATCACCATACCATCAATGGCAATCGGCACGTTGATCTCGCCCGGGCCGTCCTTGTATGGGCCACGGTGCGAAACGCCAGCAGCGAACAACGGGAAGTCACCCGCGCCGATGTTGGCCGCATCGCGAATGGCGCCGTTAATGACGATACCGGCCAAACCACGCTTGACCGCGTAAGCCACCATCATTTCACCGATCAGGGCGTTGGTCAGATCACCACCGGCATCGACCACGATCACATCGCCCGGCTGAGCGATATCGATCGCGTAATGCAGCATGAGGTTGTCACCTGGGCGCGCCTTGACTGTCAAGGCCGGGCCGCACAGCACACCTTCGCGATGCATGGGGCGCAGGCGGGCACCGCCTGCAGTCATCCGGTTCATCGAATCGCTGACGTTGGCAACCGGAACCTCACGATAACGTGCAACCCATTCATCACCGACTTTGCGTGTGCGCTCAAGCACCTGGAAGCCAATGCTCATGTGACATACCTCTCTTGGTTTTATTCGATGTCGCCGGCAGCTGCCGAATCCATTTTTAGAATGTCATTTCATTAAACACATGGCAATTGGTTTTTAACGCCTTTTTTCGGGGCACAATGACACCGACTTTAATTTTCTTGCAACAGCGTTTCATTATGATAGGGTTTATTCCAGTGCCGCAAATGAGCGGCAGACTGCGCCGAACCGCCCCCTGACAAGAACAAGGTATCCACGATGTCCCGTACCATTCTGCTGACCGGCCCTGAGCTTGCTGCCGAGGCCATGAACCTTGCCGCCGAACAGGGCGTCAGGATCGTCCCCACCACGCCCTACCTGCCCGCCGAAGAACTGGAAGCCATCATTCGCGCCGAACAGCCCGATGCCATCGTGGTCCGCCAGGGCAAACTGACCCGCGCCATGATCGATGCTTCAGCCAACCTGAAAGTGATCGCCAAGCACGGCGTGGGCTACAACACCATCGATCTCCAGGCCGCCGCCGACCGCAGCATCCCGGTATCGATCGCCCTGGGCGCCAATGCCCAGTCGGTGGCCGAGCTGGCTTTCGCCCTGATGTTCAGCGTGGCACGTCAAACCGCACTGCTGGATGCGCGCATGCGTGACGGGCATTGGGACAAATCCTCGGCCAACGGCATGGAGTTGTCGGGCAAAACCCTGGGGCTTATCGGTCTGGGCTCGATCGGCAGCATCCTCATGGACCTGGTGGCCCCACTGCGGATGAAGGTCAAGGTATTCGACCCCTACCTCAAGCAACTGCCGGAGCGCCCGCACGTCGAGCGTGAAGAGGATTTCGATCGCCTGCTGGCTGAAAGCGATATCATCAGCCTGCACTGCCCGCTGACCGAGACCAACCACAACCTGATTGGCGCTGCCCAGCTCGAGCGCATGCGCCCTGGCGCCATCCTGATCAACACGGCCCGTGGTGAGCTGATCGACACCAACGCCCTGGTAAAAGCGCTCAGCGAACGCCGCATCGCCGGTGCCGGCCTGGATACCTTCAGCCCCGAGCCGCCGCCTGCCGACAGCCCGCTGTGGGGTCTGCCGACACTGGTCGCCACGCCGCATGTCGGTGCCAACACCACCGAGGCCCGCGAACGGGTAGGCCTGGTAGCGCTGAAGCAGGTTCTCGATGTGTGGGCGGGCAATGCTCTGGACCCGCGTTGCGTGGTCAACCGCCACCTCTTCGCCAGCTGATCGCACCCCTCGCGTGCCTCTTCGTGAGCGGGGGCACGTCCACACGCGTCACTCCAGAAAAAAAACAATTGGAGAGCACCATGACTTCAGCAACATCGCTGCCGGATGAACTCGAACGCAGCACCATGCGCCGTATCGCCTGGCGACTGCTGCCCTTTCTGATCGTCTGCTACCTGATCGCGATCATCGACCGCGGCAACATCGGCATGGCTTCCCTGCAGATGAACGAGGACCTGCAGCTCACGGCCAAGGTGTTCGGCTTCGCCAGCAGCCTGTTCTTCTTTGCCTACTTCCTGGTCGAAGTACCCAGCAACCTGGCCATGCAGCGATACGGGGCACGTATCTGGATAGCCCGCATCATGATCACCTGGGGCCTGATCTCTGCAGGCACGGCATTCGTTCAGGGTGCAAACTCTCTGTACGTGATGCGCTTTCTGCTGGGCGCTGCCGAAGCCGGTTTCTTCCCGGGCGTGCTGCTGTACCTCACCTACTGGCTGCCGTCTGCCTACCGAGCACGCATGGTGGCGCTGTTCATGGTGGCGATCCCTGCCGCCAACTTCATCGGCTCGCCACTGTCGGGTCTGCTACTGAACCTGGACGGCTGGATGGGCATGCGTGGCTGGCACTGGCTGTTCATTCTCGAAGGCATTCCTGCCGTACTGTTGGGCATCGCCTGCCTGTTCGTGCTTACCGACCGCCCCGAGCAGGCCAGGTGGCTGAGTGACGAGCAACGCGGCTGGCTCACCAAGCGCCTGGCTGATGAAGCCTCGAAAAAGACCGCCATCGGCCATATTTCGCTGTGGAAGCTGCTGCGCCACAAAGACATCTGGGTGCTGGCACTGATCTACTCGGGCGCTTCTGCCGCCGGCAGCACAATGAGCGTGTGGGCCCCGCAGTTGCTGAAAACCTTTGGTCTCAGCGCCATGGAAATCGGCCTCGTGAATGCCATCCCTTACGGCATCGCCTCGGTGCTCATGATCATCTGGGGCCGCAGCTCCGACCGTAGCGGCGAGCGTCGCTGGCACACGGCCATGACCATGCTGCTGATCGCAGCGGGCCTGCTGATGACCTTGTTTACCTCGTCCCTGCCGGCGACGGTAGTGATGCTGACCATGGTCCTGGTGGGGGCGTACTCGATGAAAGGCCCGTTCTGGGCACTGGTGTCGGGCTGGCTGTCTTCGTCGACCGCTGCTGCGGGGCTGGCAGCCGTGGGCGCCATGGCCAACCTGATCGGCGGGGGCATCATGGTCAACGCCTACGGCGCCATCCACGATGCCACCGGCAGCTACTCCCTGGCACTGATGCCATTGGCCGCACTATGCACCGTGGCCGGTATCGCTGTACTGGTGATCGGCCGCAAGCGCCAGCGCGAGCAAGCTGAGACAGCCGGCGCCGTCAGCGCGAAATAAGCCGCGCAAGCCGTACTTCGATGCCCACTTTCCTGCCTCAGGAACGTGGGCATCGTCATTTCACAACAACAAGATACGAGGAATATCCATGACGCTGTCTCGTCGTCAATTCTTGCAGGCCACCGGTGCACTGGGTGCTGCCGCCTCCATGGGCGCCATGGCCGACGTGCCCTTCAGCAAGGGCGATGCGCACCCGCGCCTGACGCCGCCCGCAGGCAGCATCGACTGCCACATGCACCTCTATGACAGCCGCATCCCGGCCGCACCCGGCGCTACCCTGCTGCCGGCGGATGCCTCGCTGGAGGATTACCGCAAGTTGCAGCAGCGCCTGGGCACCCGCCGCATGGTCATCGTCACGCCATCGACCTACGGCACTGATAACCGGGTGATGCTCGATGGCTTGTTGCGCAGCCGAGGCGATGCCCGGGGTGTGGCGGTTGTGTCCAATGCGATTACCGACGCAGAACTTGCCGAACTGCATCAGGCAGGAGTGCGTGGTATCCGCTTCAACCTGAGCGTCGGCAGCCAGGCGCTCGATGGGCTGGAAAGCTTGGCCGCGCGGGTCGGCGAACTGGGCTGGAACGTACAGGTCGCTCCCGGGCCGCTGCTGCCCGAAGTTGCCCCGCGCTTGCTGGCCTTGCCAGGCAAGATCGTTATCGACCACATGGGCCATGTACCACAGCCAGAAGCGCTGAAGTCGCCGGCTTTCGCCGCACTGGTGCAGCTGCTGGACACCGACCGGGCATGGATCAAGCTGTCGGCACCTTATCTTCGCTCGAAAACCGGAGCACCGCTGTTCGAGGACGTCGGCCGAGTCGCCACTGCACTGATCAGCCATCGCCCTGACCGCATGCTATGGGGCAGCGACTGGCCGCACCCGACGCTTGCCGTCGAGCGGAAACCCGACGATGCGCTGATCCTTGACCTGCTGATGCGCTGGGCTCCAAAGGAGCAAACCCGGACCCTGATCTTGCGCGACAACCCCGCTCAGCTCTACGACTTCTGATCACCTGCCAAACCGAAAAGTCGCCCACATCGGACGAATGACGAAACTACTCAGATCTGTGGCGATGAACATGTCCTGCAGGCGTCGTAACGGCCTGGATCAATACTCGTGTTAAAGGTACGAACGTGTTCGCCGTCACGACCTTCGAGCCGGGCTGATGTCCGCTCGCAACCTGATCGGTTATGGCGGCAACCCACCCCACCCGCGATGGCCCGGTGGGGCGCGCGTCGCGATCCAGTTCGTACTCAACATCGAAGAGGGCGCGGAGTCATGCATGCTCAATGGCGATGCACAGTCGGAGGCCTGGCTTCATGAACTACCGGGCCGCCCGCCGCGCGTGAGGGAACCGGACCTGAGCGTCGAGGGCATGTACGAATACGGATCGCGCGCAGGTGTGTGGCGCATTCTGGAGCTGTTCGGCGCGGTGAAGACTTCTTCCGGATGCTAAAGAATGCTTTCGACCTGTTGTGGCAGGAGGGCGCGCACCACCCGAAGATGATGAGCGTGGGTCTGCATGGGCGGATCAGTGGCCATCCTGGTCGTGCGATGGCGCTGGCGCGCTTTCTCGATTACGTGCAGGGCCACGACGGGGTGTGGGTCTACCGGCGCGAAGAGATTGCCAGGCACTGGAAAGCCCAGTTCCCCGCCTGAGCGGTCAGTCGTTCGCAACAAACACGGGATCAGCTAACGACCCGCCCTGCCGGACGCGCCGAGCACAGCCTTGCGCTGGCACTTCACCAGGACCTTGCGGCCGGTTTCGACAAAGGGCGTGACGATCAGGCTATAGACCGTCAGGTAACGCTGGTGGTCCTGCTCGCTGGTGCCGAAGCGGATGTTTTCGGGCGTTGATGTAGTGACATAGAGCGTGCCGAACATCCAGTCCCAGAGGGACAGGTTGGTGCCGAAGTTACGGTTGTAATGGCGCGTGGCGTCACTGTGATGGATCTGGTGCTGGGCCGGGCTGTTGAACACATGTTCCAGTTGCGGGCCGAACGACAGCCAGACGTGGCTATGCCGCAGGTTGGCCGCCAGGCTGTTGAAGATGAACACCAGGTAGGTCACGCCGAACAGGGTGTAGCGGCTGACTTCACCGCCGCAGAGGTACCAGAAGCATCCGGCGTAGAGGCCAATGCAAATGCCGGTGCTCAGTTTCTCGACGATCTTTTCCACGAAATGCACCCGGCTCGCCGTCGCCGGTACCAGCACGGGCGCCGAATGGTGGACCTTGTGAAAGGCCCAGAGCCAGCGGGAGTGAAAGGCCCGGTGCGCCCAGTAATGGATGAAGTCCTTGAGCAGGAACACCCCCAACCCGTAGAGCAAGGACAGTGCGAGGTTTTCGCCCAGGCGCGGGCGCGCGCCCCAGAGGTTGTTGAAAAAGGCCAGGTAATCGCCGGAGCGCAGGATGTAGGGGTCGACCAGTTGGACGACGGGCAGCACCAGCGCGACCTTGAGGATGGCCCGAACGAAGTAGTAGCGGTAGTCCAGCAGCGCCGAGGGATGCAGATGTACCCGGGCGCCGCCGATGAATTGCCAGAACGACTGGGCGTCGCTCAGGCCGCGCCGCTTCCTGAAACGGAACAGGCCGTAGGCTGCGCCATAGGAGATGCAAAGGAACAAGACCCCGAAACGGCCGTTCATATTGAAAATGCCGAGAAACTGCTCGGTAACGGGCGTGATAACCCAATCGGTAAGGTGCTCAGAGAAAAGCGGCAGGGCATCCACGAAACGTCAGCCTCGGCAAAAACGGGGGGTGCAATTGTAAATCAGTTTTATTTACTCAAGCGGTTTTATGCAAGCGCCTGGCACCCTCCACCGACACAGGCAGTACCACCTTGCAGACAAGGTCCGAGGGGGAACTACCCGCTGCGCCCGGTCGACTGATCATGCGAGGGCAGTTACGCTGGCGCTTTCCACCTGCACGGAAGCGCCAATGATCGAAACATACGAAGGAAGCTGCTTGTGCGCAGCGGTCTGTTACTTGCTGCTCACCCCTCCCAAGGCAGTCAGTCATTGCCATTGCAGCCAGTGCCGCAAAAGCCACGGTGCAGCCTTCGCCTCATACGGCAGCGTTCCGCGCAGCAGGCTGCGAATCCTCCGCGGCACCAACAGCATCAAAGCCTTTGCCTCTTCGCCCACGGTAGTACGCGAGTTCTGCGCCGAGTGCGGCTCAACGTTGTTCTGGTCACGTTCCCAGGGTGACTTTGCCGACTGGGTTTCGATAGCACTGGGCACTCTTGATACCCCGTTCCAGCCCAAGAAGCAGAAACACGTTCATGTCGATTCTGCTGCCCCCTGGTACTCAGCCCACTGCCCCCACCTGCAACCACTGGCAACACCGGGCCACCCACAGCACGGTCAATACAATCCTTGATAGAGCAATCACGGCTAGGCACCTCCATGCCTGAACAACGGATGCTAGCGCTCACCGCACCTTCCGGAGATTCCGTTCGTTGACTGACTCACAGCACAACCCGACCTACGCAAAACGGTTCAAAGCCGTGCTTGCCTACATCGACAGCCACCTCGAAGGGGACCTGTCGGTAAATGCCCTGAGCCGTATCGCCAATTTCTCGGCCTTTCACTTTCATCGGCAGTTCACGGCATACATGGGCATTCCGGTTTCACGGTATGTGCAACTGATGAGGCTGCGACGCGCGGCGCATCAACTGGTCGCTTCGCCTGCCATCTCGGTGCTGGAAGCAGCGTTCGACGCCGGCTTCGAAAGCCCCGAAGCCTTTTCCAGGGCCTTCAAGCGTGCTTTTGGCATGGCGCCGAGCGTATTCGCCAAGGCCCCGATCTGGCAGGCCTGGAGTGCGGTTTTCATTGTTCCCCACCATTCCAGGAGCATTACCATGCAGATCCGTATCGTGGATTTCGCCGAAACTCATGTGGCCGCGCTCGAACACCAAGGGGCGCCCAGCCTGGTCAGTGAAAGCGTCGCGCGTTTTCGCCAATGGCGCATTCAAAGCGGTCAGTCACCGGTGGCCAGCAGCCGAACCTTCGGCATTCCCTACGACAACCCCGATACCACCCCGGCGCACGCCTTTCGCTTCGCTGTGTGTGGCGAGATAGACGAAGCCGTGCAGCCGAATGATTTCGGCGTGCACGAACGCATCATCCCGGCGGGCCGCTGCGCCGTGATTCGGCATACAGGGTCGCCTGACTATATTGGTGAAACCATCTATCCGGTTTATCGGGACTGGTTGCCTTCGAGTACCGAGGAACTGCGTGATCATCCGTTGTTCTTTCACTACTTGAGCGTGTATCCGGAAACGCCGCTGGAGGAATGGCAAACGGATATCTACGTGCCGCTAAAGTAGGTGGCTGGTGGGCAGAGATGGCCTCCAGCGGTTCTGAGGTATGCCATCTGCGAGACCTTCGTCCGTTTTTGGCGGAGATTGGCGGAAACTGGTGCCCTCTGCCGGAGGTGACCGGCAGAGGGCTATTGATCCGCGCCCTAAATGGGCTAGATGGAATGGCCGAACTGCCAAATCCATTACATGAAAATGACCGCTTTCGGCCCAAAGTAGACACTCACCAAATACCTCTTTCGGATAAAAAAGCAATTATCTATATGGCACATTTTTGACGGCATTTCGCTGAATTTAAACGCGTCGATTTGGTGGCTTTGGAATAGGGCGGGGTTACCCACCGCCCTATATTGATTAGCTCCTTACGAATGCGAGCAGATCGGCGTTAATCGTATCGGCATTGGTTGTAGGCATTCCGTGCGGAAAGCCTGGGTAGATTTTGAGCGTACTGTTTTGCAGAAGTTTGGCTGAAAGAACGCCGGCGTTCTCATAAGGAACGATCTGGTCATCATCACCATGCATCACCAGGACAGGAATCTTGATGCTCTTCAAATCTTCGGTGAAGTCGGTCTGAGAAAACGCCACGATCCCGTCATAGTGTGCCTTTGCACAGCCCATCATGCCTTGTCGCCACCAGTTCCAGACGATGCCCTCGGACGGTTTTGAACCCGGGCGGTTATAGCCGTAAAAAGGCCCTGCTGGAACGTCGTGGTAGAACTGTGCGCGATTCGCCTGTAGTTGTGCCTGCAAGTCGTCGAAAACTGATTTAGGCAGGCCGCCAGGATTGCTCGGGGTCTGAACCATCAGCGGCGGCACAGCGCTGATGATGGCTGCTTTCGACACTCGGTCTTCACCGTGGCGCGCGATGTAATGGATGACTTCACCTCCGCCGGTGGAGTGACCGACATGGACAGCGCCTTGCACGCCGAGATGATTAACCACTGCCGCGACGTCATCGGCATAGTGATCCATGTCGTGTCCATCCCAGACCTGGCTGGATCGCCCATGACCACGTCGGTCGTGTGCTACAACCCGGAAACCGTTGGCCAGGAAAAAGAGCATTTGCGCGTCCCAATCGTCCGCGCTGAGTGGCCATCCGTGGTGGAAGAAGATTACCTGGGCATCGCGTGGCCCCCAGTCTTTGTAAAATATTTCAACACCGTCTTGCGTAGTGACATACCCCATGTTCGTATCTCCAGAATGAAGTGAGGGCCTATACCGAATCGCGTTCGGAGCATGGCCTTGAATGAACAAAGTGCAGCCCATCCGATAGGCGGTTCAGAGGGCGCGATTGTGGATTGTTGCGCCTGCCCCATGACTTCCATAACGGCTGAGCAACACGTCGCATTTGTGCTGCTTGGCCGCCCGATGACTTTAGGTTTAAAGTCAACTTTAAGGTCAATAGGTTTTTCAGGGTGGGTTATGAGAATAGGCGAACTGGCGAAAATCAGCGGATTGGCGCCGTCACGCATCCGGTTCTATGAGGCAAGCGGCCTGATCAGGTCCGTCGAACGCAAAGCAAATGGCTACAGGGACTACGCGCCTGATACCGAGTGGGTTCTGGAGATCATCACCGGAGCGCAGGCGGCGGGTTTTTCATTGGAAGAAATCCGGCAATTGATGCCGATGAATGCCAGCGGCTGGCAGCACGATGAGTTGCTCAGTGGGCTCAAGCAAAAGGTCGAGGAAATCGGTGTTCTACAGGAACGGCTAGCCCAGAATAAAGCGCAACTTCTGCTCGTCATCAAGGGCATCGAGGGTAAGCCCGAAGGCATGGCGTGTGCGGACAATGCGCAAATGCTGATAAATCGTTTGCGGAAAAAAAGGGGGGCCAAGCTTCCGGCAAACGTGCGGTAACGTCTTCCACGAAAAAAACGCCCGCCAGGCCTCCGAGGCCTGACGGGCGTAACAGGTTTCAGCGCTCGCCAACCAGAGTAGCAAGCGGTTTAGGCGCGTAGAGCGCACTCTGGAACTCAGGCACGTATTCATACTTCATCATTTTCCCGAGTTTCAGGGCTCGGAGGTAATTCGACAGGCTGCCGTCACCCAGAGTGAGGGTGGCCGAATCCGCATCGCGGCTGGAGCCGTGGCTGAGCTGGCGGGAAACAGCGTACCCATAGACCAGTCGGCCCTGATGATCGAGGTTGGTGAAGCTGCTGGTGACGATATCGACATCATGCGAGAGGCCATTTAGCTTCTTCCCTTTGAAGGACACATCGACCTTGCCGGTCTGGCTGTCGGTGATGTCATAGACCACCGATTGCGCACCTTCTTTGCGGTCAATCCCGGTCAGCCATTTCGGCAGGTTATAGCCGACGACACCACGAACCCGCGCAAGCTCTGTATTGACCGGCAGCTTGAGCACATAGCCCCAGAAATCGCCAGACATCGACTGGCCAATCAGCGTGAACGGCCCCAGATTCGATTTGCCGGGCTTGTTGGTGATGATCGACACGGCCACTTCGTTATAGGCGTCGTTATCGCAATGTTCATAGGTGTACGCGGTGAATGCGATCAAACCCCGGCCCGGCCAGACTTGTAGGGGTTGCACGGTGGCCATTATTTCCGGAGGCATCAGGGCCCGCAGTGCGTCCAGATCGGCCGTATAGACCGCCGTAACGCGACTGTTCTGGTAGTAAAAGTTCGGGGAGTATGACTCGAAGCCAATGTCGACCTTGTGCTTTTCCAGTCCTTTGAACCAGCTCACATCAACATCCGGCAGTTCTGCTGCAATCACCGACAAGGGCGGGTTCGAGCGATAACGGTCGTACAGGCCGCCCTTGACGACCGGCACTGTGTGGCCTGCGATATTGATTGTGCTGGTTTCAGTCGGGCTGAGCATTTCAGGCGTCCCCGCCAACACATGGTTGGCAATTGAGCTGAATAGCAATCCTGTTAATACGGCGCTTGCGAGTTTCAATCGGTCTTTCTCCGGGGGGTGGGAACTACTTCAGGGTTCAGCGAGTTACGTTTTCGCCAGAGAGCACCGCCATCACGGCTTCAGCTACGGCTTTGGGCGATTGAGGGTTTTGGCCGGTGACAAGCCTTCCATCCGTGATGGCAAATGACGTGAATGGCAGCCAGCCCTTGCGGTACCGCGCACCCTGGCTCACCAACTTGTCCTCAAGGAAGAAGGGAACCTGGCTTTTCATGCCGGAGAACAGCTCTTCGCGATTAGAGAAGCCGGTGATGTTCTTGCCCTTGATGATCAACTGGCCTTGTTCATCCTTCAGATCCAACAGACCCGCTACGCCATGGCAGACGGCCGAGACGATGCCACCCTGGTTGTAGATGGTTTCGGCGACATGACGCAGGTCGGGATTATTGGGGAAATCCCACATCACTCCATGGCCCCCGGTGAAGTAGATGACGCCGAACTGGGACGGATCGATATCGGCGATCGGCAGCGTGCTTTGCAGGCGAGCGCGAAAGGCCGGGGACTGCAAATGCTCACGGGCGGCCTTGTCCATGTACAGCCAACCGAGGCTGCGCTCGTCCAGTGGCACCGCACCGCCTTTGGGGCTGGCAAAAACTGTGCTGTAGCCAGCCGCCTCCACTACATCGGTGAAATGCGTCAGCTCAGTCAGCCACAACCCCGTGGTATCGGTTCGTGATGGATAGCTGGCGTGATTGGTCAGAATCACCAGAATTTGGCGATTCTTGGCAGTCATTGTGGAAGGGGCGGTGTCAGCATTTGCCAATGTCATGAAAGCGCTACCTATCAATACCAACGCATAAGAAACAAAGGTCTTGAGCATCATCCGGGTTCCATCAATCAAGCAGGTCAGTGCATGCTCACCTTAAACCTCGCTTTAAGGTCAATCCCCACTGCTGCAAATAATTTCCGTCGGCAGTTGCTCACTTCCGCTTGACCTTCAACCTGACTTTAACGCTAGCGTCTGGCACTGATTGGGCAAGGCAATAACGCACGTCATCAATACCGTCCGGAGCAATGCATGAGTCAGCAAGACAACCTGAATATGCAGTTCAAATGGATGATCTATGGCGGCAATGGCTACACCGGCGAGTTGATCGCTCGTGATGCTGTAAAGCGTGGGCTTAAGCCTGTGCTGGCGGGACGCAACCGTGACAAGGTCGAAGCCCTGGGTCGGGAGCTGGGCCTTGAAACCCGAGTGTTCGGACTGGACGATCAAGTGCGGTTGCTTGCTCAGATCAAAGGCCATGGCTTGATTCTGCATTGCGCAGGGCCGTTTTCAGCGACCGCCACCCCTATGATGGAAGCCTGCTTGCGCGTCAATGCGCACTACCTGGTCATCACCGGCGAAATTGCCGTATTCGAGCACGCCCAGTCCTTGAGTGAACGGGCGCGTGCGGCGGGCGTGGTCATTTGCCCCGGCGTCGGCTTTGATGTGGTGCCGACTGACTGTGTCGCTGCCGTATTGAAAAACGCACTGCCGGATGCAACGCATTTGGCGCTGGGGTTTGATTCGCGCTCGAGCTTTTCACCCGGTACTGCCAATACTTCGATTGAAAGGCATGGCGCAGGGCGGCAAGGTTCGTCGTGACGGCAAAATTGTCTCGGTACCGCTGGCGTATCGGGTACGGCGTATCGACTTTGGCGCCGGAGAGAAATTGGCCATGACCATTCCTTGGGGCGACGTTTCCACAGCTTGGCACCACTGGTATTGCCAATATCGAAGTGTTTATTCCAGGCTCAGCGGGGATGATTCGCGGCGCCTGATTCGCCAATTTCATTCGTCCGCTGTTGGTTTTGTCCTTCGTGCAGAGTCTGCTCAAGGCGCATCGGCAAGACAGTAGTCGGCCCGGATCAGGAAAAGCGTGCCGATCAAGGCACCTATGTGTGGGGTGAGGCCCGAAACGCTCGCGGTGACTGCAAAGTCGCACGCGTACACACAGCGAACGTGTACACCCTGACGATCAATGCTGCGTTGGCCGTGGTCGACTACCTACTACAGGTGCGCCCGACTGGCGGCGCTTATACGCCCGCCCAGCTGCTGGGCGCCAATCTGGTGACGCACTTGCCAGGGTCTGGCCAGATGAGGATGGATTGACCTGGAAAAAAAGGTGTTGACCTTAAAGCTGACTTCAATCTTAAGGTGGCCTCATATCCAGTTGAGGACTGCTCCATGAATGTGTTCGACACCCTGATGCTTCCCAACGGTTCGACCGTCAAGAACCGAATCGCCAAAGCCGCCATGGAAGAGAACATGGCGGATGCCGACCAAGCGCCGTCCGAGGAACTCATGCGTCTCTATCAAGCGTGGGCCGACGGTGGTGCCGGCCTGATTATCACCGGCAACGTGATGGTCGACGGCCGCGCCATGACCGGACCGGGTGGCGTGGTATTGCAGGACGATCAACAACTGGACAAGTTCATGCGCTGGGCGCGTATTGGTCGATCCGGTGGTGCGCAGTTCTGGTTGCAGATAAATCACCCAGGTCGGCAGATGCAGTCCAACCTTGGGCAAAAAACCTGGGCGCCGTCGGCCGTGCCGCTGGATTTGGGAAAACTGTCCAAGCGTTTCGCCACGCCTCACGCGATGACCCCTGGCGTGATAGAAGAAGTCATTCAGCGCTTTGCGAACACCGCACGCCTGGGCGAACAAGCCGGATTCACCGGTGTGGAAATCCACGCCGCCCATGGCTATTTGTTGAGCCAGTTCCTTTCGCCGTTGACCAATCAAAGGACGGACGAGTGGGGCGGCTCTCTGGAAAACCGGGCGCGCCTGTTGCTCGAAATCGTCAAGGCGGTCAGGGCCGTGGTTTCTGCGGATTTTGCAGTGGGGGTCAAACTCAACTCCGCCGATTTCCAGCGTGGAGGATTCACCGTCGATGACGCAAAAAAGGTGGTTGAGTTGCTCAACGACCTGAGCGTGGACATGGTGGAGTTATCGGGAGGCAGCTACGAAGTACCCGCCATGCAGGGTGACGCGCGCGATGGTCGCACCCTGGCTCGCGAAGCTTATTTCGTCGAGTTCGCCCGTGATCTCCAGACCGTCGCCAAAATGCCGGTGATGGTCACCGGCGGTATACGCCGCCGCCCGGTGGCCGAAAGCGTCGTGCAGAGTGGTGTGGACATGGTGGGCATCGGAACGGCGTTAGCCATTGATCCGCACTTGCCTCGAGACTGGTTGCAGGGCGAAGACAATGCCCCGCAATTGCCGCCTATCACATGGAAAAACAAAGCCATTGCAGCCTTGGCGAACATGGCAGTAGTGAAGTTTCAATTGCGCAAACTTAGTCAGGCTAAAAAGCCCGACCCAAGAGTTTCACCGTTACGCGCGCTGATTCTGCAACAGCTCTCCATGGCCTTTCGCACTCGCCAATATCGGAAATGGATAGAAAAGTCTTCGCATTACAACGGCCTGGGAGGCGCAAGATGACCATCGCTGTAGTGGACTCCCCAGCTATCGACACCGCCAGTATGCTCGACCAACAAAGAAGGGCATTTCTTAACGACGGGCCACCCGGCCTTAAACGACGCAGGGCCAACCTGGTCAAATTGCGCGCGGTGGTTCTCGCTCACAGGCGTGAAGTAGAGGATGCGATCAGTACTGATTTCGGCAATCGCTCCAGGTATGAAACCGACATCATGGAACTGCTTGGCGTGGTTCAGTCCATTGACTACTTATTGCGACACCTGCGCCGTTTCATGAAGCCCGAACGTCGTCATGTCGCGGCGTTTCATCGCGCCGGCCGCGCCTATGTGGAGTACCAGCCCAAAGGTGTGATCGGAGTGATGGCGCCTTGGAACTACCCGTTCTCCCTAACCTTCATCCCATTGGCAACTGCGCTCGCGGCTGGCAACCGGGTGATGATCAAACCTTCCGAACTTACGCCACGCACCAGTGCACTGATTCAGCGCATGTTGGCGAGCTGTTTTTCTGCCGATGAGGTAGCAGTGGTACTCGGCGGCCCTGAGACAGGCGCCTATTTCAGCAGCCTTCCGTTCGATCACCTGCTGTTCACCGGCAGCACACAGGTAGGTCGAATGGTAATGCGCGCTGCCAGTGACAATCTGGTACCGCTTACCCTTGAACTGGGCGGCAAGAGTCCCGTGGTCTTGGCGCCAGGCCATGCAGGGCGTAGCGCATTGGAAAGCATCGTCTTCGGCAAATTATCCAATGCTGGTCAGACCTGCGTTGCACCGGACTACGCCCTGGTTCATGAAGACGACTTGAGCGAATTCATTACCCAGTACCGCGACGCTGTTGCCCGTTCTTACCCGCAAGGCCCAACCAGTCCCGATTACACCTCGATTATCAGCGACAGGCATTACATGCGGTTGCATACGCTCATCAAAGACGCACACGCAAAGGGAGCAGACGTGATCGAGGTAGGAGTGACCCCAGAGCGTGCGGCAGAACGATCGCGGACATTGGCTCCGGTGTTGATCGTGGGAGCCGAAGACGATGCGTTGGTCATGCAGGAGGAAATCTTCGGCCCACTGCTACCGGTTCGTACCTACCGCTCTCTCGACGAAGTAATCGACTACATCAACGCCAGGCCGCGCCCACTCGCGCTTTACTATTTCGGCAATATGGATGCCGACAGCGAGGCTGTCCTCAAGCGCACCACATCCGGGAATGTCGGCATTAACAACACTCTGCTGCACGTTGCCGTGGATGATCTACCATTCGGCGGTGTAGGGCCGAGCGGTATGGGGGCCTACCACGGCATCGAGGGTTTTCGCTCCCTGAGCCATGCCAAGGGAATATTCGTCCAAGGTCGCTGGAGCCTACCTAGCCTGCTCAGAGCACCTTTCGGCAAACTGGCTGAATTCGCCATAGCAATCACGCTTCGGGCACAGCCAAAACTCCGAGTCGAGCGGTAGAGGAAGTACACCAGCGCGAAGCTGTTTCAGTCTGTTGGCAGACACCCCCCCATGCTCCTGCGTTTCTCCACGGTGTTTGGTGAACGAGGGTTCGGTGAACCTGACCCACGCGGTTTTGCGTTGGAGTCTTACACCTAAGAAGGCATCTGGGGCAACGTGGGCAACAACACGCCAGTGTGCTTCATTTGTGCTCAGCTGAAGTCCACTTTTGGCCGATTTTTGTCTGTTTACGAAGGGCAGCTTTTGGCAGAAAGCGGCCACCCTGCCAGTCGGATAGACCCAAAGCGGTGCACTTCGCCAGGGTAACTGTTCTTGATAGCCAGGGGGCCTGCCGCTTCGTCTTACCCGGCGGCCGGGCTTTCTCGGCTTCCATCAGGTAGCGATCGATCATGTTCTTGACTGCGTGCCACCACGGTTGGCGCGTTCGATCACGCCGGGCTCAGCCAACTCGGTCTCTCGTCGCTTCGCCCAGGCTTGAGCAGCCTGCTTGCAGGCGAATATCTGGGACTGTTGGTAGAATAGGACACCCTTTTTCTTGAGGCGGATCAGGACGGTATAGCTAACCGTTCCATCAGCCTTTTTCGTTGCTCTGATCGTTGCCATGGATTTCCGGTGGTACAAGCGTGGCTGGCGGTGGTACATCGCACTACCGTCACGCCAAAAACGCCCCAAACTCCCGAAAAATGGTACAACAATGCGTAGACCAGAATGCCCCTAGAATCAGCCTCAAAGCCACAAACCACGCGCCCTGAGCCGTCACGCCGCTTCAGCGTTGCACCCATGATGGACTGGACAGACCGCCACTGCCGGTTCTTCCTGCGCCTGCTTTCCAAAAACACCCTGCTCTACACCGAAATGGTCACCACCGGTGCCCTGCTGCACAACGACGCCCACCGTTTCCTGCGCCACGACGTCTCCGAGCACCCGCTGGCGCTGCAACTGGGCGGCAGTGTACCGGCCGACCTGGCCGCCTGTGCCCGCCTGGCCGAGGAGGCTGGCTACGACGAGGTCAACCTCAACGTCGGCTGCCCGAGTGACCGGGTGCAGAACAACATGATCGGCGCCTGCCTGATGGCCCACCCGGCGCTGGTGGCCGATTGCGTGAAAGCCATGCGTGACGCGGTATCGACTCCGGTGACGGTCAAGCACCGCATCGGTATCAACGGCCGCGACAGCTACGCCGAGCTGTGCGACTTTGTCGGCCAGGTGCGCGAGGCAGGTTGCCGGAGTTTTACCGTGCATGCGCGCATCGCGATCCTGGAAGGGCTGTCGCCGAAGGAGAACCGTGAGATCCCGCCGCTGCGCTATGACGTGGCAGCGCAGTTGAAGGCGGACTTCCCCGACCTGGAGATCGTGCTCAACGGCGGGATCAAGACCCTGGCCGAATGCCAGGCACACCTTGAAACCTTCGATGGGGTGATGCTGGGGCGTGAGGCGTACCACAACCCTTACCTGCTGGCGGAGGTGGACCAGCAGCTGTTCGGCAGCGAGGCGGCGGTGGTCAGCCGCAGCGAGGCGCTGGCGCAGTTGCGGCCTTATATTGTCGCGCATATGGAAAGTGGCGGCGCGATGCACCACGTTACCCGGCATATTCTGGGGCTGGCCCAAGGGTTCAAGGGGGCGCGGCGCTTCCGCCAGTTGCTGTCGGCGGACATTCACAAGGCGGCGGAGCCGTTGGCGGTGTTCGACCAGGCGGTGGAGCTGTTGCAGGGGCGGTAACCCGGCCCTGACAAGCGCCGCATTATCTGTGGGAGCGAGCGTGCACTGATACCAGTCAGTTAAGCGATTTGGGGCCGCTTTGCGGCCCATCGCCGGCAAGCCAGGCTCCCACAGGTACGGCGCAGACCCTCAAGATTTCGCGGTACCTTTGGGAGCGGGCGAGCCCGCGAACACCGGCGCAGCCGGTGCCAGCCACCGCGTTGAATTCTTCGCGGGCACGCCCGCTCCCACAAAAGCCGAGCGGTCGCCATGACAGCGCACGCCGTTTTTGTGCATGCGGAACCTCGGGGCCGCTTGCGACTCGAATCTTCACCTTTCGCACCGCGCTTCGCGGGCCCTTGAGTGGCCGTCGGGGCTCGGGTAATGTCGAGTCATTGCACAGGACAGAGCACGCCCATGACCTCCAAGCTGGAACAACTCAAGCAGTTCACCACCGTGGTCGCCGACACCGGTGACCTGGACGCCATCACCCGCCTGAAACCGGTCGATGCCACCACCAACCCGTCGCTGCTGCTCAAGGCTGCGGCCATCCCGGGTTACGCCGAGCTGCTCAAGCAGGTCAAGGCCGATGCCAAGGGTAATGTTGACCTGGCTTGCGACAAGTTCGCGGTGGCCGTGGGCTCGGGCATTCTCAAGGTCATCCCGGGGCGTATCTCCACCGAGGTGGATGCCCGCCTGTCGTTCGATGAACCCGCCTTGCTGGCCAAGGCGCGCAAGCTGATCGAGTTGTACGAAGCCGCTGGCGTTGGCCGCGACCGCGTGCTGATCAAGCTGGCCTCCACCTGGGAAGGCATCCGCGCCGCGGAAAAGCTGGAGAAGGAAGGCATCCAGACCAACCTCACCCTGCTGTTCTCCTTCGCCCAGGCCCAAGCCTGCGCCGATGCCGGGGTGTTCCTGATCTCGCCGTTCGTGGGCCGTATCTACGACTGGTACAAGAAGAGCACCGGCAAGGAATACGTGGGCGCCGAAGACCCGGGCGTGCAGTCGGTCACTCGCATCTACAACTACTACAAGGCCAACGGCTACGACACTGTGGTCATGGGCGCCAGCTTCCGTAATATCGGCCAGATCGAACAGCTGGCCGGCTGCGACCGCCTGACCATCAGCCCAGAGCTGCTGCAGCAGCTCAGCGACGACCAAGGTAACTTGCCGCAGGTGCTGAAGCCGGGCAATGCCGGCGAGCCCAAGCAGCCGCTGAACGAAAGCCAGTTCCGCTGGGCCATGAACGAAGATGCCATGGGTACCGAGAAACTGGCCGAGGGTATTCGCCAGTTCGCGCGGGACCAGGAGAAGCTGGAGAAGTTGATGGCTGAAAAGGCCTGATACATTTCGGGTTTGCCTGACGGGCGGGAAGTGTTCAGCATTTTCCGCCCGTTTTGTTTTGCCGAGTCATAGTTGTGTATTTGTTTCTCGGACCTCTTCGCGGGCACGCCCGCTCCCACAGGGATCTCCACAGTGCTTGAAAGCGCCGCCATACCTGTGGGAGCGGGCGTGCCCGCGAAAGGGCCCGCATAGCCCCCCGAGCTGTCGATGACCTCCCCTACCCCATTGCCCCACGTACTCGCTGGCCCGGTACTCCGCCGCCTGGAACCCCAGCGCCTGGCCATCTGGCTGGTCGCCACGCAACCACTGCAACCCGAATTCATCTTTCCGGCAAGCGAGGCCCGGGTCGATTGCCAGGTGGTCGCGGTGGGCCGGCACGCCTTCATCCACCTGCTGGATATCCACTTCGCCCAGCCACTGCCCTGCAACCAACTGCTCGACTATGACCTGCTCATCAATGGCCAGGGCATCGCCGACTGGGCACCGCACTTGCTCTACAGCGGCACCCAGCGCCCAAGCCTGGTACTGCGCGATCGGCTCGACCACCTGCTGCATGGTTCCTGTCGCAAGCCGCATTTCCCGGCCGCCGACGGCCTGCTGTGCGCCGACCGCCTGCTGCAGGGCTGCGAAAAACCCGCAGAGCGCCCCGCCGTGCTGCTGATGACCGGCGACCAGGTCTATGCCGACGATGTCGCCGGCCCGATGCTGCGGGCCATCCACGGCCTGATTGCGCGCCTGGGCCTGTTCGACGAGCAACTGGAGGGCGCGGTGGTGCCCGACAGCCAGGCGCTGTACCAACACCCGGCCTGCTATTACCACCGCGCCGACCTGCTGCCGGCGCAGGAACGCAACGAGACCCTGCGCGAGCGCTTTTTCGGCGGCAAGCGCAAGCCGATCTTCTCGTCCAGCAACGCCGACAACCACCTGGTGACCTTCGCCGAAGTCATGGCCATGTACCTGCTGGTGTGGTCACCGGTGCCCTGGCAACTGGTAAACCTGGACATGCCCAACGGGCTCACCGCCCCGCGCCAGGCCCGTTACCGGCAGGAGCTGCCGCTGATCCAGGCGTTTGCCGACAACCTCGGCCAGGTAGCGCGGGTGATGGCCCACCTGCCGTGCCTGATGATTTTCGACGACCACGACATCACCGACGACTGGAACCTCTCGGCGCAGTGGGAAGAAACCGCCTACGGCCACCCCTTCTCTCGGCGGATCATCGGCAATGCACTGCTCGGCTACCTGCTGTGCCAGGCCTGGGGTAACGACCCGCAGGGCTGCAAGCCCTTGGTCGGGCAATGCCAGGCGTTGAACAGCCAGACCCAGGATAAGCTGATCGGCGCACTGCTGCGCTTCCAGGGCTGGCAGTTCAGCCTGCCCACCAACCCGCCCTTGCTGGTGCTGGACACCCGCACCCGCCGCTGGCGCAGCGAAAGCAGCCTGGCCAAGCCGTCCGGCCTGCTCGACTGGGAAGCGCTGAGCGAGTTGCAGCATGCACTGCTGGACCACCCATCGGCGATCATCGTGTCGCCTGCGCCGATTTTTGGCGTGAAGCTGATCGAGACCGTGCAGAAGCTGTTCAGCTGGCTGGGCTACCCGCTGCTGGTGGATGCCGAGAACTGGATGGCCCACCGCGGTGCAGCGCAGGTCATTCTCAACATCTTCCGCCATTCGCGCACGCCGGGGCACTACGTGGTGCTGTCCGGCGATGTGCATTACTCGTTCGTCTATGAAGTGCTGATCCGCCACCGCCAGCGCAGCCCACACCTGTGGCAGGTGACCAGCAGCGGGATCAAGAACGAATTCCCGCGGCGCCTGCTGGATGTGCTCGACCGGCTCAACCGCTGGCTGTATGCACCGCGCTCGCCGCTCAACTGGTTTACCAAGCGGCGGGAAATGGAGGTGGTGCCACGTACGCCCAGCCATAGCAAGGCTGGCGAACGGTTATGGAATGGGGCGGGGCTGGGGCAGGTGTTCTTCGATGAACACGGGCGGCCGGCGCGGGTGTATCAGCTGGATGCGGGCGGGGGTGAGGCGACCGAGTTTACGCGGCGGGAGTGATAGGCAGGTATTGCTTGTGTTGGCCTTGCTGGCCTCTTCGCGGGCACGCCCGCTCCCACAGGATCACCACAGGTTTCGAATGCAGTGCAGGGAGAGTGCATGACTCAAGGCTGATGCATAACCTGTGGGAGCGGGTTCACCCGCGAAGAGGCCGGTACAGGCCGAAGATCAGGTCCGCTCCAGCGCACTGACCAGGTCATGGAAAGCTTCGCGGTTGGAATCGTTCAGGCCCATGAGGATCTTGTGCGCCTCCAGCACCTTGGAACGCACCACGTCTTCGTTCTGGTCCTGGGACGGCAGGTCGGTCAGGCATTCCGGGCACGGAATCGGCCGATCGACGATGTTGAACACCTGATCGAAGCCCATCGACTGGAGCAACCGGGAAATGTCCGGGTTGGTGGTAACCACGGTCGGCAACAGGCCCACCTTCTGACGCGACAGGATCGACAGCTTGGCCAGCAGGCCCAAGGTAGTGCTGTCGATGCTTTCGGTTTCGGTCAGGTCGATGACAATCGCCGAGAAGTTCAACGCGGTGAAAATCTTCTCGATCGTCGCATCCAGCGCCGAACACAGGGTCAGGCGCACTTCACCGACGAATTTCAGGACGAAGGTACCACTCTGCTCGGCGAACTGAATTCTACCGGTACTCATTGAAGGTTCCTGCTTAACACCAATAGGGCGATATCATCCGGCATCTCCCCAAGCGTAGCCAATCCAAATCGTTGACGCAGCCCATCCAGGCTGCCACCTGCTGCCCTGACGATTTCCGGCAGGGCGGTTTCTTTATCTTTGAGCGTGTCACCCGGCAAAAGGTCCAGAATGCCATCGGACATCAGGCTGAGGCTGAACCGCGGCGGCAGCTCCACTACCAGGTCCTGGTAGGTGGCCTCGTCGAACAACCCCACCGGCAGGCCGCGGCCTTCCAGGTAGCGGGTGTGCTCGGGGGTGTGCAGCACCGGCAGCGGCAGATGGCCGCCAACGGCGTAGGTCAGCAGGCCGGACTCTTCGTCGATCACTCCGCCAACCATGGTGACATGCTTGCCCAGCTTGCTGTTGATCAGGCCGCGGTTGATATGGCTGAGCACTTCCGAGGGCTTGAACTCACGCATCCTGCTGCGCTTGAGCTCGAACATCAGCCGTGTAGTCATGAATTTCAACAACACGGTGACAAACGCCGACGACGCGCCGTGCCCGGAAACATCAGCGAGGTAGAAGGCAATACGCCGCTCGTCCACACGGAAGTAATCGACAAAATCGCCCGACAGGTACAACGACGGGATGATCTGGTGCTCGAAAACGAACTCGCTGGCCACCCAGGGGCTTTCCGGCAGCATGTTCATCTGCACTTGGCGACCGGCGGTCTGGTCCTCCTGCAGCAGATGCAGGCTGGCCTCCAGTTCGCGATTGGCGGCTTCGAGCTTGTCGCGGTAGCGCTGGTTTTCCAGCACCAGCCGCGAGCGGTCAAGGGCGCGGCGCACCGAATGCTCGAGCACGGCCAGGTCTTCCAGCGGCTTGATCAGGTAGTCGGCAGCGCCCAGGCGCAACGCCTCCACCGCATCGCTCATGACGCCGGCACCGGACACCACGATCACCGGCAACTGCGGGGCGCGCTCGCTGACCTGGCGGATCAGTTCGAGGCCGCCCATCTGCGGCATGCGCAGATCGCAAATCACGAGGTCGGGCTGGTGTTCTTCGAAGACCTGAAGCCCCTGCTGGCCATTGCCGGCCTGGAGGACGCTGAAGCCACTGTCTTCAAGATAGGCGGCGAGGCTTGCACGGACCACGTCGTCGTCATCGATGATCAGCAGCGTTGCACTGGTTTTCTGCATGTGGGCGAACGGCGCCGATTTGGGTTGGTGCAGCGGTGTCGGCAAGGCAGACGGCCAGCTACGGGAATTCTTTGTGGTCACACTCTACTTGAGTTGTAGGACAAGAACACCTGCCAGGCAACTGTCCGGCAACTGTGAGAGCTACCTTGTAAGGCGCAGACGGTACTCCCATCCGCCAAGCGTTTCAAGCATGCAAGGGTCGACCTCGCCGCACTTTACAGGGCAAATCACCGGGAGTTATAAGAAAGCCGACCAGCGCAACCCGATCGGAAGGATGCAGCATGCCCCACACGCCCCCAGAAGTTCGGGTTGCGGATCCTGGCAATGCATTGATTGGGAGCGCCTGCCCAGGCGTCATCGCCGGCAAGCCGGCTCCCACACCGACCGTATCGACCTTGAGGCAGGTGCAATTCCCGGGGGAGCTGGCTTGCCGGCGATGACGCCAGCACAGCAATCAGAAGTCGTCTTCGACCTCGCCATCATTGACCTTGAACTGGCGGTTCTGCAGGTAGGCGTTGCGTATGAAGATGTACTTGTCACCCTGGATCAGCTTCTCGGCCGACAGCAGGTCGGCGCGGGTGTCGATGATATCCAGGGCGAAGATCGAATTGCGCGTCGGCACATGGTCGATGTAGCGGTAGGGTTTGGTGTAGGTGTCCGGGTACTTGGCCACGCCGTCACGCACGGTGCTCGGGCCCAGCAGCGGAATGACCACGTACGGGCCACTCGGCACGCCCCAGTAGCCGAGGGTCTGGCCGAAGTCCTCGTCGTTGCGCTGCAGGCCCATCTTCGTGCCCACGTCGAAGAAGCCGCCCAGGCCGAAGGTGGTGTTGACGATCAGCCGCGCCGTGTCCACGCCCGCCGCATGGGGCTTGAACTGCAGCAGGTCGTTGGCCAGGTTGGTCACGTCACCCAGGTTGCGGAAGATGTTGTGGATGCCATCTTCGAGGAACTGCGGGGTGACCGCCTGGTAGCCCTTGGCCAATGGCTTGAGGGCATAGGTGTCGAGGGTATCGTTGAACCGGAAGATCGGGCGGTTGACCGCTTCCCAGGGATCTTCCTCGGTGGCCGCCTGGGTGGCTGCCACGGGCGCCAGCAGCATGCTGGCGCAGACACAGGCCTGGGTGACTCGTTCGATCACACTGGCACCGATCCTACGCATAGGTGTTTCTCCATCGAATTTCTCGGCCGCAAGCGCAAACGGGTCGCGCTGCTGTACGGCGGCAGTATAGAGGCTTGCGGGCTGATAAACAGCTTTACACAACTCTGTTCAATAATTTGTGAACAACTGTTGCGGCGCCCACTGTCACAGGCTGGTAACAATCGCCGAATAGCCTGCGGACTATTTGAGGGAAGTTGCCATGGACGCTGCACCCGCCTTCACCGCTGTGCTGTTCGGCTTGCGCGGCTGCCTGGTGCAAGCCGCCAAGGGTGGCGCGCCAGCGCCCGCCCCCGGGGCCCTGGCCACCCTCGCCAGCCTGCGCCAGCGCCAGGTGCCGTGCATCTGGCTGGACGACCTCGACGCTAGCCAAAGCAGGCGCCTGGCCCACGTATTGCCCTCCTGGCTGCCGGGGCATTCGGTGAATGGCGTGCGCTGGCCTGCGCCGAACGCCTGTTGGCAGGCCCTGATGACGCTGGACAGCGAACGCCTGGACGGCTGTGTGCTGGTCAGCGGCGACCCACGCCTGCTGCAGTCTGGCCTCAACGCGGGGTTGTGGACGGTAGGGCTGGCCGCCTGCAGCCCGTTCTGCGACCGCAGTTCGCGGCAATGGCAAGCCATGAGCCCACAGGAACAGGACCTGGCCCGTGGCAAGGCGACGCTGGAACTGTTCAGCCTGGGCGCGCACTCGGTGATCGACCACCTGGAAGCACTGGATACCTGCCTGCAGGACATCGCCCAGCGCCGGCGCAAGGGCGAAAAACCCTGACACAGCACCTTTGACGCGGATCATGCAAAGCGACGGCAGGTGGATTACGCTGAAGACAAGCCAGAACCTTTGCCGCTTCGCTGAGGTCCATGGCTTGCCAAGCCATTGATGGAGAACTGCCAATGCCTGCCCGCGAATTGCAAGAGCGCCTGAACAGCTTGCGCGAGCAACTGGATCGCAACGTGCCGCTTTCGGACGAGGAGCTGGCCGCGCTGCACGAAGAAGCGCGCCAGATCGAGGCGCAACTGAAGCTTGAGGAAGCCACGCCAGACAATAACCTGGTGGACGGCGTGAACCTGGCAATCGAACGCTTCGAGGCCGATCACCCCGACCTCACAGCCACCCTGCGCAGCATTGCCAACTCGCTGCACAGCATGGGGATCTAGAAATACCGGGGCCGCTTTGCGGCCCCAATACTTTACTGCCGAACCAGGCGCCGGTTCTCCGGGCTGATCGCCCCCGTGCTGCGATACGGGTTGATATCCAGCCCACCCCGGCGCACATAACGCGCATACACCGTCAGATGCTCCGGCTGCAGCAGGTTCTTCAAGTCCAGGTAGATCCGCTCCACACACTGCTCGTGGAAGTCGGCATGCTGGCGGAAGCTGATCAGGTAGGTCAGCAGGCTGGCATGGTCCAGCGCCCTGCCCTTGTACTCGACCACCACGCTGCCCCAGTCCGGCTGGCCGGTGACCGGGCAGTTGGATTTCAGCAGGTGGCTGTGCAGGGTTTCTTCCACCTGCTGCTCCGGGTTGCAGCGCAGCAGCTCTGGCTGTGGCTGCTCGTAGTTGCTGATGGCAACGTCCAGCTCATCGATGCACTGCCCCGGCAAGCCCACCACGCCGTGTGCCTCGACCTCGGCCAGGGTGCGCACCTTCACGCCCACCGGCTTGCCGGCGGCAGCGGACAGGTCTTTCTCCAGGCACGCCTGCAACTCGCCAGGCGAGGCGAACACTGTCTGGTTCAACGAGTTCAGGTACAGCTTGAACGACTTGGACTCGATGATGTTCGGCGAATCGGCGGGGATGGCGAACTCGCCGATCGCCACCACCGGCTTGCCCGACGGCAGCAGCCAGCTCAGCTCGAAACAGTTCCAGTAATCCACACCCTGCCACGGCAAGGTCTGGGCGGTAACGCCCAGCTCGGCCCACTTGGCGGTACGCGGTATCGGGAACAGCAGCTCCGGGGAATAGGTGGCAATGTATTCGCTGGACTTGCCCAGCGGGGAATGTTCGGCAGCGGGATGCATGGAAACTGACCTGAAGGTTCGAAATTGTTCCTAGTCTACCGGTTTTGCACCGCACCTTGGAGCGCAAGTCAGCGGGATTACATCTTCGTCAGTTTGGGGCGGGCGGGTGCATCGTCACGTATCATCCCGGCCAAAGCCCTGCGCTATAACTGTGGGAGCGGGCTTGCCCGCGAACACCGGCGAAGCCGGTGCCACACACCGCGTCGCATGCTTCGCGGGCACGCCCGCTCCCACAGGTTCCCGCGCTGCCACCTGGAGCTATGCCACTTAATGAAACTGCTGATCGTCGAAGACCAGGCCCGCACCGGCCAGTATCTGAGCCAGGGCCTGAACGAGGCCGGCTTCGCCACCGAACTGGCCACCGACGGCGAGACCGGCCAGTTCCTCGCCCTGACCGGCGACCACGACCTGCTGATTCTCGACGTGATGCTGCCCGACCGTGACGGCTGGCAGATCCTCCAGGCCGTGCGCCAGGCCGGCCTGGACACTCCGGTGCTGTTCCTTACCGCCCGCGATGCCGTGGAAGACCGGGTGCATGGCCTGGAGCTGGGCGCCGATGATTACCTGGTCAAGCCGTTCGCCTTCTCCGAACTGCTGGCCCGGGTGCGCAGCCTGCTACGCCGGGGCAGCAGCCCCAGCCAGGACACCACCCTGGGTCTGGCCGACCTGCGCCTGGACCTGATCCGCCGCCGCGCCGAGCGCGCCGGCCAGCGCATCGACCTGACCGCCAAGGAGTTCGCCCTGCTTGAACTGCTGCTGCGCCGCCAGGGCGAGGTACTGCCCAAATCGCTGATCGCCTCGCAGGTGTGGGACATGAATTTCGACAGCGACACCAATGTGATCGAAGTGGCGATCCGCCGCCTGCGCCTGAAGATCGACGACCCGCACCCCAACAAGCTGATCCATACCGTACGCGGCATGGGCTATGTACTCGAAGAGCGCGTGGAGTGATGCGCCAGGTCTCCCTCGGCAGCCGCCTAGCCCTGCTGTTCGCCGCCTGCACCGCAGCTGTCTCGCTTGGCGCCGGCCTGATATTCAGCCGGGCCAGTGAACAGCACTTCATCGAACTGGACCAGCAGCTGCTGGACTCGCGCCTGTCGCTGTTCCGCACCCAGCTGGCCGGCATCACCACCCCGGCCGAACTGCAGACGCGCCTGCCCGCACTGCGCGATGAACTGGGCCACCAGGCCGACCTGGCCCTGCGCATCAGCGGCAGCGACGGCGCCAGCTGGTTCGAAAGCCGCACAGGCCTGCCGCAGGCACCGCTGCCCGACGGGTTGGCCACCCTGCATGCGCAAGGCACCGACTACCGCAGCCTGGCCGTGCACCTGGCACAAGGCACCGCGAAGTCGCCACAACTGACCCTGTACCTCGACATCACCCATCACCAGCACTTCCTGCAGGGCATGCAACGGCTGATCTGGCTGACGGTGGGCCTGTCGGCGCTGGCCACGGCGTTGCTCGGTGCCTGGGCCGCACGCCGCGGGCTGCGCCCGTTGCGGCAGATGGGCCAGGTGGCGGCCAGCGTATCGGCGCGCTCGCTCACCACCCGCCTGCCGGTGGCACAGATGCCCGAAGAGCTGGCCGAGCTGGCGGCAGCCATGAACGCCATGCTGCAGCGCCTGGACGATGCCTTCCAGCGGCTGTCGGCATTCTCTGCCGACATCGCCCACGAACTGCGCACGCCGCTGTCCAACCTGCTGACCCACACCCAGGTCACCCTCACCCGCCCCCGCAGCCTCGAGGAGTACCGCGAAGCCCTGCACGGCAACCTCGAGGAGCTGCAATGGATGGCCCAGATGATCAACGACATGCTGTTCCTGGCCAAGGCCGACCATGGCCTGCTGGTGCCCGGGGCAAACCCCGCTGGTGCTGCATGACGAGGTGGATGCGCTGCTGGAGTACTACGCACCGCTGGCCGAGGACAGCGGTGTGCAGATGTTGCGCGAGGGTGAGGCGCTGCTGCAGGGCGACCGGCATATGCTGCGCCGCGCGCTGTCGAACTTGCTGGACAATGCCTTGCGCTTTACCCCGGCGGGTGGGCAGATACGGGTAACGCTGGAGCCTGGGCCGAGGGTTAGCGTGGCCAACACCGGGGCGTCTATCGAAGCCGCTGCTTTACCGCGGTTGTTTGACCGGTTTTACCGGGTGGACCCGGCGCGGCGTGAAGGCAGTAGCGAGCATGCAGGGTTGGGGCTGGCGATTACCCGGTCGATCGTGCAGGCCCATGGTGGGCGCATCAGGGCGGAGTGTGCGGACGGATGGACGCGTTTCGTGATCGATTTCACTGAAGACCAGTGACATCGGGGCTGGCACGATCCCTGTGGGAGCGGGCTTGCCCGCGAACACGGGCGAAGCCCGTGCCATGCATCGCGGTGCCTTCTTCGCGGGCATGCCCGCTCCCACAGGATCGCATCAAGCCCAAGGCATGCGCTGTACTTGTGGGAGCTGGCTTGCCGGCGATGAGGCCCTCAGCTGTTACTCAAACCGCCAGGCCTATGGCCGGCTGCACCTGCGACGCGCGATACGCCGGGTAAATGGTCGCCAGGAAACTCATCACCAACCCGGCCGTGCAGATGATCGCCACATCGCCCCACTGCAGCTGCGACGGCAAGCTGCTGACGAAGTACACATCCGAAGTGAAGATGTGCTGCCCGCTCACCCGCTCCAGCCAACCGACGATCTGGCTGACGTTGAACGCGGCGATCACCCCCAGCACGCCACCGATCAGCGTGCCGACAATGCCGATCAGGCTGCCCTGGACCATGAACGTGCCCATGATCTGCGCCGGCGTGGCGCCCAACGTGCGCAGGATGGCAATGTCCGGCCCCTTGTCGTTCACCACCATCACCAGGGGTAGCGATGATGTTGAACGCGGCCACCGCGATGATCATCATCAGCAGCAGGCCAATCATGGTCTTTTCCATCTTCATGGCGCTGAACAGGCTGCCCTGGGTATGCGACCAGTCATCGGCACGGTAGGCATCGCCCAGCCCGGCAGCGATGGCCTTGGACACCTGCGGTGCGGCATACAGGTCGTGCAGTTTCAGGCGCACGCCCTGCACCTGGCCCGGCGCCCAGCGCTGCATGGCGCCAGCATCGGCCACGTGAATGTATGCCTGCGAGCCATCCAGCTCGGCGCCGACCTTGAAGATGCCGACCACGGTCAGGCGCTGCATGCGCGGGGTGATGCCGCCCGGCTCCTTGCTGATTTCCGGCACGATCAGCGTCAGTTTGTCGCCAGTGTTCAGGCGGAAGCGCCGCGCCGTCAGCTCACCGATGACCACGCCGAACTCACCCGGCTGCAAGTCCTGCAAGCGGCCCTGGACGATGTGCTGGCCGACGATCGAAACCTTGCCCTCTTCTACCGGGTCGATACCGCCGACCTGGATCGGCTGCATCGCGCCCTTGTACGACAGCATGCCTTCCATTTCGGTAATCGGCGCCGCCGCCATCACCGCCGGGTCGCGCATGGCCGCCTCGGCCACCTTGTGCCAGTCGTCCAGCGGCTGCACGCCGAGGATGGCGGCATGCGGCACCAGGCCGAGGATGCGCGAGCTCATTTCACGCTGGAAGCCATTCATCACCGACAGCACCACGATCATCGCCAGCACGCCCAGCGACAGGCCGATCATCGAGGTCATCGAAATGAACGAGATGAAGTGGTTGCGGCGCTTGGCTCGGGTGTAGCGCGCGCCGATGAAAATGGGCAAGGGTCTGAACATTACGGAAACACCCAATGAAAACAGGAAAACGGGGCGGCACAGGCCACCCCGTGCAGTCGATCAGATCGCCACCAGGTGGCCGTCGTCGAGCTTCAATACACGGTCCATCTGGCGCGCCAGGTTGAGGTCGTGGGTGACTACCAGGAACGCCGTGCGCGACGCGCTGGACAGTTCCTGCATCAACTCCTGGATGCCCTGGGCGGTGTGGTGGTCGAGGTTGCCGGTCGGCTCGTCGAGCATGACCAGGCCGGGGCGGTTGACCAGTGCCCGGGCAATCGCCACCCGCTGGCGTTCACCACCGGACAGCTCGGCCGGCTTGTGGTTGAAGCGGTGGGCCAGGCCCACGCGCTTGAGCAGTGCCTCTGCACGTTCACGGGCCTCGGGGATGGGTGTACGCCCGATCAGCAACGGCATGCACACGTTCTCGATGGCGGTGAATTCCGGCAGCAGGTGGTGGAACTGGTAGACAAAGCCCAGCTCACGGTTGCGCAGCAGGCCACGGGCACGCTCGCCCAGTGCCGACAGCTCCTCACCGGCCAGCCAGACGCTGCCCTGGGACGGCCGGTCGAGGCCGCCCAGCAGGTTGAGCAAGGTACTCTTGCCCGAGCCGGAGCTACCGACGATAGCTACCCGCTCACCGGCGTGCAGCTCGAGGTTGAGCCCGGACAGCACCTGCACCGACTCCGGGCCCTCGTCGTAGGACTTGCCCAGGTTGCGGCAACTCAGAACGGCTTTATCACTCATGCGCGACTCACTCATAACGTAGCGCCTCTGCAGGCTGGGTGCGGGCCGCACGCCAGGCCGGGTACAGGGTGGCGAAGAAACTCAGGACCAGCGCCGCACCACAGACCATGTACACATCCTGGGCCTGGATCTGCGACGGCAGGTAATCGATGAAGTAGACGTCGGCGTTGAGGAACTTGTGCCCGATCAGTTTCTCGATGCCGGCGATCACCGCACTCACGTTCAGCGCGGCGACGATCCCGACCACAGCGCCGATCAGGGTACCGATCACCCCTATCACCGTGCCCTGGACCATGAAGATCAGCATGATCTGCCCAGGTGTGGCGCCCAGGGTACGCAGGATGGCGATGTCGCCCCGCTTGTCGTTGACCACCATCACCAGGGTGGAAATGATGTTGAACGCCGCCACCGCCACGATCAGCAACAGCAGCAGGCCGATCATGGCCTTCTCCATGCGGATCGCCTGGTACAGGTTGCCGTGGGTTCGGGTCCAGTCACGGCTGTAGAACTCCTGGTCACCCAGGCGCTGGGCGATGTCCCAGGCCACCCGCGGCGCCTGGAACAGGTCGTCGAACTTCAGACGCAGGCCCTGGACCTGGTCGGGCTTCCAGCGGTGCAGGCGGGACAGGTCGCTGATGTTGGTGAGCCCCAGGTAGCCGTCGATCTCGCCCGCGCCCACGTGGAAGGTACCGACCACGGTAAAGCGCTTCATGCGCGGGAACATGCCGGCCGGGGTCACACTTACCTCGGGGGCGACGAAGGTGAGCTTGTCGCCGATGCCCACGCCCAGCTTGGCCGCGGCCTTGTCGCCGATCATGATGCCCCACTCGCCGGGTGCCAGCTGGTCGAGGCGGCCTTGCAGGAGGAACTTGTCGATGATCGACACCTCGCGCTCGCGGGCCGGGTCGATGCCGTTTAGCAGCACCTTCTGCACCTTGCCTTCATGGGTCAGCAGGCCCTGCATCTGGGTGAAGGGCGCAACCGCCACCACCTGCGGATTCTGCTTTACTTGTTGGGCAAGGGCCGGCCAGTCGGCAATGGGCTGGCCGCTCTCCAGCGTTGCATGGGGGATCATGCCCAACACACGGGTACGCATCTCGTGGTCGAAACCGTTCATGACCGACAGCACCACGATCATCACCACCACGCCCAGGGCGAGGCCGATCATCGAGGTCAGGGAAATGAACGAGACGAAGTGATTGCGACGTTTGGCACGGGTATAACGCGTGCCGATGAATGCGAAAAGAGGTCTGAACATGTCGGGGCTTGTTCGGATGAAAGGGAACGTCCTTGTGGCGAGGCGCCTACGGCGGCTTTACACTCGGACCACCGCCGCTACCTTGGGTTCGCCATGACGACATTAGACGAAGAAGATCGCCGCGAATACTACCGCATCGAAGATCAGATCGCACTTCAAATCAGCCCCCTCAGCGCGGCCGAAGCCCTTGACGCAGATGTGTTGCAAGATGATTCGCCATTATTCAACCTGCTCAGCGAACTGCACCTGTCCGACTTCGAGTCGCAGCACCTGCTGCGCCAGCTGAGCGAAAAGGACCGCACCCTCGCCGCCTTCCTGCGCGCGCAGAACAAACGCCTCGATCTGCTTAGCGCGGTGGTTGCCCAGACCCTGATCGGCGAAGTCGGTCAGCCCCAGCCAGTGATCATCTCCGAGGGCGGCATCGAATTCGCGCAAGCCACAGCGGTTGCCCCCGGCACCCGGGTGAAGTTGAAGATGGTGCTGATGCCACGTGCCCATGGCCTGCTGCTGCGCGGCAAGGTCACCCATTGCGACCCGCACCCGGAGGGCGGCTTCGAGGTCGGCACCGAATTCATCGACATGACCGACGCCCAACGGCAACTGCTGGCCCGCCACATCCTGCAGCGCCAGCAACAACAACGGCGCCAGCAGCTGGAACAGAACGACCCCGCCTGCTGAGCCTATTTTTCCCTGATTTGAAGGAACGAACGTGACCCTGATCTACGGCCATCGTGGCGCCAAGGGCGAAGCGCCCGAGAATACCCTGACCAGCTTCCGGCAGTGCCTCGCCCATGGCGTGACCCGCTGCGAGCTGGACCTGCACCTGTCGGCCGACAACGAGCTGATGGTAATCCATGACCCCACCCTGAAGCGCACTACCGGCAAACGCGGCAAGGTGGTCGAGCACCCGGCCGCCGAGCTGGTAAGGATCGATGCCCGCAAAGGCGGCCCAGGCCATGTGCAGCCCTGCCCGATCCCGAGGCTGGAAGAACTGTTCGCGAAATGCCCGTTCGAACACTGGCAGCTGGAGGTGAAAAGCGCCTCGCGCACCCGTGCCGCCACGACCGTGCTGGCGATACGCGAACTGGCCCAGCAGTACGGCCTGCTGGACAAGGTGACCATCACCTCCAGTTCACGCGAAGTGCTGGGTGCCGCTGTGGAGCTGGTGCCGGACGTCAAACGCGGACTGGTGGCCGAATACGCCTGGCTCGACCCGCTGAAAGTGGCCCAGAACTACGGCTGCGAACTGCTGGCATTGAACTGGACACTGTGCACCCCCGAGCGCCTGCTGAAAGCCCAGGCCCAGGGGTTGCACGTGTCGGTGTGGACGGTCAACGAACCGGCACTGATGCGCCGGCTCGCCGACTTTGGCGTGGACAGCCTGATTACAGACTTTCCCGGTTTGGCCAAGACCACCCTCGGGCAGGGTTGAAATCGGTCTCTCCGACCGGCTCAGGCCACCGGTCGGAGCCGCTCAAAAAAGCCGGTTCAGGCCGTCGTAGGCAGCTACCCGATAGGCTTCGGCCATGGTCGGGTAGTTGAACGTGGTGTTGACGAAGTACTTCAGGTTGTTCAGCTCGCCCGGCTGGTTCATCACGGCCTGGCCGATGTGGACGATTTCCGAAGCCTGGTAGCCGAAGCAGTGTACGCCCAGCACTTCCAGTGTTTCGCGGTGGAACAGGATCTTCAGCATGCCTTGCGGCTCGCCGGCGATCTGCGCCCGGGCCATGCTCTTGAAGAAGGCTTTGCCCACTTCGTATGGCACCTTGGCCTGGGTCAGTTCCTGCTCGTTCTTGCCGATCGAGCTGATCTCCGGAATGGTGTAGATGCCGGTCGGCACGTCATTGACGAAGCGCCAGCTGCCGTTATCCACGATACTGCCAGCGGCAGAGCGGCCCTGGTCATGGGCGGCACTGGCCAGGCTCGGCCAGCCGATCACATCACCGGCACCGTAGATGTTCGGCACGCTGGTGCGGTAGGCCTCGTCGACCTCGATCTGGCCACGGCTGTTGACCTTGATACCGATGTTTTCCAGGCCCAGCTTGTCGGTGTTGCCGGTACGACCGTTGCACCACAGCAAGGCGTCGGCCTTGATCTTCTTGCCCGACTTCAGGTGCAGGATCACCCCGTTATCCAGGCCTTCGACGCGCTCATACTCTTCGTTGTGGCGCACGGTGATGTTGTTGTTGCTGAAGTGGTAGCTCAGCGCCTGGGAAATTTCCGAGTCGAGGAAGCTCAGCAGCTGGCCACGGTTGTCAACCAGCTCTACCAATACACCCAGGCCGCTGAAGATCGAGGCGTATTCGCAACCGATCACGCCGGCACCGTACACGATCAGCTTGCGTGGGGTATGGCTGAGGCTGAGGATGGTGTCGCTGTCGTAGACACGCGGGTGGTGGAAGTCGATGTCGGCCGGACGGTAAGGGCGCGAGCCGGTGGCGATAATGATGTGCTTGGCGTTGAGCTTCTCGACCACACCGTTCGGGCAGACCACTTCGACGGTTTGCTCGTCGGCGAAGCTGCCGGTGCCGACGAAGACGTCGACGCGGTTACGGGCATAGTAGCCAGTGCGCGATGCTACCTGCTTGGCGATGACCTTCTCGGCGCTTTTCAGCACGTCCGGGAACGAGAACCAGCGCGGCTCACCGATGGCACGGAACATCGGGTTGGTGTTGAACTGCATGATCTGCCGCACCGAGTGACGCAGTGCCTTGGACGGGATGGTGCCCAGGTGGGTGCAGTTGCCCCCGACCTGACGACGGCTATCGACCATCGCCACCTTGCGCCCTGCTTTGGCGGCGTTCATTGCCGCGCCTTCTCCGGCCGGGCCGGAACCCAGCACCACTACGTCGTAGTTGTAGACAGCCATGCGTACTCCTTCAGAACTGGCCCGCAAGCCACGGTCGCTCGCGGGGCGCGATCATGCCGCCGGGGCGTCATGAGAAAATTCGGGTGCAGTCTAATCAAGCGTGAACGCCGCGCACATTAACCCTTGGTCGCGTCGTAGGCCAATTTTGCCCGCACTACATGTGTGAACCATTCCCTGGCGGCGATCATCCCTGCTTGCGCTTTCACTCGCCTTTCACTGCCCGTTCGAATGCGGGCGTAGCTCGGGAGACGAAGCCACCCTCGGCCCGAGTCACCAATACCGCGGCCAGGCCATGCGCCACGGCAAAATCCCAGCCCCGTTCCGGGCCGAGGATCAACAGCAGCGTCGAATAACCGTCGGCCTGCAGCGCCGAGGCATCGAGCACGGTGACCGCGGCCAGGTCGTGCTGCACCGGGCGCCCGAGGCGGGCATCGAAGGTGTGCGAATAGCGCCGGCCATTCTGCTCGAAATAGTGCCGATAGTCACCCGAGGTCGATACTGAAAGGCCATTGACCGCAATGATATGGCGAGCAATCTGGCGGTCTTCGCGGGGCAGCTCCAGGGCGATGCGCCAAGGGCTGCCATCGGGCTTGCGGCCGACGGCCTTGAGCTCGCCGGTGGCTTCGGCGACAAAGCTGGCCACGCCCATGGCCTGGAGGCGCGCGGCGATCAGGTCGACGGCATGGCCGGCGGCGATACTGTTGAAGTCGAGCTGCACCGGGGCGTCCTTGCACAGGGCCTGGCCCTTGATGTGCAAGTGCCGGTAACCCACGCGCTGGCGCACCCGGGCCAGGGCCAACGGGTCGGGCACCTGCTCGTGACGGGCCTGGGGACCGAAGCCCCACAGGTCGAGCAAGGGCTCGACGGTGAGATCGAAGACGCCATCGCTCTGCTCGGCCAGGTGCTGACCAAGGCTGACCAGTTCGAGCATGTCGGGCGGCAGGGCCAGGCACTGGTTGGCGGGCAACTGGTTGAACAGGCTGACGGTGGAGTCGCCGCGGTAGGTCGAGTAGTGCTGGTCGATGTCATGCAGGATGGTTTCGACCGCTGCTTGCACCTGCTCCGGCGCCGGGCCGCCGGGCTCACGGACGTACTGGATGCTGTAACTGCTGCCCATGGTCGGGCCGCCCAGGCGCTCCAGGGTGGGGCCCTGGTCGCAGGCGGTGAGCAGCATGAGCAAGAAGCAAAGTAATACACGCAATATCGAGATCTCGATTGTCTGCACCGGCCCTTTCGCGGGCACGCCCGCTCCCACAGAGGCATCACTGCTGCCAGGGACAGTGATATCCCTGTGGGAGCGGGCATGCCCGCGAAAGGGCCAGTACAGACACAGTAGAAGCCAGATCGGGTGATCAGGCGAAAAAAAACGGGAACCCGAAGGTTCCCGTTTTTTCATTGCCTTACAAGCGTATCAGCGTGGAAACGCTGGCGGGTTCACACCGGCCATTTCTTCCATCACGCGAACCACCTGGCAGCTGTAACCGAATTCGTTGTCGTACCAGACGTACAGAACAACGCGGTTGTCGTTGCAGATGGTGGCTTCGGCATCGACAACACCGGCGTGGCGGGAACCGACGAAATCGGTCGAAACCACTTCCTGCGAGCTGACGTAATCGATCTGCTTGTGCAGTTCCGAGTGCATGGCGGTCTGGCGCAGGTACTCGTTGATCTCGTCGCGGCTGGTGGCCTTCTCGAGGTTCAGGTTGAGGATGGCCATCGAAACGTTCGGCGTCGGAACGCGAATGGCGTTGCCGGTCAGCTTGCCCTTCAGCACTGGCAGTGCCTTGGCGGCAGCGGTGGCGGCGCCGGTTTCGGTGATGACCATGTTCAGCGGCGCGGCACGGCCACGGCGGCTGCCCTTGTGGAAGTTGTCGATCAGGTTCTGGTCGTTGGTGAACGAGTGAACGGTTTCGACGTGGCCATTGACGATGCCGTACTGGTCGTTGATGGCCTTGAGCACCGGCACGATGGCGTTGGTGGTGCAGGAAGCGGCCGAAATGATCTTGTCATCGGCAGCGATGTCACCGTGGTTGATGCCGTGCACGATGTTCTTCAGCGCGCCCTTGCCAGGTGCGGTGAGGATAACGCGGGCAGCGCCCGGGCAGGCCAGGTGCTGGCCCAGGCCGTCGGCATCACGCCATACGCCGGTGTTGTCGACGATCAGCGCGTTGTCGATGCCGTACTGGGTGTAGTCGACTTCGCTCGGGCTCTTGGCGTAGATAACCTGGATCAGGTTGCCATTGGCGGTGATGGTGTTGTTGGCTTCGTCGATGGTGATGGTGCCATCGAACGGACCGTGCACCGAGTCACGGCGCAGCAGGCTGGCACGTTTGACCAGGTCGTTCTCGGCGCCCTTGCGCACGACGATGGCGCGCAGGCGCAGGCCGTCGCCACCACCGGTCTTCTCGATCAGGATGCGCGCCAGCAGGCGGCCAATGCGGCCGAAGCCGTACAGGACAACGTCGGTACCTTTGCGCGCCGAAGCGTTCTGCTGGCCAACCACCTCGGCCAGTTCTTCACGGACGAACTGCTCGGCAGTACGGCCATTGCCTTCCTGCTTGAACTTGTTGGCCAGCTTGCCCAGGTCGACCGAAGCGGCGCCCAGTTTCAGCTCGCTCATGGCCTTGAGCAGGGGGAATGTCTCGTGGACGGACAGTTCGGTTTCGTCGGCTTGACGATGACGCGCAAAGCGGTGCGCCTTGAGGATCGAGATAACCGAACGGTTGATCAGGCTACGGCCATAAATCGAGCTCACCACGTTGTTGTTGCGGTAGAGCTGACCGATAAGCGGGATCATCGCTTCAGCCAGGGCTTCACGATCGATCCACTCACCAAGACACTGGTCGGGCTTCTGAGTCACGGGAACCTTCCACATGTAGGGACAGAAAAAAGGGGCTACATTATGACGCCCCAATGCGTTACGGGCAATGAGCGCCTGTCGCGGCCATGCAAGCCAGCGTTCATGCCCTTTCGAGCCTGACAGCCGGCACCGTCACCGGTACAATCACTCTCTTTGCCGCAACGCTTGGAGTGCAATCTCCCGTGTCAGTTCTGCGCCTACCGCAAATGTCGGCCACGGCCGGCAAACAAACCTGGGGCAATCTACCCGGTGCCGCCCTCAGCCTGGCCATCGCCGAGGCCGCCAGCAGCGCGGGCCGCTTCACTCTGCTGCTGACTGCCGACAGCCAGGGTGCCGATCGTCTGGAACAGGAACTTCGTTTCTTTGCCCCGGACCTGCCGGTGCTGCCGTTCCCCGATTGGGAAACCCTGCCCTACGACCTGTTCTCGCCGCACCAGGACATCATTTCCCAGCGCATCGCCAGCCTCTACCGCCTGCCAGAGCTGAGCCACGGCATCCTCGTGGTGCCGGTCACCACCGCCCTGCACCGCCTGGCGCCGACCCGTTTCCTGCTGGGCAGCAGCCTGGTGCTGGACGTGGGCCAGACCATCGACGTGGAGCAGATGCGCCTGCGCCTGGAGGCCAGCGGCTACCGCTGTGTCGACACGGTCTACGAGCATGGCGAGTTCGCCGTACGCGGCGCGTTGATCGACCTGTTTCCGATGGGCAGCAAGCTGCCCTACCGCATCGACCTGTTCGATGACGAGATCGAAACACTGCGTACCTTCGACCCCGAGACCCAGCGCTCGATCGACAAGGTGGATTCGGTGCGCCTGCTGCCGGCGCGCGAATTCCCGATGCAGAAAGAAGAAGTGACCCGCTTCAAGGCGCGCTTTCGCGAACGCTTCGACGTCGACTTCCGCCGCAGCGCGATCTTCCAGGACCTGGCCAGCGGCATCATCCCCGCCGGCATCGAGTACTACCTGCCGTTGTTCTTCGAAGAAACCTCGACCCTGTTCGACTACCTGCCGGCCGACACCCAGGTGTTCTCGCTGCCCGGCGTGGAACAGGCCGCCGAACACTTCTGGAACGACGTGCGCGGGCGGTATGAAGACCGCCGTGGCGACCTGAGCCGGCCGCTGTTGCCGCCGGCCGAGCTGTTCCTGCCCGTGGAAGACTGTTTTGCCCGGCTCAAGCAATGGCCACGGGTAGTGGTCAGCAGCGAAGACCTCGACCCGGGCGTGGGGCGCGAACGCTTCCCGGCACGCACCCTGCCCAACCTGGCAATCGAGGCCAAGGCCAGCCAGCCTTTGGCCGAACTGGCCAACTTCCTCGACCAGTTCCCCGGCCGGGTGCTGTTCACCGCCGAATCGGCGGGCCGCCGCGAGGTGCTGCTGGAGCTGCTCGATCGACTGAAACTGCGCCCGCACACCGTCGACGGCTGGGCCGACTTCATCACCGGCAGCGAGCGCCTGGCAATCACCATCGCCCCACTGGACGAGGGCCTGCTGCTGGACGACCCAGGTATTGCCCTGATCGCCGAAAGCCCGCTGTTCGGCCAGCGGGTCATGCAGCGTCGGCGCCGCGACAAGCGTGGCGAAACCGCCAACGACGCGGTGATCAAGAACCTGACCGAGCTGCGCGAAGGCGCGCCGGTAGTGCATATCGACCATGGCGTGGGCCGCTACCTGGGCCTGGCCACCCTGGAAATCGACGGCCAGGCCGCCGAATTCCTTACCCTGGAATATGCCGAGGGCGCCAAACTGTACGTGCCGGTAGCCAACCTGCACCTGATTGCCCGCTACACCGGCAGCGACGATGCCCTGGCACCGTTGCACCGGCTGGGCTCGGAAGCCTGGCAGAAGGCCAAGCGCAAGGCTGCCGAACAGGTACGCGACGTGGCTGCCGAACTGCTCGACATCTATGCCCGCCGCGCCGCACGCAAGGGCTATGCCTTTGCCGACCCGTCCGCCGACTATGCCACCTTCAGCGCCGGCTTCCCGTTCGAGGAAACCCCGGACCAGCAAGCGGCCATCGAAGCCGTGCGCGCCGACATGCTGGCACCCAAACCGATGGACCGCCTGGTGTGCGGCGACGTGGGCTTCGGCAAGACCGAAGTGGCCATGCGCGCAGCGTTCATCGCCGTGCACAGCGGCCGCCAGGTGGCCGTGCTGGTACCTACCACCCTGCTCGCCCAGCAGCACTACAACAGCTTCCGCGACCGCTTCGCCGACTGGCCTGTGACCGTGGAAGTGATGAGCCGCTTCAAGTCGGCCAAGGAAGTGGCCGCCGCCGCCGCAGACCTTGCCGAAGGCAAGATCGACATCCTCATCGGCACCCACAAGCTGCTGCAGGACGATGTACGCTTCAAGGACCTGGGGCTGGCCATCATCGACGAAGAGCACCGCTTTGGCGTACGCCAGAAGGAACAGCTCAAGGCCCTGCGCAGCGAGGTGGACATCCTCACCCTCACCGCCACGCCGATCCCGCGTACGCTGAACATGGCGGTGGCTGGCATGCGCGACCTGTCGATCATCGCCACGCCGCCGGCACGCCGCCTGTCGGTACGCACCTTCGTCATGGAGCAGAACAAGAGCACGGTCAAGGAGGCGCTGCTGCGGGAGCTGCTGCGCGGTGGCCAGGTGTACTACCTGCACAACGATGTGAAAACCATCGAGAAATGCGCCGCCGACCTTGCCGAACTGGTGCCCGAGGCGCGCATCGGCATCGGCCACGGGCAGATGCGCGAGCGCGAACTGGAACAGGTGATGAGCGACTTCTACCACAAGCGCTTCAACGTGCTGGTGGCCTCGACCATCATCGAAACCGGCATCGACGTGCCCAGCGCCAACACCATCGTCATCGAGCGCGCCGACAAGTTCGGCCTGGCCCAGCTGCACCAGCTGCGCGGCCGGGTTGGCCGTAGCCACCACCAGGCCTACGCCTACCTGCTGACGCCAACCCGGCAGAAGGTCAGCGCCGACGCCGAAAAGCGCCTGGAGGCAATCGCCAACACCCAGGACCTCGGTGCCGGCTTCGTGCTGGCCACCAACGACCTGGAGATTCGCGGCGCCGGCGAGCTGCTGGGCGAAGGCCAGAGCGGGCAGATCCAGGCGGTGGGCTTTACCCTGTACATGGAAATGCTCGAACGCGCGGTCAAGGCGATCCGCAAAGGCACCCAGCCGAACCTTGAGCAGCCGCTGGGCGGCGGCCCGGAGATCAACCTGCGCCTCCCGGCACTGATCCCGGAGGACTATCTGCCCGACGTGCATGCGCGGTTGATCCTGTACAAGCGCATTGCCTCGGCCGCCGACGAAGAAGGCCTCAAGGACCTGCAGGTGGAGATGATCGACCGTTTCGGCCTGCTGCCCGAGCCGACCAAGAACCTGATGCGCCTGACCTCGCTCAAGCTGCACGCGGACAAAGCTCGGCATCAAGAAAGTCGACGCCGGCCCGAACGGCGGCAAGCTCGAGTTCGAGGCCGAGACCCCGGTCGATCCACTGACCCTGATCAAGCTGATCCAGGGCCAGCCCAAACGCTACAAGTTCGAAGGCGCCACCCAGTTCCGCTTCCTGGTGCCGATGGAACGCCCCGACGAACGCTTCAATACCCTGGAGGCGCTGTTCGAGCGCCTGACCCCACAGCCTGCCTAAGGAAGATCCATGCGTGCCATCCGTTGCCTGACCCTGCTGCTGGCGCTGTTCGCCCCGGCCGCCTTCGCCGAAGGCCTGTATCAGGTAGAAATGATCCTTGTGCGGCAGAACAGCGTGCCCGCCTTTACCAGCCCGTTCGCCCCTGAAGACTGGAGCGCCGGCGCTCCACGCCTGGCAAAGGACGCCGAGCGCCGTCTGGCGCTGGAAGACGAAGCCACCCGCCTGGAAGCCACCGCCGACTACACCGTGCTGCTGCACAAGGCCTGGCAGCAGCAAGTGGGCAGCGAGCCTAGCCGCATCGCCCTGGGCGAAGGCGCCGAGCAGTTCGGCCACTTCCCCATCGAAGGCAACCTCAGCATCGCCGAGGGCCGCTTCATCGCGGTCGAAGCCAACTTCTGGGTCAACCAGCTGGACGGCAATGGCAGCGTGCTGCAAAGCGAACAGTTCAAGCAGAGCAACAGCAACGTCAAGGGCGGCCAGCTGACCTTCCTCGACGGCGGGCACCTGGCCGTACTGCTGAAGGTGACGCCACCGGGCACGCCGAAAATGCCGATGATGGACCCGGAGATGATGGAGCAGTGATGTAATGAGCCGTGACGCTCTCCAGTTGCTGCGCGAGTACCCGAACTGGACCCAGTCGTTCACCGGCCCGGTCCTGCAACGCGGCGAGCGTTATGCCCGGGAAGACCGGGTAAAGATCGAATACTGCACCGGCGCGCTCATCGAAGCCAGCTGTCGTGGCAGCGAGGGCAGCACTTATCGGCAGAAGATCACCCTCACCGCCCTGGCTGGCCGCTGCCATGTACGCGGCCAGTGCAGTTGCCCCGTGGGGCACAACTGCAAGCATTGCGCCGCCGCGCTGTTTGTCCTGAGCGAACAACAGGCAACGGCGAAAAGTGACGGTGACGCACTGCCGGCCAACCTGCAGCGCTGGCTGAAAGGTCTCGAACAGCCTGCGCAGGAGCCTGCCGAAACCCAAGACAAACGCGGGCGCATGGTTTGCTACCAACTCATGCTGACCGACGAGCCCGGCTGCGCGCTGCGGGTACGCAAAGGCACACGCGAAGACCAGGGGCTGCGCTATAGCCGTGTGCAGTCACTCTACGATTTCCTTTACGAACCCCCGCGCTTCGTCAAGGAAGACGATATTCGCATCTTGCGCCTGCTCTCGGCACTCAATCAGGCCGGCAGCCAGGACCGCGGCTACCAGCTCAAAGGTCGGGAAGGCGGTGAGCTGTTCCAGCGCGCACTGGATACCGGCCGCATGCTCTATGACGAAAACAAGCCCCTGCTGCGCGAGGGCCCTACGCTTGCGGCCGAGTTCCGCTGGGTACGGCTGGACAATGGTCACTATCGGGGCATCTGGTACCACGGTGAAACGCCGCTGAACTGCGTGATTGCGCTGCTGCCACTTTACTATTTCGATTACACCGGCAGCGTGGTAGGCAAGCTCGAGCACAGCCTCGATCCGCATATTGCCCTGCAACTGACCATCGCTCCTGACGTTCCGGAACATCTTGTCGTGCCCCTCAGCCACAAGCTCAACGCCTTGAACCACCAACTTCCTACGCCGACCACACTGGACGAACAACTCGTTGACGACCTGCAGCCCAGCCCGTACTTGACCCTGGGCAGTCTCGAGTTCAGCGCCTACATGCCCAAGACCGGCCGCATGCAACGGCAGATGCAACACCGTGCCGCACTGGCATTCGATTACGACGGCCTGCGTACCAGCGGCAGCGACGACAAGCCGCTGACCCGCCTGGTCGGCGACACCTGCCAGCGCATCCGCCGCCAACCCCAGGCCGAGCAGGCACTGCGCAAGGTGCTGCGCGACCTCGGTTTCAAGGCCGCCACCCGGCAGAGCAAGGCACTGCCTGACAGCGCCGGCGAAATGCTCCAGCTGCCCGATGACGAAGCCTGGCTGCGCTTTGCCCGCGAGGGCCTGCCGCGCCTGCGCGAAGCCGGTTGGCACATCGACATCCACCGTGACTTCGCCTTCAACCTGCAGGAGGTGGACGACTGGTACGCCACCATCGACGAAGCGCCCGGCCATGAATGGTTCGACCTGGAACTGGGCATCGTGGTCGATGGCCAGCGCCACAGCCTGCTGCCGATCGTGCTGCAACTGCTGCGCAGCAACCCGGAACTGCTGCGCCCCAGCGAACTGGCCCGGCGCAGTGACGACGAGCACCTGCTGATCGACCTTAACCGCGGCCGCCTCGATGCCCCGGCCCTGCGCGTTGCCTTGCCCTATGGCCGTATCAAGGCAGTGATGGGCACCCTGGGCGAGCTGTACCTGCACGAAGACGCCGCAGGCCCGTCCCTGCGCCTGGACCGTGCCGATGCTGCACGCCTGAACGACATCGAAGGCCTGCCCCTGCACTGGGAGGGTGGCGAGCATGTGCGCGACCTGGGCCGCCGCCTGCGCGATGCCCGAGACCTGCAGGTAGAACCGCCGACGGGGCTACAGGCCAGCCTGCGCCCGTACCAGCAACAAGGCCTGAACTGGCTGCAGGCGCTGCGTGAGATGGGTACTGGCGGCATCCTTGGCGACGACATGGGCCTGGGCAAGACCCTGCAGGCCCTGGCACACCTGCTGCTGGAGAAACAGGCCGGGCGCCTGAACGCACCGGCCCTGGCGGTAATGCCGACCAGCCTGGTGCCCAACTGGCTGGACGAAGCCCAGCGCTTCGCCCCCGAGCTGCGCGTGCTGGCCCTGCAGGGACCGGGACGCAGCAAGCATTTCACCAAACTGCACGAATACGACCTGGTCCTCACCACCTATGCCCTGGTGCCGCGCGACCTCGAGCACCTGCGCGCCCAGCCCTGGCATGTGCTGGTGCTGGACGAGGCGCAGAACATCAAGAGCAGCACCAGCAAGGCCGCCCTCGCCGTCTACGAACTGCGGTCCAATCAGCGCGTCTGCCTGACCGGCACGCCAATGGAAAACAACCTGGGCGAGCTGTGGTCGATTTTCCACTTCCTCATGCCTGGCTGGCTGGGTGACCTGAAGCGCTTCAACCAGGACTACCGCACACCGATCGAGCGCCACGGCGATAGCGAGCGCATGACCCACCTGGCCAGCCGCATCCGCCCGTTCCTGCTGCGCCGCACCAAGGAGCAGGTGGCCACCGAGCTGCCGGCCAAGACCGAGATGGTGCACTGGGTCGAGCTTAGCGATGCCCAGCGTGACACCTACGAGGCCGTGCGGGTGGCCATGGACAAGAAAGTCCGCGACGAAATCGCCCGCAATGGCGCCGCGCGCAGCCAGATCGTCATCCTCGACGCCCTGCTCAAGCTGCGCCAGGTGTGCTGCGACCTGCGCCTGGTCAAAGGGGTGGAAAGCAAAGGCAACCAGGCCGACAAGGGCAAACTGGGCGCGCTACTGGAAATGCTCGAAGAGCTGCTCAGCGAAGGGCGCCGGGTGCTGTTGTTCTCGCAGTTCACCTCGATGCTGGCGTTGATCGAGCAGGAGCTGGAGAAACGCAAGATCCGCTACAGCCTGCTGACCGGCGACACCCGCGACCGGCGCACGCCCGTGCAGCAGTTCCAGCAGGGTGACAGCGAAGTGTTCCTGATCAGCCTCAAGGCGGGCGGCGTGGGCTTGAACCTGACAGCCGCAGACACGGTGATCCACTTCGACCCTTGGTGGAACCCGGCCAGCGAAAACCAGGCCACCGACCGCGCCTACCGCATTGGCCAGGACAAGCCGGTGTTCGTGTTCAAGCTGATCACCCGGGGGACGGTGGAGGAGAAGATCCAGCTGTTGCAGCAGGAGAAGGCGGCGCTTGCGGCGAGCCTGCTCGATGGCGGGCAGGCCGGGCAATGGCGGCTGGGGGATGAAGAGATCGAAGCGCTGTTTGCACCGCTGCCCGGGAAGCGCGGGCGGTAACCCGGAAGCCTTCGCTGCCTGTACCGGCCTCTTCGCGGGCACGCCCGCTCCCACAGGGATATCAGAGCCCTCAAGGGCGGTGCCGTACCTGTGGGAGCGGGTTTACCCGCGAAGAGGCCGGCACAGGTACAACACTAATTTCGAAACCAGCGCTGCACCTGTGGGAGCGGGCGCGCCCGCGAAAAGGTCGGCGCGGTCAATCGACCAGCTGCGCCTCCCGCAACGCCCCCAACGCCTCCAGCCACCGTGGCTGCTGGCGATAATCCGTCCGCGCAAACCCTTGCCCACGCATCCGCGCAATCCGCGGCGACGGCTTTACCTTCATCCGCTGCGCCGCACTCAGCGCCAGCTCCGCCGCCGCCCGGTCGTTGCAGACCAGGCCCATGTCACAACCAGCGCTCAACGCCGCTTCGATCCGGCTGGCCGCATCCCCGACGACATGTGCACCGGCCATCGACAGGTCATCACTGAAGATCACCCCGTCAAAGCCCAGCTCACCACGCAAGATGTCCTGCAGCCAACGGCGCGAGAAACCAGCCGGCTGGTTGTCGACCTGCGGATAGATGACATGCGCCGGCATCACTGCTGCCAATTGCCCGCTCAGGCGGGTGAACGGCACCAGGTCAGCCTGGCGCAGCTGTTCGAGGCTGCGCTCATCGGTGGGGATGGCCACATGCGAGTCCGCCTCGGCCCAGCCATGCCCCGGGAAGTGTTTGCCACAGGCCGCCATGCCCGCCGCATTCATGCCACGGATGAACGCCCCGGCCAGGTGCGTGGCGCGCAGCGGGTCACCTTCGAAGGCGCGGCTGCCCACCACGGCGCTGCGCTGGTGGTCCAGGTCGAGTACCGGGGCAAAGCTGAGGTCCAGGCCAACCGCCAGCACCTCGGTCGCCATCAGCCAACCGCACTGCTCGGCCAGGTACTCGGCGTTGTCATTGTCGGCCAGAGCACGCATGGCCGGCAGGCGCACAAAACCCTGGCGCAGGCGCTGCACGCGGCCGCCCTCCTGGTCCACCGCCAGGATCAGGTCGGGGCGGATGGCGCGGATCGACGCGCACAGCTCACGCACCTGGCGCGGGCTGTCGATGTTGCGGGCAAAGATGATCAGGCCGGCCACTTCAGGCTGGCGCAACAGGTGACGGTCTTCGGCGGTCAGCCATTTACCGGCGATATCCACCATCAGGGAGCCTTGCAGGCTGACAGTCATAGTTAATCCTTCATTGAAGACTGAGAGAAGCCCACTGGGGGCAGGCGGCCTGCTCGATGCGTACCGGGCAATGGGCCGGCACCTGCTCGAACAGGCTTAGCAAATCGGTATTGCGCAGGCGTATGCAACCATGGGACAGCGCTACGCCCATGGGTTCCGTATCCGGTGGTGCCGTGCAAGTAGATATAGCGGCGGAAGGTATCGACCGCGCCCAGGCGGTTGACACCCGGCTCACAGCCACTGAGCCAGAGGATGCGGGTGAGGATCCAGTCCCGGCCGGGGTATTGCGCATTCATGGCCGGCGACCACACCTCGCCGGTCCAGCGTCGCCCGGCCAATACCGCATTCAGCGGCAAACCCGCGCCGATCTTCGCCCGCACCTGGTGCAAGCCACATGGCGTGCAACCCGAGCCGTTGCGCTCGCCGGCGCCGTTGCGCGCCGTGGAAACCGGCAGGCGCACGCGCAGCTGGCCCTGGGCAAAACCATAGAGGCGTTGGTCGGCGAGGGAAATGTGCAGGAAGTCGAGGTCAGGCATGGGCGCTAGCTTAGCCGAAGCGCCCTGCCCCGCCCAGCCTTCAGGCCTTGACGGTGGTCGCGCTTGCGCTGGTCTTGGTACGCGGGCGCAATTGTGCGGCGGCCATGGCGTCGTCGGTAACCCCGCTATCGGCACGCATGCCCGCAGCCAGGAACGGCACCATCAGGCGCATTACCTGCTCGATCGAGGTGTTGATGCCGAAATCGGTCTCGGCAATCGCACGCAGGGCCTTGATGCCGGACATGCTGAAGGCGGCGGCACCAAGCATGAAGTGCACGCGCCAGAACAGCTCCAGCGGCGGGATGCGCGGTGCGGCCTCGTTGACCAGCAGCATGTAGCGGCGGAACACCTTGCCGTACATGTCTTCCAGATAGCGCCGCAGGTGGCCCTGGCTCTGGCTGAAGGCCAGGCCCAGCAGGCGCATGAAGATCGACAGGTCGTTGTTGCTGCGCGGCTGCACGACCAAAGCCTGCTCGACCAGCATTTCCAGCAGCTCTTCGAGGCTGGGCTTTTGCTCCGGCTTGGCCTGGCGCCGCTCCAGCTCACGCTCGAGGCTGGCGCAGAATGGCCCGAGGAAGCGCGAGAACACTGCCTGGATCAGAGCCTTCTTGGAACCGAAGTGATAGTTGACCGCCGCCAGGTTGACCCCGGCCTTGCTGGTAATCAGCCGCAACGAGGTTTCTGCGAACCCCCTTTCCGCGAACAGCTGCTCGGCAGCATCGAGAATGCGTTCAACGGTTTCCGATTGGGCCATGACTACTCCGACTACTCCGCCAGACAAACAGGTGTTTGAAACATACGTTTCAGCCCTGCTTCTGTCAAGGCTCGGTGACCGGTCGGTCGCCATTTAAAAGCGCCAGACGGGCGGCTGCAAGCGCCATTCCTGCTGTTTATTACAGGTTTTGGCTTGCAGCGCATCCAGTACTGTATATAATCCCAGTCACTGTACAAAAAGACAGAGCGCTCATCATGTTGAAACTGACGCCACGCCAAGCCGAAATTCTCGCGTTCATCAAGCGCTGCCTGGAAGACAACGGCTTCCCGCCGACGCGCGCCGAGATCGCTCAGGAGCTGGGCTTCAAGTCGCCCAACGCCGCCGAGGAGCACCTCAAGGCCCTCGCCCGCAAGGGCGCGATCGAGATGACCCCGGGCGCCTCCCGTGGCATTCGCATTCCCGGTCTCGAAGCCAAGGCCGAAGAAAGCGGCCTGCCGATCATCGGCCGGGTTGCGGCCGGTGCGCCGATCCTTGCCGAACAGCACATCGAGCAATCCTGCAACATCAACCCCGACTTCTTCCACCCCCAGGCCGACTACCTGCTGCGCGTACACGGCATGAGCATGAAGGACGTCGGCATCTTCGATGGCGACCTGCTGGCGGTGCATACCTGCCGCGAAGCCCGCAACGGCCAGATCGTCGTGGCCCGTATCGGCGACGAAGTTACCGTCAAGCGCTTCAAGCGCGAAGGCAGCAAGGTTTGGCTGCTTGCCGAGAACCCCGAATTCGCCCCCATCGAAGTTGACCTGAAAGAGCAGGAGCTGGTGATCGAGGGCTTGAGCGTCGGCGTCATTCGCCGCTGATCCAGGAGGCGTCATGCAGCAGTTCATTCACGCACCCGAGCAAGCCCAGTTGCCATTGTTCGAAGCATTCCTCGCCCAGCCCGTACTGCCTGGCCTGAAAGCCAGCGAAGTGGCGCGCAAGAGCAGCCAGCCCGAGCTGTTCAGCGAACTGTCGCTGCGCGGAGCCCCCGGGCACTGCCAAAGCCTGCTGGCACCGGTGCTACGCGAGCTGAGCGAAGAGGACGAGACCCGCTGGCTGACCCTGATCGCCCCACCATCGAGCCTGACCCAGGCCTGGCTGCGCGATGCCGGGCTTAACCGTGAACGCATCCTGCTGCTGCAACCTCGCGGCAATCAAAGCCCGCTTCAACTGGCTTGCGAAGCCTTGCGCCTGGGCCGCAGCCACACCGTGGTCAGCTGGCTGGGCAACGTCAACGCCACTGCACGCCAGCAACTGCTGCGTGCAGCCAGCGCCGGAAATGCACAAAGCCTGAACATCCGCCTTGGCTGATGTTCAGGCTTTGCCTGTCATTGCATGGAACCTGATACCCCTGCTGCACCTCAGTGCAACACGCGTGGCCCTTCATCATGCTCAAGCTCGCCATCCATCAGGCGACCGGCCATCTGCACGCCCACGCTGAGCATGGCCTTGGCCACTTCCACATGCTGACCCTGCAGGAACGCCTTGGCGTCTTCCGAGAAATCCAGGGTTACCAGAGAGCCCTCATCCTCGGCGCGACGCAGTTCGATGCGGCCATCAGGCAACTCGACAATTTCCAGAAACGACGTAGACATAAATGGCAGTTCTCCGCGAAAGGCCAGCATTGTACCAGCCGTAGCGGCTATCAGCACTCACTCAACGCGTCACGGAAACGCCTCACCAGGCCCTTGAGGTTGTTGCGCCAGCTTTCCAGTTCGGCGCGCGACAGCGCCGGATGCTCGTTCTCATCGAGATTGACCGCCTGGATCAGTGGCTGGGTAACGTCGGTTTTCGCTGCTTTCTTCGCGACCGGTGGTCGGAACAAATCGGCATAAGCACCCAACATTTGCGCCAGCCAGGTTTCGCGCTGGCGCGCCAGTTCCAGCAGTTCAGCTACTTCCGGGATGGCGATGCCGTTCAGGGCATCGTCGGCCAGCGCTTGCTCTACCGTTGCTACGACAGGCAGGCGGTAGAAGCCACCGATCTCATGGCACAACCCCAGCAGCGCACCATACAGGTGGAACAGTGCCGCCTCGCGTTCGGCCTGGACCAGGCCCTGGGCATTCATGGCCTGGCTTTGCTCAGCCTTGGCCATGGACTCGAGGGCAAGGCCGGCGAAGAACAGTTTCTGGTTGGTGCGGGTGTAGAGTTCCTGGGCCATTTCTGTGCCCTCCCTAAGGCTGCGAGGCGGATAGCTGCATCATAAATGATTGGGGCCGCTTTGCGCCCCATCGCCGGCAAGCCCCGCCTGACCGGTTAACGCGGTCACTGTAGGAGCGGCCTTGTGTCGCGAAAGGGCTGCAAAGCAGCCCCAGCAATTTGTGCATCTGCCCTGAAATCCTGGGGCTGCTTTGCAGCCCTTTCGCGACACAAGGCCGCTCCTACAAGGACCCGCGCAGGTCAGAGACTTATGCAAGAACCGGCTTGCGCACTGAAGAATCAGCGCTTGTCTTCAACCTTCCACGCATTGCCGTCATAGAACGCCTTCCAGCCGGTCGGCTTGCCATCAACCTCGGATTGCACATACTGCTCCTTGGTCTTGCGGCTGTAGCGAATCACCGCAGGGCGACCTTCCGGGTCCTTCTGTGGCGCATCGCACAGGAAGTGGTACTTCGGGTCGATCTCGTGTTTGTGCGGCACGATCTCCAGCACCAGCGGTGCGCGGGTTTCGCGGTTCTTGGGGAACTGGCTGGCGGCCAGGAACAGCCCCGAAGCGCCATCACGCAACACGTAGGTATCGTCGACCTTCTCGCACTTGAGCTCCGGCATGTCCACCTTGTCCATCTTCGGTGGCGCCGCCTCGCCACTCTTGAGCAGCTTGCGGGTGTTCTTGCACGCCGGGTTGGTGCAACCGAAGAACTTGCCGAAACGGCCAGTCTTCAACTGCATCTCGCTGCCGCACTTGTCGCACTCCAGGCTCGGCCCTTCATAGCCCTTGATGCGGTAATTGCCTTCCTCGATCTCGTAGCCGGCGCAATCCGGGTTGTTACCGCAGATGTGCAGCTTGTGCTTCTCATCCAGCAGGTAGGCATCCATCGCCGTGGCGCAGATCGGGCAGCGGTGCTTGCCCAGCAACACGCGGGATTCCGATTCGCCCTCGTCGTCAGCGGCAATTTCGTCGCCCGGCACCAGGTTGACGGTGGCCTTGCAGCGCTCTTTCGGCGGCAGGCTGTAGCCCGAGCAACCGAGGAACACGCCAGTGGAGGCGGTGCGGATCATCATCGGCCGGCCACATTCCTTGCACGGAATGTTGGTCATGGTCGGCTGGTTGGCGCGCATGCCGTCTTCGCTGGATTCGGCAGTCTGCAGCTTCTTGCTGAAGTCGCCGTAGAACTCGTCGAGCACGTTCTTCCAGTCACGCTCGCCCTGGGCCACGTCGTCGAGGTTCTCTTCCATGTCGGCGGTAAAGCCGTAGTCCATCAGGTTGGAGAAGCTCTCGGACAGGCGCTCGGTGACGATGTCGCCCATCTTCTCGGAATAGAAGCGGCGGTTGTGCAGGGTCACATAGCCACGGTCCTGAATGGTCGAAATGATCGCGGCATAGGTCGACGGGCGGCCGATGCCGCGCTTTTCCATTTCCTTGACCAGGCTGGCTTCGGTGAAACGCGCCGGTGGCTTGGTGAAATGCTGGCTCGGGTCGATCTGGATCAGCTTCAGCGCTTCACCCTGGACCATTTCCGGCAACACATCGTCTTCGCCCGGTTTGCTCTGCTGCGGCAGCACACGGGTGTAACCGTCGAACTTGAGGATACGGCCCTTGGCACGCAGCTCGAAGTCGCCTGCGGCCACGGTAACGCTGGTGGACAGGTACTGCGCCGGCGGCATCTGGCAGGCCAGGAACTGGCGCCAGATCAGCTCGTACAGGCGCTCGGCGTCGCGCTCCATGCCACTGAGCTTGGTCGGGTGGGTATTCACGTCGGAAGGACGAATCGCTTCGTGCGCCTCCTGGGCGCCTTCCTTGCTGCCGTACACCAGCGCTGCTTCGGGCAGGTACTGCTTGCCGAACTCGCGCTCGATGTAGCTGCGCGCCATGTCCAGGGCGTCGGCCGACAGGTTGGTCGAGTCGGTACGCATGTAGGTGATGTAGCCGGCTTCATACAAGCGTTGGGCCATCATCATGGTTTTCTTCACACCGAAGCCCAGGCGGTTGCTGGCTGCCTGCTGCAGGGTGGAGGTAATGAACGGAGCCGACGGCTTGCTGCTGGTCGGGCGGTCTTCGCGCTTGACCACGCTGTAGCTGGAAGCCTTGAGCTTCTCGAGCGCTGCCATGGCCTGCGCTTCGTTGAGCGGCTTGAAGGCCTCACCTTTCTCGCGCGCCACTTCGAAACGCACCTTGGCGTTCTTGGCGGTGCCGAGGTCGGCGTGGATTTCCCAGTATTCTTCCGGGATGAACGCCCGGATTTCGCGCTCGCGCTCCACCACCAGCTTCACCGCCACCGACTGTACACGGCCGGCGGACAGGCCACGGGCGATCTTGGCCCACAGCAGCGGCGAAACCATGTAGCCGACCACGCGGTCGAGGAAGCGTCGCGCCTGCTGGGCGTTGACCCGGTCGATATCCAGCTCGCCTGGCTGCGAGAAGGCATCCTGAATGGCCTTCTTGGTGATTTCGTTGAACACCACACGCTTGTAGCGGGTGTCGTCGCCGCCGATGGCCTCGCGCAGGTGCCAGGCGATGGCTTCCCCTTCGCGGTCCAAGTCGGTTGCGAGATAGATGGTGTCGGCATCCTTGGCCAGGCGACGCAGCTCTTCGATCACCTTTTCCTTGCCAGGCAGGATCTCGTACTTGGCCTTCCAGCCGTGATCGGGGTCGACGCCCATGCGTGCCACCAGCTGGCGGCGGGCCTTTTCTTTCGGCGACAGGGCCGGAGCCTCACCCGCGGCCTTGCCACGCTTGGCGGCTGGCTCTTTGCTGGCGCTGGCCGAACCGCTGGTGGGGAGGTCTCGGATATGGCCGATACTCGACTTCACCACGTACTGGTTGCCCAGGTACTTGTTGATGGTCTTGGCCTTGGCCGGGGATTCCACAATGACCAGCGATTTGCCCATGGATCGGAGTATTCCTGAATCTGAAGATAAAAAACGCGTCAGGTGCCAGACGCGGCACCGCTATATATAGTGGCAAAAGTGTGAGGTCAAGTTCGGACGTTCACTCGTGCGACTTGCCCAGCAGCCCGGGCAGCCCCTCTTCGGCCTTGACCAAAGCAAAGCGTGGCACCTGCTCGCCGTCAACCTCGACGGACTCCTGGAACATCGAAAGTGGTCGTACCCAGAAGCTGTAATCACCATACAGGCATTGGTAGAACACCATCCACTCTTCGCTCTCGGAATGCCGCGCAACACTGAAGACACGGTACTCAGGCCCTTTGTAATGCCGGTACACGCCTGGTTGTATCTGCATGTTGCCCACCCTCTTGAATAAAACCTGAAAAAAACAAAACCGGGGCACAAGGCCCCGGTCGCTGTCCCGCTACGCGATCAGACGCGTTCGAAGACAGTGGTGATACCTTGGCCGAGGCCGACGCACATGGTCGCCACCCCCAGGGTGCCGCCATTCTGCTTCATGACGTTGAGCAGGGTGCCGGAAATCCGTGCCCCAGAGCAACCGAACGGGTGGCCCAAGGCAATGGCCCCGCCGTGCAGGTTAACCTTCTCATCCATCTTGTCGAGCACTTTCAGGTCCTTCAGCACTGGCAGGGCCTGTGCGGCAAAGGCTTCGTTGAGCTCGATGAAGTCGATGTCGGCCATGGTCAGGCCGGCACGCTTGAGGGCCTTCTGGGTCGACGGCACCGGGCCGTAGCCCATGATCGCCGGGTCGACACCGGCCACCGCCATGGAACGGATGACCGCCAACGGCTGGATACCCAGGTCCATGGCACGCTGGCCGGACATGACGATCATGCACGATGCACCGTCGGTGATCTGCGACGAGGTACCGGCAGTGACGGTACCGCCTTTCGGGTTGAACGCCGGCTTCAGCGATGCCAGGCCCTCGAGAGTGGTTTCCGGGCGAATGGTTTCGTCGAAATCGAACACCTTCAGGAAGCCGTTCTCGTCATAGCCCTGCATCGGGATGATTTCGTCCTTGAACTTGCCTTCGACCGTGGCCTTGTGGGCCAGCTGGTGCGAACGCAGGCCGAACAGGTCCTGCTGCTCACGGGTAATGCCGTGCATCTTGCCAAGCATTTCCGCGGTCAGGCCCATCATCCCGGAAGCCTTGGCGGCATGCAAGGACAGGTGCGGGTTGGGGTCGACGCCATGCATCATGCTGACGTGGCCCATGTGCTCCACGCCACCGACCACGAACACATCACCGTTGCCGGTCATGATCGCCTGGGCGGCGGTGTGCAGGGCACTCATCGACGAGCCGCACAGGCGGCTGACAGTCTGCGCCGCGGAGGTATGCGGGATCTGGGTCATCAGCGAGGCCATGCGGGCGATGTTCCAGCCCTGTTCGAGAGTCTGGTTGACGCAGCCCCAGATCACGTCCTCGACTTCTTTCGGGTCGACCTTGTCGTTACGTTCCAGCAGCTTGCTGATCAGGTGCGCCGACATGTCTTCGGCGCGGGTATTGCGGTGCATGCCACCCTTGGAGCGGCCCATCGGCGTGCGACCGAAGTCGACAATCACCACGTCTCTTGGATTCAGGCTCATATCAAATCTCTCGCTCTAGCTCGTTGACCGCTCAGTTGAAGAAGCGCTGGCCGTTCTTGGCCATTTCACGCAGCTTGGCGGTCGGGTGGTACAGCGGCCCCAGGTCAGCGTACTGATCGGCCAAGGCAACGAATTCGGCCACACCGATCGAGTCGATGTAGCGCAGCGCACCACCGCGGAAGGGAGGGAAGCCAATGCCGTAGACCAGACCCATGTCGGCTTCGGCAGCGGTTTCGACGATGCCGTCTTCCAGGCAGCGCACAGTCTCCAGGCACAGCGGGATCATCATCCAGTTGATGATGTCCTCGTCGCTGACTTCACGCTGCTCGAAGACGATCGGCTTGAGCACGTCGAGCACGCTGGCGTCGGCGACCTTCTTCGGTTTGCCGCGCTTGTCGGTTTCGTAGGCGTAGAAGCCCTTGCCGTTCTTCTGGCCCAGGCGGTTGGCCTCGTACAGTGCGTCAACGGCCGAGCGGCGCTCGTCCTTCATGCGATCCGGGAAGCCTTCGGCCATCACGTCGCGGCCATGGTGGCCGGTGTCGATGCCGACCACGTCCATCAGGTACGCTGGGCCCATCGGCCAGCCGAACTTTTCCATGACCTTGTCGATACGCACGAAATCGACACCGGCGCTGACCAGCTTGGCGAAGCCGCCGAAGTACGGGAACAGCACGCGGTTGACCAGGAAGCCCGGGCAATCGTTGACCACGATCGGGTTCTTGCCCATTTTCTTGGCGTAGGCCACGGTGGTAGCGACCGCCACCTCACTGGACTTTTCGCCACGGATCACTTCCACCAGCGGCATCATGTGCACCGGGTTGAAGAAGTGCATGCCAACGAAGTTTTCCGGGCGTTTGAGCGCCTTGGCCAGCAGGTTGATGGAAATGGTCGAGGTGTTGGAAGCGAGGATCGCATCGTCCTTCACCTGGCTTTCCACTTCGGCCAGCACGGCCTGCTTGACTTTCGGGTTCTCGACCACGGCCTCGACGACGATGTCGACATTGGCGAAATCGCCATAGGACAGGGTCGGGCGAATGGCGTTGAGTGCCTCGGCCATCTTGGCCGGGGTCAGGCGGCCCTTCTCGACGCGGTTGCCGAGCAGCTTGGAGGCCTCGTTCAGGCCCAGCTGGATGGCTTCCTCGCGGATGTCCTTCATCAGGATCGGGGTGCCCTTGACCGCCGACTGGTAGGCGATGCCGCCACCCATGATGCCGGCGCCGAGCACGGCAGCCTGCTTCACGTCGTGGGCGATTTCATCATGCGCCTTGGCCTTGCGCTTGAGCTCCTGGTCGTTGAGGAACAGGCCGATCAGGCTCTGGGCAACCGAGGTTCTGGCCAGCTTGGCGAAGCCTGCGGCTTCAACTTCCAGAGCCTTGTCACGGCCGAAGTTGGCGGCCTTCTGGATGGTCTTGATGGCTTCGACCGGGGCCGGGTAGTTCGGGCCGGCCTGGCCGGCGACGAAGCCCTTGGCAGTTTCGAAGGCCATCATCTGCTCGATGGCGTTGAGCTTGAGCTTTTCCAGCTTGGGCTGGCGCTTGGCCTTGTAGTCCAGCTCACCACTGATGGCGCGCTTGACCAGGTCAAGGGCACCGGCCATCAGCAGTTCAGGTGCAACCACGGCGTCGACGGCACCCACTTTCAGGGCGTCTTCGGCGCGGTTCTCCTTGCCGGCGGCGATCCATTCGATGGCGTTGTCCGAACCGATCAGGCGCGGCAGGCGCACGGTACCGCCGAAGCCCGGGTAGATACCCAGCTTGACTTCCGGCAGGCCGATCTTGGCGCTGGTGGACATGACCCGGTAGTCGGCGGCCAGGCACATTTCCAGGCCGCCGCCCAGGGCGATGCCGTTGATGGCGGCGACGGTCGGCACTTCGAGGTCTTCGAAGGCGTTGAAGATGCGGTTGGCTTCCAGGTTGCCGGCGACCAGTTCGGCCTCGGGCAGCTTGAAGTTGTCGACGAACTCGGTGATGTCGGCGCCGACGATGAACACGTCCTTGCCACTGCTGACGATCACGCCCTTGACCGAGGCGTCGGCCTGGATGGCATCGACAGCCTGGCGCAGCTCGTTCAGGGTCAGGCGGTTGAACTTGTTGACGGACTCACCCTTGAGGTCGAACTTGAGCTCGACGATGCCACTTTCAAGAGCCTTAACCGTGATGGCTTTACCTTCGTAAATCATCAACTGATCTCCACGATATGGAAGCTGAACTGTACACGCCGATCGCTGCAGCAAAAGCAGGTTCAACTGCCCTGCCCCAGGCACACCCGTCAGCGCGCTAGTCGGAAGTATGGCTTGGCGTCATGACATACAAACGCTCAATTCATACGCCCGTTTGATTTGGGTGTGCACACATTCTCCGAAAAGATCGGCATTGTCAAATGCTCGCAAGCACGGTGAAAAATCGACTTTCCGGTCATTTTGTAGCGTCCAGGTACTAAACATGATGACGGTGATCGCTGGCCATTCATGTAGGCGATTGACCATGAGCCGCAGGAGACTGCTGCAGCTTCTGCCTTGCGCGGTGATCTCGAACGGCTACACTGGCACTTGCTTGAATGCATACCCGGCCTGCCTGGCCTTTTCTGCGCAGCAGAACGCAAAGCGGCGACCTGGCACCCCACCCCTTCAGGGGATCGGCCAGGCCGCCGCTTTGTCGTTAATGCCCTGGAAGACGCCGCAGCCCTGTGGGAACGGTGTCAGCCCTTAGCCACGTGATGGATGGTCAGGCCAGGGTTTCGAGGACATAGGCAACATCCTGCAACACAGCCGTATCGCCCCGCTCGGTCCAGTACAGCGCGATCATCCGGGCATCTGCCTCGACCTTGTAGACACTCGCCGGCAAGCGCGCCAGGGCCTCCATGAAGCGTGGGTCCTCGCACGGTTCACGCCACTGGTTCCACCACACACCAGGGGTGATCTGCCAGAAGCTGAAGCAGTCCTCATGCCCGCGGCGCCGTGCCCGGTGGTATTGCGGGCACGGGCTTGGTGGCTCCTTTTCCAGCCAGTGCGGCCACTGTTGCGGCGCCAGCTGCATGGCCAGACCCATGCGCCGCGCCTCCAGGCGCAGCTTCATCTGCTCACTCTGCTTGCGCGAGGTGCGCAGCCAGGAAAGCGGGCTGAGAATCAGCGCAAGGATTGACACCACCAGCAATACCGTCATATCAGTAGTTCCCATAAAACGTTGCAAATGAGCTGGTTAGCCATTTTTCACGGAAGACCCGCCCGAAAGCGACCATACTTCTTCTATCGCGATTGTCAGGAGTTCCGCTCATGCAATACGAACATTTGTTGGTCGCCGTCGACCTGACCGAAGAATGCGACCCGGTGATCAAACGCGCCATGGCGCTAGCCGCGCCGTCGAATGCCAAGGTTTCGCTGGTACACATCGTCGAGCCGATGGCCATGGCGTTCGGCGGTGACGTGCCGATGGACCTGTCGCAGCTGCAACAGCAGCAGTTCGACCAGGCCAAGGAGCGCATGGAGCGCCTGTTCAACAAGTACCCGGATATTCATCGCGGTGACTCGCACCTGACCTACGGCCAGCCGCGCCAGGAAATCCACCAGCTGGCCAAGGACCAGAAGTGTGACCTGATCGTGGTCGGCAGCCATGGCCGTCACGGCCTGGCGTTGCTGCTGGGCTCCACGGCCAATGACGTGCTGCATGGCGCCCCGTGCGATGTACTGGCGGTGCGGTTGCAGAAGAAGGAATGATTCAACCTGTGCCGGCCTCTTCGCGGGCTTGCCCGCTCCCACAGGTTCTCCACATGCCTTCAAAGCTGTGGTGATCCTGTGGGAGCGGGCAAGCCCGCGAAGAGGCCGGGTCAGGCTAACGCCGATCAGCCTTCCAGCTCGGCCCAGCGCTCTACCAGCACATCCAGCTCACCCTGCAGCTTCTCGATTTTCGCCAGCACTGCCGAAGTTTCCGCAATCGGCCGCTGATAGAAGCCCGCCGCATTCACTTCTTCCTGGGCCTCGGCCATGCGCTGCTCCAGCTCGTCGATCTGCCCCGGCAGCATTTCCAGTTCACGTTGCAGCTTGTAGCTGAGCTTTTTCTTCGAAACCTCTTCCGCCGCCGGAGCAGCCACTGGCGCCGGCTTGGCCTCGACCTTCTCCACCACCGCGCTGTTGAGCGCAGACTTGCCGCCCTTGCTCTCGGTCACTCCCAGCAGCTTCGGTGAGCCCCCCTGGCGGATCCAGTCCTCGTAACCACCGACGTACTCGCGCACCTTGCCTTCGCCTTCGAACACCAGGGTGCTGGTCACCACGTTGTCGAGGAAGGCCCGGTCGTGGCTGACCATCAACACGGTGCCCTTGTAGTTGGACAGTACCTCCTCGAGCAGCTCGAGGGTTTCCACATCCAGGTCGTTGGTCGGTTCGTCAAGCACCAGCAGGTTGGCCGGCTTGCTGAACAGTTTTGCCAGCAACAGCCGCGCCCGCTCGCCACCCGACAGCGCCTTGACCGGCGTGCGGGCACGTTGGGGGCTGAACAGGAAGTCACCCAGGTAGCTCAGCACATGGCGGTTCTGGCCGTCGATCTCGATGAAATCGCGGCCTTCGGCCAGGTTGTCGATCACGGTCTTTTCCAGGTCGAGCTGGTGGCGCATCTGGTCGAAATAGGCCACTTCCAGCTTGGTGCCGCGCTCCACCTTGCCGGCGGTCGGTTCCAGGTCGCCGAGCATCAGCTTGAGCAGGGTCGTCTTGCCGGTACCGTTGGCGCCCAGCAGGCCGATGCGGTCCTCACGCTGCAGGACCATGGAGAAGTCCTTGACCAGCACCGGCCCTTCGGGGTGATGGAAGCTGACATTCTCCAGCACCATGACCTGCTTGCCGGACTTTTCCGCAGCCTCGATCTGGATGTTGGCCTTGCCCTGGCGCTCGCGGCGTTCGCTACGCTCCACGCGCAGGGCCTTCAGCGCGCGTACGCGGCCTTCGTTGCGGGTACGGCGGGCCTTGATGCCCTGGCGGATCCACACTTCTTCCTGGGCCAGGCGCTTGTCGAACAGCGCGTTGGCGGTTTCCTCGGCAGCCAGCGCGGCCTCCTTGTGCACCAGGAAGCTGGCATAGTCGCCATTCCAGTCGATCAGGCCGCCGCGGTCCAGCTCGAGGATGCGGGTGGCCAGGTTCTGCAGGAAGGAACGGTCGTGGGTGATGAACAGCACCGCGCCGTTGAAGCCACGCAGCGCCTCTTCAAGCCAGGCGATGGCACCGATGTCCAGGTGGTTGGTCGGCTCGTCGAGCAGCAGCAGATCGGGCTCCGACACCAGCGCCTGGGCCAGCAGCACGCGGCGGCGCCAGCCACCGGACAGCTCGGCCAGGGTCTTGTCGGCCGGCAGCTGCAGGCGGCTGAGGGTGCTTTCCACCACCTGCTGCAGCCGCCAGCCGTCACGGGCTTCCAGCTCGTGCTGGACGTGCATGAGTTTTTCCAGGTCTTCATCACCCTGGATGTTCAGGCTCAGGTGATGGAACTGCGCCAGCAACTCGCCCACGCCATCCAGGCCTGCGGCCACCACGTCGAACACCGTGCGTTCATCGGCCACCGGTAGCTCCTGCGGCAGCTCGCCGATCTTCAGGCCAGGGGCACGCCAGATTTCGCCGTCGTCGCCCTTCTGCTCGCCCTTGACCAGGCGCAGCATGCTCGACTTGCCGGTGCCGTTGCGGCCGATGATGCACACCCGCTCGCCACGAGCGATCTGCCAGGACACCTTGTCCAGCAGCGGCATGGCGCCGAATGCGAGGGACACATCGCTGAATTTGAGCAGGGTCATGTTGGTCTCCATAAATCGGGCGCGCATTCTACCTGACTTGGCCCACGACGGCATCCGCCTGGCCACCCGGCGAGGGCATTACGACATCTGGTCGAACTTAATATCCCGATACAAGCACAGTGCTTTCACCCGCCGCCGGCAAACGGCTAAGCTAAGGCAATAGCTTCCAACAGTGCTGGCTCCGCCGTCACTTCCCCATGGTTCAACTGCCCGGACGTATCATGCGCAGCCGCCTGTTACATATTGCATCCTGCCTGCTGCTCACCGCCGCCACCTGCGCGGCGCAGGCCACCGACCTTACCCTGCAACGCCAGTACTATGACGAGGCCAAGCGCGCACTGGCCAAAGGCGACAAAGGCCCGTACCTGCGCTATGCCCAGGCCCTCAGCGACTACCCGCTGACCCCCTATCTGGCCTACGACGAGCTCACTGCCCGGCTGAAAACCGCCAGCAACCAGGAAATCGAAGGCTTCCTCGCCAAGCATGGCGACCTGCCCCAGGCCAACTGGATGAAACTGCGCTGGTTGCGCTGGCTGGCCGAACGCGGCGAATGGGACACTTTCGTCAAGTACTACGACCCCAAGCTCAACTTCACCGAACTGGATTGCCTCAACGGCCAGTACCAGCTCAGCCACGGCCTGCGCGCCGAGGGCTACGCCACCGCCGACAAACTGTGGAATGTCGGCAAGTCGCAGCCGGCCACCTGCGACACCCTGTTCGCCATGTGGGCGGCCGAAGGCCAGCTGACCGAGGCCAAACGCTGGCAACGCACCAAGCTGGCGGCCCAGGCGCGCAACTACAGCCTGGCCAACAACCTGGTCAAGACCCTGACCACCCTCGCCCCGCAGGGGCGCCTGCTGGTCGATGTGGCGCAGAAGCCCGAGCTACTCAACCAGCCATCGCGTTTCAGCCCGGTCAACGAAGCCATGTCCGACGTAGTCAGCCTCGGCCTGCGCCGCCTGGCCCGGCAGGACCCGGAGCGGGCCATGGCGCTGCTCGACGACTACGCCCAGCGCATGCACTTTTCCCGTGACGAGAAGGTGGCCATCGCCCGCGAAATCGGCCTGACCCTGGCGCGCCGCTACGACCCGCGCGCGCTCGACCTGATGACCCGCTATGACCCGGAACTGCGCGACAACACCGTCAGCGAATGGCGCCTGCGCCTGCTGCTGCGCCTGGGCCGCTGGGAGGACGCCTACCAGCTGACCCGCCGCCTGCCCCAGGACCTGGCCAGCAGCAGCCGCTGGAAGTACTGGCAGGCGCGCAGCCTGGAACTGGCGCAGCCGAACAACCCGCAAATCCCGCTGCTGTACAAGACCGTGGCGCGTGAGCGCGACTTCTACGGTTTCCTCGCTGCCGACCGGGCACAGACCCCATACCAGCTGAACAACAAGCCGCTGGTGCTCAGCCCGCAACTGGTCAACAAGGTACGCAACACCCCGGGCATCCGCCGCGCGCTGGAGTTCCACGCGCGCGGCCAGATCGTCGAAGGCCGCCGCGAGTGGTACCACGTCAGTCGCCACTTCAGCCGCGATGAAATGGTCGCCCAGGCGCGCCTGGGCTACGACCTGCGCTGGTACTTCCCGGCCATTCGCACCATCAGCCAGGCGCAGTACTGGGACGACCTGGACATTCGCTTCCCGATGGCCCACCGCGACACCCTGGTACGCGAGGCCAAGGTCCGCGGCCTGCATTCGAGCTGGGTATTCGCCATTACCCGCCAGGAAAGCGCCTTCATGGAAGATGCCCGCTCGCCGGTGGGTGCCAGCGGCCTGATGCAGCTGATGCCGGCCACGGCCAAGGAAACCGCGCGCAAGTTCAGTATTCCGCTGGCGTCCCCGGCGCAGGTGCTCAACCCGGACAAGAACATACAGCTGGGCGCGGCCTACCTGAGCCAGGTGCACAGCCAGTTCAACGGCAACCGGGTGCTGGCTTCGGCGGCCTACAACGCCGGGCCGGGGCGGGTGCGCCAGTGGCTGAAAGGCGCCAAGCACCTGAGCTTCGATGTGTGGGTGGAGTCGATCCCGTTCGACGAAACGCGCCAGTACGTGCAGAACGTGCTGTCGTATTCGGTGATCTATGGGCAGAAGCTGAACTCGCCGCAGCCGCTGGTGGACTGGCATGAGCGGTACTTCGATGACATGTGATCGTCGCTGAGCCTGTGCCGGCCTCTTCGCGGGCTTGCCCGCTCCCACAGGTATTGCACCGGTTCTGAATGCGGTGCAGTACCTGTGGGAGCGGGCAAGCCCGCGAAAGGGCCACCTATTCCAGAATCTCGACCGGCATCCCCACCTCCAACCACCCGCTGCCATCCACCGCCAGGTTCTGCCCGAAAAGCACATCCCCCTCTCTTTCGCGGAAGGTCCTCAGTGTGGCCATCGGCTCACGGTCCTCGCTGCGCTCGCCGGTAGCCGGGTCGATGGTCGTAAAGATGCAGCGCACACTGGGCTTGAGCACGCGAAACTCCAGGCTGCCGATACGAATCCGCTTCCAGCCATCTTCGGCAAACGGTTCCGCGCCCTGCACCACCAGGTTGGGCCGAAAACGCAGCATCTCCATGGGCCGACCAACACGCCGGTTGAGCTCGTCCAGCGAACCCTGGCCGATCAGCAGCAAGGGGAAACCGTCGGGGAACGCCGCACGGTCACTGTTCAGGCCATAGCCATTGGGCAGATAACGCGCGCGCTGCTCCGGGCAATGCACCAGCCGCACGGCCTTGCCCAGCAACTCGCTCAGCCAGGCCGCCGCCGCATCCCCCGCATCCGGCACACGCAGGGTATCGCGCCAGATGGTCACGCCACGCAGGGCGTCATCGGCAGGTGGCACAGGAACCTGCAAGGGTGCCTGCCCTGGCGCTTCCAGCAGCAACTGGCCGCTATCATCAGCGCTTGCCTTGATCTGGCCTAGCTGAGGCCAGGCGCGCTGGGTCAGGAAGCGTCCGTTGTCTTCCTCCACCACCATCCAGCGCCGGTCGCCCTGCAACCCCAGCAACCCCACCGCTGAAGCCTGCAGGCGTTGCCCCTGCCCCGACTTCACCGGGTACCGATACAGCTCACTGAGAAACATCCCTGCCGCCTCGCGTCATGCCAAAACGCCAAGCTTATACCCGACAGGAGCCGGGATCACGCAGTGGCGGCGTCCAGCAACAGGCGTTGCTTGACCACATCGACCAGGCGATCGGGCTGGAACTTGGACAGGAAGTTGTCGCAGCCCACCTTCTTTACCATCGACTCGTTGAAACTGCCCGACAGCGAAGTGTGCAGCACCACGTAAAGCTGGCGCAAACGGGCATCGTCACGGATCTCGGTAGTCAACCGGTAGCCGTCCATTTCCGGCATCTCGGCGTCGGTGAATACCATCAGCAATTTCTCGCATACGTTCTCACCTGCGTCGGCCCAGCCCTTGAGCATGCGCAACGCCTTCAAGCCATCACTGGCCACGTGCAGCTTCACGCCCAGCTGGGACAGCGTATCGCGCAATTGCGCCAGGGCCACGCTGGAATCGTCCACCAGCAGCACTTCGCGACCGCGGGCCCGGGCCAGCACCGGGTCAGCGAGCTTGTCGCCGGAAACCCGGGCGTTGTACGGCACGATTTCGGCCAACACCTTCTCCACGTCGATCACCTCCACCAGCTTGTCATCGACCTTGGTGATGGCGGTCAGGTAATGCTGGCGACCGGCGCTGGACGGCGGCGGCATGATCGCCTCCCAGTTCATGTTGACGATGCGATCGACACCGCCCACCAGGAACGCCTGCACCGAGCGGTTGTATTCGGTGACGATGATGGTGCTGTCCGGTCCCGGCTGCAGCGGTCGCATGCCGATCGCCTGGGACAGGTCGATCACCGGCAGGGTCTGGCCGCGCAGGTTGACCACCCCGCAGACAAAAGCGTGGCGCTGGGGCATCAGGGTCAGCTTGGGCAGCTGCAGCACTTCCTGCACCTTGAACACGTTCCAGATCGCGAACAGCTGGCGGCCGGCCAGGCGGAACATCAGGATTTCCAGGCGGTTCTCGCCCACCAGTTGCGTGCGTTGGTCTACCGTGTCGAGAATGCCAGCCATTGGAAAACCCCCAGCCTTGAGTCGAAAAAAGTGAAATCATCCACCCTGTATCGGCGGATTCACGCACACCTTGACCCTTGCGGGAAAATGCCGTGAAGGCAATTGATATCACTTTAACATCATGATCTACTGCGATCAGCGCCGCAGGAGCCAGATGGCCGGCAAAAGTTCCCCACCTGAGCCCTTTATCAGGGAAACCCTTAGCCACAATCGGGTGCAACCTGATGTTCGCGATATCCTTTAGCCATTAATGTGACGCCATTCTCATTGCATGAATGGAGTCAGGCTTTTGCTAGCTATCGTTTTGGCGTGCCCGCCCCCTGCGCCTGCCCCACGCGCGGGAGCTGCATGATGGACAGCGCCTTATCGTTCGATGACGCCCTGCAGGGTTTCCTGCTGGATGCCCAGGTGTTGCTGACCCAGGCCCAGGAATGCCTGCAGCATCTGGAGCTGATCGACAACGACCCGGATGCCTGCCGCTGCCTGGACAATGCCCTCGACAGCCTCGCCCGGCAGGCTACGCACCTGGGCCTGCGCGAAGTTGCCCATTACACCACTGCCCTGCAACAGCTGCTGGCACCGGCCTGCCACAGCGGTTGCCTGCAGCGCGAAGCCCTGCCCGCAGTAGGGGCCTGCCTGACTCTGCTGGCCTGGCAGCTGGAACTGGTCGATCCGTGTACCGGGCGGCTCAACCTGGACATCGGCGAGCAGCTGGTGCTACTGGGTGAACTGGCCAAAGTCGTGCAGCAACCCCTTGCGCAAGCCTGCACGCACTGCGACGAGCAAGGCAGCGTGTGCATCCACCCGCATGACGAGACGGCAGACAGCACGCCCCCTGGCCGTTCATCCCCCAGGTATTGACCCGGCGCACAGTGTATCCGGCCGCGTTCGTTCAAGACCGCCATGGGCGCCTCTGGAATTTCTCGAATTTTTTCCAACTTGCCGGGCGGCAAATGCGTGTTGCACGATCAGACAGGATGGCACTTGGCTACCCGCAAGCGCCCGCCCCACTGGCGTTTCAAAGCGTTACCCAGCCGCGACCGATGCAGTGCAAGGTGGTAATATGCACCGCTCAAACGCTTGCAACCTGCAGCACGGTCGCAAGTTTTGGTGATCGGAAAACAATCAATCGAAAGTACTGCTCCAAAGCCTCTGACAAGGATTGTGCAAGGCCTCCACCAGCAATACTTCAGTGGCTTCCCTACCTATGTTCCCACGCTTGAAGACTCCTTTGCGTTGCTGCTCCCGCGCTGCCCTGCTGCGCTGGGCGACGGTCGGGCTGTGCGTGGCCTCGCTGGGCGCCAACCTGCTGCTGTACCTGGCCGACCAGGCGATCCCGGCCAGCCTGCTGGTGCTGCAGCTGGCTGCCACGCTGAGTGCCGCCGTGCACTTGGGCCTGGGCGCCAGGTCGATCAGCTTGCGCCCCGCTGAACTGGCCGAGCGCATGCTCAAGGTCCAGGAAAACGAGCGCCAGCATCTGAGCCGGGAACTGCACGACGATATCGGCCAGTTGCTCACCGCCGCCAAGCTGCAGCTGCAGTGGCTGCAACGGCGCATGCCCGATGAGCTGCAAGGCCACTGCGACGCCTTGCGCAGCACGCTGGATGACACCCTGGGCAACGTGCGCGATGTCTCCGCCCTGCTCAACCCGCGGCAGTTGGCCAGCCTTGGCCTTGAAGCCAGCCTGCGCGCGCACCTGATGCGCACGCTGGGCAACAGCGGCGTGCACTGGAGCCTGGCCTGCAATCAGCGCCTGGGCGGCATCGACGAGGCGGTGGCCATGGCGGTGTTCCGCATTACCCAGGAAGCCGTGACCAACATGCTGCGCCACGCCCAGGCACACAACCTGGTCGTCCGTCTGCAGCGCACCCCCGAGGGGTTGGCGTTGTCGATTCACGACGATGGTCGTGGCTTCGTGCCCGCCAGGCAACCGGCCGAAGCAGGCCAGCGCGGCTTGGCCGGGATGCAGGAGCGGGTAACCGCTTTGCAGGGCAGCCTGGACATTACCAGCCAGCTCGGCCTGGGCACGCGCATCGAGGCGGTGTTTCCATGGCCTCCGCGCACCCAGCAACGCGCCAGGAGTACTGCCACCCATGACCTGTAGACTGCTGCTGGTAGACGACCACTCGCTGATCCGCGCAGGGGTGCGCGCACTGGTCTGCGACATCCCTGGTTATGAGGTAATCGGTGAGGCCGACGACGGCAGCCAGTTGCTCGAACAGGTGCGCAAGCTGGCACCGGACATCGTCTTGCTGGATATTTCCATGCGCTCGACCAGCGGCCTGGATGCCCTCACCCAGCTGCGCGCCAGCGGCAGTGCCTGCAAAGTGCTGATCCTGTCGATGCATACCGACCCGGACCTGATCATGCGCGCCCTGGAAAGCGGCGCCCACGGCTACCTGCTCAAGGACACCAGCGCCACCGAACTGGAGCAGGCCCTGGCCGCGGTACGCAACGGCGAGCGTTACCTCAGCCCAGCCATCGCCCACACGGTCATCAACCAGGCGCTGCAGCGCGCCAGGCAGGGCAAGCAGCCCGCTGGCGAGCGGCATAACCTCACGGCGCGACAACTGGAAATCCTGCGCCTGATCGTGCGCGGCAAGTCCACCCGGGAGATCGCCACCGGCCTGGGCCTGTCGATCAAGACCGTGGAAACCCACCGCTCGCAGATCATGAAACGCCTGCAGATCCATGACGTGGCCGGCCTGGTGCTGTTCGCGGTGCGCGAAAAAATCATCAGTCTGGACGACTGAGCAGCGGCGAGCCGTCCGGCAGGTGCAGGCGCAGTGCAGCGGGCCTGGCCTGGAAGCGCAACTTGTCGGCCTGCACAGGCTCGCCATCGAGGTTGATGTCCAGCCCTTGCGAGCACTTGATCTCGACCCAGGGCAACCTGGCCCTGACGAACAGCCCGTTACCGGCCAACAGTTCACGCAGCGTCCCCACCATTTCCTGTGGTGCCGGCAGGATGGCAATGTCGAGCAAGCCGTCGTCCACCAGGGCCTCGGGGCACAACTCTTGCCCACCGCCGGCCTGGCGGCCATTGCCGATCCCCAACGCCAGCAGGTCACCCTGCCAGTGGAAACCCGGCCCTTGCAGCTCCACCGAGGCCGCCTGCAGTTCGCTGAAGCGCGACAACCCGGTGAACAGGTAGGCGGCCGCGCCCAGCACTTTCTTCAGGTCTTCGGAGGTGTTGGCCGTGACCTGGCTGCCAAAACCGCCCGTGGCCATGTTCAGGAACAACTGGTCGCCGGCCTGGCCCAGGTCTGTTGGCCGTGCGGGCAGGTTCAGCAAGGACAGTGCCGTGGCAGGCTCCAGGGGTATGCCGGCAGCCTTGGCAAAATCATTGGCCGTGCCCAGCGGCAACAACGCCAGGCTGGCCTGTGTACCCGCCAGGCCCATGGCTTCGGCAACATCGCGCAGCGTTCCGTCCCCGCCCCCTGCAACAATATGGCCGTAACCGGCAGCCAGCGCCTCGTTGACCAGCCGCGGGGCGTCACCGGCCTCCCAGGTGACCCGCACATCCAGCACCCAGCCGCTGTCGCGCAGGCCGTGCACGGCGCTGCGCACGTCTTCGTTCATGGCCTGCTTGCCGTGCAGGATCAGCATTGCCTTGCGCTCTTGCATGTGCGCGCCTCCTTGTAGTGATCAACCCAGATCTCGACCCTTTGCAATTGCGGATCGTTGCATGCGCCCGAGAAAATAGCAGGCCAACGCGATCGATTGTAGGAGCGGCCTTGTGTCGCGACAGGGCCGCAGAGCGGCCCCGGCGATGTGCGCGGCGAAGCTGAAAACGTGGGGCCGCTTCGCGCCCCTATCGCGACACAAGGCCGCTCCTAGAATTGATCGCGCTTAACCGACAAGCGTTGGCCTGTCTTTTTCCCACGCCTGGCAATGCACGGCTATGCTCAGCAGATACACTTTCTTGCCATGGACGCGCCCCCGGTAGTGGTTTCACCACTGCTGGCCACGGGCGCGTCTTGCTATCCGCAGCCTTTTAGCGAGGATTCCGGGTCATGCGCATTCTCTGGACACTGCCGTACCTGCCCTGGCCGACCACCAGTGGCAGCAAGACCCGGCAATACCACCTGATACGCGCACTGGCACAGCGGGGCCACCGCATTACCCTGCTGGTGCAATCGAAGATCCCCCTCGGCGATGCTGCACGCGAGGCCCTGGAACCTTTGCTCGAACGCCTCATCGTGCTACCCCGCCGGCCCCTGCACAGCCCGCTGAACCTGCTGGCCTCGCCGATCATCGACTACCCCATGCGGGCCATCATCAATGGCCTGGCCCCTTGCCTGCGGCACCGCTTCGAGCAATTGCTGGACGAGCCCTGGGACGTGATCCAGATCGAGCACAGCTACAGCTTCCAGCCCTTCGAAAAGGCCCTGCAGGCACGCGGGCTGCCCTACATGCTCAGCGAACACACCTTGGAGTCGGTGATGGGTGGCGCCAGCCATGATCGCCTGCCGCTGTGGCTGCGCCCGCTCAACGCCTTCGACCGCTGGCGCTATCGACGCTGGGAACAGCGGGTATTGCGCCAGCCCAGCGAACTGGTGGCGGTCAGCGCCCACGATGCCGAGCTGATCGCACAGATCAGCGGGCGCCCGGTTAACGTGGTGGTCAATGGTGTGGACTGTGACTTCTACCAGCACGTGCAACCCGCCCTGCATAGCCAGCGCCTGCTGTTCGTTGGCAATTTCGAGTATGGCGCCAACCTGGAGGCCATCGAATGGGCGCTGGAGGACATCATGCCCCAGGTGTGGCAGAGCAACCCGGCAGTACGCCTGGCGATTGCCGGGCATGCCATGCCGGCCAGCTGGAAACTGCACTGGAGCGACCCCCGTATCGAATGGTTCGGCTACCGCCCCGACCTGCGTGAACTGCAGCGGTGTTCGGCACTGTTCTTCGCACCGCTGCGCTATGCCGGTGGCTCCAAGGTGAAAATCCTCGAAGCGATGGCCGCCGGATTGCCGGTGATCACCACCGGCAAAGGCGTTTCTGGCCTGGCCGCGAACAATGGTGAACACTACCTGGGCAGTGAGGATGGCGACCAGTTGGCGCTGCTGATCACCCAGTTGCTCAACCAGCCCTGGCGCATGAGCCAGTTGAGCGATGCCGGGCGCCAGCTCGCCCGCCAGTACCACGACTGGAGCGTGGCTGCCCAGCAACTGGAAAACGTCCACAGGCGCCTGGCCCAGGCGGCTCCGGCCGAAGCTGCGCCGCTGGCCAGTGCCTGAATGGGCCGCTCAGCCAAGTAGCTCACTGAAGGGAATGAACGGCACGCTGTCACCCTGTTTCGGCGTACTGCCTTCGCGTACTTCCACCAGCCCATCGGCCCAGGCCGCGCTGCGCAGCACGCCAGAACTCTGATTCTTGTAGATGCGCACCTGACCCTGTTCGATGCGGGCGCGCAGGTACTCGCGGCGCGTGCCGGGCTTGGGCCAGTCAAAGCCGGCCGGCATGTCGAACCGCAGGGGCGTGACATCGGCCACGCCCTGACGCCGCAACAGGTAGGGCCGGGTCAGCAGGGCGAAGGTGACCAGGGTCGAGGCCGGGTTGCCCGGCAGGCCGATGACCGGCACACCCTGGAAGTGGCCGAACGTCAGCGGCTTGCCTGGCTTGATCGCCAGCTTCCACAAGGCCAGTTCACCGGCTTCGCGCAGGGCAGCGCCGAGATAGTCGGCTTCGCCCACCGAGACACCGCCGGTGGACAAAATCAGGTCGACGTCGCCCAGTTCGGCCAGGCATGTACGGGTGCGTTCCAGGTCATCCGGCAAAATGCCCGCATCGACGACCTCGCAACCCAGGCGCTGCAACCAGCTGACCAGCAGCCGGCGGTTGCTGTTGTAGATCTGCCCCGGCCCCAGCGGCAGGCCAGGCTCGACCAGTTCGTCACCGGTGGACAGCACCGCCACCCGTACCTTGCGCACGACATCCAGGCGGCCGTGGCCCAAGGTCGCCGCCAGGCCCAGCTCGATCGGCCCCAGCCGGGTGCCGGCGCTCATCACCTGTTCGCCCTTGCGGGTTTCCTGGCCTTGGGGGCGAATGTTCTGCCCGGTTTTCAACGGCTCGAGAAAGCGTACCCGGCCGTCTTCTGCCACTTCGGTGTTTTCCTGCATCTCGATGCAGTCGGCACCTTCGGGCAGCGGTGCCCCGGTGAAGATGCGTGCGCAAGTGCCCGCTTGCAGCGGCTGCGGCGCATGGCCGGCGAAAATCCGCTGGCTGACCGGCAGTGGTTCGCCCCGCCAGTCAGCCAGGCGCAGGGCGTAACCGTCCATGGCGCTGTTCGGCCAAGGCGGCAGGTCGAGCGAGGCCACCAGGTCAACGGCCAGCACACGGCCCTCGGCTTCTGCCAGTGGCAGGTTCTCCGTGCCGCCGATCGGGGCCGCTTCGGCCAATGCCAGCAGTTGTTCCAGGGCCTGCTCCACCGGCATCAGCGGCCGGGCCTGGCTGACCTCAGCCACGGCTGTCACAGGCCGCTGCCTGTTTCAAATGCGCGACGAAGTTGCAAGGGCGATGGCGGGCATCCAGCTGTTCGGCGAGGATACCGTCCCAACCGGTGCGCACCGCGTTGGTCGAGCCCGGCAGGCAGCACACCAAGGTACCGTTGGCCAGCCCGGCCAGGGCCCGCGATTGCACAGTGGAGGTGCCAATGTCGGCCACGGAAATCTGCCGAAACAGCTCACCAAAACCTTCTACCTGCTTGTCCAGCAGGCAGGCCACGGCCTCGGGCGTGCTGTCGCGGCCGGTGAAGCCGGTGCCGCCGGTGATCAGCACCACCTGAACGCTGTCATCGGCAATCCAGGTGGCGACCTGGGCGCGAATCTTGTACAGGTCGTCCTTCAGCAGCACGCGTTCGGCCAAGCGATGGCCGGCGGCGCTCAGCCGGTCGACGAACAGCTGGCCGGAGGTGTCGGTGTCGAAGGTGCGGGTGTCGCTGACCGTGAGCACGGCAATATTCAACGGCACGAAGGGGGTATCTGCCTTGGCTTTCATGAGGGTCCGTCACAACAGGATGGGATGGCCGCAGTTATAACACAGCACACGCCCGTCAAAGCGCGACACCCTAGGCCCTTGCCCTTGATCAATGCCCCGGCTTTGCCGCTATGCTGCACTGTAGACGGAACTTGCCTGGACGCCCTGCGTCTTAATGTCATCTAGCACCATCGCACTGGAGAAACACGATGATTCAACGGACCCTACCCGCCTTCCTGCTCGCCTTGGGCCTGGGCGCCCTCGCTGGCTGCGCATCGCCAACCGTCATTACTCTGAACGACGGCCGCGAAATCCAGGCCACCGACACACCGAAGTTCGATGAAGACTCGGGCTTCTACGAATTCGAGCAACTGGATGGCAAGCGCACGCGCCTGAACAAGGACCAGATCCGCACCGTCAAGGAGCTGTGATTGCAGCCTGTTTTTTGCAAAGGCCCTTTCAACAACAAGGGCTTGCGTGCAAAAAAAGGATGCAGTAGGATTTCTTCCATCGGAGTGTAGCGCAGCCAGGTAGCGCGTCTCGTTCGGGACGAGAAGGCCGCAGGTTCGAATCCTGTCTCTCCGACCAGGTCCTCAACAAAAAGCCCGCCATTGTGCGGGCTTTTTGTTGTGCATTGAAAAGTGTGTCAGTGCGACACCTCAGCCTCCACCGGCACATACAGCAACTGCAGGCGCTCGCTGCTCCAGGCCCGGGTCTGGTTGGTCAGCGCCAGGTTGTTGTTCAGCTTCTGCCCATAGCTCGGCACGATTTGCTTGAGCCTGGCCTGCCAGGCGGGCGACTGGATACGGTCCTTGAAGGTCTTTTCGAGCACGGTCAGCATGATCGGCGCCGCAGTCGAAGCGCCCGGCGAAGCCCCCAGCAACGCGGCGATGCTGCCGTCCTGGGCCGCCACCACTTCGGTACCGAACTGCAGCACACCGCCCAGTACCGGATCCCTCTTGATCACCTGCACCCGCTGGCCGGCCTGCAGCAGCTTCCAGTCTTCGTTCTTGGCGTTGGGGAAGTACTCGCGCAGCGCGTTCATGCGGTCATCGAAACTGAGCATCAACTGCCCCATCAGGTAAGTACTGAGGTCGATATTGTCGATACCGGCATTGACCATCGGCAGCACGTTGTGGCTGTTCAGCGAGGCGAACATGTCCAGCAGCGAGCCATGTTTGAGGTACTTGGTGGAGAAGGTGGCGAACGGGCCGAACAGCAGCACCTGCTGGCCATCGATCATTCGTGTATCCAGGTGCGGTACCGACATCGGCGGCGCGCCGACCGAGGCCTTGCCGTACAGCTTGGCCTGGTGGCGGGCGACCAGGTCGGGGTTGTCGGTCATCAGGAACTGGCCACCGACCGGGAAGCCGGCATAGCCTTCGGCTTCGGGAATGCCCGACTTCTGCAGCAGCTTCAGCGCACCACCACCGGCACCAATGAACACGAAGCGGGCGTTGATGGCCTTTTCCTTGCCACCGTTGGCCAGGTCGGCCACTCGCACCTGCCAGGTGCCGTCGTCGTTGCGCACGATGTCGCGCACTTCATGGCGCAGGTTCAGCGACACGTTGGGGTTGCGGGTCATTGCGGCGAACAGCTGGCGAGTGATTTCGCCAAAGTTCACGTCGGTGCCGATGGCCATGCGCGTGGCAGCGACCTTCTGCCCCGGGTCACGCCCTTCCATCACCAGCGGTGCCCACTTACGAATCTGCTCATGGTCTTCGGAGATTTCCATGCCGCGGAACAGCGAGCTGTGCTGCAGAGCATCGACGCGCTTGTGCAGGAAGGCAACGTTGTCGTCACCCCAGACAAAGCTCATGTGCGGCACGTTGTTGATGAACGACTTCGGGTTGCTCAGCACACCCTGCTCGACCTGGTAGGCCCAGAACTGCTTGGACACCTCGAACTGCTCGTTGACCCCCACAGCCTTGCTGATGTCGATGCTGCCGTCCTTGCCGACGCTGGTGTAGTTGAGCTCGCAGAACGCCGAGTGACCGGTACCGGCGTTGTTCCAGGCATTGGAGCTTTCTTCGGCGACCTGGCCCAGGCGTTCGTAGACGTCGACCTTCCAGGAGGGCTCAAGCTCGGTGAGGTAGGTGCCCAGGCTGGCACTCATGATGCCACCACCGATCAGCAGCACGTCGACGGTCTTTTCCGGTTCCGCGGGTTTGGAGCAGCCGATGACGCCCAGGCAGAGGAACGTCAGCAGGAATTTCTTCATTGATGTTATCCAGTTGTTGTGTACACGCGCGCCGCCTTGAGCAGGGAACGTGCCAACTGGGTCTGGAGCAGTGAATACAGGGGGTGAGCGACGGGGAGCATGGCGACAATCCGCCAGAGGGGCCGGATGCACTGCAATGAAATGGCGGATTTCCCCGCCTTGCGCTGCCCTTGCAGGAGCGGCCTTGTGTCGCGATGAGGGCTGCAAAGCAGCCCCCTGCGATATCCACACTGTTGCCGAGATATTGGGGCCGCTGTGCGGCCCATCGCGACACAAGGCCGCTCCTACAGGGACCGCATCAGGCATGAAAGGGCGTCAGGCGGTGAGGCGGGAAGTGACTTCCCCTAGCTGCCCCGACAACCCATGCAGGCGCTGCCCCGCCTGCTCGGTATGCTGCACGGCCTGCTGGTTGGCGGTGGCGATACGGGTGATTTCGATCAGGTTGCGCGAAATGTCTTCGGCCACGCTGGTCTGCTCTTCGGCCGCCGTGGCGATCTGCCGGTTCATGTCGCGGATCGCCTCCACCGCCAGGGTGATGCGCTGCAGCATCTGCCCGGCCTGCTGCACCTGCTCGGCGCCCTCCTCGCTGCGCTGCTGGCCGCTTTCGATGGCCTTGACCGCTTCCACCGCCCCCAACTGCACCGCGTCGATGATCTGGTGGATCTCGGCAATCGACGCCGCCGTGCGCTGGGCCAGGCTGCGCACCTCATCGGCAACCACCGCAAAACCACGCCCGGCCTCGCCGGCACGGGCCGCTTCGATGGCCGCGTTGAGCGCCAGCAGGTTGGTCTGCTCGGCAATGCCGCGGATCACTTCAAGGACTTTGCCAATACGTGTGCTGTCATGCTCCAGGTCGCGAATCACCGCCGCCGTACCCGCAATTTCGCGGTTGACCACGCCAATGATATCGATGGTCTGCTGCATCACCTGCTCGCCCGCTTGGGCACTGTGGTCGGCGTCGTCCGCCGCACGGGCGGCCTCGGCGGCGTGGCGCGCGACTTCCTGGGCGGTGGCGGACATCTCATGCATGGCCGTCGCCACCTGGTCAGTGCGCTGGAACTGGTCGTGGGTGCCACGGGCCATGTCGCCGGCGATACTGCGCAACTGGCCACTGGCGCCTTCCAGTTCCTGGGCGTTGTCCTGCAGCCGGCCGACGGTGTCGGCGAGAAAGTCACGCAGGGTATTGGCGGCCCGCGCCAGGCGACCCAGTTCGTCCTCGCGACGGCTGTCTACCCGGGCAGCAAAGCGGCCCTGGCTAAGTTGCGCGACATACTCGATCAACTGCCGGATCGGCTCGATCAGGCTGCGGTTGACCAGCCACAGGCTGAGCAGCCCCACCAACAGCGCTGAGGCCAACATCACCAGCAAGCCCAGCCATACCGTGCGCTCGGCACCGGCACTAAGGCTGGCGGCTTGCTGATGGGCATCGGCACGCAGTTGCTCGACCAGTTCGCTCATCTGTTCGCTGGCAGCGCGGTCCACGCCCTTGACCGCCTGGTCGCCGGCAACCGGGTCGCCGCCCGCCGCCAGAAATGCCTGGCGCCCTTGCGCGTAGGCCTGGCCCAGCTGCCGATGGCTGTCACGCAATTGCTGCAACTGCGCCTTGAGCCTGGCGTCGCTGCTGTCGATCAATTGCCCGAGCAGTTGCTGCACCTGCTGCTCGCGCGCCTGGAACTGCTGCCAGTACTTGTCCAGGTCCAGCCGGCTGGCGCCCGCGCAACAGCACGTTCTTCCATTCCTGCACCTGGATCTTGAACTGCAGGTTGGCTTCGTCGATCAATTGCGAGGCCCGCAGCGGCCCGTCGACCAGCTCGGCGTAGCCGCGCACGCTGGACGAGAGGAACTGGAAGCACACCAGGGCGATCAGCAACATCGCCACCAGACTGCCGCCAAGCAGGGAGAGAATTTGCACTCTGAGGGATTTACGCAGCATCTTGGATCTCGGAAAACAGGGGGAAGACCGGGGGCCGCGCAGGTTGGCAACAGGGTGCAACGCAGCCCGGTTACTGGCAGGCCAAAAAAAGGCTGCCATCAAGCAATGGCAGCCAGGTCGAGCACTTACGCAACAGTTGAGCCAGATACTCTCAGGCAAATACTACAGAAATGTTACAAGGCCGCTACTTACTACCCTGTGGTGAACTGCAAGGCCGCCAGCCGCGCATAAAGCGGGCTTTCTTCGATCAACTGGCGATGCGTCCCCACTGCCACCAGCCGGCCCTTGTCGATGACCGCGATACGGTCGGCATGTTGTACAGTCGCCAGGCGATGAGCGATCACCAGGGTGGTGCGCCCGGCCATCAGGCTGGGCAACGCCTGCTGGATCAGGTGTTCGCTTTGCGCGTCGAGAGCGCTGGTGGCTTCGTCCAGCAACAGGATCGGTGCATCGACCAGCAACGCACGGGCGATGGCCAGGCGTTGTCGCTGCCCGCCAGACAGACCGATGCCACCCTCGCCCAACGGTGTCTGGTAGCCCTGCGGCAGTTGCCGGATGAATGCGTCGGCATGAGCACCACGGGCCGCTGCCTCGACCTCGGCCAGGGTCGCCTCGGGCCGGCCGTAGCGGATGTTGGCCTCGACCGTACCGCGAAACAGCGAAGGGTTTTGTGCCACCAGGGCGAACTGCTGGCGCAGTTGATCGGGTTCGAGTTCGGCAATCGCCCGGCCATCGAGCAGGATGCGCCCTTGCTGGGGGTCATAGAAGCGCAGCAACAAATCGAACAAGGTCGACTTGCCCGCGCCCGAGGGCCCTACCAGCGCCACGGTCTGCCCCGGTTCGATGGCCAGGCTCAGGCCATCCACAGCCGCCACCGAGGGGCGTGACGGGTAAGCGAACACCAACTGCTGCAGTTCGATACGCCCACTGGCCCGCTGCTGCGGCAGCACCTGCGCCACGGCGGGCGGCAGGATTGCACTGCGCGCCGCCAACAGTTCGGCAATGCGTTCGGCCGCGCCCGCCGCCCGCTGCAACTCGCCGATCACCTCGCTGAGGGTGCCGAAGGCACTGCCGACGATCAGGCTGTAGAACACGAAGGCCGCCAGTTCGCCTGCGGAAATGCGCCCGGCGATCACATCCATGCCGCCAACCCATAACATCACCCCCACCGCCCCCAGCACCAGCACGATCACCAGGGTGATAAGCCACGCACGCTGGGCTATCCGCTGCCGGGCCACGGCAAACGCCGCTTCGACCGTGACGGCGAACAGCTCGCGGTCGTGCGCCTGGTGGTTGTAGGCCTGTACAGTCTTGATCTGCCCGAGGGTCTCGGCCACATAGCTGCCCACATCGGCCACCCGGTCCTGGCTCTGCCGCGACAGGCTGCGTACCCGGCGGCCGAACAGCAGGATCGGCGCGAGCACCAGCGGCAGCGCTACTACCACGATGCTGGTGAGCTTGGGGTTGGTGATGAACAGCAACACCACGCCACCAATCACCATCAACGCGTTGCGCAGGAACATCGACAGCGATGAACCGATTACCGATTGCAGCAAGGTGGTGTCAGCGGTCAGGCGCGACTGGATCTCGGAGCTGCGGTTGTCTTCGAAAAACCCGGGATGCAAGCCGATCAGGTGGTCGAACACGGCCCGACGGATATCGGCCACGCAGCGCTCGCCAATCCACGACACCAGGTAGAAGCGGCTGAAGGTCCCCACCGCCAGGGCCAACACCAGCAGCAGGAACAGCCCGATGGTCTGGTTGAGCTGATGCGCAGAGCGGGTCATGAAGCCCTGGTCCACCAGCAGGCGGATGCCCTGGCCCATCGACAGGGTGATGCCGGCGGTGACTACCAAGGCAAGCAAGGCCAGCAGCACCTGGCGACGGTACGGGCGGACGAAGTGCCAACCCAGGCGCAAGGCGCGGCGTTGACGCGAGGAAACCGATTCGGGCATGGCACGGACCACTATGGTGGGGAATCCGCAGCCTACCACTCATCCAGGTTCGGGGAAGCCTTGCAAGGTTGCTATAGCGTATCGGTCTAAGCACGCTATGGAGCTTCACGGCCGTTTCTGCTGGACTGTGCCTGCCGTGACCCTGCAGGCACTGTCACAGGCCAGTCACGGCACAGGGTTATCCTGCGCTTGAACCTGATGAGGAGACAATACATGAGCTTGCAGCATGGCAGCGACAACCAGAAGCCCCGGACCACCCCACAACCTCAGGTGTGCGGCTCGATCATCGACGCCCAGGGGCGCGAAGTACCGATCACCGAGCAGATGATCCAGCAGGCCTGCAAGGCCCTGGAAGAGAGCCGGGTCGAGCGCGTACGCAAAGGTTGATCGGCGAATTCTTGCAACCCGGCGCTTGCGCCGGGTTTTTATTTGCCTTGGGCAATCCTGACAGACCAGCTCAACCTTCTTCGCGGGCTTGCCCGCTCCCACAGGTCCCCCATTGACCTCAGGGTCTATGGGGGCCCTGTGGGAGCAGGCAAGCCCGCGAAGAGGCCGGTACAGCTTTCAAAAGGCTGTCAGACCAACACCCCACCCAAGGCACTGACCAACTGCGCCAACTGCGGTGACTCCCCGCGCAAGCGCACCGCCAGCCCCTCGATCTCGCGCCGCGGCGGGTACTGCTTGCGCAACTGGTCGAACGCTGCACGCTGTTGCTGCGGGTCGTCGCTGAGGCTACGACGGAAATCGGCATCGTCGCGGCGTGGGTCGTACACCGCGCGGCACAGGGTGGCCAAGGCCCAGGCCGGGTCGGTGCCGGCATCCAGCTCGATCTGCGCCAGCGGCGGTCGCGGCAGCAGGTCGGCCAGTTGCACCTGTTCATCCACACCGAGAAAGCGGCACAGCGCCTGGTAGATCTGCGCCGTACCACGCTGGCGGCCATCGAGGCTGTAGCCGGCAATGTGCGGCGAAGCCAGCGTGCACAGGTCAGCCAGTTGCAAGTCGACCTGTGGCTCGCCCTCCCACACATCCAGCACCGCATGCACGTCTTCGCGTTTCAGCAGCAGTTCGCGCAGGGCGGCGTTGTCCACCACCGGGCCACGGCTGGCGTTGACCAGCCACGCACCCGGGCGCAGCTGCGCCAGCTGCGCCTGGCCCAGCAGGTGCCAGGTCGGGTGCTCGCCGCCACGCTGCAAGGGGGTGTGCAGGCTGATCACATCGCACTGTTGCAGGATGGTCTCGAGGCTGACGTAATCGCCGCCCTCGGCGGCCTGGCGCAGCGGGTCGCATACCAGTACCTTCCACCCCAGGCCGTGCAGCACCCGCACCAGGCGGCCACCGACCTCACCCGCGCCCACCACGCCATACACGCGCTCGGGCAGTGCCACGCCATCCAGCTCGGCCAGGGTCAGCAGGCTGCCCAGCACGTAATCGACCACACCACGGGCATTGCAGCCCGGCGCGCTGCTCCAGCGGATACCGGCCTCGGCAAAGTAGTCCAGGTCGAGGTGGTCGGTGCCGATGGTGCAGGTGCCGACAAATCGTACGCGGCTGCCTTCGAGCAACTGGCGATCGACCTTGGTCACCGAGCGTACCAGCAGGATGTCGGCGTCCTTGACGCTGGCGGCGTCGAGGCTTCGGCCCGGGTAACGGCGAATTTCGCCGAACCCCTGGAAGAAGGCATCGAGCAGCGGGATGTTCTCGTCGGCAACTATCAGCATGGCGCTCTCCTGTCTGGGGAACGCAGTGTAGGCGTAACGCCGGGCGTGTTCCAGAGCGGTTCAGTCGGCTTTCTTGCGGATCCAGTACAGGAAGGTACCGGCGTCCTCTTGCTGCTGCAGCAGTTCGTGGCCGAGGAAGTTGCAGAACTTGGGGATATCGCGGCGGGTAGAGGGGTCGGTGGCGATGACCTTGAGCAGGCCGCCAGCGGCCAGGTCACGCACGTGCTGGTGCAGCATCATCACCGGTTCCGGGCAGTTCAGGCCGGTGGCGTCGAGGATGGCGTCGGGGGTGAAATCGGTCATGGGGGGCTCCGCAAATGATCGCTATTGTCGCGCATCGCGCGACGTGCTCCAAGCACCGCCTGCGAACACACCGAGCCTTGCTCTTGCTCTTGCTCTTGCTCTTGCTCTTGCTCTTGATCTTGATCTTGATCTTGATCTTGGTCTTGATCTTGATCTTGATCTTGATCTTCGCGACTTCAGGAGGCCGAGCAGAGGTCTTGCGGAGGGAGGTGACGGGCATGGATGCCCGTCAAGCGCTGAGGCCCCATGGATGGGGCCTGCAGCGCGTACTCCCGGGAGCAAGACCGGCGCGAGGGAACCCCGGAGCGTAGCGTAGGGGCCGGATGATGGGAGCGCAGCGTTTTTTGGTTACTTTTTGCCGCGTTTGGCAAAAAGTGACTCGCCGTAAGGGCGAAAAGGTGAGTATGCGTCGCCATCGTAAATGGACTATGCGCGATATCAAGACCAGTACTTTTCCGCTCTTCGCTCTTCGCTCTTCGCTCTTCGCTCTTCGCTCTTCGCTCTTCGCTCTTCGCTTTCAAGCGTGGGCATCAACAACAAGGTCAACATTCATTTTCAAAGGTGGCGCTGACTCACCTTTCCGCCCTTACGGCGGGTCCCTTTTTGTCGTGGCAAAAAGGAACCAATGGGCCTGCTCCCGGGAGTACGCGCTGCAGGCCCCATCCATGGGGCCTCAGCGCTTGACGGGCATCCATGCCCGTCACCTCCCTCCGCAGTCCCTTCGCTCGGCCTCCTGAAGTCGCAATCGGCGGCGCCTGAACTATCGCGCGCTTAGAAGCAAAAGCCGAAGCAAGAGCAAGAGCAAGAGCAAGAGCAAGCCGATTCGCGCTGTGCTCAGCGCGGCTTCAAGTCCATCCGACGCAGATGGCAGGTCACTTCCTCACGGTCGTGATACAGCTGCTTGCAAGCAATCGACACCTTGATCTTACGCGCCTTGAAGGTCGCCTCCATTCGGTCGAGCAGCCGGCGTACTTCGGCATAGCGCTGTTTCATCGGCAGTTTCAGGTTGACCACCGCCTCACGGCACAACCCCTCGCCCAGCCAGGTCTCGATCAGCGAAGTGGTACGCGCCGGTTTCTCGACGATGTCACACACCATCCAGTCCACAGGCTGTTTCGGTTGCCAGGTGAAACCATCGGCCATCAGGTGCTGGACCAACCCGGTGTCCATCAGGCTTTCGGCCATCGGCCCGTTGTCGATGGCAGTCACCAGCATACCCCGGCGCACCAGCTGGTAGGTCCAGCCACCCGGCGAAGCCCCCAGGTCGACGCCAGTCATGTCATCACCCCAGGCGCTGCTCCCACTGTTCGCGCGGGATGAACTGGTGCCAGGCCTCTTCCAGCTTGAGGGTCGAGCGGCTGGGTGCCTCGCGGGGGAATTTCAGGCGCGGGATGCCCATGGGCCACAGCGCACTGTTGTTGGCCGGGGCAACGCCGGCAAATACCCGACGGCCGCTGATGAAGGTGAGCAGCAAGCGTGGGCGGCTGGCGTCGTCAACCAGGCGGCCGGCCTTTTCCAAAGCCTTGCGCAGCGGCACCTCGAACTTGCGGCAGAACGTGGACAGTTCCTTGCCTTCGTTGCTGTCCAGCACTTCCAGCCACAGGCTGCCGAACAGCGGGAAGTCGGCCAGGTGCGCCAGCAGCACACTGATTCGGTCGCTTTCCGGCAGTTCGACATAACCGCCACGGGCCCACTGCCGCGGGAAAATCAGCTGGTTGAAACGCAGTTCCCCCATCAAGCGCTCGGCACCGCCCTCCTCGCTACAGACAAACTCGGCACTGGCACTTTGCGGCTTGCCTTTGGCATAGCCGGCAACACCCAGGCGGGCGGCATGTTCGCTGATTTCGGCGCACACCTCACCCTCGAAACCGGGCCGGCAATGCATGAACAGGGTATTCATCTCTCACTCCACTACGGCTGGCGCGCCACAGGCGCCGGCAGGGCGGCGATGATAAAGGAAGATCGGAACCTGCGACACGTCCCGCCGGTCCAGAAAAGGGTCAGGTGGCGCAAAGCGGTCTAACCTGACCTTTCAGCCAGGTCCGTGCCGTGCGGATCGATACAGAGCGGTGCCCCGGGCAAAGCTTGCCAGGCACCGGCGCAGAAGGAGTTGGCAATGCCCTCGCTCGATAGCCTGAACACCCTCAGATCACTCAAGGTCGGCGACCAGACCTACCACTACTTCAGCCTCACCGAGGCCGCCCGCCATCTGGGCGACCTGCAGCGCCTGCCCATGTCGCTGAAGGTGCTGCTGGAAAACCTGCTGCGCTGGGAGGACGGCAAGACTGTCACCGGCGACGACCTGCGTGCCCTCGCCCATTGGCTGGGCGAGCGGCGCTCCGACCGCGAGATCCAGTACCGCCCGGCGCGGGTACTGATGCAGGACTTCACCGGCGTGCCGGCCGTGGTCGACCTGGCCGCCATGCGCGCAGCCATGGCCAAGGCCGGCGGCGACCCGCAGCGGATCAACCCGCTGTCCCCGGTGGACCTGGTGATAGACCATTCGGTGATGGTCGACCGCTATGGCACGCCGCAGGCTTTCAGCGAAAACGTCGACATCGAAATGCAGCGTAACGGCGAGCGCTATGCCTTCCTGCGCTGGGGCCAGAACGCCTTCGACAACTTCCGCGTGGTACCGCCGGGCACCGGCATCTGCCACCAGGTCAACCTGGAATACCTCGGCCGCACCGTCTGGACGCGTGAGGCCGATGGTCGCACCTACGCCTTCCCCGACACCTTGGTCGGTACCGACTCGCACACCACCATGATCAACGGCCTGGGCGTACTCGGCTGGGGTGTCGGTGGCATCGAAGCGGAGGCGGCCATGCTCGGCCAGCCGGTGTCCATGCTGATTCCCGAAGTGATCGGTTTCAAGCTGACCGGCAAGCTGCGTGAAGGCATCACCGCCACCGACCTGGTGCTGACGGTGACGCAGATGCTGCGCAAGAAGGGCGTGGTGGGCAAGTTCGTCGAGTTCTATGGTGATGGCCTGGCCGAGCTGCCTTTGGCCGACCGTGCGACCATCGCCAACATGGCCCCGGAATACGGCGCCACCTGCGGATTTTTCCCGGTCGACCAGGTGACCCTGGACTACCTGCGCCTGTCAGGCCGCCCCGAAGCGACCGTGCAACTGGTCGAGCAGTACTGCAAAGCCCAGGGCCTGTGGCGCTTACCGGGCCAGGAACCACTGTTCAGCGACAGCCTGGCGCTGGACATGCAAGAGGTCGAGGCCAGCCTGGCCGGGCCCAAGCGACCGCAGGACCGCGTGGCCCTGGGCCAGGTCAGCCAGGCCTTTGACCACTTCATCGAACTGCAGCCCAAACCGCTGGCCAAGGAGGTCGGCCGCCTGGAAAGCGAAGGTGGCGGCGGCGTAGCGGTGGGCAACGCCGACCAGGCCGGGGAGACCGACTACAGCCATCAAGGCCAGACCCACACCCTGCGCGATGGCGCCGTGGTGATTGCCGCGATCACCTCGTGCACCAACACCTCCAACCCCAGCGTGATGATGGCCGCCGGGCTGGTGGCGAAAAAGGCCCTGGAAAAAGGTCTGCAACGCAAACCCTGGGTCAAGAGTTCGCTGGCACCGGGCTCCAAGGTGGTCACCGACTACTTCAAGGCCGCCGGGCTCACCACCTATCTGGACCAATTGGGGTTCGATCTGGTCGGCTATGGCTGCACAACCTGCATCGGCAACTCGGGCCCGCTGGATGAAGCGATCGAGAAAGCCATTACCAGCGCCGACCTTACCGTGGCCTCGGTGCTGTCGGGCAACCGCAACTTCGAAGGCCGCGTGCACCCGCTGGTCAAGACCAACTGGCTGGCCTCGCCGCCGTTGGTGGTGGCCTATGCCCTGGCCGGCAGCGTACGCCTGGACCTGACCCGCGACCCGCTGGGTACCGGCAAGGATGGCCAGCCGGTCTACCTGCGCGACATCTGGCCCAGCCAGCAGGAAATTGCCGCTGCCGTCGCCAAGGTCGACACGGCGATGTTCCACAAGGAATACGCCGAAGTGTTCGCCGGCGATGCACAGTGGCAGGCCATCGAGGTACCGCAGGCGGCCACCTATGTGTGGCAGGCCGACTCCACCTATATCCAGCATCCACCCTTCTTCGACGACATCGGCGGACCACCCCCGCAAATCACCGACATCCAGGGTGCGCGGATCCTGGCGCTGTTGGGTGACTCGGTGACCACCGACCACATTTCCCCGGCCGGCAACATCAAGGCCGACAGCCCGGCCGGGCGCTACCTGCGTGAGCAGGGCGTGGAGCCCCGCGACTTCAACTCCTACGGATCGCGGCGTGGCAACCATGAAGTGATGATGCGCGGCACCTTCGCCAACATCCGCATCCGCAACGAAATGCTGGCGGGCGAAGAAGGCGGCAATACCCTGCACGTGCCCAGTGGCGAAAAGCTGTCGATCTATGACGCGGCCATGCGCTACCAGCAGCAAGGCACTTCACTGGTGGTGATTGCAGGCCAGGAATACGGCACCGGTTCGAGCCGTGACTGGGCGGCCAAGGGCACCAACCTGCTGGGGGTCAAGGCGGTGCTGGCAGAAAGCTTCGAGCGCATTCACCGCTCCAACCTGGTGGGCATGGGCGTGCTGCCGCTGCAGTTCAAGGCCGGGCACAACCGCAAGCAACTGGGGCTGACCGGCAAGGAACGGATCGATGTGCTGGGCTTGAACGGTGCACAGATCCGCCCGGGCATGAGCCTGCCCTTGCGCATCACCCGCGAAGATGGGCAGCAGGAGCAGATCGAAGTGTTGTGCCGGATCGATACCCTGAATGAAGTGGAATATTTCAAGGCAGGGGGGATATTGCATTATGTGTTGCGCCAACTGATTGCGGGCTGAGCCGGGTATGCTTGGGGCTGCTGTGCAGCCCATCACCGGCAAGCCAGCTCCCACAGGGATAACACAAGCCTGAGGTCTGTACTTTACCTGTGGGAGCTGGCTTGCCGGCGATGGGCCGCGCAGCGGACCCAACATCGTTCAATCAGAAGGACCACTTGTGCCTCGCTTCCACCTGATCGCACTTTTCCTCCTGGCGCTCGGCTACACCCTCGCCCTGAGCCACGGCCACCTCGGCATCACCACCCTGCCCACCTTTCTCGCCCTGCTTGCCAGCGCCCTGCTTGCTCGCCGCCCCCAGCGCTGGCAACAAGCCCTCGGCCACACGCTGTTCATCCTTTTGGCCATCGCCCTGGCATTGCACCGGCTGCCCGGCTTCAACGCCGCCAAGGTCATCGACGGCATCGTCCTCAGCCCCGGCGCCCTGCCCTTGCACGATGTACCTGAACCTGGATAAACCGCTGATCGGCGCCTGGCTGCTGCTGGCCTGCCCTTGGCTGATCCTGTGGCGCAGCCAGGGCCTGGCGACGAGCCTGCTGTACGCCCTGCCCCTCACCCTGCTTGCCTGCCTGGGCGGTGCCTGGGCACTGGGCATGCTGGCCTTGGCCCCGAAATGGCCCGACCAGGCCTGGCTCTGGCTGCTGAACAACCTGCTGCTGGTAAGCCTGACCGAAGAACTGTTGTTCCGCGGTTACATCCAGGCCGGCCTGCAACAGCTGTTGCGCCACCAAGGGTTGGCATTGTTCGCCGCCGCCCTGCTGTTCGGCCTGGCCCACCTGGGGGCCGGCTGGCAATGGGTGTACCTGGCCACCCTTGCCGGTATCGGCTACGGCCTGGCGTACCGCTGGGGCGGCGTGGCGGCAGCGGTACTCTGCCATTTCGCCCTGAACCTGGTGCACTTCACCCTGTTCAGCTATCCGATGCTGGCTCTTGGCTAGCCAATCGGTCATCATTCGACTTATCCGTCATGAAACAGCAGTAAAAACTCAATAATGACGCTAACTTGCTTGAACGTGCTCGCTGGTTACCCCAGACAAGATGGTGGCTTATTGCCACAGATCAAGCACATTAATTATTCATTCAATAAAACCAGCGGCTTGCCGATACCAGTCGAAAGCCCTGCGGACTATCAACCCATGCGTAACAACCAGCCGATTACCCAGAGAGAACGGACTTTCCCTGCCCAGCAGCGGTTGATCTCCACCACCAATGCCAAAGGTGTGATCACTTACTGCAACGATGCCTTCATCGAGATCAGTGGTTTCACCCGCGAGGAGCTGACCGGCGCGCCGCACAACCTGGTGCGCCACCCCGACGTGCCGCCAGCGGTGTTTGCCCACATGTGGCAAACGCTCAAGCAGGGCCAGCCGTGGATGGGCATCGTCAAGAACCGCTGCAAGTCCGGCGACCACTACTGGGTCAACGCCTATGTCACGCCGATCTTCGACAACAATCAGGTAGTCGGTTTCGAATCGGTGCGGGTCAAGCCTACCGCCGAGCAGGTCCGCCGCGCCGAGGCACTGTACCAGCGCATCAACCAGGGCAAGCCGCCGGTACCCCGTCGGGACAAGTGGCTGCCGGTATTGCAGGACTGGCTGCCGTTCATCCTGATCAGCCAGGTAGGCTTCCTGATCGGCAACTGGCTGGGCCATTCCTGGGGCTTCGCCCTGGCCGCCGGGCTTTCCGTACCGCTGGGCCTGCTGGGCCTGGGCTGGCAGCAGCGCGGTCTCAAGCGCCTGCTGCGCCTGGCCGAACAGACCACCTCCGACCCGCTGATCGCGCAAATGTACACCGACAGCCGTGGCGTGCAGGCGCGCCTGGAAATGGCCATGCTCAGCCAGGACGCGCGCATGAAAACCTGCCTGACCCGCCTGCAGGACAGCGCCGAACACCTGAGCGAACAGGCGCGTCAGTCCGACGCCCTGGCGCACAAGAGCTCTTCGGGCCTGGAACGTCAGCGAGTAGAGACCGAGCAGGTCGCCGCTGCGGTCAACCAGATGGCCGCCACCACCCAGGAAGTGGCCAACCATGTGCAGCGCACCGCCGATGCCACCCAGGAAGCCAACCGCCTGACCAGCCAGGGCCGGCAGATTGCCGGTGAAACCCGCGACGCCATCGAACGCCTGTCGGCGGCGGTGGGCGAGACCGGTCAGACAGTGACGCAACTGGCCAAGGACAGCGACGAGATTGGTGGCGTGGTCGATGTGATCAAGGGCATCGCCGACCAGACCAACCTGTTGGCGCTTAACGCGGCCATCGAAGCGGCACGTGCCGGTGAAATGGGCCGCGGCTTTGCCGTGGTGGCCGACGAAGTGCGCCAGCTGGCCCAGCGCACTGCCGAATCCACCGGGCAGATCCACGGGCTGATCGCCAAGCTGCAACAAACCGCCAGCAATGCCGTGCTGACCATGGAAGCCGGCCATCGACAGGCGCAGGAAGGCGTCGACCGTGTGATGCAGGCCGACGAGGCGCTGGTGGGCATCAGCGAAGCGGTGGCCAACATTACCGACATGGCCACCCAGATTGCCGCGGCAACCGAGGAGCAGACTGCAGTGGCTGACGAAATCAGCCGTAACATCAGTACCATTGCCGAACTGGCCGACCAGACTGCCGAACAGGCACAGCACTCGGCACTGCTCAGCGAAGAGCTGACCAGCACGGCGGGTACCCAGTACTCGCTGGTGGAGCGGTTCAACCGTTAAAATCCAGCTTGCCACCTAAAGGGATAGCGCATGCTCAAGGCACACGCTATCCCTGTGGGAGCGGGCGTGCCCGCGAACACCGGCGAAGCCGGTGCCATGCCCCGAGTCGCCGGCTTCGCGGGCACGCCCGCCCCCACAAGGATTGCGCAGGTTTGTCAGGGGTTGAGCAAGGCAGCGCAGGCTTGAGCTTGCATTACCAATCCAGCTGCAAGCCGCTCTCGAAATAGCGCTCTTCCCCGCTCAGCGGGTCTGCAAAGCGCAGGCTCTGCGCCAGCAACTTCAGCGGCCGCTGGTAGTCATCCTCTTCATTGACCAACTGCGGATAGAACGGGTCGTTGCAGATCCCCGCCCCTAACGCCGCCATGTGCACGCGCAACTGGTGGGTCTTGCCAGTCACCGGCGACAGCCCGTAACGCCACAGCTCGCCGTGCTTTTCCAGCACTTCGGCCAAGGTTTCGCTGTTGGCCTCGCCCTCTACCTCATGCATACGAAAAAACGGCTCGCCATGCACCAGGCGGCTTTTGTGCACCAGCGGAAATGCATGCTGCGGCATGGCCGCGGCAATGGCCTGGTAGCGCTTGTCTATGCGTCGCTCGGGGAACAGCCGCTGGTAGGCACTGCGGCTCTGCGGGTTGGCGGAAAACAGCACAAGCCCGGCGGTATGCCGGTCGATACGGTGCAACGGCACTAGGTGCGGGTTGCCCAGGCGGCGGATCAGGCGGCGAAGCAAGGTCTGCTCGACGTATTCACCGGTCGGCGTCACTGGCAGGAAATGCGGTTTGTCGGCCACCACCAGGTGCTCATCCACATGCAGCACCACCTCCTGCACCGGGATCGGCCGCTCGTTCGGCACTTCGCGGAAATAGTGCAAACGCATGCCGCGCTTGTAGGGCAGTTCGGCCGACACCGCCCGCCCCTCGGCATCCAGCACCCGGCCACGGGCAAAGCGGTCGAGCCATTGGGCCCGATCAATGGCCTTGAAATGGTCACACAGGCAGTCGAGCACCGTCGCCCAGTTACCGGGAGGCAGGCACACCGTGCTGGCTTGCTGGCGGGCGGGGTCGAAAGGCGTGGTCATGGCAGGGCTCGAAACGTTCACGGCCGCGCATTATCCCCCAAGCCCGCGCCCTCAACCAGCCTGGGCCATCGCCTCGCTGCGCTCCTTGAGCCAGCGCAGAACCTGCACGGGCTCCCAGCGGCCCGGGTCGTAGAGCGCATACAGCAACCCCTGGTAACCCACCACATCCAGCCCGCGATGGTAGCCGGCACGCTGGAACAAGGCCTCGATCTCGGCGAAACAGGTATTGAAGTGGACCTTGCCAAACGGCGTGCGCTCGTCGGTCACCAGGCCTTCGAGGCGCAGTTCCAGGACCGCGTCGGCCACCCGCTCGACGGGCATGCGGTTGACGCTGTACTTGAGTTGCTCGACATTGAGCATGGCTTCACCCTGATACTGTATTTATATACAGCATACGAACATCCCCTTGCTGCCGTCAATGCGCTTCACTGGAGCCCCGGCAGGTAGCCGCTGCCTTTGCGAATGCTCAACACCTGTCGCCGCGGAGTGCCGCGCGTTACCGACAGGTGCACCCACCTGTCGAATTCCAGGATGAGTTGATCGAAGGGCACGGCACTTTCGCTGATCCGCCGCACGGTTTCCCGCGGGCTGACTTCGATCACCGTGAAGTCTGCAGCCAACCCCTGGATATGCTGGCTGTTCGAGGCACCGCCAATCACCCGGTTGACCTGCTCACTGCGGTAACCGCTGCTGACGATGATTGGCGCATCGAACAGTGCGCGCACCTGTTCCAGCGCACAACACAGCAGTTGCAGGTTGGCCCTGGCTTCAGGCGGTGGTGTGTTATCGAGTCCGTCCCTGGCAGCGAACTGCGAAACGATCATTTCATCAAGCGTGAAATGCGGGCTGATCAACATGGCGAGGCTCCTGATGAGTGAATGTGGCAGCGGATCATCCGCTCGCATTCATCACCCTGGAGCAGGGTTGCAGCTCCTCTGGAGCCATTACTGCGCGAGAAACGCCGCAACCTGATCGGCATCGAACGGCCAGTGCAGTTCGGCGCCATTGTCGCAGCGGCGCAGCACGGGAATGATCAGGCCATAGCGTTCGAACAGGGCGTCGTGCTCGGCAACGTCGACCAGTTCCACCAGCAGGCCATGATCGACGAAGGGCATCAGCACGGCCTCGGCCACTTCGCACAGGTGGCAGCCGAGGGTGCCGAACAGTTGGCATTCAGGCAGCATGGGGCAAGTCCGGTTTGGCAGGGGGAAAGCCTATTCTAGGTCCGTCCTGCCCAGCGTGCACCTGACCTGGCTCAATCCTGGCTGGTGGCGCCGATCCGGTGCAGTGACAGGTCCGCCCCCTGGAACTCCTGCTCATGGCTCAAGCGCAGGCCATGCAACGCGCGGATCGTGCCGTAGACGGCGAAACCACCGGCCAACGCCACCAGCACGCCCAGCAGGCTGCCGAGCAACTGGCTGAGCAGGCTGACACCCCCCATGCCGCCCAGGGCCGCCTGGCCAAACACGCCGCAAGCAATGCCACCCCATACACCGCACAGGCCATGCAACGGCCAGACACCCAGCACATCGTCGATCTTCCAGCGGTTCTGTGCCGCGGTGAACGTCCAGACAAACAGCGCACCGGCCACCAGGCCGGTTGCCAGCGCACCGATCGGGTGCATCAGGTCAGAGCCGGCACACACTGCCACCAGCCCGGCCAGCGGCCCGTTATGCAGGAAGCCCGGGTCGTTACGCCCGGCCAGCAACGCCGACAGGGTGCCACCGACCATGGCCATCAGCGAATTGATCGCCACCAGGCCACTGACGCCCTGCAGGGTCTGGGCACTCATGACGTTGAAGCCGAACCAGCCGATGATCAGGATCCACGACCCCAGTGCCAGGAAGGGAATGCTCGACGGCGCAAACGCCACCAGCCGGCCATCGCGGTAGCGCCCACGGCGCGCACCTAGCAGCAGCACTGCCGCCAGCGCCAGCCAGCCACCCATGGCATGCACCACCACCGAACCGGCAAAGTCATGGAACGGCGCGCCGAAGCGTGCCTGCAACCAGGCCTGTACGCCAAGGTTGCCGTTCCAGACCACACCCTCGAAGAACGGGTAGATGAACGCCACGATCAACGCCGTGGCACACAGTTGCGGCACGAAGCGCGCCCGCTCGGCGATGCCCCCGGAGATGATCGCAGGGATGGCCGCGGCGAAAGTCAGCAGGAAGAAGCACTTGACCAGCGCATAGCCATGGTCTGCCGCCAGCGCCGCCGCGGGCTGGAAGAAGCTGACCCCATAGGCGATCCAGTAGCCGATGAAGAAGTACACTAACGCCGAGATGGCGAAGTCGCTGAGGATCTTCGACAAGGCGTTGACCTGGTTCTTGTAGCGCACCGTGCCCACTTCGAGAAATGCGAAGCCGGCATGCATGGCCAGCACCAGAATGGCGCCCATGAGAATGAACAGGGTGTTGGAACCGTGGACCAGGGAGTCCATCGCGCTGTGCATGTTTTCCATGAAATAGGCAGACCTGCTGAAAAAGGCACCAGGACAGTTCAAGAACCTGCATCCCTGCACCGAATCGGTGCCAGCCCCCTGCCCTGTTTCGGTGAGCCGGGCGGAGCCTGCGTGGTTTTTTCTTGGGTTTGTCGTGGATTGGGTTAAGGTTTATCGGTATCCGCTGCGCTGGCGCCCTGAATCGGCGCAAAACCCGACCAGGGCGCCCCGCAACGTGGCAAAGCCTTAGCAAGGCCCATACCAGCGCCGGCACTTGAACCTTCCGCGCGTGCTATTAATCGAACTACCAACACTCATCGACAGGGAGACACCCATGGCCAGCAAATCGGCAAAGACTGCACAAGAGATATTGATGGCTGACTTCCAGGCACTGGTCCGCGACACCGAGAAACTGCTGGCCGACACCGCCAACCTGGCCGGTGACCAGGCGGACGAGTTGCGTGAACAGATCCACGACCGCCTGACCCAGGCCCGTGAAACCCTGCAACTGACCCAGGACTCGGTGCGTGAACGCGGCCAGGCAGCACTGGGCAGCGCCGAGCAGTACGTACAGGAAAAACCGTGGCAGGCAATCGGCATTGCCGCTGGTGTCGGCCTGTTGATCGGCCTGCTGGCCAACCGGCGCTAAGGGGTTCCCATGGAGAACGACGCCAACGGCGCCAGCGCCTCGGGCAAGCGCCTGGGCGCGGCTGCGCTGGGGCTGCTGCACAGCCATATCGAACTGTTCGGCATCGAGTTGCAGGAGCAGAAGGGCCGCACCTTGAGCCTGCTGCTGTTCGCCGGCCTGGCCCTGGTATTCGCACTGCTGCTGCTCACCGCGCTGTCCGGGTTACTGCTGGTGCTGCTGTGGGACAGCTACCGCCTGGCCGGCATCATCGGCCTGTGCGTGTTCTACGGCATCGCCGCGCTGTACTGCGGCTTGCGCCTGAAAGCAGCGGTGTTCGACGAATCGTCGCCCTTTGGCGCCACCCTCGAAGAACTCGCCAAGGACCGGGAGCGCCTGTTGCCATGAGCCTGCCAGAACTGCCAAACAGCCGTAACCCGCGCGAACTGCGCAAGGCGCTGCTGCGCCTGCGCATGGAAATGCACCGCCAGGAAATCCGCCACGAGTCCGCGCAGTTGCTGGAGCCACTGCGCCGCGTACGCGGAATGGGCAGCTCGCTGCACGACGGCCTGGGCATCAAGCATGCGCCGCTGTGGGGAATTGGCGCCGTGGTGGCGCTGGGTTTCCTCACCGGCAAAGGCGTGCGCAGCGGCAACCTGGCGCGGCTGTTGCGCCTGGGCACCAGCCTGCTGCCGCTAGTTCGTCTGTACCTGCAAGGCAGCCGCCGCCCCTGAGCGTTTTCTGTCGACGGCGCCAGCCCTTTGGGCTGCGCTGTCGCGCAGAGACCTCAATCCGCAAGTGCGATGCAGCTTCTGTGGGAGCGGGCGTGCCCGCGAAGAATCCAACACGGTGGCTGGCACCGGCTGCGCCGGTGTTCGCGGGCACGCCCGCTCCCACAAGGAACGCACAAACCTTCGGGCTTGTGTTGTCCCTGTGGGCTTACCCCTTGCGCTGTCCTTCCGGACACCGGAAGCTATATCCCTCGATCCACAGGAGACCGCGCCTTGGACTGGCATACCCTGCTCACCCGCGAACGCCTGGGCAAAGCCCTGTACAGCGCCGATGAACTCGGGCGCAGCCCCTTCCACAAGGACCACGACCGCATCATCTTCTCCGGTGCCTTCCGCCGCCTCGGGCGCAAGACCCAGGTGCACCCGGTTTCCAGCAACGACCATATCCACACCCGCCTGACACACTCCTTGGAAGTCAGCTGCGTCGGCCGCTCGCTGGGCATGCGCGTCGGCGAAACACTGCGCGACAGCCTGCCGGACTGGTGCGCCCCCAGCGACCTGGGGATGATCGTGCAGTCGGCCTGCCTGGCCCACGACATCGGCAACCCACCGTTTGGCCACTCTGGCGAAGATGCCATCCGCCACTGGTTCCAGCAGGCCGCCGGGCGTGGCTGGCTGGACGCCATGAGCGACGACGAGCGCGCCGACTTCCTCAATTTCGAAGGCAACGCCCAGGGCTTTCGTGTACTCACCCAGCTGGAGTACCACCAGTTTGACGGCGGAACCCGCCTGACCTATGCCACCCTCGGCACCTACCTGAAGTACCCGTGGAGCGCACGCCACGCCGACGCCCTGGGCTACAAGAAGCACAAGTTCGGCAGTTACCAGAGCGAGCTGCCGCTGCTCGAGCAGATCGCACGCAAGCTAGGCCTGCCACAACTTGAACACCAGCGCTGGGCACGCCACCCGCTGGTTTACCTGATGGAGGCCGCCGACGATATCTGCTACGCGCTGATCGACCTGGAAGACGGTCTGGAAATGGAGCTGCTGCAATACGCCGAAGTCGAAGCACTGCTGCTTGACCTGGTCGGCGATGACCTGCCGGAAACCTATCGCCAGCTCGGCCCTGGCGAATCCCGCCGGCGCAAGCTGGCAATCCTGCGCGGCAAAGCCATCGAGCACCTGACCAACGCCGCTGCCCGCGCCTTCGTCGAGCAGCAGCAGGCATTGCTGGCCGGGCAGTTGGCAGGCGACCTGGTCGAACATATGCATGGCCCGGCCAAACGCTGCGTGCTGCAGGCCAAGGACATGGCACGCAACAAGATCTTCCAGGACAAACGCAAGACCCTTCACGAGATCGGCGCCTACACCACCCTGGAGATTCTGCTGAACACCTTCTGTGGTGCTGCGCTCGAACAGCACGGAGGGCGCACGCCGTCGTTCAAGAGCCGCCGGGTACTGGACCTGATCGGCAACAACGCCCCTGACCCGCATGGCTCGCTACACAACGCCTTCCTGCGCATGATCGACTTCATCGCCGGGATGACCGACAGCTATGCCAGCGAAATGGCCCGGGAAATGACCGGGCGCTCCAGCCCGACCTGAGCCCTGCCGGTGCAGCCTGGGCATAGCCCGGAGCTGCACCGTGCATTGTGGGAAACTTCCTACACATACGGTTGGCAAGTTAAACACCACGAATAAAAATAAATGAATAGTTACCAATCCCGTTTTGACATTGTGTTAACTGCGCCTGTTTCGTAGCCCGATTTGTTTTATCTTGTAAGCCATTTCCCATATAGGGCTAACAGCCCTTCCTCACGCACCCGATGACTTCCAACTGCGATAAGGTGCCGCTTGTCACCCTCAGTCGCCCGCAGGGAAGTTGAACATGCACTCCATATTTATCGTCGACGATCATCCCGTCATCCGCCTGGCCGTCCGTATGTTGCTGGAAAACCAGAATTACAAGGTTGTCGGCGAGTCGGACAACGGCGTGGACGCCATGCAGATGATTCGCGAAGCCGCCCCAGACCTGGTCATCCTCGACATCAGCATCCCCAAGCTAGACGGGCTGGAGGTACTTGCCCGCTTTCAGGCCATGGCCCTTCCCCTGAAGGTACTGGTACTGACCGCACAGTCTCCCGCCTTGTTTGCCGTACGCTGCATGCACTCGGGTGCAGCCGGGTACGTGTGCAAGCAGGAAGACCTGAGCGAGCTGCTCAGTGCCATCAAGGCCGTGCTGGCCGGTTACAACTATTTCCCCAGCCAGGCAATTAAACATGACCAGGCGGTGGATGCAGACTTGCAACTTTTCCGCCAGGTGAATGACCGCGAACTGATGGTGCTGCAACTCTTCGCCCAAGGCCGCAGCAACAAGGAAATTGCCAAGGGCATGTTCCTCAGCAGCAAGACAGTCAGTACCTACAAAAAGCGCCTCATGCACAAACTTCAGGTCAATACACTGGTCGACCTGATCGAAATGGCCAAACGCAACGCGCTGGTCTGAGGGGCGTCATGGCGCGCCCTATCATTTGCCTGCTGCTCACCCTGCTCCTGCTCGCCGGGGTGGCGCAGGCTACCCATCATGAGGCCTCGTCCTATGCCTTGCTGGCACGGTCATCGGCCAGGCCTGCACCGCCTGCGCTCACGGACGAACAACGGCAATGGCTGGAAAGCCGCCAGGAACTGGTGCTGGGTACCTCGGCACCGGACTACCCGCCGTTCGACATCACCAGTGGCGGCCGCGACTACCAGGGCCTTACCGCCGAGTACGCGAGCCTGATCGGCAATGCCCTGCAGTTGCCCGTGCGGGTGCTGCGCTTTTCCAGCCGGCAGGCGGCGGTGGAGGCGCTGCGGCACGGCGATATCGACCTGCTCGGCAGCGCCAACGGCTACGAAGCAGCCAACGATGGCCTGGCGTTGTCGCACCCCTATGCCATCGACCAACCGGTGCTGGTAACGCGGGAGGACGAAAGCCGGGCCCTGGACATGGGCCTGGAGGGCATGCGCCTGGGCATGCTCTACCACTACCTGCCCCGACAAGAAGTGAGCAGGGCCTACCCCAAGGCCGAACTGCTGGCCTTCGGCTCCTCCAGCCAAGCCCTGAATGCCGTGGCGTTCGGCCAGGCCGACGTATTCATCGGCGATACCATTTCCACCCACTACCAGCTCAATCGCAGCCATCTGCCGCGCCTGCGCATGGCCAGTTTTGGCAAGCACGAAGCCATCGGCTTCGGATTTGCCCTGCGCCAGCAGGACAAGCCGCTGATGGAATTGGTGAACGCGACCCTGGACAGCCAGACCCCGGCCATACGCGCCAGTATCTTCAAGCGCTGGAGCGCCGGTAGCGACTCGCTGCTGACTGACCGCAGGCTGCAACTGACCGAGGCCGAAGAACAATGGCTGCAGGACCACCCGGTGATGCGCGTGGCAATCGACGACACCGCTGCACCGGTCTCCTATTTCGATGGCTCGGGGCATTTTCGCGGTATCACCGCCGACCTGCTCGAGCTCATTCGCCTGCGCACCGGCCTGCGTTTCGAAGTACAGCGCGCCAGCGGCCTGGCCGACATGATTGCCCGCCTCAAGGATGGTCGCGCCGATGTCATCGCTGCACTGGCCACCACCGGGGTGAGCGAAGACGACCTGCGAATCAGCCGGCCCTACCTGGAAAGCGCCTATGTGCTGGTCAGCCTCAAGGGCAAAAAGCCTTTCACCTCGCTGGAGCAACTGCAGGGGCATCGCATCGCCATCACCCGTTACAGTGCCATGGACGCCATGCTGTCGCGGCACTACCCGCAAATCGGCTGGGTCGAGACCGAAAGCGCGTTCTATTCCATGGCGTTGCTCAACAGCGGGGCCGTCGATGCGGTGATCACCCCCTTGATCGACGCCAACCATGCCCTGGCCGGTAACCCCGAACTGGTCATCCGCGCCACCGTCGGCAGCGAACCCGCCCATTTCGCCATGGCCACCAGTGCCTCGTCCCAGGCGCTGGTGTCCATCCTCGACAAGGCACTACTGAGCATCTCGCCGGAAGAACTGGGGGTCATCAACAACCGCTGGCGCGGTTTCAGCCTGCACGAGGATGGCAACGACCAGGGTTACCGCAGGCTGGCGATACAGCTGGTACTGGGAACCGCGGTACTGTTGCTGCTGGCCTTGCTGTGGAACGCTCGCCTGCGCCTGCAGATTCGCCAACGGCAACGCGCCGAACGGGCACTGAATGACCAGTTGGCATTCATGCGCGCCCTGCTCAACGGCACGCCCCACCCCATGTACGTGCGTGACCGCGAAGGCTGCCTGCAAAGTTGCAACTACAGCTATCTGGAAGCCGTGCAGGCCCGCTCCGACGAGGTTATCGGCAAACGCCTGGAGGAAAGCCTGTTCGCCGATCACGAGCAGACCCGGCAGATCCAGGCCGATTACCTGAAGGTAATGGCCGAGGGGTCGCCGCTGATCATGGATCGGCCGCTACGTATCAAGGGCAGGGAGATGACCATCTACCACTGGATTTTGCCGTATCGCGACTCCCTGGGAGAGGTGCAGGGCATCATCGGCGGCTGGATCGACATCAGTGATCGCCGCCATCTGGTCATGGAGCTGCGCCAGGCCAAGCAGCAGGCGGACGATGCCAACCGCGCCAAAAGCACGTTCCTGGCGACCATCAGCCACGAAATCCGCACCCCGATGAATGCGGTCATCGGCATGCTCGAGCTGGCAGTCAAGCGTGCCGACCAGGGCCGGGTAGACCGCAACGCACTGGAGCTGGCCCACCATTCGGCCAAGGACCTGCTGGGCCTGATTGGCGATATCCTTGACATCGTGCGCATCGAGTCCGGGCACTTGACCCTCGCCCCGGAGGCCGTCGACCTGGCGTCCCTGGTCGAATCGGTGGGGCGCATCTTCGAGGGCCAGGCGCGGCAGAAAGGCCTGGCCCTGGAGGTGATGATCGCGCCGAGCGCACGCTGCCATGCCCTGCTCGACCCCCTGCGTTTCAAGCAGGTCCTGTCCAACCTGGTGAGCAACGCCATCAAGTTCACCGAACATGGCCAGGTGCGCATCTGCGTCAACCTGATGGAGGACGGCATCGGTACCCCCGCCGTGCTGGAGCTGGAAGTGCGCGACAGTGGCATTGGCATCCACGCCGACGACCTGCAACGCCTGTTCAACCCGTTCATCCAGGCCAACCCCCATAGCCAGGGCGCCCGCGCGGGTACCGGGCTGGGCCTGGCAATCTGCCGCAACCTGTGCGAGATGATGGGCGGCAGCCTGACCATCAAGAGCCTGGAGGATGTCGGCACCCAGGTGCGCCTGAAGATGCCGCTACAGCGGGTTGATGCCGCTGCGCAGCCGGTCCCGCTGATCGAGAACCTCGACGTGCCCGACCCACGGCTGAACGTGCTGGTGATCGACGACCACCCGGCCAACCTGCAACTGATGGCACAGCAGCTTGGCTACCTGGGCCTGGAACACACCAGTGCCCGCGACGGTCGCGAAGGCCTGGCTACCTGGCGGGCGGGCGATTTCGATGTATTGGTGCTCGACTGCAACATGCCGCACATGAACGGCTACCAGGTGGCCACTGCCGTACGCACTGAAGAACGTCACGGCAATCGGACGCGCTGTACCATACTCGGCTACACCGCCAACGCGCAGCCGGAAGTACGGCGCAAGTGCCTGAGCGCCGGCATGGACGACTGCCTGCTCAAGCCCATCAGCCTGGGCACTCTCAGCCAGCGTCTGGCCGGCATCCACCCTCGCCGTCAGCAAAAACGGCGGCGCAAGCTTTACCACCTGGACGGCCTTGCCGCAGTGGTCGGGCATGACCCGAACGACCGCCAGCGTTTCCTGCAGGCCTTGCAAAAGAGCCTGCAGGTTGACATGGCAGCCTTGATGGCACTGGATCCGCAGCACGACAACGGCGCCATTGCCGAACAGGCGCACAAAGTGCTCAGCGCCGCGCGGATGCTGGAGGCCCCCGAGCTGATGACGGCCTGCGAAGCCCTGGAGGCCAGCGGCTTGCCCACCGCCCAGTTACGCCTGCGGCGCCAGGCACTGGCGCGGCACATGTGCCGGATAGAACGCGCCTTGACCAAGGAACTGGCCACAGGTACCTGCACACAGGCAGGCAGCCAGGCGTGTTAACTGGTAGACTGCGCGGCGTTATTACCTAAGAGGATTGTTTCATGGCCACAAACCGCTCCCGTCGTCTGCGCAAGAAGCTGTGTGTCGACGAGTTTCAGGAATTGGGCTTCGAGCTGAACCTGGAATTCAAGGAAGATCTGGATGACCAGGCAATCGATGCTTTCCTCGACGCGTTCCTGGCAGAAGCCATGGACGCCAATGGCCTGGACTATGTAGGCGGTGACGATTTCGGCCTGGTGTGCTCGGTCAAACGCGGCTCGGTCAGCGAAGAACAGCGTGCAGCCGTTGAGGCCTGGCTCAAGGGCCGCAGCGAACTGACCAAGATCGAAGTCAGCCCGCTGCTGGACGCCTGGTACCCGGAAAAGCCGATCAACAAGGCCGAGTAATTCCGGCCTGGCTCGATCGCTGAAAAGGCCACCCCTACGGGTGGCCTTTTTTATGGGGTGCTTTTCGGTCGAACGTGGCGCATCGTCGCTACGCTTGGGGCATAATGCGTATTCTTTCATTCTGGGGCCATCATTCCTTACAGCCCCAATGCCCTTTTCCCTCGCCGTAGGGTATTTATCGATCATGATCAAAACGCTTCGTCCCCTCGTTCTTGCCGGCCTGCTGTTGCCACTCGCCCTGCCCAGCCAGGCCGCCGCAGTCAACACCACACTGCCTGCCAAAGTGCAGCAGGCCCTCAAGGCCAACAAGCTGCAGGATTCTGCCCTGTCGCTGGTGATGCTGCCGCTGGACGGCCCCGGCACACCGACCGTGTTCAATGCCGATGTCTCGGTGAACCCGGCTTCGACCATGAAACTGGTCACCACCTACGCCGCCCTCGAACTGCTCGGCCCGACCTTTCAGTGGAAAACCGAGTTCTACACCGACGGCACCCTGAGCAACGGTGTACTCAACGGTAACCTGTACCTCAAAGGTGGCGGCGACCCGAAGCTGAACATGGAAAAGCTGTGGCTGCTGATGCGTGACCTGCGCGCCAATGGCGTGCGCACCATCACCGGCGACCTGGTGCTCGACCGCAGCCATTTCGTGCAGCCCAACCTGCCGCAGTTCAACGACGACGGCGGCGATGAGAACAAGCCGTTCCTGGTCAAGCCCGACTCGCTGCTGGTCAACCTCAAGGCCCTGCGTTTCGTGGCCCGCAACGATGGCGGCAAGGTCACCATCGCGGTCGAACCGCCGATTGCCAGCATCCGCATCGACAACCAGGTCAAGGCGGTAGCCTCCAAGCAGTGTTCGGGTGATGTGCGCTACAACCCGGTGCAGCAGGCCGATGGCATCAGCGTAACGGTCAGCGGCCAGCTGGGTGACGGTTGCAACTCGCAGACCTACCTGTCGCTGCTCGACCACCCCACCTACGCTGCCGGCGCCGTGCGCGCGATCTGGAACGAACTGGGTGGCAGCATCCAGGGTGGCGACCGCTTCGAGAACGTGCCCAAGGGCGCTCGCCTGCTGGCCCGTGCCTTCTCGCCAGACCTGGTGGAAGTGATCCGCGACATCAACAAGTACAGCAACAACACCATGGCCCAGCAGCTGTTCCTGAGCCTTGGCGCGCAGTTCCGCACCGATGCCGATGGTGACGACGCTCGCGCTGCCCAGCGCGTGGTGCGCCAGTGGCTGGCGAAGAAGGGCATTACCGCGCCGCACCTGGTGATGGAAAACGGCTCCGGCCTGTCCCGCGCCGAACGGGTCAGCACCCGGGAAATGGCTGCAATGCTGCAGGCCGCCTGGAAGAGCCCCTATGCAGCCGAGTTCATGAGCTCGATGCCGCTGGTGGGCATGGACGGCACCATGCGCAAGCGCCTGAAGCGCACCGCCATGACTGGTGAAGGGCACATCAAGACCGGTACGCTGAACACCGTGCGGGCAATTGCCGGCTTCAGCCGTGACAGCAACGGCCATACCTGGGCGGTGGCGGCAATCCTCAACGACCCGAAACCATGGGGCGCCTCGCAGGTGCTCGACCAGGTGCTGCTGGACCTGTACCGCCAGCCGAAGCTGGCCGGCAGCACAGCGGCCAACTGACAGGTAGCCAGTACCGGCCTTTTCGCGGGCTTGCCCGCTCCCACAGGTACTGCACCGTTATTGAACCTGGTGCAGTACCTGTGGGAGCGGGCAAGCCCGCGAAAGGGCCGGCACTGACAACTGACAGCTGTCAGGCCTACTCCCCCTCCACCCGATCCCGCCCGGCCTGCTTGGCCGCGTACACCCCTGCATCAGCCCGCAACAGCAAGGCATCGGCCCCTTCCCCCGGTCGCCAACCCGCCACACCAAAACTCGCGGTCACCTTGCCCACGCCTTCCACCGGCACATCGCGCACTCCTTGCCACAGCTCCAGCGCCAGCAGCCGCGCCTGCCTGGCATCGCTGCCCGGGCACAGCACCATGAATTCCTCGCCACCCAACCGGCAGAACACATCGGTACGCCGCAAGCGCTGGCCAATGCGCAGGCACAGGCTGCGTAACACATAATCGCCGGCGGCATGGCCGAAGCGGTCGTTGATGCATTTGAAGTGATCGATATCGAGCATGATCACCGCCAGCGCCAGGCCATCGCGCTGGGCCCGTTCCAGCTCGAACCTGAGCCGCTCCTGGAAAAAGCGGCGGTTATGGATACCGGTCAGCGAGTCGGTCACCGACAACGCACGCAACTCTTCTTCCACGCCCTTGAGGTCGGAGATGTCGGTCAGGTAGCCGTGCCACAAGGTGCAGCCCTGCTCGCCCACTTCCGGTGTCGCCTCGCCACGCACCCAACGCAGCCCGGCACGCGGCAGGCAAACCCGGTATTCCTCGCGCCAGGGCGACAGGTGTTCGGCCGAGTAACGCACCGAACGGCGCACGCGCTCCAGGTCATCCGGGTGGATGCGCTCGAACACCGCCGTGGCGTCCTCGCGCAGCTGTTGCAGGTCGACTTCGTAGATGTCGTACAGGCCTTTGCTGGCGTACGGAAAGCAAGAATGGCCGTTGCCATCCAGGCGGTACTGGTAGATGCCGCCCGGCACCTCGGCACTGAGCTTTTCCAGCAGGCTGTCGCGCGCCGCCAGCGCCTCATGCACCCGACGCCGTTCAGTGACATCAATGCAGATCGCCAGGTAACCCATCCACAATCCCTGTTCATCGAGCATGGCGGTAACCAGCATATTGGCCACCAGTTGGCTGCCATCAGCGCGTAACAAGGTCCACTCTCCCGGCTCGACGCCATGCGCCTGCACCGTTTCGGCGAACATGGCCTGGTCGCCTGCAATCGGCCGGCCGTAACGCAGGCTCAAGGCATGGGCACGCTGGTTCAACTCCTCGGGCAGTACCAGGTCCTCCAGGCGCAGCTGGCCGATCGCCTCGCTGGCCGGGTAACCGAACATGCGCTCGGCACCGGTGTTGAAGGTGCCAATCACACCCTTGAGGTTGGTGGCGATGATCGCCACCTGGGTTGCGGCATCCAGTACGCTACGTAGCTGGTTGTGGGTGCCACGCAGGGACTGCTCGCTGGCCCGCAGCTCGGCGGTGCGCTGCTCGACCAGGGCCAAGGCACGCTGGCGCTGGCTGAGCAGGCTGTAAAGCAAAACGCTGAGCAGCAGGCTCAACAGGCCGCCCAGCAGGCTCACCGCCAGCACCACGGAAGAACGGTTGGCCTGCAAGAAAGCCAGGCTCGGCCGGATACTCAGCTGGAAGTGGTGGTCAGCCAGGTGCAACAGCTGGTTGCTGACCAGCGCCAGGGGAGCTGCCGGGTTCTGCGAATCGAACATCACTTCGGGGCCATGCAGCCCGGTGGGGTCTACGATGCGCACGACCAGGTTGTCGTCTGCCGCCACCGGGCGCCCGTCACTGACCAGCTCACGCATGCTCAGCAAGGCCATTACATAGCCCACTGCCGCGCCGCGGGGGTTGGCATCGGCAAACACCGGCGCCACCATCAGCAGGCCACGCGCATCCGAGCTGGTATCGAACATGGGCAGTGGCTCGGACACCGCCATGCTGCCCGGCCCCAGCGCCCGCGACAATGCAGCCAAGGGAACGTCCTGGCCGGCGAGGTCCAGCCCATAGGGCAGCCCGGGTAATTCACCCGACTGGGTATAGAGGACCGGGAAGTAATGGTCGCGCTGGGGAGATGGGCGCCACTGGCCTTGCTCATCCTGGTCGCGGATCACATAGCCCGGGCCGGCATGCGCACTGGCGTGGCGCTCGAACTCGGCGCGTTGCGCGGCTTCGACACGCGGCGCCCAGGCGTAGGCCAGGGTCCGCTGCAGCAATGGCCGGGCGTAACCGTCGAACTCGCGTGGGGTGATTTCGTTGGAAAAGCTGAAAAACCGCCGCAGCCCGTCCAGCCGCTGCTGCTGCTCGTCAATCCGCTCGACGATACGGCTGAAACGTTCGCTGGCCAGCAGCTCGAAGCGCTGGCGCAGCTGCTGCTTGTAGAAGGTTTGCGCGGCAAGTGCCAGAACGGCCGTCAACAGGCCGCCCACCACCAGGGCGACCAGGGCCACCGCCCAGGCGGACACCGCCTCTGTGCACAGGCCAAGCAACCGCGCACGAACGCCACCGTTTGACATACACCCATCTCGTCACGTCAGCGTCCTGCGGATTATCTTGCCCTGCCTTCAGTTATAGCTATTGGCCATTAGCCGCGCAATGTACCTCGTCGCCTCAACGCAGCTGCAACCGCCAGGCACGATGGATACGGTTGTTGCGGGCGAAGTCCGGGTCCAGCGTCTGGGCGGTGATTTCTTCCACCGCGTAACGCGCCATCAGGTGCTCGTCCAGCTGGAACTTACGGAAGTTGTTGGAGAAATACAGCACGCCACCCGGCGCCAGGCGGGCCATGGCCAGGTCCAGCAGCTGCACGTGGTCACGCTGCACGTCGAATACGCCTTCCATGCGCTTGGAGTTGGAGAAGGTCGGCGGGTCGATGAAGATCAGGTCGTAGCTGTCACGGTTACCCTCCAGCCAGGCCATCACATCGCCCTGCTCCAGGCGGTTGCGATCCGAGAAGCCATTGAGCGCCAGGTTGCGCCGCGCCCAGTCCAGGTAGGTTTTCGACAAGTCGACGCTGGTGGTGCTGCGCGCCCCACCCTTGGCCGCATGCACGGTGGCTGTGGCGGTGTAGCAGAACAGGTTGAGGAAGCGCTTGCCGGCGGCTTCGCGCTGGATGCGCATGCGCATCGGGCGATGGTCGAGGAACAGGCCGGTGTCGAGGTAGTCGGTAAGGTTGACCAGCAACTTGACGCCGCCCTCGTTCACTTCCTGGAAGCGGCCTTCGGTTGCCTGGCGCTCATACTGGCGCGTGCCGCTCTGCCGCTCGCGACGCTTGAGCACCACACGCTGCGGCGAGATGCCCAGGGCCTGCGGGATGGCTGCCAGTGCGTCGAGCAGGCGTGCCTGGGCCTTGTCCGGGTCGACCGAACGTGGCGCGGCGTATTCCTGCACGTGCACCCAGTCCTGGTACAGGTCGACCGCCAGGGCATATTCGGGCATGTCGGCATCGTACAGGCGGTAGCAATCGACCTGTTCGCGGCGGGCCCACTTACCCAGTTGCCTGAGGTTTTTCTGCAGGCGGTTGGCAAACATCTGCGCCCCTTCCGACAGGCGCGCCGGTTCGCTGGCCAGCGGTTCCTGCGGGCGGGTTTCCGTGCCTTCAGGCTGCGTTTCGCGGCGCTCGCCGGTAACGAACTGGTCAGGCTGCACCTTGAACAGCAGCAGCTTGCACGGCAAGGCACCGTTCCAGAATGCATACTGCTTGTGGCTGCGAATGCCCATGCGCTTGCCCAGCTGCGGCGCGCCGGTGAACACCGCTGCCTCCCAACCCATGCAGGCCTGGCGCAGGCGCTCGCCGAGGTTCTGGTAGAGGTACAGCAGGCTGGCTTCATCACCCAGGCGCTCGCCATAGGGCGGGTTGCTGATGACCAGGCCTTTCTGGTTCTGGTCCGGGCGCGGCTCGAAGGTGCTGACTTCACCCTGGTAGATCTTCACCCAGTCGCCCAGGCCGGCACGCTCGACGTTGTTACGGCCTGGCTGGATCAGCCGTGGGTCGGCCTCGTAGCCACGGATCCACAGCGGCGGCTTGGCCAGGCCGGCCTGCGCCCGCGCCTGCGCCTCGTCATGCACCTTGCGCCACAACGCCGGTACATGGCCAAGCCAGGCACTGAAGCCCCAGCGTTCACGCTTGAGGTTGGGCGCGATATCGGCGGCGATCATCGCCGCTTCGACCAGGAAGGTACCTACACCGCACATCGGGTCGGCCAGCGCGCCACCTTCGGCGGCAATGCGCGGCCAGCCGGCGCGGATCAGCACCGCCGCCGCCAGGTTTTCCTTCAGCGGCGCGGCACCTTGCTGCAGGCGGTAGCCACGCTGGTGCAGGCTGTGCCCGGAGAGGTCCAGGGAAAGAATGGCTTCGCCACGGTCCAGGCGCAGGTGCACACGCACATCAGGGTCGATCTTTTCCACCGACGGGCGCAGCCCTTCGCGGTTGCGCAGCTTGTCGACAATCGCATCCTTGACCTTCAGTGCACCAAAGTGGGTGTTGTCGATGCCCGAGCCATGGCCGCTGAACTCCACCGCCAGGGTGCCGTCGGCTGCCAGGTGGTCGGCCCAGTCGACTGCGTGCACGCCGTCGTAGAGGTCGTCGGCGTTTTTCATGGAGAAGCGCTTGAGGACCAGCAGCACCCGGTTGGCCAAGCGTGACCACAGGCACAGGCGGTAGGCGGTTTCCATGTCGGCGGCGCCGCGAATGGCCGAGGTGTGCTCACGCACATCATCCAGGCCGAGGCCCCGGGCCTCTTCGGCAAGCAGGCCTTCCAGGCCTTTGGGGCAAGTGAGGTAAAGTTCGAAACGGTCCGACATGAGTAATCCAGCGCCTTGGCTATTTGACTGACGGGGCAACGCATCGCCCCGCGATGTTTGCCCGCACACCTTTCCAGCAGGTGTGCGGGTGGCCTTTCCCGGCACGCGAGCGTGCACTGAAAGGCCGGGCCGCCTGACCGATCCGTGCCTGGCCCAGTGGCAAAGACAGCTTAGATCATCAGGCAGTACTAAAAATTCTGGCGATACCGGGGCCGTTGTTACCCTTCGTCGCATTTCAAATTATTACTGTCATCCGCGAGCAACGCTGGCGAAATGACGTCAATGATCGGCAAACCCTGATCATAGCGGGCTCAACGCTAAACAAGGTTGAGTCGCATTTATTTACTTATCCCCTCACCCTTGGAAAGGTTACGTGCTTATGACAAATCGATCATTCACACGGTGACTCGCATTCGATAGAACTGGTCTCAGGCCGCTTCGCAACGAGGCGGCACTTTCAGCTCGCCACGCCGGCAGCGAGCGCACACCGGCAGAAAGACTCTGCCCGGCCTCGGAGAGGCCGACGGGACATTACAGTCAACAAGTGAGGGCAACACCCTATGAGAAGACTTAAGCGTGATCCGTTGGAAAGAGCATATTCACGTGGCTACCAATACGGGGTCACCGGCAAATCCCGCGAACTTTGCCCCTTCAATCTTCCTTCTGTTCGCCAAGCCTGGATCAACGGCTGGCGTGAAGGTCGCGGTGATAACTGGGACGGAATGACTGGCACCGCTGGCATCCATAGACTCAACGAAAATCACGCCGTTGGCTGAACGAGGACACTGAATTCGATTCACCATGCACGCCCTATCCGGGCGGCGGGCGAAGGCCCAGGGGCCCCTTGACGGGGCCCTTTTTTATGGGTGCGAATCCCTATCCGCGCTGGCTTCTTCGCGGGCTCGCCCGCTCCCACAGGTGTAGCGTCAGCTTCAGCAGTGCGCTGAACCCTGTGGGAGCGGGCATGCCCGCGAATGGGCCCGTCAGGTTACCTCGGCATCGCAGCGATAGCATCCACCGCTTCGCGAATCAGCGCAGGCCCTTTATAAATGAAGCCCGAATAAATCTGCACCAGGCTCGCCCCGGCAGCGATCTTCTCGGCGGCATGGCGGCCTTCGGTAATGCCGCCAGCGGCAATGATCGGCAGCTTGCCGCCCAGTTCGCCCGCCAGCACCTTGACGATATGGGTGCTCTTCTCCAGCACCGGCGCGCCCGACAGGCCACCCGCCTCGCCACCGTATGGCAACCCTTCGACACCTTCACGCCCCAGCGTGGTGTTGGTGGCGATTACCGCATCCATGCCCGACTCCATCAGCGCGGCAGCCACCAGGGCGGTTTCTTCGTCGCTCATGTCCGGGGCGATCTTGATTGCCAATGGCACGCGCTTGCCATGCATGCCGGCCAGTTGCTCGCGGCGCTCGGCCAGGGCATCGAGCAGTTGCTTGAGCGAATCGCCAAATTGCAGGCTGCGCAGGCCCGGAGTATTTGGCGAACTGACGTTGACCGTGATGTAACTGGCGTCGGCGTACACCTTGTCCAGGCAGATCAGGTAGTCATCGACGGCACGCTCCACCGGGGTATCGAAATTCTTGCCGATGTTGATGCCCAGCACGCCGTTGTAACGCGCAGCCCGCACCCGACCAAGCAGGTGATCAACGCCCAGATTGTTGAAGCCCATGCGGTTGATGATGGCCGTAGCCTGCGGCAGGCGGAACAGCCGCGGCTTGGGGTTGCCCGGCTGCGGGCGCGGGGTGACGGTGCCGATTTCTACGAAGCCGAAGCCCAGCTGGGCGAAACCGTCGATGGCCGCGCCGTTCTTGTCCAGGCCGGCCGCCAGGCCCACCGGGTTGGCGAAGTTCAAGCCCATGACCGTAACCGGCAAAGCCGCCGGCTGCTTGCACAGCATGCCGTTGAGGCCAAGACGGCCACCGGCACCAATCAGGTCCAGGGACAGGTCGTGGGAGGTTTCCGGGGAAAGCTTGAACAGCAGCTGGCGGGCCAGGGTATACATGGGCGGGCAAGGCTCGGGGTGAATGAGGGGGCGATTATAGCCAGCGCGGGGCCGGCATGACAGCAAATCGTGGGCCTGCACTGGCCTCATCGCCGGCAAGCCGGCTCCCACAGGTACAACACAAGGGCTGAAACCTGTGCTGTACCTGTGGGAGCCGGCTTGCCGGCGATGAGGCCAGTGCAGGCGGCACAAGGCAGTTGCTCCACAGTGCTGCTGTCAGGTGGCACATCGGTTGCACCGGAAAAGCCCACTGCCTTATCAGTACGGGCGAGGAACCTTGTGAACACTGTACCCCGAGCAACGCCCCTGGCCTGGGTCAACGGCAGCGATGCCCCGGAAAAGCCCAGCCTGAACATCGGCTACATGGCCCTGACCGACTGCGCCTCGGTGGTAGTCGCCGCCACCCAGGGCTTCGCCCAGCAGCATGGCCTTACCCTCAACCTCAAGCGCCAGGGCTCCTGGGCCGGGCTGCGCGACAAGCTGGTCAGCGGCGAACTGGATGCCGCGCATTGCCTGTATGGCCTGGTCTACGCCGTGCACCTGGGCATCGGCGGTGTACCGGCCAGCGCCATGGCCGTGCTCATGGGGCTGAACCAGAACGCCCAGGCCATAAACCTGTCCCCGGTCTTGCAGCGCAAAGGCGTGACCAACCCTGAAGCACTGGCGCAACTGGTGCACCAGCGTGGCGCACGCCTCACCTTCGCCCAGACCTTCCCCACCGGCACCCACGCCATGTGGCTGTATTACTGGCTGGCCAGCCAGGGCATCCACCCGTTGCGCGACGTCGACAGCGTGGTGGTGCCCCCGGCACAAATGGCCGCGCATATCCAGGCCGGGCGCATCGACGGTTTCTGCGTGGGCGAACCTTGGGCTGCCGACGCTGTGGCCACCGGCCAGGGCTTCACCTTGGCCACCAGCCAATCGATCTGGCCGGACCACCCGGAAAAGGTCCTGGCTTGCGCCCGCGCCTTTGCCGAACAATACCCCAACAGTGCCCGCGCGCTGGTCAAGGCGGTCCTCGCCGCCAGCCGCTTCATCGAGCAAAGCCCGGAAAACCGCCGCAGCACTGCGCAACTGCTCAGCGGTAGCGCCTACCTGAACACCCCGCTGGCGAGTATCGAACCGCGCCTGCTCGGCAGCTATCACGATGGCTTGGGCAACCACTGGCAAGACCCGCACGCCTTGCGCCTGCACGACCACGGACGGGCCAACCTGCCGTACCTGTCCGACGGCATGTGGTTCATGACCCAGTTCCGCCGCTGGGGCCTGCTGCGCGAAGACCCCGACTACCTCGGCGTGGCCCGCCAGGTCCAGCAGCTGGCGTTGTATGGCGAGGCGGCACAAAGCCTCGGCGTGGCCTGCCCCGAGCAGCCGATGCGCAGCAGCCTGTTGATCGACGGCAGCCGTTGGGATGGCAGCGACCCCTACGGATATGCCCGCAGTTTCCGCCTGCATGCGCTGGGCGACCTGCCTGATACCCGTGTCGGCGCGTGAGGGGGACCGTTCATGTTGCGCATACTGCTGATCGACGACACCCAGAGCAAACTCGGCCGCCTCAAGGCGGCCTTGAGCGAGGCCGGCTTCGAGGTCATAGAAGCCCCTGGCCTGACCATCGACCTGCCCGCGTGCGTGGAAACGGTGCGCCCGGACGTGGTGCTGATCGATACCGATTCACCGGACCGCGATGTGATGGAACAGGTGGTGCTGGTCAGCCGTGACCAACCGCGGCCGATCGTGCTGTTCACCGACGAGCACGACCCCGGAGTGATGCGCCAGGCGATCCAGGCGGGGGTCAGTGCCTACATCGTCGAAGGCATCCATGCCGCGCGGCTGCAGCCGATCCTGGATGTGGCCATGGCCCGCTTCGAAAGTGACCAGGCGCTGAAGGCGCAGCTGCTTGCGCGTGACCAGCAACTGGCCGAGCGCAAGCGCATCGAACAGGCCAAGGGTTTGCTGATGAAGATGAAGGACTGCAACGAAGAACAGGCCTACACCCTGATGCGCCGCCAGGCCATGAGCCGGCAGCAGAAGCTGATCCAGGTGGCCGAGCAGATCATTGCCATGCATGAGATGTTGGGCTAGCGGCCTGCTTCACGCAGCCCATCGCGACACAAGGCCGCTCCTGCAAAGGAACTGCATCACAGAGAGTTGGCCCGGCTCTTGCTGAGGTTAGTGCACCGGTAGCCAACGGCGGTTGCCCCACTTAAATCCCGACAAAGACGTCGCTCTCCCCTCCACCCACGTGGAGCGGGTGGCGGCGTCTTTTTCGTTCCGTTGCATTGCCGAGTGAGGTGTTCGATGAGTACCAGCTTCTGGAAATCCGGGCATGTGCCCACGCTGTTCGCCGCGTTCCTGTACTTCGACCTCAGCTTCATGGTCTGGTACCTGCTTGGCCCACTGGCGGTGCAGATTGCCGCCGATCTGCAGCTGAGTGCACAACAACGGGGCCTGATGGTGGCCACACCGATCCTGGCCGGGGCGGTCCTGCGCTTTGCCATGGGCGTGCTGGTGGACCGCCTGTCGCCCAAAACCGCCGGGCTGATCGGCCAGGTAGTGGTCATTGTCGCCCTCGCCGCTGCCTGGCACCTGGGCGTACACAGCTATGAACAAGCGCTGCTGCTAGGCGTTTTCCTCGGCTTTGCCGGCGCTTCGTTCGCCGTGTCACTGCCACTGGCCTCGCAGTGGTACCCACCTCAGCATCAAGGCAAAGCCATGGGCATTGCCGGTGCCGGCAACTCCGGCACAGTGTTCGCCGCCCTGCTGGCCCCGGCGCTGGCTGCGGGCTTTGGCTGGCACAATGTGTTCGGCTTTGCGCTGATCCCGCTGTCGCTGGCCCTTGTGGTGTTCGCCCTGCTGGCACGCAATGCCCCGCAGCGGCCCAAGCCAAAAGCCATGGCCGACTACCTCAAGGCCCTGGGCGACCGTGACAGCTGGTGGTTCATGTTCTTCTACAGCGTCACCTTCGGCGGCTTCATCGGCCTGGCCAGCGCCCTGCCCGGCTATTTCAGCGACCAGTATGGCCTGAGCCCGGTCACCGCCGGCTACTACACCGCTGCCTGCGTATTCGCCGGCAGCCTGATGCGCCCACTCGGCGGCGCCCTGGCCGACCGCTTCGGCGGTATCCGCACGCTGCTGGGCATGTACAGCGTGGCGGCCATCTGCATCGCCGCGGTCGGCTTCAACCTGCCCGGTGCCGCCGCCGCACTGGCCCTGTTCGTCAGCGCCATGCTCGGCCTGGGAGCCGGCAATGGCGCAGTGTTCCAGCTGGTGCCGCAACGCTTCCGCCAGGAGATCGGCGTGATGACCGGGCTGATCGGCATGGCCGGCGGCATCGGCGGCTTCCTGTTGGCCGCCGGGCTTGGCACCATCAAGCAGCACACCGGTGACTACCAGCTGGGGCTGTGGCTGTTCGCCAGCCTGGGCTTGCTGGCCTGGTTCGGCCTGCACGGCGTGAAACAGCGCTGGCGCACCACCTGGGGCTCGGCTGCGGTTACTGCGGCGCGCGTCTGAGGCATAGCCATGAGCCTGCAACTGAACTTTGCCCAGGCCAGCGCCACCGGGCCACGCGAGGAAAACCAGGACGCCCTGCGCCTGGTTACCCCGGCGCCGGAGCTGGCCGCCAGCAAGGGCTACCTGTTCGCCCTCGCCGACGGCGTCAGCCAATGTGCCGATGGCGGCCTGGCAGCCCGTGCCAGCCTGCAGGCGCTGGCCCTGGACTATTACGCCACCCCTGCGACCTGGAGCGTGGCCCAGGCACTCGACCGCCTGCTGCTGGCGCAGAACCGCTGGTTGCGCGCCCAAGGCAGTGGCCAACCACTATTGACCACCCTCAGCGCGCTGGTGCTGCGTGGCCGGCGCTTCACCCTGGCACATGTAGGCGATTGCCGCGTGTACCGCTGGCACGCTGGGCACTTGCAATGCCTGAGCGAAGACCATGTATGGGACCAGCCGGGCATGCAGCATGTACTCAAGCGTGCACTGGGCCTGGACCAGCACCTGCTGGTGGATTATCTGGAAGGCGAGCTGCAACCGGGCGAGTGCTTTCTGCTGCTGAGCGATGGCGTATGGGCCAGCCTGGGCGACCAGCACATCCAGGCGGTGCTGCGCGAGCAACCCGACCTGCAACTGGCAGTCGACACCCTGGTCGCCAGCGCGCACCTCAACGGCAGCCAGGACAATGCCAGTGCCTTGCTGGTGCAGGTCGAACATCTGGGCACGGCCAACCTGGGCGACACCCTGGCACAGCTGCAGCATTGGCCGGTGCCCGGCCCGCTGCGTGAGGGCCAGGTCATCGATGGCTGGCAAACCGAAAAGCTGCTGTCGCACAGCCGCCAGTCGTTGCTGTACCGGGTACGCGATGGCCAGGGCCAGGCCTGGCTGCTGAAGACCCTGCCCGCCGCACGCGAGCGGGAGCCTGGCGCGGCGCAAGGGCTGTTGCTGGAGGAATGGTTCCTGCGCCGGGTCGCGGGTCGGCACTTTCCCGAGTTGCACGCCGCCAGCCAGCGCCAGCACCTGTACTATGTGATGCGCGAATACCCCGGCCAGAGCCTGGCGGCGCTTCTGGCCGAACATGGCCCGCTGCCCATGCCGCAGTGGCTGGAGCTGGCCAGGCAATTGCTGCAGGCAGTCGGCGTACTGCACCGGCGCAACCTGCTGCACCGCGACATCAAGCCAGACAACCTGCACCTGGGCAGCGATGGCCAGCTGCGCCTGCTGGACTTCGGCCTGGCCTACTGCCCGGGCCTGTCCGAAGACCCGCTGCACGAGTTGCCGGGCACACCGACATACATTGCCCCGGAAGCGTTCGACGGCCAGCCGCCCAGCCCACGCCAGGACCTGTATGCCGTGGGCGTGACGCTCTATCACCTGCTTACCGGTCACTACCCGTACGGCGAGGTGGAGGCCTTCCAGCGCCCGCGCTTTGGCCAGCCGGTCAACGCCGCGCGCTACCGCCCCGACCTGCCGGAATGGCTGCAGCATAACCTGCAGCAGGCGCTGGCCGCCGACCCGGCGCAGCGCTTCGAAACCGCGGAACATTGGCTGCTGCTGCTCGAACGGGGCGACCGCCAGGAACTGCCCAGCCGGCCACGGCCGTTGCTGGAGCGCGAGCCGTTGAAGGTCTGGCGCACCCTGGCCCTGCTGTCCTTGCTGTTCAACCTGATACTGCTGCTCACCCTGCTCAAGGGCTGAACGCGCCTTGCCGATGAGGAAAACCTGATGAATGCAAAAGTCTGGCTGGTTGGTGCCGGCCCTGGTGACCCCGAACTGCTCACCCTCAAGGCTGTGCGCGCCTTGCAGCAAGCCGCCGTGGTGATGATCGACGACCTGGTCAACCCGGCGCTGCTGGCGCATTGCCCACAGGCCCGGGTGATTGCCGTGGGCAAGCGCGGCGGCTGCCGCTCCACGCCGCAGGCGTTCATCCAGCGCCTGATGCTGCGCCATGCGCGGCAAGGGCGCTGCGTGGTACGGCTCAAGGGCGGCGACCCGTGCATCTTCGGCCGTGGCGGTGAGGAGGCGCTGTGGTTGCAGGGGCATGGTATCGAGGTGGAAGTGGTCAACGGCATCACCGCCGGCCTGGCTGGCGCCACGCAATGCGGGATTTCCCTGACCTCACGGGGTGTGAGCCGGGGCGTGACGCTGGTCACCGCTCATACCCAGGACGACAGCGAGCTGAACTGGGCGGCCTTGGCCCAGGGCGGCACGACGCTGGTGGTGTACATGGGCGTGGCCAGGCTGGAGCAGGTGCGCCAAGGGTTGCTTGAAGGGGGCATGGCAGCGGCGACGCCGGTGGCGATGATCGAAAATGCCTCGTTGCCGCAGCAGCGGGAGTGCAGGAGCGATGTGCGGGGTATGGTCGAGGATGCGCGCGGGTTTGGCTTGCGTAGCCCGGCGATAGTGGTGATTGGGGAGGTGGTTGGAGAGCAGGTGGCTCGGGACCTTGTGGCAATTGCTGGATGATAGGGTGCCTCATCTGGCCCCTTCGCGGGTTTACCCGCGAAGAGGCCGTCACAAGTGACACAAATCCCAGGCAAAGAAAAACCCGGCCGAGGCCGGGTTTTTCATGAAGCTTCAAACCAATTACTTGGCCTGGGCTTCTACCTGAGCTTCAACGCGACGGTTGATAGCGCGGCCTTCTTCGGTGGCGTTGTCGGCAACCGGACGGGTTTCGCCGTAGCCAACCGAGTCAACACGGCTGGATTCAACGCCGTACTGCTGGGTCAGGACCTGCTTGACAGCGTTGGCACGACGCTCGGACAGCTTCTGGTTGTAAGCGTCTGGGCCGACGGAGTCAGTGTGACCTTCCACGGTGGTGGTGGTCTGTGGGTACTGCTTCATGAAGTCAGCCAGGTTCTTGATGTCGCCGTAGCTGTTTGGCTTGACGACCGACTTGTCGAAGTCGAACTTGACGTCCAGCTCAACGCGAACGACTTCGGCAACAGCCGGGCAGCCATCAGCGTCAACGGTAACGTTGGCCGGGGTGTCAGGGCACTTGTCGACGTTGTCGCAAACGCCGTCGTTGTCGGAGTCGGAGCACACTTCGGCAACTGGAGCCGGAGCGACTTCAGCTTGCTTCGGGCTACCGCCGAAGTTCAGACCAACACCAACGGTCGGACCCCACTCGGTGTTGCCGTTGTCGATGTTGTACATGGCTTCTACGCCGGCACGGGCGAAGAACATGTCGGTGATGTACCACTTGGCGCCAGCGCCAACGTTGGCGAAGGTGGAGTGGTCGCGGCCGCTACGAGTGGCCTGGCCCAGGCTCTCGTGAGCGAAACCGGCGGAAACGTATGGACGCAGAGCGTCGCCCACGGTACCGAAGTGGTAGGTAGCGTCGAGCTTGGCCTTGGAACCTTTGATGTCTTTGTTGAAGACTTCACCACGCGCGTTGTGGGTCTCGTTGTAGCCGAGGTCCAGGGAAACGTCGTCGGTCAGGAAGTAGCCCAGGCGAACACCAGGATTGGTGCCGTCGTTCTTGAAGTTACGTTCGCTGTCGTAGTACTGCTTGGTAACGTTGCCTTCGATTTCCACAGCGCCTTGGCCTTGAGCCAGAACGCCGAAGGAAGTAGCAGCGACGAGCGAGCCAATGGCCAAGCCCAAGGTGTTTTTCAATTTCATCCGTTAAATCCCCATCTGGTGATAGTTAAGCAGTCCCACCACAAACAAGGGGGACAACTCGACGGCAAGTCTAGCAGAACTCGCCGGTTCGTTAGAGATATTTGCAGGCCACTAAGTTTCATCAAGGCCGGCAAATTTCTCCCGAAGCTTGTCTAGCGCGCGCTTGTAGCGCATTTTCGTTGCGCTCAGGCCCATGTGCATGATGTCGGCAATTTCCTGAAATTCCAGCTCTGCGACAAATCGCAGCACCAGGATTTCCCGGTCAATCGGGTTCACATGCACCAGCCACTTGTCCAGCCCGCCTTTTTCTTCTGGCTTGGGAGCCTTGTCTTCGGACGCCTCTTCCACAGGGTCCAGACTCAAGGCATCCATCAACCGGCGTTTACGGCGCTCCTTGCGGTACTGGGTAATGCATTCGTTGTAGGTGATGCTGTAGAGCCAGGTCTTGAACTTGGACTTACCCTCGAAGTTCTTCAGCCCGTACAGCACTTTCAGCATGACTTCCTGACAGACATCGTCCGCGTCACGGTCGTTCCCCAGGTAACGTGCACAGACGTTGAACAGGGTCCGCTGGTAGCGCCGCATGAGCTCTTCATAGGCGCGGGTAACGTGGAATAGCTCCTCATGCGAACGCGCCACCAACTCTTCGTCGGTGAGCTCGCGGGGGTCATAACGCATGGGCGGCGAATGAACTTTATTCAAAACGGATCTGGCCGACAGTCAGGTCAATGTCGCCGCGCGACCCCGTGGGTCGATTTTCGCGGCGGCATACATTAACAGCTTTGTGCGGTTAGCGGCTATTGACGCGCTGTTCAAGCAGCTCGCGGTTGGACAGCGACACCAGTTCGCCATCATCGGTCAGCAGCGTCGTCTTGACCGTACCGATTTCCTCGATATGTCCTTCGACCTCTCCAATCCGCACCTGCTGGCCCACCTGGTACAGCTCGCGCACGTAGATGCCGGCCAGGATCTGCCCGGCGATTTCGCGGCTACCCAAGCCCATTGCCAGCGCAACGGCCAGACCAACGGTAATCAGCCCGATCACGATCACATGGTTGAGCAGGTCGGTTTTCACCTCCAGCTGGCTGATGGCCACCGAGATGCTGATGATGATCACCAAGCCTTGGGTAATACGCCCCAGGCCCGCCGAGTATTCCAACCCGATGCCTTCGGCAGCGCCGCGCACCAGGCCGTTGGCCACCTGGGCCAGCAGCACGCCGGCCAGCAGCACCAGGGCTGCACCGAACACCTTGGGCAGGTACAGGGCGAGCATGTCGAGGGTTGCCGACACGCGCTCCAGGCCCAGCGATTCAGCGGCCGAGACCAGGAAGATGAGCAGCACGAACCAGTAGACGATCTTGCCGACCAGGGTCGAGATCGGCACCTGGATGCCGACCCGGCCGAGCATCTTGGTCAGCCCGGTGCCGCCCATCAGGCGGTCCAGGCCGAACTTGGCCAGCAGTTTGGACAGCAGCGTGTCGAGCAGCTTGGCCACCACGAAACCGAGCAGCACCACGACCAGCGCGCCGAACAGGTTGGGGATGAAGTTCGCTACCTTGGTCCAAAGGGCAGTCATGGCAGTGACCAGGCTCTGGGTCCAGAGATCGAGTTCCATATTCAATCGGCCTTATCTGCTTTGCTGCCGTTGGCAGCGTTGCGGGAAGAATGTCGACGCACCGGCGCAACATGCGCCGCGCCATTGTTCACGGCGATCAGCAGCGCCTGGCTCCAGCGGCCAAGCAGGCTGAACAGATCACCTGCGCCAACCTGGCGGTTGGCGGTTTTCAGCACGCGACCCAGGCAGGCGGCGTCGTCCCGGTCATCCCGGTCATTGCCGGAGGGTGACGCCTTGAGCAGGTCGCGCAGGGATTCTTCAAACGGATCGTGCATGGGCACCTCGCGCAGTGTCAGTCAGAGACGAGACGGCCGGGCGATGGGTCACACATCGCACTGGGACGAATGTTTCAAAATGAATGCGCGATGGATTCTTCGCGGGCACGCCCGCTCCCACAGGGACCGTGCCAGTTTCAGCAGCGGCGCTGTACCTGTGGGAGCGGGCAAGCCCGCGAAGAGGCCAGGACAGGCGCAACAAATCTAGACCCACCGCAACCGCCGGAACAGCCACCACTGCCCCACCGCCAGCCCCAGCACGACGATGCAGGCAAACAGGAAGCCATAGGGGTTTTCCGCCCCCGGGATACCGCCGACATTGATACCCAGCAGCCCGGTGATGAAGCTCATGGGCAGGAAGATGCAGGTAATGATGCCGAAGCGGTACATGGTGCGGTTCATCCGCTCGCTGCGCCGGCGATCCTGGCTTTCCAGCACCAGTGCCGCCCGCTCGCGGGTCAGGTCGAGCTCTTCGAGGTAGCGGATCAGGCTGTTGTTCAGCTCGTTCCAGTAATCGGCGTCGGCATCGACAAACCAGCTCCATTTGCTGCGCGAAAGCTGGGCGTAGATCTCCCGCTGCGGGGCGAGGAAACGCCGCAGACCAGCGGCACGCCGACGGATCTGCTGCAGGCAGCCGTTTTCCGGAGTGTACCGTTCGTCGGATTCAACCTTTTCTTCTTCCAGATCGACCAGTTCGGACAGGTCGCTGACCAGGCCCTGGACCTTTTCGGTCAGCAGTTCACCCATCAGCAGCAACAGCTCGGAAGCCGATTTCGGGCCCCTGCCCTCCTCCAGCTGCTGGAGAATCTCGTCACTGGCGCGCAACGGCCGCAGGCGCAGCGAAATAACCCGCTGCGCCTCGGCGAAGATGCGTACCGAGACCATGTCTTCGGGCTCTGCACCCGGGTTGAGGTTGACGCCACGCAGGAACAGCAACAGCTGTTCATCGGCCATCGGCAGCAGGCGCGGCCGGGTGTTTTCCTCTAGCAGCAGCTCGCAGGCAAACGCGCTCAAGCCGCTGTCATTCAACAGCCAGGTGCGGGTTTGCGGATGACTGCGGTCCCAGTGCAGCCACAGGCTCTGCTCGGGCTGCAGCTGCAGATCGTTCAGCTCGGTACGGGCAACCGAGCGCGCGCCGCCTTTGCCATCGAGCACCAGGGCATGTACCAGCCCCCACTGCGCGTTGTCTTCCTCGAACATCAAAGCTCCATCAGCGCAGGCGGCGCATCATGCAGGCATTTTCAGCGGGCTTGGCGAAACCAGCACGCCATTGTTGTCGGCGTACACGTACTCGCCCGGGCGGAAGGTCACCCCGGCGAAGGTCACTGCCACGTTGAGCTCGCCGACGCCGCGCCTGTCGGTCTTCATCGGGTGGCTGGCCAGGGCCTGTACGCCAAGATCGGTCTGGATCAGCACGTCGACGTCACGCACGCAGCCGTAGATCACCAGGCCTTCCCAGCCGTTTCTGGCAGCCTTTTCGGCTAGCATGTCGCCGAGCAGTGCGCGGCGCAGCGAGCCACCGCCATCGACGACCAGGACCTTGCCCTTGCCATCGAGCTCGACCTGCTCCTTGACCCGCGAGTTGTCTTCGAAGCACTTGATGGTAACGATCTGGCCACCAAACGAATCACGGCCACCAAAATTGCTGAACATCGGTTCCAGCACCTGCACCAGGTCCGGGTATGCATCACACAGGTCGGGCGTTACGTAATGCTGCATGGGAAGCTCCTGTCAGTCACAACGAAAGCGGGTATCGGTCAAGGCTACACCGTAGAGCCCATTGCAGTCATCCGGGACCGAGTGGTCAGTTGTGTTTTGCCTGTTCCGGCCCTTTCGCGGGCACGCCCCCGCTCCCACAGGGATCACACAGGGGCTGAATGCTGTGAGGTCCCTGTGGGAGCGGGCGTGCCCGCGAAAGGGGCAGTACAGGCGGCGCAAACTCAGCTGATGGGCACAGGCTCCGCCACCACCGTGGATTCATGCACCGGCACCAGCGGATCCCGCAGCCAGCGCTCCACCAACGGCCACACCTGCACCTGCGCGGCCTTGCTCACCAGCATGTCGACATGCCCGAAAGCCTCGAAGCCTTCCTCGCGCCCCAACCGCAGAAACTGCTTGCGCTCACCGCCCAACTGCTCGAACAGCTTGCGGCAAGCCCACACAGGGTCCTGGAAGTCCCCCGCTCCGGCCACCGCCAACAGTGGCACATCCACCTCGGCCAGCCCCGCCCACCAGTCGTTCTGCTTGTCGCCAAAACGCCCGAACAGGCCATGCCAGCGCATGCTCTCCAGCGCCAGGCCGATCGGCTCGTCCTCCGGCCCACGCTTGAAACGCGGCCCGGAAATCTGCCCCCAGCGCTTGAGCAGCAGCTTCGCCCCCCAGGCCAGCGGCGGTACCTTCAACGGCCAGTACACCCGGCTGATCTGAGTACCGAACAGCGCCACGCTGGCGACCTGCCCGGCAGCCAGAAAACCACCGCCAAGCGCTGCCGCCAGGGTCGTCCCCCCCAGGGAATGGCCCACCCAATGCGGCGTCTGGCCCGATTGCTCGCGCACGAACGCGGCAATCAGCGGCAGGTCATCGCGGGCATAGGCGGCAACGCTGTTGTGCTTCCAGTCATGGTTGCGCGGCGACAGGCCGTGACCTCGCATTTCCGGGATCCACACATCGAAGCCGGCGCGGGCGAGATAGGCCCCCAGGCCAACCCCTTTGGGCGAATACCAGAATCGGCGGTTGGAGAAGCTGCCGTGCAGGAGAATGACCGGCACGCCCTGGGCCTGGTCCTGATCAGCCAGCCCCAGGCGGGTGACAGCCAGCTCGACGCTGGGGTCAGGGCTGTTGCCGGCCTTGATCCGGTACACGTCTTCGCTGAGGTCGCCGCGGCGTTCGGCACTGAGCAGGGCCACGGGAAATAGAGTGCTGCTGCTTTGCATAAGGTTGCTTGGTGCACAAAAAAGGGCGGGATCCATTGCTGGAGCTCGCCCTGGAAAAAACCAGGCGGGGGTGCGCCAGACGCACCCCCGCGTTTTACTGCATCAGACCGCGCCCTGGCCTTCAGCCAGGTAGAACCAGGTTTCGAGTACCGAGTCCGGGTTCAGCGACACGCTGTCGATACCCTGCTCCATCAGCCACTTGGCCAGGTCCGGGTGGTCCGACGGGCCCTGGCCGCAGATGCCGATGTACTTGCCGGCCTTGTTGCACGCGGCAATGGCGTTGGCCAGCAGCTTCTTCACCGCCGGGTTACGCTCGTCGAACAGGTGGGCGATGATCCCCGAGTCACGGTCCAGGCCCAGGGTCAGCTGGGTCAGGTCGTTGGAGCCGATCGAGAAGCCGTCGAAGTACTCCAGGAACTCTTCGGCGAGGATGGCGTTGGACGGCAGTTCGCACATCATGATCACGCGCAGGCCGTTGTCGCCACGGGCCAGGCCGTTTTCAGCGAGCAGGTCGACGACCTGGCTGGCTTCGCCCAAGGTGCGCACGAACGGCACCATGATTTCGACGTTGGTCAGGCCCATCTCGTTGCGCACGCGCTTCAGCGCACGGCACTCGAGCTCGAAGCAGTCACGGAACGATTCGCTGATGTAACGCGAAGCGCCACGGAAGCCCAGCATCGGGTTTTCTTCTTCCGGCTCGTACAGCTTGCCGCCGATCAGGTTGGCGTACTCGTTGGACTTGAAGTCCGACAGGCGCACGATGACCTTTTTCGGGTAGAAGGCTGCCGCCAGGGTGCTGATGCCTTCGACCAGCTTCTCGACATAGAAACCGACCGGGTCGTTGTAGCCGGCGATGCGCTTGTCGACGCTGTCTTTCAGGTCGGCTGGCAGGCCGGCGTAGTTCAGCAGTGCCTTGGGGTGCACACCGATCATGCGGTTGATGATGAACTCCAGGCGCGCCAGGCCGACACCGGCGTTGGGCAGCTGGGCGAAATCGAAGGCACGGTCCGGGTTGCCGACGTTCATCATGATCTTGAACGGCAGGTCGGGCATGGCGTCGACCGAGTTCTGCTTGACGTCGAAGCCCAGCTCGCCCTCGAAGATGAAGCCGGTATCGCCTTCGGCACAGGATACGGTCACGCCCTGGCCGTCTTTCAGTACCTGGGTGGCGTTGCCGCAGCCGACCACGGCCGGAATGCCCAGCTCACGGGCGATGATCGCCGCGTGGCAGGTACGCCCGCCACGGTTGGTGACGATGGCGCTGGCGCGCTTCATCACCGGTTCCCAGTCCGGGTCGGTCATGTCGGAGACCAGCACGTCGCCCGGCTGGACCTTGTCCATTTCCGATACGTCGTTGATCACGCGGACCTTGCCGGCGCCGATGCGCTGGCCAATGGCACGGCCTTCGACCAGTACGGTGCCCTTCTCTTTCAGCAGGTAGCGTTCCATGACATTGGCGCTGGAGCGGCTTTTCACGGTCTCAGGGCGCGCCTGGACGATGTACAGCTTGCCGTCATCACCGTCCTTGGCCCATTCGATGTCCATAGGGCGCTGGTAGTGCTGCTCGATGATCATGGCCTGCTTGGCCAGCTCGCTGACCTCGGCATCGGTCAGGCAGAAGCGTGCGCGCTCGGCGCGGTCCACTTCGACGGTCTTGACCGAGCGGCCGGCCTTGGCTTCTTCACCGTAGACCATCTTGATCGCCTTGCTGCCCAGGTTGCGGCGCAGGATGGCCGGGCGGCCGGCCTGCAGGGTGTTCTTGTGCACGTAGAATTCGTCAGGGTTGACCGCACCCTGTACCACGGTTTCGCCCAGGCCGTAGGCGCCGGTGATGAACACCACGTCGCGGAAGCCCGACTCGGTGTCGAGGGTGAACATGACGCCGGCAGTGCCGGTTTCGGAACGGACCATGCGCTGCACGCCCGCGGACAGGGCTACCAGCTTGTGGTCAAAGCCCTGGTGTACGCGGTAGGCGATGGCGCGGTCGTTGAACAGCGAGGCGAACACTTCCTTGGCTGCGCGGATCACGTTGTCGACGCCGCGGATGTTGAGGAAGGTTTCCTGCTGGCCGGCGAACGAGGCGTCCGGCAAGTCTTCGGCGGTGGCAGAGGAACGCACGGCAACTGCCATATTGTCGTTGCCGTCAGCCATTGCGGCGAAGGCCGTACGGATTTCCGAATCCAGACGTGCCGGGAAGTCGGCTTCCATGACCCACTGGCGAATCTGCGCGCCGGTCTTGGTCAGGGCATTGATGTCATCCACGTCGAGTGCGTCGAGTGCGGCATGGATACGGTCGTTGAGACCACTCTGTTCGAGAAAATCGCGGTACGCCTGCGCCGTAGTGGCAAAGCCGCCCGGCACCGATACACCAGCACCTGCGAGGTTGCTGATCATCTCGCCCAGGGATGCGTTCTTGCCCCCCACATGCTCTACATCATGGACGCCGAGCTTATCGAGGGAAACTACGTACTCTACCAAGGTGATCTCTCCACTAACTGTATTGGAAAAGCTCAAGGGCGCCCGCCTGCCTTCATTGACTTGGCCGGACGCTTGTGGCCTGTACCTGGAAAATAAGTGAGAATGCCGACAGCCGCATTCGGCAAACCGAACTTATCATATCCAGAAAACGTCATCAGCTTAAGGCCCAGATCGCAAATGAAACGAACCGCGTTCTTCATCTCCGACGGCACCGGCATCACCGCCGAAACCCTGGGCCAGAGTCTGCTCGCTCAATTCGAGAGCATTCCCTTCAATAAATTCACCCGTCCCTACATCGATTCGCCGGAAAAGGCGCGAACCATGGTCCAGCAAATCAACGCTGCGGCCGAGCGCGATGGTGTACGTCCGATCATCTTCGACACCATCGTCAATCAGGACATCCGTGAGATCCTGGCGACCTCGAATGGCTTCATGATCGACATCTTTTCTTCGTTTTTATCCCCGCTTGAACAGGAATTGACCGCCCATTCGTCGTATTCCGTCGGCAAGTCGCACTCCATTGGCGGCAATTCCAACTACATGGAACGCATCGAGGCGGTGAATTTCGCCCTGGACAACGACGATGGCGCGCGCACCCACTACTACGACAAGGCCGACCTGATCCTGGTAGGCGTATCGCGCTGCGGCAAGACCCCCACCTGCCTGTACATGGCCATGCAATTCGGCATCCGCGCCGCCAACTACCCGCTGACCGAGGACGACATGGAGCGCCTGCAGCTGCCGGCGGTGCTGAAAAAGCACCACAACAAGCTGTTCGGCCTGACCATCGACCCCGACCGGCTGACCGCCATCCGCCATGAACGCAAGCCGAACAGCCGCTATTCCAGCTTTGCCCAGTGCGAGTTCGAAGTGCGCGAGGTGGAGAACCTGTTCCGCCGGGAGAACATTCCCAACATCAATTCCACGCATTTTTCGGTGGAAGAGATTTCGGCGAAGATCCTGGTGGAGAAAGGGGTGGAGCGCAGGTTCAAGTAAGCCTGCACCGGCCTCTTCGCGGGCGCGCCCGCTCCCACAGGGGACCTTACTGCACTCGAGCCTTGTGGTACTCCTGTGGGAGCGGGCAAGCCCGCGAAGAGGCCGACCCAGGAATACAAAAAAAAGCCCCGGTATCACTGCCGGGGCTTTTTTATTACTGCGTCACCAGACTCAGGACGGCACCACCGCCGCCTGCCCGCTAATGGCCAGGTCGACCAGCTCGCGGTTGGCCACCGCGTACATCGCATAGTCGGTGCCAGTGGCATTGCGCAGGTCGTCCAGCATGGCGCGCCAGCGCTCCACCATCACCCGGTGCTGCTCGGCCCACAGCGCCACGCGGGCGTCCATGTCTTCCGGCGCATCGGCCATCTGCAGTACCGAGATGGTGATCGCCCGCTGCTGCAGGTCGATGTCGTCGCGGAACGCCTCGCGGGCCAGCGCCTGCCAGTTGTTCTCCACCGGCAGGTTGCTGATTTCCTGCAGATACCAGGTCAGGTCCAGTGCGCTGCCCACGGCGAAGAACGCCTTGGCCACCTGCGCCGGGTCATGCCCGGTGACATCAGCCGCCTCGATGATCGGCAGCAGGGTATACAGATGGCTGGTGCCAGCCACCATGCGCGCCAGCAACTCCGGCACACCGGCCTCGACAAAGCCCTGGTAACGCACCATCCAGCGCTCGCGGGTCGGGCCTTCGAGCAACTCGTCGAGCTTGAGCCCCAGTTGCGCGATCTTCGGCCCGAAATGCGCGGTGTCACGCCCGGCGTCCTGCTCGTTGCGGCGGCTGCGCAGGAACCAGCGGGTGGCACGGCGGCCCAGGCGCATCAGCTCGTCCATCAGGATCAGCTGGATCTCCGCCGGCACCTGGTAGTCCAGTGCCTCGATCTGGCGGAACCAGTGCGGCAGGTGGAAGATGTCGCGCACGATCACGTAGGCACCGGCCACGTTGGCCGGGCTCATGCCTGTCGACTCCTTCAGGCGCTGGACGAAGGTGATACCCATGTTGTTGACCAGGTCGTTGGCGATCTGGGTGCTGACGATTTCGCGCTTCAGGCGGTGACGGCGCATGGACTCGGCGAACTTGCTGACCAGCGACGGCGGGAAGGCGGTTTCCATGTCGCGGGTCAGGTAGTCGTCGTCCGGCACCAGCGACTTGAGCAGCTGTTCCTTGAGGTCGATCTTGCTGTACGAGATCAGCACCGACAGCTCGGCGCGGGTCAGGCCCTGGCCGGCGGCCAGGCGCTCGGCCAACTGCTCTTCGGACGGCAGGAACTCGATGGCGCGGTCCAGCTTGCCACGGGCTTCCAGGTCAGCCATCAGGCGCTTGTACTCGGCAATCCGCTCGCGGGCGCGGCGGGCAGCCAGCGACAGCGCCTGGGTCTGCTTGTAGTTGTTGCCCAGCACCAGGCCGGCCACTTCGTCGGTCATGCTGCCCAGCAACTGGTTGCGCTGCTTCTCGGTCATGTCGCCACCCTGCACCACTTCGTTGAGCAGGATCTTGATGTTGACCTCGTGGTCGGAGCAGTCCACACCGCCGGCGTTGTCGATGAAGTCGGTGTTGGTGGCACCGCCGTGCAGGCCGAACTCGACCCGGCCAAGCTGGGTCATGCCCAGGTTGCCGCCCTCGCCCACCACCTTGCAGCGCAGTTCGTTGCCATTGACCCGCAGCGCGTCGTTGGCCTTGTCGCCGACATCGGCGTGGCTCTCGGTGCTGGCCTTGACGTAGGTACCGATGCCACCGTTCCATAGCAGGTCTACCGGTGCCTTGAGCAGTGCATTGAGCAGCTCGGTCGGGGTCAGGCGGTCGGCGTCGATGGCGAAGCGCTCTTTCATCTGCGGGCTGATGGCGATGCTCTTGGCACTGCGCGGGAAGATCCCGCCGCCTTCGGACATGATGCTGGTGTCGTAGTCGCTCCAGGCCGAACGTGGCAGGTCGAACAGGCGCTTGCGCTCGGCAAAGCTTGCGGCTGGCTCCGGGTTCGGGTCGATGAAGATGTGCAGGTGGTTGAACGCCGCCACCAGTTGCAGCTTGTCGGACATCAGCAGGCCGTTGCCGAACACGTCGCCGGCCATGTCGCCGACGCCAATGACGGTGATCGGGTCTTCCTGCACATTGATGCCGCGCTCGCGGAAGTGGCGCTGCACGCCCACCCAGGCGCCGCGCGCGGTAATGCCCATCTTCTTGTGGTCGTAACCGGCCGAGCCGCCCGAGGCGAAGGCATCGCCCAGCCAGAAGCCGTAGTCGATGGCAATGCCGTTGGCGATGTCGGAGAAGGTCGCGGTGCCCTTGTCGGCGGCCACCACCAGGTACGGGTCGTCATCGTCATGGCGCACCACGTTGGCCGGTGGCACCACACCACCGTCCTTGAGGTTGTCGGTGATGTCGAGCAGGCCGGAAATGAAGATGCGGTAGCACGCCACGCCTTCGGCAGCGATCTCGTCACGGCTGCCGCCCAGCGGCAGGCGGCGCGGCAGGAAGCCGCCCTTGGCGCCGACCGGCACGATGACCGAGTTCTTCACCTGCTGGGCTTTTACCAGGCCCAGCACCTCGGTGCGGAAGTCTTCCTCACGGTCGGACCAGCGCAGGCCGCCGCGGGCGACGTTGCCAAAGCGCAGGTGCACGCCCTCGACCCGTGGCGAGTAGACGAATATCTCGAACTTGGGCACCGGTTTAGGCAGTTCGGGGATCAGCTTGGGGTTGAACTTGAAGCTGAAGTACGACTTGTTCTGGCCGTTGGCGTCCGGTTGGTAGAAGTTGGTGCGCAGGGTGGCCTTGATCAGGTCCAGGTAGCGGCGCAGGATGCGGTCTTCGTTCAGCACCTGCACGTCATCCAGCGCGCTCAGGATGGCTTGCTCCAGGCGCAGCTGCTTGTCATCCAGGTCGTCCTGGGTGAGCTTGCGCGCCAGGTAGAAGCGGGTCTTGAACAACCGGGTCAGCTCACGGGCGATGTCGGTGTGGTTGTTCAGGGTGCTGGCGATGTAGCCCAGGTCGAAGCCCAGGCGGATCTGCTTCAGGTAGCGGGCATAGGCACGCAGCAGCGCCACGTCGCGCCATGGCAGGCCGGCGGTCAGCACCAGGCGGTTGAAGGCATCGTTCTCGGCATCGCCGCGAACAATGTGGATGAAGGCGTCCTGCAGCACATCGTTGAGCTGCTGGATGTCCAGGCTCAGGCCTTCGCTGTAGGTGAAGGCGAAGTCGTGGATCCAGTATTCGCGGCCACTGGCATGGCGCAGCCGGTACGGGAACTCGCCGAGCACGCGCAGGCCAAGGTTTTCCAGGATCGGCAGCACGTCGGACAGCGCCAGCGGCGTGTCGGCGTGGTAGAGCTTGCAGTGCAGGATGCGCTCGCCGACCTGGGTCAGCGGCTGGTAGAAGCTCATCGCCAGCGGCTTGCTTTCCGACAGGTTCAGCACGTGCTGCAGGTCGACTACCGCCGAGTGCGCGGCGAAGCGCTCGCGGTAGCCGGCCGGGAACCCTTTGGGGAAGTCGGCGAGGATGTTGGTGCCCTGGGCTTCGCCGAAGTTCTCGATCACCAGCGCCGAGTAGTCGTCATTCCACGAGCGGCAGGCCTGGATCACTTCGCGTTCCAGCTGCTGCGGGTCGATGTCGATGCGGTTTTTCGGGTCTACCCGCAGAATCAGTTGCACACGGGCCAGCACCGATTCGGAGAAGAAGGTCCAGAACTCGCAGTCGCTGGCCTTCAGGCGCTCCATCAGCACCTGCTGGATCTTCTGCCGCACTTCGGTGGAGTAGATTTCCCGTGGAACATAAGCCAGGCAGTAGCAGAAGCGGCCGTACGGGTCTTTGCGCAGGAACACGCGGATCTTGTTGCGCTCCTGGATTTGCACAATCGACATGACCGTGCTGAACAGCTCGTCGACCGGGGTCTGGAACAGGTCGTCGCGCGGCAGCACTTCCAATACCTGCGCCAGTTCCTTGCCCAGGTGGGCTTTGGGATCGAAGCCCGAGCGACGCTCTACTTCGGTGACCTTTTCACGGATATAAGGGATGGCATGCACGCTTTCGCCGTACACCGACGAGGTGTACAGGCCCATGAAGCGGTGCTCCTTGATCACCTTGCCGTCGGCATCCAGCTGGCGGATCGACACGTAGTCCGGGTAGGCGGGGCGGTGTACGCGGCTGGGCAGCGCGGCCTTGGCGAACGACAGCAGCAGCGGCTCGTTGAGGTAGGCCACGGCATAGTCTTCGATGCGCAGCTCGTCGCTGGTCAGGCCCACACGCAGGCGGCGCGGCAGGCCGAGGAACGACTGCTCGTCGTAGACCATCTGGCCGCCTTCGGCGCCGCCCTTGACGGTGAATTCTTCATAGCCCAGGAAGGTGAAGTGGTTGTCCAGCAGCCACTCGAGGAACGCCTTGACCTCGCCTTTTTCGTGGTGCGCCGGGCCAAAGGCGGTCTGTTCCACCTCCGCCACCACTTCACGCAGCTTGGCCTTCATCGGTTCGAAGTCGGCCACCACCACCCGCACCTCGGCCAGCACCTGCTCGATCTCGCGGGCCAGCACCGTCAGCTCGGCGGCGTTTGCGCAACGGTCGATCTCCAGGTACATCAGCGATTCATGGCGTACGCCCTCGCCCTGGGTGCCCTTGGGCAGCAGCTCCAGCAGCTCGCCCTTGGCGCCGCGGCGTACGCTGAGCACGGTGGTCTGCAGGGTGTGAATGCTGTAGCCGCGGCGGTTGAGCTCGGTACGTACCGAGTCGACCAGGAACGGCAGGTCGTGGTGCAGCACTTCGACCACGCTGTGGGTCGATTGCCAGCCATTGCGTTCGTAATCGGGGTTGTACACCCGTACTTGCGGGTATTCGGGGTCGAAACGCTCGATGATGCGCCAGGCTGACAGGGTGCAGCCGGCCAGGTCGGAAAGCCTGCGTTGGGTGAGTTCGTCCAGAGAGATGATGCCGAAGAACTGCTCGGCGAACAGCGCAACTTGTGGCAGGGACTGTTCGCTGATGTGCTGCGCCAGGGCCGCTTGCAGTTGATGCTGGAAGTCGGCTTTGCTGGCTGCGGTGAAGAACGCCATCTGTGGTACTCCGCTTGGGCTTTGTAATAGTTGAAGCGTCGCTGCGTGCGCCATGTACGGATCAACGATAGCCAACCCGTGGCAAAGCGGACGGTAAAACCAGGCGTTGAGCGTACACAGGCACGCCCAGGGCTCGCCGAAGCTTAACGACTGATCGGTCATCAAGGCTTGCAGCGCTGCGACAATTTCGGTCAAGGGGCGGTAACTTTACGTTTATGCCTGTCGGCAAGGCTGTCAGAATTGCCTTCCGTTTCCTTTGATCCGAGCCTTGTCCATGCAAATCAATACTGCCCTGCTGTTCGCCACCCCTTGCGATGACGAGGAAGACAACATGGCGACCCTGTGCTGCCACAGCGACAAGGGCCAGATGTTTCTGCTGACCCGCTATCCGGACGAAGACACCGTCGACCTGACCCTGGATGACGAGCCGTCGACGCTGGATGGGTTGAAAGTGACCCTGAGTGCCAAGCGCCTGCTGATCGAAGTGGCGGCCGGTGACCGCGATGCACTGAAGGGCGATGACGTGCTGGAGATCAACCTGACCAGCGAGTTGAGCGACATGGATGAAGTGAAGGAAACCCTGGAGAACATCCTGGCCGGGACCGGTACCTTCGTCTGCGAAATCTGAACACTTGCGCGGTCCCTGTGGGAGCGGGCGTGCCCGCGAAGCAGGCGACGCGGTGGCTGGCACCGGCTACGCCGGTGTTCGCGGCCACGGCCGCTCCCACAGGGACCGCATGAACCCGAAACCTGCGCGATCCCTGTGGGACCGGCTTTACCCGCGAAGCAGGCGACGCGGTGGCTCAGAGGGCTTCAGATCAGTGCCGCCTGCATCTCCCGGGCCTGCACCCGCAACGCCTCACAAAACGGCTCCACCGCCGCCGACGCCGGCCGGTGGTCCGGCCTGATCAGCATCACCTGGTATGGCACCGACACCCGCAACCGCCGGATCGGCAACCCGCCCTGCGCCGCCTCCAGTCCGCTCAGCGGGTTGATGATCGCCACCCCCAGGCCCTGCCTGACCATGGCACATACCGAGGCAGCACTGGTGGTCTCGATGACCGTGCGGCGGTTCACCCCCGCCGCACGGAAGTGCTGGTCCAGGCGCTGGCGGTAAGTGTCGAGGCTGGCCAGGTTGATGAAATCGACCTCGTGAAAATCGCTCAGCTCCAGCTCGGACCTGGCCTGCAACGGGTGCCCGTCAGGCAGCACGCATACCATGTTGGCGCTGAACAGCAATTCACCGTAGGCGCCACGCGGTATCTGCTCGACCTCGGTCAGGCCCAGGTCATGCTGCTGGGCCACCAGTGATTCTTCCAGCAACGGCGACTCCTGCGCCAGGATACTCACGCTCACCCCCCGGTGCTGCTGGTGAAAGCGCTGGCAAACCTTGGGCAGCAAGGTCTGGGAAAACAGCGGCAGGCAGGTAATGGCCAGCCGGCCCTGCTCGAAGTTGCGAATGGCCTGGGCAAAGCGGTCGATGCGCTCCAGTCCTACGTAGGCCCGCTCAACCTCCTCGATCAACAGCAGCGCCTGGGCCGTCGCCACCAGGCGGCCACCTTCGCGCTCGAACAGGTTCAGCCCGGTTACCTGCTCCAGCCGCGCCAGCTCACGGCTGACGGTGGGCTGCGAGGTAAACAGCAGGCGCGCCGCACCGGTAACGCTGCCAGCGGCCATGATGGCGCGGAACACTTCGATATGGCGGACGGACAGTTTCACGACAATACCTGGCAAGTCGGCGGATGTTCATATCAGATATGAATGGCTGACAGAAAAATAGCTATTTTTCTGAATTACTGCTTTGGCTCATTCTCGTGGCCTTCCTTATTATGAGTAACGCCACCATGACTGCACCCTTCCCGCTTCTGGCCGAGGCTGTCCGCCAGCACGGCTCGCCGCTGTGGGCCTACGACGCCGGCACCATCGCCGAGCGTGTCGAACAGCTGAAGGCATTCGACACCGTGCGCTTCGCCCAGAAGGCCAACCCCAACCTGCACGTGCTGCGCCTGATGCGCGCCCACGGCCTGGTGCTGGACGCGGTGTCGCTGGGCGAAATGGAACGGGCTTTTGCCGCGGGCGCAAGCGTGGATGGCGACCCTGCCGGCGTGGTGCTGACGTGCGATGCGCTGGATCGGCCTACCCTGGAGCGGGTAGTGGCCTCGAAGATCGAAGTCAACGCCGGCTCGATCGACATGCTGCGCCAGCTGGGCGAACGCTCGCCCGGCCACCGCGTGTGGATCCGCATCAACCCCGGCTTCGGCCACGGCCACAGCCGCAAGACCAACACCGGCGGCGAGAACAGCAAGCACGGTATCTGGCACGAAGAACTGGGCGAAGCGCTGACCTGCGTGAAAACCTACGGCCTGCACCTGGTGGGCGTGCACATGCACATCGGCTCCGGGGTGGATTACCAACATCTCGAGCAAGTGGCCCGCTCGATGATCGAGCTGATCGGCCGCCTGGGCGTGGACATCGAGGCGTTCTCCATTGGCGGCGGGCTTTCCACCCCGTACCGCAGCAGCGACACGCCGGTCGACCTGCAACGCTACGCCCGGACCTGGGCCGTGGCCCGCAAGGAAATCGAAGCGATGCTTGGCCACCCTGTGCGCATGGAGATAGAGCCAGGGCGCTTCCTGGTGGCGGAATCGGGCTACCTGGTGGCCGAGGTACGCGCCGTGAAGCAGGTCGGTCGCAATACCTTCGTCATGATCGACGCCGGCTTCAACGACCTGATGCGCCCGGCGATGTACGGCGCCTACCACCGCATGACCCTGCTCGACGCCAACGGCCAGCCGGTGGACCGCCCACGGCAGCCGACCGTGGTGGCCGGGCCGCTGTGCGAGTCGGGCGATGTATTTACCCAGGATGATCAGCAACTGGCCCCGCATGACCTGCCCCCAGGCGCAGGTGGGTGACCTGCTGGTGATCCACGACGCCGGGGCCTATGGCGCGTCGATGTCGTCGAACTACAACAGCCGGCCATTGCTGCCGGAGTTCCTGATCGAGGATGGCGCGCTGCGGATGATCCGCCGGCGGCAGACGGTGCAGGACCTGCTGAGCCTGGAGGCTGGCCTCTAAGCACGATCCACCCGGCACGGGCTTCGCCCGTGTTCGCGGGTAAACCCGCCCCCACAGGTACGACTCTGCCCTCCAGGCCGGCGCCGTACCTGTGGGAGCGGGTTTACCCGCGAAAGGGCCAGCCCAGGCAACGCATCAACTGATGCGCTACACACCATCCATTGCCCCACCCCACACAATCCGGGTACCCTTTTTCTTCCTCCCAGCCTTCCCGGCCATCCACCGCTCAGGCATGACCCCATGATCATTCGCCAAAGCATCGCTGCAGACCACCCGCAACTGCTCGATATCTGGCTGCGCGCCGTACGCGCCACACATCACTTTCTGCAAGCCTCCGACATCGACGCGCTGCTGCCGCAATTGCGCGACGTCTATTTTCAGGCCGTCGAACTCTGGGTTGCAGTTGACACCGAAGACCGCCCGCTGGGCTTTATCGGCTTCAATGGCGACCACGTGGAAATGCTCTTCGTCGACCCTGAGCGCCACGGCCAGGGCATAGGCCGCGCGCTGCTGGATTTCGGCCGCCAGTCGCGCAGCACGATGAGCGTCGATGTCAACGAGCAGAACCCGCAGGCAGTGGGCTTCTATCGGCATTACGGCTTCATCCAGACTGGCCGCTCACCGCTGGATGGCGAGGGGCGACCGTTCCCCTTGCTGCATATGAGCTTGCCCGCACAGGCTTGATTTCCGGGGCCGCTTTGCGCCCTGCCGCTGTTACACATTTGCGAGACAGACCAAAGGTATGAACCCGACGCGCTATTCCATCGTGGCAAAGGACCTGATGGAAGGCATCGCCAGCGGCCGCTACCCGGTGGGCAGCCTGCTGCCAACCGAGTTCGAGCTGTGCGAGCTGTACAATGTGAGCCGGCACACGGTGCGCGCAGCGATCAACCAGTTGCTCGACCAAGGGCTTGTATCGCGGCGCAAGCGCGTGGGCACCCGGGTCGAGGCCAGCACCCCGCGCGGTGGCTACTCGCAGTCATTGGCCAGCGTGGCGGAGCTGGCGCACCTGGCGCAAACCCAGCAACGGGAAATCCAGGACGTTCGCCACTTCGTCGCTGACCTGAACCAGGCGGCGCGGCTGGGGCTGGTACCGGGCGAGCATTACTTCTGCGTGTCCAGCATCCGCGTCGACCGCGCGCACAACGCAGCACCGCTGTGCTGGAGCGCTGTGTATGCGCAGCGCGATTATGCCGAAGTCATCGAGTTGGCCCGCGAGCACCCCGACCAGCTGATTGCCGGGCTGATCGAGCAGCGCTATGGCCGGTCGATCGCGGTGGTCGACCAGCAGGTGCGGGCAGTGTTGCTGAGCACGGAAATGGCCCGGGCGCTGAAGGCCGAGGCAGGCGCGCCGGGGCTGAAGATCATTCGCCATTACCGCGAGGAAAACGGCGACCTGATGGCGGTTGCCGAGACGGTGCACCCCGATGACCGCTTTACCCTGATTACCCAGATACGTCGGGATCGGTCGCCGTCCTGATCGGGCAATCGGGGCCGCTGTGCGGCCCATCGCCGGCAAGCCAGCTCCCACAAGGATCGCGCCAGCTTTTAGAAATTGAGCAAGACAGTTGCTCCCAGAAGTACTGCACAAGGCTTGAGGTCAATGCAGTCGAGGTGGGAGCTGGCTTGCCGGCGATGGGCTGCGCAGCAGCCCCAATGGCCCGGTTCCCCTTCACATACCCAGCACCCGCTCAGCCTCCGCCAACTGCTGCCCCCGCACCGTGGTCAGCCGATGGTCGCGCGCCAGCCAGGCATAGATCGTCGGCAGCACAAACAGGGTAAACAAGGTCCCCACCAGCATCCCGCACACGATCACCACGCCCAGGCCAAAGCGGCTGTTGGCCCCGGCGCCACTGGCGAACAGCAGCGGCAGCACGCCGAAAGTCATCGCCGCGGTGGTCATCAGCACCGGCCGCAGGCGTATCTGCGCGGCGCGAACAATGGCAGCGGCGCGGTCAAGGTTGTCACGCACCTGGATCTCGTTGGCAAACTCCACCATCAGGATGCCGTGCTTGCTGATCAGGCCGATCAGGGTCACCAGGCCGATCTGCGTATAGATATTCAGCGTGGCCCAGCCCAGCGCCAGCGGCAGCAGTGCACCACAGATCGAAAGCGGCACGGTCACCAGGATGATCAGCGGGTCCAGCAGGCTTTCGTACTGCGCGGCCAGCACCAGGTAGATCACCACCAGGGCGGCGAGAAACGCCCACATCAGGGCATAGCCCTCCTGTACGTACTGACGCGATTCCGATAGCCAGTCATGGCTGAAGCCAGGTGGCAGTTCAGCGGCAAGCTGTTCGAGAAATGCCACGGCATTGCCCATCGACACACCGGGCGCCGGGATCGCCTGCAGAGTACTGGCGTTCTGCTGGTCGAACTGCAGCAAGCGGTTGGGCGCCACTTCGATGTCCAGCTGCACCACTGTGGCCAGCGGCACCAGGCTGCCGTTTTCGGCGCGCACGTACTGGCGGTTCAGCGCCGCTGGCGTCAGGCGCTGGTCCTGGATGCTTTGCGGGATCACGTCGTAGGAGCGCCCGAACAGGGCGAAACGGTTGAGGTACTGCTCGCCCACCAGCACGCCCAGCGACTCGCCGATGGCCTGCATGCTGATGCCCAGGCTGGCCGCCTTGGCGCGATCGATGCGCACCTTGACCACCGGGTTGTTGTAGTCGAGGTCGCTGTCCACCACGCTGAACAGGCCGCTGTCGCGGGCGCGCTGCTTGATCATCTCCATGGTCTGGTACAGCTCGGGGTAGCCCTGTGCGCTGCGCAATACCATCTGCACCGGCAAGCCACCGCTGGAGCCCGGCAGCGAGGCTACCTGGAAGGCGAAGATGCTACTGCCCTCGATGTCCGCCACGGCCTGCTGCAACTGCGCCTGCACCTGCGCGGCGGAACGCTCGCGGGCCTGCCAGGCGCTGAGGTTGATGCCGCCGAAACTGGCGGACGGGCCGTCGGTGCCGTTGATGATCCAGGTGTCGGTGGTTTCGGCGAGGGACTTCATCACCTGGTCCAGCTTCAGGGCAAAGCGCTCCACATAATCCAGGCTGGCATGCTGCGGGGACTTGATGGCCGTCAGCACCGCCGCCTGGTCCTCGGGCGGGGCCAGCTCGCGCTGCGGCAGCAGGTACAGCCAAGGCAGGCTCAGGCACACCACAAGCGCCACACCACCACTGATCCAGCGATGCGACAGGGTGTAGGCGAGTATTCGCCCATAGGCCCCGGTCAGCATACCGAACAAGCGGTCCGCCATGTTGGCCATGGCACCATGCTGCTGGCCGGGTTGCAACAACAGCGAGCTCATTACCGGCGACAGGGTGAGCGCGACGATGCCGGACACGATCACCGCCCCCGCCAGGGTCAGGGCAAACTCACGGAACAGCGTGCCGGTCAGCCCGCCCATCAAGCCGATCGGCGCGTATACGGCGGCCAGGGTCAGGGTCATGGCGATCACCGGCCCGGCGATTTCCCGCGCCCCGGCCAGCGCCGCGGCAACCGGCGACTTGCCCTCTTCGATATGGCGGTGCACGTTCTCCACCACCACGATGGCATCGTCCACCACCAGGCCGATGGCCAGCACCATCGCCAGCAAGGTCAGCAGGTTCAGGCTGAAGCCGAACAGCAGCATCAGGCCCGCAGCCCCCAACATCGACAGCGGAATGGCCACCACCGCGATCACCACGCTGCGCAGCGAACCCAGGCACAGCCAGATGACCAGCACCACGATCAGCATGGCCTCCACCAGGGTGTGCAGCACCTCGTCGATCGAGGCGTCGATGAAGCGGGCGGTCTCGTAGGCCAGCGCCACCTCCACCCCGGGTGGCAGGGTCTGGCGGATCTGCGGCAGCAGCTGGCGAATACCCTCGACGATCACCAGCGGGTTGCCGGTAGGGGTGGGGAACAGCCCCAGGTGCACGGCGGGCTTGCCGTCCATGGTGGCGCTGGTCTGGGTGGCCGCCGCGCTCAGCTCGACGGTGCCGACATCGCGCAGGCGCACCAGGTCGGTGCCATCGTTGCGGATGATCAGCTCGCGGAAGTCCTCGACCCGGGTCAGGTCAGTGTCCACCTGGATGTCGGCCAGCACGTACTGCCCGCGCACCTGTCCCGGCGTTGCCTGGTAGTTGTTGGCACGCACCGCCTGTGCCACGTCGGCGGCTGTTACCCCACGCCCGGCCATCTGCTCGCTGTCCAGCCACAGGCGCATGGCCAGGCGCTGGCCGCCGAACGACTGCACCTTGGCCACACCATCGATGCCGGAGAACTGCGGCTCCACCACCCGCGACAGGTAATCGCTCAGCTCGGGTATCGACAAGGTTTCGCTGGCAAAGCCTACGTAGGCTACCGCGGTGGAGTCACCTGCCGATAGCTCCACTACCGGGTCGTAGGCCTTTTCCGGCAGGCGATAGCGCACCTGGTTGACCTTGGCCATGGTCTCGGCAAGTGCCTGGGTCGAGTCGCGGTTGAGCACCATGCGCAAGGTGATCAGGCTGCGCCCCTGCTGCGACGACGAGGACAGGTAGTCGATGCCCTCGACCGACGACACCGCCTGGGTGATCGGCTGGGTCACGAAGCCTTGCATCAGCTCGGCGGAGGCACCGGGGTACTCGGTGCTGATGCTGATGGTGGAGGTTTCCAGCAGCGGGTACTGGCGGATCGGCAGCTTGCCCAGGGCAAACAGCCCCAGCAGGATGATCAGGCTGCTGACTACCAGCGCCAGTACCGGGCGGCGGACAAAGAGGTCGGTGAACGTCACGATTGCCGCCCTCCCTGACTGGCCTGCAGGCTGTCCTGCGCCACGGGCTCGACCGGCATGCCGTCGCTCAGTTTCAACTGGCCGGAAACCACCACCTGGTCACCGGGCGCCAGGCCGGAAGTGATTTCCACCCGCCCCTGCCAGCGCTCACCGGTGGTCACCCGCACCCGGCTGACCCGGGTACCCTGTTGCGGGTCCCCGGTAGCGACGAACACCGTCTGCCCGTAGGCGGTATAGGTGATCGCGGTTTCCGGCACGGCCAGCACGCTTGACGGCTGCGCGGCATCCAGGCGCACGCCGGCGTACATGCCGGGCTGCAACTGCCCGTCCGGGTTCGGCAAGGCTGCCTGCACCTGCACCAGACGCGCCTTGCTGACCACCGGGTCCACCGCGACCACCCGGGCCTGGAAGTCCTGCCCGCGCACCGCATCCACCGTCAGCGCCAGCAGTTGCCCCACGTGCACTTCGGGGGCCGCTTGTTCGCCCAGGGAAAAATTGACGTGCAGCTGGCTGCTGTCGGCCAGGCTGGCGATGGTCTCACCGGCGCTCAGGTACTGGCCCTGATGCACCCGACGGATGCCGAGCCTGCCGGCAAACGGTGCGCGTATCGCCTTCTGCGCGATCAACGCCTCGACATGCTGCAGCTCGCCGCTGGCTACATCAACGGCGGTGGCGGCATTGTCGAGCAGCTCCTGTGACACGGCGTTAACCGCGCGCAGCTTGCGGCTGCGCTGCAGCACCACTTCGGCATTGCGCAGCCTGGCCCGCAACTGCACACGCTGGGCCTGCTCCGGGGCGTCGTTCAGTTGAACCAGCAACTGCCCTGCACTCACCAATTGCCCCGACTCGAAGGCGATGCGGGTGATGCGCCCCGCCGTCTCGGCCGCCACCTGCACCTGGTTGACCGCCTCCAGCTCTCCCGAGGCAAAATTCTGCCGTGCCAGCTGCACCTGCTCGGCCGTGGCCAGGGCCACCTTGGTCGCCGGCCATGCCGCCGCAGCCGGCGGCGCCGAACCGCTGCCGACCAATGCATAGGCAGCGGCCAGCGCACCTGCAACAGCGCCAGCACAGGCCAGTAACATCCTTTTGTTCATGCAGTGCTCCGATCATCAGGGAAAGCGGTTGCGGGGAAGACCGGACAGGACTATAAGAGCTCGACTTAACTTGAGGTCAACAGGCATGGCAGCGGACAACACACGGATGCTGACGGTAGGGGAAGTGGCCAAACGCAGCGGCGTGGCGGTGTCTGCGCTGCACTTCTACGAGACCAAGGGGCTGATCGCCAGTGTCCGTACGGCGGGTAACCAGCGTCGCTATCCTTCACTGGTGCTGCGCACGCTGGCCATCATCAAAGTGGCGCAGCGCACGGGTATTCCGCTTGAGGAGATCAGGCAGGCCTTCAGCCGCTATGCGCCCAACAGCAAGCTCACGGCAGCGCAGTGGGGCGAAATGTCGACCGCCTGGCGCGAAAACCTGAACGCCCGCATTCGCACCCTGGAAGCGTTGCGCGACAGCCTGGACAACTGCATTGGCTGCGGCTGCCTGTCGCTGGAGGACTGCCCGCTGCGCAACCCCGAGGATGTGCTGGGCAAGGAAGGTACCGGGCCGCGGATCCTGGAAAAGAAGGCCAGATAAGCCATGCACGGTCCTGTAGGAGCGGCCTTGTGTCGCGATGGGCTGCGAAGCGGCCCCAGGATTTCAGCAACAATGAACAAATTGCTGGGGCTGCTTCGCAGCCCATCGCGACACAAGGCCGCTCCTACAGAGACCGCGCACGAGCCGTCGTCAGTCGCCTTTGCCCAGCACATACCGGTCAAAATGCTCGATATGCTCGTCCAGGTTGTCCTCGAGCATCATCCGGTACTGCTCGCAGAAATACTTCAACAGCTCCTCCCGCGCGGCAGCCAGTTCCGCACCAGACTTGAAACTGCGGGCGCTCATCCAGGCATTGAAGCGTGAGGCGCCGAAGGTCAGTGAGGCGCTGACCTTGCCCAGGTCTTCGATTTTCTCGATCTGCTGGTTCGCCAGTTCGATATGCGCATCCGCGCGGTCATAAAAAGCCTGATCGGTAGTTTGGGGCATTGCGGTTTACCTTGTTGCTGCATTCAAGTTGAGTACCCGCGAAAAATTGTACCCCGTACACGTGAACCTGTATTGAGCCGCACAGTCTTAGGCGAGCCCTCAAATCGGCCTTGCCGTCGTTATCCACCAGAGCCATTCACCCCATGCGCCACGCAGTCCGTCGCTCCCCCTTCGTCTCGCTCTGCCTTATTCCTTTTTTCCACCTGTTCGCCAACCCCGCCCAAGCCAGCGGGGAAAGGCAACTGGTGGCAGCCATCAACGACTATCGCGCCCAGCCACAGCGCTGCGAGCGGCGCATTATCCGCGGCTCGACGCCGCTGGTGCTGAAGCCGAAACTGGCGTTGCCGGTCGGCTACGGCGGGGGGTTGCGGGAAGGATTGAAGGCTGCGGGTTATCAGGCGGTGAAGGTGCGCGCCATCCGCCTGGTCGGTGCACGAGATGCCGAGGAGGCCTTTGACATGCTCCGCAGCGACTACTGCACGGCCCTGCTCGATAGCCAATATGCCGATATCGGCGTAAGTCGCTCACGCAACGAGTGGCGGGTGCTGCTGGCTCGGCCCCTGCTCGATGCCCAGCTCGACGATAGGCGATCGGCAAGCAAAGCGTTGCTGGCACAGGTGAACGCCGCAAGGGCGAAACCACGCCTGTGTGGTCGCAAGCGCTTTGCCGCTGCACGCCCGCTGGCCTGGAACACCGCCCTGGGAACGGCGGCGCAGCGACACAGCCGCGCGATGGCCAACGATAATTTCTTCGCGCACCGCGACCTCGACGGTGATCTACCCGCGGATCGGGCATGGGATGCCGGCTACCGTGGGCGGCAGATCGGCGAGAACATTGCCGCAGGCCAAGGGTCACCGAGCAAGGCGATGGCAGGTTGGCTGGCCAGCCCCGGGCACTGCGCCAACCTGATGAACCCGATGTTTACCCAGGTGGGCGCGGCCTTTGCCGAGAACTCGCGTAGCGATAACGGCGTGTACTGGACGATGCTGTTCGGCGCGCCCTGACTGGCTCAGGCTGCAGCCAGCCGCCGAGGCCGGGGCTGGCCTGACGGATGCTCTACAGCACTTCGAACAGCCCTGCCGCGCCCATCCCGCCGCCAACGCACATGGTCACCACCACGTACTTCACCCCGCGCCGCCTGCCTTCCAGAAGCGCATGCCCGACCATCCGCGCCCCGCTCATGCCGTAGGGGTGGCCGATGGCAATGGCACCGCCATTGACGTTCAGTTTCGCAGGGTCTATCTGCAAACGCTGGGCACAGTACAGTACCTGGCAGGCGAACGCTTCGTTCAGCTCCCACAGACCGATGTCGTCCACCTTCAGGCCGTGCTGGTGCAGCAACCTGGGCACCGCCAGCACCGGGCCGATACCCATTTCTTCAGGAGCCAGGCCGGCCACGGCGATACCACGATACAGCCCCAGCGGGGCCTTGCCCGACCTTGCGGCCAGTGCGCCTTCCATCAGCACGCAGGCACTGGCGCCATCAGACAGCTGGCTGGCATTGCCGGCCGTCACGCAGCCGCCTTCGATAACGGGCTTCAGCCCTTGCAGGTCTGCCAGGGTGGTCGCCGGTCGGTTACCTTCGTCCTGGCTGAGGCAGACTTCCTCATGGCTCACCGCACCGGACAGCTTGTCGACCACCTTCCTGCGTGCCGAGACGGGCACGATTTCATCGGCAAACAACCCCGCCGCCTGCGCCGCTGCAGTGCGCTGCTGCGACTGCAAGGCGTAGGCGTCCTGCGCTTCCCGGCTGATGCCATAGCGGCGGGCGACAAACTCGGCGGTTTGCAGCATCGGCATGTAAGCATGTTCGCTCATCCGCAGCACAGCAGGGTCATAGGCCTCGCTGGCCAGCTGGTTGTGCACCTGCTGGACCAGGCTGATCTGCTCCTGGCCGGCGCCGATGGTCACCTGCATGCCATCGACAATGATCTGCTTGGCCGCTGTAGCGATGGCCATCAGGCCCGACGCACACTGGCGGGTCGAGGGTCTGCCCGCTGACCGATTGCGGCAAACCGGCGGCCAGCGCCGACAGTCGGCCAGGGTTGATCGCGGCAGTACCACTCTGCATGGCGGTACCCAGCACCAGATCCTCCACCTGCGCCGGCTCGATACCAGCCCGCTCGACGGCTGCCCGAATGGCGACGGCAGTCATGCTGGGGGTTTTCAGGTCGTTGAAGGCGCCACGCATGGCTTTGCCGATGGGTGTACGGGCAGTGGCTACGATCACGGCGTCTTTCATGGTCGAAATTCCTCAGGGGATAAAGGCTGCAGTTCGCTCAACACCTGCCGCAAGCGGGCAGGCACCGGGACCGGGCGTCGGCCCTCCCGGTCGACGAATACATGGACGAAGCGTCCGGTAGCGCAAGCCAGGGATTGGCCCTGGATGAATACGGCCAACTGGTACTGCACCGAGGTGTTGCCCAGCCGGCTTACCGCCAGGCCCACCTCGATGCCCTGCGGAAACGCTACAGGCGACTGGTAGTCGCAGGCCGAACTGACCACCAGCGCAATCGCCGCGCCATGGTGGATATCCAGTCCGCCCTGCTCGATCAGCAGGCGGTTCACGGCGCTGTCGAAAAAGCCGTAATAGACCACGTTGTTCACGTGCCCGTAGGCGTCATTGTCATGCCAACGGGTGGCGATTGGCGTGTAGTGCCGGTAGTAGTCACGTTGCCGATGCACACTCATCAGTAGGCAGCCTCGTAGATGGCCAGTGCATCGGCCTGGGTGACTTCACGCGGGTTGTTGATCAGCAGGCGCTGCTGTTGCATGGCATCTTCTGCCAGTTGCGGCAGGCGATGGCGCGGAACATCGGCATCACGCAGCCGCCCAGGCAAACCGCAGCGGGCGCCCAGCGCGGCCAGTTCCTCGACGAACTGATCAGCCTGCCGGTACAGGTCGCCAGGCTGCAACCGTGCGCCCAACAGGGGCACCGCCAGCTGGGCATAGTCCGTCACCGCCACGGGCAGGTTGAAACGCAGCACATGCGGCAACACCAATGCATTGGACAGGCCATGGGGAATGTGGAAGTGCCCACCCAATGGATATGCCAGCGCGTGCACGGCCGCCACCGGAGCATTGGCAAACGCCTGGCCGGCCAGGCAGGCGCCCAGCAGCATGGCCTGACGCGCGTCCAGATTGCCGCCGTTGTGCACGGCCTGATCCAGGTTTTCCGCCAGCAGCCGCAGGGCCTCGCGCGCCAGCAGGCTCGACAGCGGGTTGCGCTTGAGACGGCTGGTATAGGCTTCGATGGCATGCACCATGGCATCGATACCGGTTGCAGCGGTTACCGCCGGGGGCAGGCCGAGGGTGCACACGGCATCGAGTACCGCCAGGTCCGGCAGCAGCAGCGGCGAGACGATGCCCATCTTGCTGGTGGCGCCGGTGGTGACGATGGCGATCGGCGTCACCTCCGAACCGGTGCCGGCCGTGGTCGGCACCTGGATCAACGGCAGGCGTCGGCCCTTGGCCTTGTCCACGCCATAGAGCTCGGCAAGCGGCTGGTTGCAGTCGCGGTGGGCCAGCAGCGCGACCAGCTTGGCAACATCCATCGAACTGCCGCCGCCAAAACCTACCACCAGGTCGGCACCGATATGCCGGGCCCGCTGGGTGGCGGCCAGTACACAGGCTTCGCTGGGGTCGGCGGTAACCTCGCTGAAGATAGCCACGCCGACCTTGGCCGTCGTGAATCCCGGCAGCAGATCATCAAGCATACCCAGGCGGGCGATACCGGGGTCACTGACGATCAGCACGCGCCGTGCGCCGCGCTCGCGGCACAGAGTGGCAAGGCGCTGCACCGCGCCCGCTTCGCAGAGGATCTGCCCGGTAGTGGCAAAGCTGAAAGGCTGCATCTGGCTCTCCTTGTCGTCGTTGGCCCTGCGTCAGAAGGCAAAGTCGCTCGCTGGCAGTGCCATGAGGCAATCTGCACCGCCCAGCAGGGCTTCGCGGTGCGCGGTGGCGCGGGGCAGGACGCGTCGCCAGTAGAACTGCGCCGCGTGCAGCTTGGCCCGGTAGAAATCCGTTTCGGCACTGCCGCCAGCCAGCGCCGTCTCGGCGCGCACGGCCGCCTGCAGCCACAACGCGGCAAGCAGCACATAGGCCGAGTAGGCCAGGAAGTCCACCGAGACCGCGCCCATTTCCTGAGGGTCACGCTGGCAAGCCTCGACTACATGGCCTGCCAGCGCACGCCATTCCTCCAGGCGCTGCCCGACCGCTGTCGCCATGGCATGCAGACCACCTCCGACACCAGCCGCCTCGACATGCAGGGCCAGTTCATCGACCAGCAAGTTCAGCTCGGCCCCGCCGTCGCCCAGCAGCTTGCGGCGCACCAGGTCGAGAGCCTGGATGCCGTTGGTGCCTTCATAGAGCTGGGTGATACGGCTGTCGCGCATCAACTGCTCCATGCCCCACTCGCGGATATAGCCGTGTCCGCCATATAGCTGCACGCCAAGGCTGGCTACCTCCTGCCCGACATCGGTAAAAAACGCCTTGACGATCGGGATCAGCAGTGCTGCCCGCCGGGTTGCGCCCTCGCGCGCCTGATCGCTCGCCGCTGCGTGTTCCAGGTCGAGCTGCCGGGCGGTATAGATGGCCAGCATACGGCAGCCCTCGGTGAGGGTTTTCTGGGTCAGCAGCATGCGTCGCACATCCGGGTGGACAATGATCGGATCGGCCGGCTTGTTCGCTGCCGCCGGGCCGGTCAGAGCGCGCGATTGCAAGCGTTCGCGTGCATAGGCCAGGCCACCCTGGAAGGCCGCTTCGGCGATGCCCAGCCCCTGAAGGCCGACTTGGAAACGGGCGTCGTTCATCATGGTAAACATGCACGCCAGGCCTTGGTTGGCCTCGCCTACCAGCCATCCCTGGGCACCGTCGAAATTCATAACGCAAGTCGAGGCGCCCTTGATGCCCATCTTGTGCTCCAGCGCGCCACAGCCCAACGCGTTGCGTTCGCCGCCCGGCAGCAGCTTGGGCACCAGGAACAGGCTGATGCCCCGCACCCCGGCCGGCGCATCGGGCAGGCGTGCAAGTACCAGATGAACGATATTGTCGGTCAGGTCCTGTTCGCCGCCACTGATGAAGATCTTGCTGCCTGTGATGCGACAGGAACCGTCGACCTGCGGCTGGGCGCGGGTGCGCAGCAAGGCCAGGTCGGTGCCGGCCTGCGGCTCGGTGAGGCACATGGTGCCGGCCCACTCGCCACTGACCATGCGCGCCAGATAAGACTGCTGCAACGCCGGGCTTCCATGGCGATGCAGGGCCAGCACGGCACCCTCGGTGAGGCCGGAGTAGATGCGGAACGACAACGACGCGGCCATCAGCATCTCGTGGAAGCTGGCGGAGGCCATTTGCGGCAGCCCCTGCCCGCCGTAAGCCTGCGGCCCGGTCATGCTGGCCCAGCCATGGGCCACGTACTGCCGGTAGGCGTCGCGGAAACCATCGGGCGTGATGACCTCCCCCTCAACCAGCTGGCAGCCCTGCTCGTCACTGTTGCGGTTGAGCGGAGCGACTACCTCGCCGGTAAAGCGCGCGGCCTCTTCCAGTATGCCGTCGAGCGTGTCGCGGTCCAGTTCGATACCCAGCTGCTGACAATGGGCGGCAACGTCGAACAGCTCGTGCAGCACGAAGCGCATGTCGCGCAAGGGAGCCTGGTAGTTCATGCCTGAACCTCCGCCTGCTGCTCGAAACGCTTGCCGTTGGCCACCAGCGTGTAGAGCAGAGCGGCCGGGCGCCAGTGCTCGCCCAGTACACTTTGCAGGTATTCCAGCCGGGCCAGGACGAATGCTGCACCCTGGTCATCGGCCCAGCGCATCGGGCCGCCTTTGGCCGCAGGGAAGCCATAACCATTGAGCCACACCCGGTCGATGTCGGCGCTGCTGGCAGCGATGCCTTCCTGCAGAATCTTCGCGCCCTCGTTGACCAGCGCCAGCAGGCAGCGCTCGACGATTTCCTCGGCGCTGATGCCTCGGCGTCGGTAACCCAGGTCGTTGGAGATATTGAGCACCAGGGCGTCGACCTCGGGGTCATGCTCGGCCTGGCGGCTGCCAGGTGCATAACGGTAATAACCCTTCCCCGTCTTCTGACCCAGCCGGCCCAGATCACACAGCGCATTATCCACTTGCACCAGCGGATCGTGCATGCCCTGCCTGGCCAGCTGGCGGGCACGCCATTCCAGGTCGATGCCGACCACGTCGTACATGCGAAACGGGCCCATGGCAAAACCGAACTGTTGCAGCACCGCATCCACCTGGTGCGGCAGCGCGCCTTCGAGCAGCAACTTGCGCGCTTCGGCCACATAACTGCGCAGCATGCGATTGCCAATGAAACCGGGGCAGTTGCCGGCCACTACCGCCACCTTGCCCAGGCGCTCGCCCAGCGCCAGGGCGGTATGGAGCACAGCCTGGTCGGTGTGCGCGCCGCGCACTATTTCGAGCAGCTTCATGACATGCGCGGGGCTGAAGAAATGCAGGCCCAGAACGTGTGACGGTCGCCGGGTTACCGCCGCGATCGCGTCGATGTCCAGCGCCGAGGTATTACTGGCCAGGATCGCCTCCGGTTTGAGGTGCTGATCCAGGGCCCGGAAGATTTCCTGTTTGAGTTCAAGGCTTTCATACACTGCCTCGATCACCAGATCGGCCTGGGCCAGCGCGGCGTAGCCATCCACCGCCTGCACCCGCGCCTGGCAGGCTTCGGCCTCGGCCTGGGTGACACGCTGCTTCTCCACCTGCTGGGTCCAGGCCTGGCTGACCATGCTCAGGCCAGCGTCCAGGGCTGATGCGTTGCTGTCGAGCCACAGCACCGACAGCCCGGCACTGGCGAGGCTGATGACAATGCCGCGGCCCATCGTACCTGCGCCTATCACGGCCACCTGGTTGATCGGAAAGGGGGTATTCACGCGCAACGCTCCTGCTTGTTGTAGGTATGAGGACAGGCATCACCCTAAGCAGGCCGCAGGTATTTTTGAAATTTCAATTTCGTATGCCATATATTCTGCCCATGAATATTTCTAACTTCGATCTGAACCTGCTGCGGGTTTTCGACATGTTGCTGCGCGAGCAGAACGTCTCACGGGCGGCTGAACGCCTGGCCCTGACCCAGCCCACTGTCAGCAACGCCCTGGCGCGGCTGCGCGACCAGCTGGGCGACCCGCTGCTGGTTCGTGTGGGCCGGCGCATGCGCCCTACACCACGGGCGTTGGCACTGGAAGGGCCGATTCGAGCGGCGCTGCAACAAATCGAGCAGACCCTGGCCACTGGCGATGCCTTCGAGCCACAGCGCAGCCACCGTCAGCTGCGCATCGCCCTTACCGACTTCGTCGAACAGTTGTGCATGCCGCCGCTGCTAGGGCGCCTGCAGGTACTGGCCCCGCACTTGCGCATCGATGTGGTGCACCTGGCTCCCAACCTGCCGGCCGAAGCGCTGGACCGCGGCGACCTCGACCTGGTACTGGGGCGCTTCGATGAGGTACCGGCGCGCTTCAGCCGCCGCCCCTGGAGGCGTGAAACCCTGCAAGTCGCGTTGCGCCAGAAGCATCCGCAGCTGGCGCCGGACCAGGCACTGGATCTTCAGGCGTTTCTCGGTTTGCGGCACATCTGGGTACACGGTGGCCAGACCCGCGGCATGGTCGACCAATGGCTGGCAGAACAAGGCCTGACCCGGCAAATTGCCTACACCACCCCCAACTACCTTCAAGCAGCGCATCTGGCCGCCGCCACCGAAATGTGCGTGGTGCTGCCGCGGCAACTTGCGCAGCAGTTCGCGAAGTTGCTGCCCTTGGCGGTGCACGAACTGCCCTTCGCCCTGGAGCCCTTCGAGCTGGAACTGGTGCACCTGACCCATCGTCGGCACGACCCCGCCCTGGCCTGGCTGGTGGAGCAGATCCTGGAGCTTCCGTCTGCCTGAGGCCATCAGCAAATGCGATGGCAACCATGCCGCTCTGGTATTGGCTGGTGCCTGAACCCGTCCCCTACAGTGGTCCGCCACCATAACAACAAGGACACACCATGCGCTTCCCACTGTCGATGCTGGCGCTCGCCCTGCTGGCGCCCCTCCCGAGCCTGGCCACTACGGCGGCAAAGGACGCCACCCCGGCCACCCAGGCCAGCAACCAGCAATGGCTGCAACGCCTGCCTTTCGATGACCACGGGGATTTCGAAGCGGCCCGACGCGGGCTGCTCGAACGCTTCGACGGGCCGGTCGCGACGGCCGATGGCAAGACTGTGTGGGACCTGGGTCAGTATCGTTTTCTCGACCCGACGCAGGCCCCGGCCACGGTAAACCCCAGCCTGTGGCGCATCGCCCAGCTGAACACCATCGCCGGCCTGTTCAAGGTCACCGAAGGCATCTACCAGGTCCGCGGCCTGGACCTGGCCAACATGACCATCGTTGAAGGCCAGGACGGGCTGATCGTGCTCGATCCGCTGCTGGCCGTCGAAACCGCCAGGGCGGGCCTTGAACTGTATTTTCGGCACCGCCCGCGCATGTAGCCGGTGACCACGCTGATCTACACCCACCCGCACATCGACCATTTCGGCGGCGCGCGCGGGGTGATCGACGAGGCGGACGTAAAGGCCGGCAAGGTCCAGGTCATTGCACCCGAAGGCTTCTTCGAGCATGCCATCGGCGAAAACGTGCTGGCCGGCCCGGCCATGAAGCGCCGCGCCCAGTACATGTACGGCGCCCCCCTGCCCCGCGGGCCACGCGGCCAGGTGGATGCCGGTCTGGGCAAAGGGGTGCCGGCCAACGCCACCGTCAGCCTGATAGCGCCGACGCTGGAAATCAGCCAGCCGCTGCAACGCATGACCCTCAGCGGCGTGGAGGTAGAGTTCCAGTTGACCCCGGGCACCGAAGCGCCAGCGGAGATGAACATCTACTTCCCTGGGTTCAAGGCTCTGTGCATGGCCGAGAACGCCACCCACGTGCAGCACAATGTGCTGACCCTGCGCGGTGCGCTGGTACGCGACCCGAAAGTCTGGGCGCACTACCTGGACCAATCGCTGTTGCGTTACGGCGATCAGGCCGAGGTAGTGTTTGCCCAGCATCACTGGCCGACCTGGGGCGGGCCGTCAATCCGCGAGTACCTGGCCGACCAGCGCGACATGTATGCCTTCATCGATAGCCAGACCTTGCGCCTGATCAACCAGGGCCAGACACCAATGGAAATCGCCCAGAGCCTGGCCAACCTTCCGCCGCGCCTGGCCAGCAAGTGGTACAGCCGCGACTACTACGGCTCGCTTAGCCATAACGTACGTGCGGTCTACCAACGCTACATGGGCTTTTACGATGGCAACCCGGCCAACCTCGACCCACTACCGCCGCAAGCTGCCGGCAAGCGCTACGTGGCGGCAATGGGTGGCGCCGATCAGGTGCTGGCCCAGGCACGCCAAGCCTTTGCCGAAGGTGACTACCGCTGGGTCGCGCAGCTGGTGAACCATCTGGTATTCGCAGAACCGGGCAATACCGCAGCGCGCGAACTGCAGGCCGATGCGCTGGAACAGCTGGGTTACCAGAGCGAGAACGCTACCTGGCGCAACGCCTACCTTAGCGGCGCCCAGGAGCTGCGCGGTGGAGTAGCCGCCGCTACCGGCAGTGGCGGCAATGCCGACGACATGGTGCGGGCACTGACCCCAAGCCTGTTCTTCGATTACCTTGGGGTACGGGTGGATGCCTTCAAGGCGGCGGAGAGCGATCTGAGCATCAACTGGCGCTTCACCGACCTGGGCGAAGACTACGCCCTGACCCTGCGCAACGGCGTGCTCACCCATCGCGACCTGACTCGTCACGCCCAGGCCGATGTGCAGGTGAGCATGAGCAAACAGACGTTGGACCGCATTGCCCTGAAGCAGACCGGATTCCTCAAGGAAGCCACGCTGGGCGAGATCTCCATCGAAGGCGAGCGGGTGAAGTTCCTGCGTTTCATGGGCGGCCTGGAGAATGCCGATTCCCGTTTCAACATCGTGACCCCTTGAGCGCCGGCGTCTTCGCCGGCAAGCCCGCTCTCACAGGTACCGCAATCGCGTCTGGATTCACATCGTACCTGTGGGAGGGGTTTCAGCCCCCGTTCGCCAACCGGTACAACCCTGCCAGCGCCATCAGGCACACCGCGCTACCCAGCACCACTACCGGCAAAATCGCAGGCTGACCGCGCTCGGCCCGCAACATCGCCAGCCCCTCGCTGTAGCGCCGCCCCTGGCGGGCCAACAGCGTCAGCGTTGCGAAGCCGACCACTGCCGCCAGCGCCAGGTCGCCCTGTCGCAAAGCCAACCCCGCGACTGCCACCAGTGCCAGCCAGGTACGCCGCCAAGCCAGTTCGGTGCGTTCGGCCTGCAAGCCCGGATCAGACATGCCAGCGCGGCCACAACACGACAGCGGCCATCAACGCCGCGATCAGGCAACCCAGTGCCAACAGCGGCACCAGCGCCGGCAGCGGTAATGGCCGGCGCTGACGCAAGGCACGCTCCACACGCAGCCAGCGCAGGCAGGCGCCGGCGCTCAGCAACATGCTCAGCAACATCAGGCTGCCGACAAGCCAGAGCCGAAGCGGTGCCTGCAGGGCCTGGCCGGCAAAGGTCTCGATGGCAATGCCACCTCCCAGCAACGCCAGCGCGGTACGGATCCAGGCCAGGAAAGTGCGCTCGTTGGCCAAGGTGAAGCGAGGGTCGGGCGCTTCGCCCTGCCCCAGCAGACGCCGAGCCCAGCCCGGCCGTGGTTCAAACACGCCCATCAGCGCACGCCAAAGCTGCGCAGGGCGCCGGGAGAAAAATACGAAAGGCTGGTGCGAACATTGAAGTCGAACGGGCGACGCTGCTCGTTGATCAGCCCCGACGCATGGTAGCGGCCACTCTTGAGGTCATAGGTGACCTCCATTGCATTGACCGCCACCTCGCCGCTCGGGTGGTAGAAGCTGTGGGCCTGTGATGTACGCCACAGATGGCCGCCAGCATCGTAGCTGTCGGTTTCGAGAATGGCCCAGGTGTCTTCGTCCACATAGAAGCGTCGCTTGGCGTAGATGTGCTGGGCGCCGGGCTTCAGCGTCGCCTCCACCACCCACACCCGGTGAAGCTCGTAGCGTGTGGGCGCCGGATTGACATGACCAGGCCTGATCAGCTCGGCATAGCGCAGCTCGGGCGATGCCAGGCGGTAGCTGTTGTACGGCACGTGCAGGGCCTGCTTGCCCAGCAGCTTCCACTGGTAACGGTCGGGGGCGCCATTGAACATGTCGCGGCTGTCGGCAGTACGCAGGCCTGCGGTGCCTGGCCCCGTGGTGTCGTAGGCGATGTTCGGCGCGCGCCGCACACGCCGCTGACTGGCACTGTAGACCCAGGACAAGCGGGGCTCGGCTACCTGGTCAAGGGTTTCGTGAACCACCATGGCATCACCGGCAAGCCGTGATGGTGCCGTCATGCGGTAGGTGAAGTAATACAGCACATTGCTTGCACCCAGCCCGCCCAGGCCTTCCGGGCGGGCTACATCCTGGCGCGCGCTCATCAGCACGAAGCGGCCGTTCTTGAACGGTGTGACGCTGTCGGACATCTGAATGTAGCTGGCATTGCGGTGCCGGGTCAGATGGTTCCAGATCACTTCCAGGCCGTTGTCCGGCCGGGGAAACGCAATCACTCCATTGAACCTGCGCAGGCCGTTGCCCTGGTCATCCAGCTGTGCCTGCGCTGCGTTGCGGGCGACCGAGGCGGCGACGCCGGCAGGCACCGCGACACTGCGATGGGTGGGGTAGACCGGCAGTTCGAAGGTGTGCGGGAAGCGCTTGAGCAAGGCTACCTGGCCATCGGAAAGCTGGCCCTGGTAACGCTGATAATTGGCCGCCGTGATCCGGTAAAGCGGCTGCTCGGCGGCGTACGGATCCAGCGGCGTGCCGTTATCACCCAGACGCTGCTGGGCGACGCTCAACCCGCCTTGCCAGGCCGGGATACGGCCGTCCGGGCTGGCCGCGCGTTCGGCGCCCACAGGGGTCAGGTTGTCTGGCAGGCCTGTCGCAGCCAGCGCGCCGCTGGCCCAGAACAGGCCGATCATCACCATTCGCATATTCATCATCATGCCCTCAGAAGGTGACGCCCAGGCTCAGCGAGACAAAGTCCCGGTCACCACGGGTGCCGTAGTCGCCATCGATAAAGTCGGTGTACGAAAGGCTCAGGCTGTAGGTACTGGCAAGCGTCGCATCCAGCCCGACGCTCACGGCCTTGGAGCCTTCGCTGAAAGCCGAGCCTTCCACCGGGCCTGTACCGTGCACGTCGTGCGACCAGGACAGGTTCGGCCGCAGGTCGAAGCCGGCGATCACGTTGGGGTAGGTCAAAGTCGCGCGTAACCGGTAGCCCCAGGAGAACGGGGTCATGAAGCCTTGGTCGTTACAGTGCTCTGGCGTCTTGGAAATCGCCCGGCATACGCTGTTGTCTGCCAGCGCGCCACTGTTGAAGGTACCCGAGCGGCCGTAACGCGGGCCTCCGCCGCCCTCCAGCCCGCCGACGTAGGTGGCCCCGGCTTCGCCCACCAGTAGCATCTGGTTGGCCCCCAGTACCTGGCTGAAGGCATGTACGGCGGTCACCTGAAGCTGGGTCACCTCCTTGCGCCGGTAGCCGTCGAACAGGGTGCTGGCACTGTCTGGCCGCAGCCCGTCGCCCAGCAAAGGCGAACGCCCCTCGACGTTGAGCAGCGACTGGATGATGTCGGTACCGTTGAGTTGCATGGGCATATTCGGCCGGTAACTCAGCTCACCCTGCAGGGCCGTACCGCTGCGCAGGGTAGTGGCGAACGACAACCCGTACATGCGGATGTCCTCGGGGTACTGCACACGGTACTGGGAGGTACCCAGGCGCAATGCGCCGACCAGCGACTGACCGGCAGCGGAGCCGAGGAACCCGGCGCAGCCGGCCGGGCCGATGCCCAGGTTGGCGCACAACTGGGGGGCGAAGCGGCTGTTGTCGAAATAAGGGCTGCTGACCGTCCCCAGATAAGGCGTGCGGCTGTGATAGTTGGCTGCGTAGGCACCGAACTCGGTGTCCAGCGCCGCCACGTACCAGCGCAACGAAACACCCCACTGCCCGCCATCGCGGGCATCCTGGTCACTGCCCCGGGGTATGCGCACGCCTTCGCTGGTCAGGTTCACGCCAAAGGGTACAAGGCCGGCCACGGCAGCCGGGTTGCCAAGCAACCTGGCTCCCACGTCCAGGCCATCACAACCATCGGGCAGGAAGTCGTTGTTGGAGAAGAACGTGCCACAGTTGTCGAGCTGGGTCTGGTCCCAGTCCAACTGGTAGAAGCCATCGACCGACAACGCCTCGGTCAGGTTCTGCGTGAGATAGAACAGGTTCACCGGCACCAGCGCGTCCTTCACCTCGGAGCCTGGGCGGCGCAGCGCCGCCAGGTTGAAGGGATTGATGACGTTCAGCCCGCCCTGGATGAAGGTGCTCTCGCCCCAGTTCACTACCTGCTTGCCCAGCCTTGCCGAGCCTGGCTGGCCATCGATGTCGTAGAGGTAGTAGCCAAAGGCGTCGAGCAGCTGGGTACCTGCGGTCTTGGCCGAGCGCTTGCGGTTGTTGTCCTCGACCTGCTTGAAGCGCTGGTCATGGTCGCGCAGCGCCGTGTCGTACCAGTACGTGCCACGCAGGAACACACCCAGGTTGGCATGTTTGAGTTCCAGATCATGGGTACCTTTGAACACTGCCGAAAATACATCGCCCGAGGCAAAGTTCAGGCGGCCGTCATCACTGTTTGCACTATTGTGCAAAGCCGGGTCCGGGTTGGCAGTGGAAATGCTGGTACCCAATGAAAACGCTGAATCAAACTGTCCTTCTAACTCTCCCAGATTAAATTGAACAGCCAGGGCAGGTACAGAAAAAAGTACAGACGACGCAAGCAGCGACAACGGTCCCGAAAGACCAGAAGCACGAAATGCCATCACTCTTAACCTCTTATTGTGTTTATTCGAGAGTGAGTTGCGAGTTAGCGCAGAAACACGGCGCAAAGGCTTGTGTAAAAGGGGCTGGATAAATAAGTGAACGTTTCTGTTATCCTCGGTCCGGTGTTCCCCGATACTAAGTAGGCCACTAGAGCTGAACAAATAACGTCTCTCGATAGTTGCCATACCACTTCGGCATAGCCTGAGAATTGCCATGACTTTGAAACAGCTGCGTTACCTGATTGCCATTGTCGAAGCCGGCAGTTTCTCCAACGCCGCGCGGCACGCGTTCATTGCCCAGCCGGCATTGAGCCGTCAGATAGGACTGCTGGAAAGCGAACTGGAAATACAGTTGCTGGCGCGCCAGCATGACGGCATCGAGCTGACCGATGCAGGGCGCCAGCTGTACGAAGTGGCACGCTCGGTGATACAGAAGCTTGATTCGGTGAAGGACGAACTCAAGTCCAGCCGCGGCAACCCCAAGGGCCACGTGGCCATCTCGATTCCGGCCACGGCTTCGGCGCTGCTGTTGCCAGCCATCATCACCCAGGCGCAGGCGCGCTTTCCTGGTATCAAGCTCACCGTATGGGACGGCCTTAGCCGCGAAGGCGGCCAGGCGATCGAGCTGGGCAAGGTGGATTTCGGTGTGGTGCCCAATGCCGAGGAGCTGGCGAACGTTGTCGCCGAGCCCGTGTTCTCCGAAGACCTGTACTGGGTCGGCCTGCCTGCGCATGGTCCGGACGCTTCACCGATCACCCTGGCCGAGGCCGCGTCGAGCCGGCTGGTAATGCCGCCGCGCAGCCTGCACCTGCGCAGGCGCATCGAGCAGGCGGCCATGGAAACCGGCGTGGCCCTGGATTCAAGCTATGAACAGCAGTCTGCACCCGGCATAGCCAGCCTGGTGCGCGCCGGCCTGGCAGCGACTATCAGCAACTGGCCGCCATTGCTGGACCTGGCCGCCCCGGCCAGCGCGCGGCTGATCGTGGAACCGCGCATCACTCGTACCATTGCCCTGGCCCATTCGCAGCACAAGCCATTGTCGTTCGCCGCCGCCTGCATGCGCGACCTGGTGCGCGGGCTGCTCGTGGATGCGGTGCGCAGCGAGCGCTGGAAAGGCACCCTGATCGAGCGTGCCCCCCTCCCGTAGCAGAGCCTCTGAACGCAGCGCAGGTCAGGCCCGGGCCAGCGCAGCCGTGCCCACCTGCAGCAGCCGTTGGCGGGTTTTCTGAGGGTCCATCCATACCAACCCTGTCAACCCGGCAATGACCAGCACCGCCCCGCATACCAGGAAGCCCTGGCCATACCCCGCCGGGTGATCGGCTCCGGCGCCCTGCACCAGAAACCCCGTGACGATGGGTGCCGCCAGCCCGGCCAGCGAAGCGATACCATTGCCGATAGCAAGGATACCGCCACGCTGCCCGCTTGGCGTGAACTCCGCCAGCATGGCTGGCCCCACCGAGTACATGACCAGCGCCAGCCCGCCACTGAAAGTCAGGCTCATGATTCGCTCGACATTCCCCAGGCCCGGCAGGAACAATGCCGCCGACAGCAACCCGCTGGCAATCAGGCAGAGGGACACGAAGGCTCCGCGCGACCAGCGTGTCGCCACCCCGGCGCGCATCATGCGCTGCGACAGCCAGGCCATGAACAGGCTCAGCGGCGTGGTCACCACCACGAAAAGCACGAACACCCGACCGGTCATGATCGGGTCGATGCCCAACCCGGTCTCCAGATAACTTGGCACCCACGTCAAGGTCAGGGCCAGCGACCAATTGGCGGCGAAGTGGCACAGGTAATTGCCCAGCACGGTGCGGTCGCCGAGCAGACGGCGGTAGGCGATGTGCGCCTGTTCTTCCCTGGGCTGACCGGGGCGGCTGCGGTCAAGAGTACCCTCGCGCCCCAATACCCACCACAGCACGCACCACGCCGCACCGATCAAGGCCAGCACGATGAAGTTCATGCGCCAGCCATAGTGCACGCTGATCCATGGAATCATTGCGCCTGCCACCAGCAGCCCAAGTGCACTGCCGGTATGCAACAGCGCCACCGGCAAGTTGCGCCGGTCGTTGGGGAACCACTTGTACAAGGCATGGGTTGCCACCGGTGACGCCGGCCCTTCGCCGATGCCCAACAGCACCCGGCAAGCGACAATCGCCCACAGGGAGGTGACGAACAGCATGGGCAACTGGATCAGCGCCCAGAACGCACCCATGCCCAACAGCAGAGTGCGGGTCGGCCGGCGGTTGGCCATGAAGCCACCGACCACTGCAGAGATGGCGAAGAACCAGTGCAGCGCGCCGCCCACCAGGCCGAACTCGGCCGGGGACAAACCCAGTTCCCTGGACATGGGTACCGCTACAAGGCCGATGACCACCTTGTCCAGGAAGTTCACCAGCATAAGCAGTGCCAGCAGTACCGCAATCATCCAGGCCGTGCCTGCACGCGCGCGGGAGTCAGTATGAGTCATGTCGATCTCTCTTATTGTTCTTGTGGGAGAGCCCGGCCACTCGAGACCGGGCGTGCAGTTTCACTGCTCGGGCATGAGCACGCCCTTGGCAATGGTGTTGCGCTGGATTTCGCTGGTCCCGGTAAGAATGCGCATCATACGGGTCGCACGGAAGATCCACTCCACCGGGTTGCCCCGCAACAGCCCGGCCCCCCCATGAATCTGCACCGCGCGGTCGGCGATACGGAAGGCCGTTTCCGATACGAACAGCTTGCACATCGGCGCCTGGGTGCGGATATCGCCACCGGCGTCGTTCACCGCGGCAGTGGCATATACCATGCTGCGTGCCGCGTGCAGTTCGGTGGCCATGTCGGCGATCATGTGATTGATCGACTGGAACATCGCGATCGGCTGACCAAACTGCTTGCGTGTGCGGGCGTAGTCGACCGTCAGGTTCAGCGCCAGGCCCGCCAGGCCCAGCATGGTTGGGCAATGCAGCAGACGATTGAGAGTGATGCGCCCCATTGCCAGCTTGAAGCCCTGCCCCTCCTCGCCAATTCGGTTGGCCACCGGCACTCGCACCTCATCGAGAAGGATGTCGCCATGGGCGCCGCCACCGGACATGACCGAGTAATCGCTTTCCACCCGCACGCCCGGCGCATCCAGCTCGACAAAGAACGCCGAGATCCCCTGGGCGCCACGCCCGGGGCCGGTGACCGCGAGCAGTATTGCGATATCGGCATAAGGCGCCCCGGAAATGTAGCGCTTGGCCCCGCTCAGCACGTAATGCTCGCCGTCGCGCCGGGCGGTAGTCCTGATCGCCGTTGCATCGGACCCGGCTTCACTTTCGGTCAACGCGAAGCACACGGCCTTTTCGGCTCGGCACACCGGCTGCAGGAAAGCCTCGATCTGGCCCGGACTGGCCACCTTGAACAGGTGGCCGACTCGCGGCGGCCCGGAAAGCTCGCCGAGAATGTGCGGCGCCAGCATGGAGCCCGTCAGCACCGTGGCCTCCTTCACCGCACACAGGTCGGACACGCTCAAACCCGCACCGCCAATCGTTTCGGGCAGCATGATGTTGTAGAAGCCCTGCTCGCACGAGCGTTGCCACACCTGTTGCAGCACCTCACGCGGGTGCGGTTCGGCCCAGCTGAGGCCGGCGCGTTGTTCCAGGGGCAGGATTTCGTTGCGAACGAAGCCGCCGATGGCCTCGATGATCTGTTTGGCCTTTTCGCTTGGCTGATACATGGCAATTCCTCAGGTCAGATGCGGCGTTCGCTGTTTTGCCAGTAGGCGTCTCGAATCAGGCGGCGCACCACCTTGCCGTTGGGGTTCTTCGGCAGCTCGCTGACGAAATCCACCCCACGCGGTTTCTTGAACCCGGCAAGAGCCTGGGCGCAATGCTCGATCACCTCGTGCTCCTGTAACTGCATGCCAGGCTTGAGCACGATCACTGCCCGCACCGCTTCGCCCCACTGCTCGTCGGGCACGCCCACCACGGCAGCCTCGAACACTTGCGGCAGGCTGTAGAGCACCTGTTCGACTTCGCTGGGGTAGATGTTGAAGCCACCGGAAATGATCATTTCCTTCTTGCGGTCGACGATGAACACGTAACCCTGCTGGTCCACCGTGGCCAGGTCGCCGGTGAGGTAGTAGCCATCACGCATAACCTCGGCGGTGAGATGCGGTGCGCGCCAGTAGCCTTGCATGATGTCCGGTCCCTTGACCACGATCTCGCCCACCTCGCCTGGCTGGACATCGCGGAAATCGTCGTCCACTACACGCAGGTCGGTCTCGAAGTAGCATCGTCCGCACGAGGCCAGCCGGCGGTAGTCGCCGCCTTCGCACAGGTGGTCCTGCTCGGTCAGCACCGTCACCAGCGAGCAGGTTTCGCCAGCGCCGTAGCCCTGGGCCAGAATCGGCCCGAACACTTCGATAGCCCGCTTGACCAGCGCTGGCGCCATTGGCGCTGCGCCATACATCACCAAGCGCAGGCTGCTCAGGTCATAGCGCTCGACCCCGGGGAAATTGACCAGACGGTTGATCATGGCCGGCACCAGGAACAACCGGGTCACGCGCTCGCGCTGGATGGTCTCGAGCAGCAACTGGTCATCGTAGCGTTCCAGCAACAGACTGCAGGCACCCACCGCCAGCAGCGGCATCAGCTGCATGCCGCTGGCATGGGTGATGGGGCCGACGTGGGCCATGATGTCGCCTGGGCCGGCACGCCGGGTGGGGCTGGCGATGCTCTTGCGGATCAGCGCCTTGCGGTTGCCGACGCTGAGCATTGCTGCCTTGAGCACACCGGAGCTGCCCGAGGTGTAGTGCAATACAGCCAATGCATCGTCAGGCAGATCGCAACTGACCGGCTCGCTGCTGCCTTGGGCCAGCAACGCGCCGTAGCCAATGTCGCCGCCCTGCTCGCCGAGGGTAACGATCAGGCGTAGCGCAGGCACCTCCTGCCTGCGCGCCAGCAAAGCCTCGGCAGCTTGCGGGTCGGCGATCAGCGCGACGCTGCAGGCGTCGTTCAGTACCTGGATCACTTCATCCAGCGCCAGGCGTGCATTGACCGGGACCTTGACCAGGCCGGCCTTGTAGAAAGCCACCTCAGCCTCCACCAGCTCGACCCGGTTGGGAGCCAGGATCGCGACATGTTCGCCGCCGGCAATGCCATGGGCCAACAAGGCCGAGGCCAATTGATTGGTCCGCTGTTCAAGCTGGGCGAAGGTGAGGCGGGTGTGGCGGTCGATCACCGCCAAGCGCTCGGGCCAGTATCTTGCACTTCGACTGGTTAGGGTTGCGAGGTTCACGTTGTTGTTCTCGTCGCGGTTAAGACCCGGTCGATGCTAAACAGCGTGCGGTCCGAGCAAGTAATACCAGTTACGTATGCGGGCCATAACGGTTTGCACTGGACCACATCGCATGAACGGCAGTGGCGATGACACATCGCTTGCAAATGACACTTTGTGTCATTAATATCGATTTTGTGTCCTGATAGCGCTTCGCGCCAATCAGCCCGTATAGGCCCTTCATGCAGGTACAGCCCATGACGACCACCATGCAGACCCCCAAGGACCAGCTCGTCAAACTCGCCCAGCAGCAGATGCTGACGGCGCTGGCCGACAACACCTACACCCCTCGACAGAAACTCGCCCTCACCTGCCGCATTCTGTTCGACGGCGGCCACGATTCCGGCCTGGCCGGGCAGATCACCGCCCGCGCCGAGCAGCCTGGCACCTACTACACGCAACAACTTGGCCTGGGCTTCGACGAGATCGCCGCTTCCAACCTGCTGGTGGTCGACGAAGACCTCACCGTGCTGCAAGGCCGCGGCATGGCAAACCCGGCCAACCGCTTCCATAGCTGGCTGTACCGCGCACGCCCCGACGTCAATTGCATCATCCACACCCACCCACTGCACAGCGCCGCCCTGTCGATGCTGGAAGTGCCACTGGCAATCTCGCACATGGACCTTTGCCCACTGTTCGACGACTGCGCGTTCCTCAAGGAATGGCCTGGCGTACCTGTGGGCAACGAAGAAGGTGAAATCATCTCCAGGGCGATCGGCGACAAGCGCGCGATCCTGCTTTCCCACCACGGCTTGCTGATCGCCGGCCGCTCGATCGAGGAAGCCTGCGTCCTTGCCATGCTGTTCGAGCGCGCGGCAAAGATGCAGCTGCTGGCCATGGGCGCCGGTGAAATTCGCCCGATTCCGGATGCCCTGGGCAAGGAAGCCCACGACTGGATCTCCACCCCCAAACGTCATGGTGCCGCGTTCAGCTATTACGCGCGCCGTGCCTTGCGTGCCCATGGCGACTGCCTGGGCTGACTGAAGCTGTACTCTTTCCCCAACAACGGCAAAGGTGCCTGGTTATGTCTACACCTGTAATTCGCGGCGTTATCGGCTACACCATCACTCCCTTCACGGCAGACGGCGCGCTCGACCTGGATGCCCTGGGCCTGTCCATCGACCGCCTGATAGAAGACGGCGTGCACGCCATCGCACCGCTGGGCAGCACCGGCGAAGGCGCCTACCTGTCCGACAGCGAATGGGAAACCGTGGTGCGCTTCAGCCAGGCGCGCATTGCCGGCCGCGTGCCCAGCGTGGTCAGCGTCTCCGACCTGACCACCGCGCGCACCGTGCAACGCGCCCGCCTGGCACAGGCATGCGGTGCCACAGCGGTGATGGTGCTGCCCATCTCCTACTGGAAGCTCACCGAAGCCGAAGTGGTTGCCCATTACAAGGCGGTGGGTACGGCCATCGACATTCCGATCATGCTCTACAACAACCCGGGCACCAGCGGCACCGACCTCTCGGTGGAGCTGATCCTGCGCATCCTCGGCGAAGTGCCCAATGTGACCATGGTCAAGGAAAGCACCGGCGACATCCAGCGCATGCACCGTCTGTTCAAGGCCTCCGATGGCCAGGTGGCCTTCTACAACGGTTGCAATCCGCTCACACTGGAAGCCCTGGTAGCTGGCGCCACAGGCTGGTGCACCGCCGCGCCCAACCTGATCCCGGCGCTGAACCTGGGGCTGTGGGACGCAGTGCAGCAAGGCAACCTGGCCGAAGCCCGCGCGCTGTTCTACCGCCAGTACGAACTGCTGGAGTACATCACCCGCCGTGGCCTGCCCACCACCATCAAGGCCGGTTTGAACATGCTCGGCCACGCTGTCGGCGCTGCACGCCTGCCCCTGCAGCCGCTGGATGCGCAAGGCAGCGACCATCTGAAAAGCCTGCTGGTAGAACTGGCCAACTGACCGCGATAACTGCCCGGTGGCGTCCTGCTGCCGGGCCTCACCGCAACAGCCTTGCGCCGCCTTGGCTGGCCTCGACCTGGTGCAATACCTTCGCCAGTTTCGCCACGGCCAGCGCCAGCTCGCCCGGGGTATGCGCCGCAAACCCCATCAACACTCCCGCCTCCCCCCTCGACGACGCATACAGGGCACTGAGCCCCAACAGGTCGATGCCTGCTGCCTGCGCCGCCTTCACCACCTGTTCTTCAGGCATCGGCCTGGTGAATACACAGGGCATCTGCATGCCACCCGCCGGCACGCGGGCGACAACAAAGTCGGACAACTGCGCCTGCACCAGCGCCGCCAGGGCATCGCGGCGCTCGGCATAGATCGCCCGCATCAAACGCACATGGGCACCGAAGTGCCCACCTTCGATGAACCTGGCCAGGGTCAGTTGTGCCAACGATGCCGTATGCCCGTCCTGCAACGTCCGCGCTGCGGTCATCGGCCCGACCAGTTGCGGCGGCAGGACCATGTAGGCAATGCGCAAGCCGGCGAACAGCGACTTGGTGAACGTGCCGATGTAGACCGTCCGGTCGTGGGCATCCAGGCCTTGCACGCAGGCGGTGGGCTTGCCGGCATAGTGAAACTCGCTGTCGTAGTCGTCCTCGATGATCCAGGCGCGTTGTTGACGTGCCCACTCGATCACCGCCAGGCGCCGGTCCAGGGACAAGGTCACGCCGGTGGGGAACTGGTGCGAAGGGGTCAGGAAAACCGCCCTGGCATGGGCGGCCAAACGTGGGATCTGCGCCACCTGCATGCCATCCGGGTCCACGGCTATGGGGATGCACTGCAAGCCCGCAAGAGCTAGCGCCTTCCTGGCCCCGTGGTACGCCGGGTCTTCGATTACCACCTGGTCGCCGGCATCGGCCAGCACGTGGGCACACAGGCTGAACGCCTGTTGCGAACTGGTGAGGATGAGCACGCGATCGGCCGTGGCCTGTGCGCCACGCTCGAGATTGACGTAATCGGCAATCGCCCGCCGCAGTGGCTCGGTGCCTTGCGCGTTGCTGTGCAGCAGCGCCTGGGTGCCATGTTCCTTGAATACCTGCCGCTGCAGCTTTTCCCAGGTCTGCAAGGGGAAGTTGCGCGTTTCTGCCACACCCGGCGCAAACGGGCGCGGTGAGAAGAAGTTGCGCACCCCGCCATCCTGACACAGCGCCTGCCCCCGGCGGCTGAGCGCTGGCGGCTCGCCCAGGGCTTGTACCCGTCGGCTGCGGGCGCGCGCTGGCAGTTGCTGCGCACGGGGTGAAACGAAACTGCCGCTGCCTACCCGGCGCTCGATGAAGCCCTCGGCATGCAACTGGCCATAAGCGGCCTCCACCGTGTCGCGCGACACCGTCAGCGAGGTCGCCAACGCGCGCGAGGCAGGCAGGGCCTTCCCTACCGGCAACGCCCCTTCGAGAATCAGCTGGCGTATCGCCCGCTGGATCCGTACGTGCAAGGGCAGCGATCGGCGCGTCGGGTCGCTGATCCAGGCTTTCACTGATTCCAGCTGTGCATGCTTGAACATTGGTATGGCCAGATATGAAAAAGTGGCTGGGCTAATCCTCCATTCTAGCGCTATAAAAACCGGGCTTTCCAACCCTTGTGCCAGATCACCGGAGCCCCCCATGGACGCGCCTGCACATACCGCTTCAACCCCGCTACGGCTGACCGACATCCTTCACCCCGTGGTGGCGGGAATCGTTTCGGTCATTGTCAATTACGGCGGCACCTTCATCCTGGTGTTCCAGGCCGCCAGGCTGGCCGGGCTGAGCCCGGAACTGACCTCGTCATGGGTCTGGGCCGTGTCGATCGGCGTCGGCCTCAGTGGCCTGGCCCTGTCCTGGTACAGCCGCGAACCGGTGATCACCGCCTGGTCCACGCCGGCCGCGGCGTTCCTGGTCACGGCGTTGGCCAGCGTGCCCTACAGCGAGGCCATTGGTGCCTACCTGCTGTCGGCCGCCGGTTTCGTGATACTGGGGCTGACCGGTTGTTTCGAGCGTCTGGTGCGGGTCATTCCCGGCGGGATTGCCGCCGGATTGCTGGCAGGTATCCTGTTGCAGTTCGGTATCGGTGCATTCGGTGGCCTGTCGGTCGACCCCGCGCTGGCCGGGTTGCTGATTGCGGCCTATGTGGCGTTCAAACGTTTTACCGCCCGCTATGCCGTGCCAGGCATTCTGCTGCTGGGCCTGGGCTACCTGCTACTCCAGGGCCAGGTGGACCTGGCGACACTCAAGCTGGAATTCGCCTCGCCGGTGTTCACCGTGCCCACCTTCTCCGTAAACGCCGCCCTGAGTGTGGCCCTGCCATTGTTCCTGATCACCCTCACCGGCCAGTACATGCCCGGCATGCTGGTGCTGCGCAACGACGGTTTCAAGACCAGCGCCAACCCGATCGTGGCGGTCACCGGCCTGGGGTCTTTGCTGATGGCACCGTTCGGCTCCCACGCCTTCAACATCGCGGCCATCACCGCCGCCATCTGCACCGGCAAGGAAGCCCACGAAGACCCGGACAAACGCTGGGTCGCGGGTATCGCTGCCGGTGTCTGCTACATCCTCGTGGGGGTGTTCGGAGTCACCCTGGCCAGTGTGTTCATGGCCCTGCCGGCTACCTTCATCACCACGTTGGCCGGCCTTGCCCTGCTGGGCACCATCGGCACCAGCCTGGCCAGCGCAATGGTCGATGCCCGTTCGCGCGAAGCAGCACTGATCACTTTCCTGGCGGCGGCGGCCAACATCAGCCTGTTTGGCATAGGCGGGGCGTTCTGGGGGCTGGTCATAGGCTTGCTGGCCTATGCCGTACTGAACGGCCGATTCCCCGGTTTCAGCCACTCTCCCCGGTAAGCGGGGTTTCCCTTGCCCTGCCGTGCGCCAGGTGCGCACGCCCTGCAACAGGTATCGACATGCCCAAAGCTGGCCCCAAGCTTCTCACCCAGATTGCTGCCGTGCACTTCGTCAGCCATGTGCACATCATGCTGATCCCGGCGCTGCTACCCGTACTCCCCGGCTTGCTGGGGGTAGGGTTCGTCGAACTCGGCGTGGCCCTGGCCGTGTTCAACATCGTCTCCGCCCTGGTGCAGGCGCCGCTGGGCTATGCCGTCGACCACTACGGTGCGCGCAAGGTGCTCAAGGCAGGCTTGCTGCTAGGCAGCTTCAGCTTCCTGTTGGTTGCTGTCAGCCCCGGCTACACGCTGCTGTTGGTGGCGATGGCCCTGGCCGGCCTGGCCAATGGCGTGTACCACCCGGCCGACTATGCGCTGCTGGCCAACGGCATCGAACAAGGCCGCCTGGGGCGGTCGTTCTCGATCCATACTTTTGCCGGCTTCCTCGGCTCGGCGGTAACGCCAGCGGTGTTTCTCGGCATCGCCGCCGTATGCGGCACGCAGGCAGCCCTGGCTGCAGGCGCGGCAGTGGGGCTGGCCGCCTTGCTGTTGATATCGGTGCCAGGCAGTGGCGTCTATCAGGTCGCCAGGCCTGCAATCACAGCCAGCGCTGGCCCCGCAACAGCTCGTGTACGACTGTTCACCCCCATGCTCGGGGTACTGACGGTGCTGTTCATGTTGCTCAACCTGAGCACCAGTGCCATCGAGAAATTCTCCGTAGCCGCGCTCGTCCAGGGCCAAGGCCTGACCCTGGCCTGGGCCAACACGGCGCTCACGGCGTTTCTGCTCAGCAGTGCCGTGGGTGTGCTATGCGGCGGAGCACTGGCTGACCGGACCCGACGTCATGGCCTGGTGGCGGCATTGGCCTTTGCCCTGGCCGCGGCACTGACGGCGCTGGTGGCCCTGGGGCTACTTCGTGGCTGGGGGTTGGTGGTGGTTCTCGGTGCCATTGGCTTGCTGACCGGGATCATCGCCCCGTCGAGGGACATGCTGGTGAAGGCGGCGGCACCGAGCGGCGCCGAGGGCAAAGCGTTCGGGCTGGTCTCGACCGGCTTCAGCATCGGCGGTGCCCTCGGGCCAGTGGCGTTTGGCTGGATGCTCGACCAACGCCTGCCTCATGGCATCTTCATGGCATCGATCGTGTTCATGCTGCTGACGGTGCTGCTGACCTTGGCACAGGAAGCGTATTCGGCCAGGAAACGCCGATGCCCTGCATGAACCCTGGGCCCGGCGCAAATCCCTGTGGGAGCGGGCGCGCCCGCTCCCACAGGGAGAATTCGAGCAATCAAGACGCCGGGTTCGCATGCACCACCCGCCCACCTGCACCCGGCCGATTGACGAACAGCACATCCAGCACACTGCTGTGCAACCCTTTCAACGCATTCCAGTTCGCGGATGCATGCACGTACCTGTCCCGCAACAATCGCTGCTCATCCTCGGTCAGCCCGGGCTGTTCACATTCACCCAGGGCAAACGCATGCAACTTGCGGCTGATGCTCAGTAGTTCATCCGGCAGCCGATGCTCGGCCTGCCCGCCCAGTTGCGCAAACGGCACACCAGCACGCACCGCCAGCTCCCGCATGATGCTCAGGTACACCCGGGACAGCTGACCGGCCACTTCCCGTTCGCGGTATACCGCCGCATAGACCTGTTTTTGCGCCTCGCCAGGCAGGCCACCGGCAATCGGTACCTCCCAGGCCAGCACCCGCGGCCTGGGCGCGCCCATTTCACCAAACGACGACGCCAGCAACGCACTGACCGAGGCATGCACACGCGTATGCTCGGCGCGCATACCCACCGGCACCCGCTGAGACTGCGGTTTGCACAGTAGCACCTGCTCCTGCGTGATAGCTGGGTAACCACCACCGATGTTCGAGTGCACGCCCGGCAACACGATGTCATGGCCACTGCCAACCAGCGGGAAATTGTGCCGCTGCTCGTCGCCCGCCACCAGTTGCACCACTTGCCGGGCAATGCCCACGCCCAGTCCCAGGCGCAAGCCACCATGGCGGTCGTCGGCGGGGTCAAAATCGCCCTGCAGCGGCGCAATGATCGCCGCCACCGTGTCGAACAGGCCGATGAAGTTGATGCCAATGCCGCTGTGCACAGCCAAGCGCTCGCCGCCGCCATCGTGCAGGAGGTTGGCCAGATGCCGCACCGCCGCCGCGCCCCTGCTGAAACCGAACAGGTCGAACTCGACCCGCTCGAGCCTTGCCTGTGGGTGCGCCTGGCCCCACTCCCGCAGTTGCCCGGCAATCCCCGCCAAGGCCTCGTCGACCCGCGCCTCGGCCCCCCTGCGCCCACACCCGGTGGCCGAGGCATAGGCATGGTCCGCCTCCCCGGCCAGGGTGCCTACGCCCTCGACATAGCGCTTCAGAAAAGCCATGGTTCCGTCAGCATTGGCCCCCTGCGTCGGGTACAGCGCATGCAACAGGGCGACGTTGCTCAAGGCGTTGGCATAACTGGCCCCCTTGCTCCCCGGCGCATCCACCGGCATCACATTGTTCAGGTTGTTACCGGTGCCATCGAAGAACACGCCAAAACGCAGGGTGACCGGCGAGGTGCGTGCAGTGCTACAGCTGTTCAGGTCCATCCTCATGTCTCCTGCTTGTACAAAAAGCACAAGCAGGCGCCAGCACGCTGCTGCAGACCATCAGCCAATGGCCAGCCATATGCAGGACATTTCCGCAGCTGCATGGCCCCCGGCAAGGATAAATTTCCCTGCCGCCATTGGTCGCCACCCCCCCGGATGGATTAAAGTATCACCCCTTGCCAGGGCAGTTGCCTCCAGCCGCCTGCGGCCCCACACCAGGAAACCGTCACCGATGGAACACCGTGAAGCGCTGATCGCGCTGCGCACCTTTCTTTCTTCCCAGATCCTAGGCCAGGAGAAACTGGTCGAGCGGCTGTTGATCGTGCTCCTGGCCGACGGCCACATGCTGGTCGAAGGGGCGCCGGGCCTGGCCAAGACAAAAGCCATCAAAGAGCTCGCCGAGGGCATCGAGGCGCAGTTCCATCGCATCCAGTTCACCCCCGACCTGCTCCCGGCCGACATCACCGGCACCGAAATCTACCGCCCGGAAACCGGCAGCTTCGTGTTCCAGCAGGGGCCGATCTTCCACAACCTGGTGCTGGCAGACGAAATCAACCGCGCCCCGGCCAAGGTGCAGTCGGCGCTGCTCGAAGCCATGGCCGAACGCCAGGTCAGCGTGGGGCGCAGCACCTACGACCTGTCGCCGCTGTTCCTGGTCATGGCCACGCAGAACCCGATCGAGCAGGAAGGCACCTACCCGCTGCCCGAAGCCCAGCTCGACCGCTTCCTGATGCACGTGAAAATCGGTTTCCCCGACGCGGCGGTAGAGCGGCGCATCCTGTTGCAGGCCCGTGGCGAAGCGCTGGGCGGCGAGACCAAGCCCGAGCGCCGGGTCAGCCAGCAGGCCATCTTTGCTGCCCGCAAGGAAATCCTCGGCCTGTACATGGCCGACGCGGTGGAGGAATACCTGGTGCAACTGGTGATGGCCACCCGCACCCCGGCCAAGTTCGACGCCGAACTGGCCGACTGGATTGCCTATGGTGCCAGCCCGCGTGGTTCCATTTCGCTGGACCGTTGCGCGCGCGCCCACGCCTGGCTGGCGGGGCGCGATTTCGTCAGCCCCGAAGACATCCAGGCGGTGCTGTTCGACGTACTGCGCCACCGCATCATCCTCTCGTTCGAGGCCGAGGCGGCGGGGATCGACCAGGACCGCGTGGTCCAGCGCATCCTCGACGTCGTCGCCGTTGCCTGAGCCCATGCCCACTGCGTCGCTGGCCGAACCCGGCATCCGCATCGGCCTTGCCGAGCTGATCGACATGCGCCACCGAGTGCGCGAAATCCAGCTGTTTTCCCGGCCTGGCCAGCGCAGCCCGCTGGTGGGCCTGCACCACTCCAAGCTGCGCGGCCGCGGCGTGGATTTCGACCAGGTGCGCGTGTACCAGGCCGGCGACGATGTGCGCAACATCGACTGGCGGGTCACTGCGCGTACCCAGGAGCCGCACACCAAGCTGTTCCACGAAGAGCGCGAACGGCCCATCTTCATCCTCGTCGAGCAGAGCCAGCGGCTGTTCTTCGGCTCGGGGCTGATGTTCAAGTCGGTACTGGCGGCCCAGGCTGCGGCGCTGTTCGGCTGGGCCGCACTGGGCCACAACGACCGCATCGGCGGGTTGGTGTTCGGCGACAACGAACACCATGAAATCAAGCCCCGGCGCAGCAAGCAGAGCCTGCTGCAACTGCTCAACCGCCTGGCCAAGGTCAACCAGGCGCTGCACACCGAGGCCAACCCCGGCGCCGACAGCCTCGGCCTGGCCCTGCGCCGCGCCCGCGAAGTGCTGCGCCCTGGCAGCCTGGCCATCGTGATCTGCGATGAACGTTCGCTCAGCGCCCAGGTCGAGCAGCACCTGGCCATGCTCTCGCGCCATTGCGATTATGCTGCTGATGCCAGTGTCCGACCCACTCGACCACGCCCTGCCCGCCGCCGGCCTGCTGCGCTTCGCACAGCGCAGCGCGCAGCTGGAGCTCGACACCCTGGACGCCAACCTGCGCCAGGCCTACCGCCAGCAGGCCGAAGCGCGCATCGAGCGCTGGGAGCTGATGGCGCAAAAGCTGCGCGTGCTGCTGATGCCCCTGAGCACCCAAAGCGAAATGATCGAGCAACTGCGTGAATACCTGAACGCCCAGCGGCCACGGAGCGCGTCATGAAGAGCAGCGGCCAATGAACCCGCTTGATCAACTGCAGCCGCTGATTGCCCCCGCGCCGATCGGCCTGTGGCCACCGGCACCCGGCTGGTGGCTGCTGCTGGCCGTGCTGCCGCTGCTGGCCTGGGGCCTGTGGCGGGTGCGCCGCTGGCGCCCGGGCAAACGCCGCATCGTGCGTGCCGAACAACCCCTGGACCCGGTACGCGTAGAGGCGCTGGCCGAGCTGGCCCGCCTGCCGCGCCCCTACGACGGTGCCCCGGCCGGAGCCTGGCTGCAACAGATCAACGCCCTGCTCAAGCGCCTGTGCCGCAGCCACTACCCAGGCGCCAACAGCCATACCCTCAACGGTCGCCAGTGGCTGGCGTTTCTCGACAACCGCTGCCCGGCCGCCGGCCTGACCCGCTGGATGGTGCTGGTCGAAGGCGCCTACAAACCCGAGTGCAAGCTCGATGACAAGGCCATCGCCGGGCTCAGCCAGGCCGTCGAAACCTGGATCCGCAAGCATGTTTGAACTGGCCTGGCCGTGGGTATTCGCCCTGTTTCCGCTGCCGTGGCTGGCGCGCCTGGTACTGCCGGCCGCCGACAGCGGCGAACCGGTGCTCAAGGTGGGCTTCCTCGACGAGCTGGAGGGCCTGGCCGGCCGCCGCGCAAGGCTCAACCTGCCGACCTGGCGCCAGCAGGCGCCCTTTGTCGTCATCTGGCTGCTGCTGTTGTGCGCCGCCGCCCGCCCGCAATGGCTGGGCGAGCCGGTGCCAGTGGCCGCCAGCGGCCGCGACCTGCTGGTGGCGGTGGATGTGTCCGGGTCGATGGACTTCCCCGACATGCAGTGGCAGAACGAAGAGATCAGCCGCCTTGACCTGGTCAAAGCGTTGCTCGGCGACTTCCTGCAAGACCGCGAGGGCGACCGCGTGGGCCTGATCCTGTTCGGCAGCCAGGCCTACCTGCAGGCCCCGCTCACCTTCGACCGGCGTACCGTGCGTACCTTCCTCGACGAGGCGCAGATCGGCATCGCCGGCAAGAACACCGCCATCGGCGACGCCATTGGCCTGGCGGTCAAGCGCCTGCGCCAACGCCCGGCACAAAGCCGGGTGCTGGTGCTGATCACCGACGGCGCCAACAATGGCGGGCAGATCCACCCGCTGACCGCCGCCCGCCTGGCCGCCCAGGAAGGCGTGCGTATCTACACCATCGGCATCGGCGCCAACCCCGAAGCCAGCGGCACCCCTGGCCTGCTCGGCCTGAACCCGAGCCTGGACCTGGACGAAGCCTCGCTCAAGGAAATTGCCGAGATCACCCATGGCACCTACTTCCGCGCCCATGACGGCGCCGAACTGGACGCCATCGGCGACACCCTCGACCAGCTCGAACCCGTAGCCCAGCAACCGACCCAGGCGCGTACGGCCAAAGCCTTGTATGCCTGGCCCCTGGCCTTGGCCCTGCTGCTGAGCGTGCTGCTGGTGGTGGCCGTGCAATGGCCCGACAACCTGTTGCAGCGCCTGCTGCGCAAGCCGCGCTTCCTGCAACCGCACCCGGAGTGGCGCCAGCGCCTGAAGCGCTTGCGCCTGAGGAGGCGGCGATGATCGAACTGTGGCCCGAATGGTTGCGCCCGCTATGGCTGCTGGCCGTGCCCCTGCTTGGCTGGCTGCTGTACAAACTGTGGCACCGGCGCAAGCGCGCCGGGCGCTGGCAGATGATTCTGCCGCCAGCGTTCCATGGCGTACTGCTAGGCGGTGGCAGCGGCAGCACCAGTAAACTGCCGTGGGTGGCGCTGGGCCTGGCCTGGATGCTGGTGATCCTGGCCCTGCTCGGGCCCAGTTGGCAGCGCGTGGAAGAAAACCGCCAGCGCCCGGCCGACCCGCTGGTGATCCTGCTCGAACTGACCCCGCAGATGCTCGCCGAGGACAGCCCGCCCAACCGCCTGGAACAGGCGCGGCGCAAAATCCTCGACCTGCTGGAGCACCGCCGTGACAGCCAGACCGCGCTGGTGGTCTATGCCGGCTCCGCGCATACACTGGTGCCGCTGTCCGATGACCTGGCCACCACCCGCAACCTGCTCGAGGCGATCGATCCGTCGATCATGCCCAAACCTGGCCAGCGTGCCGACCTGGCCGTGCAAAAGGGCCTGGCCCTGCTGGCCCAGAGCGGCCTGGGCCAGGGCCGCCTGCTGCTGATCGGCTCGTCGCTCAGCGCCCCGGAGCGCCAAGGCATCGCCCAGGCCCTCGGCCGCCAGGGCCCGAGCCTGTTGATGCTGGGCATCGGCAGCCGCGAAGGCGCACCGGTGCGCCAGGCCAACGGCGAATACCTCAAGGACGACCAGGGCGGCATCCTGTTGCCGCGTCTGGACAGCGCCAGCCTCAAGAGCTTTATCAGCGGCACCGGCGGGCGCTACCGGCATGCCCGTATCGACGACCTTGACCTGCGCGGCCTGGGCCTGTTCGACAACCCGCGCGCCGGGCGCAGTGGCGGCCAGACCCTGCAACTGGACAGCTGGGCCGACCAAGGTTACTGGCTGCTGCTGCCGCTGTTGCTACTGGCCGCCTGTGCCGGCCGGCGCGGCTGGCTGTTCTGCCTGCCGCTGCTGCTGGCCCTGCCCCAGCCCAGCCAGGCCTTCGAATTCAACGACCTGTGGCTGCGCCCCGACCAGCAAGGTCAGCGCCTGCTGGAGCAAAACCGCCCGGCCAGTGCCGCGCGCCAGTTCCAGGACCCGCAATGGCGCGGCATGGCCCTGTACCAGGCGGGCGATTATTCTGGTGCCGCCGAAGCCTTTTCCCAAGGCGACACGGCCGCCGCCCACTACAATCGAGGCAATGCCCTGGCCCGCAGCGGTGACCTGGAAGCCGCGCTGGACGCCTACGAACAAGCCCTGGAGCGCCAGCCCGACCTGCAGGCGGCGCTGGACAACCAGGCGCTGGTGCAGCAACTGCTGCAACAGCGCGAGGCCAAGGCCGAGGAACAACCGGCCAGCAGCGATGCCCAAGGCACGCCCGGCAGCGAAACCGAAGGCAACAGCAGCTCGGCCAGCAGCCCGGCCCAAGGCACGGCCGGCGACGACGAACACGCCAACGCCGAACAGCCCGGCGAAGGCAGCAGCAACAGCCAGGCAGCACCCGGCAACCAGGCCGGCGCGGATGACAGCGTCATCCAGCCGCCGCAGCGCCCGGTATCGACCAGCCTCGATGCCGAACAGCGCCAGGCCCTGGAACAATGGCTGCGGGAGATCCCCGACAACCCGGCGGAGCTGCTGCGGCGCAAATTCTGGTATGAACAGCAATTGCATCAGGAAACCCCACGATGAGTCGCTTCGGCGTCTTTCTCCTCAGCCTGCTGTGGGCCGTGCTGGCCCAGGCCGAACCACTGCTGCAGGCCAGCGTTGACCGTACCCGCCTGGAAGCCGGCGAAAGCCTGGAGCTGACCCTGGAAAGCCAGGATGTCACCCAGTTCGGCAAGCCCGACCTGCGCGCGCTGGAGGGTGACTTCGAAGTGCGCGGCACGCGCCAGCTCAACAGCCTGCACAGCCTCGACGGCGAAACCCGCGCCAGCACCCGCTGGATCATTACCCTGCTGCCGCGGCGCAGCGGCAGCCTGCGCATCCCCGAGCTGCAACTGGGCCAGTCGCACAGTCAGGCCATCGAACTGCAAGTGCTGCAGGCCGACGCCAGCCGCCAGGACAGCGCCTCGCAGGTGTTCATCGAAGCCACGCTCGACAGCAACGAGGTCTACGTCCAGGCCCAGGCCGTGCTTACCCTGCGCATCTACCACTCGGTGGCGCTGTATGACGACAGCAACCTCAGCCCGCTGCAACTGGAGAACGCCAAAGTCGAACCGCTGGGTGAATCGCGCACCTATGAAAAGGAAATCAACGGCGTCCGCCATGGCGTGATCGAAACCCGCTATGCCGTGTATCCCCAGCAAAGCGGCACCCTCGACATCCCGCCGCTGGCCTTCACCGCCACCGCCGCCGCCAGCCCGGACGAAGCCCCGCAAGCCAACGGCACGGCCCGGACCGGCCGCCAGGTGCAGGTCAGCTCACTGCCATTGCGCCTGGCCGTACGGCCGATTCCGGCGGCCTGGCCGGCTGGTGTGCCGTGGCTACCTGCCCGCAGCCTGACCCTGGAAGAGCACTGGAACCCCGACCCTGGCAACCAGCAGGTGCAGATTGGCGACTCGCTGACCCGTAACATCACCTTGCGTGCCGAAGGCTTGTCCAGCACCCAGCTGCCACCGCTGCCAGCCACCGAAATCACCGGCCTGCGCCGCTACCCCGACCAGCCGTTGCTGCGCAACGAAATCAGCGACCGCGGCATGATCGCCAACCGCGAAGAGCGCGAAGCCCTGGTGCCGACCCACAGCGGCATGCTGGCCCTGCCGGTGCTGGAAGTGGCCTGGTGGAATACCCGCGAAGACCACCTGGAGCACAGCAGCCTGCCGGCGCGCACGCTGAACGTGCAGGACAACCCGGCGCTGAGCGCCGATACCCCGGTCGGCGACAACAGCAGTGCCAATAGCTTGCTGTGGCCCTGGCAGCTGGCCACTCTGGTGTTCGCCCTCACCACCGTGCTCGGCTTCGCCCTGTGGTGGCGAGCCCGTTCGCAACCGGCGGTGCTACGTGCCGCGCAGGCCGGGCCGAGCCCACGTACCCTGCTGGACGACCTCAAGCGCGCGTGCCAGGCCAACGACCCGCAGGCGACCCGCCAGGCGCTGGACGCCTGGGCCCGTCAGCAGCCGGAGACCCTGGCCGAGATGGCGGCGCGCTTTGTGCCACTGTCGGATGCGCTGGATGGCCTGAACGGGGCGTTGTACAGCGAGAGCGGGCAGTATTGGCAGGGTGAGGATTTGTGGCGGGCGATCGGTACGATTCCGCCGGCTGAGCAGGTACTGCTGCCGCCTGGCGAGAGCGGCAACCTGCCGCCGCTCTATCCCAAGTAATCGGCTGCCTGTGCGGGCCTTTTCGCGGGTTCACCCGCGAACACCGGCGCAGCCGGTGCCAGCCACCCCGGCAGACCGGCGATATCACCTGGCATTGAGATAAAGTCGACCGGCCTCATCGCCGGCAAGCCAGCTCCCACAGGCACTGCACAAAGCTCAAGGACAGTGCAGAACCTGTGCGAGCTGGCTTGCCGGCGATTGGGCCGCACAGCGGCCCCATGCTTGGGTTACCATACCGCCCTTTCCCCGCTTGCTCGACTCGACACCAACAGGTCATCCATGCGTCTGTTTCATACCTCCGACTGGCACCTGGGCCAAAGCCTGCACGGCCAGGAACGCGACTTCGAACACGCCTGCTTCCTCGACTGGCTGCTCGGCCAGCTGCGCCTGCGCCAGCCGGATGCGCTACTGATTGCCGGCGATATCTTCGACACGGTCAACCCGCCGGTCAAAGCCCAGGAACGCCTCTACGACTTCATCGTCCAGGCCCACGAGCAACAGCCCAAACTGGACATCGTGATGATCGCCGGCAACCACGACTCCGGCTCGCGCATCGAACTGCCGGCAGCGCTGATGCGTCGCCTGCGCACCCATGCCCTGGGCCGTGTGCACTGGCTGGACGAGGGCCAGCTGGACGCCGAGCGCCTGCTGATTCCGCTGACCAACGGCCGCGGGAAGGTCGCCGCCTGGTGCCTGGCCCTGCCCTTCCTGCGCCCGGCCGAAGTGACCGGCCCGCAACTGGGCGATGACTACCTGCAAGGCATCACCCAGGTACACCAGCAACTGATCGCCGCAGCGCAAAAGAAGCGCAAGAAGGACCAGGCGCTGATCGCCATCAGCCACGCGCACATGGCCGGTGGCGCAGTGTCGGAGGACTCCGAGCGCAGCCTGATCATTGGCAACGCCGAGGCGCTGCCGGCCAGGCTGTTCGACAAGGCCATCAGCTACGTCGCCCTGGGCCACCTGCACAAGCCGCAGAAGGTCAACCGCGAAGAACGCATCCGCTACAGCGGCTCGCCGATTCCGCTGTCGTTCGCCGAAATCAACTACCCGCACCAGGTACTGGAAGTGGAACTGGACGGCACCGGCCTGGTCAGCGTCGAACCACGCCCGGTTCCGCGCGCCGTCGCGCTGCAACGGGTCGGCCCGGCGCCATTGGGCGAACTGCTGGAACAACTGGCCGACCTGCCAGTGATCGACCTGCTCGAGGACCCCAACCGCCAGCCCTGGCTGGAAGTGCGGGTGATACTGGACGAACCGCAGCCCGACCTGCGCCAGCAGATCGAAACCGCCCTGCAAGGCAAGGCCGTGCGCTTGATCCGCATCAGCGCCGAATACGCCGGCCGCAACAACGCCGAAGACGATGACCTGGCCTTTGTCGAACTGGCTCAGATGACCCCGCAGGACCTGTTCAGCCGCGCCTGGGAGCAGGCCTATGGCAACCCCGCCGACGAGCAGGCGCTGGCCGACTTCGCCCTGCTGTTGCAGGACGTGCAGCAGGAAGAGGAGCAGCCATGAAGATTCTCGCCATCCGTCTGAAGAACCTGGCATCCCTGGCCGGCCCGGTCGATATCGATTTCACCGCCGAACCGCTGGCCAGCGCCGGTCTGTTCGCCATCACCGGACCTACCGGGGCGGGCAAAAGTACCCTGCTCGACGCCCTGTGCCTGGCGTTGTTCGGCACCGTGCCACGGCTGAACGACATTGGCCGCGAAGCCAAGGTGCCAGACGCCGACGGTGAAATCCCCACCTCCGACCCGCGCAACCTGCTGCGCCGCGGCACCGGCAGCGGCTTTGCCGAAGTCGATTTCGTCGGCATCGATGGCCGCCGCTACCGCGCCCGCTGGGAGGCCAACCGCGCCCGTGACAAAGCCAACGGCAAGCTGCAGCACAGCCGCCAGAGCTTCTACGACCTGGACAGCGAGCAGGTACTGGGCAGCGGCAAGAACGAATACAGACAACTGGTCGAAGCCCGCCTGGGCCTTAACTTCGAACAGTTCACCCGCGCGGTGATGCTGGCCCAGAGCGAATTTGGCGCCTTCCTCAAGGCCGACGACAAAGAACGCAGCGAGCTGCTGGAAAAGCTCACCAATACCGCCATCTACACCCGCCTGGGCCAGCGCGCCTTCAGCAAGGCTCGCGAAGCCGGCGAGGCCCACAATGCCCTGAAGGAGCGTGCCAGCCACCTGCTGCCAATGGCCGCCGAAGCCCGTGCCGAGCTCGACCAGCGCCTGGAGCAGGCGCAACAGCAGTTCAAGGCCGACCAGGCCAGTGAGCGCCAGCTGGAACAGCAACGCAACTGGCTGAACGAGCAGCGCCAGCTGCAAGCCCAGCACGCCGAAGCCGGCACCGCGCTGCGGGCTGCCGAACAGGACTGGCAACAACTGGCTGACCAGCGCCTGGACCTCGCGCGCCTGGAGCGCCTGGCCCCGCAGCGCCACCAGTTCCACCGCCAGCAGACACTGGCCGCGCAACTGGCACCGGTGGCAGCGAAGATCGCCGAGCAACAGCAGCAGCAAGCCGAACTGCACGTGCGCACCGGCGAGCTCGAACAGGCGCTGGACGCTGCGCGCCAGGCGCTTGCCGATAGCCAGGCGCAACACAGCGAGAACGCCCCTCGCCTGCGCCAGGCCTTTGCCGCCCAGGACAACCTGGCCCGCCTGGAGCAGGAGCTGGCAACACAGCGCAGCGCCAGCGAGCAGGCCGAGCAGCAGGTCGCCGAAGGCCAGCAGCACCTGCAGCAGCTGGAAGAGCACCAGCAGCGCAGCCTGCAGCAACTGGCGCAAATCGACGTCGCGCTTGCCGACAGCCAGCACCTTGCGGGCCTGGCCAATGCCTGGCAAGCCTACCTGCCGCAACTGAAGCAAGTGATGCTGATTGGTGGCCGCCTGGCCAAGGGCCGTGAGGAACTGCCCGGCCTGCAGGCCCAGGCCAGCCAGGCCAATGCGCACTTGCAGGCCGAGCGCGATGCATTCGAGCTGCTGTTCCGCGAAGCCAAGGCCGAACCCCAGGCCCTGGCAGAACAGATCGACCTGCTCGGTGGCATGCTGCAGGACAACCGCAAGCAGCAGCGCGCTGTAGAAGAACTGGCACGCCTGCATGGCCGAGAGCTGGAACTGCGCCAGCAGCTGGAGGCCGTGCGCGAGCGGCAGCAGCAAGCCATGCAGCAACGCCAGCAACTGATTGCCGAAGGCACCGCCGCCAAGGCCGAGCTGGAAAACGCCGAACAGGCACTCAACCTCACCCGCCAGTTGCTGGAACGCCAGCGCCTGGCACGCAATACCAGCGTCGAAGAGTTGCGTGGCCAATTGCGCGACGGCGAACCTTGCCCGGTGTGCGGCAGCGCCGAGCACCCGTTCCACCAGCCTGAAGCACTGCTGCAAAGCCTGGGTCGCCATGACCAGGCCGAGGAAGACGCCGCGCACAAGCAGGTCGAAACCCTGAACGGCAAGCTGGTGGAACTGCGCACCCAGCTGGGTGTGGTCAACGCCCAACTCAAGGACTACCAACAGCAACAGCAGCAACTCGGCGAGCAGTTGCAACCACTGGTGGCCCAGGTGCAAGCGCACAGCCTGTGGCCTGCCCTCGCCCCGCAGGACGACAGGGCCCGCAGTGCCTGGCTCGACAGCCAGCTGCGGCGCTTGGACGAAGAAATCAGCCAGGACGAGAAACGCCAGCGCGCCCTGCTCGCCTTGCAAAAAGATGCAGCCCGTCTCAACCAGCAACTGCAGGCCGCCGAGCAGGCGCAACAGCAGGCCCAGCGCCATCTGGAGCAACAACATCAGGCCCTGGCCAACGACCAGCAGCAGTTGCAGCAAGGCCTTGACGACTTGGCCAGCGTGTTGCCCCAAGAGGCCCTCAAGGCCTTGAACGACGACCCGGCCAATGCCTTCCTCGCCCTGGACCAGCAGATCGCCCAACGCCTGCAGCAACTGGAGCAGCGCAAGGACGAACAGCAGGAACAGCAAGCCCGCCAGGCCCAGCTGGACAAGCTGCGCGACCAGCAGCAGGCGCGCTTGCAGACCCAACAGCAACTGCAGCAGAAACTGGCCACCCTCGACGAGCAGCGCCAACAGGCCCAGGCTGCGCTCGGCGAACTGCTTGGCGGGCACGCCAGCGCCGAAGCCTGGCAACAGCACATGGACGCCGCGCTGGAGCAGGCCCGCGCCCTCGACGCCGAAACTGCCCAGCGCCTGCAGGACCTGCGTACCCAAGGCGTGCAACTGGCCAGCGAACTCAAGGCCAACACCCAGCAGCAACAAGCGCTGGACGCCGAGTGCCAGCAGCTGAAGGGCCAGATCGCCCAGTGGCGCGGTGAACACCCGGAGCTGGACGACGCCGGCCTGGATCGCCTGCTGGATATGGATGACGCGCAGGTCAATGAACTGCGCCAACGCCTGCAAGGCGCCGAAAAAGCCATCGAACAAGGCCGTGTGCTGTTGCAGGAACGTGAACAACGCCTGCAACAACATGCCGCGCAAATGACCGTGGACACCTCGGCCGATGCCTTGGAACAGGCCCTGACCGAACTGCGCGAGCGCCTGGCCGGCCATGAGCAGCAATGCGCCGAACTGCGTGCACAGCAGGCCGATGACCAGCGTCGCCAACAGGCGCACCAGGCGCTGGCGGCGGAAATCGAACAGGCCCACCAGCAGTGGCAACGCTGGGCTCGCCTGAACGCCCTGATCGGTTCGGCCTCGGGCGATGTGTTCCGCAAGATCGCCCAGGGCTACAACCTTGACCTGCTGTTGCACCACGCCAACACCCAACTGCGCCAGCTGGCCCGCCGTTACCGCCTCAAGCGCGGTGGCAGCGCCCTCGGCCTGCTGGTGCTGGACACCGAGATGGGTGACGAACTGCGTTCGGTACACTCGCTGTCCGGCGGGGAAACCTTCCTGGTGTCGCTTGCCCTGGCCCTGGGCCTGGCCTCGATGGCCTCCAGCACGCTGCGTATCGAATCGCTGTTCATCGACGAAGGCTTCGGCAGCCTCGACCCCGAGTCGCTGCAACTGGCCATGGATGCCCTCGACGGCTTGCAGGCTCAGGGCCGCAAGGTGGCGGTGATTTCCCACGTGCAGGAAATGCACGAACGCATCCCGGTGCAGATCCAGGTGCGCCGCCAAGGCAATGGCCTGAGTGACGTGGAGGTGTGCGGGTGATCCTCTACTCGTTCCGCCGCTGCCCCTGGGCCATGCGCGCTCGCCTGGCCCTGCGCTATGCGGGGTGCGAGGTGGAGATTCGCGAGGTAGCGATGAAAAACAAGCCGGCAGAACTGCTGGCCTTGTCACCCAAGGGCACCGTGCCGGTACTGGATACCGGCGCCGGGGTGCTCGAAGAAAGCCTGGACATCATGCGTTGGGCGCTGGCACAAAACGACCCGCAGGACTGGCGGCTGCAGGCCGACCCTGTGGCGGCGCAGCAGGCGCAAGCTCTGATTGCGCGCAACGACAGCACGTTCAAGGCGCAGGTCAACCTGTACAAGTATGCCGAGCGCTACCCCGAGCATACCCGCGAACATTACCGCCAGCAGGCCGAGACCTGGCTGGCGGAGCTTGAAGCCCTGCTGGCGGGCCGGCCCTACCTGCTGGCCGACCACCCAAGCATTGCCGATGCCGCGTTGCTGCCCCTGATGCGCCAGTTTGCCGGGGTCGAACCGCAGTGGTTCGCCGAGGCGGCTTATCCGCGGGTGCGGAGCTGGCTGGAGGGCTGGTTGGCTTCGGACCTGTTCAAGGCAGTGATGACCAAGTAAACAACTATAAGCACTACACGGCCCCCTGTGGGAGCGGGCGTGCCCGCGAAGCAGACAGCGCGGTGCATGGCACCGGCTTTGCCGGTGTTCGCGGGCACGCCCGCTCCCACAGGGTCCGTGTCAGGCTTGCGTCAGTGGTTGTGCTTGCCACTCAGGGCCGCATGGAAATTGGCACTCTGGCGCAGGTATTGCTCGGTATAACTATGCGTAGCGGACGCCTTGCCGCTGCTGTCGGCATGGGCATGGGTCGGCAACACGACCGAAGCGGAAATGGCGGATGCGGCAATGACCGGGAAGAGATTGAAGTTCATCTGGGCTGACCTCGACGGCGGTGGTTTGACATTGGCCCGTTCGGGCCTTGGGTCAAACTTACGCCGCCGAAGCCGCAGGCAAAAATTCATTGAGGCAGTATCGACTATCACGCCGATCGATATCACTCGATGAACTTCAGGTCCGACGGTGCCTCCTGCTTCAGCGTCTGCACCGTCTCCAGCAGCTTGCCGCTACGCGGATCGCGGCGTATCACCACGATCTGGTTGCTCTTCTGGTTGGCCACCAGCAGGAAGTTGTCACCTGGATCGAGGGCGAACTCGCGGGGGTGATCCCCCTCCACCGAGCGGCGCTGCAGGAATGCCAGCTGGCCATCCTGCTTGCCCACGCTGAACGCCACGATCTCGTTGGCCGTGCCGCGGTTGCTCACATACAGAAAGCGCCCGTCTGCCGACAGGTGCAAGCCACCTGCCGCTTTCGCCGCAGCTTCCTTGCTCTCGGTCAGGGGCAGGCGCTGGCGTTCGACCAGGTTGCCCTCCTGCACATCGAACATCACCACTTCGGCGCTCATCTCCAGGGTCAGGTAGGCATGTCGGCCCTTGGCGTCGAACAGCAGGTGGCGTGGCCCGCTGCCCGGCGGCAAATCCACTGACGCGGGGATCGCCGGCGTCAGCGGGTGGTCGGCGCTGGCACCGTCGTAACGGTAGATGAATACCTTGTCAGCCCCCAGGTCGCTGGCATACAGGTGCCGACCGTCCGGTGACAGCACCAGCGAATGCACGTGTGGCGCTGGCCTGGCGCTCGGGGTTGACCCCGCTCGCCTTGTGCCGGGCCTGCTGCACCACCGGCTTGAGCTTGCCGTCGCGGGCAACCGGCACCACCACCAGGCTGCCGCCGGGATCGGGCTTGACCGCGTAGTTGGCCACGAACAGATAACGCTGGTCCTGGCTGAGGCTGGCGTGGGTAGGCTCGTCACCTTGGCTGGGCACCTGGTTGAGTAGCTTGATCTCGCCTTTTGCACTGACGGCGAAACTGCTGACACCGCCCTTCGGCGTTTCGTTGACCGCAAAGAGCTGGCGTTGATCGGCCGACAGCACCAGCCATGAAGGGCTGACACTCTCCACCACCTGCTGCGGCGACGGGTCGATATGACCGGTCTTTTCGTCGAACCCGTAGCGGTAGATGCCCTGGCTGGCGCCATCGGTGTAACTGCCCACCAGCAAGGTGGCGGCGTGGGCGTGGAGTGTCAGGCTCATCAGGCTAGCGGTCAGCAGGCTCGTCCAGATCCGATTCATCTTCGTCATCATCCGGGGCGCGAAAGGCACTCATACAGACTAGCCGATGCGCGCCGTCGGCATCGTCGAGTTGCCACTCGTCACCCACGGCGATGGCAGCTGTGATCTGCTCGGGGGTGAAGGTCCAGCGGCGGAGCTGGCGGCCGTCCATGCATTCGATGGTGAGGCCGGATTCATCGGAGGTGAAGTCGAAGGCGTGCAGGCCGTCGATCAGGAGCATGTCGCAGGACTGCAGGGCGGTGGCGAGGGGGGACATGGGGGTACCTGTGAGGGATGTGGCGGTATTATAACCCTGGGGTTGCTTTGCAGCCCATCGCGACACAAGGCCGCTCCTACAGGGATCGCGTCAATCTGCGAATACGCGTTCCCTGTAGGAGCGGCCTTGTGTCGCGATGGGCCGCAAAGCGGCCCCCTGCAATTCAATGGGCGAAAATCGACCCACCCTCCTTGCCCACCATCTTTTCCGGCTTGATCAGGAACCGTGCCAACGCCGGCAACAACCACAGCGCCCCGAACATGTTCCACAACAGCATGAAGGTCAGCATCAGCCCCATGTCGGCCTGGAACTTGATCGCCGAGAAGATCCAGGTGCACACGCCGATGGCCAGGCACAACCCGGTGAACAGCACAGCCTTGCCGGTCGAGCGCAGGGTCTCGTAATACGCCTCCTGCAACGGCAACCCGGCACGCAGGAAGCTTTCCAGCCGGCTGTAGATGTAGATGCCGTAGTCCACACCAATACCCACGCCCAGCGCCACCACCGGCAAGGTCGCCACCTTGACCCCGATGCCCATGTAGGCCATCAGCGCGTTGCCCAGCACCGAGGTCAGCACCAGCGGCAGGACGATGCACAGGGTGGCGGCGAACGAGCGGAAGGTTATCAGGCACATCACCGCCACGCAGATATACACCAGGATCAGGATGGTCAGCTCGGCCGACTTGATTACCTCGTTGGTCGCTGCCTCGATCCCGGCGTTGCCCGCCGCCAGCAGGAACTGCAGGCCTTCCTTGTTGTGGCTGTCGGCAAACGCCTTGGCCACGGCAGTGACCCGTTCAAGGGTTTCGGCCTTGTGGTCGTTGAGGAACACCAGCACCGGCGCCAGCGAGCAGTCGCCGTTGTACAGGCCATCGGCGCGGGCGATCGAGTTGTTGAGGATGTCCGGGTTGCGCGACAGGGTTTCCCATTTCAGGCTGCCCTCGTTCATGCCCTTGATCACCTGCTTGGACACGGTCACGAGGGAAATGGCCGACTGCACGCCAGGGGTGTTCTGCATGGTCCACATCAGCTCGTCGATCGGCGCCATGGTCGAGTGGATCGAGCAGCTTTCCGGCGGGGTCTTGACCATGATCACCAGCACGTCGGAACTGGTCGAGTAGTTGCTGATGATGAAGTTGTTGTCCTGGTTGTAGCGCGAGTCGGGACGCAGCTCCGGCGCGCCCTGGTCGAGGTCGCCGATCTTCAGGTTCTGGCTGTACCACAGGCCACCGGCGAAGGCGACCAGCGCCAGCACCACCGACACCGGCGCCACCCTGGCACTGGCAAAGTTCGACAGCAGGCGCCAGAACGGGTGCTCGCGGGTAGCGTCCTGCTTGCTGCGCTCGACAGCCTTCTTGCTGATGCCGACGTAGGAGATGGCTACCGGCAGCAGGATGAGGTTGGTGAACACGATCACCGCCACACCGATGGAAGCACCGATGGCCAGTTCACGGATCACCCCGATATCGATGATCAGCAGGGTGATGAAGCCCACGGCGTCGGCGAGGATGGCGATCATCCCTGGCAGGAACAGCTGGCGGAACGTGCGCCGGGCGGCGGTCAGGGCGTTGTCGGCGTCACTCGACTGCAGGGCGATACCGTTGATCTTCTGGACTCCGTGGGAAATGCCGATGGCGAAGATCAGGAACGGCACCAGCATCGAGTACGGGTCCAGGCCAAAGCCCACCGCATGCATCAGGCCCAGCTGCCAGACCACAGCCACCAGGGTGGTGATGAGCACGGCGATGGTGCTGCGGATGCACCAGGTGAACCAGTACAACAACACCCAGGTGATGGCCAGGGCGACGCCGAAGAACATCGCCACCATCACCAGGCCGTCGATCAGGTCACCGACTTTCTTGGCGAAGCCGACGATGTGCACCTTCACGTTGGGGTTCTGCGCCTGGAACTTGTCGCGGATCTTCTCTTCCAGCTGGTGCGAAAACTGCTGGTAGTCCAGCTTTACCTGCTTGCCCGGGTCCTGCGGGTCGGGGTAGCTCTCCAGCAGTGGCACATCGACGATGCTGGACTTGAAGTTGTTGCCCACCAGGCGCCCTACCTGGCCTGACTTGAGCACGTTGTCGCGGAGTGTGTCGAGGCTGTCCTGCGAGCCATTGTAGGTGTTGGGGATCACCTCGCCACCAGAGAAGCCTTCTTCGGTGACCTCGCTCCAGCGCACGCTGGGGCTCCACAATGACTTCAGCCCGGCACGGTCGACGCCAGGGATGTAGAACACTTCGTCATGGACCTGCCGCAGGGTTTCCATGTAGTCCTTGTCGAAGATGTCGCCATTGACCGCCTCCACCGAGATGCGCACGGTGTTGCCGAGGTTGGCCAGGTCGTTGCGGTGCTCCATCATCTGCTCGATGAACGGGTGCTGCAGCGGGATCATCTTCTCGAAGCTGGTGGACGGGCGAATCTGCGTGGCCTGCCAGAACAGGAAGATGCTGACCAGCACGCACAGGGCGATAACCACGGGGCGGTTGTTGAAGATCAGGCGTTCGAGCAGCGTGGCCTTGTCCTGGTGATGCGGGTGCATGGTGATGCTCTCCCTGCTGGTCATGGACGCACCTCCTGGTCAGCACCCTGCGGGTCAGCCAGGTGCACGCCACCCTGCCCTACCAGCAGCAGGCCGCCATCGGCCCGGCCGCTGACGCCGGCCAGGGCGATGCGGTCGGCGCGGTTGTATACAGTGAAGGTCTGGCCATCATCGGTACTGCGCAGCACGCTGCCGCCATTGCCGACCAGCACCAGGCTACCGCCCTCGACAAGCGTAGCGCCTGCCAGGCCGAATTCGAGGGTGCCACGTGCGGCCTTGAGTTCGATCGGCTGCCAGCTGTCGCCGAAATCGGTCGAACGGAACAGGTTGCCGCGCAGGCCGTAGGCCAGCAGGGTGTGCGGCCGGGCAGTACCGATCACGCCGAACAGCGAACCCTCGTAGGGGCCCTGGACCTTGGTCCAGGTCTGGCCGTTGTCGGCGGAGCGGAACATGCCGCCTTGCTCGCCGACGATGAACAGGCCCGCGTCACGCACCTGGGCGATACCGTTCAGGTGCAGCTGGTCGGGGTTATCCAGGCGCTCGGCCACGTCCTGCCAGTGCTGGCCGCCATCGGTGGTTTCCAGCAAGGCGCCGTAGGCGCCTACGGCAAAGCCGTGCCGGGCGTCGAGGAAGGCGATATCGAGCAACGGCGCTTCACGGGCAAGGTCTTCGAACTGCTTGCTCCAGGTGGCACCGCCGTCGCTGCTGGTGAGGATCTGCGCATCATGGCCCACGGCCCAGCCGCGCTTGTCGTCGAGGAAGAAAACCGCGGTGAGCAGTTGCCGGGTGGGCACCCGCGCCTGGGTCCAGGTGCTGCCCTGGTCGTCCGAGAACAGGATATGACCGCGATCGCCCACCACTACCAGGCGCTTGCCGGCGTGGGTGGCGTCAATCAGCAGGCTCTGGCTGGCCTTGGCCGATTCGGTGGAGTATTCGTCGGCGGCAGCGGCTTGCACGCTGTCGGCCCATATGCCAAGTGCCAGTACCGCTGCGGCTGCCAATGGCCAGGCGAGGCGCCTGTTCTGTTCCCTCATGACTGTCCCCTGTTGTGTTCTTGTTAGGTGGGTCAAGGCATTGCAGGTCCTGCGAAAAGCCTGATCTAGAGGCCTGCAGTAGCTTGAAGGGATCGTAGCGGGGATGTTTGCGGGAATACAACGGGCGGGGTGTTATGTTTTGTTGTCGACTGGAAAAAGCCTGGGGCCGCTGTGCGGCCCATCGCGACACAAGGCCGCTCCTACAGGGGACCGCGAACGCCGGATTGACGCGGGTCCCTGTAGGAGCGGCCTTGTGTCGCGATGGGCTGCAAAGCAGCCCCTCTGGCCCTCAAGCCAGGCTCTTGCTCACAACCTCATACACATCACTGGACAGCTCGCCAGAAGCCAGAATCCGCTCCAGCTCGCCCTTCATCAGGGCCTGACGCGCAGCGTCATACTTGCGCCAGCGAGTCAGCGGTGCCAGCTGCCGCGAGGCGATCTGCGGGTTCAGCGCATTCAGCTCGATCACCAGGTCCGCCAGGAAGCGATACCCCGAGCCATCCGCCGCATGGAAGTTGACCAGGTTCTGCCCGGCAAAGGCGCCAATCAGCGCACGGACCTTGTTCGGGTTCTTCAGGGTGAACGCCGGGTGCTGCATCAGCGCCTTGACCCGCGCCAGCCCGCCCGGCAACGTGCTCGCCGCCTGCACGCTGAACCACTGGTCCATGACCAGCGGGTTGTCCTTGAAGTGCTCGGCAAAGGCCTCCAGGGCCTTGGCCCGTTCAGCCTCGAACGGCGAGTTGACCAGTACCGCCAGTGCGGTCAAACGCTCGGTCATGTTGTCGCACTGCTCGAACTGCTCCAGGGTCGCCTCTAGCACCTGCGGCTGGCCGCTCTGCATCAGATACGACAGCGCGATATTCTGCAGGCTGCGGCGGGCAAAGTGCTCGGCAGACGCCACATAGGCGGTGTTGCGCGACACTTCGCGGTTGGCCTGGTAGCGCGCCCACAGGGCGTCGAACAGCTGCTCGGCGATCTGCCGGCGGGCGAATTCGCGGGCGGCATGGATAGCGTCCACATCGGCCACCTGGCTGATTTCGGTAAGGTACGCCTCTCCTGGCAGCGAGAGCATTTCGGCAACCATGGCCGGGTCCAGCGACTCGTTGCCAAGTACAGTGCCAAGTGCGGTGATCAGACGCTGGTCCAGCTTCAGTGCTTCGCCGCGCTGATGCTGGCCGATCAGCTCCTGCAGCACCTGCACCGACAACTGCTGCCCCGCCTCCCAACGGTTGAAACCATCGCTGTCATGCTGCATCAGGAACATCAGCTGATCGCGGTCGTAGGGGAAGCTCAGCTTGACCGGTGCGCTGAAACCACGCAGCAGCGACGGCAGCGGCTTGGCCTGGATGCCCTGGAAGGTGAAGGTCTGCTCGGCTTCGGTCACCGACAGCACGCGGCTGGTGCCCTGCGCCGCAACTTCAGCGGCCAGTTGCAGCGGCAGGTCGTTGCCTGCGGCGTCCAGCAGGCCCAGTTCCACCGGGATCACGAACGGCAGTTTTTCGGCCTTGTCCGGGGTCTGCGGGCAGCTCTGGCGGAATGTCAGGCTGTAGGTCTGCGCGGCCGCATCATAGGCCTCGCTGACGTCCAGGCGCGGGGTGCCGGCCTGGTTGTACCAGCGCTTGAACTGGGTGAAGTCGACGCCGTTGGCGTCTTCCATGGCCTTGATGAAATCGTCGGTGGTCACCGCCTGGCCATCGTGGCGCTCGAAGTACAGGTCACTGCCCTTGCGGAAGCCATCGGCACCCAGCAAGGTACGCACCATGCGCACCACTTCGGCGCCCTTCTCGTACACGGTCAGGGTGTAGAAGTTGGAGATCTCGATGAAGCTGTCCGGGCGTACCGGGTGGGCCATCGGGCCTGCGTCTTCGGCAAACTGGTGGGTACGCAGGTAGGCCACATCCTCGATGCGCTTGACCGTGCGCGAGTTCATGTCGGCGCTGAACTCGGCGTCGCGGAACACCGTGAAGCCTTCCTTCAGCGACAGCTGGAACCAGTCACGGCAGGTGACCCGGTTGCCCGACCAGTTGTGGAAGTATTCGTGGGCGACCACGCCTTCGACGCGCTGGTGGGCGGCATCGGTAGCCGTTTCGGCACGGGCCAGCACGCAGCTGGAGTTGAAGATGTTCAGGCCCTTGTTTTCCATGGCGCCCATGTTGAAGTCGTTGACTGCGACGATCATGAAGATGTCCAGGTCGTACTCGCGGCCATAGACCTCTTCGTCCCAGCGCATGGACTTCTTCAGGCTGACCATGGCGTGGTCGCACTTGTCGATGTTCTCGGGCTCGACGTAGATGCGCAGGGTGACGTCGCGGCCGGACTGGCGGGTGAAGCTGTCTTCGACGCACCACAGGTCGCCGGCCACCAGCGCGAACAGGTAGGCCGGCTTCATGAACGGGTCTTCCCAGGTTGCCCAGTGGCGACCGTCTTCAGCAGGCCCGCTGCCGATCGGGTTGCCGTTGCTCAGCAATACCGGGTAGCGATGCTGCTCGGCGATGACCGTGGTGGTGAAGGTGCTCATCACGTCCGGGCGGTCGAGGTAGTAGGTGATCTTGCGGAAACCTTCGGCCTCGCACTGGGTGCAGAACATCTTGCCCGACTTGTACAGGCCTTCCAGTGCGGTGTTGCTCTCGGGGTGGATCTTCACGCTGGTATCGAGGGTGAAGCGCTCGGCCTTGGGCTGCACGGTCAGGCTGTCGGCGTCGAGCTGGTAGTCACCCGGCTGCAATTCCTGGTCATCCAGCGCGGCGCGCAGCAGCTCCAGCTGCTGGCCATCGAGTTCCAGTGGCGGCAGGCCGGCACCGCGTGCCGGGTTGCGGCGCATGACCAGTTGCGCGTGAACCAGGGTGTGGTCCTCGAACAGCTCGAAGGTCAGGTGCGTCTCGTCGATCAGGTACTCGGGCGCCTGGTAATCCTTGAGGTAGATCACTTGCGGTTGTTCGGTACGCATGTAGAGGTCCTTTTACTGGAGCACGGCCAGCTGGTAGGCCGTGTACTTGCGAATATTGATCACACCGGTGTCGAAGATCAGGTACTGGCCCTTGATGCCCAGCAGCGTGCCTTCCACTACCGGGTCCTTGTCGAGGTTGAAGCTGACGATCTTTTTCGGGTAGGCCTCGACCGGATATTTCATCTGGACCACTTCGGCGTCGCGCAGCGGCTGGATCGCCTGCAGGCCAAAGCGGCCTTGCAGTTCGCCCAGGCCAGCGGTGCAGGCATCGAAGACCTGTTCACGAATGGCAACCAGGTCGAGCTCCTCGGCGTCGCCCTTGAGCAGGGTGCGCCAGTTGGTGCGGTCCGGCACCTGGCTGCGCAGCAAGTCCTCGACCAGGCCGGATTGCTGGCGGGTGGCCACACGCAGGATCGGCAGGGCCTGGCTGGCGCCCTGGTCGAGCCAGCGGGTGGGCAGCTGGGTGGCGCGGGTAATACCGACCTTGATCCCCGACGAGTTGGCCAGGTAGACGACATGGTCGGTCATGCAGAACTGTTCACCCCACGACGGTTCGCGGCAGGTGCCGGCGTCGTAGTGGCACTTTTCCGGGGCCATGATGCAGACGTCGCACTGGGCCAGCCTGGTCATGCACGGGTAGCAATAACCCTGGCTGAAGCTGGTCTTGGTGCGCTTGCCACAATGGCTGCAGTGGATGGCGCCGAGGTATTCCAGGCGCAGGCGCTGGCCGATCAGCGGGTTGACCGGCACTTGCGTGTCATCCAGGCGGAAGCTGTACTGCACCACCGGCGCCTGCAGGCTGACCGCCATCTTGCTCAACGAGCCACGAGCGAGTTCGATCAATGTACCGAGTCCGACTTGAACAGAATGTTGGCGATCGGTGCAGACTTCGACGCGCACTCCTGCGGGCCCATGTAACCGGTGCGCTGGTCTTCGGGCAGGTTTTTCATTTCCCAGGCGATCACTGCCTGCAGCGACAGCTCTTTCTGTTCGGCGGTGAGCTTGCGGCCGTCCGACCATTTGCCGATTTCCACGGCCAGCTTCAGGCTCTGGTAGATTTCCGGGGTGATGTTTTCGATCATTTGCGCGAAAGTGGACATAGTGTCTCCTGATTCAAGCCGACAGTTTACGCCGCGCCAGCGCCCCACCCAAGAGCCCGGTCAGGCATCCGATGAGCAGCCCGCCGACGTGGGCGGCGTTGGCGATCTGGCCAAGGCCCAGGGTGTCGATCACGCCGCTCAGGCACACCACCAGCCAGATCAGCATCATCACCAGCACGCCCTTGGGCAGGTTGAAGTAACGGTTTGGCGCCAGCCACTGGAACAGCCAGATATGCCCGAGCAGGCCGTACAGCACACCGGACAGGCCACCGAACAGGCTCGGCCCGCTGCTGTAGTGCTGGGCCAGGTTGGACACCAGGCTGAACAGCAGGGTCAGGCCCAGCAGCGCCCACGGGCCCTGGCGCAGTTCGATGCGTTTGCCCAGCTCCCAGAACCACAGGCTGTTCATGGCCAGATGCAGCACGCCGAAGTGCAGCAGCATGGGCGATACCAGGCGCCACCACTGGCCTTCGTCCAGGCTTTGCGCCAGCGGGCTGAAGTACAGGTAGTCGCCCTGGACGCGGAAGTCGAGGAAGGTGAACCAGCTGATGGTGGTGAAGTTGTCGCCCAGGCCGGTGAGGCCGGCGACGATGAAGCACAGCAGCAGGGTCAGGGTGGTGATCTTGCAGGCTTTGGCCTGGTCTGCCAGGGAGGGCTGTGTGGGGGCATTCGCGGGCGCGCCCGCTCCCACAGGGGCCGCAGCGAGCTCAAGGTCGGCGTTGCCGTCGGGGTAGCGCTGGTAGAGTTCGCGGACGTCTTCGGCCAGGGTATCGGGGGCCCAGAGCACCTGGGCATCACCCTCCTCGCTGACCCGGTGCGGCACCTGCAGGCGCTGCAGCAGCTGGACGAAGCCACTGAGGTCGACCGACAGCGGCAGGCGCATCACTTCGATAACGTTCATTGGTTGGCCTGCGGGCGGTCGACGTCGACCCAGACGAACTTGTGCGGGTCGATGCGGGTTTCATCATCCAGCCGGTAGGCAGCCAGCTTGCCGTAGAGCACGGCGCTGTAGTCGAGGCAGGCCAGGTTGGCGCGGATCGGCGCCGGGCGGCCGCTGCGCCAGTAATGGCCGACGAACAGCATCGGCTCGTCTTCGGCATAGCGCAGCAAGGCGTTTTTCTGGCTATGGCTGAGCGGGGTGCTGGCCACTTCCGCGGGCAGGGCATCGGGCTGGAACACGATGTCGCCATAGGTTTGCGGGTCTTCTTCCCAGAACTTGGTGCGGAAAAAGGCGCGGGTCAGGCCGTCGCCGCCAGTCAGGGTCAGGCCGTCCGGCAGGCGCATGTCGGTGCCGCGCAGCAGGCGGTTGCACACGGTGGCGGCAAAACTGCCGGTCACCGCCGAGGCCTGGATGAAGTGCTCGTCGATGCGCCCGTCGGGGTACAGCTGGCGCAGCGGCTCGATCAGCCGTGGGTCCCAGCAGGCATGCACCAGGCGGAAGCGCCCGGCGTCGACGAACAATGGCAGTTCGTAGAACCAGTTGACGAAGTCGTGCCAGTCCGCGGGGTGGTGGGCGAACTGGGTCAGGGTTTCGTCGATCAGCCGGGCGTGACGCGGCGTGTGTTCACGTACAAAGGCCTTGCCGCTGCCGGGCAGTGCCGGAGTGACCCAGCCCAGGGCGTTGTACTCGTGGTTGCCCATGATGCAGAACGCCTGGCCGGCCTCGACCATGTCGTGGACGATGTGCAATGCCTCGCGAATGCGTGGCCCGCGGTCGACGATGTCGCCAAGGAACAGCGCCTGGCGCCGCGGGTGGCGCCAGACACCGGCCACACGCTTGTAACCGAGGGCGTCGAGCAGGCGTTCAAGGGTCAGCGCACAACCGTGCACGTCACCGATGATGTCGAAACTACGCGCCGGATCGAGCATCAGTCGTCCCTGCTTCCCAGACGGCTGCCCCAGCCGAGCTTGGTGCGGCAGACCTCGTAGTAATTGTGGTCCAGTGGGTGGATCAGGCGTAGCTTCTGCGGTTTCTTGCTCACCGTGATGGTGTCGCCGGGGGCGCAGGTGAAGTGGTTCTGGCCGTCACAGGACACTTGCGGGTAGATCTGCAGGTCCTTGGACACCACGATCTTCAGCTCGCTGTTGCCGTCGACCACGATTGGCCGGCCCGACAGGGTGTGCGGGTACATCGGCACGATGACGATAGCGTCGAGCTTGGGGTGCATGATCGGCCCCCCGGCCGACAGCGCGTAGGCGGTGGAGCCGGTGGGAGTGGCGACGATCAGGCCGTCGGCCTTCTGGCTGCAGACGAACTGGCCATCGATGTAGATCTCGAACTCGATCATGCGCGTGGACTTGCCCGGGTGCAGCACCACGTCGTTCAACGCATCACCCTGGCCAATGGCTTCGTTATGGCGGCGCACCTCGGCCTGCAGCAGGAAGCGGTTTTCCACCAGATAGTGGCCGTCGAGTACTTCGGCAACCTTCTCTTCCAGCTCGTCGGGGCGAATGTCGGTAAGGAAGCCCAGGTTGCCACGGTTGATGCCCAGCACCGGAATGTTGTGCCGGGCCAGGGCGCGGGCGGCGCCCAGCAGGCTACCGTCGCCGCCGACCACGATGACCAGATCACAGACCTCGCCCAGCAGCTTGCGGGTGGAGGTTTGCAGGCCATGGCCGGGCAGCACCTCGGCGATGGTGTCCTCGAGGATCACGTGCAGGTGGCGCTCGAGGAGGAATTTTTTCAGTCGGCGAATGGTGTCGAGCACCTGGGAGCTGCCAAGGCGGCCGATGATACCGATATTGCGAAATTGCTCCATGGGGCTCCTGCGAGGCTCTGCGGCGGGTGACTATGCCGCGATTATGGGCGAAACCACCGGGTAGCGGCAAACCGGCTATGCTCGCAGGATGATGCCATTCGCCCTGCTCCATCACCTGCCCCGGCAGCTACGCCGTCCCACCGTGCGCGACCTGGCCTGGGCCCTGCTGTCGCCCCCGTTGCTCAGCGCCCCGCCCTGCCCCCAGCGCCACCCGCTGGCGGGCAGCCTGTGGGCCGACCAGCCGCAGCACCTCGCAAACTGGCTGCAGGCGCTGGATGACGATGACCGGCCATTGCGCGACTGGCTGGCGCAACTGGGCAGTCGGCGGTTGGGGCATTACTACGAACGCCTGTGGCAATTCGCCCTGGGCCAGGCGCCGGGCATCGAACTGCTGGCGGCCAATCTGGCGATTCGCGACGGCGGGCGCACCTTGGGCGAGCTGGACGTGGTGCTGCGCGACCGCGACGGCGTGCACCACCTGGAGTTGGCGATCAAGCTGTACCTGGGCCCGGAGCACGCCGGGCACGACCCGCAAGCCTGGCTGGGGCCGGGCTGCCATGACCGCCTGGGTAGCAAACTGGCGCACCTGACGCGGCACCAGTTGCCCATGTCGGCGGGGGCGCACAGCCGCGAGGTGCTGGCGCAACTGGGTGTGGAGGAGGTGCAGGCGCATGTGTGGCTGGGTGGTTATCTGTTCTACCCGTGGCCTGGGCATGCGCAGCCACCGCAGGGCGCCAACCCGCAGCACTTGCGCGGGCGCTGGGTACGGCGGCGGGACTGGATCATGGGCGAGGGTGAGCGATGGCAACCGCTGCAACGGCATGCCTGGCTGGCGCCGGCGCGGGTCGAGGCGAACGACTGCTGGCCGATGGAGCAGTTTGCGGCGTGGCTGCATGTGCTGCAGCGGCAGGCTCCTGCGCAGTTGCTGGTGAGGTTGGAGCAAGAGGCTGATGGCGGCTGGCAGGAGGCCGAGCGGGTGTTTCTGGTGGCTGACACTTGGCCATTTACTCCCGAGGCATGATGCCAGCAGTTCCGGCCTCTTCGCGGGCTTGCCCGCTCCCACAGATACAGCACAGATTCTGAAGGCTGTGCAGTACCTGTGGGAGCGGGCAAGCCCGCGAAGAGGCCGGTGCAGACAACACAATTTTCACAGACCCAGAGCAAAAATCCGTTCCCCGATAGCCATTACAGTACTACCTGAGCGCCAGCAAGAGCGCCATTCCGACCTGATGACGAGGACCGATCATGGTTTCATCCACCCCCGCGACCCATTACGCGCGCCTTTCCATTGCCCTGCACTGGCTGATGCTGGTGCTGCTGGCCGCGGTGTACGCCCTTATCGAACTGCGTGGGCTGTTCCCCAAGGACAGCGTCGAACGCAACCTGATGAAAGATCTGCACTTCATGCTTGGGCTCAGCGTGTTCGTGCTGGTCTGGCTGCGCCTGGCCATCCGCCTGAGCCGCCCGACCCCGCCCATCGTGCCCAAGCCTGCGGCCTGGCAGACCGGCCTCGGGCACTTGATGCACCTGGCTTTGTACCTGCTGATGATCATCCTGCCGCTGGCCGGCTGGCTTATCCTCAGCGCCGCCGACAAACCGGTGCCGTTCTTCGGCCTGGAGCTGCCGCACCTGATCGGCCCGAACCCGGACCAGGCCAAGTTCATCAAAGGCTGGCATGAACGCATCGGCAGCTGGGGCTACTGGCTGATCGGCCTGCACGCGCTGGCCGGGCTGTATCATCACTATGTGCAGCGCGACAACACACTGCTGCGCATGCTGCCTTACAAGTAACCGCGTCGGCCCTGCAGGCCGCCGGTGTGCACCACGATCAGGCGGGAGCCAGGCGCGAACAGCCCGGCCCCGACCTGCTCACGCAAGGCCAGCAGAGCCTTGCCGGTGTACAGGGCTTCGAGTGGCACGCCGGTGTGCCGCTCGCAGTCGGCGATGAACGCCAGCAGCTCATCATCGAATTTGCCGAACCCGCCACGGCAGGCGTCGTGCAGCTGGTAGCCATGCGCGCCGGCCAGTGTCGCTACCGCTTCCGGTACACCATGGTCCCTGGGTACAGCCAATGCACCATGCACCACATGTGCGCCGGCCTCGGCCATTACCAGGCCGGCCAGGGTAGTTCCCGTTCCGCTGGCCAGCCACCAGGCGTCGTAGCCCGTCCAGCCCAGTGCCGCGACTTGCCCGCGCGCTTGCTGCACGATCAGCGCGCAGCCCCGTGCACCGGCGAGCCCGCCGCCCCCTTCGGGGATGCAGTGCCAACCCGGATAGCGTGCCTGCCAGGGCTCCCAGAAACCCGCTTCGTTTCGTGCCCGGTAGCCGCCATAGCCCAGCCAGTGAAGCTCCATGCCCAGCGCCTGCAGGTCCCGCACGGTTGGCGTGTCCTGGGCGTGACCGCGCAGCAGGCCGGCGGTAGCGAAGCCGAAGCGCTTGCCGGCTGCGGCCAAGGCGTGCAGGTGGTTGGAATGGTTGCCGCCGAGGCTGATCAGGCCCGGGGCGTTGCTGGCGCTGGCCTGTTGCAGGTGGTGGCGTAGCTTGAACCACTTGTTGCCGCTGATCAGCGGGTCGATCAGGTCCAGGCGCAGGATGGCGGCTTCGACCTTGGCCTGTTGCAGCCAGGGCAGGGTCAGGGGGTGCAGGGGAGCTTGGGGAAGGTCGAGGAGCATGCTGCGAGTTTACCAGCGAAATCCTGGGGCTGCTTTGCAGCCCTTCGCGGGCTTGCCCGCTTCCACAGTCCGAGGTGCGCTACCCCTGTGGGAGCGGGCAAGCCCGCGAAGGGCCGCAAAGCGGCCCCGGCAACTCAGAGCTCAGCCGCCAACCTCGAACCCTGGTTGATCGCCCGCTTGGCATCCAGTTCCGCCGCCACATCGGCCCCACCAATCAGGTGCACCGACTGCCCCGCCGCCACCAGCCCGTCCTGCAGTTCGCGCAGCGGCTCCTGCCCGGCACAGATCACCACATTGTCCACTGCCAACACTTGTGGCTCGCCGTCGGCCACGCGAACGTGCAGGCCGGCATCGTCGATGCCCAGGTACTCGACGCTGTTGAGCATCTGCACCCGCTTGTTCTTCAAGCCGGTACGGTGAATCCAGCCGGTAGTCTTGCCCAGGCCGTCACCCACCTTGGATTTCTTGCGCTGCAACAGGTACACCTGCCGCGCCGGGGCATGCGGCTCGGCCTTGATCCCGGCCACGCCACCGCGCGCCTGCAGATGGGTATCGATGCCCCACTCCTTCCAGAACGCCTCGCGGTCCTGGCTGGTGGCCACGCCTTGATGCACCAGGTACTCGGAAACGTCGAAACCGATGCCACCCGCACCAATCACCGCGACAGCCTTGCCCACCGGCTTGCGCTCAAGTAGCACGTCCAGGTAGCTGAGTACCTTGGCATGCTCGACACCGGGGATGGCCGGCGTGCGCGGGGCGATGCCGGTGGCCAGGATGATCTCGTCATAGCCACCGTCCACCAGCGCCTGCACATCGACCCGGGTGTTCAGGCGCAGGTCCACGCCCGTGCTTTTGACCTTGTTGCGGAAGTAACGCAGGGTTTCATGGAACTCTTCCTTGCCCGGTACCCGCTTGGCCACATTGAACTGCCCGCCGATCTCGCTTGCACCGTCGAACAGGGTCACCGTGTGGCCGCGCTCGGCCGCTACCGTGGCTGCCGCCAGGCCGGCCGGGCCAGCGCCGACCACGGCAATGCGCTTCACGGTGCGCACCGGCAGGTAGTTGAGCTCGGTCTCGTGGCAGGCACGCGGGTTGACCAGGCAGCTGGTCAGCTTGCCGCCAAAGGTATGGTCCAGGCAGGCCTGGTTGCAGCCGATGCAGGTGTTGATCTCGTCGCCGCGCGCCCGGCGGCGGCCTTGTTGACGAAATCCGGGTCGGCCAGGAATGGCCGGGCCATCGAGACCATGTCGGCATCACCCTCGGCCAGCACCGCCTCGGCCACTTCCGGGGTGTTGATGCGGTTGGTGGTGATCAGCGGAATGTTCACCACGCCACGCAGCTTGGCAGTGACCTTGCTGAATGCCGCGCGCGGCACCTTGGTGGCTATGGTCGGGATACGCGCTTCGTGCCACCCGATGCCGGTGTTGATCAGGGTTGCGCCGGCCTGCTCGATGGCCTTGGCCAGCAGTTCGATCTCGTCCCAGGTGCTGCCACCCTCCACCAGGTCGAGCATCGACAGGCGGAAGATGATGATGAAGTTCGGCCCTACCGCGCCACGCACCCGGCTGACGATTTCCACCGCCAGGCGCATGCGGTTTTCATAGCTACCGCCCCAGCGGTCGGTGCGGTGGTTGGTGTGGGCGGCGAGGAACTGGTTGATGAAGTAGCCTTCCGAACCCATGATCTCGACGCCGTCGTAACCGGCGCGCTGGGCCAGCACCGCGCACGTGACGAAGTCGGCAATCTGCTTCTCGATACCCGCCTCGTCCAGTTCCCTGGGCTTGAACGGGTTGATCGGCGCCTGGATCGCGCTGGGTGCGACCTGGCGCGGGCTGTAGGCATAGCGCCCGGCATGCAGGATCTGCAGGCAGATCTTGCCACCGGCAGCGTGCACCGCCTCGGTGACGATGCGGTGCTTGTCGGCCTCCTCCTCGGTGCTGAGCTTGGCCGCGCCGGAATACACCCCACCCTCATCGTTCGGCGCGATGCCGCCGGTCACCATCAGGCCGACGCCACCGCGAGCGCGCTCGGCAAAGTACGCGGCCATGCGCTCGAAGCCGCCCGGGCGCTCTTCGAGGCCCGTGTGCATCGACCCCATCAAGGTGCGGTTGCGCAAGGTGGTGAAGCCCAGGTCCAGCGGGGCGAGCAGGTGCGGGTAGCGGTCGGCGGCCATGGAAAGGTCCCCAGATGGCGTATTCACGGGATGCGGGGCCGCACCGGGCGGCGGGCCCCGTCGTTTGTCTGCCTGCGACATTAAACAGCCGTTTGAACGGGCTCAATGATCAAAACTGACAAGTTGATGATCCTGGTGCACAGGGTTTCACCGCGCTGCTCTTCGAGCACTGCACTTGACTCATGGCGGTTACCCTCCTAGCGTGCCGACGGCGGGAAGTCGATATCGGTCGTAGCGATGTTGTTCAGGTAGTTGGTCAGAGTCAGCAGCGTGACTTGCGCCACCACCTCCACGATCTTGCTATCGTCAAGACCGGCCTCTCGCGCTGCAGCGACCTGCTCGTCACTCAATTGGCCGCGGCTTGCGGTGATCTGCTGCGCCAGCGCTGCGACCGCGCTGAGGGTGCCGCTGCGAGCCTGGCTGATGGCTTCATCGCTCAAACCCGCCTTGGCGCCAAAGAAGGCGTGTGCGGCCAGGCAGTAATCGCAACCGTTGATTTCCGAGGTCGCCAGGGCCACAACCTCGCGTTCGGCGGCGCTCAGTGAGCTTTTACCCAGGGCCTGTGCGAGGCCCAGGTAACCGTTGAGTACGGCCGGGGAGTGGGCCAGGGTCTTGAATGCGTTGGGAATGAAGCCGAGACCTTTTTGAATGCCTTCGAGGGCAGCGCGCGAGCCAGCAGGGGCTTGGTCCAGCGAGAGAGCGGCGATACGAGTCATGGTAGTTCTCCAGTAGGTTGATTAACCGGCTTGTCGATCAAGCCTGGAGCCCATACTAGGAAGGCTACCTTTTCTTTCGGATTCAGATCGTCGAATTTATGCAACAGATCGTCTAAACATGAGCGAGCCATGGACCGATTATCGACGCTGCTCAAGCACTTCAACTTGCACGCTTCCACCTTTCACCAAGGTGGGCTTTGCGGAACAACCAGCCTTTATGGGCAGCACAGCGTCGGCCACGCCCATCTGTTGCGTTCGGGGCGCCTGGTCTTGAGGGACAAGCGCGGCCAGCTGATTGAATTGACGGAACCCAGCCTGATTCTGGCCGTACGCCCGCAGGAGCATCAGTTGTCGGCGAGCGAAGCCGATGAAGCAGAGTTGGTGTGTGCCACCTTGCAATTCGATGGCGGCGCCAACAATCCACTGACCCTGGCGTTGCCGGACTTCATCATCAAGCCGCTGCGTGAGTTGCAGGGCCTCGATAGCACCCTCGACTGGCTGTTTGAAGAGGCCTTCGGCGACGAATGCGGGCGGGACGTGATCCTCAATCGCCTGTTCGAGCTGATGGTGATTCAGCTGCTTCGCCATCTCATCGCCAGCCGCAGCATCGCCTCGGGGATGATGGCCGGGCTGGCCGACGCCCAGCTGTCCCGTGCGTTGGTGGCTATCCACAACGAGCCCCGGCAAAACTGGTCCGTGGCGGAGTTGGCGGATCGTGCCGGTATGTCACGCGCGAGCTTTGCTGCGCACTTTCGCGAGACCGTGGGCGCCACCCCTGCGGATTACCTGGCCAACTGGCGAATCAGCCTGACGCAGAAGCGCCTGCGCGAAGGCCGCCCCATAGCACTGATCGCCGATGAGGTGGGCTACGAAAGTCCGTCTGCGCTGGCCCGCACCTTTCGTCGCAAGGTGGGCGCAAGCCCGAGGGAATGGCTGCAGCAGAACACGGCATGATACCTGTCAGGTCTGCCCGTTATGCGCGCGGACCTGCGCCCCGCTTGGGAACAGCTACAAATGCTCCCGGAGAAAATCGACGAACGCCATCGTCCGAGCCGAGCGTCGTCGCTCGCGGCTGAACACGGCGCTGACTGGCAGCGCGGTGGTCTGGTAATCGTCGAGCACGCTGCGCACGATGCCCTGCTGGACGTCTGCTGCAAATAGCCATTCCGGAGAAAGGGAAACGCCCAGGCCGCCCAGGACCATCTCACGTATGGCCTCGCTGCTGTTGCTGGTGACGTTGCCCTTGATGGCGACATCGAGCGCTTGCGCACCGCGGGTGAAGTGCCAGCGATCGTAATGCTCCAGCAGGGTGAAGGCGATGCAGTTGTGGTTTGCCAGGTCGGCGGGCTCGCCTGGCAGGCCGTGGCGATCCAGATAGATGGGCGCGGCATAGACCCGCCGCTTGCTGGTGCCCAGAGAGACGGCCACCAGCCCCTCGCTCTTCACCACCCCGATGCGGATCGCCAAGTCGATGTTTTCCTTGAGCAGATCCTCGTTGTGATCGCTCAGGCGCAGGTCGATCCGCACAGCGGGATGGCGCTGCAGAAAGGCCCCAAGCAGCGGCGCTATGCACAACCTTCCGTAGGTGACCGGTGCGGCGATTCGCAGGGGACCGGCAATTTGCTCCTGGCCGCTGGCGAAGCTGCGGGTGGCGCTGTCGAGCTGGCCGAGAATCTCCTGGCATTGCCTGTAAAAGCTCTGCCCCTGGTCGGTCAGGGCCAAAAGCCGGGTGCTGCGGGCGAACACGGCCCCACCCAGATACTGCTCCAGCGCACGGATCTGCTTGCTCACCGCAGGCTGCCCCATGTTCAGTTCGCGCGCGACAGCCGAGAACGAGCCACGCTCCACGACGCGCACGAAGATGCGCATGCTGTCGAACAGATCCATCGATATTAGGCCTCTTTCAGGAATGAGTGATATGCAAATTTGGTTTCTTATCAGAATGGATAAGACGGAGCAACCTGTAAGCGTCCACTCATTCAGAGGTCCACGTCATGAACCAGACCATGCTTGCCGCTATCGCCGAGTCCGCCCAGGCCCCGCTGGCCGTCCGCCATATGGCTCGCCCTGCTCCCGGTAAGGGGCAGGTCTTGGTCAAGGTTCACGCCGCAGGGGTCAACCCGCTCGATACCAAGATCGCCACTGGCGCGGGAACACACGCCCGCCAGGCACTGCCGGCGGTGCTCGGTCTGGACCTGGCCGGCACGGTCGTAGAGCTGGGCGAGGCGGTCGAGGGCTTCGCGCCCGGCCAGGAGGTCTTCGGCATGGCCGGTGGGATCGGCGGTGCTCAGGGCACCATGGCCGAGTACATCGCCGTGGATGCCCGATTGATCGCGGCAAAGCCACATGCGCTCAGCATGCGTGAGGCCGCCGCTTTGCCTTTGGTCTTCATCACCGCCTGGGAAGGCTTGGTGGATCGCGCCAATGTCCATGCCGGACAGCGGGTGCTGATCCATGGCGGTGCGGGAGGGGTCGGCCAAGTCGCGGTGCAACTGGCCAAGGCGCGCGGTGCCGAAGTCTACGCCACCGGTTCGGCGGCGAGTCTCGACTTCATTCGCTCGCTGGGCGCCACGGCAATCGACTACCAGACGCAAAGCGTGGAGGCCTATGTCAAGCAGTACACGGCCGGCGAGGGGTTCGACATCGTTTATGACACCGTGGGTGGCAGCACGCTGGATGCCTCCTTCCAGGCAGTGAAGCCCTATACCGGACACGTACTGAGTTGCCTCGGCTGGGGCCAGCACAGCCTCGCGCCGCTATCGTTCAAAAGCGCCACCTACTCGGGCGTGTTCACCCCTGACGCCGTTGCTTACCGGCACGGGGCGCGACCACCATGGAGACATCCTGCGCGAGGCGGCTTTGCTGGCCAATGCCGGGCAACTGACCATTCGAGTCGATCAGCAGCACTTTGCGCTGGCAGAGGTCAACGAGGCATTTCGCCAGGTCGCAGGAGGTCGCAGCAAGGGCAAAACGGTCATTCAATTGGTGAATGAATAGGCCTTGGTGTTCCAGGGTTCCATCCGTACAAACTGTAGGTGCGTCCCCTTCTGGCCGATTGCTGCCCTTCGCGACTGTACTGATCATCACCGTCTAACAGGGATGCCCGGGAACGAATGTCATGGGCTGTCTTCCGACGCTGATCACCGATCGGCTGGTTCTCACGCCCCTCCAGCTGGAGGATTCACCCATCATTCAGGAGCTGTTCCCCTGCTGGGAGGTGGTTCGCTACCTGGATCGTCGTGTCCCATGGCCGTATCCAGAAGACCGGCGCTGGTCTATGTCCGAGATATCGCTCTGCCTGCCGTGGCAGCAGGTCGTGAAAGGCACTGGATGATCCGCATGTGCAACGATACTGGCTGCACCCTGGGTAGCATCAGTTTGTATGATCAGCCCGGAAACAACAGAGGTTTCTGGCTCGCACCAAGTGGTGGCAGCTCGACGTTGCGCTCTGCCTCGCGCTCAAGCCGGTGGCTGGACTGAATCCGATTGAGGTAGCCATAGATGTAGATTTTCAGCAGGACTGCTGGATGGTAGGCCGGACGACCCGTAGCAGCCGGATCGACACACTCGAATCCGAGCGCTCCGAGGTCGAGTTCATCGACGAAAACGTCAACCACCCGAACAGGGTTTTCTTCGGTGATGTAATCATCCAGGCACTCCGGCAGCAGCGTGACTTGCGTCCGGGCCTCACCCTCAATGAACCGCTTCATGATCGTCCCCGCCACGATCTCGACGATCAGAAGGTTATACAATCGCAGGTGTTTTCACACAGCCTGGACCCATAGCAGCCATTCACAGAGCCTGCCAGCGACCCAAAGCGCGCGCCCGAGGAAGGTTCTATCGCCCATCTCAGCATTTTCACCAAGAAGATCGAGTGAAATCCCTACCAGCGCAATCAGGGGCGCTGAGACCATTCGGGCAGAAGGTGATTCACTCAGCAGTACCCATTCCGTAATCGAGGCATCAAGTAGCTTAACGCTGGAAGGAATGTCGTGGCGATGCAGCTCTCATCAGATCAGCTTGGCCTGCATCGCCACATAGCTATACGGTGTCAATCCGCTTCAGAATTTGTAGTTGATGTAGGTCTCAAATAGGTGCGACGTGTTATCAGCGCCGAAAGTTTGCTTCGCTCCATCGCCCGGACGCGCTACCCCCACCAGCGCGCCCACCGTGAGCTTGGGTGTGGCCATCCAGTCCACATGCAGGTTCAACTCTTTCGCGAACTCGTCACTATCTACCCCTTCTGGCGTCTTGTAGTAGCTGAAGTCATACAGAATCGCGCCAATCATCAAAGTCTCAGTCGGGTATGCAGTCAGCTTGAGCATATCGACCTTCTGATTCACATTGAACAGCATCGATTCGCCAACGATCTCCCCGTGGAACCAGGTGCCCCAGTCGCCACCGTAGCCATACAAAAGCGAGTCGTAATCATCCGAGAATTCGGCATGGCGGTAGGTCAGGACAGGTGTCCATGGTGCATTCTGAAAGGTGTAGCTACCTTGCAGATACCATGCCTGGCTTTTCTTGTCGGCTTCCCCGCCTTGCTGCCATGCGTATTCCGCAGCGAGTGCCACCTGGGGTAATGCCGCTATCGGGCTACCCGACGCTCGAACGTCGTAAACGTTCATACCATCGCGCACTGGGTTGTCCGCATCGAGCACATGAAACGCGGTAGCTCCTAGCGTGCCATAGACCTCATCACGCCATTCCACGTTTCCGCCTCGAACGCGCACCTTTTCCTTGAGATCGGCTACGTCCAGATCCATCCTGGCTTGCAGGTCAAAGAGATCAACGTGCAGTTTCCCGGCATCGAGCTGTCCCAGGACGGTGCTATCGAATGCCTTGTATGGGCCGAGCCAGTAGCCTGCATCATGGCCCTGGTCCACATGGCCTTCGCCAATAAGAAATCCGTTACCGATCATGAATGCCTGACGACCGACGCTGAGCTTGATGGCATCCTCCCCAAGCGATGAGAACACCGATCCGCTCTTCCAACCCACATAGGCTTCGTCGATGTCTGAGGACTCAGGATCATCACGTGTGAACCCCGCACCGTCGGAGTCGCCCCGAGTGGCGCTGGCTACTGAGCTAACGCCTCCATAGAGTGAACCGAGCCCACCTAATGGGCCGTTAAATTCTAAGCCCGGTCGAGCGAAATACTCGAATCTGCTGCCATCGCGGTCAATGGGCAAACCGAAGTAACTGGTGTCTGACCCGAAAGCCTGATTGGAGTTATAAACAAATCCTGCACCTAGCTCTAATTTCGGCGTTATGCTGATTCCCGATATTTTTATTTCATCCAACGCGCTTGCGCCGGAGACGAGGGTGGTGTTGAGAAGAATCGAAAATACGACTTTTCTAAATTTCGGGGACATAACTGCTTCTCTGATTATTGTACTTATTTTTATCAGATGCAGCTTCTGTCGTGGGCAGCCGCTGCATCCTCAGGAGATATTAATTACAGGTGAAGTGATACGCGAATAGCTATCACTATTTGGCAATTACACCTGAGGTGTACATGTCAGCCACAAGGTTCCAGCGCTTGCCGTCGTTTTTCCAGACAAACAGACTTTTCATATTAAATGGTTTAGCGTCTTGGGCGACTGGTGTGATAGTCCAGGTAACCCAACTAACGACTACGTCTTTACTGACTTGCTGTGAGCTGTTCAGCTCCAGCTGAACATGCTTATTATCCTTGACCAGTCCTTTCACCAGTTCGGAAACGGCTTGCGTTCCGCTGTACAGTTGCTCAGTGCCCTCCCCGGCAATCTGAGTGCTAGGGACATAAATCCCTTTGAATGAGTTCGTCGGCCTTACCTGCGTTCCAGCTTTTTTCAATAAAGTCCAACCGATTGCGAATCTGCTCATCAGATGAGGTAGCCGCCACAGCAGGTAATGCCAGGAGCACAGCAGAAGTAAGGCAGATAACTTTCACAAGCTTATTCATGACGATGACACCTTCGTTATTGTTGAATTGGCTTCTGGTGTATAAGCAGACTGATCCTGCTCTCCAGTTTCATTTTTTACTGCTGACCTGAACCCTCTTATTGCCCCACCAAGATCGCTGCCCATACTTTTCAAGCGTTTTCCGCCAAACAGTGCCAGCGCGACCACAAGCAACACAGCCCAGTGTTTCCAGTCGAATACACCCATGGCATCACTCCAGAATTGGTGACGAATTGATCGTAGGTATAGGGACTGCAAATCAGTATCAGTACCGTGCCAAAATCATTGGGTGATGTGCCAAGGCGCTTTCTGGAGGGGAAAGATATTGCTTAATGTTTCAAAATATCGTATGGGTGCGGTGGGAGGCTTTGTCCTTGGCTTCCGTCCGGCTAGTGAGGCAGATCCATGACCATTCCCTCTTCATCGAGCGAGCATTTTGATTCTTGGCTTGAAGCCGTTTCCTCCGCATGCGGCAGGTACGACGCCACCCGTCTTAGTGAGGAGTCTCAAGGATCGATCTCCATGAGTCGTCGTGCGGCCCTTGAAGTGGCCACCATCGATGTGGCTCAGACACGGCTGAAGCGAACCGAGCGAGATGTGAGGGTTGATGATGGGAAGTTTTATTTCTTGGTCGCTCAGCTCGAAGGGCAATCTCAAATGGAGCAGGGCAGCAACAGAAACGTGCTGCTTCCCGGCGACCTTATGCTCCTTGACTCGTGCCGCCCCTCCGACTTCCAGTACGGCACATCGTCTCGCCAGCTGTCGTTGATCATTCCCAGGGAGTTTTTCAACGTCCATGCTTTTCGAGGTTCGATCAATTGCGGCGTGAAGATCCCTGCCAGCTCCAATACAGCGACGATGGCACGCATGTTGGTCAGCGAGGCCATCGGTCATTCGAGCCTAGGCGTGCAGGATAGCGAAGCTGTCCTGGCTGCCGTCGTGTGCTTGCTAGGGCCGCTGATCGGATCAAGATCAGAGGCCATAAGCACACAAGAAAAGGCCTTCAAGCGAGCCATGGCCTTCATCGAGCAGAATTTGCATCTTCCTGAACTTAGCCCTGTGTTGGTCGCGAAGGAGGTTGGGATCTCGCTGAGAGGTCTCTATCGGTGCTTTGCCGAGCATGACATTGTCGTAGCAAAACACATCCGTGACAGGCGTCTGGATATCTGCGCCGAGCTGATTCGGCGTAACGATGCCTCACCGATAGCGGACCTTGCACACACCTGGGGCTTCAATGAACCCAGCTATTTCTCCACAGCTTTCCGCCAGCGGTTCCAGATGTCTCCATCCGAGTATCGCAAGCGCTATTCCGGGACTTGATCTGTGTCCAGGTGCCTCGTTCCAACACGTGCCATTGGTCTGTCATAGAAACGAAGGCGGGTGACGTGCAGTTGTAAACAGGAAAAGCCTCGCAGGTGCTAATTATTGATGCACCGAAGCACCGTCTCGCTTCGTGATCCTACTAGCGCCCGAGAGAATAAGAATGAACAGTAGTGATGATCCCGTGAACAACATCCATCGCCGTAGCCTGATCAAAGGTGCGGGCAGTCTTGTGGCTGCGGGCGCTTTCGCCAGCGCCGTCGGCGTCTCGGCCAAAGCTTTCGCCGCCAAACCGTCACGACCGGCCAACGACTACGACGTAATCGTGATCGGTGGAGGTTTCGCTGGTGTGACAGCTGCGAGAGATCTCGCAGAAACCGGCCAACGCGTCCTAATCGTCGAGGCTCGCAATCGTCTCGGTGGCCGTACCTTCACCTCGCATCTGGATGATGAGCAGATCGAACTGGGCGGCACCTGGATTCACTGGGGCCAACCCCACGTCTGGGCAGAAATGAACCGCTACGGATTGACTCTCAAAGAATCCCCAGGCGCCACCCCCGAAACCGCCAGCTGGATCGTCGATGGGAAACTGAAAAACGGCACAGCCCTGGAAAGCTTCGAGATCCTCGGCAAAGCCTGGCAAAAGTACATCGATGTGGATGGGCAGATGGGCCGGACAGTGTTCCCGCGCCCATATGATCCGCTGTTCACCGACGCATGGAAGAAGTACGACGCGGTGTCACTGACAGATCGTGTCAAACAGGCCAATCTGACGCCCGAAGAGCGTGATGTCCTGAACTCCCTGCTGACAATCTGCTGCCACAACGACCCCGCCCAGGGCAGCTTCCTCGACATGCTGAAGTGGAACGCCAACGCTTACTATGACGTGGGCGTTATGTGGGACATGTGCGCCCGCTACAAGATCAAGGAAGGCACGCATGCTCTGATTCAAGCCATGGTTGATGAATCCAAGCCTGATGTGCTCCTCGCCTCTCCGGTACAGGGAGTGAAGCAGGACGGGAAAGGGGCTGAAGTCACGACAGTGGATGGCAAGGTATTCAAGGCGAAAGCGGTCGTCGTGGCCCTACCGTTGAACGTTCTGACTGATGTGTCCTTCTCTCCTGCACTGTCTCCAGTGAAGCTGGAGTCCTCCACTCAGCAACACACCGGCAAAGGTGCGAAATTCTACGTCAGGATCAAACAGAAAGTCGGCAAATGGTCGGGCTCGGCGCCGTTCCCAAACCCTATTGTTTCTGCCTGGACGGAGGAGGAGCGTGAGGACGGCACGACCATCGTCTGCTTTGGTCCGCCTGATGTGATCGACATCACTGACGACGAAGCCGTGAGCAAGGCGATCCGCACGCTGATCCCAGATGCCGAAGTGGTGGCCGCAACGGGTTATCAGTGGGAGCTTGACCCCTTCTCGAAGGGCACCTGGTGCTTCTACCACCCTAATCAGTTCGGTAAGTCCTTCAGGGAGCTGACCAGAGCCGAAAGCCGACTGTTCTTCGCCAGTGCGGACAGTGCGAACGGCTGGCGTGGCTTTATCGATGGCGCAATTGAATCCGGTGTTCGTGCTGCACGTGAAGTGAAGGTGTTTTTGAAATGATCTCCAAAAGAAACCGCGCCAGCGTTGTCGGCGCAGCCCTCTGCCTCGTGGCTTTGCAATCTGTGGCAGCATCTCCAGCGTGCTCGCCCGACCAGGATGAAGGCGGCCACAAACTGTTTCAAGCCAAATGCTCGGCGTGCCATACAGTCGAGAAAGGTGCCGCACACATGATGGGACCGAACCTGTCTGGTCTGTTCGGACGCAAGGCCGGCTCAGTAGAGGGATTCAACTTCTCAGCGGCGATGAAGAACAAAGGAGTCACATGGGATTCGGAGTCATTCGAAGCCTTCATCGCTAAGCCGCAGGCATTCGTTAGTGGCACCTACATGCCGTTTGCAGGGTTGAAATCTGAGGAAGAACGAAAAAGCCTGGACTGCTACATCGCTAAGCAGCACTAGCAATTGACTGGGTCCAGCTCCGAACATGTTCTGGAGCTGGTTTTTGGGGCTTATTCACCGGGGTGATCAGAGGCAAGTTCAACGGGCTTCGCGTCCTCGTTTGTGGCTTTCGTCCAGCTCCTGCCGCCGTCTTGCGATTCTAAAAAACAGCTATCTGTCGACAAAAATCGGTGCATCTTCGGACCCAGCCCGGCGTCCTATAATTTGTCGTCATCTGATTGGAAAGGCCGTGGTCGCCGAGCCGCTGGTGCTGCAGCACTACAGGTTATTGGATCAGTCAACGATGCGGAGACCTCAGGTTTGACAGGCCATGAGGTACCCAGGCGCCCCGTGATTCGATACATGAGGTCACAAATGAAGTACCTCGGGGCATATTTATCAATTTGCTCTGAATTCTTAAAGTTGCTCCATCAACTGCTCATCACCCAAATGCACACTTGATAGAGGAACTTCCCATGCCATTCATCAGCGTCCGCATCACTCGTGATGGTGTTACCCGAGAGCAAAAGGCCCAGGTAATAAAAGAAATCACTGAAACTATGGAGCGCGTGCTTCATAAAGATCCTAAGTTGACCCACATCGTGATCGAAGAAGTCGACACTGATAACTGGGGCTACTCCGGTATTACGACTACCGAGTACAGAAAGCAATTGTCGGAGTCAAAGCCATGAAGCACACAGTAACAATCGACTTCGTTTCTGATGTCGTCTGCCCTTGGTGTGCGCTGGGCTCGACTGCCTTGGACCAAGCCATCGCCAACGTAGCCGACGAAATCGACGTCAAGTTGACGTTTAAACCGTTTGAGCTCAATCCCGATATGCCTGCCGAAGGTGAGGACGCCATCCAGCACATGATTCGCAAGTACGGAAGAACTGCGGAGCAGGTGGCGGCACGTAATCAGATGATTGTTGAAAGAGGACGGGAGCTCGGCTTTGAGTTCAATCTCCAAAGGCGAACTCACTTTTTCAATACCCATGATGCACATCGCCTGCTGTTCTGGGCAGCGAATGAAGGGCTCCAAAGCGAGCTTCACCGAGCGCTGATTGAGGCTTACTTCGTGAACGGGCAAAACCCTAGCAGTCACCAGACGTTGGTGGCGTTGGCTCAGAAAGTCGGTTTGAACGCCCAGCAAGCGCAGGTAGTACTTGAAAGCGGGCAATTCACCGATGAAGTCCGAGCGCTCGAAAATTTCTACTTGGACCGCGGCATCAACTCTGTACCCGCAATGGTACTGAACAATCGGCAAGTCGTCGCAGGCTCACAGTCTGTTGAGTATTACGAGCAAGTGTTAAGGCAGGCGGCACAAGCCGCTTCGTCTAACTGAAAACTTAATCCATCGTAGAGAAAATATCATGAGCAATTCTCAAAAAGTCATCATCGTAACTGGCGCATCTCAAGGCATTGGTGCAGGTGTAGTGGAAGGGTTCCGGGCCCTCGGCCACAAAGTGGTAGCGACCTCGCGCTCCATTCAACCATCGACCGATCCAGATATCCTGACTGTTGCCGGTGATATTGCGGATCCGGCCACAGCGGAACGAGTTGTGCGCGAAGCCGTGGCCCGCTTCGGGCGCATTGATACGCTCGTCAACAACGCCGGGATTTTCGTCGCCAAACCATTCACCAGCTACACCAAAGAAGACTATGCGCAGGTCGTTGCGACCAATATGAGCGGCTTCTTCTATATCTCCCAGCTCGCCATCGCGGAAATGGAGAAGAATGGTAGCGGGCATGTGGTCAGCGTCACCACCAGCCTGGTTGACCACGCAATCGACGGCGTTCCGTCGGTAATGGCATCCCTCACCAAAGGTGGCATCAACGCTGCCACCAAATCGATCGCAATTGAGTATGCCAAACGAGGCATCCGCGCTAACGCCGTATCGCCTGGCATCATCAAGACCCCAATGCATGGCGCCGAAACTCACGATGCCCTGGGCAAGCTGCACCCCGTCGGTCACATGGGCGAGATCAACGACATCGTTCAAGCGATTCTCTACTTGGACAGCGCTTCGTTCGTCACCGGCGAGATCCTGCACGTCGACGGCGGTCAGAGCGCAGGTCATTGATTGACAGAATGCTCATCACCGGCACATTCCGGTGATGAGCAGTTTCCTGAGCGACCCAGCCCCCAACACGGAGGGCTGGCCTCTTTGAAAGCATCGAGCGTGCTTGGGCTATGGATTAAACGCTGGTATCAACAACGAGGCGCCCGCGAATCCTTCCGGCCAATAGGTCATCTGCAACAGGGATTACTTCTGAAAGCGGTACTTCGCTTGTTAACTGCTCCAGAATCGACAGATCCAGCTCCGCGTTCAGCCGAGCCCATGCCTCGACTCGTTCGGCATATGGACGTGTGACGCTGTTGATCCCCAAGAGGCTCACCCCCCGCAAAATGAAGGGCGCTACTGTAGCCGGGAAATCCATGCCCTGTGCCAGGCCACAAGCGGCAACCCAGCCGTCGGCTTTGGTCTGAGCACATACGTTCGCAAGGGTATGACTTCCTATCGAGTCAATCGCCGCTGTCCAGCGCTCTTTGCCCAATGGCTTACCCGGTGAAGATAACGTATTTCGATCAATCACTTCCGTCGCGCCCAGCCGGACCAAGTGGTCTGCCTCATCTAACCGGCCGGTCGAGGCGATGACCTCATACCCTCGGGCAGCCAGCAGCGCTACGGCAATGCTGCCGACGCCACCATTCGCCCCGGTTACCAAAACAGGTCCTGCATCAGGCCTTAGCCCGGCGCGCTCCAGGGCGATCAGACTAAGCATGGATGTGTAACCCGCGGTGCCTATCGCCATGGCGTTATGGGGTGTCATCCCCTGCGGAAGTGGAATCAGCCAATCCGCGCTCACTCGGGCCTTCTGGGATAGGCCGCCCCAATGACTTTCCCCAACACCCCAGCCGTTAAGTAATACAGAGTCGCCTTCGCGATAGCGGCTGTCGTCGCTGCGCTCCACCACCCCTACAAAATCAATCCCCGGAATCATAGGAAAATGTCGGGCGATCGGGCTCCGGCTTGTGATGCAAAGAGCATCTTTGTAGTTCAGCGTACTGTGAGACACCGCAACGGTGACACTGCCAGCTGGCAATTGGTCATCTGATAGCTCGCGGTAATGGGCCTGCTTAGCGCCTTCCTGGTTCTCCACAACGACTGCATTGAACATAGCGACTCCTTTTAGACCGGTTGTCTAGTAATCCGCGATAAAAACTCACCGGGCAATGCCGGCGAGAAATACTTTTACGAAGATCAACAGTGGGTGACCATTTTCGCAGAGACGTGCGCGCATGATTGCGCCCTCCCAGCCAATCCAGAAGAAAGCCGCCAGTTGTTCACATTCAACAGAGTGGGCTATCGATTGGTTGGCCTGCGCTTCCCGGAGGCATTGGCTGAGCAACGCCTCCCAGACTCGAAATATATTCTCTATCTGACCGCGAAAATCATCGGGCAACAAAGTCACTTCCTGGCCGAGATTGCCTACCAGGCAGCCGCGACGCCAGTTGTACTTTTCCATGCCAATGAGCGACTCGTGCAGCAGATCCTGGATACGCTCCAACGGCTCCCGATGGGGGTTGAGCAGGATCCGGCGCAGGCGGCGCTCAAAGAACTTTCCGTATTCAGCGAGGACCTCACGCCCGAAGGCATCCTTGCTGTCGAAATAGTGGTAGAAGGAGCCTTTCGGTACGGAGACCCGTTTGAGAACCTGTTCAATACCGGTAGTGTTGAATCCTTGCTCGGTCAGCAGCTCCACACCGCAGCGGATCAATGCACGCCGAGTATCGGGATCGCTACGCGAGTTTTTTGGAGGGCGCCCACGCCTGGGGGCTTTCATTGGAATGTCCATCCAAGGATAATTAGACCGAGCAGTCTAATTGTCAAGCAGCGCTCTCAGTTCGGTGTATCTGTCTACCGCAGTGTGCGACGCCCAGCCTCCTACCAGCCTCTGTACGGATAAATCCCATGAAGCGGCACTTTGACGATCTGCAGTTGGGAAGCATTGAGCTGTTTTGCCTGTCGGCGGAAGCGGGCAGCTTTACTGCCGCAGCTCAGCTCGCTGGCGTTACCCCGGCCGCAGTGAGCAGGTCGATCCTTCGTTTGGAAAAAAGGCTGGGCTCTCGGCTGTTCGCAAGGACAACCCGAAGCATTCGATTGACCGATGCGGGAAAGGATTTCTTCGAGCAATGCAGCCAGGCACTCACGCAACTGGTGGAGGCCCAGCAGGCCGTTATGGGCGCTCAAGCAACGCCTTCAGGCCGTCTTCGTATCAGCCTGCCCACGACTTATGGGCACCACCGCATCCTGCCGTTGCTGCCAAAATTTCGGGACCTGTATCCTGAAGTAACGGTTGATATCCACCTTGGTAATCGAAATATCGACTTCGTTGCAGAAGGGTACGATCTGGCGATTCGTGTACGAGCTCAGCCTGACTCCACGATGATTGCGAGGTTGCTGGAGGATGCCAAGCTGGTTGTCGTTGCGTCCCCGGCCTACCTGGAGAAAGCCGGGACACCGCAGACCTTGCAGGACTTGGAGCAGCATGAATGCATTCAGTTTGAGCTTCCGAGTAGCGGTAGGCGTATCTCGTGGCTGTTCCAAGAGGACGGTCGAGAGCGTGAGGTATTCACCGCTGGAAGCTATTCGTGTTCCGACGATGTGTTGGGCGGAGTGACACTCGCCAAGAACGCTGCCGGTTTATTTCAAACCTACAAATTCATCGTGGAACAAGAGCTGGCGGACGGACGACTCGTTGAAGTCTTGAAACCGTTTGGCGGGCGATCGAGGCCGTACACCTTGCTATACCCTCACGGTCGTCATGTCCCGCAGAGGGTGCGCGCTTTTGTGGATTTCCTGCTCCAGTATCGTGAAGAGTGGGCATCGCTCTAGCGCGAATGTCGTTCACCCGTTCGCAGTTCTGGTAGGGGCGAACGAAATACGGCGCAGGCCCCTCCCGGTCATGAGAGGTCCATCGGGAACCCAGCGGATTGGGTATCTCAATACCTGGGTGAGTGATAAGCCCGCCTGGTACTTGGACGCCAAACTACGGCATGGTCAAAAGCCTGAGCAAACCAGCAAAAGGTACGCTGTCGCGTCGTTTTTGAATCGCTCAAGGGCGAACCTCGCTCATCGTCGAGCTCGACTCACGGGGTGCAAGCACACTGATCGCCGTAGCTGCAAAAGACAGTAGGATGCCAACAGCAGCCAGGCCGATCCAGCCTGCCCGGTGCACGCCGTAATTCCCCAATGCGGCGCCGATCGCTCCCCCCAAAAAATACGACCCCATGAATACCGTATTGAGCCGGCTTCTGGCCTCGGTCCTCAGGGTGAATACGCGCGCCTGGTTGGCAACCAGCCCGGCACGATTGCCTATGTCGAGCAGCACCATGCCGAGGATCAGCCAGCCGAGATGTTGCCCGCTCGCTGCAATGCAGGTGAAACCCAGAACGAGGGTCATTGCGCCGGCGAGGACCATGGTGCGTGCGCCTAGGCGATCGGTCAGCGCGCCAATATGGGGGGACGCGACGATGCCCAACAGCGCGACCAGGCCAAGCAGACCAATGGTGGCGGAGTCTAGTCCGTAGGGGGGTTGTGCCAACAGCGCGGCAAGCGAGGCCCACAGTGCACTGAATGCGGCGAACATCAGCAAGCCGCTCGCCGCGCAGTAACGCAGCACGCCTTCCTGCCTGACCAGGCTGCCTAGCGAGCCCAGGAGCCGCCCGTAGCTGATCGTCTGCAGACTCGTGGTGGCGGGCAGGCGCTTGGCAACGATGAGCAGCAGCAGGACGTCGCTGAGCGAGGCCAGCACAAAGACGACTCTCCACCCCACATGTGCGCCGGCGATTCCCCCGAGCATGCGCGCCAGTAAAAGACCTGCCGAGAGGCCGCTGAGCAGGCTGCCGACGATACGACCTCGCTCAGCCGCAGTGGCCAACCCTGACAGACAGGGAATGATGAGCTGCGCAGTGATCGCCGTCACCCCGACCAGAAGGCTGCTCACGCACAGCATCGTGAAAGTCGGCGCTACCGCGCAAAGAAGCAAGGCAACGGCATTCCCCGCGATGGCCAGCAGCGCGAGTTGGCGTGGCTGTCGACAATCGGCGAGCGGCACGATGAACAGCAGCCCTAGCGCATAGCCAAGCTGCGTCAGCGTGGCGACCAGGCCGGCCTGTGTCGGCGCCAGGCCAAACGACGCTGCCATCTGCGGCAGAAGCGGTTGGTGATAGTAGATAGTCGAGACCGCCAGCGCGCAGCACAGGGCCATGAGCGTGACAAGGCGGCCGGTAACGACCATGGGCGATGTGCAAGAAGCAGACATGACGCAGCCCTTTCACTGCTGTTGCAACGTCTGCACGAGTCCACGGGTGTCGACGATGCTGTGCGCAAACGTCGGCCCGTTCAGCTCGTGCGCCGCGTGCATCATTTCCTTGCTGAAGGCGGCTGTAGCATCGCGTACCAGCGTGACGTGATAACCCAACTCCATGGCGAAGCGTGCGGTCGATTCGATGCAGGTGTTCGCCAGCAGGCCGACGACGATCACGTGTGTGATGCCTCGCTGCTTTAGCTGAAAGTCCAGGTCGGTATTAGCGAACCCGCTTTGTCCCCAGTGTTCCTGGATGATGATGTCGCCCTCCTGCGGCACGAAGTCGGGATGCCATTCGCCGCCCCAGGAACCCTTGGCAAAAGTGTGGCGTTGCTGGATCAGGCGTTGGGTCGGATTGGGATGATCCCAGTGGGTGTAGTCGCCGGGCTGCCAGCGCCGATGAGGCACGTAGTAGACCTGAATGGCTTGTCCTCGCGCGGCGGCAACAGTCATGCGCAGGTTGTCGAGCAGTTGAACCTCGTCCGCGACGCGTCTAAGCATGGGATAAAGCTTGCCGCCATCGGACAGGAAGTCGTTGTAGGGGTCGACCAGCAGCAAAGCGGTCCGCTGCGAGGCATACACAGGATGGGTCATGATGGTGCTCCAGGTGAACAGAGAGGCGTTCCGGGACGTTTGCCATAGCGGCAACTGCCCCACTGCTACAGCGTAAGCCGCACAGGCCTCATGTTAACTATGAAAATCATAGTGTCAACAAAAATGAGACTTCGAGGGTTGATCCATGGGACATCGTTATCCTCGCTGCGTTACTATGAAAACAATAGTTTCTACGGAGAAAACAGCGTGATGGCGATGCAGGACGAGACAAGCGATACGGTGTGCCCGGTGGCACGCTCGCTGGATTCGGTGGGCGACAAATGGACCATTTTGGTCCTGCGTGAGCTGTACATGGGCGCGACACGCTTCGAGGAAATGCAGATCCAGACCACCGCTACGCCCCAGATGCTGACTTCGCGCCTGAAAGCGCTGGAGGCGAAAGGCCTGGTCGAACGCCGGCCCTACAGCGAGAAGCCGCTGCGCTACGAATATCATCTGACCAATAAGGGCCGGGACTTCTATCCTGTGATCTACGCACTACGCGCCTGGGGCGAGAAGTGGTGCAAGAATCCGGATGAGGGGTTGGCCGTGCATTTCGTGCACCGCGCCTGCGGCCATGATGTGGGTGTGGCCAGCGTTTGTCCTCACTGCGGCGACCCTGTGGAACGCAAGGACTTGGAAGCGCTGATCAGCGATCGTTTCCTTCACGAACGCGAGTCTCGTCGTGAAGCCTTCAAGCGGAAGTAGCTGAGGCTAAGAGGCTTTCCTTTACTGACATGTTTGAACTGGAAGGGTCGACAGCGGCCATACGCGAACGGCTGCTATCAACCCTAAGCTGCCAGCTATGGATCGGCCCTCTGTGCATTGACCACGATTTCGACGCTTGGTCGTTATGTCGCAACGCCAGCGAACCAGGTGATATGGGCTACTGAAATGAATACACCGTAGGCAATTTGCATGGGCAAAGCTGTCTCGGGTCGAACTACATCTATGACACGCTAACGATGAAAATCGATGTTTTGGGATTCAGTGCATTTGTTAGAAACTGGTGCTTTAGGCATGCCTTGCAGCGTGCTTACAAGGGCAGCGAGTAAGTTCAATGAGGCTCCCGTGCAAAGGGCAAACTGAGGCGCAGAGTTGGCGGGAAGCAGGTTAAAGAGCAGTGTCATGATGACAGCACCAGCCATTTGCCCGAGTAGGCGAGCGGTACCCTGCATGCCCCCAGCCGCACCACTCTGCCGGTAATCAGTCCGCTTTTGGCCGATTGCTGTCCTCGGCAAAAGACCGCTATGGGTCCGATAGCGGCCACTGGCGACCAATCGCAATCCCCTGTACTAACCGTGCAACAAGGATTGCAAAACTGATGAACAGGGCCACACCCAGTCCTTGATTGCCTTGATGGACAATTCACTCCTTACTGAGCACTGAAGAAACCAAGCATCGGCGCCAGAACACTCGGTGTCTGCGCACCGAATACCACCGTACCGTTGATGCGCAAAGATGGGATCACGCGTCCCGCCCAAGCCGCAGCCGTGGCTTCGGCGGCCTGCAGTTCCTCACTGAACGTATCGCTGTGCATGAATTGAACGACTTCGCCCAGAGGTACTTGTTCCCGCTGCAGCAGCTGTTCCAGAACCGCCGGATCACCAATGTCCTGGCCATGGCAATACAAGGCCTCAAACGCACTTTCCACAAAGTGATGAGCGGGTTTCCCGCTACGCTGCAGCCACAGTACAGCGGCAAGCGCGGGGCGCGTGTCGGGCAGGCGAACGATCTGGCTGAACACCGGTTCAATGCCGAGCTGGCGCATCTGCGCAGCCACCAGGGATTGCTGGGTCAGCGACTGGGTGCCAAAGCGACGCTCGAGAAAGTCGTGGTAGGCCATGCCAGCAGCGGCACGGCTCAATGGCGAGCGGCAGGGTTGAAAGGTGACGTTCAGTGGTTGCCCTGCCTGGCTCATCGCGAGCGCAAGCCGGCGCAGCGCCACCCAGCTCCAAGGGTCAAGAAAGTCGAATGCCAGGAGCGGGGGAATGTGCATGGTCCAGGCCCTGAGTAAGGTAGTTCAGCCCAGAGTACGGCGTCAGTTGCACAGGCAGAAGCCACACAGTACGCAATAGAGCGTTGCGCAATGTCGCTAGGCAACACTGACCAACTCTTTCATGAAATGCGCAAAGGCCCTGATACGCGTCGAGGCGCGATTGATTGGCAGGTAGACGATATTGATCGAGGCATTGACTGACATCGGGTTCACTTCGTATTCAGGCAGCAAGCGGGTGAGCCGGCCCTGTTGCACATCCTCGGCAACCAGCCAGTCGGCCAGCAGCGCAATGCCCTGCCCGGCGACCGCTGCCTGCCTGAGAATGTCGGCATTGTTGCTCTGCATCCGGCCCTGCACCGCGACGGGCACCGTCTCGTCAGCCACCTCGAACAGCCAGTCGCGCATTGGCCCGCCGTAATCGAAGCGCATGCAGGAATGCCGGGTGAGTTCGCTCGGTTGCGTCGGCGCACCGTGCCGCTCCAGGTAGGCCGGGCTGGCCACCAGCCAGCGCTGGAAATGACCGATGGTGGTGCAGATCACATCTTCGCTGGAGACGGTCGACCCCAGGCGCACGGTCAGGTCGATTCGGTCCTTGTAAAGGTCCACCCGCTCGTCGCTGAGGTTGAGGCTGACCTCCAGCTCCGGATGGCTCGCCAGAAACCGCCCCAGGTGGGGAGAGATCAAGCGTCGGCCGAACTCCACCGGCACACTGACCCGCAGCTTGCCTTTCGCTTCGCTGCCCCTGTCGGTAACCATGCCATCGGCTGCAGCGAGCGCATCGAGAATGCCCACCGCGTTGTCGAAATAGGCTTGGCCCAGGTCGGTCAGGCGGTTCTGGCGTGTGCTGCGGGTAATCAGCGTGGTGCCCAGCTCCGCCTCCAGTGCTGCAACCTGACGCGCCACGGACGATGTTGCCACGCCAAGCTTGCGGGCGGCGGCGGAGTAGCCACCGCAACGTACCGTCTCTACGAACATGCTCAAGGCGAGAAACTTGTCCATTGACCGACCCCTGTCGAAGATATCCGTGAAGGAAGCTGGTGGCATCACCAGTCGAGGTTGCATCAGCCTGCAGCATAGCCACCTGCCCGGCCTCGAGATTGAACAGACGTGCTATCGAACACGCGCTGCCAGCCTTGCGTAATGAGCAAAGCTGCCTTGCGCGAGCGACCCATACCCGCACCAGCCGTGGTCCTTTAGGCTCGCCCTGAACTGATCGGCATCCGGCAATACCGGGAGTTGCTGGTTGCTAAAGGCGCAGAACGAGGTGGGTATCGATGTCGCACAGGAAGCGTTGGGCATTGGCAGCTATTGCGCTGGGCGTGGGCGGGGTAGCCGCAGCGTTCGGGTTGATGTGGCGACCGGCAATCGACCCTATCGAGCGGCCCATGGTATTCGAACCCGCACAGATTGCGCGCGGTGCCCAGGTCGTCACCGCCGGCGACTGCGCGGTCTGCCATACGCGCCCTGGCGGCAAGTACCTGGCGGGCGGCCTGCCACTGGTGACGCCGTTTGGCACGCTGTACAGCACCAACATCACGCCTGACGCGCAGACCGGTATCGGCAAGTGGCCACTCGAAGCGTTCCAGCGAGCCATGCGCGACGGGGTTTCCCGCGATGGGCACTTCCTCTACCCGGCCTTCCCGTACACGCATTACCGGTTACTCGACGATCAGGACCTGGCGGACGCCTACGCCTACCTGATGAGCGGGCCTCCGGTGCACCAGCCGGCAACCCCCAACCGCATGAAATTCCCGAGGAACCTTCGCCCGCTGGTTGCGGGCTGGAATCTGCTGTTCCTGCATTCAGCGCCGTTCGTGCCGACAGCGCAGGCGTCCCCACAGTGGAACCGTGGCCGCTATCTGGTCGAAGGCGCGGGCCACTGCGGCGGATGCCATACCCCTTTGAACCTGCTCGGTGCCGAGAAAACGGGCCAGGCGCTTGCCGGTGGAGTGGTTGACGGCTGGGAGGCCCCTTCCCTGCTCGGCCTGGCCAGGCGCGAAACGCCCTGGACCCAAGCCCAGCTGGTGGATTACCTGCAAGCCAAAGTCGTCGACGGCCATGGCACCGCCGCCGGCCCCATGCGCCCGGTCAGCCAGGAACTCGCGCGGCTGCCTCGGAGCGATGTCGAAGCCATGGCGGAATATCTGCTGAGTTTGCCGGCCTCCTCTCATCAACCAGCCACGCTCGAGACAAAAGCTGTGGCCTCGGCCGAATCGTCCAGCCTGGGCGGTGATCTGTTCCAGGCCGCATGCGCAGGCTGCCATGGTGCAGGCGCACCGATGCGCAGTATCGACGGCAGGCCAGCGCTGACGGTGACGTCCTCGGTGCAGGCCCCTGCGCCACGCAACTTCATCAAGACGGTACTGGAAGGCATCGCCCCCACACCCGGTGAGCCAGGCCCGGCGATGCCGCCGTTCGCGGCCAGCCTGAGCGACCAGCAGCTCGCCGCCCTGGCGGACTTCGTCCGTGGCCAAGCCGCCCCAGAACGGCCGTGGCCGGATTTGCATTCGACTATTCAGGCTCTGCGCGAGGAGACCCCATGAGCAACGTGAACCTTACAGTCAACGGCAAGCTGCACAGCCTGGATATCGATCCGGATATGCCGCTGCTCTATGCCTTGCGCAACCACCTGGAACTCAACGGCGCCAAGTATGGCTGCGGGCTGGGCCAGTGCGGTGCCTGTACCGTCATCGTCGACGACCAGCCGGTATTCTCCTGCGTGACCCCGTGTGCCGGCATGCAAGGCCGCAACGTGCGCACCGTCGAGAGCCTGGGCACGCCTGAACGGCCAGGCCCGCTGCAACAAGCCTTCATCGATACCCAGGCCGCGCAATGTGGCTACTGCATCGCCGGGATGATCATGCGCGCCCAGGCCCTGCTGGAGCACAATCCGCAGCCCGACGTAGCCACCATCCGCGCGCACATGGCCACCAACCTGTGTCGCTGCGGCACGCATCTGCGAATCATCGAAGCGATCACCCGCGTCGTCGAAAACGGTGGCCTGCATGTCGTTCACAACTGAGTTCGGTCGCCGCGCGTTCCTGCAGGGCGGCAGCCTGCTGATGGCATTCGCGCTGATGCCGGCCGCCCGCAAGGCGCTGGCCGATACCGAGGTGGATACCCTCGGTACTGTCGTGCTCGCCCCGGACCTGCCAGGCAGCCTGCGCACCAACCCGTACCTCGACGCGTGGATCAGGGTCGGCGTCGAAGGCGTTACCGTGTATACCGGCAAGGTGGAACTGGGCACCGGGGTAAAGACCGCGCTGTTGCAGATCGCCGCCGAGCGGCTGGACGTCTCGCCGGCAGCGGTCACTTTCCTCACGGCGGACACGGCGCTGACGCCGAACGAAGGCTACACGGCCGGCAGCCATACCATTTTCGACAGTGGCACGGCGCTGTTCAACGCCGCTGCGCAGGTGCGGCAGATGCTGATGGAATCAGCCGCCAGGCACTGGGGCGTGGAAGTGTCGTCGCTGCACACAGGCGATGCGATGATCACGGCCCCGTCCGGCGCCCGCATGAGCTATGCCGAGGCGGTGGCAGGCGTGGACTTGCATCAATATGCCAAGGCCAGCTCGCCGGACATTTCACCTGCGCAGTTCAAGCTCATCGGCCACGCCATCCCACGCCTGGATATTCCGGCCAAGGTCAGCGGTGGCGCGGCGTTCGTGCAGGACATGCGGCTGCCGGGCATGCTCCATGCCCGGGTGATCCGGCCACCAAGGCCGGGCTGCACGCTCATCGGCTTCGATAGCCAGGCAATTGAACGCCTGCCGGGCGTCGTCAAGGTGGTCGAGGATGGCAACTATCTCGCCGTGGTGGCCAAGGATGAATGGCAAGCGATCAAGGCAATGCGGGCGGGCTACGCGGCGGCGAGGTGGACCACTGGCGAGGTGATTCCGGACCAGGCCGTTATCCACCAACTGCTGCCCAAGTTGCAATCCAGGCGCTACCCCATCCAGCACGAAGGCCAGCCGACGCCTTCAAGTGGCAAGACCTATCGGGCGCGCGTCACCAAACAGTACCTGATGCACGGTTCCATCGGCCCCTCCTGTTCGCTGGCCTGGTTCACGGACGGTACGTTGACCGTCTGGACCCACACCCAGGGTGTGTTCCCGCTGCGTGCGGGCATCGCCGAAATGCTCGGCCTGCCGCTGAGTGCGGTACGCTGCATACATGCCGAAGGCTCCGGATGCTATGGCCACAACGGCGCCGATGATGCCGCAGCCGACGCGGCGCTCATCGCCATGCGCATGCCCGGTGTGCCGGTGCGCGTGCAGTGGATGCGTGAACAGGAAAACCTGTGGGAACCGTACAGCTCGGCCATGCTCAGCGAACTGGAGGCCAGCCTGGACAGCAGCGGACGCATCAACCACTGGCAGTACCAGCTGTGGACCACGCCGCATAACGAGCGCATCACCAACGCCGGCCGCCTGGTGCCCGCGCGCATGCTCGCCCGCCCGTTCATCTCGGCGCCATCGGTGCCGATTGCCCAGCCTGAAGGCGATGGCGACCGCAACGCGATCCCGCTGTACCAAACGGGCGCAAGCGACATCGACATGCACTTCATCAGCGAAATGCCGTTCCGCACTTCGGCAATGCGCTCGCTGGGTGCCCACATCAATGTGTTTGCCATCGAGGCCTGCCTGGACGAACTGGCGGCGCAGGCAGGCGTGGATGCCATCGAGTTCCGCCTGAGCCACCTCACCGACCCAAGGGCCCGCGCCGTGGTCGAACGGGCCCGCGATGAATTCGCCTGGCCACGGCGTTCGTCTGCACCGGGCACGGGCATCGGCCTGGGCTTCGCCCGCTACAAGAACATCATGGGCTACTGCGCGGTGGCAGTGGAAATCCAGGTGCATCCGCAAACCGGCGAGATCGAGATTCAGCGGGTGGTCACGGCGGTGGACGTCGGGCAGATCGTCAATCCCGATGGGCTGCGCAACCAGGTCGAGGGCGGCATCGTCCAGTCGAGCAGCTGGACGCTCTACGAGGCGGTCAGTTATGACCCCGGTGGGGTACGCAGCTATGACTGGAGTGGCTATCCGATCCTGCGCTTCCCGCAACTTCCGAAACACGTGGAAGTGCACCTGATCGACCAGCCTGGCCAACCCTTCCTGGGTGCAGCCGAAATCGTCCAGGGCCCGATGGCGGCAGCCCTGGGTAACGCAGTGGCGGATGCCACCGGCCAGCGCCGGCTGGCGCTGCCGCTGACCCGCAAGGCGTGAACCGGCGGCGCTTGAACCTGTGTTTTGCAAAGGTAACGGCAAATGCAACATCTTGATGTGACGGTCCTGGAGCAGGCGCTGGCCTGGGCTGACGAAGGACACAGCGTGTGGCTGTGCACGGTCCTTTCCACCTTCGGTTCGGCACCGCGCGCGCCTGGCGCAATGCTGGTGGCCATCCAGTCCGGTGCGCACAGTGGCTCGTTGTCTGGCGGCTGCGTCGAGGAGGCGTTTCTCGAGGCGCTCAGCCGTGGCGAGCATGCCGCACCGGCACAGGTCATCTGCTACGGCGCCAGTGCCGAACAGCGCAGACGCTTGCAACTGCCGTGTGGCGGTAGCCTGGACGTGCTGGTCGAGCACAGGCGCCCGAGCGCCGAATGGCGGGCCCACCTGGGCCAGTTGCTCGACGCACTGCGCGGTCAACGTCGCCTGACCCGGGTGATCGACCTGGAAAGCGGCCTGTTCAGCACCCGCAGCCGCACCGACGGCAGCGACACCGTAGTGCGCACGGGAAGTCGCCTGGAGATCGCCCTGGGTCCGGCACTGCGCTTGCTGCTGGCAGGCCTGTCACCAGTTGCCGAGGCCTGCGCACAGTTCGCCCGGGCCCTGGGCTTTGAAGTGATCGCTTGCGATCCGCGAGAAGAAGTGGCCGCGCTGTCGCTCGAAGGTGTGACGGTGATTCCGCTACTGCCCTCGATCTACATCGCCAACGGCGGTTGTCACGAAGCGACGGCGGTGGTTGCGCTGACCCATGATCCTAAAATCGACGACCTCGCACTGATGGAGGCCGTGCACACGCCTGCCTTCTACATCGGTGCCATGGGCTCGAAACGGACCTCGGAAAAACGCGCGGAGCGATTGCGCCGGATCGGCGGCTTGGCGCCTGCGGATGTCGATCGCCTGCACATGCCCATCGGCCTGGATATCGGCTCCAGGACCCCCGCCGAAATTGCATTGTCGGTGATGGCTGATGTGCTGCGGGTGTATCGAGGTAAAGCGCGAACGGCGCTTTGAGGTTGCCGGGTTTTGCGAGTTGCGCAATGCACTTGCCCCGGTTGTGCTGATTATCAGTCGGGGCGCCGGACATTAACCTGAATCCAGCAAACAGCCGCGCTATCGCTGCACTTGCCAACCGCATTCAAACCACTTGCAAAGGAACTGAGTAATGGCCCGTCATCTGTTCAATCCCATTCGCGTGGGCGCCTTGCAACTGCCGCACCGTATCGCCATGGCGCCACTGACCCGCTCCCGTGCAGGCCAACCCGGCGATATCCCGACGGCAATGGCGGCGGAATATTATGCCCAGCGCGCCAGCGCAGCCTTGATCATCACCGAAGCCACACAAATCCTCCCGGCAGGGGCAAGGTTATGCCTGGACACCTGGCATCTACACGGCCGAACAGATCGCAGCCTGGCAGCAGGTGAGCGACAAGGTGCACGCACAGGACGGGCGCATCTTCATGCAGCTGTGGCACGTCGGGCGCGTTTCGCACCCCAGTTTCCAGCCTGACCATGGCCTACCCGTTGCACCGAGTGCGATCGCCGCGCCCGGCAAGACGTTCATCGTCGACCACGACGGCAATGGCGTCTGGGGCGATGTACCGGTCCCGCGCGCCCTGGAAGTCGAAGAGATCGCGGCGATCATCGATGATTACCGTAATGCTGCGCTCAATGCCATGGCGGCGGGCATGGACGGCGTCGAGATCCACGCCGGCAACGGCTACCTGCTCGACCAGTTCATCAACAGCAACAGCAACCGGCGCAGCGACCCCTACGGCGGCTCGTACCAGAATCGGGCGCGCCTGCTGCTGGCGGTGGTCCAGGCCGTGGCGCAAGAGATCGGCGCAGATCGCGTCGGTGTGCGCCTCACCCCGATGGGGCGGTTCATGGGTATGGGTGATGACACCCCTTTCGAAACTTTCAGCTACATCGTCAAGTCACTGAACCGCTACGGCCTGGCCTACCTGCACCTGGTCGAGCCCGCGGTCGTCGGCACCGTCAAGGACGAAAACTTCGACCCGCGCTGGGACGAGATCATCTTGCAGCTGCGCGATGCCTGGGAAGGTGTCCTGGTGCTCGCAGGCGGCTACGACGCAGCTTCTGCTGAACAAGCGATTGCCGAAGGCCGTGCCGATGTGGTGGCTTTCGGCCGACCGTTCCTGGCCAACCCGGACTTGCCACGCCGCATTCGCGACGGCCTGCAACTCAACACTCCCGACCCTGCAACCTTCTTTGGTGGCGACGAGCGAGGCTACATCGACTACCCAGCCCACCCCTGACAGCGCCGTACAGTCTGGCTGGATCGCCCAGCCAGTCGGGCCCGGCGGTACGCAGTTTCAGCCGCGCCTTGGCGCGGTGCTCATGGCTGCGGGGCGCGAGCGAGAAGATGGCCGTAACCGGCGGCGCGGGTGAAATCGGCAAGATGCCAGAGGTTGCCGTTGGCGCCCCAGGTGCCATCGGCGACGTCGACCAGCTGTATTGACGTCATCAGCATGCGCCCGTCATCCTGCCCCACGCAGTGTTCGATGGCCTGGTGCAGGCCCTGCACATAATCCTTGCGCATCCGTGCATCGAGGACCCCGGTCGGCACCTTTACCGTGACGATGCAGGGAATGGCCTGGGCGTGCATGTTCACCCCGCCACACAGCCAGTCAGCGCCACGCACCTGCTCGATGAGCACCCAGCACAGGCTGCGCTGCGGTAGCGCGCCACCCGGCAGCTGATCCAGCGGGTGCAGTTGCACAAGGCCCGGGCGCTGCTCGAGTCTGGCGATTACTCCGTCGAAGCGGTCTCGGCGCAGGTCGGCTACCAGGACGCAACTGCGCTGCGGCGGCTGATGCGGCGCCTGCTCAATGCCACCCCGCGACAATTACGCCAGCGCTGACTCAGGGCTGGCTGCGCCATTCCCTCAAGGTGAGGTCACGACCACCACGTAACGGCCTTGGGTCAACGGCTTGCCGTGCTCATCGACCAGCCTGTAGGCCTGGTCCACGCTGTGCCCACGATCAATGCGTACCGCCTGCGCCGGCAGCGCCTGTTCATCCACCGCCTGGATGCCAATGACGCTGTCACGCGCCAGCGCCGGACAGTTATCCATGCGCCAACCGGCACTGCCCACCGTGGTGGTGCAGGATGGTTCGACGATGCTGCCACTGAATTGCAGCACTCCTGAGGCGACGCCGCCGCCTGCCTGGGCCTGGCCAACCAGGGCCAGGCAAATAGCCACACTCACTGCGAATCGCTTGCCGCTCATGATTTCCACTCCCCGATGCCCATGGTTGAGCCTATCGGATGAGCGTTGGCCGGCCTGGCTGCGCGCGTGAGGTCGTTCACAAACCAGCAAAATAAAATACGCGCGGTTTAAGAAACGTCTCAAAGCCGGCGGCGATGCAGCGGTCTAGGATAGCCAGGCCCCTCCCAGCCAACCTCACCGGAGACCCTTCCCCGACCATGTCGCGCCTGCTTCATACCCTCTCGCGCCCGGCCATGGCGGCACTCCTGCTGATGAGCCTGGCCTCCACTGCCTGGTGCCAGCTCAAGATCGAAGGCACGCGCCTGATCTACCAGGGCTCGGCCAAGGAAGCGAACATCAACGTGGTCAATCGCAGCGGCCTCGACACGGTCGTGCAGAGCTGGGTCAGCAGCCCCGACGAGGGCCGCGATACCCCCTTCGCGGTTGTCCCGCCGTTAGCCTTGATACCCGCCAACGGCCAGCAGCTGCTGCGGGTGCTGTACGCCGGCCAGGGCCTGCCCGAGGACAGGGAGTCACTGTTCTGGCTGAACATTCTCGAGATCCCGCGTAAACCCGAACAGGCCGACACCCTGCAGTTCGCCATCCGCCAGCGCCTGAAGCTGTTCTACCGCCCTGCCGGCCTGCCAGGCTCGGCCAGTGCGGCAGCCGATGGCCTGCAATGGCGCGCGCCCCAGCCCGGCCAGATCGAAGTGCGTAACCCGAGTGCCTTCCATGTCTCGCTGGTGGACCTGCGGCTCGACAACCCTGGGCAGTCGCAACAGCTAACGGACTATATCCTGCTGCGCCCGGGGGAATCGCTCACCCTCGAAGCACCTTCACCCTTGCCCGTGCAGAGCCACCTGACGTTCAGCGAACTCACCGATATCGGCCTGCAGAGGCACCACCGCATCGCGCTGCCGTGAACACACCCCTACAGGATAGCTACCCCATGACCCTGATCCGCAAACACTTGCTGGGCCTGTTATTCATCGTCGCCAGCTGCCCCGCCACCAGTTACGCACTGTCCTGCAAGCTGGACCCGTCCAAGGAGGCGGTACTCAAGGAGGCACTGGGCACCGCACTGGCGGTACCGGCCGACGCGCCCGACGGCACGATCATCTGGGAGTCGGCGCAACACTCGCTTCCGGTCATATGCGCCGACGACTATGAAACCGGTATAAGGGAAGACGTCTATTTCTACGTAAACCCGGCCAAGGCCAATATCGGCAAGGGCATACGGGTCGGGATTCGCTACGGCTCGCAGACCATTACCCAGAGTTCGGGCGCCGTCACCACGGGCTACAACTCGCTTCATGGTTGCACCTGGGCGAACTGTGCGGGCTGGGACAAGGCCCGCTTCACCCTGAACTTCACCGTGTTCATCGAAAAGTACGGCGCAACGCCAACCGATGGGCAAGCCAGCACGCTCGGCGAATACCGGGTATTCCAGCTGGACGGCAGAGGTGGCCTCAATCCCAAGCCCAACAGCAACCTCAACTATGTGGTCACCGGCATGAACAACATCCGCTTCGTGCCTTGCTCGCCTGAATTGACCATCCTGCCTTCGGTGGTCAATTTCCGCCGTGCCCTGGCCAGCTCGGCACAGGTCGGCCAAGTCGCCAGCTCGGCCGACTTCAGCCTCGACCTGGTGCGGTCCTGCGACACGCCCTACACCGTCAATGCTCGCTTCACCCCGGTCGTTGGCAGCGCCAGTGTCATCGACAAACTGCTGGTACCCAGCAACAACAGCTCGGTTGGCATCGCCCTGACCCAGCAGGACAGCAACCAACCGGTGCCCTTCGACAGCTGGTTCAAGCTGGCCGAACTGACCGCGCCGGGCGTGATCCGCAACGCGTTCCGCGCCGACCTGATCTGGCGCTCGGCGGCCATCCCCGGTCCGTTCGAAGCCATGGCGCTGGTGGATCTTTATTACAAGTAAGCCCACGGCCAGACGGCCTTTAAGGATCGTCTGATGTCCAGTTGCCAGCGGCCTGCCTACATTCGCCGCATGCGACTCAAAGCCTATCTGCAACAGATCAACCCCCTCCTCTCCGACCCCGAGGCAGCGCGCCGCCTGCTTCGGCTGCTGGCGATCGTGCTGTCGGCCGGCATTCTCGGCGCGGCCTACAATTTCCTGTCGTTCACCTTCAACACCGACATCGCCCGGCGCCACGGCGCCATGAGCAGCGCGATCGCCGAGGCGCACACTTTCTTCACCAACCGCGAGGCACTGCTGGAGAGCCTGAGCCTCGCGGCCGTGCGCCAGACGGAACCGGGCGCGGACTGGCTGCCCCTGGCCCCAGGCGAAGAAGTGCACCTGGAACTGGGCAGTCAGCCGGGCAAGCGCTGGAGCCTGTGGCTGACCCGGCGCATGTGCGCCTACCTCCAGGCCAGGCAGGTCAACCTGCTGTACGTCGACACGGCAGCCCAGGCCCCGATGCGCTGGCTGTACCACGCAGACGCCGAGGCCGCGCCGCCTTCGCCTGCGCTGCTGGAGCAGCTGCGTGCTGCAGGCGAACGATCCACCGCGCCCCAGGAACTGTGGCTGGCCGACCGAGACGCGCACCGCTCGCGCCTGTTCATCTTCCTGCGCCTGGACGAGCGCGACGCGGATTCGGGCTGGCTGGGCCTGGAAATCGACAGCCAGGCAGTGGCGCCGGCGCTCGCGGATGCAAGCGCGGGCGAATTCATGATGTTCAACGCTGACGACATGCTGGTGTTCACCAACAGCCCGGGGCCGACACTGGAGCGTTCGCTGCGCCAGCCCGTGGGTGACAACTTTTTCGGCTTCGCCGGCCAGGGCTTGCTGCCTGAGTACCTGGTCATCAGCAAGCCATTGATGTCCTCGGACTGGCAACTGGTCTACGCGATCGACCTGTCCGCCATCCTTGCCGGCCTGTGGCAGCAACTGCTAGGAGCCCTGCTGCTCTGCATCCTCAGCATCAGCTTGATACGAGTGCTGATCCAGCGTTTCGACCAGCGTTTCTTCACCCCCACCGTCGAACGCATCCGCGCACTGGTGGAAAGCGAGATGTTCAGCCGTGACGTCATTGAAACCGCGCCCGTCGCCCTGTGCGTGCTGCGTCGCAGTGATGGCCAGGTGGTGCTGGAGAACCACCTGGCCCAGCAGTGGCTGGGTCAGGACCAGGCCCGCAGCCTGCGCAGCGGACAATGGATCGAGCAGGCCTTCGAGCGGCCCGACGGCCAGTGCAGCGACTACTTCGAGAGCGCCGAAGGGCGCCACCTGTACCTGAGCTGCTCACCCACCCGCTACAAGGGCGAGCAGGTGCTGCTGTGCGCGTTCAGCGACATCAGCGCCCGCAAGCAGATCGAGGCCGCGTTGGAAGACGCCCGGCGCGCGGCCGACGCTGCCAACGAAGCGAAGACGCAGTTCCTGGCGACCATGAGTCACGAAATCCGCACGCCGTTATATGGTGTACTGGGCACCCTGGAACTGCTCTCGCGTACCACGCTCGACGTACAGCAACGCGATTACCTGAGGGCCATCGAAGGTTCCTCGTCGACCTTGCTGCAGTTGATCTGTGACGTGCTGGACGTGTCGAAGATCGAGGCCGGACAACTGGCCCTCGAACTCAGCGAGTTCAGTGCCCCGAATCTGGTCCGTGAAGTGATCCAGGGCTACAGTGCGGCTGCCACCAGCAAGGGCCTGCAATTCTACAGCTGCCTGGACCCGCGTCTGCCGGAACAGCTGATCGGCGACGTCAACCGGATCCGCCAGATCCTTAACAACCTGCTGAGCAATGCAGTCAAGTTCACCGATTGCGGCCGGGTGGTGCTGCGGGCCAGGTTGCTCAACCGCGACGGCGAAAGGTCCTGCCTGTTGTGGCAGGTTTCGGACACCGGCAAAGGCATCGCCGAACAGGACCAGCCGTTCATCTTCGACCCCTTCTACCAGACCGAAGGTTATACCCAGGCCATCCCCGGCACCGGGCTCGGGCTACCGATTTGCCAGCGCCTGACACAATTGATGAATGGCCATCTGCGCGTGGTCAGCGAATTGGGCCTGGGCAGCAGCTTCAGCCTGACCCTGCCGCTGGAAGTCGCATCTGGCCGTGCTGGTACCCCGTTCAACCTGCTGGCCGAACGCATTTACGTGCGTATCCCCGGTGCACGAACTGGCCGAAGCCATCAGTGGCTGGCTGTGCCGCTGGGGCGCACGGGCCCAGGTCGGCGCACCGGTGCCGGGCAGCGCTTTGGCTGGCGAACTGCTGGTCGAACTGCATCCCGGCAATGTCGAGCGCTGGCTGGTCACCGAATGGTCTGGCCCGCGCATCCTGGCCAGCTCCCAGGACTGCTGGGAGGGGCGGCACGAAGCCGGTCACTGGCAGGTCAACCTCAACGACCTGGCGGCCCTGCACCAGGCCGTCGGCCAGGCCCAGGGCCTGCGTCGCCCCCGGGACCAGGCCGTGCCGGCCCCCTCGACCGAGCCACTGGGGCTGCACGTGCTGGTGGCCGAGGACAACGTCATCAACCAGCTGATCCTGCGTGACCAGCTCGAACAGCTCGGCTGCAGCGTGGCCTTGGCCAGCGACGGCGAACAGGCCCTGCAAGCCTGGCAGCGCGAGCATTTCGACCTGCTGCTGACCGACGTCAACATGCCCGCCATGAACGGCTACGAACTGGCCCGGACCCTGCGCCGGCTGGGTTGCACCCGGCCCATAGTCGGCGCCACCGCCAATGCCCTGCGCGGCGAGGAAGAACTGTGCCTGGCCGCCGGCATGGATCGCTGCCTGATCAAGCCTTTCAACCTGCAAGCCCTGTTCAACTGCCTGGCCCCGTATCGAGGTAGCCGTCTTGAAGTCCTTTAACATCCTGATTGTCGAAGACCACCCGTTCCAGCATATGTACCTGCAACACCTGTTCAGCGAACTCGGCAGCTTCAACCTGGAAGCGGCCCGGGATGGTCAGGAAGCCCTGGAGCGCCTGCGCCAGCGTGACTTCGACCTGGTCCTGACCGACCTGCTGATGCCCGGCATGGATGGTGTGCAGTTCATCCAGCACCTCGCCGGGCTGCGCCACAAGCCAGGCCTGGCGATCATGAGCGCGGCCTCGCGGCGCATGCTGATGGCGGCCAGCCTAGTGGCCAAGAACCTCGGCGTGGACGTGCTCGGGCTGATCTCCAAGCCCGTCGAGCCCAGCGCGCTGCGCAGCCTGATCGACCAATTGCAGCTGCACCATCAGGCGCCGGCCCAGGCCACGGCGACCACCTCCGAATTCGACCGCCAGACCCTGGTCGACGCCTTGAACAACCGGGCCTTCCAGGCCTGGTTCCAACCCAAGAAGTCCTTGCACAATGGCCGCATCGTCGCAGCCGAGGCGCTGGTGCGCTGGATGCATCCGGAGCAAGGGGTGCTTTTGCCTGGCACCTTCCTGCCGGCGCTCAAAGCCTTCGGCCTGGAGGAACGGCTGCTGTGGGTGATGCTCAAGCAAGCCATGGATGCCCAGGCGCGCTGGCGGGAACGGGGCTATGACATCCCGGTCTCGATCAACCTGCCGACCCACCTGCTGAACAGCCATGACCTGGCCGACCGCCTGCTGGAGTTCGTCCTGCACCACCAGGGCGTGCCCGGCAAGCTCTGCTTCGAGTTGATGGAATGCTCCATTCCCGAACAGCTGAGCAACTTCTACGCGGGCGCCTGCCGTCTGCGGATGAAAGGTTTCGGCCTGTCCCAGGACGACTTCGGCAAAGGCTACAGCTCCTACATGAGCCTGGTCTCGACGCCCTTCACCGAGCTCAAGATCGACCGCGCGCTGGTGCAGCGTTGCGATGAAAGCGAGAGCCTGGCCTCGGCCCTGGCCAGCATCGTCGCCCTGGGCCGCAAACTCGGCCTCACGGTGGTGGCCGAAGGGGTCGAGACACCGGAGGAGCTCGAACTGCTGCGCAAGGTCGATTGCAACCAGGTACAGGGCTTTCTGATTTCCCATGCCGTGTCGGCGGAACAGTTCCAGCGCCTGCTGCACAGCGACGGCCCGCCCTCGGCCTACTGACTCGCTGTAACTCACAGCACCGGCCGGGCATCCAAGGTAATCTACATTGGCTATCGATGCCCCCACGGCCTTGCGGATCCTTGCATGAAACACTACAACGCCCTGCTGGAAAACCTGGCCCGCAGCTCTTTGCGCCTGAACAAAGGCATGACCGTGCTGCTGGGCCTGGCACTGCTGCTGGCCGGCTTCAGCCTGTGGTCGATCGAGCGCCTGGTCGATGAACACAGCGATACGGTCAGCATCCATTTCGCCCGCCTGATGGAAAATATCCAGGAGCAGGAAACCTTCCTCCAGTCCCTCGTACAACGCAGCGCCCAGGGGCAGCTGCTCGACTTCCCTCGTACGCTCGAACCCGTGCTGACGCCACTGCCCGAAGAAGGGCCGGACATTTACAAGGGCGAGGTTTTCCCGTTCTCCATGCCGTTCAGCCTCAAGCTCGACCGGCGCAATTTCGCTGACGGCGACGTGTCGGAGGTCTACACCCAGGGAGCGAACCTGGCCAGTTTCTACAGCATGTTCTGGTCAGCCTCGCCCTACCGCTCGCCGCAGGTATTCCTGTTCTCGCCGGATGCCCGTTACGACATCACGGTGCCCGCTGCAGGGCGTGGGCGCGGCAAGCCCGAGGAAGAACCATTCATCGACGTCATCCGCCAGGTCATGGCGCGCCAGCCACGCGCCGAGGACTGGCGCCCGGGAGGCGGGATCATCTGGCGCAGTTATGTCGAACAGCCGGACCAGGCCTCCCCGCCGCGCGTGCTGGCGTATGCCAATGTCATCCTGCACTCGGCCAACGCCGACAGCCAGCGCATGCAAGTGGCGTCGCTGGTGGACCTGGCGCAGATCGACGATTTTGAACGCATCATGGACTGGACGGTGTATGACCACTTCAACCTCATCGCCCCGTCCGGCGAAGTGCTCATCGGTACGCCTGCCACCCTGGAGGGCGTGCACGAGGGCCTCAACATCAAACCCGAGGGCCTCGTGTTCCGTCTCCACGAACAGGCCAACGGCGGCTGGAGCGCGGTCTACACCGTGACCTACCGGCACTTTTTCCGCTACGCGTTCTGGTCGCTGACCAGTATTGCCGTCACCTTCCTGGTGCTCATCGGGCTGGGCCGGGTAGCAATCCGCTGGTATCAGCGTCAGGTCATCCTGCCGGCACGCGCCGCCCATGAAACCATCGCCGAAAGCGAAGCCTTCAACCGGGTGGTCATCGATACCGCCCCGACCGGCCTGTGCGTGGTGCGTAACGGCGACCACGAAGTGCTGCTGGAGAACCAGCGGGCGCAGCAATGGCAGGGCACCCAGGAACTGGTCAACACCCTCGCCTCGACGGTGGGCGAGGCTAGCAGCGGCGAACATTACCTGCAGGTCGCAGGTCGCCATCTGCAGGTGGGTTTCGTGTCGACCCGCTACCACGGCGAAGACGTGCGCCTTTATGCATTCAACGACGTAACCCGCCACGTCGAGGACGCCCAGGCGCTGGACGAGGCGCGCCGCGCCGCCGATGCCGCCAACACCGCCAAGACCCTGTTCCTGGCGACCATGAGCCACGAGATCCGCACCCCGCTGTACGGCGTGCTGGGCACCCTCGAGCTGCTCGGCCTGACGCAGCTGGATGCTCGCCAACAAGGCTACCTGCACACCATCCAGCGCTCCTCGGCAACCCTGTTCCAGCTGATCAGCGACGTGCTCGACGTGACCAAGATCGAGTCCGGGCAAATGGCGCTCGAGCCGGTAACGTTCTGCCCGCTGGAACTGCTCGAGGACACCGTGCGCACCTATCGCGCCTTCGCCGAGCGCAAGGGCTTGCTGCTGTATGCCTGCCACGACGCCCGCCTGCCGGCCCAGGTGGTGGGCGACCCGATACGCATCCGCCAGATCCTCAACAACCTGCTGAGCAACGCCATCAAGTTCACTGACACCGGCCGGGTGGTGCTGCGTACCCGCGTGCTGACGCTCGACGCCAACCAGGTCAGCCTGCAATTCCAGGTTGCCGATACCGGCATCGGCATTTCCCAGGCGCAGCAGGCCAGGTTGTTCGAATTGTTCTACCAGGTCGCCGACGCCTCCAGCGAGAGCGGCGCAGGCCTGGGCCTGCCGATCTGCGGCTGGCTGGCCGAGATGATGGGCGGCCGGATCAAGGTGGTCAGCGAGCCGGGCCTGGGCAGCAGCTTCTCGCTCACCGTCAGCCTGCCGCTGGCCGAAGGGGCGCTGAGCGACTGCCCGAACCTGGTGCCCGACCCGACCCCGGTGTACGTGCGTGCGCCGATACCGGAACTTGCCCAGCATGGCGTCGACTGGCTGCAGCGCCTGGGCATCGCCGCAACCTTGACGATTCCCCCCCTGGAGCAGGACAACCCCCAGGCCTTGCTGGTCGACCTGCTCGACTGCCCGGATGCTGCCAGCTGGCATGGCCAGCGGATCTGCGCTTGCAGCGGCGGCCCGGCCCCCGGCGCATTCATCGACGGCTGCTGGCGGGTAGACCTGCATGACGTGCGCGCCATCGCCCAGGTCATCGCCCTGGTGCGCCAGGGCGGCGTGCCCGATAGTCACTATTGTGCGCAGCAGCAACGTGCCGCCCTGCGCCTGCATGTGCTGGTGGCCGAGGACAATCCGATCAACCAGGCGATCCTTCAGGAGCAACTCGAGGCGCTGGGCTGCACCACGGTCGTCGCGGCCAACGGCGAACAGGCCATGCAACGCTGGCAGCCAGGCCTGTTCGACCTGGTCTTGACCGATGTGAACATGCCGTTGATGAATGGCTACGAGCTGGCCAGAACCCTGCGCCAGCACGACGCCCGTCTGCCGATCATCGGCGTTACCGCCAATGCCCTGCGCGAAGAGGGCCAGCGCTGCCTCGAGGTGGGCATGAATGCCTGGATGGTCAAACCGTTGAGCCTGCAGGCCTTGCGCAGCCATCTGCTCCGTCTGTGCCGGCCGGTCCTGGCCGATGGGCCCAGCCATGCGCAAGCGGACACCCACGGCACCTCGCCCCTGCCTGCCACCGGCGACACTGTGCAAGTGCCCGCCAGCATGCGCGCGCTGTTCATCAGCACCATGCACGAGGACCTGCAGCAGTTGCGCCTGGCCCTCGTACAACGCGACCATCGGCGTCTTGGCGAGCGCCTGCACAGCGTCGCCGGGGCCCTGGGCGCGGTGCAGGCCAGAGCCCTGTCCGAGCAGTGCTGCTTACTTGAGGACGCGCTGGCCAACTCGCCGCTCGACGCTACCCTGACGGCCAGGATACGGGAGGTGCTGGACAAGCTGTCGGCAATGCTCGACAGCCTTGCATAGAATCAACTACAGCGCTGATAACGCATGGAAACCACCCACTCATCCGCACTGGCTAACGGGTCGTCATTTATGGAAAAACTGAAGGTCATCATCGCCGACGATCACCCCATCGTACTGCTCGGCGTCCGCGAACTGGTCGAACGCGACCCGCGCTTTTGCGTGGTCGGCGAAGCCGTCTGCTCGCAAGGGCTGATCGAACTGCTCGAACGCCAACCCGTGGACATGGTCATTTCCGACTACAACATGCCGGCAGACTCACCCTACGGTGACGGGTTGAAACTGATCGAGTATCTCAAGCGCCACTATCCCGCTGTTCGCATTCTCGTGCTGACCATGATTTCCAACCCACTGATATTCACGCGGCTGCAGGAGCTGGGCGTGGACGGTGTCATCCAGAAGAGCCAACTGCACGGTGAAATCGAGAAGGCCCTGAACGCGGTGGCTCGCAACCGCACCTACCGGGCGCCGGAACCGGCAAGGCATTCGGTGATAGCCTGTAATACCGCCATCGACCAACGGGTAGAAAACCTGTCGCCCAAGGAATTCGAAATACTGCGCCTGTTCGTGGCCGGCCAAAGTGTCAGCGAGATTGCCCGCAGCCAACACCGAAGTACCAAGACCATCAGTGCACAGAAAGTTTCCGCCATGCGTAAACTTGAAGTAAACAGCGATCAGGAGTTATTGGCCTATTGCTTGGCGAGGCATATCTTCAATTAACTAAGCGTCGTAGGCCAACCATTAAGATTCGTCTGATGGGCCAGGGAAACCACCTGACTTATTGTGAGCGTGCACTTAGTTGCAGCACTTACTCACTTTCATGTGGACATTAATATGAATAAATTCTCCCTGGCCGCACTGACCCTCTCGCTCATCACCGCTTCAGCCGGTGTACTGGCTGCCGAACCTTCCGGGCCAGTGAAAGGTGGCAGCGGCAAGATTTCCTTCACCGGCGTGATCAACAATGACGCCTGTTCGGTCGACGGCGCCAATGCCGACCGCGTAATCGCCGTGGACATGGGCAGCGTCTCGATCAAGGACATGGGCACCGCCGAGAACCCGAGCGCAGGCCGCGTATCCGGCAAGGACTTCAACCTCAACGTCAACTGCAACGTCGGCACCAAGGTGGCGATGGTCTTCGACGCCAACAGCGGCGGCTCGGGCCTGGTCACCGGCAAGAAGGTCCTGGCCCTGACCAAAGGCACCGGCACTGCTGCCAACGTCGGCATCGCCCTGCTTGACCCGAACGGCAACCTGATCGACCTGAGCTCGCCCGCCACCGCCAAGATCCAGAGCGAAGTACACGGCGCTGGCGCTGCCGGCGGCGATGCCACCCTGAGCTTCTCCGCAGCCTACGTGACCACCGGCACCGCCGGCACTGCCACCGCCGGTCGTGGTGACGCCACCCTGCCGTTCATCCTGCAGTACGAATAATCGATTCGCCGCTGTTCCCCTGCGCGAGGCTGAACAGCCTCGCCACTTCTTCGTCCCGCAAGGTACCCCAACCATGTTGCGTCGTTCTCTGTATCCCGTTTTCGGGTTGCTGGGCATGCTCGTCGCTGCCCAGGCAACCGCCAGCATTTCCCTGAGCGCTACGCGCGTCGTGTTCGACGGTGCTCACAAGGAAGCCAATGTCATCGTGCGCAATGGCAACCAGGAAGTCCTGGTGCAGTCCTGGGTGGATGCCGGCGACAGCGCGCAGGCGCCGTTTGCCATTACCCCTCCCTTGGCCCGAGTGATGCCCAAGCAGGAACAACTGCTGCGCATTCTCTATGAGGGCCAGGGCCTGCCGACCGACCGCGAATCGGTGGTCTGGCTGAATGTGCAGGAAATTCCGCAAGCCAGTACCCAGGCCAATACCCTGCAGTTGGCAGTGCGCCAACGCATCAAGATTTTCTTCCGCCCGGCCAACTTGCCCGGCAATGCCTTGCTGGCACCGGAGCAATTGGTCTGGCAAGTGACCCAGCACGCCGGCAAGGCAACGCTGACCGTGAACAACCCCAGCCTGTATCACGTGTCGATGGCCGACATCGAAGTCAAACGCGGCAAACAGGCCGTGTTCAGCGCCGACTCGAGCATGATCGCCCCCGGAGAACAAAAGACCTTCAGCTCGGCACTTTCGCAAGTGGACGGCCCACTGACGCTCACCTTCAAGAGCATCAACGATTATGGCGCCCAGCATGGCTATTCCGTGCTGCTGAGCCCTGCCCAGCCAGGTAGCGCCAAGCCTGCCGAACCCGCCATCAGCTTGTGATCGCATAACCCCACCTCGCACGCCCCGGTCGTGAGCGGCCTCCCCGTGCCCAGCCCGTGCCGGGACATGAAATAGGTTCCTCGTATGTCTTTGTCCATCGCCCCCCGCTCCGTAGACGGTGCCGATGCAGGCGCGCGCGCGCTCAATGGCAGCACGCCTCGTCCAGCCTGGAAGCTCAACGCCCTGTCATTGCTGCTGTGCAGCGCGCTGCCCGGCCTCGCGACGGCGCAGGACGATCCCCAGCTGCAGGGCTTCAACACCACCTTTTTGCAAGGTGTGCAATCGGCGGTCGACCTGCAGTTACTGCTATCGGCCAGCAGCGTGCTGCCGGGCAACTATCGGGTAGACCTGTACAGTAACGAGGTACTGGTGGGCCGGCGTGACATCGACTTCAACCGCAACCCCCACACCGGGCGCGTGGAACCGTGCCTGACCCTGGAGCTGCTCGAGCAGTTGGGCATCGACATGGACAAGCTCAGGGCCCAGGGGCGCCTGGATAGCGAAGCGGCCTGCCACGACCTGCCCACGCTGATCGACCAGGCCAGCCTGAACTATGATTCGTGGTCACCTGCGCCTGTCCGCCAGCATTCCGCAAGTCGCCATGAAGCGCGGCCTGCGCGGCTACGTCGACCCGCAACTGTGGGACGCGGGTGTGCCTGCGGCATTCATCAACTATCAGTTCAACACCAGCCGCAGCGCCGCTGATGCCGAGACCCGCATCAACAACAACCTGAGCCTGCGTAACGGCATCAACCTTGGCAGCTGGCGCTTGCGCAACGAGTCGAACTTCAGCAGTGGCACCGGGCGGCCGGACAGCTTCAAGAGCAACCGCAGCTACCTGCAGCACGACGTGACCGCGCTCAAGGGCCAGTTCAGCGCCGGCGACATCTTCAGCGACAGCGACCTGTTCGACAGCGTGCGTTACCGGGGCCTGAAGCTGGCTTCGGACGAAGGCATGCGCGCCGACAGCGAGCGCGGTTACGCACCTGTGGTGCGGGGCGTGGCGCAAACCAGCGCCAGGGTCGAGATCCGCCAGAACAGCTACCTGCTGTACACCGCCAACGTACCGCCCGGCCCGTTCGAGATCAGCGACATCTACCCCAGCGGCTCCAACGGCGACCTGGAAATCACCATCATCGAGACCGACGGTCGCCGGCGGGTCAGCACGCAGGCGTTCTCCAGCCTGCCGCTGATGGTCCGTGGCGGCCAGGTCAAGTACAGCCTGTCCGCCGGGCGCTACAACAGCAACAGCGAGGGCCTGGCCACGCCGCAGATGCTCAGCACGACGCTGGCCTACGGCCTGACCAACACCGTAACCGGCGTGGTTGGCCTGCAAGCCACCGACGACTACAAGGCACTGGCCGTCGGCAGTGGCCTGAACACACTGGTGGGCGCATTTTCGCTCGATGTCACCCATTCCTCGAGCAAGGCCCAGGGCCAGACCACCCAGGGCAACAGCCTGCGGGCGCTGTACGCCAAGACCTTCACCGGCACCGATACCAACTTCACCCTGGCCGCCTACCGCTACTCCACCGAGGGCTTCCGCACCCTCACCCAGCATAATCGAGGACCAGAGCAGCGACGCGATCAAGCGCAGCGGCAACTCCAAGACCCGCACCGACCTGACCATCAACCAGAGCCTGGGCCGCGACCGTGCACTCGGCAGCCTTTACCTGACGGCCAGCGACCAGCGCTACTGGAACCGCGGCGGTTCGCAGAGCCTGTCGGCCGGCTACAGCAACAACTGGGGCGATATCTCCTATAACCTCGACGTCAGTCGCACCAAGGAGCTGGAAACCTCAGGCCCTGCGGGGCAGGATACCCAGTTCAACCTGTCGCTATCGTTCCCGCTCGGCAGCCGCGCCCGCGCACCGCGAGCGTTCGTCACCAGCAGTACGCAGAAAGGCAACGAGACCACCCAGGCGGGCATCAACGGCTACCTGTCGGAAACCAGCGACACCTTCTACTCGATCCAGGGCGGTCACAGTCGCACCAGCGGCAGCTCGGCCTCGGCCAACCTGAACACCCGCACCTCGGTCGCCGACATCAGCCTGGGCTATAGCCAGGGGCGCGGCTACGATTCGCAGAACCTCAACGTCGCCGGCGCCGTGGTTGCCCACCAGGGCGGTATCAACCTCGGCCAGACGCTCGGCGAAACCTTCGCCTTGGCCGAAGTACCGGGTGTGCAGGGGGCAAAAATCAGCAACTACAGCGGCGTGGAAACCGGGCGCAACGGCTATGCGGTGATCCCCAGTGCCCAGCCCTATCGGGTCAACTGGATCAGCCTGGACACGCGCGACCTGGGCGGCGACATCGAGATCGACAACGCCACCCAGCAGTTGGTGCCACGCCGCGGCGCCGTAGTGCTTGCCCGCTACACCGGCAAGAGCGGGCGTCGGGTGCAGTTCGAGCTGTTCGACGAACGCGGCCAGTTGCTACCCTTCGGGGCATCGGTCGAGGACGCCGAGGGCCGCCAGCTGGCGATTTCCGACCCAAGCGGCAAGGCCTTGGTGCTGCTGGAGCAGGACCAGGGCAGCCTGACCATCAAATGGGGCGAACGCCAGTGCGCGGCCCACTACGACCTGCCGGAACGGGACGCGGCGGTCAACTACGAGCGCCAGCGCCTGATGTGCCAACCGTGACACCCGGTCTGTTGCGCAGCAGAGAATGCGCCTAAGTGCCCGGCAGCTTTGGTATGATCCAGTCGCGATACTGCAAACGCAGTGCAACAGGGACTCCAGAGCTGATGAATCAGGCTGCGTCATGTCCCTGATTTCTGCACGGCCGGCTCATTTTTAGGTGAAAGCTGAAGTTTGATGCGAAAACTCCTGGCAAGCACCCTGGCGCTGGTGATGGCCGCCGCACTCTGTGGCTACGGTTTCTGGACCCAGCAGCGCCCGGAAGGCCATTATCTGTCCGACCTGCGCATCGAACTGGCGCTGAACCATGGCGTACCCGGCGAGCACGGCAACCTGCTCGGCGTCGAGCCGCTGCTGTACCCGGGCGACTACCAGAACCTGCAACGCCTGCACCGCAAGCTCGCGGCCTACCTGGAGCAGGCCCGAGCCCAGGGCCTGGTCGGCCCGCGCACGGTAGTGGTGCTGCCCGAGCACATCGGTACCTGGCTGTGGGCGCGCGGCGAAAAGAACGAGCTGTACCAGGTCACGCAAAGCCGCGAAGCCCTGCAATGGCTGGAGCTGAGCAACCCGCTGCGCTATGGCCTGGCCATGCTCGGTGCTGACGGCGACGACCGGCGCGCCGACGCGCACCTGCGCATGAAGGCCGAGCAGATGGCCACGGATTACCAGCAACTGTTCGGTGGCCTGGCCAAGGAATTCAACGTGACCCTGGTAGCCGGCTCGATCGTGCTGCCCGCCCCCTATGTGAAGCAGGGCGTACTGCATGCCGGCAGCGGCCCGCTGTTCAACAGCAGCATGGTGTTCGCCGGTGACGGCTCGCTGCTGGGCCAGCCACAGCGTCAACAGTTCCCCGACAGCGAAATGCGCCGCTATGTCCACGATGGGCGCCAGCAGCCTTTGCAGGTCGTGCAAACCCCTGCCGGGCGCCTGGGGGTACTGGTGGGCAGCGACAGCTGGTACCCGGAAAACCACCAGCAACTGGCCCGCCAGGCAGTGGAACTGATCGCCAACCCGGTGTTCCTCAGCGGCAAGGGCAGCTGGCAGGCACCCTGGCGTGGCAATCGCCACCAGAACGCCAGCGCCAGGTTGCCCTTGCAGCGCGGCGAAGTCAGCGAACAGGCTGCCTGGCAGCACCTGACCAAGGCCGCCGGTGCCGATGTCAGCAGCATGAGCGTGTTCATGCGTGGGCAGTTCTGGGAACAGGGCAGCGACGGCCAAGGCTTTGCCCACCAGGCTGGCGAACTGCTGGCGGGAACGCCCAGCCCTGGCGCCCGCCTGCTGAACCTGTGGCTGTAGGCCGATGGCCCGCCCCCGTGTGCGCCTGGGCGACCTTTCGGTCGGCTTTGTCCAGCCGCTGAGCGAGGCCCTGCGCGAGCTTGGCCACGACCCGCAGCCACTGTTGCAGCGCTATGGCCTGAACGCGGCACGCCTGGGCGAGGCCAATGCCCGCTTGTCGATACCGCGCTACATGCACCTGGGGCATGCCGCCATCGAACTCTGCGGTGAGGCTGCGCTGGGCCTGCACATGGGGCGCCTGAGCCGTCTGGCGCAGGCCGGGCTGGCCGGGGTCACGGCGGCCCAGGCGCCCAGCGTGGGCGAGGCGGCACGCACCCTGTTGCGCTTCGAGCCGTTGTATGCAGCCAACTACCGTGGCCATTCCACGTTCCATGAAGATGCCCACGGCGCCTGGCTGCGCTTCTACTCGATCAGCCCCTACAACGCCTACAACCGCTTCGTCGTCGATTCCCTGCTCGCGGGCTGGTTGGCCCAGCTGAGCGACCTTGCCGGCACACCGGTGCAGGCCGAACGCCTGGAAATCGAATTTGCCACCCCTGCCTACGCCGAGCGTTACCAGCCGTTGTGCGGTACACCCGTGCGATTTGCCGCCGAAAGCAATCAGCTGCGCCTGAGCCGCGCCACGCTGGAGTTGGCCAACCCGCGGCATTGCCCAAGCACCTGGCAGCACCTGCTGCAGTTGTGCGAGGCGGAGATGCTGCAACGCACCCGCGTACGCAGCCTGGGTGAGCGCATCACCCACCTGCTGGGCCCGTTGCTCAATGGCGGTCGCGAACCGGACCTGGAAGAAGTGGCGCGGCACCTGCAGCTGCCGACCTGGACCTTGCGCCGCAAGCTGGCCGAGGAAGGCACGCGCTTTCGCGACCTGCTCAACGAAACACGGCGCGACCTGGCCGAGACCTATATCCGCGATACGGAACTGGCCTTTGGCGAGATCGCCTATCTGTTGGGGTTTGCGTCGGCCGAGGCCTTCCAGCGCGCTTTCAAGCGCTGGACGGGCCTTACGCCGGGGGAGTTCCGCCGCAGCCAGCGGCGGGTGGGCTAGAGCTCAGTGGCGTCGTCGGCCGGTTCCGGAGTGTCCAGTTCATAAGCCTGGTATTCGAGAAGTTCTTCCTGATATTCGTCCATCGACCTGCGTCCTCTTATCTCATGATCTTTATCGGTGTCGCCTTCAACCTAAGCAGGTGGAGTGAAGGAATGATGACAAGCTTATGAGTGGTAAACGTAGCAGGTGTTCAGAACATTATCACCGGGTGTCTGTAACAGGGGATGTGCATTGGCTGCACCGGCCCCTTCGCGGGTAAACCCGCTCCCACAGCTACTGCGCAGTTCTCAACGTCTGCGCAGTACCCGGACGGGGCCAGTACAGGCAAGCCATCAAAGTCCGGGGACCGCGGTCTCGGCGGCCTCGGCAGGCTGCGCTTGCTGCTGTACTTCAATAGGTGCCGACTCCGCCGGTGGCGCCACCGGCTGCGAGCCCTGGCTGTCATCCACCACCGGTGCCGCTACGGCCTCATCGGCTGGGGTAACGGTAGCCGGGGCTGGCGCCGCTTCCACCAAGGGTGCCGCTGCCGGGGCTGGTGCCACCGGTGCCGCCGCAGCCTGCTCCGGCAGCCCCAGGGCAGGCGCGGGCGCTTCGGCCTTCGGCGCGGGCTCCTCGACCTTGGCCTTGCTTTTCTGCTGCGGCTTGGGCTTGGGCAGGTAGCTCTCCACCAGGGCGAAATAACGGTCATAGAATTGCGCCGCCGTCACCGTCTCGCTGGCCACCTTGACCATCGAGTCGTCGCTGGAGCCAATCGGCATCGACACCGACCCCAGCACACCCACGCCCAGGCTGGCGGAGGTGTTGGACTTTTTCAGGGCGTAACGGTCCTGCAAGGCGTTGGCGAACATGGTCGAGCGCTGCTCGTCGCTCACATCGGGCGCACAGGTGACGTTGAAGCTGATTTGCAGGTGGTTCTCGCTGTTCTGCTGGAAGCTCTTGTTACCCACCACCTGGTTGGCGCCACTGCTGGTGATGATGTAGCCCTGGCTGAGCAAGGCACGCCGGGCGGCCTCGCAGGAGCCGGCATCGCTCACCGGGAAGCTGCGCGAGAAGGTACCCGAGTCGTCGAAGTTCTCATGCTCGTAGACGGCGGCTTTTTTCGAGGAACAACCGGTCACGCCCGCCAGCACCAGGGCCAGCCCGAGCGCACCAAAGACGGTAGATCTGGTCATTGCGTATTCCGGGTAAGTCAGAAAGGTGCCTATTGTGCAACACAGCAGGCAGGCACAGGAACCGTTGATCGGTGAAGAGTCTGTCAGGTTCGTGTAAATCTGGATCAAGGGCGGAATTGCCCAAGCGAAAAACGAAAAAAGCGACCCTAAGGTCGCTTTCTCGTTGCTTCGAGGCGTTCAAGGGGCCTCGAGGCGAAGATGGCGCAGCGGACGGGACTCGAACCCGCGACCCCCGGCGTGACAGGCCGGTATTCTAACCGACTGAACTACCGCTGCGTATCATTCAGGCTTTCGCCCGATTGAAACCTGGGTCTACCCTTCCGGCGCGATGGCCTCAGGGCAGGCACAAAAAAAGCGATAACGTGATCGCTTCTCTTGTGTTTGCTTCAAGGTGTTCAAGGGACCTTGAAACGAAGATGGCGCAGCGGACGGGACTCGAACCCGCGACCCCCGGCGTGACAGGCCGGTATTCTAACCGACTGAACTACCGCTGCGTATCGTTCAGGCTTGCGCCCGATTGAAACTGGGATCAGCCCAAGGCGTTTTGCCTTGTGGCTTCAGACTGGTGCCAAGCACCCGCCTGTTACTGAAAAATGGCGCAGCGGACGGGACTCGAACCCGCGACCCCCGGCGTGACAGGCCGGTATTCTAACCGACTGAACTACCGCTGCGCAGTGCGTTCCTCTCTGGCTATCGGCTTCTTGCGAAACCTGATGCACCAGGAACATCTCAGGAAGTGGTGGGTGATGACGGGATCGAACCGCCGACCCTCTGCTTGTAAGGCAGATGCTCTCCCGGCTGAGCTAATCACCCTCGCGATGTTGCTTGTTGCGTTTGCTTCGCTGAGGCCGCGAAATTTACGCAGGTGGCGAAGCTAAGTCAATAGCCCCATTGAATTTTTTTCAAAAAAGACAAATCGGGTTTGGGCATATGACCCTATCGCCGGCAAGCCAGCTCCCACAGGTTCGCGTCAGGTTTTGAAATCTGTGCAGTACCTGTGGGAGCGGGCGTGCCCGCGAAGAGGCCCGTACAGGATATGCAGAATGCTCAGGTGTAGATCATCTTGCGGGTCATGCCGCCATCGACCACGAACTCCTGGCCGGTGACGAACGCTGCCTGGCGCGACAGCAGCCAGGCCACCATGGCCGCCACATCTTCCACCGTCCCTACCCTGCCCGTCGGGTGCTGGGCATGGTCCGCCTCGGTCAACGGCTCGGCACGGCGCTGTGAAGGATCACGGGCATCGATCCAGCCCGGGCTAACCGCATTGACGCGGATCTCCGGGCCCAGGCTCATGGCCAGGGCGTGGGTCAAGGCCACCAGGCCGCCCTTGCTCGCCGCGTAGGCCTCGGTATCGGGCTCGGACTGCCGCGCCCGGGTGGAGGTGAGATTGACGATCGCCCCGTTGTGCGCACGCAGGTACGGCGCACAATGCTTGGCCAGCAACATCGGGCCGTTGAGGTTGACCGCCAGCACGCGGTTCCACTGCGCCAGGCTCAGGCTTTCCAGGGTCTGGTTATGCGGGTTGGCGATGGCTGCGTTGCACACCAACGCGTCCAGCCGGCCAAACTGCCCCAGCACCTCGGACACCCCGGCGCTGACCTGGGCTTCGTCGGCAACGTCCATGGTGATGAACCAGGCGTTGTCACCCAGGGCCTTGGCCACCTTGGCGCCGCGCCGGCGGTCGAGGTCGCTGAGTACGACCTGCCAGCCTTCGCAGATCAACCAGGCGGCAATGCCCAGACCGATGCCGCGCGCGGCACCGGTCACCAGGGCTACCCGGCCGTTGTGGCCGGGCGTACCGCCGCCGATTTCGATCACAGCGCCGCCAACCCGCGCGCCAGGTCGGCCTGCAGGTCGGCCACGTCTTCCAGGCCCACGGCAACACGGATCAGGCTGTCACGGATACCCGCGGCTTCACGCTCCTGCGGCGTCAGGCGGCCGTGGGAGGTGGTGGCCGGGTGGGCGATGGTGGTTTTGCTGTCACCCAGGTTGGTGGTGATGGAAATCACCCGGGTAGCGTCGATGAAGCGCCAGGCGCCCTCTTTGCCACCCTTGACCTCGAAGCTGACCACCGCACCAAAGCCACTCATCTGGCGCTTGGCCAGTTCATGCTGCGGGTGGCTTGGCAGGCCGGCGTAATGCACCTTCTCCACGCCCTCCTGCTGCTCCAGCCATTCGGCCAGTACCTGGGCGCTTTCGCAGTGCGCACGCATGCGCAGGCGCAAGGTTTCCAGGCCCTTGGTGAAGATCCAGGCGTTGAACGGGCTGAGAGTCGGCCCTGCGGTGCGCAAGAAGCCCACCACTTCTTTCATCTGCTCGGCACGGCCGGCAACCACGCCACCCATGCAGCGGCCCTGGCCGTCGATGAACTTGGTGGCCGAGTGGAACACGATGTCGGCCCCCAGCTTCAGCGGCTGCTGCAGCGCCGGGGTGCTGAAGCAGTTGTCCACCACCAGCATGGCACCGTGGGCATGGGCGATTTCGCTGAGCGCGGTGATATCGACCAATTCGGCCAGCGGGTTGGACGGCGATTCGACGATCAGCAGCTTGGTATTGGCCTTGATGGCCTTTTCCCAGCCGGCGAGGTCGACCAGTGGCACGTAGTCTACCTGCACGCCAAAGCGCTTGAAGTACTTCTCGAACAGGCTGATGGTCGAGCCGAACACGCTTTGCGAAACCAGCACATGGTCACCGGCACTGCACAGCGACATCACCACGGCGAGGATTGCTGCCATGCCGGTGGAGGTGCCCACGGCCTGCTCGGCACCTTCCATGGCTGCCAGGCGCTCCTCGAAGGCACGCACAGACGGGTTGGTGTAGCGCGAATAGACGTTGCCCGGCGTTTCGCCGGCAAAGCGTGCGGCCGCATCGGCCGCCGTGCGGAACACATAGCTAGAGGTCAGGAACAGCGCTTCGCTGTGCTCGGCCTCCGGTGTACGGTTTTGACCGGCGCGCACCGCCAGGGTGTCGAAGCCGACACCCTCGAGGTCACTGTCCAGTCGCCCGGCATCCCATTGATCCGTCATGCCGTCGCTCCCGAAATCAGTTGTTGTAGAGGTCGATGATCGCGCTGACCGCCTGGTTCTTGACCTTGGCCAGGTCGTTACGCGCCTGCTCGATGCGGTCGAGGTAGGCTTCGTCGATATCGCCGGTGACGTACTCACCGTTGAATACCGCGCAATCGAAGTGGTCGATCTTGATCTTGCCGCCACCGACCGAGTCGATCAGGTCCGGCAGGTCCTGGTAGACCAGCCAGTCGGCGCCAATCAACTCGGCCACTTGTTCGGTGGTACGGTTGTGGGCGATCAGTTCGTGAACACTCGGCATGTCGATGCCGTAGACGTTGGGGTAGCGTACCGCAGGGGCTGCGGAGCAGAAGTAGACGTTCTTGGCGCCAGCTTCGCGGGCCATCTGGATGATCTGCTTGCAGGTGGTGCCACGCACGATCGAGTCGTCCACCAGCATCACGTTCTTGCCGCGGAACTCCAGCTCGATGGCGTTGAGCTTCTGGCGTACCGATTTCTTGCGCGCGGCCTGGCCGGGCATGATGAAGGTACGGCCGATGTAGCGGTTCTTGACGAAACCTTCGCGGAACTTCACGCCCAGGCGGTTGGCCAGTTCCAGGGCCGCAGTGCGGCTGGTGTCCGGGATCGGGATGACCACGTCGATGTCGTGCTCAGGGCGCTCGCGCATGATCTTGTCGGCCAGTTTTTCACCCATGCGCAGACGGGCCTTGTACACCGAGACACCATCCATGATCGAGTCCGGACGGGCCAGGTAGACATGTTCGAAGATGCACGGTTGCAGCTTCGGTGCTTCGGCGCACTGCTTGGTGTACAGCTGACCTTCCTCGGTGATGTACACCGCTTCGCCCGGCGCCAGGTCGCGGATCAAGGTGAAGCCGAGCACGTCCAGCGCCACGCTTTCCGAGGCGATCATGTATTCCACGCCTTCGTCGGTATGACGCTGGCCGAACACCACCGGGCGGATGCCGTTGGGGTCACGGAAGCCGACGATGCCGTAGCCGGTGATCATCGCCACCACGGCGTAACCACCGACGCAACGGCTGTGCACGTGGGAAACCGCGGCGAACACGTCTTCTTCGGTCGGCTGCAGCTTGCCACGCACCGCCAGCTCGTGCGCGAACACGTTCAGCAGCACTTCCGAATCGGAGTTGGTGTTGACGTGGCGCAGGTCGGATTCGTAGATTTCCTTGGCCAGCTGCTCGACGTTGGTCAGGTTGCCGTTGTGTGCCAGGGTGATGCCGTACGGCGAGTTGACGTAGAACGGCTGCGCCTCGGCCGAGGTCGAGCTGCCCGCAGTCGGGTAGCGCACGTGGCCAATGCCGATGCTGCCGACCAGGCGCTGCATGTGGCGCTGCTGGAACACATCGCGCACCAGGCCATTATCCTTGCGCAGGAACAACCGGCCGTCATGGCTGGTCACGATACCGGCAGCGTCCTGGCCGCGGTGCTGGAGGACCGTAAGCGCGTCATACAGCGCCTGATTGACGTTCGACTTACCGACGATACCGACGATGCCACACATGCGACGCAACCCCTACTTTGACGAAACTTGAGTGAATAGCGCTCAGGGCTTTGCCGGCCCGAGCAACTGTTCCTTGAACGGAAGATCAGCCGGAGTGCCGATCAGCCCACTGGGCGTCCACTGGCCGGTAAAACCCAGGATCAGGTTTTTCGACCAGTCGGCGACCAAGAGAAATTGTGGTATCAGGCGTGATTCCTGCCACCAGGTGTCCTGTTGAACCGGCCCCAGGCTGATCAGCCCGATGGCCACTACCACCAGCAAGGCGCCACGGGCAGCGCCGAAGGCCATGCCCAGGAAACGATCGGTGCCGGACAGCCCGGTCACGCGGATCAGCTCGCCGATAAGGAAGTTGAGCATGGCCCCCACCAGCAAGGTGGCGACGAAAAGAATGGCGCAGCCGGCGATGACGCGCATCGACGGCGTCTGGATGTAGCTTTCAAGATACACCGAGAGCGAACCGCCGAACATCCAGGCAACCGCACCGGCAATGATCCAGATGAGCAAGGACAAGGCTTCCTTGACGAAGCCGCGCTTGAGACTGATCAGTGTGGAGACGGCGATGATCGCGATGATCGCCCAATCAACCAAGGTAAATGCCACGGTGCTGCCTGCAGACGTTTGAGGCGGCGCATTTTACCAGAGCGGCGGGGGGTTGGGTAAGCGGAATGTCAGGTGGATTGGCGCTGGATCATTCGCGGGTAAACCCGCTGCCACAGGTGATGTGCAAACCCTGCCATTGCGCGCTCCCTGTGGGAGCGGGTTCACCCGCGAATGGGCGGCAAAGCCGCCCCTGCCAGACTCAGCTACGTTCAGGCTGGAAGCGCACCACGAAGCCCTTGAGGCTGTTCTGGCGGTTGATTCGCGTCACGCACACGCTCGGCCTCGGCGCGCTCGATCAGCGGCCCCACGTATACCCGGTTCATGCCACTGGCCGAGCGGATATAGGCGTTGTAACCCTGGCTACGCAAGGTTTGTTGCAGTTTTTCGGCCCCGGCACGGTTGGACAGGCTGGCCAGCTGGATGGACCAACTGACCGGCAGGCCATTGACGTCGACCTTCGACGGCGCAGGCGGCTTGGCTGCCGGCTGAGGCTCGACCTTGGCCACGGGTGCCTGCGGCTTGGCAGGCTGGGGCTGCACCTGTGCCTGCACTTGTACCTGAGGCTGGGTCTGCGGCGACGGTGTAATCGGCTGGCTGGGCGCGCTCGCCGGCGCAGTGGACTCGTCCACCACCACCGGTGCCTGTTGCGGCTCTTCGGGAATGACCTGCGGCTCCGGCACGGCGACCGGCTCCACCTTCACTTCCGGCAGGCTTGGCATGGCCGGTGCCTGGGGGGCCTCGACATGCACCTGGCGCATCTCGTCCTCGCGGCTGAACAGCATCGGCAGGAAGATAACCGCCAGCGCCACCAGCACCAACGCACCCACCATGCGCTGTTTCATCCCTTTATCCAGCACTGCCATCTACTCCACCCTCCTGGGCGTGCCGCTCCAGCCATTCCAGTGCCTGGGCAACACAGAAAAACGAACCGAACAGCAAGACCTGGTCATCCGCCGTCGCCTGCGCGCACTGCCCTTCAAGGGCGGCGCCGACGCTGGCATAAGACTTCACCGCGGCGCCGACGTTCGTCAAGGCCGCGACCAGTTCCGCAGCCGGGCGGCTGCGCGGGGTATCCAGTGGCGCCACCGCCCAGTCGTCGACCAGGCCCTGCAGCGGCGCGACAACGCCGTCCAGGTCCTTGTCGGCGAGCAGGCCGAACACCGCCAGGCGGCGCCCCTTGAGCGGCCGGGCAGCCAGGCGACGGGCCAGGTACTCGGCGGCATGCGGGTTGTGCCCGACATCCAGCAACAGTTCCACCGGCTTGCCTTGCCAGCTCAGCAGGCGTCGATCGAGGCGGCCAGTGATGCGGGTAGCCAACAGCGCCTGGCGAATCTGCCCGGCGTCCCAGGGCAAGCCCATCAGCAGGTAGGCCTGCAAGGCCAGCGTGGCGTTTTCCATGGGCAGGTCGAGCAACGGCAGGTCGCGCAACTCTACCTGCGCGCCATCCGCTGCAGTACCACGCCAGCTCCAGCTGCCATCGGCGCTGGCCAGGTCGAAGTCACGCCCGCGCAGAAACAGTGGCGCGGCCAGTTCGGCAGCCTTGTCCAGCAACGGCTGCGGCGGATCGAGGTCACCGCACAGCGCCGGCTTGCCCTGCCGGAAGATGCCGGCCTTCTCGAAGGCTACCAGCTCGCGGGTATCACCCAGGTAATCGACATGATCGACGCCGATGCTGGTCACCAGGGCCAGGTCGGCATCCACCACGTTCACGGTGTCCAGGCGGCCACCAAGGCCCACTTCCAGGACCACGGCATCCAGTTGCGACTGGTAGAACAACCAGAACGCGGCCAGGGTGCCCATCTCGAAGTAGGTCAGGGAAATTTCGCCCCGTGCCGCCTCGACGGCGGCGAAGGCTTCGCACAGGCGCTCATCGCTGGCCTCTTGGCCATCGATGAGCACCCGCTCGTTGTAACGCAACAGGTGCGGCGAGCTGTATACGCCCACCTTGAGCCCCTGGGCACGCAGCAGCGAGGCCACGAACGCGCAGGTCGAGCCCTTGCCGTTGGTGCCGGTCACCGTCACCACGCGTGGCGCCAGCTTGCCCAGCGCCAACCGGGCAAGCACCTTCTGCGACCGCTCCAGGCCCATATCGATGGCCGAGGGGTGCAACTGCTCGAGGTAGGCGAGCCATTCGCCCAGGGATCGTTGTTTCATCACGCGACGGCAGCCGCCTCACGCGCTTGCTCCGGGGTGTCCTGACCGGTCATCTGCGCCAGCAGGCGGGCCAGACGCGGGCGCAGTTCGCCACGGGAGATGATCAGGTCGATGGCGCCGTGTTCCAGCAGGAACTCGCTGCGCTGGAAGCCTTCCGGCAGTTTCTCGCGCACGGTCTGCTCGATCACGCGCGGGCCGGCGAAGCCGATCAGTGCCTTCGGCTCGCCGACGATCACGTCACCGAGCATCGCCAGGCTGGCGGAAACACCACCGTACACCGGATCGGTCAGTACCGAGATGAACGGGATACCTTCTTCACGCAGGCGTGCCAGCACGGCCGAGGTCTTGGCCATCTGCATCAGCGAGATCAGCGCTTCCTGCATGCGCGCACCGCCCGAAGCGGAGAAGCACACCATCGGGCAGCGGTGCTCCAGAGCGTAGTTGGCCGCGCGCACGAAGCGCTCGCCGACGATGGCGCCCATGGAGCCGCCCATGAAGGAGAACTCGAAGGCGCTGACCACGATCGGCATGCCCATCAAGGTGCCGCTCATGGAGATCAGGGCGTCCTTCTCGCCGGTCTGCTTCTGCGCGGCAGTCAGGCGGTCCTTGTACTTCTTGCCATCACGGAATTTCAGGCGGTCGACCGGCTCCAGGTCGGCGCCCAGTTCGGCACGGCCATCGGCGTCGAGGAAGATATCGATGCGCGCACGTGCGCCGATGCGCATGTGGTGGTTGCACTTGGGGCAGACATCCAGGGTCTTTTCCAGCTCCGGACGATACAGCACGGCCTCACAGGCCGGGCACTTGTGCCACAGGCCTTCAGGCACCGAGCTCTTCTTCACCTCGGAACGCATGATCGAAGGGATCAGTTTGTCGACTAACCAGTTGCTCATGCTTTCTTTCTCCAGTATTGGCAGGCGGGGTCCGGTGTCGCCGGCCCTGCCCTGCCCTTGAGCTCAATAACTTTCATGAAACGATGGTGGACCGGCCGCAGGTACTTCCCGCGCGCCACCCCACCGTTAATGTGTTGTGTTGCCGCCACAGGCACAGGCGGCTGCCCTGAAGGGCTGCGAAAGCTATGGACGATGGCGCGCAGCCAGCCGTCACATCTGCCATCACGCCTGTTTCACCGCACGCATGAAGGCCTCGATCTTCGTCGCGTCCTTGATGCCCTTGGCTTGCTCCACGCCGCCACTGACATCCACCGCATACGGCTGCACCTGGGCGATGGCCTGACCGACATTGTCGGCAGACAGCCCGCCCGCCAGGATTATCGGCTTGCTCAGGCGCGCCGGCACCAGCGACCAGTCGAAGGCTTCACCGGTGCCTCCGGGTACGCCCGGCACATAGGTATCCAGCAGAATGCCGCGGGCACCGGCGTAAAGCTGGCAGGCCGCCTCCAGATCGTCGCCCGGGCGTACGCGCAGGGCCTTGATCCAGGGGCGGTGGTAGCCTTCGCAGTCCTGCGGGGTTTCGTCGCCGTGGAACTGTAGCAGGTCCAGCGGAACCACTTCGAGGATCTCGTTCAGCTCGCAGCGCGAAGCATTGACGAACAACCCTACCGTGGTCACGAACGGCGGCAGCTCGGCAATGATCGCCCGCGCCTGGCGCACATCCACGGCGCGCGGGCTCTTGGCATAGAAGACGAAGCCGATGGCATCGGCCCCCGCTTCGGCAGCGGCCAGTGCGTCTTCGGTGCGGGTAATCCCGCAGATCTTGCTGCGAACATTGCTCATGGACAGCGAACCCTGCTTGTTACGGTGAAAGGCCGGATGTTAGCAAATGACTTTTCGCCCGTCAGTCTGCCAATGCCTCGTAGCCGGTCAAAAAGTGTGGGCCGATGTAACGCTTGGGCAGCGCATACTCTTCGGGGTATTCCACCTGCACCAGGTAAAGCCCGTACGGGTGCGCCGTGACCCCGCCTTCGCGGCGGTTGCGGCCCTCGAGCACTTCGCGTGCCCAGTTGACCGGGCGCTCTCCGGCGCCAATGGTCATCAGCACACCGGCAATATTGCGCACCATGTGGTGCAGGAACGCCGTGGCGCGCACGTCCAGCACGATCATCTGGCCATGGCGGGTAACGCGCAGGTGGTAGATGTGCTTGATCGGCGACTTGGCCTGGCACTGGCTGGCGCGGAAGGCACTGAAGTCATGGGTGCCAAGCAGGTACTGCGCGGCTTCGGCCATGCGCTCGACATCCAGCGGGCGGTGGTTCCAGGTGACCTCCTCGGCCAGGTGCGCCGGGCGGATAGGGTCGTTGTAGATGACGTAGCGGTAACGCCGCGCGCAGGCCTTGAAGCGGGCATGAAAGTGGGCCGGCATCGGCCGCGACCAGACCACGCTGATGTCATGGGGCAGGTTGAAGTTGGTGCCCATGGTCCAGGCGCGCTCGTCGCGCACGGCGCGGGTGTCGAAGTGCACGATCTGCCCGCAGCCATGCACGCCGGCGTCGGTGCGCCCGGCGCAAATGACCGAGATCGGCTCGTTGGCCACCTTGGACAGCGCCTGCTCCAGGGCCTGCTGGACACTGGGCACACCACTGGCCTGGCGCTGCCAGCCACGGTAGCGCGCACCTTTGTATTCCACGCCCAGAGCGATGCGGGAGTAGCCTTCGGCCGCGGACTCGGCGGCGGCGGTGTCGATGATGTCCAAGAGCATGAAACCTGTGGGGGTGTACGGAATGGCGGGGATTATAACGACAACGGCAGCCGTGTAGGGCTGCCGCTGAATGTGTATCGCGCTTGAGGGCCTCTTCGCGGGCATGCCCGCTCCCACAAGTTACTCACAAGGCCTGAACCTGTGGGAAAACTGTGGGAGCGGGCGCGCCCGCGAAGAGGCCTGCGCAGGCAACCTCAGACCAACCGGGAAAGCATGTCCTCGGCTTCCTGGCGCTGGCTGTCGTCGCCATCCTTGACCACTTCATCAAGAATGTCGCGCGCGCCCTGGTTGTCGCCCATGTCGATATAGGCGCGGGCCAGGTCAAGCTTGGTGGCCACCTCGTCGCTGCCGGAGAAGAAGTCGAAGTCCAGGTCGTCCAGTGGCTGAGGCTCGGGCTGGGCAGCTGCGTCTTCGCTGGTAAAGTGCGGCTCCAGCGAAGGCGTTTCGAGGCTCTGCGACAGCTTGTCCAGTTCGGCGTTGACGTCGCTCAGCTCCGAAGCAAAGCTCTTGGCCGCCGGCGAATCGTCTTCCAGCGACAACGACAGGTCGAAATCGGATGGCAGGTCGAACTCGGAAAGCGGGTCGAATGCCGGCTCGCTGTCGAAGGCAGCCAGCTCGGCTGCGACATCCACCGGGGTTTCGTCGACCGTAGCCGGGGCGGCCGGGGCAACCGGTTCGTTGATATCGAGATCGAAATCGGACAGGTCAACAGCGGGCTGTGGTTCGGCCTGGGCCAGCATGGCTTCGAAATCGGCGTCGGCGTCGGCCTGCAGCTCGGCATCCAGGGCAAACGGCTGTTCTTCTGGCTGAGCAGCTTCCAGCACGGGCTCATCCAGTACCGGCTCTTCAAATGCAGGCTGTGGCGTCACCGGCTCGTCCAGCAGCGGCGCTGCCAGCGGGTCTTCCTCGGCCAGGTCGTCGCCCAGGCTCAGGTCGAAGGCACTGTCCAGGCCCTGCTCGTCCAGGCCCGACGCATCGAGGGTCGGCACTTCGTCGAAGGCATCCAGCTCAGCGTCCAACTCACCTTCGGGCTCGCGCTCTGGCGCAGGCTCCGCTTGCGCGACGGCTTGCGGGTCAACTGCCACCTCGGGCTCGGACGCCAGCACTTCCTCGGGCGCCACATCGGCAACCACTGGCGTTTCGGACTTATCCAGCAGCAGTTCCTGCACGTACTGCTCATCCATCTCGGCAGCCAGGGCCGCCGCGCCCAAGCCGGCAGCGGCCAGCCCGAGCATGGCCGGGTAGCGCTCTTTCAGCCCGGCAACCGCAGCACTGTTCTGCTCGCTGGCCGGCAGCTTGCGCTCCTGCTCGACGAACGCGCTCTGGTCACCCTGGCGGGCGTATATATCCATCAGTTCAAGGCGCAGGTCGTCACGCTGCGGCGCGGCGGCCACGGCAGGCTCCAGCAAATCGGTAGCGCGGTTCAGGCGGCCTTCGGCCACGCATTGCCCGACCTCTTCAAGCAGTGCAGCGTAGGGGTCGGCTTGCGGTTCAGGCTGTGCTTCGACGGTGGGTGCCGCCGGTTTCTCAGCAGCGGCTGCGGCGGCAGCCGAAGCGGCGACCACGGCCGGAGACAGGGTCACGCTCGGGGCCGAAACCTCGACGCCATCAAGGCTCGCGCTATCGCTGTCGAAGCCCGCGCCCTGCTCTTCTTCGAGCGCCCGCGCCATGCGCAGGTGCTTTTCAGCCTCCTGCTGCGCCTTGCGCTTGCGCGCCAGCAGCAACAGCAGAAGCAGCAGCACGAGGAAGGCACTACCGGCGATCAGCCCAAGCAGCAGGGGGTTGCCCATGATGTCGTCGACCACGCTGCCGGCAGGTGCAGCCTTGGCGGCTGGCATCGGTTTGGGTGCGGTATCGACGGCAGCAGGCGCAGGCTTGACCACCGGTTGCGCCGGGGCGGCCGCGCCTTGGGCTTCAAGCCGGGCCAGCTGGTTGTTCTTCAGCTCGATCAGACGCTGCAGCTTGTCCAGCTGGCTCTGCAGGTCGGCCATGCGGCTCTTGAGTTCTTCGTTGTCGCGACGGCTGGTGTCCAGGCTTTCCTGGGCCACCGCCAGCTTGTCGTTGAGGGCCTTGGCCTGGTTGGCACCGGCCTGGTTGCCCGGGCTGACCAGGCGCAGGTTGTCGCCCTGGGCGATACGCGCCGGCGCTGCCTCGGCGGCACCGCGACGGGTGGCGTCCAGCTGCCGTGCACGCGGCCCCAGGCGGCGGCCTTCACGCCAGGCGGCATACTGCTCGGCCACCTCGGCGGTCGCCTCGCCCTGCGGGATGTTCTGGATCTGCTGCTGGTCGGGCAGGCGCAGCACCTGGCCCACCTTCAGCTGGTTGATGTTGTTGCCGATGAAGGCGTCCGGGTTCAGCGCCTGGATCGCGATCATGGTCTGCTGGATCGAGCCCCCCTGGGTGTTGCGCGCGGCGATCTGCCACAAGGTGTCGCGGCGCTGGGTGGTAGTAGCTGCCAGCACCGGTTACCGCTGGAGCGACATTACCTGGCGCCGGCTTGTCACCCTGGGCCTTGGCCTGGTCGAGCAGCACACTGTAGTCACGCAGCAGGCGGCCCTGCGGCCACATCACCTGGACCAGGAACTTTACCACCGGCCCCGGCAGCGGCTGGCTGGAGGTAACCCGCAGCACGCTCTTGCCGTTGGGGTTGATCACCGGTGTGAAGGTGAGGTCTTCGAGGTAAGTCGGCAGCGCCACCCCGGCCTTGCTGAACTCTTCCGGCGGCGCCAGACTCGGCGCCACTTCGGCAGCGGTGAGGTCGCGCACGTCGAGCAGCTCGATCTCGGCGTCCAGCGGCTGATTCTGTGCCGACTTGAGCGTCAGCTCCCCCAGGCCCAGGGCATTCGCCATGCCCGACGACAGCGCCGATGCTGCAGCCATGGCCAGAACCAGTTTGCGAATTCGAAGCATGACCTCTTCCCTTGTATGAAGCGTCCTGAAACCTGCATGCAGAGCAGGACAAAATTGCTCGCCAGTATCTTTTACGGCATGTGTTTAATCAACAATTGCGCCACTTGCACGGCATTGAGCGCGGCGCCTTTGCGCACGTTGTCGGTGGTCAGCCAGAGGTTGAGCTGCTGGTCGTCATCAACACCGTGCCGTACACGACCAACATAGACCACGTCCTGGCCCACTGCGTCGCCAACCGGGGTCGGATAATCATCGCGCGCCACCAGCTCGACGCTGTCGGCCGCCTCGAGGGCCTGGCTGACCGCGTCCAGGTCCACCGGACGACGGCTCTGCACCGCCACACTGAAGCTATCGCCGAAAAACACCGGGACTTGAACGCAGCTAACGGAAATCTTCAGCTCAGGCAGGCCCAGCAGTACCCGCAGCTCACTGACCAGGCGGCGCTCCAGCGCCGTGTGGCCGTGCTCATCGGCAGCGCCGACCTGGGCCAACAGGTTGAATGCGACCTGGCGGTCGAAGAAGCGCGGCTCCAGCGGTCTGGGCATTGAGCAGCTCGGCGGTTTGCCGGGCCAGTTCGTTGACCGCTTCACGGCCTTGCGCGGATACCGCCAGCGCGGCCATTACCTGCACCCGCTCGATATCCAGCAGGCCCTTGAGCGGTGCCAGGGCAACGGCCAAGGCAACCGCAGCCGAGCACGGGCTGACGATGCGGGCGGGCAATGCCAGGCCAGCCAGGCGTTCGGCGTTGGCTTCGGGCACCAGGGCCAGGGCGTCGTCCAGGCCGGCGGACAGGTCGATGACCGTGCAGCCCGCCTGCAGCGCCTTGCCGGCAAAGCTGCGGCTGACTGCAGCGCCCGCAGCGAAGAAGGCCAGTTTGACCTGGGCGAAGTCGAAGCTATCCACTTCGCGCACTTTCAGCTTCTTTCCGGCGAACATCACGCTGCTGCCCGCCGATTCCATGCTGGCCAGCAGGTGCAGGGTGGCGACCGGGAAATCCAGTTCTTCGAGAATCTGCACCAGGGCTTCACCGACGCTGCCGGTGGCGCCGACGACGGCGATGTCCAAAGGGTGTGTCATGGAAGGGATCCTTTTGCTGAAAACGGCGGGGGCGGCACTTTACTCGGATTGTAGAGTTTTGTCTGTGCCGGCCCAAACCTGGAGCTGCGCTGCTCTTGATCTTGATCTTGATCTTGATCTTGATCTTGATCTTGATCTTCGCGACTTCAGGAGGCCGAGCAGAGGTCTTGCGGAGGGAGGTGACGGGCATGGATGCCCGTCAAGCGCTGAGGCCCCATGGATGGGGCCTGCAGCGCGTACTCCCGGGAGCAAGACCGGCGCGAGGGAACCCCGGAGCGCAGCGTAGGGGCCGGATGATGGGAGCGCAGCGTTTTTTGGTTACTTTTTGCCGCGTTTGGCAAAAAGTGACTCGCCGTAAGGGCGAAAAGGTGAGTATGCGTCGCCATCGTAAATGGACAATGCGCGATATCAAGACCAGTACTTTTCCGCTCTTCGCTCTTCGCTCTTCGCTCTTCGCTCTTCGCTCTTCGCTCTTCGCTTTCAAGCGTGGGCATCAACAACAAGGTCAACATTCATTTTCAAAGGTGGCGCTGACTCACCTTTCCGCCCTTACGGCGGGTCCCTTTTTGTCGTGGCAAAAAGGAACCAAAAACCGTCCGCTCCCATCATCCGGCCCCTGCGCTTCGCTCCGGGGTTCCCTCGCTACGGGCCTGCTCCCGGGAGTACGCGCTGCAGGCCCCATCCATGGGGCCTCAGCGCTTGACGGGCATCCATGCCCGTCACCTCCCTCCGCAGTCCCTTCGCTCGGCCTCCTGAAGTCGCAATCGGCGGCGCCTGAACTATCGCGCGCCTAGAAGCAAAAGCAAAAGCAAAAGCAAAAGCAAAAGCAAAAGCAGAGAAGAGCCTGGTCGGGCCGGCCGGGATGGATCGGATGTAAAAAACCCGCGCTGTCGCCAGCGCGGGTTTTCGGTCAGACCGGAACGATCAACGCTCCAGCAGAATCCGCAGCATGCGGCGCAGCGGTTCGGCCGCGCCCCACAGCAATTGGTCACCGACGGTGAACGCGCCCAGGTACTGCGAACCCATGTTCAGCTTGCGCAGGCGGCCAACCGGGATGTTCAGGGTACCGGTAACCTTGGTCGGGCTCAGCTCCTGCATGCTGATTTCACGCTGGTTAGGCACCAGCTTCACCCAAGGGTTGTGCTGGCTGATCATGCCTTCGATGTCGGCCAGCGGCACGTCCTTGTTCAGCTTGATGGTCAGCGCCTGGCTGTGGCAACGCATGGCGCCGATGCGCACGCAGATGCCGTCGACCGGGATCGGGCTCTTGAAGCGGCCGAGGATCTTGTTGGTCTCGGCCTGGGCTTTCCACTCTTCACGGCTCTGACCGTTCGGCAGCTCCTTGTCGATCCACGGGATCAGGCTGCCAGCCAGCGGCACGCCGAAGTTCTCGGTCGGGAACGCTTCGCTGCGCATGGTCTCGGCAACCTTGCGGTCGATGTCGAGAATGGCGCTGGCCGGGTTGGCCAGGTCATCGGCAACGGCAGCATGGGTAGCGCCCATCTGCTTGATCAGCTCGCGCATGTTCTGCGCGCCGGCACCCGAGGCGGCCTGGTAGGTCATGGCGCTCATCCACTCGACCAGGCCGGCTTCGAACAGGCCGCCCAGGCCCATCAGCATCAGGCTGACGGTGCAGTTGCCGCCGATGTAGTTCTTGGTACCCGCGTCCAGCTGCTGGTCGATGACCTTGCGGTTGACCGGGTCGAGGATGATCACCGCGTCATCCTGCATGCGCAAGGACGAGGCGGCATCGATCCAGTAACCCTGCCAGCCGGCTTCACGCAGCTTGGGGAAGACCTCGTTGGTGTAGTCGCCGCCCTGGCAGGTCAGGATCACGTCGAGGGTCTTGAGTTCTTCAATCGAATAAGCGTCCTTGAGCGGAGCTGTATCCTTGCCCACGTTCGGGCTCTGGCCGCCAACATTGGAGGTGGTGAAGAACACCGGCTCGATGAGGTCGAAATCCTGCTCCTCCAGCATCCGCTGCATGAGCACGGAACCGACCATACCGCGCCAACCGATCAGACCTACACGTTTCATCGCAACTACACCTTTGCTAAAAGTGGGCCGCCACCGGGAATTTTGGGTGGCGGGCCAGAGAGATTACAGATTCCGCAGCGCTGCGACTACTGCGTCGCCCATTTCCTGCGTACCAACTTTGCGGCAGCCTTCCGAGAAGATGTCGCCGGTGCGCAGGCCCTGGTCCAGGACCAGGCTCACGGCCTTCTCGATCGCCTCGGCGGCAGCCGACTGGTTGAAGCTGTAACGCAGCATCATCGACACCGACAGGATGGTCGCCAGCGGGTTGGCGATGCCAAGGCCTGCGATGTCCGGCGCCGAGCCGTGGCACGGCTCGTACATGCCCTTGTTGTCGGCATCCAGCGACGCCGAAGGCAGCATGCCGATGGAACCGGTCAACATGGAAGCTTCATCCGACAGAATGTCACCGAACATGTTGTCGGTCACCATCACATCGAACTGCTTGGGCGCGCGTACCAGCTGCATGGCGGCGTTGTCGACGTACATGTGGCTCAGTTCCACATCCGGATAATCCTTGGCCACGTCCTCGACCACTTCGCGCCACAGCTGGCTGGAAGCCAGGACGTTGGCCTTGTCCACCGAGCACAGCTTCTTGCCACGCACGCGGGCCATGTCAAAGCCGACACGGGCAATGCGGCGCACTTCGCTTTCGCTGTATGGCAGGGTGTCGTAGGCCTGACGCTCGCCACCTTGCAGCTCGCGCTGGCCGCGCGGGGCACCGAAGTAGATACCGCCGGTCAGCTCGCGGACGATAAGGATGTCCAGGCCGGAAACGATCTCTGGCTTGAGCGACGAGGCATCGGCCAGTTGCGGGTAGAGGATGGCCGGGCGCAGGTTGGCGAACAGGCCCAGTTGCGAACGGATCTTCAGCAGGCCGCGCTCGGGGCGGATGTCACGCTCGATCTTGTCCCACTTCGGCCCGCCCACGGCGCCCAGCAGCACGGCATCAGCCTTGCGCGCACGCTCCAGGGTCTCGTCGGCCAGCGGCACGCCGTGCTTGTCGATGGCGGCGCCACCGATCACATCGTGCTCCAGGCTGAAGCCGAGCTGGAACTTGTCGTTGGCCAGCGCCAGCACCTTGACCGCTTCGGCCATGATTTCCGGGCCGATACCGTCACCTGGGAGAATCAGAATCTGCTTGCTCATGCTTTCCTCTATCCATTCACGCGGTGCGGCCAAGCGGGCCCCACCGAAAAATTCTTAACGCTCGGCCCACAACACCAGCACATCGGTGCTGAACGAACCATCGGCCTCGATCTGGTAATACTGCCGCACTTCTTCGCCCATGGCTTGCTGCAATTGGCGGATGGCCACGCGCATCGGCTCGGGCGTGCGCATGCGCTCGACCCAGCTGGAAAACTCCAGGCGCAGCGGCTGGCGGGTGTGGCTGCGCACGTGCAGACCAGCCTCGCTGACCTGGCGCTGCCATTCGGCGGCGGAATAATCGCGCACATGGCTGGTGTCACGCAGTACTTCGACCGTTTGCAGGTAGGTGTCGAGCAGCGGGCTGCCCGGCGACATCACGTCGATGAACGCCGCCACGCCACCCGGCTTGAGCACCCGACGCACTTCGCGCAGGGCCAGGCCCAGGTCGCTCCAGTGGTGGGCCGAATAACGGCTGAAGACGAAGTCGAACGAGGCGTCGGCGAACGGCAGGCGTTCGGCGGCGCCGCGCTCGGTAGTGATATTGGCCAGGCCGCGCTCGGCGGCGGCACTGGCGACCACGTCGAGCATGGCTTGCGAGAGGTCGTAGGCGACCACTTCGGCGACCAGCGGGGCGACATGGAAGCTGACATGCCCGGCGCCACAGCCCAGGTCCAGCACGCGGGCAGCGCCCTGCCCTGCCAGTTCAGCCTGCAGCAGGGCAAACTCACTGCCCTGGGCGTGCACGGCGCTGCTGAGGTAGGCGCTGGCCTGTTCGCCGAACTGGCGTTGGACCACATCGGTGTGCTGGGTGCTGGTCATGTCTCATTCCTTTTGGTTTTTTGCTGCCTGCGCCGGCCTTTCGCGGGCATGCCCGCTCCCACAGGTACAGCGCTGCTCTCTGTGGGAGCGGGCGTGCCCGCGAAGAGGCCGGTACTGCCACCTACAAACAATCAGGCATCACGGAACAGCCAAGGCTGCGCTGCGCGGTGCTTGCCTTCGAAGGCCTTGATCGCGTCGCTGTCCTGCAGGGTCAGGCCGATGTCGTCCAGGCCGTTGAGCAGGCAGTGCTTGCGGAACGCATCGATCTCGAAATGCAGTACCTTGCCATCCGGGCGGGTCACCGCCTGCGCCTGCAAGTCGATGGTCAGCTGGTAACCCGGGTTGGCCTCCACCTGCCTGAACAGCTCGTCGACTTCCTCGTCACTGAGGATGATCGGCAGCAAACCGTTCTTGAAGCTGTTGTTGAAGAAGATGTCGGCGAAGCTCGGCGCGATCACGCTGCGGAAGCCGTATTCGTCCAGCGCCCACGGCGCGTGCTCACGGCTGGAGCCGCAACCGAAGTTCTCCCGCGCCAGCAACACGCTGGCCCCCTGGTAGCGTTCGTGGTTGAGCACGAACTCCTTGTTCAGCGGGCGCTTGCTGTTGTCCTGATAAGGCTGGCCCACGTCCAGGTAACGCCACTCGTCGAACAGGTTGGGGCCAAAGCCGGTGCGCTTGATCGACTTCAGAAACTGCTTGGGGATGATCTGGTCGGTATCGACGTTGGCACGGTCCAACGGCGCGACGAGGCCAGTGTGCTGGGTAAAGGCTTTCATGCTGCGCTCCCTTGGATCAACTCGCGGACATCGATGAAGTGGCCGGTCACCGCGGCGGCGGCGGCCATGGCCGGGCTGACCAGGTGCGTACGGCCACCGGCGCCCTGACGGCCTTCGAAGTTGCGGTTGGAGGTGGACGCGCAGTGCTCGCCGCTCTCCAGGCGGTCCGGGTTCATCGCCAGGCACATCGAGCAGCCTGGTTCACGCCATTCGAAACCGGCTTCGAGGAAGATCTTGTCCAGGCCTTCACGCTCGGCCTGGGCTTTGACCAGGCCCGAGCCCGGAACCACCAGTGCCTGCTTGACGTTGGCAGCGACCTTGCGCCCCTTGGCGATTGCGGCGGCAGCGCGCAGGTCTTCGATGCGCGAGTTGGTGCACGAACCGATGAATACGCGGTCAAGCTTGATATCGGTGATCGCCTGGTTGGCGGCCAGGCCCATGTACTTGAGGGCGCGCTCGATCGAGCCACGCTTGATCAGGTCTGGCTCGGCAGCCGGGTCCGGCACGCGCTGGTCGACGGCCAGGACCATTTCCGGCGAGGTGCCCCAGCTGACCTGCGGCTTGATTTGCGCAGCATCGAGCTCGACCACGCTGTCGAACACTGCGTCAGCGTCGGAAACCAGGCCTTTCCAGGCTGCGACCGCCTGTTTCCACTGCTCGCCCTTGGGCGCGTACGGGCGGCCTTCGACATAGGCAACCGTGGTGTCGTCCACCGCCACCAGGCCTACGCGGGCACCGGCTTCGATGGACATGTTGCAGATGGTCATGCGGCCTTCCATCGACAATTCGCGGATGGCACTGCCGGCAAACTCCATGGCGTGGCCGTTACCACCGGCGGTACCGATCTTGCCGATCACGGCCAGCACGATGTCCTTGGCGGTAACACCGGCAGGCAACTGGCCTTCCACGCGTACCAGCATGTTCTTCATCTTCTTGGCGACCAGGCACTGGGTAGCGAGCACATGCTCTACCTCGGAGGTGCCGATGCCATGGGCCAAGGCACCGAAGGCGCCGTGGGTGGAGGTGTGCGAGTCACCGCAGACCACGGTCATGCCAGGCAAGGTGGCACCCTGCTCCGGGCTGATGACGTGGACGATACCTTGACGCTCGTCATTCATCTTGAATTCGACGATGCCATATTCGTCACAGTTCTCGTCGAGGGTCTGCACCTGCAGGCGCGACACCTGGTCGACGATGGCCTCGATACCGCCCTTGCGCTCTGGCGTGGTCGGCACGTTGTGGTCCGGCGTGGCGATGTTGGCGTCGATGCGCCAGGGTTTGCGGTTGGCCAGGCGCAGGCCTTCGAAGGCCTGGGGCGACGTCACTTCGTGGATGATGTGGCGATCGATGTAGATCAAGGACGAGCCGTCATCACGGCGCTTGACCTCATGGGCTTCCCAGAGTTTGTCGTAGAGCGTTTTGCCAGCCATCAGACTGTTCCTCATCAGCGTCTTTCTATGCCAAAGACCCCTTGGCTTGTACGGACGATGCTATGGCGATAGATTGAATAACTCAAATTCATAATTTTCATGCTTTGCATAACCATCAGGAATTCAAGCAATGGACCTGGCCAACCTCAGTGCATTCATCGCCATCGCCGAAACCGGCAGCTTCTCTGGCGCCGGCGAGCGCCTGCACCTGACCCAGCCAGCCATCAGCAAGCGCATCGCCGGGCTGGAGCAGCAACTGGACGTGCGCCTGTTCGACCGCCTGGGCCGGGAGGTGACCCTGACCGAAGCCGGGCGCGCCTTGTTGCCGCGGGCCTACCAGATACTCAACGTGCTCGATGATACTCGCCGGGCGCTGACCAACCTGACCGGGGAAGTGAGTGGTCGCCTGACCCTGGCCACCAGCCACCACATCGGCCTGCACCGCTTGCCTCCGCTGCTGCGGGCCTTCACTCGTCAGTACCCGGCCGTGGCGCTGGATATCCAGTTCATGGATTCGGAACAGGCCTACGACGAAATTCTGCATGGCCGCGCCGAGATTGCGGTGATTACCCTGGCCCCCGAGCCGCATCACCTGGTCAAGGCGGTGCCCGTGTGGGACGACGCCCTGGACTTCGTCGCCGCCCCTGAACACCCACTGGCCAACAACCATGCGGTAAGCCTGGCCGATGTCGCTCGCCACCCGGCCGTATTCCCCGGCGGCAACACCTTCACCCACCATATTGTCCAGCGCCTGTTCGAGAGCCAGGGCCTGACGCCGAACATTGCCATGAGCACCAACTACCTGGAAACCATCAAAATGATGGTGTCGATCGGCCTGGCCTGGAGCGTGTTGCCACGAACCATGCTCGACGAACAGGTTGCACCCATCGCCTTGCCGGGCATACAGCTGTCGCGCCAGCTAGGCTACATTTTGCACACGGAGCGTACGCTATCGAACGCGGCCAGGGCATTCATGGCCCTGCTCGACAGCCACGCGGGGCCCGCCTGACCGGTTGTCAGCCCGGTATTGCCACCTCCAAGGACGCGTCATACGCCAAAGGTCTGGTACCGATGCCCAAATCAGCTAACCGCTTTTTGCGCCTGCCGCGGATACCTGCGGCCGACCCTCAGGAGTCGGAACAGGCCTGGCAGAACGCCCCGCAACTGCTGGCCGCGCTCAACGGCGCGCGACTGGGTGCCTGGCTGTGGGATATCGACAGCGGCCGGGTCAGCTGGTCACGGGGCACCCAGGCCCTGTTTGGCTTCGACCCGCAGCGCCCGCTACCCGCCGATATCGACTATTTAGACCTGCTGCCCGAGGAAGACCGCGCACGCACACGCCAGGTGTTCCAGGCGGTGTTCAATGGCGAACCGGTGGAACAGGCCATGCGTCACCGCATCCGCTGGCCGGATGGCAGCCTGCACTGGCTGGAAATCAACGGCAGCCTGACCCACGACATGCATGGCCGCCCGCAGATGATCGGGGTGATCCGCGAAATCACCCGTCAGCGCGAACGGGAAACGGCGCTGATCAATTCGGAAAAACGCTTCGCCACCCTGTTTCACCTCAGCCCCAACGCCATTTTACTCACCCGCCGCCTCGACGGCATGATCTTCGAGGTCAACCAGCACTTCGAAGACATGTTCGGCTGGCCCGGCAGCCAGGTGATCGGCAAGACCAGCCTGGAGCTGGGCTTGTGGGTCAACCCTGAACAGCGGCACCAGTTGCTGGAGTCGACCCGTACCAACAATGGCCCGCTGATCCTGGAAGTGCAGTTCCGCGCCATCAGCGGCAAGGTGCACGATGGCATCCTCTGCACCCAGGGAATCGAGCTGGAGGGTGTGACCTTCCTCCTCAGCACCTTTATCGACACCACCGAACGCAAACGCGCCGAGCAGGCCCTGAAGGACAGCCAGGAGCGCCTGGACCTGGCCCTGGATTCGGCACAGCTGGGTACCTGGGACTGGCATATTCCCAGCGGCATGCTCTACGGTTCGGCCCGCGCCGCGCAGTTGCACGGCCTGCCGCCCATCCCCTTTCATGAATCGTTCGACGCTTTTTTCGAAGGGGTCCCGGAACAAGAACGCAACTCGATGCGCCAGGCCTACCGCAGCCTGCGCGAAGGACCTGCCGGCAACTACCAGATCACCTACCGGGTGCAACTGGAAAACGGCATCTCGCGCTACATCGAAAGCCGCGCCCGGCTGTACCGCGACGAGCAGGGCAACCCACTGCGCATGGCTGGCACCTTGCTCGACATCACCGACCAGGTGGAGCGCGAACAGCGCCTGAGCGCCTCGGAAGAGAAGTTCGCCAGCCTGTTCCAGGTCAGCCCCGACCCGATCTGCGTCACCCGCCAGGACACTGGCCAGTTCATCGAGATCAACCCCGCGTTCACCCAGACCTTCGGCTGGGGCACCGACCAGGTGATCGGCCGCACCGCCGAGGAAATCGGCCTGTGGGCGGAGTCCATCGAGCGCGCACAGCGTATCGAGCGGGTAATCCGCGAGCAGGCCCTGAGCAACGTCGCCGTGGTGGTCAACCATCGTAATGGCGCACCACTGACCTGCGTGATTTCCAGCCGCCTCATCACTGTCGACGACCAGCCCTGCAGCGTCACCACCCTGCGCGACATCACCCAGCAGCAGCGCGCCGAAGCGGCGCTCAAGTCCAGCGAGGAGAAGTTCGCCAAGGCCTTCCACTCCAGTCCCGACGCCATCACCATCACCGAACGCCACAGCGGTCGTTACCTGGAAATCAACGATGGTTTCTGCCGCCTGACCGGCTACAACGCCGCCGACGTGATCGGCCGCACGGTGTATGAGGTCGGCATCTGGGCCGACGACAAGCAGCGTAGCGCCTTGCTGGCCGAATTGCGCGAGCGTGGCCGGGTGCACCACCGCGAGATGCTCGGACGCAACAAGCGTGGCGATATCCTTACCGTGGAGGTGTCGGTGGAGCCGATCACCCTCAACGAGGTGGACTGCCTGCTGCTGACCGCCCGCGATGTCAGCCAGCTGAAGAACGCCCAGGCACAGATTCGCCACCTGGCCTACCACGACCCGCTTACCAACCTGCCCAACCGCGCCCTGCTGATGGATCGCCTGAGCCAGCAGATCGCCCTGCTCAGACGCCACAATCTGCGCGGCGCCCTGCTGTTCCTCGACCTCGACCACTTCAAGCACATCAACGACTCACTGGGCCACCCGGTGGGCGACACGGTGCTGAAAATCATCACCGCGCGGCTGGAGGCCAGTGTGCGCCTGGAAGACACCGTGGCGCGCCTGGGTGGCGACGAATTCGTGGTATTGCTCAGCGGCCTGGAAGGCAGCCGCGAAATGGTCGAAGAAAAAGTCCGCGAGCTGGCCGACACCCTGCGCGAACTACTGGCCGAGCCGATGTCTCTGGACGGCCAGCGCCTGCAGGTAACACCCAGCATTGGCGTGGCGCTGATCCCTGACCACGGCGCCACACCGGCCGACCTGCTCAAGCGTGCCGATATCGCCCTGTACCGGGCCAAGGATTCCGGGCGCAATACCACTCAGCTGTTCCACACCACCATGCAAAAGGCCGCCAGCGAGCGCCTGCGCATGGAAAACGACCTGCGTCTGGCCCTGGCCCGCGGCGAACTGGCGCTGCACTTCCAGCCCCAGGTGGATGCTCGCGACAACCGCATTGTCGGCGCCGAGGTGCTGCTGCGTTGGCATCACCCACAACTGGGCCAGCAGCCGCCCGCACAATTCATTCAGGTACTGGAAGAAAGCGGGCTGATCCTGGAAGTTGGCAGCTGGATCCTCGATGAAGCTTGCGATGCCTGCGCGCGCATGCTTGGCGACCGGCTGATCGACGCCGATGATTTCAGCCTGTGCGTGAACATCAGCCCGCGGCAGTTCCGTCAGAACGACTTTGTCGGGCGGGTGCTGCGCAGCCTGGACGATTACCGCCTGCCACGGCAAATGCTGAAGCTGGAGATTACCGAAGGCATCGTCATCCAGAACCTGGAAGACACCATCAGCAAGATGCGCGAACTGAAGCGCTACGGGGTGAGCTTTGCCATGGATGACTTCGGCACCGGCTACTCCTCGCTGACCTACCTCAAGCGCCTGCCGGTGGATACGCTGAAGATTGACCAGACCTTCGTGCGCGACGCGCCGGAGGACCCGAACGACGCCGAAATCGTCCGCGCCATCGTCGCCATGGCCCGCAGCCTGGACCTGACGGTGATTGCCGAAGGGGTCGAGCTGACCGAACAACTGGAGTTCCTGGAGCGGCTGGGGTGCCACCTTTACCAGGGGTACTTGCACAGCCGGCCGCTGCCGTTGCCGGAGTTTCGACAGATGTTGCTGGAAGCGCCGGCGAATTACTGAAGCGCTCCCGCAAAGGAGCCCCTGAAGGGCCACTGACGGGCACAAAAAAGGGCACCCCCGAGGGTGCCCTTCTTCACATCTACACGATCAGTTCAGCGCTGGTTTGTCGCCGTTGATCGGAATGCGCTTGGCCTTGGCTTCTTCAGGCACGATGCGCAGCAGGTCGATGCTGAGCAGACCATTGGCCAGGCCGGCGGCCTTGACCTCGATATGGTCGGCCAGGCGGAACGACAGCTTGAAGGCGCGCTGGGCGATACCCTGATGCAGGTAGGTCACTTCAGCAGCGCTATTGTCGCGCTTGCCACCGGTCACGGTCAGAACACCTTTTTCAACCTGCAGGTCGAGGTCGTCTTCCTGGAAACCGGCTGCGGCAACCACGATGCGGTAGTGGTCATCGCCATGCTTTTCAACGTTGTAGGGCGGGTAGCTGCTACCGGCCTCGTTACGTGCCGCCGACTCGAACAGGTCGTTGAAACGGTCGAAACCAACGGAATGACGGAACAGTGGTGCGAGAGAGAAAGCGGTAGTCATGGTCATGAACTCCTGAGATTCAGCAAGTAAGTCATTACGCGACCCGACTTCGGCATCGCGTACTCAAGAGATAGGGCCTGAGGGAAAGCTTTCAAGGGGGGAGCAGAAAAAATCTGGATTTCTGCACTGGATTTGATGGCCTCTTCGCGGGTACGCCCGCTCCCACAGGTACTGCACAGGGTGGTCACTGTGGGAGCGGGCGTGCCCGCGAAAGGGCCGGTTCAGGCAACACAAGTTTCGAAGGAAGCCACCTCAACCCCCAGCAACCGGCTGATCCGCGTGCAATCATCTTCCCGCCGCAATTCGGCAAACAACACAACCGCTTCGGGATAACTGCGGGTCAGCATCGCCAGCCATTGCTTCATCCGCCCCGGTGCATAGCGTGGCGACAGCTTGGCCTGGGCCTGGCGCCAGAATTCACGCAGCAACGGCAGCAAATCGGCCCAGCTCAGCGGCTGGTACTCCCGCCCGTCACGCGCCGCGGCAATCTGCAGCCCCAGGTCGGGCCGAGAGACCAGCCCACGCCCCAGCATGATGTCTTCGGCGCCACTGACCTCTCGACAGCGCCGCCAGTCGTCCACGGTCCAGATCTCGCCATTGGCGAACACCGGCACCTTGACCACATCCTGCACCCGCGCCACCCACTCCCAGTGGGCCGGCGGCTTGTAGCCCTCGACCTTGGTCCGCGCATGCACCACCAGGTGTGCCGAGCCGCCTTCAGCCAGCGCCGTGGCACACTCCAGCGCGTCATCAGGGCTGTCGAAGCCCAGGCGCATCTTCGAAGTGACCGGAATATCCGTCGGCACGGCACGCCGCACCTCGCGCACGATGGCGTGCAGCAGCTCCGGCTCCTTGAGCAACACCGCGCCACCACGGGACTTGTTCACGGTCTTGGCCGGGCAACCGAAGTTCAGGTCGATCACCGGCGCCCCCAGCTCACAGGCCAGCGCGGCGTTTTCCGCCAGGCATACAGGGTCCGAGCCCAACAGCTGCACACGCATGGGTACCCCGGCGGCGGTCCGCGCGCCATTGCGCAACTCGGGCGCCAGCTTGTCGAACGAGGAAGGCGGCAGCAGGCGGTCGCACACGCGGATGAACTCGGTGACGCACCAGTCGATACCGCCCACGCGGGTCAGCACGTCGCGCAGGATGTTGTCGACCAGCCCCTCCATGGGGGCCAGGGCAATTTGCATGTCGGGGTCTCGGCGGAAAAAGCCGGCAGTCTAACAAAAATTGGCGGTGCTTCAGGCGCCGATCAGCGCCGGGCCATAACCGTCGAGGAATTCCGCCGGCATGCGCCTTGGCTTGCCGCTGGACAGCTCGATGCAGGCGAAAGTGGTCTGGGCGCGTATAGCAAGGTTACCCCGTCGCGCGGGCGCTTTAGCTGGAAGCGCCGGGTCATGCGCAGGCGCTGGTCCCAGTCGATGATCCAGGTGGCCAGTTGCAGCTCGTCATCCTCGTAAGCGGCGGCCAGGTAGTCGATTTCGTGGCGTACCACGGCCATGGCACGGTCCAGCCGGCGATATTCGGCCAGGTCCAGGCCCAGGCGCTGGGAGTGGCGCCAGGCGCATCGCTCCAGCCAGGTGACGTAGGCCGCATTATTGGCGTGGCCGAGGCCGTCGATGTCCTCGCTACCGACGCGCAGGTCGATCACAAAGGGTGTTGCCAGGTCCCAACTCATGTTCGCTTCCTTGGCACAAAAGTGGATTTAGCAGCGACCGACGGGGGAAAGTCCAGCCCTTCTGCACTTGCCTGCGGGGCTACACGCTCCCTGTAGGAGCGGCCTTGTGTCGCGATGGGCTGCGCAGCAGCCCCGGCAATCTGTGCCGGGGCTGAGATTCTGGGGCCGCTACCGCGCCCCATCGCGACACAAGGCCGCTCCTACAGGGACCGCGCCAGCCCGGGCCAGCAGCTCCAGCACCGCCTCACTCAGGCGAGGGTCGGACAGCACCCGCTGGTGGCCACCCGCCTCCAGCAACATCAGGCGGCTATCGAACCAGGCCTTGTGGATCACCTGGGCTTCATCAGCGGCCACCAAGGCATCATCGGCGGCATGCACCACCAACCCCGGCAACTCCAGCTGGTAACCCGTCACATCCAGCCGCGCAATCTGCATGCCCACATCCCGCTCCACCTGGCGAATGAACGCCGCACGCGCCCGCGCTGGCAGCCCCAGACGATGGGCAAAGCCACGCAGTACGCCCAACAGTCGCGCCGGGGCTGCAATGCTGACCGCTGCCTCTGTGCGCAGCCCCATCTGCAAGGCCAGCAAGACACTGGCACCGCCCATGGAATGGCCAATCACCGCGCGCAACGGCGGCAGTTCTGCGGCAGCCTCCAGCAGCGCACGGGCAAACAGCACCACATTGGCCTGCTCGCCGGGCGAGCGCCCATGCCCCGGTCCCTCCAGCGATACCACCGTGTGCCCGGCCTGGACCAAGGTTTCGATCAACGCGGCAAACTGGGTCGGCCGCCCTTCCCAGCCGTGCATCAGCAGCACGGTCGGCCCCTTGCCCCAGCGCAGGGCAGACAAGCCGAAGCGCAGGGTAATGCGCTCGGCGCTGGCCAGCATGGGCAACTCCCAATCCCGTGGCGGCAGGTTGCGCGGCGTCATGAAGGCACGGCGCATCTTGCCCGCGACGTGCTCGGGGGCCAGGCGGCCCAGGGTGCCATTGACACCACGAATCCAGCTCAGGGTAGTCATCGCCATGCTCCAGGGTTAAAGCACCGCCGATTTGGCGGCGCGCAGAATCCGATCAGACAGCTCGCTGGTGCCCAGCGCACGGGCCAGCGCCAGTCCGCCAACCATCAGGGCCAGGTCGGCCAAGGCCTTGTCGGCGTCCTCGGGGCGGTCCGACCATGGCGGCAGCCATCAGCTCGATATGTTCGGCCAGCACCTCGCGGAAGGCCTCCGGCAGGCGCTGCATCTCGGCCAAGGAGTTAGGCAGCGGGCAGGCGTGCACTTCGGCATCACGATGCTTGCGCGACAGGTAGAAGGCACTGGCCAGCGCCCGCCGCCCGGCGCCATCGAGGCTGGGGTCGACCTGGGAGAGCAAGGCGCGGCGCTCGGCCAGCAACTGGCGGAACGCTTCAAGCATCAACTCGTCCTTGCTGTCGAAGTGGGCATAGAAACCGCCGACGGTCAGGCCCGCCGCCCCCATGACCTGGCTGACGCTAGGTTCGGCCGGGCCATGCTGGATCAGCGCACTTCGCGCCGCTTCGAGAATGCGTTCACGGGTTCTGCTCTTCTTGTCACTCATCAGACCACTCGCCGAACAAAATATGATGCTCGAAATATTATTCACATAATATTTTTTGGCAAGCAGAAACTGTAGCCGTCTGTCGGTTGCGGAATGTTGGGGCAGGGAGAAAAACAAAAGGCCCATTCAATAATCGAATGAGCCTTCAAAGTCCCGCAAAACGCGGGTAAACGTGGCGTCCCCTAGGGGACTCGAACCCCTGTTACCGCCGTGAAAGGGCGGTGTCCTAGGCCACTAGACGAAGGGGACGTAACCTTCGTGCCGATCCGCTTGCGCGAACCGCGGCAGAAATGGTGGAGCTAAGCGGGATCGAACCGCTGACCTCCTGCATGCCATGCAGGCGCTCTCCCAGCTGAGCTATAGCCCCGAAACAAAAGGCTCATCAGTAATCGACGAGCCTTTAAAGCCCTGCAAAACGCAGGAAAAGTGGCGTCCCCTAGGGGACTCGAACCCCTGTTACCGCCGTGAAAGGGCGGTGTCCTAGGCCACTAGACGAAGGGGACGTAACCTTCGTGCCGATCCGTTTACACGAACCGCGGCAAATTGGTGGAGCTAAGCGGGATCGAACCGCTGACCTCCTGCATGCCATGCAGGCGCTCTCCCAGCTGAGCTATAGCCCCGGATTTTTAGCCTCTCGGCCCAGCGACATTCTGAAACATCGCTTGTGCGAAACTGGCGTCCCCTAGGGGACTCGAACCCCTGTTACCGCCGTGAAAGGGCGGTGTCCTAGGCCACTAGACGAAGGGGACGAACCTTCTTACCTTCAAGACCCGGTTGCTGGACCCGGTCTTGCCCGGCAGCCTTGGCTGCCAAGCGGAATTTGGTGGAGCTAAGCGGGATCGAACCGCTGACCTCCTGCATGCCATGCAGGCGCTCTCCCAGCTGAGCTATAGCCCCACAATGTCGCTTTGAACCGAAGCGCTGGCTGGGTGCCTGACGTTTCGTTTTCGTTCATCGCTGTGGACGGGGCGCATATTAAGATCGGATTGCAGGGCTGTCAAACTAATTTTTCAAAATATTCAAAAAAAATTTCACAGATAACAATCACTTACCGCCCTGCCCCGGTTTTTCTGGGTTCAGCTGGCCTGTGGGAGCGTGGCGCGCCCGCGAAAGCGGTGTTTGATCCACCATCGCATTCGCGGGCACGCCCGCTCCCACAGGTTAGGTGTAAAACTGAATCAGGCAATCGAGGCCAGCAGCTTTTCCCACTCTTTGTTTTCTTTCTTCGACACCCCACCCAGCAGGTCCAGGGCCTGGCGCAGGCGGTAGCGGGTCAGGTCCGGGCCGAGGATTTCCATGGCATCGAGCACCGACACCGAGCTGGCCTGGCCGGTGATGGCGGCGAACATCAGCGGCATGGCGTCACGCAGCTTCAGTTCCAGCGCCTCGACCACGGCCTGGATGCAACCGGTGATGCGCTCTTTTTCCCACTGACGCAGGCTTTCGAGCTTCCACAGGATCAGCTGGATCACCTGGCGCACCTGGTCGGCCGACAGTTTCTTGCTTTCGAACAGTTTGGCGTCGAGCTTCAGCGCACCCTCGAAGAAGAAGCCGCCCAGCGGGGCAACCTGGCTGAAGGTTTCCACCCGGCCTTGCACGTGCGGGGCAATCTTCATCATGTAGTCGCTGTTGAACGCCCACTTCTGCAGGCGCGCGGCAAACTCCTCGACCGGCAGTTCGCGCAGCCACTGGCCGTTCAGCCAGGACAGCTTCTCGATGTCGAAGATCGGGCCGCCCAGCGAGATACGCGACAGGTCGAAGTGCTCGACCATCTCGGCCAGCGAGAACTTCTCGCGCTCGTCCGGCATCGACCAGCCCATGCGGCCCAGGTAGTTGAGCATCGCCTCGGGCATGAAGCCCATGCGCTCGTAGAACGTCACCGAGGTCGGGTTCTTGCGCTTGGACAGCTTGGACTTGTCCGGGTTACGCAGCAGCGGCATGTAGCACAGCTTGGGCTGCTCCCAGCCGAAGTATTCGTAAAGTTTGATCAGCTTGGGGGCCGATGGCAGCCACTCTTCGCCGCGCAGCACGTGGGTGATGCCCATCAGGTGGTCATCGACCACGTTGGCCAGGAAGTACGTCGGCAGGCCGTCGTTCTTCATCAGCACCTGCATGTCCATGCGGTCCCACGGGATCTCGACATCACCACGCAGCATGTCCGGCACCACGCACACGCCTTCGCTCGGCACTTTCATGCGGATCACGTGCGGCTCGCCAGCGTCCAGACGGCGCTGCACTTCTTCGGCGCTCAGCAGCAGCGCGCGGCCATCGTAGCGCGGGGTTTCGCCGCGAGCTTGCTGCTCGGCGCGCATCTGCTCCAGCTCTTCGGCAGTGCAGAAGCAGTAGAAGGCATGGCCGGCGTCAACCAGCTCCTTGGCGTACCTGGCGTAGATCTCGCCACGCTCGCTCTGCCGGTACGGGCCGTGCGGGCCACCGACGTCCGGGCCTTCGTTCCATTCGATGCCGAGCCAGCGCAGGGCATCGAAGATCTGCTGCTCCGACTCGCGCGTGGAGCGCAACTGGTCGGTGTCTTCGATGCGCAGGATGAACTCACCGCCGTGCTGCTTGGCAAAGCAGTAGTTGAACAGGGCGATGTAGGCGGTGCCGACATGGGGGTCGCCGGTCGGCGATGGCGCGATACGCGTGCGTACGGTGGTCATGGAGAGTCTCGAACGAAAGATGAAACAAAGGCGGGATGTTAGCAGGAGGCAGGCACCGGGCTCCAGCAATGGCGCGAACGTCACTTGTCGGCAGGCCATGTACCGCTGTTAAATTTGTTTACATTTCTGGAACGATAGTCCCCATGCCTGCCCAACTCAAACGCCGCCTGCTGGTCTTCTTCACCCTGGTGGCCATCATCGCCCTCGCCTTTCTGGGCCACTGGTACTTCAAGGGTCGCTTCTACGAAAGCACCGACAACGCCTATGTACAGGGCGAGATCACGCGTATTTCCAGCCAGTTGAGCGCGCGCATCGACGAGGTCCGGGTCGAGGACAACCAGCACGTCAGCAAAGGCGACCTGCTGGTGCGCCTGGAGGCCGCCGACTTCGAACTGGCCATGCAGCGCGCCCGTGCCGCCCTGGCCACCCGCGAAGCCGAACACGTGCAGGCGCAAAGCCGCCTGACCCAGCAAGCCAGCCTGATCGCTGCCGGCCAGGCCCAGGTGGCGGCCAACCAGGCCACCTTCGACCGCTCACGCCTGGACCTGAACCGTGCCGAGAAGCTGCGCAAGCCAGGGTTCATATCGGAAGAACGGGTCACCACGCTGTCTGCGGACAGCCACGTCGCCGGCTCGCAGGTCGACAAGGCCCGTGCCGACCTGCAAAGCCAGCGCCAGCAGGTCAATGCACTGACCGCCGAGCTCAAACGCCTCGACGCGCAAATCAGCAACGCCCGCGCCGACCTGGCCCAGGCCGAACTGAACCTGACCCGCTGCGAAATCCGTGCACCGATCAGCGGCAGCATCGGCCAGCGCAACGCGCGCAATGGCCAGGTAGTACAGGCCGGTGCCTACCTGCTGTCGATCGTGCCGGATGAAGACATCTGGGTGCAGGCCAATTTCAAGGAAACCCAGATCGGCCGCATGCAGCCCGGCCAGCGTGCCGAACTGCTGTTCGACAGCTACCCCGACACGCCGATCGAAGGCCGGGTCGACAGCCTGTTCGCCGCCTCCGGCGCGCAGTTCAGCCTGCTGCCGCCCGATAACGCCACCGGCAATTTCACCAAGGTGGTACAGCGCATTCCGGTCAAGCTGACCTTCCGTGCCGACAACCCGCTGCACGGGCGCATCCGCCCCGGCATGTCGGTGACCGCCACCGTCGACCTGCGCAGCGAGAACGAAGGCCACAATGGCCGGTGACCAGCTGCTCAGGCCCACCGCGGAGCCAACCCGACAGGACTGGATAGCGGTAATGAGCGTGATGCTCGGCGCCTTCATGGCCGTGCTGGACATCCAGATCACCAACTCGTCGCTCAAGGATATCCAGGGCGCACTGTCGGCGACGCTGGAGGAAGGCTCGTGGATTTCCACCTCTTACCTGGTCGCGGAAATCATCATGATCCCGCTCACCGCCTGGCTGGTACAGCTGTTGTCGGCGCGGCGCCTGGCGGTGTGGGTTTCCGGCGGTTTCCTGCTGTCGTCGCTGTTGTGCTCGATGGCCTGGAACCTGGAGAGCATGATCCTGTTCCGCGCCCTGCAGGGTTTTACCGGCGGTGCACTGATCCCGCTGGCCTTCACCCTGACCCTGATCAAACTGCCCGAACACCACCGCGCCAAGGGCATGGCCATGTTCGCCATGACCGCCACCTTCGCGCCGTCCATCGGCCCGACCCTGGGCGGCTGGCTGACCGAGAACTGGGGCTGGGAATACATTTTCTACATCAATATCCCACCGGGCCTGGTGATGATCGCCGGCCTGCTGTACGGGCTGGAGAAGAAGGACGCGCATTGGGAGCTGCTTAAAAGTACCGATTACGCCGGCATCGTCACCCTGGGCCTGGGGCTGGGCTGCCTGCAGGTGTTTCTGGAAGAAGGCCACCGCAAGGACTGGCTGGAATCGCAGCTGATCGTCAGCCTGGGCAGCATCGCCCTGGTCAGCCTGATCACCTTCGTGATCCTGCAGTTTTCCAAGCCACACCCGCTGATCAACCTGCGCATCCTTGGTAACCGCAACTTTGGCCTGTCGAGCATCGCCAGCCTGGGCATGGGGGTGGGCTTGTACGGGTCGATCTACCTGTTGCCGCTGTACCTGGCGCAGGTGCAGGGCTACAACGCCTTGCAGATCGGCGAGGTGATCATGTGGATGGGCATCCCGCAGCTGTTCCTGATCCCGCTGGTGCCGCTACTGATGAAAGTGGTGTCGCCCAAGGTGTTGTGCGCCCTGGGCTTCTGCCTGTTCGGCGCCGCCAGTTTCGGCTCGGGGGTGCTCAACCCGGATTTTGCCGGGCCGCAGTTCAACCATATCCAGATCATCCGTGCCATTGGCCAGCCAATGATCATGGTGACAATCTCGCTGATCGCCACGGCGTATATTCAGCCGCAGGATGCGGGTTCGGCGTCGAGCCTGTTCAATATCCTGCGCAATCTGGGCGGTGCGATCGGCATTGCACTGCTGGCCACCCTGCTGGATGCACGGACCAAGGTGTATTTCGATTACCTGAGGGAGTCGGTGGTGCCGAGCAACCCGCAGGTGGCGGAGCGATTGGCGCAACTGGCGGAGCGGCTGGGCAATGACAATGCGGCGCTGGGCAAGTTGAGCGAGATCACTCACCAGCAGGCGTTGATAATGGCCTACAACGATGCGTTCCACTTTGTGGGAATCGGGTTGGCGGTGAGCATGGTGGCGGTGTTGTTGACCCGCAAGTTGCCAGAGGGGCTGAAAGCGGGAGAAGCACATTGAGACTATTTCAGACTGCACGCGATCCCTGTGGGAGCGGGCGCGCCCGCGAACACCGGCGCAGCCGGTGCCAGCTACCGCGTTGAATTCTTCGCGGGCACGCCCTCTCCCACAAGGCCTGCATCAGGCCTCAGCTGGTTATCAACCGCTCGCGCAGCTGGGCAATTTCGTCGCGCAACTGCGCCGCGGCCTCGAATTCCAGGTCGCGGGCGAACTGCATCATCTTCTCTTCCAGCTGCTTGATGCGCTTGGTGATCTCGCCCGGCGTACGCAGCTCGGCCTCGTAACGGGCGCTCTCCTCTGCGGCCTTGGCCATGCCCTTGCGCTTCTTGCTGCGCGCGCCAGGCACGGTGGCGCCTTCCATGATGTCGGTAATGTCCTTGACCACACCTTTGGGCACGATGCCATTGGCCTGGTTGAACGCAATCTGCTTCTCCCGACGGCGCTCGGTCTCGTCGATGGCGCGCTGCATGGAGCCGGTGATGTTGTCGGCATACAGGATGGCCCGGCCATTGAGGTTACGCGCCGCACGGCCGATGGTCTGGATCAGCGAGCGCTCGGAACGCAGGAAGCCTTCCTTGTCGGCATCGAGGATCGCCACCAGCGACACCTCCGGCATGTCCAGGCCCTCACGCAGCAGGTTGATACCCACCAGCACGTCGAAGGTGCCCAGGCGCAGGTCGCGGATGATCTCCACCCGCTCGACGGTATCGATATCCGAGTGCAGGTAGCGCACCCGCACATCGTGGTCCGCCAGGTAGTCGGTGAGGTCTTCGGCCATGCGCTTGGTCAGCGTGGTCGCCAGCACCCGCTCGCCCTGTGCCACGCGCTTGCGGATTTCCGACAGCAGATCGTCCACCTGGGTAAGTGCCGGGCGCACTTCTACCTGAGGGTCTACCAGCCCGGTCGGGCGCACTACCTGCTCCACCACGCGCCCGGCGTGCTCAGCCTCGTAGGGGCCCGGGGTGGCGGACACGAAGATGGTCTGCGGGCTGACATCTTCCCACTCGTCGAAACGCATCGGCCGGTTGTCCAGTGCCGAAGGCAGGCGGAAGCCATATTCGACCAGGGTTTCCTTGCGCGAGCGGTCGCCCTTGTACATGGCGCCGACCTGCGGAACGCTGACGTGCGATTCGTCGATCACCAGCAGCGCATCGGGCGGCAGGTAGTCGTACAGGGTGGGCGGCGGCGCCCCGGCCGGGCGCCCCGACAGGTAGCGCGAGTAGTTCTCGATGCCGTTGCAGTAGCCCAGCTCCAGGATCATCTCCAGATCGAAGCGGGTGCGTTGCTCCAGACGCTGGGCTTCGACCAGTTTGTTGGCCTTCTGCAGGTATTCCAGGCGGTCCTTGAGTTCCTCCTTGATGCCCTCCACCGCCTGCAGCAGGGTCTCCCGCGGGGTGACGTAGTGGCTCTTGGGGTAGAAGGTGAAACGCGGCAGCTTACGGAAGACCTCGCCGGTCAGCGGGTCGAAGGCGGCGATGTTCTCTACTTCATCATCGAACAGCTCGATGCGAATGGCCTCGAGGTCCGATTCGGCCGGGAATATGTCGATCACATCGCCGCGCACGCGGAAGGTGGCACGGGCGAAGTCCATCTCGTTGCGCGTGTATTGCAGGTCGGCCAGGCGGCGCAGCAGCGCGCGCTGGTCGAGCTGGTCGCCACGGTCCACGTGCAGGACCATTTTTTTTTTTTTTTCTTTCTCTCTCTCTCTCTCTCTCTCTCTCTCTCTCTCTCTCTCTCTCTCTCTCTCTCTCTCTCTCTCTCTCTCTCTCTCTCTTTTTTTCTTTTTTTTTTTTTTTTTTTTTTTTTTTTTTTTTTTCAGGTAGGTCTCGGGGCTACCCAGGCCGTAGATGCACGACACGGTGGTGACGATGATTGCATCGCGCCGCTCCAGCAGCGCCTTGGTCGCTGACAGGCGCATCTGCTCGATGTGGTCGTTGATCGAAGCGTCCTTCTCGATGAAGGTGTCGGACGACGGTACATAGGCTTCAGGCTGGTAGTAGTCGTAGTAGGAAACGAAGTACTCCACCGCATTGTTGGGGAAGAACGCCTTGAATTCACCATACAGCTGCGCGGCGAGGGTTTTGTTCGGCGCAAGCACCAGGGTCGGGCGCTGCACCTGCTGGATGACGTTGGCGATGCTGAAGGTCTTGCCCGAGCCGGTCACCCCGAGCAGTGTCTGGTGCGACAGCCCCGCCTCGATACCTTCGACCATCTGGCGGATGGCTTCGGGCTGGTCGCCGGCCGGCTGGAAACGGGTGACGAGCTGGAACTCGGACATGACGGACCTCGCGGTGCTGCAGAAACTGTAAATTTAGCCAGTAGTCTATACCCAAATGCGCCTGTCGGGTGGCGCTTTCAAGGCACGGCTGTGAGCGCTTGTTACGGTGGACCCGCCAATTAGACCAATGGTCGAAAAATATTTGCGCAAATAGCCGGAAAAGGCGCGTCAGAGTGTCGCCGTGACCGGTCGGTATCACTATACTGACTCCCCGTTTGTGCACCGCTTCAGTGCATTCGGCTGGAGCGTGTACGTCCTATCACTCTCCAATCAGAGCCGAAGTAACAATGAGCCTGTTTTCCGCTGTCGAGCTGGCACCCCGCGACCCTATCCTGGGCCTCAACGAAGCATTCAACGCCGACCCACGTACCGACAAGGTCAACCTGGGCGTGGGCGTGTACTGCAATGAGGAAGGCCGCATTCCGCTGCTGCGCGCCGTGATCGAAGCCGAGACCCAGCGTGCCGCCCAGCACGCCTCGCGCGGCTACTTGCCGATCGACGGCATCGCCACCTACGACCAGGCTGTGCAAAAGCTGCTGTTCGGTGCCGAGTCGCCACTGCTGGCCGCCGGCCGCGTGGTTACCGTGCAGGCCGTCGGCGGTACCGGCGCACTGAAGATCGGCGCCGACTTCCTCAAGCGCATTTCGCCGAACGCAGTGGTTGCGATCAGCGACCCGAGCTGGGAAAACCACCGCGCGCTGTTCGAATCGGCCGGCTTCCCGGTGCAGAACTACCGCTACTACGACGCGCCGACCAACGACGTCAACCGCGCCGGCATGCTCGAAGACCTGAACAACCTCCCGTCCGGCTCGATCGTGGTACTGCACGCCTGCTGCCACAACCCGACCGGCGTCGACCTGAGCCTGGATGACTGGAAAAACGTCCTGGAAGTGGTCAAGGCCAAGGGCCACGTGCCGTTCCTCGACATGGCCTACCAGGGCTTCGGTGACGGCATCGCCGAAGACGCCTTCGCCGTGCGCCTGTTCGCCGAGTCGGGCCTGGAGTTCTTCGTGTCCAGCTCGTTCTCCAAGTCGTTCTCGCTGTACGGCGAGCGCGTCGGTGCGCTGTCGATCGTCACCGCCTCCAAGGACGAGAGCACTCGCGTGCTGTCGCAGGTCAAGCGCGTGATCCGCACCACCTACTCCAACCCGCCGACCCACGGTGCAACCATCGTTGCCACCGTGCTGAACAGCGCCGAACTGCGCCAGATGTGGGAAACCGAGCTGGCCGAAATGCGCGAGCGCATCCACGGCATGCGCAAGCAGATGGTTTCGCTGCTGGCCGAATATGGCGCCAACCGCGATTTCAGCTTCGTTGGCCGCCAGGTCGGCATGTTCTCGTACTCGGGCCTGACCGTTGAACAGGTCGCCCGCCTGAAAAACGAGTTCGGCATCTATGCCCTGGACACCGGCCGCATCGCCGTGGCCGCGCTGAACCAGAGCAACATCCACGTAGTGACCAAAGCTATCGTGCAGGTGCTGTAACTCATTGTTTTGCCTAGGGGTGGCTTGACTTCCCCTGGGCAATCAGTAAGATACGCACAGATTCCGCGATAGCTCAGTCGGTAGAGCAAATGACTGTTAATCATTGGGTCCCTGGTTCGAGTCCAGGTCGCGGAGCCAAACACTGAAAAAGCCCCCGGGTGCGCAAGCGACCGGGGCTTTTTCGTTGCGTCGGGCTTATTGAGCCAGCGGCTCGGTCACCGGCTTGCCCTCGTCCACCAGGCTCCAGACCAGCAGCTTGGCCGGCCGGGCCTTGCTGGCGTTGCGTGACACGCTGTGTACGGTACCCGGCGCTTCGTACCAGTATTCGCCTGCCTTGTAGGTGTTTTCCTGCTCATCGTTGAGCTTCGATACCACTGCCCCTTCCAGTACGTAGGCCATTACCGCGCCTGGGTGCCGATGTGCGGGTGATGCCTGGACCGGGGGCATAGCTGACGGTGAGCATCACGGCGTTCTTGCCGGGGGCGTTCGAGAGTTGTTGCTGCTGCAGCACCTTGACCTGGTCGGGGGTGTCGCCGTGTGCCCAGGCGGGGGTTTGGGTGGCGAGCAGGGCGAAGAGGATGATGGCTAGGGGTTTCATGGGGGCTTCTCCTGAGGGCGGTTGCCGGCAGGTTAGGCCCTGACTGGCCGATGGCAAATGGCCAATTCGGGGGAAAAGCAGGGGGCCGATTTTGCCTGTGCCGGCTCTTTCGCGGGTAAACCCGCTCCCACAAGGAACAGCGCAGCCGTTGAAACCTGTGGAGATCCCTGTGGGAGCGGGTTCACCCGCGAAGAGGCCAGCACGGGCAACACAATTTCAGCTGCTACGCCCGATCGGGTAAAACTCACCGTGGCTCCACACCCCAAGCCACTCTTCCCCGTCGATCTCACGCGGCACCGCCAGCTCCACCAACTGGTAGAACACATTGCGATGAATCAGCGCCTCAAGGTTGCTGCGCACCAGCACATACGGCGATGGCTCCTGCGTGACCGGGTCGATCACCACGCGCAGCGGGTTGGCCGGCCCGGCCTCGACCTGGTCCTCGACATTGCTGGTGAAACGCAGCACCTGCTGCTCACCCTCCCCCACCACATCCAGTGTTACCGCAACGAACGGCGCATCGTCGACGCGGATGCCCACCTTCTCTATCGGGGTGATCAGGAAGTAGTCATCGCCATCGCGGCGGATGATGGTGGAAAACAGCCGCACCATCGGCTTGCGACCGATCGGGGTACCCAGGTAGTACCAAGTGCCATCACGGGCGATGCGCATGTCGATGTCACCGCAGAAGTCCGGGTTCCACAGATGCACCGGCGGCAGGCCCTTGGCCTTGGGGATCTGCGCCAGAAGATCACTGGCCTTGGCGGAATCGCTCATCACCCTTGCCTCATTCACTCATACCCAGAAGGCTACGAGCGTACTCGCGCATTGGCGCGCCAAGCAAATCCTCCGGGGTGTTATCGTGGAACGTCAACAAACCGCCACGGCTCTTGATACGCGCAGTGTCGATCAGGTAGCGGGTGCTGGTTTCGATGAGCATCATCTGTACTACGCCGGTGTCCCAGCCCAGGCGGTCGACTGCCTGTTCGTCATACCACTCGTCGCCATTGCCGATACGGTCGTCGGTGCGCGCGAAGCGGGTGTACAGCACGTAGTCGGCACCCACCGAACGCGCCTGGGCGATGGCCTCTTCGAGGCCTAGTGGCCCTTGGGCGCGGCGTACCAACGGGAAATACTCGACGAAGCTCTTGTAGGCCTGCTCGGCCACCGCGTTCTGCCGCGGCACCGGCCCCTTGCCCGGGGGCACGAATGCGCCCTGGCCGATGAAGATGAACGAATCAGGCTGCAGGCGGATCGACAGGGTGCGACGGGTATCGCTGTGGTCCAGCAGGCCAGCATCGCTCAGGTGATAACGAACGCCCTCGCCCATGTCGCTGACATTCATGCAACCGCCCAGCGCCATCAGCGCCAGCAGCAAAACCAGGCTACGCATCTTTCCTCCAGTGGCCGGCGACGAAAAACCGGCGAATAGCCGGCGGATGCAGCTTTTGCGCCAGCTTCAGCCGCCGATCACCTTCATCACCATCACATCGCCGGAAAACGCCATGTCCTGCTTGTCTGCCAAGGCCTTGACCAGCAAGCGCTGCAGGGCCGGCAGTGCCTGATGGCGCGGTTTTTCCAGCAGGTCGCCGACGAAATGGCGATTGCCCGACGACAGGCAGCCATGCAGCCAGCCCGTGGAAGACAGGCGCAGCCGCGAACAGGTGCGGCAGAACGGCGCGCTTTCGTTGGCGATCACGCCGAAGTGGCCTTTGCCGGGTACCTGATAACGCAAGGCGGTGGCGTCCAGCGGAGCATCGACCTGAACGTAGGCATACTTGCCAGCGATCAGTGCGAGCAGTTGGTCGAGGCCGACGAACTGCTGCAGGAAGGCGTTTTGGTCACGGGCAAGATGGCCCATGCGCATGAGTTCGATGAAGCGCAGTTCGAAGCCGCGCTCAAGGCAATAATCCAGCAGCGGCAGCACCTGATCCAGGTTGTGCCCGCGCATAGGCACCATGTTCACCTTGATCTGCATGCCCATGGCGCTGGCCTGCGCCATACCCTCCAGCACGCTGGCCAGGTCGCCGCCCCGGGCGATACGACGGAAGGCTTGTGAGTCGAGGGTGTCGAGGGAAACGTTCAATCGGCGGATACCTGCCATCTGCAACTGGGGCAACTTCCGCGCCAGCAGCTGACCATTGGTAGTCAGCGAGATATCGTCAAGGTCGAGCCTGGCCACGGCGGCCAGGAAGGCATCCAGGCGCGGACTGACCAATGGCTCACCGCCGGTGATGCGCAAGCGCTCGATGCCAGCGGCTTCGATCAGGTAGGCCACGCCACGAGCCAGGGCATCCGCTGGCAGTTCGTCCTGTGCTGCCACCAGGCGCTTGCCGTCTGGCACGCAATAGGTGCAGGCATAATTACAGGCAGCCGTCAGGCTGACGCGCAGGTTGCGAAAACGCCTGCCTTGACGATCGACGATCATGAATGACTCCGGCATGGATGATGGGGCTGGCAAAACCTGACTCATAAATCAGGTTTTTGCAAGCCCTGTACATCGCCGAGACAGGTAGGAGCAGCCTCGTGCTGCGAAAGGGCCGGTACAACCATGCAGACGTGTGCTGGCGGTACTGGCACTTTCGCAGCACAAGGCTGCTCCTACAGGTACTGCGTATTGCCTGAACGCGGATGCTTCAGTTCGAAGGTTCCGGGTCGCGCTTGCGCTTGTTGCCCATGCGCACGCCAATGTCCATCAGGAACTGGAAGAAGCCTTCCTGATCCTCCAGCACATTGCTCCAGAACGGCGAGTGGTACAGCGCCACGGCACCATGCACCAGCGCCCAGGCGGCGCAATAGTGGAAGTACGGCGGTACGTCTTCGAGCTTGCCTTCGCTGATACGGCCCTTGATCAGCTGGGTCAGGCGGTCGAAGTTGGAGGCACGGATACTGTGCAGCTGTTCGACCATTTCCGGTACCTGGTTGCCCTTGACCACCTTTTCTTCCAGGCGGTCGAACAGCCGGTAACGCTGCGGGTCGCGCATGCGGAACTCGAAGTAGGCTCGCGACAGGGCTTCCTTGTCGCGGTCGACGTCGGCCGAATGCAACAGCGCGTTCAAGTCACGCTCATAGTCGAGCATCAGGCGCAGGTAGATCTCCGCCTTGGACTTGAAGTGCTTGTAGATCGTGCCTTTGCCGATGCCCACGGCGTCAGCGATCATCTCGACGGTGACGCTGTCTTCACCCTGCTCGAGAAACAGTTTGAGCGCGGTGTCGAGGATTTCCTGTTCGCGGCGGCGAAACTCACGGACCTTACGAGGTTCTTTCTGCATAGGAAGGACTGGATGACAATCGAAGCGGTTTATTATGCCTAACTTGCGGGAAATTGCACGGATCATCCAAGCATGTCTGTGTTTCATGATGCTTACGGCCATGCGCTGCGGGAGGAATGAAACGTTGGCGTATTCCAAATCTGTTTAAAAAACGATCAATATGCACTGGCACTGCGCCAAACCTGACCAATACTTGAAGTGTTGGCGCGGCGCATCCCCCCCAAGTGGCGCGCCGATAAAGGTGCTCAGGGACCGCGTACCTTTGTTTTACTCCTAATGGTCTTAACCCGGATTCCCCCCCCAGAACCCGGGTTTTTTTTGTGGGTTTCGGAGGGCGAGGGCGCCGCATGGATTGTGGCAGGCACTGGTAGCCGTCACACAACCCCTACACTTTCGGACTCAGCCCACCCGCGCCAACGGGAACAAGCGCTTGAAGTTGGCAGTGGTCTGCTCAGCCAACTGCTCATAACTTGCCCCCCGCAACGAAGCCACATACTCCGCCACCTCGCGCACGTACTGCGGCAGATTCGGCTTGCCCCGGTAAGGAATCGGCGCCAGGTACGGCGAATCGGTCTCCACCAGCAAACGATCGACCGGCACCTGCCGCGCCACTTCACGCAGGGCATCGGCATTGCGGAAGGTAACGATGCCAGACAACGAAATGTAATACCCCAGATCCAGCGCCGCCTTGGCCATGTCCCAGTCTTCGGTGAAGCAGTGCAGCACGCCGGCCTGCGGCAGGTTGGCCTCGCGCAGCAGCGCCAGGGTATCGGCACGCGCCGCACGGGTGTGCACGATCACCGGCTTGCCGGTCTGCCGCGAGGCCTCCAGGTGCAGGCGGAACGAGGCTTGCTGTAACTCGGCTGCTTCCGGCTCATAGTGGTAATCCAGCCCGGTTTCACCAATCGCCACCACATGCGGGTGAGCCAGCTCGCGCAGCAGCCATTCCAGCGCCGGCGTTTCGCCCGGCGCCAGGTCCAGCGGGTGCACGCCCACCGAGCAATCAACATCGGCGTAGCGCTCGCTCAGCGCCTTCACCGCACCAGCGTTCTCGGCACTGACGCCAATACACAGGAAATGCCCGACCCCGCGCTCACGCGCCGCCTGCAAGGCAGCATCGAGTGAGCCCTGGTGGGCGTTCAGGTCCAGACGGTCGAGGTGGCAATGGGAATCTACGAGCATGGGATAACGGCACACATGAAAAAATGAAAATCAGCGGGCGCCCGGCAGTTGCAGCCAGTGGGCCAGCAACGATTCAAGCAGCAGGGCGCGGTTGAGGTTGGCCTTGCCCAGCACCTTCTGGCGCTGTTCCAGGATCCACGCCTGCACCTCCAGCACCTTGGCCTGACGACTCTTCTGCGCCAGGTACTGCACCACCTTGCGCATATCGGCCAAGCCTAGCCCCTCCTCGTCCTGGGTCAATTGATAGCGCAGGATCAGGTGCGCCCAATCGCAGAACCAGTCGAACAGCAGCAACAGCGGCACAGCGCTCCAGGCATCGGCCAGCTGGCTGGGCGATTGCTGCTGCTTGAGCAGCTTCTTCACCCCATCAGTGACCAGTGCGCGCTGCTCACGCACGCCTTGCGCCTGCAAGCTGAGCGCCATCAGCGGTGAACCGGCAGCCAGGGTCAGCAACTCGTCGCGCTCGGCCTCGTCGCTGTCGGGCAGCGCGCTGGCCAGCCAGGCCTGGCTCTGAGCCAGGCTGGGCTGCGGGCAGGCGACCTGCTGGCAGCGGCTCTTGATGGTCGGCAACAGGCGGCTGGGCTGGTGAGTGACCAGCAGCAACACGGTATCGCCGGAAGGCTCTTCGAGGCTCTTGAGCAGGGCGTTGGAGGCATTGACGTTCATCGCCTCCACCGGCTCGATCAGCACCACCTTGCGCCCACCCAGCTGCGCGGTTTGCACCACGAAAGTCACCAGCTCGCGCACCTGGTCGACCTTGATCGGCTTATCGGCTTCTTCGGGCTCGAGGACGAAGTTGTCCGGGTGGCTACCGGCCTTGAGCAGCAGGCAGGACTTGCACCCGCCACAGGCCTCCAGGCCTTGTGGGTGCTGGCACAGCAGGCGGGCCATCAGGCGCTCGGCCAGGGCCCGCTTGCCAATACCCTGCGGGCCATGCAGCAGGTAGGCGTGAGCGTGCTGGCTACGGCCGGCCAGTTGCTGCCAGAGGGCCTGCTGCCAAGGGTAGGCCTCAGCCACGGCAACGCTCCACAATGCCAGGCAGCAGCGTATCGATGGCGTGCTGCACAGCCTGCAGCGGCTGGGCGGCATCGAGCAGGGTATAGCGCTGTGGTTCGCGGCCGGCGCGCTGCAGGTAGGCTTGGCGCACCGCTTCGAAGAATGCCTGGCCTTCCTGCTCGAAACGGTCCAGACGGCCCCGGGCGGCGGCCCGGGCCAGGCCCACTTCAACCGGCAGGTCGAAGACCAGGGTCAGGTCCGGGCGCAGGTCGCCCTGGACGAATTGCTCAAGGGTAGCGATACGTTCGACCGGCAAACCGCGCCCACCGCCCTGGTAGGCGTATGTGGCATCGGTAAACCTGTCACACAACACAACGGCCCCGCGGGCCAGCGCCGGCCGGATCACCTGCGCCAGGTGCTGGGCACGCGCAGCGAACACCAGCAACAGCTCGGTGTCGGCCGCCATGCTTTCATCGCTGGGCGCCAGCAGCAGCTCACGCACCTTCTCGGCCAGCGGCGTACCGCCGGGCTCTCGGGTGAGCACCACGTCCAGCCCCTGCTCGCGCAGGCGCGCAGCCAGGTAATCGCGGTTGGTGCTCTTGCCCGCGCCTTCGGGGCCTTCCAAAGTAATAAACAAGCCGCTCACAGGCAGTCCTTAATGTTGTTCGTCAGGCATCGGCCGCTCGGCCGCTTGCGCGCCGCCGGCAGGGGCGTCCTGCACAGGTGGCTGGTCGGGCGCTGGCTGCGCAGTAGACTCATCGGCAGGCGCCTCGCGCTGCTCGGCCTCGTCGGCACCTGGTTGTGGCTGTGTCTCTGGCTGCGATTGCGGCGCGGGGCTGGAGCGGTAGTCCGCACGGCGCTTGAGCTGGAACTCTCGCACTGCAGAGTTGTGGTCGTCGAGGTCGTCGGAAAACACATGGCTGCCATCGCCACGGGCGACGAAATACAGGCTGGTGCCATCGGACGGGTTGAGCGCCGCGTGAATCGCCTCGCGGCCGACCATGGCAATCGGGGTCGGCGGCAGGCCGGTCATGGTGTAGGTGTTGTACGGCGTCGGTTCGCGCAGGTCGGCGCGGGTGATCCTGCCGTTGTAACGCTCACCCATGCCATAGATTACCGTCGGGTCGGTCTGCAGCATCATGCCCAGGCGCAGGCGCCTTACGAAAACGCCTGCAATCTGCCCGCGCTCCTGGGGAATGCCAGTCTCCTTCTCCACCAGCGAGGCCATGATCAACGCCTGGTACGGGTCACGGTAAGGCAGGTCGGTGGTGCGCTCGGCCCACTCCTTGGCCAGCACTTCATCCAGGCGCATATAGGCCTGCTGCAGCAACTCGACGTCGCTCATGCCGCGCACGAAGCGATAGGTGTCCGGGAAGAAGCGCCCTTCGGGGAACACTCCGGTATGGCCGAGCTTGTCCATCACTTCCGAATCGGACAGCCCGTCCAGGGTGTGCTTGATCTTTTCATGCTTGGCCACGGCCGCGCGCACCTGGCGGAAGGTCCAGCCTTCGACCAGGGTCAGGTTGTACTGCACCACATCGGCCCGACGCCAGGCATCGAACAGCTGCTCCACGGTCATGCCGGGGGTCAGGCGGTACTCGCCGGTGTGCAGGGGGGTGCCGGCCATGTTGAAGCGCCAGTAAAGGCGCAACCAGACGGCGTCGTCGAGCAGCCCTTCGCTCTGCATGCGATAGAACATGCGGTTGGGGGTAGTGCCATTGGGCACGTCGAGCAGGCGCTCCTGCGTCACGTGCAGGGGCTGCTCCAGGACCGAGTTGACCTTCCAGGCTGACCAGCCCACGGCAAGGCCGGCGAGGATCAAGCCCATTTCCAGCAGCAGCAGGAATTTACGTCTCACGAATTCAGGTTTCCAGTAGCGTACGGGCAACGGCCTGCAGTTTACGGGTGAGCGGGCCCGCCGACCAGTTTAGCGCGGCAACGCCACGCACGGGCCAGACACCGTAGACGCTGTTGCAGACAAATACTTCATCTGCTTGCTCCAGCGCGTCGAACGGCAGGTCGCCGACCCGCACCGGGATGCCCTGCAGCGCTGCCTGTTCCAGCAACGCAGCCCGCATCACGCCAGCGACGCCACAGCGGCTGAGGTCGGCCGTGAACAACACGCCATCGCGCACCAGGAACAGATTGCTGTACACCCCTTCGATCACCCTGCCCTGCCCGTCACGCATCAGGCCTTCGGCATGTTCGCTGTCCTGCCATTCGGCACGGGCCAGTACCTGCTCCAGGCGGTTGAGGTGTTTGAGGCCAGCCAACAGCGGTTGTTCCCCAAGCCGCGTCTGGCAAGGGAACAGACGTACACCGTGCTCGGCATGTTCGACAGGATAGCTGGGCAACGGGCTGCCCTGCAGGATACGCCGCGGCGCGGCACCGACAACCGGCGCGTAACCGCGCTGGCTGTCGCCACGGGTAATGATGAGTTTGGCTACGCCATCACCGAGCTGGCTGGCATAACGCAGGAGTTCGTCGCGCACCAGCGCCAGGTCGGCGCTGATCGCCAGGCGCTGGCACCCTAGCGCCAGGCGTGCGAGATGGCCGTCCAGCAGGCTGGGCCGGCCGCCGCGCACGGCGATGGTCTCGAACAGGCCATCGCCGTAGGCCAGCCCGCGGTTCTGCAGGTTGATTGCAGCCGTCGGCTGGCCATCGATCCAGCTGTGCATCAACCGGCGAACCGGCGGAATACCAGCGAACCGTTGGTGCCGCCAAAGCCGAACGAGTTGGACAGCACCACGTCGATCGGCATGCTGCGAGCCTGGTGCGGGACGAAGTCGAGGTCGCAGCCTTCGTCCGGCTCATCCAGGTTGATGGTGGGCGGCGCCATCTGGCTGTTGATCGCCAGCACGCTGAAGATCGCTTCCACGGCACCGGCAGCGCCCAGCAGGTGGCCAGTCATCGACTTGGTCGAGCTGACCGCCAGCTTGTAGGCATGCTCACCGAATACGCGCTTGATCGCGGCCACTTCGGCCACATCGCCCGCCGGGGTCGAGGTGCCGTGGGCGTTGATGTAGCTGACCTCTTCCGGCTGGATGCCGGCATCGCGCAAGGCGTTGGCCATGCAGCGGGCAGCGCCTTCGCCGGTGTCCGGTGGCGAGGTCATGTGATAGGCGTCACCGCTCATGCCGAAGCCGACCAGCTCGGCATAGATGGTTGCGCCGCGGGCCTTGGCATGCTCCAGCTCTTCGAGCACCAGGGCACCGGCACCGTCGGACAGCACGAAGCCGTCGCGGCCCTTGTCCCACGGGCGGCTGGCCCGGGTAGGCTCGTCGTTGCGGGTGGACAGGGCGCGAGAAGCACCGAAGCCGCCCATGCCCAGGCCGCAGGCGGCCATTTCAGCGCCGCCAGCGATCATCACATCGGCTTCACCGTAGGCGATGTTGCGCGCGGCCATGCCGATGCAGTGGGTACCCGTGGTGCAGGCAGTGGCGATGGCGTAGTTCGGCCCTTGCAGCCCCAGGTGGATCGACAGGAAGCCGGAGATCATGTTGATGATCGAGCCTGGCACGAAGAACGGCGAAATACGACGCGGCCCCGAATCGTGCAGGGTGCGGCTGGTTTCTTCGATGTTGGTCAGGCCACCGATACCCGAGCCCATGGCCACGCCAATACGCTGGCGGTTGGCGTCGGTAACTTCCAGGCCGGCATTACGCACTGCCTGGAAACCGGCCGCCAGGCCGTACTGGATGAACAGGTCGAGCTTGCGGGCCTCTTTGGCCGACAGGTATTGCTCGACCTCGAAGCCTTTCACCGAGCCGCCAAAACGGGTGGAGTAGGCAGACAGGTCCGTATGTTCGATCGGACCGATGCCACTGCGGCCAGCCAGAATGCCCTGCCAGGTGCTCGGTACATCGGTACCCAGTGGCGACAGCATACCCATACCGGTGACCACGACGCGTCTACGCGACACAGTACTCTCCTTTTTCTAATCACAGAGTTTCTTGCCATTGCATTACAAGCAATGGAATGAAATGGCAACAAGCTCTTGGAGCTCGGGTCAACGAGGCGCCTGCAAAACACAGGGCGCTCGCAAAGAAAAAACCGCACGCCGGCAAAGGCAGTGCGGTTTTTCCCGACAAGAAGCGTCGACTAAAGCGTCTTAGGCCTGGTGGGCTTTGACGTAGTCTACGGCAGCTTGAACGGTAGTGATCTTCTCGGCTTCTTCGTCAGGGATTTCGGTCTCGAATTCCTCTTCCAGAGCCATCACCAGCTCAACGGTGTCAAGCGAATCGGCACCCAGGTCATCGACGAAGGACTTCTCGAGAGTCACTTCCTCTTCCTTGACGCCCAGTTGCTCGGCGACGATTTTCTTGACGCGTTCTTCGATGTTGCTCATACCTAGGTTTACTCCTAATGGATATATGTCAGGCAGCTGGCCGGTGGCTAATTTTATAGAAAGACGTTCGCTTTTCAAGCTAAACGCACCTTCCCACCAGTCACCACACCCGCTGCCTGGAATCTGGTTGCAGCTTTATAACGGATTTTAGGCTCGCAGTATGACTCTTTTTTTACGAAATCCGTCACATTGAGTTGCAATGTTACATGTACATCCCGCCGTTGACCGGCACGGTGGCGCCGGTTACGTAGGCTGCGCCGTCGGATGCCAGGAACGAAACCACCTTGGCGATTTCGTCAGCCTGGCCCAGGCGGCCCAGCGGGATCTGGGTTTGCAGGGCTTCGCGCTGCGCTTCCGGCAGCTCACGGGTCATGTCGGTGTCGATGAAGCCCGGGGTCACCGAGTTGACGGTGATGCCACGCGAGCCAACTTCACGCGCCAGGGCGCGGCTGAAGCCTTCCAGGCCGGCCTTGGCGGCCGCGTAGTTGGCCTGGCCTGCGTTACCCATGGCGCCGACGACCGAGCCGATGCTGATGATACGACCCCAACGTGCCTTGGTCATGCCACGCAGCACGCCCTTGGACAGACGGTAGAGGCTGTTCAGATTGGTATCGATCACATCGAACCACTCGTCATCCTTCATGCGCAGCATGAGGTTGTCGCGGGTGATACCGGCGTTGTTGACCAGGATGGCCGGCGCGCCGAACTGCTCGCCGATGGCGGCCAGTACAGCTTCAACCGATTCGGCGCTGGTCACGTTCAGCTCCATGCCGGTGCCAGTGATGCCGTGTTCTTTCAGGGTTGCAGCAATGCGCTCGGCGCCGGAAGCCGAAGTGGCGGTGCCGATCACGGTCGCGCCCTGGCGGCCCAGTTCGAGGGCGATGGCCTGGCCAATGCCACGGCTGGCGCCGGTGACCAGTGCAACTTTACCTTGCAGGCTCATGCAAGCTTCTCCAAATCAGGCCAACGCCGCGCGGGTGGCGGCGACGGCGTCAGGGGTATTGAGGTTGTAGGTGGTCACGCCATCGGCGCAACGCTTGTTCAGGCCAGCCAGCACTTTGCCCGGGCCGCACTCGACCAGGTTGACGGCACCGTTGGCGGCCAGGGTCTGCACGCATTCGACCCAGCGCACAGGCTGGTACAGCTGCGCCAGCAAGTCGTGCTTGAGGGCATCGAGGCCAGCGGCAACGGCAGCGGTGACGTTCTGCACCACAGGAATTTGCGGGGCGTGCCATTCGATGGCATTGACCGACTCGGCAAAGCGCTCGGCAGCCGGCTTCATCAGCGCGCAGTGCGACGGCACACTGACCGCCAGCGGCAGGGCGCGCTTGGCACCCTTGGCCTTGCACAGCTCGATGGCGCGGTCTACCGCAGCCTTGTTGCCGGCGATGACCACCTGGCCAGGCGAGTTGAAATTGACGGCGCTGACCACCTGGTCTTCAGCCGCTTCGGCGCAAATCTCAACGACTACGGCGTCGTCCAGGCCGAGAATGGCAGCCATGGCGCCATGGCCTGCCGGGACCGCCTCCTGCATCAGCTGCCCGCGGCGCTCGACCAGGCGGACGGCGTCCTTCAGGCTGATGCTGCCGGCAGCGACCAGGGCGCTGTATTCGCCCAGGCTGTGACCGGACACGAAGGCCGGCGTGGCGCCACCCTCTTCCAGCCACAGGCGCCACAGCGCGATGGACGCGGTGAGGATGGCCGGCTGGGTCTTGTCGGTCTGGTTGAGTTGCTCTTCCGGGCCTTCCTGGACCAGCTTCCACAGGTCGTAACCGAGCGCCTCGGACGCTTCCTTGAAGGTTTCGATGATCACTGGCTTCTCGGCGCCGAGCTCGGCGAGCATGCCCAGCGACTGGGAACCTTGACCGGGAAAGACGAATGCGAGAGATGCAGACATTGAACAAGCCCTTATGATCTTGTCGTCGGATAGGGTGCGCCAGGCCCTGAGCCAGGCGCGGAATCTGAAAGCTTGGATGGAGACGGAACCTAAGCGGTCACATTTAAGCACTTCATCGGCGATATGCCTAAGGTCTTTGTATTACCTGTACCGGCCCTATCGCCGGCAAGCCAGCTCCCACAGAGACCCCACAGTCTTCAAGCCGGAGGTAATCCTGTGGGAGCTGGCTTGCCGGCGACAGGGCCAGAACAGGCTATAACAGCAGGTCTTCCAACCGCCCATGCAAACGCTGTGGCAAGTTCTCCTGAATCTCGATCAACGCCCGCTGGATGGCACTCTGGAAGCCCTGCACCCCCGCCGAGCCATGGCTTTTGATGACGATGCCCTGCAACCCCAGGAAGCTCGCACCATTGTGCCGCGCCGGCGCCAGGTCGGCCTGCAGGCGCTTGAGCAGCGGCATGGCCACGGCCCCGGCTACCCGCGACAACACGCCGCCCTTGAACAACTGCTCGATGCGCACGCCGATCATGGTCGCCAGCCCCTCGCTGGACTTGAGCAGGATGTTGCCGACGAACCCGTCGCACACCACCACATCGGCTTCGCCGCGATACAACCCGTCACCTTCGACGAAGCCTATGTAGTTGAGCCCGCGAGCGCTCTGCAACAGGCTGGCCGCCAGCTTGACCTGCTGGTTGCCCTTGATGTCTTCGGTACCGATATTCAACAGCGCCACACGCGGCCGCTGCACACCCAGAGCCTGAGCGGCCACCGACCCCATCACGGCGAACTGGTAGAGGTTCTCGGCGCCGCAGTCGACATTGGCACCCAGGTCGAGCAACTGGCAGTAGCCGGTCTGGGTCGGGATCGCCGCCACCATCGCCGGCCGGTCGATACCCGGCAGCGTCTTCAGCACGAAACGCGACAGCGCCATCAAGGCCCCGGTATTGCCGGCACTGACGCAGGCCTGGGCCTTGCCGTCGCGTACCAGTTCGAGGGCGATGCGCATCGACGAGTCCGGCTTGCCGCGCAGCGCCTGGGATGGCCGCTCGTCCATGCCGACCACCTCGCTGGCGGCCACGATTTGCAGGCGCGCGCGATCCGCGGCTGCAAGGCCACTGACCAGATCTTCAAGGAGGGAGGGTTGACCGACGAGGGTCAGGTGCAGCGAGGGGGTAGCCGAAAGGCAGGCAATGCTAGCCTGAACAATGCTGCGGGGACCGAAGTCCCCGCCCATTGCGTCGATCGCGATGATCTGAGCGGACAAGGATTACTCGTCAGCGCCCTTGTCGACCACTTTGCGACCACGGTATACGCCTTCTGGCGAAACGTGGTGGCGCAGGTGTACTTCACCGGTGGTTTTCTCTACCGACAGCGCGTTTTCCGACAGGGCGTCGTGCGAACGGCGCATGTCACGGGCAGAGCGGGATTTTTTGTTCTGCTGAACAGCCATAATTGATTAACTCCTAAACGTTTGGGTCACGCTTTAACTGCGCCAAAACACTGAACGGGTTGGACCGCGATACCTCGTCCTTGCTCGATTCGGGCTCGTCTGCGCCCGCCGGCTGCTGGCATTCTTCCGGATGGTGAGCAGGCACGATTGGCAAGGCGAGCAGAAGCTCCTCCTCGATCAATGCCTGCAGATCCAAAGGATCTTCGCCCAGTTCCAGCACGTCATAGCCTTTCGGCAACGACTGGGTATTCGCACCCTCCTTCACCACCGCGTATGTACATTCGCTGTGGATCGGCAGGGTGACCAGCTCAAGACAACGCTGGCAAACCATCTTGACCTCGACGTCCAGCTCGCTGTGGATAACCACCACGTGCTGTTCATCTCGTTCAAAATCGAACTTCGCCTGCACCGTACCGACATTGTCGGAAAGCGGGTCGCAGAGTCTTTCCAAATCAGCGAGTTGCAGCGAACCGTTAAGGGTTACGCCACGATCGGCTAATTTGCGCGGGTCAACGTGAGGTGGAATCGGGTCATTCAACATAGGCGCAGCATTCTAGGGATGCCCCCCGCCCCTGTCAAAGGAAATTGGCAGCATCGTGCGTGATAGAATTTGTTCAACTGATTCAGGAGTCTACCATGCTTCCTCTGTTACTGGCTTCCAGCTCTGCCTATCGCCGCGAACTGCTCGCGCGCCTGCGCCTGCCCTTCACCTGGGCAAGCCCCGACATAGACGAGCGGCGCCTGGATGACGAACCGGCGGTGGACCTGGTGCGCCGGCTGGCCAGGCAAAAAGCCGAGGCCCTGGCGGGCAGCCACGCCGGGCACCTGATTATCGGCTCGGACCAGGTTGCGGTACTGGGCGAGCAGATACTGGGCAAGCCTCACACCTTCGAGCGGGCCTGCGAGCAGCTGCTGGAGTGCAGCGGGCAGCAGGTGAGCTTCCTGACCGGGCTGGCATTGCTGAACAGCGCCACCGGGCAGTGCCAGGTGGACTGCGTGCCGTTTACCGTGACCTTGCGCGAGCTGGATCGGGAGCGAGTGGAGCGCTATGTGACGGCGGAACAGCCGCTGGACTGCGCCGGCAGCTTCAAGGCGGAGGGACTGGGGGTGAGTTTGTTCCAGAGCACGCATGGGTGCGATGCGACCAGCCTGATCGGGCTGCCGCTGATTAGACTGGTGGATATGTTGACTAAGGAAGGGGTGGTGATTCCGTGAGTTTTGGGACCGCGCAGCGGCCCTTCGCGGGCACGCCCGCTCCCACAGGGATTGCGAAAAACCTGCAGGTTGCGACACAACTGTGGGAGCGGGCGTGCCCACGAAGGGGCGCAAAGCGCCCCCGGCAATCCCGGATCAGCGCAACTGCGGCCCCTGGAAGCCCATCCACATCGCCAGACGCTCGGCCACGCTGGCCCCTACGCGCTTGGAGAAGCGATCCAGTGCCGACTCCTGCACGGTGAAGTCCACCAAGTCCTTCTCGCCCACAATTTCACGCGCCACGTAGCTGGCACTGCCCAACCCATCCACCAGGCCTAATTCCTTGGCCTGCTCACCCGACCACACCAGGCCACTGAACAGTTCCGGGTGCTCCTTGTCCTTCAGGCGCTCGCCCCGCCCCTGCTTGACCATGGCAATGAACTGCTGGTGCGTGGTATTCAGTACGCCCTGCCAGAACGCCGTCTCTTCCGGCTTCTGCGGCGAGAACGGATCGAGGAAGGCCTTGTGCTCGCCTGCAGTGTAGGTACGCCGCTCCACACCCAGCTTTTCCATGGTACCGACAAAGCCATAACCAGCCGCTGTCACGCCAATCGAGCCCACCAGGCTGGCCTTGTCGGCGTAGATCTCGTCCGCCGCACTGGCGATGTAATAGGCACCGGAAGCACCCAGGTCGGCAATCACCGCATACAGCTTGATCGCCGGGTATTCGGCGCGCAGGCGGCGGATTTCGTCATACACGTAACCCGACTGCACCGGGCTGCCACCCGGGCTGTTGATGCGCATCACCACAGCCTTGGTCTTGCTGTCCTTGAACGCCTCGCGCAAGCTCTTGATGATATTGTCGGCGCTGGCGGGCTCCTGGTCGGCAATCATCCCGCGCACCTCGACCAGTGCGGTATGGCTGACACTGCGCGATGCGGCCTTGTCCATGTCCATCAACGGTGTGAACAAGGCCAGGATGCCGAACAGGTAGACGAAGGTCAGCAACTTGAAGAAGATCCCCCAGCGCCGCGCCCGGCGCTGCTCCTGTACACCCGCCAGCAGGGTCTTTTCCAGCAGCTTCCAGCTTTTGCGCTCTTCGCGCTCCTCGGGTTCGGCCTCGGGGGCTTTCCATTCGTCTGCCATGCTTACCTACCTTGGAAATGGAATTGCGGAACCACCCAGCCACTCACGCAACTGGGAAAAATGATCGATGCACACCTGCGGACCAAATTCGGCCAACGCCTGTAGCGACATGGCACCATAGCCCACGGCCACCGAATGCATGCCGGCATTGCTGGCCATTTGCAAGTCGAATGCCGAATCGCCAACCATCAGCGCACGCCCTGGTTCGACACCGCAATGGCCGAGGATTTCCTCTAGCATCCGCGGGTGCGGCTTGCCGCGGGTCTCGTCAGCGGCGCGAGTGATGTCGAAGAACTGCTCCCAGCCATTGGCCTTGAGCACCCGGTCCAGCCCCCGACGCGCCTTGCCGGTTGGCCACCGCCAGGCGGTACCCCTCGGCACGGAACGCATCCAGCGACTCGACCACACCCTCGAACAACGGTGAGGGCTGCTGGTCCAGGGCCATATAGATATCGGCATAGTGCTGACGGAAGCTGTCGACCTGCGCAGGCGCCAGGTGCGGGTACAGGGTGTGGATCGCCTCGCCCAGGGCCAGGCCGATGATGCCCTTGATCGCATCCTCGCTGCTTTGCGCCTCACCGGCACGCTCGGCGGCGGCGTTCATGGCTTCGACGATACGCCCGATCGAGTCGGCCAAGGTGCCGTCCCAGTCGAAGATCAGTAGCTCATAGCCTTTTTTCATAGGTCAGGACGCACTCAGCCGTTCAACGGTTTTCGCCCACACTTCATCCACCGGCGCCTCGAGCTTCAGCTCGCCACCGTCCGGCAGCGGCACGGTAAGCGCGTAGGCATGCAGGAACAGGCGCTTGCCGCCCAGGTCGCGGATTTCGCGGCTGAAATCTTCGTCGCCATACTTGCTGTCGCCGGCAATCATGTGCCCGGCATGCAAGGTGTGCACGCGGATCTGGTGGGTGCGACCGGTGATCGGGCGCGCCTCGACAATGGTGGCGAACTCGCCAAAGCGGCGCAGCACGCGGAACAGGGTCAGCGCCTCCTTGCCCTCGTCATTCACCTCGACCATGCGCTCACCGGAGCGCAGGTTGCTCTTGAGCAACGGCGCGCTGACCTGCTTCTTCGAAGTCGGCCAGTGGCCGCGAACCAGCGCCATATAGCGCTTGTCGACACCATCACCGCGCAGCGCGGCGTGCAGGTGGCGCAGCATGCTGCGCTTCTTGGCGATCATCAGCAGGCCAGAGGTGTCACGGTCCAGGCGGTGCACCAGCTCCAGCTCCTTGGCGTCCGGGCGCAACTGGCGCAGCGCCTCGATCACGCCGAAGCTCAGGCCGCTGCCGCCATGCACGGCGATGCCGGCCGGCTTGTTCATCACGATCAGCGCCTTGTCTTCGTAGACGATGGCCGCTTCCAGACGCTGCAGCAGGCCCTGGGCCACCGGTGCCGGTTCGTCACGTTCCGGCAGACGAACGGGCGGTACCCGCACGATATCGCCGGCCTGGATCTTGTACTCTGGCTTGACGCGCCCCTTGTTGACCCGTACTTCACCCTTGCGCAGGATGCGGTAGACCAAGGTCTTGGGCACGCCCTTGAGGGCCGTGATAAGGAAATTGTCGATGCGTTGGCCGGCAAGCTCCGGCGCGACTTCGATCAGCTGAACGCCGGAAGTCGGAGGGGTATTGGTCGTCATGGCGGGATCATAACAATTTTTTATGGAATTGAAGCACTTAATCATTGCTGCTATAGTCGCGAACGCCGCCAAAAGCGGCAGGCCAGCGGCACCAGGCTCCTAGCCGGCCCCTGACCAACGCAATTCTCCAGGACGCGAGGCCGTCCTACGGGGTGTTCGCCAGTTTACCGAATTGCCTGGAATCGCCACCAGCGCCGTGTAGAGAAGACCGAAAAAAAACGACAAGTGCGGTGTTTCACCTGCTTACCCGATTCTTTTCGCTGCACCTCTGCCCGCCCCGTCGCTTCCACGCAACGCCCGGCGAATGCTTCGGAAATACCTGCCTTGGACATGAATGGCGCCAGCGCAGAACCTGCGCTGGCGAAAAATGCAACCCGTTGCGGATTCAGCGCGCGGCAGCACCCGAATTATCAGGGATACGTGCAGGGTGGAGATGCACAGCCCTCGGACCGTGTAGCACCGCGTCCGGCCCACCAGCCCACTGAACGGCTGGCGAGCGGATAAGGTCCTGAACAGATGCCCCCGGGCGTCCACGGCTGACGGTTGATTCCTCCTCCTGACTGAGTGCACAAGGCCCGCTTGGTTGATTCGGATTCCAATTCGAAGCCACCGGGGCCTTGTTGGCACCGCAGCAAACAGGACGCGTCGTCGCGACAACGGCAGGCTGGGCAACCGGCTGGTGCCGAACGTCGCTCGACACGGGGGTGGCCTGGCCACCCTTTGCGCACCTTGGCACCGACCATGAGACGTCGTGTGTGCCGAACGCCGTTTCCGGCAGCCCGGAAACCGACGGTACAACATGAAAAGAATGCTGATTAACGCGACTCAACCCGAAGAGTTGCGTGTAGCCCTGGTGGACGGCCAACGTCTCTACGACCTGGACATCGAGTCCGGCGCACGTGAGCAGAAAAAGGCCAACATCTACAAAGGCAAGATCACCCGCATCGAACCCAGCCTCGAAGCCGCCTTCGTCGACTTCGGTTCCGAACGTCACGGCTTTCTGCCGCTGAAAGAAATCTCCCGCGAATACTTCAAGAAAACCCCCGAAGGGCGGGTCAACATCAAGGAAGTGCTGAGCGAAGGCCAGGAAGTCATCGTCCAGGTCGAGAAGGAAGAGCGCGGCAACAAGGGCGCCGCCCTCACCACCTTCATCAGCCTGGCCGGCCGCTACCTGGTGCTGATGCCCAACAACCCGCGCGCCGGTGGCATCTCTCGCCGCATCGAAGGCGAAGAACGCAACGAACTGCGTGAAGCCCTGAACGGCCTGACCGTGCCAGGCGACATGGGCCTGATCGTGCGCACTGCCGGCCTGGGCCGCAGCAGCGAAGAAATGCAGTGGGACCTCGACTACCTGCTGCAACTGTGGACCGCCATCAAGGAAGCGTCCCAGGACCGCGCCGCGCCCTTCCTGATCTACCAGGAAAGCAACGTCATCATCCGTGCCATCCGCGACTACCTGCGCCAGGACATCGGCGAAGTGCTGATCGACAGCATCGATGCCCAGGAAGAAGCCCTGACCTTCATCCGCCAGGTGATGCCGCAGTACGCCAGCAAGGTCAAGCTGTACGAAGACAGCGTGCCGCTGTTCAACCGCTTCCAGATCGAAAGCCAGATCGAAACCGCCTTCCAGCGCGTGGTCGACCTGCCCTCCGGCGGCTCGATCGTGATCGACCCGACCGAAGCCCTGGTGTCCATCGACATCAACTCGGCGCGGGCCACCAAAGGCAGCGACATCGAAGAAACCGCCCTGCAGACCAACCTGGAAGCGGCCGAGGAAATCGCCCGCCAGCTGCGCCTGCGCGACATCGGTGGCCTGATCGTCATCGACTTCATCGACATGACCCCGGCAAAAAACCAGCGCGCCGTTGAAGAACGTGTTCGCGAGTGCCTGGAAGCCGACCGCGCCCGCGTTCAGGTCGGCCGCATCTCGCGCTTTGGCCTGCTGGAAATGTCCCGTCAGCGCCTGCGTCCGTCGCTGGGCGAAAGCAGCGGCATCGTTTGCCCACGCTGCTCCGGCACCGGCATCATCCGTGACGTCGAATCGCTGTCGCTGGCCATCCTGCGCCTGATCGAAGAAGAAGCCCTGAAGGACCGCACCGCCGAAGTTCGCGCCCAGGTGCCGATCCCGGTGGCTGCCTTCCTGCTCAACGAGAAGCGCAACTCGATCACCAAGATCGAACTGCGCACCCGTGCGCGCATCATCATCCTGCCGAACGATCACCTGGAAACCCCGCACTTCGAAGTCCAGCGCCTGCGCGACGACAACCCGGAAGTGCTGAACAACCAGTCCAGCTACGAGATCGCCGCCGCCGAAGCCGAAGAAGCGCCGCAGCCGACCGCCACCCGCACCCTGGTTCGCCAGGAAGCCGCGGTCAAGACCGCACCGGCCCGCGCCAACGCGCCAGTACCGGCCACTGCCGAAGAGCCACAGCCTGCCGCACCGGTCGCCCCTGCCCCGGTCGCTCCGGAACCAAGCCTGTTCAAGGGCCTGGTGAAGTCGCTGGTAAGCCTGTTCGCCGGCAAGGAAGAGCCTGCCGCAGCGCCAGTTGTCACTGCCACCGAGAAACCGGCCGCCGAGCGCAGCCCACGCAACGAAGAACGCCGCAACGGCCGCCAGCAGAGCCGCAACCGCAACGGCCGCCGCGACGAAGAACGCAAACCGCGTGAAGAGCGTGCCGAGCGCGCACCGCGTGAAGAACGCGCTCCACGTGAGGAACGTGCACCGCGCGAAGAGCGTGCGCCACGTGAAGAACGCGCCCCACGCGAAGAGCGCGCACCGCGTGAAGAACGCGCACCGCGCCAGCCACGCGAAGACCGCCGCGGCAACCGTGGCGAAGAGCGCGTGCGCGAACTGCGTGAGCCACTGGACGCTACCCCTGCCGAGCGTGAGGAACGCCAGCCGCGTGAAGAACGTGTCGCACGTGAAGAACGCGCTCCACGCGAAGAACGTACCCCGCGTGAAGAGCGCGCACCGCGCGAAGAACGTGCTCCGCGTGAAGAGCGCGCACCTCGTGAAGAACGTGCCCCGCGTGAGGAACGTGCTCCGCGCGAAGAACGTGCTCCGCGTGAAGAGCGCGCACCTCGCGAAGAACGTGCTCCTCGTGAAGAGCGTGCCCCACGCCCACCACGCGAAGAACGTCAGCCACGCGTAGCCGAGGAAGCCGCTGAGCAGGCAGCCGAACTGGCCGAAGAACAACTGCCGAACGAAGAGTTGCTGCAGGACGAGCAGGAAGGCACCGATGGCGAGCGTCCACGCCGCCGTTCTCGTGGCCAGCGTCGCCGCAGCAACCGTCGTGAGCGTCAGCGCAATGCCAACGGCGAGCTGATCGATGGCAGCGAGGAAGAAGGCAGCGAAGAGCAGCCACAACCGCACCAGGCCACCGAACTGGGTGCCGAACTGGCCGCTGGCCTGGCCGTGACTGCCGCTGTCGCCAGCAGCAACATCAGTGCCGACGCCGAAGCCCAGGCCAACCAGCAGGCCGAGCTTGCCACCGCGGAAGTCGCAGCTGTCGAAACCGACAACAGCGAAGTCGCCCAGCCGGTCGAGCAGGCTGAGAAGGCCGAGCAGGTCGAAGCTGCCGCCAAGGCTGAAGAAGTAGCCGTGGCCCCAGTCGTCGAGCAGCCGGTCAGCGAGCCTGTAGCCGTGGTCGAGGCAACTGCCGAGCCCGTGGTCGAAGTCGCCCCGCAGCCAGTGGTCGATGAAGCACCTGCCGCCGAACCGGTAGTGGTTGCCGAGGCACCGGTAGAAGCGCCTGCCGTCGAGGCTGGTGAAATCGAGCAGGCCCCGGCCGTGATCGAAACCGCTCCGGTTGCCGAGCAACCTGCCCCGGTTGTCGAAGCCCAACCAGAAGTGGTGGCCGAGCCAGCCCCAGTGGCCGTCGAGCCTGCACCGGTCGAAGCCCCTGCGGCGGTGGAACCTGCCACTGTCATGCTGGCCAACGGCCGTGCGCCGAACGACCCGCGTGAAGTTCGTCGCCGCAAGCGTGAGGCCGAGGCTGCCGCCAAAGCCGCGCAGGAAGCTGCTGCAGCCGCCGAGGAACCAGCCCTGGAAGCCACCGATGAGCAAAAGCCTCATCACGGTTGATAGCCAAGGCTGAATGAAAAAGCCCCGCCAGTGCGAACTGGCGGGGCTTTTTCTTGGTTGCTGTGAAATATTGGCAGCGCTGTTGCTCTTGTGGGAGCGGGCGTGTTCTGGTCAAGTTTTTCCGGACACCGATTACGGTGATCAAGCCGCCTGCTGCTCCATGGCTATTGGCGACAGATAGTTGTTGTAGCTGTGGAGCCGGATTCGGTTGTATCGCATGAAGAAGCTGGTCATATCCTGCCTGGCTTCTTCAATTTCCTGGTAGCCCTTGGGCGGAACCCACTCTGACTTAAGCGTCCCAAAGAAACGCTCTGTTGGCGCGTTGTCCCAGCATTGCCCCCTGCGGCTCATGCTCTGCGTTATCCCATGCTCAAGCAGCTCGGATTGGAAGCGCTGGCTGGTGTATTGGCAGCCTTGATCCGAATGAAACATCAAGCCTGGCTGCTTGCCCCGAACCCCTACCGCCATCCTCAATGCCTTACTAACCAGGTTGGCATCGTTGATCAGGGAAAACGCCCAACCAACGATCCGACGGGCGAACAAATCAATTACTACTGCCAGGTGATACCAACGTTTCCCGACCATCAAACTGGTCACATCACCGCACCAGACTTGGTTGATCGCAGTAGGCTCGAAGTTACGTTCGAGCAGGTTCTTAGCCACGAATGCCTCGACTCCTCTGGAGCGATACTGATGCCGACGGCGCTGTCTGCTGGCCAGATTTGCTTCCTGCATGAGTCTTCCGGCCAGATACCGACCTACCTTCAGTTGCTGGGCTTTCAAGTGCTCAGAGAGCATCCTTGCGCCTGCGCTTCCACGGCTTTCAGCGTGCAATTGCACGACCTTTTCCCTGAGCGCGTCACGCTTGGTATTAGGCGCTGAACGGCGGTGAAGCCAGTCATAAAATGCGCTACGGGATACATTCAGCACACGGCAAAGCAGGCTGGTCGGATACGCACCAGACTCTCTCAGCTCCTCGATCAGGAAAAACGATCGGGATCCGACATCAAGAGAGCTGTAGCCTTTTTTAAGATTTCAGCCTCGGCCTCCAGGCGCTTGATCTTGGCCCGCAGTTGTTGGAGTTCTCGCTGTTCGTCGCTGATCGCCTTGGTACCGGCTACTGGCTTGGCCTTTTTGACGCTCTTTGCGCACCTGATCAACCCACCGGCGCAGAGCCGTAGGGCCGACGTCCATTGAGGCGCAGACGTCGGGAATCGAGCAGTTGTCATCAAGAACCATGCTTGCAGCACGTTGCTTGAACTCGCGGGTGTAGGTCTTTCGTTCTTGCATGGAAACCTCCGGATTGGGCGAATCATATCGCCCTTAAGAGGTGTCCGGGGTCATTAGGCCAGTTCAGCGTGCCCGCGAACACCGGCGCAGCCGGTGCCAGCTACCGCGTTGGGTTCTTCGCGGGCACGCCCGCTCCCACAGGTACCGCATGAGCCTGATACCTGCGTACAGGCAATGAATCAGTAGAGGTTAGGCTCCATCTCCAGTGCCACCCCGAACCGCTCCAGGATATCGGCCTGGATCCGCCGCGCCAGCGCATGCATCTGCGCCCCGCTCGCCTGGCCGTAATTGACCAGCACCAACGACTGCAAACGATGCACCCCGGCATCCCCTTCGCGATGGCCCTTCCAGCCTGCCTGCTCGATCAACCAGCCTGCCGCCAGCTTCACCTGGCCGTCGGCCTGCGGATAAGCCACCACCCCCGGGTGCTGCGCACGGATACGCTCGACCTGCTCCGCCGAGACCACGGGGTTCTTGAAGAAACTCCCGGCGTTACCCAGCTCTGCCGGGTCTGGCAGCTTCTCGCGGCGAATGCTGCAGATTGCCTCGCTGATCGCCTGCGCAGTCGGCTCGGTCACGCCCTGCTCTGCCAGGCGCTGGCGCACCGGGCCATAGTCCAGGCGGGCCTGCAGCGTGCGGCTCAAGGCAAAGCGCACACGCAGGATCAACCAGCGCCCGGGGTTGCGCTTGAACAGGCTGTCGCGATACCCGAAGGCACATTCCGCCAGGCCAAAGTCATGCAACTCGCCAGTCTCGCGGTCCAGGGCGGTCAGGCCGACGAACACGTCCTTGATTTCCACGCCATAGGCGCCCACGTTCTGCATTGGCGCGGCGCCCACGGTCCCGGGGATCAGGCTGAGGTTCTCCAGGCCGCAATATCCCTGCGCCAGTGTCCACTGCACAAACGGGTGCCATGGCTCGCCGGCCTCGCCCTCGACCACGATACGTTCGCCATCGTCGCTGAGCACGCGCCGCCCACGGCTGGCCATATGCAGCACCAGCGCATCGATATCGCGGGTCAGCAGCAGGTTGCTGCCACCGCCGATCACTAGCACCGGTAAGCCGCCTTGCTGCGCCTGGGCCAGCGCCTGGCGCACCTCCTGGTCATTGTGTACCTGGGTGAAATACCGCGCCTTCACGTCGATGCCAAAGGTGTTGTAAGGCTTGAGCGATACCTGCTCCTGCCACTGCACTGTCATAGCCGCCCCTTGATTTCCACCACCAGCGCCTGGCACGCTGCTTCAACCAGATCAAGCACCTGCTCGAAGCCGTCGGCGCCACCGTAGTACGGGTCTGGCACTTCATCCAGCGCTGGGCCATAGCGGCGCAGGAACAGGTCGAGCTCCGCCACTGCCGTGTTCGGGCGCATCGCTCGCAAGTGGCCAAGGTTGCTCTCGTCCATGGCCAGGATCAGGTCATATTCGGCAAAGTGCGCCGCCTTGACCTGCTGGGCGCGTTGCTGCGACAGGTCATAGCCACGCGCCAGCGCTGCCTTGCAGGTACGGCTGTCAGGCGCCTTGCCGACGTGCCAGTCGCCGGTGCCGGCCGAGGCCACATGTACCCGGTCGGCAAGCCCTGCAGCCTGCAATTGATGGCGCAGCACGCCTTCGGCGGTGGGCGAGCGACAGATATTGCCAAGGCAGACGAACAGAACGCGCATCAAGCCTCCAGCAAGCGCCGTACGCGCGCCAGGTCTTCAGGGGTGTCCACGCCCACGGCAGGCGCCTCGATGGCGTCTTCGACGTGGATGCGTACGCCATGCCACAAGGCACGCAGCTGCTCCAGCGCCTCGGTCTGCTCGAGCCAGCACGGGCCCCAGCTGACGAAGTCCTGCAGGAAGCCGACGCGGTAGGCGTACATGCCGATGTGGCGGCGATACGGCACGCCTTCGGGCAACACGTTGCGGTCCTTGGCAAATGCATCGCGGGCCCAGGGCAGCGGCGCACGGCTGAAGGTCAGGGCCAGGCCGTTCTTGTCGCTGACCACCTTGACCGCATTGGGGTTGAACACGGTTTCCGGCGCATGGATCGGCTCTGCCAGGGTGGCGATGCCGGCTTCCGGATGCGCCGCCAGGTTGGCGGCCACCTGGTCGATGATCACCGGCGGGATCAGCGGTTCATCGCCCTGCACGTTGACCACGATGGCGTCGGCCGGCAGCCCCAAGTGCGCGGCCACTTCGGCCAGGCGGTCGGTGCCGGATTCATGGTCGGCACGGGTCAGCAGCACTTCGCCGCCGAAGGCCTGGCAGGCCTCGACAATGCTGGCGTCGTCGGTGGCGATGACCACACGGCTGGCGCCGCTCTTGCGGGCCTGTTCCCACACATGCTGGACCATCGGCTTGCCGGCGATCGGCAGCAATGGTTTGCCTGGCAGGCGCGTGGAGCGCAGCCGGGCGGGGATTACCACGGTGAAATCCAGGCTCATTTGTCCAGGCGCTCATCGTCAGTCAGGGTGCGCGCTTCGCTTTCCAGCATGACCGGGATGCCGTCGCGGATCGGGTAGGCCAAGCCAGCGCCCTTGCTGATCAGCTCGGTCTTGTCGGCACTGAGCTTGAGCGGGCCCTTGGTGATCGGGCAGGCCAGGATATCGAGCAGTTTGGTGTCCATTGGAGGCTTCCTTTAGGCCAGGTGGCCGGGAATTGAAAAAGGGCTCAGGGCTTGCGCAGCAAGCGGTTCAGCTGGTTGTCGAACCAGGCGCTGAAGGCCGGCGTGGGCTGCGCCTCGACGGCCAGGTACCACCAGTCGTCAGCGGCGAAGGCCCGGCATTTCACCGCATCCTTTTCGGTCATGACCAGCGGCAGCGGCGGGCTGAAGGCCAGGCTCCGGGCGTTGAACTGTGCATGGTCGGCAAAAGGATGCGGCACCGGCTGCCAGTTTAGCCCCAGCAGGGTGTTGAAGAAACGTTGCGGGTTGCCGATACCGGCCACCGCATGCAGGCGCTGGCCAGCGGGGAAATGCTCAAGCGCTCGGCGCTCGCCACTGCGCAAATTGACCAGGGCGGACGGCTGCAGGCGGAAGCCGAAGCCATCGGCGCGGTCTGCGCTGGCGCCGTTGTACAGCACCGCGTCAGCCTCGTACAGGCGCTCGGCCGGCTCACGCAGTGGCCCCGCCGGCAGGCAGCGGCCATTGCCCAGGCCGCGGGCGGCATCGATCAGCACCAGCTCCAGGTCACGTGCCAGGCGGTAGTGCTGCATGCCGTCGTCGCACAGGATCAGGTCGAGGGGTTCGCTGGCCAGCAGTGCCTGCACGGCGCGAGAGCGGTCGGGGTCGATCATCAGCGGCACGCCAGTGCGCTGCACGATCAGAAGCGGTTCGTCGCCGGCCTGCCCGGCAGCCTGGTCGGCCTGCACGCGCCAGGGTAGCTGCGGCGGCTTGGCGCCATAGCCACGGCTGACCACGCCCACCTTCAGCCCCTGCTGGCGGCAATGTTCGATCAGCCAGAGGATCATCGGCGTCTTGCCGGTACCACCCACGGTGATGTTACCCACCACGATGACCGGTACCGGGGCCCGGTAGCTGGCGCTTTCGCCACTGAGAAAACGCGCCCGCTTGCGCATGACCACGCGGCGGTACAACGCCTCCAGCGGGCGCAGCAGCGCCAGCGCCGGGTGCCCGGCGTACCAGGCGGCGAGCAAGCGGTCGGCGAAGGCCATCAAGGCGTGCCCTGGGCCGCCTCGACGGTGGTCATGCGCAACTGGCTGAAACCGAGCTTGCCGGCGGCATCCATTGCAGTGACCACAGCCTGGTGCGGGGTCTTGCCGTCGGCGCTGATGGCCAGCGGCAGCTTGTTGTCGCCGCCCGACTCACGCTCGATCGCTTCGCTCAGGGTGGCCAGGTCGCGCTCTTGGGCAGCAGGTGGTTGTTCACCGAGTACACGCCTTCGGCGCTGATGGTGATCTCCACCAGCTTGCCCTGGTCGGCCGGCGCCTGTTCGGCGCTGGCGGCCTCGGGTAGTTCCACACGCAGCTGGGTTTCGCGGGTGAAGGTGGTGGTAACCACGAAGAACAACAGCAGGACGAACACCACGTCGATCAGCGACGCCAGGTTGATGTCGACGTTCTCCCGCTGGCGATTGCGCCGGAACTTCACGCCTTGCCTCCGGCCACTTCCACTTCACGGTCGCCCTGCAGCACTTCCACCAGCTTGATTGCTTCCTGCTCCATGCCCACCACCAGCTCATCGATGCGGCGCAGCAGGAAACGGTGGAAGAACACCGCCGGAATACCGACCATCAGGCCGGCCGCCGTGGTAACCAGGGCCTTGGAGATACCACCGGCCAGCACTGCGGCGTTGGCGGTCATCTGCGAGCCCATGAAGGCGCTGAAGATGTCGATCATGCCCAGCACGGTACCCAGCAGGCCCAGCAGCGGGGCCATGGCGGCGATGGTGCCAAGGGTACTGATATAGCGCTCCAGCTCGTGGATGACGCGCGAGGCGGCCTCCTCGATGCATTCCTTCATGATTTCGCGGCCATGGCGCGAATTGGCCAGGCCGGCAGCGAGGATCTCGCCCAGTGGCGAATCGGCGCGCAGGGCCTTGAGCTTGTCACTGGTCAGTTGCTTATCCTTGATCCACATCCATACCTGGCCCAACAGGTGCGGCGGGGTCACGCGGCTGACGCGCAGGGTCCACAGGCGCTCGACAACGATAGCCATGGCAGCGATGGAACTCAGAATGATCGGCAGCATCATCCAACCACCGGACTTGACCAATTCCCACACAGTAAACGCCCCTTCGGAAAAAGGCCGCCACTCTACCATAGGCGCGCCGGGGGCTCATCTGCCGGAGGTCAGGGAATTGACCGGGCCAGTTTCCAGCTTGGGCTTTGGGGTGTCTGGGCTGGCCTCTTCGCGGGTATACCCGCTCCCAAAGTATTGCGCCGCTCTGTGGGAGCGGGTTTACCCGCGAAAAGGCCAGCTCAGCCACCCGCGACATCACGCCAGAACCTCCTCTGTCGGCGCACACTCTCAACCTCCCCGCCCCCACCCAGCACCAACCGCAACGCCCCTTCGACCGCCGTATCATGCATCACCACCCCATGCCGCCGATAACGCTCCACAACCTGCAAATGCGGGTGCCCGAAGCTGTTGTAGCGCCCCCTCGAAATCAACACCCCGCGCGGCGCCGTGGCGCGGATGAAAGCCTCGCTGGACGAGCTGCGGCTGCCATGGTGCGGCGCCTGCAACCAGTCGATACGCGGCGCCTCGGTGGCAGACAACCAGGCCCGCTCGGCACCGGCCTCTATGTCCCCCGCCAGCAACAATCGCTCACCCTGCGCCTCCACCAGCAACACACAAGAGCGGTCATTGCTGCTCTGTCCATCAGCCCAGCGCCACAGCGAAAAGCGCACGCCATCCCACACCCATTGCTCGCCACTGGCACAAGGTTGCAGTTGCACGTCATCCAGCACTTCGCCGCCGATCATCCGTTTGACCGGCAGACCACGCTGGATCGCTCCAGCGCCACCGGCATGGTCGGCATGGGCGTGGCTGATCAGCATCAGGTCCAGGCTGCTCACCCCCAGCTTGCGCAAGGTCGGCAACACCACCCGCTCGCCCAGGTCGCTCTCGCCCCTGGCCGGCCCGGCGTCGTACAGCATGTTGTGATGGCGGGTGCGCAACAGCACCGCCAATCCTTGGCCGACGTCCAGCTGCCAGACCTCGACCTGGCCGAACGGCACCGTCTCCCGGGGTATCCACAGCGCCAGAAGCATTACTCCACCCAACCCACGCAGCGGCACGCCACGGGGCAGCAACAGCAGCAAAGCTCCCAGGCAGACCAGCAACCAGGCCCATAACGGCAAGGCTGGCGGTACCCACGCCGGGCGCTGCTGCGCCACCCAGCGCCAACCCACGGAACAGCACGTCCAGCAGCCCACCCGCCAACCACAACAGCGCCTCACCTGCCCCGCCCAGCGGCAGCAGCAACGTGCCCAACAGCGCCAACGGCAGCACCGCCAGGCTGATCCAGGGCACCGCAACAAGGTTCGCCAGCGGCGCACTCAGGCTCACCGGCAGGCCGGTAGCCAGCAGCACCGGCAGCAAGCCGATGGCGATTACCCATTGCGCCCGCGTCCAGGCTTGCCAGGGCCGCCAGCCGCCCAGCCGGGCGCTGAAGCAATAAATGAGCGTGGCCACAGCGGCAAACGACAGCCAGAACCCGGGTAGCAGTGCCGCCAACGGTTCGACCAGCAATACGGCAACCAACGCCAGCAGCAACGGTAGAAAAGCCCCAAGATGGCGATAACGCAGGCGCCAGAGCAACACCACCGCCAGCATCAGGCAGGCCCGCTGCACCGGTACACCAGCACCGGCCAGCCAGCCATAAGCCAGCGCCGCCGCCATGGCCAGCCCACACGCCCATGGCAACCACGGTAGCCGCACGGGCCACACCCCCCAGCGCGCCAACCCGGCGACCAAGCCATACAACAAGCCGGCGACCAGGCCAATGTGCTGGCCAGAAATCACCAGCAGGTGCACCGTGCCGGTAGCCTGCAAGGTCTGCCAGTCCTCCCGGGCCAGGCCTGCCCCGTCACCAAGCACCAGAGCCACCAACGCTGCCTGCCGGTCATTGGCCTCGACGGCCAGCAGACGCTGGCGCAGCGTGTCGCGCCATCCACCGGCAACCGGCGCCAGCATCTGTCCGGCCTTGACTGTGCCGGTAGCGCCCACCCGCCGCGCCAGCAATTGCGCCTCACGATCCGGCCCGTGCGGGTTGAGCAGCCCGGCCGGGCGCTGCAAGGTCACCGCCAGCCGCCACTGCTCGCCCGCCCGCAGTGGTGGCCCGTCAAACCAGCTCAGTAGCAGACGTTGCGGCAGTTCGGCCCGCCGCGAGCGGGCGCCTTCCAGCTCGAAACGCACACCCTGCGCCGTGCGAGTCGGCAGTCCAACCACCCGGCCTTCCAGCCACACCGTGCGGCCATCCAGCGCAGGGGCCAGGCGATCATCCAGCGCCTGCTGCGCAGACCAGCAAGCCCAACACAGGCCCAGCAGAAACCAACCCAGCGGCCACACCCGGGCGAACAGGCCACAAACAGCAACTACAGCCAGCAGAATCAGCCATCCGACCGATGGCAATGCGGGGAGAAAAACCAGGCACAACAGCCCGAGCGCGAGCGCAAACATCCTTGTGCGCATGAGGTAGAGCTCCAGAAGGCGAATTACCTTCTGAGGCATAGCCCAATTGCCGGCAGCGCTTGCTCAACAATTGTCACAAACTCTAAACGAGGCTGAGCGGGAATCAGGGCATACTGCCGGGATCAACGCTCCGGGAGCCTACATGCCGCGCCGACTTTTCAAACGCTACATGCCGGACCCGACCAGTATTCGGGAACACAAGTCCTTACGCTTTTTCGGCAAGTTGCTGCATGACCCGAACCTCTGGCATCTGAATCGTCATTCGGTGGCGAGGGCCATGGGCGTCGGCCTGTTCGCGGCGCTTATCCCGATGCCGGCGCAGATGCTGCTGGCCGCCGCGCTGGCCATTCCGCTGCGCGGCAACCTGCCGATCGCGGTCAGCCTGGTATGGCTGACCAACCCACTGACCATGCCACCAGTGTTCTTCGTCACCTACATGACCGGCGCCTGGCTGATGCAAGTGCCGCCGCGTACCCTGCCCGACGAACTGACCTTCCAGTGGATCACCGACCAGCTGTCGACGCTGTGGCAACCCTTCCTGCTCGGCTCGGTGGTGTGCGGCGTGGTGCTGGGCCTTCTTGGCTACTTCGTCACCATGCTTTATTGGCGCTGGTGGGTGGGCCGGCAATGGCGTCGCCGCCAATGCCGGTGCAAGGCCTCAGGCGCGCATGCCGCGGCCACTGACCAGCAGCCGCACGCACACCAGGTAGAGCACCGCGGTGGCGACCAGCATGAAGGTGATCGCCGTGCCAATGCTGATATCCGACACCCCTAGGATGCCGTAGCGGAACGAGTTGACCATGTGCAGCACCGGATTGGCCAGCGACACGGTCTGCCAGAACGGCGGCAGCAGGTTGATCGAGTAGAACACCCCGCCCAGGTAGGTCAGTGGCGTCAGGACGAAGGTCGGAATGATCGAAATGTCGTCGAAGTTGCGCGCGAACACCGCATTGACGAAGCCCAGCAACGAGAAGATGGTGGCGGTCAGCAGCACGACCGCCACGGTCACGCCCAGGTGGTGCACCTGCAAGTGGGTGAAGAACAGCGACAGGAAAGTCACGATCACGCCCACCGCCAGGCCCCGCAGCACGCCGCCCAGCACATAGCCGACGAGGATTGTGTGCGGCGATACCGGCGACACCATCAGTTCCTCGATCGAACGCTGGAACTTGCTGCCGAAGAAGCTCGATACCACGTTGCCGTAGGAGTTGGTGATCACCGACATCATGATCAGCCCCGGCACGATGTATTCCATGTAGGTGAAGCCACCCATGTCGCCGATCTGCCGGCCGATCAGGTTACCGAAAATGACGAAGTACAGGACCATGGTGATCGCCGGCGGCAGCAGGGTCTGCGGCCAGATGCGCAGGAAGCGCCGCACTTCGCGGTAGACGATGGTGTTCAGGGCGACCCAGTTGGTGCGCAGTTCCACACTCATACGGCCACCTTCGACAGGTTTTTTTCCACCAGGGACACGAACAGCTCCTCGAGTCGGTTGGTCTTGTTGCGCAGGCTCTGCACCTCGATGTTCTGTAGCGCCAGCTGGCCAAACAGCGCGGTGATGCCGATGTCCTTCTCCACCTGAACTTCCAGGGTGTGCGGGGTCAGCAGCCGGCACGGGTAGCCCTGCAACACCGGTGCAGCGGCCAGGTCCTGCTTGATATCGAGGACAAAGGTTTCGACATGCAGCTTGCCCAGCAGCTGGCGCATGCTGGTGTTCTCGACGATGGTGCCGTGGTCGATGATGCCGATGTTGCGGCACAGCTGCTCAGCCTCTTCCAGGTAGTGGGTGGTGAGGATGATGGTGATGCCTTTCTGGTTCAGCTCGGTGAGAAAGCTCCACATCGAGCGGCGCAGTTCGATGTCCACACCTGCGGTGGGTTCGTCGAGGATCAGCAGGCGCGGCTCGTGGATCAGCGCGCGGGCAATCATCAAACGGCGCTTCATGCCGCCGGACAGCGATCGCGATTGCACGTCGCGCTTGTCCCACAGGCCCAGCTGGGTCAGGTACTGCTCGGCGCGTTCCTTGGCCAGCTTGGGTGGGATACCGTAGTAGCCGGCCTGGGTCACGACGATGTCGAAGGTTTTCTCGAACTGGTTGAAGTTGAATTCCTGCGGTACCACGCCCAGGCAGCGTTTGAGTGCCGAAGGCTCGCGGTCCAGGTCATGACCGAACACGTTCACCGTGCCGCTGGTCTTGTTCACCAGGGTAGAGAGGATGCCGATAGTGGTGGACTTGCCGGCGCCGTTGGGGCCGAGCAAGGCGAAGAAGTCGCCTTCGGCAACATCGAGGTCGATGCCCTTGAGGGCCTGGAAGCCGTTGCCGTAGGTTTTGGTCAGCTGTCGGATGGACAGGGCAGAACTCATAGCGGGTCACTTACCGAAGAATAAGGTGCAGGACACGCCAGATAACGTCACTGGCGCAGTGAGTGCGGCCAATGGTGCAAGGCCCGGCCGCACAAGTACAGTCATGTGTATTGATAGTGACTATCGAAACAGCCGTGGTGTTCGATCAGGTCAGCGCCGTCATCACTGCAGCCTGGTAGGCCGGGCGCGCCTTGAGGCGCTCGTACCAGGCTTCCAGGTGGTGCATGGCCGGGCGCTCGATGGGCATTTCGAACCAGGCATAGATGAAGCTACCCAGTGGGATGTCGCCCATGCCGATCTGGTCACCGGAAAGGTACGGTTGCCTGGCCAGGGTTTCGTCGGCGATGGCCAGCAACTGCGCGCACTGCTTGTGCGCAGCGTTGATCGCCACCCAGTCGCGCTGGTCTTCCGGGGTGCGCAGCAGGCCCCAGAACAGCGGGCGGAACGGTGCGGCGAAGGACGAGGTGGTCCAGTCCATCCACTTGTCGGCGAGGGCACGCTGGCGTGGGTCTTCCAGGTACCAGCCCTGCTCGGCGCCGTACTCGGCGCACAGGTAGCGGACGATGGTGTTGGATTCCCACAGGGTCAGGTCGCCGTCTTCGAGCATCGGTACCAGGCCGTTGGGGTTGCGGGCGCGGTAGTGCGGCTCGTTGACCACGCCAAAGGCGCCGCCGGCGTCGATGGCCTCGAAATCCAGGCCCAGTTCGTGGGCGACCCACAGCGCCTTGCGCACATTGCTCGAATTCTTGCGGCCCCAGATCTTCAGCATGTCGACATCCCTGAATGAACACGAAGGGAGAGTCTACCCCTACAGCTTCCAGGTTGCAGCCGAAACCGCGCGGCTACAACCGGGCACCGCCTACCTGACAAATCTGCCAGTAGTGAGGGTGCTGTACGTGTGTTGCACTTACCTCACTTATCTGCGCAGCGAGGCCTCACCATGGAACAGGATACTCAGGCCCCCATACAACCCGATCACGACATGCGCGGCTGGCGCATTCACGTCATATTCGACGCGGCCACAATCAATACCGCGCGCGAGCGACTGATCGGATCGAAGCCACCCGTGCTTCACGAGACCATTCAGTACGAGCGGCTCAGGAGCACAAACAGAGAGCAGGTCATCTGCGACCTTGCGACGCCATTTGTGCAGTATCTTCAGGACCGAGTGCGCGTCACCTCACGCATGATGTCCTATATCAACTTCATCTGGTCCGCACCGACATTTGGTGGCAAGCCCAGGGCAAGCCTCGACCGGGTGGTTGCGTTTACCAAGAACGAACCACAGTTCCTCTACCAGGAATTCCCTCTGGATGGTTTTGTGGGCCACTGTGCAGGGCCTGGCGCAAAGTTGACGCTGAAAGTGGATAGAGAAAAATCCAGCTTCTATATACAGGCCACGGGTTCGGAGCAGCCTGACGTAGAACTGGCAGATATTTTTCGCCAACGTTTCGATGGGTTATCAGACGAGCAACGCATCATTCAGCCCTACAACGTTGAAGCCGCTGCACAAAGCAGCTGGCTGTTGTCCCAGTTGCGTTTCTACCTGCGCAAGCACCCGACTTCAGGCGCTCACGTTCTGTACATCGTGAACGGGAGCAGCGACAAAGGGAGCTTCCCCGCGCAAGACAGCACGCCTTGGGATAAATTGGCGGTCTACATGCCCTATGCCGAAATGCCAGACCCGATTTACTACAACGACTTCACCGACCTGGCGCACCTCTTGCTACCGCCATCCTATGTGCTGTGTGACAAAATTGACGTAATTGAAAACCATGTTCACAAAATGTCGTACAGGTTCCTGTACGCCAATGCGCAACAGGCACAACCCCAGGCACCGCTAAGCTTCCATGCCGACCCACTGGTCGCAGCGGTCAGCGCCGGCAGCACTGCCCACAAGGTAGAGGTGAAGCCGCAAGGTACTGCTACTCCTCGCTGGGAACTGGATGGTGGCGGTCACGGCTCATTGAAACCCAATGGCTACACATGCGAATACTCAGCGCCAGCCAAACCGGAAGTTTGCCTGGCCGACAACAGCCTGACCCAAGAGCCAACAGCAACCAGAACATCATTTGAAGAGCCGGTGCGAATAGATCGGGTAATTACCGGTTTTGCCGTGTTACCCCTTATTTCAACCTTCGTGGTACTGAACACCGTCCCCAACTTTTTCTTCAAGACCGAACTGGTTCAGGGCCGATTGAAATTACGTTTCTGTTACATCGACTTTAAAACCGGGAAAGAAGCAGAAGCACCGGCCAGCATGACGGAATGGAAAGTACTGGCAGGGGACGGCAAAGTCGACCAGACCGGTATCTTTACACCCGGCCTGCTCAGCCGCTTCACCGTAATCCAGGCCGTGGTGGACGACCCGATCAACTGGTACTGGGCCTACATCATCGTGCCCGTGCCGTTGATGACCGCCGAAACCTTCGTGGCCCAATGGAACAAGGGTTGACTGCCCGGGGCCGGGCACCTTGCAGCGAACTCCTCCAGCCACACCTTGTCACTGTTCAGGTCAAGCCTTTGCCAAGCCGCCGTCTAAGCTCTTGGCAAAGGTTTCGAACACCGGTTCCATGGAGGAAAGACTATGTGGCTGTTGTGGTTGGTGGGTTTGGTGATTGGCGCGGCGTACCTGACGCATCAACGCCTGGCACCTTTGCAGATACTGGGCATGATGGCGGCCTATGTGCTGCTGATGGGCATATTCAGCCATGTACCCGGCTGGCTGCTGACGCTGATATGGGGGGTACTGGCGCTGAAAATCGCCCTGGTGGCGTTGCCTGACTGGCGGCGCAAGGTATTCACCGGCCCAGTGTTCAACTGGTTCCTTCGCACCTTTGCCACCCATGTCGCAAACCGAGCGCGAGGCAATCGATGCGGGCACGGTGTGGTGGGACGGTGAGCTGTTCAGCGGCCGGCCCGACTGGCGCACCTTGCTGGCCTACCCGGCAGCGACGCTGACCGAAGAAGAGCAGGCATTCATCGACGGCCCTACCGAAGAGCTATGCGCCATGGTCAGCGACTGGCAGATCGGCCAGGACATGGACCTGCCGCCCGAAGCCTGGGCGCATATCAAGCAAAATGGTTTCTTTGCCCTGATCATTCCCAAGCAATATGGCGGCAAGGGCTTCTCTGCCTACGCCCATTCCCAGGTAGCGATGAAGCTGGCCACCCGGAGTGGCGACCTGGCCTCCACAGTGATGGTGCCAAACTCACTTGGGCCAGCCGAACTGTTGCTGCACTACGGCACCGATGAACAACGTGACCACTACTTGCCACGCCTGGCCCGCGGCGAGGAAATCCCTTGTTTCGCACTTACTGGCCCACTGGCTGGCTCCGATGCGGGTGCCATGCCCGACACCGGCGTGGTGTGCAAGGGTCAGTGGCAAGGCGAGGAAGTCATCGGTCTGCGCCTGAACTGGGAAAAGCGCTACATCACCCTGGGCCCGGTCGCTACCCTGCTGGGCCTGGCATTCAAGGCCTACGACCCGGACCAGCTGCTGGGCGAGCAGGAAGAACTGGGCATCAGCCTGGCGCTGATCCCCACCGACACCCCCGGCGTGGACATCGGCAAGCGCCACCTGCCGCTGGGTGCAGCCTTCATGAATGGCCCCAACAGCGGCAAGGACGTATTCGTCCCGCTGAGTTTCCTCATCGGCGGCCAGGCCATGCTCGGCAAGGGCTGGATGATGCTGATGAACTGCCTGTCGGTGGGCCGCTCCATCTCCCTGCCTGCCGTGGGCACCGGCGCCGCCAAGTACACCAGCCTGGTCACCGGCCAGTACGCCAATATCCGCGAACAGTTCAATGTGCCGCTGGCGGCCTTCGAAGGCATCCAGCAGTCACTGGCGCGCATCGGCGGCAATGCCTGGCTGATGGACAGTGCCCGCCTGCTGACGGCCAAGGCCGTCGACCTGGGCGAGAAGCCTTCGGTGCTGTCGGCGATCCTCAAGTACCACCTCACGGAGCGCGGCCGCGAGTGCATCCAGCACGCCATGGATGTGCATGGCGGCAAGGGCATCATCATGGGCCCGAACAACTATTTGGGGCGTAATTGGCAGGGGGCGCCAATCTTCATCACGGTGGAAGGTGCCAATATCCTTACGCGCAACCTGATGATCTTCGGCCAGGGCGCCATTCGCTGCCACCCGTTCGTGCTCAAGGAAATGGCCCTGGCCGGTCGCGAGGACCGCGACCAGGCGCTGCGCGAGTTCGACGATCTGCTGATGAAGCACATCATGTTCGCCGCCGGCAACGCGGCCAGCACATTGGTATTCAACCTCGGGCTGGGCCACCTGGAAAGCGTGCCGGGCGATGCCCTGAGCCAAGGCTACTTCCGCGCCCTCAACCGCCAGGTCGCCGCCTTCGCCCTGCTGGCTGACCTGTCGATGATGCTGCTGGGTGGTGCGCTCAAGCGCCGCGAGCGCCTCAGCGCAAGGCTGGGGGATGTGCTGAGCTACCTGTACCTGGCCAGTGCCGCGCTGAAGCGCTACCACGATCTGGGTTCACCAGAGCACATGCAGCCCTTGCTGCGCTGGGCGATGGAAGAAAGCCTGGGTGAGGCGGAAAAGGCCCTGGACCAACTGCTCGACAACTTCCCCAACCGCTTTGTCGGGTGCGCATTGCGGGTGCTGGTATTCCCCTTCGGCCGCCGCCATAGCGGGCCAAGCGACGAACTCGATGCCGAGGTGGCGGGGCTTATCGGCCGCTGCAAGGGTGACCCGGCACTGGAAGAGCTGCTTGCCGGTTGCTTCAGGCCACAGGCTGACGGTGACCCGGTGGCGGCACTGCAGCGGGCCTGCGACCTGCTGAACGAGGCAGCGCCGCTGCACAAGGCCCTGCACCAGGCGATCAAGGAAGGCAAGGTGCAGCCGGCCCCCGGGCAGTCGGCCATTGCTGCGGCAATCGAAAGCGGTGTATTGCAGCCTGATGAAGGGCAACGGCTGCATGCCGCGGAACAAGCGCGTCGGGCAGTGATCGATGTAGATGCCTTCGACAAGGAACAGTTACTGCCTGAACAAGGCAAGGTGCGCTGATCCGCTGATTGCCATGCGCGACTTGGTGCTGCAGCGCAGGCCAGGAGTGTTCAGGGGTTCTGATCCGAGATCGCCGGGGCCGCTTCGCGGCCCATCGCAGGCAAGCCAGCTCCCATAGAACTTCACATAACTTGCTGATTTAGCAGGGCCCCTGTGGGAGCGGGCGTGCCTGCGAACAGGCCGGCACGGTGTATGGCACCACGTTCCCCAACCCGCCCCCAACCGGCGTATACTCCGCCCCTGTTCCAACCACCCCGAGGACCCCCCATGGCCACCCCCCACCTGCAATACCATCTGCAACTGCTGAACCACCTGCGCACCATCCTGGCAGCGCTGGGTGACGCCGAGCAGGTACCGGAGGAAAGCCACGCCCTGTTCCTCGAGCGCTTCGACGAGCTGCTGACCCTGCTGCCGCAAGACCCTCTGCAAAGCCAGTACCTGGGCCAGGACCTGATCTGCCAGGTAATCCAACGCTACCCGCAAATCGCCCACCTGGTGCCGCGCGACCTGCTGTGGTTCTTTGGCGGCGACTGCCTGCACTATATGCCTGACGAAGAACTGAACCTGTACCAGGCCCTGGAAGAGCGCCGCTACGAATGCGAACAGCGAGGCGAAGCCTTCGACTGGCTTGAGCAAAAGCAGCTGCTGGCTGCGGCAGCAGCCGATACCCGCCACTGACCCTCTTCCGCCCCGGGGAAATTGACTACACCACCCCTCGCCAGACCCGATTTCCCCGGCACGTGCAGCCTTCCCCTACATACCCCCTGTGTCGCCCTGCGTACTCTGCCACCGCGCTGAGATACATGAGTTCGCAGCGATCAACCACACAGGGATTATCCAATGAAAAAAACACTTTCCGTGCTTGCACTGGGCCTCTGCAGCAGCGCGGCAATGGCTTCCATCATCAACTTCGAAGGCACTGTCAGCGGGCCTGGCACCTGCCCTATCGACGTGGTTACCCCTGGCGGCCCAGGCATGCCACTGATCAACTTGGGTAACTACAACACGTTCAACTTCGACAAGGTCGGGCTAGAAACCTCTCCAAAGTACTTTGCATTGCGCGTACCTGCAACCTGCGTAACCGGCACGCAAAATGCGCATGCCACCTTCCAGGCAGGCCACGGCGCCGACCCGACCAATCCCGACCTCTACGCGTTGAGGGACGGCCTTGGCTACAGCACCGGCCTGGGCCTGGCGATCAACGACCTCGCGACCCGCCTCAAGCCCAATACCGAATCGATGGCCTATGAAGTGAAGGACACCGGCGACACCGACATGGTCTTCTCGGCGCGCCTGGTCACCACTTCGGCAACAGTGACCGAAGGCCAGATCGATACCAACATCTCCTTCAATGTCGATATCCGCTGATTCAAGCCCCCTGGCGCTGCTAGGGGGACTCATCCGTTTTGCTTCATCACGTCGGTCCCACCATGTCCATAACTACACTGCGCAAGTACGCCCTCAGCTTTGCCTGCCTGGCAACGCTTTCTTCAACCAGTGAGGCGGCCTTGACCATCAGCGCCACCCGCGTTGTCCACGCCAGTGACAAACACAGCAGCTCGGTGGTTGTCGCCAACCCCAGCCAGGCCCCATACGCGGTGCAGGCCTGGGTCAACACCGCAGCCGACGACACCACCAGCGCCGTGCCCTTTGCCGTATCCCCTACCCTGTTCCGGCTCGACCCCAAGCGCGAACAGCTGGTCAAGATAAACGCACTGCCGAACAACCTGCCTACTGACCGCGAATCGCTGTTCTACTTCAATGTCCAGGAAATCCCCCAGGTCGACAGCGGTCAGCAGAATGTGCTGAAAATCGCCCTGCGCACCCGCATCAAGCTGTTCTACAGGCCTAGCCAGGTAAAAGGCGTGCCCGAACAGCAGCTGGACAGCTTGCAGTGGTCGCTTACCAGCAGCAACGGCAAGGCCTACCTGCAGGTGTACAACCCCACGCCCTACCACTTCACCTTCGGCCGGCTGGAAGTGGGCAAGCCAGGCAGCATTGAAAAAATCGACACTGCCCTGATGGCGCTGCCGATGCAAAAGCAGACCTTCGAACTGCAGGCAACCCGTGCCACAGAAGGCTTGCAGGTAAGCTTCACCACGATCAACGACTATGGCGGCACCACACGCCTGGTAGAAAAAACGCTGCCCCTGTCGCCTAGGTGACGCAGCCCTTCAGTCGCGCAGGTTAAGGGTAATCCATGTATAGGTCGATGATGGCTCGGTGGGGCCCTGGTCGAAACTGACCCTAAACGTGAAGGTGACCGTGTCACGCTTTAGCGATTGCAAAAAAGCCTTGGTTGCGTTGGCTGCCAGACCATTTTCTACCTCCGATGAAGTCACGGCATGGTCTTTCAGTACCTCTTCAGCCACGCCCTTGCCATCCTGCAAGCTGAAACCACTGACGAGCAACGTGACCCTGTGATCGGTATGAATGAAGCGCCAGGGCTTGACGGTAATGACCAGGCCATCTGCCGGCACACTGGACAGGAACACCGTAAACACCGTGGCTGATGGAACGTCCGGTTTCGGAAAACCCTGCGTTAGCGCAAGGACGGTCACATTCAGCGGCTGCGACGGATGAACCTTGCCATTTTTATCCGTCACCTCAAAGGACACCTTCAACAGCTTGCCACTGTGCTGTGCAAGCCGGTCCAGCGGGATTTCGTACTCACCCGGATAGCCTGGTGCCTCTTCAGTCGCCAGGTAGCTACCGACACTGCCCGGCTCCCCCCAGAACACCGCTACCTGCTCCCCGGGATATACAGCCCCCGCAGGGACTGCAACCCTCATGTAGTTGATCTTGGGGTTAAGATCCAGAGTCACCTGTTGGCCGGTACCATTAGCGTAGCTGATGGCCGGCCAGCTCAAATCCCTGGGCAGCGGTTCTGCGTCCACCTCCAGCTGTACCACTTTCGGCTCTTCGGGCTCACTTTTGTTACCGGCATAGTCATTGAGCCGGTAATGCGTGAAACGCTGCCCCTTCCCTCGCTCTCGGATGGTTTTGCCCTTTATTTCCAGGGTCACCGGAAAGTCGCCCTTTTCGAGTACCTTCTCACCAACAAGATGGTCCTCGTACAGCTGCACATCCCAGTACCAGCGAATAAGGTCGCCAGGCACGAAGGTTTGATAATCCGGCACACGGGCGACAAGCACGTCGTCGTGATTGTCCAGGTAATCCGCCGTTACACCACCGGCGAGCACCTCGTCGTCGAACAGCAAGGCACCGCGATCCCCACCCAACCTGGGCCCGGTCAGGTCCACGGTGATGGTCAGTGGCCTCGAGCCCCCTTCGGCACCGTTGTAAGCCTTGACGCAGTAGGTCAATGCAGGCGTGCTGTCATCCTTCAGGTGCTGCAGAGGAATATCGACGTAGTAGTCGTCCGGGTCAATGGGCGCCACCCATTCCCTGGTTTCACCTACCTGCTCCCCGTCCCACATCAGCTTCAGGGTCTCTGGCGTGCCGGGAGCAGGGCTGGAGCCCGGCCAAGGGGTGACATACACCCGCAACGGCTTGTCCAGCAGGTGCAGAGGGATGACGTTCTGCGCGCCACCCTCCAGGTTGTCCCGCGAGCCTACCACCCATGGAGGAGGAAAAATTGGATCTTGTTCCACATTACCCATAGCCTACGCTCCAAAATGTCCGGTCGGATGCAATGAAAGGCTCGCAACGCCTTACCAGCTGTAATGCACGCCCAGGTTGACGCCCCAAGGCTGCTCCAGGGCCCTGCCGTTGCTGTAGTCGAAATCGGCATGCACCTGCAGGCGGTCCATCAGCGACACCGCCACCCCCATGCCCAGCTCGCCACGCGAACCGGACAGGTCATTGTCGAACCGGTGATTGTTGACCTTGACCTGATTGTTGTTGGCGAACTCGTGCACGTAGGCCAGCCGCACATAGGGTTGCACCGCCTGCCCACCTTCAAGTTTCAAGGTTCGGCCCGCCGTGGCGCCGGCCTTGCCCAGCACCGAGTGGGTGGTGTCACCGTCAGCCTTCAGGCCATTGTCCAAGTGATAATCCTTGCCCTGGATACCCACTACCGACAGTTGCCCGAACGGCTCGACGAAGTAGCCATCCGCCAAGCCCAAATGGCGGCCGAATTCTACCGACGCCCCCAGGCCGACATTGTCGTAGTCGCCCTCGGTGCGCTGGCCATCACTGAGGCTGACCTTGGCCTGGTTGTCGAAGCGGTTGAGCTTGACCACGCTGTCCAGGTAATAGCCGCTCTGGGCATCCAGCCAGGTGGCATACAGGCCCAGGTAGTAGCTTTTCACTTCACCCGAGGCGCCGCGAGTCAGGTTCAGGTCGGAACTGCTGTAACCGGCCATCACCCCGGCCAGCCATTGGCCGTCGCCCCACGGCAACGGGGTGTCGGCACCCAGCGAGAAGCCCTGCTGCACCTGGCTGTACGGCGTGCCGGTAGAAGCGGCAACGTTGTACTTGTTGCCATAGCTGCGTGCCCACAGGCCCGACTTGCGCTCGTCGAGGCGCAACTCGCCCATGCGGCTGCGCAAGGAGGATAACTCGCCATACCACACGGTTGGCGCGGTATTGAACAAGGCCATCGCCGCCTCGGTACTGGGGCTGACCACCTTGGTGGCGCCGTCCAGGTACCAGTCATTGCCGCGCTGCACCAGGCCGTACGAGAACGCCCCCAGGTCTACCGGCCCGTTTAGCAGGGAAAATTGCGCATCCCCCGCTGCGGCGTGAACCAGATGCAGGCTGTTTGCCTGGGTAGGTTCGCTACCGCTGCTCCCAACCAGCAGGCTGTGATTGCCGGTGGCCGTGCCGGTAATGTCGAGGAAGTCGGTTTCACCGGTGCTGAAATCAGCGTCCATGATGAAGGTACCATTGCCCGACAGGCTGCCCAGGGTAAGGCGCTGGTACTGCGTGGCCTCACCGAACCGTACCGAGCCGCCCGCCATGGCCAGCTGCCCGAGTTCGCTGTCCTCAACCATGTTCCAGCGCCCGCCATCATTCAGCGCCAGGCTCTCGACATTGGTCAGGCGCCCGGTGAGGCTGGCCTGGCTACCCAAGATCAGGTTGGCACGGGAGCCTGCCTCCACCCACACGTCCCCCACCAGGTCGCTGCCCTCGACCTGCAGCTTGGCATTGGAACTGTTCGCCACCTCCAGCAGGTTGCCATTGCTGCCAACAAGCGTAGTGCCACCGGTGACGGTGATCGTTGCATCACCCGGCGCCTGGTTTGGACTGCCCACGCGGATGGCGGCACCATTCTGGCCTTCCACGCGTGTGCCTTGCAGGTTGATTGTTGCCGCCTCGGTCGACAGGCTATCGCCAACCACGCGGATGCCATTCGTGGCACCGGTAAGCCGGCTGTTGGTGGCATCCAGCCGGGCATCGCCGAACAGCAAGGCAGCACCGGCCGCCCCGTTGCTCACAAGGGTACTGTCGGTGAGCGTCAGGTGAGAACTGCTGGCCACCCGGGCACCGCCGATCCCCCCTTCGATATGGCTACCATTCACCGACACGCTGGCGCCCTCTGTCGCACTGCGCAGCACATCAAGGCCGAACAGGTTGCTGGTCAGGCGCGAGCCATTGGCAATTGTTGCCGAAGCACCGCCGTTGACCATGACTGCAGCCACCCCCGTGGCGGTAACCGTGGAGCCACTCAGCTGTAAACCCCCGCCTGTACGCACGTCGATCTGCTGGGTAGTGGCGCCCTCGGCAACCAGGCGCCCACCATCAATGACCCTGTAGCTGTCCGCAGGGGTGCTGGCGCCGATGTGATGCTCGTTGTCAACCTCCGTCAAGGCAACTGCCGGGCCAACGAAGAGCACGGCCGAAGCCCCCATCAATAATTGCCCAATGGCTAACGCCAAGGGGGACAGAGTCGCATTGCGTTGTTTGATCATTGCACCTTTACCTCATCGATTTAGCCGCAGACGGGCAGCAGAAACGTGAGCAAGGCTATTAAGAAATCACCTCAAAAGGAGTAGGAAAAGTCCTACGATTGATGCGACTTTTCAACAAACCTCGCTCAACATGCTGTATCGCCGACGCTCAAGGGCGAACGAGAGGGCACTCAGCGCCAAAATTGTGCAGGGATACCACTGCTACGGCAGGCTCGGATGGGACAGGTTTGCCATTACGCTCAAATGTGTAAGTGAAGGTCGCCAGCCCGTCATACGTGGTTGCCTGATCGAATTCGTAAATAGGTTTCAGGCCATCGGCATAAGGAATTCGCCAAATGAAACCGGTCGGCGGGTTATCCTCATCCAACTCGATGGTTTGCTCATACTTGGCATCTGGTATATCAACTCCGCCAGGGGACGTACCTTGTGTCGCCGTCCAGGTCAGTGTCAATTTGCTACCTTCTGCCAACCACTCGCTCAGGTCAGGGATCTGGATACGGATATCTGGGGTAGTATCCTTTGGGTCCGCCGGGTCAAACAACGAAGTGCAACCCACCCACAGCCGCCCTCCGATGGTGAACCCGCCCTGGATCTGCGCCGCTTCAGGGTGTAGAACAATAGCCTCGACCACAATGGGTTGAGGTTTGGAAACAGCCTTGTTCGGTACGTCTTTACGGCTAACCACGTAGTGAGCAAAGCGGTTACCGTTGTCGTGTCGAAGAATGTATGCCCAGGGAATGGTCCGTTCAATTTCAACGCCGATGTCGGCCGCCTTGAGTCGGTAATCCGCCTCTGCGACATGCTCATCGGTGTAGTAGATCTCGACCAGATCATCTTCCTTGAATGCAGCGTCGATCGTTACTTTCAACACCGCGTCGGCCAGCTCGTCGTTCTCGGTCAGGCGGTTTTTCTGGTTGTCGTTACCACCATAAACATCCGGCAGGGCCATTACCGGGTTCACAGGCCCCGGCCATTCCGGGTCAGGGTCTGGCACGACCGGGCCAATGCGCTCCAGGTTGACGTCGAATGTGTCTTTTTCACCGCCCAACGGGTGGTCGCCACGCCGCACTTCATACGATACTTCGACCGGTTTGACCCCGGTAGAAGTTTTTCCGTAAATAGCCAGGATTACGCTGGCAGGAATGGCCAGCTTGACCGGGAACGTGCCAACCGTCCCTTCTTCGAAAGCATGTGTGCCCCAATGAATGGTAATCAGATCAGTCGCTTTGAAATGCTGGTAGGCGTCAATCTGCACTTCAATACCGTTGAACACGGCATCCTGATCCACCACACCGCCGTTCATGCCTAAAACCAGGGGTTTCTTGAAATCCTTCGCCTCAGGCAAATCCCCAAGTGCCACCACAATCCGCGTAGGCACCGACGGCGAACTCTTATTACCGGCCTTGTCCTGAAGGATGTAGGCAATATGAATACCGCCATCACCTTCACGCTCAATGACAGCCTTGGGCACCCCGATGGTCATGGGCAGCACAGTGACGGGCTGGGTGCCATCAGGCACAAAGTCGGCCGGATCAGCGGGCACTTCCTTGCGCCAGATCCAGCCCACTGCATCCTTGGCAGCCCAATCGGGATAGTCCGGCAAGGTCAGTTCGACCGTATCAAGGTTGGCATCCAGCACAGGGGCAATAGCCGGGAATGCCGTCGGCAGTTGATTGGGGTAAGGACGGACACGGTCGAAGATCAGGGTCAACGGAGGGAAATCTACAGGCAGAGGGCTGTTGTAAGGGATAACCCTGATAAAAAAGGCATGCTTGCCTTCACCCCATTTTTTTACCTTCTCTTTTTCCAGTGTTACCTGGAAGGGAAAATCACTGTCTCGATGATATTGACCGCTATGCAGTTCCTCTTCGACTCCACCGTCTGGCAGATGATACAGCCACATCTGGTCAAACTCCCCTTCACTGGGGTCACCTGCGGCATTCCAGTTCTGGACGGTCAACTCAATCGAAATTGAATCGTCGGTCAATACCTCACTGCACATCGTATTGTCGGTGGCGTCTGCCAACAGGTCCGGGTCTATTTCAGGCGCGACAGGCGCAAGAACAACATTATCGTCTTTCATTATCGCCTCAACGTTTTAGGGGCTATGGGACACAGGTACAGGGTTATTGAAATCCTCGCCCCCCTCCCGCACAACTGGCAGTTTTGTCAGTTGCCAACACGGCCTTTGTACAATCCGTATATTGCCTGAAACAATAAAAAGCCCGCGCTAGCGCGGGCTTTCAGCGGGTAACGCTACTACAAGCTCTGGGTTAACTTTGCCCACTCAAACGATCCAAGCCATCAAAATAATATTGTGAGGTTACCCCTGCCTTGACCACAGACCTCAGGCGGCCAGTGGGGTCATACTGCATCTGCATGCCCTCACCATCATCGTCGAGGTTGCCGTCGTCGTCGTAATGCAACCGCGCCTCGGCTGTATAACCTGGATAGCTGTTGGTTATCCTGCTGAGCTGCGCGGGGTCTCGATACTCGAAGAAGTACTCGGCCACATTCTCACCCGGTTGCTGTGTGACCTTATCCGTCAGTTCGGTGATGACCAAAATAATATTGTCCAACGGATCAAACTCAAATGCCTGGGTGCGAATTTCGTGCCCTTGCGGGTCGACCGGTGACAAGGTACCACTGCACTTGTAGTCATACAGGCGACCGCGACTGTCGTAAGCATAAACTTCGTTCCGGAGCCAGCCATTATGTTCCTTCAGCACCCCCTCCGCCCCCGAATTGAAGGGTTCATGTTGTGCATAGATGCGCTTTAAACGCTCATTGACGTCTGCCGATACGGCAGGCTGATACAGCTTGCCCCGCACACGATCAGCGTACAGGTCGGCCTGACGCAGGTCGTCTTCCTCCGGTTCCCCTGGCCACAGCGTTTTCACCGCGATGCGGTCACACTCATCATAACCCTGGATCAACGTCTGAACTTCACCCTTCATATCGAAACGGCGCAGCCTCTCACGGTCAAATTCGTCATACTCCAACGCGGTGATCAGGTAGTTCTCACCATCACGCGTTTCAATTTTCGAGGTTCTACCCAACTTGTCGTACTCAAACAGTGCTACCGTCGAACCCAGGCTGGTCATCTGCAAGCGCCCGGCAGCGTCATACTGATAATCCTGCCTCTGGTCCAATACATCTTTGTAGCTCAACATTCGTTCGCGATAGCTGAACTCATAAAACATTTTGAATCGCTGTTCATCCTCCGTACCCTCATGCTCGATACGTTCCTCCCACTTCATCTGCCCGGTACTGAAATACTCTCGCTCCAAGACTTGGCCATCTTCTACACAGCGCGTCATCCGGGCGTTTTCCGGGTCGTAGACATAATCGGCGGTGAACGGGCCGGATACCCGCTCCAACGGTTCTTCACCCAACACAGGGTTATACTTGTAACTGACCCATTGCTTGGCGGGCGTGAACACCTTCTCTGGCCGGTTCTGCCCAGGCTTGTAGTACAGGGTGCGCTTGCGCCCACCGGTGTCAGACAAGTAGAGCCGCTTGAGACCATCGAATGTTTGCGTGCCCAGTTCCGTGCCATTGACATCGATGTATTCAGGAAGGTCGCCACTGTCGAAGGCCGCATAACGTCGGTTTACCTGCGAACCGTCAGGGAGCGTCTGTTTCAGCAAGCGGCCAAAGGCGTCGTAGGTGTTGTACGTGGTGGCCTTGTCGGCAGCCACTTCCCGTACCACACGGCCCAGGCCATCGTGATGATAGGTATGCTCGCTGTACGCAACGGTATCTTGCGCGGTCTTGAAGCGCCTGACCCGGGTGGCCTCTTCGAAACGGTTGAGCCAGGTTTCGGTCACACCACTTTCAACAGAGCCATCGGCAGACACGCGCCAGCTTCGCTTGATAGGCATGCAGGCCGATGCTTCGTTGCCGACCGGGTCTGTTACCTCGTAATGGTAAATTTCGTCTGGCCCCTTTTGCCATGTCTGCTGGCCCCAGTCGTCGTAGCCATATGAGGTCTGCAGCACAAGGTCCACTGCACGGTGAATACCTTGGCCATCAACCGCATCCGCCATCCAGTCGTATTCGGTTTCTTCGACAAGCTGGCCATAAGCGTTGTAAGTAGCGGAGTAGCTCTTGCGATATTGCTGGCGTCGCCACACTTGAGCGCTGTCGGCATCCATGCGCTGCTCTTCGTACACGCGGCCCAGCCCATCGAGCATCGAGCGGGTGGTGACACCTTTGACATCGGTCGCGGTCTGCACAGCCGGCTCATCACGCACGGCCAGCCGGTAGCTGTAAGTGCGGGATGCCTTGTAAAGGGGATCGTTTGGCGCAACCGTTTCCTTGATCACACGGGCCAGGCGATCATAGGCATAAGCAATTTCCACATCGTTGTCATCCCGGTTGAGCAAGGGCTCCCCGATCAAAGCCGAGTGCTTCAGGGTGAACGTTTTCTGCACATCGCGTTCAGTTCCATCTTCGAGCTTATGTTTATGGTCGAAGCCCTGCACTACATGAGTGGTCACCAGGGCCCGATGACGCTCCACCACCTCCGTGGTGTAGCTGTACCAGGTGGCCGTATTCTTGCCGCCCATGGTGAAGGTGGTCTTGGCCGGCCGGCCATAACTCAGCAAGTCATCCATGGACTCATGGTACTGGGTAATGGTTTGGCTTAGCGGCAACCTGGCCTCACCCTCCAAAGCTACAAGATGCTCTTCAGTCGGCACGAGCCACGGCTTGACGATATATTCAGGTGTGTCAGGAGGCAGGGAAATCGGGTCAAGCGCCTTGTACAGATAGTCGGTATGGACGGTTGCAGCTGCGCCTTCGCCTTTTCTGGCCGGCTTGATGGTTTGGCTTTTACGCCAGCGTACAAAGCCCTGAGGGTCTTCCGGGCACTTGCCGGGTTCACCCTTGGCCGGGTAATACGTGTACACCGTCTCCACACCGGTGGCAGCCAATTCGCTGATCAAATTGCCAAACTCGTCGTACAGGGTGGTGTGTTCGCTCTTGCCAGACACCACACTGCCATCGAGTTGCCAGCGCCGGGTCGACACCCATGGCAGCTGGAAGTTCGCAGGCTGCTTGTCGAACGGGTCTGTCACTTCACCTGGGTAACTGGTAACCGTGGTAATCTCGCACCTGCCCTGAACCTGTTTTTCCTCGATACTGCGGTGGAAGCGGTCGTAAGTTCGCAAAACGCTGCGGTCTCGCTGCCCAGGGCAGCGTTCCTTGGTTTTACTCCAATAGGTATACTTAGGGTCGGTCACGTCGTAGAGGTTATCCCGGCCATTGTTGTTCCAGGTGATCGTGCTGCCATTGCCCACGAAGTTGGTCGAGGAATAGTCGTACTCGATCACCGTCTCGCTGTCGGCCTGGCCTGGCTTGGCAAAGATACGGTGGCGCTTGACCCGCGGCAGATACTGATCAACTTTTGGCAATTTGTGGCCAGGGTCGCCGTCTACACCATATTCAATATGCTCCAATGCGCCCGTCGGTGTACGTACACGGCTGACACAGATTTGCCCGTGCACCGGCTGATAATGGAATTCCCAATACGCCAGTTCATCGGTGGGCAGCAGTACACGTCTAAGCTCCCGTCCATTGAATTCAAGCATGTAACTGGCTTGTGCCGCAGGGTCGTCCGGGTGCAAGGTGATGATCATGTTGGCCGCGTACTCGATCAACAGCAGGCGACGCCGCTTCTGCATATCCACGCCGGATTCATACACTTCACTCAGGCAGGGGGTACCGGGTAAGTGCGGGCTATCCTGGTACTCAAATTCCAGCCACCGCCTGGAATCGGCATACAGCTTTACCGGCAGCGCCAGTTTCTGCGTACCAATTTTGCTGCGCTGCAGCACTTCAGTCAGTTGTGCGTCCTTGTGTTCGACCCGATACAGCCCTTCGCCATCCTTGTGGAAGTGGAACGTATCCAGTCTTTTCTCGAGGATATCGCCCACACTCTTTACCGTGAAACGTTCACCGGTATATAACGAAAGCGCACCGAGACCGTCAGGGTAAGCGTCCTCGATAAAACTGCTCAGGTTGATATCCCAACCGGCACCATAACCAAAGTCGCCCGCGCCCATCGAGCTGTAGGTGAGCCTCAACGGGAAATTCGCCCCCCCCAGATAATCACCGCGCAACACCGGCAACTCGATACTCAGGCCATACTGGCCGGTACGCGGATCGACACGATTACTGATGAAACTCAAGAAATTGAACGCACCGGAGTGCAATGCTGTTTTGCCAGACATGAAATGCCACCTGAAATAAAGTTAAAATTAGCGGACGTCAAGCGTCAGATTGGAGCGACCCGCTCCGCCCTCCGCGTCCGGCTTGAAAGAAACCTTCAGCTTATGCCAATTACCGTCTGTATCCATCACACTAAACAGCAAAGGCTCTTCCAGTATGGCTCGAAATTTTTGCTCTTCAGTGTGCTCACTGTCGTAATAAATCGGCAGGTTCGAAACTCGATGCAATGCAAAACACACTTCGCCCCGCTCAGGCTGTTTAGAAGTCACCAACTCGGTATCCAGATAGCTGTCACTGTCAGTCACTATTTTCACTAACGCTTGCAGCAAGCCATCATAGACCAGGAACTTCGCCGGATCTTCCGGATTGCCCGGGCTCTGTTCCGGCCCTTCGTATGGCTTGAAGGCAAAACTGGTAAAGCTGCAGTACTTTTCCTTGCGCTGGTTGGACTCCCAACGGATCATTGATACCGCGCTGCCTTCATCAAACCTCAGACGCAAGAACTTCCGTACCTTGAAGTCCTCACCTTTTGCTGACACCAACTTCCAGTAATCAGTGGTGTCATCTGCCCGGTCGAAATCGCCATCAGGAACACCTTCCCAACCTTTGACACCGACACGCCCAAACGTATAGGCATCGCCGTCAAATAATGTCGAGCGCTCAGACACCACCGATACAGTGTTGACACCGTCAGTATATTTGGTAGACGGATAAGGAACGTTGTCATCTCCTGTGAACGCGGCTGCAACAGTCAATTTTCCCCGGGTGGTGCTGTGCAGGTAGAAACGCTTGGTTCGGGTGCTATTGTTAGCGGCTGTTTCTTCCTGCCTCAATAAAGAACGCGGCCCAACAATGTTGGGCTCCTTGCCGACCCCCCAAGTTCCTTTTGTATAGTCTGTGACCGGCTCCAACCCCGCTAGATCGTCAATCAGGAACTCGAGTGGCTTGTTATTTTCTTCGTTGAACAGCCACAGGCTTGCCAGTTCTTTATCGCTGATCGGCGGCGCCTCGCCCGTGCCGTGCATCTTTGTCTCAATGGTTACCAGTACTACTATCTGCTGCATACCGTTGTCTGAACAAATGTTGGAACTGAGCAATTCGACATGGAACCTAAGAATATCATCCCAGGTATTGATCGCCGACTTCATCTGCACTACGGGCGGGTGCTCGATGATTGCGTAACCGCTGTTGAAGTCATTGATATCGGCCATGACAACCGTAACTGGCAATTTGGGTGCCTGGGGTGGCGTGTAAACGCCGCTCTGGTCTACTTTGCCCTCGCCAAACCAGTGCCAGGTCACACCCGCTGGGGTACCCTTGACGGTGAAAGGCTTTAATGTGTTCGGTTTGTAGTCCGCTACATGGAAGGGCTCGACCGACAACACTTGGGGCCAGGTCACGATAACCACGGTCGCCTCGGCAAACGCCTGGGTGCTTTCGTCCGTGGCGCGGATAACCTGGAACAGGATTTCCGGCTTGCCAGCTTCGATCTTTGCCGGGGTAAAGCTGGCCCGGCCATTGCCCAGGTCTTTCAATTCGCCCAGGTCCGACGCGTAAACACCTGCCAGGTCGTGCTTGCCGGGATTGACAGGCCGCTCAGGCCCCTGTGAAGCGCGCAGCGCTGCCGGTGTTTCAACCTTCTTCCAGGTTATTTTACCGCCACCCACGCTTGCCGCAGACAGCTGGATAGGTACCCCGTTGGCACCGGTGGCCATCACCCGGGGCGAGATCTGCACCGGGCTCACCTGCTCGACCACCAGCGCACCGCGTGACTGCTTGTCACCCGTACCATCGGTAAGCTCCGCAGTAACCAGCGAGACCTGGCTGTCGGCGACGAACCCGCCCGCGTTGCCTGACGTGAAGCTGCCCGCATCGGTGATGGTGCCACTGGCCGCCACCCGCCTCAGGTTGCTGGTCGACCAGCTATCGACAGCCACTTCACCTTGGGACGCGCCACCCTTGAGCTTGAACGACACGCGCCCGTCTGCCACGGTACTGGCTACATCCGGCTCTACCCGGAAGGTACCTTCAGAAGGCGAAATCTGGCCAAAGCCGACCACATCGGCCGGTACGAATTTGTCACTGGCATTGTGCGTATAGCGATGCGCGTTAGGCATGCTCACAGGCCTGAGTACCCGGGCCAATGGCTCGGCGGGTTTGTCCTGGTTGACCGGGTCCAGCAACAGCGTGCATGAATACTCGGCACCTGCAGCCGCCGTACCGGGAAGCAGATAAGGGAAATCGTCGCCCACCTGCGGCAACGTGCCCTGGAGCAGATGCGAGCGCAACTGCATCATCAAGACCACGGCGCCATCACCTTCGCTGGGGGCCTTGTCTTTGAAAGCCTTGTCGGTCCTGGCCCCCCACGGCGCCATCTGGGTCAACGCCTTGACGCTTCTGGGCGACAGCGAAGCGTAGTCTTCGCGATCGAACTCGGCCAAGGTGTAGGTCTGGCGGCTGCCGGGCTGCGCCAGCCAATGGCTGAACACCTCCTTGCCAATTTGTTTCGAGGCATAGGGTGTGGTGCCCAGATTGCTTTCCAGCGTATTGGTATGAGCATCGGAAAGCTCCAGCATCAGCCGGGTGTAACGCGCACCCTCACTCTGCTGCAACTTCAGCTCCACCTGCGCGCTGACCCCATAGCCCATGGCCTCATTCACACTCATGGACCGTAACAGGATGGGCGGGCTGCTCGGCAAATGGGCATGCTGGACATAATCAGCCGAGAGGAAAGACATACGCATGGTGGTGTTCGACGAAAGCAAGGTTGCATTTTCGAACGAGAGTTGTGGCGGGCCGAACATCACGTTGCGCAGCTCACCACGCAATTCACCGCCTTCATCCAGGTCGAACTGTTTGTTCATGGGTGCGATGAACGACTGCTCGGCAAGGCGTTGCAGCCACTGGTCACGCAACAGCCGGTTGATCTGATCGCGTCCCAGTACGGCGATAGCCGACCAGCCCCGCATTACCGTGCCGCCCGACAGGCGCTGGACGATTTGTTCTTTGGTAAGGTCTAACATGTTCAATACCTCGAAGTACTGGGCGTGTGCGGCCCTGTAAACAAACGTGAATAACGTTTAGTGACTGGCCATGTTTCCCCTGCTGCGTCAGCACCCATAGCCGATGGCATGCAGGTATGTTTCATCCTCATGCCTTCACCGTCAGACCTTGCCACGGGAACTCCCAGGGGGTGACGCCATCAAACTTGACACTGGCCCACACTTTGAATTTTTCATTCGGTTCCAGCTTTTTCAGCAGGTCATAACTCAGCATATCGACGACACCCTCCGTGACTTCCGCCTCTTTAACCGGCACGTCCTTTCGCACAAATTCGTCGGCTGGCTCAAGGCCTATCCCTGAAACGTGGATACTCAATAGTTGATCTTTTTTAATGAACGCCCACGGTTTCAAATTCAGCCTCGCCCCCTCAGGTTTCAGTTGCAGATTCCCCTGCAAATCCGCATCAGGGGAATCAATAATCGGGAAATTAGACTTCTCCAATGGCAGCACCAGCAGTTTTACCGGCTTGCTATCCCAATGCTGCGGCGTTTCACGGTCCACGATCCGATAAAACACGTCGAAACGTTTCGACGCCTCATTGCCCATATTGGCCCCGACGAATTCAGGCGGAACGTTAAATACCCGCGGGCCCTCCGCAGTTGGGTGGTAGATCACTGTACGGCCACCGTTCGGTTCACCTTGCCAGTGCACTTCAAAGTCTTCATTCGGGAGTAAATCGGCCTCTGCGGGAATGATGATATCGGCGCCATTTCTCCGGATGTCGAAGGCATAGATGTCATACTCGTTGCCCTCCAGCTGCTTGCTACCCCTCACTGTTGGCATGGGAGGCACGACACGGGGCGCCCTCACCACCAGTGACTGCACCTGTGAGGTCAACGAGGCACCTTCCCGGCCGTACTGGTAATACACCTGCACCGCGCCGATACTGGCAGACAACACAGCCTGTTCAATACGCAGGGTAAACTGTCCGGCCACAAGGCTACTTTCATCCAGGCGGGTAACTTGCACATGCGCCTCACCTGATGGCATAACCCAGGCCAGCAGCAGGTAATCACCCACCGCAGCGTTCGGATAACCCTTGATATGCACCTGCACACCGTCGGGGTAGCTGCCAGGGTCGATGGGGTCACTGCCATCGCCCACTTGCGGTGCAGGCAGTAGCGTGACCGGGGTCCGTCGGGCCGCTGATCACGAACTTTTGCACGCGTGATGGCGCAAGTTCGCCGCCGTCCTTGAGTGTGATGGTGTAGCTGATTTCAATCCGCCCACCGACGTCGACGGTGTTCAGGTCCGCCTTCGGAATCAGCCATTCCAGTGGCTCACCGTCGAACTTCTGATCACGAGGCAATTGCTTTTCAAGTTTTGACAACTCAGAACCAGTGCTCCTGAACCGTCGAACTGTCAGTTTAGCCTCAGCAACTTGCTGAATGGCCTGGCAAGCTGGCGTCACCACGTTGGCGTACTGCTGCAATTCATCCTTGTCAATGTTCAGGTCGTGAGATTGCAGTATCTGCACCACCGGCAATCTACTAGGCGCGCGCAAGCCAACATAGCAAAACTGCCGCAAGGACTCTTCCGCTGTAACAGAATTTACTTGATAAGACAAAAAAGCATAACCGTCCTTAGCATCAACTACGACATCATTATTTATGGTTACGACGACGTTATTTGGGTCGCTAACCAAGGTGAGCTCCCCTATGCAGTCAAAGGGTTCCCCCGCCGAATTCAACCCTCGCCAATTGGAATAAACCTTATCACCAGGCTGCAGCCCTGCGCCTTGGATTGTGGCCTTGAGGTCACCGTTGCCCAATGCCGCCAAGTCCACTTCCAGGTTCTGCGTCAAGCCTTCAATAACCGGCTTCGGGTTTCTTGAACTTGCGCCTCCCGTCCGCATGGCGACTGCGCGGCTCTGCGCATTTATATTCATTACGCTTACTCCTTATCAGGCTTGCCAGGGCCCAGTTTTACCCCTCTCGCTGCCACTCCACTACTGGCAAAAATACTAGGTACCGACCAGCGCCCCACCTGTTATTTCTGATAGGTGTCAGCCGGCAGCCATGTGTTTTAGCCTGAGCGTAACCAGCCCGACCTTGCGAAGGTTCGCGGGCTGCTCAGTAAACTTTCACACCTGAAGGAACTTGATCATGATCAATGTGACAAGGCGTAGCCCGCCTCGACCGGCTTCAGCGCAACTCCTTATTCCCGCCTTAACGCTTGTGCTGACGGGCTTGTTTAGTCCGTACGCCAGCGCAGGCACACTGACCCTGATTTCAGCGCCCATCGGCGATTACGGGCAGAGAGAATGCACCCTGAGTATCCCCGCTGCCGGGGCCGGCAAAACCGTGATGCTATCCCTGAGCGATAAAGGCGGTGCCGGTGTCGGTAACTGCTATGACATGCAACCCAGTGAAATAATCATGGAAGATATCCCCTCCGCTGCTGAGATTCTGCTGACGGATGACTGGTGGTGCAACACCACCATGGACAGCAATTCCTACAAGTACGATGACCCTGAAGACAACAAAAACTTCTACATAAAACTGGTAACCACACGCAATCCGTCAAAACTTCCAGAAATAGGCATAGATCGCTTGCTTAGATTTGATAAAGGCCAGACCATCTATTACGAGAACGGAGAAGGCAACAAACCGATCGGCTTCAAAATGGCCGACAAAGCATATAATGACTCAGATCGCGTCACGCGCAGGCTAAGCTGCGTAAAAGTAACCATTTCCGAGGGCGAGCACATACCTGAACTAAAAACCGTAGAACTTGGAGAAACCACCACGATCAATAGACCTAGCGAAGAAAAGAGCGATGTACTTTGTCCTCCAGGCAGCGCGATAACAGGCCGCCAGCATAAAGGCGATGAAAAAGAACCTACCGACACCCACTGCACCGTAATCAAAGGCAATGGCACTGATAATATCCTGATGCGACAAAGCTTCAAAAGCTCAAGCTTTCCCGAGTGTGGCAGGCGCAAACCTGACGAGGTGGACAAAGAGCCTCACGACAAAGACTGCCACGAAGCGGTCACCTACCACAAAGAAAAGGTCGACCCCATCTATTTCACTTGCCCAACAGACAGTATCCTGATCGGCCGAGATCACCAAGGCGATGAAAATGGCCTGACCAACTATACCTGCGCCGAGTTCTACATTAACGAAATAGATGAAGACAAAGTGAACAGGCTCATTGTAGAACCTGGCCCATGGGAAGTGTCGGTAAAAGAAAGTGACTCCAACTTCAAATGCGCTAGCGACGAAGTCATGATTGGCCGCGCGCACAAGTCCGATGAACACGGCGACACCGTATACCGTTGCGCCAAGTTGTACTACCCCACCCACACCAAAGCGCAGGTGACGCCATGAGCAGCAGCGCCGTATATTCCAACGCCGACAACTTCGCAGTCGAGAACCGTGTCGACCCACGTACCGGGCAATATGGGTTGAGCATACCGATCCCTGAGCTGGTCGCTGACAGCGGTGCCGGGCCGAATTTTTCGCTGAGCCTGGCCTACAACTCCATGGGCGGGGGCGATGTCGGCTACGGCGAAGGCTGGGACCTGAACCTGTCCCGTTTTGTCGAGCATGCCTACCCTGAAGGCGGCAGCGCCTTGTCGCTGTTTACCGGTGAACAGTTCACCGTCGATGGCATCGAAGGCATCAGCGAGAAAAAACTCGATACCTTCCATTTTCACAAGGATGGCGATGGCCGCTTCCGCGTAGTGCACCGCAGCGGTGTGGTCGAAATACTCGAAACCATGGGCGCCGGCACACAACGCGCGGCGTTGCCGACGCGCATCTACGCACCCACCGGGCAATGGATCGAGTTGAAGTATGCCAGCAACCCAAATATCCCGGGCTGGTTCTGCCTGACGGAAGTGCGCAATGGCCATGCCGAAGGTGAAGGCAAAGGGCACCGGCTGTTGGAGGTTAAATATGGCGGAGCTATCGAGTTCATCCGCTACCCGGACGCCGACGACGTACGCGCGAGCCATGTGTTGCAATTCATCGGGCGGGAATTGCGGTACGCCGTGATGCCCGACCAGACCCAGTGGGCATTCGAGTACCGCACCGTGCACAGGCAAACCTGTGTGACCAAGGTAATCTCACCCAGCGGGGCAGTGGAGAATATCGAGTATGGCGTGGACGGCGACCCCGGCCACGCGTTGCCGAACGTTACCAGGAAGCTGCCACGGGTCAAGCGCCACCGTGTCGACCCCGGGCATGGCCAACCGGAAATGTGCACCGACTATGACTACTCCGCTGAAAACTACATGGGCAATGGCAGCGGCATTACCTGGCGCAACAACGGCCAAGACAATTTGTACGAAGTGGTGAAACCGGAGTACAGCTACTGGAGCATGACCACCCAGCGCTGCGAGGGCCAGGCTGACCGCACCGTCAAAACCCACTACGACCGCTTCCACCGCACCACCTCGGAAGTTCGCAAGCAGGGCAAGGAAATTACCCGCACCACCATCGCCTATCATGGGAAGCTTACTGACCCCTTCAGCAAGCAGCCGCCGACTTTCCAGATGGCCAGAACGGTGACCACCGCCTGGGAGATGGAAGATGATGCCAATAAGAAACGCAGCGAGTTTGTCACCACCGAATACGACGACGACGGCAACCTTACCAAGGAAATCCGCACGGACGGCTCGTACACCGAGCTGAAATATTTCCCCGCCGAGGGCGAACCCGGCAGATGCCCTGCCGAACCCAACGGCTTCAAGAAACATGTTAAAAGCCAGACGGTCCACCCGAGCGACGCTGACAAAGTTGAAAAAGGGGCCATTCCATTGCGCACGGATTTCACCTATGCCGCGCGGGATATTGCATATGGCCGCCCAGACGTGCCGGAACGGGGCAAGATTGCCGCTACCTGGGTAGCCATGGTCACGGAGCATGTATTTGACGCCAGCGATGCCAAAACACCTCGCGAAATCACCACAGTCGAACGTTGCTATCTCGACACCCCCAGCAACACGCAATTGCACGGGCGTTTGAGCAAACGCGTCACCACCCTGATTGGCGAGCATGACGGCACTGAACTGGGCAAAGTACTGGCCAGCGCGCCCACCACCGTCGAGTGGAAGTACGGTCTGAACACCCACCCGGCATTGGGCGAAGTGTTCCAGACCACCCAGACCACCACCGGCTACGACCAGCACCAGAAGGTATCGAAACAAAGCAAGCATGCATTGACCGGCCAGGTGCTGGAAAACCTGGACATGCACAAGACGGTCACACGCTACAGCTACGACGCCAGCAATCGCCCAATCAGCGAAACCTCCGCCCCGGACGATATGGATCGGAAGGCAAAAATCGAGTACCGCTACAGGGTATCGGCTGACCGAAACTACCAGGAAACCGAGGACAACCTGGGCGTAATCAGCCGAATGCTGTTCGACGGGCTCAACCGCCCCATCAAGGAAGAGCGGGTATGCGAGGCGGTGGGTTCGCAAACCAGGGCAAAGCAGACGTATGAAGTGTGGTCAGCCAAGTACAACGCGTTCGGCCAGCTGGCCGAAGAAACCACCTACGACCACCTGCCCACTGGCGAACGCGCCTTGACCAGCACCCACCGATACGACAACTGGGGCAACCGCTGCGCGACCAAACGCCCGGACCGGGTGATCGAGTTCACCGACCGCTCTCCGTTCGGTACCGACGGCGATATCGTCACCACCTGGGAGCGGTACCCTGACCAACCCCGAATGCGCAAAAACCTGAGCATTACCACCTTCAACCGCTTCGACAAACCCGAGCAAGTGCAACTGCTGGACGAGCAAGGTACCGTAGAGTCCACGCGCGCCTACCGCTATGACGGCTTTGGCCGTAGCGTGGAGGAAACCCATACATTTGCCGTGCCGGCAAGTGGCAAGCGAACTGCGCGCATCAACGAGACCCGCACCACCACCTACCAGTACGATGTGTGGGGGCGCGTGCAGCGCACCGATCGCGCCGATGACTCGGCACTGAGCCGGACGTTTGCCCGCCACAGTACCGATGAACTGGCGACAAGCCTGCTGTTGCACCCTGCGCCAAACGCTAAAGGCATTCCAGTGTGCACGCGCGAGTTCGATGACATCGACCGCCTGGTCAGCATGACCGTTGGCCCGTATCAGGAAACGCGGGAATACCCTGATGAACAGATGCTGCCAGAAAAGCGGGTGATGAAATCTGGCCGCACCATGACCTATAAATACGACCTGGCGGTCGGCACTGCTCCAACGGATATTCTCGTGGGGAAAAACCAGAAGCCGTCGAAATTCAAATACAGCATGGCCTCGGCCGCGATCACCGAAGCGCAGAACGAGCAAGGTACCCACAGCTACGGCTACACCGACCAGGGCTACCTGCTGAGTGAAAGCTGGGCGGGCAAACAACCAGGCGACAACTACACGCGCACTTACCTTACCTCGCTGCAAGGGCTCTTGCTGGAAAGCAGCGACAGCGACAACTGTCGCAAAGTATATGAATACGATGAACTCGAGAGGCTGACCTCCATCAGCCAAGGCACGTTGCACGCGGTACTTACTTACAACAGTGCAGGCCTGTTGCACACCACATTGACCACCAGCAGCGCCAAGCCCGACAGCGTGCAGCAATTGCTGTGCACACACGCCTACGACCATCGCCGCCGGGAAACTTCGCGGGCCCTGAAGCTGACCCGGCTTGACGCCAACGGCAAAGAGCAAGTGCTCGATGAGCGCACAGTCGTACAAAAGTGGCGCGGCGACAACATGCTGGCCAGCCGCGAGCTGATCAAGGCCGGTCAGACCGTGCTGACGGAGACCTTCGATTACGATAACCGTGATCGCCTGTACAACCACAAGTGTGAAGGCAGCCTTTTGCCGACCAATAGCAAGGGCCGCGCGATCACTAACCAGATGTGGGAATTCGACGCATACGACAACATCCTGCTCTGCTTCACCGAATTCGCAGATGGCAAAACCGACGACGCGTTCTACGAATACCACACAGAGTCACCCTTCCAGTTGAAGAGCGTCAGTCACTCGCTGACTGACGATTACGACGCACTGGTAACTTTTAACCTGGACGACTACGACGCCGACGGCAACATGCTCAAGGACGAGCAGGGCAACCGCCTGGAGTACGACGAAGACACCGGCTACCTGGCCAAAGTCACCGCCCAGGATGGCACGGCCCTGGCCAGCTATCGCTACGACGGCCACGGCAAGCTGCTAGCCGTGCGCCATGGCACGGAAGCCGAAGAGCGACGCCATTACGAGGGCTATCGCGTCAGCAGCACCTTGCGCGATGGCCTGCTGACCCAGTACCTGTGCGCTGGCGAGTTGCCGCTGGGCCTGCAACAGTCGGGCACAAGCAACGAAACACGCCTGTACATGGCCAATAACAGCAACAGCGTGCTGGCCGAGTGCGCGAGCGACGATACCGTGCACGAAGCAAACTACAGTGCCTATGGCGAGGCGGTAGATAGCCAGTTGCTCGGCATGCTGGGCTTCAATGCCGAAGCCTGCGAGCGCGTGCTGGGCTGGTACCTGCTGGGGTGTGGCTACCGCGCCTACAACACGCGCCTCATGCGCTTCCAGAGCCCGGACAACGTAGACCCTGAAGTGGGCGGTATCAACCCGTACGTGTACTGCATGGACAACCCGGTGATGTTCCAGGACCCCACCGGGCATTACAGCCGCGGCTGGGGCTCGAACGAGGACCCGAAAAAAACGAAGGAAAAGCGCGGGGCTGAGTTCTGGTTGAACATTGGCATTATGGTGATGAACGTGGCATTGACCGTCGGCTTTGCCGTTGCCACAGCGGGTGCCGCCACCCCTCTGACCATGGCCATAATAGCTGTGGGTGTAACCGCAACAGTTGCAGCGGCGGCTACGCAGGTTGCTGCGGAGTTTACGAAAGACCCGAAGAAGAAAAAGAAACTTGTCATTGGCTCCTTGTCACTGTCGATCATCGGTTTGGCGTTTTTGTCAGCAGGGATGGCCAAAGGTGGGATCGATAAGGCCAAGGCTGCCAAGAAAGCCAGGCTTGCCGAGGCGAACGGGGCCGGGGCCGGGAATGGCGGTGGCGATGGCGATGGTGGGACATTACGGCGCCAAAGTTCGGCACCCGAGGCAGCAAGCACGCAGTCTGCCGGTGTCCAAACGGATAATGTGGATATCGGTGATATCAATAACTCTGAATCACGCCGAGCATCCAATAGCTTGTCCGAACCATACAGTGCCCCAATAACACCTCTCGATTCACCAAGCAACTCACGGCGCAACTCTCTTCAAGCACCTGAAAATGTCCAAAGCGTGAGTACCGATGCAACGCCGCTGCCTCCTGGCTATGAAATGTTTGATATGGGGGGGCTTGTTGAGATCCGTTCAAAAAACGGCCTACACAAGGCGGCATTTTCTCAAAGAGAAATTGCTGCTGGCCTCATGGATAGCTGGTTAGCCAGACCTGCTACCTAATTTTCTTAACAACGCCGATGATGTGGACTGCGCCTGTCTGCATCATCGGCTTCGCTATTGCTCGGTTTCCGGAGCTTACCCAATCGCCGACTTATCCCCCCGCCCCCCAGACTAACCCTACAGCCCTACCCCACACTGCTCCTTATCCTCCCTCCCCACCAAGCGACCGCCTCGCCCAAGCCAACTACGCCTCGCTTGCCACCGTCGGCACCACCTGACCGCCGCGCTCCAACGTCCAACCCAGGCATCCGTCATGCTCAAGCCCCACATACGCCGGCAGGCGCTGTCACGCCTGCGCTTTTTCCACCTCCCCGCGCTTGGCGCCAGCCTTTTGAACCTGCCAGCCCTGGCCGCCCCGCCCGACCTGCAGTTCGAGCCCGGCTTCATCCGCCAAAGCCCAGGGCAACCGGCCGATGCTGGCGCCCTCGCCTTGCGGGCCCTGGCCGAGCAGCGGCCGCTCGCCGCCGGCCGCTATGCACTGGAGCTGTACGTCAACCTCAGCCCGCAGGGCAAACACGAAATCAACCTCGACGAGAGCGGCGATGGCCAGACCCTGGAGCCTTGCCTGAGCGCCGGGCTGCTGGGCGAACTCGGCGTGCGGGAGCAAAACCTGACCGCCAGGCAAGCCGGCACCGCTGGCGGCTGCATCGACCTGGCCACGCAACTGCCCGGCGCCAGTGCCGACCTCGATACCGGCAAACTGCGCCTGCACCTGTCGATCCCGCAGTCGTACCTGCGCCGCGACAGCAGCGGCACCGTCGCCGAAAGCCTCTGGGACGACGGCATCAACGCCGCCTTCGTCAACTACCAGGCCTCCACCCAGCACAGCAACCGGCGCGGCAGCGGCAGCCGCAACAGCCAGGACCTGTACCTGAACAGCGGCGTCAACCTGTACGGCTGGCGCCTGCGCAGCCAGCAGGCGCTGCGCGAAAACCAGCAAGGCGATATGCGCTGGACGCGCAGCAATACCTACGCCCAGCGCGACCTGCCAGCGCGCTGGGGCACCCTCACCCTCGGCGAAACCTTCACCCAGGGCGAAATCTTCCGCAGCTTGCCATTCAAGGGGGTGAAGCTGGCCTCCGACAGCGAAATGCTGCCCGACGCCATGCAAAATTACGCCCCGGTGTTGCGCGGCGTGGCGCAAACCTACGCCAAACTGGAGGTGCTGCAGAACGGTTACCCACTGTACTCCACCTTCGTCGCACCCGGCCCCTACGAAATCGACGACCTGGCGGTAGGTGCCAGCAGCGGCGAGCTGGAAGTAGTGCTGACCGAAGCCGATGGCCAGGTGCGCCGCTTCATCCAGCCCTACTCTACCCTCAGCAACCTGATGCGCGCCGGCGTGTGGCGCTACGACCTGGCCGTGGGCCGCTACCACGGCGCCTACCAGGCCGACGCGCCGGCATTGTGGCAAGCCACCTTGGCCCGCGGCATCGGCTGGGACAGCACGCTGTACGCCGGTGTGCTAGGCGGTGACTACTACCGCGCCACCACTCTCGGCCTGGGGCGGGACTTTGGCGCGCTCGGCGCACTGTCGCTGGACATTACCCAGGCCACCAGCGACCTTGGCCCGGCCTTGGGCGAAGTGCAGGGCAACAGCTTCTCGGCCCGCTACGGCAAGGCCTTCGACAACGGCACCAGCCTGCGCTTTGCCGGCTATCGCTACTCCACCGTCGGTTACCGCGACTACGACGAAGCCGTGCAGCAGCGCAATGCTTCCGACCTGTACCTGGGCAACCGCCGCAGCCGCCTGGAAGCCTCGGTGTACCATCACCTGGGCAGCGCTGGCGCGCTCAGCCTGACCTTGTCGCAGGACGACTACTGGCACAGCAGCCTGCAACGGCGCCAGTACCAGTTGCAATACAACACGCAACTGCCGCACAACATCAGCCTCAACCTGTTTGCCTCGCAATCGCTCAGTTCGTCACGCGACAACGACCGCATCATCGGCCTGGGCATTACCTTGCCGCTGGACTTCGCCCACGCCTCCAGCGCCACCTTCGACCTGCAGCACAGCGCCGGCAAACACAGCGAACGCGCCAGCCTCAGCGGCCACTTCGACGAGCGTCGCCTGAATTACCGAGCCACGCTGGCCAACGACAGCCAGCGCAGCGGCAGCCTGTCGCTGGCCTACCAGGGCAACCAGGCCAACTACGGCATGGGCTACAGCGAAGCCGCCGACTACCGCAACCTGTCGCTGAGCGCCAGCGGTGCCTTGTTGGCACACCGCGGCGGCATGCTGCTGGCACCGTTCATGGGCGAAACCAACGCCGTGGTGCACGTGCCGGGCATCGCCGGGGTTGGCGTTGGCCAGGCACAACAGGGCAAAACCAACCACGCAGGCTATGCACTGGCACCGTACATGCGGCCCTATCGCGCCAACCAGCTGGTGCTGCAACTGGACCAGCTCGACCCGGAAATCGAAATCGACAACGGCGCCACCCAGGTGGTGCCACGCCGCGGTGCGGTGGTGCTGGCCGAATTCCCGGCGCGCCGGGTCAACCGCCTGGTGCTGACCCTGTTGCAAGCCGACGGCCACCCCTTGCCGTTTGGCGCGCAGGTCAGCGATGCCCAGGGCCAGGTACTGGCGGTTGTCGGCCAAGGGGGCCAGGCACTGGTGGCCACCGACCTTGAGCAGCAGCAACTGCAGGCCAGGTGGACCTCAGGCAGCGAGCAGCTGTGCCGCTTCATGATCACCCCCACCACCTTGCCACTTGAACAAGGCTACCGCCTGCAGACCTTGCACTGCCAAGCCACACCCGACTGGAAAAGCCAATGAACGCCTTCCCTCGCTGCCCCCTGTTGCCAACCTTGTTGCTGGCCAGCCTGCCACTCATTCACCTGCCGGCCGCCTACGCCGCGTCAGGCTGTAAAATCATCAATGGCCCTGGCCCCGCTACATTCACGGCAAATTTCAATGACGTGTGGGTCCCCAGGGATCTGCCGGTCGGCGAACCGATTAGCCACCTGCGGGTTCCCGTCGTGGACGACCCGGGCAATCGGGTCGTCGAGTGCCACAACAGCGCCGACCGCCTGCTGGAAGCCCACGCCGACTACACCGCCCCGTTCGCCCACGACGTGCCAGTGCGGCTCGGCAACGGGCGATTTGCCAACCGGGTCATCAGAACCCGCATACCGGGGGTTGGCGCCGTGGTCGAACTGGACCACCCGTTCAATGGCGGAGCGCCCAACACCTTCACGCCGAGCACGGTCAGCACCTTGCTACCTTACAGCGGCACCAACATGACCAGCATGGGCACACCGATCAAGATCGGCCCGATCAGCATGAGCGTCACACTGGTAAAGATTGGGTCAATCGCAGCCGGGCCGATCACGCTCGATGAAGAGGTGGCTCGCGGCAGCACCTCGGATGTAGCGGATGCCTTTCGCCTGCGCATCAGCGGCAACCTCAACCAGGCGCAGTGCATGCTGAAAAACGGTGCCGTCAGTCCCGCCCCTGTGGACTTGGGCAGCCACACCGTGGCGGATTTTCCAGGTAAAGGCACTACCTTGCCCAACCCCGGGGTACCATTCCACATTACCTTGAGCGAATGTCAAGACGATCCGATGTCGAGCACAGCCACCGCCTATATCTACCTGACAGGCACCGACGGTTCGGTCGCGCTCGACCCGAAACAGGGCCTGTTCAGCCTGGGCAATGGCTCGACAGCCAAAGGCATCGGCATCCAGATCACCGATGAATTGGGCAATCCTGTGCCGTTGGCGGAGCACGTTTCGACCAACAAGAAACTTGAGCTACCGAACACCCGCCTGTCGTATCGTGCGCATTTCTATCAAACGGACGACCGGGTCGGCCCTGGCGTGGCCAAAGGCGCACTCGACTTCACCATCAGTTATCGCTGAACGGCCTGCCCTGGCAGCGCGAATGCCGTATTCGTGCAGCCAGGAGCAGTAAACCAGGCACGCAAAAACGCAAAAAGGAACCCGAAGGTTCCTTTTTGCGTTACATGTTTGGAGCGGGAAACGAGACTCGAACTCGCGACCCCGACCTTGGCAAGGTCGTGCTCTACCAACTGAGCTATTCCCGCAATTTGAAGCTTTACCGCTAATCGGCGTGAAGCGCCTTGACGACCTTCACCACCACTGCACCGTGCGAACGCCACAGTATTTAAACTGGAGCGGGAAACGAGACTCGAACTCGCGACCCCGACCTTGGCAAGGTCGTGCTCTACCAACTGAGCTATTCCCGCAAATGGCGTCCCCTAGGGGACTCGAACCCCTGTTACCGCCGTGAAAGGGCGGTGTCCTAGGCCACTAGACGAAGGGGACACACAACACTTTTCAGTGCACCAGAACAGAACCTCACGATTCAGCCTGGATTTTCTTTTCCTGCCCCGCCGTTAAGCAGTGCCGGAGAAACTGGAGCGGGAAACGAGACTCGAACTCGCGACCCCGACCTTGGCAAGGTCGTGCTCTACCAACTGAGCTATTCCCGCAATGTGGCGTCCCCTAGGGGACTCGAACCCCTGTTACCGCCGTGAAAGGGCGGTGTCCTAGGCCACTAGACGAAGGGGACACGCTGCTGGCATTACTGCCTGCTTTCACTCCCTGCCGCGTTTCGCTGTGCGCTTTACGCTGCAAGTGGCGCGCATTCTATGGAGGGTTCGTACAGGCGTCAACCCCTTTGTAGAAATTTATTTAAATCAATGACTTCCGGCTGGGTTGGGGTGCAGATGCTGGCGGGGTTGTCGATATAGAGAGAGGGGAGCCTGAGGGCGATGCAGTACCGGTAGGAGCAGCCTTGTGCTACGAAAGGGCCAGCACAGGCATATAGCCGCTATTCGCCCCCAGGCAAACTCACTACACTCAAAGCTGTAATTCTTCTTCAATGAGGCATTAACGGTGACACCACTTCTGATCACCCTGCTCATCGTGGCGGGTATCGCGTTGCTGATCGTGATCGGCTACCTCAACAACGTGGTCGAGAACGGCAAGCTCGAGCGTGCCCGGATGAAGGTCGAACTGGCCGACCGCCTGCGCCGCTGTGGCGAAATCACCGAGACCTTCCCCGGCCAGTTCATGACCCCGGCGCTGAAGCTGCTGCTGACTCGCCTGGAGCTCAACCTCAATCAGCGCCAACTGGCGATGGACAAGCATAACGCCGAACTGAAGGCGCGCATTGCCGAACTGGAGGGGTTGATTGCCCAGGGCACGCAGATTCCGGTGAACAACCCGCCCAACCGCGATCCAGACCGAGATCAAGGCCAAGGATGTGCGCTTCCTGTTGGAGGCCCTGCACAATCAGGTGACCCGCGCCGCGCAAGAGGGCTTCCTGCCGACGCCCGAGGCCAAGCAATGGATCAAGGAAATCCGCCATATCCTGGTGCTGCTGCATATCGAGTTCTTCAACAACCTCGGCCAGCAGGCCCTGCAGAAGAACCAGCCAGGCCAGGCGCGCCTGGCCTTCGAGCGCGGCGTGCAGTACCTGCGCAAGCAGCCGGAGCCCAAGGTGTATGAAGAGCAGCTGACGTACCTGGAAAAACTGCTGGCCCGTGCCAACGCGCAGGTGCTGGACCGCATGGCCCCGGCGGACGATGAGCAGAACGAACTGACCCAGGGGCTCAAGACCGATGAGGACGAGACCTGGAAGAAGAAGGTGATGTACGACTGATGTTTGAACCTGTGCCGGCCTCTTCGCGGGCTTGCCCGCTCCCACAGGGATCGCACCAGGCCTGAGGGCGGTGCATTATCTGTGGAAGCGGGCAAGCCCGCGAAGTGGCAGGCACAGGCGCCACAGCACTCAGCAGTCAGTCAGCTCCAGAAAAATCGCCGCCAACCGCTCCAGCCCCACCTGATCGGCCTCGCTGAACCGGCCAAGCTTCGGGCTATCCAGGTCCAGCACACCAATCAACCTGCCCTCTTTCACCAACGGGATCACCAGCTCGCTGTTGGACGCGCTGTCACAGGCAATGTGCCCCGGGAACACATGCACATCCTCTACCCGCTGGGTCTGCCGGGTGGCTGCCGCCGCCCCGCACACGCCCTTGCTGAACGGAATGCGCACACACGCCACCTGGCCCTGGAACGGGCCCAGCACCAGCTCTTCGTTGCGGTTGAGGTAGAACCCCGCCCAGTTCAGGTCGTCCACCTGGTTATAGAGAAACGCCGAAAACTGCGCGGCATTGGCGATGAAGTCACGCTCGTCGGCAAATAGTGCCTGCACTTGCGCAGCCAGCAGGTTGTAGCCATCGAGGCCGGCGCCACTGGCATTGAGGTCGATCATTTACTTTTGCTCCAGCAATTGCAGCCCGACCCAGTAGCGGGCGAACTGATAGGCACAACGGCCATTACGGTTACCGCGGCCGGTGGCCCAGCGCACGGCGAGGATGTCGAGTGCTTCGCTGCGCTGCCAGGCAAGGCCCGCAGTTTGCGCGAGCTGGCCGATCCAGTGCTCGACCACGTTCAGGAAATGCTCCTGGGTGAAGGGGTAGAACGACAGCCACAGGCCAAAACGGTCGGACAGGGCAATCTTGTCCTCCACCGCTTCGCTGGGGTGCAGCTCGCCGTCCACCCGCTTCCAGTTTTCGTTGTCGCTCTCCTTCTCTGGCACCAGGTGTCGGCGGTTGGAGGTGGCGTACAGCAGCACATTGTCCGGTGCCTGCTCCAGCGAGCCGTCGAGCACGCTCTTGAGCACCCGGTAGTCGCCCTCCCCGGCTTCGAACGACAGGTCATCGCAAAACAGGATGAAGCGCTGCGGCAGCTTCTGCAGCTGCTCGACCACGCGTGGCAGGTCGGCCAGGTGGTCGCGTTCGATTTCGATCAGGCGCAGGCCTTTGCCTGCGTGCTCGGCCAGCAGGGCACGGACCAGCGACGATTTGCCGGTGCCGCGCGAGCCCCACAGCAGGGCGTGGTTGGCCGGCATGCCGTTGATGAACTGGTGGGTGTTGCGGCCCAACTGGTCACGCTGCTGGTCGACGCCGATCAGGTCGCTCAGGCGGATGTCCAGGCTGACGTCCAGCGGCAGCAGGTAGCCGCTGCGGCCATCGCGCTGCCAGCGCGCGGCCAGGGTGGTTGCCCAGTCGATGTCCGGGCGTTGCGCGGGCAACAGGGGTTCGAGGCGTGCCAGTACCGATTCGGCGCGGTCCAGGAAAGCAATCAAGCGAGCGTCCATGACGACTCCTACAAATTTCAGTTTTTTGGGGCCGCTGCGCGCCCCTTCGCGGGCTTGCCCGCTCCCACAGGGTCGCGTTCAGCCTGGGGCTACGCTGTATCCTGTGGGAGCGGGCAAGCCCGCGAAGGGGCGCCAAGCGGCCCCCGCTTGGCAATCAACTGAAATGAACAGACAGACCCACCAGCAGCCGGGGCTATTCGGCTATGCTTGCGCAGCGCAAGGAACGGGAAACCGGCTCGGGACACATGGATATCAAGTTCACCAATCGCCTGTCATACAAGCAAGCCCGGTTGACAGTCCTGGTCGGCTTCATCCTGGGAACATTGCTCAGTCTCATCCAGATCGGCATCGATTATGCCAGCGAAGACGCGTCCATCAACCGCGAAGTGCGCGCCTTGCTGCAAATCAGCCACAACCCGGCCTCGCGCATCGCCTACAACATCGACTCGGAACTGGCCCTGGAGCTGACTCGCGGCCTGCTGGAATCGCCAGCGGTGATTCGTGCGCGGCTGATCGACAACAACCAAACGGTGCTGGCCGACGTCGAGCGGCCGCGCCTGCAGGACCGCTACCGGCCACTCAGCGATTTCCTGTTTGGCGATCAGCGCCAGTTCAAGGAACGCCTGTACCTGACCCACATGCCCGAGGAATACCTCGGCACCCTGTACCTTGAAGTGGACACCTACGCCTTCGGCAGCCGCTTTCTCGACCGTGCCGGCGTCACCCTGCTCAACGGCTTTGCCCGCAGCCTGGTGCTGACCGGCATCCTCCTGGCGCTGTTCTACATGATGCTGACCAAGCCGCTGGTGACGGTGATCGGCGCGCTCAGCGGCAGCGACCCGCGCAAGCCCCGGCAAACCCGCCTGGCCTGCCCGCACGGCCACGAACATGACGAGATCGGCGTGCTGGTGAAGGTCGCCAACCAGCAGTTCGTCAGCATGGCCACCGAGATCGAACAACGGCGCACTGCGGAAAACCGCCTGACCCAGTATCTCAACGAGCTGGAAGACATCGTCTCGGCACGCACCAATGAACTCAAGGCCAGCAACAACAGCCTGAGCCTGTCCAACCAGGAGCTGGAGGAAGCCCGCCGCCGGGCGCTGGACATGGCCCAGGCGCGCGCCGCCTTCCTCGCCAACATGAGCCACGAAATCCGCACCCCGCTCAACGGCATGCTCGGCATGATCGCCCTGGCACTGGACAGCCCACTGCCCAGCGAGCAACGCCAGCAACTGGCGATCGCCCATGACTCCGGCAAGGTGCTGGTGGAGTTGCTCAACGATATCCTCGACCTGTCCAAGTTCGATGCTGGCCAACTGGAGCTGGAACGCATTCCGTTCGACATGGGCTCGATGGTCGAGGACACCGCCAACCTGCTGTCGCAAAACACCGCGCAAAGCGTGGAGCTGACCTGCCTGATCGCCCGCGACTTCCCCAGCAGCGTGCTCGGCGACCCCACGCGGGTACGGCAGATCGTCAGCAACCTGCTGTCCAATGCCCTCAAGTTCACCCGCTTCGGCCGCGTGGATGTGCGCCTGACGACCATGGTGGGCGGTGTACGTCTGGAGGTGCGCGATACCGGCATCGGCATCCCCGAGGAAGCCCAGGCACGGATCTTCCAGCCGTTCACCCAGGCCGGCGCCGGCATCACCCGCCAGTACGGCGGCACCGGCCTGGGCCTGACGCTGACGCACAACCTGTGCAAGGCCATGCAGGGCCGCCTGCATATCAAATCCGAGCCGGGCTTCGGCAGCCGCTTCAGCGCCGAGCTGCCACTGGCCGTGCACACCGAAGCCATCCCGCCGGCCCCCTTGCACGGGCGCGTGGCCGCACTGTGCACGGCCGGCAGCGGGCTTGACGAGCTGTTGCAGGACCAGCTGCCTGGCTGGGGCCTTGCCTACCAGCATCATGACAGCAGCGCGGGGCTGGACGCCTCGGCCATCGACCTGCTGATCACCGACCGTCTGGACCAGTTGTTCGAACTGCGCTGCGCACTGAAGACACCGATCCTGCTGGTAACCGCCTACGGCAACTTCCTGCCCAGCGAACAGTCGGTTGCCCTCGCCCCCCTGCACCAACTGGCCCGGCCGCTGGCGCGCAACGCCCTGTACCAGACCTTGCGCCGTACCTTGCAGGGCCATGAGCCCGAGCACCCGCTGGCCACCCCGGCCATTACCCGGGAACAAGGCCGCGCGCGCATCCTGCTGGTGGAGGACAACCCGGTGAACCAGCTGGTGGCAAAGGGCATGCTGGCCAAGCTCGGCTGCCAGGTGCAGCTGGCCACCCAGGGCGCCGAGGCCCTGGAGCTACTGGAACAGGACGAGTTCGACCTGGTGCTGATGGACTGCAACATGCCGGTGATGGACGGCTACGAGGCCAGCCGGCGTATCCGCCAGAGCGGCCGCTGGCCCGACCTGCCGATCGTCGCCCTCACCGCCAACGCCATGCCCGAGGAGCGCGAGCGCTGCCGGGCAGCGGGCATGAACGACTACCTGGCCAAGCCGTTCCGCCGCGAAGAGCTGCTGGCGCTGGTCGACCACTGGGTGCCCGTCAACGGCTGAGCAGGCGCTCGATGTCCGCTTCCAGGGCCTGCGGCTTGGTGGTGGGGGCATAGCGCGTTACCTGGCCGGTGGCCGGGTCGACCAGGAACTTGGTGAAATTCCACTTGATCTTCTGGCTGCCCAGAATGCCTGGCGCGCGCTGCTTGAGTTCGACGAACAACGGGTGGCTGCCGGGGCCGTTGACCTCGACCTTGCGGAACAGCGGGAAGCTCACGCCGAAATTGCGCTCGCAGAACTGGGCAATTTCCCGTGCATCGCCCGGCTCCTGCTTGCCGAACTGGTTGCAGGGGAAGCCCAGCACCACCAGACCGCGTCTGCGGTAGGCCTGCCACAGTTGCTCCAGGCCCTTGTATTGCGGGGTAAAGCCGCACTGGCTGGCGGTATTGACCACCAGCAACGCCTTACCGGGGAAGTCGCCGAGCTTCTTGTGCTCGCCACCCAAGGTCACGCAGGGGATGTCCAGTAGCGATCCAGCCATGGTCGGGCTCCGGTCAGTCGCGCGGGCGCAGGTCGATGCACACCGAGTTGATGCAGTAGCGCAGGCCGGTCGGTGGCGGGCCATCGGGGAACACGTGGCCCAGGTGCGCATCGCAACGGGCACAGGTGACTTCGGTGCGGATCATGCCGTGGGAGGTGTCGCGGATTTCGATCATCGCGCTTTCCTCGATCGGCGCGTAGAAGCTCGGCCAGCCGCAACCGGAATCGAACTTGGTCTGCGCATCGAACAGTGGCAGCCCGCAGCAGATGCAGTGGTAGATGCCGTCGCGGCGCTCGCTGTTGTACTTGCCGCTGAACGGCCGCTCGGTACCCTTCAGGCGGCAGACCTGGTACTGCTCGGGGTCGAGCATCGAGCGCCATTCGTCCAGGGTTTTTTCGATCTTTTTCATGCAGAAACCTCGGCAGGCTGAATTTCACTGCGCACCGTCTTTTCCGGGGCGCAGGTGGCACGTATATTAGTTGGCTTCGTGTGCCAGGCGTTCAGTCTGGCACCCGCTTCCTGCCCTTTCAAACCTTTCGGCGGGGCGTAGCGCGTTTTCTCAATCGGGATCCCATCATGCAGTTCAGCAAATCGAACAAGCTCGCCAATGTCTGCTACGACATTCGCGGCCCAGTGCTCAAGCACGCCAAGCGCCTGGAAGAGGAAGGCCACCGCATCCTCAAGCTGAACATCGGCAACCCGGCGCCGTTTGGCTTCGAGGCGCCTGACGAAATCCTCCAGGATGTGATCCGCAACCTGCCTACCGCGCAGGGCTACAGCGACTCCAAGGGCCTGTTCAGCGCGCGCAAGGCGGTAATGCAGTACTGCCAGCAGAAGGGCATCGAAGGCGTCACTATCGAAGACATCTACCTCGGCAATGGTGTGTCCGAGCTGATCGTCATGTCGATGCAGGCCCTGCTCAACAACGGCGACGAAGTGCTGATCCCGGCCCCCGACTACCCGTTGTGGACCGCCGCCGTGAGCCTGGCCGGCGGCAAGCCGGTGCACTACCTGTGCGACGAGCAGGCCGACTGGTTCCCCGACCTTGAGGACATCAAGGCCAAGATCACCCCGAACACCAAGGCGCTGGTGATCATCAACCCGAACAACCCGACCGGTGCGGTGTACTCCAGGGAGCTGCTGCTGGGCATGCTGGAGTTGGCCCGCCAGCACAACCTGGTGGTGTTCTCCGACGAGATCTACGACAAGATCCTGTACGACGAAGCCGTGCACATCAGCACCGCCTCGCTGGCGCCCGACCTGCTGTGCCTCACCTTCAACGGCCTGTCCAAGTCGTACCGGGTGGCGGGCTTCCGTTCCGGCTGGCTGATCATCTCCGGGCCCAAGCACCACGCGCAAAGCTACATCGAAGGCATCGACATGCTGGCCAACATGCGCCTGTGCGCCAACGTGCCGGCCCAGCATGCCATCCAGACCGCGCTGGGCGGTTACCAGAGCATCAACGACCTGGTACTGCCACCGGGCCGCCTGCTGGAACAGCGCAACCGCACCTACGAGCTGCTCAACGATATCCCGGGCGTGAGCTGCGTGAAGCCGATGGGTGCGCTTTATGCGTTTCCGCGGATCGACCCGAAGGTATGCCCGATCCTCAACGACGAGAAGTTCGCCCTCGACCTGCTGCTGTCGGAGAAGCTGCTGATCGTTCAGGGTACGGCATTCAACTGGCCATGGCCGGACCACTTCCGCGTGGTGACCTTGCCGCGGGTGGATGACCTGGAAGCGGCGATTGGCCGGATCGGGAATTTCCTGAAGGGTTATTCGCAGTAAGTACCGGCCTCATCGCCGGCAAGCCAGCTCCCACAGCGATCCCACAATCTTCAGGCCTGTGGTGATCCTGTGGGAGCTGGCTTGCCGGCGATGGGCTGCAAAGCAGCCCCAATATCCCCACGGCATCTTTCTTACATCCTGCAACGCTCTATCCCACAGCCCCCACGCCATCCTCTGCCATACTCCGCCGTACACAGTTTGAAATAGTCGCCCGATTGAATCGGCACGGCCGGCACCTTATATACCCCGCAGTAAGCGACAACTCATCCGTCAGGAGAACGTAACAACCATGATGCGCATTCTGTTGTTTGTAGCCACCAACCTCGCGGTGGTGCTGGTTGCAAGCATTACCCTGAGCCTGTTCGGTTTCAACGGGTTCATGGCCGCCAACGGGGTCGACCTGAACCTCAGCAGCCTGCTGGTGTTCTGCGCCGTGTTCGGCTTTGCCGGCTCCCTCGTCTCGCTGTTCATCTCCAAGTGGATGGCGAAGATGACCACCGGTACCCAGATCATCAGCCAGCCGCGCACCCGCCACGAGCAGTGGCTGCTGCAAACGGTCGAAGAGCTGTCCCGTGAAGCGGGCATCAAAATGCCCGAAGTGGGTATCTTCCCGGCATACGAGGCCAACGCCTTCGCCACCGGCTGGAACCGCAACGACGCGCTGGTAGCCGTGTCCCAGGGCCTGCTGGAGCGCTTCTCGCCCGATGAAGTGCGCGCGGTGCTGGCCCACGAGATCGGCCACGTCGGCCAACGGCGACATGGTCACCCTGGCGCTGGTGCAAGGCGTGGTGAACACCTTCGTGATGTTCTTCGCCCGTATCATCGGCAACTTCGTCGACAAGGTAATCTTCAAGAACGAAGAAGGCCAAGGCATTGCCTACTACGTGGCAACCATCGTTGCCGAGCTGATCCTGGGCATTCTGGCCAGCATGATCGTGATGTGGTTCTCGCGTCGCCGCGAATACCGCGCCGACGAGGCCGGTGCGCAACTGGCCGGTACCGCAGCGATGATCGGCGCCCTGCAACGCCTGCGCGTGGAGCAAGGCCTGCCGGTGCACATGCCCGACACCATGAAGGCGTTCGGCATCAATGGCGGCCTGAAGCACGGCCTGGCCGGGCTGCTGATGAGCCACCCGCCGCTGGAAGACCGTATCGAGGCCCTGCGCCGTCGCGGTTGATCCAACCGGTAAAAACAAAGGGCGACTTCGGTCGTCCTTTTTTGTACTGGCTGCACCGGCCTCTTCGCGGGCTCGCCCGCTCCCACCGGTACCCCACAGCTTTCAAGGCCTTTGGAGGACCTGTGGGAGCGGGCAAGCCCGCGAAAGGGCCAGTGCAGGCTACCTATCCGTCAGCGGCTGACTCGGTAAACCCGCTCCAACAAACTCGATACCCCGGCCTGCGAAAACTTCGGGCTTTCCTCAATCACCTCCATAACTTCAAGCTCATCCACCTGCCACCCGGCAAACCCCTGCCGCAGCTCTTCATCCCCTACCGAAAACGGCGGCCCGCCCAGCAAGGATTGGTCGTAATCCAGGGTCACCACCACCCCCTGGCACCCCGTCGGCAGCAAACCCGACAACAACTGCATGTACGCCCCACGCATATGCGGCGGCAAGGCAATCACCGCCGCCCGGTCATAAAACCCCGCGCAGTCGCCAATATCCCCTGCCTGCAAGGCAAAGAAATCGCCGCACCACAATTCCACGTCACCACTGCGCCAGACCTCGAAAGCCCCGCGCTGCTGCACCTCGGGCTGCAACCCATGCTCGCGAAAGAAGTCCTCCACCGCCCGCCGCGACAGCTCTACACCCGACACCCGATACCCCTGCCCTGCCAGCCAGGCCAGGTCCAGGCTCTTGCCGCACAACGGCACTAGCACGCGGCTGCCCGGCACCAGACCGAGGGCTGGCCAATACTTCTGCAGATAAGGGTTCACCTGCGCCTGGTGAAAGCCGATCTGGTTGTCGGCCCACCGCTGCTGCCAGAACGCTGGCTCCATGATCACTCCCGATTTTTAGATGGTTTGTCGGTAAAAACTGGTTTGGATTTCGATCTGTAGTTGATCGAAGATGAGTGCATCTTAACCGTCAGGACCCCGCCATGCTGCCCAGCCTGTTCATTTCCCATGGTTCCCCCATGCTTGCCCTGCAACCCGGCGCCAGCGGGCCAGCGCTGGCCGGGCTGGCCAACGCCCTGCCCCGGCCGAAAGCGATCGTGGTGGTGTCGGCGCACTGGGAAAGCCGCGAACTGCTGGTCACCGCCAGCGTGCAGCCGGAGACCTGGCATGACTTTTATGGCTTCCCACCTGCTTTGTATGCGGTGCAGTACCCGGCGCCGGGTGACCCGACCCTTGCCAGCCAGGTCAGCGAACTGTTGCAGGCTGCCGGGCTGTCAGCACGGCTGGACCCGCAGCGGCCACTCGACCACGGCGCCTGGGTACCGCTGTCGCTGATGTATCCGGATGCGAAAATTCCGGTGTTGCAGGTTTCACTGCCCAGCCACATGGGGCCGGCGCTGCAGGTCAAGGTGGGCCAGGCGCTGGCGGGGTTGCGTGCCGAGGGTGTGCTGCTGATTGGTTCGGGCAGCATTACCCACAACCTGGGTGAACTGGACTGGCATGCCGGGCCGGATGTGATCGAGCCTTGGGCACTGACGTTCAGGGATTGGGTGGTGGAAAAGCTTCGGGTGGATGACCAGCAAGCCTTGCTGGGTTATCGGCAGCAGGCGCCGTTTGCGGTGCGCAACCATCCCAGTGATGAGCATTTCCTGCCGCTGTTCTTTGCCCTTGGGGCTGGGGGCAAGTTTGGGGTTGTGCACCAAGGGTTCACTTTGGGGGCACTGGGGATGGACATTTATCGGTTCGGCTGAAAGGCCTCTTCGCGGGCTTGCCCGCTCCCACAGGTCCTCCACAGGCCTTGAGAGCTGCGATGTACCTGTGGGAGCGGGCAAGCCCGCGAAGAGGCCCTGACAGGCAAAAAAATCCCCGACCAAGGCCGGGGATTTTTTCATTGCGCCAGGATCAATCCTCGCGGTAGCGACGCAGCTTCAGCTGCTTGCCAGCCACGCGGGTGTCCTTGAGCTTGGACAGCAGCTTCTCAAGGCCATCTTCCGGCAGTTCGACCAGGCTGAAGCTGTCGCGCACCTGGATGCGGCCGATGGCGTCACGGGCCAGGCCACCTTCGTTGAGGATCGCGCCCAACAGGTTCTTGGCAGCGATACCGTCACGGGCACCCAGGGCAGTACGGCAACGCACGCGGCCTTCGGCCAGCGGCATCGGCGCACGGCGCTCGCGGTCACCACGGTCCGGACGCTCGCCACGCTCACCACGCTCGGTACGCTCACCACGCGGGGCAAAGCTTGGTACCAGCGGCTGCTCACGCTCTACCGCGGCCAGGTCCAGCGCCTGGCCATTGGTGGCCTTGCGCAGCAAGGCCGAGGCCAAGGCACGGGCGCTGCAACCCAGGTCGTTGGTGAGGCGGTCGAACAGCTCGCCATGGGTGGCTTCTGCTTCGGCTACCAGCGGCGCCAGGCTGTTGGTCAGCTTCTTGATGCGGGCGTCCAGCACGGCCTGGGCATTCGGCAGGCGGGCTTCGGCAACTTTCTGCCCGGTAACGCGCTCGATCACCTGCAGCATGCGGCGCTCACGCGGGGTAACCAGCAGCAACGCACGGCCATCGCGACCGGCACGGCCGGTACGACCGATACGGTGTACGTAGGACTCCGGGTCGTACGGCATGTCAACGTTGAACACGTGAGTGATGCGCGGTACGTCCAGGCCACGGGCAGCAACGTCGGTAGCAACGACGATGTCCAGGCGGCCATCCTTGAGCGAGTCGATCACGCGCTCACGCTGGTTCTGGGCGATGTCGCCGTTCAGCGCGGCAGCCTTATAACCCTTGGCTTCCAGCGCGGCGGCCAGGTCCAGGGTGGCTTGCTTGGTACGCACGAAGGCGATCAGCGCGTCGAACTCTTCCACTTCCAGCAGACGCAGCACAGCCGGGATCTTCTGGTCGGCGTGGACCATCAGGTGGGCCTGCTCGATCGCGGTAACGGTCTGGGTCTTGCTCTGGATCTTGACGTGCTTGGGCTCGCGCAGGTGGCGTTCGGCGATCGAGCGGATCGACGACGGCAGGGTGGCGGAGAACAGCACGGTCTGACGGCTGGCCGGGATGGCATCGAAGATCACTTCGAGGTCGTCCATGAAGCCCAGCTTGAGCATCTCGTCGGCTTCGTCCAGTACCAGGTACTGCACGGTCGACAGGACTTTTTCGTCACGACGCAGGTGGTCGCACAGGCGGCCCGGGGTGGCCACGACGATTTGCGCGCCGTTGCGGATCGCGCGCAGCTGTGGGCCCATCGGGGCACCACCGTAGACGGCGACCACATTCACGCCCGGCATCTGCTTGGCGTAGGTTTCGAAAGCGGTAGCAACTTGCAGCGCCAACTCACGGGTTGGCGCCAGGATCAGGGCTTGCGGTTCGCGCTTGCTCACATCGATCTTGTTGAGGATCGGCAGGGCGAAGGCAGCGGTCTTGCCGGTGCCAGTCTGCGCCTGGCCGATCATGTCGTGACCGGCGAGGATGATCGGGATCGATTGTTGCTGAATGGCGGACGGCTCTTCGTAGCCGGTCGCCAGAACGGCAGCAACAATATTCGCATTGAGATCGAGAGCGGCGAAGCCGCCGGTTTCCTGGGTCATGGGTCTGCCTCTAGGTGCATCCGCAAAGACCCATGCTCCAAAGCTGCACAAGCCATGAAAGACCGACAGGTCACCCAGGCAGCTTTGGCGGCGGGGATTTGCGAAAACGATTGAAAAAAAAACGTGGGAAAGTCCGCCTAGCGGACGTGCAGCCGAAGCTGGACTCGGAGGGTTTGCACCACCTGATTTTGCGGTCCGCTAAAAGACCGGCGCGTACTATACCCGAAATCGTGCGGGTACGTGAGGAATATTTTCAGGGTGCCGGGCCATTATCGGGCCATCAATGGCTAGGGGCTGAATCGATAATCCTTTACTGCCTGCACCGGCCTCATCGCCGGCAAGCCAGCTCCCACAGGGAATGCGCATGGCTTGAGGCCAACGCGGTCGGTGTGGGAGCTGGCTTGCCGGCGATAGGGCCAGCAGCCTCGCCACAGATTCATCAGGTAGCCGGGCGAATCTCGCGGATCAGCCCATCAAGGCTATACCCCAGGCGCGGCGCCAGCGCCTCGGCCCGGGCCCTCAGCCCATCCAGGTCCAGCGTCTGCTCCAGGTCCGCCGGCACCAGCAAGATCACATTGCCCTCCTTCACCGGCAGCTCCCAGTAATGCCGGTGATACAAGCCGCGCAGCAACGCCGCGCCCAGCGGCTTGCCATCGTCGGTGGCCCACTGGTTGATCACCAGCCAACCACCCGGGTTCAGCTGTTGCTGGCAGTTCTCCAGGAAATTCCAGGCCAGGTGGCCCACTCCCGGCCCATGGTCGGTGTACAGGTCGACGAACAGCAGGTCGGCCTTCTCGGCCGTGGGCAACAGCTCCAGGGCATCGCCGATGCGCACATACAGCCGCGGGTCGTCGTCCAAGCCCAGGTATTCCATGGCCAGGCGCGGCACATCCGGGCGCAGCTCGATGGCCTCGATGTCGTCCAGCGGCAGGAACTTCATGCAGGCCTGGGTCAGCGTGCCGGCCCCCAGGCCGAGAAACAGCGCGCTCTCCGGCTGCTCGTGGCACAGCGCCCCCACCAGCATGGCGCGGGTATAGTCGTACTCCAGCCAGCTGGGGTCGGCGGTGAACACGCAGCTCTGCTCGATCGCATCGCCGAATTCCAGAAAGCGGTAGTCGTCGACTTCATACACGCTGATGACGCCAAAGGCATCTTCCACCCGTGCCAGTAGCCGCTCTTCCCGTTCCGCCGCCATGCTCACCCCACCCGCGCAAAAACGCGCATTGTCCGCCAACACCCTCGCTGCAACAAGCGCAGCGCCAACTGTTACCATGGCCCATAGCCTACAACCGACAAGACCGAGCCCGAGATGAACCAACCGTGGAGCCCCGACAGCTGGCGCGCCCTGCCGATCCAGCAGCAACCGACCTACCCCGACGCCGCGCACCTGCTGAAGGTCGAGCAGACGCTGGCCAGCTACCCGCCGCTGGTGTTCGCGGGCGAGGCACGCGAGCTGCGCCGACAGTTCGCCGAGGTCACCGAAGGCCGCGCCTTCCTGCTGCAGGGTGGTGACTGCGCCGAGAGCTTCGCCGAATTTTCGGCGGCGAAAATCCGCGACACCTTCAAGGTGCTGCTGCAAATGGCCATTGTCATGACCTTCGCCGCCGGCTGCCCGGTGGTCAAGGTCGGGCGCATGGCCGGGCAGTTCGCCAAGCCGCGCTCATCGGGCGATGAAACCATCGGCGACATCACCCTGCCCGCCTACCGTGGCGACATCGTCAACGGCATCGGCTTCGACGCGAAAAGCCGCATTCCCGACCCGGAGCGCCTGCTGCAGGCCTACCACCAGGCCACCGCCAGCCTCAACCTGTTGCGGGCCTTTGCCCAGGGAGGGTTTGCCGACCTGCACCAGGTGCACAAGTGGAACCTGGACTTCATCGCCAACTCGGCGTTGGCCGACAAGTACCACCAACTGGCCAACCGCATCGACGAAACCCTGGCATTCATGCGCGCCTGCGGCCTGGACAGCGCGCCGCAGCTGCGCGAAACCAGTTTCTTCACTGCCCACGAAGCGCTGCTGCTGAACTATGAAGAAGCCTTCGTGCGCCAGGACAGCCTGACCGGCGATTACTACGACTGCTCGGCGCACATGCTGTGGATCGGCGACCGTACCCGCCAGCTGGACGGTGCCCATGTGGAGTTCCTGCGTGGCGTGCACAACCCGATCGGGGTCAAGGTTGGCCCGAGCATGAACCCTGAAGAGCTGATCCGCCTGATCGACACGCTGAACCCGGCCAACGACCCCGGGCGCCTGAACCTGATCGTGCGCATGGGTGCCGGCAAGGTCGGCGACCACCTGCCGGGGCTGATCCGCAGCGTCGAGCGCGAAGGGCGCAAGGTGCTGTGGAGCTCTGACCCGATGCACGGCAACACCATCAAGGCCAGCAGCGGCTACAAGACCCGCGATTTTGCGCAGATCCTGGATGAGGTGAAGCAGTTCTTCCAGGTGCACCAGGCCGAGGGCAGCCATGCCGGCGGCATTCACATCGAGATGACCGGGCAGAACGTGACCGAATGCATCGGCGGCGCCCGGCCGATCACCGAGTGGATGCACTGTCCGACCGCTATCACACCCACTGCGACCCGCGCATGAACGCCGACCAGTCGCTGGAGCTGGCCTTCCTGATCGCCGAAACCCTCAAGCAGGTGCGGCGCTGAGCGCTTTTCGCTTTTCGCTTTTCGCTTTTCGCTTTTCGCTTTTGATCTTGCTTCTAAGCGCGCGATAGTTCAGGCGCTGCCGATTGCGACTTCAGGAGGCCGAGCGAAGGGCCTGCGGAGGGAGGTGACGGGCATGGATGCCCGTCAAGCGCTGAGGCCCCATGGATGGGGCCTGCAGCGCGTACTCCCGGGAGCAGGCCCGTAGCGAGGGGACCCCGGAGCGCAGCGTAGGGGCCGGATGATGGGAGCCGACGGTTTTTGGTTCCTTTTTGCCACGACAAAAAGGGACCCGCCGTAAGGGCGGAAGGGTGAGCCAGCGTCGCCATCGCAAACGGACTGTTCGCCCTATCAAAACCGCTACTTAAGCTTTTTGCTTTTTGCTTTTTGCTTTTTGCTTTTGGATGTGGGCATTCACATCGAGCAGACATTCATTCGCGATGGTGGCGCGAACTCACCTTTCCGCCCTTACGGCGGGTCCCTTTTTGTCGTGGCAAAAAGGAACCAAAAACCGTCCGCTCCCATCATCCGGCCCCTCCGCTTCGCTACGGGGTCCCCTCGCTACGGGCTTGCTCCCGGGAGTACGCGCTGCAGGCCCCATCCATGGGGCCTCAGCGCTTGACGGGCATCCATGCCCGTCACCTCCCTCCGCAAGCCCTTCGCTCGGCCTCCTGAAGTCGCAATCGGCATCGCCTGGACTACCGCGCGCTTAGAAGCAAAAGCAAGAGCAAGAGCAAGAGCAAGAGCAAGAGCAAGAGCAAGAGCAAGAGCAAGAGCAAGAGCAAGAGCAAGAGCAAGAGCAAGAGCAAGAGCAAGAGCAAGAGCAAGAGCGGCTGCCACGCTTGGCGTCACTTACGCAGCGGGTCATCCCAGAAATGCCGCTCGGCCTCTTGCTGGATGTCCGCCCGGCTCAACCCCAGATCGTGCAAGGTTGCATCACTGAGGCTGGCCAGTTGCTGGCGTTGGCGGTACAGCTGCAGCCAGCGCGCCGGACGCTGCAGAGCTGCATGCCACAGGTGGTTCAGGGAAAAGGCAGTTTGCTGGATGCTGCTGACATGACCTTTCATCGTGAAGCCCTCCGTGTTGATGGCTCCAGTCTCCCGCCAGGCATAAGATCAATCCAACGAATGTTTCTGATGCCATGCATCTCGGAGATTGATGCAATGTCCCAGTACCAGAGCCTCGACGCGGACGTACTGCGCACCTTCGTCGCCATCGCCGAACAAGGCGGCTTCACCCGCGCCGGCGAGGTGGTAAACCGCACCCAGTCGGCAGTAAGCATGCAGATGAAACGCCTGGAGGAGGACATCCTGCAGCGCCAGCTGTTCGAGCGCGACGGCCGCCAGGTGCGGTTGACCGCCGAGGGCCAGGTGTTGCTGGGCTATGCCCGGCGCATCCTCAAGCTGCATGGGGAAGTGTTCAATACCCTGCGCATGCCACACATGGTCGGGGTCGTACGCATCGGCACGCCGGATGACTATGCCATGCGCTTCCTGCCGACCATCCTGTCGAGCTTTGCCCAGGCCTACCCGCTGGTGCAGGTTGAAGTGCATTGCGACTCGTCCAAGCAACTGATGCTGCGCCAGGACCTGGACCTGACCATCGTCACCCGTGAACCGGGCAACGAGATTGGCCAGCTGCTGCGCCAGGAACGCCTGGTATGGGCCGCTGCCGAAGGCTTTTGCCCGCAGGAGCAACGCCCCATGCCGGTGGCCTTGTTCAACACCGACTGTTTTTGCCGGGCCTGGACCTGCAATGCCCTGGAGGCCCAGGGCATCGACTACCGCATCGCCTATACCAGCCCGAGCCTGGCGGCGATCTTTGCCATTGTCACCGCAGGGTTGGCGGTGACCGCGCAGTTGCAGAGCCTGATTGGCGGGAACATTCGTATTCTGGGCGAGAGCGAAGGGTTGCCACAGTTGCCCGTGGCCAATGTGATGCTGGTGCGCAGTACCCAGAACCCTTCACCGATTACCGATTGCATGGCCGACTACATTGTCGACGGGTTCAAGTAACCTGGGGCCGCTTTGCGGCCCCAAAAATCTCAAAGCTCAAACCCGAGCATCACCGCACACACCACCAAAAACACGCAGAACATCGTCCGCAACACCTTCTCCGGCAACGCATGGGCCAACTTCACGCCCCAGCTGATGCTGAGCAAGCCCCCCAGCGCCAACGGAATCCCCACCCCCCAGTCAACACTGTGGTGCACTCCGTAGGTAACCAAGGTCACCAAGGTACTCGGCGCCGCCAGCGCCAGCGACAGCCCCTGCGCCACCACCTGGGTGGTACCGAACACGCTGGTCAGGATCGGCGTGGCCACCACGGCCCCTCCCACCCCGAACAAGCCGCCCATGGTCCCGGCAAAGCTGCCCAGCACACCCAGCCACCGGCCAGGCATAGCGCAACTCGGCGCTGGGCGGTGTAACCTTCATGAACATCCGCGCCACGTTCCACACTGCAAGAGCTACCAGGAAGCCGACAAAGCCCAGGCGCATGGAATGCGCATCCAGCCCCACCGCCCAGATCGATCCCAGCCAGGCGAACACGAAGCTACACAGCGACAACGGCAGCGCATGGCGCAACTCGATGCGGTTGCGCTGGTGGTAACGCCACAGCGCCAGCAGCACGTTGGGAACCACCATCACCAGCGCCGTGCCTTGCGCCAGTTGCTGGTCCAGGCCGAACAGCACACCCAGCGCCGGAATCGCGATCAGGCCACCGCCAATACCGAACAGGCCACCCATGGTCCCCAGGGCCGCGCCCAGCACGATATACAACAACCACTCGATCATCAGGGCTTCATCCGTTTATGCACATAATGCGAGCATGCTAACGATTGCAGGCTGGCGGGGAAACGCACAGCAGCGCACAATGGCTGTGCGTTTTTCGCAAAAGCAAGGCAGCCATGAGCCCCGATACCCTGACCGACCAGCTAAGCCTGTTCCTCGATGTGCTGGAAACCGGCAGCTTTTCTGCCGCCGCACGCCGCCACCCGCTGACCCCGTCCGCCGTGGCCCGGCGCATCGACAACCTGGAAAATGCCGTGGGCAGCCGCCTGTTCACCCGCAGCACCCACGCCGTGCGCGCCACACCTGCAGGCAATGCCTTTGCCGAACGGGCCAGGCGCATCATCGAGGAACTGCGCCTGGCTCGCGCCGAGGCGGTGTCACTGAGCAATGCCCCCGAAGGCCTGATCCGCATCGACGCCCCCGCCGCGTTCGGCCGCCGCCACCTGGCCCCGGCCATCGCCGATTTCCTGGTGGCTTACCCAGGCCTGGATGTGCAACTGCGCCTGATCGACAGCTTCGTCGACCTGCATGGTAGCCACTTGGGCGAGGTCGACCTGGTGCTGCGTGCCGGCCCCCTGGCCGACACCCGGCTGGTCGCCACGCCACTGGCTTACATGGTGCGCGTCGCCTGTGCCAGCCCGGCTTATCTGGCCAGCCGCGGCATGCCCACCTGCCCCAGCGAACTGCCCGGGCACGATGGCCTGGACTGGGATGGCCTGGCGCCGCCATTCGCCTGGCGCTTCAACGTGGCCGGGCAAACCCGTCTCTATCGCCCATCGCGCATGCGTATGGCCGCCAACAACGCCGAAACCCTGCTGTTCGGCGCCCTCGCTGGCTTGGGCATCGCCCACCTGCCCACCTGGCTGATCAGCGAATACCTGCTGCGCGGCGAACTGATACCGTTGTTTTGCGATGGAGGCTTGCCCAAAGCCGAAACCAGCGGTATTTACGCGCTACGCCTGGAACATGAAACGAACTCTCGCAGCCGTTTGCTGCTCGAATTCCTCAAGAGCCGCTTCAGCCCGATTCCACCCTGGGACCTGGCCTTGCGCAGTGAAATGCACGAGTAACGCGCGCTAATGATAAGCGCGCCAGACTTTCCACTGATTATCTTCAAGGACCTGCATGAACGCCGACACCCAAGCCTCCTGTGACGAGCTGCTGCTGGACAACCAGGTCTGTTTCGCCCTGCACTCCACCTCGTTGCTGATGACCAAGGTTTACAAACCGCTGCTGCAGGCCTTGGGCCTGACCTACCCGCAGTATCTGGCCATGCTCGTGCTGTGGGAGCATGACGGCCTGACCGTAGGCGAGATCAGCCAGCACCTGCTCACCGACCCTGGCTCGCTGACGCCGCTGCTCAAGCGCCTGGAAAGCGAGGGCCTGCTGCAGCGCAACCGTAGCCGCGAGGACGAACGGGTAGTGCTGGTGCAACTGACCGACAAGGGCCGCACCTTGCAGCAGCAGGCCAGGGAAGTGCCGCAGTGCATTCTCAAGGCCAGTGGCCGCAGCCTGGAACAGCTGCAACAGTTGCAGGCCGACCTGCTGGCGCTGCGCGAGAACCTGCAGAACAACCTCTGACAGCTAAGCTGTGCAATGGCCGTTCGGATGAACGGTGAAGATTTATCTTGCGCACTAACTAATTGCGCGCTAATTTAAATCCCACACCAACCCGTGCCCTCCTCCAGACAGGGAGCGCACAGCACATTAGCGAGGCTCAAGATGCAAAAGGTCACTCCGCTGTATATCGCAGAAGCTACCTCCACCGGTGGGCGCGACGGCAAATCCCGCTCCAGTGACGGCAAACTGGCGGTCAGCCTGAGCACCCCCAAGGAACTGGGCGGCGCAGGCGGTGACGGCACCAACCCCGAGCAGATGTTCGCCGCTGGTTACTCGGCATGCTTCATCGGTGCCCTGAAATTTGTGGCCGGGCAAGAGAAAAAAGCCCTGCCGGCGGACGCCTCGATCACCGCGAAGGTGGGCATCGGCCAGATCCCGGGTGGTTTCGGCCTGGACATCGACCTGCACATCAACCTGCCGGGCCTGGCCCAGGCCGATGCCGAAGGGCTGGTGGAAAAGGCACACAAGGTGTGCCCGTACTCCAACGCCACCCGCGGCAATGTGGATGTGCGCCTTCACGTTACTGTGTAAAGCTCACGCGGTCCCTGTAGGAGCGGCCTTGTGTCGCGATGGGCCGCAAAGCGGCCCCAGGATTGGCTTGCAAAAGCAAGTATTCCTGTGAGATTGCCGGGGCCGCTTCGCGCCCCATCGCGACACAAGGCCGCTCCTACAAGGGAAGCGTGCCGCAGCCTGGAAGTTTGCAAGCACAAAAAAAACCCGGCCAAGGCCGGGTTTTTTGCGTTTCACAAGAAGGATTACTTCTTGGAGCGGCCTTTGAAGCTGTTGTCGCGAGTGTCGATATCGATCCACTCGTCGATCTGGATGAAGTCGGCAACCGAGATCTCGGTACCGTTCTTCAGCTTGGCAGGCTTCATGACCTTGCCCGAGGTGTCGCCGCGTGCAGCGTTCTCGGTGTAGACAACCTGGCGGCTGATGGTGGTCGGCAGTTCAACCGATACCAGACGGCCCTCGAAGAATACGGCTTCGCAGACGTCTTCCATGCCTTCTTCGATATACGGCAGAACGGCTTCGATGTCCTCGGCGTTCAGTTCGTACATGGTGTAGTCGGTGGTGTCCATGAAGGTGTATTCGTCACCGTTGATGAACGACAGGGTCGCTTCTTTGCGATCCAGGATCACGTCGTCCAGCTTGTCGTCTGCACCGTAGACGGTTTCGGTCTTGTAGCCGGTCAGCAGGTTCTTCAGCTTGGTCTTCATGATCGCGCTGTTACGACCCGACTTGGTGAACTCAGCTTTTTGAACCAGCCACGGGTCGTTGTCGATCCGCAGGACGGTACCGGGTTTCAGCTCTTTACCAGTTTTCATTACGAAGTATCCGAATCTGGATGGATTTATAAAAATCGAGGCCGCGTATCATAGCGAATTTCGGTAAAAGTGTACTAGCGCTGTGGCAAGGTCCGGCTGAGCGGCCTGTCGCGCGGCCCAAAGCCGGGCATGCTGCTGCAGCTCCGGCCAGTGCCGGCGGGCCGCCTGCCAGGCCTGGCCCATGTCACGGTCCATGTTCCAGGCACGCCACAGGCCAAGCAGGGCGGCATCGGCATCGTCTGACAATCCGTGACGATAATGCGCCAAAAACGCTTCAAGCTTTTCCCAATGGGCATTCTCGTCCTGCACGTAGATATGCCACAGCATCGGCTGACCGGCCCACTGCGCGCGCACGAACGAGTCCTCGCCGCGCACGGCGTTGAAATCGCAGCTCCACAGCAACCGGTCGTAGTCGTCCTGGCTGACGAAAGGCAGTACCTGTACGGTCAGCACTCCTCGCTTGCGCACGCAGCCCACGGGCAGAGCCGCCTCGCCAAGCCACTGGCTGAGCCCCGCGACAACGCGGCCTTGCGGTACCAGCAGGTGACAGGGTTGCTCGCCTGAGGCCAAGGCATCAAGCCAGTTGCCCAGTTGCGGGTTTTCGTAGGCGAACAGGGAGACCAGCAACGTTCCCGCTTCAGGGTTTACGCCAAGCCCCTGCAAAAATGCCTGCCGTTTGCCCTGCTGGAACGCATCACGCCGAGCCAGCAGCGAGCGCTCGCGCAGCAGGCCACCGGTTTTTTCGGTAAAGCCGGGAAAGAAAAACACCTTGCGCAAGCCATTGGGCTGCGGCGAAGGCAAGCCATGGCAGCCCTCCACCCAGTCCTCGGCACTGAGGTATTCGAGGTTCAGCCACAGCGGCGGCGTGGCGCGAGCACGCATCGCCTCTACATAAGCTACTGGCAACTGGCAGGCGAAGGCACCGATTACCACATCGGCCGGCGCCACCGGTAACCAGGTTACCGGCCACTGGCGCACCTCCACACCGTGCTGCCACTGCTGCGGGGCACTGGCATCGGCACCCGGGCACATGGGCGTGAACGCATTGAGGTCATCCACCCACAGGCGTACAGCCAGGCCGTGCTCGGCCACCAGCTGCCGGGCCAGGCGCCAGGTCACGCCTATATCGCCGTAGTTGTCGACGACACTGCAGAAGATGTCCCAGGTGGCTTTCATGTGCCCTGCCCTCGCCCGGCGGAAAAACCGCGCATTCTGCGCATAAATTGTCGCTGACAAAAGCACCTGCGCGGAAAAATACCCGGGCGCATGCGACAATGCCTCCCGACCACCCTGCCAGGAGGCTGCCATGCCGCGCCACCGAGAACTGAAGATCACCCTCAAGCCGTTGCCGTTGATCCTGTGCGTTGCCTTTGGCCTGTGGCTGGGCGCCGTGGCGATCGCCGCCAGCCTGTGGCTGGCCCTGCAACTGTGGCCGCAGCAGGTACAGCCACTGGCCCAGGCCGTGGTCCCCAGTGCTTACCGGCCTGCCACGCCGCCGGCGCCAGCCCCTGCAGCGGATGCCCAGGCGGAAATGTTCGAGCGCTACAAGGACATCCTGCACAAGCAGGAACTGCAACAGGCGGCCGAGGCCGCGCAAGGCAACCCGCGCAACCTCAACAGCCCCAAGTGCCAGTTCTGGCTGCAGCAGAACCGCACCGCGCCCACCGATAAAAGCCAGGCCAACGTGCTGGAGTTCTGTTACTGACCATGGACAAGCCCCGCCTGCTGGCGCAGATCGTCGCCACCCTCGAGCATGACCTGGATGTGCTGACCCGCGCAGCGCAAACCGCGTATGAAGCCGCCACAGCCGAAGAGAACATCGCCGAGAACAAGTACGACACCCTGGGCCTGGAAGCCTCGTACCTGGCCACCGGCCAGGCCCGCCGCAGCGCCGAGATCCGCAAGGCGCTGCTGACCTACCAGCAACTGCTGTTGCGTGATTATGATCCGGCGCGCGGGGTGCAGGTGAGCAACCTGGTGACGCTGGAGGACGAGGATGGCGGGCAGCGCCGGCTGTTCCTCGGGCCCGAGGCGGCGGGGTTGAAGATTGGCGAGGGGGACGGGCTGGTGACGGTGATTACCCCGCGCTCGCCGCTGGGGCAGCAGTTGATCGGCAAGAGGGTTGATGACGAGCTGAGCCTGGGGCCGCAGGCATTGTTCATTGTCGACGTTGTCTGACCGGGCCTCTTCGCGGGCACGCCCGCTCCCACAGGGATATCACAGCACTTGAGATCTGTGGTGTACCTGTGGGAGCGGGCGTGCCCGCGAAGAGGCCGGTACAGGCAATACACAGCTAAAGGGTTTGCAAGGCATCGAACCGCCGCGCCAACCCCTGTTCGGCGAACTGCTCCACCACAAAGTCGATAAACGCCCGGGTCTTGCCCGGTAGCAGCTTGTGCTCGGCGAAATACAGGCTGATATGCCCATCGTCCACATACCAGTCCGGTAGCACCCGCCGCAGGCGTCCACCTTCCAGGTACGGCACGGCAAACGGCAGGCTCACCAGGGCAATCCCCAACCCCTGCTCGGCCACCGCGCAAGCTGCATCCGAATCGCTCATGGTCATCGTCTGGCGCAACTGCAAGGGTTGCTGTACCTGCCAGCGGCTGGTCAACGGCCATGAGCGCACTCGCCCGGTCTGCGGCGAGCGGATCAGGATACCGTCATGCCGTTGTAGTACCTGCGGGTCGTCAATCGGCGCGTGTCGCCCCAAGTACGCCGGCGCCGCCACCAGCACCCGGTGCGCCGGGGTCAGCTTGCGCGCCACCACCCCAGGCGGCAGATCGAAGCCACCACCAATCGCCGCATCGAAGCCCTGGCCGATCAGGTCGACCTGGCGATTGTCGAAATGCCAGTCCGGGGTGATGGCCGGGTAGCGACGCAGAAACTCACACAGCAATGGCAACACATACAAGCGCCCGAACACCGTGCCCATGCTCACCCGCAACAACCCGGCCGGCTGGCCTTCGCTGCTGGCCAGGTTAGCCACGGCATACTGGATGGTGCGGAAGCTGTCACTGACTTCGCCCAGAAATCGCTGCCCCGCCTCGGTCAGGGTCAGCTTGCGGGTACTACGCTGGAACAACCGCACCCCCAGGCGCGCTTCCAGCTGGGCCACGTGCTTGCCTACGGCAGCCGGGGTAATGCTGAGGCGCCTGGCGGCCTCGGCAAAGCTGCCAACCTCGGCACTGCGGATGAAGCACTCCAACGCGTTGAACGATTCCACGGCCATGATTGGCAACCCAAGGTTTACTCTGCTGATAGTGATTGCCATCTTATCAGCAGGTAATCAAACGCCGATACTGCGCCCATCCAAGGCATTCCGGCCTGGCTTCCAGCAGGAGATCAGCATGTCCAAGCAATATACCCTCGAAGGCAAAGTAGCCCTGGTACAGGGCGGTTCCCGCGGCATCGGCGCAGCCATCGTGCGACGCCTGGCCCGCGAAGGCGCACAGGTGGCCTTCACCTATGTGAGTTCCGCCGGCCCGGCGCAGGCGCTGGCGCAGGAAATTACCGAAAACGGCGGCAAGGCCTTGGCCCTGAGGGCCGACAGTGCAGACGCGGCGGCCGTGCAACTGGCCGTGGATGACACCGTGAAGGCCTTCGGCCGGCTGGATATCCTGGTCAACAACGCCGGTGTACTGGCGGTAGCGCCGGTGAGCGAATTCGACCTGGCCGACTTCGATCACATGCTGGCGGTGAACGTGCGCAGCGTGTTCGTCGCCAGCCAGGCAGCGGCACGCTACATGGGCCAAGGGGGGCGCATCATCAACATTGGCAGCACCAACGCCGAGCGCATGCCGTTTGCCGGTGGCGCCCCCTATGCCATGAGCAAGTCGGCGCTGGTCGGCCTGACCCGCGGCATGGCCCGCGACCTGGGGCCGAAAGGCATTACCGTGAACAACGTGCAGCCAGGGCCGGTGGACACCGACATGAACCCGGCCAGCGGCGAGTTCGCTGACAGCCTGATCCCGCTGATGGCGGTCGGGCGGTATGGCGAGGCGGATGAAATTGCCAGCTTCGTGGCTTACCTGGCAGGGCCCGAAGCGGGGTACATTACCGGGGCCAGCCTGACGGTCGATGGCGGGTTTGCTGCCTGATTGAAGGGTTGCCTGTTCCGGCCTCTTCGCGGGCACGCCCGCTCCCACAGGTATCCCACCGGTATCGAACCCTGTGATAATTCTGTGGGAGCGGGCAAGCCCGCGAAAGGGGCGGCACAGGTTGAACCCGCTCCTACCTTCCGTCTGCCACGAGAACTGCATGCATACCCCCACGCTCAGCCGTGCCCTGATCCTGCTGATGGCCACCGCCACCGGCCTGGCCGTCGCCAGTAACTACTACGCGCAACCGTTGCTGCACAGCATCGCCCAGCAGTTCGGCCTGAGCACCGCCAGTGCCGGCAGCATCGTCATTGCCGCGCAGCTCAGCTATGGCGCCGGCCTGCTGCTGCTGGCGCCGCTGGGCGACCTGTTCGAGCAGCGCCGGCTGATCACGGTAATGACCGCCATTTCCACCCTGGGCCTGGTCATCAGTGCCTGCGCACCGAGCCTGCCCTGGCTGATCCTTGGCACGGCGCTGACCGGGCTGTTCTCGGTGGTGGCGCAAATCCTCGTGCCCATGGCCGCGACCCTCAGCGAGCCACACCAGCGCGGTAGCGCGCGGTCGGCACATTGATGAGCGGCCTGCTGCTGGGCATCCTGCTGGCGCGTACCGCCGCCGGCTTCATGGCCGAGCTGGGTGGCTGGCGCAGCATCTACGTACTTGCCGCGGCGCTGATGGCCATCACCGCCGTGGCGCTGTACCGCAGCCTGCCGCAACACCACAGCCATGCCGGGCTGAAGTATCCGGCGCTGATCGGCTCGGTGTTCCGCCTGTTCCTCGAAGAACCGGTGCTGCGCCTGCGCTCGCTGCTCGGTCTGCTGGCGTTCAGCCTGTTCGCCTTGTTCTGGACGCCACTGGCATTCCTGCTGGCGCAAGGCCCGTACCACTATTCGGACGCCGTGATAGGCCTGTTTGGCCTGGCCGGTGCAGCAGGTGCGCTGTCGGCCAACTGGGCCGGGCGCCTGGCCGACCGTGGCCAGGGCTCGCTGGGTACTACCGTGGGGTTGGTGGTACTGCTGCTGTCGTGGGTGCCTCTGGGCTTTGCCGAACAGTCGTTGCCGGCCTTGCTGCTGGGCGTGCTGATGCTCGACCTGGCAGTGCAACTGGTGCACGTGAGCAACCAGAATGCGGTGATTGCGTTGCGGCCCGAGGCGCGTACGCGGCTGAATGCCGGGTATATAACCTGCTACTTCATTGGCGGGGCACTGGGATCGCTGCTGGGCACGCAGTTGTTCCAGTACCAAGGCTGGATGGGGATTGTGGTGGCGGGATTGGTGATTGGCGGGCTGGCGTTGCTGGCGTGGGGGTTGGCCGAGCGCAACAACGCTTTGCAGGCAGCTCCGCACGACCCTCCGTCGCATGGCCGTTGACTTGCCCGCCCGGGCAGCGCTGAGTAGGCGCTGGTCAATGCCCTTTCCCTGACAGGACGACGTTATGACAAGACTCACGGTGCAATCCGGCGATTTCTTGCAAGGTGAAGGCGAGTATCGCAACGGATCGCTCACGCTCAAGACCCCGCGCAGCCCCTCCCCGGGCGAGCGGATTTCCCTGGCACGCATCAGCGACCTGCGGCTGGCCAGCCTGGAATCAAGCCGTAGCCTGGGCAGCGCCCTGGGCTGGGGCGTGGCCGGGGCCCTGGTGGCCGGGCCGGTGGGGTTGCTGGCCGGGCTGTGGCTGGGTGGCAAGGAAGAAGAAGCTACCTTCCTGGCTACCTTCAAGGACGGGCGCAAGCTCATGGCCATTACCGATGGCAAGACCTGGTCGAAGATCGATGACAACTGGCGGCAACACAGGCGGCCGGCCAATAAAGGCTGACTGGATATCGCAGGGCCCGGATCGTTTTATGTTGAAGGCGGCGGTAAGATGCCGCCTTTTTTCATGGCCTGTACTGGCCTCTTCGCGGGCTCGCCCGCTCCCACAGGAACAGCGCTGCGCTTAAGTTGGCGCAGTCCCTGTGGGAGCGGGCGAGCCCGCGAAGAGGCCGGCACAGGTGTCGCGCATCCAGGAGCCCCACCGCATGCCCCCGCGTCACCCTCGCCTGCCCCTGAGCCTGCTCAGCCTGGGCCTGGCCCTGCATTGCCCCCATGTGCTTGCCGAAGACAGCGTGTTACTGGCCCCGCTGCAGGTGTCTGACACCTACGCCAATGACGGCTACCAGGCACGCCAGGCAGCGGTAGGTGGCTTCCAGTCCGCCCCCTTGCTCGACACCCCTGCTTCGATCAGCGTGTTCAGCCAGCAACTGCTGGAAGACCGCCAGGTGCGCCAGCTCAGCGAAGTGCTGCAAAGCGACGCCTCGGTGGGCGAAAGCTACGCCCCCATCGGCTACTACGAAAACTTCAATGTGCGCGGCTTCGAGCTGAATGCCGCCAGCAGCTACCGCATCAATGGCCAGACCATCGCCGGCGAGCACAACGTGGCCCTGGAGAACAAGCAGCAGGTGGAGCTGCTCAAGGGCCTGTCCGGGCTGCAGAGCGGTGTTTCGGAGCCGGGCGGCCTGGTCAACTATGTGACCAAGCGCGCCGAAGACGTGCGCAGCGTCACGCTGTCGACCAACGAACAAGGCGAACGCTACCTGGCCACCGACCTCGGCGGCTGGTTCGGCAGCGAACGGCAGTTCGGCCTGCGTGCCAACCTGGCCCATGAAGACATCCGCTCCTACGTCGACCACGCCGACGGCAAGCGCGACTTCGCCTCGCTGGCCTTCGACTGGCAGATCAACCCGGATGCCACCCTGCAACTGGATGCCGAATACCAGCACCGTGAACAGCGCTCGGTACCCGGTTACCAGTTGCTCGGTGGCAGCGAAGTGCCCCACGGCATCGACCCGGACGACCGCCTGGCCTACCAGCACTGGGCCAAGCCGGTGCAGAACGATGCGCTGAACCTGGGCGGGCGCTTCGAATACCGTTTCAACGAAGCCTGGACAGGAACCTTGAGTGCCTCGCGCAGCAAGGTGGTGATCGATGACTACAGCTCGTTTGCCTGGGGCTCGAGCGAAGGTGCGTTCTTCGGCGGCAACGGCGACTACGACATTTACGACTTCCGCAGCCCCGACGACACCCGCCGCACCGACGAGGCGCAGGCCATGCTCAACGGGCGCTTCGATGCGCTGGGCGTAGGGCATGAGCTGACTGTGGGCACCAGCGCGCAGCGGCGCACGCTGGATCAGCGCCCCAGCTATATGGAATGGGTAGGTACAGGCAACATCCACACCGGTGCGCCCGCCTTTGATCCATCCGACAAATCCGTCAGGTCTGGCGAACGTCGCCTGGACAGCCGCCAGTACGGGCTGTTCGTTAGTGATCGCATCAGCTTCAACGAGCAATGGCAGACCGTACTGGGTGCCCGTGAAGTACGCCTGGACGAGAAAACCTGGAATGAGGACGGCATATCCGGCCGCCATACCCGGCAGTACGAATTGCTGCCTGACGCTGCGCTTATCTACAAGCCCCAGCCGGATACCACGGTGTACGCCAGCTACGCCAAGGGCCTGTCAGCAGGCGGTACCGCACCGTGGTTCACCGAGAACAAATTCGAAATCCTCGCACCGACGACCTCGCACCAGCTGGAACTGGGCCTCAAGCACGACTGGCAAGGCCTGAGTTTCAGCGCCGCGCTGTTCCAGATCCGCCAGGCATACCAGTACGCCCGCCCGGACGGCGCCGGCCACTTCACCTACGTGCAGCAGGGCCGGCAGAAGAATACTGGTCTGGAGCTGGGGGCAAGTGGCTGGGTGACCTCGAACCTGCAACTGCAGGCCAGCGCCGCGGCCATTCGGGCGCGGCTGCAGAACAGTGGTACCGATGATTATGAAGGCCACCAGGCGATCAACGTACCCAGGTTCCGCGCGGCGCTGCAGGCAGAGTACAGCCTGCCGGTACCGGGGCTGGCACTGCTGGGCGGGGCACGTTACAGCGCCAGCAAGTATGCGAGCCAGGCGGGAAATGTGAAAGTTGGTGGGTATACGGTGTTCGATGTGGGTAGCCGCTACCGCACGCGCATCGGCGGGTATGACACGGTGCTGCGGCTGAGTGTGGATAACGTGCTCGACAAGCGTTATTGGCGCGATGTGGGGGATTACCTGGGGGATAACTACCTGTTCCAGGGGGCACCGCGGACGGCTCGGCTGTCGGCTTCGGTCAGCTTCTAGATTTTTGGGGCTGCCTTGCAGCCCATTCGCAGCACAAGTCTGCTCCTACAGGTACGCACCTCATCCTGTAGGAACAGCCTTGTGCTGCGAATGGGTCGCAAAGCGGCCCAAAAACAAAAAGCCCCCGGCTTTTCAGCTCGGGGGCTCTTCGTAGAATGTGGCGGTGAAGAAGGGATTTGAACCCTTGATACGATTTCTCGTATACACACTTTCCAGGCGTGCTCCTTCGACCACTCGGACACTTCACCGTTTCTCTTCAAGCCTTGCAGCCTGTCGAGGTGCGCTAATTTAGTGAAAGAGCTTCTCTTTGGCAAGCATTTTTTTCAATTTTTTCATGCATTTGCATTTGAGCCTGAGCGAACGCTGACCGACCGGTCAGCCTTACTGCTTTACCTCGCCCCTGGCGCTGGGTAACGTCGTCGCCACGCCAACAAAAGGACTCTGCCATGAGCGAGCTGATTACCTACCACGCCGAAGACGGCATCGCCACCCTGACCCTGAACAACGGCAAGGTCAACGCCATCTCGCCGGATGTCATCACCGCCTTCAACGCCGCGCTCGACCGCGCCACCGAAGAGCGTGCGGTGGTGATCATCACCGGGCAGCCGGGCATTCTGTCTGGCGGTTACGACCTGAAGGTGATGACCAGCGGCCCGAAAGAGGCAATCAGCCTGGTTACCGCCGGCTCCACTCTCGCCCGCCGCCTGCTGTCGCACCCGTTCCCGGTAGTGGTTGCCTGCCCGGGCAATGCCGTGGCCAAGGGCGCCTTCCTGCTGCTGTCGGGCGACTACCGCATTGGCGTCGACGGGCCCTACAAGGTATGCCTGAACGAAGTGCAGATCGGCATGACCATGCACCATGCCGGCATCGAGCTGGCCCGCGACCGCCTGCGCCGCTCGGCCATTTCACCGCTCGGTGATCAATGCCGAAGTGTTTGACCCGCAGGGCGCAGTGGACGCCGGCTTCCTCGACAAGGTGGTGCCGGCCGAGCAGTTGCAGGATGCCGCACTGGCAGCGGCGCGGGAATTGAAGAAGCTGAACATGCTGGCCCACAAGAACACCAAGCTGAAGGTGCGCAAAGGGCTGCTGGAAGCGTTGGACAAGGCGATCGAGCTGGACCAGCAGCATATGGGCTAACCGGGCGGGCCTCTTCGCGGGCATGCCCGCTCCCACAGGGACAGCGCCAGAGCCGAGGGCAGCGCAGTACCTGTGGGAGCGGGCAAGCCCGCGAAGAGGCCCCAACAGGCTCGCACCAGGGTTTGCCCCAACCAGTGCACATCCGTACACTGCCCGGCGACTGTCTGGTGTGAGTCGTACCATGCTTTATTCATTGCGCATGTTCCTGCTGGCGCTGCATTTCCTTATGGTTGGCACCCTGGGCCTGATCATTGGCCTGTGCCGCCCCTTCAACCCCGACAACAGCCGCGTGTTCGCCCGCCTGTACAGCCTGCCGGCTACCTGGCTGATGCGCATCAGGGTCAAGGCCGAAGTCGGCCCGCTGTGGGACCAGCCGCCCGGCTGCGTGATCGTCGCCAACCACCAGTCCAACTTCGACCTGTTCGTGCTGGGCCAGGTAGTGCCCCGGCGCACCGTCGCCATCGGCAAGAAAAGCCTGGGCTGGATCCCGCTGTTCGGCCAGCTGTTCTGGCTGGGTGGCAACGTGCTGGTCGACCGCAAGAACGCCTACCAGGCACGCAAGGCCATGCAGAAGACCACCCGGGTACTGCAGGACGACACCTCGATCTGGATTTTCCCCGAAGGCACGCGCAATCCCGGCGAGCACCTGCTGGCCTTCAAGAAGGGCGCGTTTCACATGGCCATCGAAGCCGGTGTGCCGATCGTGCCGGTATGCGTCAGCCGCTATGCCAGGCGCCTGAGCCTGAACAGCTGGCGCCGGCGCACGGTGATCGTGCGTTCGCTGCCACCTATCGACACGGCCGGCATGACCCTGCAGGACCTGCCGGCGCTGATCGATCAGTGCCGGGGGCAGATGCAGCAATGCATCGACCGCATGGAAAGGGAACTGGCCAAGCGCTAGGTTGCTCTTGTGCCCACTACGGCCCAAGCTGTAACCCGTGTCCAACCGGAATAAGCGAACAACCATGGGTCGAGTCGTGGCATCGGCGGTGTACAGCGCCGGCAGAAAGGTCACCAACATCAGCATCGATGAAGGCAGCGAGTGGGCGCGCAAGCCGGGGCACTTTGTGTGGATCGGCCTGGAGGAGCCCAACGCCGAGGAACTGGCCAACCTGCAGTGCCAGTTCAACCTGCACGAACTGGCCATCGAAGATGCCCTGGAAAAGCACAGCCGGCCCAAACTTGAAACTTTCGGCGATGCCCTGTTCATCGTCACCTACTCACCGGTGCGCCACGAAGGCAAGCTGGAGTTCATCGAAACCCACATCTTTGCCGGCAACGGCTACATCATCACCTGCCGCAACGGCCACTCCAAATCCTACGCCCTGGTTCGCCAACGCTGCGAGGCGCGGCCGTTGCTGCTGGAGCACGGCGAAGACTTCGTGCTGTACGCCCTGCTCGACTTCGTCACCGAGAATTACCAGCCGGTCAGCGAGGCCATTCACGGCGAGATCGAAGAGCTGGAGCAGAGCGTGCTTGGCGGCTCGCTGCAGGAGGACGACATCCGCCGCCTGCACAGCCTGCGCCGCGACATCCTGCGCCTGCGCCGCTACGTGGCGCCGATGGTTGAGGTGAGCGAGGAGCTGCAACGCCTGAGCTTCCCGTTCATCGACAAGAACATGCGCCCGTACTTCCGTGATGTGCAGATCCACGTAACGCGGCAGATGGAAGACCTGGCCGGTATCCGTGACATCGCCAGCCAGACCATCGAGATCGGCATGCTGCTGGAATCGTCACGGCAGAGCATCGTGCAGCGCAAGTTCGCGGCCTGGGCGGCGATCCTGGCATTCCCCACGGCAATTGCCGGGGTTTACGGGATGAACTTCCAGAACATGCCGGAGCTGGGGTGGCACTATGGGTATTTCGGGGTGTTGGGGGTGATCGGGCTGGGCTGCACCGCTTTGTATGCCAGCTTCAAGAAATCGGGCTGGCTTTGAGATTGTCGGGGCCGCTTTGCGGCCCATCGCGACACAAGGCCGCTCCTACAGGGGATCGCGTCAATCAGGTTTATGCGATCCCTGTAGATACTCTGTTGGCGGTCAAGCTTTTCTGAGGTGTTCAGAGCTGAAAAGCTTGGCCGTATCAAATGGCTCATCCCCGCGCATACATGCCCAGATGCCTGTCAGGTACTTGCGCATGACAGCAGCGATAGCCTGCATTTTCTTCTTGCCCCTGTTGACCAACGACTCGTAAAAAGCCTTCGCATAAGGGTCGCAGCGCACTGCGGTCAAGGCAGGCATGTACATGGCTGCCCGTAGATAAGCATTCCCACTTTTGCCGAGTCTGCCGGGCTTATCAATGCTCGTTCCCGATTGGGTCTGTCGAACATCGAGACCCGCGTGGCGAGCTACCTGCGAGGACTTGAGCATTTGAGGAAGGATGGTCAGTTCAGCCAATGCCGCAAGTGCAGAGACTTCTCCCATCCCAGGCCCTGCGAGCAGCTGCTTGTACTGCCGAGTAAGCGTCGGACACTGGGCGACCAGCTCGCGGCCCGCCTTACGAAAGCGCTCAATTCGATTATCCAGTGAAGCAATCGCTTCCTCCTGATCCTCGATCAGCATCGACACGGTTGTAGCGGTCGCCTGCAATGCATGCAGTTCGTTCTTCGCCCTTGTACGATGCCCCACCAAACGATTGATGTGTCGCCCCAGAGCCCTCAGTTCAAGCTGCACAAGGCTTGGAGGTGTCCACAAGCGCGGTGTCATACGCTCGCCGTACTCGGACAGCAGTTGAGCATCTATTGCATCGGTCTTGCTGTTCACCAGCATCAGTTTGGCGAAATTGTGGAAGCTCTTGGGGTTGATCACGGATACAGGGAGGTCAGCCGCATGTAGCTCAAGGGCCAAGTCCAGGTAATAGATTCCGGTCGCCTCCATCACGATCGACTTGGGTTTGAGTGCCAGCAGCTTTTTCACCGCAGCCTTACGGCCTGCAGGGGTTTGAGCGATATCCCACTGTCCGGCCGGACGCCCATCTTTACGCACCCCAACGACCGAAGTACGTGAGCCGATATCGACGCCAACCCAGACACTCATTCCTTCCCTCTCCCAAGCGAGTTAGGTAACAATGGCCTCCGGTTCCCCGACCTCGAACTTCATGCTGCTGCAACCTTGTAATGCGAAGTCCGACTTGTCGGCTTCTCGATACTCTTCGCAGTGGGCAATGAGGCGGGGGCCTCTCTACATACAAGGTCAGGGGCAATACCTGCCTTCAGGAGCGATCGGCCTCCCCGGAAGTGCTTCTTCAGCCCGACGAGAATAACCTCTCCCGCTAGGCCAGACACAACATACAAGGAGCGGCCTTGTGTCGCGATGGGCTGCACAGCAGCCCCCAGCCATCACGCTGCGGTATCCTTGCTCACCGGCTGCTGGATAAACCGCAACATCCACTCCCCCACCAGGTCGCCCTGGTGCTCGGTGGCCAGGCTGGCCACGGCTTTGTGGTACACCTCATCACCCAGATACGCCTGGCGCGCATCGAGCAGGGCACGGGAGTAGTCGTGCACGAACTCGGGGTGCCCCTGGAAACACAGCACCTGGTCACGAATGTGGTACGCCGCGTTCGGGCAAAAATCGCTGGAGGCGATCACCGTGGCGCCTTCCGGCAGCTCGGTCACCTGGTCCTGGTGGCTGATCAGCAAGGTCAGCTCCGACACCTCCGGGTCCATCCACGGCGCATGGGCCGCCAGCGAATAGCGATGGATACCTACGCCCCAGCCCTGTTCGGCACGCTCGGCCTTGCCGCCCAGGGTCAACGCCAGTAACTGGTGGCCGAAACACACACCCAGTAGCTTCTCGCCACGCTCGTACAGTTTCAGCAGGTAGGCCTTCAGGGTCTGGATCCACGGGTCGGCACCAAACGAGTCGGCTTTGCTGCCTGTCACCAGGTAGGCATCGAACCTTTCGTTGTCGGCGGGGTAATCGCCGTTCATCACGTTGTACACACGAAATTCGGCGGCGATCGGCTGACGCGAGAAGAGCTGCTCGAACATCCTGCCGTAGCCCTGGTACTGCGCGGTCAACTCCGGTCGCAGGACATCGGTTTCAAGGATGCAGATGCGTAACGACATAGGGATAGTCCTGAACGACATGGGTGGGAATCTGCTGTAGAGACTGACGCGAAAGGCACGTACAAGCAAGTAGGCGGCCTGACGAACGGTCATATTCAGCCACTGCCCTGCTGGCACTTGCGCCACTGTCTAGCGAGAGCATGCCAGCCGGCTGGCACTTGGCCTCATAGCCAGACGAGATCAACCAATCACATCGTTAGAACAAAGGGTTCTCAAACATGGATGACGCACACCCTACTGTTGGTTGTATATCCACTTTCAAGAGGCAGGCAGTTCAGGCGTCACGCAACGCCACTGCGATCGACCCGAAGCGCGACAGGGAAGCCAACGGGTATTCAGGAATAACAACAAGAAGGCGGTCCGCCATGTTCAGACAATCGAAAATTCGCCAAGCTGGGCTCATTCTCTTCGCCACGACTTTGCTGCTGATCCTGCCGAACCTGACACGGTTGTTCGGCTGAATGCGGCTGTGGCGCCAACAGGCAACGCACAGGTAACCTGCTGGCCTTGATGGTCGGAGATTACCCATGCGCCAATGCCTCGCACTGTTAGTGTTGATCCTGAGCCTGCCGCTGTCGGCGGCGCAACTGCACCTTGAACTGGGCGCCACGGCGCGCCAGTGGAGCAGTGCCGAACTGCTGGACCACCCGCAGGCACGGGACATCAGCATCGACCAGGACGTTTCCTACAAGCGGCCCATGCACTATCGCGCAGTGCCGCTGGCTGCGCTGCTGGACGGCGTGAGCGCCAGCGACCACCTGCAGGCGGTGGCACTGGACGGCTTTGCTGCGGAAATGCCCGCAGCGCCACTGTTGCAGCCAGGCCCGGCACAGGCCTGGCTGGCCGTGGAGGATCCGGGCCGGCCATGGCCACCACTGGGCCAGGGCCAGCCGAGTGCAGGGCCGTTCTACCTGGTGTGGACTACACCGCAGGCCAGCGGTATCCGCCCGGAGCAGTGGCCGTTCCAGATTTCCACGATTCGCAGGCTGGCTTCTGTCGAAGCGCGTTTCCCGGCGCTGCTGCCCGACCCGAAGCTGCCAGCCGACAGCCCGGTGCGCCGGGGCTTTGCCTTGTTCCAGCAGAACTGCCTGGCGTGTCACCGGCTGAACGGCGCGGGGGATGCGCAGGTGGGGCCGGACCTGAATGTGCCGCATAACCCGACCGAGTATTTTCGCCCTGAATATCTACGCCAGCTGATTCGTGACCCGCAGAGCCTGCGGCAGTGGCCGCAGGCGAAGATGCCGGGGTTTGCCGAAAGTGTCTTGAGTGAAGCGGAGCTGGATGAATTGCTGGCTTATTTGAGGCATATGGCTGGGCGCAGGCCTTGAGAACCTAGGGGCGCTTTGCGCCCCTTTCGCGACACAAGGCCGCTCCTACAAGGGAACGCGCACGCCTGTAGGAGCGGCCTTGTGTCGCGATGGGCCGCAAAGCGGCCCCGAATTCCCAAAGTCTCAGGCTATGGGCCGCTCCTGCTTGACCCCCCACCCTTCCACCTCACCCCCATAAGGTGTCACCAGCTGCTCGAAGGCCTCTTCGAAGTCGCCAATCCCGCCATGGGTGGCATACATGACCTTGCTCAGTTCCAGATGCCAGGCGCCATCGTCCAGTTCCTTCACCTGGGCATTGAGTGACTCACCGCGAAACTGCGTGGCCGCGCGGCGGGCTCCTGCTTCGTCTGGGAATATGGCGTAGAACTCGATGGGGTGGATCTGGGTGAAGTCGAAACCGCCTGCCTTCATCTGGCGCAGGACGTTGCTGCTGATATCGTCGTTCTGGCTGCTCATGAAACGTCCTCCTGAATAATGCGATGGATAGACTTTCCGTGCACTACGCACCTGCCGGCAGCGACCGGGCAGTTCGAGCTGATGCAAGACGCGAAGGGATGCGGTGCCAACCCGCAGAACAGGCTGGCACCTTCATGCAGCGTAGTGCCTGCCAGGGCGCCACGCAAACCTGCGATTCAGGGCGCTTCGTGGATGCTGGTGATGGTCACGCCGCTCTGTTCCTTGAGCCAGCGAGCGGTGGGGGAAACGGCGCGGTCCTGGAAGTCGTTGAGGTCCAGCTCGTCCATCACCGGGAACAGGTGCGAACGGATGGCCCGCGCGGCGTCCTCCTCACTGGGGCACTGCTCGCCACGCAACGTCAGGGTGGTGAGCACGCCTTTCTGATCGGCAAAGATGACTTCCCACTCTTTCATCGAACGACCCCTCTCAGTCAACGAAAACCAGGTGTGTGATGCCTGAACAAGTGACCTTGGGGTGGGGAGAATGTTCAGTCCGGGGATTTGTGTTGGGCCCATTCGCGGGCACGCCCGCTCCCACAGGACCTGTGCTGTACCTGTGGGAGCGGGCGTGCCCGCGAATGGGCCGCAAAGCGGCCCCGATTTATTTCGGCGTGCCGTGCACCACACCGGCAGTGTTATCCAGCAGGCTCTTGGTCGCCGTCTGGATAAACGCTTCCAGCTTCTTCAGCATTTCCGGCTGGTCCGGGCTTTCGATCAGCTCGGCCTTGAACTCGCTGCCCAGCTGGTAGCGGTACATGCGTGGGGTCATGTCCTTGGACTCGATCAGGATGCGGTCGCCCTGCACCAGGCCGACGATCTGCTCGCTGCCCGATGGCTTGATCATGCCCACGCCCTGGTCGCCTTCAGGCAGGTTGAGGAGGTCACGGCCCCAGCACTGGTGACGGGCCTGGCCACCCAGGCGGCCCATGATGGTCGGCACGATGTCGACCTGGGTGCCCACGGTGTGGTTGACCGCACCGAACTTCTCCTGGATGCCCGGGGCAATCAGCAGCAGCGGTACGTTGAAGCGGCCCAGGTCCAGCTCGGTGACCTGCTGGTGGTTGCCAAAGCCATGGTCGCCAACGATGACGAACAGGGTTTCCTTGAAGTACGGCTCCTTGCGCGCCTTCTCGAAGAACTGGCCCAGCGCCCAGTCCGAATAACGCATGGCGGTCAGGTGCTCGTCCAGGCGACCCTGGCCGGTGACCTTCTCGACCGGCAGGTCCTTGGGCAGCGCATACGGGGTGTGGTTGGACAAGGTCTGCAGCAGCGCGTAGATCGGCTTCTTGCCATCGTGCCTGGCCAGTTCTTCGTTGCCACGGTCGAACATGTCCTGGTCGGAAACGCCCCAGGTCGGGTCGGAGAACACCGGGTTGACGAAGTCGTTACGGCCAATGAAGGTGGTCATGCCCTGGTTGCCGAAGAACCCGGACTGGTTGTCCCAGGCAAAGTCGCCGTTGTAGACGTACACGTCGTCGTAATCGCGGGCGCTGAGCAAGGCCGGCAGACCGGACAGCTTGTGGCCGCCTTCCGGGGTCTGCATCAGGTATTCGAAGCCTGGCAGGTTGGGGAAGCAGGCCATGGTGGCGAACATGCCCTGGTGGGTATGGGTACCATTGGAGAAGAAGCGGTCGAACAGCAGGCCCTCTTTGGCCAGCTTGTCGAAATACGGGGTGATGTTGTTGGGGCTGCCCAGCGCGCCCACCGAGTGGCCGGCGAAGCTTTCCATCAGGATCACCACCACGTTCTTGATCGGCAGGGTGCGCTCGGCCGGCGGCACGAAGTCGCGGCGGATGGCAGCCTCGTCGGCATCGACCAGGGTGTCGTTGGCGGTCAGCAGCTGCTCGCGCACGCTCTGCGTGGCCACGTCCTGCTCCAGCACCGGTTTCCAGATATTGGCCCGGTCCTCGCCGAAACGGCTCTTGGCAGCATCGATCAAGGTCAGGGTGCCGTTCAAGCCCAGCTGGTTGACGAAGTTGGAGTCGGTGGTGAAGGCATCACCCCAGCGCATCGGCGGGCCCTGACGCAGAGTGCCACGGGCAGCGACCACGGCTACCAGCAGGATCACCATGAACACCGCCAGGCGGTTGTACCACGGCGCCGCGCGGCGCTGCAGGGTGACTTCGTCGGCGCCATTGCCACGGGTCATGCGGTCGATGCCCTTGAACAGCAGGCTCAGCAGCCAGGTGCCGAACAGCCAGGCCAGCAGGTAGCGCACCACAGGGAAGCCGTACCAGAGCATGCTCAGCACGGTTTTCGGGTCTTCCTTGATGTACTGGAACACCAGGCCGTTGAGGCGCTGGTGGAACTCGCGATAGAAGTCCAGCTCCATCAGGCCGAGGAACATCACCACGCTCGAGGTGATGGTCAGCCAGAAACGGAACAGGCCACGCCGGGCCATGGCCCAAGGGCTGAGAATGGCCAGCAGCAGCGGAATACTGATGTACACCACCACCCGCAGGTCGAAGCGCAAGCCGTTGAGGAAGCCTTCGGCGACGGTCGCGCCGGGGGTATCGCCAATCATGTCGCTGTTGTAGACCAGCAGCGCCAGGCGCACGAGGCTGAGCATCAGCATGATCACCAGGGCGCTGAGCAGCGTGTAGGCCAGGTGGGATTTCAGGGTGGGCGAGAACGACGCTCGCGCGCCCCGTTGCTTCAAGGCGTCCGGGTTAGCCATGAATGGGAAGGTCCTAGGATTGCGGGTTTGCGGAGATGGCGCAGGTGTATACCAACGCAGCATTGTGCGGGTGCGGATTCTGTTTAAACCAATGTGAAAATTTTGTCACGGGGGTGTTGCGGGTTTTGTCTGTTTCGGCCTCTTCGCGGGCATGCCCGCTCACAGGGACTGTGGGAGCGGGCGTGCCCGCGAAGAGGCCAGTACAGGCATTCAGATTTGCACATTCCCCCGCGGCCCGGCAATCGCCCAGATCACCAGGCCAACCACCGGCAGCAAGGCGATCAGCAGGATCCACAACACCTTGATGCCCACTTCGCTGCCACTCTTGATCACATTGAGGATGGCCCAGATATCCAGCGCCAGGATGATCAGCCCGACCAGGCTGTTGAACGTCGAACCCATGCCTAAACTCCTGTCCAGAGGCTTTGCCACAGCATAGCCAGCTATCACGTCGATAGAAGGGAATCCTTGGCCGTTTGCACGTGTCACTGCTTAAACTGCTCCATCCACCGATTTCGAGGTTGCCATGCCCGCACACACCCACAGCGTAGCCCTGCCTTCGCCCGTCAGCGCCTGGCGCCAACAGATGCACGACAACCCCTGGATCGGCGCCGGCCTGGCCCTGAGCCTGCTGGTGGTACTGGTACTGCTGGGGGCGAGCCTGTGGAACGCGGTGAACGGCGACCACGCCGACAATCTTCACCTGGCCGCACTGGGCGGGCTGTCCGGCTTTGGCGCGACGGCGCTGGGCGCGGTACTGGCGGTGGTGCTGCGCGATATCCGGGCACGCACCCAGGACGTGATGTTGGGTTTTGCCGCCGGCATGATGCTGGCGGCCAGTTCGTTCTCGCTGATTCTGCCGGGCCTGGATGCCGCCCGTGAAATTACCGGCAACGGCCCGGCCGCGGCCTTTACCGTGGTGCTGGGCATGGGCCTGGGCGTGCTGCTGATGCTGGGCCTGGACCGCTTCACCCCGCACGAACACGAAAGCACCGGCCCGTGCGGCCCGGAAGCCGAGCGCATCAGCCGGGTGTGGTTGTTCGTGCTGGCGATTACCCTGCACAACCTGCCTGAAGGCATGGCGATTGGCGTGAGCTTCGCCAATGGCGACATGAACATCGGCCTGCCGCTGACCAGCGCCATCGCTATCCAGGACATCCCCGAAGGGCTGGCCGTGGCGCTGGCCTTGCGCGCTACCGGGTTGTCGAGCCTGAAGGCCGCGCTGGTGGCGATCGGGTCGGGGCTGATGGAGCCGCTGGGTGCCGTGATCGGCCTGGGGATCTCGACCGGCTTTGCCGTGGCCTACCCGGTGAGCATGGGCTTGGCGGCGGGGGCGATGATCTTTGTGGTGAGCCACGAGGTGATTCCCGAAACCCACCGCAATGGGCACCAGACGGCGGCGACCCTGGGGCTGATGGGTGGGTTTGCGGTGATGATGTTCCTGGATACTGCGCTGGGCTGAAGCTTGAAGCTGCCTGTGCCGGCCTCTTCGCGGGCTCGCCCGCTCCCACAGATACTCCACTGCCCTCAGGCCCAGTGAAAATCCTGTGGGAGCGGGCATGCCCGCGAAGAAGCAAACACTGAAATCAGACGTGTACGGCGACCTTCAGAGCTTCCAGGGCAGGCTCGACCCTGATCCCCACCTCTGCCCCCAGCTCCAGCACCCGTGCCAGGTCGTTCTGCCCCACCATCACCATCTGCAGCTCGTCATCCAGCAACTGGCTGAAGTTGAGCAGCACATAACCACCCGCCTCTTTGTTCAGCGCCCCCATCTGCACCTGAATGCGGTTGAGTGCCGTCAGCGGCTCGGTGCGGGCCAGTTGTTTGGGCTTGAGGGTGAACGGCACGCTCTGGTCGAACGAGTCGCTGATCTGCTGGAACAGCGCCTGGTAACTGTCGGCCTGGAACACCACGGTGTCCGGCAGGCTTCCCAGTACCACCCATTCGCCCAGCGGGATGGGGAAGCTGTCATCGTAGTTGACGTCGGGGTTGGCGGCCAGGAAGGCGGCGGGGTCGGCGTAAGCCTGGGCGGCCTCGTCGGCAATGCGCTCGATGTCTTCCTCGCGCATGCAGCCAGCGCCAATGAGGCTGATGAATTCGAGCAACTGAGTTTTCATGAAAGGGGGCCTGCGACGGGTGAAAAGTCGCCAAGGATAGCCGCAAATGCCCCCTTGCGGTTAGCCGGCCAGCACTTGCAGGCGCGCGGCGGCGTCCACCGCCCCCATGGTTTGCGCTGCCATCAGCGCGGTGGCCCCGCGGGCATCCTGTCGGGCCGGGTCGGCACCCTGGGCCAGCAGGTACTCGATAATTTCGCTGCGGTTGAACATGGCCGCCAGCATCAACGCGGTGCGGCCATCCTGTGCGGCTGCGTCCACCGGCACGCCGTGCTCCAGCAACAGGCGGATCATGGCCAGGTCGCCCTTGAACGCGGCTCCGGCGATGGGCAGCTGGCCGTTATCGTTGGCAATCAGCGGGTCGGCGCCGTGCGCCAGCAATACACGCACCGCGTCGTGGTGGCCGTGGTAACTGGCCAGCATCAGCAGGGTGTCGCCCTTGTGGTTGCGCAAGTTGGCCGGCAGGCCGCTGGCCAACAGGCGCCCGAGCATCTCGGCATCGCCTTGGCGGGCACGTTCGAATACCTGCTCGGCGAAGGCAGCGGTTTCGTCGGCGGTCATGGTGGCGGGCGTGGGTTGGCTGGACATCTGGAACCTCCTGGCAGAAATCGTTGCCCAAGTCTTTGTCAGGCAAGGCTGCCGGGTCAAAGGTTCAGATTCTATCGGGCCGATAGCTGGCGCCAGGTCGTGCAATATGCACTGTGCAAAATGCACGACCGTGCAGGTTGCACGACAACGCCTTTGGAAAACACACTTAACCAACTGTATTTAAAGGATTTTTTCGAAAAATGCATTCTGGCACGGTCACTGCAAACATCAACTCATGTCTGCCACGCAACAGCCAGGAGTTGATATGGACCTCATCCAGGAAAAGTTCGTTTCGGTATTTTCGGCCTATCAGGTGAATACCCAGGCCCGCCCCGACGGCGGTGTCATGCTGACCCTGCGCGCCGCTGACGGCAAGGTCACCCGCCGGGTGCTGACCTATGCGCAACTGCACAGTGCCGAGCAGCTTTCGTGGGCGATCAGTGCGATTCGCCGGGACTTGGCCGAACAGGCCAGTGAATTGCCGGTGATTTCGATGCTGCAGAGCCAGCAGCGGTTTGCCTTGCCGACTTATCGCTGAGTTCTGTGTTGGCTGATCTGGCCTCTTCGCAGCGCAAGGCTGCTCCTACAGGTACCGGCTGACAAGGGCCCTGTAGGAGCAGCCTTGCGCTGCGAAGAGGCCGGCAAAGCCATTACAGCTCATCAACGCCCAGGAACGCCCGCGCAGTCACGTCTCCGGTAAACCTCGGCTGCATGCCCTGCTCGCTGCCATACAACCGCAACGCCAGGCAGAACGGCACATCGCCCAGCTCAACCCAGCGCCGGGTACCCGCCGGCACCACCAACTGGTCACCCTTCTCGCACAGCACCGAATACACCCACTCCCCCACCCGCAGGCCAACTTGCGCCCGCCCGCTGACCACGGCGAACACCTCATCGGTGTCATGCACATGCTCATCGCGCACATTCACCTGCGCCGGGGCCTCACCGTCACGGTTGAGCACCACGAACGCCTTGCTGCCATGCGCCGTCATCAACTGGTCCAGGTACCCGCGGCAGGCCTCCAGCACCTCGTCCTGAGCCGTGCCCGGGCGCACCCGCAGGCCATGCTCGGCATGGGCAAAGTGCACGCCCTGCTCGGCCAGGGTAGCGGCGATGTCGTCGTTGTGGGTCAGCACCTTGTTCGGCAGTTCCGGGCTGGAGAAATGGAAAACACTGAGAATGCTCATCAGGGGCGGGTCCTGGTCGGTTGCGAACAAAGGGCAATGATAACGGCTGCAGCCACGGCTGCGGCACTGGCCATACCAAAGGTGAAGGTGGGCCCCAACAGTTTCCAGCTGTAGCCCGAATACAATGCCCCCAACGCACCGCCGGTGCCCGATAGCGCCGCATACAGCGCCTGGCCCTGACCCTGCTGACGGGCACCGAAGCTGGCCTGGACGAATGCGATGCTGGCGGCATGGAAGCAGCCGAAGGTGGCCGCGTGCAGTACCTGGGCGAACACCAGTACCGCCGGCTCGCCGGCCAGGTTGCCCAGCAACAGCCAGCGCAGAGCCGCCAGCACGAAGCTGGCCAGCAGTACCCGCTGCACGGAAAAGCGCGCGAAGATGCGGCTCATGGCCATGAACACCAACACTTCGGCTACCACCCCGAGTGCCCACAGCAAGCCGATGGCACCCCGGGCATAGCCCAGGTGTTCCAGGTGCAGGGTGAGGAAGGTGTAGTACGGCCCGTGGCTGAGCTGCATCAGCGCCACGCAGGCGTAGAACGCGATCACCCCCGGTGCCCGCAGCTGCTGCAGGAAGCCGCCCGCGCCGCTGCGCTCGCCCTGCTCCACCGGCTGGGCATTGGGCACGAACAGGCTGGCGGCGACGATGCCGGCCATGATCGTGACCAGCGCCACCGGGTAGATATCCAGGCTCAGCCACTCGAACAGCCGGCCCAGGCCGACCACGGTGAGGATGAAGCCGATCGAGCCCCACAGGCGCACCTGGCTGTAGCGTGCAGTCTGCCCGTGCAGGTGGGCCAGGGTGATGACCTCGAACTGTGGCAGCACCGCATGCCAGAAGAAGGCATGCAAGGCCATGACCAGCGCCAGCCAGGCGTAGCTTTTGCCCAGGAAGATCAGGGCGAAGGTGGCCAGGGTAGATAGCGCGCCCAGGCGCACGATCAACAGGCGCTGGCCGGTGCGGTCACCCAGCCAGCCCCACAGGTTGGGGGCGATGCAGCGCATGAGCATGGGGATGGCCACCAGCTCGCCGATGCGCGCCGAGGAGAAGCCCAGATGGTCGAAGTACAGCGCCAGGAACGGGGCGGTGGAACCGAGCAGGGCGAAGTAGAACAGGTAGAAGCTGGACAGGCGCCAGTAGGGGATTGGTTGCATGGGGGTGGCCTTGTGGGGACCTGTGCCGGCCTCTTCGCGGGCGCGCCCGCTCCCACAGGGAACCCACAGATTCTGACAGCGGTGATGAACCTGTGGGAGCGGGCATGCCCGCGAAGAGGCCGGTACTGGCGAATCAGAGCTGGCCCAGCACCGGGGTATTCACCTTCACATCGGCATTCTGCGCGCGGTGGCGCAGCAGGTGGTCCATCAGCACGATGGCCATCATCGCCTCGGCGATCGGCGTGGCGCGGATGCCCACGCACGGGTCGTGGCGGCCTTTGGTGATGACATCCACCGGGTTGCCGTCGATGTCGATGGAGCGGCCCGGGGTGGTGATGCTGGAGGTCGGCTTCAGTGCCAGGTGGGCAACGATCGGCTGGCCCGAAGAAATACCGCCGAGGATGCCGCCAGCGTTGTTGCTGAGGAAGCCTTCCGGGGTCAGTTCGTCACGGTGCTCAGTGCCGCGCTGGGCCACGCTGGCGAAGCCGGCGCCAATTTCCACTCCCTTGACCGCGTTGATGCTCATCAGCGCGTGGGCAAGTTCGGCGTCGAGGCGATCGAAGATCGGCTCGCCCAGGCCCGGCATCACGCCTTCGGCGACCACTGTAATCCTGGCACCCACCGAGTCCTGGTCACGGCGCAGCTGGTCCATGTAGGCCTCCAGCTCCGGCACTTTGCTTGGGTCAGGGCTGAAGAAAGCGTTCTGCTCCACCGACTCCCAGGTCTTGAACGGGATCTCGATCGGGCCCAGCTGGCTCATGTAGCCGCGCACGGTGATGCCCTGGGTGGCCAGGTACTTCTTGGCGATGGCGCCAGCGGCCACGCGCATGGCGGTTTCGCGGGCCGAACTGCGGCCACCGCCGCGGTAGTCGCGGATGCCGTACTTGTGGTGGTAGGTATAGTCGGCGTGGGCCGGGCGGAACAGGTCCTTGATCGCCGAGTAGTCCTTGGACTTCTGGTCGGTGTTGCGGATCAGCAGGCCGATCGAGCAGCCGGTGGTGCGGCCTTCGAACACGCCGGAGAGGATTTCCACCTCGTCGGCTTCCTGGCGCTGGGTAGTGTGTCGGCTGGTGCCGGGTTTGCGCCGGTCGAGGTCGTGCTGCAGGTCGGCGAGGGAAATTTCCAGGCCCGGTGGGCATCCATCGACAATGGCGACCAACGCCGGGCCATGGCTCTCGCCAGCGGTGGTGACAGTGAACAGCTTGCCGTAGGTATTGCCGGACATGGACGCTCCGCGAGATCTGCCTGAAGTGAACGAAAGCGGCAGTATACAGATGGTTGGGTTGCCTGTGCTGGCCTCTTCGCGGGTAAACCCGCTTGTATGGTAGGACTTGAAGGGAGGAGGAGGGTCATAACTCGCTTCTGACTGTTCGCAGCAGTACAGACCGTGGGAGAAATCACCCCTCCTCCTTTCAGCACCCAAGCGCCGATAAGGAATGCCTCGTTTGCAAACGACGATAGATGCAAGCCTGCGCCAGGGTGTGCCCTTCAAGTCACACTACGCTACAAGGAGCAGCTATCCATGGCAATGTCCGCAACCCCAATCGAAGCTGGCGTGGACACCGCCAAAGATGAACTGGTGATTCAAAGCGCTCCGAGCACCAAACCCTTCGCCATTCCCAACACCCCGAAAGCAATCAAAGCCTGGCTTAAGACGCTGCCTAAAGGCTCAGCGCTGGCCATCGAAGCGACCAGCACTTATCACATGGAAATGGTGGAGCAGGCCCACGCTGCGGGCTTTGCGGTCTATGTTATCGACGGCTTGAGGTTGAGCAAATACCGGGAAAGCGTTGCTGTGCGGGCGAAAACTGATGCCCACGATGCCGCTTTGCTCGCCCGTTTCCTTAGCAACGAGCGAGGTTCCTTGAAGGCCTGGGTTCCGCCACCTGCGGGGCATCGTGAGATCCAGATGCTGCTGCGTCGCCGCGCCAAACTGGTAGCCGTGCGCGGCATGCTGCGGATGAGTTTGTCGGGCGACAAGATGTTTGCCTCAGCGCTCAAGAGCATTGAAGAAACGGTCAAGCGCGTAGAGCTTATGCTTGAAAAACAGCTGCGTACGGTGATCAAGACGGCGGGGCTTTCCGATCAGTTGCGTCGCGTCCAGAAGCTTCCCGGTGTTGGCTTTTTAACGGCTGCCGGCTTAGTGATGTCCTTCATGCGCGGCGAATTCAAGAACAGTGATGCCTTTGTCGCTTACCTGGGCATGGATGTAACGGTTGCCCAATCTGGTAAATGGGCAGGCAGAGGGAAGTTGAGCAAGCGTGGGGACTCGGAGGTTCGCAGGCTGTTGTACAACGCCTCGATGAGCGGCAGCCGAACCAAGACTTGGTCGCAGTTTTACGCCCATCATCAAGCACGCGGGAAGAAGACCACACAAGCCTTGGTAATCCTTGCACGTCGCTTGGCTCGTCTGGCCTTCGGTCTGATGAGGCATCAGGCCGACTGGAAGCCCGAGATATATACCGGAGGTGCCAAACCAGCCAGCTGAGGCTGGAGCTGCTGCGCAGCCCAACGAAACTGACGGATAGCACCCAACGCCCGAAGAGAAACTCTCTGGCGCGCTGACTTGTGCCTGGAGATTGCTGAACGAGGCCGAAGACGGTTCTACTGAGAAATTGCCTTCGGCCATAGAATCTCCCACAGGATCACCACAGGCCTGGGCAATTTGCGGTACCTGTGGGAGCGGGTTCACCCGCGAAGGGGCTGAACCTGCTATACAAAGCCCGAGAACCTTCCCGCAAACACTGGGTCAAACCGTCATCTCCCCATGTAGTACCGCATGATGTCGCGCCTCGTCGCCCTCTTCTTCCTGCTGTGCACCGGCCTGGCCCAGGCCGCCGCCCCCACCGTGCTGCAACGCCCGATCGACCTCGACACCGGCCAGGGCGTGCTGCATGGCAGCCTGCTGCTGCCGCAACAGGCCACCCCGCCACCGGTAGTGCTGATCATCGCAGGCTCCGGCCCCACCGACCGTGACGGCAACAACCCGGCGTCAGGCCGGGTCGACAACCTCAAACGCCTGGCCCTGCTGCTGGCCAACGCGCACATCGCCAGCGTGCGCTACGACAAGCGCGGGGTGGCCGCCAGCCAGCCGGCCACGCCCGACGAGCGTGACCTCAGCGTGGAGCGTTACGTGGACGACGTGGTCGCCTGGAGCCACAAGCTCAAGGCCGACCCACGCTTCGGCCCGTTGATCCTGGTCGGCCACAGCGAAGGCGCGCTGATCGCCAGCCTGGCCGCCGAGCAGGCCGGCGCCAGTGCGGTGATCACCCTGGCCGGCAGCGGCCGGCCATTGGCCGAGGTGCTGCGCGAACAGCTGGCCCAGCGCCTGCCGCCGGCACAACTGGCGGGTGGCAGCGCCCTGCTCGACCGCCTGCAGGCCGGGCAGACCAGCCTGGAAGTGCCGGCACCGCTGCGCCAGGTATTCCGCCCCAGCGTACAGCCCTACCTGATTTCACTGTTCCGGCAGAACCCGGCGGCGGCCTTTGCCCGCCTGCCCATGCCCGCGTTGATCGTGCAAGGGCGCAACGACGTGCAAGTGGGCGTGATCGACGCCGAACGGCTGAAGGCGGCCAAGCCGGATGCGCAGCTGGTGCTGATCGATGGCATGAACCACATGCTGCGTATCAGCCCCAAGGCGATGAGCCAGCAGCGCGACAGCTACCTGAACCCGGAACTGCCGCTGGCAAGGGAGCTTGGCGAGCAGATTGTGACGTTTATCCAGCATTTGCCTTCTGCCTGAGCCTCAGGTCTTGGCCGGTACGGCCGATAATTTCGGTAATAGCGGAACATTGGGGCCGCTGGCGCGCCCCATCGCCGGCAAGCCAGCTCCCACAGGAATACCACAGGCCTGAATGCCGTGCGGTCCCTGTGGGAGCTGGCTTGCCGGCGATGGGCTGCGCAGCAGCCCCTGCCGCATGCCCGAACCCAAGGACAAGCCCTGATGACAACCGCCCCCGCCGCCGTAGAGCCGGCCGAAGAGCCCGAGGAAAGCACCGCCCTGCCCTGGGCCGAGCTGGCCGCCGAACATTTCCAGCTGTTGCGCCTGGCCGCCCTGCCGACTGACCGTAGCACCGGCGCACGGCCGCTGCGCTTTGTGCAGTTCGGCTATGCCGAGCGTCACGACAAGGCGCACAGCCTGCTGCGCATGGAAATCCAGCTGCCCGGGCAGAAGGTGCACAAGGAACAGAACCGCCTGGACATTCGCGTCGACCACTCCGCGCGCCTGGTGCGCATCGGCAATGAACATGGCCTGCAACTGGAGCCGCTGAACCGTGGCATCGGCCGCTTCCTGCTGGCTCAGGCCGCGCAGTGGCTGCAGCGCAAGTGGTCGCACTACCGGATCGAGGGCATGGCGCTGCCGAGCAAGGATGCGCTGAACGAAGACTCACGCCTGCGTCGTGACCACTGCCTGCGCGGGATGGGTATCGAGGTGGAGTACGAGGACAGCCAGCATCTGAAGGGCCGTACCGTGGAAATGACGGTGGGCGAGCTCAAGGGGGCGTGGAACAGCGAGCGCTTGCAGCGAGTGGGGATACTGGATGCTGCCGGCCTGCTGCAGCAGGCTGACCAGCAGTTGCAGGAGAAGGAAGGGCAACTGCGTGAGCGCGATGAACGGGTTGCCAAGTACCAGCGTGAAGACAGCGGGTTGCGCTTTACCATTACCTGCCTGGTGGCATTTGCGGTGTTCCAGGCGGGGTTGCTGATCTGGATTGCCACGCGCTGACACCGCGTTGCCTGCTTCGCGGGCGCGCCCGCTCCCACAGGTATTGCGCAAAGCCTGAGGACGGCGCTGTACCTGTGGGAGCGGGCAAGCCCGCGAAGAGGCCCTGGAGTCAGACGCGGGCCTTGAACAGTTCCTGATGCTGGCGGCACTGCTCGGCAGTCAGCATGAATACCCCATGCCCGCCGCGCTCGAACTCCAGCCAGGCAAAGTCCACCTCGGGGTACAGCGCCTCGACATGCACCTGGCTGTTGCCCACCTCGACAATCAGCAAGCCCTTGTCGGTCAGGTGGTCCGCCGCTTCGGCCAGCATCCGCCGCACCAGGTCCAGGCCATCGTTGCCACAGGCAAGGCCCAGCTCGGGCTCATGGTGGTACTCGGCCGGCATGTCGTCGAAGTCCTCTGCGTCGACATACGGCGGGTTGGACAATATCAGATCGAAACGCTGCCCCGGCAAGCCGCCAAAACCGTCGCCCTGCACGGTGTACACGCGCCCGTCCAGGCCGTGGCGTTCGATGTTCTGGTTGGCCACTTCGAGCGCTTCGAACGACAGGTCGGCCAGCACCACCTCGGCCTCGGGGAACACGTCGGCGGCAACGATGCCGATGCAGCCGGAACCGGTGCACAGGTCGAGAATGCGCGCCGGTTCGCTCGCCAGCCACGGCTCGAAGCGCTTCTCGATCAGCTCGCCAATCGGCGAGCGCGGCACCAGCACGCGCTCGTCGACGATGAACGACATGCCGCAGAACCAGGCTTCGCCCAACAGGTAGGCGGCCGGCACGCGTTCTTCGATACGGCGCTTGAGCAGGTGCTGCAGGCGTACCCGCTCGTCGTCCTCAAGCATGCAGTCCAGGTAGCTGTCGGCCACCTCCCACGGCAGGTGCACCGCCCCCAGCACCAGCAGGCGGGCCTCATCCCAGGCATTGTCGGCACCGTGGCCGAAGAACAGGTCGTGCTCGTGGAAGCGGCTGACCGCCCAGCGAATGTAGTCGCGCAGCGTGCGCAGGCGGGATGTGATCACGGGGTACTCCTAATTCAGACCGGACAAAAGTCTAACAGCCCCACTCGCACATTTGTTCCTTTGCATTGCCCAATGGCTAGCCACAGGCCAGTAACCATGCCGCTTACGTTGTCAACCATTCCCATTGGCGCCAAGGCAGGGGACAATAGGTATACAAAAGCCCTATCCAAGGAGCCCTTGATGTCCGTTCCAACCACGATGTTCCGCCTCACTGGCCGCGACTACCCGCCGGCCAAGCTGAGCCACGCCAGCCTGATCATCATCGATGCGCAAAAGGAGTACCTCAGCGGGCCCCTGGCGCTGTCGGGCATGGACGAGGCCGTGGCCAACATCGCCAGGTTGCTCGACGCTGCGCGCAAGAGCGGCCGTCCGATCATCCACGTTCGCCACCTGGGCACTGTCGGTGGCCGCTTCGACCCACAAGGGCCGGCTGGCCAGTTCATTCCGGGGCTGGAGCCGCTGGAAGGCGAAATCGTCATCGAAAAACGCATGCCCAACGCGTTCAAGAACACCAAACTGCACGAGACACTCCAGGAACTGGGCCACCTGGACCTGATCGTCTGCGGTTTCATGAGCCACTCCAGCGTCAGCACCACGGTACGCCGCGCCAAGGACTATGGTTACCGCTGCACCCTGGTGGAAGACGCTTCGGCGACCCGCGACCTGGCATTCAAGGATGGGGTGATCCCGGCCGCGCAGATCCACCAGTGTGAAATGGCCGTGATGGCCGACAACTTCGCTTGCGTGGCGCCCACCGCCAGCCTGATCTGAGCGGCCAGGTAACCGCCCGGCAGCCGGGCGGAACCCGATGGGCGGCCCCTGGTCGAATTCCGGATATCCACAGAGGAAAGCGGAATGAAGCTCAAAGGCAGTTTCGACGCCAAGCGCCTGCGCCCGCGCCAACCGCGTAACTGGGGCGCCCGCCTGGCGGCCGGCCTGTCGGCCCTGCTGGCCACCTTGGGCGTACTGCTGGCGATGGCCGGCGTCGCCGGCCTGCTGGGCAATTACCCTGCCCTGGCGGAACTCAATGCCAACAAACCGCTAGCCGGTATCCTCACCGTAGCCGGCTTGCTGCTGCTGTGGCTGGGCGTGCGCTTCTGGCGGCGCAGCCGCATTCGCCTGCGCCGCGGGCGCGAGCTGAACCTGTCGCCGCACCTGATGAAGAAGCATGATTGACAGGGCTGTGTTGCCTGTAGCGGCCTCTTCGCGGGCATGCCCGCTCCCACAGGTACCGCGCAGCCCTCAGTCCCTGTGATATCCCTGTGGGAGCGGGCGTGCCCGCGAAAGAGCCCGCACAGGCTGCATACCGCCCCACAGTCGCGTAAACTACGCCGCCCACGTGGAGGCATCATGCAAGACGACGATTTTTCCCTGTTCAAGGCCGAAGTGCGCGGTGTCAAACCGATCAGTCACGACCGCGCCGAAGTCGGCAAGCCCAAGGCCGACCGCCAGAAGCTGGCCGGCCTGCGCCAGGCGGCGACCGTGCGCAGTGACAAGGCGCTGGTGATCGACGGCATGTCCGACCAGTTCGTCATCGACGTTGGCGCCGAAGACGAGCTGCTGTGGCGCCGTGATGGCGTGCAGGAAGGCCAGCTGCGCAAGCTGAAGCTGGGGCAGATCCCGTTCGAGGGCAGCCTGGACCTGCACGGCATGACCGTGGAAAAAGCCCGCGAAACCCTGTGGGACTTCATCGCCGAAGCCACCAGACTGGAAGTGCGCTGCGTGCGGGTTACCCACGGCAAGGCCGCGCGCCTGGACGGCAAGCGCCCGATGATCAAGAGCCACGTCAACACCTGGCTGCGCCAGCACCCGCAGGTGCTCGGTTTTGCCTCGTGCAACGCCCGCCACGGCGGCACCGGCGCGGTATATGTGATGCTCAAGCGAACCATGCTCGAAGGCCGCGACGAGTAACGCCGCGCTTGCAGCGCCGCCCTCACCGCCGTACCCTTCGTTTTTGCGATTTTTTCCCACAGGTAGATCCATGTCCCTGGAACAGAACTACACCGAGATCCTCAGCCAGATTGGCGAGGACGTCTCCCGTGAGGGCCTGCTCGACACGCCCAAGCGGGCTGCAAAGGCGATGAAGTACCTTTGCCGCGGTTATGAGCAAACACTGGAAGAAGTCACCAACAATGCGCTGTTCAGCTCTGATAACAGCGAAATGGTGCTGGTCCGGGACATCGAGCTGTATTCGATGTGCGAACACCACATGCTGCCGTTCATCGGCAAGGCGCACGTGGCTTACCTGCCCAAGGGCAAGGTACTGGGCCTGTCGAAGGTGGCGCGCATCGTCGACATGTACGCCCGCCGCCTGCAGATCCAGGAAAACCTCAGCCGCCAGGTTGCCGAGGCCGTGCAGCAGGTAACCGGTGCCGCCGGCGTTGCCGTTGTCATCGAAGCCAAGCACATGTGCATGATGATGCGCGGTGTCGAAAAGCAGAACTCGACCATGATCACCTCGGTGATGCTGGGTGAGTTCCGCGAAAACGCCGCCACCCGCAGCGAGTTCCTCAGCCTGATCAAGTGATTGGCTGCTGACCCCGAGCCGACCCTGCCGGGTCGGCTTTTGCATTTCAGGAGTTGCCCATGATCGTCAAAGCCCTGCGGGTTGGCCTCGGCCAGCTCATCGTGTTCGGCGACTGGATCAGCCGCCCGGCGAAGCGCAAGCGCGACGCCGCCGCCCAGGCTCGCGTCGAGCAAGCGGCCAAGGGCCTGGCGCTGTACCAGTTCCACGCCTGCCCGTTCTGCGTCAAGACCCGCCGCACCCTGCACCGTTTGAACGTGCCGGTGGCGCTGCGCGATGCCAAGAACGACCCGCTGCACCGCCAGGCCCTGCAGGAAGGTGGCGGCCGGGTGAAAGTGCCGTGCCTGCGCATTGAAGAAGCGGGCAAGGTGACCTGGATGTATGAGTCCAAGGCGATCATTGCCTACCTGGATGAGCGGTTCGCTTCGGCCTGACAGTTTGCAGGTTTCCTGTACCGGCCCTATCGCCGGCAAGCCAGCTCCCACAGGGACCCCACAATATTCAGCCCTGTGGTGAGCCTGTGGGAGCTGGCTTGCCGGCGATAGGGCCGGTACAGGCTAAAGATCAACCCACCATTGGCACATGCCGCGGGTGGCTGCTGACGCGCTCCAGCCAGGCCCGCACCGCCGGGTAATCGGCCAGGTCGAACCCACCCTGATGCGCCACGTGGGTATAGGCATACAACGCCACATCGGCAATCGAATACTGCTCGCCGACCAGGTAAGGTGTCATCTGCAACTGCCGCTCCATCACCCTCAGTGCCTTGTAACCACCCTTGTGCAGCTTGCGGTACTCCTCCACGCGCTCGTCCGGCAACCCCAGGTAGAACTGGATGAAACGCGCCACGGCAATGTACGGCTCATGGCTGTACTGCTCGAAGAACTGCCACTGCAGCACCTGGGTGCGCAGGCGTGGCTCGGTGGGCAGGAACTCGCTGCCATCGGCCAGGAAGTTGAGAATGGCATTGGATTCCCACAGGTAGCTGCCGTCCTCCAGCCCCAGCACCGGGACCTTGCCGTTGGGGTTCATCGCCAGGAACTCGGGCGTTTCAGTCTCGCCCTTGAGTATGTCCACCGGGTGCCATTCATATGGCCGGCCCAGCAGGCTCAACATCAGCTTTACCTTGTAACAGTTGCCCGACTGGTAGTCGCCATAGACCTTGTACATCGCCCTTCCACTCCCAAGCAGTTCTGCATTTGCGCCCAATAGTTGGCGACTGTACGGCTAAAAGCAATGGCCGCTGTATGGCAAGGATCAACCTTGCTCGCTGTAGTCTGAAAAAACTGCTTACACCTTTACAAGGATTTTGTTCATGACCGATGCCACTTCGGCACGCCTGCGGCCCCTGGCAGACAGCTCCCCCTCGGCGGTTGTCGCCGGCTTTATCGCCATGCTCACCGGCTATACCAGCTCGCTGGTACTGATGTTCCAGGCCGGGCAGGCCGCCGGGCTGACCAGCGCGCAGATTTCATCATGGATCTGGGCACTGTCGATCGGCATGGCGGTTTGCAGCATCGGCCTGTCGCTGCGTTACCGCACACCGATCACCGTGGCCTGGTCCACCCCCGGCGCCGCCTTGCTGATCACCAGCCTGGGCGGGGTCAGCTATGGCGAAGCGATCGGCGCCTACATCACCTGTGCCTTGCTGGTGCTGGTCTGTGGCCTGACCGGCAGCTTCGAGCGCCTGGTCAGGCGCATCCCGGCTTCGCTGGCCTCGGCGCTGCTGGCGGGCATTCTGTTCAAGATCGGCAGCGAAATCTTCGTTGCCGCCCAGCACCGCACCTTACTGGTACTGGGCATGTTCTTCAGCTACCTGCTGGTCAAGCGCCTGTCGCCGCGTTACTGCGTACTGGCCGCCCTGCTGGTGGGCACGGCGCTGTCTGGCGCCCTGGGCCTGCTGGACTTCAGCGGCTTTCGCCTGGAAGCGGCCACGCCGGTGTGGACCACACCAAGCTTCTCGCTGGGGGCGACCATCAGCATCGGCATTCCGCTGTTCGTGGTGGCGATGACCTCGCAGAACATGCCGGGTGTGGCCGTGCTGCGAGCGGACGGCTACCAGGTGCCGGCTTCGCCGCTGATCTCGGCCACCGGTTTTGCCTCGCTGCTGCTGGCGCCGTTTGGCTCGCACGGGGTCAACCTGGCGGCGATCAGCGCAGCGATCTGCACCGGGCCGCACGCCCATGAAGACCCCGCCAAGCGTTACACCGCGGCGGTGTGGTGCGGGATTTTCTATGGCATTGCCGGGGTGTTCGGCGCGACTTTGGCGGCGCTGTTTGCGGCCCTGCCGAAGGAACTGGTGCTGTCGATTGCGGCGCTGGCGCTGTTCGGCTCGATCATGAACGGGCTGACCGTGGCCATGAGCGAAGCGCGTGAGCGGGAGGCGGCGGTGATTACCTTCATGGTTACCGCTTCGGGGCTGACCCTGTTTTCGATCGGCTCGGCGTTCTGGGGGATTGTGGCGGGGGTGCTGGCCTTGATGATCCTCAACCCGCGCAGGGCCTGAAGGTATTTGTTGCCTGTATCGGCCTGTTCGCGGGCACGCCCGCTCCCACAGGGAACACACAATATTCAGCATTGTGGTATCCCTGTGGGAGCGGGCGTGCCCGCGAAGAGGCCGTTACATGCAGCACAACGCCCCGGGGCTGGCTCACAACCTGAAATGCCCCACCATCCCCTTCAGGTCGGTGCCCAACTGCGCCAGCTCAATACTCGACCGGGCATTATCCTGCATCGCCAACGCCGCCTGATCGGCACTGCCGCGGATCTGCGTGACGCTGCGGCTGATCTCTTCCGCCACCGAGCTCTGCTGCTCGGCCGCCGCGGCAATCTGCTGGTTCATCTGCTGGATCAATGACACCGCCGCCGCAATGCTGCCCAGCGCGCTTTCGGTGTGCAGCGCATCGGCTACCGCAAGGCGCACCAGCTCGGTGCTGCCGCGAATCTGCGCCACCGACTGCTGGGCATTACCGCGCAGGCTGGCGACCAAGGTCTCGATCTGCTCGGTAGACTGCCGGGTGCGCCGCGCCAGGGCACGCACCTCATCAGCGACCACGGCAAAGCCACGCCCTTGCTCACCCGCCCGAGCCGCTTCGATAGCGGCATTCAGCGCCAGCAGGTTGGTCTGCTCGGCCACGCTCTTGATCACTTCCAGCACGTCGCCAATGGTGTGGATCTCGGCACTGAGGCTGTCGATACCGGCGCTGGCCGTCTCCGCCGCCGCCGCCAGCTGCTCGATGCGCTGCATGCTCTGGCGCACCACCTGCTGCCCGGAATCCACCTTCTCATCCGCAGCCTGGGCCGCCTGCGCCGCCTCTTCGGCATTGCGCGCCACATCGTGCACCGTGGCGGTCATCTGCTGCATGGCCGTGGCCACCTGCTCGGTCTCTTCCTTCTGGCTGCCCACCTCGCGGTTGGTCTGCTCGGTCACCGCCGACAGCGCCTGCGCACTGCCGGCCAGCTGCTCGATACCCTGCTGCAAACCGCTGACAATGCCCGACAGGCCCTCCGCCATCTGCTGCATGGCCTGCATCAGTTGCCCTACCTCGTCACGGCGCGGCGCCTGGGCGTCAAAGCCCAGCTCGCCAGCGGCAATGCGCTGGGCGCGGGCGATCACATGCTTGAGCGGCCCGACTACGGCGCGGGTGATCAGCCAGGCCGCCAGCACACCCACCAGCAGCGCCAATGCCGTGGCCAGGCCGATGGCCACGGCATTGCGTTGCAGTTCGCCCTGCAGGGCCTGTTCCTGCCCCAGGTAGGCCTGGTCAACCCGACTGGTGACTTGCTCGGCACTGGCCTGCAGCTGCGCCTTCAAGCCCTGCTCGCGGGCCAGCTGGTCGGTGTATTCGTTGAGTTTTTCCGAGAAGCTGCCAATGTGCCCGGCCACTTCGCCCAGCACACTCTGGTAACCGGCATCGCTGACGGCGCCCTGCAACTGGCTGACCAGGCTGGCGGCCTCGACAGTCTGGGCAATACGTTCCTGGCTGACGCCCTCTTCGCCCTTGCGGCTTTTTTCCAGGCGTACTCGCGCTTCGTCCATGGCCTGCAGCATCAGCCGCGATACCTGCGCCACCTGCGCGGCCTGCTCAAGGAACGCGCCGCCCTGCTGGCCCTGGGACTGCTTGAGGGTATACACGCCGTCATCGGCAAGGCCGGCCTGCAGCACGTCGAGGTTGTTGGCCACGCTGGACACCGACCAGCTGGCCATATCCAGCGCCAGCTCCTTGGCCTGCACCGCCTCGACAAAGGCTTCGAATGCCTTGCCATAGGCCGCCAGGTCGGTTTCCGCCGCCGCCAGCGACGGCAGGCCACGGGCACGTTCGGCCAGGCCCTGCAGGCCGCTGCGCAAGGCCTCGGCCTGCTGCAGGTCGGAGCGCAGGGCAAAGGCCTGCTCGTGCTGGCGCAAGCGCAGCAGGTCGGTATTGAACTGGGCCAGCTGGCGCAGGCTGTCGAAGCGTTGGCCAACACTGTGCAGCGCGGCAATGCCGATGGCCGCCACCGCCAAGGTCAGCACCAACACCAGGGCGAAGCCCAGGCCGAGTTTGCGGGCCATGCCCAGGTTGGCCAGCACACCGTGCTTGCTCGCGCCCATGCCGATTCCCCTTCTGCGTGCGAGGTTATACCGAAGGCCAAGGGTGGCAACGATGCCAGCCGATGAACAAGGGCCTGACGTCAGAATAGTGTCAAATAGCTATGAGCGTGTCGCTATCAGCTTGGCAGAGGTCGCCCTGCGTGCTGAAGGAAGGCCTGGGCGCGAGCGTCCTGCCCATAAGCGACATTGATGCGCAGCCAGTCGTTGGTCGCACCCTGGTAATCGAAGGCGCTGCCGGGGGTGAGCAGCACATCGTGTTCCAGCGCCAGGCGCTCCAGGCTGGCGAAATCCCGGCCTGGCACGCGGGCCCAGACGAACATGCCGCCGTAGGGCTCGCAGAACACCTGCCAGCCCGCCTGTTCCAGCTGGCCGAGCAGCCGGGCCATGTGCTGCCCCAAGCGCACGCGCAGGCGCTGCACGCTCTTGCGGTAACTACCGTTGGCCAGCATCTGCCCCACCACCTGCTCGGCAAAGCGCGAGGTGCCGATGCCGCTGACCATCTTCAACTCGGCCAGGCGCGCCAGCAACGCCGGCTCGGCGACCAGGTAGCCGACCCGCAGCGAGCTGCTGAGGGTTTTCGAGAAGCTGGCCATGTAGATCACCCGTTGCTCACTGTCGAGAGTAGCCAGGCGGGTGGCCGAGCCCTCCTGGAAGTCGGCGTAGATATCGTCCTCGATAATGCGCAGGTCATGCTCGCGGGCCAGCTCCAGCAGGCGGTAGGCCACCTTGGGCGTCAGGCTGGTGCCGGTGGGGTTGTGGTACAGGCTGTTGATGAACAGGCAGCGCGGCTTGTGCGCGGCCAGCAGGGCTTCGAGGGCGGGCAGGTCCGGGCCGTCGGCGGTACGCGGTACCGGCAGCATGTGCACCTGGTGCTGGCGCAGCAGGTTGAACAGGTTGTAGTAGCCGGGGTTTTCCACCAGCACCGTGTCGCCCGGGCGCAGCAGGGTGCGCACCAGCAGGTCGAGGCCGTGGCTGGCGCCGTGGGTGGTGAGGATGCGTTCGGGGCCGGCGGCGATGCCCAGTTGCGCCAGGCGTTTGTGCAGCTGTTGGCGCAGGCTGGCCAGGCCCAGTGGCGGGCAATAGTCGAACAGGTCCTGCGGGTTGCCGCGGCTGACCTGGCGTACTGCCTGGGCCAGTTCGGTGGCGGCGCGCCAACTGCTGGGCAACCAACCACAGCCCAGCTTGAGCAATTCGTCATGGCCTTCGCGGAACTGCCGCCAGCTGCCGTCGCCGGCCTCGCCCCAGGGTTGGGCGTCTTCCACGGCCAGGCCGGGTTTGCGCTCGGCGACGAAAAAACCGGTGCCGTGGCGGGCCTCCAGCCAGCCGCAGGCGACCAGGCGGTCGTACGCCTCGATCACACACGACGCACTGACCGCCTGGCTGCGTGCCAAGGCCCGGATCGACGGCAGGCGCGCGCCGGGGCGCAGGCGTTGTTGGTCGATCCAGGTTTGCAGGTGGTCGGTGAGTTGCTGCACCAAGGGGGTGGGGCTGGAGCGGTCTAGGGGCAGATGCATGGGGCAAGTGTTCGCTGGTTTTGAGCAAACAGTTAAGCATAAAAGGGTTGTAGGTGTGTCTGGTGAGGGGAATGGGCCGGCATCAGAGTAGGCAGGCCCGGCCTTTTCGCGGGCATGCCCGCTCCCACAGGTACTGCGTTCTGCGCGATCCCTGTGGGAGCGGGCGTGCCCGCGAAGAGGCCGGAACAGCCACCAGAAAACCAGGACCCCTACCATGCCCACTGCCCCGGCCCGCCTGGCCTTCGCCCTCTGCCTGATCACCCTGGCCGTCAACCTGCAGGCCCCGCTGTACATCACCTACGCCGACCTTTCCGGCCAACGGCGCCGCCGCCACCGCAGTGGCCTTCTCCGGCTATGTGCTCGGCGTGCTACCCGTGCTGCTGGCCCAGGGCGGGCTGGCCGACCGTGTCGGGCGCCGGCCACTGGTGCTTGCCGCACTGGCCTTGTCGATGGTCGCCACCGTGCTGATGCTGCTGGCCCCCAGCCTGCAAACCCTCGGCCTGGCGCGCCTGTTCCTCGGCCTGGGCACCGGCCTGGCCTCGGCCACGGCCACCGCCTACATGGGTGAGCTGATGGGTGGCACGGACAATGCCCGCGCCGCCAACTGGGTTACCGCCAGTACCTCGCTGGGCTTTGGCCTGGGCGCGGCGCTGACCAGCCTGTTTCTGCTCAGCGGCCCCAGCCTGACCCCAGGCAGCTTCCACCTGCAATTGCTGCTGGCGGTGCTGGCCATGTTGCTGGTGTGGCGCCTGCCCGACACCCGCCCGGCACAACGCAACCCCATGCTGCGCCTGCCCTGCTACCCGCGTGGCAGCGTAGCCTATGGCTTGGCCATTTTGCTGGCGTGGGCCTGCGTGGGGCTGGTGATCGCCCTGCTGCCCGGCATCCTGCGCCAGCATGGGCTCAGCGCCTGGTCGGGGTTCTCGACCTTTTGCGTGATCAGCTGCGGGTTGTTGTTCCAGCCCATGGCCCGGCGCCTCAGCAGCCGTAGGGCCACCTTGCTGGGGCTGGTGATATTGCCGTGCAGCTATGCCGTGCTGGCCTGGGGAGCAGACAGCGGCCGGCTGGGCGCAGTGTTGCTGGGGACGGTGGCGGCCAGCAGCGCGTGCTACGGGTTTATCTACCTGGGCGGGCTGGCGGCGGTGAACCAGCTGGCTGGAAGCGAAAAGACACGGGCCAGTGCCGGGTTCTTCCTGCTGGCGTACCTGGGGTTCAGCCTGCCGGTGATCTTCACCGGATTGCTGAGTGACCGGCTGGGGTCGCGGTTGGCGTTGCTGGTGTTTGGTGGGGTGTTGATGGTGGGATGTGTGGTTGTAGGGCTGGCATTGTGGTGGTCTGCCAGGGCCTCTTCGCGGGCTTGCCCGCTCCCACAGGGATATCACCAGCCCTGAGGCCAGCGGGGCACCTGTGGGAGCGGGCATGCCCGCGAAGAAGCCGACGCGGTTTCGGCTCAGATCGCCGTAGCCCCACCATCCACCGTCAGGCAATGCCCGGTAGTAAACGCCGCACCGTCGCTGCACAGGTACAGCACGGCGCTGGCAATTTCCTCGACCTTGCCAATGCGCCCCACCGGGTGCATGGCAGCGGCAAACTCCGCCTTGCGCGGGTCGGCCTCATAGGCGCGGCGGAACATGTCGGTGTCGATCACCGCCGGGCACACCGCATTAACCCGAATGCCTTTCTTGGCGTACTCGATGGCCGCCGACTTGGTCAGCCCGATCACCGCGTGCTTGGAAGCACTGTAGATGCTCATCTTCGGCGCCGCGCCCAGGCCCGCCACCGAAGCGGTATTGACGATCGCCCCTCCGCCCTGGGCCAGCAGCAACGGCAGCTGGTACTTCATGCACAGCCACACACCCTTCACGTTGACGCCCATGATGGCATCGAATTCCGCCTCGCTACCCTCGGCCAGGCGGCCCTGCTCGATCTCGATACCGGCATTGTTATAGGCATAGTCCAACTGGCCATAGGCGGCGATCAGGCGCTCGTGCAGTTGGCGCACCTCGGCCTCGCGGGTAACGTCACAGGCAATGAACAGCGCCTCGCCACCCGCAGCGTGAATCGACGCCACAGTAGCCTCGCCACCGGCCGGGTCGAGGTCGGCCACCACCACCTTCAGGCCCTCCTGGGCGAAAGCCAGGGCGGTTGCCCGGCCGATGCCGGCGGCACCGCCGGTGACCAGGGCTACCTGGCCGGAAAAGGTCATGCTCATAGCGTGCTCCGAAGCGTGCTTGGTGGGGTTCAGAGCATAGTCAGCCATCACCCGGCCGGGCAGCATCATCACCCCACCGGTTGGGCTACCATGCTTGTCAGTGATGTTAAGGACCTGCCTACATCAACAAGGTAGATTTAATGCCTCCCCCCTCCACTGCTCACAAGGACTCGCCATGACCCATACCAACCGCCGCTTCCTGCTCGCCAAACGCCCGGTCGGCGCCGTGCGCCGTGACGACTTCAGCTTCGAGACCGTGCCCGCCGAACAACCCGGCGAAGGCCAGGTACTGGTACGCAACCTGTACCTGTCGCTGGACCCGGCCATGCGCGGCTGGATGAACGAAGGCAAGTCCTACATCCCGCCCGTGGCCCTGGGCCAGGTGATGCGCGCACTGGGTGTTGGCGAAGTGGTTGCCTCCAACCACCCGGGTTTCAAACCAGGTGACCACGTTAGCGGTGCGCTGGGTGTGCAGGACTATTTCACTGGCGAACCCCAGGGCCTGCACAAGATCGATCCCAACCTGGCGCCGCTGCCGCGCTACCTGTCGGCGCTGGGCATGACCGGCATGACCGCCTACTTCGCCCTGCTGGAGGTAGGCCAGCCCAAGGCTGGTGAAACCGTGGTCATTTCCGGCGCGGCCGGCGCGGTGGGCAGCATTGTCGGGCAAATTGCCAAGATCAAAGGCTGCCGCGTGATCGGCATTGCCGGCGGCGCCGAGAAGTGCCAGTACCTGAAGGACGAACTGGGCTTTGACGGGGTGATCGACTACAAGGCCGAAGACGTGCTGGCCGGCCTGAAGCGCGAGTGCCCCAAAGGCGTGGACGTATACTTCGACAACGTCGGCGGCGACATCCTCGACGCCGTGCTGACCCGCATCAACTTCAAGGCTCGCATCGTGATTTGCGGCGCAATCAGCCAGTACAACAACAAGGAAGCGGTGAAAGGCCCGGCCAATTACTTGTCGCTGCTGGTGAACCGCGCGCGCATGGAAGGCTTTGTGGTGATGGATTACGCCAAGGACTATGGCAAGGCCGCGCTGGAGATTGCCGGGTGGCTGGCCAGCGGGCAGGTGAAGAGCAAGGAGGATGTGGTGGAAGGGCTGGAGACCTTCCCCGAGACATTGCTGAAGCTGTTCAGTGGTGAGAATTTTGGCAAGTTGGTGTTGAAGGTGTGAGATTGAGGTAGCCAACACTGGCTTGCCGGCGATTGGGCCGCACAGCGGCCCCGGCAATATCTGCATCAACGCTGAAACCCTGGGGCTGCGTTGCGGCCCTATCACGACACAAGGCCGCGTCTACAGGACGGGGTATGCCTTGAGATCTCGCCATAAACCCGTGTTGTGGCACATTCGCCGCTTGCAGTTTCCCTCGCCAGACTTAAATTCAGGCATCCACAAGCACCCATTGCGCAAGGCAGCGAAAAGGTGGGCAACCGATGCAGCAACGCTTGAATACCGGGCTGGACTTTTGCAGGATCGTCGCCTGCTTCATGGTGGTAGTTCTTCACATCGCTTCGGCCGGGGCAACCCAACTGGATGACAACTGGATGTCCTCCAATATCTACAACTCGCTGGTCCGGTCTTGCGTACCGCTTTTCCTGATGCTGTCCGGCGCCCTGCTATTGAACCGCTCGGAAGGTGCCGTCAGGTTCTATCAGAAGCGTTTCGTGCGCATACTGCCGCCGCTGCTGTTCTGGTCTGTGTTCTACGCACTGTGGCGGGCTGAAATGGGCGTCGGGCATGGCAGTGTGTGGCAAGCCGCACTGGCCATGCTCCAAGGCCCCGTCTACTACCACCTCTGGTACTTGTACGCGATCATCGGCATCTACTTGTTCATGCCGTTCATGGCCAAGGTCTACCAGCATTCCGGCCCACAGGAAAAGCGGGTTTTCCTGGGCCTGTGGCTAGCGGTCAGTTGCCTGCTCCCCACCTTCGCGCAGTTCGCTCCAGCGCTGGCCAACCTGACCGTTACCTATGAATTGTTTTCGTTCATGGGGTTTGCGGGTTACGCATTCCTGGGGGCTTATGTATTCGAACACATTCGGCTGCATGGCCCTGGCAACGCCTGGGTAAACCTTGGCGGGTTCTTCGTCAGCGGTGCCCTGACCGCCGCCGCCACCCACGCCCTGTCGGTGCTGCAAGGCGTGCCCAGCCAGGTCTTCTATTCCTACATGTCGCCGCTGGTGGTGCTGGCCGCCATCTGCGCCTTCCGCCTGCTTATTGCACTGGGTGGCCAGCTGGTATGGCATAGCAAGCTGCTAGCCGAGCTGTCTGCCTGCACGCTGGGGCTTTACTGCTTGCACGTGTTCATCATGAACAGGGCCAGCATCGTCTATGGCCCGCTGATCGAAGGGCATTCACTGGCGTGGCTGATACCGCTGCTGGCGGTGGCGGTATTCGTGTTGACGCTGATACCGATCTACCTGATCAGGCTGATCAAGCCCGTGCGCGTCGTGATCTGACCGTCGAAGCCACACCTGCTCCCCAGGTATCGCACTCGCTCCAAAGGTTGTGTTCTTCTGTGCCAGGCAGCCGGAAACAAAAAAGGCCAGCACTTTCGTACTGGCCCTTTTCAATGATACGGCTACTTACCCGCGAATCTCCGCCACCACCGCAGCCAGCGCCTGTGCCGGGTCGGCGGCCTGGCTGATCGGGCGGCCGATTACCAGGTAATCCGAACCCGCATCCAGTGCCTGGCGCGGGGTGAGGATACGGCGCTGGTCGTCCTGCGCACTGCCCGCCGGGCGAATACCCGGGGTCACGAGTTGCAGCGACGGATGCGCCGCCTTCAGCGCCGGGGCCTCCAGCGCCGAGCACACCAGGCCGTCCATGCCGGCCTTCTGGGCCAGCGCCGCCAGGCGCAGCACCTGCTCTTGCGGGTCGACATCCAGGCCGATGCCGGCCAGGTCTTCACGCTCCATGCTGGTCAGCACGGTCACGCCAATCAGCAGCGGCTGCGCGCCGCTGCGCTTGGCCAGCTCTTCACGGCAAGCCGCCATCATGCGCAGGCCACCGGAGCAATGCACGTTGACCATCCACACCCCCATCTCGGCCGCAGCCTTCACCGCCATGGCGGTAGTGTTGGGGATGTCGTGGAACTTGAGGTCCAGGAACACTTCGAAGCCCTTGTCGCACAGGGTTTCGACAATGCCCGAAGCGCTGCTGGTGAACAGCTCCTTGCCAACCTTGACCCGGCACAGCGCAGGGTCAAGCTGGTCAGCCAGCTTCAGGGCGGCCTCACGGGTAGGGAAATCCAGGGCGACGATCAGGGGCGTCTGGCAGGCGGACATGGGCAGGGTCTCTTGGCAAGTCGAAAACGGCGCGCATTGTAAACGAAGTGGCGCAGGCTTTGGGGCCCGCGGGTCACGGAATTGGCCCGGCAGTGGCTGGCCCCTATAATTGAACCAACGGAACGGGCAATTGCTCAATATTCGTACAAGCGCTGCCCATCACCAGCAAAGGAGAACGACAATGCCCTGGTATGCCTGGCTGATCCTCATCATAGCCCTCGGCTCGATCGTTGGCGGGCTGATGCTGCTGCGCGATACGGCAAAAAAACTGCCACTGACCGAAGAACAGCTACGCAAGGTCCATGAGCGCAATGCCGAAGCGGATGCCAAGGACGCGCAAGACCGCTGAAAGGTCAAAGCAAAGGGCTTATTGGCCATTTATTCAGAGCAGTATTTTGACGGCAGGCAAAGCAAAGAATTAACTTACTGTTTTATTTGATATTTATTGGGCGCACTTTGCGCCACCTTTAGCGACACAAGGCCGCGCCTACAAAGGATTGCATACCGATAGAAATCCCATGTCGGCCTGTATCCGCGTATCCCCTGCAGGAGCGGTCTTGTATCGCGATGGGCTGCAAAGCAGCCCTGGTTTCAGAAGGCAACCCCAAACCGCCAGGCTCACCCTCCCCCTACTTACTCCACCATCACCTTGTCCCGGTTACGCTCCAGCAACGCATTGCCAATGCCCTTGATCTCCAGCAACTCATCCACCGAAGCAAACGGCCCATTGGCCTCCCGGTAGGCCACGATGGCCTCGGCCTTGGCCTTCCCTATGCCGTTCAACTCCTTCTGCAAAGTCAGCGCATCAGCCGTATTAAGGTCCAGCCGCTGCGGCTGCTGGGCCTGCTGCTGGCTTACCACCGGTACCGGCTCGGGCAGCGCCGTGACGTTGGCCGGGGCCGCGCTAAGGGAAAAGGACAGGCTGGCGAACAGCGGCAGCAGCAGGTACGACAGAACGTTGTTACGCATGGTGAACACTCCTTGGGTTGGTCATTTACCAGCAGCCGTTTTCCTTCGGCTGCGCAATCAACCCTAGCGGCTCTGCCATTTTGCAAACAGGCACTTGGCCCAGTTAATCGTTACCGAATCCGACATAAAAAAAAGCAACTTCGCCTACCCAAAAATGATGGCGTTACGCCATGTTTCAGGTTAACTTCATGAAACAAAGGCGATAGCAAATCGCCGCTAGGTAAATTCCCGTTTAACCTAGGTTTCATTCAGACCAATCGCTGTTGTTTTTCCCACAAGCCTTGCCGGACAAGGCCCCCATCCTTTCGTCGTATGCATCAGTCAAATTTACGTTATTGGCATGATGCCTGAATAACATCAAACAATCGTTTTTTCTGATGCAACTTCCGAAAATAGGATCCAATCAGTCGATAGATATAGCCGAATTCCCACGTTCAGGGGAAAAAAACGTGCCAGACGGGATGTCATATTGATGACGAAGTGATAAATTTGCGTTCATTGGACAACCGCTACGCTTGAAGGATCCGAGCCAACATGAATTTTTCTTCACCCCCGCCCCCCCCCGCTCGCTTTTTCGTGCGTAGCGTTTCTCAGGCCAACCCCCCCGGCCGATTTGCATGACCCCCGCGTTTCGCACCCGTAGCACCTGATTCAACCGCCTTCACTCACCCAAAGAAGACCGTCGCCGTGCCCCTCAAGACCCTCACTGTATTTGGCACCCGCCCAGAGGCCATCAAAATGGCCCCCCTGGCCCTCAACCTTGCCCAGGACGACCGTTTCGAGTCGCGCGTTTGCGTAACTGGCCAGCACCGCCAGATGCTCGACCAGGTACTGGAGCTGTTCGAGATCACGCCCGACTACGACTTGAACATCATGAAGCCCGGCCAGGACCTGACCGACGTAACCACGGCCATCCTGCAGGGTCTGAAGCCTGTGCTGGCCGAGTTCAAGCCCGACGTGGTGCTGGTGCACGGGGACACCGCGACAACCCTGGCTACCAGCCTGGCGGCGTACTACCAGCAGATTCCGATTGCCCACGTGGAGGCCGGCCTGCGTACTGGCAACCTGTATTCGCCATGGCCTGAAGAAGGCAACCGCCGCCTGACCGGCGCATTGGCCGCCCTGCACTTCGCGCCGACCTCTACTTCGCAGGACAACCTGCTGCGCGAAGGCACCGACGCCGCGACCATCTACACCACTGGCAACACTGTGATCGACGCGCTGCTGGAAGTGGTCCGCAAGCTGGAAAGCCCCGCGCTGAAAAGCCAGTTCGAAACCCGGTTCAGCTTCCTGAACCCCGAGCGCCGCATGGTGCTGGTCACCGGCCACCGCCGGGAAAACTTTGGTGGCGGCTTCGAGCGCATCTGCCAGGCGCTGGTACAAACCGCGCGCCAATTTCCTGACGTGGATATCGTGTACCCGGTGCACCTCAACCCGAATGTGCGCGAACCGGTCAACCGCCTGCTGGCCGACGTCAACAACATTCACCTGATCGAGCCGCTGGACTACCTGCCGTTCGTCTACCTGATGACCCGTTCCTACCTGATCCTGACCGACTCCGGCGGCATCCAGGAAGAAGCCCCTGCCCTGGGCAAACCGGTACTGGTCATGCGTGACACCACCGAGCGCCCGGAAGCCGTGGCCGCCGGTACCGTCAAGCTGGTGGGTACCGATGTGGAATCGATCACCGAACACCTGGCGAAACTGCTCACCGACGAAACGACCTATCGCGAGATGAGCTTTGCCCACAACCCCTACGGCGATGGAAAAGCGTGCGCGCGAATCCTCGACGCACTCTCCGCCTTCTCTAACTCCAAGGACGCAGCATGAGCTTCAATAAAATTTCCGTCGTAGGCCTGGGCTATATCGGCCTGCCAACCGCCGCCGTTTTCGCCGCCCGCAAAAAGCACGTGATCGGTATCGATGTAAACCAGCACGCTGTCGACACCATCAACCGTGGCGAAATCCACATTGTCGAGCCTGAGCTGGACATGGTGGTACACGCTGCGGTAACCGAAGGCTTCCTGCGTGCCTCCACCGTTCCGGAAGCTGCCGACGCCTTCCTGATCGCCGTACCAACCCCGTTCATGGATGACCACCAGCCGGACCTGAGCTACATCGAGTCCGCCAGCAAGGCCATCGCGCCCGTGCTGAAAAAGGGTGACCTGGTCATCCTAGAGTCCACCTCCCCGGTCGGTGCCACCGAGCAGATGGCCTTCTGGCTGGCCCAGGCCCGCCCGGACCTGAGCTTCCCGCAAACCCACGGTGAAGACTCCGACATCCGCGTTGCCCACTGCCCTGAGCGCGTACTGCCAGGCCACGTCCTGCGCGAGCTGGTGGAAAACGACCGCATCATCGGCGGCATGACCAGCAAGTGCTCCGAAGCGGCCGTACGCCTGTACCGCACCTTCGTTGAAGGCGAGTGCATCGTCACCAACGCTCGCACCGCGGAAATGTGCAAGCTGACCGAAAACAGCTTCCGTGACGTGAACATCGCCTTCGCCAACGAACTGTCGATCATTTGCGACAAGCTGGACATCGATGTGTGGGAGCTGATTCGCCTGGCCAACCACCACCCGCGCGTCAACATCCTGCAGCCTGGCCCAGGCGTGGGCGGCCACTGCATCGCCGTCGACCCATGGTTCATCGTCAGCCAGACCCCAGAGCAGGCGCGCCTGATCCGCACCGCCCGCGTGGTCAACGACAGCAAGCCTGAGTGGGTGATCGACAAGGTCAAGATGGCCTTGGCCAACTTCCTGATCAAGAACCCGGGCAAGTCGGCCCAGCAAGTGAAGATCGCCTGCTACGGCCTGGCCTTCAAGGCCGACATCGACGACCTGCGCGAAAGCCCGGCCCTGAGCATCGCCGAGCGCCTGGGCAACGAGCTGGAAGCCACCCTGCAACTGGTGGAACCGAACATCGAAGCCCTGCCGCAGCGCCTGGCGCGCCACGAGCACGTGGAATTCGACTACGCGCAGGATAGCGCCGACATCCACGTACTGCTGGTGAAGCACCGCGAATTCCGCGGCACATTCAATGTGCGTGAAGCAGCATTCGTGATCGACGCCGCAGGCGTTACCCAGGCTTGATGGACCCCACCGCATGAACAACCCCACGCTTGAGAAACCTACCGTGAACACAGAGCTGCCTTCACCTTTGGCCGATATTCATGACCGCGTGATGGAAGCCTATTACGGCAAGCTGGGGGATCAGTTCATGCGGGAAACGCAGTCCCGCATCCACTGGATCTGCGCCCAGGTCAAAGGGCGCCGGATCCTGGATGTTGGCTGCTCGCAGGGTATCGTGCCCCTGCTGCTGGCACGTGAAGGCTGCCTGGTCACCGGCGTGGACACCAGCCCGCAGGCCATCGAAGAGGCCAAGGGCTACCTGTCTACCGAACCGGCCCACATCCAGCAGAACGTCACGTATATCAATTCAGACTTCCTCGCGCTGGACACGCTCGAGGCTGAACCGGACACCGTTGTCATCAGCGAAGTGCTCGAGCACCTGGTACGCCCGGAGCTGTTCGTCGAAAAGGCCCACGACCTGCTAAAGCAGGGTGGCCGACTGGTGATTACCGTACCGTTCGGGGTCAATGACTTCATTGACCACAAGCACACGTTCTACCTGATGGAACCGTTCCGGCTGCTGGCCGAGTACTTGCAGATCATCGACGTGAAGATGCTCGGCAAATGGCTGGGCATCGTTGCCGTGAAGAACGAAACGCACAAGCCGGGTGCTATCGACTCGCTGGCCATTGAACGGGTTCGCGAGCTGGAAAGGGCGTTCGAATCGGTCGAACGCAGCTTGCGTGAGAATATCGCTGCGATGAACAAGCGCCTGGAAGAGGCGAACAAGAAATACCGCACTGCTACTGAGCAAATCACGCTGCTCAGGCCAGAAGCGCAAAAAGTTGAAGCGCTTTCCAGGCAGTTGCAAACGCGCGAAGCAGATATCGTAACGCTGCAAAAAACCAACCGGGAGCTCCTCGAAGCCAAGGCACAGCATGCCCAGGAGTTTGAAGAGACGATGCAGCGGTTGGTAGAAGCCAACAAGAAGTATCGTGTTGCGACTGAGCAGTATGGCCAACTGGAACAGCAGTTAGCTGCGGTTGAAAAGGCTCGCGCAGAAGACTTGGTTGGCACGCAACAGCAATTCGATGACTTGCAGAATCAGCACGCGAAAACGCAAAAGCAATTGACAGAGGCGATTGAGGAGCTGCGTGGTTCGGCAGAAAAGCAACAGACTCAGGACGAGCAGCTCAAGGCGGTTACGAAGCAGCTATCCCAGGTACGGCAAACCAACGATAGCCACGTCGCGACGATCACCGACCTGCGTGCCTATCAAGCAGCATTGAAGGCCGAACAGGAAAGCCAGCTGCAACAAGCGGCCGACCTGCTGCTCGATGCACGACAGAACAATGCAGAGCATATCGACGCGATCACCGCGTTACGTGCACAACAGGCGGCATTGCAGGCCGAACTGGCAAGCCAGGTGCAGGCAATGAGCGACTATCAAGCTCAGGCTCAACGCGCAGAGGCAACCTATCTGCAGAATATCGCAGAGTTGCAGGCACAGAAAACGGCAGTGGAATCCGACCTCGATCAACACTTGCAGGCAACCAGCGAGCTTCAGGCACAGGCTGACCAAGCCAACGCAGCCCATATGGAAACCATCGCAGGATTGCATGAGCAGCTGGCTGCGATGGGTGTCGAGCTGCAAGACCAGATTGAGGCAACGACCCGTCTGCAATCCCAAAGCAAGCAGGATATTGCTGAGAAAGACAACACGATTACTACGCTGCGCATGCGCCAAGCGGAACTGGAAGCCGAACTTGAAAGCGAGTTGGAGTATATGAACGAATTGCAGGCCCAAACCCAACGGGCCGACGCTGCTCAGGCAGAGACCATTGCCCTGTTGAAGGCACGTCAAGCTGAACTGGAGGCTGAGCTGACCAAGCAGCGGCAAGCCATGAGCGAACTGCAGCTGCAAAGCCAGCTGGCCAATGCAGCTCAAGCTGACACGGTCGCAGTGCTGCAAAGTCGGCAGGCTGAATTGGAAGTTCAGCTGCAATTGATGAATGACGTTCAGGCACAAAGCCAGCGTGAGCATGCCGCCCAGGCGAGCTCCATCAATGCCTTGGTTGAACAGCGAACCCAGCTGGAAGGCCAGCTACAAAAGCTGACCTCTGCCAATACTGAATCTGAAGAAGCGCGGAAGGCCCTGACAGAGACCATTGCGTCGCTCAACCAGGCTAAAAACATGCTGGAAGAGCAACTGATGCTTGAAAGCGCCAGCCGTCACGCTGCTGAAGCCAGCCTCGCTGCCACCAATAAGGAATGGCAACGGTTTACGCCAGCAACTTGAAACCGAGCTCAACTCGTCCAAGGCAGGCCTGGGTGCGGCAAACATGAAGTACCGCGCCCTGACCGGCGAACAGATCCCACAGTTGAAGGCCAGCCTAAGTCAGTTGCTTGAGCGCAGTGCCGCTCAGCAGCGCAAGATCGACGAGCTCAATGAAAACCTCGAGCGCGCCAATACCCAGCGCCACCTGGCAGAGCAGCGCCTGGTCAAAACCCGTGCGAGCATGACCTATCAGCTTGGCTACCAGATCAAGAACAGCGCCACCTCGCTGGGCGGCCTGGTCAAGCTGCCAGTACGCCTGCTGCGCCTTTACCGCAAAGCCAGCCAGCAACGCCAGCAGAACGAGCAGAAGTTGCTGGCCAGCGAACCGCGCAAGGCGCTGCTGCCGCCGGCACCTGTGCAAGATGAAAACTACCTGAAGCTACCGGCAGCCCTGCCGACCAGCGAGCAGAGCCGCACCACCCTGCTGCGTCAGGCGGACCAGCCTGTCAGCCGCCTGAAAGTGGCGTGCGTGATGGATGAGTTCACCTTCGGCTCCTATCGTTTTGAATGTGACCTGATGCCGCTCACCCCAACCAACTGGAAAGCGGAAATCGAAGGCTTTGGCCCGGAATTGCTGTTCATCGAGTCTGCATGGCGCGGCAAGGATGATCTATGGGGCAGCAAAGTGGGCCACAACGGCCAGGAACTGCAGGACATTCTGGCCTGGTGCCGTCAGAACAAGGTTCCGACCGTATTCTGGAACAAGGAAGACCCGGTTCACTTCGAGACCTTCCTGACTACCGCCAAGCACTTCGACCACGTATTCACCACCGATATCGACTGTATTCACCGCTACAAAGGAGCACTCGGTCACGACCGCGTCTACCTGCTGCCGTTCGCCTGCCAGCCTGCCCTGCACAACCCGGTCGAGCTGTACGAACGCAAGGACGCCTTCTGCTTTGCCGGCGCTTACTATGTTCGTTACCCCGAACGTACTCGCGACCTGGGCAACTTCGTCTGCGAGCTGCCGAAATTCCGTCCGCTGGAAATCTTCGACCGCAATTTCGGCAAGAATGATGCAAACTACCAGTTCCCCGAGGAATACCAGCCCTATATCGTCGGTACCCTGCCCTTCGAGAAGATCGACACGGCCTACAAGGGCTACCGCTATGCGATCAACCTGAACTCGATCAAGCAATCGCAATCGATGTTTGCCCGTCGCGTCTTCGAATTGCTTGGCTGCAACACCCTGACCGTGAGCAACTTCTCGCGCGGCGTACGCCTGCTGTTCGGCGATCTGGTAGTTACCACCGACAACGGCGAGGAAATGCTGCGCCGACTGCAATTGTTGGCCGAAGACCCACTGAACAGTGACAAGCTGCGGCTGGCGGCCCTGCGCAAAGTGATGCAGGAGCACACCTACACCCAGCGCCTGGAATACGTGATGAGCAAGGTCACCGGTACCCCGAGGGCGCAGCGCCTCCCGGAAATCGTAGTGATCGGTGAAGCCCAGGACCGCGAACAGTTCGACACGTTGCGCGCCCACCTGAACCGCCAGACCTATAGCCAAGTGCGTATGGTCATCATCAGCGATGCCTACCAGAGCAGTATCGTCAGCGATGATCCACGCATCCTGGTGCTCAAGCCAGCGCAGCTGAAAAAGACCTCGTTGGGCGAGCTGGTTGGCAATACACCATGGGTCGCGGCCTTTGTGCCTGGCGACTATTATGGCCCGAACTATCTGCTCGACCTGGCGCTGGCCACTCGCTACAGCCGCGCCCAGGTAGTAGGTAAAGCGGCCCACTTCACCTGCAAGGGCCACAATGCGGAACTGCAGTGGAACGAACAGGCCTATCGGCCGACCCAGACCCTGAGCGCTCGTCGCTCGCTGGTTGCTACCGAAATCGTTGCCGGACAGCCGCTGCGCAATTGGCTTAAGAACCTGCCGTCACTGCAGTACACCCATGCCCAAGGCCTGGCCATCGACCCGTTCAACTATTGCGAGAACGGCGCTGCACAACATGAAAACATTAGCGCCAAGGTCGACGACCTCGAGCTGAACCTCGGCATGACCATCGACCAGTTGCAAGCACGCGCGGAGTCCATTGCCCCGCTGCAGATCAGCCACGACGCACCGGAGATCACCGGGCGCGGTTTGGCCGATATGTTTGGCGTCATCCGCAACAAGTTCGTTGACCTGGCCGTCGACGGCGATACCTGGCGCGTGCACTCCAAGCTGGCCGATGGCAAGCATGAATACATCTATGCCCAGCAGGAAGTCCGTGTGGATGAGTTGGGCTGCGACGATGGCCGTCTTAAGCTGTTCGTTGACTGCACCCCTGGCCTGAACCTGCAGCTGGTCGTGCTGTTCCTGGATGCCGACAAGCAGCGTATCAGCCATGTGATGCAGTATGCCAATCGCAACCAGACTGCCGACATTCCACCGGAAGCCGTCTACATTCGCTTCGGTCTGCGCGCCTATGCTGCAGGCAGTACCGAACTGAAGGCGCTGGTCTTGGGGCACCGCAACCTGCAGCCATCTGAAATGATGGGCCGCGGTGAGCACCTGCTACTGACCAACCACTACCCGACCTACTCCGACCTATACCGCAACAAGTTCGTGCACACTCGGGTCACGGCCTATCAGGAGCGCGGGGTCAACGTAGACGTATTCCGGCTGCGACCGAACGAAACGGTCAGCTACCACGAGTTCCAGAACGTCGACGTGGTTACCGGCTGCACTTCAACCTTGACAAAGATGCTCGAGAAAAATCGCTACAAGTCGATCCTCGTGCACTTTCTTGACGAGCAGATGTGGAACGCACTACGTCCGTTCTTGAATAGCACGCGCATCACTGTCTGGGTACATGGCGCAGATATCCAGCCTTGGTGGCGTCGTGAGTTCAACTTCACCTCTGATGAGCAACTTCGCCTGGGCAAGCTCGCCAGCGAAAAACGCATGACGTTCTGGCGCGAACTGCTGCAACCGATGCACCCGAACCTGAAACTGGTGTTCGTATCGCGCTACTTCGCGGAAGAAGTGATGGAAGACCTTGGATTCCGCCTACCGGAAGGTCAGTTCGAAATCATTCATAACCCGATCAACACCGAGTTGTTCGATCACCACGAGAAGTCGGTCGAGCAACGCAAGAAAGTGCTGTCCATTCGTCCGTATACTTCGAAGACCTATGCCAACGACCTGACCGTAAAAGCGATCCAGAGCCTGGCGGGCAAATCCTGGTTCAACGACATGGAGTTCTGCCTGATCGGCGACGGCCCACTGTTTGAGGAAACCCTGGAACCGCTGCGCAAGTTCGGCAACGTCAAAATCCAGCAGGGCTTCCTCAACCACACGGAAATTGCCGATACGCACAAGAACTACGGCATCTTCCTTTGCCCGAGCCGCATGGACACCCAAGGAGTATCCCGCGACGAAGCCATGTCGTCAGGTCTGGTGCCGGTCACCACAGCTGTAGCCGCTGTTCCCGAGTTTGTCGACAACACCTCCGGCTACGTGGTCGAACCAGAAAACTACGAGCAATTGGCCAAGGCGATCGAAGATATGTACCTCAATGGCAATACCTTCGTAGAAAAATCCAGGGCTGCGGCCAATCGAGTTCGCGGGCAAAGCGCCAGCAACAAGATGGCGGAGCGGGAAATCGCCGTGATTCAGAACCATTGAAGATATGTTGACGTCCGCTTTGAAGCACTTTGTTTTCACCAATTTTGGTATCGGCATCAAGGATGAACTGTGGCTGTCCTACAGGCTGGAGATCTTTGCCAACACCGTTCTCCCATCCTTGGCTAACCAAAGTAATCAAGGCTTCGAGTGGATCATCTTCATTGATGAAGCATTACCGGTCCTGCACCGCACGCGCCTTGAGCAGTTGCTGCGCGACACCGACCTGAATGCTCGCACGCTTCAGGTCAGCGACTACAGCATGGTCAGCCGCGAAGTCATGCTTCTGCTCAAGGGGGTCAATGCGGCGACATTGGTCACGGTCACGCATTGACGACGATGACTGTATCCATGAAAGCGTCATCGACCTGATTCAGTCCGAGGCCACCTCCGAGCACAATATCTCGGAGGTGTTATTGATCTCGCTGAAGAATGGCCTGGAATTTCTGCCTTCGGACCAATGCTATCGCCCAGTGGATTACGACACGCTGGCTCTGGCGCTGACGATGGTCGACAAAACCAGTGGCCCCAAGACACATGCTATTACCCAGTATGCGCATCATCTTGTCGTCACCACCCTGGAGCAGCAGCAGATCTCTGCCGAGCACATTCACCTCACACGTGGAGAGCCGCTGTACCTCTATACCAAGCATCCACTTAGCGATTCCTATTTCTTTGGCGCTCGGGCGCGCATACTTGGCGCCCCCGAAAGCGTCAAAGGTTTCGACCCAGCCCTGTTTGCACGGTTTGGCCTGCAACAACCACGGCTCGACTACCTGAGTCAACTACTCAGGCAATCGCCGCTGGGCATGCCTCACAAGTACCTAGAGAAACTCAACAACGTACGCCAACAGCTCAAGACTGAGCAAAAGAACATTGACGGCCCCGATACAGAGGTGGTGAACAGCCTCTTGTCACAGAAGGCCAGGCTTGAAAAAAACGCATCGCGGCCGAACCCCGTCAAAACGGGGTCTGGCAAAATACGCGTCGCAATTCTTGGCTCAAGCGCTTCCCATAATCTGTTCAAGTTCCAGAAAAAGACGCTGGAGCGCTTTGAGGTGTGTTTCTACATGTCTCAATCGTCGGTGATTTCGTACATGGCGCCGCCATGTCTCGATGCACGGTTCAGCGTTGAAGCAGAAGGCGCAGAGGCCAAGCGCGTTGAGTGGGATGCTTCGAAAGAGCATTGGCAACAACTCGAACAATCTCGCCCCGACATCGTCATTGTGGATTTCTTTGACGAGAGCATTGGTATTGCCACATTTGGCACTTCGATCGTGACGGCCAGCCCGTTGATGCTCAAGACGCTGGCTAAATGCGGTATCGAATACACCGTGCAGGCCCCTTGGAGTGAACAGGCAAAGCAGCTGCGCGCCTGGGCCCTGCCCATGTTCCTGGATCGCGTGGCCAGCCTGTGCCCGAACATCTTTGTGCATCAGGCCAACTGGGCGAGCCAGTACAAGAGCAAAGAAGTCGTTGCCAGTTTCGCTGGCAGCACATTCCAGGGCCTGATCGATCTGAACAACGCAATCATCGACCCGATGCTGGACAGCCTGGAAGACTCGATAGTCCCGGTAGAAAGAATTGGTGGCAAGGATGCCGGGCTGATAGCCGGTGGCACCCCGCGTTGGGCCTATTGCCCCTATCACTATGACAGTTCGTATTACAGAACCATTGCCAAACAAGCCTTAGCGAAGATGGTGCAATACGTATCGAAAAACGAGCACAAGTGGGCATTCTGCCCCTACTACTACCATGGCACCTACTACAGCACCGTTGCCAGGCAGTTGCTGGCACGGATCATCAATTGAAGTGACCACACCATGAAGCCATACGTTTTCATTATCGTGCTGCTGGCAATACTGACCGGTTGCGAACAGCCACCTGCAGCCGATGTAATTACAGATGTAAAGCCTGCCAATGCCCTGCATCTGAGTGACTCCACTTACGTGCTACTCAGAGGGACGCATCAGAAATCGCACAGGAAACCCAACAATGCGGGGTTCCTGAGCATGCATGAATTCGTTTACTCCGGCGTGGATAAAATTGCCGAAAATGACGTGTACGCGGTACTGAAAGCCAATGGCTACACCCGCAAGATCATCGTCAATGACTCCAATCAGTTCAAGGTACAGTATTACAAAAAGTCTGTACCTCCGATTGGCGCAATTTTTACCACACATAACAATGACGACGGTTACGAAACTCTCGCCAGTATTTATTGGCAGGAAAAGTGATGGAAACAAGCACGAAATTTGCACATACGCTTGCGGTTTGATATGAAACTTCAACAGCAGATCAAAGCGACTACCGGTTGGTGCATTTCCCTGGGCGTAAAATTCGTCCGGGTTGTACCCATTATTACGCTTTTGGTCCAAATCAGCACTTTAGCGAGCCAGATATTTCTTCTCTTGGCGTTTTTCCTGCCACTCAAAGTCATCATTCTGCTGGGCTCGGAAAAAATACCTGCCTATTTCCCGTCCATTTTGCATACGCTTGAAAAAGATCATCTGATATATTCACTGACCGCAGCGGCAGCGCTTTGCTACGTCGCCTACCTGTTATCAGAACTGGCCAGCGCGCTGCTTTGTCGCAACGGCACGCAAAAGCTTCTGGCACGCACTTCGAAGCTGAACCTGTTCGAGAACCAGGACAAGATTGCCACCAACGCTTACTCGCGCTTCAATCGTGCCATGGCCGGCGCAGCTTTCTTCAGCCTGAGCGCGCTCGCATTATTGTATGTGTACCCAAGCTTGCTGCTGGCGATTCTTGTTTACCTGGTCATTGCCAGCAGCGTTAGCGTCCTGGCCTACAACCACATCAGAAGAGTCCGCGAGAGCTTTCATCATCATTACGGCCCGATTCTCAACGCCCTGGCCGCAACTGGCTTTCTCCTGAGCTTTTTCTTCCTGGTTACCGACTTCCTGTATTACCAGCACAGCAAGATTTTCAATGCAGTGATTGCCGTGCTGATTATGCGCCAAGGGCTGCAGAGGCTGTCCAGCATGATCCTGGACGTGATCGGCCTGCGTATTCAGCATCGACAAGTCAACGCATTGTTCTATCAATCCCAGCCTCTTATCGAGCTTCGACCACAGAGTAACGGCCTGGAATACATTCTGGATGCCGAGAACAGGGAAAAGTGGGTCAAGGCACTGCTAGATAAGCTAGGCCTGGAAGCAGCCGACGGCTACAAGATGCATTGGCACCAGGTCGGCTTTGCCGATATTTATGCGTTCACCCTGCAACTGGAACAGCAGGACGACACCGGTACATTGCTGGTCAAAGTATTTGGAAGCAACATTTCATCTTCCGCCTTGCAGGAGCGCACGCTGCTGTCTACGCAACATGGTCTTCCAGACCTGCCATTCGTTGGTCACTATCGGGTGAACGATATTGACTGCCATGTCTACAAGTTTGACGGCGCTGAAAAGCTGATCGGCGGTCGGAAGATTGGCGAAGGCATTCTTGCGATCGCACGAAAACTGCTGCTGCTCGAACCCTCTGCAGAGCTGATCACGCAGTTTACGCGTACACGCCTGTACCTTGAGCAGCGCCTCGATGAAACCACAATCAACGCGTTGCGCCTGGCCTGCATCAACGAGGATGACACGAGTAACGTCGATAATATCATCGACAACTTGTCTGCCATTAACGGCTATCTCGCCACGCTTCCCCGCCAGATCGTACCGCTGGATATCACCAACAACACGCTTCTGGCTTCGCCTGGTTCCGGCTTTGTGCTCAGCCACTGGAGCAATTGGCGAATCGAAGCAATTGGCTGCAGCTGGCCAGTTGCCCAGAAGGACGCACTGTTTGAAACACTGCGCAGCGCAGATCAACGCCAGGTGCTGGCGTCGATCGACCCTCATAAAGTGTGGTTGGCCGCACTGATGTACATGCTGGAAAGACATATCGTGCGAAAAGACTATTCGGCGGCCCTTGCATTGACACCCGACATCGTTAATTGCATTGAGATTTTTGATACACCTGCAGCTGCAGAGGTGGTGACGCAATGACAAAAGTCTCGATGATCGTCTGGAATGAGTTCCTGAATGATGCGCGCGTAATGAAGGAAGCGCAAACGCTGCAACGTGCTGGCTACAAGGTGAGGGTGTTTGCGCTACATACGCCAGGCGTTACCCAGGAGCACACTGTACTGCAGGACGGCATTGAAGTCGTGCGCGTAGCCCGGTCCCCCCTGTGGAAACTGCGAAAGAAAAATATACCGGTTACCGCCAAGGCCACTGTCGAGGCAGCCAAACCCGCCTCGATCAAACCCAGCCTTAAGATGCTGATATTCAGAGCCATCGCGCGCGGCTGGACCCACTTTGCCCTGCTACTCAAGATGCTTGAGTACCGTGCTCCGGTGGTTCATTCACATGATGTAAATACCCTGCCGACTGCCTGGCTGGCTGCAAAGCTGTCGCAAGCCAAGCTGGTATATGACGCACATGAAATCAGTACCAGCCGCGAAGGTTACAAGAGCTTGAGAAAAGTGGTGGGGTTCGTCGAAAAACGGCTGATGCCGTGTGCCAATGGCACCATCACCACCACCGACGCACGCGCCAAATACTTCGCCAGAGCCTATGGCGTGCAGCGGCCACTGGTACTGCAAAACCGCCCGAGACTTGTCGAGAGTCCGCGTTCCAACAAGATCAGGGATGAACTGGGGCTGCTTGAACCATGGCCGATCGTGGTGTACCAGGGCGGCTTGCAACAAGGGCGCGGCCTGGAAAAGCTGATCCGCTGCGCACAGCATGTGCCTGATTGCTTCTTCGTGCTGATAGGCGGGGGCCGGCTGGCTCAGCCACTCATGGCGTTGGCACATGAATTGAATATTCAACATAAAGTCCACTTCATTCCGACAGTGGCATTGGCAGAATTACCGGCCTATACAGCATCCGCCGACATTGGTGTACAGCCAATCGAGAACACATGCCTCAATCATTACACGACGGATTCAAACAAACTCTTCGAGTATGTGATCGCCGGGTTGCCGGTGGTGGCCACGGATTTTCCAGAGATCCGCAAAATTGTCAGAGCCAACGAAATCGGCTTGCTGGTGCCAGAAAATGACGAGCAGGCGTTAAGCAACACGCTTGTGAAGTTGCTTGGCGATCACGAGCTTCGCGAACGCTTTGCCCGCAATGCGAGAATTACCGCACGGAATCTGAACTGGGAAACACAGGAAAAGAGCCTAGTCGATCTATATGAACGGGTGTTGTTTGCCCCGGCTCAAGCCAGGTAACCGACCGTGAAAACTCGCATTCTCTTTTTGAGCTTTTACTATCCACCGGACCTGTCGGCAGGGTCTTTCCGTGCGGAAGCCCTGGTAAACGCGCTTCTGGATAATGTCAGCGACCACGTGGAAATCGATGTCATCACCACCCAGCCCAATCGGTATCATACCTTCAAGGCTACCGCGCCCAGCTATGAGCGGTTTTCCAATCTCACTGTACGGCGTCTTGCCGTGCCTTCACACAAAAGTGGTTTTGTTGACCAGGCTTTTTCTTTCGGCAGTTTTGCCATGCAAGTGTGCAAGGCAGCCAGAAACAAGCAATACGATTTGATCTTTGCCACCTCGTCACGCCTGATGACCGCTTCGCTAGGGGCCTATATCTCCAAAAGAACTGGGACCAAGCTATACCTGGACATCAGGGACATTTTTGTCGACACCTTGCAAGGGGTGCTCCCTCCTGCACTTGGAAGAATAACCTCTGCAATCTTTTCATCGGTAGAGGCTACCACCATCCGGCAAGCCACCAAAGTGAATCTTATTTCACCAGGGTTCACCTCATATTTTAAAAAACGCTATCCGGAAAAAGCCTTTACCTTCTATACGAACGGAATCGATGAGCTGTTCCTGACACCACTCCCGGCAACAGTTGCAGTGCAAAGCCTCCCAGCACTACCACGCAAACTAAAAATTGTATATGCAGGGAACATAGGTGCAGGCCAAGGTTTACATCTAATTGTGCCGCAACTGGCCAAACGCCTGGAAAAGGAAGTGGATTTCCACATCATTGGATCTGGCGGTGCTGCTGACCGGCTTAAAAAAGCGCTTGAAAGCGAAAAGGTGAGCAACGTTTACCTGACTCCGCCAATGAAGCGTGATGCCCTACTTAATCTCTATCGTGAAGCTGATGTTCTGTTTTTGCACCTGAATGACATGAAGGCTTTCCGTCGCGTGCTGCCATCAAAGCTGTTCGAGTACGCAGCCACTGAAAAACCGATACTAGCCGGCCTATCGGGCTACCCAGGCCGTTTTGCCAGCAACCGAATTCAGAATGCAGCCGTTTTCAATCCATGCGATATCGAGGACGCAATAAGATCCTTCAGAAGCCTGGAATTTCGCCAGACTGCTCGAAATGATTTTATACAAAAGTATTCAAGAAAAGCTATCAAAAGGAGGATGGCCTTCGACTTGCTCAAAACCTCACCCAAGCATGCGGAGTTCAAGCAAACGGAATAGCAACCCGCTGCCAAGCTTGGTAAAATTTGAAATTACGTCTCCACACTAACAACCCTAGGTTTACAGTTCAAAATGAAAAAAATCACCTGCGTTGCCGTTTTGTCCTGCCTGCTCGCTTTGGGCGGCTGCAATGAGGAAAAAGGCGTTGATATTCAACTCCCTACGGGCGAGAAACTGACCCTTGAGGGCAGCATCACCAAGAACACCAGCAAGCCTATTGAGAACGGCACCTTTAAAAGTATCGATGTACAATACAATCTGGCTCAAGATGCTGCCAAGGCTAAAGTGGATGAGCGCTTCCGTGCGTTGGGCTACGTAGCCTCTGAGCAGCCAAATTCTGCTTCCTCACTGAAGGTTCACTATCTCAAAAAGAATTCGCCTACCATCGGGGTATTGATCAACGACAAAAACCCATCCTTGGTCAGCATCTATTGGCAAGAGAAGCAACTATAGTTTCTTAGCCAGCAATAACATACCATTTATAACTTGACCTGATATTCCCATTATTCACCAAATAATGGGAATATTCTAAAATACCCTAAGAAGTAAGTCCACCTACTACAACCCGCATTACGCCGATCACAGTATCTAAGCACTATGCTCAGCGCTTTACTTCTCTCCCGAAGAACTCCAAGTCCGTCTCAAGAAGCGATTCCTCATTTCGGATTCGCTGCCTACCCCTCATCCTCCTCCACCCAAAACCATTAAGCGTGCAAAAGCCAGTGCTTGCTGCGCTTATCAATTATCCAGACCATTGACAATAGATGTACTTTTAAGTACAACATATCGCACTATATCATAACGCCACCATTCATCACGCAGCGTTAGACTTCGCTCCTATCATCAATAACTGAAAATACTTAAACCAGCACGGGAGTCCTCCGATTGTTCGCACTTGAAGCAAAAATTATAGATTCTACGATTTACTGCACGATTCAGACAGCCAAACAACCTGATGATCAATTCTACTTTTATCTAATGAGAGACGGAGTTACTGTTCATCGAAGCGGCTGGACAAGCGAGCCTAGCTTCTCAAAGACTCTTGAGGAACCTGGAAGTTATTATATACAGGCGCACCTAAAGCGTGACGACACTAACACCCTCAAACGCTCAGGCAGCATATTTTTTTATACCCCTTCATGCTCATCAGAATTGAGAGCACGCTGGAGCGAAGAAACATCCCTCGAAATAAATGAGCCTAATCTATATACATTGACAGAGCCATTCTCGAGCTTTCTTATACATTACACTGACTCGATGCACCCGAGCCCTCCCATTCTTTCCACAGAGATAGACCCAAATCTCAAGAAGACCCAGAATCTCGAACTAGCAAACGGCTCCTTGAAGCTATATCAGTTCGCAGAACCTCTCAACTCCAACAGCATCATGCTGTTTTCCGGGACTGCAATCAGCAAGTCACGATTCATATTTGGTGAGGCCGATATAAGCGATGACCTAGCGGCGGAAGACTTTAATAGCTCGGTAGGCAACTTCACCATGATCAGTCAGCGTGGAGAGCGCGTCTCGATACATACTGACTATTTCGGCTTCTCAAAGATTTATTACTACAAGCAAGGGAACAATACATTATTAAGCAATAGCTACCACCTACTTTTAAAAGCCTTGAAAGCAGCAAAAATCAAACTTCAAATAGATTATGACATCGCACTATCCAAACTAAATTTTATTGGCCTTCAACCTTTCTACCAGAACTTTTCACGCCATATGGACGTGAAAGATGTCATATGCCTACCCATCGACAAATACATCTATTTCGACAATGAAGGGATGCATGTTACCGACAAGTCCATTGCCTCAACACTGTATGATGGAAGAGATGTCTCTAATTGAAGAGTACCTCGCGCTTCTCGAAAGGGCCAGGAAGGAGATAATTCTAAATTTAGATTTAGTCGCACAAAACCCAAAATTTGAGAAGATAATTGTAGACGTGTCAGGCGGCATGGATTCCAGACTGGTATTCAGTGCTGTTACGAACCTACCTGAACATCGAGATAGAATAGTTATAAACAGCCAAGATACTCGTGGCGCGCCCGATGAATTAAATGTAGCACTAGCTATAAACTCCAAGTACGGCTATAAATACGATGAAACAATCGAAACCATCTACATGCCCCCACCAAAAACCCTATACGAAAATATCTCGAGCTACTACTTAGGCACATACTACTCATTCAATTACTCAAACCTGAAAACAGAAAGACCTGGCACCATACGAATCACCGGTTTCGGCGGAGAAATTGTGGCGCGCCCATACTTCGCACGCCTCCACTTTAATAGCGAACTGGATACAGCGCATGTAAATAGCTTTGCAGACCGCTATTTCGAAAAATTCGGCTACCTCTCTCTTTTTGGTGCCAACTCTGAAATCCACGAATCAAACAAGAAAGTATTTTCAGATGAACTGAAATTACTGCCTGGCTTCAGTGCACTAGAAAAATTCGACCTACATTATCTCTACTACCGCAACGGCCTTCACTGCAGCGACAGCCTGAGGGCTGATATTTCTGGTCCGGAATTTGCGATATTACAATCAAAGTCAGCATTCGAATTAAAGAAACGTTGTTTTTCAAATCACAAAAGCGTAAAACTGCAACTTGACCTTATGAATGCTCTCAATCCGTTCCTCGCCCAGTACCCCTACGAAAGCGACATGGACAATGAGGCAAAACACAAACTATCCGGCAAGTTGGAAAATACCCCTCCCTACCTCAGCCATATTAAATTGGAAATCAATACAGGCAGAGAAGACTGGGAAAACACACAACAACGGAAACGCGATCTTCGAACCGTTCGCTGCGATAACTACGATCTATACAGACGTCAATTCTCAACCATACTTGACTCAAGACTCGACTATATTGTCGAGGCACTCAAAATCATCTGTCAAAGCAATGAAGACCTTATAGATAAATTTGCCGTTCCCGTTTTCTACTTTGCAAAAAACAACTTCAAAGGGCAGAGCAGTGGAACTCACTTCCAAAATCTGTACACCAAGATAATTTCTCTGGCCCATCAAATTCGCATCATCGAATAGTCTAGTATGCGCCTCATTTAACTTGAGGCGCGCTCTAACGACCAGCCTGTTTACAGCGCCACACCCTAGAACCTGCTTCCACTCTTCGATATATTACAGAAGCCAGCACTTGCTATAACCTTTCCGTCCCAACACACCTTCTTGCCCGTCCATCGAATACCATGGTCTCCGTCTATTCAAGGTGTAACACCATTCCGCCCCATCAAGCGGATTCTTGGTGTGCTCTCGGCACGTGCCTTCCTCAAGTCCTCCAAAACCTAGGTCAATTAGAGCGTTCGGAACCTAGCGCTTCTTTTTCCGGATAGGCCTCCTTGTAACCTCAACGTCAGCCTAGTCTACAAGTGGGTCTTGGTGCACTTGCAGTAGCCATCGCTCTCCTGCAGGCATCGTCCTAGCACTCCCTGTGCGCTATACATCTGCAAGCGAGAAAAGTTCCTGATTTGAACAATTATTTGGATCCATTTCGCGCTTGTTCATGACAATGGCTGGGCGAGGGAGCCAAGAATGCTGCACGTTGCAATCCTGAACCCGTCTATGGATAATGATTTTTCCAGTTGCGCTGGCAACCGAGGCTCCGTCTGTAGCCTGGGCGCCTAGCGGTCTGGATCCAAGGAGCGGCCTGACGGAGCGGGTTCCATTCCCACTTATGTAAATCACAAATATAGAAGGCTGAAGTAAACTGTGACCAAGAACTTAATGATTTACGGTAGCTGTGTATCTAGAGATATATTCAACCTAGAGGAAAGCCGGACCTTTAAGTTATCGGATTACTTCGCACGCTCGTCAATGGCCTCGCTGTGTAGCCCGCCTTACCAGAATGAAGAAGCGCTCAATCGCATACCTTCAGCCTTTAGACGGCGCATGGTCGCGTATGATTTTTCCAAGCAATTGCTCACCGAGACGGAAAAACTAAACGATGCCGATGTAATACTAATAGATTTGATCGATGAAAGATTCGACCTAGTCGTCCTACCGTCTGGCCATATCATCACGAATTCTAGCGAGCTCACCGAGAGCGGTTTGCTTGCGGACAGTTGCGTCGATGGTTACGAATTGATCAAGCACGGATCCAAGAAACGCCGTGAGTTATGGCTTCAAGGAATGCAAAAACTCCTGGACCTGCTGGAGTCACATGGCAAGCTAGATGCTGTCATCATTAATAAGGTCTATTGGGCAAGCCACTTTGAACACCCGACTGATGCACAGTTCCCGGTTTCTTTCGCTGCCACCGAAAAAGCCAACCAGGAACTAGACTGGATGTACAATGAGCTTGAGAAAAGGCTCGAAAAGCATCAGTTCCTGCAATTTTCGCCCGATATTATGACAGCAGACGAAAAACATCGCTGGGGTATATCTCCCTTCCATTATAGCGAGCGTTACTACAAAGAAGCTTTAGCTTTACTGAACACTGTAGTGACCTCCGACAACTACGTAGAATCGTTGCCAATTACTTTGCCGCTAGTTTCAAAAGGTGCAAAAATCACTGTTGCCGCCTACAAAACCCAGAGTGAGGTCTTCGCTCATTGCTCACTTGTATTGGATGGAAAAATACACGAAAGTGGCAATTTTGCTTTTTATCTGCTCATTGACGGCGATCGTCATGCTGCTCGCTGGTATGAAGCTACACAGTCCGCAAGATTCCCGATTCCCGAAACCTCTGGAGAAATATCCATTGTGGCTTTTTATCAAGACCCCAAAGAAGAAAAAATCTCCTCTCAATGCATCGCAAAAGTTCTAGAAGATCCTGAGCAATAGCCAAAATCAAGCCGATCATATCACAGCATTTTGATCGGCTTAAGTCTTCACACAGGCAATGTCCCTAGGCAATTTGCCAAGAATTCTGTCCTTGGGATTTTCAGTTGAGCAGCACCGCAACCGCGACCTACAAGGGGCAATGCGTTTGTTGCCCGCTTCTTTCGTAACAATTTTTGCGACCAAAATCGCCGCAAAATTCTTACTGCCACCACGCAACACCCCAATAGTTAAGGCTTCCAGTCACAACTCTGAACCCCAGCCTAGACAGCCAGAATTAACGACACGTAGCCTTTTGCATGGCTGGGCCATGCAAAAGGCAATTACCATTGACGTTCCAACTGCAAGGCTACGAAGGCCTGGCACGGTGAGGATGCACACTCCGTTGCATATTAAGCGTTCCATCAATCACTAACTTGCAGAGATTTAACGGAGTGCATCCCTACTCAGGGCGTCTGCATAAGACTCAATAAACCCTATCCCCCACCAAACGCTTCAAATACTGCCCATACCCATTCTTGGCCAACGGCTCAGCCAGCTTCAGCAGCTGCTCCGCCCCAATCCACCCCTGCCGGTACGCCACCTCTTCGGGGCAAGCCACCTTCAACCCCTGCCGGCGTTCAATGGTCGCAATATACCCGCTAGCCTCCAGCAACGAATCATGCGTCCCGGTATCCAGCCAGGCATACCCGCGCCCCATGATCTCCACCGACAAGCGGTTCTGCTCCAAGTACACCCGGTTCAAGTCGGTGATCTCCAACTCGCCCCGTGCCGACGGCTTGATGCCTTTGGCAATCTCGACCACGTCCTTGTCATAGAAATACAACCCGGTCACGGCATAGCTGGACTTCGGCTTGGCCGGTTTTTCTTCCAGGCTGATCGCCTTGCCCTGGTCATCGAACTCCACCACGCCATAACGCTCGGGGTCGTGCACGTGGTAGGCGAACACGCTGGCACCTTCGCCGCGGTCCATGGCATTGCGCAGCAATTGCTGGAAGTCGTGGCCGTAATAGATGTTGTCGCCCAGCACCAGCGCCGACAGATCGTTGCCAATGAAGTCTTCACCAATCAGGAATGCCTGTGCCAGGCCGTCTGGCGAGGCCTGCACGGCGTAGCTGATGTTGATGCCCCACTGGTGGCCGTCACCCAGCAATTGCTCGAAGCGCGGGGTGTCTTGCGGGGTGGAGATGATCAGAATGTCCTGGATACCCGCCAGCATCAGGGTGGTCAGCGGGTAATAGATCATCGGTTTGTCGTACACCGGCAGCAGTTGCTTGGAAATTGCCAAGGTGGCCGGATGCAGGCGGGTACCCGACCCGCCCGCCAGAATGATGCCTTTACGCTTCATAGTGGTCATTTCTCGTGTATTTCCGTAAGCATGCGAGCCACACCCAGGCGCCAGTCTGGCAGGGTCAGGGCAAAGGCTTTCTGCAGTTTATGGGTGTCCAGACGCGAATTGGCCGGCCGCTTGGCCGGGGTCGGGTAGGCATCGGTGGTCAACGGGTTGACCTGTTCGGCATGGGCTTTCAAGGGCACACCCAGGGCTTCTGCCTGCTCCAGCACATAACGGGCGTAGCCGCACCAGGTGGTTTCGCCGGCTGCCGCCAGGTGGTACAGGCCGGCCAGGGTCGGGTCGTGGTGGGTGGCGGTGATGGCGTGGGCGGTGATATCGGCGATCAGTTCGGCACCGGTCGGGGCGCCGTGCTGGTCGTCGATCACACCCAGGCTTTCGCGTTCCGCAGCCAGGCGCAGCATGGTTTTGGCGAAGTTGTTGCCGCGTGCGGCATATACCCAGCAGGTGCGGAAGATCAGGTGCCGGCAACCGGCAGCCTGGATGGCCTGTTCGCCAGCCAGCTTGCTTTCGCCATAGGCATTCAGCGGGCCAACGGCGTCGTCTTCGCGCCAGGCCTGGGTGCCCTGCCCCGGGAACACGTAGTCGGTGGAATAATGCACCAGCAGTGCGCCGCAATCGGCAGCAGCACGGGCCAGCACGCCAACGGCGTCGGCGTTTACCTTGAAGGCTTGCTCGCGCTCGCTTTCCGCCTTGTCCACGGCGGTGTAGGCGGCGGCGTTGACGATGACATCAGGGGCATAGGCACGCACGGTTTCGGCCAGGCCCGGCAGGTTGGCCAGGTCACCGCAGTGTGCCCGGCTGCGGGCATTGAGCGCCAGCACCTGGCCCAGCGGGGCCAGGCTGCGTTGCAATTCCCAGCCTACCTGGCCGTCCTTGCCCAGTAGCAGAATCTTCATGCCGAGCGCCCTGCGTAATTTTTTTCGACCCAGTCGCGGTAGCTGCCAGACTGTACGTTCTGCACCCATTCCTGGTTGTCGAGGTACCAGGCCACGGTCTTGCGAATGCCGGTTTCGAAGGTTTCGGCAGGCTTCCAGCCCAGTTCGCGCTCGAGCTTGCGGGCGTCGATGGCGTAGCGGCGGTCATGGCCGGGGCGGTCGGTCACGTAGGTGATCTGTTCGGCGTAGGGCTTGCCGTCGGCGCGGGGGCGCAGTTCGTCCAGCAAGGCACACACGCGGTTGACGATCTCCAGGTTGGGCTTTTCGTTCCAGCCGCCCACGTTGTAAACCTCGCCGGTTTTACCGGCTTCCAGCACGCGGCGGATAGCGCTGCAGTGATCCTTTACATACAGCCAGTCACGGATCTGCTGGCCGTCGCCGTACACCGGCAGCGGCTTGCCGGCCAGGGCGTTGACGATCATCAGCGGGATGAGTTTTTCCGGAAAGTGGTACGGGCCGTAGTTGTTCGAGCAGTTGGTGGTCAGCACCGGCAGGCCGTAGGTATGGTGATACGAGCGCACCAGATGGTCGCTGGCGGCCTTGCTGGCCGAGTACGGGCTGTTGGGCTGGTACTGGTGGGTTTCGGTGAAGGCCGGTTCGTCGGCTGCCAGCGAGCCGTACACTTCGTCGGTGGACACATGCAGGAAGCGGAACGCCTGGCGCGCCTGTGCGTCCAGGCCGCCCCAGTAGGCGCGCACGGCTTCCAGCAGGCGGAAGGTGCCGACGATGTTGGTTTCGATGAAATCTTCCGGGCCGTGGATCGAGCGGTCCACATGGGACTCGGCAGCAAAGTTGACGATGGCACGCGGCTGGTGCTGCTCGAGCAGGCGGGCAACCAGTTCGGAATCGCCGATATCGCCGTGCACGAAGATATGGCGCTTGTCGTCCTGCAGGCTGCTCAGGGTTTGCAGGTTGCCTGCGTAGGTGAGTTTGTCGAGGTTGACCACGGGTTCGTCATTGCCGGCCAGCCAGTCCAGGACGAAGTTCGCGCCAATGAAACCCGCACCACCAGTTACCAGAATAGTCATCGTTCAGTTCTTCCCAATTCCCGCGTTCAAACTCTATAACGCTTGAAGTTCATGTGGGCGTTGCGCCGCCGGCAACGCCTGTTCTTGTCGGTGCAGCGTTCAGGGCTCCATGCGCCGGCGCTGGTACAGCCAATCCACAATTTCCCCACCTGGTACGTAGCCGCTGACGGTGTCACGCAGCAGTTGGCGTACGGTGGCAAAGTCATCCTCTGCAGTCGCCACGCGCAGGGCGTCAAGGCGCTGCTTAAGCACATCCCAGGGCAGGTAGTCCTCATGGGCGCTCATGATCATGGGGTGGCGGGTGGCAATCACGTTGTCGCCGATCAGCAGCTCTTCGTACAACTTCTCGCCCGGGCGCAGGCCGGTGAAATTGATGGCGATGTCGCCCAGCGGGTTGCGCTCGGAGCGGATGCTGAAGCCGGACAGGTGAATCATCTTTTCCGCCAGCTCCACAATCTTCACGGGTTCGCCCATGTCCAGCACGAACACATCACCGCCCTGCCCCATCGAGCCAGCCTGGATCACCAGCTGTGCGGCCTCGGGGATGGTCATGAAGTAGCGGGTGATTTTCGGGTGGGTCACGGTCAGCGGCCCACCGGCCTTGATCTGCTTGTGGAATAGCGGAATGACCGAGCCCGACGAGCCCAGCACGTTGCCGAAGCGCACCATGGTGAAGCGGGTCTTGTTTACCTGCGAGACGTTGCTGGCGTCCCCCATCAGTACCGGCGCCACTTCGCGGCTAAGGGCCTGCAGCACCATTTCGGCCAGGCGCTTGGTACTGCCCATCACATTGGTCGGGCGCACGGCCTTGTCGGTGGAAATCAGCACGAAGTTGGCAACGCCGGCCTGCAGCGCCGCCTGGGCGGTGTACAGGGTGCCGAACACGTTATTCGACAGGCCTTCGGCAATGTTGTGCTCGACAATGGGCACGTGCTTGTAGGCTGCGGCGTGGTACACGGTATCCACCTGCCAGGCGCGCATCACATCGAGCATCTTGGCCTGGTCGCGTACCGAGCCCAGGATGGGGATCAACTGCACGGCCAGGCCTTCGCGAATGATGCGCTGTTCCAGTTCGCCGGCAATGGTGTACAGGTTGAATTCACTGTGTTCGAACAACAGCAGGGTGCGCGGCGCCTGCCCGAGGATCTGGCGGCACAGTTCGGAACCAATCGAGCCGCCGGCACCGGTCACCATCACCGTCTGGTCGATGATGCAGTGTTGCAGCAGGTCGCCTTGCGCAGGTACCGCGTCGCGGCCCAGCAGGTCGGCAATGTCCACTTCCTGGATGTCGTCCACCTTGACCCGGCCGCTGGCCAGGTCCATGAAGCCAGGCACACTGCGCACGTGCAGCGGGTAGCCTTCCAGCAAGTTGAGGATTTCGCGGCGGCGGCTGCGGCTGACCGAGGGCAACGCCAGCAGGATTTCTTCGGCGCCAGTGTCGTCGATCATGCGTTGCAGCTGTTCCGGCTGGTACACCTGCAGGCCGGCAATCACCCGGTCGGTGATGCTGGCATCGTCGTCGATGAAGGCGACCGGGCGCATGGCCTTGCCCATGCGCAGGGCCGCCACCAGCTGGTTACCGGCCGAGCCGGCACCATAGATGGCCACCCGTGGCAGGCCATCGTCACGGTTGGCAAAGGGCACGTGCTGCACTGCAGTGGCAAACCAGTCACCGAGGAAGTACTGGCGCATGGCCAGGCGCAGGCCGCCGACCATGATCAGGCTCAGCCACCAGTAGTTGAAAGTGATCGAGCGCGGCACCACGTTCTGGTGGTTACTGGCCCAGTAGATTATGAAGCCAAGGATCAGCGCAGACAGGGTCACAGCCTTGATGATGGCGATCAGTGCGTCATTACCGAAATAGCGCATCACCGCCCGGTACAGGCCAAAGCGGATGAACAGCGGGATCGAGATGATCGGTGCTGTGATGAACAGCCAGGTGTGATCACGGACAGGATTGGCCAGGTCATCGATACCCAGGCGCACGACAAACGCCAGCCACAGCGCAAACCAGACCAGAATGACATCAGTCGCTACCTGGATCGCCCGCTTGTGGCGTCGAGGTAGTCCAAGCAGTCTTGAGCGCAGCTTATCCATAGAACCTCTGAGAGCTTTACAAAGTGACATGTCTAGCGTCTTCTTTCTATCACTCTAGCTAGTGTTCGAGTTCGCCGGCGCGCCAGCGCACGGCCAGAAATGCCAACGGCAGGTAGGCGATGATCACACCCCACACGCCGTCCAGGCCCAGCAACAGCACGCACAGGGCTATCGGCAGTAGCCAGAACAGGTTGAGCGCGCCCACCGCCAGGGTCACCGGCAGGTGCTTGCCGTAGTGCCGCGAGGCGAACTGGTAGGCGTGGCTGCGGTGCGCTTCGTACACCTTGTCACCGCGCAACAGGCGACGGATCAGGGTGAAAGTGGCGTCGACCACGAACACGCCCAGCAGAATCAACCAGCACCAGAACAGCTGTGGCGCGGCCCAGGCCGCCTGCAGCGACAGGCCCGCCAGCACAATGCCAAGAAAGCCGCTGCCGGCATCACCCATGAAGATCCTGGCCGGCGGGAAGTTCCAACAGAGGAAGCCAAACGTGGCAGCGGCCAGCAACAGTGGCAGCGCCATCAGTTGCGGCGCCCCGGCCAAGGCCGAAAGCAGCACCATGCCCAGGCAGGCGGTCACCGCTTCGACGCTGGCGATGCCGTCGATGCCGTCCATGAAGTTATACAGGTTGAGCATCCACACGCTGTAGAAAGCGGCCACTATGTAGCCGAACCACTGCAGGTCCAGGGTAAAACCGAACACCTGCAGCGGCGCCAGGCCGCCCAGCCAGTACAGCATCCAGGCGGCTGCGGTGAAGTGCCCGAGCAGGCGCCAGCGGGCGGCGATGTGGCCGTGGTCGTCCATGAAGCCGATTACCGCGATCAGTGCCCCTGCCCCGCCGATGGCGAGCAGCGCCGATAACGGTACCGCACCGGTCAGGCCCAGCAGCGGCAGGCAGCCCAGAAAGCTCAGCACAATGGCCACTCCGCCGCCCCGTGGAGTAGGCACTGTGTGCGAACTGCGCGCGTTGGGCACGTCGATGATCTGCTTGTTCAGGGCGTAGCGCCGCAGCGCTGCAGTCAAAAGCAGGGATGCCCCCGCGACCAGGGGAATAAGCCACCATGCGGTCATTTGTCTTGCTCTTTCAAAAAGTTGAGTGCCGTGGCCTGCAGTGCCTGGTCAACATCCAGCGGCGGCTGCCAGCCCAGCAGTTCACGGGTTTTGCCAATGTCTACCTGCAGTGAGCCGCACAGGCGCTGGGCCAGCCCGCCCTTGCCTGCCAAGATGGCCGCGCCCTTCAACCAGGCCGCGGGCACAGGCAGCAACCTGGCTGGCTTGCCCAGCGCCCGGCCCAGCCGTTGCAGCAGTTCGGTGGTGGACAGGTCGTAGCCATCGCTGGCCAGAAAGGTCTGGTTGGCGGCGGCCGGGTGGTCGATGCACGTCACCAGCAGGTCCACCAGGTTGTCCAGCGCCACCAGGCTGCGTTTGTTGTGGATGGCGCCAAACGGCAGCGGCACGCCTTTGCTCAGCCAGTTCATCATGCTGCGGAAGTTGGCTTTCACACCCGGGCCATACACCAGCACCGGGCGCACGATCACCACTTCCAGCCCGGTTTCAGCCGCCAGTTGGCGCAGGCCGTCTTCGGCTTCGCGCTTGGAGATGCCGTAGGGGTCCGAAGGCGCGGGGGCCTCGTCGGCGGTAAAAGGCCGACGGCCGTCGGTGGTTTCGCCGTTCACCTTCACCGAGCTTGCAAAAATGAAGCGCCGCACGCCGGCCTGGGCGGCAGCCCGGGCCAGGCTCAGGGTGCCGTCCACGTTTACCCGGCGGAACTCGGCCAGCGGGTCGGCTGCGGTTTCCTGCATTACATGCACGCGTGAGGCCAGGTGGATCACGGTGTCGACCTGCTCGAAATACCCGGACGCCACCTCAACCGCCGCCAGCTCGCTGAAGGGCCGGTAATCGACGCCCGCCAGCCGCTGGCTGGGCAGTTGCCGCACCAGTGCGCGCGGTGCCCAGCGAGTGTCAGCAGCAAGCCGCTGCAGCAACACCTTGCCGACAAAACCGCTACCGCCAGTAACCAGGATACCCGGCCGTTGCACGTTGCCTTGCCCGGCCATCAGCCTCTCCCCGCCCGACCCAGCAGGCGGGTGAACACGCTGCGGTACTGGTCTGCCACCACCGACCAGCGGTAACGGCGATTGGCAATTTCGTGCAGGCGCGCAGACAGTTGCGCACGGGCCCCTTCATCGGCAAACAGTGCCTGGGCGTGGTTGCGCAGCGAGGTACTGTCGGCAAAGTACAGCGCCTGGTCTTCGGTGGTGGCGCGGTTGAACGACACGTCGAAGGCTACCACCGGCAGGCCCAGCCACATGGCTTCGACCAGCGACGGGTTGGTACCGCCGGCACTGTGGCCATGCAGGTACACCGTGGCATTGCTGCGCAGCGGGCTCAGTTGCTCCACGTCGTAGATCGGGTCCAGCAGGTGAATGTTGCTTACCCCTTCGTATTGCTTGCGCAGTTGCACGCCATATTCGCTGTGGTTCCAGTTGCCGATGATCGCCAGCGGCATGCCAGAGCCGGCGAAGGCTTCGAGAATGACATGGATGTTGTTCTCCGGCTCGATGCGGCACACCGTAAAGGCATAGGGCGCACCCAGGAACGGGTATGCCTGGCGGGCTTGCTGGCCAGGCTCACCGGCCCGGGCCTGATCGCCACCATAGGCAATCAGTTCGCTGGGCTTGTTGTATTCGGCGGTCACGTATTCCTGCAGCACTTTGTTGTCGGTTATGACCGCATGGGCAAAACGCACGGCCACCGCTTCGGACAGCTTCAGGAACCAGCGGGCGAAGTTGGACCACTTGGCGCGCTTCCATTCATAGCCGTCGATGTTCACCACGATCGGCTTGCGGGTCAGCAGGCGCATGAATGGCAGGGCTATGCATCCGGAAACCCCCAGAATCAGCATCAAGTCATGCTTGCGGTAGGCGTGCAGCATGCTCAGCACATCGTACGGGATGCTCTGCACGCCATTGGCCTTCAGGTTCAGGTAGACCAGGCGGGCACGCTCGAAAAACTTCGGCCGCTGAGGGTAATGGGGCGCACTGCAATAAACGGTGAGTTCGCAGTCACCCGGCAGGTTGCGCACCAATTGTTCGGTCAGTGTTTCCCAACCACCGTATTGAGCGGGTAAACCTACCGTACCGATCACTGCAATCTTATAGGTCATCAAACACCATCACGATATTTTTCTGGAAGTTGGCAGTGGAAAACTCACTCGCTTTCCTGCGTGCGCGCTCGGACAACTCCTGGCACGCCTGTGAGTCCTGCGACAGGCGCGAAACGGTGCGCGCCAGTTGTTCATGGTTCTTCGAATCGATCTGATAGCCCTCTACCCCGTCGCTGACCAGTTCGACCGGGCCGCCTACCGGGGGCACGATGGTCGGGATGCCGAAAGCCATCGCCTCGAGAATGGTCAGGCCAAAGGTTTCGACCCAGCCATCCACATGGGACAGGTTCAGCACCAGGCTGGCATTGCGGTAGAACTTCGCCACCTCGGCACTGGCCGGGCTGAGCATCAGGTTTTGCGGCAGCGCCTTGCCGGCGAAGTAGGCGTCCACTTCCTGCGGGCTGGCATTGAGCACCAAGGTAAATTTCAGCACAGGGTCCGCGGCCAGTGCCGTGGCCAGGGCAACGAATTCGTCCACCCCCTTGTAGCCCTTCAACGACGCCAGCATCAGCACATTGAAGCGGCCGTCGTGCAGGTGCTGGTATGGCGTGGCCATCGCCTGCTGCTGGAAGCCCTCGGCCAGGCCGTTGTACACGGTTACCGCCGGCACGCCGGCCACCCCCTCTTGTACCTGCAGGTACTTCGACACGTAGACCACCTTGCTGGCACAACCTGCAATCACCCGACGCAGAAACGCCTTTAGCAACGCAGGCCGGATGGAGGTTTCGTGCACGTGGTAAACCACCTTGGCACCGCGCAAGCGGGCGGCCAGGGCGGCACCGAAGGGCAGCATGGTGTTCACCAGCACGACCGACCCCGGCCGCACCTGACGCAACAGGCTGAAGAACAGCGCCACCTGCGACCCGGCATACGCCAGCAAGGTCAACCAGCGGTTATCGAAGCGCTTGTAGGCAAACTTGCAGGTGCGTACCTGCAGTTCGTCTAGCACGCCGTGGCCGCTGCTGCCCACATGCAGGGTGCAATCGGCGCCACTTTGCTGCAGCGCGGTGATGGTCTGGTTCAATACCCGGGGGCTACCGCTGTAGTCATTCAGCAGATGGACAAAATGCAACGTTCTCATGCCACCCCTTCTTCCGCTACGCGCGCCTTGATGTACCTGGCCGGCACGCCGCCATAAATCGAATTCTTGCGGTACACCCCCGCGGCCACCACCGCCCCTGCGGCGAACACGCAGCCGTCTTCGATCACCGCGCCATCAAGCACGGTCACCTTGGCGCCGATCCAGCAGTTGCGGCCCACCTTGATGCCCTGGCGGGTCACGCCCTGCAGGCGGATGGGCTGCAACGGGTCTTCGAAGTTGTGGTTTTCCGAATGGAAGCTGACGAAATTGCCGATGATGGTGTCGCTGCCAATCTCGATGCCGCCGGCGCACCCCAGGAAGCAGCCGGCACCCAGGCCGACGTTGTCGCCAACCACCAGGCCCTTGCCGATGTTGGCCAGGCTGCCGGTACATTCGATGATGATGTGCTTGTTCAGCGACACCGCGGTGCCAAAACGGATGCCGTCATTGGACAAGGCATCGACGAAGCAGCCCTGGTCAATGACCAGCCCCGGGCCATACTCGATCTTGCCCACTTCCTTCAGGGTTACCCCCGAGCCGATGAATGCCAGGCGCCGCCGGCGTAGGCGAATCACGCCGCGGCAGGCCATCAGCAGCTTGGTCACGAACAGCCCCAGCAGATAACCCGACGAGATGCGCCGGTCGACCACCAATGGGCGCTTTTTAGCTAGCAACACCAGCTTTTCGAGCAAGGCATGCATCATTTCACGGCCCTCACCTGGGTAAACAAGGCCTTGATGAAGGCCGGACGGCGGTAAGCCAGCGCTTTGCGAATGGCTGCATAGACCAGATACAGGTCAAGCAGGCCACGCTCCAGCAGACCATGGGAACGGAAGCTGATACGCAGCCCGTGGATCATTTCCTCGAAGCGGAACAAGGCACGCTCGGGGGTATCGGCGCTGTGCTCGGACAGGTCGTGGGCAATCTCCACATCCAGCACGCAGGCCTTGGGGAAATACCCCTCGTAGCGGATGAAAAAGTCGGTATCGGTGGCATAGAAACGCAGCCGCTCGTCATAGAACGGCGTCATGCGCTGGAAGCACTCACGAGTGAAGATCAGGCCGCTGTTGATGCCCAGCAGGTTTTTCGAGTCCACCAGCCCGGCGGCCACGTCAGGCGTGAGGCGGCCCATGAACAGCCAGCGCTTGCCGGGGCTGACCAGTTGCCCATGACTGACCAGCCGGGGCATGAATACGCCCACCTGGTCGCCCCCCGGCGCCCGGCGTACCTGGCCGATCTGCGCCAGGCAGCTGGACAGGCGGATGTTCGAGTAGTTGGTGTCGTCGTCCGAAATCATGAACAGGTCGACCCCGGCGGCAAACGCCTGTTCGGCAACCTGGTTGTAAACCACCGAAAGCCGCTGATTGTCCGCCTCGTACCAGCGCACGCCCGGGCACGGCTGCGCCACGCCGGGGGAGTTGTTCCAGACGTACAGTTGCAGGTCGATACCCTCGTCATTCAGCAGCGCCTGCTGCGCGAGCAACGACTGCAGGGCAATCGAGTCCTGGCTAGTTTTCCGATACAGAACGATCAGGACTGCCAGGCGCAACTTTTGTTCTTCTGTTTTCACCAATGATCACCATCACCACGATCGCGAATATGTAAAGGACAACACTGTTCGTATAGGACTGGAAAAAGAACGAACTCAGGAAGAACGGGTAGCTGGCAATCACGAAGTTGCCCAGGCCGTTTTTCCAGGCGCTGGCATGGGCCCTGTCCCGGACGATGATCGTCACCAGCTTGTGGTACCAAAGGATCAACCCGGCCATGATCAGCAGGCCGACCAAACCGCAGGTGGCCAGCAGGTTGAGCCAGAACGAATCGAACCAGTGTGGCTGGCCCGGGCCAACCGCGCCAAAGCCATAGCCCATGGGATGCCGCGCTCAGCACCTCATACATGTGCAGCCACTGGCGCTCGCGGTCCAGTGCCGACAAATCCTGGGTATAGCCCATCGACAGGTAGGCGAAAATCGCCACGGTCAAGCCAATGAACTGCACGTAGCCCAACAGCGAGATCAGCCAGGCCGTGCGCAGCATCCGGGCCGCCACCAGCATCGAGCAGATGCACACCAGGCCGATCATGGCCGTGCGCACCGAACCGATCGCGATCAGCCCGCACAACAACAGGAAGGCGGCACTCAGCAGCAGGCGCCGGATCAAGGACCAATTGCGCCCGCTGAGCAACACGGCCAGGGTCATGGCGGCGGTATTGAGGATGACTGCAGAAAACTCCAGCGTGCCGGTAAAGAAACCGGACACCCGCGGCAGCCCGTCACGCATCGAGTTGTAGGGTTGCAGTTCATAGCCTTTGGCGGTAAGCAGCGGCCAATACCAGAACTGCTCGGCCGAAGCGATGGTCAGGTACTGATACAACGCATACACGCCAGTGAGTACGCTCATTGCCAGCACTGACCAGTACACATGGCGCAGCTTCTTCTCGGTCGACACCGCCTGGGCCCAGATGGCCACCGCCATGCCAATGAACACCGGCACGGCCAGTGCGCGGAACATGCGCGCCGACGACGCGCTCAGGTCGCCGAACAGCAGGTACAGGAAGGCAAAGAACAGCACGACCAGCAACCACCGCCCGACTTCGAGGTTGAGCCTGCCACGCGCCGTAACGCTGGCCAGCGCCCGCAGCAGCAGCCACATGATCATCAGCAGGCTGAGCATTTCTCGCCAACCGGCAAACACACTGCCCAGCCCCAGCGTCAACACGACGAAGTCGCTGAAGAACAGCAGGCAGAACAGCACGCCGATAAAGATCCTGATCACACTCACCCTCGCGCTCTGGTCAGCCTAGCCAGCCGGAACAGGGTGACCTTGATCAAGAGCTTGATTCTCGGCACCCAGGCATACGCAAGCAGCGTTCGCAACGCCAGCTTCGTGTCTATGCGGCACAGGGCATCGAAGACATCCGCAGGGATCATGCTAGTGACCTTACCTGTCGGTTTCATGAAATCGAGGTTGCCCGTCCACGGCAGCATGGCTGCCAGTTCGTTCTCGCTGAGTTCGCCGCGCTCGATGCAAGCGAGGTAGCGCGCTTTCACCGCCTCCACCGAGTTGACCCGCTGCACCGCCTCCACCACCGGGGCACTGGGCCGGGGCTGGGCAATGCTGGCCAGCAGCTGGTCCACGCTGGCCACCTTCAGGCTGTCCGCGGGTGAGTAGCCCTGGATCGGCGCCACCAGGCCCACGCAACGCCGGCCTTTGAGCAACTGCTCGGCGAACGCCGTGCCACCGGGTATCGGGTAGCTGTCCAGGTAGAAGTCGGCTTTTTCCGCAAAGGCCAGGTAGGCTTTGTACGGCAGATGGCGGCGGATGAAGAAACGCCTGGGGTAGCGCAACTTCACTGTCCACCACCAGGTGTTGGTCAGGGGATTGGCACCGATGATCCAGCACTCGGCATTGGGGAAGCGCTGGAGAATCGCCGTGATCGACGGGCGCATGTCCAGGCCGCCGTGGGGCTTGTACTTGGCCGCCGAGGCAGCGCTGAACACCTTGATGCGCTGGTGAGTGGGCACGGCATCCGTCACTTTGGCGCCGCTGGTCTCGATCGGGATAGCCAGGAAGCTCTTCTGGCAGGTGAGGTGCTTTTTCTTGTCCAGGTGGTGCCCGTAGGCGCTGATCTCGAAATACACATCGGCCACCGACGCGCCAAAGCTGAACACGTGGTCGGCGTGATTGACGAAGTACACCGTCAGCGCGGCACCACGCTGCTGCTTCAGCAGGCCACAGGCTACGGTGGTGATGATGTCGTCCGGATGAATGTGCAGCACCACCTTGTCGTACTGCGACAGGGTGTCGACGATGGACTGCAGGCGGGCGCACGGGTCATCGCCGCGCGCCACCTCGATATGGGCGAAATAGCCTGCCAGGCGTTCGAGCACCTGGGGCTTGGCGCTGCGCGCGACCAGCAGGTCGACAGGCCCCTCGTGCATGTGCGCCAGGCGCTCCATCAACCGGGTGTGCCCTCCTTGCATATAAGGTTCGCTGACCACATGCAGGCAGCCGCGCGATACCCCGCAGGCAGCCGGCAGCGTGACCTGGTTGGCGCAGCGAGCCACCAGCTGGCGCTCCAGGGCAGCGGCGTCGTAGATACCCAGGTCCACCGCCCAGAGCAATGCCCCATAAACCTGTGCCTGCACCAATGCCTGCGCAGCTTCAGCGCCAAGGATGCGTCCATGTAACTGTTCGATGACGTCCTTCATCTTTACTCAGCTCCGCGCCGTATCGCCAACAATAATGTGCAAACGACGGAATACCGAGAAATACATGACGATTCCGTACAACAGGTAGTTTGCCGCGTAAGCAAGGGTAACTTTTTCATACCCCCACAGCTGGGTGAAATACACAGTCAGTGCATACAGCGAAAGTGTCGAGAGAATCTCGGTGACCAGATACAAGCGGGTAAGCGCCTTACCGAGCATCAGGTAGGCCATCAGCCAACTGACTACTTTCAGGCTGTCTCCGACCATCTGCCATGCGAACAGTTCACGCATGGGCAGAAATGACTCCGAGAACAGCACATGGATGATGAAGTCCCTGAGCAGGTAGATAACCAGGCCGGCAGCAACAGTCAGGGGCAGGATGAGCTTGTACCCTTGGAGGATTTCCCGACGCAATTCACCTGCATCGGAAAGCTCCGAGAGCCTGGGCAGGTAATAGACCGCAAGTGTCGTGGTGATCAACATGAGATAGGCCGTGCTCAAACGCCACATGGCCTCCCAGTAACCTGCATGATCCCAGCCGAACTCCGTTCCCAGGTAGTCCCGGATGAACACATGACATACGGGCAGCGAGCACGCCGTCACCACGGCCATGAGGGCAAACTTTGCAAGCCGGGACAGGGACTGCCTGTCCAGCGCGCCGATAAAACCGGTAAGGCTGAACCACTGCGTGCGCATGCAGATGACCAGGGTCGCCACGAAGCTCAACGACTGGTACACAGCCAGCGAAACCAGCGCACCGTACAAACCCAGCGTGATGGTCAAGGCACAAGTCACCACCAGCGATATCAGGCTGCCGAGAATGTTGGCAAGCACATAGCGCCGAACATCCTTCTTGCCGTTCAGAATGCCCAGCAGCAACGAGTTGAAAGCAAAAAACACCAGGGTAGAGGCAAACCACACCAATACCGGCGCAAGTGTTTCATCATTGAAAAACCAGCTGGCCAATGGTGCTCGCAGGACCACGATCAGCACGGCCAGCACACACGAAACCAGCAGTGACAACGTCCCGGCAGTTCGCCAGATCCTGTATTGCTCATCTGGACGATCAGCAAACTCCGCCGTGTACTTGGTTACCCCTGTGCTGACAGCGCCGCTGGCCAGTGTGGTGAACATGGTCACGGCGTTCTGCAACTGCCCGATCGCCGCGTAACCCGATGGCCCTACATAAAGGGCCAGCACCTTGTTGAGCCCCAGCAATGTCGCCATCTTTACAACAACAGCAATAGCATTCAGCAGACTGGTCTTGATCAACGTCATGAATTATTGCCCGGACACAGTAAAACTGTTGCAGGCATCGATGACCGTCTGGATGTCCGTGTCGCTCATGGTTGGGTCCACAGGCAGGCTGAGCACCTCATCATGAATCTTCTCAGTCAGCGGCAGGCTCAAACCGTTGTACTGGCGGTAGGCCTGTTGCTTGTGAGGCGGGATCGGGTAGTGAACCAGCGTCTGTACACCCCGCTCGCGAAGGTGTTGCTGCAGTTCGTTTCTGTGGGCCGTCCGTACCACATACAGATGCCACACATGCTGCTCGGCAGCGCTATTCTGCGGCAGGGCGATATGAGTATTGTGAATGCCTGCGCGGTAGCACGTGGTGATATGCCGGCGCCGGCTGATTTCGTCATCGAGATACTTGAGCTTCACGTCCAGCATTGCCGCCTGGATCTCGTCCAGGCGGCTGTTCACACCAACGTACAAGTTCTTGTATTTCTCATGGGAACCATAGTTTCTGAGGGCCCGCAGCACTTCCGCCAACTCGGCGTCCGAGGTGGTGATTGCCCCGGCATCGCCGAGCGCGCCCAGGTTCTTGCCTGGATAGAAACTGAAGCCCGAAGCATTCCCCCAGTTGCCTGCCCGCTTGCCATCGATAGAGGCGCCATGGGCCTGGGCCGAGTCTTCGAGCACCAGCAAATCATATTCGGTGGCAATCTCGTTGATCGCCTTCATGTCTGCAATCTGCCCATACAAGTGCACGGGCAGGATGACCCGGGTCTTGTCGGTGATCGCCTGGCGAATGAGGGAGATATCGATATTGAACGTTGCAGGGTCCGGCTCGACGAGCACCGGCTCCAGTCCGCTGGCGGTAATTGCCAGGATGCTCGCAATGTAGGTATTGGCTGGAACGATGACTTCATCACCCTGCTTCACTCGCCCCAGTTGCTTCCAGGCGGTCAAGGTCAAGGTCAGCGCATCCAGGCCGTTTGCCACGCCAACGCAATGAGCGGTACCGCAATAAGCGGCAAAGTTGCTTTCAAAGCGGGCCAGAGCGCTACCGCCGATGTACCAGCCGGAGTCGATCACATCGGCGCACGCCTGCAACAGTTCTTCGCGATACTGTTTATTGACGGCCTTCAGATTCAGAAAATCAACCATGCTCTAGCTCCCTTATTATTTTTGCCGGATTACCCACTACCACGCAGTAATCAGGTACATCCTTGGTCACGACAGCACCGGCACCTACCATGGCATGTCGGCCAATCGTCACGCCCGGGAGCAATGTCGCATTCGCACCGATGCTGCAGCCTTCCTTCAGCACAGTGACTTCGTAAGCTTCGGGGTAGCATTTGGAGCGCGGTACCCTGTCGTTGGTGAATGTAGCATTGGGGCCAATGAAGACATTGTCCTCGATCACCAGCCCTTCCCAGAGATACACACCGCTTTTCACGGTGACGTTGTCCCCGACTACAACCCCTCCCTCGATCAGGGTGTGGGCGCAAATGTTGCAGTTACTGCCAATTCGCGCACCTTTGAGGATGACCGCATATTGCCAGATCCTGGTTTTCTCACCGATGGCATCGGTTTGTACATCGGCCAGGGCATGAATACTAGGCATGGGCGATCAGCCTCTTGAAGTCATCATAACTGCGAATGTAATCGCGTTCATCGTAGGTTTCACTGGCGATGACCATGAGTACACAGTCCTCGCTGAAATCATGCATTTCACGCCAGACCATATTCTTGATCAGCAGGGCTTTCTGTGGTGCGTCAAGCACATGGTCAACCCGACCGGTGCCGTCATCCAGGGTCATGCGGCAACTGCCGGCCAGGCAGATGATCAGTTGCTGGAGATCCCGGTGAGCATGGAAACCGCGGCTGACGCCGGCCTTGGTACCGAAAATGTAGTAGACACGGCGGATGGCGAACGGGATGTTCAGTGCCTTTTCAATGCTGATCAGGCTTCCGCGATCATCACCGATGATAGGAAGGACAAGGTCCTCCGCCTGCCCTTTCAGAATCAAGGGTGGCAGATCAGCTTCGGCAAGGCTTGGCGCTACCGCATCCTTGTCACTGATCAGCAGCCCCTCGACCTGTGGCCACTCGATGGCCAGGTCCGGGTCATCCCAGGCAATGCTGCGTTCATGCTCTTTGGAATAGACATCGGTGGTGCGGTACTGGAACACCGTATCTTCTTCCAGCGCGATGAAACCGTGGGCGAAGCCTTCCGGCACCCACATCATCTTGCGGTTAGCCGCCGATAGCTCCCTGCCTACCCACTGCCCAAAGGTAGGGGAGCCTTTGCGGATATCCACCGCCACATCGAACACCGCACCCTGAACCACACTTACCAACTTGCCCTGGGCAAACGGATAAAGTTGATAGTGCAAGCCGCGCATGACACCCTTTTTGGATAAAGAGCAGTTTTCCTGAACAAAAGAAGGTGGAAGGGTAATACCTTGCGCACTGAGCAGAGCATGGAATTTAGGCTCGCTATAAGACTCATAGAACCAGCCCCTGTCGTCCTCGAAGACGGTTGGTTCAAAAACGACTACGTCCGAGATATTTGTTTCTATGAGCTTCACGCAACCAGCCTCTTGTTAAAATTCATCACTATCGATTCGACTCTTCCGCAGCATGCAGGCTCGGGGAGTGGTAGCTCAGGCGCGCCCCACACGGCGCTCCCTTTCAGCAGAAACCAAATGGGTAAGTGCGGCCAGGAGTACGCCGAGAATCAACCCCGCGAACACGCCCCCTGCGACAATGAGCAATTTGCGAAGCCGGACCGGGCTATCAGGCACCTCGATGGCACCATCCTGCTGAAATACCTCGATCACCGCCGGGTTCAGCTGCAGGTTGCGGTAGAAGTCGAGCTTCTCCTGAACCTCCCGCAAATCAGCGACGAAGGGGTCGTCGGATTCCCGACCGCGAAGGTTTGCAAGCTCTGCCTCAAGGGCCTGGCTGCCCCGCATGTAGGTCAATGCCCCCCGCATATCGCCGGACACTTCAGCATTCATGCCACTGGCAATGATGGGGGGCTTGCTCAGCTTCACTGCCTTGGCAACTTTCAGCGCCTCTTCCAGGCGGGCGATTTGATCTTCACGCTGCTTGTGCGCCGCCTCCCGTGCGCTGCGGATCTGCTGCTCCAGGTTCTTGACCAGCACCTTGACTTCAGTATCAGCGTCTTCGACCAGTGCCTTTTTAGCAGTGTCACTGGCCATTTCCGAAAAGCGCGTTACCCACTTCACACTCATCTTGGGGTCGTCGCTCAGCGCCCTGATTAAAAAGCGCTCGGCACTATCCCCCGCCACCGGACCAACAGTCAATACCTTGCCAAATTGGTCATAAAGTGCATCTTGAGAGCCTTGGCGAGCGGCCTCTGGCAAATTAGGCAAATAGACCGTGCGAAAGAACTGGCGCCGCAGAGACTCAGACTGCAGGGCGCGCAGGTAAATCGCGTAAACATCCTTGGATGTGAACACTTCGAGGCCACTGCCTTCGGTGCGACCATAGTTCAATTGGGCAATATCATTTTTGGTCGGCGGCAGGATAAAAGACTTGGCTTCGTACATCGGGGTCTTGAGCGAGATATAAACAAGCGCAGCTGCAGTAACTAAAACAATGCAGGAGAGGATGAGCAGTTTGCGACTCCACAATACATGCCAAAGTTCGAGAACATCAACTTCGTCATTTTCGACTCCGGGGCTACGTTCATTTCGCATTTGCTCTTGTTTTCCTTAGATCCGACCATTTGCATGAGCCCTATGCCAGCGAGGCCAAGCCTTGTCTGCAGCTGATCCGACGTAGAGACCAGCTGAACCTTAGCGTAGCGGCATTTTGCCCATCCGCCGTAGACCGCACGAAACGTGCCTACAGCTTTAGCACTTATCCAATCTAAGAGGAAGGTACCGCCAACAAAGTTCCACAGCAGCCCGGCTAGCCGACGGCCTGCGGTCCGCTACAGGGCAACCGTGACGTCGACGTCCTTACCGCCGCGCTTGCGTAGCGCTTGGGCCAACGATGCTTTCGCCCGGGACTCTCCGTGCACCAGCACAATCGCCCTGGCGGCTTTTGCACCACCCAGCGCGAAGCTCACCAACCCCTCCTGGTCCGCATGGCCAGAGTAACCCGGCAAGGTTACGACTTTTGCGCGCACCTCATACATACATCCATCCAGGTCAATCTGCACAAACCCTTCCGCCCCTTCACTGGCCTGTATCACCGCACCCGGCGTGCCCTTGGCCTGATAACCTACAAACATCACCTCATGCCGCGGGTCCTCCAGCATGGCCTTCAGGTAATTGACGATGCGCCCACCCGAGCACATACCGTTACCGGCAATCACGATCGCCGGCCGCCCGGTGCTTTTCAGGTAATTGACCACCTGCTGGTGACGGGCATGGGTGTCCACGCTGATCAACTGGCTGAAACCCAGTGGGTCACGCCCCTCGGCAAGGCGCGCCCTGGCTTCGGCATTCCAGTAATGGTGCAGTTCCCGGTACACGCTGGTGATGCGCTGGGCCAGGGGCGAGTCGAGGATGATAGGCAACTGCGACCAGTCGAGCGGGTCGCCAGCGAGGGCCGGGCCGGCTTTGTTCAGCAAGGCCTTGCGGTGGAGAATGCCTTCGAGCTCATACAGCAACTCCTGGGTGCGGCCGAGACTGAAGGCTGGAATGAGCAGCGTGCCCTGGTCGGCCAGGGCGCGGTCGATGGCCGCTTCCAGCCGCTGCTGGCGGTCGCCGGCAGGCGGGTGTAGACGGTCGCCGTAGGTGCTTTCCAACACGAGGACATCGGCCCGTTCCGGAGGCTGCACGGGGCGCAGCAAGGGGTTGCCACAAGCACCGAGGTCACCGGAGAACACGTAGCGGGTGTTGGCTTGTTCGTACTGCACGTCGCATTCGACATAGGCCGAACCCAGCAGATGGCCGGCGCGCTGCAGGCGAACGCGACAGTTGAGACCGGGGTGCTCGACCAGGGTGTGCCATTGCTCGAAAGGCAGGGGCACGATCAGGTCGCGGATGAATTTGAGGTACCTCGCCACATGGGCGGGCTGGCTACTGATGCTCAGCTTGTAAGCGTCTTCCAGCACCAGTGGCAGCAGCCGGGCAGACGGCTCGCTGCACAGGATGGGGCCACGATAGCCTGCCGCCAGCAGCGCCGGGATGCGACCAACGTGGTCGAGATGCACATGGGTGATGACCAGGGCCTGAATGCCCTGCACGTCGAAGCCCAGTGGCGCCGACGCTGCGCCTGGCGCCGCCTCGGCGCCCTGCTCCAGGCCGCAGTCGATCAGCAGGCTGCTGGACGGGCCGAGGTGCAGTTGATGGCAGGAGCCGGTGACGCCGCGGGTACCACCGTGATGGGAAAGGACGGGAAAATCCATGCTGCGCACACTCGCCTGGGCCGAAAATGAAGTGCGTTATTACTCCATGACGGCCGGCACAGGCATAGGTGAAACTTTCCCAAGCAGGTGTAGGAAATGTCCTTAGTTATCGCTCAGTGCTGCCTGACGGGCAGAAGCCCTGATCTTGCGCTTGCTCCGCTGCACGCCGTAGGCGCCCAGCAGCGGGCCGACTGCCAGGCCAATGACCAGCGCGGCCAGGACCAGCACCGCGACCGGCATGGCCGGGGCTGCCCAACCGAACAGGACCAACGAGACGGTTTGCTGGTTCTCCAGCACGAAGAACAGCACCACAGCCGCCAACAGCAGCACGAACACCGCCGCCAGGGCGCGCTTGAGGTTACGCATCAGATTGCTCCTTGTGGAATCAGGTGTGGGCCTCATGCTCTTCTTCATTGACCCGGTCGCGCAGTTCTTTGCCGGGCTTGAAGTGCGGCACGAACTTGCCTTCGAGGCTGACCGACTGGCCGGTCTTCGGGTTACGACCTACGCGAGGGGCGCGATAGTGCAGCGAGAAGCTGCCAAAACCGCGGATCTCGATACGATCGCCAGTGGCAAGGCATTGTGACATCTGCTCAAGCATGGTCTTGATGGCCAGCTCCACGTCCTTGGACGAGAGCAGCCCCTGATGGGTGACAATACGTTCGATCAGCTCCGACTTCGTCATATTTTTCCCTTCGTTATCAAGCAGCTAGATCATTGCTTAACCAGTTTGTAGCACGCTGGGAGGGATTTGAACAGGGTGGTTCTTGACTTAATAAAAAAATTCAAGATTGAAGTTTTGCAGGAATGGTCTAGCTGGCGAGATTGGCAGGCCCGGCCTCATCGCCGGCAAGCCAGCTCCCACAGGTACAGCGCAGGGCTCAAGAGTTGCGCTGTACCTGTGGGAGCTGGCTTGCCGGCGATGGGCCGCAAGGCGGCCCCAAATAGCTTAACTGACAGGCATTAGGGCTTGCCCGCGAACACGGGCGAAGCCCTTGCCATCCACTACCCTCCCCTGGGCTCAGGCCAACTGCTGCTGGGTACTCGCCTGGGAAAAGCGCTTGCGCATCGCCAAGGCAGGCTTCTCTACCAACTGCCACGAGACATACCCCGCCAACCAGGACGCCGGCACGGCAGCCAACATCAGCCAGTAAGGCCCGGCCCATGGCATCGCGGCAGCCAACACTTGCTGGAGCGGAAATGCATACAGGTAGATACCGTACGAGTAATCCTGCACAAACGGAGGCAGTTTCACCTGCGGGCAGTAAGCAAAGTACAACGTGCCGTAAAGGGTCAGGATGGCAAAGGTGAACACCTCAAAGCGCCCCCCCTTGCTCAGCAAGAACAGCCCGGCACAGGCAAGCAGCAGCCACCACCCATGCGGAATAACCGCCCGACACGAATAGAACGCCGAACCCGCCAGGAAACATACCACCAACTTGAACGGGTACTCCCCATAAGCCGGATGCAGGGTATGCAGCCCCAGCGCAATCACCAGCGCCGCCAGTGTCAGCCCTGCCATTGGCCTGCGACAAACCTTGGCCACCAAGCACCAACACCCCCAGCACCAGGTACATGCGCATTTCCAGCGGAATGGTCCACAAACTGCCATTGACCGAAACCCCATGGAAGCGCGGGGTAAAGTTCACCCCAGGCAGCACGAACTGGGCATCCTTGAATATCAGCAGCGGGCTATAAACGTACTTGTAAACCTGGCCTTTCGCGAAATACTCGGCCAGCGGCAACGAGGTAACCACAGGCCCCAGCACAAAGGCCATGAGCAACAGGCACACCAGCAAACCCGGCAAGATCCTCAGTGCACGCGCCAGGTAGAAATCCCGAGCACTATTCCTCTCACCACTGGCAGCGATCAAAAACCCGCTAACCATGAAGAACACTTCAACGCCCAAGCTGTGTACCGGCACCGGCATACCCAGCAGCAGCGCCGGGTCGGTACACCCCAGGCACTCCAGGTAGGACAATGCAAAGGAATGCCCAACCACCACAGCGGTTGCCGCCAGCAACCTGATAATCAGGAAATTGTTATCACGCCCGCGACCTGTCATTACGTCGCCAAACACCAACATCATCCCCCTCCCCCGGTATGGTCCATTTCCGGCATAAAAAAAGGCGACCCAAGGGTCGCCTTTTTTACCGATCAAACAGAACTCAGTTCTGCTTGGCCATTGCTTCGCGCAGCAGCGCAGCCATGGTGGTATCGGCAGCCGCTTCCGGAGCGTTTTTCAGGCTCTGGATGGCTTCGCGCTCTTCAGCATCGTCCTTCGACTTGATGGACAGGCTGATAACGCGGGACTTGCGGTCAACACTGATGATCTTGGCTTCGATCTCTTCGCCTTCCTTCAGGACGTTACGCGCGTCTTCAACGCGGTCACGGCTGATTTCGGAAGCTTTCAGAGTAGCTTCGATGTCGTCGGCCAGGGTGACGATGGCGCCTTTGGCGTCAACTTCTTTCACGATGCCCTTGACGATAGCGCCCTTGTCATTGACAGCAACGAAGTTGGAGAACGGATCGTCTTCCAGCTGCTTGATGCCCAGGGAGATGCGCTCGCGCTCTGGGTCGACCGACAGGATGACGGTTTCCAGCTCGTCGCCCTTCTTGAAACGACGTACGGCTTCTTCGCCGGTTTCGTTCCAGGAGATGTCGGACAGGTGAACCAGGCCGTCGATGCCGCCGTCCAGGCCGATGAAGATACCGAAGTCGGTGATCGACTTGATGGTACCGGTGATCTTGTCACCCTTGTTGAACTGGCCGGAGAAGTCTTCCCATGGGTTGGACTTGCACTGCTTGATGCCCAGGGAGATACGACGACGCTCTTCGTCGATGTCCAGAACCATGACTTCCACTTCGTCGCCAACCTGAACGACTTTCGACGGGTGGATGTTCTTGTTGGTCCAGTCCATTTCGGAAACGTGTACCAGACCTTCAACGCCTTCTTCCAGCTCAGCGAAGCAGCCGTAGTCGGTCAGGTTGGTAACGCGAGCCTGTACGCGAGTACCTTCTGGGTAACGGGCAGTGATAGCTACCCACGGATCTTCGCCCATCTGCTTCAGACCCAGCGAAACGCGGTTGCGCTCGCGGTCGAACTTCAGAACGCGTACGTCGACTTCGTCGCCAACGTTAACGATTTCCGATGGGTGCTTGATGCGCTTCCAGGCCATGTCGGTGATGTGCAGCAGGCCGTCGATACCGCCCAGGTCCACGAAGGCGCCGTAGTCGGTGAGGTTCTTGACGATACCCTTGACCTGTTGGCCTTCCTGCAGGGTTTCCAGCAGGGCTTCGCGCTCGGCGCTGTTCTCGGCTTCCAGCACGCTGCGACGGGAAACGACAACGTTGTTGCGCTTCTGGTCCAGCTTGATGACCTTGAACTCCAGCTCTTTGCCTTCCAGGTGGGTGGTGTCGCGCACAGGGCGGACATCAACCAGGGAGCCCGGCAGGAACGCACGGATGCCGTTAACGTCGACAGTGAAGCCGCCCTTAACCTTACCGTTGATAACGCCCTTGACCACTTCTTCGGCGGCGAAAGCTGCTTCCAGAACAATCCAGCACTCGGCGCGCTTGGCTTTTTCACGGGACAGCTTGGTTTCGCCAAAGCCGTCTTCGACCGCGTCCAGCGCAACGTGAACTTCGTCACCGACCTTGATGGTCAGCTCGCCAGCTTCGTTGTAGAACTGCTCGAGCGGGATGACGCCCTCGGACTTCAGGCCAGCGTGTACGGTAACCCAGTCGCCGTCGATGTCGACAACGATACCGGTGATGATGGCACCCGGCTGAAGATTGAGGGTTTTCAGGCTTTCTTCAAAGAGTTCTGCAAAGCTTTCGCTCATTTTAATTCCTGTAGATTCGGGCGAAACAGACGCCCATCGCCACATTCCAGACAATGTGGGTTTGTTTTAAGTAAAGGAAAGCCGGCAGGACGTTGACTGGTGCCCCTGCCTGCTCTCCTGGCTATCAGAGAAGGTCGCGCAGCGCGATCTCGCTCCTGATACGTTGCAACACCTGCTCGATGGACAACTCGGTAGAGTCCAACTGAATGGCATCGTCCGCTGGCTTCAGCGGGGCCACTGCACGTTGGGTGTCGCGCTCATCGCGCGCACGAATCTCATCCAGCAGACTCGACAGACTAACATCTTCACCCTTGCCCTTCAACTGCAGGTAGCGGCGACGTGCCCGCTCCTCCGCGCTGGCGGTGAGGAAGATTTTCAACGGCGCATCCGGGAACACCACTGTGCCCATGTCGCGGCCGTCGGCGATCAGGCCCGGCGCCTCGCGGAATTCGCGCTGGCGCACCAGCAGCGCATCCCGCACCGCCGGCAGCGAAGCAACCATCGAGGCACCGGCACCGACGGTTTCGGTGCGGATGACATTGCTGACGTCCTCACCCTCGAGGATGATCTGTTGCAGCTTACCGGGCTCGGCGGCGACAAACTGCACATCCAGATGGGCGGCAAGCTTGGTCAGCAGCTCTTCGTTGGTCAGGTCGACGCCGTGGTTGCTGGCGTTGAACGCCAGCAAGCGGTACAGCGCGCCGGAGTCCAGCAACCTCCAGCCCAGCTCGCGAGCCAGCAGCCCGGCGACCGTGCCCTTGCCCGAACCGCTTGGCCCGTCGATGGTGATGACCGGCGCCAGGGCACTCACGACTTGCCCTCTTCCGCCACGCGGATGCCCACTTCGGCGCACAGCGCCAGGAAGTTGGGGAACGAGGTGGCGACGTTGGCGCAGTCGTGGATGCGGATCGGCGCGCTGGCACGCAGCGAGGCAACACTGAAGGCCATGGCGATACGGTGGTCACCGTGGCCGTGCACTTCGCCGCCGCCGAGCTGGCCGCCGTCGATGATGATGCCGTCCGGGGTCGGCTCGCACTTGATGCCCAGGGTGATCAGGCCGTCGGCCATGACCTGGATGCGGTCGGATTCCTTCACCCGCAGCTCTTCGGCACCACGCAGCACGGTACGCCCTTCGGCGCAGGCAGCGGCAACGAACAGTACCGGGAACTCGTCGATGGCCAGTGGCACCAGCTCTTCAGGAATGTCGATACCCTTCAGCCTGGCACCGCGCACACGCAGGTCGGCCACCGGCTCGCCGCCGACTTCCCGCTGGTTTTCCAGGGTGATGTCGCCGCCCATCAGGCGCAGGATGTCGATTACGCCGGTGCGGGTCGGGTTGATGCCAACGTGTTCCAGCACCAGCTCGGAGCCTTCGGCAATGGACGCCGCCACCAGGAAGAACGCCGCCGAGGAGATGTCGGCCGGCACTTCGATACGGGTGGCAGTGAGCTTGCCGCCGGACTGCAGCGAGGCTACTGGGCCATTGCTCTCGACACTGTAGCCGAAGCCGCGCAGCATGCGCTCGGTGTGGTCACGGGTGGGTGCAGGCTCGGTGACGGTGGTCTTGCCTTCGGCGTACAGACCGGCCAGCAGCAGGCAGGATTTGACCTGGGCACTGGCCATCGGCAGCGTGTAGGTCAGCGCCTTGAGCTTGTGGCCACCGCGGATGGTCAACGGCGGGCGGCCTTCAGGGCCGGTCTCGACCACGGCACCCATTTCGCGCAGCGGGTTGGCCACACGGTTCATCGGGCGCTTGGACAGCGAAGCGTCGCCGGTCATGGTCACGTCGAACGGCTGGCCGGCCAGCAGGCCCGACAGCAGGCGCATCGAGGTACCCGAGTTACCCACGTACAGCGGCCCGGGCGGCGGCTTGAGGCCGTGCAGGCCAACGCCGTGAATGGTCACGCGGCCGTGGTTGGGGCCTTCGATGACCACCCCCATGTCACGGAATGCCTGCAAGGTCGCCAGTGCGTCCTCACCTTCGAGGAAGCCTTCGACCTCGGTGATGCCTTCGGCCAGCGAGCCGAGCATGATCGAGCGGTGGGAAATCGACTTGTCGCCCGGTACGCGGATTCGCCCGGACAGGCGGCCACCGGGTTGGGCCAGGAAAATCAGATCGTTGGCGTTCATAGCGTCCACATAGGCCCGGCGGGCCAGGATTTTACTGAAATGCTCGCGGGCAACGCGTGCGCGGGTGAATACACCCAGCAGCTGGTGCCCGTCCCCTTCTGCGATCGCGTCGCGCAAGGCGTCGAGATCGCTGCGATATGTATCAAGCGTGCGCAGGACAGCGTCGCGGTTGGCGAGAAAAATGTCGTGCCACATGGTCGGGTCGCTGCCAGCGATTCTCGTGAAATCGCGGAAGCCTCCCGCAGCGTACCGGAAGATCTCGAGGTTTTCATTGCGCTTGGCCAGCGAGTCGACCAGGCCGAACGCCAGCAGGTGCGGCAGGTGGCTGGTGGCGGCAAGCACTTCGTCGTGGCGTTCGACCGACATGTGTTCCACATCGGCGTCCAGTGCCCGCCACAGGCGGTCGACCAAGGCCAGGGCGGCCGGGTCGGTTTCGGCCAGCGGGGTGAGAATGACCTTGTGCCGGCGGAACAGGGTAGCGTTGGAGGCCTCTACCCCGCTCTGCTCGGAGCCGGCGATGGGGTGGCCGGGGACGAAGCGCGGCAGGCAGGCACCGAAGACGGCTCGCGCCTCACGGACGACGTTGCCCTTGGCACTGCCGACGTCGGTAATGATGGCAGTACCGAGGTCGAGCCCGGCCAGGCGGGCCAGCACTTTTTCCATGGCCAGGATCGGCACGGCCAACTGGATGACATCGGCACCGACACAGGCGGCGGCAAGATCTTCTTCGCAGCGATCGACCACGCCCAGGGCCACGGCCTGCTTGCGCGAGGGGGCGTCCAGGTCGACACCGACCACTTCGCGGCACAGGCCGCTTTCACGCAGGCCCTTGGCGAACGAGCCACCGATCAGGCCGAGGCCGACTACGACCAGGCGGTTGATGATTGGCGCGGGTTTGGTTGTTACTGCTTTTACCACTGGTGCGAACCCTGTTCAGAAATCTAGACAGCCTGCGAGGCCCATTGGGGCCGCTGTGCGGCCCTTCGCGGGCACGCCCGCTCCCACAGAGTTCGACATCACGCTGTCACTGTGGGAGCGGGCGTGCCCGCGAAGGGCTGCAAAGCAGCCCCAAAGGCCTTGAATCAAAGCACCGCCTTCGGATACGACCCCAGCACCTTCAGCGCCACAGCCTCCTGGCTGATCTGCTCGAGCACCGCCTTGATAAGCGGGTCGCGGTGGTGGCCGACAAAGTCGATGAAGAACACGTAGGTCCACTTGCCGCTGCGCGACGGGCGGGTCTCGATGCGGGTCAGGTCGATGCCGTTCTGGTGGAACGGTACCAGCAGTTCGTGCAAGGCACCCGGTTTGTTGCTCATCGAAACGATGATCGAGGTCTTGTCGTCGCCGGTCGGCGGCACTTCCTGGTTGCCGATCATCAGGAAGCGCGTGGAGTTGTCCGGGCGGTCTTCGATCTTCTCGGCCAGGCGGGTCAGACCGTACAGGTTGGCCGCCATGTCGCCGGCGATCGCCGCCGAGTTCCACTCGCCCTTGACCCGCTTGGCCGCCTCGGCATTGCTCGACACGGCCACGCGCTCCACGTTCGGGTAGTGCGCGTCCAGCCACTTGCGGCACTGGGCCAGCGACTGGGCGTGGGAATAGATGCGGGTGATGCTGTCGGTCTTGGTGTTCTCGCCCACCAGCAGATGGTGGTGGATACGCAGCTCGACCTCGCCGCAAATCACCATGTCGTGCTCAAGGAAGCTGTCCAGGGTATGGCTGACCGCGCCTTCGGTTGAGTTTTCCACCGGCACCACGCCGAAGTTGACGGCACCAGCCGCCACTTCGCGGAACACTTCGTCGATGGCCGCCATCGGCCGACTGATCACCGCATGGCCGAAGTGCTTCATGGCCGCCGCCTGGGTGAAGGTACCTTCAGGGCCGAGGTAGGCGATTTTCAGCGGCTCTTCCAGGGCCAGGCACGACGACATGATTTCGCGGAACAACCGCGCCATCTCTTCGTTGTCCAGCGGGCCCTTGTTGCGTTCCATCACACGCTTGAGCACGGCAGCTTCACGCTCGGGGCGGTAGAACACCGGCTTTTCGCCTTCCGCCAGCGAGGCGGTCTTGACCTTGGCCACTTCCTGGGCGCAACGGGCGCGCTCGCTGATCAGCTCGAGGATCTTCTCGTCGAGGCTGTCGATGCGAACGCGCAGCGCCTTCAGCTCGTGCTCGGACATCAGCCGTGCTCCTTCTCGAATTCGGCCATGTAGGCCACCAGGGCTTCGACTGCTTCAAGGCCCAGGGCGTTGTAGATGGAGGCGCGCATGCCGCCTACCGAACGGTGGCCCTTGAGGTTGAGCAGGCCACGGGCATCGGCACCGGCGAGGAAGGCCTTGTCCAGGCGCTCGTCAGCCAGGCGGAACGGCACGTTCATCCACGAACGGGCGTTGTGGCTGATCGGGTTGGTGTAGAACTCGCTGCTGTCGATGAAACCGTACAGGCGGTCTTTCTTGGCGCGGTTGCGTTGCTCCATGGCATCGACGCCACCCTGCTCTTTCAACCACTCGAACACCAGGCCCGAGAGGTACCAGGAGTAGGTGGCCGGGGTGTTGTACATCGAGCCGTTGTCGGCCGAGACCTTGTAGTCGAGCATGGTCGGGCAGCAGCTGCGGGCGCGGCCCAGCAGGTCTTCGCGCACGATCACCACTACCAGGCCGCTTGGGCCGATGTTCTTCTGCGCCCCGGCATAGATCAGGCCGTACTGCGACACGTCGATCGGGCGCGAGAGGATGTCGGAGGACATGTCGACCACCAGTGGTACGTCACCGGTTTCCGGCACCCAGTCGAACTGCAGACCACCAATGGTCTCGTTGGATGCATAGTGCACGTAGGCCGCGTTGCTGGTCAGCTTCCACTCGTTCTGGCCCGGGATGGCCAGGTAGTCGTAGGGCTTGGCGCTGGCGGCGACGTTGACGTTGCCGAAGCGGCGCGCTTCCTCGATGGCCTTTTTCGACCAGATGCCGGTTTCGATGTAGTCGGCGGTGCCGTTTTCCGGCAGCAGGTTCAGCGGGATTTCGGCGAACTGCTGGCTGGCGCCGCCCTGCAGGAACAGCACCTTGTAGTTGGAGGGGACGGACAGCAGGTCACGCAGGTCCTGCTCGGCCTTTTCGGCGATGGCCACGTAATCGTCGCTGCGATGGCTCATTTCCATCACCGACAAGCCCTTGCCACGCCAATCCAGCATTTCGGCCTGTGCGCGCTGCAGCACTGCGTCAGGAAGCGCGGCAGGGCCTGCGCAGAAGTTAAAGGCTCGTTTGCTCACATCCACTCTCGCTCTAATAGATCTAAAAAGCTAGTTCTGCGGGAACCCTGTGGGAGCGGGCTTGCCCGCGAACACCGGCGAAGCCGGCGCCATGCATCGCGGCGCCTGATTCGCGGGCTTGCCCGCTCCCACAGGGCCAGGCATTGCCCGGCCTGATCAGTCAAACGGGGCGACCTTGGTCGCCCCGTTCGGGTTTTACGCTTACTCCTGCGGGGCCTCTTCGGCGCCGGCAGCGTCTTCGTTGTCCGGTGCTTCAGCCTCGACGCCCTCTTCGTCCGTCTCGATCACATCATCGAGTTCGTCCTCGGAAGGCTCCTGGATACGCTCCAGGCCCACCAGTGTCTCGTCGCTAGCCAGCTTGATCAAGGTCACACCCTGGGTGTTACGGCCCAGGCTGGACACTTCGCCAACGCGGGTACGCACCAGCGTGCCCTGGTCGGAGATCAGCATGATCTCTTCGCCTTCCTGCACCTGGATGGCGCCGATCAGCAGACCGTTGCGCCCCTTGGTGCCCATGGCGATCACGCCCTGACCACCACGGCCGCGACGCGGGAACTTGGACAGCGGGGTGCGTTTGCCAAAGCCACGCTCGGAAGCGGTGAGGATCTGCGCGCCGGATTCCGGGATCAGCATGGAGATGATCTGCTGGCCCTTGCCCAGCTTCATGCCGCGCACGCCACGGGCGTTACGGCCCATCTCGCGCACCACGCTTTCAGCAAAGCGGATCACCTTGCCGGCGTCGGAGAACATCATCACTTCCTTGGCACCGTCGGTGATGGCCGCGGCGATCAGGGTGTCACCTTCCTTCAGCTTCAGGGCGATCAGGCCGTTGGAGCGCGGACGGGCGAACTGCACCAGCGGGGTCTTCTTCACGGTACCCGAAGCGGTGGCCATGAAGATGTAGGCGCCGGTCGGCTCGGCCACCCACTCAGGGGTGTCGCCGTCTTCCTCGTCCACTTCCTCGGCCTCGACCACTTCACCTTCGAGCACGGTGTCTTCCGCATCCTCCAGCTCTTCGTCGGCGTCAGCGTTCTGCTGCAGGGCCTCGAGGTCGATCTGCAGCATGGCGGTGATGCGCTCACCTTCTTCCAGCGGCAACAGGTTGACCAGCGGGCGGCCGCGGGCGGCGCGGGACGCTTCGGGGATGTCGTAGGTCTTCAGCCAGTACACCTTGCCCTTGCTGGAGAACAGCAGCAGGGTGGCGTGGCTGTTGGCGACCAGCAGGTGCTCGACGTAGTCCTCGTCCTTCACCCCGGTAGCCGACTTGCCTTTGCCGCCACGGCGCTGGGCCTGGTAGGCGGACAGCGGCTGGGTCTTGGCGTAGCCGCCGTGGGAAATGGTCACCACGCGCTCTTCTTCCGGGATCATGTCGCCGTAGTTGAGGTCGTGGCGCGCATCGAGGATTTCGGTACGGCGGGCATCGCCATATTCGGCGCGAATGGCTTCCAGTTCTTCGCGGATCACTTCCATCAGGCGCTCGGCGCTGCTGAGGATGCGGATCAGTTCGCCGATCTGCTCGAGGATTTCCTGGTACTCGGCCAGCAGCTTCTCGTGCTCCAGGCCGGTCAGGCGGTGCAGGCGCAGGTCGAGAATGGCCTGGGCCTGTTCCGGCGACAGGTAGTACTTGCCCTCACGCAGGCCGTACTGCTCCGGCAGGTCCTCGGGGCGGCAGGAATCGGCGCCGGCGCGCTCGACCATGACCTGCACGGCACTGGATTCCCACGCAGTGGAGACCAGCGCCTCCTTGGCTTCGGACGGGGTCGGCGAGGCCTTGATCAGGGCAATGACCGGGTCGATGTTGGACAGCGCGACCGCCTGGCCTTCGAGGATATGGCCGCGTTCGCGGGCCTTGCGCAGCTCGAACACGGTACGGCGGGTCACCACTTCACGGCGGTGACGGACGAACGCTTCGAGCAGGTCCTTGAGGTTGAGCAGGCGCGGACGACCGTCTACCAGGGCGACGACGTTGATGCCGAATACGCTCTGCAGCTGGGTCTGCGAATACAGGTTGTTGAGCACCACCTCCGGCACCTCGCCGCGACGCAGCTCGATGACGATGCGCATACCGTCCTTGTCGGACTCGTCGCGCAGCTCGGTGATGCCTTCGATCTTCTTCTCTTTGACCAGCTCGGCGATCTTCTCGATCAGGCGCGCCTTGTTCAGCTGGTACGGCAGTTCGGTGACCACGATCTGCTGGCGGCCGCCAACCTTGTCGATGTCTTCGATCTCGGAGCGGGCGCGCATGTAGATGCGACCACGGCCGGTGCGATAGGCCTCGATGATGCCCTGGCGGCCGTTGATCAGGCCGGCAGTCGGGAAGTCCGGGCCGGGGATGTGCTGCATCAGCTCATCGATGGTGACTTCGGGGTTGTCGATGAGTGCCAGGCAGCCATCGATGACCTCGCCGAGGTTGTGCGGCGGGATGTTGGTCGCCATGCCCACGGCGATACCGCTGGAACCGTTGACCAGCAGGTTGGGAATACGGGTCGGCATGACCGCCGGGATTTGCTCGGTGCCGTCATAGTTGGGCACCCAGTCGACGGTCTCCTTGTGCAGGTCGGCCAGCAGCTCGTGGGCCAGCTTGGCCATGCGCACTTCGGTGTATCGCATGGCTGCGGCGTTGTCGCCGTCCACCGAACCGAAGTTGCCCTGGCCGTCGACCAGCAGGTAGCGCAGCGAGAACGGCTGGGCCATACGCACGATGGTGTCGTAGACCGCGGTGTCGCCGTGCGGGTGGTACTTACCGATCACGTCACCGACCACACGGGCGGATTTCTTGTACGGCTTGTTCCAGTCGTTGCCCAGTTCGCTCATCGCATAGAGAACGCGGCGATGCACGGGCTTCAAGCCGTCACGCGCATCGGGCAGCGCTCGCCCGACAATCACGCTCATCGCGTAGTCGAGGTAAGACTGTCTCAGTTCGTCTTCGATATTGACCGGGAGGATTTCTTTGGCCAGTTCGCCCATGAGAAGCCTGATTCCTTTTTCTGGTGAAACTTCGCAGCTCCATCAAGGGCCGAACGAAGCTCGCCGCCGCAGCGCATAAGGGTGCGACGACTTACGACAAATCAATGAGTTGTGCCATGGATCTGCGCAATGAAGGCCGCCGTGATGGGCGGTCTTGGAAACTGCCGGATGTTATCACAAAGGCATGGGAGGTGGGGAGATGTGGCAGGTGGCCTTACACGCGGTTGAATCTGAGGATTTTCACTGGCCACTTCGCGGGCACGCCCGCTCCCACAGGGATATCGCAACACTCGAGAGTGGTGGTGTCACTGTGGGAGCGGGCGCGCCCGCGAAGTGGCCAGCAAGGTTGCCGGTCAGTGCAGGCGCTTGCGGCAAATCAACTGTGCCAGCTTGGCGGTATCAGGCCGTTCGACGATGCCGCGCTCGGTCACGATCACGTCGATCAGGTCGGCCGGGGTCACGTCGAACACCGGGTTGAACACCTCGACATCCGGCGCCACGCGAGTGCCGCCAATGTCCAGCAACTCGTCGGCAGCGCGCTCTTCCAGCGGGATGTCCTCGCCCGTGGCCAGGTTCAGGTCAATGCTGGTGCTCGGCGCCACCACCATGAAACGCACGCCGTGGTGCATGGCGCTGACTGCCAGCTGATACGTGCCGATCTTGCTGGCCACGTCGCCGTTGGCGGCGATGCAGTCCGCGCCCACCACCACCCAGGTGATGCCCTTGCTTTTCATCAGGTGGGCCAGCGCCGAATCGGCGCACAGGGTGACCGGGATGCCCTCGTTGGCCAGCTCCCACGCGGTCAGGCGCGAGCCATGCAGCCAGGGGCGGGTCTCACCGGCATACACCCGCTCGACCATGCCCTCCAGATAGCCGGCGCGGATAACCCCCAACGCAGTGCCGATGCCACCACAGGCCAGGGCGCCGGCATTGCCGTAGGTGAGCAGGGCCTGGGCATTGCCCTGGTGGCGGCGAATCAGCTCGATTCCCTGCTGGGCCATGGTCAGGTTGGCTTCGCGGTCACTTTCGTGAATGGCCACCGCTTCGGCCTCCAGCGCCGCCAGCACGCCCTCATCCGGACGCAGGCGCTGCAGGCGCTCGCGCATGCGGTTCAGCGCCCAGAACAGGTTGGCGGCGGTAGGGCGTGCTTCGGCCAGGGTGAGAAAGTCTTCTTCCAGATCCATTTCCCAGTCGCCACCCTCGGCCAGCCGCTCTTCCAGCGCCAGCACCAGGCCATAGGCCGCGGCAATGCCGATGGCCGACGCGCCGCGCACGACCATGTCGCGGATCGCCGCTGCCACCTGCGCGACATTGTCGCAGGCCTGCCAGCGTTCTTCCGACGGCAGCAGGCGCTGGTCGAGCAGGTGCAAGACGCCGCCCTGCCAGCGGATCGCGGTCACCTTCTCCGCCGCCAAAAGTCGCTCGCGCATCGCCTCTCCCCGTCGTTCGGATATCAAAAGCCGGCGATTATAGCGACCCTCGGGGCCGAGCGCTCGGGTATACTCCGGCGCAATTTTGCGAAGTTTCAGAGGACTGTTCTAATGAGCAACGTCGACCGCGCCGAAATCGCCAAGTTCGAAGCGCTGGCCCACCGCTGGTGGGACCGCGAAAGCGAGTTCAAGCCGCTGCACGAAATCAACCCGCTGCGCGTCAACTGGATCGACGAGCGCGCCAGCCTGGCCGGCAAGAAAGTGCTGGACGTGGGTTGCGGTGGCGGCATCCTCAGCGAAGCCATGGCCCTGCGCGGCGCCACGGTCACCGGCATCGACATGGGCGAAGCGCCGCTGGCCGTGGCCCAGCTGCACCAGCTGGAGTCGGGCGTGCAGGTGGAATACCGGCAGATCACTGCCGAAGCCCTGGCCGAGGAAATGCCCGAACAGTTCGACGTGGTCACCTGCCTGGAAATGCTCGAGCACGTGCCCGACCCGTCTTCGGTCATCCGCGCCTGCTACCGCATGGTCAAGCCTGGCGGCCAGGTGTTCTTCTCCACCATCAACCGCAACCCCAAGGCCTACCTGCTGGCCATCGTCGGTGCCGAGTACATCCTGAAGATGCTGCCGCGCGGCACCCACGACTTCAAGAAGTTCATCCGCCCGTCCGAGCTGGGCGCCTGGAGCCGCGTTGCCGGCCTGCAGGTGAAAGACATCATCGGCCTGACCTACAACCCGCTGACCAAGCACTACAAGCTCAGCAGCGACGTCGACGTCAACTACATGATCCAGACCCTGCGCGAGGAATGAGCATGCGTTTGCAAGCAGTACTCTTCGACATGGACGGCACATTGCTCGACACGGCGCCGGACTTCATCGCCATCTGCCAGGCCATGCTCGTCGAGCGCGGCCTGCCGGCGGTCGATGACAAGCTGATCCGCGACGTGATCTCCGGCGGCGCCCGGGCGATGGTCGCCGCGACCTTCGCCATAAGCCCGGAGGCCGAAGGCTTCGAGGCCCTGCGCCTGGAATTCCTCGAGCGTTACCAGCGCGACTGCGCGGTGCACAGCAAGCTGTTCGACGGCATGGCCGAGCTGCTGGCCGACATCGAGAAAGGCAACCTGCTGTGGGGCGTGGTCACCAACAAGCCGGTACGCTTCGCCGAACCGATCATGCAACAGCTGGGCCTGGCCGAGCGTTCGGCGCTGCTGATCTGCCCGGACCACGTGAAAAACAGCAAACCCGACCCCGAGCCGCTGATCCTCGCCTGCAAGACTCTGAACCTGGACCCTGCCAGCGTGCTGTTCGTCGGCGACGACCTGCGCGACATCGAGTCTGGCCGCGACGCCGGCACTCGCACGGCGGCGGTGCGCTACGGCTATATTCATCCAGAGGACAACCCCAACAACTGGGGTGCCGACGTAGTAGTGGACCACCCGCTGGAACTGCGCAAGGTTATCGACAGCGCGCTGTGCGGCTGCTGAGTTGCAACGGCTGACGACCGCCCCTGTGGGAGCGGGCATGCCCGCGAAGCAGTCACCGCGGTGGATGGCACCGGCTTTGCCGGTGTTCGCGGGCATGCCCGCTCCCACAGGGATCGGCGCGGCCCAATGAACAAGGGAAGAAACTGATGTTCGACTACACCGCCCGCCCCGACCTGCTGCAAGGTCGGGTCATCCTGGTTACCGGTGCCGGCCGCGGCATCGGCGCTGCTGCCGCCAAGGCCTACGCTGCGCTGGGTGCCACCGTGCTGCTGCTGGGCAAGACCGAAGCCAACCTCAACGAGGTCTACGACCAGATCGAAGCCGCCGGGCACCCGCAACCGGTGGTGATCCCGTTCAACCTGGAAACCGCCCTGCCCCACCAGTACGACGAACTGGCGGTGATGATCGAGGAGCAGTTCGGCCGCCTCGACGGCCTGCTGAACAATGCTTCGATCATCGGCCCGCGCACGCCGCTGGAGCAGCTGTCGGGCGACAACTTCATGCGCGTGATGCACATCAACGTCAATGCCACCTTCATGCTCACCAGCACCCTGCTACCGCTGCTGAAGCTGTCGGAAGACGCTTCGGTGGTGTTCACCAGCAGCAGCGTCGGGCGCAAAGGCCGGGCCTACTGGGGCGCCTATGGCGTGTCCAAGTTCGCCACCGAGGGCCTGATGCAAACCCTGGCCGATGAACTGGAAGGCGTGGCACCGGTGCGCTCCAACAGCATCAACCCGGGCGCCACGCGCACGGCGATGCGGGCACAGGCCTACCCCAGCGAAAACCCGCAGAACAACCCGCTGCCGGAAGAAATCATGCCGGTGTACCTGTACCTGATGGGGCCGGACAGCAAAGGGGTGAACGGGCAGGCGTTCAACGCCCAGTAAGCCTGCACTGGCCTCTTCGCGGGCACGCCCGCTCCCACAGGTTATGGCGCAGTCCTCAAGGGCTGAGGTGATCCTGTGGGAGCGGGTTCACCCGCGAAGAGGCCGGGACAGGCGAACGATCAGCCCGCAGCCAACGCCGGTCGCATGCGCCCCTGCTGGCGCCCTTCCAGCTGCATGCACCGTTCCAGGAACAGGTACATGCAGTCATAGCTCTTGCAAATCGCCTTGCGCAGTTCATTGCGCAGCCCCAGGGTCGGGTTCTCGCCGGCCAGGGTGCAGATGATCTCCAGCGCCTCCCACGGGTGCGCGTCATCATACTGGGCATGCATCTTCAGCCACTTCATCGCCCGCTTGCGCTGGTCCTCCGGGAAGCCCAGGGCATAGGTGTCGGTGGAGCACACCACCGCCGACCATTCACCGGTCGCACCTTCGATGGCGTAGTTGGTCGCCGCCATGGAAATGGCCAGGTTCTCGGTAGCGCACACGCGCCAGCACCAGTCGTTCAAACCGTTCAGCTCTGGCGGCACATCCTGGGCCTGTAGTTCGTGCAGGTGCACGCCATGCGCCTGACACCAGTTCACCCAGTAGTCGGCGTGGTTGAGCTCGACACGGATGTTGCGCATCAGCCAGCGCCGCGCCATGTCTTCGCCCTGATGTCGGCCGTAGCGGGTCTTGGTCAGGTTGTGGGCCATGTACAGCGAGAACTGCTCCACCACCGGCCAGCCACCGATCAGGTACTGGCGAATGGTCGATTGCTTCAGCTGGCCATCGCGCAGACGCGCGTAAAACTCGTGCTCGACTACCCGGCGCTTGCTCTCGCGGCAGTCTTCAATCAGTTGCTGGGCCCATTGGGGGTAGCTGGCGGGATCCATCAAAGGCCCGATACGAACGAATGCGTCAATCACTTTCAGCTCCTTGATCCTTGTGATTTCTAGCTAGCGAAACGTGCCAGGTGCCCGCTGCAACAGAGGCCGGGCGGCGATCCGTTGGCGCTGCAGACTGTCACAGGTGAACACCTGAGGGCGTTCGATGAGATAGCCCTGGGCGTAATCCACGCCAATTTCCTGCAAGGCCTGCTCGATCAAGGGTGTTTCGACGAATTCGGCAATGGTGCGCTTGCCCATTACGTGACCGATGTGGTTGATGACCTCGACCATGGCCCGGTTGACCGGGTCGTCGAGCATGTCCTTGACGAAACTCCCGTCGATCTTCAGGTAATCCACGGGCAAATGCTTGAGGTAGGCGAACGATGACATGCCGGCGCAGAAGTCATCGAGCGAGAAGCGACAACCCAGCCCCTTCAACTCGTTGATGAAGCGGATGGCGCTGCCAAGGTTGGCTATGGCGCTGGTTTCGGTGATTTCGAAACAGATCATCCGCGGCGGAATGGCGTAGTCGACGAACAGGCGTTGCAGGTATTCGAGGAACTTGTCGTCGCCAATACTCGACCCCGACAGATTGATCGCGCAGATCGACAGCGGCCCCTCGCGCCCTTCGTCCAAGCACTGGCGGATGACCTGGAACACATTGCGCACTACCCAGCGGTCCAGCGCGGTCATAAGGCCGTAGCGCTCGGCCGCCGGGATGAAGCTGCTAGGCAGGATGGTACGCCCGCTTTCGTCGTGCAGGCGCAGCAGGATCTCGATATGGCCAGGGCCTTCGAAGGTTTTCAGCGGGGCAATTTCCTGGGCGTACAGGCAGAAGCGGTTTTCCTCCAGGGCCACGTGCAAGCGCTGGATCCAGGCCATTTCGCCAAACCGCATGGACAGCTCGCTGTCGTCGGCATGGTACACCTGCACGCGGTTGCGGCCCTTTTCCTTGGCCATGTAGCAGGCCATGTCGGCGGCGCGCAGCGAGGTTTCAAGCGTGCCGGGGGCCTGCGCCATGTGCACCAGGCCGACGCTGACAGTGGTGACGAACGGCCGCCCCTTCCACACGAAATGCAGGCTTTGCACCAGCTGACGCAGCTGCTCGGCAATACGCTCGGCCTGGTCGGGCGGGCAGCTTTCCAGCAGCACGCCGAATTCGTCCCCCCCCAGCCGGGCCAGGGTATCGCCTTCGCGCAGGCCCGACTGCAGCACGGCGCAGATGTGCCGCAGCAGTTCGTCGCCGGCAGCATGCCCGCAGGTATCGTTGACCAGCTTGAACTGGTCGAGGTCGAGGAACATCAGCGAATGCCGCCCAGGCTGGCGCGCCAGGTCGTTAAGCGCCTGCTCCAGGCGGTATTCGAACTCGCGGCGGTTGGCCAGCCCGGTAAGGGCGTCGTGGGTCGCCTGCCAGGACAAGTTCGCGATGTACTGGCGCTCCTGGGTCATGTCGTGCAGCACCAGTACGATACCGCTGACCTGGCCGTCACTGACAATCGGCGAACCGACCAGGTTGACCGACACGGTGCTACCGTCCAGGCGCTGAATCAGCCGGGCATGCTCGGCGCCGCCCTTCAAGCTACCGCTGAGCACCTGCTCGACCAGGCTGCGGCCGTCTTCCTCGGCCTGCTCGTCCACCAGGCTGAACAGCGCCGACAGCGGCAGGCCCTGGGCCTGGCCGGACTGCCAGTGGGTCAGTTGCTCGGCGGCCGGGTTCATGTAGCCGATACTGCCTTCCACGTCCGCGGTAATCACCGCATCGCCAATGGCCTGCAGGGTGATCTGCGCCCGCTCCTTTTCTTCCTGCAGGGCGCTGGCAAAGGCCTGACGTTGGGCAAGCAGCTTGCTGGAGCGGCGCCAGGCTATGGCAATCAGGAACATCGCGGTCAGCAGGTTGGTGATCAGCAGCACCCGCAGCAGCATGCGCGAGCCTTCGCCCAAGGCATCGCTGAACGCCCTGGCGGCCGGGGTTACCCCTTCGTTGATGGTGACGATACGCGCCTTCCAGTCGCTGACCGTGCGGGCATCGACCGGGCCAGCGGCGAAGCTGCTGCGCATTTCCATGGCCAGCATATCCAGCTTGCCCAGGTAATCATCGCCGATGTCCCAGTAGTCGATGGCCGTCTGCATGTAGCTGACGTTGCGAAAGTTGCGGTAGAACCAGATGATCCGCTCGACATCGTCGGGGTGGTTGCCACCTTGCAGCACAGCCTGGCGCGCGGCGTCCAGGTCGGGGTTGGGCTGGTCGAGCACCTCGCGCAGCTGGTGGTCGCCCTGGGGCACGGTAATAGCCTGGCGATAGCGCTGGTAGGTGATGTCGTCGCGGGTTTCGGCGTACAGGTTGAGGTAGTAGATGGCGTCTTTCTGCGCCTTGGACCACAGGCTTTCGCCCGCCACATAGGCACGCACGGCCGAGAGCGTATAAAGGCTGAGGCTGCCCAAGGCGACCTGGAAGACCACGACGGCGATGAAGGGCCAGGTGATGCCGAGCAGCTTTGGCGCTTCTAGAGTGCGATGTCCCTTCATGGAGTCCCTGTCACAGAGCAGATAAGGCGCAAATCAACCCAGACAAGCACAGCGTAGGCCATTTGCCATCCCGGCGGTTGGGTTTTTTATGGCAGGAAACCGGGGGATTTTTGCATGGCCTTCCCGGCCCTATCGCCGGCAAGCCAGCTCCCCACAGGATTACCACAGGCCTGAGCATTGTGTGATACCTGTGGGAGCTGGCTTGCCGGCGATAGGGCCCGCACAGGCTGCCAAAAAATTCAGCTCTGCTGCAGGTGCCCATATAGCTTGGCATACAACCCACCCTCGGCAATCAGCTGCTGATGGTCGCCGTCCTCGGCCACATGCCCGCCGTCGAACACCAGCACCCGGTCGGCCTGTTTCACCGCCGACAGGCGGTGGGCAATGATCAGTGTGGTGCGGCCGCTGAGAAAGCGCGCCAGGGCCTGGTGCAGGTTGTATTCGGTGGCGGCATCCAGGGCCGAGGTGGCTTCGTCGAGGATCACCACCTTGGGCTCGGCCAGCACCATGCGGGCAATGGCCAGGCGCTGGCGCTGCCCACCGGACAAGCGCACGCCGGAACGCCCCACCACACTGTCCAGGCCCTGCGGCAAGGCGGCGATTGTGGCATCCAGCTGGGCGATACCCAGCGCCTGCCAGCAGGCCTCGTCGCTGCTGTCCCGGCCCATGGTCAGGTTGGCGCGCACGGTGTCGTTGAACAACGACGGGTGCTGCAACACTACCGCCACGTTTTCGCGCAGGGTTTCCAGGCCGATTTCCTGCAGGCTGGCACCGCCAAAGCGGATGGTGCCGGCCTGGGCGCTATACAGGCCCAGCAACAGCTGCACCAGGGTGCTCTTGCCACCACCGCTGGCGCCGACGATTGCCACCTTCTCGCCCGGAGCAATGGACAGGTCGAGGTGCTCGAGCACCGGCTCGTCGCCATAGGCAAAGCGCAGGTCGCGCACGTCGATACCGACTGTCTCGCGGCCGGCGAACGGGTCGCTGGCGGCCGGGTACTGCGGCTCGTCGGCGCGTGCCAGCAGTTCGTTGAGGCGGCTCAACGCGCCACCGGCGGCGTAGTAGGCGTATTGCAGGTTGAGCAACTGCTCCACCGGGCCGATCATGAACCACAGGTAGCTGAACACCGCCAGCATCTGGCCGATCGACAAGTCGGAGAACAGCACGGTGAGCATGGCCGCGGCGCGGAAAATATCGATACCGAACTGAAACAGCAGGCCACTGGCACGGCCACTGGCATCGCTCTTCCATTGCGAGTCGACGGCGTAGTCACGCACTTCGCGCGCGCGCAGGCCGAGGCGACCAAGGAAGTAGCCCTGACGGTTGCTGGCGCGGATTTCCTGGATGGCATCGAGGGTTTCTGCCAGCGCCTGGGTAAACCGCGCGGTGCTGTCGTTCTCGAGTTTTTTCAAGTGCTTGACGCGCTTGCCCAACTGCACGGTGAAGTAGATGACCAGGGGGTTGAACAGCAATATCAGCAAAGCCAGCTGCCAGTGCATCCAGATCAGGATGGCCGCCGTGCCGGTCAGGGTCAGCATGGCCACCAGGAAGCGGCTGAGGGTTTCGCCGACGAATTTGTCGAGGGTATCCAGGTCGGTGACCAGATGGGTGGTCACCGTGCCGCTGCCCAGGCTCTCGTATTCCTTCAGCGAGATGCGCTTGAGCCGCTCGATCAGGCGAATGCGCAGGCGGTAGACGATGTCCTTGGCCAGGCCGGCGAACAGCCTGGCCTGGATCACGTTGAACGCCAGCGCGGCCAGGCGCAGGCACAGGGTCAGCAGCAACATCAGGCCTATGTAGCCCGCCGCCACCTGCCAGCCGGACGGCAGCAGGTGGTTCATCCACTTCAGCGCGGCGTCGCCATGGCCCAGCAGCACTTCGTCCACCAGCAACGGCAGCAGCAGCGGGATGGGCACGCTGCAGCAAGCCGCCAATACGGCGATCAGGTTGGCGGACCAGAGGTTTTTCTTGTGATGCAGGGCCAGGCGGCGGATTTCCGCCCAGCTCAGTCGATCGGCCGCAGTGTGAGGCTTGCCCGGCACCGGGTCGGGTGACCCAGGCACATCAAGCACAGGCGGCCTGCTGCAGCCAGCGGCCGAGCAAAGGTTGCAGGCGTTCCAGCGGCTGGTAGCCGTTGGTCAGCAGGGCCAGCTGGCCATTGCGTTCGGCCAGCAGGGTCGGGAAACCGGCAATGCCCAGGTCCTGGGCCCAACTGAAATCGGCTGCAGTGGCGGCGCGGGTGTCGGCACGGGCGAAGGCCTCGGCGAACACGGCACGATCGAAGCCTGCCTGCTCGGCCAGATCGACCAGATGCGGCGCAACGGTCACGTCCACGCCCTGCTCGTAGAACGAACGCTGGATCAGCGCCAGCAGCGGCCAGACGCGCTCGGCGTTCAGCTCGCGGGCAGTGACCAGCGCACGGCAGGCCGGCTCGGTGTCGTAGACGAAGCCGTCGGGCATGGCCCCCTCGAAGCGGAACGGCTGGCCGGTGGCATCGGCCACCGCCTGCCAGTGTTCGAGGATGTACTTGCGGGTAGAGCTGTCCAGGGGACTGCCGCCGGTACGCAGCCCGCCAGGCACCAGGTGGGTCGGCACGCCTGCCTCACGCGCCTGGGCGATCAGGGCCGCGGCCACGGGTGCAAAACCCCAGCACCAGGAGCACATCGGGTCCATCACATAGATCAGGCGTGCAGACATGCATCAAGCCTCGGCTTTGTAGTTGTAACCGATCGGGTGCGGCAGGTTGCGGGCCTTGGCCAGCTCGATCTGCTTCTGCCGGTCGATGGCGCTACGCCGGGTCTTCTCGCTCAGGGTGTCCCAGCAATGCGGGCAGCTGACCCCTGGCGAATAGTGCTCGGACGCGCGCTCCTCTGCATTGATCGGGTGGCGGCAGGCGTGGCACTGGTCGTACTCGCCTTCACTCAGGTCATGGCGCACCGTGACGCGGTTGTCGAAGACGAAGCAGTCGCCGTCCCACAGGCTTTCTTCCTGAGGCACTTCCTCGAAGTATTTCAGGATGCCGCCCTTAAGATGATAGACCGCCTCGAAGCCTTCACCGAGCATGTAGCTGGAGGCTTTTTCGCAACGGATACCGCCGGTGCAGAACATGGCAACCTTCTTGTGCTTGCTGGGGTCGAAGTTGGCCTTGGATGTAGTCGGGAAACTCGCGGAAGGTTTCGGTCTTCGGGTCGATGGCGCCCTTGAAGGTGCCGATTGCCACTTCGTAGTCGTTACGGGTGTCGATCAGCAGCACTTCCGGGTCGCTGATCAGCGCGTTCCAGTCCTTGGGCTCGACGTAGGTGCCGACCGCCTGGTTCGGGTCCACGCCCGGTACGCCGAGGGTGACGATCTCTTTCTTGAGCTTGACCTTGGTGCGGTAGAACGGCTGTTCGTCGCAGTACGATTCCTTGTGGTCGACATCGGCCAGGCGCGGGTCGTTGCGCAGCCAGGCCAGCAGGCCATCGATGCCTTCGCGGGTGGCCGACACGGTGCCGTTGATGCCCTCGTGAGCCAGCAGCAGGGTGCCCTTGACGTTGTTGTCGAGCATGGCCTTGAGCAGCGGTTCGCGCAGCTCGACGTAGTCTTCCAGGGTGACGAACTTGTACAGCGCCGCGACGACGATGGGTTGGGACATGAAGCAGGTTCTCCAGGTGGTTGCCCTCGTAAGGGGCGGACCGGGTTTGACAGGTGTAAAAAAGCTTGGGGGCGCTTTGCGCCCCTTTCGCGACACAAGGCCGCTCCTACAGGGGAATGCACAACCCGATGGCTGTTGCGGTCCCCTGTAGGAGCGGCCTTGTGTCGCGAAAGGGCCGCAAAGCGGCCCCCGGATTTTGCAGGATTCTACCAGAACAACAGCAAGGTTTCAGTGCCCGCCGCCCGCACACACCGGCGAGGCCGGTGCAACGCCGACCTTGGCCCACTCGTCGGCGGTGTAGGTGTGAATGGCCAGGGCATGGATCTCGCCCATCAGCTCACCCATGGTGGCGTACACCTTCTGGTGGCGCTTCACGCTATTCAAGCCGGCAAACTGCTCGCTGACGATCACTGCCTTGTAGTGGGTCTCCTGACCACGACTGTGCATGTGGCTTTCATTGAGCACTTGCAGGTGTTGCGGCGCCAGGGTGGCCAGCTGCTGTTCGATACGCTGTTGCATGGTCATTGCGGCGTACTCACTTCTTCGCCGGGGCGGCGGCCTTGCCAGCGTTCGGGTCCAGCTCCTTGGTCATGTCGTCCAGCAGCTTGTTCACCACCGGTACCGCTGGCTCCAGGCTCTGCTGGGTCAGCTGGGCCGACTGCTGGGTGACCTTGGGCATTTCGCGCAGCACTTTCTTGCCCAGCGGCGATTCATAGAACTTGACCAGGTCCTTGAGCTCCTGCTCGGTGAAGGTCTGGGTGTACAGGTCGACCATCTTCGGCTTCAGCTTGTTCCAGCCGATAGCGTTGTCCAGCGCGGCGTTGGCCTTGGCCTGGTAGCTTTCCAGTACCGGCTGCTTGCTGGCCGGGGCCTTGGTCTGGGCGAAACGCTGGGCAAACATCTGCTGGACCTGCATGTACACCGGGGTGCCCAACTTGTCAGCGTTGGCCAGGGTCAGGAATTTCTCGGCAGCAGCATTGTGGCTGGCGGTGGCAGCGAGTACCTGGCCGCTGGCGCAAGCCAGGGCAACGGCGGCACAAAGGACACGGAGACGGGTCATTGCATTTCCTTCGGAAGAGAGGGAGGCGGGTACCTCAGAGTAGAGCATTCTGCGCCGTGGTGGCGATGTGCTCAAGTGGCACGACGAGCGACTGAACCGCCCGGTCGAATCAGGGCCTAAACTGCGATTTCGAACTACACAGGAGTGAGTACAGAATGAGCCGTATCGAGACAGACAGCCTGGGCCCGGTCGAAGTTCCTGAGGACGCCTACTGGGGTGCGCAGACCCAGCGTTCGCTGATCAACTTCGCCATTGGCAAGGAACGCATGCCCATCGCGGTGCTGCACGCCCTGGCGCTGATCAAGAAGGCCGCGGCACGCGTCAACGACCGTAATGGCGACTTGCCGGCCGACATCGCCCGGCTGATCGAACAGGCCGCCGACGAAGTGCTGGGCGGCCAGCATGACGACCAGTTCCCGCTGGTGGTCTGGCAGACCGGCAGCGGCACCCAGAGCAACATGAACGTCAACGAAGTGATCGCCGGGCGGGCCAACGAACTGGCCGGCAAGGGCCGTGGCGGCAAGGCGCCCGTGCACCCCAACGACCACGTCAACCGCTCGCAGAGTTCCAACGACTGCTTCCCCACCGCCATGCACATCGCTGCGGCGCACGCGGTACACGACAAGTTGCTGCCAGCCATTGCCGAGCTGTCCTCGGGGCTGGCCGAACTGTCGGCACGCCATCACAAGCTGGTGAAAACCGGCCGCACGCACATGATGGACGCCACGCCGATCACCTTCGGCCAGGAGGTGTCGGCCTTCGTCGCCCAGCTCGACTACGCCCAGCGCGCCATTCGCGCCACCCTGCCGGCGGTGTGCGAACTGGCCCAGGGCGGTACCGCCGTGGGTACCGGGCTCAACGCCCCGCATGGTTTTGCCGAAGCCATCGCCGCCGAACTGGCGGCGCTGTCTGGCCTGCCGTTCGTCACTGCGCCGAACAAGTTCGCGGCCCTGGCCGGCCACGAGCCGCTGACCAGCCTGGCTGGCGCCCTGAAAACCCTGGCCGTGGCCCTGATGAAAATCGCCAACGACCTGCGCCTGCTGGGTTCCGGCCCGCGCGCCGGGCTGGCCGAAGTACGCCTGCCGGCCAACGAGCCGGGCAGCTCGATCATGCCAGGCAAGGTCAACCCGACCCAGTGCGAAGCGTTGTCGATGCTGGCCTGTCAGGTGCTGGGCAACGACGCGGCGATCGGCTTTGCCGCCAGCCAGGGGCATTTGCAGCTGAACGTGTTCAAGCCGGTGATCATTCATAACCTGCTGCAGTCGATCGAATTGCTGGCTGACGGTTGCCGCAATTTCCAGCAGCACTGCGTGGCGGGCATCGAGCCGGATGCCGAGCAGATGGCGGCGCACCTGGAACGGGGGCTGATGTTGGTAACGGCACTGAACCCGCATATTGGCTATGACAAGGCGGCGGAAATTGCCAAGAAGGCCTATGGCGAAGGCAAGACCTTGCGCGAGGCGGCACTGGAGTTGAAGTACCTGACCAATGAGCAGTTCGACCAGTGGGTGAGGCCGGAGAACATGCTGGCTCCGGGTGGCAAGGGCTGAGTTCTTCATTGCCTTTACTGGCCCTATCGCCGGCAAGCCAGCTCCCACAGGATTACCACAGGCCTGAGCATTATGGTTAACCTGTGGGAGCTGGCTTGCCGGCGATAGGGCCGGTACAGGCGATCAATGAACCTGGGCCAACCGCGCCCTGCGCGCCCGCCACCCGGCCACCAGCGACGGCCCCAGCGCCACCACCGCCGAGCCCAGCACCACGGTCACCGCTCCCACATAGCCCAGAGCATTGATGTCCTCGGCCTGCACATACTCAGGCCACACCACTGCCGCCAGCGCCACCGCGACAAAGGTCACCAGCGGCGTAAGCGCCAGCGTGGCACTCACCCGCGATGCCTCCCAGTGGGCCAGCGCTTCGGCGAACGCACCGTAGGCCACCAGGGTATTCAGGCAACAGGCCAGCAACAGCCAGCCTTGCACCGGGGTCAGCTGCAACGCCTCCAACGGGTGGGCCCAGGGCGTCAACAGCGCGGCGCAGCTGAGGTAGATCACCATCATTACCTGCTGCGAATTCCACACGGTCAGCAGCTGCTTCTGGCTAAGCGCATAGAACACCCAGATGCTGGTAGCCAGCAGGATGGTCAGCACCCCGGTGGTGTAGGTGCCGAGCGAGGTCAGCAGCTCTTCCAGGCGCTGGTTGAAAAACAGCCCGAACCCCGCCAGCAGGATCAGCAGGCCCACGCCCTGCCCAAGGCTGAAACGCTCGCGGAACACGAACACGCTGGCCACCAGCAACAGCACCGGGCCGAGCTGCACGACCAGTTGCGCGGTGCCCGGGCTGAGCAAATTGAGGCCGATCAGGTACAGCACGTAGTTGCCCATCAGGCCGAGCACGGCCACTGCCACCAGGCCCTTGCCCTTGGGCGCCAGTTTGCCGAAGGAAGGCAACCTGCGCTTGGCGGCCAGCCAGGCGAACAGCAGGCCACCGGAGACCAGCAGGCGGTACCAGGTGACGGTGACCGGGTCGACCACTTGCAGCACCTGCTTGAGCTTGATCGGCAGGATGCCCCAGAGCAACGCGGTCAGAAGTGCCAGGAACAGGCCATAGCCCCAGCGGCCGGAAGTGGTATGCATAAAATCCTCGATCAAGCCCGTGGTGGGGGTAGTTGAATTCTACGGGCTTGGAGGGCGGAGACGGTGGCGAGTGCCGGGAAAATAATTCATCAGGTCATTCTTTCGGGGCATGGCTTGGCAGGTGTGCTGCCTGTTCTGGCCCTTTCGCGGGCACGCCCGCTCCCACAGATTCGCACACTGTGGGAGCGAGCGTGCCCGCGAAGAGGCCAGAACAGGCAACCAACAAGCTTGGCTATTTCTTGTCCGTGGCAAACGCCGCCTCGAGCGCCTGGTTGATCGTGCGCAACACCTTCACCCGCGCCCAGCGCTTGTCGTTGGCCTCCACCAGCGTCCACGGCGCGATCTCGGTGCTGGTGCGGTCGACCATGTCCCCCACCGCCTGGACATAGTCGTCCCACTTGTCGCGGTTGCGCCAGTCATCTTCGGTGATCTTGTAGCGCTTGAACGGGATCTGCTCGCGCTCTTCGAAACGCTCCAGCTGGGTCTGCTGGTCGATCGCCAGCCAGAACTTGACCACCACCGTGCCGGCATTGACCAACTGCTCTTCAAAATCGTTGATCTCGCTGTAGGCGCGCATCCAGTCGGCCGGGCTGCAGAAGCCTTCCACCCGCTCCACCAGCACCCGGCCATACCAGGAGCGGTCGAAGATGGTGAACTTGCCGCGCGCCGGAATGTGCCGCCAGAACCGCCACAGGTAGGGTTGTGCGCGCTCTTCTTCAGTGGGTGCGGCAATCGGCACGATACGATACTGGCGCGGGTCCAGCGCGGCGGCCACGCGGCGGATGGCACCGCCCTTGCCGGCAGCGTCGTTGCCTTCGAACACCGCCACCAAGGCATGCCGGCGCATACGCTTGTCGCGCAGCAGGCCGGCCAGGCGGGCCTGCTCGGTGACCAGTTGCTCCTGGTAGTCGGACTTGTCCAGGCGCAGGGTCATGTCCAGCGCGCCGAGCAGGCTGCGCTGGTCGATGCTGCGGCCCAGCGGGGCGACGTTGCCCTGGTGCTTGCCTTTGGGGTTGTTGGCCAATGCTGCCTGCAGGCTTTCCAGCAGGATGCGCCCTACCGCCAGGCTGCGGTAGTTCGGGTCGACGCCCTCGATGATATGCCACGGCGCATAATCGCGGCTGGTGCGGCGCAGCACGCGCTCGCCAAAGCGCACGAAACGGTCGTAGGTTTCCGACTGCTGCCAGTCCAGCGGGCTGATCTTCCAGCTGTGCAGCGGGTCGTCCTTGAGCGACTTCAGCCGCGCCTTCATCTGCTTCTTGGACAGGTGGAACCAGAACTTGATGATCAGCGCCCCTTCGTCGCACAGCATCTCCTCGAGCCGTTCGGCGCCGGTGATGGCCTGGTCGAGCACGGCATCCTTGAACACCCCGTGTACCCGCCCCTGCAGCATCTGGCTGTACCAGTTGCCGAAGAACACGCCCATCCGCCCCTTCGGGGGCAGGGCCCGCCAGTAACGCCAGGCCGGCGGGCGGGCCAGCTCTTCGTCGGTCTGCTGGTCGAAGGTGAGTACATCGATCATGCGCGGGTCCATCCACTCGTTGAGCAGCTTGACCGTCTCGCCCTTGCCCGCGCCTTCGATGCCGTTGATCAGCACGATCACCGGGAAGCGCGCCTGCTGCTTGAGTTCGTACTGGGCTTCGAGCAGGGCCTCGCGCAAAGCGGGTACCTCGGCGTCGTAAGTCTCCTTGTCGATGCTGTGGCCGATTTCGGCGGATTCGAACATGCACTGGCTCCTTCAATGGATAAGCAAGACTAGCGGATTTGAAGGCTTGTGCAGTACCTGTGAGAGCGGGCGTGCCCGCGAAGAGGCCGGCACAGCCTGCGCAAACCTTCCGGATGGCATAAAATCCGCCCATCCGCTGCAACCGAGCCAACCATGTCCACCCTCCTCCAGCACGCCCAGATCGACTGGGACGACCAGGGCCGCCCCCACTCGCGGCAATACGACGACGTCTATTTCGCGGTCAACGAAGGCATCGAAGAAACCAGGCACGTGTTTCTTGGGCAAACCCGCCTGGCCGAGCGCTTTGCCGACCTCGCCCCGCACGCCTGCATGGTGATCGGCGAAACCGGTTTCGGCACCGGCATGAACTTCTACTGTGCCTGGCAACTGTTCGAGCAACACGCCCACGCCAAGGCTCGCCTGCATTTCATCAGTGTCGAAAAGTACCCCCTCGGTCGCGACGATCTGGCCCGCGCCATACGCTTGTGGCCGGAACTGGCAGCCTACAGCCAGCCCCTGCTGGAGCAGTACGTGGCCGTGCACCCGGGCTTTCAGCAGTTCACCTTCAATGATGGCCGGGTCACCCTCACCCTGCTGATCGGCGACGTACTGGAACAGCTGCCGCAACTCGATGCGCAGATCGATGTGTGGTTCCTCGACGGCTTCGCCCCGGCCAAGAACCCCGACATGTGGACCCCGGAGCTGTTCGCGCAACTGGCGCGGCTGTCACACCCAGGCACGGTGCTGGGCACGTTCACCACCACCGGCTGGGTACGCCGCAGCCTGGTCGATGCTGGCTTCGCGATGAAGAAGGTGCCAGGCATCGGCAAGAAATGGGAAGTGATGAGCGGCGCCTATGTCGGCCCCGTGCCCAACCCTGGCGCGCCGTGGTACGCACGCCCGGCTGCCGCAGCCGGGCCGCGCGAAGCACTGGTGGTCGGTGCCGGGCTAGCCGGCAGCACCACCGCCGCCAGCCTGGCCCGGCGAGGCTGGCAGGTGACCGTACTGGAACGCCACGATGCCCCGGCACGGGAAGCTTCGGGTAACCCGCAAGGGGTGCTGTACCTCAAACTGTCCGCCCATGGCACGGCGTTATCGCAGATGATCCTGGCCGGTTTCGGCTACACCCGGCGCCAGTTGCAGCGGCTGCAGCGTGGCCGCGACTGGGATGCCTGTGGCGTGCTGCAACTGGCCTTCGACAGCAAGGAAGCCGAACGCCAGGGCAAACTGGCCGCCGCCTTCGAACATGGCCTGCTGCACTCGCTGGAACGTGCAGAGGCCGAAGCCATCGCCGGGGTGGCCTTGCCGGCGGGTGGGCTGTTCTATCCCGAAGGTGGCTGGGTGCATCCACCGGCGCTGTGCCAGCAGCAGTTGCAGCACCCGGGTATTCGCCTGGTCACGCACCAGGAAGTGCTCGAGTTGCGCAAGGTCGACAGGCAGTGGCAAGCCTGGGCGGGGGAACGCCTGCTGGCCAGCGCGCCGGTGGTGGTGCTGGCTGGTGCCGCCGACGTGCAGCGCTTCGAGCCGTGCGCGCAGCTGCCGCTCAAGCGCATCCGCGGGCAGATCACCCGCCTGCCGGCCACCGCCAGCAGCCGCGCGCTGCGCACCGTGGTGTGTGCGGAAGGCTATGTGGCGCCGCCGCGCGCAGATGAACATACCTTGGGCGCGAGTTTCGACTTCCATAGCACAGACCTGGCGCCGACTGTGGCCGAGCACCAGGGCAACCTGGCATTGCTGGACGAAATTTCGCTCGACCTGGCCCGGCGCCTGGGCACCGCCGAGCTGGACCCTGGGCAATTGCAGGGGCGTGCGGCGTTCCGTTGCACCAGCCCGGATTACCTGCCGATCGTCGGGCCGGTGGCAGATGCACAGGCGTTTGCCGAGGCTTACGCGGTGCTGGGCCGGGACGCGCGGCAGGTGCCGGATGAGGCCTGCCCTTGGCTGGATGGGTTGTATGTGAACAGCGGGCATGGCTCGCGCGGGTTGATCACGGCGCCGTTGAGCGGCGAACTGGTGGCGGCGTGGGTGTGCGGGGAACCGCTGCCATTGCCACGGGCAGTGGCGGAGGCGTGCCACCCGAACCGGTTTGCCTTGCGCAGGTTGATTCGAGGCAAGTGATCGGGCCGGGGGCTGCTGCGCAGCCCAATCGCCGGCAAGCCAGCTCCCACAGGGACCGCGCAAGCCCCTAGGCCTGCGGTGAACCTGTGGGAGCGGGCGAGCCCGCGAAGGGCTTCGCAGCAGCCCATATAACAGATCGATCTAAAACTCTCGCAAACCACATGGGTCAGTTCCTTAAGGTGCCCTAATCCGGGGCACCCCCTCCCCAACGGAACAACCGGTAAGGATCTATGTGCGGATTAGCAGGAGAGTTGCGTTTCACCCCCATCGACCAAGCCCCTCGCCCAGCCGACCTGGCTGCGGTAGAGCGCATCACCCACCACCTGGCGCCCCGCGGGCCGGATGCCTGGGGCTTCCATAGCCAAGGCCCGATCGCCCTCGGCCACCGGCGCCTGAAAATCATGGACCTGTCCGACGGCTCGGCGCAGCCGATGGTGGACAACACCCTGGGCCTGTCGTTGGCCTTCAACGGTGCCATCTACAACTTCCCCGAGCTGCGCCAGGAATTGCAGGCGCTGGGCTACAGCTTCTGGTCCGACGGCGACACCGAGGTGCTGCTCAAGGGCTATCACGCCTGGGGCGCGGCTTTGCTGCCCAAGCTCAATGGCATGTTCGCCCTGGCCATCTGGGAGCGCGACAACCAGCGCCTGTTCCTGGCCCGCGACCGCTTGGGCGTAAAACCGTTGTACCTGTCGCGCAACGGCGAGCGCCTGCGTTTCGCCTCGACCCTGCCGGCGCTGCTCAAGGGTGGTGATATCGACCCGATGCTCGACCCGGTGGCTCTCAACCACTATCTGAATTTCCACGCCGTGGTGCCGGCGCCACGCACCCTGCTGGCCAACGTGCAAAAGCTGGAGCCCGGTACCTGGATGCGTATCGACCGCCATGGCGAAGTGGAACGCCAGACCTGGTGGCAGTTGCACTACGGCGCCAACCCTGACGAACGTGAATTGGACCTGGAAGGCTGGACCACCCGCGTGCTCGACGCCACCCGCGACGCCGTGGCCATTCGTCAACGGGCAGCGGTGGACGTGGGTGTGCTGCTGTCAGGCGGGGTCGACTCCAGCCTGCTGGTCGGCCTGCTGCGCGAAGTGGGCGTGGACGATCTGTCGACCTTCTCCATCGGTTTCGAGGATGCCGGCGGCGAACGCGGCGACGAATTCCAGTACTCCGACCTGATCGCCAGGCACTACGGCACCCGTCACCACCAACTGCGCATCGCCGAACACGAGATCATCGACCAGCTGCCAGCCGCCTTCCGCGCCATGAGCGAGCCGATGGTCAGCCACGACTGCATCGCCTTCTACCTGCTGTCGCGCGAAGTGGCCAAGCACTGCAAGGGCGTGCAAAGCGGCCAGGGCGCCGACGAACTGTTCGCCGGCTACCACTGGTACCCGCAGGTGGACGGCGCCGAGGATGCCTTTGCCGCCTACCGCGATGCCTTCTTCGATCGCAGCCACGCCGAGTACCGCGACACCGTGCAGGCCCCCTGGCTGCTGGAAACCGACGCGGCCGGCGACTTCGTCCGTGAACACTTCGCCCGGCCCGGCGCCCCTGACGCGGTAGACAAGGCGCTGCGCCTGGACAGCACGGTAATGCTGGTCGACGACCCGGTCAAACGGGTCGACAACATGACCATGGCCTGGGGCCTGGAGGCGCGCACGCCGTTCCTCGACTACCGCCTGGTGGAGCTGTCGGCGCGCATTCCGGCACGCTTCAAGCTGCCAGACGGCGGCAAGCACGTGCTCAAGCAGGCCGCGCGGCGGGTGATCCCGCACGAGGTGATCGACCGCAAGAAGGGCTACTTCCCGGTGCCGGGCCTGAAGCACCTGGAAGGCGCCACCCTCGGCTGGGTACGTGAACTGCTGACCGACCCCAGCCAGGACCGCGGGCTGTTCAACCCGGCCATGCTTGACCGCTTGCTGAACAACCCGCACGGCCAGTTGACGCCGCTGCGCGGCTCCAAGCTGTGGCAGCTGGCGGCACTGAACCTGTGGCTGAGCGAACAAGGAATCTGACCGATGAAAGCTCACGAAACTGCTTACGGTCAGCGCCTGCTGCGCGGCCAGGCGCCGTCCTACGAGCGCTTGCAGGCGCGCCTGGCCGGCGATGGCAGCCAGCCCCACGACCAGCCGCGGGCCGTGCATTGCGGCTGGGGCCGACTGCTGATCGGCCACACCTACCCCAACCCGGCCGAGCTGGCCGCCGACCTGCTGGAAGAGCGCCCCGGCGAGCGCGACATCGCCCTGTACGTGGCCGCGCCACAGCAGCTGCTGGCCCAGGCCCCGCAGCAGTTGTTCCTCGACCCGTCCGACACCCTGCGCCTGTGGTTCACCGACTACCGCCCGGCGCAAAAGGTGTTCCGCGGCTTCCGCGTGCGCCGGGCGCAGAACCCGGGCGACTGGCAGGCAATCAACACCCTGTACCAGGCGCGCGGCATGCTACCGGTCGACGCCGAACTGCTCACGCCCCTGCACCTGGGCGGCCCGGTGTACTGGCTGGCCGAGGACGAAGACAGCGGCGCGGTGATCGGCAGCGTCATGGGCCTGAACCACGCCAAGGCGTTCGACGACCCCGAACACGGCAGTAGCCTGTGGTGCCTGGCGGTCGACCCGCATTGCACCCGCCCGGGCGTGGGTGAAGTGCTGGTGCGCCACCTGATCGAACACTTCATGAGCCGCGGCCTGGCCTACCTGGACCTGTCAGTGCTGCACGACAACCGCCAGGCCAAGCGCCTGTACCAGAAGCTGGGTTTTCGCAACCTGCCAACCTTCGCGGTCAAGCGCAAGAACGGCATCAACGAGCAGCTGTTTCTCGGGCCTGGGCCGCAAGCCGATCTCAACCCGTACGCACGCATCATTGTCGACGAAGCGCTGCGTCGAGGCATCGAGGTACAGGTGGACGATGCCGCCGGCGGCCTGTTCACCCTCAGCCTGGGCGGGCGCCGCATTCGCTGCCGTGAGTCGCTCAGCGACCTGACCAGCGCCGTGACCATGACCCTGTGCCAGGACAAGCGCCTGACCCGGCATGCCCTGCACAACGCCGGGCTGCAGGTGCCCGCGCAACAGTTGGCTGGCAATGCCGACGACAACATGGCGTTTCTTGACGAGCATGGCGCGGTGGTGGTCAAGCCGGTCGATGGCGAGCAAGGCCAGGGAGTGGCGGTGAACCTCACCTGCATCGACGACATCACCCAGGCCGTGGCGCATGCCCGCCAGTTCGACAGCCGCGTATTGCTGGAAAGCTTCCATGCCGGGCATGACCTGCGCATCGTGGTGATCGGCTACGAAGTGGTGGCCGCCGCCATCCGTCACCCGGCGCAAGTGCTGGGCGATGGCACGCACAGTATCCGCCAGCTGATCGAGGCCCAGAGCCGTCGGCGCCAGGCCGCAACCAGTGGCGAAAGCCGCATTCCGCTGGACGACGAAACCGAGCGCACCCTGCGCGCGGCGGGCTTTGCTTATGACGATGTGTTGCCCGCCGGCCAGCGCCTGGCCGTACGGCGCACCGCCAACCTGCATACCGGCGGCACCCTGGAAGACGTGACCGAACGCCTGCACCCGGTGCTGGCCGACGCCGCCGTGCGCGCTGCACGGGCGCTGGAGATTCCGGTGGTAGGGCTGGACTTCATGGTGCCTGATGCCGAGCAACCGGAGTACGTGATCATCGAGGCCAACGAGCGTGCCGGGTTGGCCAACCATGAACCGCAGCCGACCGCCGAGCGTTTTATCGACCTGCTGTTTCCGCATAGCCGGCCTTTGGCGTAAAGGCTGATGGCCTCTTCGCGGGCTCGCCCGCTCCCACAGGTCCACGACAGCTCGTGAAGTCCCTGTGGGAGCGGGCATGCCCGCGAAGAGGCCGGCACAGGAGTAAAGGAGTCCCCAACCATGTCCGACCGACATCCCGAACCCGATCTCGACTACCTCAAACGCGTGCTGCTGGAGATGCTCGCTATCCCCAGCCCCACCGGTTTCACCGACACCATCGTGCGCTACGTGGCCGAACGCCTGGACGAGCTGGGCGTGCCCTTCGAGCTGACCCGCCGCGGCACCATCCGCGCCACCCTCAAAGGCCGGCAGACCTCACCCGACCGTGCCGTGTCCGCCCACCTGGACACCATCGGCGCCACCGTGCGCCAGTTGCAAGACAACGGCCGCCTGGCCCTGGCAGCGGTCGGCTGCTGGTCCAGCCGCTTCGCCGAAGGCAGCCGGGTCAGCGTATTCACCGATACTGGCGTTTACCGTGGCAGCGTGCTGCCGCTGATGGCCAGCGGGCATGCCTTCAATACCGCCATCGACCAGATGCCGATCAGCTGGGAACATGTGGAGGTACGCCTGGACGCCTACTGCGCCACCCGTGCCGACTGCGAGGCACTGGGTGTGAGCATCGGTGATTTCGTAGCCTTCGACCCACTGCCCGAATTCACCGAAAGCGGCCACATCAGCGCCCGCCACCTGGACGACAAGGCCGGTGTGGCAGCGCTGCTGACGGCGCTGAAGGCTGTGGTGGAAAGCGGTCGCCAACCGCTGATCGACTGCCATCCATTGTTCACCATCACCGAGGAGACCGGCTCGGGGGCGGCTGGCGCCCTGCCCTGGGATGTCAGCGAGTTCGTCGGCATCGACATTGCTCCGGTGGCACCCGGGCAGGCCTCCAGCGAGCATGCGGTGAGCGTGGCCATGCAGGATTCGTCGGGGCCTTACGACTACCACCTGTCCCGGCACCTGCTGAAGCTGGCCGGTGACCACGACCTGCCGGTGCGGCGCGATATGTTTCGCTACTACTTCAGCGATGCCCATTCGGCAGTGACCGCGGGGCACGATATTCGTACCGCGCTTGTGGCCTTTGGATGCGATGCTACCCATGGGTACGAGCGCACACACATCGACAGCCTGGCGGCGTTGAGCCGGTTGTTGTCTGCATACCTGCTGAGCCCGCCAGTGTTTGCCAGTGATTCGCAGCCGGCCAATGCGTCGTTGGAGCGCTTCAGCCACCAGCTGGAACATGATGCGCAGATGGAGAGCGATACGCGGGTGCCGGCGGTGGATAGCCTGGTTGGCAACAAGGGCTGAGGGCCCTGGGGGCCGCGTTGCGGCCCCAAAATGCCAGATATTTCGCGTAGCATGCCCCCACCAACACCCTAGGCAACGCCCACCATGCTGATCCCTTACGACCAACTGCAAGCCGAAACCCTGACCCGCCTGATCGAGGACTTCGTCACCCGCGACGGTACCGACAATGGCGACGACACCCCGCTGGAAACCCGTGTGCTGCGGGTGCGCCAGGCATTGGCCAAGGGCCAGGCGTTCATCCTGTTCGACCCGGAAAGCCAGCAGTGCCAGTTGCTGGCCAAGCATGATGTGCCCCGGGAGCTACTCGACTAGCAGGTCTGGCCTCGTCGCCGGCAAGCCTGGCTCCCACAGGGGAGCCAAGGCCTGAACCTTGCGCGGTCCCTGTGGGCGCGGGCGAGCCCGCGAAACGGCCGGCACAGGCAACATCAGATTCCACGGGCTTTATCTTTCTGCCCTTCCTTGATGCGCTTGTACACCTCGGCCCGATGCACCGGCACCTGCCGCGGTGCATCCACACCAAAACGCACCACCCCGTCCCGCGTTTCCACGACCATGATCCGAATGTCATCACCAATCATGATGACCTCCCCTACTTCGCGCCCTATTACCAGCATGCTCCGATCCTCCAGCGAAAGGGAAAACCGGAGCCTGCCTTGATGGCATTCGGCTACTCAATAGCTCCGCTGGGAATCAGAAGCCCCCTACATCTTGAGGTAATTTGCCTTACAGACGAGTCATCGCGACCGAGCCTTGGCCCGCATTTTCACCGCCATCTCGGCCATCTCGTCATACAGCCGCTCGGGGGCCTGGCGCTTCAGTTGCCAGGCCTGGCGCCCGGCCTCGTGGGGCAGAATCAGGAATTCACCCGCGCCAACCTGCTGGTAGATGTAGTCGGCGATTTCCGCCGCATTGATCGGTGAGCCTTCCAGCAGTTTGCCAACCTGCGCTTTCATGGCCGGGTTCGGCCCGCGGAACGAGTCCAGCAGGTTGGTCTGGAAGAACGACGGGCACACCACGTGCACCGCCACCTCCAGCTGGCGCAGCTCCACCAGCAGGCTTTCCGACAGGGCCAGCACGCCGGCCTTGGCCACGTTGTAGTTGCTCATGCCCGGCCCCTGCATCAGCGCGGCCATCGAGGCGATATTGATGATCCGCCCCTTGCTGCGCTCCAGCAGCGGCAGGAAGGCTTTGCAGCCCTTGACCACGCCCATAAGGTTGACCGCGATCTGCCAGTCCCAGTCCTCCAGCGACAGTTCGGCGAAGAACCCGCCCGAGGCGACGCCGGCATTGTTGACGATCACATCGATACCGCCGAACTGCTCGGTGCAGGCCTGGGCCAGGGCGGTGAGCTGGCTGTAGTCGCGCACGTCACAGCGCTGGACGAAACCCTCACCGCCGGCCGCGCGGACCAGCGCCAGGGTTTCGTGCAGGCCGGCTTCGTTGACATCGGCCAACGCCAGACGCCAGCCCTCACGTGCCCAGCTCAGGGCGATCTCGCGACCGAGGCCGGACCCGGCGCCGGTGATCATGATGCGGTTTTGCATGGTGGCTGGCCTTGTTCTGATGACTGGTGAAAGGAGTCTAAACAAGGGCCTGGGTAGCAGCAGGGTTAATCAGGGTAGTGAATGGGAGGGCATGACCATCTGGTTAGCCTGCACTGGCCTCTTCGCGGGCTTGCCCGCTCCCACAGGTAGGGCGCTGCCCTCAGGCCTGTGGTGATCCTGTGGGAGCGGGCAAGCCCGCGAAGAGGCCAGTACAGGTGCACACAAATGGAATCTTTCACAAACTCCGGCAGTCCTTATTTACAAGAGGCCAGCAGTCCGAGGCCCTTGACCCTCAACCACGCAAGGACTCCGTCATGACCACGATCCTCATCATCATCCTGATCCTTCTGCTGATTGGCGGCTTACCGGTCTTCCCGCACTCGCGCAGCTGGGGCTATGGCCCGTCCGGCATCATCGGCGTGGTGCTGGTGATCCTGTTGGTGTTGTTGCTACTAGGCATGATCTAGCGGCAAAAATAAAAAAACCGCGCCGAAGCGCGGTTTTTTTTATTGCCGGAAGGATCAGTGCGAAACAGCCCCCGATGCCCCCAGGCCAGTCTGCGAACGCACGAACTGCGGGAAGAACAGCGCCCGCTCGTCTTCAGCAGCCTTGGACTTGTCGGTGACCGAGAAGAACCAGATGCTGACGAAGGCAATGGCCATGGAGAACAGTGCCGGGTACTCGTACGGGTAGATCGGCTTCTCGTGACCGAGGATCTGTACCCAGATGGTCGGGCCGAGGATCATCAGCGTCACCGCGCTCACCAGGCCCAGCCAGCCGCCGATCATGGCGCCGCGGGTGGTCAGCTTCTTCCAGTACATCGAAAGCAGCAGTACCGGGAAGTTGCAGCTGGCGGCGATGGAGAACGCCAGGCCGACCATGAAGGCGATGTTTTGCTTCTCGAACAGGATGCCCAGGCCGATCGCCAGTACGCCCAGGGCGACGGTGGTGATCTTCGACACGCGGATCTCGTCCTTGTCGTTGGCCTTGCCCTTGCGCCATACACTGGCGTACAGGTCATGGGACACCGCCGAGGCACCGGCCAGGGTCAGGCCGGCAACCACCGCCAGGATGGTGGCGAAGGCAACAGCCGAGATGAAGCCGAGGAACACACTGCCACCCACGGCATTGGCAAGGTGCACCGCCGCCATGTTGTTACCGCCCAGCAAGGCGCCAGCGGCGTCCTTGAAGTCCGGGTTGGTGCTGACCAGCAGGATGGCGCCAAAACCGATGATGAAGGTGAGGATGTAGAAGTAGCCGATGAAGCCGGTGGCGTACAGCACGCTCTTGCGCGCTTCCTTGGCATCACTGACGGTGAAGAAGCGCATCAGGATGTGCGGCAGGCCGGCGGTACCGAACATCAGCGCCAGGCCCAGCGAGAACGCCGAGATCGGGTCCTTGACCAGGCCACCCGGGCTCATGATCGCCTCGCCCTTGGCATGCACCTTGATCGCTTCGGAGAACAGGGTGTTGAAGTCGAAGCCTACGTGCTTCATCACCATCAGCGCCATGAAGCTGGCACCGGACAGCAACAGTACGGCCTTGATGATCTGTACCCAGGTGGTGGCCAGCATGCCGCCGAACAGTACGTACAGGCACATCAGGATACCGACCAGGATCACCGCCACATGGTAGTCCAGGCCGAACAGCAGCTCGATCAGCTTGCCGGCACCGACCATCTGGGCGATCAGGTAGAAGGCCACAACCACCAGCGAGCCGGAGGCCGACAGGGTGCGGATCTCCTTCTGCCCGAGGCGGTACGAGGCCACGTCGGCGAAGGTGTATTTGCCCAGGTTGCGCAAGCGTTCGGCGATCAGGAAGAGGATGATCGGCCAGCCGACCAGGAAGCCGATCGAGTAGATCAGGCCGTCGTAGCCGGAGGTGAACACGAGCGCGGAAATACCCAGGAACGAGGCAGCCGACATGTAGTCACCGGCAATCGCCAGGCCGTTCTGGAAGCCGGTGATCTTGCCACCGGCGGCGTAGTAGTCCGACGCCGACTTGTTGCGCTTGGAGGCCCAGTAGGTGATGCCGAGGGTGAAGGCGACGAAGGCCACGAACATGGCGATCGCGGAAACGTTCAGCGGTTGCTTCTGCACCTCGCCGGTCAGGGCATCGGCGGCCCACACGGCGGGTGCGAAGGCTCCGCAGGCCAGTACGGCCAGGGCTTTGGCGTGGCGAATCATTGTTGCGCCTCCTTCAGGATGGCCTTGTTCAGCTCATCGAATTCGCCGTTTGCGCGGCGTACGTAGATGGCGGTCAGGACGAATGCCGAGACGATCAGGCCGACGCCCAGGGGAATGCCCCAGGTAATCGATGACCCAGGGCTGAGCTTGGCGCCCAGAATCTGAGGACCGTAGGCGATCAGGAGGATGAATGCGCAGTACAGGCCGAGCATGATCGCCGAGAGAATCCAGGCGAACCGTTCGCGTTTGGTGACCAGCTCCTTGAAGCGGGGGCTGTTTTGTATCGAGAGGTAAATGCTGTCGTTCATTGTTTTTGTCCTAGCAGCACAGATAGGGGTGGAACCCACGACCCTTACTTTATGCGGCTATCAGACGCCAACCAGACGACCTTAGTCTTAGATGCAACAGTGTTTTACCCGTTGCGTAACAAAGTGAAGGCCCATTCGCGGGCACGCTGTTCTGGTCAAGTTTTTCCGGACACCGATTACGGTGATCAAGCCGCCTGCTGCTCCATGGCTATTGGCGACAGATAGTTGTTGTAGCTGTGGAGCCGGATTCGGTTGTATCGCATGAAGAAGCTGGTCATATCCTGCCTGGCTTCTTCAATTTCCTGGTAGCCCTTGGGCGGAACCCACTCTGACTTAAGCGTCCCAAAGAAACGCTCTGTTGGCGCGTTGTCCCAGCATTGCCCCCTGCGGCTCATGCTCTGCGTTATCCCATGCTCAAGCAGCTCGGATTGGAAGCGCTGGCTGGTGTATTGGCAGCCTTGATCCGAATGAAACATCAAGCCTGGCTGCTTGCCCCGAACCCCTACCGCCATCCTCAATGCCTTACTAACCAGGTTGGCATCGTTGATCAGGGAAAACGCCCAACCAACGATCCGACGGGCGAACAAATCAATTACTACCTGCCAGGTGATACCAACGTTTCCCGACCATCAAACTGGTCACATCACCGCACCAGACTTGGTTGATCGCAGTAGGCTCGAAGTTACGTTCGAGCAGGTTCTTAGCCACGAATGCCTCGACTCCTCTGGAGCGATACTGATGCCGACGGCGCTGTCTGCTGGCCAGATTTGCTTCCTGCATGAGTCTTCCGGCCAGATACCGACCTACCTTCAGTTGCTGGGCTTTCAAGTGCTCAGAGAGCATCCTTGCGCCTGCGCTTCCACGGCTTTCAGCGTGCAATTGCACGACCTTTTCCCTGAGCGCGTCACGCTTGGTATTAGGCGCTGAACGGCGGTGAAGCCAGTCATAAAATGCGCTACGGGATACATTCAGCACACGGCAAAGCAGGCTGGTCGGATACGCACCAGACTCTCTCAGCTCCTCGATCAGGAAAAACGATCGGGATCCGACATCAAGAGAGCTGTAGCCTTTTTTAAGATTTCAGCCTCGGCCTCCAGGCGCTTGATCTTGGCCCGCAGTTGTTGGAGTTCTCGCTGTTCGTCGCTGATCGCCTTGGTACCGGCTACTGGCTGGCCTTTTTGACGCTCTTTGCGCACCTGATCAACCCACCGGCGCAGAGCCGTAGGGCCGACGTCCATTGAGGCGCAGACGTCGGGAATCGAGCAGTTGTCATCAAGAACCATGCTTGCAGCACGTTGCTTGAACTCGCGGGTGTAGGTCTTTCGTTCTTGCATGGAAACCTCCGGATTGGGCGAATCATATCGCCCTTAAGAGGTGTCCGGGGTCATTAGGCCAGTTCACGCCCGCTCCCACAGGATTTTCGCTGCCCTTGAAGTCGGTGCAGTTCCTGTGGGAGCGGGCGCGCCCGCGAAGCAGCAAAATTGGACGTAACTGGTTGTTACTTGCCGGTCCACTCCTTCACGCGCTCAGGATGCTTGGCCACCCAGTCCTTGGCCGCCGCTTCAGGCTTGGCACCTTCCTGAATCGCCAGCATCACCTCGCCAATCTCGTCCTTCGACTGCCAGTTGAACTTCTTCAGGAACTCCGCCACTTCCGGCGCCTTGGTCGCCAGTTCCTTGCTACCGATGCTGTTCACGGTTTCCGCGGCGCCATACACGCCTTTCGGGTCTTCGAGGAACTTCAGCTTCCACTTGGCGAACATCCAGTGCGGCACCCAGCCGGTCACCGCGATCGACTGCTGCTTGTTATAGGCACGGCCCAGTTCTGCCGTCATCGCCGCACCGGAGCTGGCTTGCAGCTTGTAACCGGTCAGGTCGTAGTCCTTGATGGCCTGCTCGGTTTTCAGCATCACGCCGGAGCCGGCGTCGATGCCGACGATCTTCTGCTTGAAGGTGTCATCGGTCTTGAGGTCGGCGATGCTCACCGCCTTGACGTACTCGGGGACGATCAGGCCGATCTTGGCGTCCTTGAAGTTCGGGCCGTAGTCGACCACGTTGTCCTTGTTCTTGGCCCAGTACTCGCCATGGGTCACCGGCAGCCAGGCCGACAACATGGCATCGAGCTTGCCGGTTGCCACGCCCTGCCACATGATCCCGGTGGCGACGGCCTGCAACTTCACGTCGTAACCGAGTTTCTGCTTGATCACTTCGGCGGCCACGTTGGTGGTCGCCACGCTATCAGCCCAACCATCCACGTAACCAATGCTGACTTCTTTGGCCATTGCCTGTGCCGCACTCATGGCCAGTACCATGGCGGTGCCCACACCCAGGAAACGTCGCATTTTTGTAATAGCAGCCATCAAAGCATCCCCTCGTCAGGTCTCGGAATTTGCATCATCGTCCTGCAACGATAGTCGACCTGCTCCAGCTACGACCTGTATGCGCCCCATATGCGACAGCACTATGCCATTAGCGCCATCGCCCTGCGCCGACCTGCGCGATCCTTGCATGCCAAAGGTTTGGCGCCGGGCTACTATCTATCCTTTTGCGCCTGACGATGGACCGCCCGATGCCCAGTTCTGCCCGCCTGCTGCTACCGTTGTACCTGCTTGCCTGCCTGCTTGCCCTGCTCGGGCTCGGAGGGCTCTGGTACGGGCTTGGCAAGCCGGTGCAGCTGCCGGACGCGGCCAGCCCGACGCACAAGCTGCAATGCGCTTCGTATACCCCGTTCGACAAGGACCAGTCGCCCTACGACCAGCCGTTCCGCCTGCGCCCGGCACGCATGGATGCCGATCTGGCCTTGCTGGCTGCGCGTTTCCAGTGCATTCGCACCTACTCCATGACCGGTCTCGAGGCGATCCCGGCGCTGGCGCGCAAGCATGGCCTGAAGGTGATGCTCGGCGCCTGGGTCAACGCCCACCCGGCCGACACCGACCGGGAGATCGACCTGCTGATCGCCGCCGCCAACGCCAACCCAGACGTGGTCAGTGCGGTGATCGTTGGCAACGAGACGTTGCTGCGCAAGGAGATGACCGGCGCGCACCTGGCCACGCTGATCGCCCGGGTGAAAAGCCAGGTCAAGGTGCCGGTGACCTACGCCGATGTGTGGGAATTCTGGTTGCAGCACCCGCAGGTGGCGCCTGCGGTGGACTTCCTGACCATTCACCTGCTGCCCTACTGGGAAGACGACCCGCGCGGCATCGACGAGGCGCTGGCTCACGTTGCCGATGTGCGCCAGGTGTTCGGCACGCGCTTCGCGCCCAAGGACATCCTGATCGGAGAAACCGGCTGGCCCAGCGAAGGCCGCCAGCGCGAGACCGCCACGCCCAGCCGGGTCAACGAGGCGCGTTTCATTCGTGGCTTTGTCACCCTGGCCGAGCACAACGGCTGGCGCTACAACCTGATCGAGGCGTTCGATCAGCCATGGAAGCGCGCCAACGAGGGGGCGGTCGGCGGTTACTGGGGGCTTTACGATGCCGACCGGCAGGACAAGGGCGTTCTTGAAGGGCCGGTAAGCAACCTGCCTGACTGGCTGCAGTGGCTGCTGGCCAGTGCCGTGCTGATGCTACTGATGCTGATGCTTGCCGGGCGCCCCGCCACCCCGACAACGGCCATATGGTTGCCGTTGCTGGCGGCGTTTGGCGCCGGTTGCCTGGGGCTTTGGGGCGAGCTGATGCGCACCCACGCACGCTTTGCCGGCGAGTGGCTGTGGGCGCTGCTGCTGGCGGGTTTGAACCTGCTGGTGCTGGCCCATGCCGTACTGGCCCTGGCGCGGCGCACGGGCTGGCGCGAGCGGCTGTTCGCCTGGCTGCAGGCGCGAGCCGGCTGGCTGTTGCTGGCGGCGGGTTTTGCCGCAGCGGTGAGCATGCTGGCGATGGTGTTCGACCCACGCTATCGCAGCTTCCCCAGCGCAGCACTGGCGTTGCCGGCGCTGGTGTTCGCACTGTGGCCGGTGCGGGCGCGACGGGCGGAGGTGGCGCTGCTGGCGTTCATCGTCGGTGCCGGGGTGGCGCCGCAGTTGTTTGTGGAGGGTTTGGAGAACCAACAGGCCTGGGGGTGGGCAGTAGTCAGTGTGCTGATGACCGCGGCCTTGTGGCGGAGCTTGCGCCTGCGACCGGCTTGATGTCCCCGGGGCCGCTACGCGCCCCATCGCCGGCAAGCCAGCTCCCACACCGACCGCATCAGCTCCGAGTTTTGGGCAGTACCTGTGGGGGCCAATGTCTTTGCTCAAGTTCTGAAAGGCAGCGCGGTCAATGTGGGAGCTGGCTTGCCGGCGATGGGGCGCGCAGCGGCCCCTGCCAGCTTCACTGCGGTTGCCTGACCAGCCGCAACCCCGCCAGCACCAGCGCGAACACGGCAATGCTGGCGGTATACAGCACCAGCGCCGGCACCGCGAACACCAGTGCCACCACCGCCAGCCACCAGCCGCTGCGGCCGGCAACTACCTGCGCCAGCAGTGCCAGCCCGAGCCCGCCCCAGGCCAGCACCTGATGATGAATGCCCAGCCCCAGCAACGAGCGCACCTCACATTGCCAGTACGCAGCCGGCACCGTGCACAGCCCCACCCACTGCCCATCCTCCATCAGCCCGTAGCGCACGCCATAACTGGCAGCAAGCCAAAGCCCCAGGAACAGCACAAGCAGTGCAGCCGGCAGCGAACGAGACATCCGGTTCTCCAATAGCGGTAATCGAAAGCATCCATGATCGCTTATGCCCGGTTGTAAGGCAAAATCACAACCCTGCAGCTATGTTGCAGATAACAAGCACACCAAAGACCACCGCACCTGGCAACTTTGCCCGGCCCGCTGTGGTCCTAGCTGCACACGGCTCGACCTTGCGTTCTTTTGGGGGATTACATGCTTCGATCTTTGCGCCTCGCTGCCTTGCTCGGCAGCCTGCTCATGGCTGTGGCCGCTTCGGCGCGGGATATCGACGCCGCAAGCTATGGCTACCCCTTGACCAACCCGTTCGAGGCCACCATCGCCACCACGCCGCCGGAGCAGCGCCCCACCTTGCCGGACGACGACGAAATCAGTCAGTCCGACTACAGCCTCAACCTGCGCCCGGACCGTGAGTTCACCTTGCCCGACAACTTCTGGGCAGTGAAAAAACTCAAGTACCGCCTGGCCCGCCAGGACCACGAGGCACCGCTGATCTTCATCATCGCCGGTACCGGTGCGCCCTATACCAGCAGCATTAATGAATACCTGAAAAAGCTGTTCTACCAGGCCGGCTTCCACGTGGTGCAGCTGTCCTCGCCCACCAGCTACGACTTCATGAGCGCCGCCTCGCGCTTCGCCACCCCAGGCGTCAGCCAGGAGGATGCCGAAGACATGTACCGGGTGATGCAGGCCGTGCGCGCCCAGCACCCGCGCCTGCCGATCAGCGAGTTCTACCTCACTGGCTACAGCCTGGGCGCACTCGACGCGGCGTTCGTCAGCCACCTGGACGAAACCCGCCGCAGCTTCAACTTCAAGCGCGTGCTGCTGCTGAACCCACCGGTCAACCTGTACACCTCTATCAACAACCTCGACAAGCTGGTGCAGACCCAGGTCAAGGGCATCGACCGCAGCACCACCTTCTACGAGCTGATGCTGGCCAAGCTGACCCGCTACTTCCAGGAAAAGGGCTACATCGACCTCAATGAAGCGCTGCTGTACGACTTCCAGCAGTCGCGCCAGCACCTGTCCAACGAGCAGATGGCCATGCTGATCGGCACCTCGTTCCGCTTCTCGGCGGCCGATATCGCCTTCACCTCCGACCTGATCAACCGCCGCGGCCTGATCATTCCGCCGAAGTTCCCGATCACCGAGGGCAGCAGCCTCACGCCGTTCTTCAAGCGTGCCCTGCAGTGCGATTTCGACTGCTACATGACCGAACAGGTCATCCCGATGTGGCGCGCCCGCACCGACGGCAACAGCATCCTGCAACTGGTCAACCAGGTCAGCCTGTATGCGCTGGAAGACTACCTCAGCCGCAGCGACAAGATCGCCGTGATGCACAACGCCGATGACGTCATCCTCGGCCCCGGCGACATCGGATTCCTGCGCAAGGTGTTTGGGGAGCGCCTGACGCTCTACCCTCACGGCGGCCATTGCGGCAACCTCAATTACCGCGTCAACAGTGACGCCATGCTGGAGTTCTTCCGTGGTTAACAAACTCCTCTTCGCCACTGCATTGTTCGCCGCCGGCCAGGCCCTGGCCGCCGAAACCGCCCCCCGGGCCAGCGTGATCGAGGCCGACCCGCAAGTCACCGAAGCGCCACTGGCACCCGAGGCGGATGGTTTCGTCGACCCGCTGCGCGAACTGAAATTCAACCCGGGGCTCGACCAACGCGAGTTCGAGCGCTCTACCCTGCAGGCGCTGAACGTGTACGACCCGCTGGAATCGATCAACCGGCGCGTCTATCACTTCAACTACCGCCTGGACCAATGGGTGCTGCTGCCGCTGGTAAGCGGCTACCAGTACGTCACCCCGCGCTTCGTGCGCACAGGGGTAACCAACTTCTTCAACAACCTGGGCGACGTGCCGAACCTGTTCAACAGCGTGTTGCAGTTGAAGGCCAAGCGCTCGGCGGAGATCACCGCGCGGCTGATGTTCAATACCATCATCGGCGTGGGCGGGCTGTGGGACCCGGCGACCATGATGGGCCTGCCGCGGCAAAGTGAAGACTTCGGCCAGACCTTGGGCTTCTATGGCGTACCGGACGGACCATACCTGATGCTGCCGGTGCTGGGGCCGTCGAACCTGCGCGATACCACCGGGCTGGTGGTGGACTATGCAGGCGAACAGGCGATCAACTACCTGAACGTGGCCGAAGCCAGCAGCGACCACCCGGAAATCTCCGTGTTGCGTGTGGTGGACAAGCGCTACAGCACCAAATTCCGCTATGGCCAGCTCAACTCGCCGTTCGAGTACGAGAAGGTGCGGTATGTGTATACCCAGGCGCGCAAACTGCAAATAGCCGAGTAAACCTGTTCCGGCCTATTCGCGGGCTTGCCCGCTCCCACTGGTCCTGTGATGACCCTGTTGGAGCGTGCGTGCCCGCGAAAGGGCCGGCACAGGCAACCTCAAATCCCCAGGAACTGGCACAGCTCGCGTTTCTTGGCCAAGGCGTCCTTTCGCCCCAGTTCAATCAGCTCGCTGCAATAACTGGCCTCGAACAGCAAATAGCTCAACACCCCCGCCCCGCTGGTACGCGTCGCCCCCGGCCCGCGCAGGAACACACGCAACGCCGTCGGCAACTCGCGCCGGTGCCGCGCGGCAATCTCGTCCAGCGGCTGGCTGGGCGCTACCACCAACACGTCGATTGGCGCCAGGCCCAGGCGCCGGGCATCCAGGTGCGCCGGCAACAGGTGGCTCAGGTGGTTCAGGCGTTGCAGCAGCTCGATGTCGTCTTCCAGGCTGTCAATGAAGGTGCTGTTGAGCATGTGCCCGCCGATCTGCGCCAGGCTCGGCTGCTGCCCGCTGAACACCCGCTGGGGCGGCAACGGTGGCGCCGGCCGCTGCGGGTTGCCGCTGACCCCGACCACCAGTACCCGGCTGGCGCCCAGGTGCAGGGCCGGGCTGATCGGCGCCGACTGGCGTACCGCGCCATCGCCGAAATATTCGTCGCCCAGCCGCACCGGGGCGAACAGCAGCGGGATGGCCGCGCTGGCCAGCAAATGGTCTATGGTCAACGACGTGGGCATGCCGATGCGGCGGTGGCGCAACCAGGCCTCGATGGTGCCGCGCCCCTGGTAGAAGGTCACCGCCTGGCCGGACTCGTAGCCAAAGGCGGTCACCGCGACGGCGCGCAGTTGTTCGGCGGCCAGGGAGTGGCCGATACCCTCCAGGTTCAGGTGCGCCTGCAGCAAGCCGCGCAACGGGCTGCTGTCCAGCAGTGCCACTGGCGCCGGGCCACCCACGCCCAGCAGGTTATGGGCGACAAAGCGGCTAGCCTGGCGGACCACACCGGGCCAGTCGCTGCGAATGACCAGATGGCTGCGGAAGTTCTGCCAGAAGGCGGTGAGCCGCTGTACGGCATCGCTGAAATGGGTGGCGCCGCTGGCCAGGGTGACGGCGTTGATGGCGCCGGCGGAGGTGCCGACAATGACCGGGAACGGGTTATGCGCCCCTGCGGGCAGCAGCTCGGCAATGCCGGCCAGCACACCGACCTGATAGGCGGCACGGGCGCCGCCGCCAGAAAGGATAAGACCGGTTACCGGGGGTGGGGCCATGGGTTCCTTCCTGGATCAGCTGTTTTCATGCCCGGCCTCTTCGCGGGCTCGCCCGCTCCCACAGGATCATCACAGGACTCGGGGCCCGCGCAGTACCTGTGGGAGCGGGCAAGCCCGCGAAGAGGCCGGCACTGGTAACACAAAAAATCAGCGCTTCTTCTTGTCGTACAGCCGCGGCGCCCCTTCGGGCCGTGACTTGAACCGGCGATGCGCCCACAGGTACTGCTCGGGGCATTCGCGCAACACGCTTTCCACCCACTGGTTGATGCGCAGGCAGTCAGCCTCTTCGCTCTCCCCAGGGAAGTCCGCCAACGGCGGGTGGATCACCAGACGATAGCCGCTGCCATCCTCCAGGCGCTTCTGGGTGAACGGAATCACCTGCGCCTTGCCCAAGCGGGCAAACTTGGTGGTGGCCGTCACCGTCGCCGCCGGGATGCCGAACAGCGGCACGAACAGGCTCTGCTTGGCGCCGTAGTCCTGGTCGGGGGCGTACCAGATCGCCCGGCCCGAACGCAGCAGCTTGAGCATGCCGCGCACATCCTCGCGCTCCACCGCCAGCGAGTCGAGGTTATGCCGCTCGCGGCCGCTGCGCTGGATGAAGTCGAACAACGGGTTGCCGTGCTCGCGGTACATGCCGTCGATGGTGTGCTGCTGCCCCAGCAGCGCGGCGCCAATTTCCAGGGTGGTGAAGTGCACCGCCATCAGGATGGCCCCCTGCCCGGCCTGCTGGGCGGCCTGCAAGTGCTCCAGCCCCTCGACATGGGCCAGGCGCGCCAGCCGGGCCTTGGGCCACCACCAGCTCATGGCCATTTCAAAGAAAGCAATACCGGTGGAGGCGAAATTGGCCTTGAGCAGGCGCTGCCGTTCGTCGACCGACAGCTCCGGGAAGCACAGCTCCAGGTTGCGCGCGGCAATGCGCCGCCGCTCACCGGCAAAGCGGTACATCACCGCTCCCAGCGCGGCACCGACCTTCAACAGAACCCGGTACGGCAACTGGACCACCAGCCACAGCAGGCCCAGGCCCAGCCACAGGCCCCAGAAACGTGGGTGAAGGAAATAGGGACGAAAACGCGGGCGTTCCATTGATGCTTCCGGAAAGACAAAGGCCGCGCATTCTACAACGGATCAGCGCATGTTGCGGGCAACCGGTCTTATCGTTATAAGTCAGGGCACTTTTTTCGCAACAAGCCGTCTATGCAGACCATGAGCCCAAACCACACACCCGACACCGCCTCCGTGTTCCAGCTCAAGGGCAGCATGCTCGCCATTACCGTGCTGGAACTGGCGCGCAATGACCTTGAGGCCCTCGACCGCCAACTGGCGGCCAAAGTCGCCCAGGCACCGAACTTCTTCAGCAACACGCCGCTGGTGCTGGCGCTGGACAAGCTGCCGGCCGGCGAGGGCGCAATCGACCTGCCGGGCTTGATGCGGATCTGCCGCCACCACGGCCTGCGTACCTTGGCGATCCGCGCCAACCGCATCGAGGACATCGCCGCCGCCATCGCCATCGACCTGCCGGTGCTGCCGCCATCCGGCGCCCGCGAACGGCCGCTGGAGCCCGAGCCGGAGGTGAAGAAACCCGAGCCGGCTCCGGTCCCGCCACCGATTCTTGAACCCGAGGTGCGCCCAACCCGCATCATCACTTCGCCAGTACGTGGCGGCCAGCAGATCTACGCCCAGGGCGGCGACCTGGTCGTGACCGGTTCGGTCAGCCCGGGCGCGGAACTTCTGGCCGATGGCAACATCCATGTGTACGGCGCCATGCGCGGCCGCGCCCTGGCCGGCATCAAAGGCAATACCAAGGCACGTATCTTCTGCCAGCAGATGACCGCCGAAATGGTCTCCATCGCCGGCCAGTACAAGGTCTGCGAAGACCTGCGCCGCGACCCGCTGTGGGGCACCGGCGTGCAAGTCAGCCTGTCTGGCGACGTGTTGAACATCACCCGTCTTTAACGGATACTTGCCAGCATTTTTAGTGCAACTTTTCTTGACGTTGCCATTTGTTTGTATTTTTGCAGGGACTTGTGTCCCGATTATTTTAGGGGTGAAACACCTTGGCCAAGATTATCGTGGTTACTTCCGGCAAGGGGGGTGTGGGCAAGACCACCACCAGCGCCGCCATTGGTACCGGCCTCGCACATGCGTGGCCACAAGACCGTCATCGTCGACTTCGACGTGGGCCTGCGTAACCTCGACCTGATCATGGGCTGCGAACGCCGTGTGGTGTACGACTTCGTCAACGTGGTAAACGGCGAAGCCAACCTGCAACAGGCCCTGATCAAGGACAAGCGCCTCGAGAACCTGTACGTGCTGGCCGCCAGCCAGACCCGTGACAAGGACGCGCTGACCCAGGAAGGCGTGGAAAAAGTGCTGATGGAGCTGAAGAAAGACTTCGACTTCGTCATCTGCGACTCGCCGGCCGGTATCGAGAAAGGCGCACACCTGGCCATGTACTTCGCCGACGAAGCCGTCGTGGTGACCAACCCCGAGGTTTCCTCGGTACGTGACTCCGACCGCATGCTGGGCATCCTGTCGAGCAAGTCGCGCCGCTCGGAGAACGGCGAAGAACCGATCAAGGAGCACCTGCTGATCACCCGCTACCACCCGGAGCGCGTGGAAAAGGGCGAAATGCTGAGCATCGCCGACGTCGAAGAGATCCTGGCGATCAAGCTCAAGGGTGTGATCCCCGAAAGCCAGGCAGTGCTCAAGGCTTCCAACCAGGGTATCCCGGTCATCCTCGACGACCAGAGCGACGCCGGCCAGGCCTATAGCGATACCGTCGACCGTCTGCTGGGCAAAGAAAAGCCCCTTCGGTTCATCGAAGTGCCGAAGCAAGGATTCTTCGCGCGCCTGTTTGGAGGCAAGTAAACCATGAACCTTTTTGACTTCTTTCGTGGCAGACAGAAACAGACCAGCGCGTCGGTAGCGAAAGAGCGTCTACAGATCATCGTGGCGCACGAGCGCGGCCAACGCAGCGAACCGGACTACCTGCCCGCACTGCAGAAAGAACTGCTTGAAGTGATCCGCAAGTATGTGAACATCGGCAACGATGACGTGCATATCGAGCTGGAAAACCAGGGTAGCTGCTCGATTCTGGAGCTGAACATCACCTTGCCGGATCGCTGATTTCGCGACCAGGCCTGAATCATTGGGGCTGCTTTGCAGCCCATCGCCGGCAAGCCAGCTCCCACAGGGTCCGCGCTATACCTGTGGGAGCTGGCTTGCCGGCGATGGGCCGCAAAGCGGCCCCAGTGTTTTCCCCGATATAACCGAGACCAAGCAATGCCGCTGTCCAATATCCAGATCCTGCACGAAGACGCCGCCATCCTGGTGATCAACAAACCGACCCTGTTGCTGTCGGTACCCGGCCGCGCCGAGGACAACAAGGACTGCCTGATCACCCGCCTGCAGGAAAACGGCTACCCCGACGCGTTGATCGTGCACCGCCTGGACTGGGAAACTTCCGGCATCATCCTGCTGGCCCGGGATGCCGACAGCCACCGCGAGCTGTCACGCCAGTTCCATGACCGCGAAACCGAAAAGGCCTACACCGCGCTGTGCTGGGGCCAGCCGACACTGGACAGCGGCAGCATCGACCTGCCGCTGCGCTACGACCCGCCAACCAAGCCACGGCATGTGGGTGGACCACGAGCAGGGCAAGCATGCGTTGACCTTCTGGCGTATCGTCGAGCGCTGCGGTGACTACTGCCGGGTAGAGCTGACACCGATTACCGGGCGTTCGCACCAGTTGCGCGTGCACATGCTGTCGATCGGCCACCCGCTGCTGGGCGACCGGCTGTATGCCAACCCCGAGGCACTGGCGGCCCATGAGCGGCTGTGCCTGCATGCGTCGATGCTGAGCTTTACCCACCCGATGACCGGGGAGCGATTGAAGTTCGAGTGCCCTGCTCCTTTCTGAGGGCCGCGAAGAGGCAGACACAATTTGTCGACCCAATACGCTAAACTCGCGCCACTGCTGTCTGGAGTGAGCTATGCGCGACGCACTGAATTCTGGCCTTATCGACTTTCTCAAGGCCTCCCCAACGCCCTTCCACGCCACCGCCAGCCTGGCCCAGCGCCTGGAAGCTGCCGGCTACCAGCGCCTGGACGAGCGCGACAGCTGGGCCACGGTGCCTGGCGGCCGCTATTACGTCACCCGTAACGACTCGTCGATCATCGCCATCAAGCTGGGCAAGCAAGCCCCGCTGCTAAACGGTATCCGCATGGTCGGCGCCCATACCGACAGCCCGTGCCTGCGGGTCAAGCCGCAGCCAGAACTGCAGCGCCAAGGCTTCCTGCAACTGGGCGTCGAAGTGTATGGCGGCGCCCTGCTGGCGCCCTGGTTCGACCGCGACCTGTCGCTGGCCGGCCGGGTAACCTACCGCCGTGACGGCAAGGTCGAAAGCCAGCTGATCGACTTCAAGCTGCCAATCGCGGTCATCCCCAACCTGGCCATCCATCTCAACCGCACCGCCAACGAAGGCTGGGCGATCAACCCGCAGCACGAGCTGCCGCCAATCCTGGCCCAGGTGGCGGGTGATGAGCGCATCGACTTCCGCGCCCTGCTCACCGAACAACTGGCCCGCGAGCACGAGCTGATCGCCGATGTGGTGCTGGATTACGAGCTGAGCTTCTACGACACCCAGGACGCCGCGCTGGTCGGCCTGAACGGCGACTTCATCGCCGGTGCCCGCCTGGACAACCTGCTGTCGTGCTATGCCGGCCTGCAGGCCCTGCTGGCCGCCGACAGCGATGAAACCTGTGTGTTGGTGTGCAACGACCACGAAGAAGTCGGCAGCTGCTCGGCCTGTGGCGCCGACGGCCCGATGCTGGAGCAGACCCTGCAGCGCCTGCTGCCGGATGGCGATGCCTATGTGCGCACCATTCAGCGTTCGCTGATGGTGTCGGCCGACAACGCCCACGGCGTGCACCCCAACTACGCCGACAAGCACGACGGCAACCACGGGCCCAAGCTTAACGCCGGGCCGGTCATCAAGGTGAACAACAACCAGCGTTACGCCACCAACAGCGAAACCGCCGGGTTCTTCCGCCACCTGTGCATGGCCGAGGAAGTGCCAGTGCAGAGCTTCGTGGTGCGCAGCGACATGGGCTGTGGTTCGACTATCGGGCCGATTGCGGCCAGCCACCTGGGTGTGCGTACGGTGGACATCGGCTTGCCGACCTTTGCCATGCATTCCATTCGCGAGCTGTGCGGCAGCCATGACCTGGCGCACCTGGTGAAAGTGCTGAGCGCCTTCTACCGTTGCCGCGAGCTGCCTTGATGCTTTGATGCAGGCAGGCCTGGCCTCTTCGCGGGCTTGCCCGCTCCCACAGGGTCTCCACAGGCCCGGGCATTGTAGGGACCTGTGGGAGCGGGCATGCCCGCGAAGAGGCCAGACCTGCCCAAGGTCAATCCCGCTTCGCTCGCTACCCGCTATGCTTGTTACACCGCCCCACTGCAAAAGGATTGCTGTTCATGTCCCCGTTCCTCTCCCTGTTTGTGCCTGTGTTTCTGTTCCTGTTGTTGCTGACCGTCGGCTTCAGCCTGCGCGAGCGCAACATTGGCGTGGTCATGATGTGGGTCGGCACGCTGGGTATCTTCGGCCTCACCTGCTGGAAAATCCTGGAGCAACTGCCGTCATGAACCTCTACACTCGGTCAATCGTTTGACCTGAGGTAGTTTTGCCAGTGCCTGCCCTTCTGCGTTGCCTGTTCCTGCTGCTATTCCTGTTTGTCACCCCGGTACAGGCGGCGGGCCTGCCCGGCCTGCTTGGTGGCAGTGCGCCCGCACAGCCGGAAGCGACCGAACCGCTGGGCAAGTCGCTGGACGAGGTGATCAAGAACCTGGAAAACGACCAGCAGCGAGCCAAGCTGCTGGCCGACCTGAAAAAGCTGCGCGACGCCACCAGACAGTCGCAACCCACCGTCGAACAGGGCGTGCTAGGCCTGATCGGCGGTGCCCTGCATGACTTCGAGAAACAGTTCAGCGGCGAGGCCAGCCCGTTCCATCGCTGGGCTGCCGAGATCGAACAGGCCCAGGTCGAACTGAGCGAATTGATAGTACCGGTGCACCAGTGGCCGGCCATCCTGTTCGGCTTTGCCGCCGTCATCGCCGTCTGGAGCGTGCTGGCCTATGCCTTCAACTGGGTCGGGCACCGAGTGCGCCTGCGTTTTGGCCTGAGCGAAGAGCTGCCGCAGCACCCGCGTACCTGGGACCTGGTGCGCTTTGCCCTGCGCAAGCTGGGCCCGTGGCTGGTGGCGCTGGTATTCACCGTGTACCTGAGCGTCGTGCTGCCGCCGTCACTGGGCAAGTCGCTGGCCATGGTGCTGGCCTACGCGCTGGTGGTCGGCACCTGCTTCTCGGCCATCTGCGTGATCGCCTTCTCGCTGCTCGACGGCCCCCACCGCCACCGCGCCCTGCACATCCTGCGCCACCAGGCGTTCCGCCCGCTTTGGCTGATCGGCAGCTTCGCCGCGTTTGGCGAGGCGATGAGCGACCCCCGCCTGACAGTCGCCCTGGGCACCCACCTGGCCCATGCTCTGGCTACCCTCGCCAATGTAATTGCGGCGCTGTGCACCGGGTTGTTCATCCTGCGCTTCCGCCGCCCGATCGCCCACCTGATCCGCAACCAGCCCCTGTCACGGCGCCTGACCCGGCGCACCCTCAGCGACACCATCGAGATCCTCGGCAGCTTCTGGTTCGTGCCGGCATTGATCCTGGTGGCGATTTCGCTGTTCGCTACCTTCATCTCGGCCGGTGACACCAGCACTGCCCTGCGCCAGTCGCTGATGTGCACGGTGCTGGTGGTGGTGTGCATGGTGCTCAACGGCCTGGTGCGCCGCCACGCCGCCAACCCCAAGCGCGCCAACAAGCGCCAGGCGGTGTACGCGGAGCGCTTGCGCAACTTCGGCTACCTGCTGGTGCACCTGTTCATCTGGCTGGTGTTCATCGAACTGGGGCTGCGCGTGTGGGGCCTGTCGATGATCAGCTTCGCCGAGGGCGACGGCCACGACATAAGCGTGCGCCTGCTGGGCCTGGCCGGCACGCTGATCGTCGCCTGGCTGGTGTGGATCCTGGCCGACACCGCCGTGCACCACGCCCTGGTGCGTTCGCGCCGGGGCCTGGCAAACGCCCGCGCGCAAACCATGATGCCGTTGATCCGCAACGTGATGTTCGTGGTCATCTTCATCATCGCAGTGATCGTTGCCCTGGCCAACATGGGCATGAACGTCACCCCGTTGCTGGCCGGTGCCGGTGTGATCGGCCTGGCCATCGGCTTTGGTGCGCAGTCGCTGGTGGCCGACCTGATAACCGGGTTGTTCATCATCATCGAGGACTCGCTGGCCATTGACGACTACGTGGACGTGGGCGGGCACCTGGGCACGGTGGAGGGGCTTACCATCCGTACCGTGCGCCTGCGTGATATCGACGGCATCGTGCATACCATCCCGTTCAGCGAAATCAAGAGCATCAAGAACTACTCCCGCGAGTTCGGCTACGCGATTTTCCGCGTGGCGATCCCGCACAGCATGAACATCGACCAGGCGATCACGCTGATTCGCGAAGTGGGGCAGAAGCTGCGCAACGACCCGCTGATGCGCCGCAACATCTGGTCGCCGCTGGAGCTGCAGGGGGTGGAGAGCTTCGAGTCGGGGTCGGCGATCTTGCGGGCGCGGTTCAAGACCGCGCCGATCAAGCAGTGGGAGGTTTCGCGGGCGTTCAATCTGGCGTTGAAACGGCAGCTGGATGAGGCGGGGCTGGACCTGGCGACGCCGCGGTTGTCGGTGCAGGTGGTGACAGCCGGGGGTGGCGGGATGGCGCAAACCGGTTCCGCCAGTTAGGGCCTGTTCGCGGGCTTGCCCGCTCCCACAGGATGACGACAGGTCAGATGCAGTGGCGTCCCTGTGGGAGCGGGCGGGCCCGCGAAGAAGCCAGCACCTCAACCCGCCTGGGCACGAATGCGGATGGCATCATGCCGCCAATACTCCAGGTCACAGTCGATCAGGTGCCCATGCTGGTCACTGTTGACCCGGGTGATATGCAACCCAGGGCTTCCCGCCGACACCTTCAGGGCACTGGCCGCCTCCACCGGCAACGCCGTCGGCAAGATCTCGAAGCACACCTGCCCGTACTGGATGCCATACACCCGCCCATAAATCTCGGTCAGCGACTGGGCCAGGTCCTGTTCGAGAATCTCCGGGAAGTACCGGGGGTTGAGGTAGTGCTCGGCATAAAGCACTGCGCGCCCGTCGATCCGCCGCAACCGGCAGATGCGTACCACGCTGGACAACGCCGGCAGCTGCAAGCGCGCACAGATAGCCGCCGAGGCCGGCTGCAGCCGCGCCGACAACAATTCGGTAGCGGGCTCCCGCCCCTGCTCGCGGACCATGGCATGGAAGTGGCTGCGTTCGATCAGGTCGTAGGTCAGCCGTTCAGGTGCGACGAACCAGCCGCGACGCTCTTCGCGGTAGATCAGCCCCTGGGCTTCCAGTTGCACCAGCGCCTCGCGCAGGGTAATGCGCGTGGTGTCGAACACTTCACTGAGCCTGCGCTCGGCTGGCAGCTTGCCGCCCGGCGCCAGCAGGCCGTGCTCGATCTGCTCCTGCAGGGCATGGCAAATGGCTGTTACCGCACGCGGTGGCATCGACTGCATCAAATGTTACCTATCTGGAATAGTCCAGCCCCATGACAGGGCACTTGGAGAATAGAGCAAGCCTAGGCAGGGCTGATGAACATCCTGTGACACAGGCTTTGGCCAGATACTGCCAGAAACGCGCCAAGCCAGCAGAACCGGGGCGGTTCCGTGGTCTACGCTGTAGCTTCAGGGCCTTCGCCGGCCCTTGCCTACATCAAACTGTCACGCAAGCAGCCTACCTTGGCTCGAGGTTTGCTGACCTAGACCAACGGTCACCAGACAACGGCTTCACTCATAACAACATCACTAAAGGCACCCACCCAAGGAGCTTCGGATGAAAAAGTTGTTCATGGCGTCACTGCTCGGCTCGGCTATTGCCCTGTGCACCTCGGCCATGGCCGCCGGCCCCGACCTCAAGGCCCTGGAAGACGCCGCCCGCAAGGAAGGTAACATCAACAGCGTCGGCATGCCTGATGCCTGGGCCAACTGGAAAGGCACCTGGGAAGACCTGGCCAGCAAGTACGGCCTCAAGCACAGCGACACCGACATGAGTTCGGCCCAGGAAATCGCCAAGTTCGAAGCCGAGAAGGACAACGCCAGTGCCGACATCGGCGACGTGGGCGCTGCCTTTGGCCCGATCGCCGTGAGCAAGGGTGTGAGCCAGCCTTACAAGCCGAGCACCTGGGACCAGGTACCGGAGTGGGCCAAGGACAAGGACGGCCACTGGGCGCTGGCCTATACCGGCACCATCGCCTTCATCATCAACAAGGACCTTGTCAAGGAAGACGAGCGGCCAACAACCTGGCACGACCTGGAGAAAGGCAAGTACAAGGTCGCCATCGGTGACGTCGGCACCGCGGCCCAGGCCGCCAACGGCGTGCTGGCTGCAGCGATCGCCTACAAGGGCGACGAGACCAACCTGGCACCGGGCCTGCAACTGTTCACCAAGCTGGCCCAGCAGAAGCGCCTGTCGCTGGCCAACCCGACCATCCAGACCCTGGAGAAGGGTGAGGTGGAAGTCGGCGTGGTATGGGACTTCAACGGCCTGAGCTACCGTGAGCAGATCGACCCCAAGCGTTTCGAAGTGCTGATCCCGTCGGACGGGTCGGTGATCTCCGGCTATACCACCGTCATCAACAAGTACGCCAAGCACCCGAACGCGGCCAAGCTGACGCGTGAATACATCTTCAGCGATGCCGGGCAGATCAACCTGGCCAAAGGGCATGCGCGGCCGATCCGTGCCGAGCACCTGAAGCTGCCGGACGACGTGCAGGCCAAGCTGCTGCCCAACGAACAGTACAAGGCTGCGCAGCCGATCAAGAATGCCGAAGCCTGGGAAACGACTTCGAAGAAGCTGCCGCAGATGTGGCAGGAGCAGGTGATCATCGAGATGGAGTAAGGGGCTAGCTTAGCTAGCGCCTGGACGGGCCTCTTCGCGGGCTCGCCCGCTCCCACAGGTACCGCGCGCACCTCGAGGCTGGCGCACGACCCTGTGGGAGCGGGCGAGCCCGCGAAGAAGCCAACGCAGTTCATGACTGGAGCCACCATGCAACACAACGTCATCCTGGTCCTGCTCGACGGCCTCAACTACCAGGTCGCCCACCACGCCATGGGCCACCTGCACGCCTACGTCGAAGCCGACCGCGCCGCGCTGTACCGCGTGGAATGCGAACTACCGTCGCTGTCGCGGCCGCTGTACGAGTGCATCCTCACCGGTGTAGCGCCGATCGACAGCGGTATCGTGCACAACAACGTCAACCGCCTGTCCAACCAGCGCAGCGTGTTCCACTACGCCCGCGAGGCCAACCTTGGCACTGCCGCGGCGGCCTATCACTGGATGAGCGAGCTGTACAACCGCTCGCCCTTCGACCCGCAGCGCGACCGCCATACCCACGCACCGAAACTGCCGATCCAGCATGGGCTGTTCTACTGGGACGACCGCTACCCCGATTCGCACCTGCTGGCCGACGGCGAATACCTGCGCCGCCGCCACGCCCCCAACTTCCTGCTGGTGCACCCGATGAGTATCGACGATGTCGGCCACCACCACGGCCTGGACAGCAGCCAGTACCGCAACGCCGCGCGCAGCGCCGACATCCTGCTGGCCGACTACCTGCCGGGCTGGCTCGAAGAGGGTTACCAGGTATTGGTCACCGCCGACCACGGCATGAACAACGACCGCTCGCACAATGGCCTGCTGACCGAGGAGCGCGAAGTGCCGCTGTTCGTCTTCGGTGATGCGTTCAGCCTCGACCCTGCGGCCAAACCGCTGCAGACCGAGCTGTGCGGGACTATCTGCGAGCTGCTCGGCGCGCCGCATGACAAGAGCGTCTGCCGGGAGCTGCTGAAGTGACCGCCCCCAAGAGCAGCAGCGCCCGTGGCCGCTACCTGGCCCTGCTCTGCCTGTTACCGTTCGCCGTGTGCTTCGTCATCTTCCAGATCGCCCCGCTGGCCTGGGTGGCGATCAACAGCCTGCAATCGGAAGCGGGCTGGGGCGTGGACAACTTCAGCAAGGTATTCGCCTCGAAGTTCTACCTGCAGGCCCTGCAACGCAGCCTGGAGATCAGCTTCTGGTCGAGCCTGTTCGGCATCGTCATCGCCACCCTCGGCGCCTACTCGCTGCGCCAGGTGGACTCGAAGCTGCGCGACTTCGTCAGCGCCTTCGCCAATATGACCAGCAACTTCGCCGGGGTGCCGCTGGCCTTCGCCTTCATTATCCTGCTCGGCTTCAACGGCGCGCTGACCCTGTTGCTGAAGCAGGTCGGCCTGCTGGAGGACTTCAGCATCTATTCCAAGAGCGGGCTGATCCTGGTGTACACCTACTTCCAGATCCCGCTTGGCGTGTTGCTGCTGTACCCCGCATTCGACGCCCTGCGCGAAGACTGGCGCGAGTCGGCCGCGCTGCTGGGCGCCAGCCACTGGCAATTCTGGCGGCACATCGGCTTGCCGGTGCTGGCCCCGGCACTGCTGGGCACCTTCGTCATCCTGCTGGCCAACGCCCTCGGTGCCTATGCCACTGTCTACGCGCTGACCACCGGCAACTTCAACGTACTGCCGATCCGCATCGCCGGCCTGGTGGCCGGTGACATCAGCCTCGACCCCAACCTGGCCAGCGCCCTGGCAATGGTCCTGGTGGGGCTGATGACGCTGGTCACGGTGGTGCATCAATGGCTGCTGAAACGGAGCTACCATGCACGCTGACGCCCGTTCCGGAGGCTGGTACCACCGCGCCGTGGTCTACCTGCTGTTCCTCATACTGCTGCTGCCGCTGGCCGGCACCCTGCTCTACTCGCTAGCCACCAGCTGGTCGGCCAGCCTGCTGCCCAGCGGCCTGACCTTCAAATGGTACATCGCACTGTGGAGCGAGCCGCGGTTCCTGGCGGCCTTCGGCCAGTCGCTGCTGGTGTGCGTGGGCTCCCTGATCCTGTCGGTGGTGCTGATCCTGCCGCTGCTGTTCGTGGTGCACTACCACTTCCCCAGGCTCGATGCACTGATGAACATTCTCATCCTGCTGCCGTTCGCGGTGCCGCCGGTGGTGTCGTCGGTGGGGCTGCTGCAGCTGTACGGCAGCGGGCCCATGGCCATGGTCGGCACACCATGGATCCTGATCGGCTGCTACTTCACCATCGCCCTGCCGTTCATGTACCGGGCCATCACCAACAACCTGCAGGCGATCAACCTGCGCGACCTGATGGACGCCGCCCAGCTGCTCGGCGCCAACACCTGGCAGGCGGCGCTGCTGGTGGTGCTGCCGAACCTGCGCAAGGGCCTGATGGTGGCACTGCTGCTGTCGTTCTCGTTCCTGTTCGGCGAGTTCGTGTTCGCCAACCTGCTGGTCGGCACCCGCTACGAGACCCTGCAGGTGTACCTGAACAACATGCGCAACAGCAGCGGCCACTTCAACAGCGCACTGGTAATCTCGTACTTCGCCTTCGTGCTGGTACTGACCTGGGTCGCCAACCGCCTGAACAAGGACAAGACCTGACATGAGCTTCGTCAGCGTACAGAAACTGCACAAAAGCTACGCCGGCAGCCCGGTGTTCGAGAACATCGACTGCCGTATCGAGCGTGGCGAGTTCGTTACCCTGCTTGGCCCGTCCGGTTGCGGCAAGTCCACGCTGCTGCGCTGCATCGCCGGGCTGACCCCGGTGGACAGCGGGCAGATCCTGCTCGATGGCCATGACATCGTGCCGCTGAGCCCGCAAAAGCGTGGCATCGGCATGGTGTTCCAGAGCTACGCCCTGTTCCCCAACATGACCGTGGAGCAGAACGTCGCCTTCGGCCTGCGCATGCAGAAGGTCAAGACCGACGAAAGCCAGGCCCGGGTGCGCGAAGCGCTGGAGCTGGTGGAGCTGGGCAACTTCGCCGGGCGCTACCCGCACCAGTTGTCTGGCGGCCAGTGCCAGCGCGTGGCCCTGGCCCGCTCGCTGGTTACCCGCCCGCGCCTGCTGCTGCTCGACGAGCCGCTGTCGGCGCTGGATGCACGTATCCGCAAGCACCTGCGCGAGCAGATCCGCGCCATCCAGCGCGAGCTGGGGCTGACCACCATCTTCGTCACCCACGACCAGGAAGAGGCGCTGACCCTGTCCGACCGCATCTTCCTGATGAACCAGGGGCGCATTGTCCAGAGCGGCGATGCCGAAACCCTCTACACCGCGCCGGTGGACCTGTTTGCCGCCGGCTTCATCGGCAACTACAACCTGCTCGACGCCGACAGCGCCAGCCGCCTGCTGCAGCGCCCGGTCACCAGCCGCCTGGCGATCCGCCCCGAGTCGATCACCCTGGGTATCAACGGCGAACTGGACGCCGAGGTGCGCAGCCACAGCCTGCTGGGCAACGTGATCCGCTACCGGGTGCAGGTGCGCGACGTGGAACTGGTGGTCGACGTGCTCAACCGCTCACCGGCCGACCTGCATGCGGACGGGCAACGGGTAAGCGTGTCGATCGACCCCACGGCGCTACGGGAAGTGGCCTAAGGAGAATCAACAGCATGGCACTGGCAATTTTCGATCTGGACGAAACCCTGATACACGGCGACTGCGCGTCGCTGTGGAGCGAGCAGATGGCCCGCCTGGGCTGGGTCGACGGCAAGGAATTCCTGCGCCGCGACCATGAATTGATGGAAGCCTACGGCAGAGGCCACCTGCAGATGGAGGACTACATGGCCTTCAGCCTGGAGCCGATTGCCGGGCGTACCCTGGAAGAGGTCGAGCACCTGGTGCAGCCGTGGGTCGAAGATGTGATCGAGCCGATCATCTACGGCGACGCGTGCCGCTGCATTGCCGAGCACCGCAAGCGTGGCGATCGCATCCTGATCATTTCGGCGTCGGGTACGCACCTGGTCGGGCCGATAGCGGCGCGGCTGGGAGTGGACGAGTACCTGGCGATCGAACTGGAGGCGGTGAACGGGGTGTATACCGGCAAGACCCATGGGGTGCTGACGTATCGCGAAGGCAAGATCACGCGGTTGCTGGAATGGCTGGACCAGGAGCAGGAGAATCTGGAGGGGGCTAGTTTCTATTCCGACTCGCGCAATGACCTGCCGTTGTTGCTGAAGGTGGATCATCCGCACGTGGTGAACCCGGATGCGGTGTTGCGCGAGCATGCCGAGATCAATGGCTGGCCGATTCTGAGCTGGAGCTGAAGATTTGTGTGGGCCTCTTCGCGGGCACGCCCGCTCCCACAGGAGTCACCACAAACTTGAATGTTGTGCGGTCCCTGTGGGAGCGGGCGTGCCCGCGAAAAAGGGCCAGGCCTGCTTACACCAGGCTCGGGTCGATCACCATCACCAGCTTGCCGGACACCTGGTTGGTCTCAAGCTCGGCATATGCCGCCTGGGCAAACTCCACCGGGTAGGTATCCACCAGCTGCGGCGACAGGCGCCCTTCGGCAAACAGCGGCCACACCTGCTGCTGCAACTCGCTCAGCAACTCGGCCTTGAAACCGTCATCGCGGTTGCGCAGCGTGGAACCGGTAATCTCCAGACGCTTGCCCAGTACCTGTGCCAGGTCCAGCTCGAACTTGCGCCCGCCCATCAGGCCGATGATCACCCAGCGCCCGTCACGGGCCAGCAGCTTGAGGTTGAGCTCGCCGTAGCTGGCGCCCACCGGGTCGAGAATCACGTCGAACGGGCCGACACCCTCCAGCGCCTCGAGGTTCTCGTTACGTACCACGCCACCGGCGGCACCCAGCGCCTCGCAGTAGGCCAGGCGGTCCTGCGAACCGACACTGACCCACACCGGGCTGCCGAACGCCTTGCACAGCTGGATGGCGGCCGAGCCAACGCCGCTGGCGCCAGCGTGCACCAGCACCTTCTCGCCAGCTTTCACGCTACCCAGCTGGAAGATGTTCAGCCAGGCAGTGGCATACACCTCCGGCAACGCCGCCGCTTCGTGCAGGCTCAGCCCCTCAGGCACGGGCAGCACGTGGCGGGCATCGACCACCACTTCCTCGGCCATGGCACCGCTGGCCAGCAGTGCGCACACCCTGTCCCCCACCCGCCAGTCGGCACCGGCACCCACTTCCTCGATCACTCCGGCGCACTCCAGGCCCATGTACGGGCTGGCACCGGGTGGTGGCGGGTACAAACCTTTCATCTGCAGCAGATCGGCGCGGTTCAACCCCGCTGCGGCCACGCGGATACGTACCTGGCCAGCGTCGCAGGCCGGGCGTTCGGCCTCGACCCAGGCCACATGTCCGTCAACGCCTTGCAATGCCTTCACAGTGCCTCCATAGTTGAATCATATGACCGAGCCTGGGATCGCTATGTCCCAGGCTTTTTGCAGTATGCGCCCGGCTCCCATGGAACCGGCGAACGGAAAAGACGGCCTACTATGCGTGATCAATTGCCTCCACGTCGAATCAGCATGAAGCATTTCCTCCCAAGCACCGCCCTGGCCCTGATGATCGGCCTGGGCAGCCTCACGCTCGGCGGCAATGCGGCGGCCGCCAACAAGTGGGACAGCCTGCAGCCGGACCGCGACGAGATCGTCGCCAGCCTCAACGTGGTGGAATTGCTCAAGCGCCACCACTACAGCAAGCCGCCGCTGGATGACGCCCGTTCGGTCATCATCTATGACAGCTACATCAAGCTGCTGGACCCGGCACGCAGCTACTTCACCGCTGCCGACATTGCCGAATTCGACAAATGGAAAACGCAATTCGACGATTTCCTCAAGAGCGGTAACCTCGACCCGGGCTTCACCATCTACAAGCGCTACCTGGACCGCGTCAAGCAACGCCTGGACTTCGCCCTGGCCGAGCTGAACAAAGGCGTGGACAAGATCGACTTCAACGCCAAGGAAACCTTGCTGATCGACCGCAAGGATGCCCCGTGGATGAAGGACCAGGCCGAGCTCGACGATTTGTGGCGCAAACGCGTCAAAGACGAAGTGCTGCGCCAGAAGATCGCCGGCAAGGAACCCAAGCAGATCCAGGAAACCCTGACCAAGCGCTACAAGAACCAGCTGGCGCGCCTGGACCAGACCCGTGCCGAGGACATCTTCCAGGCCTACATCAACACCTTCGCCCAGTCCTACGACCCGCACACCAACTACCTGTCGCCGGACAACGCCGAGAACTTCGACATCAACATGAGCCTTTCGCTCGAAGGCATTGGTGCGGTGCTGCAAAGCGACAATGACCAGGTCAAGATCGTGCGTCTGGTGCCGGCAGGCCCGGCGGCCAAGACCAAGCAGGTGGCGCCGGCGGACAAGATCATTGGTGTGGCCCAGGGCAACAAGGAAATGGTCGACGTGGTCGGCTGGCGCCTGGACGAAGTGGTCAAGCTGATCCGCGGCCCGAAAGGCTCGGTGGTGCGCCTGGAGATCATCCCGGCCAGCAACGCGCCTAGCGACCAGACCAGCAAGATCGTGTCCATAACCCGTGAAGCGGTGAAACTCGAAGAGCAGGCGGCGAAAAAGTCGGTGCTCAAGCTCAAGCAGGACGGGCGCGACTACAAGCTGGGTATCATCGAGATCCCGGCCTTCTACCTGGACTTCAAGGCCTACCGCGCCGGTGATCCGGAGTACAAGAGCACGACGCGTGACGTGAAGAAACTGCTCACCGAGCTGCAAAAGGAAAAAGTCGACGGCGTGGTCATCGACCTGCGCAACAACGGCGGCGGCTCGCTGCAGGAAGCCACCGAACTGACCAGCCTGTTCATCGAAAAAGGCCCGACCGTGCTGGTACGCAACAGCGACGGCCGCGTCGACGTGCTGGAAGACGAAAACCCTGGTGCCTTCTACAAGGGCCCGCTGGCGTTGCTGGTCAACCGCCTGTCGGCCTCGGCTTCGGAGATCTTCGCCGGTGCCATGCAGGACTACCACCGGGCGCTGATCATCGGTGGCCAGACCTTCGGCAAAGGCACCGTACAGACCATCCAGCCACTCAACCATGGCGAGCTGAAGCTGACCCTGGCCAAGTTCTACCGGGTATCCGGGCAGAGCACCCAGCACCAGGGCGTGCTGCCGGACATCGATTACCCGTCGATCATCGACACCAAGGAAATTGGCGAGAGCGCCTTGCCCGAGGCCATGCCGTGGGACACCATCCGCCCGGTGGTCAAGCCGGCGGCCGACCCGTTCAAACCGTTCCTGGCCCAGCTGAAAGCCCAGCATGAAGCCCGCAGCGACAAGGACGCGGAGTTCACCTACATCCGCGACCGCCTGGCCCTGACCCAGAAGCTGATGAACGAGAAGACCGTCAGCCTCAACGAGCAGGACCGCCGTGCACGCCACGATGAGATCGAGGCCAAGCAATTGGCGCTGGAGAACATCCGCCGCAAGGCCAAGGGTGAAGAACCGCTGAAAGAGCTGAAAAAAGAGGACGAGGACGCGCTGCCGACCGAGGATGAAAACACCAAGCCGGAAGACGATGCCTACCTGTCTGAAACCGGGCGCATCCTGATCGACTACCTGAGTGCGAGCACCAAGGTGGCCAAGAAGTAAGGCGTTGCGCCAATGATGGCAAGTTAATGTGACTTGTCATCAAACAGTCTTTGCACTGTCGTGAAACAGAGGGGCCGGGCGTGGAAACGCTCGGCCCTTTCATTTTCAGGAATACGCCATCACCGTCGTGGTCGGAGCTGCGCTCCGAATACGTGACGGCGTGCCCGCTCCCACAGGTTCACACAGCTCTTGAGCCTTGTGTTGTACCTGTGGGCGCGAATCAAGCTGTTTCGGGGTAGCTGTATTCGAACACCCGGACGACTTCGGAGGCATGCCACGATGCCGCCTCCATGCCGTCTACCGGCCCGGAGAAGCGCCCCAGCCGCTCTACGCACTCGAAAAAGCCGGTACGCGGCAAACGGCTGGCGCCCTGACTGATCACCAGTGAGCTGCGCAAGGGCTGCTCGGCGCGGGCATCCAGCACTGCCAGGTATTCCAGCGCGGCAGTGAGTGTCTGCATGGCCGGGCTGGGCAACTGCAAGCGCTCGATCAGCGCTCGGTACGTCAGCAAGTGACGTTGACGACGGGCCAGGTCAAGCTCGCCCAGCAGGTTATCCCAGTGCTGACGGCTGATCCTGACCTGGCTCATGATGGCTCGCTCCAGCCAGCCACCCCCAGATGCCAGGCCAGGGCTCGGCGGATGGCAGCATCCGGCTGGCGTTCGCCCGATTCGATCATGGCCAGATAAGCCGGGCTTACCCCGACATTGCGCGCCAGTTGCTCAGGGGCAATGCCCTTGGCCTGGCGAATTTGCGCAACTTCGCTGAATGCTGGCAATGGCGCACTGGCAGCGGCGCTACCCGCCTCACTGGCAACCACCTCGACAGGCGCCTGCCCGGCAGCCTTGAGCAGTGCCTGGTACTGCTCCCAGGGAACGACGGCGTACTCGGGCTGACCGTCCCGGCTGATTACCTGAATACCCATTACAAACCCCTTTAAAAAGGATTACAGCATGTAATCCGTAGGCATAACCCTTATGCCAATTATATTACCAACTCCGGGGTCTGTGCAGTTGAGGTGTCGCTCAGGCGGGTTTCACTGCGTGTTGCGCTCCAGACGCAGCGCTTCGGGGGTGGCTGGCAGGCGCTCGACCACGCGCAGCCGCTCGGGGGCCTGGCTGTCGCGCCAGGCCTTGAAGCGCGCCAGTTCATCAGCCACAGTCTTCAGCACCCACCCCAGCACCGCGATGTCGTCGAGGAAACCCACACCCAGCAACCAGTCGGGGATGGCGTCGATGGGGCTGACGAAATACAGCAGGCCGGCGACGATGGTGACCAGAGCCTTGGGGCTGATGGCGCGGTACTCGCCACGCCACCAGGCCAGGCACAGCGACTGCAGTACTTTCACGTCTTCACGCAGCTGGCCAATCCGCGGGCCTTTGCGAGCTACCGCAAACAGCAAGGCGGGCAACCGGCCACGGCTGAGCAGGCGCTCGGCCAAGGGCAGGAAACGGGCGAAATTCCAAGGTGCGCTCATGTAGCCTCCAAGTGGAAAGGTTATCCACATTTATTGTGGATAACCTTGTGAACAGGGCGACGTTTGTGACCCCGGGTGCCTGTCAGGCAAGGGCCCCGGTCAGATCGGGCGTTTTTTACACAGTCGTTTCACACCGTGGCTGCGTCCGCCGCAAACGAATTGCGTCAGAAGCATCTTGCTTCTTTACGCTGCATTTCCTCGGACAGTATCAGTAGTTGCAGGTTCGTCCAACTATCCGGCACAAACGAAAACGCCCCGTCAGGACGGGGCGTTTTGCGTGGGCCAGCCAGTGTTACTTGGCAGGCGCTTCGGCCGGGGCCTCAGCAGGTGCTTCCGCTTCCGGCTCGGCGCCTTGCAGCTGGGCAGGATCCTTGATGGCGATCAGTTCCAGGTCGAATACCAGTACCGAGTTGGCCGGGATCAGCGGGCTTGGGCTTTGTGCACCGTAGGCCAGTTCAGCCGGGATGAACAGCTTGTACTTCTCGCCGACGTGCATCAGCTGCAGGCCTTCGACCCAACCCGGGATCACGCCACTGACCGGCAGGTCGATCGGGCTGCCGCGCTCGACGGAGCTGTCGAACACCTTGCCATCGATCAGCTTGCCTTCGTAGTGGACGGTGACCACGTCGGTCGGCTTGGGCTGCGGGCCGTCGGCCTTCTTGACCACTTCGTACTGCAGGCCCGAGGCAGTGGTGACCACGCCTGGCTTCTTGGCGTTTTCCTCGAGGAATTTCTTGCCGGCCGAGGCGGCTTCTTCGCTGGCCTTGGCCAGGCGCTCTTCGGCACGTTTCTGCAGCGCAGTGAAGGCCTCTACCAGCTCTTCGTCCTTGATGCGCTGTTCCTTCTTGCCAACGGCGTCTTCGATGCCGAGGGCTACTGCTTTCGAATCAAGGTCTTCCATGCCTTCCTGAGCCAGGCTCTTGCCCATGTTCAGGCCGATACCGTAGGAGGCTTTCTGTGCCGGAGTCTTCAGCTCGGGGCTGCTGGTCTGTTGATCACAGCCAGCCAGTACCAGGCCTACCAGGGCAACCGCAGCCGCCAAACGATGCTGTTTCATGCTATTTCCTTGTTCATGCGCCAAAAGGGCAATCAGGGTAAAGCCGCGAGCTTAGCAGGCGGCCATGACCAATGGCTACCGGCATAGGAGCGGGTTTTGGTAAGGAAGTTCAGTAGTTAAAAGGTTATTCATCAAAGGATGTGAAGCCATTGGCCAGTATTGACCGGTTGTACCGCTTTCGCGCAGTTTTGCGGGATATTTATTTTTGCTGAATGCTGAGAAGCCTGCACTGGCCCTATCGCCGGCAAGCCAGCTCCCACAGGTTGGCCACAGGCCCGAAGCAGGTGCTAATCCTGTGGGAGCTGGCTTGCCGGCGATAGGGCCGAACCTGCGCTCAGGGGTAATTGCCCTCACGGTACTGCCCTGCCACCTCGCGCAGCACTTCGCACACCCACTGCCCCGCCAGGCTCTGCGGCGAGGCGGCATTGCGACAGATGCCGACCGAACCGCCCGGCTCGCGCACACCCAGGTCGAGCTCAACCAGCTCACCCCGGCGCAGGTCGAGCAGCACCGCATCGCGCGGCGCCACCCACACTGCATCGCTGCCCAGCAAGTAGCGCCGGCTTAGCGCCAGCGACAGGGTTTCCAGGCGCTGGGCCGGCATCTGGATGCCACATTGTACGAACAGGCTGTCGGCATGCTGGCGGATGGTGGTGCCTGCAGGCGGCAATACCAACGGGTAACGCCCCACCTGCGATCGCTCCACCGGCGTGCCGGCCAGCAACGGGTGGCCGGGCCGCACCACCAGGCTCATCGACTCGCTGTAAAGATGCTCGAACGACAAGCCCTGGATCTGCGGGCTGTCAGTCATGCGACCGACCACCAGTTCCAGTTCGCCCAGGCGCAACTGGCCGAGCAGCTGCGCGCTGACCCCGGTGACCACACTGACTACCAGCGCGTCATGCCGCTGGTGCAGGCGGCACAGCACCTCGGGCATGAGCAGGCCCTCGACCGTGGACAGCACGCCGATGCGCACTTGCGACGGCGCCTTCGCCTCGCCACGCAGGCTGCTGACGCCATCGCGCAGGGCCTGCACGCTGGGCCCGGCATAACGCATGAAACGCGCCCCGGCCGGGGTCAGCTCGACGCCCTGGCGGCTGCGCGCGAACAGCCGCGTTTGCAGCAGGTCTTCGAGTTCCTTGAGGGTCTTGGAGATGGCCGGCTGGCTGATTGCCAGGATGTCGGCAGCCCTGGCCAGGCTACCCTGCCGGGCAATCTCCAGGAAGCACAGCAGATGGCGGTACTTGATGCGGGTGTCGAGGTTCATGGGCTCAAGCTTACCGCATTGTCGGGGCTGATTATGCAGGTGGCCTGCACCGGCCCTTTCGCGGGCACGCCCGCTCCCACAGGGATCTGCACGGTTCTCAAGACATGTGCAGTACCTGTGGGAGCGGGCGTGCCCGCGAAGAGGCCGGTACAAACGGCAGATGGATATCAGGCCACAGCCAGCTCCACCGCCTCCCCGTTCAAGCGTACCGGCCACACCCGCAGTCGCTGCCCGCTATCCTCCAGGCATTCCCCACTCTGCAGGCTGAAGTGCTGCTTGTACAACGGCGCCGCCACCACCAGTTCGCCCTGCACACTGCCCACCAGCCCGCGGCCGATTATGTTGGCGCCGGAGCGCGGGTCGCGGTTGTCCACCGCGTATAGCGGTTGCGCCTGCCCCGGCAGGTAGAACAGCGCCACCTGGGCACCGTCGAACCACACCACCACCCCGGAATCCGCCACCAGGTCATCCGCCTGGCACACGGCCTGCCAGTTCTCGTGGGTTTTCACAGCAGCATTGGACAGGTTCATCAGACAGCCTCCTCGACGGTTGGGATCAGGTGCAGCGGCGCAGCAGGCCGGCGCTGTTCGCGTTCGCGCACGAAGTGCACGTCCGGGTCGGCGCGGCGGTCGTTGACGAAAGTACGGAAGCGCTTGAGCTTCTCGGGGTCGCCGAGGGCGTTGGCCCATTCGCATTCATACTGGTCGACCACATGCTGCATCTGCGCTTCCAGCTCGCTGGCCAGGCCCAGGCTGTCATCGATGACCACCTGCTTCAGGTAGTCCAGCCCGCCTTCCAGGTTCTCGCGCCACACCGAGGTGCGCTGCAGCTTGTCGGCGGTGCGGATGTAGAACATCAGCACGCGGTCGATCAGGCGCACCAGGGTTTCGTCGTCCAGGTCGGTGGCAAACAGTTCGGCGTGCCGCGGGCGCATGCCGCCGTTGCCACACACGTACAGGTTCCAGCCCTTGTCGGTAGCGATCACGCCGATGTCCTTGCTCTGTGCCTCGGCACATTCGCGGGTGCAGCCAGACACGGCGAACTTGAGCTTGTGCGGGCTGCGCAGGCCTTTGTAGCGGTCTTCCAGGCGCAGGGCCATGCCGACGCTGTCCTGCACTCCGTATCGGCACCAGGTACTGCCGACGCATGATTTGACCGTGCGGGTCGACTTGCCGTAGGCATGGCCGGTTTCGAAGCCGGCCTCGATCAGCTCGCCCCAGATCAGCGGCAGCTCGTGCAACTGGGCGCCGAACAGGTCGATGCGCTGGCCCCCGGTGATCTTGGTGTACAGGTCGTACTTTTTCGCAACCTGGCCTATCACGATGAGCTTGTCGGGGGTGATTTCACCACCGGGGATGCGCGGCACCACCGAGTAGGTGCCGTTCTTCTGCATGTTGGCCATGAAGGTGTCGTTGGTGTCCTGCAGCGGCACCAGCGCCGGGTCCATGATCGGCTGGTTCCAGCACGAGGCGAGGATACTGCCCACCGCCGGCTTGCAGATGTCGCAGCCAACGTGGCCCTTGCCGTGGCGTTCGAGCAGTTCATTGAAGGTGCGGATACCCTCCACCCGCACCAGCCCGTACAGCTCTTGGCGGGTGTAGGCGAAGTGCTCGCACAGGCGCTTGTCCACCGCCACGCCACGGGCGGTCAGTTCGTGCTCGAACACCTGCTTGAGCAGGGCCGCGCAGCCACCACAACCGGTGGCCGCCTTGGTGCAGCCCTTGACTGCGGCAAGGTCGCCGCAGCCGCTGTCGATGGCGGCGCAGACCGCACCCTTGCTGACGTTGTGGCACGAGCAGATGGTCGCGCTGTCGGGCAGCGCATCAGCACCCAGGGCCGGTGCCCCGCCGCCTTGCGGCAGGATAAGTGCCGCCGGGTCGGCCGGCAGGGCAATGCCGTTCTGGGCGTATTGCAGCAGGGTGTCGTAGTAGCTGTTGTCGCCAACCAGCACCGCACCGAGCACGCGCTTGCCGCTGGCGTCCACCACCAGCCGGCGGTAGGCGCTGTTGGCTTCGTCGATGAAGCGGTAGCTGCGTGCGCCCGGGGTGGCGCCATGGGCATCGCCGATGGAGCCGACATCCACACCCAGCAACTTGAGCTTGGTCGACATGTCGGCACCGGTGAATTCGCCAGCGGTTTCACCCATCAGCAATGCTGCCAGGTTGCGCGCCATGCTGTAGCCTGGGGCGACCAGGCCGAACACACTGCCGTTCCACGAGGCACACTCGCCGATGGCGAAGATGCGTGGGTCGCTGCTGCGGCAGTGGTTGTCGATCACCACGCCGCCACGCGCGGCGATGTCCAGGCCACAGGCACGGCCCAGGGCATCCTGCGGGCGAATACCCGCAGAGAACACGATCAGGTCGGTTTCCAGGTGCTCGCCGCCATCGAAGTTCATGCGGTAGCGGTAGTCTTCACCCTCACTGATCGACTGGGTGGCGCGCGACAGATGCACGCCAACACCCAGCGCTTCGATCTGTGCCTTGAGCGCGGCACCGCCCTCGCCGTCCAGCTGCACCGGCATCAGCCGTGGGGCGAATTCCACCACGTGGGCTTCCAGGCCCAGCGACTTGAGCGCGTTGGCCGCTTCCAGGCCGAGCAGGCCACCGCCCACGACCACACCACGGCGGGCACTGGCTGCGGCAGCGCGGATGGCATCGAGGTCGTCGAGGGTGCGGTAGACCAGGCGGGCATTGCCGCTGGAGCCTTCGATCGGTGGCACGAAGGGGTAGGAACCTGTGGCCAGCACCAGTTGGTCGTAACCGTAGCGCCCCTCGGCAGTGACCACTTCAAAGCGCTCACGGTCGATTTCCAGCACCGCTTCACCGAGGTGCAGGTGCACACCGTTGGCGCCGTAGAAGTCCTGCCCGCACAGGGCCAGGGTTTCGGCACAGCTGCCGCCGAAGTACTCGGACAGGTGCACGCGGTCGTAGGCACGCTGGCGCTCTTCGCCGAACACATGCACTTCGAAGCGCTGCAAGGCGCCGCGGCTGACCAGTTGTTCGACGCAATGGTGGCCGACCATGCCGTTGCCGACGATGACCAGTCGCTCTCGTTGCCCGCTGCTCGCTGTTGCCTTCATAAGCCGATCCTCGATCAAAAAAAAAGCGCCTGGAGCCGAAGCTCCAGGCGCCTTTGCCTGTATTCATCACGGTAGGGGGCCCGGGTTGATCGCCGTTGATCAGTGGGCTTTGTTGTAGCTGGGGTAAAGCAGGGAGTGTGCCAACCCTGTTTCCTGTGCCGGCCTCTTCGCGGGCACGCCCGCTCCCACAGGGTTCTCCACGTTTATTCAGGCCTGTGCAGTACCTGTGGGAGCGGGCATGCCCGCGAAGAGGCCAGCACAGCAAATGCACATTCCAAGTGCATCACTCCCCGTCCTGGTGCACATCAATACACATCCCGCCGATAGCGCCTGGCCTTGCCCAGCGCTTCGACATAAGCCGCAGCCGCCGCTGCATCCATGCCGCCATGCTCGGCGACGATGGCCCGCAACGCCGCATCCACATCCTTGGCCATGCGCTGCGCATCGCCACACACATAGAAGTACGCGCCCGCCTCCAGCCACTGCCACAACTGCGCGCCGTGATCGAGCATGCGCTGCTGCACGTAGACCTTCTCGGCCTGGTCGCGCGAGAACGCTGTGTCCAGGCGCAAGTGTCCTGTCGCCTGCCAGGCCTGCAGTTGCTCCCGGTAATAGAAATCGGTGGCCGCGTACTGCTCGCCAAAGAACAGCCAGTTATCCCCTTTCGCTCCACGTGCCTCTCGCTCTTCAAGGAAGGCCCTGAACGGCGCGATGCCGGTGCCGGGGCCGACCATGATCACCGGCACGCTATCGTCCTCGGGCAGGCGGAAGTGCTTCGACGCCTGCGGGAAGATGGCCACCTTCAGTGGCTGCGCACGGTCGGCAAGAAAGCTCGAACACACCCCTTTGCGCGCGCCATAGCGCACCGTGGAAACGGTCAGGTGCACCTGCTGCGGGTGCGCCAGCGGGCTGGAGCTGATCGAATACAGGCGCGGCTGCAATGGCTTGAGCAGCTCCAGCCAGCTGGCCAGCGGCAGTTGCTGGGGGAATGCGCACAGCACATCGGCCAGTTGCCGGCCCCACAACCAGTCCTGCAGCTCGACCTTGCACTCGGGCTGCAGCAGGCGCTGCAGGTCCGGGGCATTGACGGCGAAAGCCTGCAACTGCTGTGTGGTGACCTTGGCGATCTCCAGGTGCGCTTGCAGGGCTTCGGTCAGCGGCATGGCCGGCAGCCCTTTCAGTTCGACCAGGGTCTGGCCATCAAGCTGCATCAGCGCCAGCAGTTCGTCGACCAGGGCCGGACAGTTACGCGGCCACACGCCCAGGGCATCACCTGCGGCATAGGTGAAGCCGCTGCCGCTCAGGTCGAATACCAGTTGACGGGTTTCCTTGCTGGCACCCGGTCCGTTGAGCAAGCGGTTCTCCAGCAGCGTTGCGGCCCAGGGTTGTTGCTTGCCGTAGGCCGCCACTGGCAATGGCTCGGTGACCGGTTGCCGTGCCGCGGCGCTGCCTAGCGTGGGCAGCAGCGCATCCAGCCAGGCGGCGAAGGCGTCGTCGAAGTCCGGTTCGCAGTCCACCCGCTGCAGCAGGCGCCTCCCCCCCAGCTCGGCCAGGCGCTGGTCGAGTTTTCGGCCAAAGCCGCAGAACTGGTCGTAACTGGAGTCGCCCAGGGCCAGCACGGCAAAAGGCAGTTCGGCGCAGTGGGCTCCCTCCTCGCCCTGCAAGGCCTGCCAGAACGCCGCCGCGCTGTCGGGCGCGTCGCCATCGCCAAAGGTGCTGGCGATCAGCACCACGCTGGCGGCGCCCTGCAACTGACGGGGGCTGACCGCGTCCATACAACTGAGCCGTACATCGAGGCCAGCGCCCCGCAGGTGCTCGGCACAGCGTTCGGCCAGCAGCTCGCCGTTGCCGGTCTGCGAGGCCCACAGAACCTGGTGCCGTGGCGCCGCCAGTGCCGGATCAGGCAGTACCGCCGGCTGGGCGAACAGCCCGGCCAGCAAGCCATCGACGAACAGCCGGCGGTTGGCAGCCAACGGCGCACTGGCCGGCAGGCAGGGCACGCCCTCGGCGCGGGCCTGGTCCAGCCCCAGCAGGAAACCTTGCAGGTAATGGCGCTCTTCCTCAGCCAGTACCGGGGCTGGCAAGGTGTCCAGGCCAAGCAGACGGGACAGGGTGGCGGTGGGCATGCGGGTTGGCTCCGGAAGGGCAGTGTTCAGATCAACGGCTTCGATACGCTCGCCTGCAACCCTCTCAAGGGCCACGGCACAGTGCTTGAACGCCGGCTGCAGCGACAGCGGGTCGACCGCATCGCAGGTCACGGCGTTGATCGCCAGTTGCTCGCCGATCAGGTCGTTCCAGTGGAACGGGGCAAAGCAGTTGCCCGGCTTTACCCGGTCACTGATGCGCGCGGGCAGCACGGCCTGCCCGCGGCGCGAGCGAATGGCAACCTGGTCCTTTTCAGCGATGCCCAGGCGGGCAGCATCGTCGCGGTGGATTTCCACGAAGGGGCCAGGCTCGAGCTTGTTCAGCGCCGGCACCTTGCCGGTCTTGGTCAGGGTGTGCCACTGGTGCTGTACGCGTCCGGTATTCAGCACCAGGGGGTAATCGGCATCCGGCATCTCCGCTGCCGGCAACCAGGGCCGGGCGAAGAAGCGGGCCTTGCCGCTGGCGGTCGGGAAGGCTAACGCCGGGCATTCGCCCTGGGCGTCGTACAACAGCGCCTGGCTACTGCCGTCGTTGCGGTAGCGCAGCGGGCTGCGCGGGTTTTCGCGGCCCGGGGCGCAGGGCCACTGGCGCGGCTGCTCGCGCAGTTCGGCATAGCCGATACCCCGCAGGTCGTAGCCAGTGGCCGGGTTATGGAAACGGCGAATCTCCTCGTATACCGCTTCGGCATCGGGGTAGTCGAAGGCGTCGGCGTAGCCCATGGCGCAGGCGACCCGGGCGATGATCTGCCAGTCAGGCAGGCTCTGCCCTGGCGCTTCGACGGCGCGCGGCATCAGGGTGAGGTTGCGCTCGCTGTTGATCATCACGCCCTCGCCTTCGGCCCACAGTGCGGCCGGCAAGAGGATGTCGGCGTAACGGTTGGTTTCGGTGTCGAGGAAGGCATCCTGGGTAATCACCAGTTCGGCCTGGCGCAGGCCGTCAATCACCTGCTGGCGGTTGGCGACACTGGCCACCGGGTTGCTGCAGATGACCCAGCAGGCCTTGACCGCACCGCTTTTCATCTGCTCGAACAGCGCCACCGTGCCCTCGCCGCCTTCGCTGCGCAGGCTGCCTGGCGCCAATTGCCACTGCTGCTCGACGAAGGCGCGGTCTTGCGCCACCAGCGCCGAGCGCTGGCCTGGCAGGCCGGGGCCCATGTAGCCCATCTCGCGACCGCCCATGGCATTGGGCTGGCCGGTCAGCGAGAACGGCCCGCTGCCGGGGCGGCAGATGGCGCCCGTGGCCAGGTGCAGGTTGCAGACTGCATTGGTGTGCCAGGTGCCATGGATGCTCTGGTTCAGGCCCATGGTCCAGCAGCTCATCCAGTTGCTGGCGCTGCCGATCCATTCGGCAGCCCTGATGAGGTCGGCCTCGGCCAGCCCGGTGATAGCGGCCACGCGGTCAGGGGTGTAAGCATCGAGAAAGGCCGGCAGTTCGTCCCAGCCTTCGGTGTGGCGGGCGATGAAGCCGGGGTCGGTGTGGCCGTTACGCAGCAGCAGGTGCAGCAGGCCGTTGAGCAGGGCCAGGTCGCTGCCGGGGCGCACCTGCAGGAACAGGTCGGCCTTGTCGGCGGTAGCACTGCGCCGCGGGTCAACGACGATCAGCTTGGCCCCCGCCTTGACCCGGTCGAGCAGCCGCAGGAACAGGATCGGGTGGCAGTCGGCCATGTTGGCGCCGATCACCAGAAATACATCGGCGTGCTCGAAGTCCTGGTAGCTGCCGGGCGGGCCGTCGGCGCCGAGCGACAATTTGTAGCCGCTGCCGGCACTGGCCATGCACAGGCGCGAGTTGGACTCGATGTGGCGGGTGCGGATAAAACCCTTGGCCAGCTTGTTGGCCAGGTACTGTGCCTCCAGCGACATCTGCCCGGACACGTACAGTGCCACGGCGTCGGGGCCGTGCTGGTCGATGATGCCGCGCAGGCGCGCAGCGGCGGCGGCGATGGCCTGGTCGATGCCGGTTCGCGCTGGCTGCTGGCTGCGCTGCTGGCGCACATAGGCATCTTCCATGCGCCCGGCGGCGGTCAGCGGCAGGTGTGCGGTGAGACCTTTTGTGCACAGGCGGCCGAAGTTGCTGGGGTGCTGCTTGTCGCCGCTGATCTTGCCGACCTTGCCATCGGCAACGCTCATGACGATGCCGCAACCGACGCCGCAGTAGGGGCAGACGCTGCGCACTTCGCTATTGACCATGGGCGGGCTCCTGTAGGGAACGCAAAAAGGCGCCGGCTGCCCCTGCTTGCTGGGCAAGCGGGGCAACACGGCGCCTTTGTCGTGAGGTTTTTGTGGGCTGTCGACGTTGATAGCCCTGGGTAGCGGTAGATCAGCAATTAATGGGCCAGCTGTGCCGGCCCTTTCGCGGGCATGCCCGCTCCCACAGGGATATCGCAAGGCCTGAGGGCAGTGCTGTACCTGTGGGAGCGGGCGTGCCCGCGAAGTGGCCGGTACAGGCTGTGCACCATGCGATGGCAACCCCACACCCCATGGCGCTATGCTGGGGCACATTCCAGCACGAGCCACTGCACTCCCCCATGTCCCAGGTGATTATCAAGACCCCCGCCCAACTCGACCTGATGCGCCGCGCCGGCCAGCTGCTGGCCCAGGTGTTCGCGGACCTCGACAGCTTCATCCGCCCTGGCGTGACCACCATGCAGATCAACGACCGCGCCGAGGCGTTCATCATCGGCACGCTCAAGGCCCGCCCGGCGAGCAAGGGCCAGTACGGGTTCCCCTATTCGCTCAACACCTCGGTGGACCATGTGGTGTGCCATGGCATGCCCAAGGTCGATGAAGTGCTGAAGGAAGGCTCGATCATCAACGTCGACATCACCCTGGAACAGAACGGCTATATCGCCGACTCGTCGAAGATGTATAGCGTCGGGCCGATCAGCAATGAGGCGCAGCGCCTGGTCGACACCACCTATGACGCGCTATGGAAAGGCATCGAACAGGTACGCCCCGGGGCAACGCTGGGCGATGTCGGCCATGCCATCCAGACCCATGCAGAAGCGGCCGGCTACAGCGTCGTGCGTGAGTATTGCGGGCATGGCATTGGCCAGCAGATGCATGAAGGGCCGGAGGTACTGCACATTGGCCAGCGCGGGATGGGCCTGAAGTTGCAGCCGGGGATGGTGTTCACCATCGAACCGATGATCAACCAGGGCGGGCGCGGGACGCGCACCTTGAAAGATGGTTGGACAGTGATAACCCGTGACCACAGCTTGTCGGCTCAGTGGGAGCATACGGTGGCGGTGACCGAGGATGGGTTTGAAGTGCTGACGTTGCGGGAAGAAGAGCATCGCCGCTGAGATTGCCGGGGCTGCTTTGCAGCCCATTCGCCGGCAAGCCAGCTCCCACAGGGATAGCGCATGGCTTGAGATCAACGCGGTCGAGGTGGGAGCTGGCTTGCCGGCGATGAGGCCCTGACAGGCAATAGAAGATAGTTTTTTGCTCAATGCAGAAACAAAAAAAGCGACCCTAAGGTCGCTTTCTCTGTGACTTCCGGGTGTTCAGTAGGCCCTGGAAGCGGAAATATGGCGCAGCGGACGGGACTCGAACCCGCGACCCCCGGCGTGACAGGCCGGTATTCTAACCGACTGAACTACCGCTGCGCTAAACATCGAGTGGTGGGTGATGACGGGATCGAACCGCCGACCCTCTGCTTGTAAGGCAGATGCTCTCCCGGCTGAGCTAATCACCCATGTCTCTCGGTGTGGCGCGCATTCTACGGGCGACTTGGCGCTCTGGCAAGCTCTTATCGAACTTTTTGCAAATTTCGCTGAAACACCAAATCGCAGGCACAAAAAAAGCGACCATGAGGTCGCTTTCTCTGTTACTCCCGGGTGTTCAGTAGGCCCTGGAAGTGAAATATGGCGCAGCGGACGGGACTCGAACCCGCGACCCCCGGCGTGACAGGCCGGTATTCTAACCGACTGAACTACCGCTGCGCTAAACATCGAGTGGTGGGTGATGACGGGATCGAACCGCCGACCCTCTGCTTGTAAGGCAGATGCTCTCCCGGCTGAGCTAATTCACCCTTCGTCTCGGTGTGGCGCGCATTCTACGGACGGCTCCGTACACTGGCAAGCACTTTTTCAACTTTTTTCAAAAAAAAACTCAGGCCTTTCAAAGACCTAGCGTTCCCTCGTGCATCTTTGCATCCAACAACGGCTACTGGCACTCCGACAGGGTTGGCCTGAGACCGCCGCTCGGAGAATAATGCGCGCCTTATGCATTAAGGAGAGATTGCCCCTCATGTGGTTCAAGAACCTGCTGACCTACCGCCTGACCCAGGATGTCCCGTTCGAGCCTGAAGCGCTGGAAGCGGCCCTGGCCAGCAAGCCGGCCCGCCCCTGCGCCAGCCAGGAGCTGACCACCTATGGTTTCGTCGCGCCGTTCGGCAAAGGCGAAGACGCTCCCCTGGTGCATGTCAGCGGCGAGTACCTGCTGATTGCCGCGCGCAAGGAAGAACGCATCCTGCCAAGCAGCGTGGTCAATGACGCGGTGAAGGAAAAGGTCGAAGAGATCGAGACCGAGCAGATGCGCAAGGTCTATAAAAAGGAACGCGACCAGATCAAGGACGAGATCATCCAGGCCTTCCTGCCGCGCGCGTTCATCCGCCGCTCGATGATCTTCGCCGCCATCGCCCCGCGCCTGGGCATGGTCCTGGTCAATTCCGCCAGCGCCAAGCGTGCCGAAGACCTGCTGTCGACCCTGCGTGAAGTGATGGGCTCGCTGCCGGTGCGCCCGGCCACCGTGAAAATCGCACCGGTCGCTACCATGACCGAGTGGGTCAAGTCGCAGCAAGCTGCCGAAGGCTTCTATGTGCTGGACGAATGCGAACTGCGCGACACCGCCGAAGACGGCGGCATCGTGCGCTGCAAGCGCCAGGACCTGACCGGCGAGGAAATCCAGCTGCACCTGAGCACTGGCAAGGTGGTCACCCAGTTGGCCCTTGCCTGGCAGGACAAGCTGTCGTTCATTCTGGATGACAAGATGGTGATCAAGCGCCTGAAGTTCGAAGAACTGCTGCAGGAGCAGGCCGAACAGGACGGTGGCGATGAGGCTGCCCAGCAGTTCGATGCCAGCTTCCAGTTGATGATGATGACCTTTGCCGAATTCCTGCCGGTGCTGTTCGAGGCGCTGGGCGGGGAAGAGATCCCGCAGGGGGTTTGAGTGGTCTGAAATGCCGGTGCTGGCCTGAAAATCATTTTTCGCCTGCACCGGCCCTTTCGCGGGTGAACCCGCTCCCACAGGTACCGCACAGGTCTGAAAATTGTGGAGATCCCTGTGGGAGCGGGTTTACCCGCGAAGCCGCCCGCACAGGCTTGCCCAGAGGGCTGCATATGTGCACCATGGCATTCCACTGTGAGGACGACCTCACGACGCACCGCGTGACCATTCCGGGGACGGCCCCATCCTTCACAACGATGGAGACGCACCATGTCCTGGATCATCCTGTTCTTCGCCGGCCTGTTCGAGGTCGGCTGGGCCGTCGGCCTGAAATACACCGACGGCTTCAGCAAGCCACTGCCCACCGTCCTCACCGTCGCCGCCATGGCCATCAGCCTGGGCCTGCTGGGCCTGGCCATGAAAGAGCTGCCGCTGGGCACCGCCTATGCCATCTGGACCGGCGTCGGCGCCGTCGGCACGGTGATCGCCGGCATCATCCTGTTCGGCGAGTCCATGGCCTTGGTACGCCTGGTCAGCGTGGCGCTGATCATTACAGGCCTGGTCGGCCTGAAAGTCAGCGCCAGCTAACCCCTTCCCACTAGCGCAGGTTACCGCGCAGGCGGCTGACCTGCTCACGCAACGCTTCTGGCTGCGCCGCCTCCACCGGGATGGCGGCGCCTGCCACGATGGTCACCCGCGACCACAGGCGCTTGAAAAAGCCCTTGGCCGGGTCACGGCTGAAGAAGCTGCCCCATAGCCCCTGCAAGGCCAGCGGAATGACCGGCACCGGGGTTTCTTCGAGGATGCGGTTGACGCCGCCCTTGAACACATCGATTTCGCCGTCCCCGGTCAGCTTGCCCTCCGGGAAGATGCATACCAGCTCGCCATCGGCCAGGTATTCGGCAATGCGCGCGAAAGCACGTTCATAGATGGCCAGGTCTTCGTTGCGCCCGGCAATCGGGATGGCGCCTGCGGTGCGGAACACGAAATTGAGCACCGGCAGGTTATAGATCTTGTAATACATGACAAAGCGTATCGGCCGCCGGATCGCCCCGCCCAGCAGCAGCGCATCGACGAACGACACGTGGTTGCACACCAGTAGCGCCGCGCCTTCGTCGGGAATGCGCTCAAGGTCGCGGTGCTGCACGCGGTACATCGAATGGCTGAGCAGCCAGATCAGGAAGCGCATGGTGAACTCGGGCACGATCCTGAAGATATAGGCGTTGACCGCGATATTGAGCAGCGACACCACCAGGAACAGCTGCGGGATGCTCAAATCGGCCAGGCCCAGCAGGATAATGGTGAGCACTGCCGACACCACCATGAACAGGGCATTGAGGATGTTGTTGGCAGCAATCACCCGTGCGCGCTGGTCTTCGGCCGTGCGGGCCTGGATCAGTGCATACAGCGGTACGATGTAGAAGCCGCCGAAAACCCCAAGACCGACGATTGACAGCAGGATCCACCAGGCCTGGCCCATGCCCAGCAGCGCCAGCCAATCGTGCGGCGCCGCCGCAGCGGGTACATCGCCGGAGTGCCACCACCACAGCAGGCCGAACAGGCTCAGGCCGAACGAGCCGAACGGCACCAGGCCGATTTCCACCTTGCGCCCGCTCAGCCGCTCGCATAGCAGCGAACCCAGGGCAATCCCCACCGAAAACAAGGTCAGTACCAGGGTCACCACCGTGCCATCACCGTGCAGCCAGTCCTTGGCGTAGGCCGGGATCTGCGTGAGGTAGATGGCGCCGACGAACCAGAACCACGAGTTGCCGACGATCGAGCGCGACACTGCCGGGGGCTGCCCCAGGCCCATGCGCAGGATCGCCCACGACTGCTTGAAGATGTTCCAGTCCAGCGGCATTTGCGGTGACGCAGCAGCGGCCCGCGGGATCCAGCGGCTGGCCAGGTAGCCGAGCACGGCAGTGCCGACCACGCCACCGGCCACCACGGCGGCATAACTTTCGCTGGACATCATCACTCCTGCGCCGATAGTGCCGGCGAGGATCGCCAGGAAGGTACCGGTTTCAACCAGCCCGTTGCCGCCGACCAGTTCTTCTTCGCGCAGGGCCTGCGGCAGGATCGAGTACTTCACCGGGCCGAACAGCGCCGAGTGGGTTCCCATGCCGAACAGCGCCACCAGCATCAGCGCCAGGTGATTGGTGATGAAGCCGAGCGCGCCTACCGCCATGATCGCGATCTCGGCCAGCTTTATCGCCCGGATCAGCGCATCTTTGGCGAACTTTTCGCCAAACTGCCCGCCCAACGCCGAAAACAGGAAGAACGGCAGGATGAACAGCAAGGCGCACAGGTTGACCCAGATCGAACGATCACCGTCGCCCAGGCTGAGTTTGAACAGGATCGCCAGAATCAGCGACTGCTTGAACAGGTTGTCGTTGAAGGCACCCAGCGACTGGGTGATGAAAAACGGCAGGAAACGCCGCTTGCCGAGCAAGGTGAATTGCGAGGAGTGACTCATCGTCCTTGGTCCTGAGGGCTTTTCGATTGGAGGCGCGCCGGGCGCAACAAGCCACAAATCTGCATGGGAAATGCGCTGGCTGGCAAGCGCTCAAGGACTTCGCAGGGCTGTACCGGCCCTTTCGCGGGCACGCCCACTCCCACTGGGATATCACATGCCTTGAGGGCATGTGGGAGCGGGCGTGCCCGCGAAAGGCCTGCGCAGCAGGCCTCTGTTGGCATATGCTGGCCCCCGGCAAAACAGAACAACAAGGATGTGGCAATGCTCGCCGCCATAAAACGCTACCCGCACACCGTACGCCTGCTGCTTACCACCACCTTTACCCTCACCGTCGCCCGTGCCCTTACCCTGCCCTACCTGGTGGTGTACCTGGCCGACAACTTTCAGCTGCCGATCAGCCAGATCGGTCTGCTGATCGGTGGCGCGCTGATCATCGCCTCGCTGCTGAGCCTGTATGGCGGCCACCTGGTGGATACCTTGCGCAACCACACACTGGTCAGCGCCAGCACCCTGCTGTTTGCCCTGGCCTTCGTCGGCGCAGTCGCCAGCCACTCGGCGCTGCTGTTCTTTCTCTGCCTGGTGCTGATCAATCTGGCACTGGCAGTGGTCGACATCGCCGCCAAGGCGGGCTTCTGCGCGTTGCTCCCGGTGGAGGAACGGGCCGAAGTGTTCGCCATCAAGTACACCCTCAGCAACGTCGGCTACGCCGCCGGCCCGCTGCTTGGCGTGGCCATGCTGGAGCTGGATGAGCATATGCCGTTCATCGCCTCCGCCCTGCTCGGCCTGGGTATGTGCCTGGCCTACTGGCGCCTGGGTGACCGCAGCCTGCAGGCCAGTGTGCCGGACAAGCCCGGGGTCGGCTTTGGCCAGGTGGCATTAAGGCTGGCCCGTGACCGGCGGCTGGTATGCTTCACCTTGGGCGGGGTGCTGAGCGCGGTGGTGTTCGGCCAGTTCACCGCCTACCTTTCGCAGTACCTGGTGGTGACCAGCAGCCCGGCCGAGGCGGCGCGCCTGATCGGTTACCTGGTGACCACCAACGCAGTGACGGTGATTGCCTTGCAATACCTGATCGGCCGCCGTATCAGCCGCCAGCGCCTGATGCCCTGGCTGCTGGCCGGCATGGGCCTGTTCATCGCCGGGCTGCTGGGCTTTGCCCTGGCCGGCTCGGCGCTGGCCTGGTGCCTGGCGATGCTGGTGTTCACCCTGGGCGAGATCATCGTGATCCCGGCCGAGTACATGTTCATTGACCTGATCGCGCCGGAGCACTTGCGTGGGGTGTATTACGGTGCACAGAACCTGTCCAACCTCGGCGCGGCGCTGGGGCCGGTGATGGTGGGGTTTGCCCTGGTGCACCTGTGGCCGGGGGCGATCTTCTACCTGCTGGTGTTGTCGGTGATACTGGCAGGGGTGTTTTATTGGCTGGGTACCCGCACTAATTGATGTTGGCTGTACCGGCCTCTTCGCGGGCATGCCCGCTCCCACAGGGATATCACATGCCTTGAGGGCAGCGCCGTACCTGTGGGAGCGGGCGCGCCCGCGAAGAGGCCAGTACAGGATGCCCCCTGCGACCACCTGCCACTGCGACCATCGTCTGCGCTGACGAAGCGGCACCTGCGTGCCAGACTGATTGATCGGGACCGCGTTATCTTTTTGCTTCGGAGTTTTCATGTCGTTGTCCAGCGGGCTGATCGCCGTGGTCGCCCTGGCCTATATGGCCATCATGTTCGCCATCGCCTTCTATGGCGACCGCCGCAGCACGCCGTTGCCGCCGAAGCTGCGTGCCTGGGTGTACAGCCTGTCGCTGGCCGTGTACTGCACCAGCTGGACCTTCTTCGGCGCGGTCGGCCAGGCCGCCGAACAGCTCTGGGCCTTCCTGCCGATCTACCTGGGCCCGGTGCTGCTGCTGATCTTCGCGCCCTGGGTGCTGCAGAAGATGGTGCTGATCAGCAAACAACAGAACATCACCTCGATTGCCGACTTCATCGCCGCGCGCTACGGCAAGTCGCAGTCCCTGGCGGTGGTCGTGGCGCTGATCTGCCTGGTCGGCGTGCTGCCGTATATCGCCTTGCAGCTCAAGGGCATCGTGCTCGGCGTCAACTTGCTGATCGGCGCCAATGCCGACGCCACTGGCACCCGCGTACAGGACACCGCGCTGGTTGTTTCACTGGTGCTGGCACTGTTTGCCATCGTCTTCGGTACCCGCAGCCTGGACGTGACCGAACACCACCGCGGCATGGTCCTGGCGATTGCCTTCGAATCGCTGATCAAGCTGCTGGCCTTCCTGGCCGTGGGCATATTCGTTGTCTTCAATCTGTATGACGGCTTCGACGACCTGTTCAGCCAGGCCCGCCAGTCGATCCACCTGCAGGACTATTGGCAGGAAACCATCAACTGGCCGTCGATGGTGGTACAGACCGCCGTGGCGATGATGGCAATCATCTGCCTGCCGCGGCAGTTCCACGTCACCGTGGTGGAGAACATCGAGCCCCAGGACATGCGCCTGGCACGCTGGGTTTTCCCGATGTACCTGGCGCTGGCCGCGCTGTTCGTGGTGCCGATCGCCCTGGCCGGGCAGATGCTGCTGCCGGGCACAGTGATTTCCGACTCGTTCGTCATCAGCCTGCCGCTGGCCGAGGCCCACCCGAGCCTGGCCTTGCTGGCATTCATCGGTGGCGCCTCGGCGGCCACCGGCATGGTCATCGTCGAGGCCGTGGCGCTGTCGACCATGGTCTCCAACGACATGCTGCTGCCCTGGCTGCTGCGCCGGACCAACGCCGAGCGGCCGTTCGAAGCGTTTCGCCACTGGATGCTCTCGGTACGCCGGGTGACCATCGTGGTGATCCTGCTGCTGGCCTATGTCAGCTACCGCCTGCTGGGCTCCACCGCCAGCCTGGCGACCATCGGCCAGATCGCCTTCGCCGCCGTGACCCAGCTGACACCGGCCATGCTCGGGGCGCTGTACTGGAAGCAGGCCAACCGCCGTGGTGTGTTCGCCGGCCTGGCCGCAGGTATTTTCCTGTGGTTCTACACCCTGGTGCTGCCGATTGCCGCGCACAGCGTGGGCTGGCCGCTGCAGTTGTTCCCAGGGCTTGCGTGGCTGCACGGCAACCCGCTGAACCTGCCGATCAGCCCGCTGACCCAGGGGGTGGTGCTATCACTGGCGGGCAACTTCACCCTGTTCGCCTGGGTTTCGGTGCTGTCGCGCACGCGGGTTTCCGAGCATTGGCAGGCCGGCCGCTTCATCGGCCAGCAGACCAGCGCCAGGCCCAGCAGCAAGCCGCTGCTGGCGGTGCAGATCGACGACCTGCTGACCCTGGCCTCGCGTTTCGTCGGTGAAGAACGCGCCAGGCAAAGCTTCATCCGCTTCGCCTACCGCCAGGGCAAGGGCTTCAACCCCAACCAGAACGCCGACGGCGACTGGATCGAACATACCGAACGCCTGCTGGCCGGGGTGCTCGGCACCTCGTCGACCCGCGCCGTGGTCAAGGCCGCCATCGAAGGCCGCGACATGCAGCTGGAAGACGTGGTGCGTATCGCCGACGAAGCCAGCGAGGTACTGCAGTTCAACCGCGCCCTGCTGCAAGGGGCCATCGAGAATATCAACCAGGGCATCAGCGTGGTCGACCAGAACCTGCACCTGGTGGCCTGGAACCGCCGTTACCTGGAACTGTTCAACTACCCCGACGGGCTGATCAGCGTGGGTCGACCGATCGCCGACATCATCCGCTACAACGCCGAGCGCGGCCTGTGCGGCCCGGGCGAGGCGCAGGTGCATGTAGCGCGGCGCCTGCACTGGATGCGCCAGGGCCGTGCGCACTCCTCCGAACGCCTGTTCCCCAATGGCCGGGTAATCGAACTGATCGGCAACCCGATGCCCGGCGGCGGTTTCGTCATGAGCTTCACCGACATCACGCCGTTCCGCGAGGCCGAACAGGCCCTGCGCGATGCCAACGAAGGCCTGGAGCAACGGGTGGCGGAGCGCACTCAAGAGCTGTCGCAACTGAACCAGGCGTTGTCCGAAGCAAAAAGCCGTGCCGAAGCGGTGAGCCAGTCCAAGACCCGCTTCCTGGCCGCAGTCAGCCACGACCTGATGCAGCCGCTGAACGCCGCCCGGCTGTTCTCCGCCGCGTTGTCGCAGCAGGCCGAGGGCATGAATGAAGAAGCCCGGCAGTTGGTGCAGCACATGGACAGCTCGCTGCGCTCGGCCGAAGAGTTGATCAGCGACCTGCTGGACATCTCGCGCCTGGAAAACGGCAAGATCACCCCGGATGCCAAGCCCTTCGCCCTCAACGAACTGTTCGACACCCTGGGCGCCGAATTCAAGGTGCTGGCCGCCGAAAAAGGCCTGGAGTTCCGCCTGCGCGGCAGCCGCCTGCGGGTGGACAGCGACATGAAGCTGCTGCGCCGGGTGCTGCAGAACTTCCTGACCAACGCCCTGCGCTATGGCAAGAGCCCGATCCTGCTGGGCGCACGGCGCCAGGGCGAACAGTTGTGGCTTGAAGTGTGGGACCGCGGCCCAGGCATCGCCGACGACAAGCTGCAGGAGATATTCCAGGAGTTCAAGCGCCTGGACAGCCACCAGACCCGTGCCGAGAAGGGCCTGGGCCTGGGCCTGGCGATCGCCGACGGCCTGTGCAGGGTGCTAGGGCACAAGCTGGAAGTGCGCTCGTGGCCTGGCAAGGGCACGGTGTTCCGCGTCAGCGTACCGATTGCCCGCCAGGCCGCCCCGGCGCCCAGCGCCCCGGTGGAACAGGGCGGCCAGCCACTGGCCGGGTTGCAGGTTCTGTGCGTGGACAACGAAGACAGCATCCTGATCGGCATGAACAGCCTGCTCAGCCGCTGGGGCTGCCAGGTGTGGACCGCGCGCAACCGCGTCGAATGCGAGGCCCTGCTGGCCGAGGGCATGCGCCCGCATCTGGCACTGGTGGACTACCACCTGGACGACGGCGAGACCGGTACCGGGCTGATGGGCTGGCTACGCGCGCGCCTGGGTGAGCCGGTACCAGGCGTGGTGATCAGCGCCGACGGCAGCAAGGAAACCATCGCCATGGTGCATGCCACTGGCCTGGACTACCTGGCCAAGCCGGTCAAGCCGGCGGCCCTGCGCGCCATGCTCAATCGCCATCTGAGCCTGGTTCAGTAAGCGCTTCATCCGCCAACGCCTCGTCGGACAGCGCCCGCTCCAGCAGGTCGGCCGACAGGCTCTTGCTGGCGCGGGCGCCCAGCAGCTTCAGCTGTTCGCTGCGGCTGACCAGGTTGCCGCGCCCTTCGCACAGCTTGTTGCGCGCGGCGGCATAGGCCTTGTCCACCTGCTGCAGGCGATTGCCCAGCTCGTCGAGGTCCTGGATGAACAGCACGAACTTGTCGTACAGCCAGCCGGCACGCTCGGCGATCTCACGGGCGTTCTGGCCCTGGCGTTCCTGCTTCCACAGGCTGTCGATGACCCGCAGGGTGGCCAGCAATGTAGTCGGGCTGACGATCACGATCTGCCGGTCGAAAGCCTCCTGGAACAGGTTCGGCTCGGCCTGCAAGGCTGCCGAGAAGGCTGCCTCGATCGGCACGAACAGCAGCACGAAATCCAGGCTGTGCAGGCCTTCGAGGCGGTTGTAGTCCTTGCTGGAGAGGCCTTTGACATGGCTGCGCAGCGACTGCACGTGCTGCTTGAGCGCGGCCTCGTCATTACCGGCGACAAACTGCTGGTAGGCGGTGAGGCTGACCTTGGCATCCACCACCACCTGCTTGTCACCGGGCAGCATGATCAGCACATCAGGCTGGAAGCGCTCGCCGTCGGCGCTTTTCAGGCTGACCTGGGTCTGGTATTCGCGACCCTTTTCCAGGCCGGCATGCTCCAATACCCGCTCGAGGATCAGCTCACCCCAGTTGCCCTGGGTTTTCTGGCCTTTCAGCGCCTGGGTCAGGTTGGTGGCTTCGTCGGACAGGCGCAGGTTGAGCTGCTGCAGGCGCTCCAGTTCCTTGCCCAGCGAGAAGCGTTCGCGGGCTTCCTGCTGGTAGCTTTCCTCCACGCGTTTTTCGAAGGCCTGGATACGCTCCTTGAGCGGGTCGAGCAACTGGCCGAGATGCTGCTGACTGGTCTGGGCGAAGCGCTGCTCGCGCTCGTCGAAGATCTTGGTGGCCATGTCGGCGAACTGGGCGCGCAGGGTGTCGCGGGCTTCCTGCAGGTCTTCCAGGCGCTGCTGGTGGTTTTCCTGCTGCTCGCGCAGTTCGGCCTCCAGCCGCGCGGACTGGGCCTCCAGCCGACGCAACTCGGCTTCGCGGCTGGCCCGCTCGATGCTCCAGGCATGGGCGGCATCACGGGCATTGTCGCGGTCGATCTGCAGCAGTTCCAGCTCACGGCCCTGGGCGGCCAGCTGGGTCTGCTTGAGGGTATTGGCTTCGCTGAGGTCGCTGACCTCGTCGCGGCTGGCGTCCAGTTGCGCCTGCAGGCCGGCCTGGGCCAGCAGGGCAGCATTGAGGCGTTCTTCGAGCAAGGCCTGCTCGCCCTGCCGCACGCCCTGGCGGCGCTGCACCTGCATGACCCAACCCAGGCAAGGCAATGCACCTGCCACCAAGCCCAGCAGAATGCTGGCCAGATCCACTGTCATGCTTACCCCGAATGATCCTGATGATTGCGGTGCAGCTTATCAGCCAAAGCGACGTGTTGCCTGTGCCCGCGAAAGGGCCCGTACAGGCAACATACTCAGGCAGGAAACCACTGCCTCAGAAGCCGCCGTGCCTCCTGCGACCCCTGCCCCGCCGCTAGCTCCAGCCAGTACCGCGCCTGCTCCGGCGCGTTGTGCTGGCATAGCCGCGCATACTCCAGCTGCGCTCGCCGATCACCGGCGCGGGCGGCCTGGCGCAGCAGTTCATGGCCAATGCGCCGGTCACGGGCATTGCCGCAATCGCGGCACAACATCTGGCCCAGGCGGCTTTGCGCCACGACCACGCCCTGGCGCGCCGGCTGCTTCAACAGGTGCCCGGCCAGGTGCTTGACCTGCGGCTTGTCACCGAGGCGCGGGTTGTCGAGCAGCCACAAGGCCACTTTCAGGGAGAAACGTTCGGGGGGAGGCGCAGGCGTCGATGCAGTGGGGCTGGCGAGGTGTTTACCGCGAAACTTCATGGGCAACAGGTTTGGCAACTCGAAAGGCGCGCCACTCTACCCTTTTTTTAGCGCCCTGGCCTTTCGATTTCTGGCGGATTGAAAAAATTTTCAACGATCTTTTCTTGACGTTTTCAGGTGGATGACCAACCGGTCTCTCCGAGCATGTCGATTGTCGGACAGTTCGCCGTATTGCTGGCACGCCCGTCCTAGAGCAAGCGCACGGGACAATCCACAGTTCCTGTGGATAACTCGGTGGACAACCCCCTCTCATACCCCGCAAACCCGCCGTGAATTGGGGCTTTCGGTCAAACTGACGATTTTTTCACCAGCTGAAAATAGTGTTTTTTTTCATTGACTTAACCGCCCAGTCAAGGCATTGGCGAGGCTGCCGGGGCGTGTTGCCGAGCAGTTACAAGCGCTGCCCGAAATGTGAACAAGTGCACCCTGAACCTTCATTTGAGTGCACTGAATCGGTACATAAGGCCGGTTGCGGCCCTTTCCACCCCTCTTCCCAGTCGGGCAAATACGCGCCATACTGTTCGGCTGATCTGAACAACATCAAAGGCTTGCCAAGCGCCTTTTTTTCCGGTAAGGTGCGCCTCGTTAGTACCAAGCTGAAAGTCAATTCTGGCCTCAAGCGTCCTTGCAGTCCCTCCTCCCAAGAGTGGTGCTGCTGGAACCAGGACCGGCCTATTCGATGATTCACTCGCCAGCCTTGCGCTGTTCAAGCACGAATCACGTGACAGATTGATCAGGATCCCACCCCGACGGCCTAGAACCTTGGCCCCCGATGTGCTGCCTGCCTTCTGAAGTACCTACCAGTCAGCCCACGCGCCCACCTTTGATTGCGCTCCCTCTGGCTGCCCTGTTCCAGTCAGGTTCGTTCGTCCCTTAATAAAGGCGTCACTGGAACGTTTCTATCATGCACGGATCATAACCCCCGTGTTTAAAGCAGGAACCTCCAACAATATGCAAACCCATCATCAGATTCAGGCTGCCATTGGCACCCTCTCCCAGGCCTTCTCGCCGCTGAAGTGCCTTATCGTTGCCCCTCGCAAGGGGAGCTTCAGTTTCACCCTGGTAGACGAACACGGCGTCGCCTGCCACAGCGAGCGCCTGTACCCCGAACAGTACAGCCGCAGCGAACCGTTGCAGGCGGTCATCGCCCGCACCCGCCAGTCGCTCACTGCGTGAGCGGCGAATACCGCGGTATTCAAGCGCTGAATCATCCCATCGCAAGTCTGCCTGAACGTTCCGTGCGTAATTGCCTTAAGGCATATAGCCCGGCACCTCAGGCAGTAATCGATTTAAAAACAGCCCTTTACACCACGATTATCACACTACACTTCAACTCGAGCGGTGCTTACCGCTTCCGGCGGGCCTGATCATTCACCAGCTGCCAAGCTCCAGCGCCCGTCCGGCCCTTACCTGCTCGAGGGCATCATGGGTATCGCGGCGAATGAATTGTGTCAGTATGTGATACGACCCACCCTGGTCTACCTGAACCGTCACTGCGCCAGCGCCGAAGCCTTGTTGCTGGGCATCGCCGCCAGCCAGTCGGCCTTGGGGTCGGCCCTGCACGACCGCCGAGGGCATGGCCTGTACCGCATCGGCGAACACCGCCACCAGGCGATCTGGGACGACTACCTCGCCCGTGATCCCGACCTGGCCAGCCTGGTCCGCGGCCTGGCCAGCCAACACGCCTTCCTGGGCGGGCCTCATCTGGAACTCGCCGTCAACCTGCGCTACTCCACAGCCATCGCCTGGATGCTCGTCGAAGAGCAGGCCACGCCATTGCCTGCTGCTGACGATCTGCTCGCGCTGGCACGGATCTGGCGGCAGATTTTCAACCCCCAGGGTCGCCTGCGCGACTTCACCCACGCCTGGCATACCTGCATAGATCAGAGATTGCCGCAGGCATCTTAAGACGTGCCCTACAAAGTACCCGGAAAAAAGGGAATTTTGGTCGGATTGTCCTACAAAACCGCTCTATCTCCGGCGATTGCGGCTATAGCGCGGCGCGTGAATTGTTGGTAGCTTTTCGCCCCGGAGATCCCAAGGAGTTTCTAATAATGAAAAAAGTAATGCTCAAAGCCTCCCTCGGCGTAGCCGTTGCACTTGCTTCCAGCCAACTGCTTGCCAGCGGCTTCGCGCTGAACGAACAGAGCATCAGCAGCATGGGGACAGGTTTCGCGGGACGTTCTTCCTCTGCCGAAGATGCCAGCACCGTCTTTGGCAACCCGGCCGGCATGTCCCGCCTCAAGCGCGAACAGTTCACCGTGGGCGGCGCAGCCGTCATCGCCAAGACCGACATCTCGGGCCCGGGCAGCAATCTCGGGGGGGAAACCGATGGTGACATGGTGCCTGTAGTTGGCGTACCCATGGGTTATTACGTCAAGCCGATCGACGACCACTGGAGCGTCGGCTTCGGTGTCTATGTACCTTTCGGCCTGGTAACCGACTACGGCAGCGATGACGCCGCACGTTACTGGGGCAAAAAGAGCCACGTACAGGTTGTGACGTTCCAGCCGACTGTCAGCTATGCCTTCAACGACAAGGTTTCGATCGGTTTTGGTCCGACCATCAACCGCATCGAAGGGGAACTGGGTTCGAACCTGATCAACCCGTTCACCCCAGGCCGCAATGACGGCGAAGTGAAGATCAAGGGTGACGATACCGCCGTTGGTTACAACATCGGTATCTTGGTGCAGGCGACCGACCGTACCCGTGTCGGCCTGACCTACCACTCGATGGTCGACTACAAGCTCGAGGGCAAGACCCGCGTCAGCACGCCGCTGATCGGGCCGTTCAACGGCAACAAGTTCGATGCCACGCTGAAAATCAAGACGCCGGAATCGGTAGACCTCTCGGTCACGCACGAGCTGGACGACCAGTGGACCCTGTACGCAGGCAGTACCTGGACGCGCTGGAGCCGCCTGGAAAATATCACCGTGCAAAACGATGTTCCGGCGCCACTGGCAGGTTCGGCGTTCCAGACCATTACCGAAGAGCAGAACTGGCATGACACCTGGGCTCACGCCATTGGTGCATCGTACAAGGTCAACAAGGAGTGGGTGCTGCGTACAGGTTTCACTGTCGACCAGTCGCCAACCAACAACCATGACCGCTCGCCGCGTATCCCGACCGGCGACCGCCGGATTTTCAGCCTGGGTGCAGGCTGGAGCCCGAACGACGACATGACCATCGACGTCGCTTACTCCTACCTGTGGGAAGAAGACGTCAAGGTCAATCTGGCCAGCGCTACCAAAGGCACCTACCAGACCAAGTACGAGAACAGCGCTCACGGTATCGGTGCATCCCTCACCTACCGTTTCTGAGACGTACGCGTTACCTGAAAAACCGCCCTCGTGGCGGTTTTTTCAGGCCTGTACCTGCCAGCTGTCGCCCAGGCATTCGCGCAGGTAGTCCATGAACACACGCACTTTAGCGGTCATGGCGAAGCGGTCGGCCAGGCACAGGTAGATATCCATCGGTTCGGTCTGGGCATAGGCCTGGCCGTCATCGCTGTATTCGAACAACGGTACCAGCGCTCCAGCGGCCAGGTGCGGCCGCACGATGAACTCGGCCAGGCGGGTGATGCCGCCATCGTGCAGTGCCATCTGGGTCAGGGCATCGATGTCGTCGCTGATCAGGACACTGCCGAACTCTGCCTCGAACCGCAGCCCGTCGCGCACGAACCCCCAACGCAGGAAGCGCCCATCCACCGGGTAGCGGAACACCAGGCAACGGTGGTCACGCAAGGCTTCGGGCGTGGCCGGTACGCCGGCGCTTTGCAGGTAACCGGGCGAAGCACAGCAAATGAACGGGATACGGGCGATGTGCCGGGCCAGCAATTGGTCTTCCAGTTGCGGGGTAATGCGCAGGCTCACATCCACATCTTCCCGCGCATGGTTGACTCGGCGATCAGTCGTTACCAACTCTATCGAAAGCAGTGGGTAGCGAGCACTGAAGGCGGGTATCAAGGGTGCCAGGACGTGGCGACCGAAGGCGGACGTCGAGGCAATGCACAGCCGCCCCTGGGGTTCACTGTCGGGTGTGGTGACGGCCTGTTCGGCCAGGGCCAGGTCGCGCTCGATGTGCCTGACGCGTTCGTAATACTGGGTACCGGCGGGTGTCAGCGCCATACTGCGGGTAGTGCGGCTGAGCAGGCGAACCTGCAAGTGGCCTTCCAGGCGTGCCAGGTTCTGGCTGACAGCGGCCGGGCTCAGGCCCAGGTTGCGGGCACCGGCGGCGATGCTGCCGGCTTCGACTACCTTGATGAAACTGCGAATGGCATTGAGCAGGTCCATGCCGAGCCCTTGGATTCGTAAGAATCTCTTTATAAAGAACTCAGTACGGCTGGTCTACAGCTACTGCCCGGTGCGTTGCTAACCTGCGCCTTTACTCACCTTCCAGGAGTTCGCATGAGCAACTTGTCCCAGGCGCGCAGCCGACGGAAATTGCACCCGGGGGCCACGCCCTACGTTTTTGCTTTCTACATGTCGTCGATCATGGCGCTGTTGATGTGTTTCGTGATCACGGCAGCGAATGCGGGGGTCAACCCCGAATATCTCGGTAATGTGCTGAAGGCGTACCAGTTGGCGATGCCTGTGGCGTTCGTATGTGTGTTGATGGTCAGGCCGGTTGTAGTGCGGTTGGTGGCGATTACGGTGCATGCAAAGTGAAGTAACCCGAAACCCAGGCAAGTCCCCCGCTTTGGCTCTTGATCTTGATCTTGACCTTGACCTTGATCTTGATCTTGATCTTGATCTTGATCTTGATCTTGATCTTGATCTTGATCTTGATCTTGATCTTGATCTTGATCTTGATCTTCGCGACTTCAGGAGGCCGAGCAGAGGTCTTGCGGAGGGAGGTGACGGGCATGGATGCCCGTCAAGCGCTGAGGCCCCATGGATGGGGCCTGCAGCGCGTACTCCCGGGAGCAAGACCGGCGCGAGGGAACCCCGGAGCGCAGCGTAGGGGCCGGATGATGGGAGCGCAGCGTTTTTTGGTGGGCCTGCCCCGTGACAACGGACGCCAAGAAGCGATACTTACATCGCTATCTTGGAGGTTGCCATGTACCCAACCACTCGCCGCAACTACACCGATGAGTTCAAGATTCAGGCCGTTGCGCTCGCCGAAACGCTCGGCAGGACGGAAGCTGCTCGCCAGCTGGAAATGTCTGTGAAAACGTTGGACAACTGGGTCAACGCTTCTCGCAGTGGTCTACCGCTGAGCTCTCCTGACCGTCGAGCCATTACCAAAGAAGACAGCGAGTTAGCGCGATTGCGAGCCGAGAACGCTGAGCTGAAACTGGAGCGTGAAATCCTAAAAAAGGCGGCGGTATTCTTTGCCAAAGAGTCCAGGTGAGATACGCCTTCGTCGCTGAAGAACGGGCTCAGTTCCCGGTGCGTCTGTTGTGCCGGGTAATGGGGGTTTCGGTTTCAGGATTTTACGATTATCAGCACCGCCAGGGGCGCCCGGATCCGGATGCGCAGATCCGCATCGATCTGCACAAGGCTTATGCGGCTAGCCGCAAGACCTACGGTCGACCGCGGCTGGTCGAGGCGCTACGGCAACAGGCCCACGCTGTAGGCCATAAGCGCATTGACCGGCTGATGCATGAAGAACACATACAGGGCCGATCCAAGGGCGGTTTCAGACCGTGCACCACCGACAGTCACCATGCGCTGCCAGTGGCGAGCAATTTATTGGATCGTCAGTTCTCCGTTCAAAACCCCGCCCTAGCCTGGGTCAGCGATATCACTTACATCGCTACGAAAGAGGGTTGGCTTTATCTGGCAGTCGTACTGAGCATCCAAACGCGCCAGGTGCTGGGTTATAGCCTGGCGGACAGGATGCCTGACGACTTGGTCGAGCGCGCTTTCGTGAACGCCTGGAACGCCTGTTTGGGCGTCTGCGGAGCGATTTTCCATTCCGACCAAGGGCGCCAGTACGCGAGCAGTAAATTTCGTTTCAAGGTGGCGCTTAATCACCTTTCCGCCCTTACGGCGGGTCCCTTTTTGTCGTGGCAAAAAGGAACCAAAAACCATCGGCTCCCATCATCCGGCCCCTACGCTGCGCTCCGGGGTCCCCTCGCTACGGGCCTGCTCCCGGGAGTACGCGCTGCAGGCCCCATCCATGGGGCCTCAGCGCTTGACGGGCATCCATGCCCGTCACCTCCCTCCGCAGTCCCTTCGCTCGGCCTCCTGAAGTCGCAATCGGCGGCGCCTGAACTATCGCGCGCTTAGAAGCAAAAGCCGAAGCAAGAGCAAGAGCAAGAGCAGCCAGGTTATGGCTGGGAGGCAATGGCCTTTTCGATGGCTGCCCGGAACGCTGGATCATCCGGCTTGGTCAGGCTGGAGAAGTTGCCAATCACCTTGCCCTTGCGGTCTACCACATACTTGTAGAAATTCCACTTCGGCGCACTGCTCTGGCTGGCCAGTTCTGCGAATAGCGGAATCGCATCCGCGCCCCGAACCGCCTGTGTCTTGGTCATGGTGAAAGTGACACCATAGTTGGCATAACAGACCTTGGCCGTCTTCTCGCTGTCGGCATCCTCCTGTTTGAAGTCATTGGACGGCACACCAAGCATTTCCAGGCCTTGCTCGTGATATTCCTTGTATGTCGCCTCAAGCCCCTCGAACTGGGGCGCGAAACCGCAGTAACTGGCCGTGTTGACCACCACCAGCGGCTTGCCGGCAAAGCGCTCGCACAGGTCAACCTGCCCCTTGCCACGCAGCTCCGGCAGGCTACCCTGCAACAACGCCGGGCAATCGGCAGCCCAGCTCGAGGCGCTGGCAAGCAGGGCCAGCACCGGCATCGTCAACCAATGTGCACGCATGACTCGTTTCTCCCGCAAGACAATCCTTGAACTTGCAGGGTAGCGCCTAACAAACACTCATGCCCAGTTGCATCAACGCCATCCCGCCCCTGTGCCAGCCCCACCACGCCAGCGCCAGCAGCAATAGGGCAACGACGACCAGTAGCCCCCGAGCCAGGTAGCGGTTCATGCCGCCTGGGCCTGCAGGCGGGCAACCGGGCGTTCGCGCACGGGCCAGTTGAGGGCGGCGGCCAGCAGACTCAGCAGGATGGAAACCTGCCAGATCAGGTCGTAGCTGCCGGTGCGGTCATACACTACCCCGCCCAACCAGCCGCCCAGGAAAGCGCCCAGCTGGTGGAACAGGAAGACGATACCGCCAAGCATGGACAAGTTGCGCACACCGAACACCGTAGCCACGGTGCCATTGGTCAGTGGCACCGTGGACAGCCAGAGCAGGCCCATGGCGATACCGAACAGATAAGCACTGAATTCGGTCACCGGCGCCCAGAGGAACAGCACGATCACTACCGCACGCAACAGGTACAACCCAGTCAGCAGTCGCGGCTTGGACATGCGTCCGCCCAGCCAGCCGGCGGTGAAGGTACCGACGATATTGAACAGGCCGACCAGCGCCAGCACCGTGGTGCCGGTGGTCGCGGCCAGGTGCTGGTCGACCAGGTAGGCCGGCAGGTGCACGCCAATGAACACCACCTGGAAACCACAAACGAAGAAGCCCAGCGCCAACAACCAGAAACCGGAGTGCGAGCACGCCTCACGCAGGGCCTGGCCCAAGGTCTGTTCAGCACCATGTGTGGGCAGCGGGCGGTCGCGCAGCAGGCCGACGAAGGGCACGATCAGCGCCACCATCAGACCCAGCACCAGCAATGCCGCGGACCAGCCTAGCCACTGGATCAGGCCGAGGGTGCCCGGCAACATGGCGAACTGGCCGAAAGAACCGGCAGCGCTGGCAATGCCCATGGCCATGCTGCGTTTCTCCGCCGGCACCGCACGCCCGACCACGCCGAGGATGACCGAGAAAGAGGTGCCGGACAGACCGATGCCAATCAGCAAGCCGGCGCTCAGCGACAATGACCAGGCCGAGTCGGCCATGCCCATCAGCACCAACCCGGCAGCGTAGAGAATGCCGCCAATGATCACAACCCGTGCCGCGCCCAGGCGGTCGGCCAGGGCGCCGGCGAACGGTTGCGCCAGCCCCCAGATCAGGTTCTGCAAGGCAATGGCGAAAGCGAATACCTCACGCCCCCAGCCGAAGTCGGCGCTCATCGGAGCCAGGAACAGGCCGAAGCCATGCCGCACACCCAAGGATAGCGCCAGAATCAACGCTGCCCCCATCAACACCCACCCGCTGGTTCGCCACACCGAAGTCATTGTCGTTATCTCCAGCACATCGCAAGGTTTACGGGTATATACCCGCTTATAGTCGTATCAATTCAAGCCAGTTGGTTCAGCAAACGCACCAGTTCATCCCGCTGCCCTGCCCCCAGCCGCTCCACCAGCTCGGCCTGTGCCTGTTCCCAGGCCGGGTGGGCCGCACGCAACAGCTGGGTACCGGCCTCGGTCAGCAGCACCACGCGGTTACGCTGGTCATCGCCATCGACCAAGGCCACCAGCCCTTCAGACTCCAGCACCCGCAGGTTGCGGCCCAGGGTACTGCGTTCCAGGCCCATGGCCTCTGCCAGGGTAGTGATACTGGGCCGGTCGAGCCGTTGCAGATGACGCAACAGGGAAAACTGGGCGACATTGACCCCAAAGCCGGCAAGGGCCTCGTCGTAATGCCGGCTCACCCCACGGGCGGCACGACGCAGATGGGTGCAGATACATTCACTGGTCAGCATGGATACGTGTATATACCCGCGTCAGTCATGTTGCAAGAGAAAGCGTTCAGGGGCCGCTTTGCGGCCCCCAGTTACTGAACTGACAGGCACTACCGTCTAACCCGGGTTCAAGCGCCTGCGAATCGGTTCGAACTCTGCTGTAGCCTTGCGCGCCAGCGGGTCTGGAGCGCCCTGCTCGATTGCCTGCCAATAGCGCCACGGCACCTTGGCCGAACCCAGCTCGTAGTCCATGCCGTCCCAGTTATCTTCACGGAAGCTGTAGAAGGCCCAGTGCAACCGGTGGTGATCCAGCACGCTGAGCACGTCTTCCAGATATTGCCGGCAGCCCGGCAATCTACGCATGCAGCCGAACTCGCCCACCACCAGGCGTGAGCGGGGCACTTTCATGGCCTCGGCCCAGTCCAGCGGCTGGCGCAGGTACTGCGCCACACGCTGGCCATCCCACTGCTGCGTTTGCCCCGCGAACGGTGCCGGGCCGGGATAGGCAATGGGTCGCTTGCGCGCCATGTTCGGTGCACTGGTGACCACATAGGGCTCGTACATGTGCACGCTGTAAAGCACCCACTGGTCCTCCAGAGGTGCCGGCCAGTAACCGAAGGCGTCGGCAGCGGCGAACCAGCCGGCATCGAGCATGACCGGCGTGTCCGCGTCCTCCTCGCGAATGGCCGCTATCAACTGCCGATACAGGGCAGGCAGATCACGCGTACTGCCCTGCTGCCGTGCATACCACTGCTGCATTTGCCTAGGGTCGGCATGCTCGGCCAGGCCACCTTGCTTCTCCGGGGCGGGTTCGTTGACCAGGTTGTAGGCAGCGATGGCCGGGTGGCCTTTCAGCTCACGGGCCAGATCCCGCCAGAACGCCGCAGCCTGCGACCAGTAGCGTTTATCCTGCCAGAGTCGGTCGTCGAACTGGCCCTGATTGTTTTGCGACCAGCGCATGCCGGGTAACGAAAGCGGTGCGATCACCACCTTGAGGCCGGCCTGATGGGCGCGGTCAAGGGTGGCTCGCAGTGTTGCCAGGTCGGTGGCAGGCAGGCCTTGGTAGGCATCGGCATCGCCAAGGAGGAAGTCGCGTTCTGCCGGCTGCCATTTGTCGTAGGACAGCCGCACCCAGGTCGCGCCATAACCGCTCAAGGCGTCGAAGTAGGCTTGATCAGGTGGCAGCCTGTTGAAGCTGTTGCCACCGTGGCGGGGGGTGTTCCAGAAAGCCATGAGATCGGCTGCCACGGCAGCAGGCCCCAAAGCCAACAGAAACGCAGCGAGAATGACATGACGCATGGTGCCGACACTCTTCGAAAGTTAGCAGTAGGGCAAGCATACGCCGATGAAAAAATGCCGGTTATCGTTGAGTTTTTCAGGAATTTACCGGCACGTTAGACTCAGAAATAACCTAAAGAAACATCCTGCTTGCGCGGTCATTTGTAGGAGCGGCCTTGTGTCGCGAAAGGGCTGCAAAGCAGCCCCGGCAATTTATGCACTGACGCTGAAATCGTGGGGCTGCTTTGCAGCCCTTTCGCGACACAAGGCCGCTCCTACAGGGTCCAGAGCAAGGTTCAGAGGCCCAACGCCAATCCCAGCACCACGGCCAGTTCGAGCAACTCCAGCATCGCACCAGCGGTATCGCCGGTAGTCCCGCCCAGGCGCCGGAACATCAGTTGTCGCAACCAGGCAAACACCGCCAACGACAGCACCACGGTCCATCCACCCAGGACCAGGCAGAAAAGCATACAGCCCAACAACACCCACCCGGCCGCACGCCGGGGCAGGTGCTCGGCCAGCGCCTGCCCCAAACCGCCCTGTCGCACATAAGGCGTACTCAGGAACAGCCCGAGCATCGCCGCCCGCCCGATCAGCGGTGCCAACAGCAACTGCACGCCAATGCCCTGCTCGACCAGCACCCACAAGGCGCAAAACTTCAGCAACAGCACCAGCACCAGGGTGACCACGGCAATCGGCCCGCTACGCGGGTCTTTCATGATCAGCAGGGTGCGTTCGCGGTCACCGAAACCGCCCAGCCAAGCGTCGGCGCTATCCGCCAGGCCATCCAGGTGCAAGGCGCCACTGAGCAACACCCACAACGTCAGCAGCAGGGCCGCGTGCAGCGGCGCCGGCGTGCCCTGCAGGAAATGGCTGGCCAGCCACAGCAGCAGGCCGAACAACAACCCGACCAGTGGGTACCACAGCAGCGAACGCCCCACCTCGCGCGGCGCCGGCATGCCCGGCAGACTCACCGGCAGGCTGCTGAGAAACTGCAAGGCGATCCACAACGGCAACATCTCAGCGCCCCTCCACCCACTGGCCGTCGTCACCCGGCAGCAGTCGCATCAACGCGGCGTGGCCGACTTCGACCTGCAGCAACTGCGCCCTCGGCAAGCCACGGGCACGCGCCAGCAACAGACGCATCACGCCACCATGGGTGATCAGCAGCACCCGCTTGCCAGCATGCTGACGGCTCAGGCGCTCGACAGCGGCCAGCACACGCCCGGCGAACGCCTCGACCGGTTCGCCATTGGGCGGTGTAAACGCGTATGGGTCCGCCCAGAAACGCCCCAGCGCGTCCGCCTGGTCCTCCATGATCTGCGCCGCAGTACGGCCCTCCCAGTCGCCAAAATGCAGCTCCTGCAATGCCGCTTCACGCTGTACGGGCAGCCTTAGCTGCTTACCCAGTTCCTCGGCAAAAAGCGCACAGCGCTGCAACGGCGAACTGACCAGCACCTCCCACGGGCCGGCCACGGCCACGGCGTCACGCATCTGCGCCCAGCCTTTGTCGGTCAGGGCATCATCAAGGCTGCCACGCAGGCCGCCCTGCTCCGTTTCACCATGGCGCAGCAGGTCGAGGATCATGCCGGGCGGTCCGCTACTGCTGCCTCGGCGAAGGTCGCCATCTGCCCGTGCAGCGCACAGGCCAGGCGCAACAGCGGCACGGCCAGGGCAGCCCCACTGCCCTCGCCCAGGCGCAGCCCCAGTGCCAGCAATGGCTCGGCCTGCAACGCGTCGAGCAGGGCTTTGTGCCCAGGCTCTGCGCCTTGATGGGCGAACAGCAGCCAGGCCCGGCACTGTGGGTTGAGGCGCACCGCCAGCAGCGCGGCGACGCTGCAGATGAAGCCGTCCACCAGCACCGCGATACCTGCTTGCGCGCAGCCAACGTAGGCACCGGCCAGGGCCGCGATTTCGAAACCACCGACACAGCCCAGCGCCTGCAAGGGTTCCTTGTCGCCGAGGCCATGCAGGCTCAGCGCCCGCTCGATGACCTCGGCCTTGTGCCGCACCCCTGCATGGTCCAGACCGGTACCCGGGCCACTCAACTCAGCCGGCGGGCAGCCCAGCAAGACGCTGGCCAGTGCGGCGGCGGCCGTGGTGTTACCAATCCCCATCTCGCCACCGATGAACAGCTGCGCGCCCTGTTCGGCGGCGCGCAGGGCACTCTCGCGACCGGCCTGCAGGGCAGCCTGCAGCTGGCCTTCAGTCATCGCCGGCTGGCGGGCGAAGTTGGCGGTACCGGCGCCAAGGCGCAGATGGCGAACGCCAGGCAATTCCAGGTGCGGGTCGACGGTACCCAGGTCGACCACTTCCAGGCTCGCCCCCAGCTGGCGCGCCAGCACGCTGATCGCCGCGCCACCGCCGACGAAGTTGCGCAGCATCTGCCCGGTCACCGCTTGCGGGTAGGCCGAGATGCCTTCCTCGACCACACCGTGGTCACCGGCAAAAATGCTGATTGCGGCGTGATCCAGCATTGGCCGCTCACGCCCCTGCAGGCCAGCCAGCTGAATGGCCAGGCCTTCCAGCTGGCCGAGCGAACCGGCAGGTTTGGTCAGCTGCTGCTGACGGGCGCGGGCCTGATCCATGGCGGCGTTGTCGAGGGGTTGGCAGGCGTCACGCCACCAGGCTTGGTTCATATTGCAGGTCCTTTGAGCATTAGGGGCAGGCCGGCCACGGTCAGCACCACGCGCTGACAGCGTTCGGCCACGGCCTGGTGCAGCCAGCCAGCCAGGTCGACATAGCGCCGGGTCAGTTCGCCCATGGGCACCACGCCCAGGCCGGTTTCGTTACTGACCAGGATGACCGTGCCCGGCAGCTGTTCCAGGCAGGCCAGCAGCGCATCACGCTCCTCGGCCAGGCGCTGGTCGTCTTCGAGCATCAGCAGGTTGGTCAGCCACAGGGTCAGGCAATCCACCAGCAGGCAGCGCCCTTCGGCCGCTTCAGCGCGCAATACCGCGGCCAGGGCCAGGGGTTCTTCGATCAATCCCCAGTCATCAGGGCGCCGCTGGCGGTGCAGCAGCACGCGTTCGTTCATTTCACCATCCAGCGGCTGGCTGGTGGCGATATAGGTCACCGGCAGGCCACTGTCGCTGGCCAGCTGTTCGGCCAGGCGGCTCTTGCCGGAGCGGGCGCCGCCGAGGATCAGGTTGCGCATGTCAGGCCACCCCACAGAGCTGGCGCAGGCGCGCGGTGTCCAGGTGCTTTTCCACCAGGTCGGCCAGGCGCTCTATGTCGCGCTCACGCAGGGCCTCGTAATCAATCACCTGCACATCCTCCAGGCCAGCCCAGCGCAGCAGTGCCGCGCACGACTGGCTGCCTTCGAACAGGCCGTGCAGGTAGGTGGCAAGTATCTGGCCATCGGCACTGACAGCACCATCGCAACGGCCATCGGCAAGTTGCACGGCAGGCTGTTCCAGGGCAGGCCCCGTGGTGACGCCGGCATGAATTTCGTAACCGGCAACCGACACTGCTTCAAGGTTCAGGGTGCCGGCAACGTTGCGCAGTTGCTTCTCGGCTTCGAGCACCGTGGCGTAATCGAACAGGCCAAGCCCCGGGCTGGAGCCTGCGGCCCCTTCGAGACCAAGCGGGTCACGCACTTCGCGGCCCAGCATCTGCAGCCCACCGCAGATACCGATCAGCTTGCCGCCATAACGCAGGTGCCGGTCGATGGCCTTGTCCCAACCGCGCTCTCGCAGTTGTGCCAGATCGCCGCGCACACTCTTGGAGCCCGGCAGGATGATCAGGTCGGCAGCCGGGATCGGCTGGCCCGGGCCGATGAACTGCAGGTCCACCTGCGGGTGCAGGCGCAGTGGGTCGAAGTCGGTGTGGTTGCTGATGCGCGGCAGCACCGGGACGATCACCTTGAGCACGCGTTCGGTCTTCGCCCCCTGGCGCATATCGATGCCGTCTTCGGCTTCCAGATGCAGGTCGGTGACATACGGCAGCACACCCAGCACTGGCTTGCCGGTGCGCTGCTCCAGCCAGTCCAGCCCCGGCTGGAGCAAGGCGATATCGCCGCGGAAGCGGTTGATGACAAAGCCCTTCACCCGCGCCTGTTCACTGGGCGACAGCAGCTCCAGGGTGCCTACCAAGTGGGCGAACACGCCACCTCGATTGATGTCGGCAACCAGGATCACCGGGCAGTCCACCGCTTCGGCAAAACCCATGTTGGCGATATCACCGGCACGCAGGTTGATCTCCGCCGGCGAGCCCGCGCCTTCGACCATGACCACCGGCCACCCGGCGCTCAGGCGTTGGTGCGAGGCCAGCACGGCCTGCATGGCGATGGCCTTGTAGTCGTGGTAGGCCACCGCGTTCATGCTGGTGACCGCACGGCCATGGATGATTACCTGGGCGCCGGTGTCGCTGTTGGGCTTGAGCAGCACAGGGTTCATGTCGGTGTGCGGTTGCAGCCGGCAGGCCTGGGCCTGCACCGCCTGGGCACGGCCGATTTCACCGCCGTCAGCGGTCACCGCGCTGTTCAGCGCCATGTTCTGCGGCTTGAACGGCACCACGCCGACGCCCTGGCGCAACAGCCAGCGGCACAGTGCGGTCACCAGCGTGCTCTTGCCGGCGTCGGAGGTGGTGCCTTGCACCATGAGGGTGGTCATGCCGTTTCCTTCTGATAGGCCACCAGAGCCTGGGCCAGGCGCTGTTCGTCCGCCGCACAGGTTGGCAACCCCAGGCGTACCGCCGATGGCTGCTCGAACAGCCGCACCAGGATGCCTCGGCGGGCGAGAAAGTCATGTAATAGCGCAGCGTGCTCGCTGCGCACGTACTGGAACAGATCACAACCGCCGCTGGGCGCCAGGCCGACGCTACGCAACAGCAACTCCAACCGCTGGCTGGCAGCGGCGCAGCGTTCTGCCTGCACACGCTGGGCAGCGTGGTCGGCCAGGCTGGCCTGGGCCAGCACCCGGGTCGGGCCGTTGACGGTCCAGGGGCCAAGCAACTCGGCCAGGCGCAGCAACAGGCTGCGTTCGGCGGCGACGAACCCCAGGCGCACGCCGGCCAGGCCGAAGAACTTGCCGAACGAGCGCAGCACGATCAGCCCCGGGCGCTCGGCACAATCGACCACGCCATCCGCCGGGGTGTTGTCCATGAACGCTTCGTCGACCACCAGCCAGCCACCACGGGCGGCCAGGCGGGCGTGCCAATCCAGCAGGCGTTCACGCGGCACCCGGCGGCCGGTGGGGTTGTTGGGGTTGACCAGCACCAGCACGTCGAGGCTGTCCAGCGTCGCCTCGACCTGCGTTTCGTCCAGCTCCAGCAACTGATGCCCCGCCCGTTGCCAGGCGTATGGGTGCTCGGCATAGCACGGCGTCAGCACCCCTACCCGGCCGGCTGCGCGCAACAGCGGCAACGCCTGGATCGCAGCCTGGGAACCGGCCACCGGCAGCAATTGGCGAGCGCCGTAATACGTGCGCGCGGCGTCCTCCAGGCCATCCTCCGTCTCCGGCAGGCGCGCCCAAGCCTCCATGGGAATCGGTGGAATCGGGAAAGGCCATGGCGCAATGCCGCTGGACAGATCGAGCCATTGCTCGCGGGCGATGCCGTATTGCCGTACCGCCCGCAGCAGGCGGCCTCCGTGTTCAAGCATTGATGTAGGTCCCCAGGCAGATCACCAGCAGCCACAGCCATACGCCGCGCTGCACCAGGCCCCAGCCGCGCTCGATGGCATCGGCGTCGGCCATTGGCCCGTCACCCAGGCGCGGCCGCTCATGCAACTCGCCGTGGTATACCGCCGGCCCCCCGAGCTCCACCCCTAACGCACCAGCACCGGCGGCCATCACCGGCCCGGCATTGGGGCTGTCCCACAGCGGGCCCTGCTTGCGCCAGCAGGCCAGGGCCAGGCGGGTCTTGCCCAGTAACGCGTAAGTCAATGCCACCAGCCTGGCGGGAATATAGTTGAGCACATCGTCGACGCGCGCCGCGCACCAGCCAAAGCGTTCGAAACGTTCGTTGCGGTAGCCCCACATGGCGTCCAGGGTGTTGCTCAGGCGGTACAGCACCACGCCTGGCGCGCCGGCCACCACGAACCAGAACAGCGCGGCGAATACCGCATCGCTGCCATTCTCCAGCACCGATTCGGTGGCCGCCCGGGCCACGGCCGGTTCGTCCAGCTCGCGGGTTTCGCGGCTGACCAGGTAGCCCACACGGCGCCGTGCTTCTTGCAGGTCGCCCTGGCGCAAGGCACTGGCCACCGGCAACACGTGTTCGCCCAGACTGCGCAGCCCGACGGCACAATACAGTGCCAGCACGTCGACCAGCCAGCCGATGTACGGCAGCCAGGACAGGATCAGCGCCACCAGGGTAAGCGGCACCACGGCCAGGAACCACGCGCTCACGCCCGTGACTGCGCCAGCCGCGCCCGCCGGCGTTCAGGCGGCGCTCGAGGTTACTGGCCATGTTGCCGAAGGCCACCAGCGGGTGGCGCCGCTGCGGTTCACCCAGCAAGGCATCCAGGGCCACGCCGGCCACGGTCAGCAAAGCCACGCTCATTGGCGCTCTCCCCATTGGTTCTCAAAGAGCATTTCGCTCAAGGGCCGTTCCTCGGCCCAGTTTTCCAGCACCAGCATCGGGGCCGGGTAGAACTCCGTCACCGGCCCCAGGCACAACACCGCGACCGGCTTGGCCCCGGTCGGCATGCCCAGCAGGGCCGCCAGCGCCTGCGGGTCGAACAGCGACACCCAGCCCATGCCCAGGCCTTCGCCACGGGCCGCCAGCCACAGGTTCTGGATGGCGCAGGCCAGCGAGGCCAGGTCCATTTCCGGCAGTGTGCGGCGGCCGAAGATATGCGGCTCGCGGTTGTCCATCAGCGCGGCCACCAGCAGTTCGGCGCAGTCGTTGATGCCTTCCACCTTCAGTTTCATGAAGGCGTCGGAGCGTTCGCCCAAGGCTTCGGCGGTGCGCACCCGCTCTGCTTCCACCAAGGCCTGGATGCGCGTGCGCAGGTCGCGTTGGGTGATACGGATAAAACGCCAGGGCTGCATCAGCCCGACGCTCGGTGCCTGGTGTGCGGCGGCCAGCAGGCGGCCCAGCACTTCCGGGGCCACTTCGCCACCGGCGAAATGGCGCATGTCACGGCGCTCGCCGATGGCCCGGTAGATCGCGGCGCGCTCGGCGTCGCTGTAGGCGTGTTCACTCATGGTCGCAAGAGCGCCGCCGCCGCATCCGGGTTGGAGGGGAAGTAAAAGTGCACATAGGAAGCCGTCAGCCGACCCAGGCGGTACACCGCTTCGTTGCCACGCCCGCCGTTGGGGCTCAGGCCTCGGGCGATCGGCTCCAGTGCAGTACTGGTCAGCGAATGGTGATAGGTGTGCCCGCGCAGGGTGCCTTCCGGCAGTTCCACCGCCTGCAGCGCCAAGGCTGCCAGACGCTTCTGCATGGTTGCTTCGCCGGGCAGCAGGCCGAGCAGTTCGGCACGCTCGCCGGCCACATCGGTCAGGGCATCGAGCAGGTACAGCATACCTCCGCACTCTGCCAGCAACGGTTTGCCCTGGGCGTGATGGGCACGTATCGCCTCGGTCATGGGCGCGTTGGCGGCCAGGGCGTGGTGGTGCAGCTCGGGATAACCGCCCGGCAGGTACAGGCTGTCCACGGCAGGCAATTCGTGGTCATGCAGCGGCGAGAAAAACTCAAGCTGCGCGCCCAGGTTGCGCAGCAGGTCGAGGTTGGCGCCATAGGTGAAGGCAAAGGCCTCGTCCCGCGCCACGCCGATGCGCACACCGGTCAACGAGGCAGCACTGGCTTGCGGTTCGGGTTCGGCAAAGTTCACTGGCGGCGGCAAAGCAGCATCGCAACTGGCGCCAAGCGCCTCGGCAGCGGCATCCAGGCGCGCGTCCAGGTCGTTCAGTTCGCTGGCCTGGACCAGCCCCAGGTGGCGGCTAGGCAGCTCGATACCACGCTCGCGGGACAAACCGCCATACCAGCGCAGACCTTCGGTCAGGCTGCCTTCCAGCAATTGCGCGTGGCGCAGGCTGCCTACCCGGTTGGCCAGCACACCGGCAAACGGCAGGTCCGCCTGGTAGCGTGCCAGGCCCAAGGCCAGCGCGCCGAAGGTCTGGGCCATGGCCGTGCCGTCGATCACCGCCAGTACCGGCACGCCGAAGTGGCGCGCCAGATCGGCGCTGGACGGCGTGCCATCGAACAGCCCCATCACCCCTTCGATCAGTATCAGGTCGGCCTCGCCGGCTGCTTCCCACAGCAGGCGGCGGCTTTCCCCGGCGCCGATCATCCACAGGTCGAGCTGGTACACCGGCGCGCCGCTGGCCCGCTCGAGGATCATCGGGTCGAGAAAGTCGGGCCCGCACTTGAACACCCGTACCTTGCGCCCGAGGTTGCGGTGCAGCCGGGCCAGAGCGGCGGTTACGGTGGTCTTGCCCTGGCCAGAGGCGGGTGCCGCGATCAGTACGGCAGGGCAATGACGGGGCTGGCTCACAGTTCCACGCCCTTCTGTGCACGGATGCCGGCCTGGAAGGCGTGCTTGAGCATGCCCATCTCGGTCACGGTGTCGGCCAGCTCGATCATCTCGGGTTTCGCGGCACGGCCAGTGACGATCACATGCTGCATCGGCGGCCGGGCCTGGATATCGGACAGCACCTGATCAAGGTCAAGGTAGCCGTGCTTGAGGGCGATGTTCAGTTCATCGAGCACCACGAAATGCACGCTCGGGTCTTGCAGCAACTGGCGCGACACGACCCAGGCCGCTTCGGCGGCGGCGATATCGCGCTGGCGGTCCTGGGTTTCCCAGGTAAAGCCCTCGCCCATCACGTGGTAGCGCACCTGCTCGGGGAAGCGGCGGAAGAACAGCTCTTCGCCGGTGCTGTTGCGGCCCTTGATGAACTGCACCACACCGCACTGCATGCCATGGCCCAGTGCGCGCGCGAGCATGCCGAAGGCCGAGCTGCTCTTGCCCTTGCCATTGCCTGTCAGCACCAGCAGCAAGCCGCACTCGTTGGGGGAATTGGCGATGCGTTCGTCGATGATCGCCTTTTTGCGCTGCATGCGCGCCAGGTGGCGTTCGTCGCGTTCGGTGGGTTCGCTCATCAGGGTTCTCCGCTGGCTGGCGCCACGGCAAGGCGCGGCGACAGGTAATAGGCGGGCAAACGGAGAACGCGCAGGGGCCGTGGCCGGACGCCACAGTGCACCGCGCATCACCCTCCGTGATGCCGTTGGCAGTATCAGGCCGGTCTCCGGGCTTGTGAGCGGGCCTTGGCCCAGGCCTGCGCGCCTTCCCGGGCATACACCCAGTGGCCCTGCGCGGCCGCGACTCACCTACCGTTGCGGGGGCAGCGCCGGAATCGCGCCATGCTGGCGCCCACCGGCTTCCCAGTTTCACCCTGCCCAGACGGGGCTGGCAGGGCACCTGAAACACGCGCGAAGGTTAGAGGGTTGCACCGGGAGCGTCAATCAAAGCGGGGCGCTTTGCAGTCGAACAGGCATTGCCCGGGTAATGGCCAATTCACCGGGTTGTGTCACACTGGATCCAGTGATATCACATAGCCATCACTTTCAGCTGAACGCGATCACAACGACAACAGGAGAGCGCAGCATGCGAGGCCAGATCATCAACAACCCGCGCCTTGAGTTTCTCGCCCCGGTGCTGGAGCGCTGGGGTGACTGCATCGACCGGTTCAACCAGTTTGCCGGCGATGCCGAAGCACCGTACTGGCATGGGGCAGCCGCCAATACCGGGTTGCTTGCCGCGGCGGCCTGGCAGGCGGAGCTGGCGGCACTGCAGCAGTTTGCCGGCAAGAAGCAGCGCGATGAAGGTGAATACGAAGGGCGCTGCGACCTGTCGATCAATAGTGCCGATGAAGCGCTGTACCTCAGTGTCAGTCAGCGCTGGCCGAAAATCGCCCGACTGGACATGGCCGACGCCCTGCAGCAGACCGCTGCCCTCGCCCGCCAGGTAGCCTACCCCAGCCAGTTGAAGGCCGGAGCGCTGTTCATCAGCCCGTGGAAGGCCGGCCAGCACGCCAGCCCCGAGGAACTGCAGGACCTGGTAGAGGACTTGCAGAAACATACCGCCTGCGCCATCGCCTGGTACTTCCCCTATGCCTATCGCAAGTTGCACAACGAGCTGGGGCAATATTTCCCGGGGGTGGCGTTGCTGCTCAAGCAGGCTTGAATCAACTCCGGCGCAGGCCGGAACTGGAACCCGTTTCGCAAGCGCGACGTGCCTCTGTGGGAGCGGGCGTGCCCGCGAAGAATTCAACGCGGTGGCTGGCACCGGCTGCGCCGGTGTTCGCGGGCGCGCCCGCTCCCACAGAGCCCCTGCCAAACCTTTCAGTTATATGCGGCTCCATGGGAGCGCGGCCGATGCCGCGATTGGTCTGCGCGCCTTTCAGGCCTTAACGCATCATGCCGAGTTCGGCATCATCCAGCAGCGCTTTGCCCAAGGCGCAAAGGTAGTGCGCGGCCCAGATCAGCTTTGGCTTGTCTTCCATCAGGCCGTCGATGGTCAGGTCCCGTGCATAGCCAATCAATTCCGAGGCTTGTTCGCGGGCGTTCTGGCATGAGATGCCGGGTTCGATGCGGAACAGGGGGTGGGTCTGGTTTTCACCTTGAAAGAATATGGTTTTGCCGACTGTGCATTTCGTGTCTTCGGTGGTCAGTTAAGGCTCCTGTCGTAGTGAAGCGACCACCAACAGCGGCTAAACAGTATGGTGGCAGCTGTACGTGGGTTAGCCGACCGGGACGTCAGGCACCCGGCGCACCCGCAGGTGCCCCACGCACAGCCGCCATAAGGCGCCAATGCCGATTACTCGGTATTGCACGGCTGCGGTGTCTGACGATTTCGGGCGGCTAACCCGGTCATTGAAGGTCAACGACATGCCGAGACTAGAGACCGCATTCGGCGCGCGCAACAGTGAATAGGCGTTGGGAGTATCTTTGGGAAACGGCCTACAAGAAAGGTATTAAATCTGATTCTTGGGCTCGCCTCCACGCCACCTTTGCAACAGCAGCGGCGCATATCACTGGCACATTGAGTCACCACCAGACCTGCTTGCTCTTGCTCTTGATCTTGCTCTTGATCTTGCTCTTGATCTTGATCTTGATCTTGATCTTGATCTTGATCTTGATCTTGATCTTGATCTTGATCTTGATCTTGATCTTGATCTTGATCTTGATCTTGATCTTGATCTTCGCGACTTCAGGAGGCCGAGCAGAGGTCTTGCGGAGGGAGGTGACGGGCATGGATGCCCGTCAAGCGCTGAGGCCCCATGGATGGGGCCTGCAGCGCGTACTCCCGGGAGCAAGACCGGCGCGAGGGAACCCCGGAGCGTAGCGTAGGGGCCGGATGATGGGAGCGCAGCGTTTTTTGGTGGGCCTGCCCCGTGACAACGGACGCCAAGAAGCGATACTTACATCGCTATCTTGGAGGTTGCCATGTACCCAACCACTCGCCGCAACTACACCGATGAGTTCAAGATTCAGGCCGTTGCGCTCGCCGAAACGCTCGGCAGGACGGAAGCTGCTCGCCAGCTGGAAATGTCTGTGAAAACGTTGGACAACTGGGTCAACGCTTCTCGCAGTGGTCTACCGCTGAGCTCTCCTGACCGTCGAGCCATTACCAAAGAAGACAGCGAGTTAGCGCGATTGCGAGCCGAGAACGCTGAGCTGAAACTGGAGCGTGAAATCCTAAAAAAGGCGGCGGTATTCTTTGCCAAAGAGTCCAGGTGAGATACGCCTTCGTCGCTGAAGAACGGGCTCAGTTCCCGGTGCGTCTGTTGTGCCGGGTAATGGGGGTTTCGGTTTCAGGATTTTACGATTATCAGCACCGCCAGGGGCGCCCGATCCGGATGCGCAGATCCGCATCGATCTGCACAAGGCTTATGCGGCTAGCCGCAAGACCTACGGTCGACCGCGGCTGGTCGAGGCGCTACGGCAACAGGCCCACGCTGTAGGCCATAAGCGCATTGACCGGCTGATGCATGAAGAACACATACAGGGCCGATCCAAGGGCGGTTTCAGACCGTGCACCACCGACAGTCACCATGCGCTGCCAGTGGCGAGCAATTTATTGGATCGTCAGTTCTCCGTTCAAAACCCCGCCCTAGCCTGGGTCAGCGATATCACTTACATCGCTACGAAAGAGGGTTGGCTTTATCTGGCAGTCGTACTGAGCATCCAAACGCGCCAGGTGCTGGGTTATAGCCTGGCGGACAGGATGCCTGACGACTTGGTCGAGCGCGCTTTCGTGAACGCCTGGAACGCCTGTTTGGGCGTCTGCGGAGCGATTTTCCATTCCGACCAAGGGCGCCAGTACGCGAGCAGTAAATTTCGTTTCGCTTTAGCCAAGAAGGGCTTCGTGCAGAGCATGAGCCGGAGAGGAAACTGATTGGGATAACGCCGTAGCTGAAAGCTTCTTCGCTACATTGAAGAGAGAGGAAGCCTGCACGGTCTACCCCACCAAGAAACACGCCCACCTGGCAATTGCTAGCTATATCCATGGGTTTTACAACAGCAGTCGGCTGCATTCGGCACTGGGCTATCGTTCACCGAACGAATATGCAAAAGGCTTGAGGCAGTTGGCTCATTAGCCAGCTTCTTGGCGTCCGCTGCCATGGGACAAGCCCATGGTTACTTTTTGCCGCGTTTGGCAAAAAGTGACTCGCCGTAAGGGCGAAAAGGTGAGTATGCGTCGCCATCGTAAATGGACTATGCGCGATATCAAGACCAGTACTTTTCCGCTCTTCGCTCTTCGCTCTTCGCTCTTCGCTCTTCGCTCTTCGCTCTTCGCTTTCAAGCGTGGGCATCAACAACAAGGTCAACATTCATTTTCGAAGGTGGCGCTTAATCACCTTTCCGCCCTTACGGCGGGTCCCTTTTTGTCGTGGCAAAAAGGAACCAAAAACCGTCGGCTCCCATCATCCGGCCCCTGCGCTTCGCTCCGGGGTCCCCTCGCTACGGGCCTGCTCCCGGGAGTACGCGCTGCAGGCCCCATCCATGGGGCCTCAGCGCTTGACGGGCATCCATGCCCGTCACCTCCCTCCGCAGTCCCTTCGCTCGGCCTCCTGAAGTCGCAATCGGCAGCGCCTGAACTACCGCGCGCTTAAAAGCAAAAGCAAAAACAAAAGCAACGGCAACGGCAACGGCAACGGCAACGGCAACGGCAACGGCAACGGCAACGGCAACGGCAACGGCAACGGCAACGGCAGTTAGATGGTTCCTGGGAACCCGGCGAACGTCGCCGACCTCTCAGTTCCATAGACCTTCTTAGGAGGACGCCGCCCATGAAACACCTGACGCCTTGGTTATTGGCCGCCAGCCTGACTGCCTGCGGCGAAACCGCCCTGCTGAATGTACTCGACGGCAGTGGCCCAACGCCCCAGCTGCCCGCTCCGGTCAAGACCACCCTCCCCACCGTGAATATCGCTCCGGCAGTGGGCTGGCCCAAGGACGTCAAGCCCGAAGCAGCACCTGGCACCCAGGTGAAAGCGTTCGCCAGCGGACTGGACCACCCTCGCTGGCTGTACCTGTTGCCCAACGGCGACGTTCTGGTAGCCGAAACCAACGCCCCGCCAAAGCCAGAAGATGGCAAGGGCCTGCGCGGCTGGGTGATGAAGAAGGTGATGAAGCGGGCAGGTGCAGGCGTGCCCAGCGCCAACCGTATCACCCTGCTGCGTGACGCCGACCACGACGGCGTGGCAGAAATCCGCACAACCTTCATCGAGGAGCTCAACTCGCCGTTCGGCATGGTCCTGGTCGGTAAGGACCTCTACGTAGCCAACACCGACAGGCTGCTGCGCTTTCACTATGAGCCCGGTGCCATGCAAATTCGCAATGAAGGCCAACCGGTGGTCGAGTTACCAGGCGGGCCGCTCAATCACCACTGGACCAAGAACGTGATCGCCAGCCCTGACGGTAAAAAGCTTTTCGTGACAGTCGGCTCCAACAGCAACGTCGGCGAAAACGGCCTGGACAAGGAACAGGGGCGCGCCGCGATCTGGGAAGTGGACCCAGCCAACGGCCAGCACCGCCTGTTCGCCACCGGCCTGCGCAACCCTAACGGCCTGGCCTGGGAGCCACACAGCGGTGCGTTGTGGACGGCAGTCAACGAGCGTGACGAGATTGGCAGCGATCTGGTACCGGACTACATCACTTCCGTTAAGGACGGCGGTTTCTATGGCTGGCCATACAGCTACTATGGCAAGCACGTGGACGAGCGCGTGCAACCGCCAGCGCCTGAAAAAGTGAACCAGGCGCTGGTGCCCGACTATGCCGTAGGCCCACACACGGCATCGCTGGGGCTGGCATTCGCCGAACCCAATGGGTTACCACCGCCCTTCGACCAAGGGGCATTCGTGGGCCAGCACGGGTCGTGGAACCGCAAGCCGCACAGTGGCTACAAGGTCATTTTCGTGCCGTTCGACCCGTCAGGAAAACCCTCGGGCAAGCCGGTGGACCTGCTTACCGGGTTTCTTGATGAGCATGGCAAGGCCCAAGGGCGCCCGGTCGGCGTAATCACCGACGGGCGTGGCGGCGTGCTGGTAGCCGATGATGTCGGCAATGTGGTCTGGCGGGTAAGCAAAGCCCCGCCTGTCCTCAGGGGTTCTGCGCCAGATGCCCTTGCGGAATGACGCGCTTGGCCTGCAGGTAAGCCTTGGCCCAGTAGCTGTTTGACAAGTAGTCCAGGCGCACCGTACCACCGCTCGATGGGGCATGCACGAAGCGCCCTTCCCCTACATAAATGCCAGCGTGGCTGACCTGCGAGCCGCCACTGGTGGCAAAGAACACCAGGTCACCGGACTGCAGCGACTTGGCATCCACGGTCGGCGCGCGCATGACGATCATCTCACGCGTGGAACGCGGCAGGCTTATGCCGGCAGCATCACGGTAGACGTACTTGATCAGGCCACTGCAATCGAAACCGGAGTCCGGGGTGTTGCCGCCCCAGCGATAAGGCGTGCCCACCAGGCCGATAGCGCGCATCAGTACGTCATCGGCAATGGGCGAAGGGCTGGGCTGGCTATAGGTAACCTGCGGCTGTACCACAGGGGCCGGCGCAGGCGCACGGCTGGAGCAGGCAGCCAGCAAGGCTGCCAGGGAGAGAAATGCGAAGCGCGCCATCTTTACCATGGCCAGAACATCCTGTCTGAGACCGCTGGGCCGCAGCCGAAAAGAGTTGAGAATTTAGATTAGACGCTTTCTATAAATGCGCACGGCGGCGAGCTTTTTACAAAGCATCGCCGCCGCGGCAGGATATATCATTTTGCTATCAGTTGCGCGCGATATTGGTGGTCGGCGCCATGGCCAAGGCACGCTTGGCCTCGATAAAGGTCTTGCTCCAGTAACGGTCACCGAGGCTGTCGATGCGCACGCCACCGCTACGGCGGCTGCTGGAGTGGATGAACTGGTTGTCACCCAGGTAGATGCCGGCATGGCTGACGCGGCCGCGGCCGTTGGTGCTGAAGAACAGCAGGTCACCTGGCTTGAGCTTGTTGCGGGCCACTTTCGGGGCATCGACGTTGATCATTTCACGCGTGGAGCGCGGCAAGGTCACGCCCGCCTCTTCACGGAACAGGTAGCCGATGAAGCCACTGCAGTCAAAGCCGGACTTCTCCGAGGTACCACCGAAGCGGTAGCGGGTGCCGATCAACGACATGCCGCGCTCGAGAATGCTGTCAGCCAGCGCTGGCAACTGGTAAGGCTTGCTGCTGGAGAAGGCCTCCAGGTCATCTTCGGTAGCCAGCTCTTCCGGCTCGCCGAATACCGACGAGGACGAGGCTTTGGCATTGAACGCCGAATGTGCGGCGATCGGGGTGTGATCCTGGAGCTGCTGCTCTGAATGAGAAGCCGGGCCTTGGGCCGCGCAGCCAAAAAGCAGGGTCACGAGTGCGCGAGTGGCACGAGGGGTGCGAAGCGCTTGAGCATGGGCACGACCGTGTCTGTAATCCTTTAGAAGGGTGAAACTATGCCCTCTATCATGGCCATTTGCAAATTTTATCGAAAAAGATGTGACTTTTTTGTTTTGCCGCTCTGGCCCAGCGTTTTCAGGGCTACCAGCCCAGGGTTTCCTTGAGGAAAGGGATGGTGAGCTTGCGTTGTGCCTGCAATGAGGCCTGGTCGAGGCGTTCGAGCAGGTCGAACAACGCACTCATGCTGCGTGCGCCGCGGGTGAGGATGAAGTGGCCGACTTCGTCGGTAAGGTGCAGGCCACGGCGCGAAGCGCGCAGTTGCAGGGCGCGCAGCTTGTCTTCGTCGGACAGGCCACGCATCTGGAACACCAGGGCCAGGGTCAGCCGCGACTTCAGGTCCGGCAGCTTGATCGGCAGTTCGCGCGGCGATGCCGAGGCAGCCAGCAGCAGGCGCCGGCCGCTATCACGCAGGCGGTTGAACAGGTGGAACATGGCCTCTTCCCAGTCTGCCTTGCCGGCGATCACGTGCAGGTCGTCGATGCACACCAGCTCATACTGGGCCAGGTAGTCGAGCAGCTCTACGCCACGATCGAGCAATTGTGCCAGCGGCAGGTAGACGGCTGGTTCGCCGCGTTGCTGGAAGCGGTGGGTGGCGGCCTGCAGCAGGTGGCTACGGCCAACACCCTGCTTGCCCCACAGGTAGATAAGGCTCTCGGTCCAGCCGGCGTCGGCTTCGCATAGCCGCTCGACGTAGCCCAATGCCGCAGCATTGGCGCCCGGATAGTAGTTGATGAAGGTGGCGTCATCGCGCAGGCGCACACCCAGGGGCAACTGGATCGGTGGTTTCATGCTCGCGGGCGGTCGACAGGACCGCAGGGGGCCTTTGGTGAACAATTTGCAAAGTCTATACCCGCAGCGCGGGGCACACAATCACGGCAGCGGATAGCACAAGTAAAATCAACAGGTTGCGCCATTATGGGGGCTGCGTTGCAGCCCATCGCCGGCAAGCCAGCTCCCACAGGATTGCACAAACCTCGAAGGTTGCTCGGTACCTGTGGGAGCTGGCTTGCCGGCGATGGGCCGCAAAGCGGCCCCCAGGATCACAACTCCGGGTCAATATCCCCGGCATACATGTCCGATTCCTTGTACAGGTCATGCACATGCCGCAGCAGCACCATGATCACCGCCGCCACCGGCAGCGCCAGCAATACCCCGGTGAAGCCGAACAGCTCACCGCCGGCCAGGATCGCGAAAATCACCGCCACCGGGTGCAGGCCGATGCGGTCGCCCACCAGCAGCGGGGTCAGCACCATGCCTTCCAGCGCCTGCCCGACCATGAACACCGCGACGATGCCCAGCATCGGATACAGGTCGCCGCCAAACTGGAACAGGCCAGCCACCAAGGCTGCGCCAATGCCAATGATGAAGCCCATGTACGGCACGATGGCAGCCAGCCCGGCGAGCATGCCGATCAGCAGCCCCAGCTCCAGCCCCACCAGCATCAGCCCGGCCGAATAGATGAAGCCCAGCGCCACCATCACCATCAATTGCCCGCGCACGAACGCCCCCAGCACCTCATGGCATTCGCCCGCCAGGCCCATGACTTGCGGCTCGCGCTGGCGCGGCAGCAGCCCCCGCAGCTTGGCCATCATCAGGTCCCAGTCGCGCAGCAGATAAAAACCCACCACCGGGATCAGCACCATGTTGGCCAGCCAGGCCATCAGCGCCAGGCCCGAGGCGGTGGCATGGGACAGCAGCACACCGACGATATCGGTGGTCTGGCCCATGTGTGTGCCAATGGCAGCCTTGATCTTGTCGAACTTCCAGAAGCCGTCAGCCAGCCCCAGGCGGCTCTGCACCCAGGGCAATGCCACGTGTTCGAGCCAGTCGAGCATCTGCGGCGCCAGCTCGTACAGGCGCACCAGCTGCTTGGCCAGCAGCGGCACCAGCACCAGCAGCAAGGCCAGCAACAGCAAGGTGAAGAGGCCGAACACCACCACCACGCCCCAGGTGCGCGAAAGCCCAAGGCGTTCCAGGCGGTCGACCAGCGGGTCGGCCAGGTAAGCCAGCAGGATGCCGACCAGGAACGGGGTAAGAATGTTGTGCAGGCTATAAAGAAGCACAGCGACCAGCAGGGCAACACCCAGCCAGATCCAGCGACGCACGTCAGTCACGGTGTGCTCCCCTTACCAGCGAAAACGCAAACCGTCGAACGGCTTGGGGGCAGGCTGGGCCGGCACTGCTTGCCCGCCCCCGGCAGCGTCTGCCGGCGCTGGCGTGGCCGGCACCACAGGCGCCTGCTCTACCGGTACTTCCTGCAGCTTGGCCAGGCCGAGCTGGGCACGCAGTTGCTCGCGGTTGGCGGTGACGCCATAGGTCAGGGTGCTGCCTTCGGCCATTTGCAGGCGCGGGCCAAAGGGTTCGAGCACGCGGGCCAGTTCAGCGTAGCGCTGCAGGTTCATCCCCTGCACTTGCACCTGCAACTGGCTGCTGGCACCCGGACGGGTGACGTAACGCGGCGCCAGGCGGTTGCTCAGCGCCAGCATCACGGCGTCGGCCAACGCTGCCGGGTCGGCACCCTCGGCAGTGCCTTGCTCACGCTGGTCGCCCAGCCACAGCTGCCACTTGCCCTGCCATTTGCCATCGGTTTCCCGGGCATGCACGGCCAGCAAGGCATCGGCACCATAGCGCTCGGAGGCTTCGCGCAACGGGGCCGGGTCGCTGCCTTCGATGTGCTCGGCATTGGCCACCAGTTGCTCCTGCAGATCGGCCAGCGGCAGGCGCAACGGCAGGCCACGGTGCTGGGCGGCACGGCGCAGGGGTTGGGCACTGGCCTGGCCATCACCGACCAGGCTGCTGCCTTCGGCACTGTCGTTCAGCCACCAGCCGAGGATCGAGGGGCGGTTGCTGCCCCACAGGGCCAGGCCGGCCTTGCGCAAAGCCTGTTCGGTACTGCCAGGGTCGAACTCGACCAGCACCGACTCGGGTGGCCCGGCTTCGCTGGCAACCTGGTTGATGATTTGCTGCGGGTCCTTGCGCAGCGCGGCCAATGCCGGGCTTTGCGCTGCCTTGGGGTCGCCGGTCAGGCGCGTTACCAGGGTATCGAGTGCCTGGACGGTAGCCGCTGCACGGGCTTCGGCGCCCTGCCCGGTGACCGGTTCGCGCACCTGGTAAAGGCCGGAAACATTTTCAGCCTGGGCAGCGGCCGAGATCAGGGCCAGGCAACCGACTGCCAGAATATTGAAGAGACGCATGGAGGATTCCTGTCCATTTACCGCAATGCCTATACCTTATACACGGGGGCGCAAGGTAACCAGTCGCGAGGGGTGAAAGATTGGTTGCGGGGGAGATGTGTCGGGTCTGACAGGCGTTCGCCTTGAGAGGTTCAGCGGCTGGGAGATCGAGCGCCGCCCGCACGGCGCTCGATCTCCCAGACACCGAAACAATCAAAGGCGGACACTTCCCACTTTTTAACCATTTTCCCATGCCCTGCCCGTCGGCCTGAGGATGGCCGCTGCCCGGCAACCCTGATAAAATCGCGCGCCTTCACAGACCACTGACGTTTCAGGCAGCCGCCACTTACCAGCCGGCCTTGGCCGTCATGGTCGTTTTTAAGAATCCCTCCCTCCTAAAGGCCTGGATCAATGAGCAAGCAACCCTCCCTGAGCTACAAGGACGCCGGTGTAGACATCGACGCCGGCGAAGCACTGGTCGAACGCATCAAGGGCGTGGCAAAACGCACCGCACGCCCTGAAGTCATGGGTGGCCTGGGCGGCTTCGGCGCCCTTTGCGAGATCCCGGCCGGCTACAAGCAGCCGGTGCTGGTCTCCGGCACCGACGGCGTTGGCACCAAACTGCGCCTGGCACTGAACCTGAACAAGCACGACAGCATCGGCCAGGACCTGGTCGCCATGTGCGTCAACGACCTGGTCGTGTGCGGTGCCGAGCCGCTGTTCTTCCTCGACTACTATGCCACCGGCAAACTGAACGTCGACGTGGCCGCCACCGTGGTTACCGGCATCGGTGCCGGTTGCGAACTGGCCGGCTGCTCGCTGGTCGGTGGTGAAACCGCCGAAATGCCCGGCATGTACGAAGGCGAAGACTACGACCTGGCCGGTTTCTGCGTCGGCGTGGTGGAAAAGGCCGAAATCATCGACGGTTCCAAGGTTGCCACCGGCGACGCACTGATCGCCCTGCCGTCCTCGGGCCCGCACTCCAACGGCTACTCGCTGATCCGCAAGATCCTCGAAGTGTCCGGCACCGACATCGAGAACACCCAGCTGGGCGGCAAACCGCTGGCCGACCTGCTGATGGCGCCTACCCGCATCTACGTCAAGCCACTGCTGCAGCTGATCAAGAACACCGGCGCGGTCAAGGCCATGGCCCACATCACCGGTGGCGGCCTGCTGGACAACATCCCGCGCGTATTGCCGGCCAACGCCCAGGCGGTCATCGACGTGGCCAGCTGGCAGCGCCCGGCAGTGTTCGACTTCCTGCAGGAAAAAGGCAACGTCGACGAGCATGAGATGCACCGCGTGCTGAACTGTGGCGTCGGCATGGTCATCTGCGTGGCCCAGGATCAGGTAGAAGCTGCCCTGAACGAACTGCGCGCCGCTGGCGAGCAGCCATGGGTGATCGGCCACATCGCCGAAGCCGCCGAGGGCGCTGCCCAGGTCGAGCTGCAGAACCTCAAGGCACACTGATGCCAAGCAAGACCTGCAATGTAGTGGTACTGCTGTCGGGTTCCGGCAGCAACCTGCAAGCCCTGATCGACAGTTGCCAAGGCCAGGACAGCCCGGTGCGCATCCGTGCGGTGGTTTCCAACCGCGCCGATGCCTACGGGCTGCAGCGCGCCGCGGCGGCCGGTATCGACAGCGTCGTGCTCGAGCACACCCAGTTCGACGGCCGGGAAGCCTTCGATGCCGCACTGATGGCGCGCATCGACGCTTTCGCCCCGGACCTGGTGGTGCTGGCCGGTTTCATGCGCATTCTAAGTGGCGACTTCGTACGCCACTATCAGGGCCGCCTGCTCAACATCCACCCGTCGCTGCTGCCCAGGTACAAGGGCCTGCATACCCACCGCCGGGCACTGGAGGCAGGCGACGCCGAGCATGGCTGCAGCGTACACTTCGTGACTGAGGAACTCGATGGCGGCCCATTGGTCGTACAGGCTGTGGTACCGGTGGTGTCAGACGACACCGTCGAAAGCCTGGCACAGCGGGTACACCGCCAGGAGCACCTGATTTACCCGCTGGCGGTGCGCTGGTTCGCTGAAGGGCGCTTGCGTCTTGGCGAACAGGGTGCATTACTGGACGGCCAGCCCCTGGCGGCCAGCGGTCACTTGATTCGATCCTAGGAGAATTTATGCGTCGCGCCCTGCTCTTGGCTCTCGCCGTGCTCGCCCTGCCCCTCCAGGCAGCTGATCTGAAGCCTTTCTCGGCCAGCTATACCGCCGACTGGAAGCAACTGCCCATGAGCGGCACCGCCGAGCGCAGCCTGGTCAAGAATGCCAACGGTACCTGGGACCTTAACTTCAAGGCTTCCATGATGATCGCCAGCCTGACCGAGCAAAGCACCCTGCGCATGGACAACGACACCCTGCTGCCGCAGAAGTACCACTTCGAGCGTGGCGGCCTGGGCAAGGCCAAGAAGGTCGACCTGGCCTTCGACTGGAACAGCAAGAAGGTCACCGGCAGTGACCGTGGCGACGCCGTCAGCCTGCCGCTGAACCGTGGCGTGCTGGACAAGTCGTCCTACCAGTTGGCCCTGCAGCATGACGTGGCCGCCGGCAAGAAGAGCATGACCTACCAGGTAGTCGACGGTGACGAGATCGACACCTACGACTTCCGCGTGCTGGGCACCGAAAAGGTCACCACCAAGACCGGCCAGGTCGATGCGGTGAAGGTCGAGCGCGTGCGCGACCCAAGCCAGAGCAAGCGCATCACCGAGCTGTGGTTCGCCAAGAACTGGGACTACCTGCTGGTGCAACTGCGCCAGGTCGAGACCGATGGCAAGGAATACGTGATCGTGCTGCAGGATGGCACGGTCGATGGCAAGCCGGTGAAGGGCAACTGAGCCAGCGCTGCCAGCAGCACCAAAGCCCCGCCATGTGCGGGGCTTTTTTCTGCCTGGGGTTTCTGGATTGTCTGTACCGGCCCTATCGCCGGCAAGCCAGCTCCCACAGAGACCTCACACAGCCTGAGCCCAGCGCAGTACCTGTGGGAGCTGGCTCGCCGGCGATAGGGCCAGCCCAGGCAACACAACTTCAGCATCATGAAACTTGTTTCATCCCGGTTTTATTTACTTAGCCTGCTAACAAACTCTATAAAGAGGGTGTGCGACACAGTGTCGCAACCAACTCAAGCAGTGGAGTTTGACGATGACAGTCCAAGTAACCGAACGCGACGAATCGAAAATGTCCCACGAAGGCCTGGCCGCTGGTGTGCGGATCTGGGATGTGCACCAACAAGGCCAGCTGGTGGGGATGTTCCACAACGAACATGAAGCGCACCAGTACCGTACGGAGCTGGAAAACCTGGAAAACCAGCGCGCCACGCAATGACCCCATCTTCAAATGAAAAACCCCGCCAAGGCGGGGTTTTTCGTGTTTACCACATCAGATCATCAGGGATCTTGTAGGCCGCGTACGGGTCGTCCTCGTTCGCTTCCTCGACATGGGTGTTGAGCAGCAGGATACGGCTAGGGTCGCGCTCCTGGATCTTCACTGCCGCTTCACGGGGGATGACCTCGTAACCGCCGGCATGGGCCACCACGGCCAGCGCACCGTTGCTCAGCTTGGTCCGCATCAGGGCATTGACGGCAATGCGCTTGACCTTCTTGTCGTCGACAAAGTTGTAGTAGTCCTCGGTGCTCAGCTTCGGCAGGCGAGTCGCTTCGATCAACTGCTTGATCTGCGCGGCACGGGCTTTCTGCTCGGCTTTTTCCTGCTGCTGGCGGTTCAGTTCCTGGTCACGCCTGGCTTTCTCGGCCATGGCTTCCTTGGCCATGCGCTGCTGGCTGTCGTCCACCTCGACCTGGCCTTTGTGCTCCAGGCGTTTCTGTTTCTTCTCGGCCTTGGTGGCCTGGGAAACCTGTTTCTGGTTGACCAGACCGGCTTTGAGCAGTTGGTCGCGAAGGGAAAGGCTCATGAATGTTCACTCACTTATGCAACAGCTCAGCCGCAGCTGGGCAGGTTCTTTTCCTGACGTTTGGCTTCACCCCAAAGGGCATCCAGTTCGTCAAGGTTACAATCTTCGATCGGGCGGCCACTGTCACGCAATGCCTGTTCGATGAAGCGGAAACGCCGCTCGAACTTGCGATTGGCGCGGCGCAGGGCATGCTCCGGGTCATGCTTGAGGTGACGGGCCAGGTTGACGGTGGCGAACAGCAGGTCGCCGATTTCATCCTCGAGCGCATCGGCATCGCCGTCGGCCATGGCCTGCAGCACTTCGTCCAGCTCTTCGCGGACCTTGTCCAGCACCGGCAATGCCGCAGGCCAGTCGAAACCGACCGTGGCCGCGCGCTTTTGCAGTTTGGCTGCCCGCGACAACGCCGGCAATGCCGCCGGTACGTCGTCGAGCAGCGACAATTGTTCGGGCTGGCTCTTTTCCGCGCGCTCTTCAGCCTTGATTTCTTCCCAGCGTGACTTGACCTGGGCCTCGCTCAGGCTGGGGGCGTCCACCGGCGCGTACAGCTCGCCGGTGGGGAACACATGCGGGTGACGACGAATGAGCTTGCGGGTGATGCTGTCGACCACGCCGTCGAACTCGAAACGCCCCTCCTCGCGGGCGAGCTGGCTGTAGTAGACCACCTGGAACAGCAGGTCGCCCAACTCCCCCTGCAAGTGCTCGAAATCGCCGCGCTCGATGGTGTCGGCAACCTCGTAGGCCTCTTCGATGGTGTGCGGGACGATGCTCGCGTAGTTCTGCTTCAGGTCCCACGGGCAGCCGTACTGCGGGTCGCGCAGGCGGGCCATGAGGTGCAGCAGGTCTTCGAGGGTGTAGGTCATGGTCAGCTATTCCTCAGCGGGGGCTTTGCCCCCGATCGCCGGCAAGCCAGCTCCCACAGGTTTTGCACAGAACTTGAGGCCTGCGGAGTACCTGTGGGAGCTGGCTTGCCGGCGATGGGCCGCACAGCGGCCCCAATCCTGATTATCAAGGGGTACGATTACGCCGCGTCTCGATGATGTTCGGCAACTGCGAGATCCGCCCCAGCAAGCGCCCCAGCGCATCCAGGCCCGGAATCTCGATGGTCAGCGACATCAACGCAGTGTTGTCTTCCTTGTTCGAGCGGGTGTTCACCGCCAGCACGTTGATCTTCTCGTTCAGCAGCACTTGCGACACATCGCGCAGCAAGCCCGGGCGGTCGTAGGCACGGATGACGATGTCGACCGGGTAGGTCTGCACCGGGATCGGCCCCCAGCTGACCTGAATCATGCGCTCCGGCTCCTTGCCCGCCAACTGCAGCACCGAGGCGCAGTCCTGACGGTGGATGCTCACGCCGCGGCCCTGGGTGATGTAGCCGACGATGGCGTCGCCCGGCAGCGGCTGGCAGCAGCCGGCCATCTGCGTCAGCAGGTTGCCGACACCCTGGATCTGGATGTCACCGCGCTTGCCGGTACGCGGCCCGGTAGGCTTGCGTGGTACCAGTTCGATCTGCTCGATGCGCTCGGGCTCCAGCAACTGCTGGGCGGCGTTGACCAGGTGTGCCAGGCGCAGGTCGCCGGCACCGAGCGAGGCGAACATGTCCTCGGCGGTCTTGACGTTGGTCTTCTCTGCCAGTCGCTCGAAATCCACCTGCGGCAGGCCCAGGCGGCTAAGCTCGCGTTCAAGCAAGGTCTTGCCGGCGGCGACGTTCTGGTCGCGTGCCTGCAGCTTGAACCAGTGCACAATCTTGGCCCGCGCTCGCGAGGTGGTGACGTAACCCAGGTTGGAGTTCAACCAGTCACGGCTGGGGTTGCCGTGCTTGCTGGTGATGATCTCGACCTGCTCGCCGGTCTGCAGGCTGTAGTTGAGCGGCACGATGCGCCCGTTGATCTTGGCACCGCGGCAGTTGTGGCCGATTTCGGTGTGCACGCGGTAGGCGAAGTCCAGCGGCGTGGCCCCCTTGGGCAAGTCGATGGCGTGGCCGTCCGGAGTGAACACGTAGACCCGGTCCGGTTCGATGTCGACCCGCAGCTGCTCGGCCAGGCCACCGATGTCGCCCAGCTCTTCGTGCCACTCAAGCACCTGGCGCAGCCAGGAGATCTTCTCTTCGTAATGGTTGGAGCTGGACTTGACGTCGGTGCCCTTGTAGCGCCAGTGGGCGCAAACCCCAAGCTCGGCTTCCTCGTGCATGCCGTGGGTACGGATCTGCACTTCCAGCACCTTGCCCTCGGGGCCGATCACCGCGGTGTGCAGCGAGCGATAGCCGTTCTCCTTGGGGTTGGCGATGTAGTCGTCGAACTCCTTGGGGATGTGCCGCCACAGGGTGTGCACGATACCCAGCGCGGTGTAGCAGTCGCGGATTTCCGGGACCAGCACCCGTACCGCGCGCACGTCGTAGATCTGGCTGAATTCCAGGCCTTTGCGCTGCATCTTGCGCCAGATCGAATAGATATGTTTCGCCCGGCCGCTGATGTCGGCCTTGACGCCAGTGGCCAGCAGCTCGTTCTGCAGCTGGTTCATCACATCGCTGATGAAGCGCTCGCGGTCCAGCCGCCGCTCGTGCAGCAACTTGGCGATCTGTTTGTACTGGTCGGGTTCGAGATAGCGGAAGGACAGGTCTTCCAGCTCCCACTTGATGTGGCCGATACCCAGACGGTGCGCCAGCGGCGCATAGATGTCGAACACCTCGCGCGCAACACGCAGGCGTTTCTCGTCGTCGGCGGCCTTGACCGCACGGATCGCGCAGGTGCGCTCGGCGAGCTTGATCAACGCCACGCGCACATCATCGACCATGGCCACGAGCATCTTGCGCAGGTTCTCGACCTGCGCCTGCGAGCCCAGCACCAGCGATTGCCGCGGGCTGAGGCTGGCGCTGATGGCGGCCATGCGCAGCACGCCGTCGATCAGCTTGGACACCACCGGGCCAAAGCGCTGACTGACTTCGGCCAGGGTCACCTTGCCCTCGCGCACCGAGCGGTAGATGACCGCCGCCACCAGGGAATCCTGGTCGAGCTTGAGGTCGGCGAGGATTTCGGCGATCTCCAGGCCTGCCTGGAAACTGGACGTGCCGTCCGCCCAGGAATGCTTGGCCGGGTTGCCCTTTTTCTCGACCTCATGGGCAAACTCGCAGGCCTCTTTCAGCGCTGCGCGATCCAGTGCCGAATCGACGCTTACCACATGGTCCAACCATGCTTCGAGATTGATACTGCCGTCAGTGTTGACCGGCTGGTGCACTCTCACCTGTACCATCTTTGTTTTACCTTTCCATACAGCACACCACGCAGGTGCGCTGGCGATCACCGTGCGGCCAACATTCCGTGCAAGCCGCACCAAGGGGCCAGTCAGCTAGCCCGCTTCGAATAACGCCATGGCCTCGACATGCGCCGTCTGAGGAAACATGTCGAGAATCCCGGCCCTTTTTAACCGGTACCCCTGGCCGACCAGCACCTGGGCGTCTCGCGCCAGCGTGGCCGGGTTGCACGATACATAGACCAGCCTTCTGGCCTTGAGGCGGGCGATGCCTTGCACCACCTCGAAAGCACCGTCGCGCGGTGGATCCAAGAGTACCGCAGAAAAGCCCTCGGCGGCCCATCCGGCACCCGCCAAAGGCTGCGATAAATCGGCCTGAAAAAACCGTGCGTTATGCACATTGTTGTTCCGGGCGTTGGCCGCGGCCCGCTCGACCATGGCCTGCACACCTTCCACGGCAACCACTTCGCGCGCCTGGCGAGCCAGCGGCAGGGCAAAGTTGCCCAGGCCGCAGAACAGGTCCAGCACGCGCTCGTCGGCCTGCGGTGCGAGCCAGGCCAGGGCCTGCTCGATCATCGCCGTGTTGACCTGGGCATTCACCTGCACGAAGTCACCTGGGCGCCAGGCCAGTTCCAGCTGCCACGGCGCCAGGGCAAAGCCCAGTTGCGCAGCCGGATCCACTGGCGCCGGCTCCCCTTCACCCTGCAGCCACAGCTGGGCATTGGCCTGCTCGCAGAACGCCTGCAGCCTGGCCAGGTCTTCGGCGGGCAGCGGCGCGACATGGCGCACCAACAGCGCCTCGGCGGTGCCGCTGAACAGTTCCACATGGCCCAGCGCCTGCGGCTTGCTCAGCGAGCGCAGCACGGTCGGCAAGTGGCGCAGAATCGACTGCAAGGGCTGTACCAGCACCGCGCAATCGTCAATGGCAATAATGTCCTGGCTGGCTTCGGCGCGGAAGCCGACCTCCAGCTGGCGGGCCTTGATGTCCCAGCGCACGGCCACGCGGGCGCGGCGTCGGTAACCGAATTCCGGCCCGCTCAGCGGTGCGGCCCACTCGTCGGGCTGCACGCCGGCCACGCGCTGCAACTGCTCGGCAAGGGTGCGCTGCTTGAGCGCCAGCTGCGCTTCGTGCGGCAGGTGCTGCAGGTTGCAGCCGCCGCAGCGCTCGTAATAGCGGCACGGTGCCTGACGGCGCTCGGGGCTGGCCTGCAGCAGGCGCTCCAGGCGGGCCTCGACCACTTTGCCACGGGCATTGAGCACCCGCGCCTCCACGGCCTCACCGGCCAGGGCGCCACTGACGAACCAGGTGCGCCCCTCGTGGAAGGCGATACCCCGGCCGTCACCGGCAAGGCGCTCGATTTCCAGGCGCTGCTTCTTGCCCACCGGGACCTGGGGGCTGCGGTTGCCACCGGCTGGCTGGAAGCGCAGGCCGCTGTTGCTTTTTTTCTTGGACATTTAGCTCGGATCGAACAGGCCGGTGGACAGGTAACGGTCGCCGCGGTCGCAGATGATCGCGACCATCGTGGCATTTTCCACCTCGCGGGACAGGCGCAGCATGGCGGCGACTGCACCACCAGAAGACACGCCGCAGAAAATGCCCTCTTCACGGGCAAGGCGGCGGGTGGTTTCCTCGGCTTCCTGCTGCGACATGTCGACCACGCGGTCGACGCGGCTGGCGTCGAAGATTTTCGGCAGGTATTCCTCGGGCCAGCGGCGGATGCCCGGGATGGCCGAGCCTTCCATTGGTTGCAGGCCGATGATCTGTACCGCCGGGTTCTGTTCCTTGAGGTACTGCGAGCAGCCCATGATCGTACCGGTGGTACCCATGGAGCTGATGAAATGGGTGATTGTGCCCTGGGTCTGCTGCCAGATCTCGGGGCCAGTGCTGTTGTAGTGGGCGATGGGGTTGTCGCCGTTGGCGAACTGGTCCAGCACCAGGCCACGGCCTTCGGCCTGCAGCTTCTCGGCCAGGTCACGGGCGCCTTCCATGCCCTCTTCCTTGGTCACCAGGATCAGCTCGGCGCCGTAGGCGGTCATGGCCGCCTTGCGTTCGGCGGTGGAGTTGTCGGGCATGATCAGGATCATCTTGTAACCCTTTATCGCAGCAGCCATCGCCAGGGCGATGCCGGTGTTGCCGGAGGTGGCTTCGATCAGGGTGTCGCCGGGCTTGATCTGGCCGCGCAGTTCGGCGCGGGTGATCATCGACAGTGCCGGGCGGTCCTTTACCGAGCCGGCGGGATTGTTACCTTCGAGCTTGAGCAGGAGGGTGTTGCTGGTTTCGCCAGCAATGCGCTGCAGGCGAACCAGGGGCGTATTGCCGACGCAATCGGCGATGGTTGGGTACTGCAAGGTCATGGCGTATTTCACAATCCGGTCGGCAGGGGTGCCTATCATACCGGCAAACCCTTCTCGGCCATATCACGCAATCTGTGGTGAATATAGCTACAAGCTATATCGATAACCTGTACCGGCCTCTTCGCGGGCACGCCCGCTCCCACAGGGATTGCGCTGCATTCAAGATAAATGCTGAACCTGAGGGAGCGGGCATGCCCGTGAAGGGGCCGGCACATGTAACGGCAATCTCATGCACAACCGCAGCCCATGCTTGCCATTCTGCGCCCACAAGGTGCCGCCCTGGCGCTGGATGGCACTACGGGCGATGCTCAGCCCCAGGCCGAAACCGCCATCGCCGGGCCGCGAACCGTCCAGCCGCGAGAACGGTGCAAAGATCCGCTCCAGGTCTTCTTCAGCAACGCCACCGCCCTCGTCTTCCAGCCACAACCTCCAGTACCCGCCTTCACGCTGCCCACCGAGGCGCACCACTCCCTCGGCCGGCGAATGACGAATGGCATTGCGCAACAGGTTCTCCAGCGCCTGGGCCAGATGATTGAGGTTGCCCTGCACCCAACAGTCGGCCGGCACTTCGCATCGCAGCCGCGCCAGTGCCCAGCCGCTTTCATAGCTGGCATTCTCGGCCAGCAGCTCCCACAGCGCCTGTACCTCGATCGGCTCCAGATTCATCGGCGCACGTTCAGCGTCCTGCCAGGCCAGTTGCAGCGTGTCCTCGACCAGTTGCTGCATGCAGTCCACTTCCCGCGTCAGGCGGTCACGCAGGCGCTGCAGGTCGGTTTCGCCATCGCAAGCCACCCGCAGCCGGCTGAGTGGCGTGCGCATTTCATGGGACAGGTCACGGAGCAACTGCTGCTGCATGGCTACCGTGCCCTGCAGGCGCTCGGCCATCTGGTCGAAGGCTCGAGCCAGTTCGCCCAGCTCGTCATGCCGGGCGATGGTGCGTGGGTCGAGGCGCGCCGACAACTGGTCGGCGCGCCAGGCATTGGCCTGCTCGCGCAACTGGTTCAACGGCACGATCAGCATGCGGTAAAGGCCCACGCACAACAGCAAGGTGAACAGGCCAGGGATGATGCCGTTGGTGACGATGCGCCACAGCATGCGGTATTGGCCGGGGTTGAAGCGCTGCGGCAGTTCGATCACCAACATGCCCTGTTCCGGCGCCCCCGGGAACGGTATGCGCAGCCACGGCTGCTCGACGCTGCGCCGGCTCATCGGCCAGTCGACACCGCGCAGGCGGGTCAGCCGCTGCATGATCCGGGGGTCGAGAGTGGCGCTATCCAGCGGCTGCAGGTTGAAGTCGAGCACGCCAACCCAGCCGCGTTCGCGCTGGTGCATCGCCGCCACCCACCTGTCCAGCCCGGCCCGCCCGCCACTGCGCCAGGCCTGCTCGGCCTCGGCAGCATAACCACGCAAGGCCTGCCGCGCCGGCTCCGAGAGGAAGGCGTTCCGGGTTTCCATGTGCCGGCCCCAGGTGTAGCTGAGGCCGATCATCAGCAGGCAGAAGCCCACCAACAGGATCGCCAGCTTCCAGAACAGCGAATGGCGGTCGAGCATGTGTCACTCCACCTCGCCGACGCTGAGCACGTAGCCCTTGCCCCACACGGTGCGGATCTGCCGTTCGTGATAGCCGATGTCCTTGAGTTTGCGACGGATCTGGCTGACGTGCATGTCCAGGCTGCGATCGTGCCGCGAATAGCCTCGCTGCAGTACTTGCTGGTAGAGGAACGGCTTGCTCAGCACTTCGTCGAGGTTGCGGTTGAGGATGTCGAGCAGGCGGAACTCGCTGGGGGTCAGGCCGGCCAGGCGACCCTCCAGGCGCACGTCGCACAGCGCCTCGTCATAGTGCAAGTCGCCACTGGCGGCCTGCACCTGCGGGGCCTGATGGCGCCGCTCGAGGGCCACGCGCCGCAGGATAGCCTCGATGCGCACCTGCAGCTCGGCCATGCTGAATGGCTTGGGCAGGTAGTCGTCGGCACCGCGCTGGAAACCGCTGATGCGGTCGGCCTCGGCGCCCAGCGCCGACATCAGGATCACCGGCGTGGCGCTGCGCTTGCGCAACTGCGCCAGGGCATCCAGACCGTTGAGCCCGGGCAGCAGGATGTCCATGAGCACCACATCGAACGCCTGGCGCCCTGCCGTTTCCAGGCCCTCCAGGCCGTTGCGGCACCAGGTCACCTGGAAACCGCCGCGCTGCAATTCTTCGTGCAGGTAGGCACCGAGGACCGGGTCATCCTCGATGGCGAGGATATTGGAGCTGTGAATAGACACAGGATTCATTAGCAACTGCCATGCATTCTCAATTACACGATTATTGAGCATCCCGCGCCTGCCAGGCAACCGCCCTGCGACCAAGGCCCCTGCAACGGTGCAAAACACCGACTAAAAAGGTGCAATAGCGCAACAGGCGGAGTAACTTCCCGGCTTGGCCGTCAGCGCTTGACGGCGTCCAGGCACGTGACAGGAGGCGAGTGTGCTCGATCGCTTGGGAATTCGCAGTCGGGTCCTGCTGCTGGCCCTGCTGCCAGCCGGCCTTATGGCCGTGGTGCTGGGTAGTTACTTCACCTGGCTGCAGCAGAACGACCTGCGCACCCAACTGCTGCAGCGCGGCAAGATGATCGCCGAGCAACTGGCACCACTGGCCGCGCCCGCCATGGCCAGGCTGGCACCGGCGCAACTGGAGCGCATTGCCGCGCAGACCCTGGAGCAGGCCGATGTGCGTGCCGTCGCCTTCCTGGCCCCGGACCGCACGCGCCTGGCCCACGCCGGCCCGAGCATGCTCAATCAGCCGCCCAGCGGCGGCACCGGCACCCAGCTGCTGCAACGCAGCGGCAATGATGCCACGCGCTACCTGATGCCGGTATTCGGCCACCACCGCGACCTGGCCACCGATGCCGTACCGGCCGAAGCCGAACGCCTGCTGGGCTGGGTCGAGATCGAGCTGTCCCACGACGGCACCCTGCTGCGCGGCTACCGCAACCTGTTCACCAGCCTGTTGCTGATCCTCGCCTGCCTGGTGCTCAGCGGCCTGCTGGCATTGCGCATGAGCCGCACCATCAACGACCCCATCAAGCGTATCAAGCACGCAGTCAACCAGCTCAAGGACGGCCACCTCGAGGAACGCCTGCCGGCCATGGGCAGCCATGAGCTGGATGAACTGGCGCGCGGCATCAACCGCATGGCCGAAACCCTGCACAATGCCCACGAAGAGCTGCAGCACAGCATCGACCAGGCCACCGAGGACGTGCGCCAGAACCTTGAAACCATCGAGATCCAGAACATCGAGCTGGACATGGCGCGCAAGGAAGCCCTGGAGGCCAGCCGTATCAAGTCGGAATTCCTGGCCAACATGAGCCACGAAATCCGCACCCCGCTCAACGGTATCCTCGGCTTCACCCACCTGCTGCAGAAAAGTGAGCTGACACCGCGCCAGCTGGACTATCTGAGCACCATCGAGAAATCCGCCGACAACCTGCTGGGGATCATCAACGAGATCCTCGATTTCTCCAAGATCGAGGCCGGCAAACTGGTGCTCGACAGCATCCCGTTCAACCTGCGCGACCTGATCCAGGACACCCTGACCATCCTCGCCCCGGCCGCCCACGCCAAGCAGCTGGAGCTGCTCAGCCTGATCTACCGCGATACCCCGTCGTCGCTGATTGGCGACCCGTTGCGGCTCAAGCAGATCCTTACCAACCTGGTCAGCAACGCCATCAAGTTCACCCGCGAAGGCACCATCGTCGTGCGCGCCATGCTCGAAGACGAGCACGAAGACAGCGCGCAGCTGCGCATCAGCGTGCAGGACACCGGCATCGGCCTGTCGCCGCAGGATGTGCGTACGTTGTTCCAGGCTTTCAGCCAGGCCGACAACTCGCTGGCCCGCCAGCCCGGCGGCACCGGCCTGGGGCTGGTGATTTCCAAGCGCCTGATCGAGCAGATGGGCGGCGAAATCGGCGTCGACAGCACCCCGGGCGAGGGTTCGCAGTTCTGGATCAGCCTCAACCTGCCCAAGGCCCACGACGGTGTCGAGGAGATGCCGCTGCAACCGCTGCTGGGCCGCCGCGCGGCCATCGTCGATGGCCACGAACTGGCGCGCCAGGCACTGGAACACCAACTGCAAGACTGCGGCCTCAGCGTTAGCCTGTTCGCCTCCTACGACCAGTTGCTGCAGGGCGTGCAGGCCGCCAGCCAAGCCGCTCTGCCGTTCGACTTCGCCGTGCTCGGGGCCAACCTGGGCAGCCTGTCGCCGGAGCAACTGGGCCGTTACCACCAGCAGCTCGAACGCTACCATTGCCAGTGTGTAGTGCTGTGCCCGACCACCGAGCAGGCGCTTTACCATCCGTACCTGCCCAACGGCCATGGCCAATTGCTGTCCAAGCCGACCTGCACGCGCAAACTGCGCCGCCTGTTGCTGGAACTGGTGCAGCCGCGCCGCCCGCAGGGCGAGGTGACCAGCATCAACGGCCAGCGCCAGCCGAAGATCCTCTGCGTCGACGACAATGCCGCCAACCTGCTGCTGGTGCAGACCCTGCTCGAAGACCTGGGTGCCGAAGTGCTGGCCGTCGACAACGGCTATGCGGCGGTGCAGGCGGTGCAGGACGAGCCGTTCGACCTGGTGTTGATGGACGTGCAGATGCCCGGCATGGACGGCCGCGCCTGCACCGAGCAGATCCGTCTGTGGGAAAACACCCAAAGCGGCAATCCGTTGCCAATCGTCGCCCTTACCGCCCACGCCATGGCCAACGAGAAACGCGCATTGCTGCACGGTGGCATGGACGACTACCTGACCAAGCCGATCAGCGAACGGCAACTGGTCCAGGTGGTAATGAAATGGACCGGCCTGAGCCTGGGCACACCGCAGCAAGCACACGCCGAGCAGCTGGCCAACAACGACGAACTGAAGGTACTCGACCCCGACGAAGGCCTGCGCCTGGCGGCAGGCAAGCCAGACCTGGCCGCCGACATGTTGAGCATGCTGCTGGCCTCACTGGATGCCGACCGCGAAGCCATACGCGCCGCGCGCGAGGCTGACGACCGCACCGGGCTTATCGAACAGGTGCACCGCCTGAACGGCGCCTCGCGCTATTGCGGCGTGCCGCAGTTGCGTGCAGCTTGTCAGCGTAGCGAGACCTTGCTCAAGCAGGACAACCCGCAGGCGCAGCAGGCGCTGGATGAACTGGATGCGGCTATCGACCGGCTGGCTGCCCAGGCCAGATTGAGCGCCTGACCTCACCGGCCCCTTTCAACCCGCTGGCTACAATCCCCAAACCACTGCAAAGGAAGCCCCACCATGCGCGCCCTGTTGTTCAGCAGCCAGCATTACGACCAGGAAAGCTTCACCCGGGCCGCCAGCGGCACAACCCTGGACCTGCATTTCCAGCCCACCCGACTGACCCTCGACACCGCCGCCCTGGCCGATGGCTACGAAGTCGTCTGCGCCTTCATCAATGACGAACTCGACGCCGCAGTCCTGCAACGCCTGGCTGCCGGTGGCACGCGCCTTATCGCCCTGCGTTCGGCCGGCTACAACCACGTCGACCTGGCCGCCGCGAAACGCCTGGGCCTGGCCGTGGTGCGTGTACCGGCCTACTCGCCACATGCCGTGGCTGAACACGCCGTGGCGCTGATCCTGGCTCTCAACCGGCGCCTGCACCGGGCCTACAACCGCACCCGCGAGGGTGACTTCACTCTGCACGGGCTCACCGGCTTCGACCTGCACGGCAAGACCGTCGGCGTGGTCGGTACCGGCCAGATCGGCGCCGCCTTCGCTCGCATCATGGCCGGTTTCGGCTGCCAGTTGCTTGCCTGTGACCCCTACCCCAACCCCGAACTGCTGGCCTTGGGCGCGCGCTACCTGCCATTGCCCGAGTTGCTGCGCGAAGCCCGCATCATCAGCCTGCATTGCCCGCTGACCGAACACACCCGGCACCTGATCAATGCGCAAAGCCTGGCCCAGTTGCAGCCCGGCGCCATGCTGATCAACACCGGCCGCGGCGCGCTGGTCGACACCCCGGCGCTGATCGACGCGCTGAAGAGCGGCCAGCTCGGCTACCTGGGCCTGGACGTCTATGAAGAAGAAGCCCAGCTGTTCTTCGAGGACCGTTCCGACCTGCCACTGCAGGACGACGTACTGGCCCGCCTGCTGACCTTCCCCAACGTGATCATCACCGCCCACCAGGCTTTCCTTACCCGCGAGGCACTGGATGCCATCGCCGCGACCACGCTGGACAACATCAACCGCTGGGCGGCAGGCAATCCACAGAATCTGGTAATGGGTTAATGCTAGGATACGCGGCATTTCTGGAGGACCCATGGTCGAGCACGATTTCCGCTACACCCTTTTCAACCCGCAACACACCCTGATCGAGTGCCGTGCACTGGTGCCGGGCCGTTACCAGGTCACTGGCAATGGCGGTTCGATGCATAAAGGCGACACCCTGCTGGTTACCCTCAAGGGCAGCAAAGACCTGTCCATGCGCCTGACAGTGGAGAGCGTGCGTCACCTGATCAACCCGCGCGGCCAGTGGGTTGCAGTGGCCAGCGGCCCGGTATTCAACGAGCTGGAAATCCTCACCTGGCAGGTCGCCTGCGACAGCTGCGACGCCGTGCTGGACTTCGAGTTCGCCGTGGACGCCAAGCTGGGCAAGAAAGCCCGCCAGCCTGCCGCCAGCGCCCGCGTTGCCGAGCTGGGTTGGGCCAGCCATGGCGAAAAACACCTGTGCCCGCGTTGCCAGGAGGCCGCCGAGTGAAGAATCTGCTGACCGGCTTGCTGATTGCCACCGGCCTGCTCGGCTGTGCCGCAGAACCTTCCAGGCTGCAGCAGGAGCGCAGCTACGTGCTGGAGTGGATTGGCGAACGGCCACTGATCGACTACAGCCACCTGACCCTGACCCTGGCCAGCGATGGCCGTGCCTATGGCAACGGTGGCTGCAACCACTGGTTCGCGCCGTACACACTGGACGGCGAGCACCTGAGCTTCGGCAAGGTCGGCAAGACCCGCAAGCTCTGCGCGCCGGCGTTGATGGAGCAGGAAAAGCGCTTCCTGCAGGCGCTGGAAACAGTGCAGCGCTGGGATGTGTCGCCGATCGAGCAGGTACGTTTCTGGCCGGCCGAAGGCAAGCCGCTGCGCTTCTGGCCTGAGGAAGGCTGATCGCTATTGCCTGTACCGGCCCTATCGCCGGCAAGCCAGCTCCCACAGGTACCGCACAGCATATGAACCCTGCGCAGTACCTGTGGTAGCTGGCTTGCCGGCGATATGGCCGGTACAGGCTGACTTCAGGCGCCCTTCAGGGCCTTGATCCTGGCCTGCAGCCCTTCCTGGGTTTGCTCGCCCATCAGCTGTTCCCGCACCTTGCCCTTGTCATCGATGATGTAGGTCACCGGCAATGCCTCGCTACGTGGCAGGTCATAGCGCTCGGCCGGGTCCTGCGCCAATACGGTGAAAGCGATGCCCAAGGTTTCGGCCGCCTGCTTCAGCTCCTGCCCCTGCAAGCCATCGAAGTTCACCCCCACCACCTTGATTCCGTCGGCCGCCCACTGCTTGGCTGCCGCGTTCAGCTCAGGGATTTCGGTACGGCACGGCCCGCACCATTCGGCCCAGTAATTGAGCACCAGCCAGTGCCCATCGATCTGTTCGGCCTTAACCGTATTACCGTGTTGGTCCACGCCATAATCGGCACCGCAACCACCGAGCAACAGGCTCGCGGTGATGGCCAGTACTGCTGCCAGACGCCTTGCCATGGGTCAATCCTTCTCGAGTTTTAAAGCAAATTGGTCAGTCGCTGCGGTTAGAATAGCCGCCACACCCTGCTGGATGCGACCCGACATGACCGACCTCACGCTCTATCATAACCCGCGCTGCTCGAAATCCCGCGGCGCCCTGGAACTGCTCGAAGCCCGCGGCCTGGCGCCGACCGTCGTGCGCTACCTCGAAACCCCGCCCGACGTCGCCACCCTCACGGCCCTGCTCGGCAAACTGGGCATCGCCCCGCGCCAGTTGCTGCGTACCGGCGAGGACGAGTACAAGGATCTGAACCTGGCCGACCCGGCGCTGACCGACGCACAACTGATCGAAGCCATGGCCCGGCACCCCAAGCTGATCGAGCGGCCGATCCTGGTCGCCGGTGACAAGGCCGTGGTCGGCCGCCCGCCCGAGAAAGTACTGGAGATCCTGCCGTGAGCCAGCCCTACATCCTGGTGCTGTACTACAGCCGCCATGGTTCGACCAGCGAGATGGCCCGGCACATCGCCCGCGGCATTGAGCTGGCCGGCATGGAAGCCCGCCTGCGCACGGTGCCGGCGATTTCCACGGAATGCGAAGCAGTCGCCCCGGACATCCCGGCCAGTGGCGCGCTGTACGCCACCCTGGACGACCTGCGTCACTGCGCCGGCCTGGTGCTGGGCAGCCCGACCCGCTTCGGCAACATGGCGGCGCCGCTCAAGTACTTCCTGGATGGTACCAGCAGCCTGTGGCTGAGCGGCGAGCTGGTCGGCAAGCCGGCCGGCGTGTTCACCTCCACCGCCAGCCTGCACGGTGGCCAGGAAACCACCCTGCTGTCGATGATGCTGCCCCTGATGCACCACGGCATGCTGGTGATGGGCCTGCCGTACAGCGAGTCGGCACTGCTCGAGACGCGTGGCGGCGGCACCCCGTATGGCGCCAGCCATCATGCTGGCGCCGATGGCAAGCGCGAGCTCGACCAACACGAAATCACCCTGTGCCGCGCCCTTGGCCAACGCCTGGCGACCACCGCCAAGGCCCTGGAGGCCACACGTGGCTAAAAAGCCCAAGGTATTGCCGACGCTGGAGTGGCTGGCACCGCGCCTGCGCCTGACGCGGGCACTGAGCCTGGCGTTCTTCTTTGGCCTGATCGCCCTGCTGGTGGTGAACAACCTGTGGTTCGCCAACCTGCACGGGGCGCGGGTCGAGGTGATCCTGGCGATCGAACTGGTGCCATTGCTGCTGTTGCTGCCGGGCATGCTGGCAGGCAGCGCCCGGGCACATGCCTGGACCTGCTTCGTGGTGAATATCTATTTCATCAAGGGTGTGCTGGCGGCGTTCGACCCGGCGCGGGCGGTGTTTGGCTGGGTAGAAGTGCTGGTGAGCCTGGGGCTGTTCATCGCCGGGCTGCTGTATGTGCGCTGGAAGTTCCAGCATGAGCGGCGCATGGCGGGCGAAGGTAGTTAGATTCTTCGCGGGCTTGCCCGCTCCCACAGGGTTCGAGCCACACATGAGGCCGGCGCTGTACCTGTGGGAGCGGGCATGCCCGCGAAGGGGCCAACACAAATCTCAATGGTTGACGGTATGCGCCAGCATCACCGACAACTGGCACAGCGGCCGCCCGCTCTCGGCATGCCACTGGTTGAACGCCTGCTGCACCAAGGCCAGATCGCGCTGGCTGGTCGGCTGTTTGTCGATCACATTCTGCGCAATCAACGCCGCCGCCATGTCATCGGTAGGGATGAATGTGTCCTTGCCGACCATGCGCAAGAAGCGCGGCGCGGACAACCCGCCCAGCTGGTTACCGTGCTTGGCCAGGTACTTCCACAAGCCGACGATGTCGGTCACCGGCCAGTCGGCGATGAACGCACCAAAGCTGCCCTTCTCCTTCGCGATATCAAGCACCATCTGCGCATTGCGCGGCACGCTCTTGAGCTTGCCCAGGTGGCGGATGATGCGCTCGTCGTGCATGAGCCGCTCGAGGTGCTCGGCGCCCATCAATACCACCTTCTCCGGGTCGAAGCCGAAGAATACCTGCTCAAAAGCTGGCCACTTGGCATCCACCAGGCTGTGCTTGAGCCCGGCGCGGAACACGCGCAGAGCCAAGGTCGACAGGTAGCGGTCGTCACTGATATCACGCAGCTGCGCCGGCGTGCGCGGCTGCGGCAGAAAGGCCTCCAGCGCCTGGGCCGAGCCGAAGCGGTTCAGGCAGTATTCGTGCAACCACTGGTAATCGCGCATGGGCTCAGATGTTCAGCACGTCAAGGAAGCGCGGGGTGGCGTTTTCGTCGATCTTCAGGCTGGTGAAATCGAACAGGTTGCGGTCGGCCAACTGCGACGGTGCCACGTTCTGCAAGGCGCGGAAGATGCTCTCGGTACGCCCCGGGTGCTTGCGCTCCCACTCCACCAGCATGTCCTTGACCACCTGGCGCTGCAGGTTTTCCTGCGAACCGCACAGGTTGCACGGAATGATCGGGAATTCCTTCATGTCCGAGTAGGCCTGGATATCCTTTTCGCTGGCAGTAGGCCAGCGGGCGGATCACCACGTTGCGGCCATCATCGGCGCGCAGCTTCGGCGGCATGCCCTTGAGCGCGCCGTTGAAGAACATGTTGAGGAAGAAGGTTTCGACGATATCGTCGCGGTGGTGGCCCAGCGCCATCTTGGTCGCGCCGATTTCGTCAGCGAAGGTGTACAAGGTGCCACGGCGCAGACGCGAGCACAGCGAGCAGGTGGTCTTGCCCTCGGGCACCAGCTCCTTGACCACCGAGTAGGTATCCTTCTCGACGATGTGGTACTCGACACCGAGTTCCTTGAGGTAGGCCGGCAGCACATGCTCGGGGAACCCTGGCTGCTTCTGGTCCATGTTCACCGCGACGATCTCGAACTTGATCGGTGCCACCTTCTGCAGGTGCAGCAGAACATCGAGCATGGTGTAGCTGTCCTTGCCGCCGGACAGGCAGACCATGACCTTGTCGCCATCCTCGATCATGTTGTAGTCGGTGATGGCTTCGCCGGCGAGACGACGCAGGCGTTTTTGCAGTTTGTTCTGGTTGACCGAGAGGGTGCCCATAGCGCTTGGATCCGCGAGGTGTGACAAAAGCCGGCTATTTTACGCACAAACGCGGCGGCGCTGTAGGCATTCCGATAAAGACTTCGTTGTAATCAACAGCGCGCCTTACAGCGCAATTTGCTCTAAAAAGCACGGTTTATGCGGGTAACGGCTTCCTATACTGCGACATAAGGCCACATTACCGCTTGCTTCGGTGTTCGGGCGTAGGGCCGCTTGCGCTCCATCTGGGGGGCGTTTGGCAACATTGAGAGGAGTGATCGGCATGATTCATCACGTTGTGGGGCTGTTTACCCATCCCGACCAGGAATGGCGGGAAATTCGTGGCGAAGAAGAAACCATCAGCCACATGTACCTGACGCACACCCTGATCCTGGCTGCGATCCCCGCCGTTTCGGCGTTCATCGGTACGACCCAGGTCGGCTGGGTAATCGGCGACCGGCCAGCGGTGATGCTGACCATGGAAAGCGCCATCTGGATGAGCATCATGTCGTACCTGGCGATGCTTGCCGGGGTGGCAGTGATGGGGGCGTTCATCCACTGGATGGCCCGCACCTACGATGCCAACCCATCCATGGCGCAGTGCATCGCCTTTGCCACCTACACCGCCACCCCGTTGTTCATCGGCGGCCTGGCGGCGCTGTACCCGCACCTGTGGCTGGGCATGCTGATTGGCACTGCCGCCATCTGCTACACGGTGTACCTGCTGTACGTCGGTTTGCCGACGTTCATGAACATACCGTCCGACGAAGGCTTCCTGTTCTCCAGCTCGGTGCTGGCGGTGGGCCTTGTAGTACTGGTGGCGATCATGGCCGCCACGGTGATCATCTGGGGACTGGGCGTGGGGCCCGTCTATACCAACTAGAACAGACTCGACCAACACTGGGGCATCAACCAGGGGCCGCCGCAAGGCGGCCTCTGGCTGTGCACTGACCGGTGGCTCGGCAGGCTGCCCGGGGTTGCGGCATAATGCCCGGTCAGGAGAACCATCCCGCCATGCCCGAGCTGCTCAGACAACGCGTCGAAACCTGTTACCAGCAAGCCGAAACCTTCTTCAAACGCCCCTTCCCGCGCCCGGAAGTCAGCTTCAAGCTACGCGGGCAAAAAGCCGGGGTCGCCCATCTGCACCAGAACCTGCTGCGCTTCAACCTGCAGCTTTACCGGGAAAACCAGGAAGACTTCCTGCGCCAGACCGTGGCCCATGAAGTGGCACATCTGGTGGCCCACCAGCTGTTCGGCGACCGTATCCAGGCCCATGGCGAGGAGTGGCAGCTGATCATGCGGGGGGTGTATGAACTGCCGCCCAACCGTTGCCACAACTACGAAGTGCAACGGCGCGTGGCCACCCGCTACATCTACCGCTGCCCGTGCCCGCAGAGCGACTTCCCGTTTACCGCACAGCGGCACAAGCTGGTGCGCCAGGGGCGGCGTTACCTGTGCAAGCGGTGTCGGGAGATATTGGTGTATAGCGGCGAGACGCGCGTCGAATAGATTGTAAGTTGCCAGCACTGGCCTCTTCGCGGGCAAGTCCGCGAAAGGGCCGGAACAGGCTGTTCACGAATGACAGGCACAAGAAAGGCGACCCGAGGGTCGCCTTCTTTGCATCAACCTGCGCCTTACTTCTCGACGAAGGCACGCTCGATCAGGTAATCACCCGGCTCGCGCATACGCGGGGAGATCTTCAGGCCGAAGCTGTCCAGCACTTCGCTGGTCTCGTCGAGCATGCTCGGGCTGCCGCAGATCATCGCGCGGTCGTCCTGCGGGTTGATCGGTGGCAGGCCGATGTCGCTGAACAGTTTGCCGCTACGCATCAGGTCGGTCAGGCGGCCCTGGTTCTCGAACGGTTCGCGGGTCACGGTCGGGTAGTAGATCAGCTTGTCGCGAACCGACTCACCGAAGAACTCGTTCTGCGGCAGGTGCTCGGTGATGAACTCGCGGTAGGCCACTTCGTTCACGTAGCGCACGCCGTGCACCAGGATCACTTTCTCGAAGCGCTCGTAGGTTTCCGGGTCCTGGATGACACTCATGAACGGCGCCAGGCCAGTACCGGTGCTCAGCAGGTACAGGTGCTTGCCCGGGTTCAGGTCGTCGAGTACCAGGGTACCGGTAGGCTTCTTGCTGATGATGATCTCGTCGCCTTCCTTCAGGTGCTGCAGCTGCGAGGTCAGCGGGCCGTCCGGCACCTTGATGCTGAAGAACTCCAGGTGCTCTTCCCAGTTCGGCGAAGCGATGGAATAGGCGCGCATGAGCGGACGGCCGTTGTCCTGTTGCAGGCCGATCATCACGAACTGACCGTTCTCGAAGCGCAGGCCCGGGTCGCGGGTGCACTTGAAGCTGAACAGGGTGTCGTTCCAGTGGTGAACACTGAGGACACGTTCGTGGTTCATGTTGCTCATCTAATGGGGCTCCTGAAGAAAGACGCGGCGCGCGCAAGACGCGCAGTTGCGCGATAGTTTAGGGGCAGCGACAATATCTGTTAACTGGATTATCAAGATATGTGTTATCGGTTATATCGATATGCGATTTACACTTCGTCAACTGCAAGTCTTCGTTGCCGTGGCCCAGCACCAAAGCGTCTCTCGGGCCGCTAGCCTGCTGGCCTTGTCGCAGTCGGCCGCCAGTACCTCCATCACCGAACTGGAGCGGCAATCGAGCTGCCAGTTGTTCGACCGTGCCGGCAAACGCCTGGCCCTCAACGCCCTGGGCCATCAACTGTTGCCACAAGCGGTAGCCCTGCTCGACCAGGCCAAGGAAATCGAAGACCTGCTCAACGGCAAGTCCGGTTTCGGTTCGCTGTCGGTCGGTGCCACGTTGACCATCGGCAACTACCTGGCCACCCTGCTGATCGGCAGCTTCATGCAGACCCACCCGGAAAGCCAGGTAAAGCTGCATGTACAGAACACTGCACATATTGTGCAACAGGTCGCGCACTACGAAATTGACCTGGGTCTGATCGAAGGTGACTGCAACCACCCGGACCTGGAAGTGCAGCCGTGGGTCGAAGACGAACTGGTAGTGTTCTGCGCCCCGCAGCACCCGCTGGCCAAGCTGGGCCGTGCCGATATCGAAAACCTCTCGCAAGAAGCCTGGATCCTGCGCGAACAGGGCTCGGGCACGCGTCTGACCTTCGACCAGGCCATGCGCCACCACCGCGCCAACCTCAATATCCGCCTGGAGCTGGAACACACCGAAGCAATCAAGCGCGCGGTGGAGTCGGGCCTGGGCATCGGTTGCATTTCACGCCTGGCCCTGCGTGACGCCTTCCGCCGTGGCAGCCTGGTACCGGTGGAAACCCCGGAGCTGGACCTGATGCGTCAGTTCTACTTCATCTGGCACAAACAGAAGTACCAGACCTCGGCCATGCGTGAGTTTCTTGAGCTATGCCGCAACTTCACCGCGGGCTTTACCCGCAGTGACGAAATCGTTTTGCCACCGATCGCTTAAAGCAGGATCACACCCCACACCAGCGCCACCATGGTCAGTGCCACCAGTTGCGCGGCGCTGCCCATGTCCTTGGCATTTTTCGACAGCGGGTGACGCTCCAGCGAAATGCGGTCGATCGCGGCCTCCACAGCCGAGTTGAACAGTTCGACGATCAAGCCCAACAGGCAAACGGCGATCATGATCGCCCGCTCCGCACGGCTGACCGGCAGCCAGAAGGCGATCGGGACCAGCAGCACATTGAGCAGCACCAGTTGGCGGAACGCGGCCTCGCCCTTGAAAGCGGCACGCAGGCCGTCCAGCGAATAGCCAGCGGCGTTGAAGATACGTTTGAGGCCGGTCTGGCCCTTGAATGGCGATGTCATGTGAGTCACTTCACAACGGAAAGGCCAGCAGACTAGACCGGCTCGGGTCAAAAAAGCGTGAAGCCAGGTGCACTCAGCTACTGGCAACCGATTCAAGTTGTTGCAGCAGCAACGCGGCCTGGGTGCGGGTACGCACACCCAGCTTGCGGAAGATCGCGGTCACGTGGGCTTTGATGGTCGCTTCCGAGACGTTCAGCTCATAGGCGATCTGCTTGTTCAGCAAGCCTTCACAGACCATGGTCAGCACGCGGAACTGTTGCGGCGTGAGGCTGGCCAGGCCTTCGCTGGCAGCCTTGGCCTCGGCCGAGACATCGACCTTTTCGAACGCCTGCGGCGGCCACCAGACCTCGCCATCGAGCACCTTGCGCACCGCATCCTGGATCACTTCCAGGGTGCTCGACTTGGGAATGAAGCCACTGGCGCCGAACTCGCGGGACTTGACCACCACTGCGGCCTCTTCCTGCGCCGATACCATCACCACTGGGATCTGCGGGTATTGCCCGCGCAGCAACACCAGCCCGGAAAAACCGTAGGCACCCGGCATGTTCAAGTCCAGCAACACCAGGTCCCAGTCGGCTTTTTCGCTCAGGCGGGTTTCCAGTTCGGCAATGCTGGCGACTTCAACCAGGCGTACATCCGGGCCCAGGCCGAGGGTAACGGCCTGGCGCAAAGCGCCACGGAACAGCGGGTGGTCATCGGCAATCAGGATTTCGTAAGTGGCCATCGATCTGGGGATCCTGTTCTGTGTCGGGCACTCGGGTAAGGGTCATTATGAACCAAAGCAGGGGTTGTGCCCCTTGGACTATAGGAAGGTATGCAAACGCTGGTGGGTGTCGTCCTGCTCGTCCAGCGGCAGGCGCCGCTTGCCGCTCAGGTAATGCAGGCTGAACACATCCAGGTAGGCGTCCAGCGCCTGCGAAGCCCGTGTATCACCGGCCAGCTCCAGGCACATGGCCGCGACTTCCGCGGTGCAGAAGTGATCGTCGCGCCTGGAGCGGCGCAGGCGGTAGCGGGACATCTGCTCGGCCTGCAGGCTCAAAACCGGGAAGCGGTCAAGGTACGGGCTTTTGCGGAACATCTTGCGTGCTTCGGTCCAGGTGGCATCCAGCAGGATGAACAGCGGGCGCTTGCCTGGCTCGCGCACCACCTCGCTGACCACCCGCTGCGGGGCAACGAATTCGCCGGGGAAGACGATGTACGGCTGCCAGCGCGGGTCGTCCAGCAAGGCCAGCAAGCGTTCGTCGACCGACGTGCGCAGCCAGCCGAAGGCCGAGGTGTCCTCGATCAGGTCGGCGATCAGCCAGCCGGTATTGGTGGGCTTCAGCGGCTCGGTGTCATGCATCAGCAGGCACATCCCGGACTCGGCCTGCACCCGGGGCTTCCAGGCGCACAGGCAATGCGTGGCGATGACCCGGCAATCTGGGCAGCGCTCGGCACGCGAACCACGGGCGATGAAGGGCTTGTTGCTGCGCGCCAGGCGTTCGGCGCGCAGGTGCGCTACCGCATGGCTCATGCCGGCAGGCCTCTGGACAGGTTGGGAATGGACACAAGGATGACTCGGGTGAAAACTAAGGGCACCAGTCTACCAGAACAGGGGGCAATTGCTGTGCAGGTGGCGGCGCGGTCCCTATAATCGCTGTTTTTACCGTCCCCCAGCCTCGCGCCTGCGCGATTTTCAGGGAACGCCGTCGACCCGCGCATGTCAAAGCGCCAGTCATCGAACCAGGAGAGATTCATGCTGCGCCGTATCGTCCCCGCCCTGAGCCTGTTGCTCGCCCTGCCCCTGGCAGCCCAGGCGGCTTCCAAGCAGGAATACGACCTGAACAACATGCTGCAGAAGGTTGCCAAAGAGAGCAGTGTCGGCACCCCGCGAGCCATCAACGAGGACATCCTCGACCAAGGTTACACAGTGGAAGGCAAGGCGCTGGTCAACCACCTGAGCGTGCGCCAGGAGCATGCTGCGCGCATGCAGGCCAACCCCGAACAGGTACGCAGCCAGCTGGGTGACAGCGTCTGCCGCAACAGCGGTTTCCGCAACCTGATGTCCAAAGGCGCGGTGATGGTCTACCGCTTCACGGTATACAAGAGCAACCAGCCGATCATGGACCAGGCGTTCGACAATGCCAGCTGCGTGGCCGGCAACAAGAAGAAGTAACCAACCTCAAATCGCTACGCCTTCTCGTCTTCACGGGCGCGCCAGCGCCCTTCAGCGGCATCGGCGCGCATCTCTGCCAGCAGCGCCTGCAGGTAGCACGACTGGCACTCCAGGCCCGACAACCTGCGCCGGCACTCGGCCTCCAGGCTCAGGTGATGCATCTGGGCCGCATTCTCCAGCTGCTCGTAAAGCTGCCGGTCCACTTCGATGACCAAGCGATGCATACCGCCACCTCCTGCATCGACACGTTTCGCTTTAACCAGTTAACCAAACCCGTACTCGCCGTGGCTGCATGCCGACGAGCGGCTGTGCCGAACAGCCCGGCACAATTGAGCGCGAGGGTCTAGATTGAGGTCAGAGGTATTGGTGCAGAAGGAGACGTTGCATGCCTTACCAATCGAGTGAACTGCTGTTCAGCCACTTCCGCGACAACAACATCGACCTGAGCAACATCGACGCACAATTGCAACTGGTGGCACCGAACAGCCCCAACCTGCCGCTGTACCGCGACATGATGCTGACCGTCCTGCGCATGGCCCATGACGACACCGACCGCTGGAGCGCCAAGATCACTCTTCAGGCCCTGCGCGAACTGGACCATTCGTTCCGCACCCTGGAACGCTACAAGGGCCGACGCAAGGTAACCGTGTTCGGCTCGGCGCGCACCCCGCTGGAACACCCGATGTACGCCCTGGCCCGCGAACTGGGCGCAACCCTGGCGCGCTCCGACCTGATGGTCATCACCGGCGCCGGCGGCGGTATCATGGCTGCTGCCCACGAAGGCGCCGGCAGCGACCACAGCCTGGGTTTCAACATCACCCTGCCCTTCGAACAACATGCCAACCCCACGGTGGACGGCACCGACAAGCTGCTGCCGTTCCACTTTTTCTTCATCCGCAAGCTGTTCTTCGTCAAGGAGGCCGATGCCCTGGTGCTGTGCCCAGGCGGTTTCGGCACCCTGGATGAAGCGCTGGAGGTGCTGACCCTGATCCAGACCGGCAAGAGCCCGCTGGTACCGGTGGTGCTGCTGGATTCGCCAGGCGGCAGCTTCTGGCGCGACTGCCTGGACTTCATCAGCAGCCAACTGGAGGAAAACCGCTACATCCTCCCCAGCGACCTGAAACTGTTGCGCCTGGTGCACAGCGCTGACGAGGCAGTGGAGGAAATCAACCAGTTCTACAGCAACTACCACTCCAGCCGGTGGCTGAAAAACCAGTTCGTGATCCGCATGCAGCACCCGCTCAGCGAGGCGGCGCTGTATGACATCCAGGAAGGCTTTGCCGACTTGCGCCTGAGTGGCAAGTATCACCAGCAACCTGATAGCAGCGCCGAGCACGAAGTGGGCAATTTCAGCCACCTGACCCGTTTGTCATTTGCCTTCAATGGCCGGGATCAGGGCAGGCTGCGCGAGCTGGTGGACTTCATCAACCTGCCGGAGAACTGGGCCAAGCCGCAACCCATGCATACCACGCAGCGGGCCAGGGAGGCATTGAAGGTCAGTTGATCGTGACATTAGTCCGCGCATCTTGTGGGAGCGGGCTCATCGAGGCGTCGAACCGCCGCGAAGAATCCAACGCGGTGTATGGCACCGGCTGCGCCGGTGTTCACGGGCTTGCCCGCTCCCACAGGAGCGACGCACTGTCTGATACATCGCCTCAAACCTGTGGGAACGGGCAAGCCCGCGAAGGGCCGCAAAGCGGCCCACTCTTCAGTAGTCGTCGATATCCCGCCCACTGAGCAAGCGGCCGATCATGTCCATGGGGAAACCCCGGTACGCCAGAAACCGGGTCTGCTGGGCACGGCTGCGCGGATCCTGCGGGCGCTGACCAGCAAACTTGCGCTGCCATACGTCCCGTATGCGCTCGCCCCAGTCCACCTCGCTCTCGCGCAGCGCCTGCTCGATATCACCACGCGCCAAACCACGCTGGCCCAGCTCTTCGCGAATGCGCGCAGGGCCATAGCCGGAGCTGGAGCGGTATCTGATGAAACTTTCGAGGTAGCGGGCTTCGCTAAGCAGCCCTTCTTCGGTGAGTCGATCGAGCTCAGGTTCGATCAGCTCGTCCGAAGCGCCGCGCTGACGCAACTTGCGCGTCAGCTCGACGCGACCGTGCTCACGTCGCGCGAGCAGGTCCATGGCTGTCCGCCGGATGGCGACGGGGGTGTCGAGTACGGCGGACATGTTCGGCTATCTACCGCGCAATCAATAACCGGCGTCAGCGTCGGCCATGTCGTCGGCATCGGCTTCGACAGCAGCAGCTTTACCAGCAGCCGCGACAGCACCAGCAGTCAGCAGCTTCTCGCGAATCTGCTTCTCGATCTCGGCACCAATGGCAGGGTTCTCAGCCAGGTACTTGGCAGCGTTTGCTTTACCTTGACCGATCTTGTTGCCTTGATAGGCGTACCAGGCACCGGACTTCTCGACCAGGCCCTGGGAAACACCCAGGTCAATGATCTCGCCGTTACGGTAGATACCCTTGCCGTAGAGGATCTGGAACTCGGCCTGACGGAACGGCGGCGAGACCTTGTTCTTGACGATCTTGACGCGGGTTTCGCTACCCACCACCTCGTCGCCTTCCTTGACCGCGCCAGTACGGCGGATATCCAGACGCACCGAGGCGTAGAACTTCAGGGCGTTACCGCCGGTGGTGGTTTCCGGGCTGCCGAACATCACACCGATCTTCATACGGATCTGGTTGATGAAGATGACCAGGCAGTTGGCGTTCTTGATGTTACCGGTGATCTTGCGCAGCGCCTGGGACATCAGGCGTGCCTGCAGACCCACGTGCATGTCACCCATCTCGCCTTCGATCTCGGCCTTCGGTACCAGGGCAGCCACGGAGTCGACGATGATCACGTCAACAGCGTTGGAACGCACCAGCATGTCGGTGATTTCCAGGGCCTGTTCGCCGGTGTCCGGCTGCGAAACCAGCAGGTCGTCGACGTTGACGCCCAGCTTGCCTGCGTACTCAGGGTCGAGGGCGTGCTCGGCGTCGACGAAGGCGCAGGTGGCGCCGTTTTTCTGGGCTTCGGCGATGACCGACAGAGTCAGCGTGGTCTTACCCGACGATTCCGGACCGTAGATCTCGACGATACGGCCTTTTGGCAGGCCGCCGATGCCCAGGGCGATGTCTAGGCCCAGCGAGCCGGTGGAGATGGCAGGGATAGCCTGGCGCTCGTGGTCGCCCATGCGCATGACGGCGCCTTTGCCGAATTGGCGTTCGATCTGACCCAGGGCCGCAGCCAAGGCGCGCTTCTTGTTGTCGTCCATTGAAATCCTCACGTGTTCGACTTGGCCCTGACGGCCGGAATACCTGTATAAGTAGCCAGTATTATTCCACAGGCAAGCGCCCGCGCAAACCCCTGTCGTCGATTTACTCGGCACCAAGCTGTAACAAGCCGTCTAACGCGGCGATCACCGTCTGTCGGCGCACCGCCTCGCGGTCGCCGTCGAACTGGCGGCGTTCGCTGAATATGTGGCTGCCGTCGCCCCAGGCCAGCCACACGGTACCGACCGGTTTGGCCGGCGAACCACCGTCCGGCCCGGCCACGCCGCTCACCGCCACGGCAAAGCGCGCGCCGCTGGCGGCCTGGGCGCCGCGGACCATGGCTTCAACCACTTCCTGGCTGACTGCGCCAACCTGGCCGAACAACGCCGCGGGCACTCCCAACTGACGGGTTTTCTGGGTATTGGAATAGGTCACATAACCGGCCTCGAACCAGGCCGAGCTGCCGGGCACACGGGTGATGGCCTCGGCGATGCCGCCGCCGGTGCAGGATTCGGCGGTGGTCACTTGCGCGTTGAAGCGGCGCAGGTGTTCACCCAGGCGGGTGGCAAGCGTGGTGATAGGGTCCATGTCGGGCTCCTTGACGGTTGCCCTCTACCCTAGCATTTTGGGGGTGAGGAGTTCGCCACCGGATTTTTGCCGCCTGAAGCCCACACCCATCAGAAACTCAGCCGCAGCACGGTCCGCCAGATGTTCTTCATCGGTGAACGACGGTGCTTGGCCCAATTGCGCTCCCACCATTCGTCCTCATTGCGCACCACCTGTTCCAGGTCGCTACCGGCCACGGCCGCGGCGTGCTGGCGGTACATCATGGGGAACACGCAATGCTGGCGAATCCTGTGCTTGACCACCACATCCACGGGGGTGCCATCGTAGGGCGTCTCTGCCAAGATCCGACAGCCCTCGCGCGACAGCACATAGGCATGCAGCGCCACCACCCGCCCGCGGGCGATGAACGGGAACCAGGTCAACCAGGTTCGCCCCATGGAATAGCCCAGGTGCAAGGCCTCGAAGGGCCGCTTCTGCATGAAGCGGTTTACCCAGCGCACTTGCGAAGGCTTGAACTCATAGGCCTTGGCATCGTCTTCGAAGATCAGGATTCGATCCAGACCGTTGTCCAGCGCATGACGGGCCAGTTGCTGATGCGATTCGTAGCAACCGCGCTTGGGGTCGCTGTTTTTCTCGACGACATGAAAATGCACTGCATTGTCGAGCTGCCGCCCGATGGTTTCGCGGAACAGCGTGCGCCGGTCAGCGCGCGTGTCGAGGGAAATACAAAAAACCGCATCTACATCAAAACGAATTGCGCTCACTACACTGATCAACCTGGTTGCAATAACTGTTTACCGGGGCGCGGGCCAGTGCGAATACGTAAGGCAGCCATCCCCGATCGGCAAAAGCGCAAATTCTCCATGGGCGCACCATGATGTCAAATGCCTTCAGTGCATCCCGACACACTCGCCGGACTTGCAGGTACTGCCTGCCCGGCAGCCGTGTTAACCTATGCGGCTTGAAAAATCCGGTGGGTCTCGGCGTCGCGCATGCAACACGGAACGCCCCAGTTTGCCCCACAACATTGAGACCTACTTTTTAAGCCCTTGATGAATAAAGCAATCTCCGATTTCTCCGCACACACTCCAATGATGCAGCAGTACTGGAAGCTGAAAAACCAGCACCCGGACCAGCTGATGTTCTACCGCATGGGCGGCACTTCTACGAAATCTTCTACGAAGATGCAAAGAAAGCCGCAAAACTGCTGGACATTACCCTGACCGCGCGCGGTCAGTCGGCCGGCCAGTCCATCCCCATGTGCGGGATTCCGTTCCATTCGCTGGAAGGCTACCTGGCAAAGTTGGTCAAGCTCGGCGAATCGGTGGTGATCTGCGAGCAGATTGGCGACCCCGCCACCAGCAAGGGCCCGGTGGAGCGCCAGGTGGTGCGCATCATCACCCCCGGCACGGTCAGCGACGAGGCCCTGCTCGACGAGCGTCGCGACAACCTGATTGCCGCGCTGCTCGGAGACGAGCGCCTGTTCGGCCTGGCCGTGCTGGACATCACCAGCGGCAACTTCAGCGTGCAGGAGATCAAGGGCTGGGAAAACCTGTTGGCCGAGCTCGAGCGCCTGAACCCGGTCGAGCTGTTGATCCCCGACGACTGGCCGCGCGACCTGCCTGCCGAGAAACGCCCTGGGGCCCGTCGCCGTGCGCCACATGGGACTTCGACCGCGACTCGGCGCGCAAGGCCCTGTGCCAACAGTTCGCAACCAAGGACCTCAAGGGCTTTGGCTGCGACAAGCTGACCCTGGCCATCGGCGCCGCCGGCTGCCTGCTGATCTACGCCAAGGAAACCCAGCGCACCGCCCTGCCGCACCTGCGCAGCCTGCGCCATGAACGCCTGGACGACACGGTCATCCTCGACGGCGCCAGCCGCCGTAATCTGGAGCTGGACATCAACCTTGCCGGCGGCCGTGACAACACCCTGCAATCGGTGATCGACCGCTGCCAGACCGCCATGGCCAGCCGTTTGCTGAGCCGCTGGTTGAACCGCCCGCTGCGCGACCTCAAGGTGCTGCAGGCACGCCAGGACTCGATCCGCTGCCTGCTCGACGGTTACCGCTTCGAGAAGCTGCAGCCGCAGCTCAAGGAAATTGGCGATATCGAGCGGATTCTCGCCCGTATCGGCCTGCGCAACGCCCGCCCACGCGACCTGGCACGCCTGCGCGACGCCTTGGGCGCGCTGCCCGAACTGCAGAACGCCATGGCCGAGCTGGAGGCACCGCACCTGGCGCGCCTGGCCGCCATTACCGGCACCTACCCCGAACTGGCCAGCCTGCTGGAGCGGGCGATCATCGACAACCCGCCAGCGGTAATCCGCGATGGCGGCGTACTCAAGGCCGGCTATGACAACGAACTGGACGAACTGCTGGCGATCAGCGAGAACGCCGGCCAGTTCCTGATCGACCTGGAAGCCCGGGAAAAGGCCCGTACCGGCCTGGCCAACCTCAAGGTCGGCTACAACCGCGTGCATGGCTACTTCATCGAGCTACCGACCAAGCAGGCCGAGCAGGCCCCGGGCGACTACATCCGCCGCCAGACCCTCAAGGGCGCCGAGCGCTTCATCACCCCGGAGCTGAAAGCGTTCGAGGACAAGGCGCTGTCGGCCAAGAGCCGCGCCCTGGCCCGCGAGAAGATGCTCTACGATGCCCTGCTGGAAACCCTGATCAGTCACCTGGCACCGCTGCAGGACAGCGCCGCCGCCCTGGCCGAACTGGACGTGCTCAGCAACCTGGCCGAACGTGCGCTGAACCTGGACCTGAACTGCCCGCGCTTCGTCGACGAGCCGTGCCTGCGAATCGAGCAGGGCCGTCACCCGGTGGTGGAACAGGTATTGACCACACCGTTCGTGGCCAATGACCTGGGCCTGGACAACAGCACGCGCATGCTGATCATTACCGGCCCGAACATGGGCGGTAAGTCTACCTACATGCGCCAGACCGCCCTGATCGTGCTGCTGGCACACATCGGCAGCTTCGTGCCGGCTGCCAGCTGCGAACTGTCGCTGGTCGACCGCATCTTCACCCGCATCGGCTCCAGTGACGACCTGGCCGGCGGCCGCTCGACCTTCATGGTCGAGATGAGCGAAACCGCCAACATCCTGCACAATGCCACCGACCGAAGCCTGGTGCTGATGGACGAAGTGGGCCGCGGTACCAGCACCTTCGACGGCCTGTCGCTGGCCTGGGCCGCAGCCGAGCGCCTGGCCCAGCTGCGTGCCTACACGCTGTTCGCCACGCACTATTTCGAGCTCACCGTGCTGCCGGAAAGCGAGCCGCTGGTGGCCAACGTGCACCTGAACGCCACCGAGCACAACGAACGCATCGTGTTCCTGCACCACGTACTGCCTGGCCCTGCCAGCCAGAGCTACGGCCTTGCCGTGGCGCAGCTGGCCGGTGTGCCATCGGCCGTCATCCAGCGTGCCCGTGAACACCTGGCGCGGCTGGAAACCACCAGCCTGCCGCATGAACAACCGCCGGCCCAAAAAGCCAAGGGCGAGCCACAGGTCCCGCACCAGAGCGACCTGTTCGCCAGCCTGCCACACCCGGCCATCGAGAAGCTGGGCAAGCTACAGCTGGACGATATGACCCCGCGTCAAGCTATCGAAATGCTATATCAACTAAAGAACCTGTTATAACGGCGCCCATTACAAGCTGGTAGAATCCGCCGCGGTTTGCTGGTGCTGCAGGTTATTAGCCTGGCCTGCAGCCACATACCCGTAAACCGCGCGGCCCTGAGAGGAAGGGCCGCCGCCGTCGCCTGAGGAGAGAACTAGAAATGACCTTCGTCGTCACCGACAACTGCATCAAATGCAAATACACCGACTGCGTGGAAGTCTGTCCGGTGGACTGCTTCTACGAAGGCCCGAACTTCCTGGTCATTCACCCGGACGAGTGCATCGACTGCGCCCTGTGCGAGCCGGAGTGCCCAGCGCAAGCCATCTTCTCGGAAGACGAAGTGCCTGCGGGCATGGAAAACTTCATCGAGCTGAACGCCGAACTGGCGGAAATCTGGCCGAACATCACCGAGCGCAAGGACGCCCTGCCGGACGCTGAAGAGTGGGATGGCAAAACTGGCAAGATCGAACACCTGGAGCGCTGATAGCGCCGCATACAAAAAAGGCCCTTGTGGCCTTTTTTGTTTTTTGCGGGCAAAAAAAAGGGGCGGTTTGACCCGCCCACATTTTTTCCGTAGTCCCTGCTTGTCCCAAACATCATCCTGATGAAATCGCTTCTTGCGATGTCCCTGGCTTTCCTCCTGAAGGCCTGTGCATGTCCCTGTGCACAGTTCGAATACTAGCGACTTGAGCCGGGCGGGCAACCGCGAAACCTCACAGGTTGTTGCAGGTGACACATTTCCTCACAGCTGAATAAACCAAGCTATTCAAGGAGTTGGGAAAACGCAGGTTCTGGATACGGCAATGATTTACTGAAGCATACATAGAAGGCTTACATAACAAGTAAGCAAAGGCTTACACGCGATGTTACTGGGATAGCGCGGTACATATTTCATTTTTGTTTTGCCTGGGCGATTTTGGGGCTGCTTTGCAGCCCCCGGCAATCCTGGATGGGACACCTCTGATCGGCACATACAAAAACGCCCCGAAATCATCGGGGCGCTTTGTGTTGCAGGCTTCCGCTACTGGAACAACGACTCACTGGACAGGCCGTTCTTTTCGAGGATCTCCCGCAAACGCTTGAGCCCCTCGACCTGGATTTGCCGCACCCGCTCACGGGTCAGGCCGATTTCCAGGCCGACATCTTCCAGGGTGCTGCTTTCATGCCCGCGCAGGCCAAAGCGGCGCACCACCACTTCACGCTGCTTGTCGGTCAATTCACCCAGCCATTGGTCGATGCTCTGCGACAGGTCGTCATCCTGCAGCAGTTCGCACGGGTCAGTCGGACGGTCGTCGGTCAGGGTATCGAGCAGGGTCTTGTCCGAGTCCGGGCCGAGCGACACATCCACCGAAGACACCCGCTCGTTCAGGCCCAGCATGCGCTTGACCTCGGTGACCGGCTTCTCCAGCAATGTGGCGATTTCTTCCGGCGAGGGTTCGTGGTCCAGCTTCTGGGTCAGCTCGCGCGCTGCACGCAGGTAGACGTTCAGTTCCTTGACCACGTGGATCGGCAGGCGAATGGTGCGGGTCTGGTTCATTATCGCCCGCTCGATGGTCTGGCGAATCCACCAGGTCGCATAGGTCGAGAAGCGGAAACCACGCTCCGGGTCGAACTTCTCGACCGCACGGATCAACCCCAGGTTGCCCTCCTCGATCAGGTCGAGCAATGACAGGCCACGATTCACGTAACGACGGGCAATTTTTACAACCAGGCGCAGGTTGCTTTCGATCATGCGCTTGCGGCCGGCGGGGTCGCCCTTTTGCGACAGGCGCGCAAAGTGCACTTCCTCTTCCGGCGAAAGCAGAGGCGAGAATCCGATCTCGTTGAGATACAGCTGGGTGGCATCGAGCGCCCGGCTGTAATCGATATACTTGTGTTGCTTGAGCGAAGAGCCCGACTTGGCCCTCGTCCGAACCGAAGATACAGCAGGTTCGTCTGACACCACATCCGTTTCCAAAACGATACCCGTCTCCATCAGGAGGACGTCATCGTCGATGTCAAACTCCGGCACTTCTTTACTGAGAGCCATTGTTATAGTCCTTTGCTGAGTTCGAACTCAGACTCGAGCGGCACCTGTCTCCCTGGCAGCGCTGGAGCCTGTCCCCTCTACATCAGCGGAACAGGCCGGGTACAACGGTCAACGACGTGGCAGGAACTGGAGCGGATCGACGGGTTTACCCTGGCGGCGAATCTCGAAATGCAGCTTCACCCGATCAGTGCCCGTGGACCCCATTTCAGCAATCGACTGCCCTGCCTTGACCTGCTGCCCCTCCCGAACCAACAGCCTGCGGTTATGGCCGTAGGCACTGACGTAGGTATCGCTGTGCTTGATGATGATCAGCTCGCCGTAGCCCCTCAAGCCACTCCCGGCGTAAACCACTGCACCATCAGACGCAGCAAAAACAGGCTGTCCCAAATCACCGGCGATATCAATGCCTTTATTCAAACTACCGTTTGAAGCGAATTTTCCAATCAGCACGCCGTTGGCTGGCCAGGTCCAGCCGCCTACCGCGCGCTCCGCAGCGGGCACGGTGGCGACCACCGGGGTACTGCTGGAGGCTGCCGGCGTAGCCGGCTTGCTGGTGCTGGCAGGAGGGGCGGCGGTGCTACCCACAGGCCGCCGGATGACCGTGGTCTTGCTCGACGACGACGGGCTGGACACCACCGTGGTGCTGCCGGTAGAGCCACTGCTGAAACGAATCGCCTGCCCCGGGCGAATGGTGTAAGGCGCGGCGATGCCGTTGCGCGCAGCCAGCTCCTTGTAGTCCCAGCCATAACGGAAGGCGATGGAGAACAGCGTATCGCCAGGTTTGACGATGTACTGCCCGGTAGTTACCGCCGGCCGCTTGGGAACGGTGTTACTGCGGTCGACCACCCGCGCGCTGTTGCTGCTGGTGCTCGAGCAACCCACCAATAGCGTACCCATGGCCAGTGCAATCACCAGAAGCGTGAAACCCGACCCGTCCTTGCGCTGCCGAATGACTGTGTGACCCACCCGCGCTCCCCTCATGGTGCCGAAAAACGATATGAAGACAAGAAATGCAATATTGTTGCAATTATAACCAAGCCCGCCAGCATTGGCAGGGTTGGTAGAAGACTGTTGCAAAGCCTTGCTGCAAGCTGTGCGCTGGCGCTTCACCCCGCCAGATAGACAGGGCGTTGCGGCAAGAATTCGGTGCTGGCGCAAAAATATCGCGCGGTTCGAACCCGCTGTGGTCAGGCTAGCGGACCGTTGAGCAGCGGTACAAAGCGCACGGCCCCCAGCACGCGGCGAGAGAAGCCATGTTCCTCGCGCACGATCAGCATCAACTGCTGGGTTTCGCCGGCTGGCCCCACCGGGATCACCATGCGGCCACCGGGTGCCAGTTGGTCGAGCAGTGCCTGCGGCACTTCCGGTGCCACCGCGGTGACGATGATGCCGTTGTACGGTGCTAGCGCCGGCCAGCCCTCGCAACCGTCGCCCCAACGGAATACCACGTTGCGCAGGTTCAGTTCCACCAGGCGCTCCTTGGCCCGGTCCTGCAGCACCTTGATGCGTTCCACCGAGAACACCCGCTCGACCAGCTGGGCCAGGATCGCCGTCTGGTAGCCCGAGCCGGTGCCGATCTCCAGCACCTTGTCCAGCGGCCCGGCCTCGAGCAGCAGCTCGCTCATGTGGGCAACCATGAACGGTTGCGAGATGGTCTGGTTGTGGCCGATCGGCAGCGCGGTGTCTTCATAGGCGCGATGCGCCAGCGCCTCGTCGACGAACAGGTGGCGCGGAGTACGACGGATCACGTCGAGCACCTTGGTGTTCGAAACACCTTCCTCGCACAGGCGCTGGATCAGCCGCTCCCGGGTACGCTGGGAGGTCATGCCGATGCCACGCCGCAGCATATCGTCCTCGCGCATCAGAGCAGGCCCTCCAGCCAGCCGTCGAGCTGCTCGAAGGCATCACTGAAAGTGCGGTCGAGCTGCAGCGGCGTGATCGATACGTAACCTTGCATCACAGCGTGGAAGTCGGTGCCCGGGCCGCCGTCCTCGGCATCCCCGGCCACGGCGATCCAGTAGCCTTCCTTGCCGCGCGGGTTGACCACCTTGGTCGGCGCCGCCGCCCGCGCCCGGTGACCGAGGCGGGTGAGCTGGATGCCACGAATGTGCTCCAGCGGCAGGTTGGGGATGTTGACGTTGAGCACGGTGCGCGGCGGCAAGGCCAGGCGCGACTGCGCCTCGACCAGGCGACGGGCGATATGGGCCGCGGTCGGCAGGTTGTCCGGCTGGCGCGACAACAGCGAAAACGCCAGCGAGGTACCGCCAAGGAAACGGCCTTCCAACGCGGCCGCGACCGTGCCCGAATAGAGCACGTCATCGCCCAGGTTGGCACCGAGGTTGATCCCCGATACGACCATGTCCGGCGTCTGTGGCAACAGCCCATTGAGCCCCAGGTGCACGCAGTCGGTCGGCGTGCCGTTGAGGCTGATGAAGCCATTGGCCAAAGTCTGCGGGTGCAGCGGCCGGTCCAGCGTCAGCGAACTGCTGGCGCCGCTCTTGTCTTGATCCGGAGCAATCACCACGCACTCGGCGTAATCTGCCAGCGCAGCGTGCAGCGCGGCGATGCCGGGTGCGGTAACACCGTCGTCGTTCGAAATCAGAATACGCATGAGCTGTCCGTCTGCCCTGCCGACACCAGATCCACGACTTCGCGCACCACCACGGTGGCGAAGCATCCGGCCGGAAGGACGAATTCCAGTTGCAGGATATCAGGCTCGGGATAATGCCACGTAAGGCCGCCAATAGGGAGCCGCAGAATGCGTCGTTCGTGATCCATGCCCGCCTGGGCCAACCACTGGCAAAGTTCCGGCTGACGCGCACCGACGGCGTTTTCCAGCTGCGCTGTGAGGCCAGCGGCCGGCGAATCGCCCGCCCCCCACATCGGGCCGGTCGGGTGCAGGTCGAGAATTGCCAGGCGCGGGTCGGCACATTCCGCCTCCCCTGCCGGGAAGAAGCTGCGGCTGTCGGTGAACGCCAGCAGGTCGCCCACCTGGGCCCGCGCCCAGCTGCCATCGGCGACACGGGCCGCCAACACCTGGTTGAACAGGTAGCTGCGCGCGGCCGACAGCAGGCGCGAGCGCACGTTGCGCTGCTCGGGCAGGGCCTTGCGTGCAGCCCAGTCGAGGGCGTCGTGAACGTTGCCGCCACCGTGGCCGAAGCGCTGAGTGCCGAAATAGTTGGGCACGCCGTGCTGCTTGAGCTGTTCCAGGCGCGCATCCAGCGCCTGGTGATCGGCAGCCAGGGCAGTCAGGCGCAGCGTGAAGCCGTTGGCCGAATGCGCGCCGCGCTGCAGCTTGCGCTGGTGACGCACCTGCTTGAGCACACGCAGGCTGGCATCTTCGGCACGCGACAGGTCCGGGTCGGCCTTGCCCGGCAGGTGCAGGCTGAACCACTGGCGGGTCAGGGCCTGGCGGTCCTTGAGGCCGGCGTAGCTGATCGTGCGCACCGGCACGCCAGCGGCACGTGCCAGGCGGCGGGCTGCCTCCTCGGTGTTCAGGTCACGCTTTTCGACCCACAACCACAGGTGCTCGCCCTGGCCCGACAGCGGTATGTCCAGCACTTCGTCGACCTGGAAATCTTCGGCCACCGCCTTGAGGACGGCGGTACCCAATGGTTCGCCCGATGCGCGCGGGCCCAGCAGTTCCAGTTCGGTCATGCTGGCAGCAGCAGGGCAACCGCATGCACGGCGATGCCCTCCTCGCGGCCAGTAAAGCCCAGCTTTTCGGTGGTGGTAGCCTTGACGTTGACCTGGTCGAGTGCAACCTGCAGGTCCTCGGCGATCAGCTGGCGCATGGTTTCGATGTGCGGGGCCATCTTCGGCGCCTGGGCGACGATGGTGGTGTCGATGTTGCCGACCTTCCAGCCCTTGGCCTGGACGATGCCGACCACATGGCGCAGCAGTACGCGGCTGTCGGCGCCCTTGAACTGCGGGTCGGTGTCGGGGAAGTGCTTGCCGATGTCGCCCAGCGCTGCCGCGCCAAGCAAGGCATCGCTCAGGGCATGCAGCAGCACGTCACCGTCGGAGTGGGCCAGGAGGCCGTATTTGTGGGGGATACGCACCCCGCCCAGGGTAATGAAATCACCGTCGCAGAAACGGTGCACATCGTAGCCGTGGCCAATACGCATAGAAAAACGCCCTGAATGAGTCAGGGCGTGATTCTACCTGCTTTAGCCGCCATTGGGGCTGCCTTGTAGGAGCGGCCTTGCGTCGCGATCGGGCTGCAAAGCAGCCCCGGCAATATCCGCGTCAACGCCTGAATCCGGGGGCCGCTTTGCGGCCCTTTCGCGACACAAGGCCGCTCCTACAAGCGATCAAGCAAACACCGCAGCTACGCCTTACACCCGCCCCAGCGCCACCGCATGATGACGCAAGTGTTCCTCGATGAAGCTGGCGATGAAGTAATAGCTGTGGTCATAGCCAGGCTGCAGCCGCAGGGTCAGTTCATGCCCTCCTTTGCGTGCCGCCTGCTCCAGCGCTTCAGGCTTGAGCTGCTTTTCGAGGAAGTCGTCGCGGTCGCCCTGGTCCACCAGCAATGGCGGGCACTCGCCAGCCGCGGTTTCGGCCAGCAGCACGCTGGCATCCCACTCGCGCCAGCGCGCACGGTCTTCACCCAGGTAGCGGCTGAAGGCTTTCTCGCCCCACGGGCAATCCATCGGGTTGCTGATCGGCGAAAACGCCGACACCGAGCGGTAGCGCCCCGGGTTGCGCAAGGCACACACCAGTGCGCCATGCCCACCCATGGAGTGGCCACTGATGCTGCGCTCGCCCGAGGCGGGGAAGTGTGCCTCGATCAACGCAGGCAACTCCTCCACCACATAGTCTTGCATGCGGTAGTGCTGGGCCCAGGGCTGCTGAGTGGCATTGAGGTAGAAACCGGCACCCAGGCCGAAGTCCCAGGCGCCGTCCGGGTCACCCGGCACCTGCTCGCCACGCGGGCTGGTGTCGGGGGCGACGATGATCAGCCCAAGCTCCGCGGCCAGGCGCTGGGCGCCGGCCTTCTGCATGAAGTTCTCGTCGGTGCAGGTGAGGCCGCTGAGCCAGTACAGCACCGGCAGCTTCTCGCCCTGTTCGGCCTGCGGCGGCAGGTACACGGCGAACACCATGTCGCAGCCCAGCACCTTGGAGTGATGCCGGTAACGCTTGTGCCAGCCGCCGAAGCTCTTCTGGCAGGAGATGTTATCCAGGCTCATGGCAAACCTCAGAAGTGGATCACGCTGCGGATGCTCTTGCCTTCATGCATCAGGTCGAAGGCCTTGTTGATGTCTTCCAGGCCCATGGTATGGGTGATGAAGGTATCCAGCGGGATTTCGCCCTTCTCCGACATTTCCACGTAGCTTGGCAGCTCGCTGCGGCCACGCACGCCGCCGAACGCCGAACCACGCCATACACGGCCGGTGACCAGCTGGAACGGACGGGTGGCGATTTCCTGGCCAGCGCCGGCCACGCCGATGATCACCGACTCACCCCAGCCCTTGTGGCAGCATTCCAGCGCCGCACGCATCAGCTGCACGTTGCCGATGCACTCGAAGGAGAAGTCCACGCCGCCGTCGGTGAGGTCGACGATCACTTCCTGGATCGGGCGGTCGTAGTCTTTCGGGTTGATGCAGTCGGTGGCACCCAGCTGGCGGGCGATTTCGAACTTGGCAGGGTTGATGTCGATGGCAATGATGCGCGAGGCCTTGGCCTTGACTGCACCGATCACCGCCGACAGGCCGATGCCGCCCAGGCCGAAGATGGCCACGGTGTCACCCGGCTTGACCTTGGCGGTGTTGAGCACCGCGCCGATACCCGTGGTGACGCCACAGCCCAGCAGGCAGACCTTTTCCAGTGGCGCTTCTTTCTGGATCTTGGCCACGGAGATTTCCGGCAGCACGGTGTACTCGGAGAAGGTCGAGGTACCCATGTAGTGGAACAACTGCTGGCCTTTGTAGGAGAAGCGCGTGGTGCCGTCCGGCATCAGGCCCTTGCCCTGGGTGGCGCGGATGGCCTGGCACAGGTTGGTCTTGCCCGAGAGGCAGAACTTGCACTTTCCGCATTCCGGGGTGTACAGCGGAATGACGTGGTCACCGACGGCGACCGAAGTGACGCCCTCGCCTACCGCCTCGACGATCGCACCACCTTCATGACCGAGGATCGACGGGAAGATACCCTCCGGGTCGGCACCCGACAGGGTGTAGGCGTCGGTGTGGCAGACACCACTGGCGACCACGCGCAGCAGCACTTCACCGGCCTTGGGCATGGCCACGTCGACTTCGACGATTTCCAGGGGTTTCTTGGCTTCGAAGGCTACGGCAGCACGGGACTTGATCATCAAAGGTCTCCAGAGAGGGTCGATTCAGTCTGGCAGTGTAATTCACCGCCATTTGATGAATAATCCAGCCAAAGACAAAACATTATTGCCATACAGGGATAATCCATGAGCAGCCGCTGGGAAGGCATCGACGAATTCGTCGCCGTGGCCGAATCGGGCCAGTTCACCGCGGCCGCCGAGCGCCTGGGGGTTTCCTCCTCGCATATCAGCCGGCAGATTGCCCGGCTGGAGGAACGGCTGCAGACGCGCCTGCTGTACCGCAGTACCCGGCGGGTGACCCTGAGCGAGGCCGGGCAGACATTCCTGCAGCACTGCCAGCGCCTGCAGGATGGCCGTGAGGAAGCCCTGCGCGCCATGGGTGACCTGGCCAGCGAGCCCAAGGGTTTGCTGCGCATGACCTGCGCGGTGGCCTATGGCGAGCGCTTCATCGTACCGCTGGTGACGCGGTTCATGGCGCTGTACCCGCAGTTGCGGGTGGATGTGGAGCTGAGCAACCACACCCTCGACCTGGTGCATGAAGGCATGGACCTGGCCATCCGCCTGGGCCGGCTGGCCGACTCGCGACTGGTGGCAACCCGCCTGGCGCCCCGGCGAATGTACCTGTGCGCCTCGCCGGCTTACCTGGAACGTTATGGCCGGCCACACAGCCTGTCCGAACTGGCGCGGCACAATTGCCTGGTGGGCAGTTCGGACTTGTGGGCGCTGCAGCAGGACGGTCGCGAGATCAGCCAGCGGGTGCAGGGCAACTGGCGTTGCAACAGCGGGCAGGCGGTGCTGGATGCGGCGCTGCAGGGGATGGGGTTGTGCCAGTTACCCGACTATTACGTGCTGGAGCACTTGAACAGTGGCGCGCTGGTGTCGTTGCTGGAGGCGCACCAGCCGCCGAATACAGCAGTGTGGGCACTGTATCCACAGCAGCGGCACCTGTCGCCGAAGGTGCGGCGGCTGGTGGATTACCTGAAGGAAGGGTTGGCGGGGTTGCCGGAGTATCGGTTCGGCTGAGGGGTGCGCTGCCTGTGCCGGCCTATTCGCGGGCTTGCCCGCTCCCACAGGTACTGCGCATACCTTCACTGTGGGAGCGGGCAAGCCCGCGAAGAGGCCGGCACAGGAGCAAGAAATTCAGCGGCGCCCTGCCCAACGCTGGCGCAACCACTCCAGGTCTTCCGGCCGGGTCACCTTGATGTTGTCGCTGCGCCCTTCGACCAGCCGCGGCGCCTGGCCGGACCACTCGATGGCAGAGGACTCGTCGGTCACCGGCACATCCGACACCAGGCACTCGGCCAGCGCCCGATGCAACGCCCCCAGGCGGAACATCTGCGGGGTATAGGCCTGCCAGACGGTACTGCGGTCTACGGTGGCGCCCACCCGGCCATCGGCATTGGCCCGCTTGAGGGTATCGCGCGCCGGCACCGCCAGCAGGCCACCCACCGGGTCGTTCGCCAGCTCCGACAACAGTTTGTCCAGATCGCTGCGCGCCAGGTTCGGTCGCGCGGCATCGTGCACCAGCACCCAGTCGCTGTCCGCGGCCCCTTGGGCATGCAGCATTAGCAAGGCATTGAGCACCGAATCGGCACGCTCGCGGCCGCCCGCCGCGCGCTGGATGCGCGGGTCACCGGCGCAGCGCAGGCGAGGCCAGTACGGGTCGTCTTCGGCAATGCTGACCACCACGCCCTTGAGCATCGGATGGCCAAGAAAACAGTCGAGGCTGTGCTCGAGAATGGTCTGCCCGGCCAGCTCCAGGTACTGCTTGGGGCGGTCGGCAGCCATGCGGGCACCGATGCCCGCAGCAGGAATCACGGCCCAGAAGGCCGGTAATGGTTCGATCATTTTTGTGGCAACTGGAAGAGGGTTTCGCCCTCTTTGACCATTCCCAATTCGTGGCGAGCCCGCTCTTCAACGGTCTCCATGCCTTTTTTAAGTTCCAGCACTTCGGCATCGAGCACGCGGTTGCGCTCGAGCAGGCGCTCGTTTTCGGCATGCTGCTCGGCAATCTGCTGCTTCAGCTCGGTCACTTGCGCCAGGCTGCCGTTACCCACCCACAGGCGGTACTGCAGGCCACCCAGTAGCAGGAGCAGGACGAGGAACAACCAATAGGGACTGCGCATCACGTTATCCAGGTTAAAAAGGCTGCCGGGTATCGTTTACTTCGGGGCCTCGAATAGCACGAAGCCTGGCCGAGGCCAGGCTTCGTCGACAGTAAACCCGTTGGAATGTAGGAAAGATCAGTACGAACGTTCCTACAACTCCGGCTGCTGTCTTTTTACCATCTCTTGCTTAGCCGCGAAACTCGGCACGACCGCGGTAAACCGCTTTGGCACCCAGTTGCTCTTCGATGCGCAGCAGCTGGTTGTACTTGGAAACGCGGTCGGAACGGCACAGCGAGCCAGTCTTGATCTGGCCAGCAGCGGTACCCACGGCCAGGTCGGCAATGGTCGAGTCTTCGGTTTCACCGGAACGGTGCGAAATCACCGCGGTGTAGCCAGCAGCCTTGGCCATCTGGATGGCTTCCAGGGTTTCGGTCAGCGAGCCGATCTGGTTGAACTTGATCAGGATCGAGTTACCGATGCCTTTTTCGATGCCTTCTTTCAGGATCTTGGTGTTGGTCACGAACAGGTCGTCGCCAACCAGCTGCACTTTGGTGCCGATCTTGTCGGTGAGGATCTTCCAGCCAGCCCAGTCGGACTCGTCCAGGCCGTCTTCGATCGAGATGATCGGGAAGCGCTCGGTCAGGCCTTTCAGGTATTCGGCGAAACCTTCGGCGTCGAACGACTTGCCTTCGCCAGACAGGTTGTACTTGCCGTCTTCGTAGAACTCGGAAGCCGCGCAGTCCAGAGCCAGGGTCACGTCGGTGCCCAGCTTGTAGCCGGCTTTCTCGACGGCTTCGGCGATGGCGCCCAGGGCGTCTTCGTTGGAAGCCAGGTTAGGGGCGAAACCACCTTCGTCACCAACCGCGGTGTTCAGGCCACGGGCCTTCAGCACGGCTTTGAGGTGGTGGAAGATTTCGGTACCCATGCGCAGGCCGTCGGAGAAGGTCTTGGCGCCAACCGGCTGAACCATGAACTCCTGAATGTCGACGTTGTTGTCGGCGTGCTCGCCACCGTTGATGATGTTCATCATCGGTACCGGCATCGAGTACTGGCCAGGGGTGCCGTTCAGGTTGGCGATGTGCGCGTACAGCGGCAGGTCCTGGTCCTGGGCAGCGGCCTTGGCGGCAGCCAGGGACACGGCCAGGATGGCATTGGCGCCCAGCTTGGCCTTGTTCTCGGTACCGTCCAGCTCGATCATGGCGCGGTCCAGGGCCTTCTGGTCGGCAGGGTCCTTGCCCAGCAGCAGGTCACGGATCGGGCCGTTGATGTTGGCGACGGCCTTCAGCACGCCCTTGCCCAGGTAACGGCTCTTGTCGCCATCACGCAGCTCCAGCGCTTCGCGCGAGCCAGTGGAAGCACCGGACGGCGCGCAGGCGCTGCCGATGATGCCGTTGTCGAGCAGTACATCGGCTTCCACGGTGGGGTTGCCACGCGAATCGAGAACTTCACGACCTTTGATGTCGACGATTTTTGCCATTGTTGTAAGCACTCCAGAATTGACGAAAACAACTTAGCTTAGGAAATTCTTGCCGTTCACCGGGCGGACTTGCAGTGGGCAGGCCGGGTGAAGGGAACCCCTGACCGACTGGTCAGGGGTGGATCGGACGGTACTTTACCCGAGAATCGAGCTTTACGCGGTTTCTACCGTCGGAAAACTTTTCACCAGGTCGTCCAGTTGCTTGAGCTGGGCCAGGAACGGCTCCAGCTTGTCCAGGCGCAGGGCGCATGGGCCATCGCACTTGGCGTTGTCCGGATCGGGGTGGGCTTCGAGGAACAGCCCGGCCAGGCCCTGGCTCATGCCGGCCTTGGCCAGGTCGGTGACCTGGGCGCGGCGACCACCGGCGGAGTCGGCGCGGCCACCCGGCATCTGCAGGGCATGGGTCACGTCGAAGAACACCGGGTACTCGAACTGCTTCATGATGCCGAAGCCGAGCATGTCCACTACCAGGTTGTTGTAGCCGAAGCTCGAACCACGCTCGCAGAGAATCAATTGGTCGTTACCGGCCTCTTCGCACTTGGTCAGGATGTGTTTCATTTCCTGGGGCGCGAGGAACTGGGCCTTCTTGATATTGATCACCGCGCCGGTTTTGGCCATGGCCACCACCAGGTCGGTCTGCCGCGAGAGGAAGGCCGGCAGCTGGATGATGTCGCACACCTTGGCTACCGGTTCGGCCTGGTAAGGCTCGTGCACGTCGGTGATGACCGGCACGTTGAAGGTGCGCTTGATCTCTTCGAAGATCTTCAGCCCTTCTTCCATGCCCGGGCCACGGTACGAGGTTACCGACGAACGGTTGGCCTTGTCGAAGCTGGCCTTGAACACGTACGGGATACCGAGCTTCTCGGTCACCCGCACGTACTCTTCGCAGACCTTCATTGCCAGGTCACGGGACTCCAGGACGTTCATGCCGCCGAACAGGACGAACGGCTTGTCGTTGGCGATCTCGATGTTACCGACGCGAATGATCTTCTGGGTCATTGATCAGGCCTTGTTCTTCTGAGCCAGGGCTGCCTTGACGAAACCACTGAACAGCGGGTGGCCGTCACGCGGGGTCGAAGTGAATTCCGGGTGGAACTGGCAGGCGACGAACCATGGGTGGTCCTTGGACTCGACCACTTCCACCAGCGCGCCGTCTTCGGAACGGCCGGAAACCACCAGGCCGGCGTCGACCAGTTGCGGCAGCAGGTTGTTGTTCACTTCGTAGCGGTGACGGTGACGCTCGGTGATCACGTCCTTGCCGTAGCAGTCGTGCACCCTGGAACCGGCGGCCAGCTGGCAGTCCTGTGCGCCCAGGCGCATGGTGCCACCCAGGTCGGAGGCTTCGCTGCGGGTTTCGACGGCACCAGTGGCATCGGACCACTCGGTGATCAGGCCGACTACCGGGTGGCCGCTGTTGCGGTCGAACTCGGTGGAGTTGGCGTCTTTCCAGCCCATCACGTTACGGGCGAATTCGATCACGGCCACCTGCATGCCCAGGCAGATACCCAGGTACGGCACCTTGTTCTCACGGGCGTATTGCACCGCGGTGATCTTGCCTTCCACACCGCGCAGGCCGAAACCGCCCGGCACCAGGATGGCATCGGCGCCTTCGAGCAGGCTGGTGCCCTGGTTCTCGATGTCTTCCGAGTCGATGTAGCGCAGGTTGACCTTGGTGCGGTTGGTGATGCCGGCGTGGCTCATCGCTTCGATCAGCGACTTGTACGCATCCAGCAGCTCCATGTACTTGCCGACCATGGCGATGGTCACTTCGTGCTCAGGGTTGAGCTTGGCATCGACCACCTTGTCCCACTCGGACAGGTCGGCGCCATTGCACTGCAGGCCGAAGCGCTCGACGACGAAGTCGTCCAGGCCCTGTGCGTGCAGTACGCCCGGGATCTTGTAGATGGTGTCGACGTCTTCCAGCGAGATCACCGCACGCTCTTCGACGTTGGTGAACAGCGCGATCTTGCGACGCGACGAGGCATCGACCGGGTGGTCGGAGCGGCAGATCAGTACGTCAGGCTGCAGGCCGATGGAGCGCAGTTCCTTGACCGAGTGCTGGGTCGGCTTGGTCTTGGTCTCGCCAGCGGTGGCGATGTACGGGACCAGGGTCAGGTGCATCAGCATGGCGCGCTTGGAGCCCACTTCGACGCGCAGCTGGCGGATGGCTTCGAGGAACGGCTGCGACTCGATGTCACCCACGGTACCGCCGATTTCCACCAGGGCCACGTCGGCATCGCCGGCGCCCTTGATGATGCGACGCTTGATTTCGTCGGTGATGTGCGGGATGACCTGGATGGTCGCGCCCAGGTAGTCACCACGGCGCTCTTTACGCAGTACGTGCTCGTAGATGCGGCCGGTGGTGAAGTTGTTGTTCTGGGTCATGGTGGTGCGGATGAACCGCTCGTAGTGGCCCAGGTCGAGGTCGGTCTCGGCGCCATCGTGGGTGACGAACACTTCACCGTGCTGGAACGGGCTCATGGTGCCCGGATCGACGTTGATGTACGGATCCAGCTTGAGCATGGTGACCTTCAGGCCCCGCGCTTCCAGGATGGCCGCCAGGGAAGCCGAGGCAATGCCTTTCCCCAATGAAGAAACAACACCGCCCGTGACGAATATGTAGCGCGTCATGAAAAACCCTAGAAGTCTGCGTTAAGGCGGCCAGCGCCGCCGGAGAAAGCGAAGGAAGGCCGAAGCCCCCGATCACCTGCGTCAATCACAGTGCATCTCGAAAAACTGCCGCGTCTGTACAGACCAGGGGTATCCCCGGCATGGAGCTCGCTCGTCATTTTCAGAATCAGCCCAGCAAAAAACTGCTTGGTAATCGGCAACTCCTGTGTTTTCGCGGAACCCACAGAAGCTGTATCAAGAAGGGAGGGTAGTCTACCCGAATGTACCCTTCAGCTCAAACCTTGCGCGTTCGTCGGCAACTGCCAGTACAGCTGGCAATCCGCCTGCACCAGCCCGGGCAGGTTGGCCACTGCCAGCAGGCGCTCGCCCTGGTACAGCAGTGGCAGGCGCGGACGCAGGAAGAACGGGACCTGCAGTTCGTTGAGCAGGCGCTTGAGGTCGCGTCGGCCGCGGCCGGGAAGGTCCAGCACTTCACCGCCCTGGCGGTAGGCGATGCGCAAGCCGCCCAGTGGCGCTGCGCCAGCAAGACGCACCCAACCGTTACCCGGCAACAGCAACGGCTTGCCGGGATCGACCCAGGCCAGCTCGCCCGTGGGCAGCTGCAGCCAGTCGCCGCTCAACCACCAGATGCGCCCATGGCTGCGCAGCAGTTGCCCATCGGCAAGCTGCCAGACGGGCCGGGCATCGGCGGCGGCATCGCGCAGGTCCGCCCAGCCGGCCCAGTGGCGGGTGTCGGGCAGGCGGCTGCGCCGGCTCAGCCAGTATTGCAGGGCATTGCGTTGACGGGCAGGCGACAGCGCCACCAGGGTTGCCAGGTCGAGGGAGGCCAGCCCCGGCCAGGCCAGCGGCGCGCCGGCCCCGGCGAGCGCCAGGTCGTCCTGGGCCAATTCGTCCAGCAGCCCCTGGGCTTCGCCCAGGTGCTCGGCGGCGCGGGCGAAATTCTGGCTGGCTTGCGGCCAACGCTGCCGAAGCAGCGGAAACACTTCGCGGCGCAGGTAGTTGCGGGCAAATTGTGTATCAGCGTTGGACGGATCTTCGATCCAGGCCAGGCCATTAGCCTGGGCGTAGTCCTGCAGTTGCTGGCGGGAACAGCCCAGCAATGGCCTGACCAGGCTGCCCTGCCCTAGCACCCGCTGCCCCGGCATTGCTGCCAGGCCACGCAGGCCGGCGCCCCGCAGCAGGCGGAACAGCAGGGTTTCGGCCTGGTCGTCGCAATGCTGGCCGGTGAACAGGATGTCGCCTGGGCCGAGGGCTTGCCTGAAGGCGGCATAGCGGGCGTCGCGGGCGGCCTGTTCGAGGCTGGTGCCGGGGGAGACCTGAACGTGGATGACCTGGAGTTCGATACCCAGGCTGTCGCAGATGGCTTGGCAGTGGGCGGGCCAGGTGTCGGCGGCGGCTTGCAGGCCATGGTGGACGTGGATGGCGCGCAATGGTGGGGATGCGTGATTGCGGGCGTGGCTGGCTAGCAGGTGCAGGAGCACGGTGGAGTCGAGGCCACCGGAAAAGGCGATGTACCAGGTGGGGGCGTTGAGCCAGGGGGTGAGGTTGATCATCGGGGCCTCACATGGCTTGAGATTGCCGGGGGTGCTTTGCACCCCTTTCGCCGGCAAGCCAGCTCCCACAAAGATCGGCGTGAACACGGACAATGTGGGAGCTGGCTTGCCGGCGAAAGGGCCGCAGAGCGGCCCCAGGGATCTATCAGATGCCGTAGCTCATCAGGCGATCGTAACGGCGAGCCAGCAGCGCGTCGTGGTCGAGTTTGCCGAGCATGTCCAGCTGCTGTACCAGGTCGGCACGGATGCTTTCCGACATTTTCGCCGGGTCACGGTGGGCGCCGCCCAGCGGCTCCTGAATGACCTTGTCGACGATGTTCAGGCTCTTCAGGCGCTCGGCAGTGATGCCCATGGCCTCGGCCGCGTCGGCTGCCTTGTCGGCGGTCTTCCACAGGATCGAGGCGCAGCCTTCCGGGGAGATCACCGAGTAGGTGGAATACTGCAGCATGTTCAACTGGTCGCACACGCCGATGGCCAGCGCACCGCCGGAACCACCCTCACCGATCACGGTGGCGATGATCGGGGTTTTCAGGCGCGCCATCACGCGCAGGTTCCAGGCGATGGCCTCACTCTGGTTGCGCTCTTCGGCGTCGATGCCCGGGTAGGCGCCAGGGGTATCGATGAAGGTCAGGATCGGCATCTTGAAGCGCTCGGCCATTTCCATCAGGCGGCACGCCTTGCGGTAGCCTTCAGGGCGCGGCATGCCGAAGTTGCGGCGCACCTTCTCGCGTACTTCACGGCCCTTCTGGTGGCCGATGACCATGACCGGCTTGCCGTCCAGGCGCGCGGTACCACCGACGATGGCAGCGTCGTCGGAGAAGTGGCGGTCGCCGTGCAGCTCTTCGAACTCGGTGAAGATGTGCTCCAGGTAGTCCAGGGTGTAAGGACGACGCGGGTGACGAGCCAGGCGAGCGATCTGCCAGCTGGTCAGGTTGCCGAAGATGCTTTCGGTCAGAGTGTTGCTCTTGTCTTGCAGACGGGCAATTTCATCGCTGATGTTCAGCGAGTTGTCGTTGCCTACCAGGCGCAGGCCTTCGATCTTGGCTTGCAGGTCGGCAATCGGCTGTTCGAAATCGAGAAAATTCGGGTTCATAGTCATCCGTCTTGGGTCTACGGCCAGGCGGCCGGCCGGTTGATCCGTTTGGCGCCCTACCTTAAGGGATCAGGCGCATTCAGGTCGAGATTAAATTTTTTGTCGGTTCAACGATATTGCAGGAAGACGTTCTCACGCCCGAACTGGTCACGCAGCGCCTGAATCAGCCCATCAGCCGGGTCGATGGCCCACTGCTCACCGAACTGCAGCATGGCCTTGGCGTCGCTGCCGGTGTACTCGAGGGTGATCGGGCAAGCACCGCGATGGCGGGTAATCAAATCGCCCAGCCACTTCAACCGGTCGCCCTTGAGCGCTTCGTGTGCCACCTTCAGGCGCAGGCTTTCGGCCAGCTTGGTGGCGCGCGTCCTCCATGGTCATCACCTGCTTAACCCGCAGGCGCAGGCCACCGGAGAAATCGTCGTTGCTGACCTCGCCTTCGACAACCACCATGGCATCGGTCTGCAGCAAGGACTGTGCCGCCATGAAGGCATCGGCAAACAGCGACGCCTCGATGCGCCCGGAACGGTCATCCAGGGTGACGAAGCCCATCTTGTCACCCTTCTTGTTCTTCATCACCCGCAGGGCAATGATCATGCCGGCGATGGTCTGGGTATCGCGTGACGGCTTGAGGTCGATGATGCGCTGGCGGGCAAAGCGGCGAATCTCGGTCTCGTACTCGTCGATCGGGTGGCCGGTGAGGTACAGGCCGAGGGTGTCCTTCTCCCCCTTCAGGCGCTCCTTGAGGGTCAGTTCGCGCACCTTGCGGTGGTTGGCGTAGACGTCGGCGTCCGCCGCTTCGAACATGCCGCCGAACAGGTCGACGTGGCCACTGTCAGCGGTGTGCGCGGCCTGCTCGGCAGCCTTGATGGCCTCGCCCAGCGCCGAGAGCAAGGTTGCACGGTTGATGTCGATGTTGGCGTGATAGGCCTTTATCTCGTCATGGAAGTGCGGGCCCAGGCGGTCCAGCGCACCACTGCGGATCAGCGCATCGAGGGTTCGCTTGTTGACCCGCTTGAGGTCGATGCGTTCACAGAAATCGAACAGGTCCTTGAACGGGCCACCCTGGGCGCGGGCCTCGACGATAGCCTCTACCGGGCCTTCGCCGACGCCCTTGATGGCGCCCAGGCCGTAGACGATGCGCCCGTCATTGTTGACGGTGAACTTGAAGTCGGAGAAGTTCACGTCCGGCGCGTCGAGGCGCAGCTTCATGCTGCGCACTTCCTCGACCAGCACCACCACCTTGTCGGTGTTGTGCATATCCGCCGACAGTACCGCAGCCATGAACGCCGCCGGGTGGTGGGTTTTCAGCCAGGCAGTCTGGTACGACACCAGGCCATAGGCAGCGGAGTGGGATTTGTTGAAGCCGTAGCCGGCGAACTTTTCCACCAGGTCAAAGATGTTACCGGCCAGGTCTGCATCGATATTGTTGTTGGCACAACCTTCGATGAAACCACCGCGCTGCTTGGCCATCTCCTCGGGCTTCTTCTTACCCATCGCGCGGCGCAGCATGTCGGCGCCGCCGAGGGTATAGCCTGCCATCACCTGGGCGATCTGCATCACCTGTTCCTGGTACAGGATGATGCCGTAGGTGGGCGCCAGTACCGGCTTCAGGCCTTCGTACTGGTAGTCCGGGTGCGGGTAAGCCAACTCGGCGCGGCCGTGCTTGCGGTTGATGAAGTCGTCCACCATGCCTGACTGCAGCGGGCCTGGGCGGAACAGCGCCACCAGTGCGATAAGGTCTTCCAGGCAGTCGGGCTTGAGCTTCTTGATCAGCTCTTTCATGCCCCGCGATTCAAGCTGGAACACCGCCGTGGTTTCGGCCTTCTGCAACAGCTCGTAGGTCTTGCGGTCGTCCAGCTGCGGAATGAAGTCGATGTTGACGTCGGGCAGGTTCTTCTTGGCCTGCTCGCGGTTGATGATCTCCATTGCCCACTTGATGATGGTCAGGGTCCGCAGGCCGAGGAAGTCGAACTTCACCAGGCCGGCGGCCTCGACGTCATCCTTGTCGAACTGGGTAACCAGGCCGCCGCCCTCTTCGTCACAGGCGATCGGCGAGAAGTCGGTGAGCTTGGTCGGGGCGATGACCACACCACCGGCATGCTTGCCGGTACCGCGCGTCACGCCCTCGAGCTTCAGGGCCATGTCCCAGATTTCGCGGGCGTCTTCGTCACCCTTGAGGAAGTCGCGCAGGATCTCTTCCTGCTCGTAGGCCTTCTCCAGGGTCATGCCCACTTCGAACGGGATCATCTTCGACAGGCGGTCGGCCAGGCCGTAGGACTTGCCCTGTACCCGCGCCACGTCTCGCACCACCGCCTTCGCCGCCATGGTACCGAAGGTGATGATCTGGCTGACCGCATTGCGCGGCCATAAGCTTCGGCCACGTAATCGATTACCCGGTCACGGCCATCCATGCAGAAGTCGACGTCGAAGTCGGGCATGGAAATACGTTCGGGGTTAAGGAAGCGCTCGAACAGCAGGTCGTAGGCCAGCGGGTCGAGGTCGGTGATCTTCAGCACGTAAGCCACCAGCGAGCCGGCACCCGACCCCCGGCCCGGGCCGACTGGCACGCCGTTGTTCTTGGCCCACTTGATGAAGTCCATCACGATCAGGAAGTAACCGGGGAAGCCCATCTGGATGATGATGTCCAGCTCGAACTTCAGGCGGTCCAGGTAGACCTGGCGCTTCTCTTCGTAATTGGGCGTGGTCTCTTTCGGCCACAGCACCGCCAGGCGCTCTTCCAGGCCTTCGTGGGACACATGCCGCAGGTAGTCATCGATGCCCATGCCGTTGGGCGTTGGGAAGTCGGGCAGGAAGTACTTGCCCAACTGCACCTGGATGTTGCAGCGCTTGGCGATCTCGACGGTGTTGGCAATGGCGTCGGGCAGGTCACTGAACAGCTCGGTCATTTCCTCGGCTGACTTCAGGTACTGCTGGTCGCTGTACATCCTTGGCCGTCGCGGGTCGTCGAGTGTCCAGCCCTCGCCGATGCACACGCGGGTTTCGTGGGCGTCGAAGTCCGACTGCTTGATGAAGCGCACGTCGTTGGTCGCAACCAGCGGAGCGCCGAACTTGTCCGCCAGGGCCACGGCTGCATGCACGTACTCCTCGTCGCGGGCGCGGTTGGTGCGCTGCACTTCGACGTAGAAGCGCTCGGGAAACATGGCCATCCAGTCCTGCAGCAGGGCCTCGGCTTCATCGTCCTTGCCGGCCAGCAGGGCCATGCCGATATCGCCTTCCTTGCCTGCGGACAGGGCGATCAGGCCCTCACTGGCGGGGGCGATCCATTCACGCTGGAGGATGACCAGGCCGTTGCGCTGGCCGTCGGTCCAGCCGCGCGAGATCAGCTCGGTGAGGTTGCGGTAGCCCTTGGGGTTCATGGCCAGCAAGCAGATACGCGACAGCGGTGCTTCCGGATCGGCAGCGGCCAGCCACAAGTCGGCGCCGCAAATCGGCTTGATGCCGGCGCCCATGGCGGTCTTGTAGAACTTGACCAGCGAGCACATGTTGCTCTGGTCGGTGATCGCCACCGCCGGCATGTTCATCCCGGCCAGTGCCTTGGCCAGCGGCTTGATCCGCACCAGGCCGTCGACCAGCGAGAATTCGGAGTGGACGCGCAGGTGAACGAAGGGAACCGACATGGAAGATCCTGTAGCAGTGCTGAACGACAAGGGCGGGATTGTAGCTTAAATGGACATGTTTTTTGGGCTGCTTCACAGCCCTTCGCGGGCGCGCCCTCTCCCACAGGGGTATAGCGGCGACATACCTGTGGGAGCGGGCATGCCCGCGAAGGGCCGCAAAGCGGCCCCAGAAGTCAGATCAGCGAGTCGGTGACGCCTTCAAGCGCGTCCCACGCAGCCCGCACCGGGGCAAAGGAACGCCGATGAATGGGCGTTGGCCCCAAGCGTGCCAGCGCCTCGAGGTGCACCGGGGTCGGGTAGCCCTTGTGTCCGCCAATGCCATAACCCGGGTAGATCAGCTCGAATGCGCTCATCTCCCGGTCACGGGTCACCTTGGCCAGGATCGACGCCGCCGCGATTGCCGGCACCTGGCTATCACCCTTGACCACCGGCGACGCCGGTACGGCCAGTTTCGGGCAGCGGTTACCGTCGATCAGGGCCAGCTTCGGTGTAATGTGCAAGCCTTCCACGGCGCGCTGCATGGCCAGCATGGTTGCATGCAGGATGTTCAGTCGGTCGATTTCCTCGACCTCGGCGCGGGCGATGCAGAAGCTCAGGGCCTTTTCGCAGATCTCGTCGAACAGCGCTTCACGCCTGGCTTCGGTGAGTTTCTTCGAATCGTTCAGGCCGAGGATCGGGCGCGCCGGGTCGAGGATCACCGCGGCGGTCACCACCGCGCCGCACAGCGGGCCACGGCCCACTTCGTCGACGCCGGCGACCAGGTCCTCGACCAGGTTGAAGTCCAGTCCAATTTGCATGTCAGCGGTCCTTGAGCAAGGCCAGTATCGCCTCGGCCGCCTGGTTGGAGGCGTCACGGCGCAAGGTGCGGTGAATTTCGTCGAAACGCTCGGTCTGCTGGCTGCCATCGGCTACCAGCGGCGCCAAGGTATTGGCCAAGGCTTCGCTAGTGGCCTCGTCCTGCAGCAGCTCGGGTACCAGCACGCGCTGGGCCAGCAGGTTCGGCAATGACACGTAGGGGCTCTTGACCAGGCGCTTGAGGATCCAGTAGGTCAGCGGCGCCAGGCGATAAGCCACAACCATCGGCCGCTTGTACAGCAACGCTTCGAGGGTGGCGGTACCCGAGGCGATCAGCACCGCGTCACAGGCCGCCAGGGCCTGGTGCGACTGGCCATCGAGCAGGGTCAGCGGCAAGTCGCGGCCTTCGAGCATCTGCTCGATCTGGGCGCGCCGCGCGGCATTGGCACACGGCAGTACGAAATGCACACCCGGGACCTGCTGGCGGAGCCGTTCGGCAGCATCCAGGAACAGGGCCCCCAGGCGCCCTACTTCGCCGCCCCGGCTGCCTGGCATCAACGCAACTACCGGCCCTTCGCCCAGGCCCAGCGCGACACGTGCCGCCGGGCGGTCGGCTTCGAGCGGGATGGTATCGGCCAACGGGTGACCGACAAAACGCACAGGCACGCCCTGCTCTTCATAGAAGCGCGCCTCGAATGGCAACAGCGTCAGCATCAGGTCGCAGCCTTCGCGAATCTTCAGTACCCGCTTCTGCCGCCAGGCCCAGACCGACGGGCTGACGTAGTGCACGGTCTTGATCCCGGCCTGACGCAGTTTCAGTTCGATGTTGAGGGTGAAGTCGGGGGCATCGATGCCGATGAACACATCGGGCTGTTCGCCGATCAGGGTCTCGATCAGCAGCTTGCGGCGCTTGAGCAATTCGCGAAGGCGCCCCAGCACTTCGACCAGGCCCATGACGGCCAGGCGCTCCATGGGGAAATAGGATTGCAGGCCTTCGGCTTCCATCAGCGGGCCGCCAACGCCGATGAACCGTACGTCGGGGTGGCGTGCCTTGATGGCACGCATCAAACCTGAACCGAGAATGTCGCCGCTGGCCTCACCTGCGACCAAGGCTACGCAAAGCCGGGCCATGTCAGCGGGTGATGCCGCGGGCAGAATTCACGATCGACTGACGGAACAGATCGACCTCGGGGTGCTTGGCGGCCAGTTCGTCCAGCTCCTTGAGCGCGTCTTCGACGGTCAGGCCCTGGCGATAGACGATCTTGTAGCAACGACGCAGCACGTGGATCACCTCATCGCTGAAACCCCGGCGGCGCATGCCTTCGAAGTTCATGCTGCGGGCTTCGGCCGGGCTACCGAACACGGTGACGAAGGCCGGGACGTCCTTGCCGATCGCCGTGCCCATGCCGGAAAACGCGTGGGCACCGATATGGCAGTATTGGTGCACCAGGGTGTAGCCGGACAGGATCGCCCAGTCGCCCACATGCACATGGCCGGCCAGGGCCGTGTTGTTGACCAGGATGCAGTGGTTGCCGATGACGCTGTCGTGGCCGATGTGGGCATAGGCCATGATCAGGTTGTGATCGCCCACGGTGGTTTCCGCGCGGTCCTGAACGGTGCCGCGGTGGATGGTCACCCCTTCGCGGATCACATTGTGGTCACCGATCACCAGGCGAGTCGGTTCACCCTTGTACTTGAGGTCCGGGGTATCTTCGCCGATCGAGGAAAACTGAAAGATACGGTTGTGCCTGCCGATGCGGGTCGGCCCTTTGAGCACAACATGCGGGCCGATAACGGTGCCCTCCCCGATTTCCACATCGGGGCCAACGATCGACCAGGGGCCGACCTCGACACCATCGGCCAGCTTGGCCGACGGGTCGATAATGGCCCGAGGATCAATCGAATTCATAGGGAGCGTTCCGCACAGGTGATTTCTGCCGAGCAAACCGGCTTGCCGTCGACCAGGGCGCGGCATTCGAATTTCCAGATCATGCTCTTGCGGCTGAGGAACTTGGCTTCCAGCACCAGCTGGTCACCCGGCAGTACCGGCTGACGGAAACGCAGCTTGTCGGAGCCAACGAAGTAGTACAGGGTGCCATCGGCCGGCTTGGCGTCAAGCATCTTGAAACCGAGGATACCGGCGGCCTGGGCCATGGCTTCGATGATCAGAACGCCCGGCATGATCGGGTGCGCCGGGAAATGGCCGTTGAAGAACGGCTCGTTGATGCTGACATTCTTGTAGGCACGAATGCTCTGGGCCTCGTAGTCCAGATCCGTCACACGGTCCACCAGCAAGAACGGGTAACGGTGAGGCAGGTATTCGCGAATCTCGTTGATGTCCATCATTTCGGGGGGGAAGCCTGTAATAAGAATAGGGAGCGCAGGTGCTGACCACACGCTCCTTTTGCAGTCCAAAGAGGAGCCAGCTAGCGACTGTTCACTCTTGCTCAGGGAATGGTATCAGCCTTCTGATGTCGGCTGGCCACCTGAGGTCACGGTATCGACGCGTTTTTCCAGCTGCTGGAGACGCTTGGCCATGTCGTCCAGGTGGCGGATACGCGCGGCGCTCTTGCGCCATTCAGCCAGTGGCTGCATGGCAGTGCCGGAAGAGTAGGCACCCGGTTCGGTGATCGAACGGGTCACCATGGTCATCCCGGACACGAAAACGTTATCACAGACATCGATATGACCAACCATGCCGACACCGCCGGCGATGGTGCAATGCTTGCCGATGCGCGTGCTGCCGGAAATCCCGACACAGGCGGCCATGGCTGTGTGCTCACCGATCTGCACGTTGTGGGCGATCTGGATCTGGTTGTCGAGCTTGACCCCGTCAGCAATCCGCGTGTCCGACAGCGCACCGCGATCGACCGCGGTGTTGACACCGATTTCAACGTCGTCGCCGATGGTCACGCCACCGATCTGGGCGATCTTGCGCCATACGCCCTTCTCGTTGGCAAAGCCGAAGCCCTCACCGCCGATCACCGCACCCGACTGGATGACCACACGCTTGCCGATGGTCACATCATGGTACAGCGTGACCCGAGGAGCCAGCCAGCCGCCCTCACCGATCACGCACCGGGCACCGACCACGCAGTGCGCACCTACGCTGACATTGGCCGCGATGCGCGCACCGCTTTCGATGACCGCAAACGGCCCGATGCTGGCACTGGCATCCACCTGCGCGTCCTCGGCTACCACGGCGCTGGGATGAATACCCGCCACAGCCTTGGGTTTGGGATCGAACAGATGGGAAATGCGCGCGTAGGCCAGGTAGGGATCGGCGACGATCAGTGCATTGCCGGCAAAGCCTTCGGCGTCCGCCGCCTTCAGCAGCACCGCCGCCGCCTGGCTGTTATCCAGGAATTTGCGGTACTGCGGGTTGGCGAGGAAACTCAACTGACCGGGGCCAGCCTCCTGCAAGGTGGCCAGCCCGGTAATCTGCAGCGCCTCGGGCCCCTTGAGGGTGGCGCCGAGGGCCTCGGCCAACTGGCCTAGCGTCATGGTCACGGTCATATCAACGGGCTTGGTTCATGCGCTCGATGACCTGGCGGGTGATGTCGTACTGAGGTTTGACATCGATAACCGCGCCACGCTCAAGGACCAGGTCGTAACCGCCCTTCTTGATCACTTCCTCTACAGCGCCATCCAGCTTCGGCTTCAGCTGCTTGAGCATGTCGCGGTCGGCAACCGCCTTGGCTTCGTTCAGTTCCTTGGACTGGAACTGGAAGTCACGGGCCTTCTGCTTGAACTCGAGCTCCAGGCGCTCACGCTCCTGCTGCTGCATCTTGTCGCCGCCCTTGATCAGACGGTCCTGAATGCCCTTGGCGCTGCTTTCCAGGCTTTTCAGCTTGGTCAGCTGCGGGCCGAACTTCTTCTCGGCATCTACCGCGTACTTCTTGGCGGCATCCGATTCCAGCAAGGCCATCTGATAGTTCAGGACGGCAACCTTCATTTCGGCGAAAGCCGGGGTGGCGACCAGCGCCGCGGCCACTACGGCCAGTTGGGTCAACTTACGCACGATGAACTCCTGGATAAACCGTTGTCATTAAGCGAGGGCCGACCTCAGAAGGTCTGGCCCAGAGAGAATTGGAACACCTGGGTGTCGGCATCGTCCGGCTTCTTGACCGGCATTGCCAGGCTGAAGCTCAGCGGGCCCAGTGCGGTGATCCAGGTCACGCCCAGGCCGACCGAACTGGCCATGCCCGAGAAACCGACCTTCTCGCAATCAGGCTGGTTGCCGCAATTGGTATCGAACACGTTACCCACGTCCCAGAACACGGAGGTGCGCAGCGAACGCTGGTCCTTGACGAACGGCAGCGGGAACAGCAGCTCGACACCGCCCTGAACCAGCACGTTGCCACCGAACGGCAGCGGATCCTGGTCCGGGTCGCGCAGAGTGCCTGGTCGAGTACCGTCGCTCGGGGTACTGCGTGGGCCCAGGCTGCTGTCCTTGAAGCCACGGACCGAGTTGAAGCCACCCGCGAAGTAGTTCTCGTAGAACGGCAGGCCCGAGGTGCCGCCGTAGCCATCACCATAGCCCAGCTCGGTGTGCAGGCGCAGGGTGTAGTTGCTGCTGATCGGCTTGAACAACTGGCCGCGGTAGTCGAGCTTGTAGAACGACAGGTCGCTGCCTGGAACAGTCGATTCCAGAGTCAGGCTCTGGGAGTGACCACGGGTCGCCAGCACACCCTTGTTCAGGGTCGATTCCGACCAGCCGATCGAGGCCTTGAAGTTCAGGAAGTTGTCGCCTTCCTCTTCGAGGAAATCGAAAATTTCGTCAACGGTGTACTTGCCGGTCTTGATCTTGTCCTGCTGTACGCTCAGGCCGTAGGTCAGGCGCGAGGTCTCGCTGATCGGGTAGCCCAGGCTGACACCGGCACCGTAGCTGTCCACTGCGTAGCTGGCCACGTCGACATCGAGGTCGTCGGTAGTCGGTGCTGCGGTAGAAGGCGTTGTAGCCCAGGCTCACGCCATCGGCAGTGAAGTAGGGGTCAACGAAGCCGAAGTTGTAGCGGGTCTGGTATTCCGAACGGGTCAGGCCGATGGACACCTTGTTACCGGTACCGAGGAAGTTGCTCTGGCTGATCGAACCACCGAGGATCAGGCCGGCGCTCTGGGCGAAACCGACGCTGGCGGTGATCGAGCCGGAGGCCTGTTCTTCGACGCTGTAGTTGACGTCGACCTGGTCGTCGGTGCCCGGCACCGGCGGGGTCTCGACGTTGACTTCCTTGAAGAAGCCCAGGCGTTCCAGACGGGTCTTGGACTGGTCGATCAGGTAGGTCGAGGCCCAGCCGCCTTCCATCTGGCGCATTTCGCGACGCAACACTTCGTCTTCGGTCTTGGTGTTGCCGCGGTAGTTGATGCGGTTGACGTAGGCACGCTTGCCCGGGTCGACCACGAACATGATATCGACAGTGTGGTCTTCATCGTTCGGCTGCGGCACGCCGTTGACGTTGGCGAAGGTGTAGCCTTCGTTACCCAGACGACGGGTGATCAGATCGGACGTGCTGGTCATCACCTTGCGCGAGAACACCTGGCCCGGCTGCACCAGCAGCAGCGACTTGACCTGGTCTTCCGGCACCTTCAGGTCACCGGACAGCTTCACGTCGCGAACGGTGTACTTCTCGCCTTCGTTGATGTTGACGGTGATGTAGACGTGCTTCTTGTCCGGCGTGATGGACACCTGGGTAGAAGCGATATCCATATTGATGTAGCCGCGGTCCAGGTAGTAGGAACGCAGGCGCTCCAGGTCACCGGAGAGCTTTTCGCGGGCGTACTTGTCGTCGTTCTTGAAGAACGACAGCCAGTTGGTGGTTTTCAGCTCGAACAACTGCGCCAGGGTCTCGTCGTCGAACACGTTGTTGCCAACGATGTTGATGTGCTGGATGGCGGCGACGGTGCCTTCGTTGATCTTGATCTTCAGCGCCACGCGGTTGCGCGGCTGCGGCACCACCTCGGCGTCGACCTCGGCCGAGTAGCGGCCCTGGGCCACGTACTGGCGCTGCAGTTCGTTACGCACACCTTCGAGGGTGGCACGCTGGAAGATCTCGCCTTCGGCCAGGCCCGATTGCTTCAGGCCCTTCATCAGGTCTTCGGTGCTGATGGCCTTGTTGCCTTCGATCTCGATGCTCGACACCGACGGGCGCTCGACCACGTTGATGATCAGGACATTGCCATCGCGGTTCAGCTGGATGTCCTGGAAGAAGCCGGTCTTGAACAGGGAACGGGTCGACTCCACCAGTCGGCGGTCATCGGCCTGGTCGCCGACGTTCAGCGGCAAGGCACCGAAGACACTGCCGGCGGAAACCCGCTGCAGGCCGTTGACGCGGATATCGGAGATGGTGAAGGACTCGGCGTGAACTTCAGCGATCATCAGTGCGGACATGACCGCAGTTAGCAGCAGACGTTTCATGAAGTCCTTTTATTCCAACTGGCAATAAACAGCCCGCCGCGACAAGACGGCAGGTTTCGCAATTGAGCGAAGCTTTATAGTCGACCCAGATCGTTGATCAGGGCGAGCAACATCACCCCTATGACCAAACTGATACCGATCTGGACCCCCCAACCTTGCACCCGATCCGACAGCGGACGACCGCGCGCCCACTCGACCAGGTAAAACAGCAAATGCCCCCCATCCAGAACCGGGATGGGCAGCAGGTTAAGAACCCCCAGGCTTATGCTCAGGTAGGCCAGGAAATTCAGGAAATCCCCCACGCCGGACTGGGCTGAAGCGCCCGCCACTTTAGCAATGGTTATCGGTCCGCTCAAGTTTTTTACCGAGAGCTCCCCGAACAGCATTTTCTTCAGCGATTCAAGGGTCAGGACGCTCATGTTCCAGGTGCGTGACAGGCCCTCACCTACCGCATCCAGCGGGCCGTAGCTGACTTCGCGGAGCATGCTGGCAGGCCATTCGCCACCTTTTACTCCGGCCCCCAGATAGCCGCCGGCCGCCTTGCCCTCGCCCTTGCGCGCCAGGGTGACCGGGACGTCCAGCGCAGCACCATCGCGCTCGACACGCACCACAACCTTCGCTTGCGGGCGGGCCCGCACGGCATCGACCACCTGCTGCCATTCGCTCACTGCCACGCCATCGAGGGCCAGCAGCTTGTCACCGGTTTTCAGGCCCGCGGCGGCAGCCGGGCCCTTCGGATCGATCTCGGCCAACACCGGCACGATCGCCGGGCGCCAAGGCTGCAGCCCCAGGGACTGGATCGGGTCCGGCTCGTCAGCGCCCTTGAGCCAGCTGTCCAGTTTCACTTGCAGTTGGCGCTCGGCGCTGGCGCCTTCTTCACGCACGCCAACCTGCAAGGTGCCGCTTTCGCCCAGCCGGCGAACCAGCTGCAGGTTGACTGCAGACCAACCATTGGTCGGCTTGCCGTCAATGGAGACGATTTCCTGACCTGCGGTCAGGCCCGCCGATGCTGCCAGGCTGCCAGCCTCGACCGCACCGATCACCGGGCGGACCTGCTGGGTCCCCAGCATCGCCAGCACCCAGAAGAACAGGATGGCCAGCAGGAAGTTGGCAACCGGGCCCGCCGCGACGATCGCGATGCGCTGGCGCACGGACTTGCGGTTGAACGATTGCTCGACAAGCGCCGGCGGCACCTCGCCTTCGCGCTCGTCGAGCATCTTGACGTAGCCACCCAGCGGGATCGCCGCAATCACGAACTCGGTGCCATGGCGGTCATGCCAGCGCAGCAGCGGCGTGCCGAAGCCCACCGAGAAGCGCAGCACCTTGACACCACAGCGGCGTGCCACCCAGAAGTGGCCGAACTCATGGAAAGTGACCAGCACGCCCAGGGCTACGAGGGTGCCGATAATCATGTAGAGCGCTGTCATATCCATCTCCGAATGATGTTCAGCGGGCTGGCATCATGCCCAGCCCCTCGTGAACCGTGGCGGGCCTGCATCAGCGACCGTGACGCCTCAGCCACTCACGGGAAAGCTCCCGGGCACGCTGGTCGGCGGCGAACACCGCGTCCAGCGACGGCAGCGGTACGACGGGCTCCTGATCGAGCACCTGTTCGATCATACCCGCGATCTCCGGAAAGCGGATACGCCGCTGGAGAAATGCCTCGACTGCAACCTCGTTGGCCGCATTGAGCACGGCCGGTGCGCTGTTGCCGGCTTCGGCAGCCTGCCGCGCCAAGCGCAGGCAAGGGAAGCGCTGTTCGTCGGGCGCCTGGAAATCCAGACGAGCTATGGCGAACAGGTCCAGCGGGGCCACCCCGGAATCGATCCGCTCGGGCCAGGCCAGGGCGTTGGCGATGGGCGTGCGCATGTCCGGGTTACCCAGCTGCGCCAGCACCGAACCGTCCACATAGTCCACCAGGGAGTGGATCACGCTCTGTGGGTGCACCACCACCTCGACCTTGGCCGGTGCGGCATCGAACAGCCAGCAGGCCTCGATCAGTTCCAGGCCTTTGTTCATCATGCTGGCCGAATCCACGGAAATCTTGCGCCCCATGGACCAGTTGGGGTGTGCGCAGGCCTGCTCCGGGGTGACGTCCAGCAGCGCCTCGACAGGGGTCTCGCGGAACGGGCCACCGGAGGCGGTGAGCAGGATCCGGCGCACGCCGACGGCGCTCAGGCCGCGCGCGTAGTCGCCAGGCATGCACTGGAAGATCGCGTTGTGCTCGCTGTCGATCGGCAGCAGCACGGCGCCACTGCGCCGCACCGCGTCCATGAACAGCGCGCCGGACATGACCAGCGCCTCCTTGTTGGCCAGCAACACTTTCTTGCCCGCCTCGACCGCCGCCAGGGTGGGGCGCAGGCCGGCGGCGCCGACAATGGCCGCCATCACCGCATCCACCTCTGGCGCAGAGGCCACCTGGCACAGCCCGGCCTCGCCTTCCAGCACTTCGGTGGCACAGCCTGCCGCAACCAGGCTTTCACGCAGCCGCATGGCCGCCTCGGCGCCCGGCACCACGGCGAACGCCGGGCGGTGGCGCACACACAGGGCCAGCAATTCGTCGATACGCGAATAGCCACTCAGGGCAAAAACCTGGTAGCGGTCGGGGTGGCGCGCGATGACATCCAGCGTGCTCAGGCCAATGGAGCCGGTGGCCCCCAGCACGGTAATCCGCTGCGGACGGCTCACATCACACCCCATTCAGCCGCCCACAGCAGCACGGCGAAAATCGGGATCGCCGCGGTCAGGCTGTCGATGCGGTCGAGCACCCCACCGTGACCAGGCAACAGGTTGCTACTGTCCTTGATGCCGGTACGGCGCTTGAACATGCTTTCGGTCAGGTCACCGACCACCGAAGACATGACCACCAGTGCGGCACCCAGCAGACCCAGCAGGATCTGGCCGAAGCCCCAGTCGCGACTGATGCCGACCACCAGGGTAATTACCAGGCTGACTGCCAGGCCGCCATAGACGCCTTCCCAGCTCTTGCCCGGGCTGACCTGTGGCGCCAGCTTGCGCTTGCCGAAGGCACGGCCAGAGAAGTACGCGCCAATATCGGCAGCCCACACCAGCACCATGACCGACAGGATCAGCCAGTTACCCAGCGGCCAGTGCTTGAGCAGCACCAGCCCCTGCCAGGCCGGCAGCAATACCAGCAGGCCGATCAGCAACCGGCAGGCGGCACTGGCCCACAGCTCACTGCTGCGCGGGTAGGTAAGCACCAGCCAGGTGGCCAACCCCCACCAGATCACCGCGGCCCCCAGCACCCAGGGCGCCAGCTCCGGAAGGATGTACAGCAGCATCAGCGCTCCGGCGACGACCACGGCATAGGCGATGCGCAGCGGCTGGGCCATCAGCCCGGCCAGGCGCGCCCACTCCCAGGCGCCGAGGGTCACCACGAAGCCGATGAACAGGGCGAAATCCCCACCGTTGAGCAGGAAAAAGCCACCCAGCGCGACCGGCAGCAGGATCAGCGCGGTAATGATGCGTTGTTTAAGCATTAAGCACGAGCTCCAGCCTCGACCTGCTCGCTGGTCTTACCGAAGCGGCGCTGGCGCGAAGCGAAATCGGCCAGGGCGTTGCGCATGGCCTCGTGTTTGAAGTCCGGCCAGTACAGGTCGGAGAAGTACAGCTCGGCGTAGGCCAGCTGCCACAACAGGAAGTTGCTGATGCGGTGCTCGCCACCGGTGCGGATACACAGGTCCGGCAGCGGCAGCTCGCCGGTTGCCAGGCAGGTCTGCAGCAAGCCCGGGGTGATGTCTTCCGGACGCAGGTGCCCGGCTTGCACTTCCCGCGCCAGCCGCTGGGCGGCCTGGGCGATGTCCCACTGGCCACCGTAGTTGGCCGCGATCTGCAGGATGAAGCGATTGTTGCCGGCGGTCAGTGCCTCGGCTTCGCGCATGGCGGCCTGCAGCTCCGGATGGAAACGCGAACGATCACCAATGATACGCAAGCTGATGTTGTTCTCGTTGAGGCGCTTGGCCTCACGGCGCAGGGCCGAGAAGAACAACTCCATCCAGCGCCCCCACCTCTTCGGCGGGGCGTTGCCAGTTTTCGCTGGAGAAGGCGAACAGGGTCAGCACCTCGACCCCGGACTCGGCACAGACTTCAATGACCGCGCGAACGGCGTCGACACCCGCCTTGTGCCCGGCAACGCCGGGCAGCAGGCGTTTTTTCGCCCAGCGGTTGTTGCCATCCATGATGATCGCGACATGACGCGGCACCGAGGACGGCACCGCTGGCTTGGTCTTTTCCATTAAAAAACCCCGGCCTTAGACGGCCATCAGGTCCTTTTCCTTGGCTTTGAAGGCGGCATCGACCTCGGCAACGTACTTGTCGGTCAGTTTCTGGATCTCGTCAGCGGCACGACGCTCTTCGTCTTCGCTGATTTCCTTGTCCTTGGTCAGCTTCTTCAGGTCGGCCAGGGCATCACGGCGCACGTTGCGCACGGCTACCTTGGCATCCTCGGCAACGCCGCTGGCCTGCTTGGTGTAGCCCTTGCGGGTTTCCTCGGTCAGGGCCGGCATCGGCACACGGATGGTGGTACCGGCGCTGGACGGGTTCAGGCCCAGGTCGGAGGTAAGGATGGCCTTCTCGATGGCGGCGCTCAGATTCTTGTCGTGGGCGACGATCTTCAGGGTACGGGCATCTTCGACGGTGATCGCGGCCACCTGGTTCAGCGGCATCTCGCTACCCCAGGCCGGGACCTTGACGCTGTCCAGGATGCTTGGGTGGGCGCGACCGGTGCGGATTGCCGCCAGGTTGCGAGCCAGGGCCTCGAGGGACTTGGTCATGCGCTCCTGCGCGTCTTTCTTGATGTCGTTGATCATGCTTGGCCTTCCTCGATCAGAGTACCTTCAGCGCCACCCACCACGATGTTCAGCAGGGCGCCAGGCTTGTTCATGTTGAATACCCGCAATGGCATCTTGTGGTCACGGCACAGGCAGATTGCGGTCAGGTCCATCACGCCCAGCTTGCGATCCAGGACCTCGTCGTAGGTCAGGTGATCGAACTTCTCGGCATGCGGGTCCTTGAATGGATCGGCAGTGTACACACCATCGACCTTGGTCGCCTTCAGCACCACGTCGGCATCGATTTCGATGGCGCGCAGGCAGGCTGCGGAGTCGGTGGTGAAGAACGGGTTGCCGGTACCGGCGGAGAAAATTACCACATCCCCGGAGTTGAGGTGGCGAATAGCTTTGCGACGATCGTAATGATCGGTGACACCGACCATGGAAATGGCCGACATGACCAGGGCCGGGATGTTCGAGCGCTCCAGCGCGTCGCGCATGGCCAGGCCGTTCATCACGGTAGCCAGCATGCCCATGTGGTCACCGGTGACGCGGTCCATGCCGGCTGCGCTCAGCGCGGCGCCGCGGAACAGGTTGCCGCCACCGATCACCAGGCCGACCTGGACACCGATCCCTACCAGCTGGCCAACTTCAAGGGCCATGCGATCCAGCACTTTCGGGTCGATCCCGAAGTCTTCCGAGCCCATCAGGGCCTCGCCGCTAAGTTTGAGCAAAATGCGTTTATAGCGAGGTTGGCGACCACTCACCTGCTGAGCCATTGCGAGTCTCTCCTGCGGCGTACTTTTAGAAAATTCGTGCGGGCTGTTTACAGCCTGCTAACTGTAGCGTGACACCGCTTCGGTGCCAGCGGCGGGGGCCTTATAAACCCTTCGCCGTTTTGACAAAGAGGCTGCGCGCGTGAGCGGGCAGCCTCTTTGGGGCGACAGACGGGGCTGTCTTACTGCTTGGCAGCAGCGACCTGAGCGGCAACTTCAGCAGCGAAGTCGTCGACTGGCTTCTCGATGCCTTCGCCTACTTTGAAGTAGGTGAAGGAAACGATTTCAGCGCCGGCTTTCTTGGCCAGCTCGCCAACCTTGACTTCCGGATTCATGACGAAAGCCTGCTCGACCAGCGAGGCTTCGGCCAGGAACTTCGAGATACGACCTTTGATCATGTTCTCGACGATGTTTTCCGGCTTGCCGGCGATCTTGTCAGCGTTCAGCTGCAGGAAGACGCCCTTCTCGCGCTCGATGGCTTCGGCGGAAACTTCCGACGGCAGCAGGAACTCAGGGTTCGAAGCTGCAACGTGCATGGCGATGTTCTTGGCCAGATCGACGTCGCCGCCTTTCAGGACAACGGCAGCGCCGATCTTGTTGCCGTGCAGGTAGGCACCGACAACGTCACCTTCAACGCGCACCAGGCGGCGGATGTTGACGTTCTCGCCACACTTGGCAACCAGGGCTTCACGAGCAGCTTCACGCGAGGCGATCAGCGGAGCAGCGTCGGTCAGCTTCTGGGCGAAGGCTTCTTCGATGCTGTCGGCAACGAAGTTCTTGAAGTCGTCTTGCAGGGCCAGGAAGTCGGTCTGCGAGTTCACTTCCAGCAGGACGGCGGATTTACCGTCGGTCTTGACGGCGATAGCGCCTTCAGCAGCGACGTTGCCAGCCTTTTTGGCGGCCTTGATGGCGCCCGAGGCACGCATGTCGTCAATGGCTTTTTCGATGTCGCCGCCGGCCTTTTCCAGGGCCTTCTTGCAATCCATCATGCCTTCGCCGGTACGCTCGCGCAGTTCTTTTACCAGCGCTGCAGTAATTGCTGCCATTTCAAAATCCTCTTGGAAAGTTTTTCAACCATTCCACCCGTTCGTCACGGGCGTTCAATTCTGCAAATCCGCTGTGTTTATCTCAGCGAGCCGATGATGCGGGGCCGATGCTGACAGCAGGATTTCAAGGTGGCAAAAAGGGGGCAGAGCCCCCTTTTTGCGTGCCAAGTCGACGCTAGCGTCTAATTACTCGGCAGCAGGTGCAGCCGCTTCTTCAGCGTAAACTTCGGTGCCGCCGGCAACGTTGTTGCGGCCGCGGATGACAGCGTCAGCCATCGAAGTCATGTACAGCTCGATAGCGCGGATGGCGTCATCGTTACCCGGGATGATGTAGTCAACACCTTCAGGGCTGCTGTTGGTATCGACAACGCCGATAACCGGGATGCCCAGCTTGTTGGCTTCGGTGATCGCGATGCGCTCGTGATCAACGTCGATCACGAACAGAGCGTCTGGCAGACCGCCCATGTCCTTGATACCACCCAGGCTGCGATCCAGTTTTTCCAGGTCGCGGGAGCGCATCAGGGCTTCTTTCTTGGTCAGCTTGGCGAAAGTGCCGTCTTCGGCCTGGGTTTCCAGGTCGCGCAGACGCTTGATCGAAGCGCGGATGGTCTTGTAGTTGGTCAGCATGCCGCCCAACCAACGGTGGTCAACGTACGGCGAACCGCAACGAGCAGCTTGCTCGGCGACGATCTTGCCGGCGGAACGCTTGGTGCCGACGAACAGGATCTTGTTCTTGCCCTGGGCCAGGCGCTCTACGAACGACAGAGCGTCGTTGAACATCGGCAGGGTTTTTTCCAGGTTGACGATGTGGATCTTGTTACGCGCGCCGAAAATGTACTTGCCCATTTTCGGGTTCCAGTAACGGGTCTGGTGGCCGAAGTGCACACCGGCCTTCAGCATATCGCGCATGTTGACTTGGGACATGATAGTTCCTTGATAAGTCGGGTTGGGCCTCCACGTATCCCAATGACCAACCCGCGAATTCTGCAACTCGGGGCACCCAGGTCATCGTGTCGACACGTGTGTGGGTTAAGTGCTGACGGGGTCGTCCCCGAAAGCGGCGCATTTTATACCACAGACCGCGGCCAAACGGAACCCGGATACTGTTGCGTCCGTCAGCGGTTTTTGCAGCACCCCGGCTTTCGCGCCAGAATGCCAGCTATAGACAGCAGCATGAGCGTCTTTATCCCGACCGATCGGCGCCCTGCTCTGCTAGAATCCGGCCTTTCCCGTTTGTTCGCGTCGCATGCGGCGCTGTAGAGAGCCTGTAATGACCGTCACCATCAAGACCGCAGAAGACATCGAGAAGATGCGCATCGCTGGCCGCCTGGCCGCCGAAGTGCTGGAAATGATCGAAGAACACGTCAAGCCCGGTGTCACCACCGAAGAGCTGGACCGTCTGTGCCACGACTACATCGTCAACGTCCAGCAGGCCATTCCGGCGCCACTCAACTACAAGGGCTACCCGAAGTCGATCTGCACCTCGATCAACCATGTGGTCTGCCACGGCATCCCCAACGACAAGCCGCTCAAGGACGGTGACACGCTGAACATCGACGTGACCGTGATCAAGGACGGCTACCACGGCGACACCAGCCGCATGTTCCACGTCGGCACCGTGCCGGTATGGGCCGAGCGCCTGTCCAAGGTCACCCAGGAATGCATGTACAAGGCCATCGAACTGGTCAAGCCGGGCTGCCGCCTGGGCGACATCGGCGAAGTGATCCAGAAGCACGCTGAAAAGAACGGTTTCTCGGTGGTACGCGAGTTCTGCGGCCACGGCATCGGCAAGGTGTTCCACGAAGAGCCGCAAATCCTGCATTACGGCCGGGCTGGCACCGGCATGGAACTGAAGGAAGGCATGACCTTCACCATCGAGCCGATGATCAACCAGGGCAAGGCCGACACCAAGGTGCTGGGCGACGGCTGGACCGCCATCACCAAGGATCGCAAGCTCTCGGCGCAGTGGGAACACACCCTGGTGGTCACCGCGACCGGCTACGAAATCTTCACCCTGCGCAAGGACGACACCATCCCGCGCACCTCGGCCTGACCGCACTTCGACAGGCCACCCCCACGACAGGAACGTGACGCGATGCCCCAGGTGGATCCCGAGCTGTTCGACCGCGGCCAGTTCCAGGCGGAACTGGCCCTCAAGGCGAGCCCCATCGCTGCCTTCAAGAAAGCCATCCGCCAGGCCGGCGAGGTGCTCGACAAGCGTTTCCGCAGTGGCAGCGAAATCCGCCCGCTGATCGAGGCCCGCGCCTGGCTCGTCGACAATATCCTGCAACAGGCCTGGAACCAGTTCGACTGGGGCGACCAGAGCGGCATTGCCCTGGTTGCGGTGGGCGGTTACGGGCGCGGTGAGCTGCACCCGCATTCGGACATCGACCTGCTGATCTTGCTGGGTGCCGCCGAACACGAGCAGTACCGCGATGCCATCGAGCGGTTTCTTACCCTGCTGTGGGACATCGGCCTGGAAGTTGGCCAGAGCGTGCGCACCGTCGACGAGTGCGCCGAGCAGGCCCGCGCCGACCTGACGGTTATCACCAACCTGATGGAAAGCCGCACCATTGCCGGCCCCGAGGCCCTGCGCCAGCGGATGCTGGAAGTGACCAGTACTGCACACATGTGGCCGAGCAAGGATTTCTTCCTGGCCAAGCGAGCCGAACTCAAGGCCCGCCACCACAAGTACAACGACACCGAGTACAACCTCGAACCCAATGTGAAAGGTTCACCCGGCGGCCTGCGCGATATCCAGACAGTGCTATGGGTCGCCCGCCGCCAGTACGGCACGCTCAACCTGCACGCGCTGGCAGGCGAAGGTTTCCTTCTGGAAAGCGAGAACGAGCTGCTGGCCTCGTCACAGGACTTCCTGTGGAAGGTGCGCTACGCCTTGCACATGCTCGCCGGGCGCGCCGAGGACCGCCTGCTGTTCGACCACCAGCGCAGCATCGCCGCGCTGCTGGGCTACCGCGACGACAACCCCAAGCGGGCGATCGAGCAGTTCATGCAGCAGTACTACCGTGTGGTGATGAGCATCAGCCAGCTGTGCGACCTGATCATCCAGCACTTCGAGGAGGTCATCCTCGCCGATGACGACAGTGGCACCACCCAGCCTCTGAATGCGCGCTTCCGCCTGCATGACGGCTATATAGAAGCTACCCGGCCGAACGTGTTCAAGCGCACGCCGTTCGCCATGCTGGAAATCTTCGTGCTGATGGCCCAGCACCCGGAAATCAAGGGCGTACGCGCCGATACCGTGCGGCTACTGCGCGAGCACCGCCACCTGATCGACGACACCTTCCGCACCGATATCCGCAATACCAGCCTGTTCATCGAACTGTTCAAGTGCGAAATCGGTATCCACCGCAACCTGCGGCGGATGAACCGCTACGGCATCCTGGGCCGCTACCTGCCGGAGTTCGGCCTGATCGTCGGTCAGATGCAGCACGACCTGTTCCACATCTATACGGTCGATGCGCACACCCTCAACCTCATCAAGCACCTGCGCAAGCTGCAATACACGCCGGTGTCCGAGAAATTTCCACTGGCCAGCAAGCTCATGGGCCGCCTGCCCAAGCCCGAGCTGATCTACCTGGCCGGCCTGTACCACGACATCGGCAAGGGCCGCCAGGGCGACCATTCCGAGCTGGGCGCGGTGGATGCGCAGAAGTTCTGCGAACGCCACCAGTTGCCGGCCTGGGACAGCCGGTTGATCGTCTGGCTGGTGCAGAACCACCTGGTGATGTCGACCACCGCCCAGCGCAAGGACCTGTCCGACCCGCAGGTGATCAACGATTTCGCCCTGCATGTGGGCGACGAGACACGCCTGGACTACCTGTACGTGCTGACCGTGGCCGATATCAACGCCACCAACCCCAGCCTGTGGAACTCGTGGCGGGCCAGCCTGCTGCGCCAGCTGTACACCGAGACCAAGCGCGCCCTGCGCCGTGGCCTGGAAAACCCTCTGGACCGCGAAGAGCAGATTCGCCAGACCCAATCGGCGGCGCTGGATATCCTGGTGCGCGAAGGCACCGACCCGGACGACGTCGAGCAGCTGTGGTCACAGCTGGGCGATGACTACTTCCTCAAGCACACCGCTGCCGACGTGGCCTGGCACAGTGACGCGATACTCCAGCAGCCGGCCGATGGCGGGCCGCTGGTGCTGATCAAGGAAACCACCCAGCGCGAGTTCGAGGGCGGCACGCAGATCTTCATCTACGCCCCCGACCAGCACGACTTCTTCGCCGTGACGGTGGCGGCCATGTCGCAGCTGAACCTGAACATTCATGACGCGCGGATCATCACCTCGAGCAGCCAGTTCACCCTCGATACCTACATCGTGCTGGACAACGACGGCGGCTCGATCGGCGACAACCCGCAGCGGGTCAAGCAGATTCGCGACGGCCTGACCGAAGCGCTGCGCAACCCCGAGGACTACCCGACCATCATCCAGCGCCGGGTACCGCGCCAACTCAAGCACTTCGACTTCCCGCCGCAAGTGACCATCCTCAATGATGCCCAGCGACCGGTGACCATCCTCGAGATCACTGCGCCCGACCGCCCAGGCCTGCTGGCCCGGCTGGGGCGGATCTTCCTGGAATTCGACCTGTCGCTGCAGAACGCCAAGATCGCCACCCTTGGCGAGCGGGTGGAAGACGTTTTCTTCATCACCGATGCCGACAACCAGCCGCTGTCCGACCCACAGCTGTGCAGCCGCCTGCAGGAGGCCATCGTCCAGCAGCTGCAGGCCGGCCAGGCCAGCGATGCCAGCCCTACCCGCGTAACCTTTTGACGACTAGACGATTGACGAGACCTTGCGCCGATGAACCATGCCTTGACCCAGCTTCAGCCCTATCCGTTCGAGAAGCTCCGCGCCCTGCTGGGCAGCGTGAAGCCTGCGGCAGACAAACGCGCCATCGCCCTTTCGATCGGTGAGCCGAAGCACGAATCGCCGGCGTTCGTCGCCCAGGCCATGGCCGACAACCTCGACAAGCTGGCGGTGTACCCGAGCACCATCGGCCTGCCGGCCCTGCGCCAGGCCATCGGCCAGTGGTGCGAGCGGCGCTTTGGCGTACCGGCCGGCTGGCTGGACGCCGACCGCCACATCCTGCCGGTCAACGGCACCCGTGAGGCGCTGTTCGCCTTCACCCAGGCCGTGGTCAACCGCGCCGATGACGGCCTGGTGGTCAGCCCCAACCCGTTCTACCAGATCTACGAAGGGGCAGCGCTGCTGGCCGGTGCCACCCCGCACTACCTGCCGTGCCTGGAAAGCAACGGCTTCAACCCCGACTTCGACGCCGTGCCGGCTGAAGTGTGGAAGCGTTGCCAGATCCTGTTCCTGTGCTCACCGGGCAACCCCACCGGCGCACTGGTGCCGATGGACACGCTGAAGAAGCTGATTGCCCTGGCCGACGAGCACGACTTCGTGATTGCCGCCGACGAATGCTACAGCGAACTGTACTTCGACGAGGATGCCCCGCCGCCGGGCCTGCTGACGGCCTGTGCGGAACTGGGTCGCAGCGACTTCAAGCGCTGCGTGGTTTTCCATAGCCTGTCCAAGCGCTCCAACCTGCCAGGCCTGCGCTCGGGCTTCGTCGCCGGTGATGCCGAGATCATCAAGCCGTTCCTGCTGTACCGTACCTACCACGGCTGCGCCATGCCGGTGCAAACCCAGCTGGCCAGCATTGCTGCCTGGCAGGACGAGGCACATGTGCGCGAGAACCGCGACCAGTACCGCGCCAAGTACGATGCCGTACTGGATATCCTGCAGCCGGTACTGGACGTGCAGCGCCCGGATGGCAGCTTCTACCTGTGGGCCAAGGTACCCGGCAGCGATGCCGAGTTCACCCGCGACCTGTTCGAGGCCCAGCATGTGACGGTGGTGCCGGGGTCGTACCTGTCGCGTGAAGTGGATGGCCTGAACCCGGGCGCCGGCCGCGTGCGCATGGCGCTGGTTGCACCGCTGGCCGAGTGCATCGAGGCGGCGGAGCGGATTCGCGCATTCCTGCAAACCCGCTGATCGCCCGATTCGCGGGCTTGCCCGCTCCCACAGATACAGCGCAAGCCGAGAAAGCGGCGCAGTACCTGTGGGAGCGGGCAAGCCCGCGAAGGGCTGCAGAGCAGCCCCTGGGACCTACTTGACTGAACCCAGGTTCGCCTCACTCATATCCAGCTCCCCCAGCACCTGCCGCACCACTTCATCACCCACCAGATGCTGGCGATGCAGGTTATACAGTTCCAGCCGCTGCGCCCGCAGCGCCCGCAAGCGCAAACGCCGCTCCAGCAAGTCCATCTGCTCGGCCAGGGCCTTGGCCTCGGCACTGTCGTTATAGCTATCCAGTTCATCCCGATACTCAGCCATCAGCCGCGCCTTCAGCTCGGTCGCCAAGGTTGCCTGCGCGGCGTCCTGCGGCGCATTGCTGTCGATCACTTCCTCCGCCTCCAGCGCATGGATCGCCGCCTCGGCGGTGCGTCGCCACGCTTCCTGCACCTCCTGATGCAACCGCTCGTCCGGGCTTTTGGTAATACCGCGCAGCAAGATCGGCAGCGCGATACAGGCGCTGATCAACGACAGCAGGATCACCCCGGCCGCAATGAAGATCAGCAAGTCACGCTCCGGAAAAGCCTTGCCTGCTCCGATCAGCAACGGGATCGACATCACGCCGGCCAGGGTGACCGCACCGCGCACGCCCCCCAGGGTCAGCAACCAGCAGGAACGCGCCGTCGGCATCAGCACCAGCGCGGGCTTGCCGCGCCAGCGGCGTACCACACCGATCGAGCGCCAGATGCTCTGCACCCATATGAACCGCAACAAGATCAGCGCGGCAAAGATCGCCACTACATCCAGGCAGCGGTAGGCCAGGGTCGGCCACACAGTCGCTTCGTGGCTGACCACCGCCTTGATGATGTCTGGCAGCTGCAGGCCCAGCAGCAGGAAGATCAGGCCGTTGAAAGCGAACTCCAGCAGCGACCACACGCTGCGGTTGAGCAGGCGCGTGCTGGTCTGCCGTGGCAGCAGGTCGAGCCAGCTCTGCATCATGCCGGCCGCCACCGCCGAAAGGATGCCCGACACGCCCAGGCGCTCGGCCAGCACGTAGGCGGCAAACGGTAGCAGCAACATGAATACCACGTGGGTAGCCGGGTCGTCCCAGCCGCGGGCGATCATCCAGGCCCGCAGGCGGCCGATCAGCCAGCTCAGGGCCACGCCCACGGCCAGGCCGCCCAGGGCGACCAGCACGAAGCTGAAGCTGGCGTCGGTCAGCGAGAATACCCCGGTGATCGCCGCTGCCAGGGCGAACTTGAAGGTCACCAGGCCCGAGGCATCGTTCATCAGGGCCTCGCCCTGGAGCATGTGCATCAGCGGGGTGGGCAGGCGGTCCTGGGTAATGGCCGAAACCGCCACGGCGTCGGTCGGCGACAACACGGCAGCCAGGGCGAAGGCCACCGGCAGCGGGATGCTCGGCAGCAGCCAGTGAATGAAGTAACCGGCTCCGACCACGGTAAACAGCACCAGACCCACGGCCAGCGCTACCACCGGCCCACGAATGCGCCACAACTCGCGCTTGGGAATGCGCCAGCCGTCGGCGAACAGCAACGGCGGCAGGAACAGGAACAGGAACAGCTCGGGGTCCAGGGCCACATGCAGGCCCAGTGTCGGCCATGCGAGCAAGGCGCCGGCGGCGATCTGCACCAGCGGCAAGGGCAGCGGAATCATGCGGCCGACCAGCTTCGACACGCTGACCAGGGTCAGCAGGATGAGGACGGTGTAGGCGGACTGCATCCGGTAAGGCTTCCTTTGTGAACCAGAAACGACAACAGGGCGAAACATCGCCATTGAAACAATATGTTAGCGGTGATGGGCGATTCGGGGCCGCTGCACGATAGTCGCAGGTGGCGGATGAATATGTAACATGTTGATACCCAGCACGTGACTGACGTTGGCTTGCGGAACGCAAACTGGCCATGCTCGATGCCGCAACAGAGCTGCGAGACCTTCGGTCGCCACCTGGCAACCGTCTCGAGGCATTGAGCGGCAACCGAGCAGGCGGTGTTTCCGCCGACATGGCGCTGCGCCTGTCCATCTGCCTGGACACCACCCCCGAGTTCTGGCTCAACCTGCAGACCGCCTTCGATCTGCGCACCGCTGAACAGCAACACGGTGACGAGATCATCGGTTCGGTACAGCGCCTGGTCGCTTGAGACATACCTTGATCAGTAAACATGGGCACCAGGGGCGTGGCGCCGCGAGGATCGTTCCCGCATAATCCCGCGACTGAAATCGGAAAACGGAGAGGTTGGGGCCGCCTGTGATCCCCAATGCACACAATGACCTACACGCTCTACGGCATCAAAGCCTGTGACACCATGAAAAAGGCACGTACCTGGCTCGAAGACCAGGCCATTGCCTACGAATTCCACGACTACAAGACCCAAGGCATCGACCGTGACAGCCTGAACCGCTGGTGCGACGAACACGGCTGGGAAGTCATCCTCAACCGTGCCGGCACCACCTTCCGCAAGCTGGACGACGCCAGCAAGGCCGACCTCGACCAGGCCAAGGCCGTCGAGCTGATGCTGGCCCAGCCGTCGATGATCAAGCGCCCGGTGCTCGACCTTGGCGCGCGCACCCTGGTCGGCTTCAAGCCTGACCTGTACGCCGCCGCCCTGGCCTGAGCCCCTCCCCTATTTCGCACGAGGTAATCACATGTCCAATACCCTGTTCAGCCTGGCCTTCGGTGTCGGCTCCCAGAACCGCCAGGGCGCCTGGCTGGAAGTGTTCTACGCACAACCGCTGCTCAACCCGAGCGCCGAACTGGTCGCTGCAGTAGCCCCTGTTCTCGGTTATCAAGGTGGCAACCAGGCCATCGCCTTCAGCAACGCCCAAGCCGCGCAACTGGCCGAAGCCGTGAAAGGTGTGGATGCCGCCCAGGCCGCCCTGCTGACCCGCCTGGCTGAAAGCCACAAGCCGCTGGTCGCTACCCTGCTGGCCGAAGACGCCGCGCTGACCTCGACCCCAGAGGCCTACCTCAAGCTGCACCTGCTGTCGCACCGCCTGGTCAAGCCACACGGCGTGAGCCTGGCCGGCATCTTCCCGCTGCTGCCGAACGTGGCCTGGACCAACCAGGGCGCGGTCGACCTGGCCGAACTCGCTGAGCTGCAACTGGAAGCGCGCCTGAAGGGCGAGCTGCTGGAAGTATTCTCGGTGGACAAGTTCCCGAAAATGACCGACTACGTGGTCCCGGCCGGCGTGCGTATCGCCGACACCGCCCGTGTGCGCCTGGGCGCCTACATTGGCGAAGGCACCACCATCATGCACGAAGGCTTCGTCAACTTTAACGCGGGCACCGAAGGCCCGGGCATGATCGAAGGCCGCGTTTCCGCTGGCGTATTCGTCGGCAAGGGCTCGGACCTGGGCGGCGGCTGCTCGACCATGGGCACCCTGTCCGGTGGCGGCAACATCGTCATCAAGGTTGGTGAAGGCTGCCTGATCGGCGCCAACGCCGGTATCGGCATTCCGCTGGGCGACCGCAACACCGTCGAAGCCGGCCTGTACATCACCGCCGGTACCAAGGTGAACCTGCTGGACGAGAACAACCAGCTGGTCAAAGTGGTCAAGGCTCGCGATCTGGCTGGCCAGACCGACCTGCTGTTCCGCCGCAACTCGCTGAACGGCGCGGTGGAGTGCAAGACCCACAAGTCAGCCATCGAGCTGAACGAGGCGCTGCACGCGCACAACTGAGAACCCCGCAGACGCGAGCTTGCTCGCGAACAGCGGATTCTCAGCGTTTGAAATGTTAAGATCGGGTCTGGCAACACGCCAGACCCGATTTTCATTCCAGGCCCCGCGACCATGTTCCAGCCCTCCCCCTGGCGTGCCGATTTTCCCGCCATCGCCGCCCTGCAACGGCAGCACCAGACCTACCTGGACAGCGCCGCCACCACCCAGAAGCCACAAGCCCTGCTTGATGCCCTGAGCCATTACTATGGCCATGGCGCGGCCAACGTGCACCGCGCCCAGCACTTGCCCGGCGCACTGGCGACCCAGGCCTTCGAAACCAGCCGCGACAAGGTTGCCGCCTGGCTCAATGCGGCAGACGCGCGGCAGATCATCTTCACCCACGGCGCCACTTCGGCGCTGAACCTGCTGGCCTATGGCCTGGAACACCGCTTCGAGGCCGGTGACGAAATTGCCGTCAGCGCCCTGGAGCACCATGCCAACCTGCTGCCCTGGCAGCAGCTGGCACGCCGGCGCAACCTGCGCCTGGTGGTGCTGCCGCTGGATGCCCATGGCCGCATCGACCAGGACCAGGCATTGCAACTGATCGGCCCGCGCACCCGAGTGCTGGCCCTGAGCCAGTTGTCCAACGTACTGGGCACCTGGCAGCCGCTACCGGCGCTGCTGGCCCATGCCCGCGCCCAAGGCGCGCTGACCGTGGTCGACGGTGCCCAGGGCGTGGTGCATGGCCGCCATGATGTGCAGCAGCTTGGCTGCGACTTCTATGTATTCTCCAGCCACAAGCTGTACGGCCCGGAAGGCGTTGGTGTGCTGTACGGCCGCAGCCAGGCGCTGGACCTGCTGCAGCACTGGCAGTTCGGCGGCGAGATGGTGCAACTGGCCGAGTACCACAGCGCCAGCTTCCGCCCGGCGCCGCTGGGCTTCGAGGCAGGTACGCCGCCGATTGCCGGGGTGATCGGCCTGGGTGCGACCCTGGACTATCTGGCCAGCCTCGATGCCCAGGCACTCGAAGCCCATGAAACCAGCCTGCACCAGCAACTGCTGCGTGGCCTGGCGGACCGCGAGGGTGTGCGCATTGTTGGCACACCACAGGCAGCCCTTGCCAGTTTCGTCATCGAAGGCGTGCACAACGCCGACATCGCCCACTTGCTGACCGAACAAGGCATCGCCGTGCGTGCCGGGCACCACTGTGCCATGCCGCTGCTGAAGGGGTTGGGGCTGGAGGGCGCTATTCGCGTGTCGCTGGGGCTGTACAACGACAGCGATGACTTGCAGCGTTTCTTCGCGGCGCTGGATCAGGGCCTGGAGCTGCTGCGATGAACCTGCCGGCACAGGCATGTCAGGCGCTGGAGGCGTTTGAGCAAAGCAAGGGCTGGGAGCAGCGAGCACGGCTACTGATGCAGTGGGGCGACCGCCTGGACCCGCTGACTGACAGCGAAAAGACCGAGGCCAACCGGGTGCATGGCTGCGAAAGCCTGGTCTGGCTTGTGGCCGAGCAGGTCGAGGGCTTGTGGCGGTTCAAGGCCAGCAGCGATGCACGCCTGTTGCGCGGGCTACTGGCGTTGTTGCTGGTGCGGGTACAGGGGTTGGCCAGTGAAGAGCTGGCCGGGCTTGATCTGCGTGAGTGGTTCACTCAGCTGGGGCTGGAGCGCCAGCTGTCGCCGTCGCGCAGCAATGGCCTGCATGCGGTGTTGCAGCGGATGGCGGAGCTGGCGTCCAACCGTTGAATCGGTGCTGGCCTTTTCGCGGGCTTGCCCGCTCCCACAGGGTCCTCATCGTTCTTGAGAGAGATGCAGTACCTGTGGGAGCGGGCAAGCCCGCGAAGAAGCCCATGCGGTCTATTCAGGCTTGACCCGCTCCGAAGGCCGCCGCGCCCCCGCCACCAGTTTTTCCACCGCCTTGCTCGCCGCCACCATGCCAAAGGTCGCAGTCACCATCATCACCGCGCCAAAGCCACCCGAGCAGTCCAGGCGCACGCCCTCGCCGACGAAGCTCTTCTGCAGGCAAACGCTGCCATCGCCCTTGGGATAGCGCAGCTGTTCGCTGGAGAACACGCATGGCACGCCATAGTTGCGGCTGACATTGCGCGAAAAGTTGTAGTCGCGGCGCAGGGTGGAACGCACCCGCGAGGCCAGCGGGTCGTTGAAGGTCTTGTTCAGGTCGGCGATCTGGATCTGGGTCGGGTCGATCTGCCCACCGGCACCACCCGTGGTGACGATGGCGATCTTGCGGCGCCGGCACCAGGCGATCAGGGCGGCCTTGGCCATGACGCTGTCGATGCAGTCGATCACGCAATCGAGGTGCTCGGTGATGTACTCGACCATGGTGTCGCGGGTAACGAAGTCGGCCACCGCATGCACCGTGCACGCCGGGTTGATCGCCCGCAGGCGCTCGGCCATGACCTCGACCTTGGGTCGCCCCACCTGCCCTTCCAGGGCATGGGCCTGGCGGTTGGTGTTGCTGACACAGACGTCGTCAAGGTCGAACAAGGTGATCTCGCCCACGCCACTGCGGGCCAGCGCTTCCGCAGCCCACGAGCCTACCCCGCCAATACCGACCACGGCCACATGGGCCTGGCCCAGGCGGTGCAGCCCCTGGTCGCCATACAGCCGGGCAACGCCGGCGAAGCGTGGATCTTCTGTGCTCATGCTCATACCCCAAAAAACCGGCGCGCATTATATGCCAGCGGGCCCATGGCCTGCATCGTTAGGAAAGACACTACCAACCCTGCTTTAATGTCCTATCACTTCGACACATATGGACGACAATGTCTTCACGTAAATTCGGCCTGAACCTGGTCGTGGTCCTGGCCATCGCCGCGTTGTTCACCGGATTCTGGGCGCTAATCAACCGCCCGGTTTCCGCCCCCGCCTGGCCAGAGCAGATCTCTGGCTTCTCGTACTCACCGTTCCGTCTGGGTGAGAGCCCGCAGAAGGGCCAGTACCCCAGTGACGACGAGATGCGTCAGGACCTGGAGCAGTTGAGCAAACTGACCGACAGTATCCGGATCTACACCGTGGAGGGCACCCAGGCGGATATCCCGCGCCTGGCCGAGGAGTTCGGCCTGCGGGTAACGCTGGGCATCTGGATCAGCCCGGACCTGGAGCGCAACGAGCGCGAAATCGCCACCGCCATCCAGCTGGCCAACACCTCGCGCAGCGTGGTGCGGGTTGTGGTCGGCAACGAAGCGCTGTTCCGTGAAGAAGTCACGCCGGAAAACCTGATCAAATACCTCGACCGGGTACGTGCAGCGGTCAAGGTGCCGGTAACCACCAGCGAGCAATGGCACATCTGGAAGGAAAACCCGCAACTGGCCAAGCACGTCGACCTGATTGCCGCGCACATCCTGCCGTACTGGGAGTTCGTGCCGATGAAGGATTCGGTCGAGTTCGTGCTCGACCGCGCCCGCGAGCTGAAACACCAGTTCCCACGCAAACCCCTGCTGCTATCGGAAGTCGGCTGGCCGAGCAACGGCCGCATGCGCGGTGGTGCCGACGCCACCCAGGCCGACCAGGCCATCTACCTGCGCACCCTGGTCAACACCCTCAACCGCCGCGGCTACAACTACTTCGTCATCGAAGCCTACGACCAACCGTGGAAGGCCAGCGACGAAGGCTCGGTAGGCGCCTACTGGGGCGTGTACAACGCCGAACGCCAGCAAAAATTCAACTTCGACGGCCCGGTGGTGGCTATCCCGCAGTGGCGTGCCCTGGCGGTCGCCTCGGTGGTGCTGGCGATGATTGCCCTGATGGTACTGTTCATCGACGGTTCGGCCTTGCGCCAGCGTGGCCGCACCTTCCTGACCTTCATTACCTTCCTGTGCGGGTCGGTGCTGGTATGGATCGCCTACGACTACAGCCAGCAATACAGCACCTGGTTCAGCCTGACCGTGGGTGTGCTGCTGGCCCTTGGCGCGCTGGGCGTGTTCATCGTGCTGCTGACCGAGGCCCACGAACTGGCCGAGGCGGTATGGATACACAAGCGCCGGCGCGAGTTCCTGCCGGTGCAGGCCGACAGCGCCTACCGGCCCAAGGTGTCGGTGCATGTGCCGTGCTACAACGAGCCGCCAGAGATGGTGAAGCAGACCCTCGACGCCCTGGCTGCACTGGACTACCCCGACTACGAAGTGCTGGTGATCGACAACAACACCAAGGACCCGGCCGTGTGGGAGCCACTGAAGGCCCATTGCGAGAAGCTCGGCGAGCGCTTCAGGTTCTTCCACGTCGCGCCCCTGGCCGGTTTCAAGGGTGGCGCGCTGAACTACCTGATCCCGCACACCGCCAAGGACGCCGAAGTGATCGCGGTGATCGACTCGGACTACTGCGTCGACCGCAACTGGCTCAAGCACATGGTGCCGCACTTCGCCGACCCGAAAATTGCCGTGGTGCAGTCGCCGCAGGACTACCGCGACCAGCACGAAAGCGCCTTCAAGAAGCTGTGCTACAGCGAGTACAAGGGCTTCTTCCACATCGGCATGGTCACCCGCAACGACCGTGACGCGATCATTCAGCACGGCACCATGACCATGACCCGGCGCAGCGTGCTGGAAGAGCTGGGTTGGGCCGAGTGGTGCATCTGCGAGGACGCCGAACTGGGCTTGCGGGTATTCGAGAAGGGCCTGTCGGCCGCCTATGCTCACAACAGCTATGGCAAGGGCCTGCATGCCAGACACCTTCATCGACTTCAAGAAGCAACGCTTCCGCTGGGCCTACGGCGCCATCCAGATCATCAAGCACCACGCCAGCGCCCTGCTACGCGGCAAGGGCAGCGAGCTGACCCGCGGCCAGCGCTACCACTTCCTGGCCGGTTGGCTGCCATGGATCGCCGATGGCATGAACATCTTCTTCACCGTCGGCGCGCTGCTGTGGTCGGCGGCGATGATCATCGTGCCGCACCGGGTCGACCCGCCGCTGATGATCTTTGCCATTCCGCCACTGGCGCTGTTCTTCTTCAAGGTCGGCAAGATCATCTTCCTCTACCGCCGCGCGGTGGGGGTGAACCTGAAGGATGCCTTTGCTGCGGCGCTGGCGGGGCTGGCACTGTCGCATACCATTGCCAAGGCGGTGCTGTACGGGTTCTTCACCAGCAGCATGCCGTTCTTCCGCACGCCGAAGAATGCCGACAGCCATGGGTTGCTGGTGGCGATATCCGAAGCGCGTGAAGAGCTGTTCATCATGTTGCTGCTGTGGGGCGCGGCGCTGGGCATCTACCTGGTACAGGGGCTGCCGAGCTCGGACATGCGCTTCTGGGTGGCGATGTTGCTGGTGCAGTCGTTGCCTTATGTGGCGGCGTTGGTGATGGCCTTCCTGTCTTCGCTGCCCAAGCCTGGGGAGAAGGCCGCTGAGCCGCAGCAGGCCTGAGATTGCCGGGGCTTCTTTGCAGCCTATTCGCGGGCACGCCCGCTCCCACAGGTCTGTCACCGACATTCAGAGCTGTGCAGTACCTGTGGGAGCGGGCGTGCCCGCGAATGGGCCGTGCCGCCTGAAACCATTTGATATAAGATAACGCCCTCAGTTTTCCCCGCCTTGCCTTGCCCCGGAGTCCCCCATGACGGCCCCAGCCGAGCTCTCGCCTACCCTTCAACTGGCCTGCGACCTGATCCGTCGCCCCTCGGTCACCCCCGTCGACGCCGATTGCCAGGCGCAGATGATGAACCGCCTGGGCGCCGTCGGCTTCCAGCTGGAACCCATGCGCATCGAGGACGTCGACAACTTCTGGGCCACCCACGGCAGCCAGGACGGCCCGGTGCTGTGCTTCGCCGGCCATACCGACGTGGTGCCCACCGGCCCGGTGCAGCAATGGCAGCATGAGCCGTTCGAAGCGCTGATCGACGCCGACGGCATGCTGTGCGGCCGTGGTGCCGCCGACATGAAGGGCAGCCTGGCCTCCATGGTGATTGCCAGCGAGCGCTTCGTGCAGGACTACCCGGACCACCGTGGCAAGGTTGCGTTCCTGATCACCAGCGACGAGGAAGGCCCGGCCCACCATGGCACCAAGGCCGTGGTCGAGCGCCTGAAAGCACGCAACGAGCGCCTGGACTGGTGCATCGTCGGCGAACCCTCCAGCACCACCCTGCTGGGTGACGTGGTCAAGAATGGCCGCCGCGGCTCGCTGGGCGCCAAGCTCACCGTGCGCGGCAAGCAGGGGCATGTGGCCTACCCGCACCTGGCGCGCAACCCGATCCACCTGGCCGCGCCGGCCCTGGCGGAACTGGCAGCCGAGCACTGGGACGAAGGCAATGCGTTCTTCCCGCCGACCAGCTTCCAGATTTCCAACCTCAACTCCGGCACCGGCGCCACCAACGTGGTCCCAGGCGAGCTGACTGCACTGTTCAACTTCCGCTTCTCCACCGAGTCCACCGTCGAAGGCCTGCAGGCGCGGGTGTCGTCGATCCTCGACAAGCATGAGCTGGACTGGTCGATCGACTGGGCGCTGTCGGGCCTGCCGTTCCTCACCGAACCGGGCGAGTTGCTGGACGCCGTCTCGGCCAGCATCAAGGGCGTCACCGGCCGCGACACCCAGCCGTCGACCAGCGGCGGCACCTCCGATGGCCGCTTCATCGCCACCATGGGCACCCAGGTGGTCGAGCTCGGCCCGGTCAACGCCACCATCCACCAGGTCGACGAGCGGATCCTGGCCAGCGACCTCGACCTGCTGACCGAAATCTACTACCAGACCCTGGTCCGGTTGCTCGCCTGATGCTCGCCTGCCCTCTTTGCCAGGCGCCGCTGAGCCGGCTCGACAACGGTGTGGTGTGCCCGGCCGGCCACCGCTTCGACCGCGCCCGCCAGGGTTACCTGAACCTGCTGCCGGTGCAGCACAAGAACAGCCGCGACCCGGGTGACAACCAGGCCATGGTCGAGGCCCGCCGCGACTTCCTCGACGCTGGCCACTATGCGCCGGTGGCCCGCCGCTTGGCCGACCTGGCCGCCGAGCGCCAGCCTGACGCCTGGCTGGACATCGGCTGCGGCGAGGGTTACTACACCGCGCAGATCGCCCAGGCCCTGCCAACTGCCGACGGTTATGCCCTGGACATCTCCCGTGAGGCGGTCAAGCGCGCCTGCCGCCGTGCGCCGGAAGTCACCTGGATGGTCGCAAGCATGGCCCGTGTGCCGCTGGCGGACGCCAGCTGCCAGTTCATCGCCAGCGTGTTCAGCCCGCTGGACTGGGCTGAGGCCAAGCGCCTGCTCAGCCCCGGCGGCGGCCTGATGCGGGTCGGCCCCACCAGCGGCCACCTGATGGAACTGCGCGAAGTGCTCTACGATGAAGTACGCCCTTACGCCGACGACAAACACCTGGCCCTGGTCCCCGAAGGCATGGTCCATGCCCACAGCGAAACCCTGGAGTTCCGCCTGAGCCTGGCCGCGCCCAAGGCCCGTGCCGACCTGCTGGCCATGACCCCGCACGGCTGGCGCGCCAGTGCCGAAAAGCGTGCCCGGGTGATCGACCAGCCCGAGCCGTTCGAGGTCACGGTTTCCATGCGTTATGACTATTTCGTGCGCCAAGACTGAGCACACCCGGAGCCCTTATGCGCCAACCTGATATCGAGATCTACCTGAAGGACACCGACGTCGACCACAAGCAGATTGCCGAGTGGCTCGCCCAGGCGATCGGCCCGTGCAGCGAATGGAAGCAGAAAGGCCATACCTTCAAGTGCCAGGCCGGTAACATTCCGGTCACTTGGCTACCCAAGGCTGTAGGGAAATGGAACAGCCTGTACCTGGAAAGCGACCAGACGCCATGGGCCGATGACGTTGCCTGCGCCCGCGCCGCATTTGCCGCACTGGGTGTGGAAGTGCGCTGCGCGCCAGGTGGCTGGGTGGAGGAAGACGGGGAAGAAGATGCCGACCGCTGGGTGCGCATCAGCGCCGACGGTGAAGAGGAAATCACCTGGCGCACCTGAATGCAGTGCATTCATTCTTTGTGGGAGCCCGGCTTGCCGGCGATTCAGGCAACACGGTGCCTGGCACCGGCTTCGCCGGTGATCGCCGGCAAGCCAGCCCCCACAACAAGCCTTACAGCATGAGGCTCAGAGGCCCACTACGTCTTCGGCTTGCAGGCCTTTCTGGCCCTGCACGCAGGCGTATTCCACCCGCTGTCCTTCGACCAGGGTACGATGCCCCTCACCGCGGATCGCCCGATAGTGGACGAATACATCCGCACCACCTTCGCGCTGAATGAAGCCATAACCCTTGGCATCGTTGAACCACTTTACATTCCCAGTCTCACGAGACGACATCTGAACTACTCCGGATTTTTATTGTGAAGATCGCCTTGTAGACACAGGGGTCTGCTCCCTGTGTCGACGCCGCTTGCGCAAATATCTTGCAAGTGGCAGGCCGAGTATATGACACAGAACAAAAAAATTTGATGACCGTCGCGCCGTTCGGCGATTTTTGCTGAACTTGCGCGGATACGGCAGACTAATTGGCTGGATACCCCTCTGAACATCACACCCAGGGCACACACCCCATGACCCGTTCCCCCCTGCGCCGCCTGATCTTCGGCGCCCTGCGTCGCCTGTTGTACCTGTGGGTGCGCTCCGAGACCATCAACCAGTCCTCCCTCACCCTCAAGCTCGACCGCAGCCGCCCGGTGTTCTATGCCCTGCCCACGCCCGCACTTACCGACCTGGCCGTGCTCGACCATGAATGCACCAAGGCGGGCCTGCCGCGCCCGGTGCTGCCGGTGGCGGTTGGCCCGCTGCAGGAACCGGCCGCCTTCTTCTATCTGACCCCGGACCCGGACTGGCTCGGCCGCCATGACAAGCGCGGCGCCCCGCCCACCCTGGAGCGACTGGTCGCCGCCGTCAGCCAACATGCCGAAGAAGATGCGCAGATCATTCCGGTCAGCGTGTTCTGGGGCCAGACCCCGGCCAGTGAGTCCAGCCCGTGGAAGCTGCTGTTTGCCGACAGCTGGGCGGTTACCGGGCGCCTGCGCCGGCTGCTGACCGTGTTGATCCTGGGGCGCAAGACCCGGGTACAGTTCTCCGCGCCCATTCACCTGCGCGAACTGGTCCAGCACAACAAGGGCCACGAGCGCACAGTGCGCATGGCCCAGCGCCTGATGCGCGTGCACTTTCGCAACCTCAAGACCGCCGTCATCGGCCCCGACATCTCGCACCGGCGCAACCTGGTCAAGGGGCTTATCCACGCGCCCCAGGTGCGCCAGGCCATCGTCGAGGAAGCGCAGCGTGGAAACCTGCCGCTGGCCAAGGCCGAAGCCCAGGCTCTGCGCTACGGCAACGAGATTGCCTCGGACTACACCTACACTGCCATCCGCTTCCTCGAAGTGGTGCTGAGCTGGTTCTGGAACAAGATCTACGACGGCATCAAGGTCAACCATATCGAGCAGGTGCAGGGCATCGCCCCCGGCCACGAAGTGATCTACGTACCGTGCCATCGCAGCCACATCGACTACCTGCTGCTGTCGTACCTGCTGTTCCGCAACGGCCTGACCCCGCCGCACGTGGCCGCAGGCATCAACCTCAACATGCCGCTGGTGGGTAACCTGCTGCGCCGTGGCGGTGCGTTCTTCATGCGCCGCACGTTCAAGGGCAACCCGCTGTACACCGCGGTATTCAACGAATACCTGCAAACCCTGTACACCAAGGGCTTCCCGGTCGAGTACTTCGTCGAAGGCGGCCGCTCGCGCACCGGGCGCATGCTGCAGCCGCGCACCGGGATGCTGGCCATTACCCTGCGCAGCTTCCTGCGCTCGTCACGCACGCCGATCGTGTTCGTACCGGTGTACATCGGCTACGAGCGCGTACTCGAAGGCCGCACCTACCTGGGCGAACTGCGCGGTGCCAGCAAAAAGAAAGAGTCGATCTTCGATATCTTCAAGGTGTTCGGCGCGCTCAAGCAGCGCTTTGGCCAGGTGTACGTCAACTTCGGCGAACCGATCCGCCTGGCCGGCTTCCTCGACCAGCAACAGCCCGGCTGGCGTGAACAGGACCACGGCCCGCAGTACCGCCCGGCCTGGCTCAACGCCGCCACCAGCCGCCTGGGCGAAACCGTTGCCCGCCACCTCAACGAGGCAGCCGCGATCAACCCGGTCAACCTGGTAGCCCTGGCGTTGCTGTCCACCAGCCGCCTGGCCCTGGACGAGCGCGCCCTGACCCGCGTGCTCGACCTGTACCTGGCCTTGCTGCGCCAGGTGCCTTACTCGCCGCACACCACCCTGCCCGAAGGCGACGGCCAGTCGCTGATCGAACACGTGCGCGGCATGAACCTGGTGGCCGAGCAGAAGGACGCCCTGGGCCGCATCCTGTACCTGGATGAAGGCAACGCGGTACTGATGACCTATTACCGCAACAACGTGCTGCACATCTTCGCCCTGCCGGCACTGCTGGCCAGCTTCTTCCTCAGCAGCTCGCGCATGAGCCGAGAACTGCTGGGCCAGTATGTGCATGCCATGTACCCTTACCTGCAGGCCGAACTGTTCCTGCGCTGGTCGCCGGAGCAACTGGATGCAGTGATCGACCAGTGGCTGGCCGCGCTGGTCGGGCAAGGGCTGCTGCGCCAGGACAACGACACTTACATTCGTCCGGCGCCCAGCTCGCGGCAGTTCGTGTTGCTGACCCTGCTCGCCCGCACTATCACCCAGACCCTGCAGCGTTTCTACATGGCTACCTCGCTGCTGCTCAACAGCGGGCAGAACAGCCTGAGCGCCGAAGAGCTGGAAGACCTTTGCGTGATGATGGCCCAGCGCCTGTCGATCCTGCACGGCCTGAATGCCCCGGAGTTCTTCGACAAGACCCTGTTCCGCCACTTCATCCAGACCTTGGTCGAGCAGGGTGTGCTGCACGCCGACGCGCAAGGCAAGCTGGGTTATCACGACAAGCTCGGCGAGCTGGCCGAGGGCGTGGCCAAGCGTGTGCTGTCAGCGGAGCTGCGGCTGTCGATCCGTCAGGTGGCGTTGCACCGGGAGGACGGGCTGGAGACCTCTTGCCTCTGATGGGTGTACGTCACAGGCTCTGCAAGGCTGACGACAAGCACTGCCGCTAATGATTGACAAGCCTTCATCAGCCGCGAAAATCCGCAAGACTATCCATCTACAAGGAAAGCTCCATGATCCGCACTTCCCTGCGCTTCACCACCCTGTGCGCCGGCCTGATGCTGTCGGCCAGCGCCCTGGCCCTGTCGCTGGGTGACCTGAGCCAGAAGGACGCCACCGGCGGCCTGAAAGATGCCCTGACCCAAGGCGCACAACTGGCGGTCAAGCAGCTGAGCACCCCGGGCGGTTTCAGCAACAACCCGGACGTGCGCATCGAACTGCCGGGCAATCTTGGCAAGGCGGCCAAAGCGATGAAGATGTTCGGCAAGGGTGAACAGGTCGAAGCACTGGAAACCAGCATGAACAAGGCCGCCGAAGCTGCCGTGCCGCAGGCCCAGGCGATTCTGGTGGATGCCGTGAAGAACATGAGCGTGACCGACGCCAAGGGCATCCTCAGCGGCGGCGACGACTCGGCCACCCAGTACCTGAACAAGAGCAGCCGCGAGCAGATCCGCGCCAGGTTCCTGCCGATCGTCAAGCAGGCTACCGACAAGGTTGGCGTGGCCCAGCAGTACAATGCCTTCGCTGCACAGGCCAAAGGCCTGGGGCTGGTCAAGGATGACGCCAATATCGAGAACTACGTGACCGAGAAGGCACTGGATGGCCTGTTCGAGATGATTGCCAAACAGGAACAGAGCATTCGCCAGAACCCGGCTGAAGCGGCTACCAGCCTGGCCAAGAAGGTCTTCGGCGCCCTCTGATTCCGGTTGTCGCAATTCCCTGTAGGAGCAGCCTTGTGCTGCGAAGAGGCCGGGGCAGCAAATGAAAATTCATGTTGCTGTACCGGCCTCTTCGCAGCACAAGGCTGCTCCTACAGGGCGGTGAAAGCCGCTAGGCTTTCTTCACCCTGAACCACGCCGCATACAACGCCGGCAGGAACAACAGGGTCAGCACCGTGGCGACGATCAAACCACCCATGATCGCCACCGCCATCGGCCCGTAGAATACGCTCCGCGACAACGGAATCATCGCCAGCACCGCCGCCAGCGCAGTCAGCACGATTGGCCGGAAGCGCCGCACCGTAGCTTCGATGATCGCCTGCCAGCGCTCCATCCCCGCCGCGATATCCTGCTCGATCTGGTCCACCAGGATCACCGAGTTGCGCATGATCATTCCCGCCAGGGCAATGGTGCCGAGCATGGCGACAAAGCCGAACGGCTGACGGAACACCAACAGGAACAGGGTCACGCCAATCAATCCCAACGGCGCGGTGAGGAACACCATCACCGTGCGCGAGAAGCTGCGCAGCTGAATCATCAGCAAGCTCAGCACCACCACCACGAACAATGGCATACCGGCATTCACCGACTTCTGCCCACGTTCGGAGTCCTCCACGGTACCACCCACCTCCAGCAGGTAGCCGTCGGGCAGCTTGGCGCGGATCTCCTGCAGGGTCGGCAGAATCTGCTTCACCAACGTCGCCGGTTGCTCCTTGTCGTAGATATCGGCACGCACGGTCACGGTCGGCAAGCGGTTGCGGTGCCAGATGATGCCCTCTTCAAAACCGTACTCCAGGGTCGCCACCTGCGACAGCGCCACGCTCTGGCCGTTGTCGGTCGGCAGTGCCAGGCTGCCGAGGTTGCCCAGCTCGCTGCGCTCCTTCTGCGTGCCACGCAGCAGGATCTCGATCAGCTCGTTGTCCTCACGGTACTGGCTGACCGTGGTACCGGTCAGCGAGCTTTGCAGGAAGCTGGACAGGTGTGCGGTGCTTACGCCCAGGGCGCGGGCACGGTCCTGGTCGATCTCCAGGAACACCGCCTTGCTCGGTTCTTCCCAATCCAGGTGCACGTTTACCACATGCGGGTTCTCACGCACCTTGTCGGCCACTTCACGGGCCAATGCACGGGCCTTCTCGATATGCTCGCCAGTCACCCGGAACTGCACCGGGTAGCCCACGGGCGGGCCGTTTTCCAAACGGGTAACCCGCGCGCGCAGGTCAGGGAACTGCTGGTCCACGGTGCTGATCAGCCAGCTGCGCAGGCGCTCACGGTCTTCCATCGACTTGGCCAGCACCACGAACTGGGCAAAGCTGGCCGCCGGCAGTTGCTGGTCCAGCGGCAGGTAGAAACGCGGCGAACCGGTGCCCACGTAGGCCACGTAGTTGTCGATGCCGTCCTGCTGCTTGAGCAACACCTCCAGTTGCTTGACCCGCTCGGCGGTGTTGGCCAGCGAGGCACCTTCGGCCAGTTTCAGGTCGACCATCAGCTCCGGGCGCCCGGAGGCCGGGAAGAACTGCTGGGGCACAAAACGGAACAGCAGGATGCTGCCGACAAAGGCGGCAATGGTCAGCAGGATCACTGTCTTGCGCCGCCGCACGCACCATTCCACAACGCGTCGTACCCGCTGATAGAACGCTGACGCATAGGGGTCTGGCGCGTAGCCATCCTCGCCGTGGCGCGCCTCACGTATCCTGGCCAGGTCCGGCAACAGGCGCTCGCCCAGGTAAGGCACGAACACCACGGCTGCCACCCAAGAGGTCAGCAAGGCGATAGTGACCACCTGAAAGATCGAGCGGGTGTATTCACCGGTGCTGGAGGCCGCCGTGGCAATCGGCAGAAAGCCCGCCGCGGTGATCAGGGTGCCGGTGAGCATCGGGAAGGCAGTGCTGCTCCAGGCGTAGCTGGCCGCCTTGAGGCGGTCGTAGCCCTGCTCCATCTTGATCGCCATCATCTCCACGGCAATGATCGCATCATCCACCAACAAACCCAGGGCCAGCACCAGTGCGCCAAGGGAGATCTTGTGCAGGCCGATGCCGAAGTAGTGCATGGCGGCGAAGGTCATGGCCAGCACCAGCGGGATGGCCAGCGCCACCACCAGGCCAGTACGCAGGCCCAGGGAGAAGAAGCTCACCAGCAACACGATGACCAACGCTTCGACCAGCACCTGGACGAATTCGCCCACACCAGCCTTGACCGCCGCCGGCTGGTCCGAGACCTTGCGCAACTCCATACCGGCCGGCAGGCTGCGTGCCAGGCGTTCGAACTCGCTTTCCAGGGCCTTGCCCAACACTAGGATGTCACCGCCGTCCTTCATCGACACCGCCAGGCCGATGGCATCCTCGCCCATGAAGCGCATGCGCGGTGCGGGTGGGTCGTTGAAGCCGCGGTGCACCTCCGCCACATCGCTTATGCGGAAAGTGCGGTCACCGACGCGAATGGGGAACTGGCGAATCTGCTCGACGCTGTCGAAGCGCCCGCTAACCCGCAATTGCAGGCGCTCGCTGGGCGTCTCGTAGAAGCCGGCGGTGCTCACCGCATTCTGCTCGCGCAGGGCCTGCTGCACAGCCTCCAGCGGCACGCCGAGGGTGGCCAGCTTGAGGTTGGACAGCTCGATCCAGACTTTTTCGTCCTGCAGGCCGATCAGCTCGACCTTGCCCACGTCCTTGACCCGCTGCAGCTGGATCTGGATACGGTCGGCGTAGTCCTTGAGCACCGCGTAGTCGAAGCCCTCGCCGGTCAGCGCGTAGATGTTGCCAAAGGTGGTGCCGAACTCGTCGTTGAAGAACGGGCCCTGGATTTCCGGCGGCAAGGTGTGGCGGATGTCCGCGACCTTTTTGCGGATCTGGTACCACAGCTCGGGAATGTCCTTGGAATGCAGCGAGTCGCGGGCCATGAAGGTAACCTGCGATTCGCCAGGGCGAGAGAACGAGACGATCCGCTCGTACTCGCCGGTTTCCATCAGCTTCTTCTCGATGCGCTCGGTGACCTGGCGCGACACTTCCTCGGCGGTAGCACCGGGCCATAGGGTACGGATGACCATGGCCTTGAAGGTGAACGGTGGGTCTTCGCTCTGGCCGAGCTTGGTGTAGGACATGGCGCCAATGGCTGCCAGCAGGATCATCAGGAACAGGACGATCTGGCGGTTGCGCAGCGCCCAGGCAGAAAGGTTGAAACCCATCGGGACTTACTCCTTGGCCGTCAGGTTCACTACGCGGTTGGTACGGTCCACGGGGCGTACTTCCTGGCCCTCGCGCAATACATGGCCTCCCGCGGCGACGACCCAGTCGCCGGGGGCGAGGCCTTCGAGCACGGGTACGCTGTCGGCGCCGTAGGCCCCCAGGCGTACCACTGCCCGCTCCAGGCGGCTGTCTTTGTTGACCCGCCAGACGTAGGCCTGGCCGTTTTCCGCAGTGACTGCCGACAGGGGAACCGCCAGCGGGATCACCCCTTCGTGGGCGATGAACACCCGGGCGCTCTGGCCCAACTCCGCCGGTGTAGCGGCCGAGGTAAAGGCAATGCGGGCAGCGAAAGTGCGCGAACGCGGGTCGGCGGCCGGTGACAGCTCGCGGATCCGCCCCTGGAAGCGCTCTTGCGGGTGCGACCATAGCTCAACGCTCACCGGCTGCCCCACGGCAAAGCGGGCGAACTGCTGCTCCGGCAGACCGATGACTACTTCCCGCTCGCCATCGGCGGCCAGGGTGAACACGGTCTGCCCTGCGGCAACCACCTGGCCCACTTCGACCTGGCGCTTGGCTATTACCCCGGCTTGTGGTGCGCGCAGCACAGCATATTCGGCCTGGTTGCCAGCCACGTCGAACTCGGCCTTGGCCTGTTTCAGCCTGGCCAGGCCGGCGCGGTAGAGGTTTTCGGCATTGTCGTACTGGGAATGGCTGACCATCTGCCGGTCAAGCAGCTTCTGGTAGCGGTCGCGCTCGGCGCGCACCAGCGAAAGGTTGGCTTCGGCGGCCGTCAACTGAGCACGGTTGGCTTCCAGTTGCAGGCGCACGTCCTGCGGGTCCAGTTCGGCCAGCGGTTGGTTGGCCTTGACCCGCTGCCCCTCCTCGACCAGGCGTTTGCTGACCTTACCGCCAATGCGGAAAGCCAGTTCCGGCTCGAAGCGCGCACGCACTTCGCCGGGGTAACTGTCGGCAGCGGCTTCGGCCGGCTGCGGCTGCACCACCAGCGCCGGGCGCGGCGCAGCCGGTGGGGCGGTTTCCTGGCCGCACGCTGCCAGCAACAGCGCGGCAGCGGCAGGCAGAGCAATGAACAAGGCATGGCGCAGCATGTTGAATCCTTTCGCGGTGGGCACATTCAATATTTGTACTGGAAAGTATATTAAATCAGGCGACGGATGCCGGGAAGAGGTTGCAGCCGAATACGGCAAGCGCGTGTTGAACGGCATGTGACTATGTGTCTTCGGGCTCTCTGCGCCAGGGCCATATAGTCCGATACTCCCAGTCAGCCTAGGAGTATCAGCCGATGCGCAGCTCATGGCGCTTCGCCATAGTGGAGGTCTATTACAGAGGCCTGTGGTCAGGCCTCGACAACCGGCAGTGCTTGGGAGAGAGCCATGACTATTCGCAAGAAGAATGCCTCGCCAACAGACAAACACGGCAGCCCAACCGGAGATGACCTACCCCCGATCTCCTCACCAACCGTTACCACCGACCAGAGCGACTACAGCCCTGGCAGCACCGCCATCGTCACGACCAGCGGCTTCGCGGCTGGCAGCACGGTCGCATTCGAGGTGGACCATGTCACGGACGCCGGTGCGGACAAGCTGTGGGGCACCCCCGACGATGTCCTCGCTACCAGCTCCGGCGAGGGTCATACCCCTTGGTACGTGACCGACGGCGGCGCTGGCGATCTCGACGGCCAAGTCAACGGCAGCATCACCACCTCGTGGTACGTCAACCCCGACGACTCGGCTGGCGCCACCTTCCTGCTCAGCGCGACAGCTGCGGGCGCCGACCAGGTATTCGGCACCGCCGATGACGTGATGGCCACGGCCTCATTCACAGACAGCGCGCCGATCATCACCGCGACCGGTGTGAGCGTGACGCTGGACGAAACGGCCTCGTTGCAGAACGGCACAGCTACACCAACCCCGACTTCGGATGCCGACGACAACGACATCCTGGTGGCGTCCCTGCCCTCCGCATTCTCGACCCGCTTGACCACACTGGGGGCCGGTACCCCGGCAGGTGCCGCCTTGAGCGGCTATACCGGCGCCGTCGGCAACACCGGGAGCAATGCGTTCAGCATCACCCCGGTACCGGGAGGCAGCATCACCGACATCAGCTTCACCGACAGCGTTGGCGCGCCCCTCAATGGCTTGGACAGCGGGCTGGATACCCTCGATGGCGTCGACATCCTGCTCTACACCGATACCAACAACAACATCGTGCTGGGCCGGGCTGGCGGGCCAACAGGCGCGATCATCTTCGCGGGCTATATCGAAGAAACCGGATCGCCCGTCAGCGGCGGCAAGATCTGGACGGTGGAATACCAACCGCTGAAGCATCCGGACACGAGCAACCCCGACGACGCGCTCAATCTGCTGAACAAGGTGTTCATCGGCACCAGTCAGGACCTGGTATTCAGCCTGGCCAACGCCCCCTCCGGCCAGAACCTGTTCCTGATGTTCACCACCGCAAACCCGACCGTCGTCAATGATAGCGGCATCCTGCGCATCACCGACCCGACGATCATAGCCACCGGGAAGGACCCGGCCGACCAGTCGAGCGGTGCCAACATCACCACGGGCGATACGATCAATACCAGCCAGGCGGGCGGGCCGACCACCTTCGGCACCAACAACCAGATGATCGTGGAACAGGAAGGTATCCGTTTTACCTTCGTCACCGGCGCCCGGCAGGATGTGACCATTCCCAACCTGGACCAGAACGAAGCGGATATCGAAGCTAACGTCGATTTCACCGCCGTGTTCAATGCAAAGTCGGCCACGTTCGATGTGGTGCAGTTGCAAAGCGGCAAGAGCGCCGTGGTCAGGATCAGCGCCTTCAGCACCGCTGCTGAACCTGGCGTGAATTTCGTCAATGGCTACGCCAACGATGCGTCGGTGGCGATCACCAATGTTCGCGTCATCAATATCGCCACGGGGCAAGTGATCGAGAACTCGGACGGGTCGGTGAATGACCCGAGCATCGTCATCAGCTTTGCTTCCGGCGTCGCCACCCTCACCGGCATCAAAGCCGGCCAGAAGATCGAGTACACCACCACACAGGATCACAACCGCGTACTCGTCGAGAATGGGGCCGCCGTCGACGCTAAAGGCAATGAACATGCCGACTTCGATATCGGCGGTTTCATGCTACGCCAGGTCACTACCGCAACCGCCGAAATCGGCTCAAAAATGAGCTTCGAAGACGATGGCCCGAGTATCAGCACCACGGGTACGGAACCGGTCCTGACCGTCGATGAAACGGACCTGACGACCAATGCCACACAAAGCTTCGCCGCCAACTTCACCTCAGCCTTCGGCGCCGACGGCGCCGGTACGCTCACCTACGCCCTAGGCGTGGTAGCCGGCGCCTCCGGCCTGATCGACACGGCCACCGGCTCGGCAGTCAACCTGTCGCTCAACGGCACCGTGGTGGAGGGCCGCACGGCCGTCGGCAACCTACTGGTGTTCACCGTCAGCGTTGCCAGCAACGGTTCCGTTACCCTCGACCAGCTCCGCGCCGTCGTGCATCCCGACACCAGCAACCCCGATGACTCGAAGACCCTGACCTCCGACAACCTGGTGACCTTGACCGCGACCAAGACCGACAAGGACGGCGACAGCGCCCAGGCCACACTCAACATCGGGCAGAATCTGGTATTCAAGGATGACGGCCCGAGCATCAGCACCACCGGCACGGCAACCGGTCCTGACCGTCGATGAAACGGACCTGACGACCAACGCCACGCAAAGCTTCGCCGCCAACTTCACCTCAGCCTTCGGCGCCGACGGCGCCGGTACGCTCACCTACGCCCTAGGCGTGGTAGCCGGCGCCTCCGGCCTGATCGACACGGCCACCGGCTCGGCAGTCAACCTGTCGCTCAACGGCACCGTGGTGGAGGGCCGCACGGCCGTCGGCAACCTACTGGTGTTCACCGTCAGCGTTGCCAGCAACGGTTCCGTTACCCTCGACCAGCTCCTCCGCGCCGTCGTGCATCCCGACACCAGCAACCCCGATGACTCGAAGACCCTGACCTCCGACAACCTGGTGACCTTGACCGCGACCAAGACCGACAAGGACGGCGACAGCGCCCAGGCCACACTCAACATCGGGCAGAATCTGGTATTCAAGGATGACGGCCCGAGCATCAGCACCACCGGCACGGAACCGGTCCTGACCGTCGATGAAACGGACCTGACGACCAACGCCACGCAAAGCTTCGCCGCCAACTTCACCTCGGCCTTCGGCGCCGATGACGCCGGTACGCTCACCTACGCCCTGGGCGTGGTAGCCGGCGCCTCCGGCCTGATCGACACGGCCACCGGTTCGGCAGTCAACCTGTCGCTCAACGGCACCGTGGTGGAGGGCCGCACGGCCGTCGGCAACCTACTGGTGTTCACCCTCAGCGTTGCCAGCAACGGTTCCGTTACCCTCGACCAGCTCCGCGCCGTTGTGCATCCCGACACCAGCAACCCCGATGACTCGAAGACCCTGACCTCCGACAACCTGGTGACCTTGACCGCGACCAAGACCGACAAGGACGGCGACAGCGCCCAGGCCACACTCAACATCGGGCAGAATCTGGTATTCAAGGATGACGGCCCGAGCATCAGCACCACCGGCACGGAACCGGTCCTGACCGTCGATGAAACGGACCTGACGACCAATGCCACGCAAAGCTTCGCCGCCAACTTCACCTCCTCTGGCCTTCGGCGCCGATGACGCCGGTACGCTCACCTACGCCCTGGGCGTGGTAGCCGGCGCCTCCGGCCTGATCGACACGGCCACCGGTTCGGCAGTCAACCTGTCGCTCAACGGCACCGTGGTGGAGGGCCGCACGGCCGTCGGCAACCTACTGGTGTTCACCGTCAGCGTTGCCAGCAACGGTTCCGTTACCCTCGACCAGCTCCGCGCCGTTGTGCATCCCGACACCAGCAACCCCGATGACTCGAAAACCCTGACCTCCGACAACCTGGTTACCCTGACCGCGACCAAGACCGACAAGGACGGCGACAGCGCCCAGGCCACACTCAACATCGGGCAGAATCTGGTATTCAAGGATGACGGCCCGAGCATCAGCACCACCGGCACGGAACCGGTCCTGACCGTCGATGAAACGGACCTGACAACCAACGCCACGCAAAGCTTCGCCGCCAACTTCACCTCGGCCTTCGGCGCCGATGACGCCGGTACGCTCACCTATGCTCTGGGCGTAGTAGCCGGCGCCTCCGGCCTGATCGACACGGCCACCGGTTCGGCAGTCAACCTGTCGCTCAACGGCACCGTGGTGGAGGGCCGCACGGCCGTCGGCAACCTACTGGTGTTCACCGTCAGCGTTGCCAGCAACGGTTCCGTTACCCTCGACCAGCTCCGCGCCGTCGTGCATCCCGACACCAGCAACCCCGATGACTCGAAGACCCTGACCTCCGACAACCTGGTGACCCTGACCGCGACCAAGACCGACAAGGACGGCGACAGCGCCCAGGCCACACTCAACATCGGGCAGAATCTGGTATTCAAGGATGACGGCCCGAGCATCAGCACCACCGGCACGGAACCGGTCCTGACCGTCGATGAAACGGACCTGACGACCAATGCCACACAAAGCTTCGCCGCCAACTTCACCTCGGCCTTCGGCGCCGATGACGCCGGTACGCTCACCTACGCTCTGGGCGTGGTAGCCGGCGCCTCCGGCCTGATCGACACGGCCACCGGTTCGGCAGTCAACCTGTCGCTCAACGGCACCGTGGTGGAGGGCCGCACGGCCGTCGGCAACCTACTGGTGTTCACCGTCAGCGTTGCCAGCAACGGTTCCGTTACCCTCGACCAGCTCCGCGCCGTCGTGCATCCCGACACCAGCAACCCCGATGACTCGAAGACCCTGACCTCCGACAACCTGGTTACCCTGACCGCGACCAAGACCGACAAGGACGGCGACAGCGCCCAGGCCACACTCAACATCGGGCAGAATCTGGTATTCAAGGATGACGGCCCGAGCATCAGCACCACCGGCACGGAACCGGTCCTGACCGTCGATGAAACGGACCTGACAACCAACGCCACGCAAAGCTTCGCCGCCAACTTCACCTCGGCCTTCGGCGCCGATGACGCCGGTACGCTCACCTATGCTCTGGGCGTAGTAGCCGGCGCCTCCGGCCTGATCGACACGGCCACCGGTTCGGCAGTCAACCTGTCGCTCAACGGGCACCGTGGTGGAGGGTCGCACGGCCGTCGGCAACCTACTGGTGTTCACCGTCAGCGTTGCCAGCAACGGTTCCGTTACCCTCGACCAGCTCCGCGCCGTCGTGCATCCCGACACCAGCAACCCCGATGACTCGAAAACCCTGACCTCCGACAACCTGGTGACCTTGACCGCGACCAAGACCGACAAGGACGGCGACAGCGCCCAGGCCACACTCAACATCGGGCAGAATCTGGTGTTCCACGATGATGGACCAACACTTGCCTTCGGCAACCTGATCGGAACCGGAAGTATCCTGCCGCAATATGGGTTCTGGGATAGTACGATCGGCGCCGACGGCCTGGGAGCTACCGGGCTGGACATTTCGCTGGTGGGCGGCCAATTCACGTTGGTCAGGCCAGACAACACCACCACGACCGGCACCGGCACACTCACCGAGACGTCGCCTTCGCCCGACGCCAATGGTGCGTTCCACTTCACTGGTACCTTGACCGGGGACTTCGACAATAACGCAACAACAGCCAACACCACGATCGACTACACGCTGACGGCCTTTGCCAATGGCAGCTATACACTGGATCTGGTACAAGGCTTCAGTTCGGTCACCACGCTCAGCAGTGCCGACGGCTCGCTCGATGCCGGCGGCCCGGACCCTGTGCGTACCTTGCTGATCCCTAAAACGAATGACCCGACCATTCCTTCGGCATCCGAAGAGATCGTGTTCTTCTCCGCTAAAGCACTCGCCTCGACGGCAGACATCTTCACCGGCATAGGCCTCGGGGCACCCGACCCGACCGAAGCCTCGCTACAGACCAATCCGCTGCCGTCGTACATCGACCCTGCGGCCATGAACGTCAGCACGTCCGGTATCGGCGTCGCCAACAACCTGCTCCAGGGCGATAACCTGGCAGCGATCAGCGCCGCCGATGAGAGCTTCGTGATCAACCCGGAGACCCTGTTGACGGGCATGAAGATCTTCATCGACAACTCCGTAGGGGGCTACAACACCACGACCGAGGACCTGTATTACCGTATCTACTACGCGGATGGGACGACGTCTAACCTGACCGAGGTAAATACCCTGACCCCAGAGGCTGGCGGCCAAGTGTCCTTCCTGGTCCAGAAGGAAGGCTCGGCGCTGATTGACGCCGTTCAACTGACTATGGCTCGAGGTGACATCAAGATCCCGGTGATCGAGTTCATCAAGGAAACCGAGAACCTCGCCAGCGACGTCAAATTGCAGTTCAGTGCGACACTGACGGACAAAGATGGCGACTCCGCAAGTAGCACGTTCGACGCCAACCTGTTCGCCAACGAATCGGACAACGCACCGTTCGACTTCGCCCTGGTTGGCACGACTGGCCAGCGCGATGCATTCAACGTCGACCTGTCGACCGATCAGCTCCTCTACCAGGTCAACGGGTTCGATGCCGGCGCGGGGCAACGAGACACGCTGGTGCTCAATGGCGATCCAAATGCCGTCGTCCAGTCGATCGACAACACTGGCGCAGACAGCATCGTGACCATTGCCGAATCCGGCGGGCAGACGACGACCATCACCTTGGTCGGGGTCGATATCTTCAACAGCGACATCTTCAATGGCAGCGCCTGAAACACTGCGTACGTGAAAACCTGCGAGGGTGGCTTGGAAACCACCCTCGCAGCTGCTCTTTTGCAGGATATTTACAAGCTTCGCCCCCAATGGCCCTGGCCGCTGGGCATTCAGTCCATCTCCCCCCATTGGGATGCAGGCGGCTCTTCGCCACTGGTGAGTCCGTGCCGCACTGCATACATCAGCAAGTCAATACGGTTGGTGAGGTTGAGCTTCTGATAGATGCTGCTGAGGTGATTGTGCACGGTATGTTCGCTTATGCCCAAGCGCCCGGCGATGCACAGGTATTTGGCGGACGGATCGCCAACGATGGCGCGAACGAGTTCCCGCTCACGCAACGTCAGCCGTGCATGTTTCGCCTGCGCCGGATTACACCTGAACGGTATATGCCTGGCCGAGGCATAACCGGAAAGCCCACTGACCCAGGCCCTGTCCAGCCCGATATCACAATGGTGGACTTTGATGATGGCCTGGATAATCGACTCCGTTGAATCCTCGGCCAGCACGATGCCAAGCGCGCCCGCTTCAATGGCCTGTGCAACGGGGGCGGCCTCATACACCCCTTTGAGTACCAGCACTTTCATGTCGTCAGAGCGCGCGAGCTCGGCAACTACCTCGAGCGGGTCCAGCGCATCTGGAAAAAAGCTGAAGATAATGACATCGGGCCGCGACTGGGCGGCAAGATCCAGCGCATGGGTATAGGTGGTGGCCTGACCACTCACTTCCATACGGGGCTTTCTGGCATTTATCAGATCGTGAAGCCCCAGGAGCACCAGAGGCCGACAATCGATCAGCATGACGCGTATCATCTTTATATGGTCCGGCATCATATTCTTGCCTCCCATGAAAAACGTTCCATGTCCTCCCCTTGTAAGCCTTTTCCTACAGACCCTTCAGTGGAGTCTAGGCGAGCCTTGCCTGCTGCCAATCCCTCCCGCCGTCAGGGAGCACCTCAAGCCCCAGGTTGATTGGAGCCATGCTCACCCCGTCTAGTCCCTGAAAATCAATGTCTTGGGCTAATCAGGCGCCCCCCAGAGGGCATCTCTGCATTGGATGAAAAGTCAACCAATCGACGAATGGCGCGAAGTTACACACGTTAAAAATGTCTCGCCAATTTACCGTCACACAGGTTTTGCTCGCAGGCTTTAGCCGGACGGCGCCTGACCCGTTAAGATGGTGTCTCTTCAACCAGATGCAGACCACAATGTCCAACGACGCACCCATCGGCCCGGGCCGGCCCAAGGACCTGGCCAAGCGCGAGGCAATTCTCGAAGCAGCCAAAGCCCTTTTCCTCAGCCTCGGCTACGCCAACACCAGCATGGATGCGGTCGCTGCGGCGGCAGGTGTTTCGAAGCTCACCGTGTACAGCCACTTCACCGACAAGCAGACGCTGTTCTGCTCGGCGGTCATGGCTACTTGTCAGTTGCAGTTGCCCGACCTGCTGTTCGAGTATCCCGAAGGGGCGCCAGTGGAAGAGGTGCTGCTGACCATTGCCCGTGGCTTCCAGGCGCTGATCAGCAGTGACGAAGCGGTCAAGCTCAGCCGCCTGATCATGGCCCAGGGCAGCCTCGACCCGAGCTTTGGCGAGTACTTCTACGAGGCCGGTCCCAAACGTGTGCTGGCGGGGATGGAAGCGCTGCTGCGCGGGGCGGATGAGCGTGGGTTGCTGCGTATCGACAACCCGCTGCGGGCGGCGGAGCACTTCTTCTGCCTGGTCAAGGGGGCGCCGGATTACCGCTTGCTGCTGGGGTGTGCGGGGCCGCTGGACGGTGATGAAGCCGAAGCGCATGTGCGCGAAGTGGTGGGGGTGTTCTTGCGGGCGTTCCGGCCCTGAGACATCAGGCTGCCAGGACTGGCCCCATCGCCGGCAAGCCAGCTCTCACAGGTACAGCGTGAACCTCGGGACTGCGCCCTCCCTTGTGGGAGCGGGCAAGCCCGCGAAGCAGGCGACGCGGTGGCTGGCACCGGCTGCGCCGGTGTTCGCGGCGGTTCGACGCCTCGACATGCCCGCTCCAACAGGGTCGCGCCGCTTCTAGAAATTGAGCAAGACAGTTGCTCCCACCTCGACAGCATTGTCCTCAAGCCATGCGCTATGTCCGAGGCTCAGGTCAGGCCTTGAGGGCCTTCTTCGGATAAATGTCATACCGGCTCGACTTGCCCTCCAGGCTATGGCTAGGCTTCGGCCCTTCGATAATCGGCGCCTTGCGCGGCCGCTTCACCACCACCCGGTGGCTGGCCAGCGCCAAGGCGGCTTCGAGCAGGGCCGGAGCGTCCAGGTCATCACCGACCAAGGGCCGGAACACGCGCATTTCCTTTTTCACCAGCGCGCTCTTGTCGCGGTGCGGGAACATCGGGTCAAGGTAGATCACCTGCGGCGCCTCGCCTTCCCAGGCGCGCATGCGTTCGATGGCGTTGCCGGTCAGCAGGCGCATGCGCCCGACAATCGGCCCCACCTCTTCATCCGTACGGGCGCGCGCCAGGCCATCCTCCAGCAACGCAGCAATCAGCGGCTGGCGCTCGATCAGGGTCATCTGGCAACCCAGGCTGGCCAGCACGAACGCATCCTTGCCCAGCCCCGCCGTGGCATCCAGCACCTGCGGCCGCACGCCCTGGGCGATACCCACCGCCTTGGCGATCATCTGCCCGTTGCCACCACCAAACTGGCGCCGGTGCGCGGCCTGGCCTTCGACGAAGTCCACTCGCACCGGCCCCGGTGCCTGCGGGCCCAGTTGCTGGATCTGCAAGCCATCAACACCCACCTGCACGGCAAACCCGGCAGCCTCGTCCTGCAGCGGCAGCGCCAGGCGCTCGGCCCATGCGGCGGCCTGCGCCTCGAATTCAGCCGACAGCGCCTCGACCCGGATACCTGTGCCCTGCTCTTCCATCATTCACACCTAGAAATTGAACCCAGCCCCTCATGTATCGACCGCCACGGCCGATACAGGCAATATCCCGCTATTCTGCCAGAGCACAACGCGCGCGACTGCCATGTCAGATACTCTTCCCATCGGCTTGACCTATTTGTCGCCTGTCGGCAACTACAGCCAGCACAACACCCAGGCACTCGGCGGCGTCAGTCACCTGTGGCAGGATTTCTTTGCCCGGGCCATGGCCGAGCAGCAGGAAGAGCCGGTAGACAGCGTCAGCCAGTCGTTCGTGCAATACGACCAGAGCAGCGGCGAGCCGATCGGCGGCGCCCGTGCACTGGCCCTCATCGACGCTCAGCGTGCCTGCCCGGTGCATGACACCATCGTGGCACCGCCCGAGCCCCTGTTCCTGCCCAAGGCAGAACTCGAAGCCAACCTGCTGCCGCCTGCCCCCGAGCCGTTCAGCGCAGTCGAACTGATCGAGCAGCAGCGCCAGCTCGATATCAGCAACAGCTGGCTGCGCCCGGTGGTGATGAGCCAAGGTCACCCGATTGCCGAGCCCGGCCCAGGCCCGACCCCACGCTCGCTGTTCCTGCCGATCGCCGAGCTGGAAAGCAACCTGCTGGACCCGGCCCCGGAACCATTCGACGCCACCACCCTGGCCAAACAGCAGAACGACCTGGCGTTCGACATCCACTGGGCACGCCCGGTGGTGCTGAACAACGTCCGCGCGTACGCCTGAGGCTAACGACAGACCTGCCAACGTCCCATGTCCAGATGGAAGTGGTTGTGGTGCGCGGCGTTGTAGTCCGGCCCCAGTACCGTGCTGAAGCGCTTGCAAGCCGCCTGCTGCACTTCGCGCAGGAATTGCGCCTTCTTCCCGCCCGTCTGCCAGTCACGCGCCAATACGATGCGTTGGCCGTCCTGCAGGCGAAAACCGCTGATGTCCAGGGCATTGGCCGTGGCGTGCTGGCTCAAGCGACCTTCTTTACGGTGGTAGACGTTGCGGCAGGCAAAGCTGCCTTGATGGTCGACCTGTGTCACCGGCTGGCCCAGCACCCTGTGTGCGACAGGTTGCAAGCCATGCCTTTCGAACAGCGCATAGGCCACCGCCAGCGGGCAACTGGCCAGGAAGCTGCTGCTGAGGCGCGCCTGGCCACCTTCTATACGCCATACATTTTGCAGCGGACAATTGGCCGAGGCCGGGCTGTCGGCCTGTGCCCGGTAGCGCAGCTGGCTGCTTTCCAGTGACTGACGGCACAGGGCCGGGTCATCACGCAACCGTGCAAGCTTGTAAGTGGTCAGCAGATTGGGCGGTTGGCGCACGTCCAACGGCGCCCAAGGGTTCCAGACTGCGGGCAGGCGCCAGCCAAAGTGCCAGGCCAGGCCGGCCAGTAACAGCAGACCTGCCAGCAGCACCAGCACGGCCCGCATCAGCGGCGGAACAGGTCGTTGAGCTGGGCAAACGGCAGTGCTTGCTCGCCGTAACCGAAGGTGCCCTCATCTCGAACTTCCAGCGCGGCACGGTGCAACGCCCCGAGGGCCGCACGCGCCAGTGACGAGCCGACGCTGATACGACGCACGCCCAGGTCCTGCAACTGGTTGACGCTCAGCGATACGCCAGCCATGCCCATCAGTACATTGACTGGCCGCGGCGCGACGGCCTGCACCACTGCGCGGATTTCCTCGACCGTACGCAGCCCGGGTGCGTAGAGGACGTCAGCGCCGGCTTCGGCGTAGGCCTGCAGGCGCAGAATGGTGTCATCCAGGTCCATGCGCCCGTGCAGCAGGTTTTCTGCCCGGGCGCACAGGGTGAACGGGAACGGCAGGCTACGGGCGGCCTGCACGGCGGCGCGCACGCGCTCAACGGCCAGGCCGAAGTCATGGATGGGCGCATCGCTACGGCCACTCGCATCCTCGATAGAGCCACCGACCAGGCCGACTTCGGCTGCCCGCAAAATGGTCTGGGCGCAATCCTCGGGCAGGTCGCCAAAGCCGTTCTCCAGGTCGGCGGCCACCGGCACAAGGGGTCGCATCGACAATCTCGCCAGCATTATCGAGGGTATCGTCCAGGCTCAAGGCGCCTTCGGCGTCCGGACGACCCAGGCGGAAAGCCAGGCCTGCACTGGTAGTGGCCAGCGCCTCGAAGCCCAGGCTGGCCAGTAACTTGGCCGAACCGGCATCCCATGGGTTAGGGATGACGAAGGCGCTGTCGCGCTCGTGGAGGGCCTTGAAGGCTTCGGCTCGCAGGGTTTGCACATCCATGGTTCAACCTCCGGCAGTCAGGGAATGGTCAGAGTAGCCCCAGTTGTTCGACCTCGGGGGTGCGCGGCAATTCCGGCAGTGCCGCAAGGCCGGGCAAGCGCTGCATCAGGCGTTGGTGAAAGCGCTGGGCCAGCGCCGCGGCCAGGCGGTTGTCCGAGGTGTGCAGGAAGATGTAGGGGTTGCGGCCTTCGTCGATCCAGGCGGCGACCTTGTCTACCCAGGGGGTAAGGAAGGCCTCGTTGGCCTCCAGCTGCGGATGGCCGATGAAGCGCACCTGCGGATGCTGGCTGAAGGCCGCCGGGCGTGGCGGCACCTTGGGCTTCTTCGCCTGCGCATGCAGCACGGCGGGGTCGCGTGAGGTGCAACTGAACAAGGCGCGCGGGTCGAGGCAGATACGCTCCACGCCACGATCATGCAGCAGCCGGTTGAGCAGCCGCTCTTCTTCACCCTTGGCGAAGAATGCCTGGTTACGCACCTCCACTGCCACCGGCACTCCGACTTCGTCAAGGAAGTGGCAAAGCTCGCCCAGCCGTGCGGGGTTGAACTGAGCCGGCAACTGCAGCCAGTACGGTGCTACGCGCTGGCCCAGCGGGGCCATCAGGCGGGTGAAGTCAAACGCCGGTTCCAGCTGATCGCGCAGGTCACCTTCATGGCTGATGTCTCGGGGGAACTTGGCAGTGAAGCGAAAGTGTTCGGGCATGATCTGCGCCCAACGCGCAATGGTGCCGGGTGCGGGGCGTGCGTAGAAAGTGGTATTACCTTCGACAGCGTTGAATACCTGGCTGTAGTAGCCGAGCATTTCACTGCTGTTGGCGTCGGCGGGGTACAGGTAGTCGCGCCAGGCGTTTTCGCTCCATGACGGGCAACCGAGAAAATAAGGCAGTGGGGATGGGCTCATCCCCTAAATGTACAGGTCGAGCCCCAGTACTTCCATGTCCCAGTCGGTAAAACCGGCGGTGCTCAGGTAGCTGGCCAATGCAGTAGCCGTGCGGCGGTCACGGGCGCGGGGGAAGATCATGTCCTGCTGGCGGGCTGGCAGGCCACCACTGCGACGGCGGGCGGTGGCGTCCTGAGGGGCTGTTTCGGCCTCCTCGATCACCTCGGCATCTTCGAGAGCCTCGTCACGCACCGCCGCCTTGCGCGGCGAGCGCTTGATCGGGTAGGACTGCGGTGAAAAACCGTCGATACGCATGGCATGAGCACTCAGGACCGATGATGGCAATTTAGCAGCATCAGGGTTTCATCGCTAATGCTCGTGTGATAACTGGACCACAGATCACGCAAAAGGTTTTAGTGTCAGCGGCGATAAACGACCAACAGCACTCAGCGCTTCTTGGGTGTCGCTACATTATCGCGCAGGTAGACCGGTTGCGCCTGTTCGGCAACGATCGCCTCGCCGCGTGCCCAGGCAAAGCCGGCCAGGTTGAGGATGTCCAAGGCGTTGGGCAAGGCACTGGCATTGCTGGCCGCCACCTGCACCGCCAGGCGCTCGGCATAGCCCCAACCGGTACCGGCACCGAACCACGCGCCAGCGCTGTCCGCCGGCAGCGCCACCTGCTCGGGCGGCAGCACCGCCTCCTGGCCGACCAGGCGCATTTCACCTTCGCTGGCCTGGTAACAGCCCCAATAGACTTCATCCATGCGCGCATCAATGGCGGCCGCCACTTGCTGCACACCCTGTTCGCGCAGCGCGCCCTGGGCCAGTGCGGCCAGGTTGGACACCGGCAACACCGGGCGCTCCAGAGCGAAGGCCAGGCCCTGAACCACACCGATGGCAATGCGCACACCGGTGAACGCGCCCGGGCCACGACCAAAGGCGATGGCATCCAGCGCGCTCAGCGGCACGCCGGACTCGGCCAACAGCTGCTTGATCATCGGCAGCAGCTTCTGGGCATGCATGCGCGGGATCACCTCGTAATGGCTGGTTACCTTGCCGTCATGCAGCAGTGCGACGGAACAGGCTTCGGTGGCGGTATCCAGGGCCAGGAGGGTGGTCATCGAACGGGTATCCAGGTACTAGGGGGAAAAGAGCGGCAGTATAGAGCAGTGGCGGCGTTGTGTCCCGAAGGGGCCGCTGCGCGGCCATTATGCGCTACATGGCGAACTGGCCCGCTCCCACAAAGGCCGCATCAGGGCCGCAATGCCGCGCCCCACAAACGACAACGGCCCGCAAGCGGGCCGTTGTCGAGGTGCTCCAGGCGCTGGATCAGCTCAGGGCTGCCAGGACCTTGGCGGTGATGGCTTCGACCGAGCCGACGCCTTCGATGTGGCTGTACTTCGGCTTGCCGCCATTGGCAGCCGACAGCTTCTGGTAGAAGTCCACCAGCGGCTTGGTCTGGCTGTGGTAGACCGACAGGCGATGGCGAACGGTTTCTTCCTTGTCGTCATCACGCTGGATCAGGTCTTCGCCAGTCTCGTCGTCCTTGCCTTCCACTTTCGGCGGGTTGTACTGAATGTGGTAGGTACGGCCCGATGCCAGATGCACGCGGCGGCCAGCCATGCGGCCGACGATTTCTTCGTCGTCCACGGCAATTTCCACGACGGCGTCGATGTCGACACCGGCAGCGACCATGGCTTCGGCTTGCGGGATGGTGCGTGGGAAGCCATCGAACAGGCAGCCCTTGGCGCAATCAGGCTGGGCGATGCGCTCCTTGACCAGGCTGATGATCAACTCGTCGGAGACCAGCTGGCCGGCATCCATGACTTTTTTCAGTTCCAGGCCCAGCGGGGTACCGGCCTTGACGGCGGCACGCAGCATGTCACCGGTGGAAATCTGGGGGATACCGAACTTTTCGGTGATGAACTTTGCCTGAGTACCTTTACCGGCCCCGGGAGCTCCCAGCAGAATTACGCGCATCTTGTGCTCCTCAAATTTTTTTATGAAATTCAATGGATTCGGCGACCAGGGCCAAGTCCGGAAAATCGGGTATGACCACAAATCGGTCAGAAGGCTGCTCAAGATACACAGCGCCCGGCAGCCAGACAAGCGTCCCAAAGTTGCAGGAATGCGCCACCTACGGCCCGCCTGACAGCTGGTTGCGCCAGGCGCAACCACCCTCCTCGTCCACCTGCATGCCCGGCACAACGCTCACCCGGGACGCTTCGGGCCTACCCTCAGCCGGTGTTGCGCAGGCCGGCTGCAATACCCGCCACGGTGACCAGCAAGGCCTGCTCCAACGGGCTGTCCAGAGCGGCTTCGCGGCTGCGCGAGCGGGCCAGCAGTTCGGCCTGCAGACGGTGCAACGGGTCCAGGTAGGTGTTGCGCAGGCTGATGAATTCCAGCGTTTCGGGACTGTGCGCAAGTAGCACCGGCTGCCCGGTAAGGCCCAGTACCACCTGGCACGACTGCGACAATAGGTCGCGCAGGTGCGCACCCAAAGGCAGCAGGTGCGGTTGCACCAGACGTTCGTCGTAGGCCTCGGCGATTTGCGCATCGGCCTTGGCCAGCACCATCTCGAGCATGTCGATGCGGGTGCGGAAGAACGGCCATTGCTCGCGCATCTGCGCCAGCAGCTCGCCCTGGCCACGGGCCAGGGCATTGTTCAATGCCGTCTCCCAGCCAAGCCAGGCTGGCAGCATCAGGCGGGTCTGGGTCCAGCCGAAGATCCACGGGATGGCCCGCAAACTTTCGATGCCACCGGCGCGGCGCTTGGCCGGGCGGCTACCCAGCGGCAGGCGCCCCAGCTCCTGCTCCGGGGTCGACTGGCGGAAGTACTCGACAAAATCGGGGTTCTCCCGTACCACGCCGCGGTAGGCCTTGCACCCCATCGGCGGCCAGCTGGTCCATCACCTCGCGCCAGGCCGGCTGCGGTGGTGGCGGAGGCAACAAGGTGGCTTCGAGCACGGCCGCCAGGTACAGGTTCAGGTTCTGCTCGGCGATACCCGGCAAGCCGAACTTGAAGCGGATCATCTCGCCCTGTTCGGTGGTGCGAAAACGCCCCGCAACCGAACCCGGTGGCTGCGACAGGATCGCTGCGTGGGCCGGGCCACCGCCGCGGCCTACCGTGCCGCCACGGCCGTGGAACAGCAGCAACTCGACCTGGTGCTCGGCGCAGATACGCACCAGGTTTTCCTGGGCCCGGTACTGCGCCCAGGCCGCAGCCGTGGTACCGGCATCCTTGGCCGAATCGGAGTAGCCGATCATCACTTCCTGCGGGCCGCGCAGGTTGGCGCGATAGCCTGGCAGGCCGAGCAGGCGCTGCATCACCGGGCCGGCATTGTCGAGGTCGGCGAGCGTCTCGAACAGCGGCACCACACGCATGGGCCGAGTCAGGCCGGCTTCCTTCAGCAGCAACTGCACCGCCAGCACATCCGAGGCAGCACCGGCCATGGAGATCACGTAAGACCCCAGCGATGCGGCTGGCGCTGCGGCAATTTCACGGCAGGTGGCCAGCACCTCGGCAGTATCGGCCTGCGGCTTGAAGTGTGCGGGCAGCAGTGGCCGACGGTTTTTCAGCTCGGCCTGGAGGAACTCGATGCGCTGCTCTTCATCCCAGTCGGCATAACGCCCCAGGCCCAGGTAGTCGGTAATCTCGCTCAACGCATCACGGTGGCGGGCGGCGTCCTGGCGCACGTCCAGGCGGCCCAGGAACAGGCCGAAGGTCACGGCGCGGCGCAGGCAGTCGAGCAACGGCCCCTCGGCGATCACCCCCATGCCGCAGGCGTGCAGGGACTGGTAGCACAGCTCCAGCGGCGCGATCAGGTCGCGGTTGTCCACCAGTACCTCGGCACTGGCTGGCTGGCTGCCGGTCAATGCCGAATGCGCCCAGGCGCGCGTTGCGCGCAGGCGATCGCGCAATTGCTTGAGCAGGGAACGGTAGGGTTCGGCACTGTCGCCGACCCGTTCGCGCAAGGCATCGTCGGCCTGCTGCATGGACAACTCGGACGCCAGCGCATCGATGTCGCGCAGGAACAGGTCGGCAGCCATCCAGCGCGCCAGCAGCAGTACTTCGCGGGTAACCGCTGCGGTCACGTTCGGGTTGCCATCACGGTCACCGCCCATCCACGAGGCGAAGCGGATCGGCGCCGCCTCCAATGGCAGGCGCAGGCCGGTAGCCTCCGCCAGGGCCTTGTCGACCTTGCGCAAATGGCTGGGAATGGCATGCCACAGCGAGTGCTCGATCACCGCGAAGCCCCACTTGGCTTCGTCCACCGGCGTCGGCCGGGTACGGCGGATTTCTTCGGTATGCCAGGCCTCGGCGATCAACCGGCGCAGGCGCTCGCGCACCTGCTGGCGTTCGCCCGGGGTCAGGTCGCGGTGGTCCTGGGCAGCCAGTTGGCCGGCGATGGCATCGTACTTCTGGATCAGGGTGCGGCGGGCCACCTCGGTGGGGTGCGCGGTGAGCACCAGCTGGATGTCGAGCTTGGCCAATTGCCGGGCCAGGGCATCATTGCTGTGCCCGGCCTGCTTCAGGCGCGCCAGCAGCTCGGGCAGCACCCGGGCCTCGAACGGCTCGGGCTGATCGGCGTCGCGGCGGCGGATCAACTGGTACTGCTCGGCCATGTTGGCCAGGTTGAGGAACTGGTTGAAGGCCCTGGCCACGGGCAACAAGTCTTCATCGGCCAGGTCCGCCAGGGTCGAGCTCAGTTGCTCGCCGGCGCTGCGGCGGTCGGCCTTGGCACTGTGGCGGATGCCCTCGATCTTCTGCAGGAAAGCCTCGCCATGCTGCTGACGAATGGTATCGCCGAGCAACTCACCCAACACATGTACATCTTCACGCAAACGCACATCGATATCGGTCATTGGCCCTCTCTCCGGCGCGGCTCTGGCGCACTACATCCCTTTAAGCCTCTATACGATCCCTTGTGGGAGCGGGCGTGCCCGCGAAGCATCCAGCGCGGTGCCTGGCACCGGCGTTGCCGGTGTTCGCGGGCACGCCCGCTCCCACAGAGGTTTCGGCATACCTGGCAAGAGTGCCCACAGGCGGGCGTCGATGGCAAGCCGTGATCGGCCAAAGCCAACTAAAGTGAAAGCACGACACGTCCATGCAATGCAGCCATTTCAGGCATCAACAGAGGTCATCATGAAAATCCGTGAACTCGCCCAGCATTGGGAACAGAATGCCGCCGGTACCCTCAGCCCCACCAGCCATGTCCTGCACCTGGACCTGGAGTCAGAAGCGCGCCTGGCCGCGCTGATCGACATGTACCCCAAGCGCACCGCCGAGGAACTGCTCGGTGAACTGGTCGCGGCAGCCCTCGAGGAACTGGAAGCCAGCTTCCCCTATGTGCAGGGCCGCCAGGTCATCGCCACCGACGAGGAAGGCGACCCGCTGTACGAGGACATCGGCCCTACTCCGCGCTTCCTGTCACTGTCGCGACAGCATCTGCACGCCCTCAGCAATCCCGCAGCCGACAGCGAGAAGTAACCCACCGCCCCACCTTTCCGGGCCTGGGAACGGCCCGGAGTACCTCTGCACCCCACAAAAGTTCCAGGCAAGTCGCACTGACCGATCAGTCAGAAATAGTTGTCTGCTCGGGGCATTTTTTTCTGAACTATCCGGAAAATGCGTCAGTCACAGCCAATAGCCATCACGCTAAAACCCTGCACACCTGTCGTTGTGCACCGTTGAGCTGAAGCGCGCGCACGTGTCAGGGAACGAGCGATGGACTGCTACGGACAACGTCGTAAACAGGAGTGATCCAATGGAACTGACCACCAAGAACACCCGCTTCTCCAAACCCTTATCCACTCATGTGCGCGGGGTCAAGCTGGCAGCGCTGGCTCTGGGCAGCAGCATGGTCCTGGCCGGCTGTGCCGGCAACCCGCCCACCGAGCAGTATGCAGTCACCCAGTCCGCCGTTAACTCTGCCGTCAGCGCTGGCGGCACCGAGTTCGCCGCCGTGGAAATGAAAGCGGCCCAGGACAAGTTCAAGCAGGCCGAAATTGCCATGCATGACAAGAAGTATGACGAAGCCAAGCGCCTGGCCGAGCAGGCCGAGTGGGACGCGCGCCTGGCCGAACGCAAGGCACAGGCGGCCAAGGCCCAGAAGGCCGTGCAGGATGCCCGCCAGGGTGTTCAGGACGTACGTGAGGAAGGCCTGCGCAGCGCTCAGTGAGCCCCGCCCCGCCAACCTCTGCCTTCGCACACGATCAAAGGATGAACACTATGCGCAACCACGTCATGATTCCCGCCCTGCTGGCCCTGAGCGTCGGCCTTGTCGCCTGCTCGCACGACCCGAATGCCAACCTGGAAGCGGCCCGCAGCAACTTCTCCGCGCTGCAGAGCGACCCACAGTCAAGCAAGGTCGCGGCGCTGGAAACCAAGGACGCACAAGACTGGCTGAACAAGGCCGACAAGGCCTACATGGAGCGTGAAGACGAGCAGAAGGTCGACCAGCTGGCCTACCTGACCAACCAGCGCGTCGAGGTGGCCAAGCAGACCATCGCCCTGCGCACCGCCGAAGGCGAACTGAAAAACGCCTCGGCCCAGCGCGCCCAGGCCAAGCTGGACGCCCGCGACGCGCAGATCGCCAAGCTGCAGGAAAGCCTCAACGCCAAGCAGACCGAGCGCGGCACGCTGGTCACCTTCGGCGACGTACTGTTCGACTTCAACAAGGCCGAGCTCAAGAGCAACGCCTACCCGAACATCACCAAGCTGGCGCAGTTCCTCCAGGAAAATCCGGAGCGCAAGGTGATCGTCGAGGGTTACACCGACAGCGTCGGCTCGGCCAACTACAACCAGACCCTCTCCGAACGCCGCGCCAACAGCGTGCGCATGGCCTTGGTGCGTGCCGGTGTAGACCCGGCGCGTATCGTTTCCCAGGGTTATGGCAAGGAGTACCCGGTAGCGGACAACTCGAGCAACTCGGGGCGTGCGCAGAACCGTCGGGTGGAGGTGACCATCTCCAACGACAACCAGCCGGTAGCGCCGCGTTCGGTGAGCCAGGTACAGCAGTAAGGCTGGCTAGCTGAACGACAAGCCCCGCGATCGAAGCGGGGCTTTCTTTTGCCTGTTCCGGCCTCTTCGCGGGCACGCCCGCTCCCACAGGTGCCATGCAGTACCTGTGGGAGCGGGCGTGCCCGCGAAAGGGCCAGCACAGGCAATAAGATCGAGGATCACTGCACCTGCTGCGGGGTTTCCTCACCCATGCAGCGCACCGCGCGCTTGCGGTTGTCCACCAGCACACCGGTAAGGCCTTTTTGCTGGGTGTCGAACAGCACCAGCACGCCATCGACGCACTGGGCCACTTGCGGCGCCGGGTCCAGCGAGACCTTGTAGTCCTCGCCGGGGACAGTCTTGAGCATGGTGAAATCCTGCAGCAACAGGGCATCCTCGGGCTTGGCGAAATGCAGGTACCCGTAGTACCACAAGGCCCCCACCGTCACGATGATGCTGCCGACGCCGGTCAGGATCAGCGGGATGGCGTTGCGTTCTTCACTCATTGCTTGTTCTTCTCGTCAGGGTAATCGGGCACTTCGGCCAGCCGCCGCAGGCCGTTGAAATGGCTGGGGTCATCAAGGAAATGCAGCATCACCTGGCGCCAGGTCGGGTCGGCGAAGGTCTGCACGTGGCCACCACGGGTCAGTTGCAGCACCCGCGGCGGTGGTGCGTGCTGGTACAGGCGGATGCCGTTGTCCATCGGCACCAAGGTATCGTCGATGCTGTGGAAGAACAGCTTGGGCGGGCTGCTCAGTTGCTCGATCGAGCGGATCGCGCTATCGCCGTCCGGCACCAGCCACGACAGCGGCACCTGCAGCGGCCAGGTCATCCACGAGGTGCTGAGGGCAAAGCGCCCGACCGCACGGTAACTGGCCGGCACACCGTCGAACACCAGGGCACTGAAACGCTGGCGCTGCTCCGGATGGGCCGCCAGGTAGTGAATGGCCATGGCTCCACCAAGGCTCTGTCCCAGCAGCACCAGCGGCTTGCCCTTGACCTCGGGCGCCTGCTCCAGCCAGACCATGGCCGCGGCGATGTCCTGGTACACCTCCGGCAGGCTCGGCTCGCCCTGCGACAGGCCATAGCCGCGGTAATCGATCATCAACACCTGGTAGCCCTGCTCCGGCAGCCAGTAGCTTCCGCCCAGGTGCCCAGGCAGGTTGCCGCCATTGCCGTGCAGGTGCAGCACCGTGCCCTTGACCTCGACCCCGGCCTTGGCCGGCAACCACCAGCCATGCAGGCGGATGCCATCAGCCGCGGTCAGGGTGACATCGCGGTACTCGAGCCTGGCCCGCTCGGGCGTGAACGCCTGGCCACGCTCGGGGTAGAACAGCAGGCTGCTGCAACCGCCCAGGCCCAGCAGGATCAAACCCAGGGCCAGCAGGCGGCAGCAGTCAGAGAATGTTCGCGTAGTCGGCTTCAATGCGATCCAGGCTCAGGTGGTTGAGGAAGTTGGAGAAGCACATCCAGGCCGACAGCGCGTTGAGGTCGCGGAACTGTTCGGGCAGGTACTTGGGCGGCTCGACCAGGCCTTCCTCGACCAGCTGGCGCAAGGTACGCATGTCTTCCAGGGTGGTCTTGCCACAGAACAACAACGGGATCTGTTCGAGCTTGCCTTTCTTCACGGCCAACTGAATGTAGTTGTAAACCATGATGAAGCCTTTGAGGTAGGACAAGTCCTTGGTAAATGGCAGGCCATTGGGCACCGACCCGCGGAACACCCGGCTGGCGTTGCTGTAGCTTTGCGCCATCTCGAAGCCCTGCTCGCGGAAGAAGTTGTAGACCTGCATGAAATCGGCGCCCTCCTCGACCATGTGGATGGCGCGGGTGCGGTTGGTGAGCTTGCGCAGCCGGCTGGGGTAGGAGGCAAAGGCGATCACCTCCATGAGAATGGCCAGGCCTTCCTGGGTCACCGTCGACGAGGGCGGGCCCTTGGCCAGGAAGGTACAGATAGGCTGATTCAGGCCGTTGAGCGTAGTGCCGACATGCACCAGCCCTTCGTGCACCTCCAGGGCGCGTACGTCGCGGGCATTGAACATGGCGTCGGCACGCACCTTGATGTAGTCGGCCCCGGCCGCGGCATCGGCGACGATACCGTCGGACTCGAACACCCGGATGGTCTCCTCGGCCTCGCCGAACACCTTGTTCAACCGGTGCTGGAGGATTTCCACGGCCTCCTTGGCGGTGAGGTTCTTCGGTTCGTCCTTGAGGTCACCACGACCATCGATGTTGTTCAGGTAGTCCGACAGCATCAGGCCGAGGTCGGCCAGGGTCGGGTCACCGGCGTGGAAGGCATCCGAGGCAGCGCCGTACAGCTCCTGGGAAATCAGGCCGAAGTCCTCGGTACCGCGTGCTTCGAGCATGCGTACCACCATGCGGTATTCGCGGCACATGCGCTTCATGATCTGCCCGACCGGGTTGAACTGGCCGAGCTGGCGAATGATGTCGCGCTCAATGGCCTGGAACTCGGCCTTGACCGCACCAGAGTCGAACGCCAGCGGGCGCGACTGGTAGTAGCCACGGTCGACGGCCGGCGGCTCCTTGCCCTTGGCCTTGAGGAAGCCCTGGCGGATGTTGTCGTCCCACTTCACCGCGTCCAGGACCCGGATCGGGGTCTGTGCCGCGACAATGCGGTCGGACAGGGCACGGATGGTTTGCTGGTATTCGTCCACCGGGGACTCCTTACTAGTACAAGAAACCTGCACCGGCCTCTTCGCGGGCTTGCCCGCTCCCACAGGAGCGGCGCCACAGTCGAGAGCAGCGCTGTACCTGTGGGAGCGGGCAAGCCCGCGAAGAAGCCGGCATAGGTAACTACTTGCCGGAACGCTGGAACCGCGCCACTTCAACGAACAGGTCGGAATTGGCCGGGTCGTCCAGGTACGCCAGCACCCGCGCCGACGGGCTGTCGATCAGCACGCCGTCGCCGTTGTCTTCAGGCACCTCGGTGCTGCGCCCGGTCAGCTCCTTCTTGTCCACCGCCTGCTGCACCTGCTCGACATCCAGGTTGTAGACCACCAGTTCCTTGCCATCGACAATATCGAAACCGCCGATAAGGAAGTTGCCACCCAGGCGCTTGGGCACGCCGGCCGACAGGTACCAGCGGTTGCCGTGGCGCGAGACGGTGAACACGTATTCCTCAGGGGCCTTGCCCTTGGCCGTGGCCACCGCCTTGTAGGCATCGGCGCCGCTACGGCTGATCACCAGCTTCAGCGGCTCGCCCCAGGCGTCCTTGCTGTTCCACTTGCCGAGCAGGGCCTTGGGCGCCGCCTGGTTGCTCGGCAAGGGCTCGTGGAAGGTCACCAGACAACCGCCCAGCAGCAGGAATGACAGAGTCAACAACACCACACGCCAGGCTTTCATCAGGTTCTCCTTGAAATAATCGGTCTCGGCTCAGGCCGACGCCAGCACCAGCTGCAGGTATCGGCTAAGCATAGCGAGCATCTGCCCATCGGCTTGCGCGTTCGCATCCTTGAGCAGGCCCTGATATTCCATCTGCTCGATAATCGCCGTCAACATCTGGGCGTCCTGCTCCGGTTGCCGCGAGCCCACCACCTGCAGCAATTGCCGGGTGCCATGCAGCAGGATCTGCTCATGGGCGCACACCAGTTCGGCCAGGCGCGGGCACAGCAGCGCTTCCTGGCGGAAGGCCTGCTCGGCCATCAGGAAGTCGCGACGGGTCAGCAGTTGCCGCTGTACGTAGTCGGCAGTCATGCGCGCTACCTCGTCAGCCAGCCGTGCCCGTGCCTGCGGGCCGCCGTCGCCCTGGGCCAGCAACTGGCGCAATACTACCTCGGTGTTGGCCCACAGCTTGGCCATGTAGGCAGCACTGCGCTCGACGTACTGGGCGAAGGTGTCGGTGAGCAGGTCCTCGATGTCCTTGAAATAGTAGGTGGTGGCCGACAATGGCACACCGGCCTCGGCGGCCACGGCGCGATGGCGCACACCGCGTACGCCGTCGCGCACGACAATGCGCATGGCGGCGTCGAGGATCAGTTGGCGACGCTGCTCGCTGCCCTGGCGGGCAGTTTTGCGGCCTTGGTATTGCACGCTTTCGGCGACGGCGGTGGCGATGCCGGCGGCGCCCTGGTGAGGCATTGCGGGTGTCACGGGGGGTACCTCATGGACAGTGTTTCGTCAGTGCCGGCCTCTTCGCGGGCGCGCCCGCTCCCACAGGGTTCCCACAACAGTCAGGACCTGTGGGGTCCCTGTGGGAGCGGGCGCGCCCGCGAAGAGGCCGGCACTGACAACATAAAGCTTCAGGCAAGAAAAAGCCGCCTCGAAAGGCGGCTCATTCAATTCACTCAGGCCTGCGGACGCATGTGCGGGAACAGGATTACGTCACGGATCGACGGCGAGTTGGTCAGCAGCATCACCAGGCGGTCGATACCGATGCCTTCACCTGCCGTCGGCGGCATGCCGTATTCCAGGGCACGAACGAAGTCGGCGTCGTAGTGCATGGCTTCGTCGTCACCGGCGTCCTTCTCGGCCACCTGGGCCAGGAAGCGCTCGGCCTGGTCTTCGGCATCGTTGAGCTCGGAGTAGGCGTTGGCGATCTCGCGGCCACCGATGAACAGCTCGAAACGGTCGGTAACAGCCGGGTTTTCGTCGTTGCGACGGGCCAGCGGCGACACTTCGAACGGGTACTCGGTGATGAAGTGCGGCTGCTCCAGCTTGTGCTCGACCAACTCTTCGAAAATCATCACCTGCAGCTTGCCCAGGCCTTCGTGGCCCAGCACCTTGGCGCCGGCCTTTTTGGCGATCTCGCGGGCGCGGTCGACGTCCTGCAGGTCGGCAGCGGTCAGCTCCGGGTTGTACTTGAGGATCGAGTCGAATACCGACAGGCGGGCGAACGGTTCACCGAAGTGGAACACCTTGTCGCCGTACGGCACGTCGGTAGTGCCCAGTACCAGCTGCGCCAGTTCGCGGAACAGTTCCTCGGTGAGGTCCATGTTGTCGCGGTAGTCGGCGTAGGCCTGGTAGAACTCGAGCATGGTGAATTCAGGGTTGTGACGAGTCGAAACGCCTTCGTTACGGAAGTTGCGGTTGATTTCGAACACCTTCTCGAAGCCACCAACCACCAGGCGCTTGAGGTACAGCTCCGGCGCAATACGCAGGAACATGGCCATGTCCAGGGCATTGTGGTGGGTTTCGAACGGCTTGGCCGCAGCACCGCCCGGAATGGTCTGCAGCATCGGCGTCTCGACTTCGAGGAAGTCGCGCTCGATGAGGAACTTGCGGATGTGCGAGATCACCTGCGAACGCACACGGAAAGTGTGGCGGGTCTCTTCGTTGACCATCAGGTCGACGTAACGCTGGCGGTAGCGCTGCTCGGTGTCGGTCAGGCCGTGGTGCTTGTCGGGCAGCGGGCGCAGCGACTTGGTCAGCAGGCGCACGTTGGTCATTTCGACGTACAGGTCGCCCTTGCCGGAACGGGCCAAGGTACCTTCTGCGCTGATGATGTCGCCCAGGTCCCAGGTCTTGACCGCGGCCAGGGTTTCTTCCGACAAGGTCTTGCGGTTGACGTAGACCTGGATACGGCCGGTCATGTCCTGAATCACCATGAACGAGCCGCGGTTGAGCATGATGCGGCCGGCAACCTTGACCGGAATCGCTGCTGCTTCCAGTTCTTCCTTGGTCTTGTCCGCGTACTGCTTCTGCAGGTCATTGCAGTAGCTGTCGCGACGGAAGTCATTGGGGAAGGCATTGCCCTTGGCGCGCTCGGCGGCAAGCTTTTCCTTGCGCAGGGCGATCAGGGCGTTTTCTTCCTGTTGCAGGTCTTGCGCTTCGGTCTTGAGGTCGCTCATTTCGTCATTCTTTCCATCAGGTGTTCGGTGCCCCTTTCGGGCAGGGCTCGCGATACCGGCCCCAGGCCAGGTACCGCGGCGGTTGTGTGTGGCTTACAGCCCCTGCTTGAGGCTCGCTTCCAGGTACTGGTCGAGATCACCGTCCAATACCTTCTGGCAGTCGCTGCGCTCTACACCGGTACGCAGGTCCTTGATACGCGAGTCATCCAGTACGTAGGAGCGGATCTGGTGGCCCCAGCCGATGTCCGACTTGCTGTCTTCCAGCGCCTGCGAGGCGGCGTTGCGCTTCTGCATTTCCAGCTCGTACAACTTGGCCCGCAGCATCTTCATGGCGGTGTCCTTGTTGGCGTGCTGGGAGCGTTCGTTCTGGCAGGCCACCACGGTATTGGTCGGTACGTGGGTAATACGCACCGCCGAGTCGGTGGTGTTCACGTGCTGACCACCGGCACCGGAGGAACGGTAGGTGTCGATGCGCAGGTCGGCCGGGTTGATCTCGATCTCGACCTTGTCGTCGATTTCGGGCGACACGAACACCGCCGAGAACGAGGTATGGCGACGGGCACCGGAGTCGAACGGGCTCTTGCGCACCAGGCGATGCACACCGATCTCGGTGCGCAGCCAGCCGAAGGCGTACTCGCCCTTGATATGCACGGTGGCGCCCTTGATACCGGCGACTTCACCTTCGGAAAGCTCGATGATGGTGGCATCGAAACCACGCTTGTCGGCCCAGCGCAGGTACATGCGCAGCAGGATGTTGGCCCAGTCCTGCGCCTCGGTACCACCGGAGCCGGCCTGGATGTCCAGGTAGGCGTTGTTCATGTCCATCTCGCCGCTGAACATGCGACGGAACTCGAGCTGGGCCAGTTTTTCTTCCAGGCCTTCCAGTTCGGTCACGACGTCGCCGACAGCGCCCTCGTCATTTTCCTCGACGGCCATGTCGAGCAGGTCCTGGCAGTCCGCCAGGCCGCCGGACAGCTTGTCCAGGGTCTCGACGACCTGTGCCAGCATGGCACGCTCGCGGCCCAGGGCCTGGGCGTACTCGGGCTTGTTCCAGACGTTGGGGTCTTCAAGCTCGCGGTTGACTTCGATCAGGCGGTCATGCTTGTGATCGTAGTCAAAGATACCCCCGAATGGACTGGGAACGCTCGGTGAGGTCCTTGATGGTGTTCAGGATCGGTTGGATTTCCATGGGCTGGCTACTCGCACGAATTCGGTGAAAAGCCTGCGAGTATAACCGAGTCCGTAGCAGGGCGGCAGACCCGCCGGGCGCCCGAATGGCCGCAATTTCCCTTGTAGGAGCGGTGCAGGCCCTGTCAGGCGATGCCGACCTGGTTGCGCCCACCATTCTTGGCCTGGTACAGGCCTTTGTCGGCGGCCGAAATCAGCTGCCGGCTATGGCTGCCGATGGATGGAGTCTGGGTGGCCAGACCGATGCTCACGGTCAGATACGAGTCAGGCACCGGCGCAGTATGCGGAATACCCAGGCCGAGCACGGTCTGGCGCAGCTTCTCAGCCACCAGGCGTGCCCCACCCGGCGAAGTGTTGGGCAATACCAACGCGAACTCCTCGCCACCATAGCGCGCCGGCAGGTCGGTCGGCCGCGAGCACGAGCCGCGCAGCGCCTCGGCCACCTGGCGCAAGGCCTCGTCGCCGGCCAGGTGACCGAAGCTGTCGTTGTAGGCCTTGAAGAAGTCCACGTCGATCATCAGCAGCGACAACTGCTGCTGTTCACGCATCGCCCGGCGCCATTCCAGCTCCAGATACTCGTCAAAATGGCGGCGGTTGGACAGCCCGGTCAGGCCATCGGAGTTCATCAGCCGCTGCAGCATCAGGTTGGTGTCGAGCAATTGCTGCTGGCTGACGCGCAGGGCGCGGTATGCCTCGTCGCGCTGCAGCAAGGTCAGGTAGGAGCGTGAGTGATAGCGAATGCGCGCCACCAGCTCGATGGTGTCCGGCAGCTTGACCAGGTAATCGTTGGCCCCGGCGGCAAACGCCGCGCTCTTGACCAGCGGGTCTTCCTTGGTCGACAGGACGATGATCGGGATGTCCTGGGTCGCCGGGTTGTTGCGGTATTCACGCACCAGGGTCAGCCCGTCCAGGCCAGGCATGATCAGGTCCTGCAGGATTACCGTCGGCTTGATGCGCACCGCCTGGGCCACTGCCTGGTGCGGGTCGGCGCAGAAGTGGAAATCGATGTTTTCCTCATTGGCCAGGCCGCGCCGTACCGCCTCGCCGATCATGGCCTGGTCATCGACCAACAGCACCATTGCCGAGTTCTCGTTGGCGGTCGCGAAACCTTCGATCGGTAAGTCATTCATACCTGTTCACCCGATCACTGCCGGCCTGGCGGCGTGATTCAATACACTTCGTCATTTTGCGAAAAATTCCATCAAGCGCCCGGCTATGCGTTCCAGCGGGCGGATTTCCACTGCGGCATCGATAGCCGCAGCGGCCTTGGGCATCCCGTACACCGCACTGCTGGCCTGGTCCTGGGCAATGGTCAGGAAGCCCTGCTGGCGCATCAGCTTCAGGCCCTGGGCACCGTCGCGGCCCATGCCGGTAAGCAGCACGCCCACCGCATCGCCGGTCCAGTAGCGCGCCACACTCTCGAAGAACACATCGATCGAAGGCCGGTAGATCTCATTGACTGGTTCGGCAGTGTAGGCCAGTTGGCCGTTCTGTAGCAGGCGGATGTGGTGATTGGTGCCGGCCAGCAACACCTGCCCCGGCTGCGGCGGCTCGCCTTCACGGGCCAGGCGCACCGGCAAGCCGGCAGCGCTGCTGAGCCATTCGGCCATGCCGGCAGCAAAAACCTGGTCCACATGCTGGACCAGCACGATCGCCGCCGGGAATGCCGCCGGCAGGCTCTTGAGCAGTACTTCAAGGGCTGCCGGGCCGCCAGCCGACGAGCCGATCGCCACCAGCCCGCGGTGCTGGGACGTGACCCGTACCGGGGCAGCGACCGAGCGTGCGGCCGGGGCTCGCTGCTGGCCGATCAGCCAGCTTATGTTGAGGATCTTGCGCAGCAGTGGCGCTGCCGCTTCGCGCGGATCGCCCGCCCCCAACGCCGGCGTGTCGACCACGTCGAGGGCGCCGTGGCCCATGGCCTCGAACACCCGGTGCATGTTCTGCTTGCGGTCGACCGTTACGATCACGATGGCGCAGGGGGTTTCGGCCATGATCCTGCGAGTGGCCTCGACACCGTCCATCACTGGCATTATCAGGTCCATGAGGATCAGGTCCGGTAGTTGCTCCGTGCAACGCTGCACCGCCTCGGCACCATTACCGGCCACCCAGATCACCTGGTGCTCGGGCTCGAAGGCAACTACCCGGCGCAGCGCCTCGACGGCCATGGGCATGTCGTTGACGATGGCGATCTTCATCCCTGAGCACCTCCGATCAGCTCAACCACAGCATCCAGCAACGCATCGTCGTGGAAACTGGCCTTGGCCAAATAATAGTCGGCGCCGGCATCCAGGCCACGCCGTCGGTCTTCCTCACGGTCCTTGTACGACACCACCATCACCGGCAGCGATTGCAGGCGCTGGTCGCGGCGCACCAGGGTGACCAGTTCGATGCCGTCCATGCGCGGCATGTCAATGTCGGTGATCAGCAGGTCGAAGTCTTCGCCACGCAGGGCGTTCCAGCCGTCCATGCCATCCACCGCCACCGCAACGTCGTAGCCACGGTTGCCAAGCAGCTTGCGCTGCAGTTCACGCACGGTCAGCGAGTCGTCGACCACCAGGATGCGCTTGCGCGCTACGCCACGGGCGCCGCTGCCGCCGCGCTCGATGCGTTCAAGGCTGCCGGTGCTGAGCAGTTTCTCCAGCGAGCGCAGCAGGTCCTCGACATCAATGATCAGTACCACCGAACCATCGTCGAGCAAGGCGCCCGAGGAAATGTCCTGCACCTTGCCCAGCCGTGGGTCGAGCGGCATAACCACCAGCACCCGCTCGCCCACCAGCCGCTCCACGGCCACGCCGTAGAGTTGCTCACGTTCACGGATCACTACCACCCGCAGGCTGCTCTCCTGCGCTTGCCCGGCCGGGCGGTTGAGCAGCTGGCTGGCCGCGACCAGACCGATGTGCCGGCCTTCGTGCCAGAAGTGCTGGCGCCCTTCGATCTGCACGATCTCGTCGGCGCCCACTTCCAGCGTGCGTTCGATATGGGCAAGCGGGAAGGCATACGCCTCGCCGCCTACCTCGACCACCAGGCTGCGCACCACCGACAGGGTCAGCGGCACCTGCAAGTGGAAACGGCAGCCCTGCCCGGCCGACTGGGTCAGCTCGATCGAACCGCGCAGCTCACGGATCATGTGCTGCACCGCATCCAGGCCGACGCCGCGCCCGGACACCTCGGTGACCTTGTCGCGCAGGCTGAAGCCGGGCAGGAACAGGAACGTCAGCAACTCTGCCTCGCTCATCCGCGCCACCGTGTCGGCGGGCGACAGGGCACGCTCGACGATGCTGCTGCGCAGGCGCTCAAGGTCGATGCCAGCTCCGTCATCGATCAGTTCAAGGCTGAGCATGCCGGCCTGGTGCAAGGCTCGCAGGCGAATCACGCCCTCCTCCGCCTTGCCCGCCAGCAGACGCCGCTCGGGCAGCTCGATGCCGTGGTCGACCGCGTTACGCAGCAGGTGGGTCAGCGGCGCTTCGAGCTTTTCCAGGACATCGCGGTCAACCTGGGTCTTTTCCCCTTCCACCAGCAACCGCACCGGCTTGCCCAGCGAGCGGCCAAGGTCCCGCACCATGCGGCTCTGGCCGGTCAGCACATCGGCAAACGGCCGCATCCGGCAGGCCAGCGCAGTGTCGTAAAGCAGTTGCGCGCGCTGGCTGGCCTGCCAGCCGAACTCGTCCAGGTCGCTAGCCTGCTGCTGCAGGATCTGCTGGGTTTCTGCCAGCAAGCGCTGGGTCTGTGCCAGGGCTTCGAGCACCTCGCTGCTCTGACCACTGCCCTCCAGCTGCGTGCGCAGGCCGTCGAGCGCCTGCATGCCCTGGCCGTGCATGCGCTTGAGGCGCTGCAGGGTGGCCAGGTAAGGCTTGAGCCGCTGGGTTTCCACCAGCGACTTGCTGGACAGGTCGAGCAGGCTGTTGAGGCGGTCGGCGGTTACCCGCAGCACCCGTTCCGAACCTTCGCCCGCGCGCTTGCCGGCCTTGCGATGTGAGGCCGGCTCGGGTTCGGGCGCCAAGGGCTCGACAGGCAACGGAAACGCTTCGGCTTGCATGGCTTGCACTGGCGTTTCCGGCGCCGCTGGCAAGGCAGGTGGCACGGGGGGCATGACTGCCCCACCAGGATCAAGCAGGTTGGCCATTTGCGCGAGGAACACCGGCAGGCTCGCCTGCGCCACGGTGTCACCAGGCGTAGCAATGCGCATCAGCAGGTCAGTGCCCTGCAAAAGGGCGTCGATATGCTCGGCGCTCAAACGCAGGCGGCCCTCCTGGGCAGCTACCAGGCAATCTTCCATGACGTGGGCAACGCTGACACCCGCATCCACCCCGACGATCCGCGCCGCCCCCTTCAGCGAGTGGGCGGCACGCATGCAAGCCTCGAGCTGGTCGGCCTGCGTAGGGTTACGTTCCAGCGCCATCAGGCCGACGCTGAGCACCTGGGTCTGCGCCTCGGCCTCCAGGCTGAACAGTTCGAGCAACGATGCGTCGCGCATTTGCTCTGGGGTCATGACAGGCTCCGCTGCACGGCAGACAGTAAGTGTTGATCGTCCAGCACTCGCACGCTACGGCCACGCCATTGCAGCACCGCAGCGGTGAAGTGGGTGGCGTCCTGACCACTGCCCGGCAGCAGCGGGTCGAGCCGGTGAATGCCGTCGATTTCCTCGACCGCCATCACTACCGGCCCCCCCTTGGCGGCCAGGATCAGCATGCGCGGCATCGATCGGCCGCTGCGTTGTTCGCCAGCGCTGGCCTGTACCCCCAGCAGGTCGGCCAGTGACAGGCAGGGCACCAGCGCACCGCGCACGTTGGCCACCCCAAGCAACACCCGCGAGCGCTGGTGGGGCAGTGAATGCACCGCTTGCAACGGGGCAATTTCGGCCAGGCAGGCAGTGGCCAGCGCCAGCCACTCTTCCCCCAGGCGGAACAGCAGCATGGAGCGGCCACTGCTTTCCTCGACCGGCGGCGCCATGGCAGCCTGATGGTCCTGCATCAGCGCGTAGCGATCGAGCAGGCGAGTGGCAGCAGCGGCGTAGACTTCGCAGTTGCGGCAGTGAACGTGACGCTCCAGCAGCGGGCACTGCTTGTCGCCGTGCACGCCGATGCGGTTCCAACAGTCGTCGATGTGCGCGTCATCCTCGGCGAGCAATTGCATCGCGGATTCCTTCATCGTTCAGACTCCCGGCCAACCCGCGCAGCGCGCTCCTGCAGGCGCCGGGCACCGGCCAGGTCGCCCTGGGCCGCCAGCAAGGCCGCCAGGTGCACCAGCGCCTCAGGGTGCTGCGGCTCCAGGTACAGGGCTTTGCGGTAGTGGCTCAGCGCCTGCTGCGCATCGCCTTCGGTATCGCTCAGCAGCCCAAGCCAGTAGTAAACCTGCGCCGCAGGCGCGAACTGGCCCAGGTAGCGCTGGCATTCGGCACGGGCCTGCTCGCTGGCGCCGGCGTTGGCCAGCCGGGCAATGCTGGCCAGCAACTCGCTGGCCTCCTCGCGTTTCTGCGCGCGGGCCGGTGCGGGCCTGGCTGGCGTCGGCAGCACGCGTAGCGGCCGGGGCAAGGGCGCGTTCGCGGCGGAAAAGCCTGGCGTCGCCAAGGGTGGCAAGGTGCGCCGCACGGGCTGCACCGGGGCCGGGGCCCGCGCGGCGGCGCCGTCCTCCTGGCGCACGTAGGCAAACGACTGGGCAACCCCCAGCGGGCGCATGCCCAGGCGTGCCAACAAGCTGCCTTCGGCCGGGCCGATGAACAGCACGCCCTGTGGGTGCAGCAGGCGCTTGAGCACTTCGAACACCCGTTGCTGGGTCGGTACATCGAAGTAGATCAGCAAGTTGCGACAGAACACGAAATCGTACAGGCCATCGCGGCTGGCCAGCGTCGGGTCGAGCACATTGCCCACCTGCAGGTTGACCTGCTCGCGCACCCGCTGATGAAGGTGGTGGCCTTCTTCGACGACATCGAAGTAGCGCTCGCGAAAGCTCAGGTCGCTGCCACGGAAAGCATTGCGGCCGTACACGGCCTGCACGGCCTTGGCCACCGAACCGGGGCTGATGTCCATGCCGTCGATCAGAAACGCCCCCGGCGCGATGCCGGCATCGAACAGGGCCATGGCCAGTGAATAGGGTTCCTCGCCGGTCGAACAGGGCAGGCTGAGCAAGCGCAGCGGGCGCGCCCCGGCCAGCTCGGCCAGGCGCTTGTGTGCCAGGCTGGCCAGCGCAGTGAAGGATTCGGGATAACGGAAAAACCAGGTTTCCGGGACAATCACCGCCTCGATCAGTGCCTGTTGCTCATCCAGCGATCGCTGCAGGTACAGCCAGTAATCATCCAGATCCGCGGCGTTGGCCTCCAGACAACGCTGGCGTAGCGCACGCTCGACCATGGGCGCGCCCACCGACTCCACATCCAGGCCGATGCGGTCGCGCAGGAAGCGGAAGAAACGCTGTTCGCTCATGTCGGCCTCCCTGTCGGATCATCGGCGTACAGCAGCTCGTGCACGGCATCGGGCAGCAGATCGTTGACTTCGATGCACTGCAACAAGCCCTGTTCATCCTGGCGCACCGGGCCCAGATACGGGGCTTCGCCGCTGTCTACGCCATACGGCTGGAACTCGTCGGGGTGGCAACGCAGGGTTTCGGTGGCCTGTTCCAGGATCAGGCCAAGCTGCAGGCCATCGCGGTAATGCACCAGCACCAGCCGGGTACTGGTGCGTTGCGCCGCTGGCTGGCCAAAGCTCAACGCTGCCAGGTCGATCACCGGCACCAGCAGGCCTCGGTGGGCAAGAATGCCCGCGACCCAATCAGGCGCCTGAGCGATCGGCTTGAGCGGCTGGCGCGGTAGCACCTCGATCACCTCGTGCACGCTCAGGGCAAAGCGCTGCTCCTTGATGCGAAACTGCAGGTACAACGCCCCCTGGGCGTTGCCCGCTCGCGCAGCACGCGGTTGCAATTCATTCATCGCGGTCAGACTTTGAAACGCGACACGCCGCCACGCAGGCCGGCGGCCACCTGGCTCAGCTCGTCGATGGCGAAACTGGCCTGGCGCAACGACTCGACCGTCTGGGTGCTGGCATCGCTGAGCTGCGCCAGCGCCTGGTTGATCTGTTCGGCACCGGTGGCCTGGGCCTGCATGCCTTCATTGACCATCAACACGCGCGGTGCCAGGGCCTGCACCTGGTGGATGATCTGGCTAAGTTGCTCGCCCACCTGCTGCACCTCGAACATGCCGCGGCGCACCTCTTCGGAAAACTTGTCCATGCCCATGACCCCGGCCGACACGGCGGACTGGATCTCGCGCACCATCTGCTCGATGTCGTAGGTGGCCACGGCAGTCTGGTCGGCCAGGCGGCGCACTTCGGTTGCCACCACGGCAAAGCCGCGGCCGTACTCGCCGGCCTTCTCCGCCTCGATGGCAGCATTCAGCGACAACAGGTTGGTCTGGTCGGCGACCTTGACGATGGTCACCACCATCTGGGTGATGTTGCTGGCCTTCTCGTTGAGGATGCCCAGCTTGGCGTTGACCAGGTCGGCAGCGCCCATCACCTGGTGCATGGTTTCCTCCATGCGCGCCAGGCCCTGCTGGCCGGAGCCGGCCAGGCTGGAGGCCTGATCGGCGGCCGAGGTGACTTCGGTCATGGTACGCACCAAGTCGCGCGAGGTGGCGGCGATTTCCCGCGAGGTGGCGCCGATTTCCGTAGTGGTGGCGGCGGTTTCGGTGGCGGTAGCCTGCTGCTGCTTGGAAGTGGCGGCGATCTCGGTTACCGAGGTGGTCACCTGCACCGACGAGCGCTGGGCCTGGGCCACCAGGTTGGCCAGGGCTTCGGCCATTTCGTTGAAGCCGCTCTCGATGGCACCGAATTCGTCCTTGCGGTCCAGGCTCAGGCGCATGCTCAGGTCGCCCGAGCGCAGTTTGTCGAGGGCGTGGACAATGCGCTGCATGGGCGCGGTGATGGCGCGCATCAGCAACAGGCCACACACGCCTGCGGCTATGATTGCCAGCAGGAGCGAAATGATCATGCTGCCCTTGGCCGTGCTCACTGCACCGACAATCTCGTTGGTGTCGGTGTCGGCCGCCAGACGGTTGTGTTCAATCACCTCGTTCAGCAGCTTGCGACCGTCCAGCCAGGCCGGGGTGAGGACATCGGTGATCAACCGCTGGGCCTCGGCATAGTCGCGCTGGCGATAGGCGTCGAGGACCTGCCCGACAATCTTGAGGTAGGTAGCCTCCATCTGCACGAAGGTGTCGAAGCGCGTCTGGTCGTCATCGTCCTGAATGGTGTTCTGGTAACTGGCCATATGCGCCTTGAGCCGGTCCTCGAAGCTCTTGAACAGCTCTGCATCGGCAGAGGTGAATTCGCGGTGGTTGGACAGGCCCACCAGCTGCTGGCTGGTGACGTAGCTGTCGACCCAGGCGCTGCGGATCATCGAGCTGTAGTAGAGGCCGGGAATGCTGTCGGTCCCCACTGCCTGCTCGGCGGAGGCGATGGTCACCAACCGCGAGTAGGCGGCCACGATCATCAGCAGCATGATGGCGATGATCACGGCGAAACTTGCCAGGATCCGTTGGCGCAAGGTCCAGTTCTTCACATTCAGCCCTCAGGAATTCACAACGAGCGGGGAAATCGCCGAAGTATAGCCCAGGCGCCCGGCGCTCATGCGGCTGAAATGTGCGGCTCCCACCTCGACCGCATGACCTCAGGCCATGTGCGATCCCTGTGGGAGCCCGGCTTGCCGGCGATGGGCTGCAACGCAGCCCCCATCACTGGCCGCCAGCAAGCCTTGCCTGGCTTTCCAGTTCCTGGCGCAGGCCAGGGTCCAGGCGTAACTGGCGGGCCAGTTCGTCCAGGTAGGCACGCTCCATGAAGTTCTCCTGGTCGATCATCATCACGCTGGCCAGGTACATCTCGGCAGCCATCTCCGGCGTTTGCGCGGCACGGGCCACTTCGGCCGGGTCCAGTGGCCTGTTCAGCTCGGCATGCAGCCAGTGCTGCAATTCGCGGTCTGTGCCCAGGCGCGTGAACTCGCCCTCGATCAGCGCCCGCTCGCGTTCGTCGATATGGCCATCGGACTTGGCCGCCGCCACCAGCGCCTGCAGCACCGCCTGGCTGTGCTGCTCGGCCTGGGCCGGCGGCAGGCGGTCGACCGTCTGTGGCTCGGTGGCGGCCATCTGCTGGCGCGCCTGCCAGTTGCCGTAAGCCTTGTAGGCCAGCACACCGAGCGCTGCCAGGCCGCCATAGGTGAGGGCCTTGCCGCCATATTTGCGGGCTTTCCTGTTGCCCAGCAGCAAACCCATTGCACCTGCCGCCAGGGCGCCGCCACCGGCACCGGAAAGCAGGCTGCCAAGGCCGCCGGCACTGGCAGCTGGCTTGCCAGCGCTGCCCTTGCCGGCCTGGCTGGCGAGCAAGTCCTGGCCGGACTTGAGCAACTGGTCGAGCAATCCCCGGGTATTCATCAAACGGTCTCCACATTGGCCAAGGGAGCCGTCAGGTTAAGCCCTGCCCGCGCGATCGCCATGGGGGATTTGCTTCCGGATGTTGCATTGGCTGGCAAAAAGCCAACTAGACTCGATATCGCCAATACCGCGCGCAACCGCACTACGCTTATAACGATTGCTTCACGGCTTGCTTGACGACTGCCTCCGACCAAAATCTCCAAGAAGAGGGAACACCATGTCAGTGCACAAGACCGCATTGCTCGGCGCCACTGCCTGCGCCGTGCTGGCCAGCGCCGGCTTGCAGGCTGGCGAACCGCCCAAGGCCCTGGGGCCCGGCGAGGGCCGCCTGGACATCGTCGCCTGGCCCGGCTACATAGAGCGCGGTGAAAGCGACAAGGCCTACGACTGGGTGACCGGTTTCGAGCAGGAAACCGGCTGCAAGGTCAGCGTGAAGACCGCCGCCACTTCGGACGAGATGGTCAGCCTGATGACCAAGGGCGGCTACGACCTGGTCACCGCCTCGGGTGATGCGTCGCTGCGGCTGATCGCGGGCAAGCGGGTACAACCGATCAACACCGACTTGATCCCCAACTGGAAGAACATCGACCCACGGCTGCAGAACGGCGGCTGGTACGTGGTCGACAAGCGAGTCTATGGCACCCCGTACCAGTGGGGGCCGAATGTTCTGCTGTACAACACCGAGGTGTTCAAGCAGGCACCCACCAGCTGGGGCGTGCTGTTCGAGCCGCAGAACCTGCCCGACGGCAAGCCGAACAAGGGCCGCGTGCAGGCCTACGACGGGCCGATCTACATCGCCGATGCGGCGTTGTACCTGAAGACGGCCAAGCCGGAGCTGGGCATCCAGGACCCATACGAGTTGAACGAAGCGCAGTACAAGGCCGTGCTGGAACTGCTGCGCCAGCAGCAACCGCTGATTCACCGCTACTGGCATGACGCCACGGTACAGATGAGCGACGTGAAGAATGAAGGCGTAGTCGCCTCCAGCTCCTGGGGTTATATGGTCAATGGCCTGAAGGCCGAGAAGCAGCCCGTGGCCTCGACCATCCCCAAGGAAGGCGCGACCGGCTGGGCCGATACCACCATGCTGCACAGCGAGGCCAAGCACCCTAACTGTGCCTACAAATGGATGGACTGGTCGCTGCAGCCGAAGGTACAGGGTGACGTGGCAGCCTGGTTCGGTTCGTTGCCTGCAGTACCGGCGGCCTGTACCGGCAGCGAGCTGCTGGGGGCCGAGGGTTGCAAGACCAATGGCTTCGACAACTTCGACAAGATCGCCTTCTGGAAAACCCCGCAGGCCCAGGGGGGCAAGTTCGTGCCGTATAGCCGCTGGACCCAGGATTACATTGCGATCATGGGTGGGCGCTGAGGTTGCCTGAATGCCTGGCCCGGCCTCTTCGCGGGCTTGCCCGCTCCCACAGGTAGGGCACCGGCCTTGAAGGCTGTGTAGTACCTGTGGGAGCGGGCGTGCCCGCGAAGAGGCCGGCACAGGAGAAACTTTGATGCCTGGAGCCCACGCATGCCCCTAGCCGTTCAGTTCACCCAGGTCTCCCGCACCTTCGGCGAGGTCAAGGCCGTCGACCAGGTCAGCATCGACATCGTCGATGGCGAATTCTTTTCCATGCTCGGCCCCTCTGGCTCGGGCAAGACCACCTGCCTGCGCCTGATCGCCGGCTTCGAGCAACCCACCAGCGGTTCGATCCGCATCCACGGCGTCGAAGCCGGCGGCGTGCCGCCCTACCTGCGCGACGTCAACACCGTATTCCAGGACTACGCATTGTTCCCGCACATGAACGTACTGGACAACATCGCCTACGGCCTGAAGGTAAAGGGCGTGGCCAAAGCCGAACGCCACAGCCGCGCCGAAGAAGCCTTGGCGATGGTGGCTTTGGCCGGCTACGGCGGGCGTAGGCCGGCGCAGCTGTCCGGCGGCCAGCGTCAGCGCGTGGCCCTGGCCCGTGCGCTGGTCAACCGGCCACGGGTACTGCTGCTGGACGAGCCGCTGGGCGCGCTGGACCTGAAATTGCGCGAACAGATGCAGGGCGAGCTGAAAAAGCTGCAGCGCCAGCTGGGCATCACCTTCATATTCGTCACCCACGACCAGACCGAGGCGCTGTCGATGTCCGACCGTGTCGCAGTGTTCAACCGCGGCCGTATTGAGCAGGTCGACACCCCGCGCAACCTGTACATGCAGCCGGCCACCCCCTTCGTTGCGGAATTCGTCGGCAGCTCCAACGTGGTGCGCGGCGAACTGGCCATGGCGCTCAATGGCAGCCCGGCGCCCTTCTCCATCCGCCCCGAACACATCCGTCTCGGTGACCCGGCCACAACCGGTGAGCATGTCCAGGTCAGCGGCCTGCTGCACGATATCCAGTACCAGGGCAGTGCCACCCGCTACGAGCTGCAGCTGGACAGCGGCCAGTTGCTGGCGGTGAGCCAGGCCAACGACCGCTGGCAGGCGCAGGCACACGGCCTGGCAACCCGGGCAACGGGTCCAGGCCCACTGGCCCCGCGAAGCCATGACGCTGCTGCAGGAAACCGAGGGCCGCTGACATGAGCACATTGCGCGGCCTGTCCAACCTGCTGTACCGGCGCCCCAACCTGTACCTGGCCCTGCTGTTGATCCCGCCACTGACCTGGTTCGGCGCGATCTACCTTGGCTCGCTGCTGAACCTGCTGTGGCAGGGCTTCTATACCTTCGACGACTTCACCATGGCGGTAACCCCGGACCTGACCCTGGGCAATTTCACCGCACTGTTCAACCCGTCGAACTTCGACATCATCCTGCGCACCCTGGGCATGGCGCTGGCGGTGTCGCTGGCCAGTGCGGTGCTAGCCTTCCCTGTCGCCTACTACATGGCGCGCTACACCAGCGGCAAGACCAAGGCATTCTTCTACATTGCAGTGATGATGCCGATGTGGGCCAGCTACATCGTCAAGACCTACGCCTGGACCCTACTGCTGGCCAAGGGCGGCGTGGCCCAGTGGTTCGTCCAGCAGCTGCACCTGGATGCCTTGCTGCAAACCGTACTGGCCGTGCCAGGCGTGGGCGGCAGCACCCTGTCGACCTCGCACCTGGGCCGCTTCATGGTGTTCGTGTATATCTGGCTGCCGTTCATGATCCTGCCGATCCAGGCTTCGCTGGAGCGCTTGCCGCCGTCGTTGCTGCACGCCTCGGCAGACCTCGGCGCCCGGCCCGGGCAAACCTTCATGCAGGTGATCCTGCCACTGTCGATCCCGGGCATTGCCGCCGGCTCGATCTTTACCTTTTCGCTGACCCTGGGCGACTTCATCGTGCCGCAGTTGATCGGCCCGCCCGGTTATTTCATCGGCAGCATGGTCTATGCCCAGCAAGGGGCGATCGGCAACATGCCGATGGCCGCCGCGTTCACCCTGGTGCCTATCGTGCTGATCGCGGTGTACCTTTCCATCGTCAAGCGCCTGGGGGCCTTCGATGCACTCTGAAAAAGCCTCGACCGGGCTGCGCCTTGCCGCCTGGGGCGGCTTGCTGTTCCTGCACTTTCCGATCCTGATCATCTTCCTGTACGCCTTCAATATCGAAGACGCAGCGTTCAGCTTCCCGCCCAAGGGCTTCACCCTGAAGTGGTTCGCCGTAGCTTTCGCCCGGCCCGATGTGCGGGAGGCGATCACGTTGTCGCTGCAGGTGGCCTGCCTGGCCACGCTGATCGCCCTGGTGCTCGGCACGCTGGCCTCGGCGGCGCTGTACCGGCGCAGCTTTTTCGGCAAGGAGAGCATTTCGCTGATGCTGATCCTGCCCATCGCCCTGCCCGGCATCATCACCGGCATCGCCCTGCTCTCGGCGTTCAAGACCCTGGGGATAGAGCCTGGGGTGTTCACCATCGTGGTCGGCCACGCCACGTTCTGCGTGGTGATCGTCTACAACAACGTGATCGCCCGCCTGCGGCGCACTTCGCAGAGCCTGATCGAAGCCTCGATGGACCTGGGCGCCGACGGCTGGCAGACCTTCCGCTACATCATCCTGCCCAACCTCGGCTCGGCGCTGCTGGCCGGCGGCATGCTGGCCTTTGCCCTGTCGTTCGACGAAATCATCGTCACCACCTTCACCGCCGGCCACGAACGCACCTTGCCGATCTGGCTGCTCAACCAGCTCAGCCGCCCGCGCGACGTGCCGGTGACCAACGTGGTCGCCATGCTGGTGATGCTGGTGACCATGCTGCCGATTCTTGGCGCCTATTACCTGACCCGTGGCGGCGAAAGCGTCGCGGGCAGCGGCAAATGACCCTGGAGGATTCCCCGATGCAAACGCAGATGCTGATCAATGGTCAAATGGTCGCTGGCCAAGGCCCGGCCTGGACCGTGCTCAACCCGGCGCTGGGCACTGCCCTGGCGCAGATCAACGAAGCCAGCGAAGCCCAGGTGGACAGCGCCGTACGCGCCGCCGACCAGGCCTTCGACAGCTGGTCGCAAACCAGCCCCAAGGAGCGCTCGCAAACCTTGCTGGCGCTGGCCGACGCTATCGAAGAACATGGCGATGAACTGGCCAGGCTGGAATCGCAGAACTGCGGCAAGCCGCTGAGCGCCGCGCTGAATGACGAGATCCCGGCGATTGCCGACGTGTTCCGCTACTTTGCCGGTGCGGCGCGCTGCCTGGGCGGCTCGGCAGCCGGCGAGTACCTGCCGGGCCATACGTCGATGATCCGCCGCGACCCGCTGGGCGTGGTGGCTTCGATCGCGCCTTGGAATTACCCGTTGATGATGCTGGCGTGGAAGATCGCCCCGGCCCTGGCGGCCGGCAATACGGTGGTGATCAAGCCCTCCGAGCTGACCCCGCTGACCGCCCTGCGCCTCGGTGAACTGGCCCGGGACCTGCTGCCAGCGGGGGTGCTGAACATTCTCTTCGGCCGTGGCCAGACGGTCGGTAACCCGCTGGTCACCCACCCCAAGGTGCGCATGGTGTCGCTGACCGGCTCGATCCCTACCGGCGCACACATCATCAGCGCCACTGCCGACAGCGTGAAACGCATGCACATGGAACTGGGCGGCAAGGCCCCGGTTTTGGTGTTCGATGATGCCGACATCGACGCCGCCATCGACGGTATCCGCACCTTCGGCTTCTACAACGCCGGCCAGGACTGCACCGCCGCCTGTCGGCTGTATGTGCAGGACGGCATCTACGAGCGTTTCGTCGAACGCCTGGGGGCCGCAGTGGCCAGCCTCAAGCCAGGCCTGCAGGATGCCGAGGACACTGAACTTGGGCCACTGATCAGTGCACAGCACCGCGACAAGGTCGCAGGGCTGGTGCAACGGGCCATCGCCCAGCCGCATATTCGCCTGGTGACGGGTGGCAAGGCGATTGATGGCGACGGTTTCTTCTTCGAGCCGACGGTGCTGGCCGATGCGCTGCAGGATGACGAAATCGTGCGCAATGAAGTGTTCGGCCCGGTGGTGTCGGTGACCCGCTTCAGCGACGAAGCGCAGGCGCTGGAATGGGCCAACGACTCCAACTACGGCCTGGCCTCATCGGTCTGGACCCGCGACACCGGCCGCGCCCACCGCCTGGCGGCGCGCCTGCAGTATGGCTGCACATGGGTGAACACCCACTTCATGCTGGTCAGCGAAATGCCCCATGGCGGGCAGAAGCATTCGGGGTATGGCAAGGACATGTCGATGTATGGGCTGGAGGACTACACCTGTGTGCGGCATGTGATGATCAAGCATTGAGGGTAAAGCCTGGGCTGAGATCGGCACCTCAGTCCGGGAGCTTTCCTGCAATCGGTTCGGCCCATTCCTAATGCCACATCCTTTAGCTTGTAGTCATCGAAACTGGATTATCACGAGGCTGGATGACATGAAATATCGAGGACAACGAGCAAAGGTGAAATACAGCAAGGAAGACCATTCATGGGTCGGGCACCTTTGCACGACTTGCGATATCGTCGGGTTTCACGCTCGGTCGCGCAGGCTATTGCCTGCCGCGTTCAAAGAGGCAGTGGACGACTATTTGGAAGTAGCCAATAGAAAGGAGTAAGTATCAACGCCTGACTTTGCGCGATTTCTGTGGGAGCGGGTTCATCGAGGCGTCGAACCGCCGCGAACACCGGCAAAGCCGGTGCCCTACACCGAGTCGCCTTCTTCGCGGGCATACCCGCTCCCACAGATACCGCACCGCATTCAAAGGCAGTGCAATACTGTGTAGGAGCGGCCTTGTGTCGCGAAAGGGCCGCAAAGCGGCCCCGGCAATATCAGCGGCGGAGCTGAAAACCTGGGGCCGCTTCGCAGCCCTTTCGCGACACAAGGCCGCTCCTACAACGACCGCGTAATGCTTGGGTCAGGTCAATCCCGCAGGTCCGACTCGTGAATCGGGTTGGCCCGGCTGGTGGCGCGCTGGTACTGCGCTGGCCAGGTGGCCTTGTTGCCGCCCAGATCATCGTCGGCATGCAGCGGCCAGTACGGGTCGCGCAGCAGTTCACGGGCAAGGAAGATGATGTCGGCCTGGCCGGTGCGCAGGATGTGCTCGGCCTGGGCCGGTTCGGTAATCATGCCCACGGTGCCGGTAGCAATTTCCGACTCCTTGCGCACGCGCTCGGCGAAGCGGGTCTGGTAGCCGGGCCCGGTGGGGATTTCGGCATTGACCGAAGTGCCGCCGGAGGACACGTCGATCAGGTCGACGCCCAAGCCACGCAGGCGGCGCGCCAGTTCGACGGTTTCATCCGGATTCCAGCCGTCCTCGACCCAGTCGGTGGCCGATACACGCACGAACAGCGGTAACTCGGCAGGCCAGACCTTGCGCACGGCCTCGACCACCTGCAGGGTCAGGCGGATGCGGTTTTCGAAGCAACTGCCGTATTCGTCGCGACGCTGGTTGCTCAGCGGCGACAGGAACTGGTGCAGCAGGTAGCCATGAGCGGCGTGGATTTCGACCACCTTGAAACCGGCCTTCAGGGCACGCTCGGTCGAGGCGACGAAGGCGGCGATCACATCCTGGATCTCGTCATGGGTCAGCTCGCGTGGCGGTGTGTGTTGCGGGTCGAAGGCGATCTTCGACGGCCCCACCGGCTGCCAACCGCCCTCTTCCAGTTTGACGCTGCCTTGCTTGCCCAGCCACGGGCGATAGGTGCTGGCCTTGCGCCCGGCGTGAGCCAGCTGAATACCGGGCACGCCCCCCTGGGCGGTGATGAAACGGGTGATGCGCTGCAATGGGGCGATCTGCGCGTCGTCCCACAAGCCGAGGTCTTCAGCGGTGATGCGGCCATCGGCGGTAACCGCCACGGCTTCAGTGATTACCAGGCCCGCACCACCCACGGCGCGGCTGCCTAAATGGACAAGGTGCCAATCGTTGGCCAGGCCATCGACAGCGGAATACTGGCACATCGGCGAAACAGCTATGCGGTTGGGCAGGGTCAACTGACGCAGGGTGTAAGGCTCGAGCAACAGGCTCATGAGGGCACCTCCCAAGGACTCCAATGGTGATCCGGCCCGAACACTCAATTGCACGTCCTTGGCCCGGGTCCGGTCATAACATCAGACTAGACCAGAATGGTTGGGGGGGAGGTTCCATGGGATTTTGGGTGGGGGTGCGGGGGCTTGGCTCGAAAGTGATGGGCTATGTGCGAGAGCTGACCATCGTCGGCCTGATCGATGAGAAACCCATGATGATCTGGGCTGCGCACTATCTCAGTGCGATGGCCAAGGCACTGATGGATGATGCCGAGTTAGGTATGGCGCGCTAAGTTTGATGTGATCATCGATCGCACATGGAGCACATTAGCCAGCCCGCCGCAGAGCCTTGTGGGAGCGGGTTTACCCGCGAAGAATGCGACTTGGTGCATGGCACCGGCTTCGCCGGTGTTCGCGGCGGTTCGACGCCTCGATGAACCCGCTCCCACAGGTACAGCGCAAGCCTTGAGCCCGGTGCAGGCCCTGTGGGAGCGGGCATGCCCGCGAAGCAGCGACTCGGTGGATGGCACCGGCTTCGCCGGTGATCGCCGGCAAGCCAGCTCCCACAGGTACAGCGCAAGTCTCAAGCCCGCCGCAGGCCCTGTGGGAGCGGGTTTACCCGCGAAGCAGGCGACGCGGTGCATGGCACCGGCTTCGCCGGTGTTCGCGGCGGTTCGACGCCTCGATGAACCCGCTCCCACAACGGGCCAGCGCCAGGCCGTCAGCAGCGGCGGTATCTACCCTCAGCGCGGCTCCATGTGCGCAATCATCAACTGCACACTCTCATTACCGCGAAACTCGTTCACATCCAGCTTGTACGCCAACTCCACCCAGCGCACCGTCGGGTTCGGCCACACTTCGCGGTCGATACCGAAGGCAATGCCATCCAGCCGCACCGAGCCACATTCGCTCTTGAGCACCACCTTCAAGTGCCGCTCACCGACCACACGCTGCTCCACCAGCTGGAACACGCCATGGAACAGCGGCTCGGGGAAGTGCTGCCCCCAGGGCCCGGCATGGCGCAGGGCCTTGGCCAGGTCGAGGTGGAACTCCTCCACCGCCAGGCTGCCATCGGACAACAAGCGGCCGGTCAGGTCTTCTTCACGCAACTGGCGCCGTACTTCTTCGTCGAACGCCTCGGCAAATGCCGGGAAATTGGCCTCGGGCAACGACAGCCCCGCGGCCATGGCGTGGCCGCCGAACTTGCTGATCAACTGCGGGTGGCGCGCCGCCACGGCATCCAGTGCATCACGAATATGGAACCCCGGTACCGAGCGCGCCGACCCTTTGAGCATCCCTTCGCCAGCATTGGCGAAAGCAATGGTAGGCCGGTGGTAACGCTCCTTCAGGCGCGATGCCAGAATTCCGATAACACCTTGGTGCCAGTCGGCATCGAAAAGGCACAGGCCATAGGGCATGGACTCGACCGGCAGGTCCTTGAGCTGCGCCAGGGCCTCGCGCTGCATGCCTTGTTCGATGGACTTGCGGTCCTGGTTCAGGTCGTCCAGCTGCTGGGCCATGTCCTGGGCCTGGGCCGCGTCTTCACAGAGCAGGCATTCGATACCCAGGCTCATGTCGTCCAGGCGCCCGGCAGCGTTCAGCCGTGGGCCGAGGATGAAGCCGAGGTCGGTCGAGGTGATGCGCCGGTGATCGCGACGGGCCACCTCCAGAATGGCCTTGAGCCCTGGCCGGGCGCGGCCGGCGCGAATGCGTTCGAGGCCCTGGTGCACCAGGATGCGGTTGTTGGCATCCAATGGCACCACATCGGCGACGCTGCCCAGGGCAACCAGGTCAAGCAGTTCGCCGATGTTCGGCTGTGGCTGCGTTTCGTAGCGCCCCAGGCTGCGCAGGCGCGCACGCAGCGCCATTAGCACGTAGAAGATCACCCCTACCCCGGCCAGCGCCTTGCTCGGAAAGCTACAGCCCGGCTGGTTGGGGTTGATGATCGCGTCGGCATCGGGCAACTCAGCGCCCGGCAGGTGGTGGTCGGTGACCAGCACCTTGAGCCCGGCGGCCTTGGCGGCCGCCACACCGTCCACGCTGGAAATACCGTTGTCCACGGTGATCAACAACTGCGGCTGACGTTGCAGTGCCACCTCGACGATTTCCGGGGTCAGGCCGTAACCGTATTCGAAGCGGTTGGGCACAAGGTAATCGACATGGGCCGCCCCCAGCAGGCGCAGGCCCAGCACGCCGACAGTGCTGGCAGTGGCACCGTCGGCATCGAAGTCACCAACGATGAGGATGCGCTGGCGCTGGTCGATAGCCTCGACCAGCAGGTCCACGCCGGCCTCGATGCCCTTGAGCTGCTGGTACGGCAGCAGGCGCGCGAGGCTTTTGTCCAGCTCGGCCTCGCTCTGCACGCCGCGCGCGGCGTACAGGCGGGTCAGCAAGGGTGGCAGGTTACCCAGGAATGGCAGGGTCGGAGGCAGCGGGCGAGGTTCGATACGCATGGGGTGGTTCAGCCGCGCTCACCCAGCAGCCACTCCAGCTGCACTTCGTGCTGGCCACGGTCGTCGGTGACGAACACGGTGCCTTCGCTGATCATCACGTCCCACTTGATGGTACGGGGCATGTCGGTGGCGAGGGTTTCCAGCACCTCCTGCGGCACGGCAGCGATGCTCAGGTTCTTCAGGCCCTTGACGGCATCTACCACCTTGTTCTGCCATACCCGCAGGCTGCCGTAGGCCAGTAGGCTGGTGCGCTCGGTACGGCGCGAGCACCAGGTCAGGCGGTCGGCGTCCGGCTGGCCCACTTCGATCCAGTGCAGGATGCGATCGTCCAGGCTCTTTTCCCACAGCGCCGCTTCGTCCACATCGGACAAGCCACGGCCGAACGACAGGTTTTCGTTGTACCAAAGGGCGTAGGCCAGCAGGCGCACGGCCATGCGTTCTTCGGTTTCCGAAGGGTGGCGGGCGATTGTCTGCCGGACGTTTTCGTACACGCCGCGGTCGAGGTCGGTCAGGTTCAGTTCGAATTTGTAGGTAGTGGACGGCTGGGCCATGGTCGACGGGCTTCTTGCGCAAAGAAAAGTGGCACAGTCTAACCGATACTGTCCTTCGTTGCCCCGCAGCAGTATCTGCCGCTTCGGACCTATGATAAAACCACGCCTCTGCCCAGCTGCCACGGATGCCCCATGACTACGCCCAGCAAACCCCTCGCCGGCCTCAAAGTTGTCGAACTCGGCACCCTCATCGCTGGCCCGTTCGCCTCGCGCATCTGTGCCGAATTCGGCGCCGAGGTAGTCAAGGTCGAATCGCCCGACGGCGGCGACCCGTTGCGCAAATGGCGCAAGCTGTACGAGGGCACCTCGCTGTGGTGGTTCGTGCAGGCCCGCAACAAGCAGTCGCTTACCCTAAACCTCAAGCACCCCGAAGGTCGCGAGATTCTCAAGCGCCTGCTGGCCGATGCCGACATCCTGATCGAGAACTTCCGCCCGGGCGTGCTGGAAAAACTCGGCCTGGGTTGGGACGTGCTGCATGCACTCAATCCGCGCCTGGTAATGGTGCGCCTGTCGGGATTCGGCCAGACCGGGCCGATGAAGGACCAGCCGGGCTTCGGCGCCGTGGGCGAGTCGATGGGTGGCCTGCGCTACATCACCGGTTTCGACGACCGCCCACCCGTGCGCACCGGCATTTCGATCGGTGACTCGATTGCCGCCCTGTGGGGGGTGATCGGCGCACTGATGGCACTGCGGCACCGGGAAGTCAACGGCGGCCAGGGCCAGGTGGTGGATGTGGCCCTGTACGAGGCGATCTTTGCCATGATGGAAAGCATGGTCCCGGAGTTCGATGTGTTCGGCTTTATCCGCGAACGCACCGGCAACATCATGCCGGGCATCACGCCCTCCTCCATCCATACCAGCGCCGACGGCAAGCATGTGCAGATTGGCGCCAACGGCGATGCGATCTTCAAGCGCTTCATGCAGGCCATAGGCCGCACCGACCTCGCCGACGACACGAGCCTGGCCACCAACGATGGCCGTGACCTGCGCCGTGACGAGCTGTACGGGGTGATCGACCGCTGGGCCAACAGCCTGCCGCTGGAGCAACTGATGCAGGTGCTGAACAGCGCCGAAGTACCGGCCAGCCGCATCTATTCGGCCGAGGACATGTTCAGTGACCCGCAGTACCTGGCACGCGAAATGTTCCTGCAGGGCAAACTGCCGGACGGCAAGCCGTTCCGCATGCCGGGCATCGTGCCCAAGCTCTCGGACACCCCCGGTTCCACCGAGTGGGTCGGCCCGGCGCTGGGCGAACACACCGAGGCGCTGCTCGGCAGCCTGGGCTACGACACCGCGGCCATCGCCAGCCTGCGCGCAGCAGGCACGGTCTGACCCTGGCGCGGCCCTGGTCCATGCGCGCGGCCCGTTGCGTACGTTACCTGGCCCTGCTGTGCGGGCTGCTGCCGGCGTTGCTGCTGCAGCCTGCCAGCGCCAAGGAGCGCATCTTCTGGCTGGTGCGTGACCTGCCGCCGTTCACCATTTTCGAAGGACCGGGAACCGGCCAAGGGGTTATCGACCAGCTGTTGCCGCTGCTGATCGGGCAGATGCCCGAGTACGACCACAGCATCGTGCGGGTCAACCGCGCCCGCGGCATCCAGATGCTGCAGGATCCGAAAAGTTTCACCTGTGACCCGACCCTGCTGTGGACACCGGAGCGCGCCGAGTATGTGCGCTTTTCCACACCCTCTTTGGGCGTGCTCAGTGGCGGCCTGGTGCTGCGCAAGGACAGCGAGGCGCTGGTGGCGCCTTACCTCGATGACCAGCAGGTGGACCTGCATGGCCTGCTGAGCAAGACCCCGCTGAAGCTGGGGGTTGTCGCCGAGCGCAGCTATGGCACGCAGATCGACGCCATCCTGCGCCAGTTGCCCGACACCGCGCTCAGCCGCCACTATGGCAACGACGCCACCGCCAACCTGTTGCAGATGCAACAGCTGGGGCGCCTGCGTATGGTGCTCGGCTACTGGCCCGAAGTGCGCTACCTGGTCGAGCAGCAGGGTGGAACACTGGCCGATTACCGGTTTCATCCTGTACAGGGTGTGAACCGCTACCAGTTCCTGCATGTAGGCTGTTCGAACAGTGAGTCGGGGCGTGAAGCGATTGCGCACATCGACCAGCTGCTGCCTGCCCTGCGCCGCAATGTGCTGCCGGCGTTGTATGCACGCTGGCTGGACCCGGCATTGCAGGAAAGCTACCTGGAAGAGAGCAAGCGCTTCTTCGAAGACCACTAGCCTGCCCGGCACCTGTAGGAGCGGCCTTGTGTCGCGATGGGGCGCGTAGCGGCCCCCACATTTTCAGCTTCGCAGCGAAGATTGCCGGGGCCGCTTTGCGGCCCATCGCGACACAAGGCCGCTCCACAAGGATATGTGCCAGCCAGCAAAAAAAGAAACCCCGGACGCTGGGGAAACACGCCCGGGGCCAAGCGAAAGCCCTTGGGGCTTCCCGTGACAGCCTTGCCAGCGCCGGAGCAAAGCACTGGCTGGCTGCCCTTACTGTTTCTGATAAGCCACTCAGGCAAAGGTTCCGTGGGGTTGCTGGCGCTGCTGCAGGGCTGCGATCACACAGGGCTGCAAACGCCCTTCGGCAATCTGCAGGTCACGGTGCAGGCCATCCACAAGGTCGATCAACAGGCGTTGTTCCTGCAACTGGCGCTCGCTGACCGTGCGCCGCAGGGTGATGCCGGTGAGGCTGTCGTGAACGGTCAGTTGGCGATTACCCTGGGCATCGGCGATGCCGAGGTGGGCCTGATAGGGTGTCAGGGCTTCGTTGAGCAGTCTGCAGATTCTTTCCATCCGGATCACTCGCTGCGTGGTGGGGTATAGAGGAACTGACCAACAGACGCAGCGGAAAGTTCGTTACACCGCGCCCGCTTCAGTGAGCATGCTGGGCAGATGTGACAGTTTGAATACGCCGCCCGGGGCGCACCTGTATGGCTTGCAGGGCACGCTGCAGGCGTGGCATCGACAGCGGCCAGGGCAGCTCGGCGAGCACCCACAGCCCGCGGCTTCTGGCCTCTTGGGCCAGGTTGCGGCGTTTTGGGGTGGCCTGGCCCACGAACAGCAAAGCGCGTGTTCGCTGCTGCTTGAGCACGGCAAGTCCGGCCCGGGTTGGCATGGCATGATCAAGGATCAGCAGATCGGGGCAGTGATCGCCATTCAGGCAGGCATCGAGATCCGCGCCGGTTTCGCTGATGCGCACATGGAAGATGCCCTGGGCGTTGAGGGCCTGGTGCAGGAGGATCTGATGGGATGGGCGAGCCTGGTGAATCAACACGTAGGGCTGGTGCATGAGCCGCTCCTGGTTGGAGGACCGGCTAATTTAGTCTTGGCGCTGGGCTATCTGAATAGGACTTTTCTGATGCAGCACTGGGAAGAGTCGGGGAAGCAGGGCTGCTTTGCAGCCCATCGCCGCGGTTCGGCGATGGGCCGCAGAGCGGCCCCGATATTTACAGCGGCTTGCCGCGATTACCATGCTGGCTGACAAAGCCCTGCACAGCCTTCAGGTCATTGGCCAGCACCGTGCAACGCTCTTCACGGCTGAACAGGTCGCTGAGGTGCGCCGGCAGCTCCAGCGCCTTGCCTACACCGGCCTTCTCCACCGCTTCCGGGAACTTGACCGGGTGCGCGGTACCCAGCACCACCATCGGCGTGTCCAGGCTGCGGCGGCACTCGCGGGCGGCCTTGACGCCAATTGCAGTGTGCGGGTCCAGCACCTCACCGGTAGCGGCGAACACTTCGGCGATCGTCTCGCAGGTTTGCTCATCGCTCACTGCCAGCGAGTCGAACAGCTTGCGCGCTTCGGTCCAGCGGTCTTGCTCGACGCTGAAGCCGCCACCTTGCTTGAAGTTGGCCATCAGCTCGGCAATGGCGCCGCCGTTGCGGCCGTGCAGGTCGAACAGCAGGCGCTCGAAGTTGGACGAGACCATGATGTCCATCGACGGCGACAGGGTCGCGTGCAGGGTTTCCTTGACGTACTGGTTGCCGCTCATGAAGCGGTGCAGGATGTCATTGCGGTTGGTGGCGACGATCAGCTGGCTGACCGGCAGGCCCATGTTACGTGCCAGGTAGCCGGCAAAGATGTCGCCGAAATTGCCGGTCGGCACCGAAAACGCCACGGAACGCGCCGGGCCACCCAGCTGCAGGGCCGCGTGGAAGTAATAGACGATCTGGGCCATGATCCGCGCCCAGTTGATCGAGTTGACGGCAACCAGGCGGGTGCCCTTGAGGAACGACTGGTCGGCGAAGCTGGCCTTGACCATTTCCTGGCAGTCGTCGAAGTTGCCTTCGATGGCGATGTTGTGGATGTTGTCACCGAAGATGGTAGTCATCTGCCGGCGCTGCACTTCCGACACGCGCTGATGCGGGTGCAGGATGAAGATGTCGACGTTGTCGCAACGGCGGCAGCCTTCGATGGCGGCAGAACCGGTATCACCGCTGGTGGCGCCGATGATCACCACGCGCTCGTTGCGCTTGGCCAGTACGTGATCGAGCAGGCGACCGAGCAGTTGCAGGGCGAAGTCCTTGAACGCCAGGGTCGGGCCGTGGAACAGCTCCAGTACCCACTCGTTGCTGTTCAGCTGACGCAGCGGGGCAACTGCGGCGTGGGCGAACTCGCCGTAGGTTTCTTCGAGGATCTTCTTGAAGTCGGCGTCGGCGATACTGCCTTCGACGAACGGGCGCATCACCCGGAAGGCCAGTTCGTGGTACGGCAGGCCGGCCCACGAGGCGATTTCTTCCTGGGTGAAGCGTGGCAGGTTTTCCGGGACGTACAGGCCGCCGTCGCTGGCCAGGCCAGCCAGCAGGACGTCTTCGAAATTCAGGGCCGGTGCCTGGCCGCGGGTACTGATATAGCGCATGGGTGCAAACCTTCGATGCTGGGGCCGGGGCCGCGCTGGCGGCCTGCCGGCACTATTGTTAGTTGAGCTGTTCGACGCGAATGCGCACGACCTTGCCGACCACGTCCTGCAAGGCTTCCAGGGCGACGATAGCGTCGTTGATGCGCTGCTCGACCACGCGGTGGGTCAGCAGGATCATCGGCACCAGGCCGTCCTGCTCCTCGGCTTCCTTCTGCATGATCGACTCGATGTTGATGCCACGCTCCGAGAGGATGCTGGCCACCTGGGCCAATACGCCCGGGTGATCCTTGGCCTGGATGCGCAGGTAGTAGGCGCTTTCGCAGGCTTCGATCGGCAGGATCGGGTGGGCCGACAGCGAATCCGGCTGGAAGGCCAGGTGCGGCACGCGGTTTTCCGGGTCGGAGGTCATGGCGCGGACCACATCGACCAGGTCGCCGACCACCGACGAAGCGGTAGGCTCCATGCCGGCACCCGCGCCGTAGTACAGGGTGGAGCCGGCAGCATCGCCGTTGACCATGACGGCGTTCATCACGCCATTGACGTTGGCGATCAGGCGGTCGGCCGGGATCAGCGTAGGGTGAACGCGCAGCTCGATACCTTCGGCAGTACGGCGGGCCACGCCCAGGTGCTTGATGCGGTAGCCCAGGGCCTCGGCGTAATTCACGTCAGCAGTGGTCAGCTGAGTGATGCCTTCGGTGTAGGCCTTGTCGAATTGCAGCGGGATGCCGAAAGCGATAGAGGCGAGAATGGTCAGCTTGTGCGCGGCATCGATGCCTTCAACGTCAAACGTCGGGTCGGCTTCGGCGTAACCCAGCGCCTGGGCTTCGGCCAGCACGTCCGGGAAGGCACGGCCCTTCTCACGCATTTCGGTGAGGATGAAGTTGCCGGTGCCGTTGATGATACCGGCCAGCCAGTTGATGTGGTTGGCCGACAGGCCTTCGCGGATGGCCTTGATCACCGGGATGCCACCGGCCACAGCCGCTTCGAAGGCAACGATCACGCCCTTCTCGCGGGCCTTGGCGAAGATTTCATTGCCGTGCACGGCAATCAGCGCCTTGTTGGCGGTGACCACGTGCTTGCCGTTTTCGATGGCCTTGAGCACCAGGTCGCGGGCCACGGTGTAGCCACCGATCAGTTCGATGACAATGTCGATCTCCGGGTTGCTCGCAACTTCGAACACATCAGCGGTAATGGGGGTACCGGTAATCTGGCAGTTCGGGTTCTGCGAGCGCATGGCAATCTGTGCCACTTCAATACCGCGCCCGGCACGGCGGGCGATCTCCTCGGCGTTGCGCTGAAGTACATTGAAGGTTCCGCCACCGACGGTCCCCAACCCACAGATGCCTACTTTGACCGGTTTCACTGTGAACTCCCCATTGTACGGCCGGCACCTATGCCGACCGTGAAACATGCCGTCACCCCATGACGACGGCGTACTGAATTGGATTATTTGGCCAGTGCCAGCTTGGCGACCTGTGGCGCCGGCTGGTAGCCCGGAATGACCTGGCCGCTTTCAAGGACGATCGCCGGCGTGCCGTTGACGCCGATCGACTGGCCCAGCTGGAACTGCTTGCTGACCGGGTTGGCGCACTTGGCGGCCTTGATTTCCTCACCCTCGACCATCTTGTCCATCGCCGCACGGCGGTCGCTGGAACACCAGACGGCCTGCAACTGCTGGTCACCCGGCGAACCGAGGCCCTGGCGCGGGAAGGCGACATAGCGCACTTCGATACCGCGGCGGTTGAGTTCGGGCACTTCGGCGTGCAGCTTGTGGCAGTACGGGCAGGTGGTGTCGGTAAACACGGTAATGTGCGATTTGGTCTCGCCCTTGGCAGGATAAACCACCATCTCGGCAGCTGGAATGCCGTTGATGAGCTTGGCAATGCCCAGGCGCTCGGTCTTCTCGGTGAGGTTGACCGGCTTGCCGTCCTGGATCTGGAACAGGTAGCCCTGCATCACGAACTGGCCGTCGCCGCTGGCATACAGCACACGGCCGCCCTGCAGCTTGACTTCATACAGGCCGCTGACCGGGCTGCTGGCCACGCTTTCGACGGGCACTTCAAGCTCGAGGTTCTGCAACGACTTACGGATAGCCTGCTCGGCAGCGGTATTGCTGTCGGTTGCCGCGGCAACGGCAAAGGTACTGGCCAGCGCCAACGCGGCGGCGGCGAAAAACTGGGTCACGCGCATGGGAACTCCTGAAGGCGGACAGGGGCCGGAGGGCGTCACTTGCGGAAAATACGCGGTGACCGTGCGGCCCTTGGTGCAAACCGCCCAAGCCTACCACATCACACCGCCGGTGAAGGGCCTTGCAAGGACCAGTCGGCGGAACATGAAAAACATTCATCCACGCGGGTGGTGCTGGGCATGCAGTTGCTGCAGGCGGGCCTTGGCGACATGGGTGTAGATCTGTGTGGTTGACAAGTCACTGTGACCCAGCAGCATCTGCACCACACGCAGGTCGGCACCATGGTTTAGCAGATGAGTGGCGAAGGCATGGCGCAGGGTATGCGGCGACAGCGGTTTGTCGATGCCGGCGACCCGGGCATGGTGCTTGATGCGATGCCAGAAGGTCTGGCGGGTCATCTGCTCACCGCGCAGGCTGGGAAACAAGACGTCGCTGGGGCGGCCATTGAGCAGTTCGGCGCGGCCATCGCGCAGGTAGCGCTGCAACCACAGCACCGCCTCTTCCCCCATGGGCACCAGGCGCTCCTTGCTGCCCTTGCCCATCACTCGCAGCACACCCTGGCGCAAGTTGACCTGGTCAAGGGCCAGGCTGACCAGCTCGGTGACTCGCAGGCCGCAGGCGTAGAGCACTTCGAGCATGGCGCGATCACGCTGGCCGATGGCTTCGCCCAGGTCCGGGGCCTGCAACAACGCTTCGACGTCAGCTTCGGACAACGACTTGGGCAGTGGCTTGCCCAGTTGCGGCATCTCGACCTGCAGGGTCGGGTCGATGGCTACCCGTTTTTCCCGCAGCAGGTAGCGGAAAAAGCCGCGCAAGCCGGACAGGAAGCGTGCCGTGGAGCGTGGCTTGTAGCCTTGGTCGAGGCGCCAGGCCAGGTGGTCGAGAATCAGCTCGCGGCCGGCGTCGGGCAAGCTGACGCCGTGTTCCTGCAACCAGCCGTTGAACAGGGCCAGGTCGCTGCGGTAGGACACGCGGGTGTTGTCGGACAGGCCCTTTTCGAGCCACAGGGCGTCGAGGAACTGGTCGATCAGGGGGTGGTCTAGGGCGGGCATTCGGGGGCTGCTGGGTGTTGAAGGTGGGGCTAGTGTTTCACAGCAGCTTGGGGGTTGTCTGTACTGGCCCTATCGCCGGCAAGCCAGCCCCCACAGGAACCCCACAGGCATGAATACTGTGCAGTACCTGTGGGAGCTGGCTTGCCGGCGATAGGGCCAGTACAGGAGTAATCAGATCTGCGGCAAAACAGGCACCGGGCGCTTGTCCTCGTCGATGGCAACGAAGCTGAACACCCCGTGGATCGCCCGCTCGCGCCCATCCAGGTACATGTTCTCGACGAACACATCCACCTGCACCTGCAAGCTGGTGTTACCTACCTTTATGACCGAACCCACCAGTTCGACGATCGAACCCGCCGGGATCGGGTGCTTGAAGTCGATGCGGTCGGTGGACACGGTCACCAGCGGCAGGCGGCAGAAACGTGTGGCGGCGATGAACGACACCTCGTCCATCCACGCCAGGGCGGTGCCGCCGAACAAGGTGTTGTGGTGGTTGGTGGTGTTGGGGAACACCGCCTTGGTCACGCGGGTCACCGACAACTCGGTGCGGCGCTGGATTTCCTGGTCTCGGGTAGTCATGGCAATCACATTTTCGGGGGGCAAAAAGCAAAAAAGCAGCCCGAAGGCTGCTTTTTTCTCGCTAGGCGGCCTTGGCCACCGGGCAAACTGCACTCAGGACAGTTTTTCCTTGATGCGAGCGGCTTTGCCGGACAGATCGCGCAGGTAGTACAGCTTGGCTTTACGCACGTCACCACGACGTTTCACGGCCAGGCTGTCGATTTGCGGGCTGTAGGTCTGGAAGGTACGCTCTACGCCAACGCCGCTGGAGATCTTGCGCACGGTGAAGGCGCTGTTCAGACCGCGGTTACGCTTGGCGATAACGACGCCTTCGAACGCCTGCAGACGGGAACGCTCACCTTCCTTCACTTTAACCTGAACGACAACGGTGTCGCCTGGTGCGAAGGTCGGGATTTCCTTGCTCATCTGCTCGGCTTCGAGCTGCTGGATGATCTTGTTGGTCATGCTGTGCTCCTAAGATGGATACGTGATCCACCATCGATACGTTTAACTATCGTCCCGCTCGCGGAGATATTCCTCGAGCAGCTTCTTCTCTTCTCCAGAAAGCGAGCGACTTTCCAGAAGATCGGCGCGTCGTTCGAAGGTCCTACCAAGGGACTGCTTCATTCTCCAACGCCGGATGTGTGCATGGTTGCCACTTAGCAACACGTCGGGAACACGCTGATCCGCATACACCTCAGGCCGGGTGTAGTGCGGGCAGTCGAGCAGACCGTCGGTGAAGGAATCTTCTTCCGCCGAGTCCACATGCCCTAAAGCTCCGGGCAGCAGCCGTGTAACCGCATCGATCAGTACCATGGCCGGCAGCTCGCCACCGGAAAGCACATAGTCGCCAATCGACCACTCCTCATCGACATGAGCCTCGATAAAGCGCTCGTCGATGCCTTCATAACGACCGGCGATCAGGATCAACGATTCCTGTTCGGCCAGGCCTTTGACCGCCTGCTGAGTCAGCTTGCGGCCTTGTGGCGAAAGGTAGATCACCTTCGCCGCTGCTCCGGTCGCTTGCCTGGCGCTAACCAGGGCGTCTTCCAGAGGCTTGATTTTCATCACCATGCCCGGACCACCGCCAAACGGCCGATCATCCACCGTATGGTGACGATCTGAGGTGTAGTCCCGCGGGTTCCAGCAAGTCACCTGAAGCAACCCCTGTTTCACCGCGCGGCTGGTAATGCCGTACTCCGTGATGGCCGAGAACATCTCGGGGAACAACGTGATGACGTCTACGCGAAGGTTACCCATCGTTTAGAAGTCCGCGTCCCATTCAACCCGCATCACGCCTGCTTCCAGGTCGATGTCGAGCACACATTGCGCCGTATAGGGCAACAGACGCTCGCGATCATCCAGGCTGCCTGCGCAGGGCTTGACCACCAAGTACATCGTTCGCACCGGTCTCCAACAGGTGATCGACCTTGCCGAACAGCTGTTCGTCCTGGTTGATGACCTTCAGGCCCACCAACTGGTACCAGTAGTACTCGTCAGCAGCCAGGTTGGGCAAAAGGCTCCGCGCAATGCAGATTTCGTAACCGCTCAGAAGACGGGCTTCATCGCGATCATCGAGGCCTTTCAGCTTCACGACCAGGCCCTTCTGGGAGCCACGACCGTTGACCAGCTCGACCTGCTTTACCTTGCCTTCGTGCCGAAGCGTCCAGCGCGGATAATCCAACAGGTTTTCAATCGGATCGGTAAAGGAATACACCTTCACCTCGCCGCGAACGCCGTGAACCGAAAAAATCTTGCCAACGACGATGAGGTCGTCAGCCTTTTCTGGCGTCGCGTTCATACTACTCAGGCAGCAGCCTTGGCAGCGTCCTTCAGCAGCTGAGCAACGCGCTCAGACGGCTGTGCACCCTGGCTCAGCCAGTAGTTGACGCGCTCTTGGTTGACCGACAGCTTGACTTCGGCGCCAGCAGCGATCGGGTTGAAGAAACCTACGCGCTCAACGAAACGGCCGTCACGGGCGTTACGCGAGTTGGTCACGGTCAGGTGGTAGAATGGGCGCTTTTTCGAGCCGCCACGGGCCAGACGAATGGTTACCATGTGAACATCGTTCCTATAGTCGGTGCTGCAGTTGATACAGCAGCTGGTACTGCAAATCTGAATGCCAAATAGGCACACGGGTGCCCAAAAGGCCGCATATTCTCGGGGAATACACGGACATTTGCAAATGACTTTTTCGGCAAGGCCCTGCCCCGCCGTCCAGATCTGCCGGTTGAGCCGCGAAATCCGCGGCCATTGCCCCGCCACAGCGGGGGTTCTGGGTACCTGCCGGACAAACGGCAGGCACCCGGAATAGAGGTTACAGCTTCGGCATGCCGCCGCCCGGCAGCATCCCGCCCAGGCCGCGCATCATCTTGGCCATGCCGCCCTTGGCGGAGAATTTCTTCATCATCTTCTGCATTTGCTTGTGCTGCTTGATCAGGCGGCCGACGTCCTGCACCTGGGTGCCGGAGCCGATGGCGATACGGCGCTTGCGCGAGCCGCTGATCAACTCTGGATCACGGCGCTCGGCCGGGGTCATGGAGTTGATGATCGCTTCCATCTGCTTGAACTGCTTTTCGGCGGCGCCCTGGGCATTGCCCATCTGCGACAGGTTGACCCCGCCGATGCTCGGCAGCTTGTCCATCAGGCCGCCGAGGCCGCCCATGTTCTTCATCTGCTGCAGCTGGTCGCGGAAGTCTTCGAGATCGAAGCCCTTGCCCTTCTTCAGCTTCTTGGCCAGCTTGTCGGCCTTGGCCTTGTCGATGTTCTGCTCGGCCTGTTCGATCAGGCTGAGCACGTCACCCATACCGAGGATGCGCGAGGCGACGCGGTCGGGGTGGAACGGTTCGAGGGCTTCGGTCTTCTCGCCCATACCGATGAACTTGATCGGCTTGCCGGTGATGGCACGCACCGACAGCGCGGCACCGCCACGGGCGTCGCCGTCGACCTTGGTCAGCACCACGCCGGTCAGCGGCAGCGCCTCGCCAAACGCCTTGGCGGTGTTGGCGGCGTCCTGGCCGGTCATGGCGTCGACCACGAACAGGGTCTCGATCGGCTTGACCGCGGCATGCAACGCCTTGATCTCGTCCATCATGTCGGCGTCGATGTGCAGGCGGCCGGCGGTATCGACGATGACCACGTCGATGAACTTCAGCTTGGCTTCACGAATGGCCGCTTCGGCGATGGCCACGGGCTTCTGGCTGATATCGGAGGGGAAGAAGGTGACACCGATGTCGTTGGCCAGGGTTTCCAGCTGCTTGATCGCCGCCGGGCGGTAGACGTCGGCGGACACCACCATCACGCTCTTTTTCTTGCGCTCCTTGAGGAAGCGCGCCAGCTTGCCGGCAGTGGTGGTCTTGCCGGCACCCTGCAGGCCGGCCATCAGCACCACGGCGGGCGGGGCGGCGTTCAGCGCGAGGTCTTCGTTGGCCGCGCCCATCAGGCTTTCCAGCTCGGCCTGGACGATCTTCACGAACGCCTGGCCCGGAGTCAGGCTGCGCGACACTTCAGTGCCGACTGCACGGTCCTTGACGCTGTTGACGAAATCCTTGACCACCGGCAGGGCAACGTCGGCCTCGAGCAGGGCCATGCGCACTTCGCGCAGCGTGTCCTTGATGTTGTCTTCGGTCAGCTTGGCCTTGCCGGTGACATGGCGCAGCGTCTGTGACAGGCGGTCGGTCAGGTTTTCGAACATGGTGATCCTTTCAGGCCCAGTAAAAGCCGAGGTTTGTCAGGCGCCCAGCGGGAATGCATACCCGCCAGGCACAGCAAGGCGGCGATTATAGCGAAGTGCGGCGGCGGCGCACACCTTGCTGGCGGCCTGGTAGATATTCGGTGGCTGTGCCGGCCTCTTCGCGGGTGAACCCGCTCCCACAGGGTCTGCACCACCTTTCGCGAATGCCGCCCGCGGTCTGCCAGTCTTCCTAGACCAGCGCGATCTATGCCAAACTCCGTCTCTTTAAGGCTCGCCAACCAGGACTTATGTTCTCCTCACCCAGCCTCATCCCCAACCTGATCGCCGCCGGCCTATATATAGCCGCGGCCATCTACCAGGGCTCTTATCTTGCCCAGAACCGCAAGGCCGACAAGCGCTTGCTTGCCCTGCTGGGTGCCTTCGCGGTGCTCGCCCAGGCCGGTGCGCTGTTCTTCCAGCTGATCACCCCGCTGGGCCTGAGCCTGGACTTCTTCAGTGCCGCCAGCCTGATCGCCGTGGCCGTCATCGCCCTGACCCTGCTGGCCTGCTTGCGCATACCCGTGGAAAACCTGCTGGTGCTGCTGTTCCCGCTGGGCGCGGTGACCGCGCTGCTGGCCCAGTTCGCGCCCCCCGGCACAGTGCCGCTGGTAAACGAAGAGCCGGGCATCCTCGCGCATATCCTGCTGTCGATCCTGGCCTACGGGCTGTTCACCATCGCGGTGTTCCAGGCACTGCTGTTGCTGCTGCAGGACCGCCAGCTGAAGAACAAGCACCCGTCCGGGCTGATTCGCAACTTCCCGCCGCTGCAAACCATGGAAAGCCTGTTGTTCGGCTTCCTCTGGGCCGGCTGGTGCCTGCTGTCGCTGTCGCTGATCTCCGGCTGGCTGTTCCTCGACAACTTGTTTGCCCAGCATCTGGTACACAAAACCCTGCTGGCCTGTGTCGCCTGGGTGGTGTTCAGCGTGCTGCTGTGGGGCCGCAGCCGCCTGGGCTGGCGTGGCCACAAGGCCATCCGCTGGACGCTGGCCGGTTTCTGCCTGCTGATGCTGGCCTATTTCGGCAGCAAGCTGGTTCGCGAATTCATCCTGCATATCTGACGGCCACCCATGGATACCCTGCCGTACGCACCGCTATTCGGCACCCTGGCATTGGCGCTGTTGTGGTCAGCGCTGTTCACCGCGGTGGATGCCGCCCGCCTGCAACTCAATGGCGCGTTGCGCGCCGGCGAGGACGGCCAGCCTGTATTGCCGGCCCAGGCCCTGGTGCTGTGCGCCAGCCTGGGCAAGTTGCTGGTGCTGGGCCTGGCATGCCTGGTCGGCCAGCGCCATAGTGGCGAGCACGGCTTCTGGCTGGCCGGCTTGGCCGCCACCCTGGTCCTGCTGGTGTTTGCCGAATACCTGCCGCGGCGCCTGGCCCGGCGCAATCCGCAGGCGTTCGCCAGCCTCGGCGCCAGCCTGCTGAAAGTCCCCCTCGCCCTGCTGCAACCGCTGGCCTGCTTGCTGGATGGCATCGCCAAGCTGATCCTGCGGCCGTTCCGCGTGCAACCCACGGCCGTGGCCCTGCACCCGCAGGAAGCCGACGAGTTCGACGAGGACGAGGAGCACGAAGCACCGCGCCACGGCTTGCTGGACGGCCTGCAGTCACTGAACAAGATGACCGTCAACGACATCCTGGTACCGCGCAACGAAGTGGACGGCATCAGCCTCGACGAGCCTGTCGAGCGCATCATCGAGCAACTGATCGTCAGCCGCCACACCCGTCTGCCGGTGTACCACAGCGACATCAACCAGGTTGAAGCGATCCTCAACACCAAGCTGATCAGCCACCTGCTGCCCAAGGCCGAACTCACCCTGGAAACGCTGCTCGGCGCCTGCTACGAGCCTTATTTCGTGCCTGAGAGCACCCCCCTGCAAATGCAGCTGCTGAACTTCCACAAGCAGCAGCGCCGCCTGGGCGTGGTGGTGGACGAGTACGGCGAAGTGCTGGGCATCGTAACCCTGGAAGACATCCTCGAAGAGATCGTTGGCGAGTTCGAGGATGAACAGAGCCTGGACAACCCCCACGTGCACCCGCAGCCCGATGGCACCTTCGTCATCGACGGCACCGCTTCGCTGCGCGAAATCAACCGCACCCTGGGCTGGCACCTGCCCTGCGACGGCGGGCCGAAAACCCTCAACGGGCTGGTCACCGAAGCGCTGGAAAGCATCCCGGAAAGCGCTGTTTGCCTGAAGATCGGCCGCTATCGCCTGGAAATCCTCGAAACAGAGGACAATTGTGCCAGCAAGGTACTGGTGTGGACCGTGACCCGATAGCTATACTCGGGTTACGCTTACCCAGCCCCGCCGTCCCGCCTGCTACCCGCACCCGGCGCTCCACGGCCAGTCCGCTCCACTGACACGCCCTGCGGTCCTGCTTCAACACCCCGAACAGCGCCCGCCCCGCCCCTATCCCCCTTGGGCTATCGTCAGTCGGGCGCGCACAATAACAAAACGCTCCCGCGTCCACGCAGCGGTGCTTGCCTTATTGCCTCGCACGCCCATGGAGCCGGACCAGACTGTTAGGGACCTACTTAATGACAACCAGCAGCACCTATGCCGAAGCGCCTGCCGCGCCGGTCAACTCGCCCGCGCGGGTAGCCACCGCCAGCTTCATCGGCACCGCCATCGAGTTCTACGATTTCTACGTCTATGCCACCGCCGCTGCCCTGGTGATCGGCCCGGTGTTCTTCCCGTCCGGGTCGGGCACCGCGCAGATGCTGGCGGCCTTCCTCACCTTCGGCATCGCCTTTCTTGCCCGCCCGCTGGGCTCGGCGCTGTTCGGCCACTTTGGCGACCGTATCGGCCGCAAGTCGACCCTGGTCGCCTCGCTGCTGCTGATGGGCGTGTCCACCACCGCCATCGGCGTGCTGCCGGGCTACGACAGCATTGGCGTATGGGCGCCGATCATCCTCTGCCTGTTGCGCTTTGGCCAAGGCCTGGGCCTGGGAGGCGAATGGGGTGGCGCGGCTTTGCTGGCCACCGAGAACGCGCCGGAAGGCAAGCGCGCCTGGTTCGGCATGTTCCCGCAGCTGGGCCCGTCGATCGGCTTCCTGGCCGCCAACGGCCTGTTCCTGACCCTTGCCTTGGTGCTCAGCGACGAGCAGTTCCGCGAGTGGGGCTGGCGCATACCGTTCCTGCTCAGCGCCGCGCTGGTACTGGTGGGCCTGTATGTACGCCTGAAGCTGGAAGAAAGCCCGGTATTCGCCAAGGCCGTCGCCCGCCACGAGCGGGTGAAAATGCCGGTGGTCGACCTGTTTTCCAGATACTGGCTGCCTACCCTGCTGGGCGCAGCGGCGATGGTGGTGTGCTACGCGCTGTTCTACATCTCCACAGTGTTCTCGCTGAGCTACGGCGTGACCACGCTGGGCTATAGCCGCGAAACGTTCCTGGGCCTGCTGTGCTTCGCGGTGGTGTTCATGGCCCTGGCCACCCCCCTGTCGGCCTGGCTCAGCGACCGCTACGGGCGCAAACCGGTGCTGATCGTCGGCGGCCTGCTGGCGGTGGCATCAGGCTTTACCATGGAGCCGCTGCTGACTTCGGGGTCGACTGCAGGGGTGGCGTTGTTCCTGGCCATCGAGCTGTTCCTGATGGGCGTGACCTTTGCGCCGATGGGGGCCTTGCTGCCTGAACTGTTCCCGACCCACGTGCGTTACACCGGCGCTTCGGCGGCGTATAACCTGGGTGGCATCGTCGGCGCCTCGGCGGCACCGTTCTTTGCCCAGAAGCTGGTGAGCATGGGTGGGTTGAGCTGGGTAGGGGGTTATGTGTCGGCGGCGGCGGTGATCAGCCTGATTGCCGTGCTGTGCCTGAAAGAGACCCGCAATACGCAGCTGTAAAGTAATGGGGGCCGCGTTGCGGCCCTTCGCGGGCACGCCCGCTCCCACAGGGGTAGCGCCGAAACCTGTGGGAGCGGGCGTGCCCGCGAAGGGCTGCAACGCAGCCCCGATCGGATCAGAACTCGACCTTGACCGCCTGCGATGCACGGGTCGCCTTGGCCCGCGCCGCTTCGACCGACTCGTCACGTGCCAGGCACACGCCCATGCGACGGGTACCGTTGATTTCCGGCTTGCCGAACAGGCGAATGGCGGTATCCGGCTCGCTCAGCGCCGCGCCCAGGTTGGCAAAGCTGGTCTGCTGCGACTGCCCCTCTGGCAAGATCACCGCCGAAGCCGACGGGCCGAACTGGCGCACCGCCGGAATCGGCAGGCCGAGAATGGCGCGGGCATGCAGGGCAAACTGCGACAGGTCCTGGGAAATCAGGGTCACCAGGCCGGTGTCATGCGGGCGTGGCGAGACTTCGCTGAACCACACCTGGTCGCCCTTCACGAACAGCTCAACACCAAACAGGCCGCGACCGCCCAGGGCATCGGTGACTGCCTTGGCCACGCGCTGCGATTCGGCCAGGGCCTTCGCGCTCATGGCCTGCGGCTGCCAGGATTCCTGGTAATCGCCTTTCTCCTGGCGGTGGCCGACCGGCTCAAGGAAGGTGGTGCCGCCAACGTGGCGCACGGTCAGCAGGGTAATTTCGTATTCGAAGTCGATAAAGCCCTCGACGATCACCCGGCCCTTGCCGGCGCGGCCGCCTTCCTGGGCGTAGTCCCATGCCTTCTGCAGGTCGGCATCGCTGCGCAGCAGGCTCTGGCCTTTGCCCGACGAGCTCATTACTGGCTTGACCACGCACGGGTAACCGACGTCGGCCACGCCCTTGGCGAAGTCCTCAAAGGTGTCGGCAAAGTGGTACGGCGAGGTTGGCAGCTCCAGCTCTTCGGCGGCCAGGCGGCGGATGCCTTCACGGTTCATGGTCAGCTGGGTGGCGCGGGCGGTCGGCACCACGTTGAAACCTTCGTTTTCCAGCTCGACCAGGGTGGCGGTGGCGATGGCTTCGATTTCAGGGACGATGTAGTGCGGCTTCTCGGCCTCGATCACGGCGCGCAGGGCTACGCCATCGAGCATGTTGACCACGTGGCTGCGGTGCGCCACCTGCATTGCCGGGGCATTGGCGTAACGGTCGACGGCGATCACTTCGACGCCCAGGCGCTGCAGCTCGATCACCACTTCCTTGCCCAGCTCGCCACAGCCGCAGAGCAGTACACGGGTCGCGGTGGGCGACAAGGGGGTTCCGATACGGGTCATTTCAGGTCCTCGAAGGCGTCCGGGGCCGCACCAGGCTTGGCGCCGCCCGCTGAAAAAGGACCGCTATTCTACACCATCAACCCGCTACGGCGGCCCGCCGGGCGCGAAATGCCATGGCCAGCCACACGGCGGTGACACCGGCGAATTTCGAAGCCATGGCGGTGCCGATCACGGCCGGGGTCAGGGCACCGATCATGCCGAAGAAGATGAAGGTGTCTACCGGGATGCTAAGCGCCGAACTCAGCCACAGCCGATCGCGCAGCGGTCGACGGGTGATGCTGAACACCAGCCAGTCGATCAGCTCGGAAATGAAGAACGCAGTGGCACTCGCCAGGGCGATAGCCGGTTCCGAGGTGACATAGGACAGCACCAGCGCCACCAGCATGGCGACCAGGGCGCCATGGCCGAAGCGGGTCTGCACCATGTCGCGCAGGATGAACACCAGGCCGCCCCAGGCGGACCAGATGATGTCCAGGTGTGGCGCGCTGGAGAAGGCGTAGTTGATCAGCACTACGCTGCTGATGTAGGCAATCAGATAGAACATGGCGGGCTGTCTTTGAGCAAGCGGCACAGATTACCGCTGGGCCGTTCGCGGGTAAACCCGCTTCGGGGGCTGTCGCTGTACCTGTGGGAGCGGGCGTGCCCGCGAACACCGGCAAAGCCGGTGCCATGGAGCGCAGTGGCTGCTTCGCGGGCACGCCCGCTCCCACAGGGAATGCGTCAGGCCTGGAGGATGAGGCCGGCAGCCACTGCCCGTTCATGGCAGCGCTTGAGCACCGCCCGGCGCTCGTCATTGTCCATCCGCCCCCAGCGGCCGATCTCGGCCACGGTTCGCTGGCAGCCGGTGCAGATATCCTGCTCGTCCAGCGCACAAATGCTCACGCACGGCGAGGCCACCGGACGCTCTACCACATCACTCATCGTCAACCACCAGCTCCTGGGCATATCGCTGGGCATTATGCACATAGTGCGCGGCGCTGGCTTCAAGCATGCGTTTCTGCTGCTCGGTCAGCTCGCGCACCACCTTGCCCGGCGAGCCCATTACCAGCGAACCGTCGGGGATCTCCTTGCCTTCTGCAATCAGCGCATTGGCGCCGATGATGCAGTGCTTGCCGATGCGTGCGCCATTGAGGATGACCGCGTTGATACCAACCAGGCTGTAGTCGCCCACCGTGCAGCCATGCAGCATGGCGTTGTGACCAACGGTCACTCCCTTGCCCAAGGTCAGCGGCGAGCCCATGTCGGTGTGCATCACCGTGCCATCCTGAACGTTGCTGCCCTCGCCAATGTCGATCAGCTCGTTGTCCCCGCGCAGCACCGCGCCAAACCACACGCTGGCATTGGCCTGCAGGCGCACATTGCCGATCAGCGTCGCGTTGGGTGCGGCCCAACTGGTGGGGTGGCTCTCGACCCGCAGGTCACCCAGGCGGTATTTCATGCTTGCTCCTCAGGCTGCAATGCAGACGACGGGGTGGCCCCGCTCAGTTTTCGATGTAACGCTCCGGGGGCTGGTGCAGGCTGATGCCGGCATCGAACAACAGATTGACCAGTTCGACGATCATGATCGCCGACAACCCCCAGATCTTGTATTCGCCATACCGATAGCTAGGGACGTACCAGCTGCGCCCCTGGTAATCGATACGGTGGGTATGGTCGCGCGGGTCCTGGCGGAAGAACTCCAGCGGCACGGTGAATACTGCCGCGATCTCGGCATCATTGGCGCGGTATTCGACAAAATCGGGGATAAGCCCGACGAATGGCGTCACTTTCAGGCCATGCAGCGAAATCAACGGGCTGAGCGGGCCGATCACTTCCACCAGGCCTGGCGGCAGGCCGATTTCTTCTTCGGCTTCGCGCAGGGCGGTGAACACCAGGTCCGGGTCTTCCGGGTCGCGGCGGCCGCCAGGAAAGGCCACTTCGCCGCCATGGGTGGACAGGCCCTTGGCGCGCAAGGTCAGGACCAGTTCGGGCGCTTCGCTGCGGGTAATGGGCAAAAGTACCGCCGCTTCGGGGAACCGTCGGTCGGTTTCCAGTGATGCGGGTTGGTGTTTGCTCATTCGGCGAAGTAGCTCGTCCAGCATTGCGCACGCTCGTATCCAAGGCCTGCCTTGCATGATGCACCAAAGGTGCGAAGCACCCAAGCCCTGTGCGCTTGCGGCAAACCGACTGTCGCGCCAAGATAAACCTGAGCAAAGGGAACCCTACATGAAATACTGCAGCGCCTGCGGCCAGCCGGTCACTCAGCAGATCCCCGAGGGTGACAGCCGCTTGCGGTATGTCTGCGGCTCTTGCCGGATCGTCCATTACCAGAACCCCAACATCGTCGCCGGCGTATTGCCGACCTGGGGCAGCCAGGTGCTGCTGTGCCGGCGCGCCATCGAGCCACGCCGCGGTTTCTGGACCTTGCCTGCCGGCTTCATGGAAAACGGCGAAACCCTCGACCAGGCCGCCCGTCGCGAAACCGTCGAGGAAGCCTGCGCCCGGGTTGGCAGCATGAGCCTGTACCAGCTATTCGACCTGCCGCACATCAACCAGGTGCATGTGTTCTTCCGCGCCGAGCTGGCAGACCTTGATTTCGCTGTCGGCGTCGAAAGCCTGGAGGTGCGGCTGTTCGAAGAACATGAGATACCGTGGGGCGAGCTGGCTTTCCGCACCGTCACTCGCACACTAGAATGCTACTATCACGACCGCATCGGGCAGCACTACCCCATAGGCCATGAGTACCTGCCGCCGATGAACGTCACTACCACTACCTAGAAGCTTTCAGGGATACCGTTACATGCGCTGGTTGTTTGCCCTTTTCTGCCTTTGCGTTACCTCGGTGTCCCAGGCGGCCTTCACCGAGACCATCATCCGCAAGCCCCAGCCGGCAGTGCAAACACCCTCGCCTTCGCAGCAGGCCATGCAGCCGCTGATCGACAAGGTGCTGGTCATCAAGTCCGAACGCCGCCTGCAGCTGATCAGCCGCGGCGAACCGCTGAAAACCTACCGCATCTCGCTGGGCAAACAGCCAAAGGGCGCCAAGGAGCGCGAAGGCGACAAGAAAACCCCCGAGGGCCTGTACTGGCTGGACTGGCGCAAGCAGAGCGACCGTTTCAACCTGGCCATGCACATCAACTACCCGAACATCAACGATGCTGCCCGTGCCACCCGTGAAGGGGTGAGCGCCGGCAGCATGATCATGATCCATGGCACGCCAATCAACGACGAGTACCCGGAGTGGTACTTCCATACCCTGGACTGGACGGATGGCTGTATTGCCATGCGTAACCGCGACATGCAGGAAGTGTGGGACCTGGTGCGGGATGGGACGTTGATCGAGATTCGGCCTTGAGGGCGTAACAGAAAGCTATTGCAGGCCCGGCAGCGCGTAGGCGTTGAGGGCAATTAGCTCAGGCGTGGCAAGAGGGTGACCAAAGCAAACACCATCAGCGCCAACCCAGCCCCAAGGGTGAACGGCAACCAAAGTTTTATCGGGTTGGCACGCACCGTCTGGCGCATTTCTGCATGGAAAGCTGCTACGTCGGCGTGCAACTGCGCCAACTCGGTAGCGGGGTCGAAGGGAGGGACAGGACGGCGTGTCGGCATGGATCATCCTCAATTGCAAATATCAGGGCACATGGACAGCTGCCCGTAGGGTCAAACTCTGAGTGGACCAGAGCAATAATTCAAGTCTACCGCGACGGACCAGGGTGAATTCATTCACCCGAGACCAAAAACAGAAGGTTCTGTAGGAAAAGGTCGGCAGCAGCAATATTGCTGCTGCCCAATAGGCAAACGCAGTACCTGTTACAACAAGCTTGTTGTTGGTAGACGGATCTACCAGCGCAGCTCCCGTCGCCCTGTTAAAGCCTGCGGCCCAAGCCACTGTGCGCCGCGCAGCAAAGGCGTCAACTCCGCCTCAGGCTGCAACTCAAACACTACCTGCGCCCGTCGTGCGAGCAAATCAGCATCCACTGCCACCTGATGCTGCCGCTGCTGTGCCAACTGCCCTCGCAAGCGCCAGCCGCCGCGGCAGTCCAACTCCAGCCAGCCATGCCCCAACCCCAGTGACCATGGTTCGCTCAGGGCAAGGTCGGTCACCGTGACGCGGCCTTCGCTGGCGTGGCATTGGCGCCCAGCCCCCTGAAGCCGCAATGTCCCCTGCCACTGACCCGCAAGACGGTAATCGCTCAGCGCTGTCGTCTGGGCGCCTACCGCTGATGCCTCAGCCCGCCAGCGCCAAGGCCAGCCTTCGGCACGCAACTGCCAGGCCTGGCCCTGGAAGCCCAGCTGGGCGTTCGCCTGCAAGCGCCAAGGCTGCACCGTCCAGTGCAAAGGCCCGACCGGGCCCAACTGTCGAGCCTGGCCTTGCCACAGGCTGCCACTGGCGTCCCGCATTGGCAGGCCGAACGCACGCACCACCCAATTGGCCGGAAGCTCAACCAATACCGACACCACGAACACCAACACAACCCACGCCATGCCCTTGCGGCTCATGGCTGCATCACCAGGTTGAAGCGCAGGCCCTTGCCATCCTGCTCCAGCCCCCATTGCAATAGCTGTGCACCTTCTGCACGCAGGCTTTGCAACCAGCCTTGCAGCACTCGCTCGTCGGCCACCTGCCCATGCAACTGCCAGACCTTGCCCTGCGCATCGACCTCGGCCAGTTCAATCTGTCGCGCCTGGGCCGACTGGCGTAGCCGCTCCAGGTTCAACCCCGGGCCGCCTTGCAGGCTGGCGGCCTGTTCGGCCAGCCCGCGCCACTGGCTTAGCTCACGCCACTGAGCAATGCCTGTACGCAGGGCCAGGAAGCCCAGCAACAGGGCAATCAGTGCCCAAGCGAACATCAGGCGATGACGCTGTAGCCAATCGAGGTTCATGAGGCGGCCCCCAGGTCGAAGATCACTTGGGCAGCTTGAACCTGCACAGTGGCGCCTGCTGCAGCCGCCATGTCCTGCCATGGCGGCGTACTGCCCTCCCCCTCCAGGCGCAAGTGCCACCGCTGGCCATCGAAGCGCACCGCTTGCAGGCGCCAGCCGGAATTGTTACGCAGCCAAGCCTGCAAGCGGGTTTGCAGGTCCTCCAGCTGACGCGTGCGCAGTTGCTGTTGCAGTTCGTTTTCACGCAGGCGCTTGAGGGCCTGCGCGGCATGCCGGGGGCTGCTCTGTTCGCCGGTCACGGCGATGACCTGGCTGCGCCAGAGTTGCGCCTGGCGCCATTGCTGGGTCAACCATAGGCCACCCCAAACTGCCGCCAGTAGCAGGCAAGCGGCAAACAGACGCTGATGCTGGCGGGACAATACCGGCATCGAGCGCATTTTGCGGGTGCGCTCGAACAGGCCAGGCACTGAGTCGAGTGGTGCCAAGGTACTTGGCCAGTCGCCGCTAGACGGCAGCTTTTGCAGTGATGCCCAGGGTTGCTGCGGCACACTACCCAGCGCAACCGGCCAAGCCAACCAGTGCTCCTGGCCGTCCTCGGTTACCCCCTTGTACAAGGACAGGTCGGTAGCACGCTGCCAGTTCCAGGTGCTGCCTACCTCCGGCGTTGGCAGTAACTGCAACTCTGCCCAGCAACGCTCCACCTGCAAACCCCATGCAACACATTGCTCACGCCACGCGTCCAGCTGCTCACGGGCCACCACCAACAGGCGAAGGTGCCCGGGTTCACGGGCCAGGCAAGCGCAAGCCACTTCGCCGGTGGCCTGCAACAAGCGGTCTTCGAGCAGCAGCGGCCACTCCTCGCGCTTGAGCCCGGGCGGAGCCGGCACATGGAAATGGCTGCAGGCTTCGCCAGGCAGGATCAGCGCAACACGGGCCTGCAGGTTGCCCGGTGGCTCGCCCTGCCCTGCACTTTGCACAGAACCGCCCTCAACCAGCGCCCAGTGCCAGACCGGCCCCGGGCGCAGCAGCAGCCACGATCGGGCCGGGGTGCGCCGCTTCCATTCAAGCTTCATGAGCGCCCCCACGGGAGGGCGAAGGTGCAAACATAGGGTGCTCCGTCACGCTGCAGTTCCAGACGCACGCCACGGCCGGGGTGCGCCGGTTGGTCGGAAGGCCAGGCCAGCCAGCGGCCGCCCTGGTAATACAGAACATTCATGGCACTGACCCGGTCGAGCCGCTCGCGCTGGACCCAGCGTGGAGCGGCGGCGGCGTACAGGTCGGCCGAGCTTTCCAGCAGCAGGCGCTGCTCGCGGGCCTCGAAGCGCAGGCGCTGGCGTTGCAGGCGCGAACCGCCCTCAGCCTCCGGCAGGCCGGTGCTGGCGACCCACTGCAACTGGTTGCTGGCGGGTTGCCAGTCCAGCCAGCGGCTGGCCAGCGGCAGGCGCTGGTCGTAGACGCGGCGCAGCACCGGGCTGTCGAAGCGGCGCTCCAGGGCCAGGCAGAAGTCCAGTACCGAGGTTTGCTGGGTGGTGACTTGCAGGCGTTCGCGGACCTTGAGCCAGCCGTTGACCAGGGCGGCGAGCAGGATGCCGAGGATGGCGGTCAGGGCCAGGGCAACCATCAACTCGATCAGGGTGAGGCCGGCCTGGCGGTGTTTGCTGGGCTGGGTCCAGAGCTGACGGGTATGCGCCCTCTTTGTGGGAGCGGGCGCGCCCGCGAACACCGGCGAAGCCGGTGCCATACACCGAGTCGCCTGCTTCGCGGGCATGCCCGCTCCCACAGAGACCGCGCAAGCATCACGATCTCTGTAACTCATGACCGCTCCAGGGGCAGGCCGGCCTGGCGCTGTTTCGTGGGCAGGATACCGGGCTGGCGGGTATACGCCCTCCCTGTGGGAGCGGGCGCGCCCGCGAACACCGGCGAAGCCGGTGCCATCCAACGAGTCGCCTGCTTCGCGGGCATGCCCGCTCCCACAGGGACGGCACAAGCTTCACGATTTCTGTAACTCATGGGCGCTCCAGGAATACGGTGTACTGGCCTAGCGGCAGGCGCTGGTCGCGGTCGGCGAACAGTCGCAGTTCGCCACGGCGCAGGTCGCGCACACCTGTGCGGCGCAACTGCAATTGCCAATGGCAGCGCTGGCCGCCCTGGCTCAGCTCACCGTCCACCTGGTTTTCGGCAGGCCAGTACTGCTCGACGGCGAAGCGGGTTTGCAGTTCGCGAGCGCACAGCAGGCCAAGGCGGTGCTGTTGCAGGTTGTGCTGCACCGCCAAGCGCTGGCGCAGGACCTGGCTGGTGATAACCGCCAGAACAGCGGCAATCGCCAGTGCCACGGTCACTTCCAGCAAGGTGAAACCCCGCTGCCCCTGCTTCATGGCGCCACCTGCAAGCGGCCATCACGGTCCCACGCCCATTGCTGGCTGCCATCGCCCCAGCGCCAGCGCACATTGCCCGGCTGTGCCCAGCCATGCGGCGTGAACAACAGGCGCGGCTGCGGGCTGGCTGGCCAGTCCGGGTGCAAGCCCTTGGGCCAGTCGCCAAGCGCGACCGCTTCGGTTACCCAGCCATCGCCCTCGCGGCGCACAAACTCCGGGCGCTGGCCATTCCAGCGCAGCCCGCGCAATTGCCCAGCATGCCGGGCCAGTGCGGCCTGGCCACGGGTCTCTGCCGCCAGCCGCTGCAGGGCCTGGTCGACGCCGGCCTGGCCGTTGCCCAACCCGGCCACCGCCAGCCCGGTCATCAGCCCGGCAATGGCCAGCACCACCAGCAGCTCGATCAGGCTGAAGCCCCGCTGACAGCGCACCCGTTACAGCTCCCAGTTACCAAGGTCGGCATCCTGGCCTTCACCGCCCGGCTGCCCGTCGGCGCCCAGCGAGTATACATCGACCCGGCCATGTTCGCCGGGCATGCGGTACTGATACGGGGTGCCCCAGGGGTCTTCCGGCAGGCGGCGCACGTAGCCGTCGCTGCGCCAGGCCCGTGGCAGCGGTTCCTGTGCCGGCTTTTTCACCAGCGCGGCCAGGCCCTGCTCGCTGCTGGGGAAGCGCAGGTTGTCCAGGCGGTACATGTCCAGCGCCTGCTCCAGGGTGGCCAGGTCGGCCATCACCTTTTGCTTCATGGCCTTGTCCTGGTTGCCCAGCACGCTGGGCGCGACCACGGCGATCAGCAGACCGATGATGAAGATCACCACCATGATTTCCATGAGGGTGAAGCCGCGCTGGCGGTTACGTCGATGCTGCATGGCAGTACTCCTTGTCGTCACAGTTGCAGGCCCTGGTTGAGTTGCATGATCGGCAGCAGCACCGCCAGCACGATGAACAGCACCACGGCGCCCATCACCAGGATCATCAGGGGTTCGAACAGCGCCATGGCGGTATCGACCTGGCGGGCGAAGCCGCGCTCCTGGTCGTCGGCCACGCGCTCGAGCATGTCGGCCAGTGTCCCGCTGGCCTCGCCGCTGCCGACCATGTTCACCAGCAGCGGCGGGAATTGCTGGCTGGCATCCAGCGCGCGGTGCAGGCTGGTGCCGCCCTGCACCTGCTGGCGCACCTGCTCCATGGCCAGGCGGATGCGCCGGTTGCCGACGGTTTCGGTGGCCACTTGCAGGGCTTCGAGCAGGGCCACGCCGCTGCCGCTGAGGATCGCCAGGCTGCGTGCCAGGCGTGCGCTTTCCAGCACCTGCAGCAAACTGCCGATGCGCGGCAGGCGTAGCAGCACCTGGTCACGGCGCAGGCACCAGTGCGGTTTGCGCAGTAACCAGCCACCGACCACACCAAGTAACAGCGCCAGCCCCAACAGCCAGGGGCCGGCGTGCACCAGCCCCTGGCTGAGACCGATCAGCAACGAAGTAATCAGCGGCAGGCTTTGCCCGGCGTGGGCAAATTGTTCGGTGAGCTTGGGCACGACGAAGGTCATCAGGCCGACCACCACGGCAAGTGACACCGCCATCAACACGGTGGGGTAGATCAGCGCGGTACGTGCCTTGTGCTGCTGTCGTTGCACCTGTTCCAGGTGGTCGGCAAGGCGGGTCAGCACCTGGGCCAGGCGCCCGGACCGCTCGCCGGCCTCGACCAGCGCGCAGTACAGGCCGGTAAACGGTGCCCCCTGACGCGCCAGGCTGCGCGCCAGGCCCAGGCCTTCGGCCAGCGAACCGCGCAAGGCCACCAGCACACCGTGCAGGGCGGGCTGGCGCAGTTGCCGTTCCAGGGTAGCCAGGGCGTCGACCAGCGGGATACCGGCACCGGTCAGGGTGGCCAGCTGGCGGGTCAGTTCGCACAACTGGGGGCGGCTCAGACGTTGGCGCCGGGGTTGCCGGGTGCCGGCTTCGTGACGCTGCAAGCGGCGGGCGAACAGGCCCTGCTCACGCAACAACTGACGGGCATGACGTTCACTGTCGGCCTGCAAGCTGGCCTTGTGGGGCTTGCCGGCGAGGTCGACGGCCTGGTAGCGATAGGTCGGCATGGCTCAGCCCTGCACCACGCGCAGTACTTCGGCCAGGCTGGTCTCGCCACGAGCCAGGCAGTCGCTGGCCATCGCCACCAGGCTCTGCCGACGTGCGCCCAGGTAGTCCTGCATGGCCAGTTCACTGGCACCGTCATACAAAAGGCCGATCAGCCCGGCGTCCAGTTCGATGAATTCATACAGGCCCAGGCGCCCGACATAACCGCTGCCCTGGCACTGCTCGCAGCCCACCGCGTGGTAGCTGCTGCCCAGCGCCGCCAGTTCGGGCCACAGGTCGCGTTCCGCCTGCTGCAGCGGGTGCGCCACGGCACAACTGCACAAGCGCCGCACCAGGCGCTGGGCCAGCACGCCGCGCAGGCACGAGGCGATCAGGAACGGTTCGATGCCCATATCGCGCAGGCGGGTCACCGCGCCCACCGCACTGTTGGTGTGCAGGGTGGACAACACCAGGTGGCCGGTGAGGCTGGCCTGTACGGCGATCTGAGCGGTCTCCTGATCGCGGATTTCGCCGAGCATGATCACGTCCGGGTCCTGGCGCAGGATGGCGCGCAGGCCGCTGGCGAAGGTCAGCCCGGCGCGCGGGTTGATGGCGGTCTGGCCGATGCCGGCGATAGCGTATTCCACCGGGTCCTCGACAGTGAGGATGTTGCGGCTGCCGTCGTTGAGGCTGTTGAGGCTGGCATACAAGGTCGTAGTCTTGCCCGAACCGGTCGGCCCCGTGGACAGCACGATGCCGTTGGGCCGCGCCAGGCAACTGCGCAGGCCGTGCAGCACCGCCGCCGGCATGCCCAGGTTGCCCAGCGCCAGCAGGCTGGCCTGCTTGTCGAGCACGCGCATCACCACCCGTTCGCCGTGGATGCCGGGCAGGGTCGAGACCCGCACATCCACTTCGCGCCCCGCCGCGCGCAGGGTGATACGGCCATCCTGGGGCTGGCGCTTTTCGGCGATGTCCAGACGGGCCATGACCTTGATCCGCGACACCAGCATGGCGGACAGCGCGCGCGGTGGGCGCAACACTTCGCGCAGGTGACCATCGACCCGCAGGCGCACCACCAGGCTCTGCTCGAAGGTTTCGATATGGATGTCCGAAGCACGCAGGCGCAGGGCCTGGCCGAACAGACCGTTGATCAGGCGGATCACCGGGGCTTCGTCGTCGCTTTCCAGCAGGTCCTCGATGCGCGGCATTTCGCTCATCAGGCTGTCCAGGTCGACCTGGTCGCCGATGCCTTCGATCAGCGCCTCGGTGGCAGCATCGCCGGCCTGGTACAGCTGGCCGAGGCGTTCGTCGAACAGCGCAGGCTCCAGGTATTCGACCAGGCTGGGCTGACCGTGCACACGCAGCAGTTCCTGCAACTGGGCGCTGTCGGCGTCGGGCCGCAGCCACAGCTGCCAGCCGTGCTCCGCCGGTGCCATGGCCACCCCGCTCTGGCGTGCCTGGCGATAAGGCAGCATCACCAGTTACCACCTTCCAGCCGTGCACGGCTGGAGGGGAACACCTGCAGCAGTGGCGTAGCGCCTTGCGCCTCAGCCAGGTCAGGCAACTGCAGTGGCGTGGTCTGCTGCAAGGTGCGGTACTTGGCTTCGCTGAGCCCGGCCAGGCTCGGCCCGTCACGCAGGATGCGCGGGCGAATGAACACCATCAGGTTCTGCTTGGTGTTCTTCGTGGCGTCGGAGCGGAACAGCCGGCCCAGGTAAGGGATATCGCCTAGCAGCGGTACGCGCTGGTCGCTGGTGCTCAGTTCGTCGCTGATCAGGCCGCCGAGGATCACCAAGCCGTTGTCCTCGACCATGACCTTGGTCTTGATCTCGCGCTTGTTGGTGATCACGTCGCTGGCAGCCGTGGTGTCGGCAATCGACGACACTTCCTGGACGATGTCCAGGCGCACGCTGTTGTCGATGTTGATCTGCGGCTTGATGCGCAGCTTCACCCCGACTTCCTTGCGCTCGATGGTCTGGTACGGGTTGGCGTTGTTCTGCGTCACCGATCCGGTGACGAAGGGCACTTCCTGGCCAACCAAGATCGACGCCTCGGCGTTGTCCAGGGTCAGCAGGGTGGGTGTGGACAGCAGGTTGAAGCCGCTCTTGCCCTTCAGCGCGTTAACCAGCATGGCGAAGTTGAAACCGCCACCGAAATGGCCGATACCCGCCATTGCGCCGGTGGTGCTGGACAACAGGTCGCTGAGGGCCTCGTTGTCGCCACTGGCAGCGGCCCCGGCGATGCTGGCGATGTTCACCCCGTTGCTGCCGAAATTGACGATGCCGGCACCGAACTTCTCGTCGGCGAACAACCACTGCACGCCCAGTTCCTGGGCGCTGCTGTCGGAGACCTCGGCGATGATCGCTTCGACCACAACCTGGGCACGGCGGATGTCCAACTGCTCGACGATGGCGCGGTAAGCGGCCAGCTCGCTGTCGGGGCCGACCATGACCACGGCATTGGTGCCTTCTTCGTATTCCAGGCGGATGCCCGAGCCTCCGGCAACAGCCACCACGGGCCGGTCCTTGCCCTCGCCTTCGCCCGCGCCTTCGGAGGGCGCCATGCCTTCCTGGCTGAGCCCGCGCAACACCTTGACCACTTCGCCGGCATTGGCATGGCGCAGGTAGATGACCTGGGTACTGCCACTGCCTGGCGCCTCCTGGGGGCGGTCGAGCTGACGCAGCAAGCTGTCGATACGTTCCAGGTTGCTGCGCCAGTCGGTAACCACCAACTGGTGCGCCGCCGGATAAGGTGTGATCACACCGACCCGTGGGTCGATCAGGGGCTTGAGAATGCCCAGCACCTGCTCGCTGGCGGCGTTGCGCACGTTGAATACCCGAGTAGCCACGCTGTCGCTGCCCTCCCCCTGCTGCCCTCCCGCCTCCACCGGCACAGGCTCCAGGCGAGCGGCCTGGTCGGGAACGATCTTCACGCTGCCATTGGGCAGGTCGACCGTGGCATAGCCCTGGGCGCGCAGCTGGGCCAGGAAAATATCGTAGATCGCGTCGGCGTCATGCAGGTCGACGGTGCGCACGGTGACCTTGCCCTTGACCCGGGGGTCGACGATGAAGGTGGTGCCGGTGATGCGCGACACGCTGTCGATGAACTCGCCCAGGTCGGTGTCGACGAAGTTCACCTCGTACATCGGCGTGCCGTTGTCGTCGAACACCGGCTCTTCGGCACAGGCCATGGACAGCGCCAGGCTCAGCGCGGCCGCTACGCAATTATCTGACAGGCATCGTTCATCCTTGCCGCTTGAAGCCGGTCACGGCGGGGCGTGGCGGCCAGGGCAGGCGTTCACGCCGCCCCTGGTTGTTGAAAATCAGGCCATCGCTGTCGATGTCCTGCAGCACTATCCCTGGCGCCAGGCGCTGGCCGCGGGCCAGGGTGCGCACCTGCTCGCCAAAGCGCAGCACCACCACGCTGGAGGCCAGCGGCCGGGCCTTGAGGCCGCCGAGGTAATGCAGCGGCAGGCGGGTGATGGTGATGGCACCGTCGTCGACGGGCACCTGCCAGTGGCCGACCATCAAGCCCGGCAGCGGTTTGTCGGCAGCTGCAGGCGCAATGGCCGGTTGCGGCTGGCGGCCCAGTTGCAGCACGCACTGCGCGGCTAGCCAACCGGCCAGGGTCAGGCCAGCACCCGTGAGCAGGCGCGAGGCGAGCATCACGAGGCCAGCTGCCTTGGGTGCCAGCCCGGGTGCCCCTGCACGTAGCGCACTTCGGGCAGTTGCAGCGGCGCCAGTTGCCAGTCGCTCGGCTGGCGCGCGAGCCAGGCTTCAACCCGTTGCCACAGTGGCTCGCCGGCCTGGGTCTCGAATTGCAGGCCAAAGGTGCGGCACAGGCCCTGCACCGGCTCCAGGCCACTGATGCGCTTGCCTTGCGGGCTGTAGCTGACACGCCAGGCCTGGCCCTGCCAGCGCGGCAGGTCCTGGCTGTTGTCCAGCAGCAGTGGGTCGCCGAACAGTTGCTCCGCTGCGTTTTCCAGAACCTGCTCGACCTGCCGGGCCGGCGCTTCGACCACCGGTGCCGGGTAGCCACCGGTAAGGCTGATCAAGTGTTCGCGGGTAATGGCCGCCCCGGCGGGCAGCGGGTAGTCGTAACGCAGGCCCGGCAGCAGCACCGGCATGCTGCTGTCCGCGGCCAAGGCCTGATGCAGCAGGCGGTCCCAGCTGCCGCCTCGGGTGTCTCGGCGCCACAGCGCCTGGGGCGCGCGGGCCAGCGGTTGATCGAGCCAGGCCGCGTGGCCGGCACGCTGCTGGCGCAGTTCTGCCTGCAATGCCCCGACACGCTGCTGCGCGGCGGGTGCCAGCTGTTGCTCGAAGGCCGGATAGAAACGCCCATCGAACTGCCACCGCCCGGCCACGCGCTGGCAGCGCAGGCGGAAGGCGCCGCTGCCCCGACAACCGGCGAACAGCACCGGTACGCGGCGGCCGCTGGCCTGGCTCACCTCGACCGGCGCCGGCCACAGGTCCTGGCCACGAGCGCACAGCAGCACGTCGATCTGTGGCACCCGCTCGGCCAGCCACAGGCCCGGCCCGGTACCGACATCGGCCATGGCCACCACCAGGTCGGCCTCGCGCCGGGCCTGTTCGAATACCGGCTGCAACGACTGATACCACTGTTTAAGCGAGGCTTTCTGGTCCTGGGCATAGGGGTCGGTCACGCCGACCACGGCAATACGTGCGCCGCCACGTTCGAAGAAGTGCAAGGCATCCAGGCCCAAAGCCTGACGTTGCGTGTCCGCCAGCCCGGCGCCCAGGGTAACGGCGGTAGCCTGGCGATAGAGCGCCAGGCTGCGCTGTGGCCACAGCACGCGCTCATCGCTGCTGACCCGCGCTTCGATGCCCAGCAGCTGGCTGCCTTGCAAGCCGCTTTCGCCCTGAGTCAGGTAGGCCAGGCCGCTGCCATTCCAGCCTTGGCCGTTTTCCAGGGTCAGGCTGTTGCCCGCCCCAGCCTCGCCGCGCAATTGCTCCAGCAACGCCGCCAGCACCGCATAGCCGCCCAGTTGGGCAGATGCAGCCTGGCTGGCATCGAGCAGTGGCGCCAGCCGTGGGTCGGCGATACTGGCGCTGCTGCCGGTCATCCATGGGGCACGGCCCAGGTGGCTGACCGGCCCCAGGCGGGTGGCCGGCACCACGGCCTGGCCAGGCTGGCGGGCATCAAGGGTATCGGCCACGTACAGCAGGTCGAGGTGGGCGCTGCCGCCCTGCTGCCCAGGAAAGGCGGAGCAGGCGCCGAGCAACGGTGCCAAGGCACCGACACCCATCCAGCCAATCACTTCGCGCCTGTGCACACTGCTTGCCATCGAACCTGCCATCCTTATCCATGTTCACTCCGGGATCCGGATGTTGCGGCGTTGGCATTACAGTTTGATGGCAGAAATCCGACAGCCATTCCAAATTGTTCTGTAGGGCACACTTCTAAGAGCGAGTTGTTTTAAACCCTCCTTAACATTTCTGCCAAGGAATCATCATATTTGCGCACTAAAGTCGCGGTTTCCTCCAACTCAGCCAACATAAGGACACCCTGATGAGTCGAGATACCGGCGACAACCTGGACCGGAACCAAAGCGGCAACCTGCCGATGGCCAACGTCATGGACGCCTACCTGAGCCGCCGCAGCGTGATACGCGGCAGCCTGGGCGCCGCCATCGCCATGATTGCCGGTACCGGCCTGACAGGCTGCTTCGACGGTGGTGGTTCCGATCACGATGATCCGGTCACCGAGCCGCCCGTGACTGAACCGGAAGTGCCGAAACTGGCACTGGGCTTCCAGTCCATCCCCGGCTCGCGCACCGACGCCTGCGTAGTTGCCGCCGGCTACAGCGCCTATGTGCTGGCGCCTTGGGGCACGCCGATCAACAGCAACGGCAACCCGTGGAAGTCCGACGGCAGCAACACCTCGACCGACCAGGCCAACGCCATGGGCATGCACCATGACGGCATGCACTTCTTCCCCATCAACGGCAGCTCCGAAGACGGCCTGCTGGCGATCAACTTCGAGTACATCGACACCGCCGCCCTGCACCCGGCCGGCCCGACCACCGATGTCAACGGCAAGCGCCCGGTCGAGGAAGTGCGCAAGGAAATCAACGCCCACGGCGCCGGCGTGGTGCGCCTGCAGAAAATCGGTGGCCGCTGGCAGGTGGTCGACAACGACCCGCTCAACCGCCGCTTCACTACCGCCTCGCGCATGGAAATCACCGGCCCGCTGCGGGGTACCGACCCACGTCAAGACCAAGTACTCCACCGCCGGCACCCACTGCCGTGGCACCAACAACAACTGCGGCAACGGCTACACCCCGTGGGGCACCTACCTGACCTGTGAAGAGAACTGGCCAGGCATCTTCGTCAACAAGGGCACCCGCCCCGAAGACCAGCGCCGTATCGGCGTGGGCACCTCCAGCGGCCAGTACAAGTGGGAAACCGCAGCCGGTGACAGCAGCGAAGTGGCCGACGAGTTCGCCCGTTTCGACGTCACCGTCAAAGGCGCCAGCGCCACCGACGACTACCGCAACGAAGCCAGCACCTACGGCTACATCGTCGAAATCGACCCGTACAACAGCAACACCCTGGCCACCAAGCGCACCGCGCTGGGCCGTTTCCGCCACGAAGGCTGCGCCCCAGGCCTGCCCGTCGCCGGCAAGCCGCTGGTGTGGTACATGGGTGACGACTCGAATAACGAGTACCTGTACAAGTGGGTGTCCACCGCCGTGTGGGACGCCGCCGACGCCAACCCGGCCGACCGCCTGGCCACCGGTGCCAAGTACCTCGACCAGGGCAAGCTGTACGTGGCCCGCTTCAATGCCGACGGCACTGGTGTATGGCTACTGCTGGACGTGGCCACCGCCACCACTGGCGGCAGCACCCTGGGCGCATTGTATGGCGACCTGCCGGGCATCATCCTCAACACCCGTGGTGCTGCCGATGCCGTGGGCGCGACGCCGATGGACCGCCCGGAATGGACCACGGTCAACCCGCTCAACGGCGACGTCTACCTGACCCTGACCAACAACAGCGCGCGCACCCCGGAAAAGGTCGACGCAGCCAACCCGCGCGGCCCGAACCGTCACGGCCACATCATCCGCTGGCACGACAGCGACGACCAGTTGAGCTTCACCTGGGACATCTTCGTGTTCGGCGCCAATGCGGCCGGCACCGCCGACATCAACCGCTCCGGCCTGACCGAACTGAACCAGTTCGCAAGCCCCGACGGCATGAGCTTCGATAGCCGTGGCGTGCTGTGGTTCGAGACTGACAACGGCGAGAGCAGCGTGACCGACTACACCAACGACCAGCTGCTGGCAGTGATCCCCACCAATCTGGTGGATGCCAGCGGCAAGCAGGTGCCGGTGAATGCCCAGAACCAGGTGGACCTGCGACGCTTCTTCGTCGGGCCGAATGGCTGCGAGGTGACCGGGATTACCTTCACCCCCGACAACAAGACACTGTTCGTCAACATCCAGCACCCGGACAACTGGCCGTATACCGACAAAGCTACCGATGCCACTCCGGCAGGCACCACGGTAAGACCCCGGGCTGCGACGGTAGTGATCCAGCGGATTGATGGCGGGGAGATTGGCACCGTCTGATCGAGCTGCGCACGAGGGCCGCTTTGCGGCCCTTTCGCCGGCAAGCCAGCTCCCACAGGGGTGTCACAGATTCTGCGGGCTCTGGTATCCCTGTGGGAGCTGGCTTGCCGGCGATTGGGCTGCAAAGCAGCCCCGGCAATCTCAAGCCCTACCACACCATCGGCTCCCGACTCCGCACCCGCACCTGCTGCGCCGGCACCCGGGCATGCCATTGCACCACCCCCAGCGCTTCCACCTGGAACTCGCTGCGTATCACCCGCCCCTCCTCCGCGAACGACAACTGCAACAGGAAATACCCGCTGTTCAGTAGCAGCCCTTCGCTCAGCCGTTCGAAGGTTTCGTCATCCACCGCTCCCAGCGCCTGGCGCAGAGCGGCCGCATCCAAATACCCCGACGCCGGCCGGCCGCTGATGATACGGCTGAGCAACGAGCGTGGGTAACGCCCTTCGTACAGCGCCTCCAGCAGCGGCAGGTGCTCCAGTCCCAGGGCATTTGCATTCAGCCGCCAGCCAGTGGTCTGCGGCAACGCACACAGCATCGGGTAGCGTGCCTGGCGGCTGGCATCCTGCTCCAGCAACAGGTTTAGTTCGCTGGTATCGAGCATCGGCTGGTTGGCCGCCAACCGTGGTGGCTGCTGGCGCAGGTACTGGGCACTTTCGGCACCTTGCAGGCGGGCATCGCTGTCGGCGTCGAGCCAGTCGGCCAAGGCATCGACCAGCCGCTCGGCAGCCATGTCGTCACCCAGCAGGTAACGCAACTGGCGCTCAGCACGCTCGCCGTCAGCGCCGAGCAGCGCATTGACGTTGAAACAGGTGTGCTGGTCGCGCACCCGCAACTGCGCCTGACCAGCGCCAAAATCGTAGCTCAGAGGCTGCCCGCGCAAGGCCTGCCAGAACAGCGGGCTAAGCCGCCAGCTGGGGTCACGCAGGGCCTGTTCGGCATAGGCCAGGCCTGCCTGCTCCATCGCTCGCGCCTGAACCCGCTGGTGCAACAGGCGCACATCATCGACCTGGCGCCGGCCGTCTTCCACCAGCCAGGCCATGCCCGCCGCCAGCATCGCCAGCACCACCATCACCATCAGCAGGGCCGCGCCCTGCTGTTGCCTGCCACCCATCCGTGCGTGCCTCCATCGCTGAACAAAACGCCAGTCAACACGTCCGGTGTTGCAGGTAGATGGCAGTGACCGTTCGTCATGTGCACGTCATCTACGCGAGGCAGGATTGCCTTTCCTTTTCATGACCTTACAGGAGTGGTCGCAATGGGTGGCATTGGAATCTGGCAACTGGTGATCGTACTGCTGATCGTATTCCTGCTGTTTGGTACCAAGCGCCTCAAGGGCCTGGGCAGCGATGTGGGCGAGGCAATCCAGGGTTTTCGCAAGTCGATGGGCGGTGACACGGACACCAACGCCCCAGGCCAGGCACAGGTGCAACAACAGGCCCCGCTGACCGGCCAGGCCACGCAACAGCCACAAGCGGACCGGCAGGCCTGATGTTCGAGGTAGGTTTCAGCGAGTTGCTGCTGGTCGGCATCGTCGCCTTGCTGGTGCTGGGCCCGGAGCGCTTGCCGGTGGCGGCACGCACCCTCGGGCGCGGCCTGGGTCAGGCACGCCGGGCCATGCACGCCCTGCGCACGCAGGTGGAGCGCGAGATCGAGTTGCCTAACCTCGACAGCGCGCCGTTGCAGCGCCTGGAACAGGAGATCCGCCAGGGCATCAGCCTGACTGCGGAGCCGGCCAATGATGCGGCCACGGTCGCGCTGCCCAAGGAAAACGCCTCATGAGTATTGCCATGGACCCGGCGGCGAGCATGCCGCTGACCGAACACCTGCGCGACCTGCGCAAGCGTCTGGTGCGCTGCCTGGCTGTGCTGGCGCTGGTGTTCGCCGGCCTGTTCCCCTTCGCCCAGACGCTGTACACGCTTGTTTCCGAACCGCTGCGGCGCTTTTTGCCGGAAGGCGCGAGCATGATCGCCACCAGCGTCACCTCGCCGTTTCTGACCCCGTTCAAGCTGACCGCGATGTGCGCGTTGTTCATCGCCATGCCGCTGTTGCTGCACCAGGCCTGGGGCTTTCTGGCGCCGGGGCTGTACCGCCGTGAACGGCGCATTGCCCTGCCGCTACTGGTGTCGAGCATTGTGCTGTTCTATGCCGGCATGGCCTTCGCGTTCTACCTGGTGTTCCCGATGATGTTCGGCTTCTTTGCCAGCGTGACACCAGAGGGTGTGGCGATGATGACTGATATCAGCCAGTACCTGGACTTTATCCTGGCGCTGTTTCTGGCATTCGGGCTGGCGTTCGAGATCCCGGTGGCAACGTTTATCGTGGTCTGGGTGGGGTTGGCCGATGTGGCTACGTTGCGACGCAGCAGGCCCTACGTGATCGTCGGCTGCTTTGTGGTGGGGATGATTCTGACGCCGCCGGATGTGTTTTCACAGACGATGCTGGCGGTGCCGATGTGGGTGCTGTTCGAGGTGGGGCTGCTGGCTTGTGGGATGTTGAAGCGGCCCGGGCAAACCAAAGAGATTGTGGTTGGGTGATCCGGCCTCTTCGCGGGCAAGCCCGCTCCCACAGGTACTGCACAATGCTTGAGAGCTGTGCAGTACCTGTGGGAGCGGGCTTGCCCGCGAATTGCCTTGATGCGGTCTAGAATTCGGCGAGCCGCCAGACTTCGTAGGCCGGCGTTTCATACGGGTGGCTCTGCTTGAGCGCAGCGACGACCTGGGCAATCAGGTCGTCAGCCACCACCAGCTCCACCTTCCACTCCTCCACCACCTCGACCTGACCGGTTTGCCCGAGGTACGGCTGGCTGCCGTCCAGCGGGCGAAACTGGCCCTGGCCCAGCGTCTGCCAGGCGCAGTGGTCATAGCCGCCGATGCGCCCGCCACCTGCGGCGAACACAGCGGCCTTGACCACTTCGACATGGCTGGCGGGGACGAAGAAGGCGAGCTTGTACACGCCTTAGTTCACCCACACCCGTGCATTACGGAACATACGCATCAGCGCGGCGTCTTCCTGCCACTCGTCCGGGCGCCAGGAGTTCTGCACGGCGCGGAACATACGCTCCGGGTGCGGCATCATGATGGTCACGCGGCCATCGCGGCTGGTGAGGCCGGTGATACCACGCGGCGAGCCGTTCGGGTTGGCCGGATAGGCTTCGGTGACCTTGCCGTGGTTGTCGACGTAGCGCAGGGCCACGCAGCCGGACATGTCCGCAGCCAGCAGTGCCTCTTCGCTGGCGAATTCGGCATGGCCTTCACCGTGAGCGATGGCGATCGGCATGCGCGAACCGGCCATGCCTTGCAGGAAGATCGAGTTGGACTTCTGCACCTCGACCATGGCCACGCGCGCCTCGAACTGCTCCGAACGGTTGCGCACGAAGTGCGGCCAGTGCTCGGTGCCCGGGATCAGCTCGTGCAGGTTGGACATCATCTGGCAACCGTTGCACACGCCCAGGGCGAAGCTGTCGGTACGCTCGAAGAAAGCCTGGAAGGCGTCGCGGGCGCGGCTGTTGAACAGCGCCGACTTGGCCCAGCCTTCACCGGCACCCAGCACGTCACCGTAGGAGAAACCACCGCAGGCGACCAGGCCCTTGAAGGCTTCGAAGTCGACACGGCCGGCGAGGATGTCGCTCATGTGCACGTCGATGGCGGCGAAGCCGGCGCGGTCGAAGGCGGCTGCCATCTCGACCTGGCCGTTGACGCCCTGCTCGCGCAGGATGGCCACTTGCGGGCGCACACCCTTCTTGATGTACGGCGCGGCGATGTCGTCGTTGACGTCGAAGCCCAGCTTTACCGACAGGCCCGGGTTGTCTTCCTCGAGCAGCAGGTCGAACTCCTGGTCAGCGCAGTCAGCGTTGTCACGCAGGCGCTGGATCTGGTAGCTGGTTTCGGCCCACTGGCGCTGCAGCATGCGGCGGTCGTCGTCGAACAGCACTTCGCCGTTCAGGCTGATGGACACTTCACCGTTGTTGACCGGCTTGCCGATCACCGCAACGCAGCCTTCACCCAGGCCAGCGGCGCTGAACTGTGCCAGCACGTCCGGGGTGGCATCCTGACGAACCTGGATGACCGCGCCCAGCTCTTCGTTGAAGAGGATGGCCGGCACGTCACCCTTGCTGTCGGTCAGCGGATCGAGGTGCAGGTCGAGGCCGCAGTGGCCGGCAAAGGCCATTTCCAGCACAGTGGTGACCAGGCCGCCGTCGGAGCGGTCGTGGTAGGCCAGCAGGTGACCGTCGGCGTTCAGGCCCTGGATCACGGCGAAGAAAGCCTTCAGGTCTTCGGCGTCGTCGACGTCCGGTGCCTGGGCAGCGATCTTGCCGTAGGTCTGGGCCAGGATCGAGGCGCCCATGCGGTTCTTGCCACGGCCCAGGTCGATCAGGATCAGATCGGTCTCGCCCTTGTCCATGCGCAGTTGCGGGGTCAGGGTCTTGCGGATGTCGGTGACCGGAGCGAAGCCGGTGATGATCAGCGACATTGGCGAGGTGACGCTCTTCTCGACGCCCTCGTCGCTCCACTTGGTCTTCATCGACATCGAGTCTTTGCCGACCGGAATGGTAATACCCAGCTCCGGGCACAGCTCCATGCCGACAGCCTTGACGGTGTCGTACAGGCGCGCGTCTTCACCCGGGTGGCCAGCGGCGGACATCCAGTTGGCCGACAGTTTGATGTCGGACAGCTTTTCGATGCGCGCAGCGGCCAGGTTGGTGATGGTCTCGCCGATTGCCATGCGGCCGGACGCCGGGGCATCCAGCAGGGCCAGCGGGGTACGCTCACCCATGGCCATGGCTTCACCGGTATAGACGTCGAAGCTGGTGGCGGTGACGGCGCAGTCGGCCACCGGTACCTGCCACGGGCCAACCATTTGGTCACGAGCTACCAGGCCGGTGATGGTGCGGTCGCCGATAGTGATCAGGAAGCTTTTGCTGGCCACAGCCGGGTGGCTGAGGACGCGCTGAACGGCGTTATCCAGGTCCAGCTTGCTCGGGTCGAAGTCATCGCCCAGCTCGGCTTCGCGGGTTACCGAACGGTGCATGCGCGGCGGCTTGCCCAGCAGCACGTCCAGTGGCATGTCCACCGGGGTGTTACCGAAGTGGCTGTCGCTTACGGTCAGGTGCTGCTCTTCAGTCGCTTCACCGACCACGGCGAACGGGCAACGCTCACGTTCACAGATAGCCTTGAAACGCTCGAAGTCGACGGCGCTGACGGCCAGCACGTAACGCTCTTGCGATTCGTTACTCCAGATTTCGTGCGGGGCCATGCCCGGCTCGTCGTTGGGCACGTTGCGCAGCTCGAAGCGGCCGCCACGGCCACCGTCGTTGACCAGTTCAGGGAAGGCGTTGGAGATACCGCCCGCGCCAACGTCGTGGATGAAGGCGATCGGGTTGGCGTCGCCCAGCTGCCAGCAACGGTCGATGACCTCTTGGCAACGGCGCTCCATTTCCGGGTTTTCACGCTGTACCGAGGCGAAGTCGAGGTCTGCCGAGCTGGCACCGGTGGCCACCGACGAAGCGGCGCCGCCACCCAGGCCGATCAGCATGGCCGGGCCGCCGAGTACGATCAGCTTGGCGCCGACGGTGATTTCGCCCTTCTGCACGTGGTCTTCACGGATATTGCCCATGCCACCGGCCAGCATGATCGGCTTGTGGTAGCCGCGCACTTCTTCACCGTGCGGGGTGTTGATGGCCTGCTCGAAGGTACGGAAGTAACCGGTCAGGGCCGGGCGACCGAACTCGTTGTTGAACGCGGCGCCGCCCAGTGGGCCTTCGATCATGATGTCGAGGGCGTCGACGATGCGTTCAGGCTTGCCGTAGGCCTGCTCCCATGGCTGTTCGAAGCCCGGGATACGCAGGTTGGATACGGTGAAGCCGGTCAGGCCAGCCTTGGGCTTGGCGCCACGTCCGGTCGCGCCTTCGTCGCGGATTTCGCCGCCGGAGCCGGTGGAGGCACCGGAGAACGGGGCGATGGCGGTCGGGTGGTTGTGCGTCTCGACCTTCATCAGGATGTGCACCGGCTCCTGCACCGCGCCGTACTGGCGGGTTTCAGGGTTCGGGAAGAAACGGCCGGCAACGTTGCCGACGATCACCGAGGCGTTGTCCTTGTACGCCGACAGCACACCTTCGTTGTGCATCTGGTAGGTGTTCTTGATCATGCCGAACAGGCTCTTTTCCTGAGCCTGGCCGTCGATGTCCCAACTGGCGTTGAAGATCTTGTGGCGGCAGTGCTCGGAGTTGGCCTGGGCGAACATCATCAGTTCGATGTCGTTCGGGTTGCGCTTGAGACCCTGGAAGGCGTTGACCAGGTAGTCGATCTCGTCTTCGGCCAGGGCCAGGCCCAGGTCGACGTTGGCCTTGGCCAGGGCGTCACGGCCACCGGCGAGGATGTCCACCGAAGTCATCGGCTTGGGCTGGGCATGGCTGAACAGGTCAGCGGCCTGCTCCAGCTGGCCGAGCACGCGCTGGGTCATGCGGTCGTGCAACTCGGCGGCGATCAGTTCGGCGTCGGCTTCGCTCAGGCTGCCGGCCACGTAGTAGGCGATACCGCGCTCCAGGCGCTGGATCGACTGCAGGCCGCAGTTGTGGGCGATGTCGCTGGCCTTGCTGGCCCAGGGCGAAATGGTGCCCAGGCGCGGCACGACCAGGAACAGGCGGCCGCTCGGCTCCTGTACCGGCACGCTCGGGCCGTACTTGAGCAGACGGCCCAGCACCTGCTGCTGGTCGGCGGTCAGCTCGCCGTCGACATCGGCGAAGTGGGCGAATTCGGCATACAAACCAGTAACAGCGGGGACTTTCTGGCTCAGTTGCTCGAGTAATTTACCGTGGCGAAAGGCAGAAAGGGCAGGAGCGCCGCGCAGGATCAACATCGTCGGGACAGCCTCAGGAAGGGGTGTGCTTAGAGGCCGTGCATTCTAGCCTAATTCGAAGGGTTTCGGCACCCGCTCTAAGCCACGGCTGCCGGGCGGCGGAACCGGACTTTCGGGTCAAAAAAATACACCTGCTTCGCTCGCCCTGTAGCGGCCTGGGCCGCCATTGCACATAAAGCGCTACCAGACAAGCTAACAGTTGTCGAGATATGGCTGGGCCAGTCCTTTGCGTATACTGCAACCTATGTTCGCCCACACTGCTTTGCGCCAGCGTTGCGCCAGATGGCTTTTCGCAACCGGACTCTTTCTGCTGCTCGGTGCCTGCGTTGAAAAACCCAGCACCCTCGAGCGCGTGAAGGAGGATGGCGTGCTGCGCGTGATCACCCGCAACAGCCCGGCCACCTACTTCCAGGACCGCAACGGCGAAACCGGCTTCGAGTACGAGCTGGTCCAGCATTTCGCCGAAGATCTCGGCGTGAAGCTGCAGATCGAGACCGCCGACAACCTCGACGAGTTGTACGATAGCCTCGGCAAGCCCTCCGGCCCGGTGCTGGCAGCGGCCGGCCTGGTCACCAGCGAACGGCGCAAGGCCCAGGTCAGGTACTCCCACCCGTACCTGGAAGTCACCCCACAGGTCATCTACCGCAACGGCCGCACGCGCCCCACCGATGCCAAGGGCCTGGTCGGCAAGAAGATCATGGTACTCAAGGGCAGCAGCCACGCCGACCAGCTGGCCGAGCTGAAAAAGCAGTACCCGGGCCTGGAATACGAAGAATCCGACGCCGTCGAGGTGGTCGACCTGTTGCGCATGGTCGACGAAGGGCAGATCGACCTGACCCTGGTCGATTCCAACGAGCTGGCAATGAACCAGGTGTACTTCCCCAATGTGCGGGTGGCCTTCGACCTGGGCGACACCCGCGACCAGCGCTGGGCGGTGGCGGCCGGTGAAGACAACAGCCTGCTCAACGAGGTCAACGAGTTCCTCGACAAGGCGCAGAAGAACGGCACCCTGCAACGCCTGAAGGACCGCTACTACGGCCATGTCGACGTACTGGGCTATGTGGGTGCCTACACCTTTGCCCAGCACCTGCAGCAGCGCCTGCCCAAGTACGAGAAACATTTCAAGAGCTACGCCAAGGTCGAGCAGGTGGATTGGCGCCTGCTGGCTGCCATCGGCTACCAGGAATCGATGTGGCAGCCCGAGGTTACCTCCAAGACCGGCGTGCGCGGCCTGATGATGTTGACCCAGCGCACCGCCCAGGCGATGGGCGTGTCCAACCGCCTGGACCCGAAGCAGAGCATCCAGGGCGGGGCCAAGTACTTCATGAAGATCAAGGAAGAGCTCGACGACAGCATCCAGGAGCCGGACCGCACCTGGTTCGCCCTGGCCGCCTACAACGTAGGCACTGGCCACCTGGAAGACGCCCGCACCCTGGCCAGGCGCGAGAAGCTCAACCCGAACAAGTGGCTGGACGTGAAGAAGATGCTGCCACGCCTGTCGCAGAAGCAGTGGTATCGCCAGACCCGGTACGGCTATGCCCGGGGCGGCGAGCCGGTGCATTTCGTGGCCAACATCCGTCGCTACTACGACATCCTCACCTGGGTGACCCAGCCGCAGCTCGAAGGCCAGGTGGCCGAAGGCAGCCTGCATGTGCCTGGGGTGAACAAGGACAAGCCGGCGGAGCAGTCGCCGCCTATGTAAGCCTGCCCCGGCCCCTTCGCGGGCACGCCCGCTCCCACAGCTACACCACAGGCCTGAGGGGAGTGATATTCCTGTGGGAGCGGGCATGCCCGCGAAGAGGCCGGTACAGGTTAAGACTTGGCCCTGCGAGCCTTGAAGAAGTCACTGAGGATCTGCCCGCACTCCTCCGCCAGCACCCCGCCCTCCACCAGCACGCGGTGGTTCAGGAAGCCCTGCCCGAAGAACTGCCCCTGGCTCTGCACGATCCCCGCCTTGGGCTCCAGCGCGCCGAACACTACCCGCATCACCCGCGAATGCACGATCAACCCCGCACACATGCTACACGGCTCCAGGGTCACGTACAGGGTGCTGCCGGGTAGCCGGTAGTTACTGGCGGATTTCGCCGCCGCGCGGATGGCTACCATTTCGGCGTGTGCGCTAGGGTCACTGTCGATGATCGGCCGGTTGAAGCCCTGCCCGATCACCTGCCCATGCTGCACCAGCACCGCGCCCACCGGCACCTCGCCCATGGCCGCACCTTCGGCGGCCAGGGCCAGGGCCAGGCGCATGAATTCCTGATCGCGGCTGCGATCGATGATCTGCGGTCGCATCAGACCACCGCGATCGCGGCCATCAGGCCGGTTTCCATGTGGTCGATGACGTGGCAGTGGAACATCCAGGTGCCCGGGTTATCCGCCACCAGTGCCACCTGGGCGCGCTCGTTCCTGCCCAGCAGGTAGGTATCGGTGAACCAGGGCTCCTTGATGTCATGGCGGTTGGAGCCGATCACCTTGAAGCTCATGCCGTGCAGGTGAATCGGGTGTTGGTACTGGGTCATGTTCTTCAGCTCGAAGATGTAGCTCTTACCCTTCTTCAGCGTGGCGATCGGCCGCTCGGCGCAGGTCTTGTCGGTGATATCCCAAGCCTGGCCGTTGATCTGCCACATGCTCGACGGCCTGTCCTGATCCGTAGTGACCGAAACTTTCGCCGCCCACTCGAAATTGAAGTTGAGCTTTTCGGCATTCTCCAGGTCCGGCTCGGCGATCGGGTTGGGCGGCAAAGCCGGCGGCCAGTCGCTCGGCGCGTCGTTGCTGGCCACCGAACGCAGGGTGCCCAGGCGCACGAAACCGTCGCGCAGCGAGATCTCCTCCCCCGCCTCGGGAATACGGATAGCCAGGCAGATACGCATGCCTGGGCCGAGCCAGTAGTCATCGTCCAATGGGCGTGGGGTTACCGGGTTGCCGTCCAGAGCATAGATTCTGGCCTCGCAGTTGCCCTTGAGATTGATGCGGTAGGTCCAGGTGTTATCGAGGTTCAGCAGGCGCACCCGCACTACTTGGCCGGCTGGCAGCTCGGTGACCGAATCGGCCTGGCCATTGATGGTGATCAGGCGCCCGGCGGTGCCATTGCGCGCCGCCTCACGCGGAATGCTGAACGGCAGCCAGGCCCCCTGCTCGTCGACGTGCCAGTTTTTCAGGCTCAGCGTGCGCTCATGCTGGAAGCCGGTCGGTTCGCGCTCCTCGACGATCAGCGGGCCGACCAGGCCACGGCCCAGCTCCTCGGAACTGCTGACATGCGGGTGGTACCAGTAGCTGCCCGCGTCTGGCACGCGGAACTTGTAGTCGAAGTACTCGCCCGGCTTGACCGGTAGCTGCGACACATAAGGCACGCCGTCCATTTCCAGCGGCAGGCGAATGCCGTGCCAGTGGATGGTGGTTTCGACCGGCAGGTGGTTGATGAAGCGCACCCGCAGCCAGGTACCCTGGCGCACGCGCAATTCGGTACCCGGTGCCGACGGGCCGAAGGCCCAGGCCTCGGTCTTGAAGCCCGGCACCAGCTCGACGTCCAGGGGCGCTGCGATCAGCTCGTAGTCATGGCCGGCGTTGTTGTCTTCGACCTTGCCCAGCCAGTAACGCGCCGCGCCACCGGCGCCCAGGCCAACCACAACCAGGCCGGTCAGGCCCTTGAGCATTTGTCGACGGGTGAAGGACATCGGTGCGGGTACCTCGTGTTCTGCGCAATCAAGCTGCCAGCAGTGGCTGGCGATGAAGGGCGAATACGATACACCTGCAAATGGGAAAGTTTAAGTGAAGTGTTATTACGGCACGTGCCGGATAAATGCGTAGATAACTACCGCACCCTGCGGACGCGGTTCGACCAGGCTCGAACGCTCAATCACAACGAGGTAGCGTTCATGGGGCTGCAAATACTGGTGCCTAAGGCCGAACAACAACTGCGCGACCTGGCGCGACCACTGGTCAGCGCTTGTCCGGATCTTCGGCAGATGGCCCGTGAAACCGCGATCACCGTTCTGAAGAAGCATGGCCATGCCGCGCTAGACCCGGATCACGTCCACCTCAATCGCTTCATGGCCGCGCAAAGCAGCCCGCGAACGTTCAGCGGATGGCAACATCACGACGCGCCGTTCCAGTCTTACACGCTGCCACAGTTGGTGATGCACCGTTTCGACGTCAATGATCAGGACAACAGCGACCTGCTCAGCTACCTCAGTGGCTTCTACACCGACGGCCCAGACGCCGAAGTGTATGACGAGCACAATGAAATCCCCATAGCGCCCAAGGACGTGCTGGATGATTTCTGGGATATCGACTTCAGCAGCGCTTATCACGAGCATCTGGATGCTTTCTGGCATCAGCACGCCGATGGCTATCGCACGCTGGCCAAGATCAACTTCCTTGCCAAGGTTGTCGAAACCTGCGCGGCCGACCCTACCAGTGACCTGTCCAGCTGCGCCCGCCAAGTGGCTCAGGCACTCACCGGTCACGACATCGGTCAACCATCACTGAAGCAGTTGAACGAGGAACATCGACCCGATGCAGGTTTTCGCGTGTGCACCTTCGATATCGGCGGCCATGTGGCCAGTGACTTCCTGCGCATCGAACTGCCCGATGGCCGACAATTGCTCTACACACCGGGTGAAGTCGATGCCCTGCACCTCTTCGCAGACCGCAAGGCGCTTTACTGGTGGGTGCTGAACAATACCAACGAAGCGGACAACCGGGCACGCTTCGTGAGCCACTTTGCGCTGTCGTCCCGTTCCGAACGCGAGGACAGCACCGGGCTGAATCACATGATTGACCTGTTGTTCTTCAATTGGGGAGGTGACGATCATCACTGCCTCAACCAGCTGGACAAGAGCTTGCCCGGGGATGCCTTCAGCCACCTGCGTGACGCCGCGCGCCAGCGCATGACCGATGACGCCAACTTCGCCTTGCGTTCCAATGATGACCTGCGCAAGCAGTTATGGATCGGTTATCTCAAGGCCTTCGGCAAGGTCTTCAGCCCACTCGCGGCGCTGGACTGGCCCGTAGCCCTGGCAGCAGTGGGCGCAGGGCTGGTGGATATCGGCCTGAACATCGACCAGGCCGTCAACGGCCATACCACCGGTGAACGTCACGCCGGCGTGATTGGCGCCATCTTCGCTGCGATAGACACACTGTTCAACGCTGCAATGCTGGCCAGTGCAGCGGGAAGCAACGTCAAGAATGAGCTAGTCGAGGTTGCTGAAGCGCCCCCCGAAGAGAGCCCCCCGTTCGAGGTAGAGACGGCGCCTGCATCGCCCGAGCAGATCGAAACCTGGGTGCCAGGGCCATTCAGGCCTGTGCAACAGGCCGAGCTGCTGGCGCCTTTCGAATCCAACGTCGTGCTGCATGGCAACCCAGGCGACGGCCAATTGGCAGGCATCCATGCTCAAGATGGCAATTTCTATGCGCTGATCAGTGACACCCCTTATCAGGTACGTTTTATCAGTGAGTTGAAGTCTTGGGTGGTGATCGACCCTGAGAATCCTTACTCCTTCTATCGCAACGTGCCCATTAGCAGGGACGCTGCAGGTCACTGGCAACCGCAGGCGCGGCCACGCCTATCGGGTGGTGGCGGCCTGCCGCGCAAGCTGCTCGGACTGTGGGGCAGGAGCACGCATACGGCATCCGAGCCACTGCCGCCGACGCCCTATGAAGTACCTGGCAGCTTACGCTCCACTCTCAGAGACTCGGCAATCGCTCCCGGCCAAGAGCACTTGCTCAGTGGCATCATGGCCTTCCCGGAACCAGCACAAAATACCGCCTTTGCCGAATTCAGGAAGCTGCGTGACACCCTGGCCGAGGATGCGCAACAGTACCTGGCCTCCGCTGAATTGCCTGCAAGACCACAGATTCCCCGACTACCCCGCGAGGCAAGCGCCAAGCAGATCATCCGCAGCGTCTATGAAAACAGCGATGGCCTGGTAATCGGTGAAAGCCATTCTCAAGTTGGCAGCAAGGCCTTTTTGATCGACAACATGACACTGCTGAAGAAAGCCAAGGTCAGGGTGCTGTACCTGGAGCATTTCATGACCGAATTCCAGCAGGCCGACCTCGACTTGTTCCATGTCAGCGGTGAGATGCCACCCGCGCTGAAGCGCTATGCGCAAGCGCTGGATAAAGGTTTTGGCATCGATGCCTCCAGCCGTTACACCTTCTTGAACCTCCTGCAAGCCGCACAAAAAGAAGGCATCCGCATCCAGTCGATCGATTGCATGGCCAGCTACCGACAAGCCTGGGAAAGAGCGCCTTCGCAGGTGATCCGCCAGCAGATGATGAACTTCTTTGCCCACGAGATCATCGAGGCCGACCAGGCAACACGCGGCCTGAGCAAATGGGTTGCCTTGATGGGCAACTCCCACTCCAATACTTTCAAAGGTGTTACCGGCCTCAGCGAGTTGCAAGGGGCAATCGGGCTGCGCGTCGAAGATATCGCCCTGAGCGAGGTCGGGGGCGTGGAAGTGGACCCTGGGTATACCGGGGTCGCGCAAGGCGACCTGTCCGTATTCAACCTCAAGGGCGACCTGCGCCTGCAAGTACCGACCGCAGTTCAGATCCCGTCCGGCGCGCCCTTGGAAAACCTGCTTCGCAATACGGGCACATTCACGTTCGATTCCATCGATGGCCAACTAAATCTGATAAATCGCGGCCGTAATGGGCTGCTGAAGTACACGCCAGTCCTTCAGGAAGGCGACAGGTTATACCTCGACAGGGCGGACTGGCCATGGATCAGCGGGCGTCGCTTGGCCAGCCTGCAGGAAATACGCTCCACACTGGTACGCCAGGGCATGCGCTACATCATGCGATAACCTGGCAGAAACGACGAGGGCGCCTTGCGGCGCCCTCGTGGCTCAACTTATTCCCACTCGATAGTGGCTGGCGGCTTGCTCGACACGTCGTAGGTAACGCGCGAGATACCGTCGATTTCGTTGATGATACGGCCGCTGACGGTTTCCAGCAGTTCGTACGGCAGGTGCGCCCAGCGCGCGGTCATGAAGTCCACGGTCTCGACGGCACGCAGGGCAACGACCCAGGCGTAGCGACGGCCGTCGCCAACGACGCCGACCGACTTGACCGGCTGGAATACCACGAATGCCTGGCTGGTCTTGTGGTACCAGTCGGCCTTGCGCAGTTCTTCGATGAAGATGTGGTCGGCACGACGCAGGATGTCGGCGTATTCCTTCTTCACTTCACCCAGGATGCGCACGCCCAGGCCCGGGCCCGGGAACGGGTGGCGGTAGACCATGTCGTACGGCAGGCCCAGCTCCAGGCCGATCTTGCGCACTTCGTCCTTGAACAGTTCACGCAGCGGCTCGACCAGCTTGAGGTTCATTTCCTCCGGCAGGCCACCGACGTTGTGGTGCGACTTGATCACGTGGGCCTTGCCGCTCTTGGCGCCAGCCGACTCGATCACGTCCGGGTAGATGGTGCCCTGGGCGAGGAACTGGATGTTTTCCAGCTTGCTGGCTTCGGCATCGAACACGTCGATGAAAGTGCGGCCGATGATCTTGCGCTTCTTCTCCGGGTCGGCTTCGCCGGCCAGGTTGTCGAGGAACTGCTTTTCAGCGTCGGCGCGGATCACCTTGACGCCCATGTTCTCCTTGAACATGGCCATCACCTGGTCGCCTTCGTGCAGGCGCAGCAGGCCGTTGTCGACGAATACGCAGGTCAACTGGTCGCCGATGGCGCGGTGCAGCAGTGCGGCAACGACAGAGCTGTCGACGCCGCCGGACAGGCCCAGCAGGACGTTGGCCGAACCGACCTGCTCACGCACCTGGGCGATGGCGTCTTCGACGATGTTGGACGGAGTCCACAGGGCTTCACAGCCGCAGATGTCCTGCACGAAGCGGGACAGGATGCGACCGCCCTGCTTGGTGTGGGTCACTTCCGGGTGGAACTGCACGCCGTAGTAGCCGCGTGCGTCGTCGAACATGCCGGCGATCGGGCAGCTCGGGGTGCTGGCCAGCACGTGGAAATTGCCCGGCATCTGGGTGACCTTGTCGCCGTGGCTCATCCACACGTCCAGGCCCAGCACGCCGTCGGCGTCGATGTGGTCTTCGATGCCGTCGAGCAGGCGGCTCTTGCCGACCACGTCAACGCGGGCATAACCGAATTCACGCAGGTCGGAACCTTCGACCTTGCCGCCCATCTGCTCGGCCATGGTCTGCATGCCGTAGCAGATGCCCAGCACCGGTACGTTCAGGTCGAACACGGCCTGCGGGGCGCGTGGGCTGTTGGCTTCGTGGACCGACTCGGGGCCGCCGGCGAGGATGATGCCGCGCGGGTTGAATTCGCGGATCGCTTCATCGTCCATGTCGAACGGATGCAGCTCGCAGTACACGCCGATTTCGCGCACGCGGCGGGCGATCAGCTGGGTGTACTGGGAACCGAAATCGAGGATCAGGATGCGGTGAGCGTGAATGTCGAGGGCCATGACTCAATCTCGTCAGTGGAAATCGGAAACGACGCGGGGCTGTCACGACAGCCCCGCATGCTTGTATTGCTTGAAGCCTCAGCCTACGCGGTAGTTAGGGGCTTCTTTGGTGATCTGCACGTCATGCACGTGGGACTCGGCCATGCCGGCACCGGTGATGCGCACGAATTCCGGCTTGGTGCGCATCTCTTCGATGGTTGCGCTGCCGGTGTAGCCCATGGACGAACGCAGGCCGCCCATCAGCTGGTGGATGATCGCGGCCAGGGCGCCCTTGTAGGGAACGCGGCCTTCGATGCCTTCCGGTACCAGCTTCTCGGCACCGGCCGAGGAGTCCTGGAAGTAGCGGTCGGACGAGCCTTGCGCCTGTGCCATGGCACCCAGCGAGCCCATGCCGCGGTAGGCCTTGTAGGAACGACCCTGGAACAGTTCGACTTCGCCCGGAGCTTCTTCGGTACCGGCGAACATCGAACCCATCATCACGCAGGAAGCACCGGCGACGATGGCCTTGGACAGGTCACCCGAGAAGCGGATGCCGCCGTCGGCGATCAGCGGCACGCCAGTGCCTTCCAGCGCAGCGGCCACGTTGGCGATGGCGCTGATTTGCGGCACGCCGACACCGGCAACGATACGGGTGGTGCAGATCGAACCTGGGCCGATACCGACCTTGACGGCGTCAGCGCCAGCTTCGGCCAGCGCCTTGGCGGCAGCGCCGGTGGCGATGTTGCCACCGATCACCTGCACTTGCGGGTAGTTCTCTTTCACCCAGCGAACGCGGTCGATCACGCCTTTGGAGTGACCGTGGGCGGTGTCGACCACCACCACGTCAACGCCAGCAGCCACCAGAGCGGCAACGCGCTCGCCGGTGTCCTTGCCGGTGCCGACTGCGGCGCCGACGCGCAGGCGACCCTGGTCGTCCTTGCTGGCCAGCGGGTAGGCCTTGGCCTTTTCGATGTCCTTGACGGTCATCATGCCCTTGAGGTTGAACTTGTCGTCGACGATCAGGACTTTTTCCAGGCGGTGCTTGTGCAGCAGCTCGCGGACTTCGTTCTTGTCGGCGCCTTCGCGGACGGTGACCAGACGCTCTTTGGGGGTCATCACGTCGCGGACCTTGGCGTCCAGGCGGCTTTCGAAGCGCACGTCACGGGAAGTGACGATGCCGACCAGGTCGCCGTTCGCCAGCACCGGTACGCCGGAGATGTTGTTCAGGCGGGTCAGGTCGAACAGGTCGCGCACGGTGGCGTCGGCGTCGATGGTGATCGGGTCCTTGACCACGCCAGCCTCGAACTTCTTGACCTTGCGCACTTCGCTGGCCTGCTGTTCGATGGTCATGTTCTTGTGAATGATGCCGATGCCGCCTTCCTGGGCCATGGCAATGGCCAGGCGCGCTTCGGTCACGGTATCCATGGCGGCGGAAACCAGCGGAATGTTCAGCTCGATGCCACGGGTCAAACGGGTCTTGAGACTGACTTCATTGGGCAGTACCTCGGAATAGCCAGGTACAAGGAGGATATCGTCGAAGGTCAGGGCTTCTTGGCTGATACGCAGCATCGCGGGGGCTCCCGGGCGGGAAAAATGGAAGCGCGCCATTATACTCATGCACGGCGCGCCGCTCAATGCAAAATAAGGGCCTTCGGTCAGCCTTGTGGCAGTTTTACCTGGACCACGGCCACCGGCTGGTCGAGCCAGTCGGCGAAGCTGTCGAGAAAGGCCTGGGTGAACCCGGCCTCGCCCCAGTTGTTGAAGATGAACCCCAGGTTGGAAAAGGCACATGGCTGCAGGTAAATGAAGCCATTAATGTCATCTTCGAAGCCGCACAGCGGGCAGGTGAAGTTGTCGCTCACCGCCGGCATCCATTCTTCCAGGCTTTCAAAAAGCGGCTCGCCCACCTCACGCCGGCACTCGGGGCAACCGGCCTCTTCGAGGAAACCTTCGGTAGGGGTATAGATGCAGCGCTTGAGCATCACCTCAAGGCCATTCACCTGCTCGCCAAAGGGCAGCTTCTGCGGATGCAGGGCCACTTTGCGGGCACCTTCAGCCAAGGCATGAGCCATGCGGTTACCGGTGCGGCCACAGGTGGTCAGCTGTTCCTCGACGATTTTCTCGCGCACCAGCCAGCGCAGAATGGCACGGGCACGGGCTTCGTGCGCCGGGACGGTAGACAGCTTGGGAACGATGATGCTCTGGTTGTTCATGAACGGGACAAGCCTGAAAAACTGCGGTAATGGCGCAATTCTACCGCCTGCTCAGGCGCTCAGGTAGCGACCGATCAACGCCAGGCCGCTGGCCAGCACCAGCCAGGTGACCAGGCGCACGAAGGCTTCGCGGGACAGCCGGTGGGTAAGCCTGCGTCCGGCCCAGAGGCCGACTAACATGACCGGCAACAGGCAGGCGGCGAGCAGCAGCAGGCTTGGGTCGGCATAGACGCCAGCGATCAGGAACAGCGTCAGGCGCACCACGGTACTGCAACTGATCAGCGCGCTCTGGGTGGCACGCACTTGTTCCTTTGCTTCCAGCCGTGCGCTCAGGTACAGGGCATAAAGGAAGCCGCCACTGCCGAACAAGGCACCGAACAGCCCGCCTGCCGTACCCATTGGCACTGCCCAGAGACCGGACAGACTGGCCGGCCGCACTTTCACCGCCAGCCCGTACACGGCATATGCCGTGACGAACAGGCCCATCAGCAGCAGCAACAGGTCGGACTTCAGCTGTAGCAGAAATACCACGCCCAGCGTGCAGCCTATGGCCATGAACGGCAGCAGCCGCAGCAGCTCGCCGCGCACGACATCACGACGCGAGGGCAGCAGGTTGCCGAAGGCGGCGACGAAGTCCAGCAGCACCAGCAGCGGAATGATCCGCGACAGCGGCATGAAGTGGACAAGCACCGGGCCGGCCACCAGTGCGGTGCCGAAACCGGCGATACCGAAGACGATGTAGGCCACGCCGACACCCAGCAGGATGGGTAGCCAGTCAAGGCCGGAAAACGACAGTTGAGCAAGCATGGCAGCAGTTCCTTTGAAGACAGGCAAAGGTTAGCCAGCCATGAGCCATGCCGACTAATATGCCTTTTTCGCCACAACCATCTCGAAAAGGCATGACATGACGTCGATCCGCCAGTTGCGTTACTTCGTGGAAATCGCCGAATGCGGCAGCTTCAGCGGTGCCGCCGAGCGGCTGTACATCGCCCAGTCGGCGCTGAGCCGGCAGATCAAGGAGCTGGAACAGCAACTGGGCACGCCGCTGTTCGAACGCACCGCGCGCCTTCCGCACCTGACACTGGCGGGCCAGGCCTTTCTGGAACGGGCGCGGCGCTTGCTGGCCGACCTGGCGCAGGCGGAGCGGCTGACCCGCGATATTGGTGAGGGGTTGCGGGGCAGCCTGCGCCTGAACCACTCCAGTACCGTGCCGCTGACCGGCCCGCTGCTGGCTCGCCTGGGCGGCTACTTGCGCGACAACCCAAAGGTTTCACTGGAAATTGCCCAACAGTCGTCAGAGGCGCAACTGGAGGATATTGCTGACGGACGCCTGGATATCGGCCTGCTGCGTTTGCCGGTGCTACGCCAGCATGAGGGCGTGGTGCTGCATGAGCTGTTCAGCGAGCCACTGCTGCTGGCGGTTGCTGCTGGGCATCCATTGGCTAGTGCGGCACAGGTGAAGCTTGAGCAGTTGCGCGAGGAGCGCTTTATTTCCATTCCGCACCGGGATCGTGGCGGGCTGAGTTACCTGTCGGCCTCGTTGTGCATGGAGGCAGGCTTTTTTCCGCGGGCAGCGCAGGTGCTGTCGCGCAAGACCACGCAGTTGCAACTGATTCAGGCAGGGTTCGGGGTGGCGTTGTTGCCGGCGTGCATGGGTGAGATTGCGCCGGCTTCGGTCAGCTTCGTGGCGCTGGAGGGGGGCTGTGAGAGTACCGTGGCGCTGGCCTGTCGCCGGGATGCGGGGCAGATGGTGCATCAGTTCGTGGCAGCGATGCAGACCTGAAGGGCCTCATCGCCGGCAAGCCAGCTCCCACAGGGATAGCGTGAGGCTCCAGACCAGCGCGCTACCTATGGGAGCTGGCTTGCCGGCGACAGGGCCAGGACAGACAACCGGGGCCGATGTCCTTTATGATGCCCGCCATGATCAGAGACCCCTTCGAACGACTCGGCCTGGACCGCGAGGTCCTTACCGTCAGCCAACTCAACGGCCGCGCCCGGGTGCTGCTGGAAGACGTGTTCCGCAGCGTGTGGGTGGAAGGCGAGATTTCCAACCTCGCCCGCCCTGCGTCGGGCCATATGTATTTCACCCTCAAGGACAGCGGCGCCCAGGTGCGCTGCGCGCTGTTCCGGCAGAACGCCACGCGGGTGCGCCAGGCCCTGCGCGACGGCCTGGCGGTACGGGTACGGGGCAAGGTTTCGCTGTTCGAGGGGCGTGGCGACTACCAGCTGATTCTCGATACCGTCGAGCCGGCCGGCGATGGTGCCCTTCGCCTGGCTTTCGAAGCCCTGAAGGAAAAGCTCGGTGCCGAGGGGCTGTTCAGCGCCGAACGCAAGCAGCCGCTGCCGGCCCACCCGCAGCGCATCGGCATCATCACCTCGCCTACCGGCGCGGTGATCCGCGACATCATCAGTGTGTTCGGTCGCCGTGCCCCGCAGGTGGAACTGAACCTGATCCCCACCGCAGTGCAGGGCCGCGAAGCCATTGCCCAAATCGTGCGCGCCATCCGCCTGGCCGACAGCCTCGGGTTCGATGCACTGATCCTGGCCCGGGGCGGCGGCTCGCTGGAAGACCTGTGGTGCTTCAACGAAGAAGCCGTGGCGCGGGCCGTGGCCGCCTGTGTCACGCCGATTGTCAGTGCCGTGGGCCATGAGACCGATGTCTCGATCAGCGACTTCGTCGCCGATGTGCGAGCGCCCACGCCCTCTGCCGCGGCCGAGCTGCTGGCCCCCGACAACAGTGGCCTGCAGCAACGCCTGGATGGCCTGCAACGGCGCCTGCTGCTGCGCATGCAGAACCGCCTGACCCACGACCGCCTGCGCCTGGAGTCGCTGACCCGGCGCCTGCGCCACCCGGGCGAGCGCCTGCGCCAGCAGGCCCAGCGCCTGGACGACCTGGACATGCGCCTGCGCCGTGCCTTCATGCTCAACCTCAACCAGCGCCATCAGCTGCTGGCACGCCTGGACACCCGCCTCGCCGCGCAGCACCCGGGGCGCACCCTGAAACTGCTGGGCCAACGCCTGGACAGCCTCGCCGAGCGCCTGCCACGGGCCATGCGCGAAGTGCTCAAGGACCGCCGCCAGCGCTTCCAGGCCCAGTTGCAAACGCTGCAGGTGGTCAGCCCGCTGGCCACCCTCGCCCGCGGCTACAGGCATCCTGCTGGATGAACGGGGCCAGGCCATCCGCAGCGCCGAACAGACCCACAATGGCCAACGCCTGACCGCCCGCCTGAACGAAGGCGAGCTGTTGGTGCGGGTCGAAGACAACCACCTGACCCCGGTCACCCTCTCACTTCTGGACTGACACATGCCCCGCCTGCTCGCGCCCCTGCTTGCCCTTTCGCTCCTGCTGCTGGCTGGCGGCGCCCAGGCCAGCTACATCACCCGCACGCTGAACAAGCCGGTACCTGGCGGCGTGGCGGTGGTCGACCTCGGCCCCGCCGCCAGTGCGCCCAGCGCCCGCTTCGACGGCAAACCGGTACTGGTGGTGAAGGAACAGGACAACTGGCTGGCCATCGTCGGCATCCCGCTGACCCAGAAGCCCGGCACCGCCGTGCTGAACCAGGGCGGCCGCACCCTGCCCTTCACGGTCGGCAGCAAGAAGTACCCCGAGCAGCGCATCACCCTGAAGAACACCCGCCAGGTCAACCCGAACCCTGCCGACCTCAAGCGCATCGACCGCGAGCTGGCCGAGCAGATAAAGGCTTACCGCAGCTTCAGCCCGACCCTGCCGAGCAACCTGATCCTCGACAAGCCGGTCAACGGCCCGCTGTCGAGCAAGTTCGGCGTGCGCCGCTTCTTCAATGGTGAAGAGCGCAACCCGCATGCCGGGCTGGACTTCGCGGTGCCGGCCGGTACACCGATCAAAACCCCGGCCAATGGCAAGGTGATGCTGGTGGGGGATTACTTCTTCAATGGCCGCACGGTGTTCGTCGACCATGGGCAAGGCTTTATCAGCATGTTCTGCCATATGTCGAAGATCGATGTGCAGGTCGGGCAGCAGCTGCGCCGGGGCGAGGTGGTCGGGCGTGTGGGCTCGACCGGGCGGGCTACCGGGCCGCACATGCACTGGAACGTCAGCCTGAACGATGCGCGGGTGGATCCGGCGATTTTCATTGGGGCGTTCCAGCCCTGAGACCGCGGTGCCTGCTTCGCGGGCACGCCCGCTCCCACAGGTATTGCGCTGCGTCTTGAGGCTGCATTGTACCTGTGGGAGCGGGCGCGCCCGCGAAGAGGCCAACACAGTCGACATCAGTTCAACCGTGTTGCGCCATCGAAAAATACCACGCAAAAATAGACAAGCACTCAGCTCAATGAAGCTATAAAATCTCGCCTAATAGCTTTTTTTAAGCATTTCTCTCAATTTTTCCCGAACGCTTGCCATCCCCCACCCCACTGGTTAGGGTTGAAGGCATGAAAACCTTCAGCACCCTCATCCTGCTCCGACAACATCGCAGCCTCTGCCTGGTCAGCGCCCGACTACCAGGCTGAATCGCGTCGCCTCGCCTTTCCATCTCGTTATCGCTCGGCAGGCCCGATCTCGGCCGCACACAAAAGGATTGCTTCCATGACCATGCTCAAAGACCCTTCGAAGAAGTACCGCGCTTTCCCGACCATCGACCTGCCTGACCGTACCTGGCCGTCGAAGACCATCACCGCCGCGCCAATCTGGTGCAGCTCCGACCTGCGTGATGGCAACCAGTCGCTGATCGAGCCAATGGATTCGGAGAAGAAGCTGCGTTTCTGGAAGACCCTGGTGCAGGTTGGCGTGAAAGAAATCGAAGCCTCGTTCCCGTCCGCTTCGCAGACCGATTTCGACTTCGTGCGCATGCTGATCGAAGACGGCCACATCCCGGACGACACCACCATCCAGGTGCTCACCCAGGCCCGTGAAGACCTCATCGCCCGCACCTTCGAGTCGCTGCGCGGGGCGAAGAAGGCCATCGTCCACCTGTACAACGCCACCAGCCCGTCGTTCCGCCGCATCGTCTTCAACCAGGACAAGCAAGGCGTGAAGGACATCGCGGTGAACGCGGCCAAACTGTTCGTCAAGTACGCCGCCCAGCAGCCGGAAACCCAGTGGACCTTCCAGTACTCGCCAGAAACCTTCAGCGCCACCGAGATGGAGTTCGCCAAGGAAGTCTGCGACGCGGTCATCGAGGTGTGGAACCCGACGCCTGAGCACAAGATCATCCTCAACCTGCCGGCTACCGTGGAAGTGTCCACGCCGAACATCTACGCCGACCAGATCGAGTGGTTCTGCCGCAACGTCAGCCGTCGCGACAGCGTGATCATCAGCCTGCACTGCCACAACGACCGTGGCACCGGCATCGCCGCTACCGAGCTGGGCCTGATGGCCGGTGCCGATCGCGCCGAAGGCTGCCTGTTCGGCAACGGCGAGCGTACCGGTAACGTCGACCTGGTGACCCTGGCATTGAACCTCTACACCCAGGGCATCGACCCGCTGCTGGACTTCTCCGACATCGACGGCGTGCGCAAGGTGGTCGAGGAGTGCAACCAGTTGCCGGTGCACCCACGTCATCCTTATGTGGGCGACCTGGTCCACACCGCGTTCTCCGGCTCGCACCAGGACGCCATCCGCAAGGGCTTCGCCAAGCAGCAGGAAGGCGAGCTGTGGGAAGTTCCTTACTTGCCGATCGACCCGGCCGACATTGGCCGCAGCTACGAGGCGGTGATCCGCGTCAACAGCCAGTCGGGCAAAGGCGGCATCACCTACCTGCTCGAGCAGGAATACGGCATCAGCCTGCCACGCCGCATGCAGATCGAATTCAGCCAGGTGGTACAGGGTGAAACCGACCGCCTGGGCCTGGAAATGACCGCCCAGCAGATCTACAGCCTGCTGCACAAGGAGTACCTGCAGGCCAACGCTCCGTACGCGCTGGTCAGCCACCGCCTGCAGGAAGAGAACGGCCACAGCGCCGTGGAAGTGGAAGTTGCCGGTGAAGGCGAAACCACCCTGCACTGGCGCGGCAAGGGCAACGGCGCACTGGAAGCGCTGGTGGTCGGCCTGCCGATTGCCGTGGAGATCATGGACTACAACGAGCATGCGATTGGCGCCGGTACCAATGCCAAGGCTGCGGCTTACATCGAACTGCGCGTGGCCGGTGGCCGCCCGGTACACGGCGTAGGCATCGATGAAAACATCACCACGGCCAGCTTCAAGGCACTGTTCAGCGCACTGAACCGCTCGCTGAGCCAGCAGGAAGCCAAGGCGGCCTGAGCCGTATGCGATGAATGAGAAAGCCCGCATCGTCTGATGCGGGCTTTTTTTGTTGGCCTGTGCCGGCCTCTTCGCGGGCTTGCCCGCTCCCACAGGTACTGCACAACTCCCGAGAGCGGCGCAATCCTGTGGGAGCGGGCGAGCCCGCGAAAGGGCCCGCACAGGCAATGCAAAAACTGCAGGCAAAAAAAGGGGCGCCGACCAAGCGCCCCATAAGCCGTAAAGCACACAACAAATTCAGTTGGCGTCCAGCAGCGCCATCGCCTCCGCACTGCAGGCTTCGATCCGCGCCCAGTCGCCATTCTTGATCCAGCTGCTGTCGAGCATCCAGGTGCCCCCCACGCACATCACATTAGGCAGCGCCATGTAATTGCGCACGTTGGCCGGGTTCACGCCGCCCGTAGGGCAGAAACGAATATCGCCGAATGGGCCGCCAAAAGCCTTGATCGCCGCCACGCCGCCGCTGATTTCCGCCGGGAACAGCTTGAAGCGACGGTACCCAAGGGCGTAGCCCATCATGATTTCAGACGGCGTGCTGATGCCTGGCAGCAGCGGGATTTCGCTGTCCACACCGGCTTCGAGAATGTCCTGGGTAATGCCTGGGGTAACGACGAATTGCGCACCCGCCGCTTCAACCGCCGCGAACATGTCGCGATCGAGTACGGTGCCAGCACCGACGCAAAGTTCCGGGCGCTGCTCGCGCAACACCTGGATGGCCTTCAGGCCGTGCTGCGAGCGCAAGGTCACTTCCAGGGTACGGATACCGCCGGCGGCCAGGGCGTCAGCCAGCGGCAGGATGTCTTCCTCACGGGCGATGGTGATCACCGGCAGGATGCGCGCCTCTTTGCAAATGGCGTCGATCCGTGCGGCTTTGTCGGCCATCGAGAGCTTGGGCTGTGGGCGTTCAAGGGTGGTCATGACTGTGGATCCTTGGCTCATGGGCACCAGTAGATGTCCAGGGGGGCGTGAAGAAAAGCGCGAATCGGCATTTCGGAAAGGTCGGTGCCAGCCAGCGCGGCGCGCAGGGTAGCGAGTTTGCCCTGCCCTTGTACGGACAGCGCGGTGAAAGCGGCACTGGCCAGCAGCGAGCGAGTCATCGACAGGCGCTGGTGCGGTACGCTCGGTGCCAGCAAGGGCAGGCAACGGCGTGGGTTGGCCAGGTCGAGGGCGGCGTCCAGGTTGGGGCTGGCGGGGAACAGCGAGGCGGTATGGCCATCGTCACCCATGCCCAGCACCAGCACATCGATCGGCGGCAGCTCGGCCAGCGCCTGGTCGGCTTTTACGGCAGCGGCGTCGAGGTTCTCCGCCTGCTGGTACAAGCCAACGAAACGGGCCTTGGCCGCGGCGCCCTTGAACAGGTGGCGGGCCAGCAGGCCGGCATTGCTGTCGGCGTGCTCCACCGGCACCCAACGCTCATCGGCCAGGCTGACGGTGACCCTGGCCCAGTCGAGGTCTTCGCTGGCCAGCTGTTCGAGGAACGGTACCGGGCTGCGACCGCCCGACAGCACCACGCAGGCCTGGCCCTTGCTGGCGATCGCCTCACGCAGGTGCGTAGCCACGTCATGCGCCTGGCGCACGGCCAGGGCCTTGGCGCTGGCCAGCTCGAGCACGTTCACCGAGCCGGGCAGTTTCAGTTCAGATATCCCCATACCACGCCCTCCCATCGCGCGTGATCAGTGCAATAGAGCTCATCGGCCCCCAGGAACCTGCCGCATATGGCTTGGGCGCATCACCCGCGTTACGCCAGCCGGCAATCAGCTGGTCGCACCATTTCCAGGCATATTCGATTTCGTCCTTGCGCACGAACAGGTTCTGGTTACCGCGCATCACTTCGAGCAACAGCCGCTCGTAGGCATCCGGAATCCTTGCGCTGCGCCAGGTGTCGGAAAAATTCAGCTGCAAGGGGCCGCTACGCAGTTGCATGCCTTTGTCCAGGCCCTGCTCCTTGGTCATCACCCGTAAAGAAATGCCTTCGTCCGGTTGCAGGCGGATGATCAGCTTGTTACCGATCTGCAAACGCTGTTCCGGGGCGAAGATGTAGTGCGGCGTTTCCTTGAAATGGATGACGATCTGCGACAGCTTCTGCGGCATGCGCTTGCCGGTACGCAGGTAGAACGGCACCCCCGACCAGCGCCAGTTGCGAATGTCGGCACGCAGTGCGACGAAGGTTTCGGTGTCGCTCTGGGCGTTGGCGTTGTCTTCTTCGAGATAACCGGGCACCGGCTTGCCATCGCTATAGCCGGCGATGTACTGGCCGCGCACCACGCGGGTGCTCAGCCCTTCACCGGTGATCGGTGCCAGCGCCTTGAGGACCTTGACCTTCTCGTCACGGATGGCATCAGCGGACAGTTCGCTGGGCGGATCCATGGCGATCAGGCACAGCAGCTGGAGCAGGTGGTTCTGGATCATGTCGCGCAGCTGGCCGGCCTTGTCGAAGTAGCCCCAGCGGCCTTCGATACCGACCTTCTCGGCGACGGTGATCTCCACATGGGAGATGGAATTCTGGTTCCACTGGGTTTCGAACAGGCTGTTGGCGAAACGCAGGGCGATCAGGTTTTGCACCGTTTCCTTGCCCAGGTAGTGGTCGATGCGGTAAACCCGGCTCTCGGGGAAGAACCGCGCCACGGCATCGTTGACCCGCCGCGACGACTCCAGGTCGTGGCCAATGGGCTTTTCCAGCACCACTCGGGTGCGTGCGGCCAGCCCGGCCTTGTCGAGGTTTTCGCAGATGGCCCCGTACACCGCCGCAGCGGTGGCGAAGTAGGCGATCAGCGGCAGCTCGCCCGGCAACTGCTCGGCCAGGGCCTGGTAGCCCTCGGGCTGGAGGAAGTCCAGGTGCTGGTAGCTCAGCCTGGCAAGGAAACGGCCCAGCGCGGCTGGCTCGATATCGGCCTCGGGCACATGCCGACGCAGGTGCGCTTCGATGCTGTCCAGGTGGCCCTGCGCGCTACCGGCCTCACGGGCCAGCGCCAGCAGGCGGGTGTCCGGGTGCAACAGGTTGGCCCGGTCCAACTGGTAAAGCGCAGGAAACAGCTTGCGCAATGCCAGGTCGCCGAGGGCGCCAAACAGGGCAAAGGTGCAAGGTTCGACACTGATCGCAGCCATGATGTTGGTTCTTTCCTAAAGTTGGTCTAGGAATACCGCTTTCACATACGGTTTTCAAGGGATAATGTAGTAAAAACCACAACATTACACGTAGGTGTTACAGACAAGTGGTACGTCAACCGCGCCGACAGTACGATAGACGACCGTGCAAAAAGCCTGCTGCTCCCACAGCCGGCTGTCTTCCCGACCCAAGGACACACCCATGGACCGCGTGCGAAACCTCCTGGAACAGATCCAGGGCCGCCTCGACGAGCTGAACAAGGCCGAACGCAAAGTCGCCGAAGTCATCCTGCTCAACCCGCAACAAGCCACCCGTTTCAGCATCGCTGCGCTGGCCCAGGCGGCCAAGGTCAGCGAACCGACCGTCAACCGCTTCTGCCGCTCGTTCGGCGTCAGCGGTTATCCCGAGCTCAAGCTGCAACTGGCGCAGAGCCTGGCCAGCGGCGCCGCCTACGTCAGCCGCGCGGTGGAAGCCGACGATGACCCGGCAGCCTATACCCAGAAGATCTTTGCCAGCGCCATTGCATCGCTCGACGGCGCCTGCCAGCAGCTCGACCCGCAGCAGGTCAGCCGTGCCGTGGACATGATGATCCAGGCCCGGCAGATCCACTTCTTCGGCCTGGGCGCCTCGGCGCCGGTGGCGCTGGACGCCCAGCACAAGTTCTTCCGCTTCAACCTGGCAGTATCGGCCCACGCCGACGTGCTGATGCAGCGCATGCTGGCCTCGGTGGCGCACACCGGCGACCTGTTCGTGATCATCTCCTACACCGGTCGCACCCGCGAACTGGTCGAGGTGGCCCGCCTGGCCCGGGAAAACGGCGCCTCGGTGCTGGGCCTGACCGCCGCCGGTTCGCCGCTGGCCAATGCCTGCAGCCTGAGCTTGCACATTCCGCTGCCGGAAGACACCGACATCTACATGCCGATGACCTCGCGGATCATCCAGCTGACCGTGCTCGATGTACTGGCCACCGGCATGACCCTGCGCCGCGGCGTGGACTTCCAGCCGCACCTGCGCAAGATCAAGGAAAGCCTCAACGCCAGCCGCTACCCGATCGAGGACGACGAGCTCAGCTGAGCCGGTGTGCCTGCAGGCGCAGGTGGGCACGCTGCCCCGGCGCCAGGCTCAGGCCCTCGCCACTGCCGCTGGCGGCCTCGACGCAGACGAAACGCTGGCATTCGCGGCCGCTCACGCCCATCAGCGGACGGTTGCCCGGGTGCCAGACCACGGTGTCGTCACTGTCGCCGGTATCGATGCACAGCTCACGCTGCCAGGCCGGGTCCTGCAGTTGCACCCGCGGCGTGCCGGGGTAGACCTTCTGGCAGCCGCCCTTTAGCTTCAGCGCGCCATCCTCTCGGCAGGCCTGGCGGTTCAGGCGGTCGTAGCCTTCGATATCCTCGAGCCCGGACAGCGCTATCTCGGACACGTCACTAATACGCCAGTAGGCCAGCAGAGCATGGCTCAGCTGGCAGGGTTCGCTGTCCTGGTGCTCGGTGCTCAGGCTCAGTTCCATGCGGCTGCCCAACCGGGCATGCAGGTCGACCTGCCAGTCGCACAGGTCCAGTCGCCACTTCAGGGTTACGCCGTCTTCATCCTCGCGGCTATCCACCAGCTTCCAGTCCAGCAAGCGGGCCCAGCCATGGGCCGGCCACAGGTCTTCGCTGGGGTGGCGGCCATACCACGGCCAGCACACCGGCACACCACCACGGATCGCCCCGACCTGCGGCCACTGCTCGGCACACCACAGCCAGGGCCGTTCGCCGGCCGGCTGGAAATGCAAAAGCTGCGCGCCCTGGCGGCTGAACACCGCCTGGCAACGTGGGTGGTCGATGATCAACACATCGCGCTGCTGGTAACGCTCCCACTCGAATGTCGGCCGGGGCCGTTGCGAGGCAAAGAAGCGATGGAGCGGATGTTCAGGCATGGTTCAGAGCTCTTGTTGTTTGAGATAGCGCTGTCTCGGCCTATTCCCGACACCCACTGCAGGGCAGTGGGTGCCGAATATCGAGATAGGGTCGAAAATGATTGGCGTAAATTTACAACAATTGCCCTCAGAATGACGACTGAATCTTCAAACCCGCGACCAGCGCGTTGTCCACCTCATCCACCCCGCCGGGGCTCTTGATGTACTGCAGGTTGGGCCGCACGGTCAGCCAGTTGGTCACATGGAAGCCGTAGTAGAGCTCGGCGTTGTACTCGGTGCGTTGCAGCGGCACGAAGCCGGGGTTGTCGTAATCGCTGATGCCGCTCTGGGCGTTGAGCAGTTCGGCGCGTTTCTTCACGTCGTCATTCACATGAATGCGCGCCACGCCGAAGCCGATATCGTCCTTGGGCCGGGCGTCGAAAGCGCCTTTGTAGACCAGGCCAACCTGCTGGTAGTTATCGACCACGTTGGTGGCCTTGTCGTGTACGGTGAAGTTGGCGAACAGGCTCAGCCCACGGTTGACGTCGCCGCCATGAGCGGTGACCTGCTGCTGCGCCACTACCCACCAGCCATGCTTGCTGGAATGCGACTTGAAGGCCTCGCCGGTCAGGGCCTGCGGGTTGCCGTTGACGTCATCGAAGACATCGTCGGCCTTGGCCGTGCTGTAGTAGTAACCCAGGCGGTACTCGCCCGGCAGGCCGTTGACCTTGGGTGACCACACTGCTTCCACTGGCAGGATCGCGCCTTTGGTGCCGCTGCCACTGAGTTTGAAGCCGTTGCCGGTTTCCAGGTTGGAAGGGTTCTGCTCGAAGGCACCGACCTGGACGAAGAATTCCGGAGTGATGTTGTATTTCACCCGCAGCGCCCACTGGCTGACTGGCCAGTTGTACCAGATACCGCCGACCCAGTTGCCCACCTGCGAGCCGCAGAAGGCCAGGTTCTGGAAGTCGCAGGGGAAGCTGTTGAAGTCCTCGCCCTCGCCGAAGCGGCCGAATTTAACGTCCAGCGCACCGTCGAAGTACTTCTGCTTGACCCACATCTGGGTCAGGCGCCAGGTCTGGCCGCGGCCCCACACTTCCTGCACCGAGCTGAACTGCCCGGCGCGCGGGTCGCTGATGCGGTCGTTGGACAGGTTGCGGCCGCTGCGCTCGGTGATTGCCAGCTTGAACTCGGCATCGTGCCAGCCGAAGATTTTCTGCAAATCCAGGTGCGCGCCAAGGGCGAACTGGTCGCTGTAGCGCGCGGTCTTGTCGTCGTTGTAACCACCGTGCAGGTTGCCGGCAACCTCACCGACATAATCGAGGGTGAAGTCATAGCCCTTTTCCAGCAGCTCGGTGCGGGTACCGCCCCAGTCGCCGGTCATCCACTTCGATTCGCTGGAAAAGGCCTCGGCAGCCTGCGCGCCGCTGCCGGCGGCCATCGCCAGCGGAGCGAGCAAGGCCAGCGAGCCCAATGTCCTGATGCGTTTGCGCTGTTCCATCCCTTTGCGTCCTCTTTTTTCTTATTGATGGTGTAGACGAGTTATCGGCCTTTGAAGTGCGCCACGTTGTCCTTCATGGTTGCGGCAGTGGTGGCCAGGTGCAGGCGCTCGCCGCTGTCGGCGTCGAACAGCAGCACCCGGGCCGGGTCGAACTGGAGGTTCAGGTTGTCACCTACCTGGCACGTCACATCCGGCGCCAGGCGGCAGCAAACCTTGGTCTGGTTGAGGGTGACGAACACCAGCAGGTCCGGCCCGGTAGGCTCGGTCACCTGCACCTCGGCGCGGATGCCCGGCAAGCCATTGCCCTCCCCGGTGCCCAGCGCGATCTGCTCGGGGCGGATGCCCAGAATGATCTCGCGCCCCTCGAGTTCGTCGGCAGCCAGCCCCAGGGGCAGTTCGCAGCGCGCCTGGCCGCTGTCGAGCAGCGCCAGCAGGCGGCCATCCTGTTTGGTCAGGCGTACCGGGATGAAGTTCATCGGCGGCGAACCGATGAAGCTGGCGACAAACTGGTTGGCCGGGTCGTTGTAGATCTGTTGCGGGGTGCCGAACTGCTGGATGATGCCGTCCTTCATCACCGCCACCTTGTCGCCCAGGGTCATGGCCTCGATCTGGTCATGGGTGACGTACACGGTGGTGGTCTTCAGGCGCTGGTGCATCAGCTTCATTTCGGTGCGCATCTCGACGCGCAGCTTGGCATCGAGGTTGGACAGCGGTTCATCGAACAGGTAGATCTTCGGCCGCCGCGCCAGCGCCCGGCCCATGGCCACGCGCTGTTGCTGGCCGCCGGACAGCTGCGCCGGCTTGCGCGCCAGCAGGTGCTCGATCTGCAGCAGCTTGGCCACCCGCGCCACCTCCTCGTCGATGGCAGCCTGGGGCAGCTTGCGGATCTTCAGGCCGAACTCGATGTTCTCGCGCACGCTCATGGTCGGGTACAGCGCGTAGGACTGGAACACCATGGCGATGTCACGATCCTTGGGGCTCATGCCACTGACATCCTGCTGGTCGATGAGGATCGCCCCGCCGGTGATCTGCTCCAGGCCGGCAATGCAGTTCATCAAGGTCGACTTGCCGCAGCCCGACGGGCCGACCAGGATCAGGAACTCACCGTCCTTGATCGACAGCTGGATGTCCTTGAGGGTGTCCGGCAAGCCGCTGCCGTAGGTCTTGTTCACATTGCGAAGTTCGAGCGTTGCCATGACTTACCCCTTTACCGCGCCAGCCGTCAGGCCGCGGACGAAATATTTGCCTGCCACCACGTAGACCAGCAGGGTTGGCAGGCCGGCAATCATCGCCGCCGCCATGTCGACGTTGTATTCCTTGGCCCCGGTACTGGTGTTGACCAGGTTGTTCAAGGCCACGGTGATCGGTTGCGAGTCGCCGCTGGAGAACACCACGCCAAACAGGAAGTCGTTCCAGATCTGGGTGAACTGCCAGATCAGGCAGACCATGATGATCGGCGTGGACATCGGCAGGATGATGCGGCGGAAGATGGTGAAGAACCCGGCGCCATCCAGCCGCGCAGCCTTGACCAGCGCATCGGGGACGCTCACGTAGAAGTTGCGGAAGAACAGCGTGGTAAAGGCCAGGCCATAGACCACGTGCACCAGCACCAGGCCGCTGGTGGTGCTGGCCAGGCCGAGCTTGCCGAGGGTGAACGAGGCCGGCAGCAGCACGGTCTGGAACGGCAGGAAGCAGCCGAACAGCAGCAGGCCGAAGAACAGCTGCGAACCACGGAAGCGCCACATCGACAGCACATAGCCGTTCAGCGCGCCGATGGCGGTGGAGATCAGCACCGCTGGCACGGTGATCATGATCGAGTTCCAGAAGTATCCGCTGACCGTGCTCCAGGCCTTTACCCAGCCGATGCCGGTAATGACCGCCGGCCAGCTCAGCAGGTTGCCGGTGCTGATATCGTCCGGGGTCTTGAAGCTGGTCAGCAGCATCACCACCAGCGGCACCAGGTACAGCAACACGGCCAGCAACAGCACCGCGTGAATGGCGATGCGGCTGAGGCTCAGCACCGGTTTGTCGACAGGGCTATGCATGGCGTTTGCTCCGCAGCTCCGAGTACAGGTAAGGCACGAGGATCGCCAGGATCGCCCCGAGCATGAGGATGGCGCTGGCCGAGCCCATGCCCATCTGCCCGCGGCTGAAGGTGAACGAATACATGAACATCGCTGGCAGGTCGGACGAATAGCCCGGGCCGCCGGCGGTCATTGCCGCCACCAGGTCGAAGCTCTTGATGGCAATGTGCGCGAGAATCATCAGCGAGCTGAAGAACACCGGGCGCAGGCTGGGCAGCACCACACGCCAGTAGATGCGCGGCAGGCTGGCGCCGTCGATCTGCGCGGCACGGATAATCGACGGGTCGACACCGCGCAGGCCGGCGAGGAACATCGCCATGATGAAGCCCGATGCCTGCCATACCGCGGCAATCACCAGGCAGTACACCACCCGGTCCGGGTCGATCAGCCAGTCCAGGCGGAAACCTTCCCAGCCCCAGTCTCGCAGCAGCTTGTCCAGGCCCATGCCCGGGTTGAGCAGCCACTTCCAGGCAGTGCCGGTGACGATCATCGACAGCGCCATGGGGTACAGGTAGATGGTGCGGATGAAGCCTTCGCGGCGGATCCGCTGGTCCAGCAGGACCGCCAGCAACACGCCGATGACCAAGCTGATGGCGATGAACAGGCCGCCGAACAGCAGCAGGTTCTTGCTCGCCACCCACCAGCGGTCGTTGTCGAACAGCCGGGCGTACTGGGCCAGGCCGGCCCACTTGTAGGTCGGCAGGAAGGTCGACGTGGTGAAGGACAGGACAAAGGTCCAGAGGATGTAGCCGTAGAAGCCCACCAGGACGATGAACATGCTTGGGGCCAGCACCAGCTTGGGCAGCCAGCGCTGTAGCGCGTCCAGGGGTGATGCCCGCAGTTGGGCGGTTGTAGTGGTCATGGTTCACCTCAAAGGCGCCGCACTCCCCTGTAGGAGCGGCCTTGTGTCGCGATGGGCTGCGCAGCAGCCCCAAAGGACTCAAGGTCGATTACCTACCTAAGATCGAGTGCGCAGGTTATGGGGCTGCTGCGCAGCCCATCGCGACACAAGGCCGCTCCTACAACGGGATCGAGTGCGTTTATTGGGCAGCCTTGACCGCTGCCGCCAGCTTCTTCGCCGCATCGGCCGGGTCGGCCTTGGGGTCGTTGATGTAGTTGGTCACCACATCGAAGAACGCGCCCTGCACGGCCAGCGTGGTGGCCATGTTGTGCGCCATGCTTGGCTGCAGGCCGCCATTTTTGGCATCAGCCAGGAAGTCCTTGGCGGAGGTCTGCGCACAGGCGTCAAAGCCATGCTTGCCCATGTCGGCCAGCATGTCGTTGCGCACCGGGATCGAGCCCTTGTTGCTGCTGAAGACCTTTTGGAAGTCCTCGCCCAGCACCTTGCGGGCAATATCCTGCTGGCCGGCAGAGGTGCCGGCGTCGTTCTGCTTGAACACCACCAGTGAGTCGATGTTGTACAGGAAGGCCTTGTCGGTGCCGGGGAATGGCACGCACTGGTAGTCCTTGCCGGCGGTTTTCTTCGCCAGGGTCCATTCGCTCTTGGCCCAGTCGCCCATGATCTGCATGCCGGCCTTGCCGTTGATGACCTTGGCCGCTTCCAGGTTCCAGTCCTGGCCTTTGCCATCCGGGTCCATGTAGGTGGCAACCTTTTTCAGTTCGGTCAGCGCCTTGACCATCTGCGGGCCGGTCAGGGCCGTGCTGTCGAGGTCGACCAGCGCCTTCTTGTAGCCATCGGCCCCCATCACCGCCAGCACCACGCTTTCGAACACGGTGCTGTCCTGCCACGGCTGGCCGCCATGGGCGAGCGGAATGAAACCGGCGGCCTTGAGCTTGTCGGCAGCGGCGTAAAATTCGTCGAGGGTGGCTGGCGCCTTGTCGATGCCGGCCTTCCTGAAGACGTCGGGGTTGATCCACAGCCAGTTGATGCGGTGGATATTCACCGGCACGGCGACATAGTCACCGTCGTACTTCACGGTGTCTGCCACTTTCTTGTCGAGCAGGGAGTCCCACTTTTCTTCCTTGGCCACATCCTTGAGCACCTCGGTGTCGAGCAGCCCGGTGGCCGCCCAGTCCTGGATGTCCGGGCCCTTGATCTGTGCAACACCCGGCGGGTTACCGGCCACCGCGCGGCTCTTGAGCACGGTCATGGCGGTGGCACCGCCACCACCGGCGACAGCGCCGTCCTTCCAGGTGAAACCATCCTTTTCGACCTGGGCCTTGAGCACATCGACCGCCGCTTTTTCACCACCGGAGGTCCACCAGTGCACCACCTCGACACTGCCTTTGGCATCGGCAGCCAAGGCACTCAGCGGGAACAAGGAGGCCAGTGAGATTGCGGCAGCGAGACGGAGCGTGGAATTCATCGAAGCACCTTTCTTGTTGTTATGCCGTGCAAGTCGATCGCTTGCGTTGCATGAAGTCTAAACAGCGTGCTCGCCTCGCCAGGTAACGAAGCGATGCGTGAATGTCATCGTTTGGTTACATTGCCGGCCAGGCTGCTGGCCAGGCTGGGTGCCAGTGGCAAGCCCGGCAGCAGCAGCGCCTGGTAGGCATGGTAGAGGTCTGGCTTGCCTGGCCAGATGGTCGCGGCCGGCTGGTTGTGCGCATCGAGTTCGTGGTGCCAACTGCCAGCGGCGTGGTCAATGAAATGGCTGGCGATGAAGTCCCAGCAACGGCGATACCAGTGCTCGTAGTGCGCCTCGCCGGTCCGCTGCAACAGTGCCGCGGCTGCGGCGCAGGCTTCGGCATGCACCCAGTGCAGGCGTGCGCGCACCACCGGGCGATCGGCCCAGTCCAGGGTGTAGACGAAACCGGGCGCGCCATCGACGTGCCAGGCCTGCTGGCAGGCAGCGTCGAACAATGCGCGGGCGCCACCTGGCAGCCAGCCGGGTGCGTGCAGCCCCGCCCGTTCCAGGCTGGCCTCCAGGTGCAGCAGCAACCGCGCCCACTCCAGGGCATGCCCGGGCGTGGAGCCATAAGGCCGGAAGTGGTCTGCCGGGTGCGCCTGGTTGTAGTGCGGCAATGGCTGCCAGAGGGCGTCGAAATGCTCGATGACCCGGTAGCCGTTGGCGGCGGCATGGGTACGGATGATGCGCTCGGCGATACGCAAGGCGCGTTGCAGCCACAGGCTGTCGCCCGTAACGTCTGCCAGGGCCAGGAAGGCCTCGACCGCATGCATGTTGCTGTTGGCGCCACGGTATTGCTCGGGCAACTGCCAGGTGCGGGAGAAAGCTTCCCGCAAAGCGCCCTCCTCTTCGCTCCAGAACTGCGCTTCGAGCACCTGCACCGCATCTGCCAGCAGGGCGGGTGCCTCTTCAGCGCCGGCCATCACCGCCGAGCTGGCGGCCAGGGCGACGAAGGCGTGCAAGTAAGCCGCCTTGCCACTGTCCTCATGGCCACCAGGGTGAGCGAACCAGCCGCCGTAGGTGGCATCCTGCAGCGCACCGCGCAAGGCGGCCACACCGTGTTCGGCATAGGCCAGATAGCCAGGCACGCCCTGCAGGTGGGCCAGGGCGAAGCAATGGGTCATACGGGCGGTATTCAGGGTTTCGGCGCGGGCACCGGGGGCAAGCTGCCCCTTGGCATCCAGATTGCCAAAACCCTCGGGCAGTTTCGCGGCCTTGGCGAAGGTCAGCAGGCGCTGCCCTTCGGCCATGCGCCAGGCGGTGTGAGCCGGGGCATCGAGCCAACGGGTGGAAGGCAGGTTGGAAGGGTTCATGGGCCAGCTTGATCCTTGCCAGTCGTGTGCGAATTCTAGTGAGCGGGGTTGGGTGAGTTGTCACGAAGGACAGTGGGTTTGTCACCGGGCAGTGACATTTCGCTTACCTGTACCGGCCTCTTCGCGGGCAAGCCCGCTCCCACAGGTACAGCGCAAGCATTGCGATTTGTGTGGTCCCTGTAGGAGCAGCCTTGTGCTGCGAAGAGGCCGGTACAGGCAACACACCCCTTCAGTCCATGCCCCGCGGCAGATACAAGGTCACCCGCAACCCGCCCTCACGCAGGTTCAGCAAGCTCACCTCCCCGCCATGGCTATGGGCTATGTTGCGCGCAATCCCCAACCCCAGCCCGTACCCCTGCTGCTGCCCGGCCAGACGGAAGTGCGGCTCGAACACTTGCTCCAGCTGCTGTTGCGGTACCCCCGGCCCCTGATCGTCTACCTGCAGGACGAACCCCTCGGCAGTGTCGATGATGCGCAACCGCGCCCGCTCGCCGTACTTGATGGCGTTGTCGATAAGGTTACCGATGCAGCGCCGCAGCGCCAGCGGCTTGCCCGGGTACGGCGCCAGTGCGCGGCCTTCGAGCGTGATGCGGCCATCGCCCAGGTAAGGCTCGGCAAGGATCTCCAGCACCTGGTTGAGGTCGACCGGCTCGATGTTCTCGTGGATGTCGGTGTCCTTCACGCACTGCAAGGCGCCTTTGACCAGCAGCTCCAGTTCGTCCAGGTCCTGGCTGAACTTGGCCTGCAGGCGCTCGTCCTCGAGCAGCTCGACGCGCAGGCGCAAGCGGGTTATCGGCGTGCGCAGGTCGTGGGAAATGGCACTGAACAGCTGGCTGCGCTCGGTCAGGTAGCGGCTGATACGCTCGCGCATGCTGTTGAACGCGCGCCCCACCTCGACCACCTCGCTGCCCCCGCCTTCAGCCACCGGCGCCACATCGGCGCCCAGCGACATCTCCCGCGCAGCCCGCGCCAGGCGCTTGAGTGGCCAGCTCTGCCAGTGCACCAGCAAGCCGATGAACAACAGCAGCAAGGCCGTGGTCAGCACGATGAAGCCGATCTGCTGGCGCGGCAGGCGTTCGGCTTCCAGGCTGGTGTAGGGCTCGGGCAGTAGCGAGGCGATGTACAGCCACTCGTCCTCGCCCAAGCGGATCTGGGTTACCAGCACCGGCGGGTTGAGCGGTTCCAGGGTCAGCGAGTAATGCGCCCAGGAACGTGGCAGTTCGTCGAGCTTGAGGCCGCTGTTGAAGATGCGCAGGTCGTCGGGCGCAACGAACTCCACGGAAATGTCCATCTGCGAGCCCAGACGCTCATGCAGCACCTGCTTGAACACATCGATCACCGCCTGCTTGCGCGGGGTCACGGGCAGCACCGGCATGTCCAGCGGCTTGGCATTGAGCGACACGAAGAAGCGCGTGCCGCCCATGCTGCGCAGCTGGTCGAGGACCATGGGCCGATAGGCCACCGGCAGCGAGCGGAAGTAGCTGACGCTGGCGCTCATTGAATGGGCCAGGCTGCTGGCGCTGGCACGCAGGCCCTGCAGCTGGCTGGCGCGTAACTGGGCAACCCAGATGATGCTCGACAGGCCCTGGGCCAGCAGCACTACCAGCAGGGTCAGCAGCAGCATGCGCCCCAGCAGCGAGCGCGGCAGCAGGCGCCAGCGCCGCTCAGGGCGCATTGCAGACATGGGCAGCCAACAGGTAGCCGCTGCCACGTACGGTGCGAATCAGCCGGGGTGGTTTGTCGGTATCGCGCAGTCGCTGGCGCAGGCGGCTGACGGCCATGTCGACGATGCGGTCCAGCGGCATCGGCTCGCGGCCACGGGTGGCGTTGCCGATGGTGTCGCGGTCGAGGATCTGCTGTGGGTGGTCGAGGAACAGCTTGAGCAGGGCGAAGTCGGCGCCGGAGAGGATCACCTCCTCACCGTCGCGATGGAACAGGCGGTGGCTGACCGTGTCCAGCCGCCATTCGTCAAAAGCCAGCACCGCACTGCCCGGCGCCGCCTGGCCGAACTCGGCGCGACGCAGCAGGGCCTTGATCCGCGCTTGCAGTTCACGGGGGCTGAACGGCTTGCCAAGGTAATCGTCAGCGCCCAGCTCCAGGCCGATGACCCGGTCGGTTTCGTCGGAGCTGGCGGTGAGCATGATGATCGGTACCCGTGCCTGGCGCGGGTGCTGGCGTACCCAGCGGCACAGGCTGAAGCCGTCTTCGTCGGGCAGCATGACATCGAGAATGACCAGGTCGCAGGGCGTGGACTCCAGGGCGCGGCGAAAGCCCTTGCCATCGGCTTCGGCGTGCACCTGGAAGCCGGAGCGGCTGAGGTAGGTTTGCAGCAGTTCGCGGATTTCCTGGTCGTCGTCGACCATCAGGATCGATTTGCCGGCAGTGCTCAAGGTGGTCCTTCCTTTTTGTCAGTTACAGGTCTTTGTTGCCTGCTATTGGGGCTGCTTCGCAGCCCCCACTTCACCTATCCATGATCCAACGCCTGCTGCAAGGCCACCCCGGCCCCCAGCAACCCGGAAAACTCCGCCGTCACCAGCCAGACCGGCACGCCAGCGAAATAGCCACTCATGCAACCCTTGTCGGCAAAACTCGCGGCAAACCCGCTGCGCAGGAACAGCTCGGCAAAGCGCGGGATCACGCCGCCGACAATATAGACCCCGCCGCGTGCGCCCAAGGTCAGAACATTGTTACCGGCAACACGACCAAGAAACCGGCAGAACTGCTCGATCACCGCCAATGCCCGTGGCTCGCCGCCCAGCGCGGCATCGGTGATCTGCGCCGGGGTGGTGTGTCGGGGGATGTCGCCGTCCAGCGCGCAGATTGCCTGGTACAGGCGCAGCAGGCCACCGCCACTGAGCACGGTTTCGGCGCTGACATGGCCGATCTGGCTATGGATCTGTTGGTGAATAGCCGCTTCACGGGCATTGCCCACCGGCAAGTCGACGTGCCCGCCCTCGCCCGGCAAGGCGCACCAGCGCTGGTCGCCCAGACGCAACAGGGAGCCAACGCCCAGGCCGGTGCCGGGGCCGATGACCAACGCAGGACGTGAAAGGTCGGCCTGGCCCGGGCATACCTCACGGAATTCGCCTTCGCGCAGGCGGGTCATGCCCAGCGCCATGGCGGTGAAATCATTGATCAGCAGCAACTGCTCGATCTGCAGCCTCTGGCAAAACGCGAGGCGGCTCAGGCGCCAATGGTTGTTGGTGAAGCGGAACTCGTCACCGTTAACCGGCCCGGCCACTGCAAGGCAGGCCGCAATCAGCCCACCGCGAGCAATGCCAAGCCCGTCGAGGTACGCCTCGATGGCCTGTTCCGGGCTGGTGTAGTCCTCGGTCGCAAAGACCTTCACTTCATGCAGCTGGTTGTCTCGCCACAACGCAAAACGGGCATTGGTGCCGCCGATGTCGCCAACCAGCAGGTCCTTCATTTGAGGTTCTCCAGGGCCGAGGTGAACGCACTGGCGCCCTGCTCTGCCGGGCTGAACGCCATGCGCATGAAGCCGAACAGCTCGCGCCCGCAGCCCAGGTCGTTACCCTGGGGCGCTGGCGGCAGGTCGCGGCTGGCCAGTTCTTCGGCCGACACCATGACCCGCAGCGTGCCTTCGACACCATCGACCCGCACGATATCACCGTCACGCACCCGCGCCAGCGGGCCGCCGTCATAAGCCTCGGGGCAAACGTGAATGGCCGCCGGGATCTTGCCCGAGGCACCGGACATACGCCCGTCGGTAACCAGCGCCACCTTGAAGCCACGGTCCTGCAGCACACCGAGGAAGGGCGTGAGCTTGTGCAGCTCCGGCATGCCGTTGCAGCGCGGGCCCTGGAAGCGCACCACGGCGACGAAGTCGCGCTCCAGCTCGCCGGCCTTGAACGCATCGGCCAGCGACTGCTGGTCATGGAACACCCGCGCCGGGGCTTCGACCACCTGGTGCTCGGGGGCGACTGCAGACACCTTCATCACGCCGCGACCAAGGTTGCCCTCCATCACCCGCAGGCCGCCTTCGGCCGAGAACGGCCGCGCCACCGGGCGCAGGATGCTTTCGTCCAGGCTGTGCAGCGGCCCTTCGCGCCATACCAGCTTGCCGTTGTCGAGGAACGGCTCCTGGGTGTAGCGGCGCAGGCCATGGCCGGCCACGGTTGTTGACGTCTTCGTGCAGCAGCCCGGCATCGAGCAGCTCGCGGATCAGGAAGGCCATGCCGCCCGCAGCCTGGAAGTGGTTGATGTCGGCCTTGCCGTTGGGGTAGACGTGGGACAGGGTCGGAACGACCTCGGACAGGTCGGCCATGTCCTGCCAGGTCAGCTGGATACCCGCAGCCTGGGCAATCGCAGGGATGTGCAGGGTATGGTTGGTCGAGCCGCCGGTAGCATGCAGGGCAACGATGGAGTTGACCAGTGCCTTCTCGTCGACGATTTCACCCAGCGGCATGAAGCTGCCGCTGGCCTTGGTCATGCGCGTGACCTGCTGCGCGGCCTCGGCGGTGAGCGCATCACGCAGCGGTGTGTACGGGTTGACGAACGAGGCGCCCGGCAGATGCAGGCCCATCACCTCCATCACCAGCTGGTTGGTGTTGGCGGTGCCGTAGAAGGTGCAGGTGCCCGGGCTGTGGTAGGACTTCATCTCCGACTCCAGCAGCTCTTCGCGGCTGGCCTTGCCCTCGGCGTAGCGCTGGCGCACGTCGGCCTTCTGCTTGTTGGAAATGCCGGAGACCATCGGCCCGCCCGGGACAAAGATGGTCGGCAGGTGGCCGAAGCGCAGCGCCCCCATCATCAGGCCGGGCACGATCTTGTCGCAGATGCCCAGCATCAGCGCGGCGTCGAACATGTTGTGCGACAGGGCGACGGCGGTGGACATGGCGATCACTTCACGGCTGGCGATGGCCAGCTCCATGCCCGGCTCGCCCTGGGTCACGCCGTCGCACATGGCCGGCACGCCACCGGCGAACTGGCCGACCGAGCCGACCTCGCGCAGGGCCTGCTTGATCTGCTCGGGGAAGTGCTGGTACGGCTGGTGCGCCGAAAGCATGTCGTTGTAGGCCGAGACGATGGCCACGTTGGCCGCGTTCATCAGGCGCAGGGTCTGCTTGTCGTCGCTGCCGCAACCGGCCACGCCATGAGCGAAGTTGGCGCACTGCAGGCTGGCACGCATGGGGCCGTCACTGGCCGCGCCGCGAATCAGTTGCAGGTAGCGTTCGCGGGTGGCACGGCTACGTTCGACCAGCCGCTGGGTGACCTCAAGGATGCGCGGATGCATGTACTGGACTCCAGGCTAATTGTAAGGGCGGTTTGCGGGCATTTCCCCTCCAAACGATTGCGGCCTAGGCTCAATGTAAAGCAGCCCGCTGCATCGCTGGGGGTACGTCGCCCAACCACTCGTTGTATGTTTAACCAAAATACTGCCACTAAAAAGGCTTGTTTTCTATCGTCAGGTGAATAATCTTGTAATTCCAACAACAAAACCGTTTCAGTGAAGCTCCTTTGTGCCACAGGTTTCACTCGGACTGCCAGAGGTACTGCCATGACCCTACGCATCGCCATCAATGGATTCGGCCGCATCGGGCGCAACGTCTTGCGCGCACTGTATACCCAAGGCTACCGCCAGGACCTGCAGGTCGTCGCCATCAACGACCTGGGCGACAGCGCCATGAATGCCCACCTGCTCAAGTACGACAGCGTGCACGGCACCTTCGATGCCAGCGTCGAAGCCGACCACGAGAGCCTCACGGTCAATGGTGACCGAATCGCGGTCAGTGCCATCCGCAACCCGGCCGAACTGCCCTGGAAGGCCGAAGCGATCGATGTGGTGTTCGAATGCACCGGGCTGTTCACCGAGCGCGCCAAGGCCGCGGCACACCTGGCTGCAGGGGCTGGCAAGGTGATTGTCTCGGCACCGGCCAAAGGCGCCGACGCTACCGTGGTGTACGGGGTCAACCATGACATTCTGCGGGCCTCGCACCAGATCATTTCCAATGCCTCCTGCACCACCAACTGCCTGGCACCGATTGCCCAGGTGCTGCACCGCGAGTTCGGCATCGAACAGGGCCTGATGACTACCATTCATGCCTACACCAACGACCAGGTGCTGACCGATGTGTACCACAGCGACCCGTACCGCGCGCGCTCGGCGACCCAGTCGATGATCCCGAGCAAGACCGGCGCTGCCGAGGCCGTGGGCCTGGTATTGCCGGAGCTGGCCGGCAAGCTGACCGGCATGGCGGTGCGGGTGCCGGTGATCAACGTGTCGCTGGTCGATCTCACCGTCAACCTCAAGCGCGAAGCCACGGCCGAGCAGGTCAACCAGCTGTTCCTCGAGGCCAGCAAGCATTCCAGGGTATTGGGCTACAACGCTTTGCCGCTGGTTTCCTGCGATTTCAACCACAACCCGCTGTCGTCGATCTTCGATGCCAACCATACCCGGGCCAACGGGCGCATGCTCAAGGTGCTGGCGTGGTATGACAATGAGTGGGGGTTCTCTAACCGCATGCTGGATAACTGCCTGGCGTTGTGCAACGCCCGCTGAGCTTCGGCATGTTCTCTGTAGGAGCGGCCTTGTGTCGCGGTGGGCTGCGCAGCAGCCCCTGCAATCTGTGCCAAGGCCGAAATCCCGGGGCTGCTGCGCAGCCCATCGCGACACAAGGCCGCTCCTACACCGGGACCGCGCAAGACTGGGGACTCACAATCTTTACCTTTTCCTAACATTTCCAAACTTGACCTCCGATACTGATGATAAGCATTATCATTAACCTTTCGTCGGCCAGGTCCCCCTGTGAGTCAGTCCCGGTTCAACTCTGTCTTCCTCGTCCAGCGCCTTCCCCTGCTGCGCACCCTGCAGCGCATGGTGGGCAACCCCACCACGGCCGAAGACCTGTTGCAGGAAACCTACCTGCGGGTGTCCCGCGCCCTCGCTGAGCGGCCTGTCGAACACCTCGAACCGTTCGTGTTCCAGACCGCACGCAACCTGGCCCTCGACCACCTGCGCGCGCGCCGGGTGCAATCGCGCATGCTGGTCGACGACGTGCCAGATGACGTCCTGCACAGCGTGGCCGCGCCGGCCACCAGCAGCGAGGATGCCGCCCATGCCGAACGGTTGCTCAAGCAGCTGAGCCTCAGCCTCGACCAGCTGAGCAAACGCCAGCAGCGCATCTTCATCCTCAGTCGCCTGCATGGCGCCACCTACCAGGAAATCGGCGAACAACTCGATGTTTCGCCCAGCACGGTACAGAAGGAACTGAAACTGATCATGGCGATCTGCATGGGTGTCGCCGACCGCCTCAAGTAAGGGCACGCAAAGCCCTTGCCACGCCCCGCGTCAGGCTTGATCATTCGCAAAAAATCATTCAGGGACTCACCGTGACCGATAGCCCCGCCCCCCGCCCGTCACCCGCCGGGCCCAGCGCCCGTGCTCGTGCCATGGACGAGGCGCTGGACTGGCTGGTGCGCCTGCAATGCGCCAACGCCGAGGACACCCAGGCCTTCGAAGCCTGGCTGAGCGCAGCGCCGGAAAATGCCGAGGCCTATGTCGAGGCAGAAGCCCTGTGGAACGGTGCGCCGCTGCACCAGCTGGCGGCGCAGATGCACCAGCGGCAGCGCCGCTCGTGGCACGGGCGCCTGCGCAGCCACTGGAAACCCCTGGCAACGGCGGCGCTGCTGCTGATCGGGCTGTTCACCCTCGGCAACCTGCCCATACGCCTGCAAGCCGATCACTTTACGGTGGTAGGCGAGCGCCAGCGTCTGCAGCTGGAAGACGGGGCGAAAGTGCTGCTGAACACCAATTCGGCATTTGCCAGCGAGCAGCGTGACGACCGCCAGGTCGCCCGCCTGCTCCAGGGCGAGGCCTATTTCCAGGTACCCGAAGGCGCGCCGCGGCCCCTGGAAGTGCAGGCCGGACCGTTGCGCGCGCAGGTGCGCGACACCGATTTCGCCGTGCGCTACCTCGACGGCGAGGCACAGGTGCGGGTGCAGCGCGGCGATGTCGATCTGCAGGGGGCCCGCGACCAGCGCATCCGCTTGAGTGCCGGCGACAGCATCAGCGTCGGCCCCCAGGGCTTCGGCCAGCGCCAGCGCCCCGACATGCACAAGGACCTGGCCTGGGTCGACGGCCGCCTGGTATTCGAGAACTGCCCGTTGAGCCAGGTGCTGGCGGAGGTGCAACGCTACTACCCGGGCTGGATCATCAACCGCAATGCGCAGCTGGAAGACGTTGCGGTCACCGGCAACTACCGCCTCGACCAACCGCTGGAAACCCTGCGCGCGCTGGCCCACATCACCTCGGCACGGCTGCAGGAATACCCGGCGCTGGTCATCCTGAACTGATCCGCAAATCTGAAACCCGACACGGTCCCTGTGGGAGCGGGCGTGCCCGCGAACACGGGCAACGCCCGTGCCATCCACCGCGGCGCCTGTTTCGCGGGCTTGCCCGCTCCCACAGAAGTCGTGATACGGATCGCCAGACCGCAATCCAACTTTTTTTACGCAGTCACGCTACCCCGCCCGTCTCGTTATAGCCAATGCAACTGATTCTCGTTTGAAAACGAGGACAGCCATCACCTATAACAGTCTGCGCGTCAGGGAGCGCTTCCGATGTCCACAGGTCCTACCCGCCCCTCCACCCGTCCTCGCCATGGAGGGCAACCGTCCCTCCTGAGCCTTTCCCTACTGAACCTGGCCCTGCTCGCCAGCGGTGCCGGCAGCCTGCCGGCGCTGGCCGCCGAGCCGGCACACGCCAGCAGCCCACGCATGGGCGACTACCGCTTCAGCATCGGCCAGCAGCCGCTGGTTTCGGCCATCAATGCCTTCAGCCAGGTCACTGGCTGGCAGGTCGGTTTCAGCGCTGAGCTGGCCGACGGCGTGGCCTCGCCAGGGGTGCAGGGTTCGCTACCGCCGGAAGCCGCCCTCAAGCGCCTGCTGCTCGGTACCGGCCTGGGCATTCGCCAGATCAGCCACGGCAATGTGGTGCTCGAACGCCAGGCCAGCGCCAATGTGATCGCCCTGCAACAGGTCACCGTCAGCGCCACGCGCAACGCCCAGGACGTCAGCCAGGTACCGAGCACCGTCAGTGTGCAGACCCGCGAGGAACTGGACCGGCAGAACGTCAACAATATCCAGGACCTGGTACGCTACGAGCCGGGTGTGTCGGTGGCCGGCACCGGCCAGCGCAGCGGCCTGAACGGCTACAACATCCGGGGCATCGACGGCGAGCGCATCCTCACCCAGGTCGATGGCGTGTCGATCCCCGACAGCTTCTTCTACGGCCCCTACGCCCAGACCCAGCGCAACTACGTGGACCCGGAAATCGTCAAGCGGGTGGAAATTCTCCGCGGCCCGGCCTCGGTGCTGTATGGCAGCAACGCCATCGGCGGGGCAGTGAGCTATTTCACCCTCGACCCGGACGACATCATCAAGCCCGGCAAGGACGCCGGTGCACGCCTTAAGACCGGCTACAGCTCGGCCGACGAAAGCTGGCTGACCTCCGCCACCGTCGCCGGTCGCCAGGGCGACTTCGACGGCCTGTTGCACCTGAGCCAGCGCAACGGCCACGAAACCGAGACCCACGGCGGGCACAGCGGTGACGGCCTGTCGCGTACCGAAGCCAACCCGATGGACGTGCGCACCACCAACGTGCTGGCCAAGCTGGGCTGGAACTACGCCGACGACGCGCGTCTGGGCTTCACCTACGAACGCTACAAGGATGACCTCGATCAGAACATCCTCAGTGCGGTGGGCGGGCCGTTCATTCCTGGCCGTGGTGCCTCGGGTTACTACAAGGCGCGTAACGGTAACGACACCATCACCCGTGAGCGCTTTGGCATCAACCATGAGTTCGGCCTGGATTCGCTGGTTGCCGACCATGTGAAGTGGAGCCTGAACTACCAGATCGCCAAAACCGACCAGTACACCGAGGAGGTCTACGCACCACCTGGTCGTCAGGTGCTGCGTACCCGCGACACCACTTACAAGGACCGCCAGTGGGTATTCGACGCCCAGCTGGACAAGGCCTTCAGCCTCGGCGCCACCGAGCACCTGCTGACCTATGGCACTACCCTCAAGCACGAGAAGGTCACCGGTTCGCGCAGCGGCACCGGCACCTGCCTGGCCGTTGGCTCAGGTTGTTCCGCCGCTGGCGCCGAGCGCCCGGCAGACGGCCAGGCACTGGTCAGCGACTTCCCGGACCCGACCGTGAACACCTACAGCCTGTTTGTGCAGGATGAAATCCGCTGGAACAACTGGACCTTCATGCCGGGTGCTCGTTACGACTACACGCGCATGGAGCCCAGGTTCACCGAGGAATTCCTGCGTGGCCTGGAGTCCTCCGGTATCGCGCCCACCTCCCAGGACGACTCGGACAAGAAGTGGCACCGTGTCTCGCCCAAGTTCGGCCTGACCTACGCCTTCAACGACAACTACACCTGGTACGGCCAGTACGCCGAAGGCTTCCGCACTCCGACTGCCAAGTCCATGTACGGGAAGTTTGAGAACATCGAGCAAGGCTACCGCGTGGAAGGCAACCCGGGCCTGGAACCGGAAAAGAGCAAAAGCTATGAAACCGGCCTGCGTGGCAACTTCGACGCCGGCAACTTCGATGTGGCGGTGTTCTACAACAAGTACCGCGACTTCATCGACGAGGACGCCGTACAAAGCGCCAACCTGGAGCAGACCTTCCAGGCCAACAACATCAAGCACGCCACCATCAAGGGTGCCGAGGTCAAGGGCCGCCTGAACCTCGACCACTTCGGTGCACCGCAGGGCCTGTATACCCAGGGCTCGATCGCCTACACCCATGGCCGCAACGATGACAGCGGCGAGCCACTGAACAGCGTCAACCCGCTCAAGGGCGTGTTCGGCCTGGGTTACGAACAACAGCACTACGGCGGCCTGCTGAGCTGGACGCTGGTCAAGCGCAAGACCCGCGTCGACGACAGCACCTTCTATTCGCCCGACGGCTCGAGCGCCAAGTTCCGCACCCCGGGCTACGGGGTACTGGACCTGACCGGTTACTACAAGGTCAGCGACGACGTGACCATCAACGCCGGCCTGTACAACCTCACCGACAAGAAGTACTGGCAGTGGGACTCGGTGCGCAGCTACGACGGCCAGGGTGAAGCGGCCGTGACCCAGCCGGCCAACATCGACCGCCTGACCATGCCGGGGCGCAACTTCGGCATCAATGTGGTCTGGGATATCTGACCCTTTGCACCCGTAACGGCCTCTTCGCGGGCTCGCCCGCTCCCACAGGTACTGCGCAAGCCTTGGGCCTGCGCTGGACCTGTGGGAGCGGGCGAGCCCGCGAAGAGGCCAGTACAGGCAACACGAAAACCCGATTTTTTTACTGTTCCGTCCCCGCTGTTTCGTCTTGTCTCTAGATGCCCCCCTTTCCAAGGACTGCCCCATGACCGACCGCCCAGCCCTGCGCTCCCAGCGCCTCAACCAGATTACCCACGCCCCCCATGCCGAACTGGATGCCCTGGTCAAAGCCCACGCACCCTTCGACAGCCGCGAAAGCTTCGCCCGCTTCGTGGTCGCCCAGTACCTGTTCCAGGCCGAGCTGCAAGCCCTGTACAACGACCCACAACTGATCACCATCGTCCCCGACCTGGCCGAGCGCTGCCGTGCCGAACAGGCCCGCCTGGACCTCGCCGATCTCGATACCGAAGTACCGTCAGCCGTGCCGGGCGGCCTGCGCAACCCGAGCCTGGGCGAGGCAATGGGCTGGATCTTCGTCTCCGAAGGCTCCAAACTGGGCGCTGCGTTTCTGATCAAGCGTGCCGTGGCCCTGGGCTTGTCCGACAGTTTCGGTGCCCGCCACCTGGGCGAACCGGCTGGTGGCCGTGCCGAAGGCTGGAAGCAGTTCACCCGCATTCTGGATGGCCTGGCCCTGTCGGCCGAAGAGGAAGCCGCTGCCGAACGCGGCGCAGTTGCTGCCTTCGAGCGGTTCACCGAGCTGCTCAAGCACGCCTACGCCGCAGATGCCGCGCTGGTTTGACACGCCATACCCGGCCACCCTACCGGTGGCCGAACCGTTTTATGCAGTGAGACCATGACCCGACCCGCCCGCTCGAAACTCGCCCGCCTGCTGTATGCGATCCTGGCTTACGTAAGCCTGGGCGTGGGCCTGGTCGCGATCGTCATTCCCGGCCTGCCGACCACCGAATTCATCCTGCTGGCCGCCTGGGCGGCCACACGCAGTTCACCGCGCCTTTCTGCCTGGCTGGAAAACCACCGGTTGTTCGGGCCGATCCTGCATAACTGGCGCAATGGCAAGGTAATCCAGCGGCGGGCCAAGGTCAGCGCGACCCTCAGCATGCTGCTGTGCGCGGGCCTGATGCTGACGCTCCTGGAACACCGCTGGCCGGTATTCCTGGCCATTGCCGGCATGACCCTGGGCAACCTGTGGATCTGGTCGCGCCCGGAGCACGCCCCCTGCCCTGCCCCGTCACAAGCTCAGCAGCCCTGAATACAGGGCGTAGGCCGCCAGTGCGGCACCTGCCAGCACGGCGGCGAAAATCAGCTTTTCCCAAGTGGTGAACAAGGCTTTGCCCTGCTCATGCTTGGCCCTGGCGAACAGGACCACGCCCGGCGCATACAGCAGCGCCGACAGCAACAGGTACTTGAGACCGCCGGCGTACAACAGCCACACGGCATAGGCCAAGGCAACCAGCGCCACCAGCAAATCCTTGCGACGCAGGGCCGGCTGCCCGGCATAGGTTTCTGCGCGCACCGCCAACAGCACGGCGTAGGCCGCTGACCACAGGTAGGGCACCAGGATCATCGACGAGGCCAGGTAGATCAGGCTGGTGTAAGTACCGGCGGAAAACAGCGTGATCAGCAGGAAACCCTGGATCATGCAGTTGGTCAGCCACAGGGCGTTGGCCGGCACATGGTTGGCGTTTTCCTTGGCCAGAAAGCGCGGCATGGTCTTGTCCCGCGCCGTCGCGAAGAGGATCTCGGCGCACAGCAGCGCCCACGACAGCAGCGCGCCAAGCAGCGAAACTGCCAGGCCGATACTGATCAGCAAGGCTCCCCAGGGCCCGACGATATGCTCCAGCACCGAGGCCAGCGAGGGATTTTGCAACCCGGCCAGTTCTGGCTGGGTCATTACCCCCAGTGACAGCACATTCACCAGCACCAGCAGCGCCAGCACGCCCAGGAAACCGATCACCGTGGCCTTGCCCACATCCGAACGGCGCTGGGCGCGCCCGGAATACACGCTTGCGCCCTCGATACCGATGAACACGAACACGGTCACCAGCATCATGTTGCGCACCTGCTCCAGCACGCTGCCGAACTGCGGGTTGCTCAGACCCCAGATGTCACGCGTGAAGATATCGGCGCGGAAGGCGAACGCCGCGATCACCACGAAAATCAGCAGCGGCACCACCTTGGCCACGGTGGTCACCTGGTTGATGAACGCCGCTTCCTTGATGCCGCGCAGCACCAGGAAATGCACCGCCCACAGCAGCAGCGAGGCGCAGCCGATGGCGATTGGCGTGTTGCCTTCGCCGAACACCGGGAAATAGAAGCCCAGGGTACTGAACAACAGCACGAAATAGCCGACGTTCCCCAGCCAGGCACTGATCCAGTAGCCCCAGGCCGAGGAAAACCCCATGTACTCGCCAAAGCCGGCCTTGGCGTAGGCGTATACCCCCGAGTCCAGCTCCGGCTTGCGGTTGGCCAGGGTCTGGAACACGAAGGCCAGAGCCAGCATGCCGACCGCGGTAATACCCCAGCCGATCAGCACCGCCCCCACATCGGCACGCGCCGCCATGTTCTGCGGCAACGAGAAGATCCCGCCACCAATCATCGAGCCGACCACCAACGCGATCAACGCGCCCAGGCGCAGCTTCTGTCCCGGTTCGCTCATGAGCCTTCCTTTTTTTTGCGCGCTGTCATGGGTTTGAAACGCCCGTGCGGGTCATATAAACGTTGTTACTTATAATGATCGTAGTGCATGAAGCTATAGCACTCATAACCGCTTTGTCTATGCCGCCCGGTGTGTAAAAACTAGCAGCTCCCGGGCAACTAGAGAAGAAACTGATAAAACTCGAAATTCTTGTAAAAAATTTGCGAAAGCGGCAAAAGCGGCTAGCTTCAAGCATCGCAGGCCGAACAGAGCGATTGCTCTAGATGGACATGGAGGTGCCAGCGCGCGCGGCCTGTAGCAGAAGCTGTCGGCACACTCCAGGAGTACCCGTGAAGGAATTTTCCTACTTCACGTGGCCATGAACTGACCTATGTCAGCGAATGGTAGCGGCGTCGGATTTACGCTGTTGTCAACTTTCTCCTGGCAGGAGTTGTTAAATGTCTGATTCATCCGGAAAACTAAAGCTCGGCGCGTTAGTTGCACTTGTGGTCGGTTCGATGATTGGTGGCGGGATCTTCTCGTTGCCGCAAAACATGGCGGCCAGCGCAGGGGTTGGCGCGGTTCTGATCGGTTGGGCGATTACCGCAGTCGGCATGCTGACCCTGGCCTTCGTGTTCCAGACCCTGGCCAACCGCAAGCCTGACCTGGATGGCGGGGTGTACGCCTATGCCAAGGCCGGTTTCGGCGATTACATGGGCTTCTCTTCGGCCTGGGGCTACTGGATCAGTGCCTGGCTGGGCAACGTCGGCTATTTCGTGCTGCTGTTCAGCACATTGGGCTATTTCTTCCCGATCTTTGGCGAAGGCAACACCCCGGCCGCCATCATAGGCGCCTCGGTGCTGCTGTGGGCGGTGCACTTCCTGGTACTGCGCGGCATCAAGGAAGCGGCATTCATCAACCTGGTCACCACCATCGCGAAAGTGGTACCGCTGGTGCTGTTCGCCCTGATCTGCCTGTTCGCCTTCAAACTCGACATCTTTACCGCCGACATCTGGGGCCTGGGCACGCCAGAGCTGGGCAGCGTGATGAACCAGGTGCGCAACATGATGCTGGTCACCGTATGGGTGTTCATCGGCATCGAAGGCGCGAGCATCTTCTCGGCGCGGGCGGAAAAACGCAGCGACGTGGGCAAGGCCACGGTGATCGGCTTCGTGACCGTGCTGCTGTTCCTGGTACTGGTCAACGTGCTGTCGCTGGGCATCATGACCCAACCGGAACTGGCCAAGCTGCAGAACCCGTCGATGGCGGCCGTGCTGGAACATGTAGTCGGCCACTGGGGCGCGGTGCTGATCAGCGTCGGCCTGGTCATCTCGCTGCTCGGGGCCCTGCTGTCGTGGGTGCTGCTGTGCGCCGAGATCATGTTCGCCGCCGCCAAGGACCACACCATGCCCGAGTTCCTGCGCCGCGAGAACGCCAAGCAGGTACCGGCCAACGCCCTGTGGCTGACCAACGCCATGGTGCAGATTTTCCTGGTGATCACACTGTTCTCCAACAGCACCTACCTGTCGCTGATCTACCTGGCCACGTCGATGATCCTGGTGCCCTACCTGTGGTCGGCCGCCTATGCCGTGCTGCTGGCAGTGCGCAGCGAAACCTACGAACAGGCCCTGGCCGAACGGCAGAAGGACCTGATCATCGGTGGCATCGCCCTGGTGTACGCGATCTGGCTGCTGTACGCCGGCGGCGTGAAATACCTGCTGCTCTCGGCCCTGCTCTACGCACCTGGCGCGATCCTGTTCGCCAAGGCCAAGCGTGAGGTTGGCCAGCCTGTCTTCACCAACGTGGAAAAACTGATCTTCGCAGCCGTGGTCATCGGTGCCCTGGTGGCAGCCTTCGGCCTGTACGACGGCTTCCTGACCCTGTGATCCACGTCTTCGTTCAATTGGAGGAATGAACCATGTCCGCTGAAAAACAGAAGTACGGTGTCCACTCCGAAGCCGGCAAACTGCGCAAAGTGATGGTTTGCTCGCCGGGGCTGGCGCACAAGCGCCTGACGCCGAGCAACTGTGACGAGCTGCTGTTCGACGATGTGATCTGGGTCGACCAGGCCAAGCGTGACCATTTCGACTTTGTCACCAAGATGCGCGAACGTGGCGTGGATGTGCTGGAGATGCACAACCTGCTGACCGACATCGTCCAGCAACCCGAAGCGCTGAAGTGGATTCTCGATCGCAAGATCACCCCTGACACTGTCGGTGTCGGCCTGACCAACGAAGTGCGCAGCTGGCTCGAAGGCCTCGAACCGCGCCATCTGGCCGAGTTTCTGATTGGCGGCGTCGCTGGCCAGGACCTGCCGCAGAGCGAAGGTGCCGAAGTGGTCAAGATGTACAACGACTACCTGGGCCACTCCAGCTTCATCCTGCCACCGCTGCCCAATACCCAGTTCACCCGTGACACCACCTGCTGGATCTACGGCGGAGTGACATTGAACCCGATGTACTGGCCGGCGCGACGTCAGGAAACCCTGCTGACCACCGCCATCTACAAGTTCCACCCGCAGTTCACCAACGCCGACTTCCAGATCTGGTACGGCGACCCGGACAAGGAACACGGCCAGTCCACCCTCGAAGGCGGCGATGTCATGCCGATCGGCAAGGGCATCGTGCTGATCGGCATGGGCGAGCGCACCTCGCGCCAGGCCATCGGCCAGCTGGCACAGAACCTGTTCGCCAAGGGTGCGGTGGAAAAGGTCATTGTTGCCGGCCTGCCCAAATCGCGTGCCGCCATGCACCTGGATACCGTGTTCAGCTTCTGCGACCGCGACCTGGTCACGGTCTTCCCGGAAGTGGTCAAGGAGATCGTGCCGTTCATCATTCGCCCGGACGAGAGCAAGCCATACGGCATGGATGTGCGCCGCGAACACAAGTCGTTCATCGAAGTGGTGGGCGAGCAACTGGGGGTCAAGCTGCGCGTGGTCGAAACCGGCGGCAACAGCTTCGCTGCCGAACGCGAACAGTGGGATGACGGCAACAACGTGGTGGCCATCGAGCCGGGCGTGGTGATTGGCTACGACCGCAACACCTACACCAACACCCTGCTGCGCAAGGCCGGCATCGAGGTCATCACCATCAGCGCCGGCGAACTGGGCCGGGGCCGTGGCGGCGGCCACTGCATGACCTGCCCGATCGTGCGTGACCCGATCGACTACTAACGACCATTACCCCCGGCCGCCCTTACCCAGCGGCGGCCGGTGCGTTCACCAAACTCAAGGAGAAAAGTCATGGCGTTCAACATTCACAACCGCAACCTGCTCAGCCTGGAACACCACACCACACGCGAGCTGCGCTACCTGCTGGACCTGTCCCGCGATCTCAAGCGCGCCAAGTACACCGGTACCGAGCAGCAGCACCTGAAGGGTAACAACATCGCACTGATCTTCGAAAAAACCTCCACCCGTACCCGCTGCGCCTTCGAAGTGGCCGCCTATGACCAGGGCGCCAACGTTACCTACATCGACCCCAACTCTTCGCAGATCGGCCACAAGGAAAGCATGAAGGACACCGCCCGCGTGCTCGGGCGCATGTACGACGCCATCGAGTACCGTGGCTTCAAGCAGGAAATCGTCGAAGAACTGGCCAAGTTTGCCGGCGTACCGGTGTTCAACGGCCTGACCGACGAATACCACCCCACCCAGATGATCGCCGACGTGCTGACCATGCGTGAGCACAGCGACAAACCGCTGCACGACATCAGCTACGCCTACCTGGGCGACGCCCGCAACAACATGGGTAACTCGCTGCTGCTGATCGGCGCCAAGCTCGGCATGGATGTGCGCATCGCCGCGCCCAAGGCACTGTGGCCGCATGACGACCTGGTCGAGCGTTGCCGCAAGTACGCCGAGGAAAGCGGCGCGCGCATCACCCTCACCGAAGACCCGGTTGCCGCAGTCAAGGGTGTGGACTTCGTACACACCGACGTGTGGGTATCGATGGGTGAGCCGATCGAAGCCTGGGGCGAGCGCATCAAGCTGCTCAAGCCGTATCAGGTGAATGCACAGCTGATGAAGTCCACCGGCAACCCGCGGACCAAGTTCATGCACTGCCTGCCGGCGTTCCACAACTCCGAAACCAAGGTAGGCAAGCAGATCGCCGAACAGTACCCGGACCTGGCCAACGGTATCGAAGTGACCGACGACGTGTTCGAGTCGCCGGCCTGCATCGCCTTCGAGCAGGCGGAAAACCGCATGCACACGATCAAGGCGATCCTGGTGTCGACCCTGGCTGACCTGTAAGCCTTGTCCGCCTACCGGGGGGCTGCGCTGTACTTGTGGGAGCGGGCATGCCCGCGAATGCGTCAACCGCACCAGTGATGGTGCCTGGCCTGGCCTCTTCGCGGGCACGCCCGCTCCCACAGGGAACCCTGCAACCTCCGTGTAGCGGCAGCTCATTCTTTTCGTTAAAGGACATTCCCCATGCGTATCGTTGTTGCATTGGGCGGCAACGCCCTGCTGCGTCGCGGCGAGCCGATGACCGCTGACAACCAGCGCGCCAATATCCGCACCGCCGCCGAACAGATCGCCAAGATCCACCCAGGCAACGAGCTGGTCATCGCCCACGGCAACGGCCCGCAAGTAGGCCTGCTGTCGTTGCAGGGCCTGTCCTACAAGCCCGACGAGGCCTATCCGCTGGATGTGCTGGGTGCCGAGACCGAGGGCATGATCGGCTACATGATCGAACAGGAACTGGGCAACCTGCTGGCCTTCGAAGTGCCGTTCGCTACCCTGCTGACCCAGGTCGAAGTGGACGCCAACGACCCCGCCTTCAAGGACCCGACCAAGTTCATCGGCCCGGTCTACGGCAAGGAAGAGGCCGAGCGCCTGGCCAAGGAAAAGGGATGGGTGGTCAAGGCCGACGGCGACAAGTACCGCCGCGTGGTGGCCAGCCCGAAACCCAAGCGCATCTTCGAGATCCGCCCGATCAAGTGGCTGCTGGAAAAGAGCAGCATCGTGATCTGCGCCGGTGGCGGCGGCATCCCTACCATGTACGATGAAAACCGCAAGCTCAAGGGCATCGAGGCGGTGATCGACAAGGACCTTTGCTCGGCCCTGCTGGCAGAACAGCTGGACGCCGACCTTCTGATAATCGCCACGGACGTCGATGCGGCCTACATTGACTGGGGCAAACCCACGCAGAAAGCCATCGCCCAGGCGCACCCCGACGAACTCGAACGCCTCGGCTTCGCCGCCGGCTCCATGGGGCCGAAGGTGCAAGCAGCCTGCGACTTTGCCCGTAATACCGGCAAGGTGGCGGTGATCAGTTCGCTGGAAAACATCGAAGACATCCGTCAAAGGCACTGCCGGTACGCGGGTGTCCACCGCCAAGCCGGGGATCAGCTACCGTTGAATGCAGTGGGCGGGCCGATTGGCCCGCCATTTTCACCTTGCAGAGGAGTTCGCCATGGCCCAGTACCAGCCCGGTCATGTACACATCGAGCGCACCGCGCTGAACAAGAACGACCACAGCTATGACCTGAACATCGAATACGAAGCCGCGTCGGATCCCAAGGAAGGCAGAGGTATCCAGTTCAAGATGCACGGCAGCATCGAAGGCAAGCCAGTCGAAGAAAAGTTCTTCCTGGCCAAGGATCAGGTGTTGCCCAGCTTCCTCATGCTGCTGACCCGCAAGGCACAGTCGTACCTGACCCCACCGAAGAAATTCGAGAACCTGAGTTCGCCGCACAAGCTTTATGACCATATGTTCGCGGACATTCGCGAAAAGCTGGATGTGAAGTCGGGCGACCCGATCAAGCCTGAGCATCTGGAGTAATTTCGATAATCGGGGCTGCTTTGCAGCCCATCGCCGGCAAGCCAGCTCCCACCCCGACCGCGCTGACCTCAAGCCATGCGCAGTACCTGTGGGAGCGGGCAAGCCCGCGAAACAGGCGACGCGGTGGATGGCACGATGGCACGGGCTTCGCCCGTGTTCGCGGGCCCGCCCGCTCCCACAGGGATCGCGCCAACTTTTAGAAACTGAGCAAGACAGTTCCTCCCACCTTGATCGCATCGGCCTCAAGGCCTGTGCAGTGCCTGTGGGAGCTGGCTTGCCGGCGATGGGCCGCAAAGCGGCCCCGGCGATGTTGAGGCATACTACCGCCCTCCCCGGCCACCACTTCATCCTCCCCATGCGCATCCACGTCAGCTTCATCGACCGCGTCGGCATCACCCAGGAAGTCCTCGCCCTGCTCGGTGCCCGCAACCTCAACCTGGACGCCGTGGAGATGGTCCCGCCGAACGTCTACATCGACGCCCCCACCCTCAGCCCCGCCGTGCTCGAAGAACTGCACGACGCGCTGTTCGAGGTACATGGCGTGCAATCGGTGGACGTGGTCGACATCCTCCCTGGCCAACGCCGGCACCTGCAGCTTGATGCCCTGCTGGCGGCAATGAGCGACCCGGTGCTGGCCGTGGACAGTGCCGGCAAGGTGCTGCTGGCCAACCCGGCGCTGATCGAGCTGTGCGGCCGCGAATCGGCCGGGCGCTCGGTGGGTGAACTGTTCGGCGACCCGGGGCTGCTGCAGGCCCTGCTGGACAACAACTTCCACCTGCCCATGCGCGAGATGCAGCTCAACGGCCAGAGCCTGCTGCTGGACGCCACCCCCATCACCAACGCCGGCGGCCTGCTGACGCTGTACCCACCCACGCGCATGGGCGAACGCTTGTCGGCCCTGCACCACGACCACGCCGAAGGCTTCGATGCCTTGCTCGGCGAGTCACCGGCCATCCGCACCCTCAAGGCCCGCGCCTTGCGCGTGGCGGCGCTCGATGCGCCGTTGCTGGTGCATGGCGAAACCGGCACAGGCAAAGAGCTGGTAGCCCGCGCCTGCCACACCGTCAGCAGCCGCCACGCAGCGCCATTCCTGGCCCTGAACTGCGCCGCGCTGCCCGAAAGCCTGGCCGAGAGCGAACTGTTCGGCTACGCCCCCGGCGCCTTCACCGGTGCGCAGCGGGGCGGCAAGCCCGGGCTGATGGAGCTGGCCAACCAGGGCACGGTGTTCCTCGATGAAATAGGCGAAATGTCGCCGTACCTGCAAGCCAAGCTGCTGCGCTTTCTCAGCGATGGCAGCTTCCGCCGGGTGGGTGGCGACCGCGAAGTGAAGGTGGATGTACGCATCATCAGTGCCACCCACCGCGACCTGGAGCGCATGGTCGCCGAAGGCAGCTTCCGCGAAGACCTGTTCTACCGCCTGAATGTGCTCAACCTGCAAGTGCCGCCGCTACGCGATCGTGGCCAGGACATTCTGATGCTGGCGCATTTCTTCATGCAGCAGGCCTGCACGCAGATCCAGCGCCCGCCCTGCCGGCTGACCCCCGCCACCCATTCGGCACTGCTGGCCAACCCTTGGCCGGGCAATGTGCGCCAGCTGCAGAACGTGATATTCCGCGCCGCAGCCATTTGCGAGGGCAACCTGGTGGATATCGGTGACCTGGATATCGCCGGCACCTCGGTGGCCCGTGGCCAGGACGGCGAAGTGGCCAGCCTGGAACAGGCCGTGGGCGATTTCGAGCGCGAGCTGCTGCAACGCCTGTACGCCAGCTACCCCTCGACGCGGCAACTGGCCGGGCGCTTGCAGACCTCGCATACCGCCATTGCCCAACGCCTGCGCAAATATGGAATACCGGGTAAAACCTGATACCTGTCAGATCGCGTCAACGGGGCTGCTACGCAGCCCATCGCAGGCAAGCCAGCTCCCACAGGTATCGCACACGTCCTGAATTCTGCGCGATACCTGTGGGAGCTGGCTTGCCTGCGATGGGCCGCAAAGCGGACCCTGATAGTTATTGTAATAATCCGATTGTTATTCAGGCTTTTCCTACGCCAGTGAAAGATACTCTCCCACGCATGCCTCGTAGAATGGTGACAGTGCAATCCTGCCTGTCACCCCGCTTACCCGCCCCAGAGCGGGAAGTGGTTCGCTACTGGATATAACGAGAGTACCTGATGTTTGAACTCGATTTTTACGGGACGCTTGTAGCCGCCTCTTTAGTATTGTTATTGGGGCGCGGCCTTGTTGCACGCATTGGCTTCTTGCGCACTTACAACATTCCGGAACCTGTCGCCGGCGGCCTTGTAGTAGCCTTGGCACTCTTGGCGTTGCGTAGTTTCGATGTCCATGTGAAATTCGATACCTCACTGCAAGCCCCTCTGATGCTGGCATTCTTCGCCACCATCGGTTTGAGTGCAGACTTCGCCAGCCTGAAAAAAGGTGGCCGCGCGGTTACCGTATTCCTGCTGGTGGTAACCGGCTTGCTGCTGGTTCAGAACGCCATGGGCATCGGCCTGGCAACGGCACTGGGGCTCGACCCGCTGATGGGCCTGCTGGCCGGGTCCATCACCTTGTCGGGAGGCCACGGCACAGGCGCTGCGTGGGGGGCCACGTTCACCGAAAAGTTTGGCCTGGCCTCGGCCTCCGAACTGGCAATGGCGTCCGCTACCTTCGGCCTGGTGCTGGGCGGCCTGATTGGCGGACCGGTCGCCCGGCTACTGATCAAACGGGTAAAAGCACCGGGCATCGAAGAAGCTGCACCGCAACTGCCCAAGGGTTTCGAACAACCGGAAAAAGAGCGCCTGATTACATCGTTTTCATTTATCGAAACACTGGCGCTGATCGCTGTCAGTTTGCTCGCGGGTTCGTTACTTGACGGTTTGTTGAAAGGCACTGCCTTTGAACTGCCTACCTTCGTTTGCGTGCTGTTCGTGGGTGTGGTTTTGCGAAACGGCCTTTCGGCATTCGGCTTTTATCATGTCTTCGAGCGGGAAGTCTCGGTATTGGGCAATGTGAGTTTGTCGTTATTCCTGGCCATTGCCTTGATGTCGCTCAAGTTGTGGGACCTTGCGGCGTTAGCGTTACCGTTCTTTGTGTTACTCGCCGCACAGACACTGGTCATGGCACTGTTTGCGATCTTTGTCACGTTCCGGGTCATGGGCCGCAACTATGATGCAGCGGTACTGGCTGCCGGACATTGTGGTTTCGGCCTGGGTGCAACGCCGACGGCAATCGCCAACATGCAAGCGGTGACCCAGCGCTACGGAGCCTCGCACATTGCCTTTCTGGTGGTACCGATGGTGGGAGCGTTCTTCATCGACATCATCAATGTCATCGTCATCAAGCTGTATCTGGCCTTGCCGTTCTTTTGAATCAGACGCGGAACAGTCAGCCGGTAAAGTGCTCCGCCAGGTGCTGCCCGGGATCCGTTGACAGGGCCTGGTGCAGCAGTTTCTCCAGGATCGAGAAAAAGCACTTTATGTGGGGCTGCCTCAACGCCTGAGGCCGGGTCACCATGTAGACGTCCATATCTGGAAGGGGCAGATCGACAAACAACTCGATCAAATCCTTGGCCAGGATCCGGGGAAGTACCGCCACCCCCATCCCGCGCCTCACTGATTCGAGCTGTGCGCTGAACGAGTTCACGCGGATCGGCGCACGTTCCAGCCCCCCTGCCTTTGATATCACTCGGGTACAGGACGCAAAGGCACCACTGATAAACTGTCATACCGGCCCTACGATGCAACAGCCGGCTCATGACCTTTACGGCTTCTTTACTGGACAATGCCGTGGCGTTGTAAATACTGCCCGGCATAACCCCCGTGAGCTTGTTCGATGCCTATCCCCGCGCGGCATTTCATTGCCTTCATCATCGGTGTCTTCCTGATTACATTGTCCCTCAGCATGGTCGTACCCATGGCCACGTTGATCCTGCACGACCGTAGCGACGATCTCGGGGCATTTCTCTGGTCGAGCCTGATCGCGCTGTGCGCAGGCCTGGCATTGGTAGCCCGTGGCGTACCTGAAGCGCCGCAGATCCGCGCCAGGGACATGTATTTCCTGACCACAGCGAGCTGGGTCGTCGTTTGCGCGTTCGCCGCCTTGCCTATGGTGCTGATTCGACACATCAGCTACACGGATGCATTCTTCGAAACCATGTCAGGCATCACCACGACCGGTTCCACGGTACTGACAGGCCTCGACAGCGCCTCTCCTGGGCTGTTGATCTGGCGCTCCATGCTGCACTGGCTCGGAGGAATCGGCTTTATTGGCATGGCCGTCGCGATTCTGCCGCTGTTGCGTGTCGGTGGCATGCGCCTGTTTCAGACCGAATCCTCGGACTGGTCGGACAAAGTGACACCACGTTCGCATGTCGCGGCAAAGATGATTCTCGCGGTATACCTGGGGCTCACCGCAGTCGGCACGCTCGCGCTATGGATCGCCGGGATGACCCCGTTCGAAGCCATCAATCATTCGATGTCGCTGATCTCGACCGGTGGCTTCTCCACTTCCGATGCATCGCTCGGGCACTGGACACAGCCAGCAGTGCATTGGGTGGCAGTCGTCATCATGATTCTCGGCGGCCTGCCCTTCACCTTGTATGTGGCAACATTGCGCGGCCATCGCCGGGCGTTGATCAAGGATCAGCAAGTTCGCGGGTTCCTCGGCTTTCTGGCCTTCGTATCGATCACGGTAGGTAGCTGGCTCTGCTGGCATAGCGACTTGCCTTGGTGGGATGCTTTAAGGATCGTGGCGGTCAATGTCACCTCGGTGGTCACTACGACGGGGATTGCAGTCGGTGACTACACGCTGTGGGGCAGCTTTGCCGTTCTGTTGTTCTTCTATTTGACGTTTGTCGGGGGATGCTCAGGGTCAACATCCGGGGGCCTGAAAATCTTCCGCTTTCAGGTGGCCGCATCGTTGCTCGTCAGCAGCTTGAAGCAGTTGATCCACCCACGTGCAACGATCTCGAAAAAGTACAATGGCCATCCCATCGACGAAGACATCGTGCGTTCGCTGCTGACGTTCTCGTTCTTCTTCTTCATCACCATCGCGGTAATTGCCCTGCTGCTGTCCCTGATTGGGCTCGACTGGACCACTGCTTTGAGTGGTGCAGCCACTGCCGTATGCAACGTTGGACCCGGCTTGGGCAACCTGATCGGACCGGCCGGCAATTTTGCCTCGCTGCCCGATGCAGCGAAGTGGTTGCTTACGATCGGGATGTTACTGGGCCGGCTCGAAATCCTTACCGTGCTGGTACTCGTTGCCCCCGCTTTCTGGCGCTTCTAGGCAGAACGTTCACGCACCTGCAAGGCCCATTTTGGGCGACAGTTTCTGCCCCCAGCCAAAGGGCAGCCCGTCACCGTATCCATTTCATTACACTGTAATGAATTCGCTACAAACCACTTTGGCGAGGGCTGTACAAGGGTTTGATCGCCAAACTCTTTTCCCGTCGCCATAGCCTGTAGCGTTTTCATTCCGCAGTGATCATGGCAGGCAGGCACTAAAACACCTAACTGATTGATTTAAAACACTTTTATCCGATTGGCCGCATTTTTGCTAAGGGAATCCCAACCCCAAGAGCGCGGAGCCACCGCGCCTAACGCCCTGCTTCCCGAGGATTCCCCATGAGCGAGTTGCGTTTCACTGAAGATCACGAATGGCTGCGCGTCGAAGCCGATGGCAGCGTCACCGTGGGCATCACCGCCTACGCCCAGAACGCCCTTGGCGATGTGGTTTTCGTGCAACTGCCAGAGTTGCAGCAGTATGAGAAAGGCAGCGAAGCCTCCACCGTCGAGTCGGTCAAGGCCGCCAGCGGTGTGTACATGCCCCTGACTGGCGAGGTGGTGCAGATCAACGACCAGCTCGAAGACAGCCCGGAACTGGTCAACGAAGACCCGATGGGCGAAGGCTGGTTCTTCCGCTTCATGCCCGCCGATGCCAGCGCCGTGGCCGCCCTGCTCGACCAGGACGCCTACGACCGCCTGATCAAAGCCAACGACGACGCCTGAGGAACTCTGCCATGACCATCAACCTCGGCACCGCCAACGAATTCATCGCCCGCCACATCGGCCCGCGCGCCGCCGACGAGCAGGCCATGCTGGCCGCTCTCGGCTTCGACTCGCTGGAAGCCATGACCGCCGCGGTCATTCCCGACAGCATCAAGGGCACCAGCGTACTCGGTTCGCACGACGGCCAGAGCGAAGCCGACGCGCTCGCCGCACTCAAGGCCATCGCCGGCAAGAACCAGCTGTTCAAGAGCTACATCGGCCAGGGCTACTACAACACCCACACGCCGGCGCCGATCCTGCGCAACCTGCTGGAAAACCCCGCCTGGTACACCGCCTATACCCCGTACCAGCCAGAAATTTCCCAGGGCCGCCTGGAAGCGCTGCTGAACTTCCAGACCCTGATCAGCGACCTGACCGGCCTGCCGATCGCCAACGCCTCGCTGCTCGACGAAGCCACCGCTGCCGCCGAGGCCATGACCTTCTGCAAACGCCTGTCGAAGAACAAGGCCAGCCATGCCTTCTTCGCCTCCGTGCATTGCCACCCGCAAACCCTCGACGTGCTGCGCACCCGTGCCGAGCCGCTGGGTATCGAGATCGTGGTCGGCGACGAGCGCGAGCTTGGCGATGTCAGCGCCTTCTTCGGCGCCCTGCTGCAGTACCCGGCCAGCAACGGTGAAGTGTTCGACTACCGCGAAGTGATCGAACGCTTCCACGCCGCCAATGCCCTGGTCGCCGTTGCCGCCGACCTGCTGGCCCTGACCCTGCTGACCCCGCCGGGCGAGTTCGGCGCCGACGTGGCCATCGGCAGCGCCCAGCGCTTCGGCGTGCCACTGGGCTTCGGTGGCCCGCACGCGGCCTACTTCGCCACCCGTGACGCGTTCAAGCGCGACATGCCAGGCCGCCTGGTCGGCGTGTCGATCGACCGCTTCGGCAAGACCGCCCTGCGCCTGGCCATGCAGACCCGCGAGCAGCACATCCGCCGCGAAAAGGCCACCAGCAACATCTGCCACCGCGCAGGTGCTGCTGGCCAATATCGCCAGCATGTTCGCCGTGTACCACGGCCCGGCCGGCCTCAAGCGCATCGCCGAACGTACCCATGCCCTGACCGCGATCCTGGCCGCCGGCCTGAAGGCGCTGGGCGTGCAGGTAGTGGGCGCCAGCGCCTTCGACACCCTGACCCTGGCCACCGGTGGTGCCACCGCCAGCCTGCATGACAAGGCGCGCGCCCAAGGCATCAACCTGCGCCAGATCGATGCCGCCCACGTGGGCCTGTCGCTGGACGAAACCAGCAGCCAGGCCGACGTCGAGGCCCTGTGGCAACTGATCGGTGGCGACCAGGCCCAGCCAGACTTCAACGCCCTGGCCGCCAGCACCGGCTCACTGCTGCCTGCCGCCCTGCTGCGCCAATCGGCCATCCTGCAGCACCCGGTGTTCAACCGCTACCACAGCGAAACCGAGCTGATGCGCTACCTGCGCCGCCTGGCCGACAAGGACCTGGCGCTGGACCGCAGCATGATCCCGCTGGGCTCTTGCACCATGAAGCTGAACGCCGCCAGCGAAATGATCCCGGTCACCTGGGCCGAGTTCGGCAACCTGCACCCGTTCGCCCCGGCCGAGCAGAGCCAGGGCTACCTGCAGATGACCACCGAGCTGGAAGCCATGCTCTGCGCCGCCACCGGCTACGACGCCGTATCGCTGCAGCCCAACGCTGGCTCCCAGGGCGAGTACGCAGGCCTCTTGGCCATCCGCGCCTACCACCGCAGCCGCGGCGAAGGCCACCGCGACATCTGCCTGATCCCGTCGTCGGCCCACGGCACCAACCCGGCCACCGCGCACATGGCCGGCATGCGTGTGGTGGTCACCGCCTGTGATGCCCGCGGCAACGTCGATGTCGAGGACCTGCGCGCCAAGGCCATCGAGCACCGCGAGCGCCTGGCCGCGATCATGATCACCTACCCGTCGACCCACGGCGTGTTCGAGGAAGCGATCGGCGAAATCTGCGCGATCATCCACGACAACGGTGGCCAGGTGTACATCGACGGCGCCAACATGAACGCCATGGTCGGCCTGTGCGCCCCGGGCAAGTTCGGCGGCGACGTTTCCCACCTGAACCTGCACAAGACCTTCTGCATCCCGCACGGCGGTGGCGGCCCGGGCGTCGGCCCGATCGGCGTCAAGTCGCACCTGGCACCGTTCCTGCCCGGCCACGCACAGCTGAAAAACACCGAGGGCGCGGTATGCGCCGCGCCGTTCGGCAGCGCCAGCATCCTGCCTATCACCTGGATGTACATCCGCATGATGGGCGGTGCCGGCCTCAAGCGTGCTTCGCAAATGGCGATCCTCAACGCCAACTACATCGCCCGTCGCCTGGAAGAGCACTATCCTGTTCTGTATACCGGCGGCAATGGCCTGGTGGCCCATGAGTGCATCCTCGACCTGCGCCCGCTGAAGGACATTAGCGGCATCAGCGTCGACGACGTGGCCAAGCGCCTGATCGACTTCGGCTTCCACGCCCCGACCATGTCCTTCCCGGTGGCTGGCACGCTGATGATCGAACCGACCGAAAGCGAGTCCAAGGAAGAACTGGACCGCTTCTGCGACGCGATGATCCAGATCCGCGAAGAAATCCGCGCGGTCGAGAACGGTAGCCTGGACAAGGACGACAACCCGCTGAAGAACGCCCCGCACACCGCGGCCGAGCTGGTAGGCGAATGGGCCCATGGCTACAGCCGCGAGCAGGCGGTATACCCGCTGCCGAGCCTGGTGGAAGGCAAGTACTGGCCACCGGTCGGCCGGGTCGACAACGTGTTCGGCGACCGCAACCTGGTGTGCGCCTGCCCGTCGATCGAGAGCTATCAGGACGCCTGACCCGACTCTCTGGCCTCATCGCCGGCAAGCCAGCTCCCACAGGGGCCTCACCGCACCCAAGACTGGTGCAGTACCTGTGGGAGCTGGCTTGCCGGCGATCGAGTGCGCAGCACTCGCCTTTACCTTCTGGAGGGAACGAGCAATGTCACTGAGCGTCTTCGACCTGTTCAAGATCGGCATCGGCCCCTCCAGTTCCCACACAGTCGGCCCGATGCGCGCCGCTGCGCGTTTCGCCGAAGGGTTGCGCCGTGATGGCCTGCTTGCCAGCACCGCCAGCGTCAAGGCCGAGCTGTATGGCTCGCTCGGCGCCACCGGCAAAGGCCACGGCAGCGACAAGGCCGTGCTGCTGGGCCTCGAAGGTGAACACCCCGATATCATCGACACCGACACCATCCCTGCCCGCCTGCAGGCCATCCGCGACAGCGGTCGGCTGAACCTGCTCGGCGAGCACAGCATCGCCTTCATCGAAAAGCAGCACCTGGCGATGATCCGCAAGCCGCTGGATTACCACCCCAACGGCATGATCTTCCGCGCCTTCGACGAGGCCGGCCTGCAAATCCGCAGCCGCGAGTACTACTCGGTGGGCGGCGGTTTCGTGGTCGACCAGGACGCCGCCGGCCACGACCGCATCGTCGAGGACAGCACACCACTGACCTACCCGTTCAAGACCGCCAAGGAACTGCTCGGCCACTGCACGGCGCAGAACCTGTCGGTGAGCCAGGTGATGCTGGCGAACGAGGCCGCCTGGCGCCCGGAAGCGCAAACCCGCGCCGGGCTGCTGCGCATCTGGCAGGTGATGCAGGATTGCGTCGAAGCCGGTTGCCGGCATGAAGGCATTCTGCCGGGCGGGCTCAAGGTCAAGCGCCGGGCGCCAGCGTTGTACCGTCAGCTGAGCCGCCACCCGGAGGCCAGCCTGCGCGATGCCCTGTCGGTGCTTGACTGGGTCAACCTCTACGCCCTGGCGGTAAACGAGGAAAACGCCTACGGCGGACGTGTGGTCACCGCACCCACCAACGGCGCAGCGGGCATCGTCCCGGCAGTGCTGCACTACTACATGCGCTTCGTACCGGGTGCCAACGAGGACGGGGTGGTGAGGTTCCTGCTCACCGCCGCGGCCATCGGCATCCTGTACAAGGAAAACGCCTCCATCTCCGGCGCCGAAGTGGGCTGCCAGGGCGAGGTCGGCGTGGCCTGCTCGATGGCCGCCGGGGCGCTGTGCGAGGTGATGGGCGGCAGCGTGCAACAGGTGGAAAACGCTGCCGAAATCGGCATGGAACACAACCTGGGCCTGACCTGCGACCCGATCGGCGGGCTGGTCCAGGTGCCTTGCATCGAGCGCAACGCCATGGGCTCGGTAAAGGCGATCAACGCGGTGCGCATGGCCTTGCGCGGCGACGGGCAGCACTACGTGTCGCTCGACAAGGTGATCCGCACCATGCGCCAGACCGGCGCCGACATGAAAAGCAAATACAAAGAGACCGCCCGTGGCGGCCTGGCCGTCAACATCATCGAATGTTGACCCGACAACAACAGCAAGGAGTCACCGATGTCCGAAACACTGCTCAAGACCCCACTGCACGCCCTGCACCTGGAACTGGGTGCGCGCATGGTGCCGTTCGCCGGCTATGACATGCCCGTGCAGTACCCGCTGGGCGTGCTCAAGGAACACCTGCACACCCGCGAGCAGGCCGGCCTGTTCGATGTCTCGCACATGGGCCAGATCACCTTGCGCGGCAGCGATGCCGCCAAAGCCCTGGAAAGCCTGGTGCCGGTGGATATCATCGACCTGCCGGTGGGCATGCAGCGCTATGCCATGTTCACCAATGAGCAAGGCGGCATCCTCGACGACCTGATGGTCGCCAACCTGGGCGACGACACGCTGTTCCTGGTGGTCAACGCCGCCTGCAAGGACCAGGACCTGGCCCACCTGCAAGCGCACATCGGCAACCTTTGCGAGATTCAGCCACTGTTCGAGCAGCGTGCCCTGCTCGCCCTGCAAGGCCCGGCAGCGGTCAAGGTACTGGAGCGCCTGGCCCCGGAAGTGGCCCACATGACCTTCATGCAGTTCCGCCGGGTGAAACTGCTGGGTGAAGACTGCTTCGTCAGCCGCTCGGGCTACACCGGCGAAGACGGCTACGAAATTTCGGTACCGGCACAGGCTGCCGAAGCGCTCGCCCGCCGCCTGCTGGCCGAGCCCGAAGTACAGCCGATCGGCCTGGGTGCGCGCGACTCGCTGCGCCTGGAAGCCGGCCTGTGCCTGTATGGCCATGACATGAATACCGAGACCACGCCGGTCGAAGCCAGCCTGCTGTGGGCCATTTCCAAGGTGCGCCGTGCCGATGGCACACGTGCCGCCGGTTTCCCGGGCGCCGAAGCCATCTTCGCCCAGCAGCGCAATGGCGTGGCGCGCAAACGTGTGGGTCTTTTGCCGCAGGAGCGTACGCCAGTGCGTGAAGGCGCGGATATTGTCGATGCAAACGATAAACCCGTAGGCAAAGTGTGCAGCGGCGGTTTTGGCCCGACACTCGGTGCACCTGTAGCAATGGGTTATATCGATAGTGAACATGCTGCAATCGACACCCCACTGTTCGCCGTGGTGCGAGGCAAGAAGGTTGCCTTGAAAGTCAGCAAAATGCCTTTCGTGGCACAACGTTACTACCGGGGCTGAAGCCGCTTTGTGAAGGTTGCGGGCAGGTTCGACATATTCGATTTCGAACCTGCCCAATAACTTTTGAACATGGCGCCAGGCCAGGCGCCATGCCGTTTCCGACAATTTTGTCGGTTACCGGCAAACGGCTGGTTTTCCATACGACCAAGGGCTTGTTTTTCGCTCGGGAGTTGGCGTAGAGTCACTGCACTGTGTTTGCATGGGTCGCAACAGTTCGTGACCTGGGCCAGTAGCCGCAATCTGCTACAACCCGTTTGACGTCTCTTACTTTCCTGCAACCCAGCCCAGTAATCTTTTGCATGTTTATTGCAAAAGAAACTGTCATCAAAATTCAAGCTTCATAGGAAATAAGACAATGGCTGAGCGTCAGAACGGTACCGTCAAGTGGTTCAATGACGAAAAAGGTTACGGCTTCATCACTCCAGAAAGCGGTCCGGATCTGTTCGTGCACTTCCGCGCTATCGAAGGTAACGGCTTCAAGAGCCTGAAAGAAGGCCAGAAGGTCACCTTCGAAGCAGTCCAGGGCCAGAAAGGCATGCAGGCTGACAAAGTTCAGGTCGCCGGCTGAGCCGAACCCGACTTCGAGAAAAGCCCCTGCCAAGTGCAGGGGCTTTTTTTTGCCCGTAGAATAGCGGCTTCGTCTTCTGGAGCCGTTCTGCATGTCCAAGCCTCTGCTCACACCCCAGGGTGATTTTCCGCCGGTCGGCCTGGGCCGGCGCCTGGCGGCGATGTTCTACGACTTCCTGCTGTGCACGGCGCTGCTTATCGTGACCGCCGGTGCCTACAAGATGATCCAGATGGCGATCATCGGCGAAGCTCGCATGCGTGAGCTGACCGAAGCTGGCGCGCTGGACGGCGACCCGCTGCTGTCGACGGTGCTTCTGTTCGCCTTGTTCGGCTTCTTTGCCAAGTTCTGGATCCATGGCGGGCAGACCCTGGGCATGCAGGTGTGGGGCGTGCGGGTACAGAACGCAGACGGCACGGCTATCAGCCTGTGGCAGGCACTGTTGCGCTTTGTGGTGTCGATCGCGTCGTGGCTGTGCCTGGGGCTGGGGTTCCTCTGGGTGCTGATCGACAAGCGCAAACGCGGCTGGCATGACATTTATTCGGAAAGCCAACTGGTGCGGGTGCCGAAGCAGAAGAAATGAGCTGAGACCTGTATTGCCTGCTCCCGCCTCTTCGCGGGCTCGCCCGCTCCCACAGGAACCTCACAAGCCTGGGGACCTGTGATGAACCTGTGGAAGCGGGCAAGCCCGCGAAGAAGCCAACACAGATGCCAGCAAAAAGCCGACCCTGAGGTCGGCTTTTTTTGCAGCTCAGGCCATCAACCGGCCCGGCGCAACAACCACACACCGGCCAGCGCACAGATGCCTGCCGGAATCACCACCGCCAACAGCGGCGGGAAGCCGAACACCTGGCTCGACGGCCCCAGCAGGTCCTGGGCGATGCGGAACACGAAGCCCACCAGCACACCGGTGAATACGCGCTGGCCCAGGGTCACCGAACGCAGCGGGCCGAAGATGAAGGAAATCGCCATCAGCACCAGCGCCGCGGTCACCATCGGCTGCAACACCTTGGTCCAGAACGCCAGCCAGTAACGGGCATTGTTCAGCCCCTGGTCTGACAGGTAGTGGATGTAGTCCCACAGCCCGGTGATGGACAGCGACTCCGGCGCCAGGATCACGGTATTGAGCAGTTGCGGCGTGAGCGAAACATCCCAGCGCTCTTGCGGCGTGTTCACCACTTCGGTGTGGTCGCCACGGAAGAAGGTGGTGCGCACGTCGGCGAGCAGCCAATGGTCATCCTGGTACTGCGCTCGGCGGGCAAAGCTCGAGGTGACGATCTTGCGCTCGCTGTCGAAGCGGTAGCGGGTCACCCCCAGCAGCAGGCCGTTGGGCTGCACGGCGTTGATGTGCACGAACTCCTCGCCCTGGCGGTGCCACATGCCGCGCTTGGAGCTTTGCGCATCACCACCGCCCTGTGCCAGGGAACGGTCGGCCTGGGCCTTGTTCTCGGTCACCGGTGCCACGTATTCACCGATCAGCAGGCCGACCAGCATCAGCACCAGCATCGGCTTCATCACCGCCCAGACGATGCGGCCGATGGACACTCCGGCGGCGCGCATGATGGTCAGTTCGCTGCTGCTGGCCAGGCTGCCCAGGCCGATCAGGCAACCGATCAGGGCGGCCATCGGCAGCATTTCGTAGAGGCGCCGTGGGGCGGTGAGCAAAACGAAGTTGCCCGCCTCCATCACCGTGTAGGTATCGCTGAGGTCGCTCATTTCATCAATGAAGGCGAACAGCGAGGCCAGGCCAAGGATGATCCCCAGTACGGCGAGAATGGCCAGCAGCACGCTCTGGCCGATGTAACGGTCGAGCTTACCCATGGGCCACCTCCGCACGACGGGCGGCGCGCTTGAGGCGCAGCGGTTCCCAGTACATCAGGCCCAGGCCGATCAGGAGGAACAGGCCGTGGACCCACCACATGCCCAGGGCGATCGGCAGTTTGCCCTTCTCGAGGGCGCCACGTACGGAAATCAGCATTGTCAGGTAGGCCATGTACAGAAGAATTGCCGGCAGCAGCTTGAGGAAGCGGCCCTGGCGCGGGTTGACCCGCGACAGCGGTACCGCCAGCAGGGTGACGACGAACACCAGGATCGGCAGCGACAGCCGCCATTGCAGCTCGGCGCGCTCACGCAGGCCCTTTTTGCCGATCAGCTCGGAGGTGGGGACGGCCTCGCGTTCGGTCACTTCCTCGCTGACCTCCGGCTTGGGCAGCAGCACGCCGTAAGTGTCGTACTTGATGGCGCGGTAGTCGGCCTGGCCCGGGTTGCCGTCGTAACGGTAGCCGTTTTCCAGTACCAGGTAGCGGTTGCCGTCAGCCTGAATTTCCTGGTGGCCTTTTTCAGCAACCAGCACCGACGGCGCACGGTCCTTGGTCTTGTCCTGGTTGAAGCGTTTCTCGGAGATGAACACGCCGGCCAGGTTGATGCGGTCGTCCGACAGCTCTTCGGTGTACGTCACCCGCGAACCGTCGCGCAGGGTCTGGAAGCGGCCTGGCACCAGGGTATCGAACTCGGTCAGGGCATCCTGCTGGCTGATGATCTGCTGCACCTGGGCCACGCCCAGCGGCGCCAGGCTGAGGCTCAGCCAGGCCACCAGCAGGGCGACCAGCGCGGCGGGGGCCATGGTCAGGCCCAGCAGGCGTTGCTGGCTCATGCCGGTGGCCGACAGCACGGTCATCTCGCTTTCCAGGTACAGGCGCCCGTACGCCAGCAGAATGCCGAGGAACAGCCCCAGAGGCAGAATCAGCTGCAGGAAGCCCGGCAGGCGGAAGCCCATGATCAGGAACAGCACGCTCGGGTCGAGCACGCCCTGGGCAGCCTGGGCCAGGTACTTGATGAAGCGCCCACTCATGATGATCACCAGCAGCACGGCGCTGACGGCGCTCAAGGTCACCAGGACCTCGCGGGACAGATAACGAAAGACGATCAAACCAGACACTCCTGGGTTGTCAGGGCGGACTGCCAATCAGTGGCGCCAGACAATGACTTAGTACAGCCAAGACCAATGCCGGTTCGCCAAAGGCGAACCTCCATGTAAAGTGCGCGCATTATCCTGTGATTGACCGCCCCTGTCACTTCGCCGCGCATGAAGGCGCATAACGGGGTTGTCAGCACGCTTGCCGCAGGCTCAAACTGGCAGCTTTTCCGCCGGCGCGCGACGACGCGGCCAGGCCCGCCCAGAGCGCTGGAAGACACAGCGCCGACTGTATCGATCATTCGGGGATCCTGACATGGAACTGGTTGTAAAAAGCGTAGCTGCTGCATCCGTAAAAACCGCCACCCTGGTCCTCCCGGTAGGTGAAAACCGCAAGCTCGGCGCCGTGGCCAAGGCCGTGGACCAGGCCAGCGAAGGCGCCATCAGTGCCGTGCTCAAGCGTGGCGACCTGGCCGGCAAGCCGGGCCAGACCCTGCTGCTGCAGAGCCTCCCGGGCCTGAAGGCCGAGCGCGTATTGCTGGTGGGCAGCGGCAAGGACGAAGCGCTTGGCGACCGCGCCTGGCGCAAACTGGTTGCCAGCGTCGCCGGTGTGCTCAAGGGCCTGAACGGCGCTGATGCCGTGCTGGCACTGGACGACATCGCAGTCAGCAACCGCGACGCCCACTACGGCAAGTACCGCCTGCTGGCCGAAACCCTGCTCGATGGCGATTACGTGTTCGACCGCTTCAAGAGCCAGAAGGCCGAACCACGCACCCTGAAGAAGGTCACCCTGCTGGCCGACAAGGCCGGCCAGGCCGAGGTCGAACGTGCGCTCAAACACGCCGGCGCCATCGCCACCGGCATGGCCTTCACCCGCGACCTCGGCAACCTGCCGCCCAACCTGTGCCACCCAAGCTTCCTGGCCGAACAGGCCAAGGACCTGGGCAAGGCGCACAAGGCGCTGAAGGTCGAAGTACTGGACGAGAAGAAGATCAAGGACCTGGGCATGGGCGCGTTCTACGCCGTCGGCCAAGGCAGCGACCAGCCACCACGCCTGATCGTGCTCAACTACCAGGGCGGCAAGAAGACCGAGAAGCCGTTCGTGCTGGTGGGCAAGGGCATTACCTTCGACACCGGCGGCATCAGCCTCAAGCCTGGTGCCGGCATGGACGAAATGAAATACGACATGTGCGGTGCCGCCAGCGTGCTCGGCACCCTGCGTGCGGTGCTCGAACTGCAGCTGCCGGTCAACCTCGTGTGCCTGCTGGCCTGCGCCGAGAACATGCCAAGTGGCGGCGCCACCCGCCCGGGTGACATCGTCACTACCATGAGCGGGCAGACCGTGGAAATCCTCAACACCGACGCCGAAGGCCGCCTGGTGCTGTGCGACACCCTGACCTACGCCGAGCGTTTCAAGCCGCAGGCAGTCATCGACATCGCCACCCTGACCGGTGCCTGCATCGTCGCCCTGGGCAGCCACACCACCGGCCTGATGGGCAACAACGACGACCTGGTCGGCCAGTTGCTCGACGCTGGCAAGCGCGCCGACGACCGTGCCTGGCAGCTGCCGCTGTTCGATGAGTACCAGGAACAACTGGACAGCCCGTTCGCCGACATGGGCAACATTGGTGGGCCGAAGGCCGGCACCATCACCGCCGGCTGCTTCCTGTCGCGCTTTGCCAAGGCCTACGACTGGGCGCACATGGACATCGCCGGCACCGCCTGGGTCAGTGGTGGCAAGGACAAGGGCGCCACTGGCCGCCCTGTGCCCCTGCTGACCCAGTACCTGCTGGACCGCGCTGGCGCCTGACGCCGTGAAGCCGGTGGCGCCCCGCACGCCACCGGCCGGCGATACCACCATGAGCAAAGTCGATTTCTACATCCTGCCCACCGACTCGCTGTCGGCGCGGCTCGATTTCGCCTGCAAGCTGTGCGAAAAGGCCTGGCGCCTCGGCCACCGGGTCTACCTGCATTGCCAGGACGCCGAGCAGCGCGATGAGCTGGACCAACGCCTGTGGCGCTTCAAGGGCGAGGCCTTCGTGCCCCACGATCTCGCGGAGGTGCATGCCGACGCCAGCGTGGCATTGGGCCTGGCGGCCGACAGTGCAGGCAATCACCACGACCTGCTGATCAACCTGGGCGCCGGCGTACCGGGCTTTGTCGGCCAGTTCGAGCGGGTGGCCGAAATCGTCGTTGAGGAGCCTGGCATCCGCCAATCGGCCCGTGACCGATTCCGTTTCTACCGTGAACAGGGCTATGCTCTGCAAGACCACCGCTTACAGCGACTTTGACGACGATGGACAAGCCCTCCCCCCTGCCCGACTCCACCCATCTGCTCGATGACCTCGAGTCGATCCGCCAGCTGCTTGGCGACGCCGACCTGCAACCACCGCTGCTGACCGAGACGGTGGAGCAGATCCCGTTGCTGCTGGAAGAAGCGCCCGGCAACCCTGTGCCTGTGGCCGAACCGGTTGAGCCCGAGCCCGAAGACGACCCGCAGACCCGCCGCCAGGACACCCTGCTGCACCTGGAAAGCGAGCTGCGCGCGGCGGCGCAGATGATCATGCAGGACGTTATCAACGACTTTACCCCGCACATCGAGAACGAGATCAAGCGCCGGCTGGATGCGCGGATCGAGCGGTTGATCAAGCGTTCCGAGTAATACCGGGTATCAGCGGCGCCTGCTTCGCGGGCACGCCCGCTCCCACAGGTACGGTGCAAGCTTCGAGACTTGCACCGTACCTGTGGGAGCGGGCGTGCCCGCGAAGCAGGCGCCACGGTTCCGTCAGTTGTCAGCAGCTTGTCGCCTGCGGCCCCCAGCTTGGTTATACTTCCCGGCTTTCCCGAATAAATGCACAGGGTCCCGCCGCGCATGGATAAGACCTACCAGCCGCACGCCATCGAAACTTCCTGGTACAACACCTGGGAGTCCGAGAACTATTTCGCCCCACAAGGTGCAGGCGAGTCCTACACCATCATGATCCCGCCGCCGAACGTGACCGGCAGCCTGCACATGGGCCACGGGTTCAACAACGCGATCATGGACGCCCTGATCCGTTTCCGCCGCATGCAAGGCCGCGACACCCTGTGGCAGCCAGGTACCGACCACGCCGGCATCGCCACCCAGATGCTGGTCGAGCGCCAGCTCGAGGCCAAAGGCCAGAATCGCCACGACCTGGGCCGCGAAAAGTTTCTGGAAAAGGTCTGGGAATGGAAGGACCAGTCCGGCGGCAACATCAGCCGTCAGATCCGTCGCCTGGGCTCGTCGGTCGACTGGAGCCGCGAACGCTTCACCATGGACGACGGCCTGTCCGAAGCGGTCAAGGAAGCCTTCGTGCGCCTGCATGAAGACGGCCTGATCTACCGCGGCAAGCGCCTGGTCAACTGGGACACCAAGCTGCACACGGCCATCTCTGACCTCGAAGTGGAAAACCACGACGAGAAGGGCCACCTGTGGAACCTGCGCTACCCGCTGGCCGACGGCGCGAAGACCGCCGAAGGCAAGGACTACCTGGTAGTCGCCACCACCCGTCCGGAAACCCTGCTGGGTGACGCTGCCGTGGCGGTCAACCCGAATGACGAGCGCTACCAGGCACTGATCGGCAAGTTCGTCGTATTGCCGCTGGTCGGCCGTCGCATCCCGATCATCGCCGACGACTACTGCGACCCCGAGTTCGGTACCGGCTGCGTGAAGATCACCCCGGCCCACGACTTCAACGACTACGAAGTCGGCAAGCGCCACAACCTGCCGCTGCTGAACATCTTCGACAAGAACGCCTTCGTGCTGGCCAGCGCCCAGGCTTTCAACCTCGACGGCAGCGTCAACGAGCAGGTCGACACCCGGTTGCCGGCCCAGTACGCCAACCTCGACCGCTTCGTCGCGCGCAAGCAGATCGTCGCCGACCTGGACGCCCAGGGCCTGCTGGTGAGCATCGACGACCACGCCCTGAAAGTGCCGAAAGGCGACCGTTCGGGTACCGTCATCGAGCCGTGGCTGACCGACCAGTGGTACGTTTCCACCAAGCCGCTGGCAGAACCTGCCATCGCCGCCGTGGAAGATGGCCGCATCCAGTTCGTGCCCAAACAGTACGAGAACATGTACTTCTCGTGGATGCGTGACATCCAGGACTGGTGCATCAGCCGCCAGCTGTGGTGGGGCCACCGCATCCCGGCTTGGTACGACGAGGCCGGCCAGGTCTATGTCGGCCGCAACGAGGAAGAGGTGCGCGCCAAGCATAACCTGGGCGCCGACGTGGTCCTGCGCCAGGACGACGACGTCCTCGACACCTGGTTCAGTTCGGGCCTGTGGACCTTCTCCACCCTGGGCTGGCCGGAGCAGACCGAGTTCCTCAAGAAGTTCCACTCCACTGATGTGCTGGTGACCGGCTTCGACATCATCTTCTTCTGGGTTGCGCGCATGATCATGCTGACCATGCACCTGATCAAGAACGAGGATGGCACCCCGCAGGTACCGTTCAAGACTGTGTACGTGCCACGGCCTGGTCCGTGACGGCCAGGGCCAGAAGATGTCCAAGTCCAAGGGCAACGTACTGGACCCGCTGGACATCGTAGACGGCATCACCCTCGACGCCCTGCTGGAAAAACGCACCAGCGGCATGATGCAGCCCAAGCTGGCCGAAAAAATCGCCAAGCAGACCAAGGCCGAGTTCCCCGAAGGTATCGCCAGCTACGGCACCGACGCCCTGCGCTTCACCTTCTGCTCGCTGGCCTCCACCGGCCGTGACATCAAGTTCGACATGGGCCGCGTAGAAGGCTACCGCAACTTCTGCAACAAGATCTGGAACGCCGCCCGCTACGTGCTGGACAAGGGCGAGGACTGCGGCCAGAACGGCGAAGCCGTCGAGCTGTCGCTGGCCGACCGCTGGATCATCTCGCAGTTGCAGCGCACCGAAGCCGAAGTGACCCGCCAGCTGGAGCAGTTCCGCTTCGACCTGGCCAGCCAGGCACTGTACGAGTTCATCTGGAACCAGTACTGCGACTGGTACCTGGAGCTGTCCAAGCCGGTGCTGTGGGACGAGAACGCCCCTGTCGAGCGCGCCCGTGGCACCCGCCGCACCCTGGTGCGCGTGCTGGAAGTGGCGCTGCGCCTGGCGCACCCGTTCATGCCGTTCATCACCGAAGAAATCTGGCAGCGCATCGCGCCGCTGGCCGGCATCCACGGCAAGACCATCATGCTGCAGCCGTGGCCGGTGGCCAATGAAAGCCGCATCGACGCCGCCGCCGAAGGTGACATCGAGTGGCTCAAGGAGCTGATGGTCGGCCTGCGCAACATCCGCGCCGAGATGAACATCGGCCCGGGCAAGCCGCTGCCGCTGTTCCTGAAGAACGCCAACGCCGACGACCAGCGTCGCCTGCAGGAAAACGAAGCCCTGCTGAAGAAGCTGGCCAAGGTCGAATCGTTCACCGTACTGGGCGATGCCGACGAAGCGCCGCTGTCGGCCACCGCCCTGGTCGGTGACCTGCAAGTGCTGGTGCCGATGGCCGGCCTGATCGACAAGGATGCCGAGCTGGCGCGCCTGAACAAGGAAATCCAGCGCCTGCAAGGTGAAGTGGCACGCGTGGGCGGCAAGCTGTCCAACGCCGCCTTCGTCGACAAGGCACCGCCTGCAGTGATCGAGAAGGAACGCGCCAAGCTGGCCGAGTCCGAACAGGCCCTGGCCAACTTCACCGAGCAACATGCGCGGATTGCAGCGCTGTAATCAAAAGTGAAGCCATAGCGGGCTGCTTCGCAGCCCATCGCCGGCAAGCCAGCTCCCACAGGAAAAGCGCTGTACCTGTGGGAGCTGGCTTGCCGGCGATGCTTTTCAGGACTCGACAATGACCCAGAAACCCACCCTGCACCCGCGCAACCGCCACCAGGGCCGCTACGACTTCCCCAGCCTGATCAAGGCCCACCCTGACCTGGCGCGCTTCACCATCACCAACCCCCACGGCAAACCCAGCATCGACTTCGCCAACCCTGAGGCCGTGCGGGTGTTCAACCGTGCCCTGCTCAAGGCCCAGTACGGCATCCAGCACTGGGATATCCCCGCCGACTATCTATGCCCGCCGATTCCCGGACGCGCCGACTACATCCACGTCGCCGCCGACCTGCTGGCCGACGACAATGCCGGCGAGATTCCCAAGGGCGCCCAGGTGCGCGCACTGGACATCGGCGTGGGCGCCAACTGCATCTACCCGTTGCTGGGGCACACCGACTACCGCTGGCGCTTCCTCGGTTCGGACATCGACCCCGTGGCCCTGGCATCGGCCAAGGCCATCGTCCAGGCCAATGGCCTGGGCAAGGCCATCAGCCTGCGCCAGCAGGCCAACCGTGCGCACATCCTCAGCGGCCTGCTGCAGGAAGACGAACGCTTCGACCTGACCCTGTGCAACCCGCCCTTCCATGCCTCACGCGACGAAGCCACCCGTGGCAGCCAGCGCAAGTGGAAGAACCTGGGCAAGCAGGACCCCAAGCGCAAGCTGCCGGTGCTCAACTTCGGCGGTCAGAACAATGAACTGTGGTGCGAAGGCGGCGAGATCCGCTTTGTCACCCAACTGGTCAGCGAAAGCGTGCAGTACGCCAAGCAGGTCTTGTGGTTCACCAGCCTGGTGTCCAAGGCCAGCAACCTGCCGGGGATCGAGGCCGCGCTAAAGAAAGCGGGCGCCAAGGCCGTGCGCACCCGTGAAATGGGCCAGGGGCAGAAGCAAAGCCGCATGGTCGCCTGGAGCTACCACGACGACGCCGCGCGCCAGGCCTGGCACGCCGGGCGTAAAACCCAGGCATGAAAAAACCGCGCCCGGGCAAGCCGGGCGCGGTTTCGTCAAAGCTTCAACAATTACTTGTTGATGGCGTCGGTCAGCACTTTGGCTGGCACGAACTTGACGACTTTCTTGGCAGCGATTTCGATGGCAGCGCCAGTCGAAGGGTTGCGGCCGGTACGGGCAGGACGCTCGGTGACTTTCAGCTTGCCGATGCCTGGCAGAGTGATTTCAGCGCCGTTTTCCAGCTGGTCGGCAACGATCTGGCCCAGTTGCTCCAGAGCGTTCTTGGCGGTGGCTTTTGGCGCGGCGATCGATTCGGCGATGTCGGCAATCAGTTGGTCTTTGGTCAATGCCATGGTGGTGTTCCTTCCCTATCAAATTCGATGGTTATGCAGCGGACTACGACGTTATCGGGCCAGCCCCTGAAAGTGGAGGGCCGCGCCAATCGCGTATGTAGATACGCAAATCGACGTTTGGTTCGACACGACGACAGCACGCTGCCAGCAATGCGCCACACAAGGGGCGCAAGACCGCGCAAAGCTACCACAGGAGCGGATAAATATCCGCTGCGCACTTCGATTTAATGCAGGTTTTTCGGGGGTTTTAGCCGAAAACGCACAAATCTGAACAAAAAACGAACAACCGGCATTTCTGCCAACATCCGGCCACTGCATCACCTGGTGTCTAAGGTAAACTGCACGACTTTTGCAGCTCGCCGAGAATTCCATGTCCAATCCGTCATTGCATCGTTCACCTGATCGACAAAAAGCCCGATGGCAGCCCCGCCGTGCTGCATGCCCGCGACTCCGAACTGGCCGCCTCCGACGCCATCGAAAACCTGCTGGCCGACCTCAATGACAGCTACAACGCCAAGCAAGGCAAGGCTTGGGGTTTTTTCCACGGTGAGTCTGGCGCCTACCCGCTCAGTGGCTGGCTGAAGCAGTACCTGGACGAAGAAAAGGACTTTACCGCCTTCAGCCGCGTGGCCGTGGAGCACCTGCAGAAGCTGATGGAAGAATCCAACCTGTCGACCGGTGGCCACATCCTGTTTGCCCACTACCAGCAAGGCATGACCGAATACCTGGCGATCGCCCTGCTGCACCACAGCGAAGGCGTGGCGGTGAACGCCGAACTCGACGTGATGCCTTCGCGCCACCTCGACCTTGGGCAGCTGCACCTGGCGGCGCGCATCAACCTGTCGGAGTGGAAGAACAACCAGAACTCCAAACAGTACATTTCGTTCATCAAGGGCAAGAACGGCAAGAAAGTCTCGGACTACTTCCGTGACTTCATCGGCTGCCAGGAAGGCGTCGACGGCCCGGGCGAAACCCGCACCCTGCTCAAGGCCTTCAGCGACTTCGTCGAGAGCGAAGACCTGCCTGAAGAGTCCGCCCGCGAAAAAACCCAGACCCTGGTCGAGTACGCCACTACCCAGACCAAGCTGGGCGAGCCGGTCACACTTGAGGAGCTGTCCAGCCTGATCGACGAGGACCGGCCCAAGGCGTTCTACGACCACATTCGCAACAAGGACTACGGCCTGTCGCCGGAAATCCCCGCGGACAAGCGCACCCTCAACCAGTTCCGCCGTTTCACCGGGCGTGCCGAGGGGCTGTCGATCAGCTTCGAAGCGCACCTGCTGGGGGACAAGGTCGAATATGACGAAGAAGCAGGGACCTTGATCATCAAGGGCCTTCCGACCACCTTGGTGGATCAGCTGAAGCGGCGCAAGGACTGATGGCCCCGAGGGCTGCTGCGCCATAGGAAGCCACCAACGCCTCCTTCGCCGACTTGCGCAGCCGCTTCACCAGCCGCTCCTGGCGCAACGCCTCGCCCTTGTCCGGCCATTGCTCCACATACACCAGCGCCTGGGCCGGGCTGGTCTTGAAGTAGCGCGCGCCCTGCCCTTTCTGGTGCGCCAGGAAGCGCCGCTGCGGGTCATCGCTGATGCCGCAGTACAACGAACCATTGGCCGCCCGCACCAGGTAGACATACCAGGGCTTGCTGACAGCGACTTCGTCGATTTCACTCACCCCGGGCCTGCTGGAACGCGCGCAACCCTTTGAATGCCTGCTGGCGTACCTTGTTCTGCACCAGCGGCGACCAGCCCAGCAGCACGCCTGGCATACCCAGCGCCTGCCGCGCCCAGCGCCACATGTCGAAGTGGTCATCGTGCTGGCAGATCAGCCCGTCACGGATCACGAAACGCGCCTGGATATCGTTGACCACGGTGCGGCCGGTCTGGCTGAACAGGTAGGTCGCAACCCAGTGCGCTCCACCACTACGCTCGTCAGCGCGGACGCTGTCGAAGGTCAGGGTGAAGTCCTTGGCGCGAGTGGTGAGCATCCGCCACATGTCGCCTGCATCCTTGCCGCGCAGGGTGCCGAAGACCGGGTCGCTGAAGACGATATCGTCGCTGTAGCAGGCGACCATGGCCTCGGCGTCCAGGCGCTGGAATGCCTGGTAGAAGCGGGTGATCAGGTCGCGGTTGGCGTCGCTCATGGGGGCTGGTCCGTCCTGGGGGATGAAAGCAGCACGATAAGCTGCCACGACGCCTTACGCCAGTGCCGGCCTCTTCGCGGGCTCGCCCGCTCCCACAGGTACAGCACAGCATTCAAGGTGTGCGCGATCCCTGAGGGAGCGGGCATGCCCGCGAAGAGGCCGCTACTGCCAACAGCCCTTCAGACCCTCTCGCTGCTCACCTGCACATGCAAAGCCCGCCCGGCCCCCAGGCCCGAACACGATGGCACCTACACCCAACACGGCAAAAATCCACCCCACTGCCGCCCAGCCCCCGGTCAGGTCATGCACCAGCCCCACTGCAAATGGCCCCATCGACGCCAGCGTGTACCCCACCCCCTGCGCCATGCTCGACAGGTTCGCCGCCACATGGGCATCCTTCGAGCGCAGCACGATCAAGGTCAGCGCCAGGGCAAAGGTACCGCCCTGCCCCAGGCCCAGCACCACCGCCCAGCCCCACAGCCCGGAAAGCGGCGCATAAAGGCAACCGAACAGACCAGCCAGGGTAATCAGCATGACCAGCACGATCGCCAGCCGCTGGTCCTTGCCGCGAGTGGCCAGCCAGGGCGCACTGAGCGAACTGGCCAGCTGCACGATTACCGAACCCGACAGCACCAGCCCCGCTTCGGTCGGGCTCAGGCCGCGGCCGATCAGGATCGATGGCAACCAGCCGAAGACAATGTAGGCCAGCGAAGACTGCAAGCCCATGTACAGGGTCACTTGCCAGGCCAGCGGATCACGCCAAAGCCCACGCACGCGGTAGGCCACCTTGTGCAGACCATGGCCCTGGCGGGCTTGCGGCAGCCATACCAACATGGCCAGCAGAGCCGGCAACACCCAGAAACCCAGCCCCAGCGCCCAGCTGTCGTCGAAATGCCGGGCCAGGGGTACCGTGGCACCCGCCGCCATGGCCGCGCCCAGGCACAACGCCATGGTGTACACGCCGGTGAGAGTGCCAGCGTGCTGCGGGAAGTCGCGCTTGACTATCCCCGGCAGCAATACACCAACAATACCGATACTGGCCCCCGCCATCAGGCTGCCGAGGAACACCCCGATAGCGCCAAAGGTACTGCGTAGCACAATGCCCAACGCCAGGGTGAGAAGAATACCGAGGATCACCCGCTCGCTGCCAAAGCGCCGCGCCAGCACCGGCGCCAAGGGGGCGAACAGGCCCAGGCACAGCACCGGCAGGGTGGTCAGCAAACCGGCCTGCGAGGCATTCAGCCCCAACCCTTCGGCAACCTGGCCCAGCACCGGCGCCATGCTCGACAGCGCCGGGCGCAGGTTCAGGGCCACCAGCACCAGGCCCAGCAGCAATAGCCAGGGCCGCCGCACGACCACGGGCTGCTGCTGGACCTGCTCGTCGTCAGCCTCGGCGTCGATCAGCAATTCATCGAGGTCCCGCTCGTTCGATGGAGTGTTACGGGTGATGGATTCAGGCATGGCCTTCTCGGAGTCAGGATTCGATAAGGGTACGGCTCAGGCGCTTGGCCCGCTCCGCATCGCGTTGCTCGATGGCGGTGAGGATCTGCCCATGCAGGTCGAACGTGGCCTGGCAGCGCGGTACGGTCGCCATGTTGCGCTGCAGCGCGGCAGCCACTACCCCGGAAAAGTACCGGTACAGTTCACTCAAGGCCGGGTTATGGGCGGCATCGACCAAGCGCTGGTGAAACACCAGGTCGCAGGCCACATAAGCATCGATATCACCGTGAAAATGCCTGGCACTGTTGGCCAGGGCATCACGCAGCGCTTGCAGGTCGGCGTCGGTACGGCGCAGCGCTGCAAGGCCGATAGCCTCGGCTTCGAGGATGTGGCGGGTTTCACGGGCCTGCTCGGGCGTGCAACGGGACATCGCCTGCACCGCCTGCAGCGGGTCCTGGGCAGTGCGCAGGTAGCTGCCGTCGCCCTGGCGTATCTCTACCAGGCCACTGAACGCCAGCACGCGCATGGCCTCGCGTACGGTGTTGCGGCTGATGCCCAACTGCAGGGCCAGTTCCGGTTCGGTCGGCAGGCGCTGACCGACTTGCCAGTCGCCCAACTCGATGCGTTCGCGCATGCGCTCGACGGCCAGTTCGACCAGGGAGCGCTTGGTTAATTCGGTGCCCATACAACTCAACCAATCATCCGATGAATTTGCTTAGCTTACTAGCGAGCAAGGCGTTTGTCATTGCCACTGCGCTGCCTGTACTGACGCAATCGCCGGCAAGCCAGCTCCCACCACACCGACCTCAAGCCATGTGCAGTATCTGTGGGAGCTGGCTTGCCGGCGATGAGGCCAGCACAGGCAGTAAAGAAAGGTGCTTCCCCAGGGCCTGTGTACCCCGTGGAAGCGGTGGCGATACCGTCAGTTCAACGCATCGAGCAGCGCCTGGTTCATCTCTGGCGTACCGATGGTGATGCGCAGGAACTGGGCAATGCGTGGCTGCTTGAAGTGGCGCACGATCACGCCCTGCTCACGCAGGCGTGCAGCCAGCTCACCGGCATCTTGTTGCGGATGGCGGGCGAAGATGAAGTTGGCCGCCGACGGCAGCACTTCGAAGCCCTTGGCCTGCAGCTGCTCGACCAACACCTCGCGGCTGTCGATCACCTTGCGGCAGGTTTCCTCGAAGTACTCGCGGTCCTCGAACGCCACCGCCGCGCCGATGATCGCGGCACGATCCAGCGGGTAGGAGTTGAAGCTGTTCTTGATCCGCTCCAGCGCCTCGATCAGGTCCGGGTGGCCCACCGCCAGGCCAACCCGCAGCCCGGCTAGCGAGCGCGACTTCGACAGGGTCTGGGTGACCAGCAGGTTGTCGTAGCGGTCCACCAGGCTGATCGCCGTTTCACCACCGAAATCGATGTAGGCCTCATCGACCACCACCACCGAATCACGGTTGGCCTGCAGCAGCTGCTCCACCGCCTGCAATGGCATCAGGCAGCCGGTCGGCGCGTTGGGGTTGGGGAAGATGATGCCGGCATTGGGCTTGTGGTAGTCCTCGATGCGGATCTGGAACTGCTCGTCCAGCGCCACCTGTTCGAAGGCGATCCCGTAGAGCCCACAGTACACCGGGTAGAAGCTGTAGCTGATGTCCGGGAACAGCAGCGGTGCGTCGTGCTGGAACAGGCCATGGAAGATGTGCGCCAGTACTTCGTCCGAACCGTTGCCGACGAACACTTGCGCCGGGGTCACGCCGTAGTACTCGGCCACCGCCTGCTTCAGCCGGTCACTGTTCGGGTCCGGGTACAGGCGCAGGTTGTCGTTCAGCTCGCCGCGCATGGCCTCCAGCGCCTTGGGCGACGGGCCGTAGGGGTTTTCGTTGGTGTTCAGCTTGACCAGGCGGGCCAGCTTGGGCTGCTCGCCCGGCACGTAAGGCACCAGGTCCTTGACGAAGGGGCTCCAGAATCGACTCATGCTCAGTTCCCCTTCTCTTGGGTCAGGATGCGGTATTCAGCGCTGCGGGCGTGGGCGGTCAGCGATTCGCCACGGGCCAGGACCGAGGCGGTGTGGCCCAGCTCGGACGCCCCCTGCTCGGAGCAGAAAATGATCGACGAACGCTTCTGGAAGTCATACACCCCCAGTGGCGACGAGAATCGCGCAGTGCCGGAAGTCGGCAGCACGTGGTTGGGCCCTGCGCAGTAGTCGCCCAGCGCTTCGCTGGTGTGGCGGCCCATGAAGATCGCGCCAGCGTGGCGGATGTGCGGCAACCAGGCCTGCGGGTCGGCCACCGACAGTTCCAGGTGTTCCGGCGCGATGCGGTTGGCCACTTCCATGGCCTGCTGCATGTCACGCACCTGGATCAGCGCACCACGGCCATTGATCGACTTCTCGATGATCTCGGCGCGCTCCATGGTCGGCAGCAGCTTGTCGATGCTGGCGGCAACCCGGTCGAGGAAGGCGGCATCGGGGCTGACCAGGATGGCCTGGGCATCTTCGTCGTGCTCTGCCTGGGAGAACAGGTCCATGGCGATCCAGTCCGGGTCGGTCTGGCCGTCGCACACCACGAGGATTTCCGACGGCCCGGCGATCATGTCGATACCCACCTGGCCGAACACATGGCGCTTGGCGGTGGCGACGTAGATGTTGCCCGGGCCGACAATCTTGTCCACCTGCGGCACGCTTTCGGTACCGTAGGCCAGCGCGGCCACAGCCTGGGCGCCACCAACGGTGAACACACGGTCGACACCGGCGATGCAGGCAGCCGCCAGCACCAGCTCGTTGACCTCGCCACGCGGGGTCGGCACCACCATCACCACCTCGGCCACGCCGGCAACCTTGGCCGGGATGGCGTTCATCAGTACCGACGACGGGTACGACGCCTTGCCGCCCGGCACATACAGGCCGGCGCGGTCCAGCGGGGTGACCTTCTGGCCAAGCACGGTGCCGTCGGCTTCGGTGTACTGCCAGGAATCCTGCTTCTGCCGCTCGTGGTACATGCGCACACGGTTGGCGGCCTTTTCCAGGGTTTCGCGCTGGGCCGGGGTAATGCGGGTCAGGGCCAGCTCCAGGCGCTCGCGACCGAGGATCAGGTCACCAATCGACTTGGCATCGACGCCATCGAAACGCTGGGTGAATTCCACCAGTGCCGCATCGCCGCGCTCGCGCACGGCCTTGATGATGTCGAGCACTCGCTGGTTGACCGCGTCATCGGACACACTTTCCCAGCTCAGCAGATGATCCAGATGTCGGGCGAAATCCGGGTCAGCAGCGTTGAGACGGGCAATTGCAGTGGACACGGTCATGGCGAGGGCCTCGATTATTGGCGAATGCTCAGGCGCCCTAGGCTACCAGTCCATCCGCGCGGGCACCCGAGAAAAATGGCTATGACGCGGATAGACGGGCGCGACAGCGAAGGTCGCGCACAGAAGGTAGTAAGTCAGCCGCGGTGTCGCGATTCGACCGCTCCGCGCAGCGTGTCGATCAGGCTCTGGATACGGGCGTGCTGCATTTTCATGGAGGCCTTGTTGACCACCAGGCGCGAGCTGATCGTGGCGATCAGTTCCTGGGGTTCCAGGCCGTTGGCACGCAGGGTATTGCCGGTGTCGACCACGTCGATGATCTTGTCGGCGAGGTTGATCAGCGGTGCCAGTTCCATCGAGCCGTACAGCTTGATGATGTCGACCTGGCGGCCCTGTTCGGCGTAGTAGCGTTTGGCTACGTTGACGAACTTGGTCGCCACGCGCAGACGGCCCTTGGGCTCGGGTGCACCAACCACGCCAGCGGTCATCAGCTTGCAACGGGCAATCTGCAGGTCCAGGGGCTCGTACAGGCCCTGGCCGCCATACTCCATCAGCACATCCTTGCCGGCCACACCCAGGTCGGCGGCACCATGCTCGACATAGGTCGGCACATCGGTGGCACGCACGATCAGCAGGCGCACATCGTCCTGCGTGGTGGGGATGATCAGTTTGCGGCTCTTGTCCGGGTTCTCGGTCGGCACGATACCGGCCTCGGCCAGCAACGGCAGGGTATCGTCGAGAATACGGCCTTTGGAAAGCGCGATGGTCAACATTGGAACGTCGGTCCTTAAGCGGCTACTGCCGGCCGGGCGCAGAGCCCGACCGCATTCAATTCGTTAGGCCCATCCTGTAGGAGCGGGCTAGCCCGCGAACACCGGCAGAGCCGGTGCCATGAACCGCGGAGGCTTCTTCGCGGGCATGCCCGCTCCCACAGGATGTGCCAGGCAGATAACTAGCCCGGTACGCGACGGATCTTCGCGCCCAGCATCTGCAGTTTTTCTTCGATGCACTCGTAACCACGGTCGATGTGGTAGATGCGATCGATCAGGGTATCGCCTTCGGCTACCAGCGCCGACAGCACCAGGCTGGCGGAAGCTCGCAGGTCGGTGGCCATTACCGGGGCACCCTTCAGCGCCTTGACGCCAGTGACGATGGCAGTGTTGCCTTCGACCTGGATCTGCGCGCCCATGCGGTGCATTTCGTAGACGTGCATGAAACGGTTTTCGAAGATCGTCTCGATCACCGCGCCAGTACCTTCGGCAATGGCGTTGAGCGAGATGAACTGCGCCTGCATGTCAGTCGGGAACGCCGGGTAGGGAGCGGTACGCAGGTTGACGGCTTTCGGCCGCTTGCCGTGCATGTCCAGCTCGATCCAGTCTTCACCGGTGGTGATGTCGGCGCCGGCTTCCTTGAGTTTTTCCAGGACGGCTTCAAGGATGGTCGGGTCGGTGTCCTTGACCTTGACGCGGCCACCGGTCACGGCAGCGGCCACCAGGTAGGTCCCCGTCTCGATACGGTCCGGCATCACGCGGTAATGGGCCGAATGCAGGCGCTCGACGCCATCGATGGTGATGGTGTCGGTACCAGCGCCCTGGACCTTGCCGCCCATGGCATTGATGAAGTTGGCCAGATCGACCACTTCCGGCTCGCGCGCGGCGTTCTGCAGCACGCTGCGGCCCTTGGCCAGGGCAGCGGCCATCATGATGTTCTCGGTACCGGTCACGCTGACGGTGTCGAAGAAGAAGTGCGCACCGCGCAGGCCACCCTCAGGCGCCTTGGCCTTGATGTAGCCGGCTTCGACTTCGATCTTCGCGCCCATGGCCTCGAGGCCACGGATGTGCAGGTCGACCGGGCGCGAACCAATGGCGCAACCGCCAGGCAGGGCCACTTCGGCCTCACCGAAACGGGCAACCATCGGGCCCAGCACCAGGATCGAGGCGCGCATGGTCTTGACCAGCTCGTAAGGCGCGACCAGGGTCTTGATGGTGCGTGGATCGATCTCCACCGCCAGCTTTTCGTCGATCACAGGCTCGATGCCCATGCGCCCGAAAAGCTCGATCATGGTGGTGATGTCGTGCAGGTGTGGCAGGTTGCCCACGGTGACCGGGCCGTCGGCCAGCAGGGTCGCCGCCAGAATCGGCAGGGCTGCGTTCTTCGCGCCCGAAATGCGGATCTCGCCATCAAGGCGAGCGCCGCCAGTAATAATCAGTTTGTCCATTGGAATCTCGCCGCCACGTTGGCTCAGGTGCGCTCAGCCCAGGCTGCGCTGCTGAAAAATTTCATGGTTACCGCATGGATGCTGCCATTGGCGATCCACGGATTCAGGTGAGCATAGATCGCCTGCTGGCGTTTGACCGGGCTCAGGCCAGCCAACTCGTCGCTGATCACGTTCAACTGGAAGTTGCAGCCTTCGCCTTCAACTTCGACCCGGGAACCCGGCAATTTCTCTTCAAGGAAGCTTTTAACTTCTACGGCCTGCATGCTCAACCTCAATCGGCGCCCGATGCGCACGGGTCGGCCATCATACAAAAAAGCCCCTCGCCTGCGAAGCCCAACGAGGGCTTCGCTGACCGAGGGGCCATCACAAGTGCGTAGCCATCATGTTGCCAGCACTTCATCGAGGTCATAAACCTCGGCAATTTCCCGCATGTCGTCGGGCATGCTGCGCACCAGGCACGCCTTGCCGGCGGCCTGGGCATCGCGCATGAAGGCCAGCAGCAACGACAGGCCGACACTGGTGGAGCGCTGCACTGCCGAGCAATCGAGTACCAACTGCGCCTCGCGACAGGCCGCGATCAGCGCCTTGCCCTGTTTGCGCAGGACCGGCCCGCTGCGGTAGTCCAGCTCGCCTGCCAGGCACAGCACGCCCGGCTCGGCCATGCTTACCCCGGCCTCACTCATTTGACGGTCTTCTCTGGCGAGTTGTCGGCGGCCTGCTTGGCCTTGGCCACTTCGCCGGCCCAGCCGTCAATGGTCTTGTCCAGGTCGTTGCCATTTGCGCTGCATGGCGTCGGCGAACTGGTCGCGGAACAGCTTGCCGATGTTGATGCCGTTGACGATCACGTTACGTACTTTCCATTCGCCACCCAGATTTTCCAGGGTGTACTGCACCGGGTACACGGCGCCATTGTTGCCGGTGACCTTCATGCCCACGGAGGCGCGCTTGCCGTCATCGGCCTTGGCCGGGTCTACGACGATACCCTGGTTGTTGTACTCCAGCAGCGCGTTGCCGTAGAACTGGAACAGGCTGCGCTTGAAGTTTTCCTGGAACCGCTGCATCTGCTCGGGCGTGGCCTTGCGCGAATACTTGACGGTCATGATGCTCTTGGAAATACCGTCGGCGTCGACCACCGGCGCGAGGATCCGGTCGAGGGTGTCGTAGAACGCTTGCGGGTTGGACTTGTATTGTTCCTTGTTGGCCTTGAGCTCACCCAGCAGCTCGGTGGTGGTGCTCTGCACCACGTCGTGCGGCGACTGCGCGGCCAGTGCCATCAGGGGGAAGGCCGCCAACAGGACCAGCAGGCCACGTCGCAGGATGGAAATCATGGAAACTCCTTAATTAGCCGGTTGCGCTTCTTTAGGTTCCTTGCCAACGGAGTTGAGCAGGAACTTGCCAATCAGATCTTCCAGCACCAGCGCCGACTGGGTGTCGTGGATGGTCCCGCCGTCCTTGAGCACCTGGTCCTCACCGCCCACGCTGATGCCGATGTACTTCTCGCCAAGCAGCCCGGCGGTCAGGATCGAGGCAGTGGAGTCGGTCGGCAGGTTGTCCACCGACTTGTCCAGTAGCAGCGTCACCCGACCGGTGTAGGAATCACGGTCCAGATCGATGGCGGTAACCTTGCCGATAGTGACACCGGCCATGGTCACTTTAGCTCTGACCGTCAAACCGGCGATATTGTCGAAGTAGGCATAAACTTTATAGGAATCGCTGCTCGGGCTGGCCGACAGCCCGCTGACACGCAGGGCCAGCAGCAGCAGCGCCAGGATCCCGGCCAGGAGGAACAGGCCGACACCGATTTCCAGGGTGCGGTTTTGCATCAGAAATCTCCAAACATCAAGGCGGTCAGAATAAAGTCCAGACCCAGCACTGCCAATGAGGCATAGACCACGGTCTTGGTGGTGGCACGGCTGATCCCCTCTGAGGTGGGCTCACAGTCGTACCCCTGGAATACGGCGATCCAGGTCGTGACGAAGGCGAATACCAGGCTCTTGATAAGCCCGTTGAGCACGTCGTCGGTGAACGAAACACTGTTCTGCATGTTGGCCCAGAATGAGCCTTCGTAGACGCCCAGCCAGTCCACCGCCACCCACGAGCCGCCCCAGATGCCGACCACGCTGAAAATCAGCGCCAGCAACGGCAGCGAGATGAAACCGGCCCAAAGCCGCGGTGCGACAATGTACTTGAGCGGGTCGACACCGATCATTTCCAGGCTCGACAATTGCTCGGTGGACTTCATGTTGCCAATTTCGGCGGTCAGCGCCGAACCGGCACGGCCGGCGAACAGCAACGCGGTCACCACCGGGCCGAGCTCTCGCAACAGGGTCAGGGCGACCATCTGCCCCACCGCCTGTTCCGAGCCGTACTTGGTCAGGATGCTGAAGCCCTGCAGCGCCAGCACCATGCCGATGAACACGCCGGAGACGACGATGATCGCCAGCGACAGCACGCCCACCGAGTACAGCTGCCTGGTCAGCAGCTGGAAGCCGCCACCGATGCCGCCGCGGCCGATCAGCGCATGGAACAGGAACAGGCAGGATCGCCCCAGCACCGCCAGCACGTCGATTGCCGAGCGGCCCAGCAGGCGGACACGTTCGAGTAAGGATCTTCTGCGCATCAACGCGCTCCCAGCAGGTCGGCGCGGTAGTCAGGCGCAGGGAAGTGGAAAGGTACCGGGCCGTCCGGATCGCCCTTCATGAACTGGCGAATGCGCGGGTTGTCCGAGCCCATCAGTTCGTCAGGCGTCCCCTGGCCCAGCACCTGGCCGTCACCGACCACATAGATGTAGTCGGCAATGCTGGCGGTTTCCGCCAGATCATGGGAAACCACGATGCTGGTGATACCCAGGGCATCGTTGAGCAGGCGGATCAGGCGCACCAATACGCCCATGGCGATCGGGTCCTGGCCGACGAACGGTTCGTCGTACATGAGGATCTGCGGGTCCAGGGCAATCGCCCGGGCCAGCGCCACACGGCGTTTCATGCCACCGGACAGTTCGTCGGGCATCAGGTCGATGGCACCGCGCAGGCCAACGGCCTGCAGTTTCATCAGCACGATATCGCGGATCATTTCGTCCGACAGCTGGGTGTGCACACGCAGCGGGAACGCAACGTTCTCGAAAACATCGAGATCGGTGAACAGCGCGCCGCTCTGGAACAGCACCCCCATTTGCTTGCGGGCGTCGAACAGGTCACTGCGCGACAACGTCGGCAGGTTCTGCCCGGCAACCCAGACCTCACCGCTGGCAGGGCGCAGCTGCGCGCCCATCAGGCGAAGCAACGTGGTCTTGCCGCAACCCGATGGCCCCATGATACCGGTGACCTTGCCGCGCGGGATGCGAATGTCGACGTTGCTGAAAATGCTGCGCGAACCGCGTTTGAAGGTAACCCCCTTCAACTCGACCGCGTAGGCGCTATCCACACTCATCTAGACTCCTTGCTGGTGCAGCCTCGTCCTAATGGACGTCGGCCTTCTTCTGGAAGGCACAAGCGCCCCTGGCAGGCCGAATAGCGGCGAACTATAGCACCGCTGACAGCGCCGCCCCAAGGTCGGCTAACGAGTCGTTCAGCCCTGCGACAGGCTGGCGAGACATTCGCCACGGCAATCGAAAGCGTGAGGGTTTCTTTCATTGCAGCTATAATCGCCGCCTTTTCATCAGGCATTGCTTTTTCGACATGAGCCAATCCAGCGAGCTGATCCAATCCGCCCAACGCACCCTGCGCCTGGAACTCGAGGCCGTAGAGGCCCTGCTGGCGCGCATCGACGACAATTTCGTCAAGGCCTGCGAGCTGATCCTGGCCAGCAAGGGCCGGGTCGTCGTGGTCGGCATGGGCAAGTCCGGGCACATCGGCAACAAGATCGCCGCCACCCTGGCCAGCACCGGCACACCGGCGTTTTTCGTGCACCCGGCCGAAGCCAGCCATGGCGACATGGGCATGATCACCCGTGATGATGTCATCCTTGCCCTGTCGAACTCCGGCAGCACCGCCGAAATCGTCACCCTGCTGCCGCTGATCAAGCGCCTGGGCATCAAGCTGATCAGCCTGACCGGCAATCCGGACTCGCCGCTGGCCCAGGCTGCCGAGGTCAACCTCGACGCCCGCGTCGAGCAAGAGGCCTGCCCGCTGAACCTGGCCCCCACCTCCTCCACCACCGCATCGCTGGTGCTGGGCGACGCGCTGGCCATTGCCCTGCTCGAAGCCCGCGGCTTCACCGCCGAGGACTTTGCCTTCTCGCACCCGGGCGGTGCGCTGGGCCGCCGCCTGCTGCTCAAGGTGGAGAACGTGATGCATGCCGGCGACGAACTGCCTCAGGTACCCCGCGGCACCCTGCTCAAGGACGCACTCCTTGAAATGTCCCGCAAAGGCCTGGGCATGACGGTGATCGTCGAAGCCGACGGCAAGCTGGCCGGGATCTTCACCGACGGCGACCTGCGTCGCAGCCTGGACCGCAACATCGACGTCCACACCACCCTGATCGACCAGGTCATGACCGTGCATGGCAAGACGGCCCGCGCCGAAATGCTCGCGGCCGAGGCCCTGAAGATCATGGAAGACCACAAGATCGGCGCCCTGGTGGTGGTGGACCGCGAGGACCGCCCCACCGGCGCCCTGAACATGCACGACCTGCTGCGCGCCGGCGTAATGTAAAGGAGCGATGGAATGAACCAGGACCTCATGCAACGCGGCAAGCACATCAAGCTGGCAGTGTTCGACGTGGACGGCGTGCTCACCGACGGGCGCCTGTACTTCCTCGAGGACGGCAGCGAATTCAAGACCTTCAACACCCTCGACGGCCAAGGCATCAAGATGCTCATGGCCTCGGGCGTGACCACCGCAATCATCAGCGGGCGCAAGACCCCGGTGGTCGAGCGCCGGGCAAAGAACCTCGGCATTCCGCACCTTTACCAGGGCCGCGAGGACAAACTGGTGGTGCTCGACGGCCTGCTCGCCGAACTGGGCCTGAGCTATGCTCAAGTGGCCTACCTGGGCGACGACCTGCCCGACCTGCCGGTGATTCGCCGGGTCGCCCTGGGCATGGCGGTGGCCAACGCCGCGCCGTTCGTTCGCCAGCACGCCCACGGCGTGACCCAGGCACGGGGCGGCGAAGGCGCGGCCCGTGAATTCTGTGAACTGATCATGCAGGCCCAGGGCACCCTGGACGCTGCCAACGCCAACTACCTGTAAGGCTGCCCATGTTCAGCAAGAAAGCCCGCAACATTGCGCTGCTCGCGGTGATCGCTGCCCTGCTGGTGGCGATCGGCTACTGGAATGTCAGCCCGGAAAGCTTCCTCGACAAGCCGGTGACCCAGGTCGACGCAAGCGCCATCGACTACTACGCGGTCAACGCCCACAGCCTGCAGTTCCTGCCCGACGGCAAGCTGCAGTACGAAATGACCGCCGACAAGGTCGAACACCTCAAGGCCAGCGAAATCACCCTGCTGACCACGCCGGACCTGCACCTGTACCGCGGCACCGAATACCCGTGGCACGTGCAGAGCACCCGCGCCGAGGTCAACCCGGACGGCAGCGAAGTCGAACTGATCGACAACGTCCGGGTTGCCCGCACCGACGAAAAGCAGCGCGAAATGATCATTACCAGCTCACGCATGACCGTGTTCCCGCAGAAGCAATATGCGCAGACCGAGCAAGCCGTTAGAATCGACGGCGCCGGTGGCACAACTACGGGCAAAGGAATGAAAGCGTATTTGAAAGAAGGCAAGATGGACTTGCTCTCTAACGTAAGAGGACAGTATGAGGCTCGTTAAAACCCTCCCCCTTTTGCTCAGCCTGAGCGCAGCACTGGGAAGCGCGAGCGCCCTCGCCCTGCCGAACGACCGTGACCAGCCGATCCGCATCCAGGCCGACAACGCCCACCTGGACGACAAGCAGGGCGTGGCCACCTACACCGGCGACGTGATCATCACCCAGGGTTCGATGATGATCAAAGGCAACACCGTGACCATCACCCGCTCCGCCTCCGGCGACATCGACGTGGTGACCTCGGTGGGCAACCTGGCCTACTTCGAGCAGCAGCAGAGCGCGGCCAAGCCGGACAAGATGAAAGGCTGGGGCGTGACCATCCAGTACCAGTCGCAGAAGGACCTGGTGATCCTCACCGATCGCGCCAAGGTCGAGAACGAAGGCAACACCACCGAAGGCGAAAAGATCGTCTACAACACCCAGACCCAGGTGGCGACCGCCGGTCGTGGTGGCAACGTGACCTCGCCGCGTCAGCGTATCGACATGGTGATCCAGCCCAAGAAGAAGGCCGAGTAAATGGCAACCCTCAAAGCCCAGCACCTGGCCAAGAGCTACAAGGGGCGGCAAGTCGTGCGTGACGTCAGCCTGTCGATCGACAGCGGCCAGATCGTCGGCCTGCTCGGCCCCAACGGCGCCGGCAAGACCACCTGTTTCTACATGATCGTCGGCCTGGTCCAGGCCGAGCAGGGGCGCGTGCTGATCGACAACCTCGATGTCAGCCACCAGCCCATGCACGGGCGCGCCCGCGCCGGTATCGGCTACTTGCCGCAGGAAGCCTCGATCTTCCGCAAGCTGTCGGTGGCCGACAACATCATGGCCATCCTCGAGACCCGCAAGGACCTCGACCGCGACGGCCGGCGCAAAGAGCTGGAAAGCCTGCTGCAGGAGTTCCACATCAGCCACATTCGCGACAACCTCGGCATGAGCCTGTCCGGTGGTGAGCGCCGCCGCGTGGAAATTGCCCGTGCGCTGGCGACCGCACCCAAGTTCATCCTGCTGGACGAACCGTTTGCCGGTGTCGACCCGATCTCGGTCGGCGACATCAAGCAGATCATCCACCACCTCAAGGCCAAAGGTATCGGTGTACTGATCACCGACCACAACGTGCGTGAGACCCTGGATATCTGCGAAACCGCCTATATCGTCAATGATGGCCGGCTGATCGCCGAAGGCGACGCCGAAACCATCCTGGCCAACGACCTGGTCAAAGAAGTTTACCTGGGCCACGAGTTCCGGCTCTGAGCCCGGCACGCGCCTGGAGTACTGGCAAATCGCCCTGAAACCGGGGTTAAAGTTGTTACAGTACTCTAGGCAAACGCTACAATTTAAGGCATAAAACTTGCTTGATCTGGCGCCCCGGCGCCCTCGTGTAGTGGATGGCGCATGCGCGCCGGCGAACAAGGTATTAAGCCCCAGCCATGAAACCATCGCTCGTCCTAAAAATGGGCCAGCAACTGACGATGACACCGCAGTTGCAACAGGCCATCCGCCTGCTCCAGCTCTCCACCCTGGACCTCCAACAGGAAATCCAGGAAGCGCTGGAGTCGAACCCGATGCTCGAACGTCAGGAAGACGGCGACGACTTCGACAACAGCGACCCGATGGCCGACAACGCCGAGAACAAGCCGGCCGCCGAAGTCCAGGACAACAGCTTCCAGGAAAGCACCACCAGCGCCGACACCCTGGAAGACGGTGAATGGAGCGAGCGCATCCCCAACGAGCTGCCGGTCGACACCGCCTGGGAAGACATCTACCAGACCAGTGCCAGCAGCCTGCCGAGCAACGACGACGACGAGTGGGACTTCACCACCCGTACATCGGCCGGGGAAAGCCTGCAAAGCCACTTGCTGTGGCAATTGAACCTGGCCCCGATGTCCGACACCGACCGCCTGATCGCCGTCACCCTGATCGACAGCATCAACGGCCAGGGTTACCTGGAAGACACCCTCGAAGAAATCTGCGCCGGTTTCGACCCGGAGCTGGATATCGAGCTGGACGAGGTCGAAGCGGTGCTGCACCGCATTCAGCAGTTCGAGCCTGCCGGCATTGCTGCCCGCAACCTGGGCGAATGCCTGTTGCTGCAGCTGCGCCAACTGCCCGCCAGCACCCCGTGGATGACCGAAGCCAAGCGCCTGGTCACCGATTTCATCGACTTGCTCGGCAGCCGTGACTACAGCCAGCTGATGCGGCGCATGAAAATCAAGGAAGACGAGCTGCGCCAGGTCATCGAGCTGGTACAAAGCCTCAACCCGCGCCCTGGTTCGCAGATCGAGTCCAGCGAGCCCGAGTACGTGGTGCCCGACGTCATCGTGCGCAAGGACAGCGACCGCTGGCTGGTGGAACTGAACCAGGAGGCCATCCCGCGCCTGCGCGTCAACCCGCAGTACGCCGGGTTCGTGCGCCGCGCCGACACCAGCGCCGACAACACCTTCATGCGCAACCAGCTGCAGGAAGCGCGCTGGTTCATCAAGAGCCTGCAAAGCCGCAACGAAACCCTGATGAAGGTGGCCACGCAGATCGTCGAGCACCAGCGCGGCTTCCTCGACCACGGTGACGAAGCGATGAAGCCGTTGGTGCTGCATGACATCGCCGAAGCGGTAGGTATGCACGAGTCGACCATTTCGCGGGTTACCACGCAGAAATACATGCACACGCCGCGTGGCATCTACGAACTGAAATACTTTTTCTCCAGCCACGTCAGCACCTCCGAAGGCGGAGAATGCTCGTCCACGGCGATCCGCGCGATCATCAAGAAACTGGTTGCGGCGGAAAATCAGAAAAAGCCATTGAGTGACAGCAAGATCGCTGGTTTACTGGAGGCACAAGGCATCCAGGTAGCCCGTCGCACCGTCGCCAAGTACCGCGAGTCCCTCGGCATCGCACCGTCGAGCGAACGCAAGCGACTGATGTAGCCCCTGAGATGTGCCACAGCGTTTGTGGGGCAGGTGCAAGACCTGCCTCTTTATGCACGGGCAACAAAGGAGAAGCTGTATGCAAGTCAATATCAGTGGACAGCATGTAGAAGTCACCCAGCCACTGCGCGATTATGTGCTTGAAAAGCTCGCTCGCGTGGAAAGTCACTTCGACAAGATCACCAACGTGCAGGTCATCATGAAAGTCGAGAAGCTGCAGCAGAAGGTCGAGGCGACCTTGCAGATTCCCGGCGGCGAAGTGGTTGCCAACGCCGAACACGAAGACATGTATGCAGCGATCGATGCCTTGGCCGACAAGCTCGACCGCCAACTGAAAAAACACAAGGAAAAACAGCAAAGCCTGCTGCAAGGTGCAGCTGCCCGCTGATCCCCCCCATCCATGATCCGACTTGAAACCATCCTGACCCCCGGCCGTTCCCTCGTGAACGTGCCGGGTGGCAGCAAGAAGCGCGCCCTGGAAAAGGTCGCCACCGTCATCGCCGAACAAGTGCCAGAACTGGAGATGCAGGATGTCTTCGAAAAACTGGTCGCCCGGGAAAAACTCGGTTCGACCGGTTTCGGCAATGGCATCGCCATTCCGCACTGCCGGCTTGAAGGATGTTCCGCTCCGGTCAGCGCCCTGCTGCACCTGGAAGCCCCTATCGACTACGACGCTATCGATGGCGCACCGGTGGACCTGCTGTTCGTCCTGCTGGTGCCAGAAGCCGCCACCGATGCCCATCTGGAATTGCTGCGCCAGATTGCCAGCATGCTCGATCGCAAGGAGGTTCGTGATCGCCTGCGTGCGGCCACCAGCAGCGAGGCCCTGTTCCAGGTTGTCCTGGACGTACAGAACGAGCACTGAACATGCGCTTGATCATCGTCAGCGGCCGGTCCGGCTCCGGCAAGAGCACCGCCCTCGATGTCCTGGAAGACAACGGTTTCTACTGCATTGACAACCTGCCCGCCGGGCTGCTGCCGCAGCTCGCAGAAAATGCGCTGATCAACACTGAATTACTGCAACCCAAGGTCGCCGTGTCGATCGACGCGCGCAACCTGCCCAGCCACCTCTCACGTTTTCCCGAGTTGCTCGAAGAAGCCCGCGCCCGGCATATCCAGTGCGACGTACTGTACCTGGATGCCGACGAAGACATGCTGCTCAAGCGCTTCTCGGAAACCCGCCGGCGCCACCCGCTGACCAACGCCAACCGGTCGCTGGCGGAAGCCATTCGTGTGGAAAGCGAACTGCTGGGGCCGATTGCCGACCTGGCCGACCTGAAGATCGACACCACCAGCCTGAACCTGTATCAGCTGCGGGATTCGATCAAGCTGCGCCTGCTCAACCAACCCGAGCCTGGCACTGCGTTCCTGGTCGAGTCATTCGGGTTCAAGCGCGGAATGCCGGTCGATGCCGACCTGGTGTTCGATGTGCGCTGCCTGCCCAACCCCTACTGGAAGCCCGAGCTGCGTGAGCACTCCGGCCTCGACCAACCGGTGATCGACTACCTGGCCGCACAGCCGGACGTCGAAGAAATGTTCAACGACATTTCCAGCTACCTGCTCAAGTGGCTGCCCCGCTTCGCCGCCAGCAACCGTGCCTACGTCACCATTGCCATTGGCTGCACCGGCGGCCACCACCGCTCGGTGTATATCACCGAGCGCCTTGGCCAGTTGCTGCAGCAATCCCTGAAAAACGTCCAGGTCCGCCACCGCGACCTCTAGCCCAAGGATCCGCCCCACGATGCCCGCCCGTGAAATTACCATCATCAACAAGCTGGGTCTGCATGCCCGGGCGGCGGCCAAGTTCGTCGGCGTTGCCGGCCGCTTCCCCTGCCAGGTCAGGGTTGGCCGTGCGCCCGACAAGCTGGTGGATGGCAAGAGCATCATGGCGGTGATGATGCTGGCGGCCGGCAAAGGTACACAGGTGCACCTGCATACCGAAGGCGAGCAGGACGAGGACGCCATGGCAGCGCTGGTCGAGCTGATCAACAATTATTTCGACGAAGGCGAATAAGTTTCGCAGGCCCCTGTGGGAGCGGCTTTAGCCGCGAAGAATCCAGCGCGGTGCATGGCACCGGCTGCGCCGGTGTTCGCGGGCAAAGCCCGCTCCCACAGGGTCCCCGCTAATGCCTGAGAGAGGCCTTGTGTCGCCAAAGGCAGTATCAGATACCGCCAGCGGTGAGTTTTTCCGGGTCAAGCAGCGCTTCCAGCTGATCACGCGAAAGGTCGGTGTGCTCCAGCGCCACATCGATGACCGGACGGCCCTGCTTGTAGGCAGTCTTGGCGATCTCGGCCGCCTTTAGGTAGCCGATGATCGGGTTCAGCGCGGTGACCAGGATCGGGTTGCGGGCCAGGGCTTCCTTGAGTTTGCCTTCGTTGACCTTGAAGCTGGCAATGGCCTTGTCGGCCAGCAGGCGGCTGACATTGGCCATCAGCTCGATGCTCTCCAGCAGGTTGCGGGCGATCACCGGCAACATAACATTCAGCTCGAAGTTGCCGGACTGGCCAGCGATGGCGATGGTGGCGTCGTTGCCGATGACCTGGGCGGCGACCATGGCGGTGGCCTCCGGAATCACCGGGTTGACCTTGCCGGGCATGATCGAAGAGCCCGGCTGCAGGCCTTGCAGTTCGATTTCGCCCAGCCCGGCCAGCGGGCCGGAGTTCATCCAGCGCAGGTCGTTGGCGATCTTCATCAGCGCCACGGCGGCAGTCTTGAGCTGGCCTGACAGGGCCACGGCGGTGTCCTGCGAGCCGATCAGGGCGAACAGGTTTTGCCCGGGGGTGAACCTGACCTGCGTCAGGCCGCTGAGCTGGTGGGCGAAGCTGGCTGCGAACCGGGGGTGGGCGTTGATGCCGGTGCCCACGGCAGTGCCGCCCTGGGCCAGCGCCTGCAGGCTCGGCAGGGTCGCCTCGATGTGCGCCTTGGCGCCATTGATCTGCGCCGCCCAGCCATCCAGCACCTGGCTCATGCGCACTGGCATGGCGTCCATCAGGTGGGTACGGCCGGTCTTCACGTACTGATGCACCTGTGCCGACTTGGCCTCGATCACCTGTATCAGATGCACCAGGGCTGGCAGTAGTTGCTCGTGCAGGGCCAGGGCGGCGCTGACGTGAATGGTGGTCGGGATGATGTCGTTGCTGCTTTGGCCGCAGTTTACGTGGTCGTTGGCGTTGACAGCCTCACCCAGCACGCGGCTGGCCAACGTGGCGATCACCTCGTTGGCGTTCATGTTCGAACTGGTACCGGAGCCAGTCTGGAACACATCCACCGGGAAATGCTGGATGAAGTCACCCGTCAGCAGTTGCTCGACTGCGGTTACGATGGCCTGGCCTTGCGCGGTCGACAGCTGGTCCAGTTCGACGTTGGCCTTGGCTGCGGCGGCCTTGGCCAGCAGCAGTGCGCGAATGAACTGGGCCGGCATGCGCTGGCCACTTATCGGGAAGTTGTCGACCGCGCGCTGGGTCTGGGCACCGTACAGGGCCTGGGCCGGCACCTGCAGTTCGCCCATGCTGTCACGCTCGATTCGGTTATCACTCATCATCAGATCCTTGCATCAGTTCATCGGGAGAAATCGACGGCAGCAGGCGGCAATTGGCCAACTGCAGGGCATAGGGCTGCCAGCGCTGGTTTCGCACCTCGCGGTCGAGGTTGCGCAGGTCCAGCAGCGGGCGCCAGGCCTGGTCGAGGCACAGACAGCGCCAATGCCAGGGCAGCATGCGGTCGCTGGCGGTATCCAGCAGCAGGCGGAAGGAGGTCAGCGCCACCGTCCATGGCGAGGTTTCGGTGCAGCACACCAGGTAGCGGCCTTCGGCCAGGTAATGCTCGATCAGGCGCGGCTCGTCGGGTTCGAGTGCGCAGCGGATTCGCCGGCTGAGCCAGCGCCAGTTTTCCAGGTAGGGCAGTTCGCGGAGGACGGATTTCATGAACATCATCGCCGGGTTACTGGATAATGATATTCATTATTAATTGATAGATAGAATCACTTCAAGTACGAAGTGATGAAACAAAAACCCGGCGTGGGGGCCGGGTCTTCGGTTTTTTTAAAAAATTCTCTGTAACCTGCGCCGGCCTCTTCGCGGGCTTGCCCGCTCCCACAGGTTCTTCAGGCTGATGCAGTACCTGTGGGAGCGGGCAAGCCCGCGAAGAGGCCGGCACAGGCTGTGGATCAGCTACCTGCCACAGTCATCCGCTCGATCAGCACCGACCCGGTGTGAATGTTGCTGCGGGTCTCAAGATCGCTGCCAATCGCGACAATCTGCCGGAACATGTCCTTCATATTGCCGGCAATGGTCACTTCCTGCACCGCATGCTGGATCTCGCCATTTTCGACCCAGAACCCTGCCGCGCCACGGGAATAATCCCCGGTCACCATGTTCAGGCCATGCCCCATCAACTCGGTCACCAGCAGCCCGCGGCCCATGCGCCGGATCAGCGCCGCCTGGTCTTCGACACCGTGGCTGACGAACAGGTTGTGCACGCCGCCGGCATTGGCCGTGCTTGGCAAGCCCAGCTTGCGCCCGGAATAGGTCCCCAGCAGGTACGACACCAGTTCGCCCTTGTCGACGAACGGCTTGGCATAGGTAGCCAGGCCATCGCCATCGAATGCGGCACTGCCCAGTGCCCGCGGTATGTGCGGGCGCTCGTCGAGGGTCAGCCAGGTGGGGAACAGGCGCTGGCCAATAGTGCCCTCCAGGAACGAGGACTTACGGTACAGGTTGCCGCCGGAGATGGCCGACAGGAAGCTGCCGAACAGCCCCCCGGCCAGCTCGGCCGAGAACAACACCGGTACCTCGCAGGTCGGCACCGGCCGCGCCCCCAGGCGGCTGGCAGCACGCTGGGCAGCCCGTACGCCGATGCTACGCGGATCGGCCAGCAGGTTGCCCTGGCGGTTAACGTCGTACCAGTAGTCACGCTGCATCTGCCCGTCGCCTTCGGCGATCATCACGCAGCTCAGGCTGTGCCGGGTCGAGGCGTAGCCACCGATGAAACCATGGCTGTTGCCATACACGCGGCAGCCCTGGTGGGTATTGAGGGTGGTACCGTCGGCGTTGAGAATGCGCGGGTCAGCGTCGAACGCCGCCGCCTCGCAGGTCAGAGCCATAACTCGATGGCCTTCTCGGGCTCGAGGTTCCAGTCGTGGTACAGGTCCAGGTCGGGGATCTCGCGGGCCATCAGCGCCGCGTCGGCCAGGCCGGAACATTCATCCTCGGAGGTATGTTTGGCAATCGCCAGGGCAGCGGCGACGGTTTCACGGATCGCGTCCGGGCCACTGGCCGAGGTGCTGGCCGAGCCTTTGCGCTGGCCGACATAGAGGGTGATGCCAAAGCCTTGGTCGCGATTGAACTCGACCGTTTCGACCTCACGCTGGCGTACCGTGGTGGACAGGCCCTGCTCCAGCGACACCGCCACTTCGCAGGCACTGGCCCCCTGGCGGCGCGCCTCGGCGATGATCGCCTCGACCTGCTCCTGCAATGCTGGCAGGTCCTTCGGACCTACGCTCTGGACTGCACTCATGGTTCTCTCCACTCAAATTCTGCGTTCGGCGAGGGTCATTCTACGACCGGGCCGGACAAGCGGCCCCCGACTGGTTATCATGGCGGCGATTTCTAGCGGACTGCCACCATGGTTGATTCAAACGACGACGCCTTCGACGGCGAAAAAAGCAAAACCCAGATCAAGCGCGAGCTGCATGCGCTGGTCGAACTCGGCGAGCGCCTTACCACGCTCAAGGCCGATACCCTGGCCCGCCTGCCGTTGACCGACGAGCTGCGCAAGGCGCTGGCCGAAGCCAGCAAGCACACCGCTCACGGAGCCCGCAAACGCCACATGTCGTTTGTCGGCAAGCTGATGCGCGTGCAGGACCTGGATGCGATCCAGGCCTTGCTCGAACAGATGGACAGCTCGACCCGCCAGTACAACGAGCGCTTCCACAGCCTGGAACGCTGGCGCGACCGGCTGATCGACGGTAACGACGAAGACCTCGAGCGCTTCGTCAATGAGTACCCCGACACCGATCGCCAGCAGCTGCGCTCGCTGGTGCGCCATGCCCAGCACGAGAAGGCGCGGAACAAGCCGCCTGCTGCCGCGCGCAAGGTGTTCAAGTACATCCGCGACCTCGACGAGCTGCAGCGCGGCTTGCGCTGATCGCCCTGGGGCCGCTGTGCGGCCCATTCGCAGCACAAGGCTGCTCCTACGGAAACACGCGATCCCTGTAGGAGCAGCCTTGTGCTGCGAATGGACCGCAAAGCGGTCCCCGAAGCCATCACGCCCCGGTACCGCCCACGGTAATCGCATCCAGCTTCAAGGTCGGCTGCCCGACCCCTACCGGCACCGACTGCCCGTCCTTGCCGCACGTCCCCACCCCGCTGTCCAGCGCCAGGTCGTTACCAACCATCGACACCCGGCTCATCGCCTCCGGACCATTGCCGATCAGGGTTGCGCCCTTCACCGGCGCGGTAATCCTGCCGTCTTCGATCAGGTAGGCCTCACTGGTCGAGAACACGAACTTGCCGCTGGTGATGTCCACTTGGCCACCGCCGAGGTTGGCGCAGTAGATGCCCTTCTTCACCGAAGCGATGATTTCCTGCGGGTCGCTTTCGCCGGCACGCATGTAGGTGTTGGTCATGCGTGGCATCGGCAGGTGCGCGTAGGACTCACGGCGGCCGTTGCCGGTCACCGCCATGCCCATCAGGTGCGCGTTCAGCTTGTCCTGCATGTAGCCCTTGAGCACACCGTTCTCGATCAGCGTGGTGCATTCGGTCGGGGTACCTTCATCGTCCACGCTCAGCGAACCCCGGCGGCCTTCGAGGGTGCCGTCATCGACGATGGTGCACAGGCTCGACGCCACCTTCTCGCCAATGCGGCCGCTGAACGCCGAACTGCCCTTGCGGTTGAAGTCACCTTCCAGGCCATGGCCGACAGCCTCGTGCAGCAGCACGCCCGACCAGCCCGAACCCAACACTACCGGCAGGGTACCGGCCGGCGCCGGAATCGCTTCCAGGTTCACCAGCGCCTGGCGCAACGCTTCGCGGGCATAGCCCATGACCCGTTCCTCGGTGAAGAAGCGGTAGTCGGTACGCCCGCCACCGCCCTGCCCGCCGCGCTCGCGACGGCCGTTCTGCTCGACGATGACGCTGACGTTGAAGCGCACCAGCGGGCGCACGTCGGCAGCAAGGCTGCCATCGGCCGCAGCGATCAGGATGCGCTCCCAGACCCCGGCCATGCTCACGCTGACCTGCTGGATACGCGGGTCCAGGGCGCGGGTGGCGGCGTCGACGCGCTTGAGCAGCTCGACCTTCTCGGCACGGCTGAGCACATCCAGCGGGTTGTCCGCCGAATAAAGAGCCGCCACGTCCTGGCTGCGGAAGGCCTGCACCTTGCCGTTCTGCCCGGCACGCGAGATCGAACGGGCAGCACGGGCGGCCGAGGTCAACGCTTCGAGGTTGATCGCGTTGCTGTAGGCAAAGCCGGTCTTTTCACCCGACTGGGCACGCACGCCCACGCCCTGGTCGAGATTGAAACTGCCCTCTTTGACGATGCCGTCTTCCAGCGCCCAGGTTTCCGAGATCTGGCCCTGGAAATACAGGTCGGCGGCGTCGATGCCGGGGCCGGCCAACTCACCCAGCACGCTCTGCAGGCTGTCCAGGGTCAAGCCGCCTGGGGCCAGGAGCTGCTCGCTGACGGTGGATAACATCTGGCTCATAGTCACTCCGAGGTGTGCGCAGGCCGCAACGCGCCCTGCGAGAAAAAGCGCCGGTGCGAAACCACCGGCATGCGCGCCCGGATGGACGCTTGTTCGTCAATGTCGCGCTCGGCGAGCAGTACCGCTTCACCTTGCGCCTGTTCCGCGACGATGCGCCCCCAGGGGTCGACGATCGCCGCATGGCCATGGGTTTCCCGTGGCCCCGGGTGAGTGCCGCCCTGTGCCGCAGCCAGCAGGTAGCACTGGGTCTCGATGGCCCGGGCGCGCACCAGCACTTCCCAGTGCGCCGCGCCCGTTACCGCAGTGAAGGCGGCCGGCGCAGTGATCAGTTCCGCGCCGGCGGCACGCAGTGCGCTGTACAGTTCGGGGAAGCGCAGGTCGTAGCACACGCTCAGCCCCAGCCGCCCTACCGGCGTATCGGCTACCACCACCTGGGCACCGTGGGCGTAGTCGTCAGACTCGCGGTAGCGGCCACGGTTGTCGGCAACGTCCACATCGAACAGGTGCAGCTTGTCATAGCGTGCCGCTATCTCACCGTGTTCGTCGACCAGCAGCGAGCAGGCATGGGCCTTGGCTTCGGGCTGGCCGACCGGCGGCAATGGCAAGGTACCGGCGACAATCCATAACCTGAGGTCGCGGGCGGTGCGTTTCAACCATGGCAGGATCGGCCCTTCGCCCAACGCTTCGGCGTGGCCGATGGCAGCGGCGTCCTTGCGGCCCATGGCGGCGAAGTTTTCCGGCAGCACGGCCAGCCGTGCACCGCCAAAGGCGGCCTGCTCCAGCAAGGCGCCGGCGCGCTGCAGGTTGGCCAGCACATCGTCCTGGCTGACCATCTGGATTACAGCTGCCTTCATGGGCACTCCTAGCGGGATTTTTCGAAAGGTTTCACAAATGTGATTCTAGGCTCTTTCACCGGCCCTTCGACACGGTAGTGCACGCTGGCGAAGCGCGACACACGGTCCCCGATCAGCCGGTCGACCAGGAACAGCGCCCCGCCCACGGCGGGAGCGCCGACAATCAGGGCCGCCAGCGGCAGGTTGTTGGTCACCGGCAGGCTCACCTGCAGATTGGCATCGACCCGGTCGCGGGCCAGGTCCAGGGTACCGTCCAGCTCGAAGTTGCTCGACGGGCCGGTCACTGTGATGGGCTCGCGGGTCACGTAGACACCGTCACTGGCCACCAGCAAGCCTTTGACCCGGTCATAGGCCAGGCCCTTGTCGAACAGGTCGGAGAAGTCCAGGCGCAAGCGCCGGCCGATGGAGTTGAAGTTCAGCAGGCCGAACACCCGCAGCGCCTGGGCACTACCTTCGACCTCGACGAACTGGCCGGTGCGCAGCGCTGCGTCCATGCTGCCCGAGAAGCGCTTGAGGCTCACCGAGGCCGGCGAACCCGGCCAGCGGCCATCCACATCCAGGCGGAAGTCGCGGCTGGTGGCAGTCGGGGCAAAGCCCCAGGCCTTGAGCACATCCGCCAGGTTCTTGCCGTCCAGGCGCCCCTTGTACCAACTGCTGGTGCTGCCCGGTTCGCCTTCCCAGCCGCCACCACCATCGATACGCAGGCCCTTGAAGTCAAGGTCGATGTCGCTGGCGGTCACGCCACGCGCGGTCGGCCGCAGCTTGAGCGACGCACTGCCATACAGGTCGTCACCGCGATAGAGCTTGTCGATGCTCAGGTCCAGCGCCGGCACCTTGCGCGGGTCGAACGAGGCCAGCGGGTCCGGGCCTTCCTCGGCCTGCTTTTCAGCGGCGCTGGCGGCAGGCAGGCGCAAGGTCTGCATGCGCACGACCATGGGCGCACCCTTGGCATCCGGCACCCGGGCGTTGCCGATGACCTCCTTGCTGTCGAGGCGCAGATCCCAGGCCGGGCCACCACGCGCCAGGCGCACCACGGCCTGGTTCAGGTCCAGACCAAAGGCTTTCAGCTGGCCGATGCTCAGGTCGACACCTTGCAGGTTCTGCCGCGCGCTACCGCCCGGGTCGTCGCCGGCCAGGCGCGCCGCCTGCTCCTGCCAGGGCCCCAGGTCCAGCGTCTCCAGGCGCCCGCGCACTCGCAGGCCCTGGCCGGCAGGCACCTGGGCGTCACCGGCACCCAGCAGCAACTCGCCACGGCCCTGGCCCAGCTTGTCGGCCGGTGCGGCGTACGCTAAGCGGGCAAGGTCGGTGTAGGCGACGTCGAAGCGCCGCTCCGGCCCCTGCAGGGTCATGCTGAAACGGGTGTCACGGGTATCGCCCGCCGTCTTGCCGAAGGGCGCCGGCAGGTCGATGGCCAGGCCCTTTAGGCTGGAATCGACACGCAGGCGGTTTTCCCGGCTACCCAGGCTGACCTGCAACTGGTACGGCAGGTCGCCGGAAGCCGGCAAGGCCTGCTTGAACTGCAGCCATTCGGTCAGCGCCTTGAGCGATACCCGGCCATTGGCGTTGATGCGGGTCTGCATCTGCCCTGGCTGGCCTTCGGCGGTAATTTGCGCCGTCACCGGCTTGCCGAAGGCCTGCAGGCTGATGCCCTTGCCGCTCAGGCCCTTGTCGAAATCGAAATTGAAGTCCCCCTTAAGGCGGCTCAACTCCAGGCTCGGCGGCGCAACTTTTAGCCGCGCATCATTGGTGGCAAAGTCCACCTGCACTTTCGGCCGCTGCCCGCGGGCCAGCGGAATGTCGAGCTTGACCTTGCCCTTGAGCGGCCCCTCGCCCTCCCACCCGGCGAAAATCTCGCCAGTGCCGATTGGCGCTTCCTTGAGAATCTTCAGGCCATCGCCCAGGCTGCCGTCGAAGTCGCCATCGAGGTACAGGTGGCTTTGCTGGCCCTCGTCGACATGAGGGATATCGACGCTCACGTCACTGACATTGGTGTCGAGCAGTACGCCACGTTGGGCCCTGATGCGCACGCCACTGTCCTCGATGAACACATCGCCATCCACGTGCTGCACTTGCGGCCAGCCCGGCTGGAAGTCCAGGGCGGCATCACGCACCTTGAAGAACAGGCTGATACTGCGGGCTTCTGGCGCGACGCCATGGTTCAGCGAGCCTTGGTACTGGAAGTAGCCTTCGTCCACCGTACCTTTGACAATCGCGCTGCGCAGCCATTCGTCGAGGGCCGGGCTGAGCACCTCGGGCAGGTACTTGGCGGTGTAGCGACCATCGCCTTCGGTCAGGCCGACGCGCAGGTCCATGTAGTCCTCGCGGCCCTCGTCGAACAACAGGCGGATGAGGAAGTCACCGGCAATCTTGCCCTCCTCGCCCAGTACCTTGAGGTAAGGCGCGACCAGGGTGAAACCTTCCTTGTCCAGGGCCCAGGTCAGGCGCGCGTTGGCCTTCTGGTAGTGCCAGGGTTTGGCGAAGATCGGGTACAGGTGCAGCATGAACGCCTCGGTATCCAGGCGCAGTTCGCCATGACCAAGGTCACCGCTGATGCTGCCGCTGACATTACCGGCTGCCGGGGCATTGTGATAGGCATCGAAACCGACCTTCTCCAGGTTGGCCTCGAACTGCAGGCGCTTGTCACCCTCGGCCTTGGGCCGGGCTTCAAGGCGCACATTGCGCAGCGCGCCGGTCAAGTTCAGGCCATCGACCACGGCCATGACCTTGTCCGGCAGCGGCGCGAGGGCATCGATCACCGGGGTCAACGGCGTAAGGTCGAGGCGGTCGGCCTGCACTTGCCAGCTTTCCGCAGCTGCATCCTCGCCGGGGCGCTGCTGCAATTGCAGGTGCGACTCCCAACGGGTCTTGCCGATATCCATGGCCAGGGAGTCGACCACCACATCGAAGCCTTGCTCCCGGCGCTGGAACCAGGCGCCCAGGGCCAGGTTGTTCAGCCTGGCCGCCTTGCGCCCGGCATAGGCACCGTGCAGCTCCGGTGCATTGAGGCGTACGACGGCCTGCTGCAACTGCCCCTTGCTCCAGTCGACCCAGAACTCGCCGCCCGCCCGCAGGGCGTCGGCATGCCACTGACCCAGCAGGCGTGGCGGCAGCCACCGCGCCCAGTCACTCTGTGGCAGGCTCAGGTAGGCTTCGACCTGGCCGTCGCGCCAGGCATTGGCCGAGGCACGGCTGCGCAGGTTCAGCGACAGGGGTTGGCCATCGGGCAGGGTCGCGCGCAGGTCCAGGGCGTGGCGCGAAGCTCCGGCCTGCAGGCCGACGCTCACATAAGTCAGGGTCAACGGGTCACGCTGCCAGGGGTGCAGGGTCACCTGGCTGTCGAACACATCGATGCGGCCCAACTGGCGCAGGCGCTGCAACAACTCGGCGGGATCGAGCGGCGCATCGTCCTTCTTCGGCAGGCCTTCAAGGCTCCAGGCGCCCTGTTCGTTCTCGCGCAGGATCAGTTGCAGGCCGCCCAACTGAATGCGTGTCAGGCGCACTTCTCGGGTGGTGAGGCTGGCCCAGACATCAGGTACCACCTTGACGTCGTCCAGGCGCAGGGCCGCGGCCCCCTCGCCCAGTTGCAGGTCGCGCACCTGCAGCACCGGTGCCAGGCCGCTCCAGCGGCCTTCCAGGGCACCGATGTGTACGGGCAGGCCCAAAGCCTGCTCGGCCTTGCTCTGCACATCGGCGCGATACTCGGCCACCAGTGGCACCAGTTCGCGGCCAAGGCTGACATACAGCGCTACCAGTACCGCCAGCAGAGCGCAAATGCCCAACCCCCAGCGGGTCAAGGCGACAAGAACGCGGGTCAGACGTCCCATGGCCATTGCCCTCCAGGTCGTTTATCCATGATGGCCCGTCGTCCCGGTTTTTCCAGCCCGGGCCACCCGCGGCGCGTTTCAGAAGGCGTCAGAGCAGCACCACATCGTATTGTTCCTGCGAATACATCGACTCCACCTGGAAACGAATGGTTCGGCCGATGAAGGCTTCCAGTTCCGCGACGTTACCGGACTCTTCATCCAGCAGCCGGTCGACCACCTTCTGGTTGGCCAGCACGCGGTAGCCTTCGGCCTGGTAGGCACGTGCCTCGCGCAGGATCTCGCGGAAGATTTCGTAACAGATTGTCTCGGGGGTTTTCAGCTTGCCACGGCCCTGACAGGCCAGGCAGGGCTCGCACAGCACCTGTTCCAGGCTTTCCCGCGTGCGCTTGCGGGTCATCTGCACCAGGCCCAGTTCGGTGATGCCGATGATGTTGGTCTTGGCGTGATCGCGCTCGAGCTGCTTTTCCAGGGTACGCAACACCTGGCGCTGGTGCTCTTCGTCTTCCATGTCGATGAAGTCGATGATGATGATGCCGCCGATGTTGCGCAGGCGCAGTTGCCGGGCGATGGCGGTGGCAGCCTCGAGATTGGTCTTGAAGATGGTTTCTTCGAGGTTGCGATGGCCGACGAAAGCGCCGGTGTTCACATCGATGGTGGTCATTGCTTCAGCCGGATCGACCACCAGGTAACCACCAGACTTGAGCGGTACCTTGCGCTCCAGCGCGCGCTGGATCTCGTCCTCGACGCCGTACAGGTCGAAGATCGGCCGTTCGCCCGGATAGTGCTCGAGGCGGTCGGCGATTTCCGGCATCAGTTCGCCAACGAACTGCGTGGTCTTCTGGAAGGTTTCCCGCGAGTCGATGCGGATCTTCTCGATCTTCGGGTTGACCAGGTCGCGCAGGGTACGCAGGGCCAGGCCCAGGTCCTCGTAGATGACCGTGGGCGCGCCGCAGGTCTTGATCTGGGTACCGATCTGTTCCCACAGGCGGCGCAGGTAGCGAATGTCCTGCAAGATCTCTTCGGCGCGGGCGCCTTCGGCCGCGGTGCGCAGGATGAAGCCGCCGGCGTCCTTGATGTTCTCGCTTTCCATGCAGTCGCTGACCACTTGCTTGAGGCGCTCGCGTTCGGCTTCGTCTTCGATCTTCAGGGAAATGCCGACATGACTGCTGCGTGGCATGTACACCAGGTAGCGCGACGGGATCGACAGCTGGGTGGTCAGGCGCGCGCCCTTGCTGCCGATCGGGTCCTTGGTCACCTGTACCACCAGGGCCTGGCCTTCATGCACCAGGGCAGTGATGTTCTCCACCGCCGAGCCTTCACGCTGGGAAATTTCCGAGGCGTGGATGAACGCCGCGCGCTCCAGGCCGATGTCGACGAAGGCCGCCTGCATGCCCGGCAGCACGCGTACCACCTTGCCTTTGTAGATATTGCCAACGATGCCCCGGCGCTGGGTGCGCTCGACGTGCACTTCCTGCAGCACCCCGTTTTCCACCACCGCCACGCGCGATTCCATCGGGGTGATGTTGATCAGGATCTCTTCACTCATGGCAGGCTCTCGTCAAGGGTATTCGGTAATGATGGATCGCGTATGCAGTGCTGGCTACCGCTGCTTTGTTACCTCTGGCATATGCGCGGGCATTTGCCAGCAGGCGATGCCAAACTGGCCAAGCAGGTCGGCCGTTTCACTGAGGGGCAAGCCGACCACCGCCGAGTAGCTGCCGGTAAAGGCCGGTGACGAACACCGCGCCCAGACCCTGGATGGCATAGCCGCCGGCCTTGTCCGCCGGTTCGCCGCTGGCCCAGTAGCGTTGCGCTTCGTCGGCGCTGATCGCACGGAAGCGCACCTTGCTGGTAACGCACAGGCTTTGCACGCGTTGGCGGTCGCTCAGGGCGACTGCGGTCAGTACCTGGTGCTCACGCCCCGAAAGGTCGGCCAGCATGGCCAAAGCATCTTCGCGGTTATCCGGCTTGCCGAGAATACGACCATCGAGCACCACGGCAGTGTCTGCGCCCAGCACCACAGCCGGGCCTTCTACGCTGGCCAGGCCGGCGGCAGCCTTGGCCCTGGCCAGGCGCTCGACGTAGGCCGTGGCGCTTTCATCGGGTAGCGGGGTTTCATCGATGGGGGCACTGACGACACTGAACGGCACACCGATCTGGGTCAGCAGTTCACGCCGACGGGGCGAGCCGGAGGCCAGGTAAAGTGGGTTCATGCAGACATCTCCCTGTCAGTCGCGGCGGCGCCGTCAGTTGATATGCAAGCGTCGACGCAGGTCGCGCAAGGCGAAGCTGATCCACGGCCAGAGCAAGGCGCTGATCACCGCCGACCAGACCAGCGCCAGGGTGGGCAGGCGGTTGCCGGTCAGCGCGCTGAGCCACAGCTGGATCAGCTGGGCGATACCGAAGATCACCAGGATCACCAGGCTTTGCTGCCACAGGGGGAACATGCGCAGGCGCTGCTGCAAGGACAGCACCAGGAAGGTGATGAGGGTGAGGATCAGCGCGTTCTGCCCCAGCAGGGTGCCGTACAGCACATCCTCGGCCAGGCCCAGCACGAACGCGGTGGTCATGCCGACCTTGTTCGGCACGGCGAGGGTCCAGAACGATACCAGCAAGGCCAGCCACATGGGCCGGAACACGTCCATGAACTGCGGCATGGGCGAAACGCTGAGCAGCAAGCCGATGGCGAAAGTCAGCCAGATGACCCAGCCGTTGTTGCGGCGTGATACAGCCATCATTGCCTCCGGGTGTGAGCGGGTGCGGCAGCCGGCGTAGCTGGTGCGGCCGCCGGGGCTGCAGGCTGAGCAGCCGGGGCCGCAGGTGTAGCCGGCGCGGTAGGCGCGGCAGGCGCCGGCGCACTGTGCTCGCCCGTCGCGGCCTGCTGGCCTGGGGCGGCGGCGCCCTTGCGGTCAGCCTCTTCCTGGGCGATGCCGGCATCGGTTGCACGCTGCTCCGGGGTACGTCGGTCACTGAACACCAGCAGCATGTAGCGGCTGCGGTTGAGCGCGGCGGTGGGGATGGCGCGAACGATGGCAAACGGCTGGCCGGAATCGTGAATCACTTCGTTGACCGTGGCCACCGGGTAGCCGGCCGGGAAACGTTGCCCCATGCCGGAACTGACCAGCAGGTCGCCTTCCTTGATGTCGGCGGTATCGGCCACATGGCGCAGTTCCAGGCGCTCCGGGTTGCCGGTGCCGCTGGCAATGGCGCGCAGGCCGTTGCGGTTGACCTGCACCGGGATGCTATGGGTGGTATCGGTCAGCAACAGTACCCGCGAGGTGTACGGCATCAGCTCGACCACCTGGCCCATCAGGCCACGGGCATCGAGCACCGGCTGGCCCAGAAACACGCCATCACGCTCGCCCTTGTTGATCAGGATGCGGTGGGTGAAGGGATTGGGGTCGACACCGATCAGCTCGGCCACTTCGACCTTTTCGTTGACCAGCGCCGAGGAGTTGAGCAACTCGCGCAGGCGCACGTTCTGCTCGGTCAGGGCCGCCAGCTTCTGCAGGCGCCCCTGCAGCAGCAGGGCTTCGGTCTTGAGCTTTTCGTTTTCGGCGATCAGTTCGGTGCGGCTGCCAAACTGGCCCGCCACACCTTGCCACGCACGCTGCGGCAGGTCGGTGATCCAGTACGACTCCATCAGTACCAGGCCCATCTGGCTGCGCACTGGTTTGAGCACGTCGAAGCGCGCGTCGACAACCATCAACGCGACCGACATCACCACCAGGACGAGCAGGCGAACGCCCAGCGAAGGGCCCTTGGAGAAAAGCGGTTTAATGGGCCGTTCCTCGTGGACGACTCAGGAGGTCATTGGACATGGGACAACGCACCAGCCTGGTTGCGGGTTGACGGATACGGCGCCCCGAACGGGCGCCAGCCCAGCACATACAGGTAGCACTGTGCGTACTACCTGTAAACCGGGCGCTCGTGAACAGCGAGCGGAATCACTCGCTGGAGAGCAGGTCCATCGCGTGCTTGTCCATCATCTCCAGGGCGCGACCGCCACCACGGGCGACACAGGTCAGCGGGTCTTCAGCAACGATCACCGGCAGACCGGTTTCCTGGGCCAGCAGCTTGTCCAGGTCACGCAACAGTGCGCCACCACCGGTCAGCACCAGGCCGCGTTCGGCGATGTCCGAGGCCAGCTCGGGCGGCGACTGCTCCAGGGCACTCTTGACCGCCTGGACGATGGTCGCCAGGGATTCCTGCAGCGCTTCGAGCACTTCGTTGGAGTTCAGGGTGAAGGCACGCGGAACGCCCTCGGCCAGGTTGCGGCCGCGCACGTCGACTTCGCGTACTTCGCCGCCCGGGTAGGCGGTACCGATTTCCTGCTTGATGCGCTCGGCGGTGGACTCGCCGATCAGGCTGCCGTAGTTGCGGCGCACGTAGGTAACGATGGCTTCGTCGAAGCGGTCGCCGCCAACGCGGACGGATTCGGCATAGACCACGCCGTTCAGGGAGATGAGCGCGATTTCAGTGGTACCACCACCGATATCGACAACCATCGAGCCGCGGGCTTCCTCGACCGGCAGGCCGGCACCGATGGCGGCGGCCATCGGTTCCTCGATCAGGAACACTTCACGGGCACCGGCACCCAGGGCCGACTCGCGGATGGCGCGGCGCTCGACCTGGGTCGACTTGCACGGCACGCAGATCAGCACGCGCGGGCTCGGCTGCAGGAAGCTGTTCTCGTGAACCTTGTTGATAAAATATTGCAACACTTTTTTCGCAGACGCTGAAGTCGGCGATGACGCCGTCCTTCATCGGACGAATGGCAGCAATGTTGCCAGGCGTACGGCCCAGCATGCGCTTGGCTTCGGTACCGACGGCGACGACGCTTTTCTGGTTGCCATGGGTACGGATGGCAACAACCGAGGGCTCATTCAGGACGATACCGCGCTCACGCACGTAAATAAGGGTGTTGGCAGTACCCAGGTCGATGGACAGATCGCTGGAAAACATGCCACGCAGTTTCTTGAACATGGGAAAGTGACCCTGGGGAAAGCGTGGGTAAAAAAGTGCGGCAAACTCTAACAATGGCAGGGATTTTGGGCAAGGAGCCAATATGTTAAATTGGCTGTTTTTCCGAGCAAGCCAGCAGAATTTCGCGGCCGTTAGACCGCCAGAAAGCTGACATGTTCCTCACCACGGACCCGAATTTCGGTCTTTGTTTCCCCTGGAGATCCCCATGGCGCTTGAACGCTGCGATGTGGAAAAGATCGCCCATCTGGCCCGTCTGGGCCTGAATGATGGCGAACTGCCACGCATTACTGACGCACTGAACAGCATTCTCGGGCTGGTCGACCAGATGCAAGCGGTCGACACTACTGGCATCGAGCCACTGGCCCACCCCCTGGAGGCCAGCCAGCGCCTGCGTCCCGACCAGGTCACCGAAAGCAACCAGCGCGACGCCTACCAGGCCATCGCGCCGTCGACCGAAAGCGGTCTGTACCTGGTTCCCAAAGTCATCGAGTAAGGGATAGAGCCTGCCATGCATCAATTGACCCTGGCCGAGATCGCCCGCGGACTCGCCGACAAGTCGTTTTCCTCCGAAGAGCTGACCGGCGCCCTGCTGGCGCGCATCAAGCAGCTCGACCCACAGATCAACAGCTTCATCAGCGTCACCGAAGAGCTGGCCCTGGGCCAGGCGCGTGCCGCCGACGCCCGTCGCGCCGCTGGCGAAACCGGCGCGCTGCTGGGTGCCCCGATCGCCCACAAGGACCTGTTCTGCACCAACGGCGTACGCACCAGCTGCGGCTCGAAGATGCTCGACAACTTCAAGGCGCCGTACGACGCCACCGTGGTTGCCAAGCTGGCCGAAGCCGGCATGGTCACCCTGGGCAAGACCAACATGGACGAATTCGCCATGGGTTCGGCCAACGAATCCAGCTACTACGGCGCGGTGAAGAACCCATGGAACCTCGAGCACGTTCCGGGCGGCTCGTCGGGTGGTTCGGCCGCAGCAGTGGCTGCGCGCCTGCTGCCAGCCACCACCGGCACCGACACCGGCGGTTCGATCCGCCAACCGGCGGCACTGACCAACCTTACCGGCCTCAAGCCGACCTACGGCCGCGTGTCGCGCTGGGGCATGATCGCCTATGCCTCCAGCCTCGACCAGGGCGGCCCGCTGGCCCGCACTGCCGAAGACTGCGCCCTGCTGCTGCAAGGCATGGCCGGTTTCGACGCCAAGGACTCCACCAGCATCGAAGAGCCGGTGCCGGACTACAGCGCCAACCTGAATGCTTCGCTGCAGGGTCTGCGCATCGGCCTGCCGAAGGAGTATTTCGGTGCCGGCCTCGACCCACGCATCGCCGACCTGGTACAGGCCAGCGTCAAGGAGCTGGAAAAGCTCGGCGCGGTGGTCAAGGAAATCAGCCTGCCGAACATGCAGCATGCCATCCCGGCCTACTACGTGATCGCCCCCGCTGAAGCCTCGTCCAACCTGTCGCGTTTCGACGGCGTGCGTTTCGGCTACCGCTGCGAAAACCCGAAAGACCTGACCGACCTGTACAAGCGTTCGCGTGGCGAAGGCTTCGGTGTCGAAGTGCAGCGCCGCATCATGGTCGGTACCTACGCCCTGTCGGCCGGCTACTACGACGCCTACTACGTGAAGGCGCAACAGATCCGCCGCCTGATCAAGAACGACTTCATGGCCGCTTTCAACGACGTCGACCTGATCCTCGGGCCGACCACGCCGAACCCGGCCTGGAAGCTCGGCGCCAAGAGCAGCGACCCGGTCGCCGCCTACCTGGAAGACGTCTACACCATCACCGCCAACCTGGCGGGCCTGCCGGGCCTGTCGATGCCGGCCGGCTTCGTCGATGGCCTGCCGGTCGGCGTGCAACTGCTGGCGCCCTACTTCCAGGAAGGCCGCCTGCTCAACGTCGCGCACCGCTACCAGCAAGTGACCGACTGGCACACCCGCGCCCCCAACGGCTTCTGAGGAATTCACACATGCAATGGGAAGTTGTGATCGGGCTGGAAATCCACACTCAGCTCGCCACCCAGTCGAAGATCTTCTCCGGCAGCGCCACCACCTTCGGCTCCGAGCCGAACACCCAGGCCAGCCTGGTTGACCTGGGCATGCCCGGCGTACTGCCGGTACTGAACCAGGAAGCCGTACGCATGGCGTGCATGTTCGGCCTGGCCATCGATGCCGAGATCGGCAAGCGCAACGTGTTCGCGCGCAAGAACTACTTCTACCCGGACCTGCCCAAGGGCTACCAGATCAGCCAGATGGACCTGCCGATCGTCGGCAAGGGCCACCTGGACATCGCCCTGGAAGACGGCACCATCAAGCGCATCGGGGTTACCCGCGCACACCTGGAAGAGGACGCCGGCAAAAGCCTGCACGAAGACTTCAGCGGCTCCACCGGCATCGACCTGAACCGTGCCGGCACCCCGCTGCTGGAAATCGTCTCCGAGCCTGACATGCGCAGCGCCAAGGAAGCCGTGGCCTACGTCAAGGCGATCCACGCGCTGGTGCGTTATCTGGGCATCTGCGACGGCAACATGGCCGAAGGCTCGCTGCGTTGCGACTGCAACGTGTCGATCCGCCCGAAAGGCCAGGCCGAGTTCGGCACCCGCTGCGAGATCAAGAACGTCAACTCGTTCCGCTTCATCGAGCGCGCGATCAACAGCGAGATCCAGCGCCAGATCGACCTGATCGAGGACGGCGGCAAGGTGGTACAGGAAACCCGCCTGTACGACCCGAACAAGGACGAGACCCGCTCCATGCGCAGCAAGGAGGAAGCCAACGACTACCGTTACTTCCCCGACCCCGACCTGCTGCCGGTGGTGATCGAGGACAGCTTCCTCGAAACCGTCCGCGCCGGCTTGCCGGAACTGCCGACGCAGAAGGTCGAGCGCTTCCAGAGCCAGTACGGTCTGTCGGCCTACGACGCCAACGTGCTGGCCTCCAGCCGCGAACAGGCAGACTACTTCGAGGAAGTGGTGAAGATCGGTGGCGACGCCAAACTCGCCGCCAACTGGGTCATGGTCGAACTGGGCAGCCTGCTGAACAAGCTGGGCATCGAGATCGACCAGGCACCGGTCAGCGCCGCTCACCTGGGCGGAATGCTGCTGCGTATCCGCGACAACACCATCAGCGGCAAGATCGCCAAGACTGTGTTCGAGGCCATGGCTGCCGGTGAAGGCGATGCCGACAGCATCATCGAAAGCAAGGGCCTGAAGCAGGTCACCGATACTGGTGCGATCGACAAGATGCTCGACGAAGTGCTGGCGGCCAACGCCGAGCAGGTCGAACAGTACCGCGCAGCCGACGAGGCCAAGCGCGGCAAGATGTTCGGCTTCTTCGTCGGCCAGGCGATGAAAGCCTCCAAAGGCAAGGCCAACCCGGGGCAAGTGAACCAATTGCTCAAGGCCAAGCTCGAAGGGTGATTTGAAAATGCGGCGAGGGCCCTGCCCTCGTTCGCGGGCTTGCCCGCTCCCACAGGTACTGCGCCGCTTCCACAGGCGGTGATATACCTGTGGGAGCGGGCAAGCCCGCGAATGGCTGCACTGGAGACCTCCTGACTTGCTAAAACGATCCCTGAGCACCCTCGCCCTCTTCACCCTGCTGGCCGGCTGCGCCAGCCAGGACGTCGACCCCGACGGCTACGACAAGACCGGCACTGCTTCCTATTACGGCGCTCGCCACCACGGCAAACGCACCGCCAGCGGCGAACCGTTCAACCAGCATGGCCTAACCGCCGCTCACCGCAGCCTGCCCTTCGGTACCCGGGTTCGGGTGACCAACCTGGCCAACCAGCGCAGCGTAGTGGTGCGCATCAACGACCGTGGCCCACATACCCGCGGCCGCCTGATCGACCTGTCACGTGCCGCCGCAGAAAAAATCGGCATGATCCGTAGCGGAACCGCGCGCGTGCGAGTACAAGGGCTTAGCGACTGACGCGACAGGAGTCCGACCATTTTCGACCTCGCCACCCTTCCCACCTTCAGCCTCCTGCAACTGGGTATCGCCCTGCTGTTGCTGGTCGGGGGTGCCGAACTGCTGGTGCGCGCAGCCCTGCGCCTGGCCCAGCGCCTGCACGTACGCCCGCTGATCATTGGCCTGAGCCTGGTGGCTTTCGGCAGCACTGCGCCACAAATGACCGTAAGTCTGCAGGCCGCTTACCAAGGCGCGCCGGATGTAGCGGTAGGCAGCGTAATCGGCAGCAATATCTTCAACGTACTGGTCATTCTCGGCCTGGCCGCATTGATCATCCCGCTGCGCGTGTCGCGGCAACTGGTGCGCCTGGACATTCCGCTGATGATCGTCGCCAGCGGCCTGGTCTATGCGTTATCCGCCAATGGCCACCTGGGGCGGGTCGAAGGGGTGTTGCTGCTAATCGGCCTGGTCGGCTATCTGGCGATACTCTGGCACCAGTCGCGCCACTATGCACGCACCTACCCCGCGCCGACCGCCGTCACAAACGGCGCCGGGCGCTTCTGGTCGGGCACCCTGCTGCAGGTGCTGGCCGGCCTGGGCCTGCTGAGCCTGGCGGGCCATTTGTTGCTGGAGGCCGCCGTAGAGTTGGCCACCGACCTGGGTCTGTCCGAGCGCATCATCGGCCTGACCGTCGTTGCCATCTGCACCTCCCTGCCGGAACTGGCCGCCGCGCTGATCGCCGCCCTGCGGGGTGAACGGGAAATCGCCGTAGGCACAGTGATCGGCAGCAACCTGTTCAACCTGCTTGCCGTGCTGGGCCTGACCGCAGTGGTCACTCCCGAACCGCTGTCGATCTCGCCCAACGCCCTGGCCTTCGACCTGCCGGTGATGCTCGGTGTTGCCGCGCTGAGCCTGCCGGTGTTTTATTCCGGCTATCGCATCACCCGCGCCGAAGGCCTGGTGTTCCTCTGCCTGTACCTGGCCTATGGGCTGCACGTGGCGGCGTTTACCATGGGCATGCCACTGGCCGGCCGCCTGGAGCGGTTGATGCTGTTCTATGTACTGCCGGTGCTCGCCATGGTGTTGCTGTACACCACAGTGCGCGCCTGGCGCCGCCAACACTAAGGAAAACAACATGGCTGATAACCAGAAGACCGGCGAACAGATTCGACGTCAGGTAATGGGCGATGCGTTCGTCGACCGCGCTTTGGGCAACGCCACCGACTTTACCCAGCCACTGCAGGACTTCGTCAACGAACATGCCTGGGGCAGCGTGTGGGCCCGCGACGGGCTACCGTTGAAAACCCGCAGCCTGATTACCCTGGCCACGCTGACGGCACTCAAGTGCCCGCAGGAACTCAAGGGGCATGTGCGCGGGGCATTGAACAATGGCTGTACAGTGGAAGAGATTCGCGAAGCGCTGCTGCATTGCGCGGTGTATGCGGGGGTGCCGGCGGCGATTGATGCCTTCAGGGCAGCCCAGGAAGTGATCGACAGCTATCAAGGCTGATTCAGCCTTTTTCAGGCCCGGCCTCTTCGCGGGCACGCCCGCTCCCACAGGTCCCCCACAGGCCCTGGAACCTGTGCATTACCTGTGGGAGCGGGCGTGCCCGCGAAGAGGCCAGGCCTGCCTTGCCTATTTGGCCTGGCGAGCCTTCTTCATCTTGAAGGCCACCCACAGCACCAGGATCCACCCAGGAATCAGCATCACCGAGATGCGAATCGGCGGGGTCAGGTACATCACCACCAGGATCAGCACGATGAACGCCAGGCACAGGTAGTTGGTGACCGGGTGCCCCCAGCTCTTGTAGAACGGGGTAATCCCGGCGGCCAGCTTGGCCTTGCGGAACTTCAGGTGGGTAATGCTGATGCTCGCCCAGTTGATCACCAGCGCCGATACCGCCAGGGCCATCAGCAAACCAAAGGCCTCACCCGGCATCAGGTAGTTGATCAGCACGCACAGCCCGGTGGCGAAAGCCGACACGCCCAGGGCGGTCAGCGGTACGCCGCTACGGCTTACCTTCAGCAACTGACGCGGTGCGTCGCCCTGGCTGGCCAGGCCGAACAGCATGCGGCTGTTGGCGTACACGCAGCTGTTGTACACCGACAGTGCGGCCGTAAGCACCACGATATTGAGGATGGTCGCCACCAGGTCACTGTCCAGTTCGTGGAAGATCATCACGAACGGGCTGCCACCCTGCACCACCTTCTGCCACGGGTACAGCGACAGCAGCACTGCCAGGGCACCAATGTAGAAGATGAGGATGCGGTACACCACCTGGTTGGTGGCTTTGGGGATGCTCTGGCGCGGGTTGTCAGCCTCGGCGGCGGTTATACCCACCAGCTCCAGGCCGCCGAACGAGAACATGATCACTGCCAATGCCATCACCAGGCCGGTGACGCCGTTGGGGAAGAAGCCGCCATACTGCCAGAGGTTGGCCACGCTGGCGTCCGGGCCGCCATTGCCGCTTGCCAGCAACCAGGCGCCGAAGCCGATCATGCTGACGATGGCCACCACCTTGACCAGGGCGAACCAGAACTCCATCTCGCCGTAGACCTTCACCTGGGTCAGGTTGATCAGGTTGATCACCACGAAGAAGATCGCCGCCGTGGCCCAGGTGGGGAAACCGGGCCACCAGTACTGCACATAGATACCCACCGCCGTCAGCTCGGCCATGCCGACCAGCACGTACACCACCCAGTAGTTCCAGCCCGAGACGAAGCCAGCGAACTCGCTCCAGTATTGGTGGGCGAAGTGGCTGAAGCTGCCGGCCACCGGCTCTTCCACCACCATTTCGCCTAGCTGGCGCATGATCAGGAAGGCCATCAGGCCGGCAATGGCATAGCCCAGCAGCACGGAGGGGCCGGCCAGCTGGATGGTCTGGGCGATGCCCAGGAACAACCCGGTACCAATGGCCCCGCCCAGCGCGATCAGCTGGATATGGCGATTCTTCAGCCCGCGCTGTAACCGCTCGGGCGTGCTCTGGTCTTGCATGAAGTGTCCTTTAGCTCAGTGAGGCTGTGTTTTTTGTGTTGTTTGCAGTCAAGGATCTAGATCCATCCGCCCCACTGCAAGATGAAAATACCAATGTTGGTGGTGATCGCCGCCATTAGCGTGGTAATCACGATGATCGACGCCGCCAGCTCATGGTTACCCTTGGCCGCCCGCGCCATGACGTAGCTGGCCGCTGCGGTCGGGCTGCCGATATACAGGAACAGGATGCCCAGCTCGGCCCCACGGAAGCCGCATAGCCAGGCGCCGAGGGTACCGAGCAGCGGTAGCCAGACCATCTTCGCCAGGCTGGCGTCGATGGCCAGCCGGCCACTGTCGCGCAGCGCCGCCATCGACAGCGTGCCGCCGATGCAGATCAGCGCCAGTGGCAGGGTCATCTGCGCCAGGTAGTCGCCCGAGGTCAGCAGCCAGTTGGGCAGCGGCACCTGGCCGTAGGCCATGGGCGTGGCCACCAGTACACTGATGATCAGCGGGTTGCTGAAAATGCTCTTGCAGATGCTCCACGGGTCGGACTTCAGGTCCGGGCTGTAAACCGCCAGCACAACCGCCGACAGCGAGTTGTACAGGAGGATGACCAGACCGGCGAGCACCGCCCCCAGGGAAATACCGTAGTCGCCGTACAGGCTGGCAGCCAGGGCCAGGCCGATTACGCCGTTGTTGCCGCGAAATGCTCCCTGGGTATAGATGCCCCGGTCGGCCGCCGGGCTGCGCCAGATGGCCAGGCCCCAGGCAATGGCGAAACCGACCAGGGTGGCGACGATGAAATAGAGGAGGACCCCGGGCTTGACCGCCGTGGCCAGGTCAGCGTGGTAGATGCCGAGGAACAACAGCGCCGGCATGCACACGTTGAACACCAGCTGTGAGGCAACGCGGTTGAAATTGTCGTCGATCAGGCGGATACGTTTGAGCAGCACGCCCATGAACAGCATGGCGAAGACCGGTGCCGTGATGTTCAGTGTCTGGATAAGAAGGGCGAGCATGCGCAAGCGATCCTGGAGGGGTTGCCGTTAGGCGGCTAATGATACGCCAACGGCCGGGACTTGCGGGGATCGCGGGGTAATACAGAGAAATTTCTGTCAGTACCAGCCTCTTCGCGGGCTTGCCCGCTCCCACAGGTATTCCACAAGCCCAAGACCTGTGCAGTACCTGTGGGAGCGGGCGAGCCCGCGAAAGGGCCGGTACAAGCCCGGCAGGAATCAGCGCCGAACCGGGCGCTTCTGCAGTTTGCGCTGCAAGGTCCGCCGGTGCATGCCCAGCGCCCGCGCAGTGGCCGAGATGTTGCCCTCGTGCTCGTTCAGCACGCGCTGGATGTGCTCCCACTGCAGGCGGTCGACCGACATCGGGTTTTCCGGCACCAGGGTATCCAGGTCGGTGTGCTCCGACAGCAAGGCCGCCAGCACATCGTCGGCATCGGCCGGTTTGCACAGGTAGTTGCAGGCACCGCGCTTGACTGCCTCCACCGCGGTGGCGATGCTGGAGTAGCCGGTCAGGATCACCACGCGCATTTCCGGGTCCAGCTCCAGCAGCTTGGGCAATAGCACCAGCCCGGAGTCGCCGTCCATCTTCAGGTCCAGCGTGGCGTAGTCCGGCAGGTCCTGCTGGGCCAGGATCAACCCTTCCTCGGCAGAGCTGGCAGTGCTGACGCGGAAACCGCGGCGGCTCATGGCCCGGGCCATGACCCGGGTGAAGGTGGCATCGTCATCCACCAGCAGCAGGTGCGGCAGCTCTTCGCCTTCGACCTGGTTTTCTTCGCTCATCATTCATCTCCTCGCTTGCCATAGGGCAGGCGCAGTTCGGTCAGGGTGCCACCCTGTTCATGACTATAGAGTTTCACCGAACCGCCCGCACGGGTCACGCTGGCCTTGCTCAAGAACAGGCCCAGGCCGAAGCCTTTGCCTTTGGTGGTAATGAAAGGTTTGCCGATCGCTTCGGCGATGGCCGGCGGCACGCCGGGGCCATGGTCACGGATGCTGATGACAATGTCATGGGTGTCCCAGTCCAGACGCACTTCAAGGTCATCGGGGCAGGCATCGGCGGCATTGTTCAACAGGTTCAGCAGTGCCTGGGTCAGGTCCGGTGGCGGGGTCAGCCGCGGCACCTGGCCGTCGCGCAGGCGCTGGAAGCGGTAGCTGGCTTCCGGGCGCATCAGGTGCCAGCGGTTGAGCGCGTCGTCCAGCCAGGCCGTCACGTCCTGCTCCACCACGGCCAGCCGGCGGTTGGCTTCGGCGGCACGGACCAGCTGTTGCAGGGTTTCCTTGCACAGCTTCACCTGGTCCTGAAGGATCTGCAGGTCTTCCTGCAGCAGCGGGTCGGCGTGGTCCTGGCGCATTTCGTTCAGCAGCACGCTCATGGTCGCCAACGGCGTGCCCAGCTCATGGGCGGCGCCGGCTGCCTGGGTGGCCACGGCCAGCAGCTGCTCGTCGCGCAGGCTCTCTTCCCGCCGCTCGGAACGCAGCTGCTCCTGGCGGCGCAGCTCTTCGGCCATGCGCGCGGCAAAGAAGGTGATCACCGCGGCAGCCAGGGCAATGCTCAACCACATGCCATAGACCTGCATCTTGTCCCGCGCCATCGGCAGGCCTTCGAGCGGGTAGAACTGCACCAGCAACAGGCTGTAGGCGGTCAGGGCAATACCGGAAAGGATCAGCGAATACAGCCATGGCAAGGTGACTGCGGCAATCGCCAGCGGCACCAGGTAATACGACACGAACGGGTTGGTCGAGCCGCCGGAGTAATACAGCAAGGCACTGTGAATCAGCAGGTCGCAGGCCAGTTGCAGGGCATACTCCAGCTCGGTAACCGGCAACGACAGGCGCAGGCGCAGGGCGGTGAAGGCACACAGCAGTGAAGACAAGGCCAAGGTGCCGGCCAGCGACAACCAGGGCAAGGGCAGCAGTTCGGTCCAGTAGGCGACACCCACGGAGCCGGCCTGGGCAGCCAGGACCAGGACCCGAATGACGGTCAGGCGCCAGAGGTTCTGGCGGGTAGCGGACAGCGGTTGTACGGCGGCGAGCATGAGCTCTCCTGATGAGTGCTCCAGAAAAATCGGCTGGAGTATACCGAAGCCGGGCGCCCTGCTGCAGCGATGCGGCAAAGCGCCACACTTTGTCACAGGTTGATGATGGCACTTTTGAACCCACTACACTGTTGCCGGTCTGATGGGCCATGCGTGGGATGGATGATCACAACCCACGCCTTATTTTGCCAAGGAGTACCACATGCAAATCCCACGTCGCGGCACCGCCCTGATCCTGTCCTGCGGCCTGCTCGCCAGCCTGCCGGCGCTGGCGGCCGATGAGCCACGTTACAACCAGGTCTCGCTGCGTGCCGAAGTCAGCAAGGAAGTGCCACGCGACCTGATGGTCGTGACCCTGTACAGCGAAGCGCAGAACACCGACCCGGGCAAGCTCGCCAAGCAGATCACCGAAACCATGAACAAGGCCGTGCAGCAGTCGCGCCAGGTCAAGGACGTGAAAATCAGCCAGGGCAGCCGCAACAGCTACCCGGTGTATGACAGCAAGGGCCAGAAAATTTCCGGCTGGCGCGAACGCGCCGAACTGCGCCTGGAAAGTGCCAACTTCCCTGCCCTGTCGCAGCTGACTGCCGACCTGCTGCAAGAGCTGAAGATGGGTGGCATGGACTTCTCCATCGCCCCGGCCACGCGCAAGGCCAGCGAGGATGCACTGCTCAAGGATGCAGTGGATGCGTTCAAGGCGCGCGCGCAACTGGCTACCGAGGCGCTGGGTGGCAAGGGTTACAAGGTGGTCAGCCTGAACCTCAACAGCAGCGGCTACCCACGCCCGTACCTGCGCAGTGCGCCGATGGCGATGAAGGCCATGGGGGCTGATGAAGCAGCGCCGGCGCCGGATATCGAGGCCGGGACCAGCGAAGTGAGCATGAATGCCGATGGCTTGATTGAAGTGCAGATGCCTTGAGATCGCCGGGGGCGCTTTGCGCCCCATCGCCGGCAAGCCAGCTCCCACAGGGACCACGCAACCCTGACAAGTAGTGGAACCCTGTGGGAGCTGGCTTGCCGGCGATGAGGCCATCCGAAAAAACGCGTTTTTCAGACCTTTCCTACGCACCACCAAGGTGCTTCCTACATCCCGCCCCGCCCAGAAACATCCCGCAAAAAGCCATCATTTTGCCCGCGCAAACGTTTAACTTCGCTGAAAGTTATACCAATGCGACATTCATGTACGTGCGTACCACTTTTCTGGCGCCAATCATCCGCCTCCATATTGCATTGGCAATTTCCCTGCATAAGTATCCGCAGGTCGGCTCACGAGGCCGCCTCAATCGAAAAATGACAACAATGAGGCCATCATGCTCAAACACGCAGTCATTCCGTTCCTGCTAGGTGCAGGTTTGCTTTCCGGCGCACCGTCGGCCCTCGCTGCATCGAACCTGGTGTTCTGCTCCGAAGGCAGCCCGGCCGGCTTTGACCCGGGGCAATACACCACAGGAACTGACTTCGACGCCTCGGCCGAGACCGTATTCAACCGCCTGACCCAGTTCGAACGTGGCGGCACTGCAGTCATCCCCGGTCTGGCGACCAAGTGGGAAGTCTCCGATGACGGCAAGACCTACACCTTCCATCTGCGCGAAGGGGTCAAGTTCCACACCACCGACTACTTCAAGCCCTCCCGCCCCTTCAACGCCGACGACGTGCTGTTCACCTTCAACCGCATGCTCGACAAGAACCACCCGTTCCGCCAGGCCTACCCCACCGAGTTCCCGTACTTCACCGACATGGGCATGGACAAGAACATCGCCAAGGTGGAGAAGCTCGACGAACACACGGTCAGGTTCACCCTCAATGAAGTCGACGCCGCGTTCATCCAGAACCTGGCCATGAGCTTCGCCTCGATCCAGTCCGCCGAATACGCCGACCAGTTGCTCAAGGATGGCAAGGCCGCCGACATCAACCAGAAGCCGATCGGCACCGGCCCGTTCGTGTTCAGCAAGTACCAGAAGGACGCGCAGATTCGTTTCAAGGGCAACAAGGACTACTGGCAACCCGATGACGTGAAGATCGACAACCTGATCTTCGCCATCACCACCGACGCCTCGGTGCGCATGCAGAAGCTGAAGAAGAACGAGTGCCAGGTCACCCTGTTCCCGCGTCCGGCCGATATCGAACCGCTGAAGAAAGACCCCAAACTGAAAATGCCTGACCAGGCCGGCTTCAATCTCGGCTACATCGCCTACAACGTGATGGACAAGGTCAAGGGCAGTAACGAGGCCAACCCGCTGGCCCAGCTGAAAGTGCGCCAGGCGCTGGACATGGCCGTGGACAAGAAAAAGATCATCGAGTCGGTCTACCAGGGCGCCGGCCAGTTGGCCGTCAACGCCATGCCGCCAACCCAGTGGTCCTATGACGACAGCATCAAGGACGCGCCATTCGACCCGGAAAAGGCCAGGCAGCTGCTCAAGGAAGCCGGCATCAAGGAAGGTACCGAAATCACCCTGTGGGCGATGCCCGTGCAACGCCCGTACAACCCCAATGCCAAGCTGATGGCCGAGATGCTGCAATCCGACTGGGCCAAGGTCGGCATCAAGGCGAAGATCGTCAGCTACGAATGGGGTGAATACATCAAACGCTCCAAGGGTGGCGAACAGGGCGCCATGCTGATTGGCTGGAGTGGTGACAACGGTGACCCGGACAACTGGCTGGGCACCCTGTACGGCTGCGATGCCATGAACGGCAACAACTTCTCCAAGTGGTGCTACAAGCCCTACGACGACCTGATCAAGCAAGCCAAGGCTACCCCGGACCAGGCCAAGCGCACCGAGCTGTACCAGCAGGCACAGCACATCCTCAAGGAGCAGGTGCCGATCACCCCGATCGCCCACTCCACGGTGTATCAGCCCATGAGCGCCAAGGTGAAGGATTTCAAGATCAGCCCGTTCGGCCTGAACTCCTTCTACGGCGTCAGCGTGGACAAATAGGCTAGCCAGGGCACCCGCCGAGCGGGTGCCCCGCCAACCTCCTACCCCTTCATGTCGTCCCGCCGCTACCCGCAGCGGGGTCGGCGAACTGTTGCCGCCATTCGTACGCCGAGGCGGCGCCAACAGCCGTAAAAGGATTTGCCATGCGCCATACCACCCGCCTTTCCGCCCTGCTGGCCCTGGGCCTGATCAGCCAATCGCCGGCCCTGCTGGCCAACAACCTGGTGTTCTGCTCCGAAGGCAGCCCCGCCGGCTTCGACACCGCCCAGTACACCAGCGCCACCGACAACGACGCCGCCGAACCGATCTACAACCGCCTGGTCGAGTTCGAGCGCGGCGGCACTGCCGTGCACCCTGCCCTGGCGACCCGCTGGGAGGTGTCCGAGGATGGCCTGCGCTACACCTTCCATCTGCGCGAAGGGGTGAAATTCCACAGCAACAAGGCCTTTGCACCGAGCCGCGACTTCAACGCCGACGACGTGCTGTTCACCTTCAACCGCATGCTCGACAAGAACCACCCGTTCCGCCAGGCCTACCCGACCGAGTTCCCCTACTTCATCAGCATGGGCCTGGACAAGAACATCGCCCGTGTCGAGAAAACCGCCCCCATGACCGTGGTTTTCACCTTGAACAAGGTCGATGCCGCGTTCATCCAGAACCTGGCCATGAGCTTCGCGTCCATCCTGTCTGCTGAATACGCCGAACAACTGATGGCCAGCGGGCGCCCCAGCGACATCAACCAGCAGCCGATCGGCACCGGGCCGTTCGTGTTCCAGCGTTACCAAAAGGATTCGCAGATCCGCTACAAAGGCAACAAGGCGTATTGGGCTCCGCAGGAGGTGAAGATCGACAACCTGGTGTTCTCGATCAACGTCGACCCTTCGGTGCGTATCCAGAAGCTGCGCCGCAACGAATGCCAGGTCACCCTGCACCCGCGCCCCGCCGACCTGCCGGCGCTCAAGGCCGACAGCAAACTGCAGGTGCTGCAGCAGCCGGGCTTCAACCTTGGCTATATCGCCTACAACACCCAGCATCCACCGTTCGACCGCCTGGAGGTACGCCAGGCGATGGATATGGCGGTGAACAAGCAGGCGATCATCCAGGCTGTGTACCAGGACTCCGGGCAACTGGCAGTCAACGCCATGCCGCCGACCCAGTGGTCCTATGACGACAGCCTCAAGGACGCCCCCTTCGATCCGGAAAAGGCCAAACAGCTATTGCAGCAGGCCGGGGTCAAGCCGGGCACCGAGATCACCCTGTGGGCCATGCCGGTGCAGCGCCCGTACAACCCCAACGCCAAGCTGATGGCGGAAATGCTCCAGGCCGACTGGAGCAAGCTCGGCTTCAAGGTGCGCATCGTCAGCTACGAATGGGGCGAGTACCTCAAGCGCATGAAAAGCGGCGAGCACGATATCGCCCTGATCGGCTGGACCGGGGACAACGGTGACCCGGACAACTGGCTGGGCACCCTCTACAACTGCGATGCCATCGGCAGCAACAACTACTCGCTGTGGTGCGACCCGCAGTATGACAGCCTGGTCAAGCAGGCCAAGCAGGTCACTGATCGCGCGCAGCGCACCGCCCTGTACCAGCAGGCCCAGCAGCGGCTCAAGCAACAGGTGCCGATTACCCCGGTGGCGCATTCCACGGTCAACCAACCGCTCAGCGTCAGGGTTTCCGACTTCAAGGTCAGCCCGTTCGGGCGCAATGATTTTTCCGGTGTGAGTGTTGATTAAACGTTAGCCGGTACCGGCCTCTTCGCGGGCTTGCCCGCTCCCACAGGGATCTTCTCAGGTTCACGACACCTGTGGGAGCGGGCGCGCCCGCGAAGAGGCCGGAACAGCCGACACCACTTCCCGATTCCGCCCGGTCACCCCGGGCAACCCTGGCAACACCGCAGCAAGAAACCCGGCCCACAAGGCCGGCATAACTAGAAAAGAAAGGGAGCTTCAACCTTGAAAACGTTCACCTTGACCGCACTGGCCTTATCCATCAGTGCCTTATCCACCGTGGCCCAGGCCGACCCGCAAAGCCAGGACTACATTCCCATCACCCTCAAAGTCAGCAGCGAGCAGGAGCAGGCCAGCGGCTTCATCGACGGCCAGAGCCTGTCCGGTAGCACTCGCAACTGGTACGCCCGCGAACGCGCCGCACGCGCCCCGCTGTGGAGGTACTACAAGAGCGACGGCACCCGCCATCCCACCCACAGCCGCGAGAACTGGGTGCAGGGCACCATTCTCAACTACAGCTCAGGGTTCACCCAGGGCACCGTCGGTTTCGCCGTCGAAGCCGCCGGCTACAATGCCATCGCCCTGCAGCAGAGCCGCGAAGCTGTCGCCGGCCCCAACAACCGTACCCTGACCCACAGCGACGGCGACCCGATCGGCCAGTGGAGCAAGATGGGCCTGGCCAACGTCAAGGCCCGCGTGTCCAACACCACCCTCACCGTTGGCCGCCAATCGGTGGACACGCCGATGATCGCCTATATCGGCAACCGCGCCCTGCCGTCGAGCTTCCAGGGTGCATTCCTGCACAGCGCCGAATTCGACAACCTGAGCTTCGACCTGGGTACTTTCGACCGCGTCTCACCGCGTACCGAACAGAGCCTCAGCAAGTTCCGCAGCGAATACAGTGCCACTGGCGTGGAAACCGACCGCGCCAGCACCGCCGGCATCAACTACCAGCCGTTCAAGAGCCTGAGCACCAGCCTGTACGCCACCAAGGTCGACGACTTCTGGAACCAGTACTACTTCGGCGCCAACCACGTGCTCGGCGACAGTGCTGTACTCAGCCTGAGCACCGGCCTGAACTACTACAAGACCGTCGATGCCGGCAGCAAGAAGATGGGCGAGATCGACAACGACACCTACAGCCTGTCGCTCGGCCTGACCCACCAGGCCCACACCCTCAGCGCCTCCTGGCAGCAGGTCAACGGCAACGAGTACTTCGACTACCTGCACGAAACCAACGGCATCTACCTGGCCAACTCGCTGCTGTCGGACTTCAACGGCCCCAACGAGAAATCGCTGCAGATTTCCTATGTGCTGAACATGGCGCCGTACGGCGTACCGGGCCTGAAGTTCAACCTGTACAACGCCCGCGGCTGGGGCATCGACGGTACCCATTACCGCGGCACCGCCTACGACGTGAATGGCCTGGATGGCGAAACCCACTACGAGTGGGGCATCGGCACCAGCTACGCGGTACAGAGCGGGCCGCTGAAAGACACCAGCATCCGCGCCACCTATACCGCGCACCGCGCCAGCAAGGCCCAGGGCGATGGCAGCCTGGATGAGTTCCGGGTGGTTACCACCATTCCATTCAACATTCTCTGACCACCGGCGCCACGGCCTGCTTCGCTGCGGGCCGTGGCGGCTACGCTGGAATCAATGCAAACAGGGAGTCTTCACCCCATGCAGAGAGCTTTCATGAAATCGCTACCGCTGCGCCTTGCCCTGGCAGCGCTGGTCCTGGGCAGCGCCACGCAACTGGCGGCCAAACCGCTGGTTGTGTGCACCGAAGCCAGCCCTGAAGGGTTCGACATCGTCCAGTACACAACAGCGGTCACCTTCGACGCCGCCTCCGAGACGCTGTTCAACCGCCTGGTCGACTTCAAGCCTGGTACCACCGACGTCCAGCCGGCACTGGCCGAACGTTGGGACATCTCACCGGACGGACTGACCTACACCTTCCACCTGCGCCGGGGAGTGAAGTTCCACAGCACCGACTACTTCAAGCCCACTCGCGAATTCAACGCCGATGATGTGCTGTGGAGCCTGCGCCGCCAGCTCGACCCGGCCCACCCGTGGCACGACAAGACCAGCGTCGGCTACCCATACTTCGAAAGCATGGCCTTCAAGAGCCTGCTCAAGTCGGTGGACAAGACTGATGACCACACCGTGGTGATCACCCTCACCCGCCCGGAAGCACCGTTCCTGCGGGACATGGCCATGGGCTTCACCTCGATCTACTCCGCCGAATACGGCGACCAGTTGCTCAAGGCCGGCAAAACCGCCGAGCTGAACAGCAAGCCGATCGGCACCGGCCCGTTCATCTTCCAGCGTTACAACAAGGACGCCCAGGTCCGCTTCAAACCCAACCCGGACTACTTCCGCGGCAAACCACCGGCCGACGCCCTGATATTCGCCATCGCCACCGACAGCAATGTGCGCCTGCAAAAGCTTCGTGCCAATGAATGCCAGGTCGCGTTGTACCCCAAGCCGGAGGATGTGCCATCGATCAAGGCAGACCCCACGCTAAAGGTGGCCGAGACCGAAGCGCTGGTCACCGGCTACATCTCGATGAACACCCAGCACAAGTACCTGAGCGATGTGCGTGTGCGCAAAGCCATCAACATGGCCTTCGACCGGCCAGACCCATGTCGACCAGCTGTTTGGCAAAGGTAACGCTCAGGTGGGGGTGAACCCGTACCCGCCGAGCATGATCGGCTACAACAAAGAGAACAGTAACCCGGCCCGCGATCTGGCCAAGGCCCGTGAACTGCTCAAGGAAGCCGGGGTGCCGGAAGGCACGGTGATCACCCTGTTCACCCGCAACGGTGGCGGCCCAACCAACCCCAATCCGCGGTTGTCCGCCGAGATGCTGCAAGCCGACCTCAAGCAGATAGGCCTGAAGCTGGATATCCGCGTGATGGAATGGGCCGAAATGCTGCGCCGGGCCAAGAAGGGCGAAGCCGACCTGGTGTCCACTGGCTGGGCGGGTGACAACGGCGACCCGGACAACTTCCTCACCCCGCTGCTCAGCTGCGAGGCGGCGAAGAACGGCGAGAACTATGCCCGCTGGTGCAACCCTAAGTTCCAGGAACTGATCAGCCGCGCCCGTGAGGTGATCGACAACGACGAGCGCGCAAGGCTCTATAGCGAGGCATTGAAGGTGTACGATGAGGACCAACCCTGGATCAGCATGGCCCACCCGAAGGTGTTCACGGCCATGCGTGACAACGTGGAGGGCTACGTAGTCAGCCCTCTGACCAACAACAACTTCGCCACCACCAAGGTGAAGTAGAACAACAACGACCGCCGGCACCCCGCACGGGAACCGGCGGCACCACCGTAGCGGGCTGATCGCCCCACGGCCTGATGAGGTAACCCCGACAATGTTGAGCTTTATTGCCCGGCGCCTTGGCCTGCTGATACCGACCTTTTTCGGTATCACCTTGCTGACCTTCGCGCTCATACGCCTGATCCCCGGCGACCCGGTGGAAGTGATGATGGGCGAGCGCAGGGTCGACCCCGAAATGCATGCCCAGGCCATGGAGCGCCTTGGCCTGAACAAGCCGCTGCCGGTCCAGTACCTGGACTATGTCGGCAAGCTGGCCCAGGGTGACCTCGGTGAATCGCTGCGCACCCGCGAGAGCGTGTGGCACGAGTTCCTCACCCTGTTCCCGGCCACCCTCGAACTGGCCTTCGCCGCCCTGCTGTTCGCCGGCATCGTCGGCCTGCTGGCCGGGGTGATTGCCGCGCTCAAGCGCGGTTCGCTGTTCGACCATGGGGTAATGGGCATTTCCCTGGCCGGTTACTCGATGCCGATCTTCTGGTGGGGCCTGATCCTGATCATGTTCTTCTCGGTGAGCCTGGGCTGGACCCCGGTGTCCGGGCGCATCGACCTACTCTATGACATCGAGCCGAAGACCGGTTTCATGCTCATCGACACCCTGCTCAGCGACGAGGAAGGCGCTTTCAAGGACGCGGTGATGCACCTGATCCTGCCGGCCATCGTGCTCGGCACCATCCCGCTGGCGGTGATCGCCCGCATGACCCGCTCGTCGATGCTCGAAGTGCTGCGCGAGGACTACATCCGCACCGCCCGCGCCAAAGGCCTGTCGCCAGCTCGCGTGGTGTTCGTGCACGGCCTGCGCAACGCGCTGATCCCGGTGCTGACCGTGTTCGGCCTGCAGGTCGGCACGCTGCTGGCCGGTGCAGTGCTGACCGAAACCATCTTTTCCTGGCCGGGCATCGGCAAGTGGCTGATCGAAGCCATCGGTGCCCGTGACTACCCCGTGGTCCAGAACGGCATCCTGTTGATCGCCTGCCTGGTAATCCTGGTCAACTTCGTCGTGGACATCCTCTACGGCCTGGCCAACCCACGCATCCGTCATCAGCGCTGAGGCCCTCGTCATGACTAGCCCGATTCCGAAATCCGTCACGCCGGCCAGCCCGGTGGACCAGAGCCTGCTCTACCCCTCACCGTACAAAGAATTCTGGCAAGCCTTCGCCCGCAACAAAGGCGCGGTGATGGGCCTGGCCTTCATGTGCCTGGTGGTGTTCTGCGCGCTGTTCGCGCCGTGGGTCGCCCCGCACGACCCGAGCGAGCAGTACCGCGAGTTCCTGCTGACCCCGCCGGTGTGGCTCGAAGGTGGCAGCTGGCAGTTCATCCTCGGCACCGACGAGCTGGGCCGCGACCTGCTTTCGCGGCTGATCCAGGGCGCGCGGCTGTCGCTGCTGATCGGCCTGTCGTCGGTGCTGATGTCGTTGATCCCTGGCATCCTGCTGGGCCTGCTGGCCGGTTTCTTCCCGCAACTGCTCGGCCCGTCGATCATGCGCCTGATGGACGTGATGCTGGCCCTGCCCTCGCTGCTGCTGGCAGTAGCCATCGTCGCCATCCTCGGCCCAGGCCTGATCAACACCGTGATCGCCATCGCCATCGTGTCGTTGCCATCCTACGTGCGCCTGACCCGCGCCGCCGTGATGGGCGAGCTGAACCGCGACTACGTCACCGCCGCCCGCCTGGCGGGTGCAGGGCTGCCACGGCTGATGTTCGTCACCGTGCTGCCCAACTGCATGGCACCGCTGATCGTGCAAGCCACCCTCAGCTTCTCTTCGGCCATCCTCGACGCCGCCGCTCTGGGCTTCCTCGGCCTTGGCGTGCAGCCGCCGACCCCGGAGTGGGGCACCATGCTGGCTTCGGCCCGCGACTACATCGAGCGCGCCTGGTGGGTAGTGAGCTTGCCCGGCCTGACCATTCTGCTCAGTGTGCTGGCAATCAACCTGATGGGCGACGGCCTGCGCGATGCGCTGGACCCGAAACTCAAGAACGCCGCCTGAGGAGAACGCCATGTCACTGTTGCAAATCAACAACCTTAACGTGCGCTTCGGCGACGCCAATGCGGTACCGGTGGTCGATGGCCTGGACCTGATGGTGGAGGCCGGCGAGATCCTGGCCATTGTCGGCGAATCCGGCTCGGGCAAGTCCGTGACCATGATGGCCCTGATGGGCCTGATCGATGCCCCGGGGCGCATCACTGCCGACGCACTCACCTTCGACGGCACCGACATGCTCAAGCTCAGCGGCCGGCAGCGACGCAAGGTGGTGGGCAAGGACATCGCCATGGTCTTCCAGGACCCGATGACCGCGCTCAACCCCAGCTACACCGTGGGCTATCAGATCGAGGAAGTGCTGCGCCAGCACCTGGGCCTGAAGGGCAAGGCCGCACGCCAGCGTGCCCTGGAGCTGCTGAAAAAGGTCGAGATCCCGGCTGCCGAAAGCCGCCTGGACGCCTACCCGCACCAACTGTCCGGCGGCATGAGCCAGCGCGTGGCGATTGCCATGGCGATTGCCGGCGAGCCCAAGCTGCTGATTGCCGACGAGCCCACCACTGCGCTGGACGTGACCATCCAGGCGCAGATCATGGAGCTGCTGGTCAACCTGCAGAAGGAGCGCAACATGGCGCTCATCCTGATCACCCACGACCTCGCCGTGGTCGCCGAAACGGCCAGGCGGGTGTGCGTGATGTACGCCGGCCAGGCCGTGGAAGTGGGCCAGGTGCCGGAGCTGTTCGATGTGCCCGCTCACCCCTACAGCGAAGCGTTGCTGGCGGCGATCCCCGAGCACAGCATCGGTGCCGAACGCCTGGCCACCCTGCCCGGCATCGTCCCCGGCCGCTACGACCGCCCCGTGGGGTGCCTGCTGTCACCGCGCTGCCCGTACGTGCAGGACAACTGCCGGCGCCAGCGCCCGCCCCTCGATCCCCAGGCCCATGGCCTGGTGCGTTGCTTCTACCCGCTGAACCAGGAGGTGGCGTGATGGCCGTCGTTCTATCCGCCCGGGAGCTGACCCGGCATTACGAAGTCTCCCGCGGGCTGTTCAAGGGCCACGCCCTGGTCCGCGCGCTGAATGGCGTGTCGTTCGAACTGGAGGCCGGCAAGACCCTGGCCGTGGTCGGCGAGTCCGGCTGCGGCAAGTCCACCCTGGCCCGCGCCCTGACCCTGATCGAAGAGCCGTCGTCCGGTTCGCTGCAAATTGCCGGCACCGAAGTGAAAGGCGCCAGCAAGAGCGAGCGCAAGCAACTGCGCCGCGACGTACAGATGGTGTTCCAGAGCCCCTACGCCTCGCTCAACCCACGGCAGAAGATTGGTGACCAGCTGGCCGAGCCGCTGCTGATCAACACCTCGCTAAGCAAGGCCGAGCGGCGAGAAAAGGTGCAGAAGATGATGGAACAGGTCGGCCTGCGCCCCGAGCATTACCAGCGCTACCCGCACATGTTCTCCGGTGGCCAGCGCCAGCGTATCGCCCTGGCCCGGGCAATGATGCTGCAACCCAAGGTGCTGGTGGCGGACGAGCCGACCTCGGCGCTGGACGTGTCGATCCAGGCTCAGGTGCTGAACCTGTTCATGGACTTGCAGAAGGAGTTCAACACCGCCTATGTGTTCATCTCGCACAACCTGGCGGTGGTGCGGCATGTGGCCGATCAGGTACTGGTGATGTATTTGGGGCGGCCGGCGGAGATGGGGCCGAAAGAAGATATTTACGAACGACCATTGCACCCGTATACCCAGGCATTGCTATCGGCCACGCCGGCGATTCACCCGGACCCGTTGAAGCCGAAGATCCGTATTGCCGGGGAGTTGCCCAACCCGCTGAACCCGCCGGATGGGTGTGCGTTTCACAAGCGCTGCCCGTATGCGACCGAGCGGTGTGCCAAGGAAGTGCCGGCGCTTAGGCAGGTGGGTACCCGGCAGGTGGCTTGTCACTATGCCGAGCAGTTCCTCTAAATCGGCGTAGCCTTCATCGCCGGCAAGCCAGCTCCCACAAGGATCTCCACAGTACCCAAGCCCTGTGCAGTACCTGTGGGAGCTGGCTTGCCGGCGATGGGCCGCAAAGCGGCCCCGAAAATCTCAATGCATAAAGAACCAGATCAGGATAATCACCGGAATCGGCACCCCGATCATCCAAAGCAGTATCGAGCGCATGGCCTTTCTCCTTGTTCGATGGTGAACAAACCGGTGCACTCGCCATGCCACTGGTATCAAAAAACTACATTCATATGAATCAAGGGCTTACCTCCCAAGCCGCTTGGCAAAACCGTGCAATATGCCGGATCCGCCCCCTTGCACCTGGGTGTTCTGCAATGCACTATCAGGCGCATGACCGCCACCACCCTCCCCGACGGCCCCGAGCAGACCTCGCTCACCGCCGACACCGTGCTGCGCTACCACCTGTGCTGGAAGCACCGCGACCTCGACGGCGTCATTGCGCTCTACCACCCCGACATCCAGTACCACGACTTCTTCCAGAACCGCGTGCTCGGCTACCAGGAACTGCACGACTACGTGCGCGCCTGCCTGCCCCATGAAGCCGGCGAGGACATCGTCCACATCGACCGCATCCGCGTCGATGGCTGTACCGCGTTCATCCAGTACCAGGTCACGGTGCAGGGTGGTGACGGGCTGGTGGCGTTCCAGTCCAGCGAGGCGATCACCGTCAAGGACGGCCTGATCTGGCAAGTAAACGAGTACGCCACGCTGGTCCGTCAGAACGGCAGCGGCCACCCCAGCAGCGGCCCGCGCCCAGCCACCAGCCGCCTTGGCCTGTCCCCCCGGCAACTGTCGACCATGGCCCAGGACCTGGAGCACTACTTCCAGCGCCAGCGCCCCTACCTGGACCCGGAGCTGGACCTGCAGCAGGTTGCCGACGCCAGCGGCTACAGCCGCAACCAGATCTCCTACCTGCTCAACCAGGTACTCGGGCGAAGCTTTTACCGCTACGTCAACCAGGCCCGCCTGCAGCACCTGATGGCCAGCCTCGATGACGACAGCGTCGAGGCCACGATCGACGAGTTGGCGTTCAATGCCGGTTTCAACTCGCTGTCAGCGTTCTACAAGTGCTTCCGCGAACACACCGGGCTCACCCCCAAGGCGTACCTGAAGCAAATTTCCCTGCGTGCACGCACGTAGGACAGCCGCCCGCCGACACCACTAGGATCGCCCACAGACCTTGACGGATGTGGAGCCGAACCCGATGCAACCCCTGCGCACGCTCAGCCTGTGGATGGACCAGCTTGACGAGCCGCTGTGCGCCCGCCCGGCCCTGCGCGAGGACCTGAACGCGGATGTGTGCATCATCGGCGCCGGCTACACCGGCCTGTGGACCGCCTACTACCTAAAGCGTCAGGCGCCGCAGCTGAACATCGCCGTGATCGACGCCAACATTGCCGGCTTCGGTGCTTCCGGGCGCAACGGCGGCTGGCTGATGGGCAACCTGCTCGGCGAAGACCGCCTGCTGGCCACCCTGTCGCCGCAACAGCGCCGCGCCAGCATCGACCTGCTGCATGGCATACCCGATGAAGTGCACAGCGTGCTGCAACGCGAAGGCATCGACTGCGACTACCGCAAAGGCGGCGTGCTGTACTGCGCCGCGCGCTACCCGGAACAGGAGCGCAGTCTGCGCGCCTACCTCGACGATCTTTATCGCCAAGGCATGACCGAGGACGACTACCGCTGGCTGCGCCCCGAACAGCTGGACGCCCAGTTGCGGGTCAGCAACGCCTATGGCGCCATCTACAGCCCGCACACCGCAACCATCCAACCCGCCAAGCTGGCGCGTGGCCTGGCCCGGGCGGTAGGAGCGCTGGGCGTACCCATCTACGAAAACACACCCGCCATCGACTGGCAGCCCGGTGAGGTGCGTACCCCATTGGCGCGCATTCGATGCCAATGGATGGTACCCGCCGTGGAGGGCTACGCCGTCAGCCTGCCACCACTGGGCAAACATCAGCTGCCGGTACAAAGCCTGCTGGTGGCCACCGCCCCCCTGCCGGAAGCCACCTGGGAACAGATCGGCCTGAACCGGGGCCAGGCCTTCAGCGAGAGCAGCCGCCAGGTCACCTACGGCCAGCGCACCGCCGACAACCGCCTGGTGTTCGGCGCCCGTGGCGGCTACCGCTTCGGTGGCCGCCTGCGCGAAAACTTCACCCTCACTGAACAGGAAATCGAGCTGCGCCGCTACCTGTTCAGCGAACTGTTCCCTCAGCTGAAGCACGTGCGCATCACCCATTCCTGGGGCGGCAACCTGGGCATGGCGCGGCGCTTCCGCCCGCACATGCTCTGCGACCGCCAGCGTGGCATCGCCCTGGCCGGCGGCTACGGCGGTGAAGGTGTCGGCGCCACCAACCTGGGCGGGCGCACCCTGGCGGCGCTGATCCTCAACCAGCACAACGAGCTGACCGCGCAACCCTGGGTGCTCGACAACCGCCCGGTTGCGAGCCTTGCCAGCTGGCCGCCCGAGCCGTGCCGGTGGCTCGGCTACAACGCGATCATCCAGAGTTTCGTCCACGAGGACCGGACCCTTGCCAACCCCGCCAGTGCGCCTTGGAGGCGGCGCCTTGCCAGCAACCTTGCAGACTTCATGGAAGGCTTCATGCGCTGACTTCCCTTTTCCCGACACAGGATTTACCGGTCATGAGCATCACCCATTTCAAGAACACCGATAGCGCCGTGCTCGATAGCTCCAACCCCGTTGCAGTACCGCTCGGCGAGCCTGTGGCGGTGACCTCGGTCACCTGCGTGGAACGCAGCGACGGCGTTGAAACCGGCATCTGGGAGTGCACCCCCGGGCGCTGGCGACGGCAGATCGTGCAGCAGGAGTTCTGCCATTTCATCAAGGGCCGCTGCACCTTCACCCCCGATGGTGGCCAGCCCCTGTTCATAGAAGCCGGAGACGCATTGATGCTACCGGCCAACAGCACCGGCACCTGGGATATCCAGGAGACCGTGCGCAAGACCTACGTCCTTATTTTCTGATCCGCTGATCGCCTGCCTTCGATAACAACAGACAAAGCAAGGTAACCCCGACATGCGCACGCTCCTTCTCGCCCCCTTGATGCTGGCCGCCAGCGTGGCCGGCGCCGCCGAAACGGTGAAGATCTACAACTGGTCCAGCTACGTTGCCCCCGACACACTGAAAAACTTCCAGCAAGCCAGCGGTATCGTGCCCACCTACGACGTTTACGACAGCAACGAAACCCTCGACGGTAAGCTGATGACTGGCAACTCCGGCTACGACGTGGTGTTTCCGTCCAACCATTTCATGGCTCGGCAGATCCAGGGCAAGGCCCTGAAGCCGCTGGACAAGTCGCAGCTGCCCAACTGGCACAACCTCAACCCGGTGCTGATGAAGGCGCTGGAGGTGAACGACCCGGGCAACCAGTACGGCTTCCCGTACCTGTGGGGCAGCACTGGCATCGGCTACAACGTCGACAAGGTCAAGACGGTGCTCGGCGACAACGCACCGGTGGACTCCTGGGACCTGATCTTCAAGCCCGAGTACATGAGCAAGCTGAAAAGTTGCGGCGTCGCCGTGCTGGACAACGGCCCCGAGCTGTTGCCCATCGCCCTGCACTACCTGGGCCTGCCGCACCACAGCCAGAACCCGGCCGACTACGACAAGGCCAAGGCGCTGCTGATGCAGGTGCGGCCGTACATCAGCTACTTCCACTCCTCGAAGTACACCGGTGACCTGGCCAACGGCGACATCTGCGTGGTGGTGGGCTTCTCGGGGGATGTGCTGCAGGCGAAGAACCGCGCCGAAGAGGCGAAGAACGGGGTGAAGGTGGGGTATTCGATCCCCAAGGAAGGTGCGCCGATGTGGTTCGACATGGTGGCCATGCCGGCCGATGCACCAGATGAGAAGGCCGGTTACGCCTACATGAACTACCTGCTGCAGCCAGAGGTGATGGCCAACATCAGCAACCATGTGCAGTACGCCAACGGCAACCTCAAGGCGGACGGGCTGGTGGAGCCGGCGATGAAGGGTAATACGATGATTTACCCGAGCGAGGACGTGATGGGCAAGCTGTATGCGCTGGAGGCGATGCCGGCGAAGATCGACCGTATTCGGACGCGGATCTGGACCAGTATCAAGGCAGGAAATTGAATCGGGGCCGCTTTGCGGCCCTTCGCGGGCACGCCCGCTCCCACAAGGATCGCGCAACCTTCAGGTGTTGTGATTCCCTGTGGGAGCGGGCGCGCCCGCGAAGGGCTGCAAAGCAGCCCCAATTCTGCGATCAGTGATGCTCGCGGGTAGCGCGGAACTTGATGTCCGGCCAGCGCTCTTCCATCAGCGACAGGTTGACCCGGGTCGGTGCCAGGTAGGTCAGGTGCCCGCCGCCGTCGATGGCCAGGTTTTCCATGGCCTTGTTCTGGAATTCCTCGAGCTTCTTCTTGTCGTCGCAGCCGATCCAGCGCGCCGACCATACGGTGATCGGCTCATAGGCGCACTCGACTTTGTACTCTTCCTTCAGGCGGCTGGCGACCACGTCGAACTGCAGCACACCGACTGCACCGAGGATGATGTCGTTGCTGCGCTCAGGGAAGAACACCTGGGTAGCACCCTCTTCGGCCAGCTGTTGCAGGCCCTGGCGCAACTGCTTGGATTTCAGCGGGTCCTTCAGGCGCACGCGGCGGAACAGCTCCGGGGCGAAGTGCGGGATACCGGTGAAGCCCAGCGCCTCGCCTTCGGTGAAGGTGTCGCCGATCTGGATGGTGCCGTGGTTGTGCAGGCCGATGATGTCGCCGGCATAGGCCTCTTCCAGCTGCTCGCGCTCGGAGGAGAAGAAGGTCAGCGCATCGCCGATACGCAGGTCCTTGTTGATCCGCACGTGGCGCATCTTCATGCCCTTTTCGTACTTGCCCGAGCAGATGCGCATGAAGGCGATGCGGTCGCGGTGTTTCGGGTCCATGTTCGCCTGGATCTTGAACACGAAACCGGTGAACTTCTCTTCCACAGGCTCGACGGTGCGCTCGTGGGCAACACGGCCCAGTGGACGCGGCGCCCAGTCGACTACTGCGTCGAGCACGTGGTCGACACCGAAGTTGCCCAACGCGGTACCGAAGAACACCGGGGTCAGCTGACCGTTGATGAACTCTTCCTGGTTGAAATCGTGGCAGGCACCCTGCACCAGCTCCAGCTGTTCGACGAACGAGTCGTACTGGTCGCCCAGGTGGGCACGGGCCTCATCGGAATCCAGCTTCTGGATGATCTTGGCTTCGGTGCGCTCGTGGCCGTGGCCCGGGGTGTACACCACGATGTAGTCACCGGTCAGGTGGTACACGCCCTTGAAGTCGCGGTAGCAGCCGATCGGCCAGGTGATCGGCGCAGCCTTGATCTTCAGTACCGCTTCGATCTCGTCCAGCAGTTCGATCGGGTCGCGGATGTCGCGGTCGAGCTTGTTGATGAAGCTGACGATCGGTGTGTCGCGCAGGCGGCACACGTCCATCAGGGCGATGGTACGTGGCTCTACACCTTTACCGCCGTCGAGCACCATCAGCGCCGAGTCCACCGCGGTCAGGGTGCGGTAGGTGTCTTCCGAAAAGTCTTCGTGGCCTGGGGTGTCGAGCAGGTTGATCATGTGCTCGCGGTACGGGAACTGCATCACCGAGGTGGTGATGGAAATGCCGCGCTGCTTCTCCATTTCCATCCAGTCGGAGGTGGCGTGGCGGTCGGACTTGCGCGACTTCACGGTACCGGCGACGGCAATGGCCTTGCCCATCAGCAGCAGCTTCTCGGTGATGGTGGTCTTACCGGCGTCGGGGTGGGAAATGATTGCGAAAGTGCGGCGCTTCGCGACTTCGGCGGCCTGGTTGGTCATGGGAAATCGCCTGACTGGGGGATTTAAAAGGGGCGATATCATACCTGAAGTTGGGCCGGGACCAAAACCTGCTGCACCGGCGATGCCTGTTCCGGCCCTTTCGCGGGCACGCCCGCTCCCACAGTGACCGCACCGCATCCAAAATCTGTGCGGTACCTGTGGGAGCGGGCGTGCCCGCGAAGAGGCCGGCACAGCCACAATACCTTCACCAGTCAATCCGTTTATCCCGACAAATCGCCACAGAGCAGGTCATTCAACGCCTGCAGAACATTAAACCACTGTTTTTTCTCGCCGTTTTCATGAACACCCAGTGATTAGCACTGGCCAAATGCCGCCCCAGATGGGAACCTTTACGCCCTCGGAGACGTCCACTCCCCCGCAACCCGCTTCGCTTGGGGACTGGTTTCATCAGCAATATCGGGCCCGACGGGGTTCGGCTCATGGCCTGATCGCAGCCTACGGGGTGCCTCACGCTGCTACTCGCGAACACACCACCCGCCGCCAGGAATGGCCGGCAACCAAGAAGTGTGCTCGCCGACTACACAAGGAGTCCGCCTGTGGCAAAACGCTACGGAAAAGGGCTGTTGGGATGGGCCACCGTGCTCGTCATCCTGGCCCTGCTGGTCCACTGGATCGGCATCGACACGATCGCGCGTTATCGCGACGATCTTGGGTTCTACCTGCAAGCGCACCTGGTACTGGTGCTGGCTTCGATGGCGGCGGCGCTGGCCGTGGGCATCCCCGCCGGCATTGCCTTGAGTCGACCGCACCGGGTCGACAAAGCCGAGCGCTTCATGCAGTTGTTCAACGTTGGCAACACCATCCCTCCCCTGGCCGTTCTGGCCATCGCCCTGAGTATCCTCGGCATCGGCGCCGGGCCCGCGATCTTCGCGCTGTTCCTCGCCTCCCTCCTGCCCATCGTGCGCAACACCTACGAGGGCCTGAAAAACGTCCCCGCCTCGCTCAAGGAAGCCGCCACCGGCATCGGCATGACCCCGCGTCAGCAACTGTGGCAGGTGGAACTGCCCAACGCCGTGCCGATCATCGTCGGCGGTGTGCGCGTGGCCCTGGCGCTGAACGTCGGCACCGCGCCACTGGCGTTCCTGATTGGCGCCAACAGCCTGGGCAGCCTGATCTTCCCCGGCATTGCCCTGAACAACCAGCCACAACTGCTGCTCGGCGCTGCCTGCACCGCGCTGCTGGCGCTGGTGCTCGACGCGGCGGTGAGTGCCTCCAGCAAACGCTGGCTGGAACGTGGCCTGGCTGGATAACAAGAGGGAACGCATGAACAAGAGAATCGCCTTGCTGCTGGGCGCGGCCCTGCTGTTCGCAGGATTTGCCCAGGCAGCGGAAAAACCGTTGATCCGCATCGGCGCGCGGGTGTTCACCGAACAGACCGTACTCGCCGAAATCACCGCGCAATACCTGCGCGCCAACGGCTTCGACGTGCGCGTCACCAGCGGCCTGGGCAGCAGCATCGCGCGCCAGGCCCAGGAAACCGGGCAGCTAGACCTGATGTGGGAATACACCGGTGTGTCACTGGTGTCGTACAACCATATCGATGAGCGCATGCCCAGTGCCGAGGCTACCTACGCCAAGGTCAAGGCACTGGACGCGAACAAGGGCCTGATCTGGCTGACCCCGTCGAAGTTCAGCAACACCTACGCGCTGGGCCTGCCCAGGCAGGTCGCCGAGGCTTATCCACAGATCAACTCGATCAGCGACCTCAACCAGGTGCTGCGTGACGAAAGCCGCCGCAACCACCTGGTGGCGCTGGACACCGAGTTCGCCAACCGCCCGGACGGGCTGGTCGGCCTGAAGGCGATGTACGACTTGCAGGTGGGCCGTGCCAACATCCGCCAGATGGATGCCGGCCTGGTCTACACCGCCATGCACAACAACCAGGTGTTCGCAGGCCTGGTGTACACCACCGATGGTCGCCTGAATGCGTTCAACCTCAAGCTGCTGGAAGACGACAAGCACTACTTCCCGGACTACACCGCCGCCCCGGTGGTGCGCAAACAGGTACTCGACGCCAACCCGAAGCTGGCCAGCCTGCTCAAGCCACTGGCCGAGCAACTGGATGACGAAACCATGCGCCAACTCAATGCCAAGGTCGATGTCGAGCACCAGAACCCGACGTCCGTGGCCGCCACCTTCCTGCGTGAGCACCCACTGAACAGCGAGGGCCAACCATGAACCTGCTCGACACATTCGCCCACCTCGACTGGGCCCAGGTGCTGCAGCTGACCTGGCAGCACATCATGCTGGTCGGCGTCGCCGTCGGCCTGGCGATCATCGTCGGCGTGCCGCTGGGCATCCTGATGACCCGCTTCCCGGCAGTCGCCGGCCCCTTGCAGGCCAGCGCCACGGTGCTGCTGACCATTCCTTCCATCGCCCTGTTCGGCCTGCTGCTGCCGTTCTACTCCAGGTTCGGCCAAGGCCTCGGGCCGTTGCCGGCGATCACTGCAGTGTTCCTCTATTCACTTCTGCCGATCCTGCGCAACACCTACCTGGCCCTGACCAACGTCGAACCCGGCATCCGTGAAGCGGCGCGCGGCATCGGCATGACCTTCGGCCAGCGCCTGCGCATGGTCGAGCTGCCCATCGCCGTGCCGGTGATCCTCGCCGGCGTGCGCACCGCCGTGGTGATGAACATCGGCGTGATGACCATCGCCGCCACCATCGGTGCGGGCGGCCTTGGCGTACTCATCCTTACCTCCATCAGCCGCAGCGACATGTCGATGCTGCTGGTCGGCGCCGTGCTGGTCAGCCTGCTGGCGATCATCGCCGACCTGCTCCTGCAAACCCTGCAACGTGCCCTGACTCCAGAAGGACTGCGCCCATGATCGAACTGAAGAACCTCAGCAAAACCTTCAACGTCAACGGCAAGGACGTCAAAGCCGTCGATTCGGTAAGCCTCACCGTCAACGAAGGGGAAATCTGCGTGTTCCTCGGCCCCTCGGGCTGCGGCAAGAGCACTACCCTGAAAATGATCAACCGCCTGATCCCCCCCACTTCCGGCCAGGTGTTCATCAATGGCGAAGATACCACCGGGCTGGACGAAGTCACCCTGCGCCGGCACATCGGCTATGTGATCCAGCAGATCGGTCTGTTCCCCAACATGACCATCGAGGAGAACATCACCGTGGTGCCGCGCCTGCTCGGCTGGGACAAACAGAAGTGCCATGAACGCGCCCGCGAACTGATGCACATGATCAAGCTGGAGCCCAAGCAGTACCTGCAGCGTTACCCGCGCGAGCTGTCCGGTGGCCAGCAGCAGCGTATCGGCGTGATCCGAGCCTTGGCGGCGGAAGCGCCGGTGCTGCTGATGGACGAGCCGTTCGGCGCGGTCGACCCGATCAACCGCGAGATGATCCAGAACGAGTTCTTCGAGATGCAGCGGGCCTTGAACAAGACCGTGATCATGGTCAGCCACGACATCGACGAAGCGATCAAGCTGGGCGACAAGATCGCCATCTTCCGCGCCGGCAAGCTGTTGCAGCTGGACCATCCGGATACCCTGCTGGCGCACCCGGCGGACGAGTTCGTGAGCAACTTCGTCGGCCAGGACAGCACCCTCAAGCGGCTGCTGCTGGTGCGTGCGGAGGATGCGGCGGACAACGCGCCATCGGTGAGCCCGCAGACGCCGGTGAGCGATGCGCTGGAGCTGCTGGACGAGCACGACCGCCGCTACGTGGTGGTGACCGATGCGCAGAACAAGGCGCTGGGCTACGTGCGCCGGCGCGACATGCATCGCCAGCAAGGGACCTGTGGCGACTTCCTGCGGCCGTTCAATGCCACGGCTTCGCATGATGAGCATTTGCGCATACTGCTGTCGCGGATGTACGAGTTCAACCGGGCGTGGCTGCCGGTGCTGGATGCCGAGCAGGTGTTTTTGGGCGAGGTGACGCAGGAATCGATTGCGGCTTACCTGAGCTCGGGGCGCTCGCGGGGAGCGAAGACCAGCATCGTTTCGCCGGCTGAGGCGGTGGCCTCTTAGATTGCTGGGGGCGCTTTGCGCCCCTTTCGCGACACAAGGCCGCTCCTACAGGAGATCGCGCTCCCCTGTAGGAGCGGCCTTGTGTCGCGAAAGGGCCGCAAAGCGGCCCCGGCGATCTCGGCTCAGAACCCTACACTGGCCTGCACATAGAACGTTCGCGGTTCGCCCACATAAATGCCGGCATTGTTGTCGCTGGAGCGGGTGAAGTACTGTTTGTCGAACAGGTTCTTCACCCCCGCCGCCAACTTCAGGTTGGACATTTCCGGTCCGAACTCATACCCGCCACGGGCATGCCAGGTCACGTAACCCGGAATATCGCCATACTGCCCATCGGCACTCGGCTCGGTGATGTAGTCGCCGTTGAAGCTGCCGTCGGCATTGATCCCGGTCCCCGGCGCGCGCTGTCTGGATTGGGCATAGGCATCCAGGTTCCAGGTCCAGCGATTGACTGCATAGCGCACCCCGGCAGTGGCCACCTGGCGTGAATAGAACGGCAGGTCGCGGCCCTTGAAGCCAGGAATGTCGCCTTCATAAGTAGCGCGGGTATAGGTGTAGCCACCGCTCACCGACAGCCCTGCCAGGCGCGGGTCCAGCCCGTCCAGGTCATAGCGCACCGAGGCCTCGATCCCCTGGTGCTTGGTCGCACCGAGGTTGGTCCAGCCCACATCGTTGCTGATGTACTGCAGTTCGTCATCGAAATCGATGTAGAACGCCGTCAGCTCACCGGCAAAGCCGCCATTGTCATAGCGGGTACCGATTTCGTAGGTCTTGGCCTTTTCCGGCTCCAGGCCATTGGCCGTGCTGTTGCCTGTACCACCCTGGCCCAGCTGGAAGTACTGCAGGCTGCCGAACGAGGTCTCGTAGTTGGCGAACACCTTCCACGCATCGGAAATGTGGTACATCACGCTCAGCGCCGGCAGCGGCTCGTTGCTGGTGATGCTGCGCTTCTTCTCCGGCACCGGCTGGCCGTTGGCACCGAGCACCGGGCGGTCGCGCCAGTCGGTGTTGATGTGCTCGAAGCGGATACCCGGGGTGATGGTCCAGTTACCCACATCAATCTTGTCGTCGATGTAGTAGGCGCTGGCCTCGGTACCACCGCTGCGGTCCTGGAACACATGGCCGTCGGAACCGGGGGCGGGCGTCGGCACGTTGTCGATCAGCGCCAGGCGGGTCGACTGCTCACGCATCGCTTCCTTCAGGTAGCGGTAGCCCACGCTGACTTCCTGGGTGGTCGGGCCGGCGAAGAAAATCCGCGACAGCCGTGGTTCGATGGCGAAGGTGTGGTAGTTGCGCGGGTACGAAGACAGGGTCTTCATGTCGCGCGAAGCAATGGCGCTGCCGCGGAAGCTGTCGGTGTAGTAGGTCAGCACTTCGAACTGGGTGGCGTCGTCGAGCTGGCGCTGCCACTTGAACGACACGTCCTTGCGCCGGCCGGCGAAGTAGTCGTAGTCACGCAGCGACTGGTACGGGTTGCTGTCGTACTGCGCCTGGGTCAGGCCGCCAGGCATGTCGGCACGGCCGTCGTAGTAGTGGAAGTTGAGCCAGAACTCGTCAACGTCGGTCGGCGCCCAGTGGGTCTTGAGGATGACGTCGTCGATGTCGTTGCCGTTGTTGCTTTCACGGTAACCGTTGCCATTCACCCCGGTGTACAGCAACGCCACGCCCATGCCGTTGTCCGCCGTACCGCCGACGAAAGCCGACTCGGTGTGCTTCCAGCCGCCATGCTGTGAGGTTTCCAGGGTGGTGGACAGCTCGGCCGAAGCCTTCTCCGGGATCGCCCGGGTGACGAAGTTGATCACCCCGCCGACGTTCTGCGGGCCATAGCGCACGGAGCCGGCGCCACGCACCACATCGATGCTGTCGAGGTTGCCCGAGGAAATCGGCGCCATCGACAGCTGCGGCTGGCCATAGGGTGCGAAGGCGGCCGGGATGCCGTCGATCAGCACCGTGGAGCGTGGCGACAGGCGTGAAGTCAGGCCGGGCGAACGCCCACGTTCAGCGACAGGTCGCTGCCGCCGGTGCCGTTGGAGTCCTGCACCTGTACGCCCGGGATACCACGCAGCACGTCGCGCACATTCATTGCGCCCTTCTCCACCATCGCCTCGCGGCGTACCACGGTGCGTGCGCCGGGGTGGTTCTGCACCACGCTCTGCTGGGCATCGCCCAGCCAGTCACCGACCACCTTGATGTCGGTAGGCGCCAGCTCCAGGCTGCCGCTGGTGAGGGTGGCATCGGCCTGGGCCGGCTTGAGCACCACGGTGCCCTGGGACATCTCGTAGGTCAGGCCACTGCCTTGCAGCAGTTGCTGCAGCGCCTGCTCGGGTGCCAGCTGGCCGGACACCGCCGGGGCCTGCTTGCCCGCTACCAGCTCGGGGCTGAAGAACAGCTGCAGGTTGGTCTGCTGGCCGAGCTGGTTCAACGCCGAAGCCAACGGTTGGGCCTGGATCTGGATGGTGCTGCCGGTCTCTGCGGCCTGGCTGTTGACGGTCACGGCGCTGACCGCCAGGGCCAGCGCCACGGCGCGGAAGCGTGGGAAGGGCTTGTTGTTGTTCACGTCGTCGAAACTTCCTGGAATACGGAATAAACGCCAACCGCATGCAAATGGAAATGCTTGGCAGTTGCAGCTGGCGGGGAAGACGAACGAGCGGAAAAAAACCTGAATCTATTTCGCGATTATTTCGCGCGAGCCATCTTCATGGGCCTTGATGGCCACCGGCAGGATGCTCGGCAAGGCGCGCAGCAGCGCGTCGGTGTCGTCGGTGCTGAAGGTGCTGGACAGCCGCAACTGCGCGACTTTGCCGGGGGCGATCCGCAGCGGCTGGCTGCGGTAGCGCGAAACTTCGGCAACCACCTCGGCCAGGGTGGCGTTGTCGAACACCAGCCTGCCTTGGCGCCAGGCCGTCAGGGCGCCGGTATTTACCCTATAGGGCACAGCCACCTGGCCTTGCGCATCTATATGCGAGCCTTGACCCGCCGTGAGTTGCGCCACCGAGGCGCCCTTGCCCTGCACACGCACCGAGCCTTGCTCCACGGCCACGCGGGTGCTGGCCGGGTCCAGGCGGACGTCGAATCGGGTACCGGTTACGGTCACGCTACCCTGGGCAGTGTCGACCACGAACGGCCTGCCACTGTCATGCGCGACGGTAAACATCACTTCACCCGCCATCAGCCGGACATGCCGCTGGCCGGCGCTGAAAGCGACCTGCACGTGCGTGCTGCCGTTGAGTTCAAGGTGCGAGCCGTCCGGCAGGTCCACCTGCCGGCGTTCATTGAAGGCGGTCTGCACGCTGCCCTGGTGATTCAGTTGCTGGTAGTGCCAGCCACCCCAGCCCAGGCCCAACGCTAGTGCGGCCACACTGGCGGCCAAGGCCTGGCGCACGAAGCGTCGACGTGGCAAATGGCGTACCGCGGCCGGCTGGCACAGCGCCTCCAGGCGCTGGCGGGGGATGGAACCGGCGGCCTGCCACAGGCGGTCGAGCTGCTGATACTCTTCACGGTGCCGTACATCGCTTTCCAGCCAGGCGTGCAGTTGCGCCTGCAGCACGGCATCGCGAGGCGCATCCTGCACGCGGGCGAACCATGCCGCCGCCTGCTCGCGGACGGAACCGTGCTGTTTCATCGAAAAGGTCTCCTGACTCATCAAGCCGACACATCCAGGTGCTCACGCAGATGCCGGAGCGTGCGGATCATATACTTTTCGACCATGTTCTTGCTCAACCCCATGCGCTCGGCGATCTCGGCCTGGGTCAGGCCTTCGAGCTTCTGCCAGATGAACACCTGCCGGCATTTGAGCGGCAGTTCGGCCAGCGCCCGCTCGACACTGTCGGCCAGCTCAAGCGCCTGCACGTAGGCCTCGGGGTCGCCACTGCCGGCCACGCCTTCGTCGAAGGCTTCCAGCTCCAGGACCTGACGACGGTCCTCGCGACGGAACCCGTCCACGGCAATGTTGCGTGCGGTCTGGTGCAGGTAGGCACGAGGCTGCTCGACCTGCTCGCGCGGGTTTTCCAGCACCCGGACAAAGGCATCGTGGGTGAGGTCCTCGGCCTGCTGTCGACTGCGCAACTTGCGCGTCCAGGTGCCGATCAGCTCATGGTAGTGGTCGAGGAAGCCTTTGGGTCCGGACACGGTCGGGGTCATCAGGGAGGCGGACAAGGGTGCGAATAGTAATGTTTCTCATCAAAACCGGCAATTCCGCCAGTCGGTAACAAAAAATTTATCGTCTTTTTCATGCACGGCGGTGCAAGGAAATGTGGCCATAAATATGAACACCTGGGGCCCTTTCGCGGGCACGCCCGCTCCCACAGGAATCGCGCGATGCCTGTAGGAGCGGGCGTGCCCGCAAAGGGGCCAGCGCGGTCCATTCCACAATTTTTTACGCTTGAAACACTGTGGGGAACATCAGCCGGTCACACGAGTCGGTTATTCAAATGGCTGGTCGTCGATCCGCGTCGATCACGCCCGGATTGCCTGTTGATTCTGCATTCTTCACGCCCTAAAGTGCGCGCCGAACGTCCATGCTGGAAACGATCCATCCGGCTCAAGTACTGAGTAGGCGAACCAAAGTGGGGATACGGAGGGCGTTCAGTTTGCAGCCACTTAATCTTTCAGTTTGCCCATGGAGTCCCTGAGCATGTCGATCCAGGTCGAAGACTATTTCGCGCGTGACACTTTCCAGAAAATGAAGGCGTTCGCCGACAAGCAGGAAACCCCGTTCGTACTCATCGATACCCAGATGATCAGCCAGGCCTATGACGACCTGCGTGCCGGTTTCGAATTCGCCAAGGTGTACTACGCGGTCAAGGCCAACCCGGCCGTCGAGATCATCGACCTGCTCAAGGAAAAAGGTTCGAGCTTCGACATCGCCTCGATCTACGAGCTGGACAAGGTACTGGGCCGCGGCGTAACCGCCGACCGCATCAGCTACGGCAACACCATCAAGAAGTCCAAGGACATCCGCTACTTCTACGAGAAGGGCGTGCGCCTGTATGCCACCGACTCTGAAGCCGACCTGCGCAACATCGCCAAGGCCGCGCCGGGCTCGAAAGTGTACGTGCGTATCCTCACCGAAGGCTCGACCACTGCCGACTGGCCGCTGTCGCGCAAGTTCGGCTGCCAGACCGACATGGCCATGGACTTGCTGATCCTTGCCCGCGACCTGGGCCTGGTGCCTTACGGCATTTCCTTCCACGTGGGCTCGCAGCAGCGCGACATCAGCGTGTGGGACGCCGCCATCGCCAAGGTCAAGGTGATCTTCGAGCGCCTGAAGGAAGAAGACGGCATCGAGCTGAAGCTGATCAACATGGGTGGCGGCTTCCCGGCCAACTACATCACCCGGACCAACAGCCTGGAAACCTACGCCGAAGAGATCATCCGCTTCCTGAAGGAAGACTTCGGTGACGACCTGCCGGAAATCATCCTCGAGCCAGGCCGTTCGCTGATTGCCAACGCCGGTATCCTGGTCAGCGAAGTGGTACTGGTTGCACGCAAGTCGCGCACCGCCGTCGAGCGCTGGATCTACACCGACGTGGGCAAGTTCTCCGGCCTGATCGAAACCATGGACGAGTCCATCAAGTTCCCGATCTGGACCGAGAAGAAAGGCGAGACCGAAGAAGTGGTCATCGCCGGCCCGACCTGCGACAGCGCCGACATCATGTACGAGCACTACAAGTACGGCCTGCCACTGAACCTGGCCATCGGCGACCGCCTGTACTGGCTGTCGACCGGCGCCTACACCACCAGCTACAGCGCAGTGGAATTCAACGGCTTCCCGCCGCTGAAGGCCTACTACCTGTAATGCAAAACGGGGCCGCAAGGCCCCGTTTTCATCTGTGCTTTCCTGTACCGGCCTCTTCGCGGGCACGCCCGCTCCCACAGGTACAGCGCAAGCCTGCCGGGCAGTGATATCCCTGTGGGAGCTGGCTTGCCGGCGATAGGGCCGGCACAGGCAACCTCAGTTTCCTCGCCGTTCGATCTCGTCGGCATACCGCCCCGCAAAGGCCATCAACACCGGCCCCGCACCCTGCAAGGTCACCAGTGCCGCGCGCAGGAAATTCATGTTCCCCTCGACCCGTGCTTTCTCCAGCCAAGGCGCGGCTTCCGCCACCTGCCCACGCTCGACCAACACCAGCCCCAGGCTGAACATGCCACGAAAATCCCCCGCCTCGGCCGAACGCCGATACCAGCGCACCGCCCGAGCCGGACTAGGCGCCGTGGCGATACCCTGCTCCAGGTAACGCCCATACAGGTTCATCGACTTGGCATGCCCCATGTGCGCGGCCTTTTCGTAACACATCAATGCCTGCGCCTGGTTGACGGGTAGCCCTCGCCCGGTGGCGAACAGGTTGCCCAGGTTGTAGAGCCCCCAGTCCAGCCCGGCATCGGCTGCCTGGGCATAGTGGATGGCGGCCTGCGAAAGGTCTGCGCTGCCGCCCCAGCCATGCTCCAGGCAACGCCCCAGCATGTTGTGCGCCATGGCACTGCCGCCCTGCGCGGCAATGCCGAACCAGCGCCGGGCTACGCTGGCGTCGGCTTCGATGCCACGCCCGTCGAGCAGAATCTGCCCCAACAGCAACTGCGCTTCGACCGCGCCCTGCCCCGCCGCCGCCAGGATCGCCTGGGCGGCCTTGCCAGGGCTTTCTTCCAGCATGGCCTGCAAACCGGCCACATCCACCACTTCTTCACGCCGCAACTGATAGGACATGGCTCAGACCTCGGCCCAGCGGCGCAGCAGGTTGTGGTAGGTGCCGGTCAGCTGCAGCAGTGATGGGTGGTCCGGCACATCGGCAGTCAATTGCTGGATGGCATTGTCCATCTCGAACAGCAATGCCCGCTGGCTGTCCTCGCGCACCAGGCTCTGGGTCCAGAAGAACGCGGCGTAACGCTGGCCACGGGTCACCGGGTTGACCTTGTGCAGGCTGGTGCCGGGGTACAGCACCAGGTCACCGGCAGCCAGCTTCACCTGCTGCACGCCATAGGTGTCCTGGATCACCAGTTCGCCGCCGTCATAGCTGTCCGGCTCGCTGAGAAACAGCGTGGACGACAGGTCGGTGCGCACCCGCTCCGGGCTGCCCTTGGGCTGGCGCAAGGCGTTGTCGATGTGGAAGCCGAAATTGCCGCCTTCGCGGTAGCAGTTGATCAGCGGCGGGAACACCTTGTGCGGCAAGGCTGCGGACATGAAGCGCGGGTTCTGCCACAAGCGGTCGATCAACGCACTGCCGATCTCCTTGGCCAGCGGGTGACCTTCCGGCAACTGCAGGTTGTGCTTGGCCTTGGCCGACTGGTAGCCAGCCGTGATCTTGCCGTCAGCCCAGTCGGCCTGCTCCAGCGCCTCGCGGATACGGGCCAGTTCATCGGCATCGAACAGACCGGGGATGTGAAGCAGCATGGCGGCAGCACCGTTGGCAAATGTAAAGGCGCCAATGATATTGATTCCCTTTTGCGCTTCACAAGCCCCATTCGCCGCCTAAGACGTTTCAGCTTGATGAAACCGTAATGGCAAATTGTAAAGATTGTAAATTCTTCACGAATGGTAACGACTCTCAATTGTGAGTCACAATTGCTTACATTAACATCCGCGGCCTCTACACCTTGGGGAAGGTCCTAAGCAATGCGCCAGTCCGTACCATCTGCAGTGAGCTCACCACGCCTGATCGTGTCTGCCATCGGCGTTGCCCTCAGCGCCTCGTCGGCCTACGCCGCCGACCCGGCCGCCAACAGCGCGATCACCCTCGACGCCACCAGCGTCAACGGCAAGGCTGAACAGGCCAGCACCGATTACAAAGTCGACAAGGCCTCCTCGCAGAAGTACACCGCGCCGCTGGTAGACACCCCGCGCTCGGTCACCGTGATCCCGCAACAAGTGATCAAGGACACCAGCGCCCTGACCCTGCAGGACGCCCTGCGCACCGTGCCAGGCATCACCATGGGTGCCGGCGAAGGTGGCAACCCGTCCGGCGACCGCCCATTCATCCGTGGCTTCGACAGCCAGAGCTCGATGTACCTGGACGGTGTGCGCGATACCGGTTCACAAACCCGCGAAATATTCGCCATCGAGTCGGTGGAAGTGGCCAAGGGCCCGAACTCCTCGATCGCTGGCCGTGGCGCTGCCGGTGGCACCATCAACATGGTCAGCAAGCGTGCGCACCTGGGCAATTCGCTCGACGGCGCCTGGACCTGGGGCAGCGATCAGACCCAGCGCTACACCCTGGATGGCAACTACCAGTTCAGCGACAGCGTCGCCGGCCGACTGAACCTGATGACCCACAAAAGCAATGTCGCTGGCCGCGATGAGGTCAACTACGACCGCTGGGGCGTGGCACCTTCGCTGGTGTTCGGCCTGGGCACCGATACCCGCGTGAGCCTTGACTACTACCACGTGGAAAGCGACGACCTGCCGGATTCGGGTATTCCCTACAGCCTGCGCTCCGGCAGCTCGGCCGCTCGTACCTCGGCCAACCCGGACAAGCCGACCCACGGCGGCGGTTAGCAGCAGCAACTACTACGGCCTGGTCGGTCGCGATTTCTCCAAGAGCCGCGCAGACATCTCGACCATCAGCATCGAGCACGACCTGAGCGACGCGCTGACCATCAAGAACACCCTGCGCCACGGCAATACGCTGCAGGACTACATCTACAGCCAGCCAGACGACAGCAAGGGCAACATCCTCAACGGTGAAGTCTGGCGTCGCCCGAACAACCGTGTCGCCAACACCCGTACGACCACCAACCAGACCGACCTGTATGGGGATTTCTACGTTGGCGGCATGAAGAACAGCTTCTCCACCGGTATCGAACTCAGCCGGGAAACCTCGGTGAAATCGGGCTATGACGTCACCGGTTTCGGCGCCGGCAACTGCTCCAGTGCAACAGGGCAGATTTCCGGTGTCTGCACCTCGTTCCCGAACCCCAACCCGCATGAACAGTGGGACGGCACCATCAGCCGCACCGAAGCCGGCGCCGATACGGCTGGCAACACCCGCGCCATCTACTTCACCGACACGCTGGAGCTGGACCCGGCCTGGTTGCTGACCATGGGGCTGCGTTACGACCACTTCGACACCAAGGTCAAGACCAAAGCGGCCAACGGTTCTACAAGTTTCAAGACCGAAGACACCAGTGAGTTCGTCACTGGCCAACTGGGCCTGACCTGGAAACCTGCCGACAACGGCAGCATCTATGTTTCCTATGCCACCTCCGCCACCCCGCCTGGCGCCTCGCTCGGCGAAGGTTCCGACGGCAACGCGCTGGTCACGGCCACCACGACCAGCGAGCTGAAACCGGAAAAAACCACCAACTACGAAATCGGTACCAAGTGGGATCTGCTCGACGAACGCTTGGCGTTGACCGCAGCCATTTTCCGCACCGAGAAGGAAGACGCCCGTGTACTGGTCGATAACAACACCTACCAGAACATCGGCAAGACCCGTGTCGATGGCCTGGAGCTGAGCGCCAGCGGCAAGCTGACCGACGCCTGGCAAGTGTTCGCCGGCTACACCTACCTGGATGCCAAGCTGGTCGACGGCGGCGCGCAGCGGGTCGGTACGGTGTTCATCGAGGGTTACAACGATGGCAATCAACTGCCTAACACACCGAACCACAGCCTGACCCTGTGGACCACCTACAACGTCACGCCGAAGCTGACCCTTGGTGGTGGTGCCTTCTACGTCGATGAAGTGTTCGGCAACACCACCAACAGCGTGATGGTCGACTCGTACTGGCGCTACGACGCCATGGCCAGCTACAAGCTGACCAAGCATGTCGACCTGCAACTGAACGTGCAGAACCTCACCAACGAGGTCTACTACGACAAGGCCTACAGCGGGCACTATGCCAACCAGGCCGCCGGGCGGACTGCGCTGTTGACCACCAGCTTCCACTTCTGATGCCGGGATGGGGTTGATCTGTTGAATGGGCTGCGCCTGTGCCGGCCCTTTCGCGGGCTCGCCCGCTCCCACAGGGCAGCATAGCCCTCGAGCCCTGTGGCGTACCTGTGGGAGCGGGCAAGCCCGCGAAGAGGCCAGTACAGGCGACCACTAACAGAAGCCCCCGCCCCGTTCATCCCCGTGAGCGGGGCGTTTGCGTATCAAGGCATAATGCACGCCGCGCAGTGTGCGGCAGAAACACAAGGTGATCATGTGGTGAAGAAGACGCTGTTCCAATTGCACTGGTTCTTTGGCATCACCGCTGGCCTGGTGCTGGCCTTGATGGGCATCACCGGGGCCTTGTACTCGTTTCAGGAAGAACTGCTGCGCGCGTTCAATGCCGATGTGCTCAAGGTAGAAGTGCGCGCCGAAGGCGTGCTACCGCCGGCCGAGCTGGTACGTCGGGTCGAGGCCCAGCAACACGACAAGGTGGCGATGCTGTGGGTCGATGTGCGCGAAGGCAACGCCGCACGGGTCGCCTTCACCCCGCCACCGGGCGAGCGCCGTGGCCAGATGCGCTATGCCGACCCGTACACCGGCGAACTCAAGGGCGAGGTGGCCGGGCAAGGCTTTTTCAACCTCATGCTCAACCTGCACCGCTTCCTGGCCATGGGCGACAGCGGCCGGCAGATCACCGGTGCCTGCACCCTGATGCTGGTGTTCTTCTGCCTCTCCGGCCTGTACCTGCGCTGGCCGCGCCGGGCGCTGGACTGGCGCACCTGGCTGACCTTCGACTGGGCCAGGAAAGGCCGTGCCTTCAACTGGGACCTGCACGCGGTGGCCGGCACCTGGTGCCTGCTGTTCTACCTGTTGTTCGCCCTGACCGGTCTGTTCTGGTCCTACGAGTGGTACCGCGAAGGCCTGAACAAGCTGCTGGCCGACACGCCGGCCGCAGGCCAACAGCAAAAGCGTGGCGAAGGCCGTGGCCGCCACGGGCCGCAGAAGGTCGACAAGAACGCCCCGCCGCTGGTGGTCGACTATGACGCAATCTGGGCCAACCTCAAGGACGCCGCAGGCCCGGGCCTGGCCATGTACAACCTGCGCCTGCCACCGACTGGTGGCCAGCCGGCCAACCTGTTCTACCTGCTGGACAATGCCGACCACCCGCGTGCCTTCAACACCCTGGTGCTGGACCCGGCCAGCGGCCAGGTGAAAAGACATGACCGCTACACCGACAAATCCTTCAAGGCCCAGCTGCTGCAGAGCGTCTACGCCCTGCATGTGGGCGAATACTTCGGCTTGCCGGGGCGCATCATCGTCACCCTCGCCAGCCTGACCATGCCGCTGTTCTTTGTCACCGGCTGGCTGCTGTACCTCGACCGCCGCCGCAAGAAGCGCCAGGTACGCGCCGCCCGTGGCAACGTTGCCCACAGCAACGGCAGTGGCGACAGCTGGCTGATCGGCTTCGCCAGCCAGAGCGGCCTTGCCGAACAACTGGCCTGGCAGAGCGCCGGGCAGCTGCAGGCAGCCGGCCTGCCGGTTCAGGTGCGCGCCCTGGCCGACCTGGGTGAAAACGACCTGCGTCAGGCCCGTCGTGCGCTGTTCGTGGTCAGCACCTTCGGCGACGGCGAAGCCCCCGACAGCGCCCGCGCGTTCGAGCGCAAAGTGCTGGGCCAGCCTTGGGCGCTGAACAACCTCAGCTATGCCCTGCTCGCCCTCGGTGACCGCCAGTACCCGCACTTCTGCGGCTTTGCTCGCCGCCTGCAGGCATGGCTGGGCGAGCGAGGCGCCAGCAGTGCGTTCAGCCCGGTGGAAGTGGACAACGCCGACCAGGCCGCGCTGCAGCAGTGGCAGCAGGAACTGGCGCAACTGACCGGCGCCCAGCCGGTGGCCGCCTGGCAGCCGCCGCGTTTCGGCAACTGGTCACTGGTGCACCGCGAACTGCTCAACCCGGCCAGCCAGGGCCAGCCGGTGTACCTGCTCGGCCTGCGACCGCAAGAGCCCGCCAGCTGGGAAGCTGGCGACCTGGTGGAGATCCTGCCGCTCAACGGTCAGCCAAGGATCGATGCCTTCCTCGATGGCATGGCGCTGGACGCGGGGGCCAAGGTACAAGTGAATGGCCTGAGCGAAACCCTCGCCCAAGCCTTGGCCGGCCGTCAGTTGCCGAGCCGTCGCGATCACCTGATCGGCTTGCTGCCGCAAGCACTGGTCGATGCACTGGTGCCGATCGGCAGCCGCGAGTACTCGATCGCCTCGATCGCCAGCGATGGCGTACTGGAGCTGATCGTGCGCCAGGAACGCCACGCCGATGGCAGCCTGGGTCTGGGTTCCGGCTGGCTGACCGAGTACCTGCCACTGAACGGTACGCTGAGCCTGCGCCTGCGGCGCAATAGCAGCTTCCACCTGCCGGAAAGCGCAGCTCCCATGATTCTGATCGGCAACGGCACCGGCCTGGCCGGCCTGCGCAGCCTGATCCGGGCAAGGGTGAATGCTGGCGAGCAGCGTAACTGGCTGCTGTTCGGTGAACGTAACAGGGCACATGACCTGCTGTGTGGTGACGAGTTGCAAGGCTGGCTGGACAGCGGCGACCTGGCCCGGCTGGACCTGGCATTTTCGCGGGATCAGGCCGAGAAGGTGTATGTACAGGATGTGTTGCTGCAGCAGGCTGATGAGCTCAAGCGCTGGGTTGTGGATGGCGCCTGTGTGTATGTATGTGGCAGCCTGCAAGGGATGGCTGCGGGAGTGGATGCGGCGCTCAACGGTATCCTCGGGGAAGCCGCTGTGCAGCAGCTGATCGAGGATGGGCGGTATCGGCGGGATGTGTATTGATTACCGGTTGATGTAATCAGTGCCGGCCTCTTCGCGGGCTTGCCCGCTCCCACAGGGTGCTCACGGACTCGAAAGCTGTGCAGTACCTGTGGGAGCGGGCAAGCCCGCGAAGAGGCCGGTACAGGCTGTCAGTGCAGTTCGAAGGTATCAGCATCCAGGTTGGCCGGGAACTTGGCCCGGTAGGCCGCCAGCTCCGCAGCGCTCAAGACTGCGGTGAACACTCCGTCGGCCTCCCCCGCGCTGAGCAGGCTCTCGCCCTGGAAATCCAGCACCTGGCTGTCGCCGGAATAGGCAAAGCCCTTGCCGTCGGTGCCCACCCGGTTGACCGCCGCCACATAACACAGGTTCTCGATACCGCGCGCCGGCAACAGCCGGTTCCAGTGCTGGCGGCGCGCAGCCGGCCAGTTGGCGGTGTACAACAACAGGTCGGTGTCCTGGGCATCGCGGCTCCACACCGGGAAGCGCAGGTCGTAGCAGATCAACGGGCGAATCCGCCAGCCCTTGAGCTCGAACTGCACCTGGCGCTCGCCCGGGGTGTAGTGCTTGTGCTCGCCGGCCATGCGGAACAGGTGGCGCTTGTCGTAGTGCAGGATCTCGCCGTCGGGTCGCGCCCACAGCAGGCGGTTGCGGTGGCTGCCATCGGCGGCCTGGATGATCACGCTGCCGGTGATCACCGCGTTGTACTTCTTCGCCTGGGCTTTCAGCCACTTGTAGGTCGGGCCGTTCTCCGGCTCGCAAAGGCTTTCCGACTGCATCGAAAAACCGGTGGTGAACATTTCCGGCAGAATCACCAGGTCCACCTCGCCTACCTGCTCCAGCAGCACCTCGAAGTGCGCAAAGTTGGCTTCGCGGTCATGCCAGGCCAAGGTGGTTTGCACCAAGGCGATTTTCAGGTTCGGCAGTTCGCTCAGATCGCGCATAGTCTTTCCGCTGCCTGACGCAGCGTCTCCTCTCGTTTGGCAAAGCACAGGCGGACCAGGCGTTGCTCAGGGATGGGTTGCTGGTAGAAAACCGACACCGGGATGGTCGCCACGCCGTGCTCACGGGTCAGCCACAGCGACATGTCGACATCGTTCAGGTCCGGGCGGATCTGCGAATAGTCCACCAGCTGGAAATAGGTACCCGCCGTGCGGGTGAAGCGGAACCGCGAGCCCTCCAGCAAGCCGCAGAACAGGTCACGTTTGGCCTGGTAGAACGCCGGCAGTTCATCGATATGCTCAGGGTGCTCGGCCATGAAATCGGCCAGGGCGCACTGCAGCGGCGTCACGCCGCAGAAGTTGACGTACTGGTGCACCTTGCGCAGCTCGGCGCTCAGCACCGGTGGGGCGATCACGTAACCGGTCTTCCAGCCGGTGACGTGGTAGGTCTTGCCGAACGAGCTGACCACGAAGGCGCGCGGGTACAGCTGCGGGTGGGCCAGCACGCTGGCATGGCGCACACCGTCGTAGACCAGGTGCTCGTAAACCTCGTCGCTGACCAGGTAGATATCGCGGTCAGCGATAAGCCTGGCCAGCTGGTCGAGGTCTTCTCTGGTGATCAGTGCGCCGCTGGGGTTGTGCGGCGAATTGAGGATGACCATGCGCGTGCGCGGGCTGAGGGCATCGCTGAACTTCTGCCAGTCGATGCGGAAGTCACCGTCGCTCAGCTGTACATGCACGCAGCGGCCACCGGCCAGCTCCACTGACGGCTCATAGCTGTCGTAGCACGGGTCGAAAACGATAACCTCGTCACCGGCATGCACCACTGCCTGAATGGCGCAGAAGATCGCCTCGGTGGCGCCTGGGGTGATGGTCACTTCCTGGTCGGCATCCACCTGCACGCCATACAGCCGCGCGACCTTGGCTGCCACCTGCTGGCGCAGGGCCGGCAGGCCGGTCATCGGCGAATACTGGTTATGCCCGGCAGCCACATGCCGGCCCACTGCATCGAGCAGGGCCTGCGGGCCATTGAAGTCGGGGAAGCCTTGCGACAGGTTGAGCGCGCCGGTCTGCACGGCGAGCTGGGACATGGTGGTGAATATGGTCGTGCCGACATTCGGCAGTTTGCTGCGGATCATGGAGCCCTCTTTCCTGGGGTGTATCCGGCACGGGGTGGAGTCCGAGCATAGCGGATCGGGCGGTCAGGAAAAAGGTTGAAACAATGGGGGGATTGCTTTGGATCAATGGGCCTCTTCGCGGGCTTGCCCGCTCCCACAGGTACCCCACAAACCTGTGGCTTGTGCAGTCCCTGTGGGAGCGGCGGTGCGGCGACCCGACAAGCCCGCGAAGAAGCTGACGCGGAATCAGCGCTTGTCGCGGCGCTTCTTCTCGGCCTTCTTGTGGTGCGACATCAGGCGGCGCTTCTTGTTGACCTGGCGGTCTGTGAGGGTGTTCTTCTTGCCCTCATACGGGTTCTCACCGCCCTTGTACTCGATGCGGATCGGCGTACCGACCAGCTTCAGCACGCGCCGGTAGGTGTTCTCAAGGTAACGCGAGTACGACTTCGGAATCTTGTCGGTCTGGTTGCCATGGATCACGATCAGCGGCGGGTTGGCACCACCGAGGTGGGCATAGCGCAGCTTGATGCGGCGGCCGTTGACCAGCGGCGGCTGGTGCTCGCTCACGGCATCTTCGAGGATCTGCGTCAGGCGGCTGGTCGGCCAGCGAGTGACCGCCGACTTGAACGCAGCCTGCACCGACTTGTACAGGTGGCCCACGCCAGTGCCGTGCAGTGCGGAGATGAAGTGGATGTCGGCGAAGTCGACGAAGAACAGCCGGCGTTCCAGCTCGGTCTTCACGTAGTCACGCTCGCCCGGCTCCATGCCGTCCCACTTGTTCAGCGCAATGACGATGGCGCGGCCGGCTTCCAGGGCGAAGCCCAGCAGGTTCAGGTCATGGTCCACCACACCTTCGCGGGCATCCATGACGAAGATCACCACGTTGGCGTCCTTGATCGCCTGCAGGGTCTTCACCACCGAGAACTTCTCGACTTCCTCGTGGATCTTGCCGCGCTTGCGCACGCCGGCGGTGTCGATGAAGGTGTACTTCTCGTCATCGCGCTCGAACGGGATGTAGATACTGTCGCGGGTGGTGCCCGGCTGGTCGTATACCACCACGCGCTCTTCGCCGAGCATGCGGTTGACCAGGGTCGACTTGCCGACGTTAGGGCGGCCGATGATGGCGATCTTGATGCCATCCTTCTCGCTCGGGCCGGGGATACGCACCGCTTCTTCGCCTTCGGCGACTTCGGCATCCAGCGCTTCCTCGACCTGGTCACGCGGGATGTGGCCAAGCACGGCTTCCATCAGCGCGTTGATGCCACGGCCCTGGGAACCAGCTACCGGAATGGCGTTGCCCATGCCCAGCGGCGAGAACTCGGCGCGGGCGACGTCGGCGTCGATGTTGTCGATCTTGTTGGCAACCAGGATCGCTTCCTTGTTCCGCTTGCGCAGATGCTCGGCGATCATCTGGTCGGCGGCGGTCATGCCGGCGCGGGCATCGACCAGGAACAGCACGTAGTCGGCTTCTTCGATGGCCATGAGCGACTGCTCGGCCATTTTTTCGTCCATGCCCACTTCGTCACCGGTGATACCGCCGGTGTCGATCAGGATGAAGGAGCGACCCTGCCAGCTGGCATCACCGTACTGGCGGTCACGGGTCAGGCCCGACAGGTCACCGACGATGGCATCGCGGGTCTTGGTCAGGCGGTTGAACATGGTGGATTTGCCGACGTTCGGGCGGCCCACCAGGGCGATTACGGGAACCATTCGGCTCTCCACTCTTGAATTCTTGAAAATGCAAAGGCCGCTGCAAGGCAGCGGCCGGAGTTCGGGCGGCGCGTCCTGCGCCGCGGCTTGAAGCCCGCAAGGCTTCAAGCATAGCTTCAGCGGATGGTCAGTGCCTCGAGCTTGCCGCTGTTGCCGAAGACGTAGATGGTGTCGCCGACCACAAGTGGGCGGGCACGCAGACCATCACTGTCGATACGCTCACGGCCGACGAAGCGGCCATCGACCTGGCTCAGCAGGTGCAGGTAACCCTCGAAGTCACCTACCGCCACGTAGCTGGAGAACACCTCAGGCGCGGTCAGCTGGCGGCGAGCCATGGTGTCGTTGCTCCACAGGGCGCTGGACGAGCGCTCGTCGACGCTTTCGACAGTACCCGAAGCTTCGCTGACGTAGACGTTGCCGAAGCCCTGGGCGACACCCACATAGCTGGAGGCATCGCGCTGCCACAGCACGCGGCCGCTTTCCAGGTCCAGGCCCGCAACGCGGCCCTGGTAGGTGCTGACGTACAGGGTACCACCCGACAGCAGCAGGCCGCCGTCGATATCGACCACACGGTCCAGCTCGGAACGGCCCTGCGGAATCGCCACCCGGCTTTCCCACACCGGCACGCCGTTGTTGATGTCCACCGCCACCACCTTGCCGGTGGACAGGCCGGCGACGGCCAGGCGGTTGGTGGCGATCGGCGCGCCGGTACCACGCAGGGTCAGCACCGCCGGGGTGTTTTCGTAGATCCAGCGGCGGTCGCCAGTAGCGGCATCCAGGCCGATCAGGCGGTCGTCCTGGGTCTGCACCACCACCACGTCACCGTTGTTGGCGGGCGGGGCCAGCACTTCGCTGGTCACGCGGGAGCGCCAGCGCTCCTCACCGGTGCTGGAGTCCAGCGCGATGACTTCACCCTTGAGGGTGCCGATCATGACCAGGCCGTAACCCACGCCGACAGCGCCGGATACCGGCAGCTCGAGGTCCTTCTTCCACACCACGTCGCCGGTGATGCGGTCGAGGGCGAAGACTTCGCCGTTAACGTCGGAAGCGTAGATACGGTCGTTTTCGATGGCCGGTACCAGGGTGTTGTAGGTCTCGCCCTGGCCGTCACCGATCGAACGGCTCCACTGCTTCTTCAGCACCACTTCCTCGGTGAACTTGGTCAGCTCGGCCGGGGGCAGTTCCTTCTTGCTGTTGCTGCTGCAACCTGCGGCCAGTACGGCCAGGGTCAGCACTGCTGCATGTTTCCAACCGATCACTTACGCGTCCCCTTTGGCCAAGTCATCCAGCTTCAATTGCAGGCCACCGACCGCCGCCTCATCGGACAGCGCAGCCTTGGCTTTCTCGTAGGCGCTGTGCGCATCGTCGGCGCGGCCCAACTGCACCAGCAGGTCACCTTTCAACTCTTCGCGGCTGGCCAGGAAGGCTTTGTCGGCGTCGCCGTCGAGCAGCTTGAGGGCGTCCTCTGCCTTGTTCTGGGCGGCCAGAACACGTGCCAGGCGCTGACGCGAAATTTCGCCCAGGGTGGCATCGGCCGGCTTGTCCAGCACGCCCTTCAGCTCGGCAGCAGCGTCGTCGAGCTTGCCGCTCTCGACCGCGACCTTGGCCACGAACAGGCTGCCGTACTGGGCGTAGGCGGTACCGCCGAACTCGCTCTTGAGCTTGCCGGCCAGTTCCGCGACCTTGGTCGCGTCAGGCTGGCCAGTCGGCGTCAGGCTGGTTTCCAGCAAGGCCTGGTACAGCTGCGAGGCACCTTGCGACTGATTGTTCTGGTACTTGTGCCAGGTATTCCAGCCCAACACCACCACGCCAGCCAGCAGGGCACCGGTCAGCAGCGGCTTGCCGTTGCGGTTCCACCAGTCCTTGACCCCTGCCAGTTCATCATCGGTACTCGACACCCCAATACTCCTTTTCGCCTATTCGCTTGTTGAACCGCGTTACGCCTGCGCGATCGCGGTTTCCAGGTGCTCTGCCAGAGCATCCCAGGCAATGTTCTGTTGTTCGCCCTGTCCACGCAGGGGCTTGAAGCCGATCTCTTGTCTGGCCAGCTCGTCATCACCGAGGATCAGGGCGAACAGCGCGCCGCTCTTGTCGGCTTTCTTGAACTGGCTCTTGAAGCTGCCACCACCGGCATTGACTGCCAGGCGCAGGCCCGGCAGACGGTCGCGCAGGCCTTCGGACAGGCGCAGGCCGGCCAGCTCCGCCTGCTCGCCAAAGGCGCACAGGTAGACGTCGATCTGCCGGCTGATGGACTCGGGCACCTTGCCCAGGGTTTCCAGCAGCAGGATCAGGCGCTCGATGCCCATGGCGAAACCGACGCCCGGGGTCGGCTTGCCACCCATCTGCTCGACCAGGCCGTCGTAACGGCCACCGGCGCAGACGGTGCCCTGGGCACCGAGCTTGTCGGTGACCCACTCGAACACGGTCTTGCTGTAGTAGTCCAGGCCACGCACCAGCTTGGTGTTGATCACGAACGGGATGCCGGCAGCGTCCAGGCGGGCCTTGAGGCCCTCGAAGTGCACGCGCGACTCTTCGTCCAGGTAGTCTTCCAGCTTCGGCGCGCCGACCAGCACCGCCTGGGTGTTCTGGTCCTTGCTGTCGAGAATGCGCAGCGGGTTGCTTTTCAGGCGACGCTGGCTGTCTTCGTCCAGTTGCTCCAGGCGCGCCGAGAGGAACTCGACCAGCGCGTCACGGTAGCGCGCACGGGCTTCGCTGGTGCCCAGGCTGTTGAGTTCCAGCTTGACCGCATCCTGGATGCCCAGCAGGCCCCACAGGCGCCAGGTCAGCATGATCAGCTCGGCGTCGATGTCCGGGCCGTCCAGGTTGAACACTTCCACACCAATCTGGTGGAACTGCCGGTAGCGGCCCTTCTGCGGGCGCTCGTGGCGGAACATCTGGCCGATGTACCACAGTTTCTGCACCTGGCCGTTGCCGGTGATGCCATGCTCGAGCACGGCACGCACGCAGGCGGCGGTGCCTTCGGGGCGCAGGGTCAGCGAATCGCCGTTGCGGTCCTCGAAGGTGTACATCTCTTTTTCGACGATGTCGGTCACTTCACCGATGGAGCGCTTGAACAGCTCGGTGAATTCAACGATCGGCGTGCGGATCTGGCTGTACCCGTAGGTGTCCAGCAGGCCGGCCACGGTGCCTTCGAAGTAGCGCCACAGCGGCGACTGTTCCGGCAGGATGTCGTTCATGCCACGGATGGCTTGCAGCGATTTGCTCACGAAAAGTCCTTACGAATTCTGTGTGTCAGCCACGGACGATCAGCGCCGCGTCGGCTTCGGCCTTTTCGGCCGCTTTCTGGCGGATGAGCTTTTCCAGCTCGTCGACCAGGTTGTCGTTGGTCAGCTTCTGTGCCGGCTTGCCGTCGATGTAGATCAGGTTCGGCGTACCGCCCGTCAGGCCGACATGCGCTTCCTTGGCCTCACCCGGGCCGTTGACCACGCAACCGATCACCGCCACGTCCAACGGCACCAGCAGGTCTTCCAGGCGCCCTTCCAGCTCGTTCATGGTCTTGACCACATCGAAGTTCTGCCGCGAGCAGCTCGGGCAGGCGATGAAGTTGATGCCGCGCGAGCGCAGGTGCAGCGACTTGAGGATGTCGTAGCCGACTTTCACTTCTTCGACCGGGTCGGCCGCCAGCGAGATACGGATGGTATCGCCAATGCCTTCGGCCAGCAGCATACCGAGGCCGACTGCGGATTTCACTGTCCCCGAGCGCAAGCCACCGGCTTCGGTGATGCCAAGGTGCAGCGGCTGCACGATCTGTTTGGCCAGCAGGCGGTAGGCTTCGACGGCCATGAACACATCGGAGGCCTTGACGCTGACCTTGAAGTCCTGGAAGTCCAGGCGGTCCAGATGCTCGACGTGGCGCAGGGCCGACTCGACCAGCGCCGCCGGGGTCGGTTCGCCGTACTTCTTCTGCAGGTCCTTTTCCAGGGAGCCGGCGTTGACGCCGATACGGATCGGGATACCGCGGTCGCGGGCGGCATCGACCACCGCACGCACACGGTCTTCACGGCCGATGTTGCCCGGGTTGATACGCAGGCAGTCGACACCCAGTTCGGCCACGCGCAGCGCGATCTTGTAGTCGAAGTGGATGTCGGCAACCAGCGGCACGCTGACCTGTTGCTTGATGCGGCCGAACGCCTCGGCGGCGTCCATGTCCGGTACCGACACGCGCACGATGTCCACGCCGGCATCGACCAGGCGCTGGATCTGCGCCACGGTGGCAGCCACATCGTTGGTGTCGGTGTTGGTCATGCTCTGCACCGCGATGGGGGCATCACCACCCACCGGCACATTGCCGACCCAGATTTTGCGGGATTCGCGACGTTTGATCGGAGATTCGCCGTGCATGACTTACTGTCCCAACTTCAGGCGAGCGGTCTCGCCACTGGTGAACGGGGCAACATCGACGGCCTGGCCGTTGTAGCTGACCTGGGCGCCACGGGCAAAGCCCAGGCGTACCGAGAACGGCGGCTTGCCGGTCAGCTCGAGGTTGTCCCCCTTGCGCTTGATGGCGCTGAACAGCACCTTGCCGTTGCCGTCGGTGACCTGGGTCCAGCAATCGGCCACGAACTGGATGGCCACCTTGGCGCTGCCGGCGGGCACTGCGGCCGGGGCGGCAGGCTCGGCGGCAGCGGCCACGGCCGCTACAGGCGTAGCGGGTGCAACTGTCGCCGGGGCCGGGGCAACCGGCGCGGGCGCGGTAGCAGGTACACTGGCGACCGGTGGCACAGGCGCCTGCTGGGCCGGTGCCGGCACTGCGGCAGCGGTAGCGGCAGGCGCCGGGCTCGCCGGTGCAGGTTCGGCGGCGGCAGGCTGTTCGGCAGCGCCCTGCTCCAGCGGCAGCGGTGCGCTCTCGGGTTGCTGGCCAGCGGAAACGGCCTGATCTTCAGGTTCATCGAGCGGGTGAATCTGGGTGGTACCGTCGGCGCTTTCGACTTCGACGTGCTCCAGGGCGATCTTGGCCAGCTCCTTGCCACGCAGGCTGCCCTGGTCCTGCCACCAGACGAAGCCGCCGCCCACAACTGCCACCAGCAGCAGCAGGCTGACGCCACGCAGGATGTTGTGCGACAGGCGCACCGGCTCTTCGATACGGCCCAGCGAGTGCACGTCGCTGCCTTTGGCGTGGGTGCCGGTGTAACGGTCGAAGGCCTCCACCAGGGCAGCCTGGTCCAGGTCCATCAGCTTGGCATAGGCGCGGATATAACCACGGGCGAAGGTATGCCCCGGCAGCTTGTCGAAGGCGCCGGTTTCCACGTGGTTCAACGAACTGACAGTGAGGTTGAGCTTGCGGGCCACCTCGGCTTGTGACCAGTCCCGCTTCTCACGGGCCTGACGCAAAAGCTCACCGGGGTTCTGGCCAGGCGCTACTGCTACTTCGGGATGCGCGGCTTTCATCGTTGCTCCGACAGGTATTGCTGATATTCCGGCGTACCGGGATAAAGTCGTTGTAATTGCTGGCCCAGCTCGGCCAGTGTGCCCTGCTCGTCGAATACCCTGGCAAGGCGGCTGCCCAGCAGCAGGCTACGGGCATCGTGGTCACTCAACTGGCTGAAACGATCGTAGTAGTCCCGGGCCGGCACATAATGCCTGTTTTCGTAGGACAACTCAGCCATTTCCAGCAACGCTTTCGGTTGCCGCTGGTTGAGTTGCAAAGCTTTCAGCAGATACGCATGGGCCTGGTCGCGGCGCTCGAGCTTAAGGGCGGTCAGGCCCAGGTTCTCGTACACGCGTGAGCGCTCAGGATACAGGGTATCGGCGCTGGCCAGGCGAAACATCTGTTCGGCCTCGACAAATCGCCCCTGAGCATAAAGGAAACTGCCGTAATTGTTGCGAATTCGCGTGCTGCCCGTGCGCGCCTGCAGCGCCTTGCGAAAGTGCGCTTCGGCCAGCGACGGCTCGCCTTCGGCCTGGAACACCAGCGCCAGGGCGGCGTGCGCATCGGCATCACCGCCATCCAGCGCCAGGGCCTTGCCCAGCGGCACCTTGGCCTGCCCGGTCAAACCCTGTTGCAAATAACCCAGCCCAAGCTGCACATAGGCCCGCCCCGCCTCGGCCCTGCCCTGGCGGCTGGCCAGGGGGTCTCCCGTGCCGCCCGACACGCAGCCGGCCAGCAGCGAAAGCGCAAGGATCGACAGCGCGGCGCGCAGGCTCATGGGCAAGGTCCCGGTCAGTGGCTGGCGGGGCTGTCTTGCAGCTCGGCGTCCGCGGACAGCTGGCGTACAGCGATGTAGCGCTCGCTGCGGCGGGTGCGGTCATTGACCTGGCCGACCAGTTGACCACAGGCAGCGTCAATATCATCACCGCGGGTGGTGCGGGTGGTGACGTTGAAGCCACCGTGGTGCAACAGGTCCTGGAAGCGGCGGATGGCGTTGTTGCTCGGCCGCTCGTAGCCGGAGTGCGGGAACGGGTTGAACGGGATCAGGTTGATCTTGCATGGCACGTCGCGCAGCAGCTCGATCATCTGCGCAGCATGCTCAGGCTGGTCGTTGACGTCCTTGAGCAGGGTGTACTCGATGGTCAGCACCCGCTTGCCACCCAGGGTGGACATGTAGCCCATGCACGATTCCAGCAGCATCTTCAGCGGGTACTTCTTGTTGATCGGTACCAGCTTGTTGCGCAGTTCGTCGTTCGGTGCGTGCAGCGACAGGGCCAGCGACACATCGATGTGCTTGGCCAGCTCGTCGATCATCGGCACCACGCCCGAGGTGGACAGGGTGACGCGACGCTTGGAAATGCCATAGCCCAGATCTTCCATCATGATCTTCATGGCGGCGATGACATTGTCGAAATTCAGCAGGGGTTCGCCCATGCCCATCATGACCACGTTGGTAATGGCGCGGTCGATCTTGGCCGGAACGGTCCCGAAGGATTTGTTGGCAAGCCACACCTGGCCGATCACTTCGGCGGCGGTGAGGTTGCTGTTGAAGCCTTGCTTGCCGGTGGAGCAGAAGCTGCAGTCCAGTGCACAGCCGGCTTGCGACGACACGCACAGGGTGCCGCGATCGTCGGTGGGGATGTAGACGGTTTCGACGCAGCTGCCGGAGGCAACGCGGACCACCCACTTGCGGGTGCCGTCGGCGGAAATGTCTTCACTGACCACTTCCGGGCCCCGAATCTCGGCAACGGCCTCGAGCTTTTCGCGCAAGGCCTTGCCGACATTGGTCATGGCGGCGAAATCGTCGACGCCAAAGTGGTGAATCCATTTCATGACCTGACCGGCACGAAAACGCTTCTCTCCGATCGACTCGAAGAATTTTTCCATTTCCTGCAGGGTCAGGCCCAACAGGTTGATCTTGCCAGTCATGTCACTCATGGAATCACCCAAGACCTGCTTCGCTTAGCGAATGCGGTCGCACAGCTCGGTAGCGGAGAAGAAGTAAGCGATTTCGCGGGCAGCCGAAGCTTCCGAGTCGGAACCGTGAACAGCGTTCTCATCGATGGAAACGGCGAAGTCAGCACGGATGGTGCCGGCAGCAGCTTCTTTCGGGTTGGTGGCGCCCATCAGTTCGCGGTTGGCCAGAACGGCGTTTTTCGCCTTCCAGAACCTGAACGATGACCGGGCCGGAAGTCATGAAGGCAACCAGGTCGGCGAAGAAGCCGCGCTCTTTGTGCTCGGCGTAGAAGCCTTCGGCTTCGGCTTTCGACAGTTGCTTCATTTTCGAAGCGACGACGCGCAGGCCGGCTTTCTCGAAGCGAGTGGTGATCTCGCCGATGACGTTCTTGGCAACGGCGTCAGGCTTGATGATGGAGAAAGTACGTTGAACAGCCATGGAAAACTCCAGAAAAATGAGTGTTGCGAAAAATTAAACCCGCGAATTATACGCGGGTTCCAGGGGATTGCCTAACCTGCAGGACGCGTTCAGTCGGCTTCTTCGATCCAGGCCGCCTGGATGGCCTCGAGCACTTTCTCACCGCCGCGTGACGGATCGTCGCTGAATTCTGGCAAGGCCAGCACCCAACGGTGCAGATCGACGAAATTCACATAACGAGGATCGACGTCCGGCTTGCTTTCTGCAAGCTGAATGGCGATCTCAAGTACATCAATCCATTTCAGGCTCATGGGGCAAACCTCAGTGCGGCGCTTCGGCGGCGTGGTTGAGCGAATACTTGGGGATCTCGATGACCAGGTCCTGGTCAGCGACGACCACCTGGCAGCCGAGGCGCGATTGAGCCTCCAGGCCCCAGGCCTTGTCCAGCATGTCCTCTTCCAGTTCGTCGGCTTCTTCGAGCGAGTCGAAACCCTTGCGCACGATGCAGTGGCAAGTGGTGCAGGCCTTGACGCCGCCGCAGGCGCTTTCCATCTCGATGTGATGGTCGTGGGCCAGTTCCAGGATGTTGGTCCCGGGTTCGACCTCCACGGTCAGGCCTTCGGGGCAGAACTTCTCGTGCGGCAGGAATGTCACCAGCGGCATCGGTTACTCCTCGATCTCATTCAGGTTGCGCCCGGCCAGTGCGGCTTTGACCGTCGAATCAAGGCGGCGGGCGGCAAATGCGTCGGTCACCTGCGACAGACGCTTGGTCTGTTGCTCGATGGCTGCGCCATCGGTGCCGGCCAACAAATCACGTAGTTCTTGCATCTGGAATTCGATGGCGTCGCGCTCGTCACTGCTGAGCAGGCGCTCACCGTCGGCGTCCAGGGCGCCCTGTACCGCTTCGAGCAGGCGCTCGCCGTCCACCTGGTGTTCACGCAGCTGGCGGGCCTGCTTGTCGGACCCTGCGTGTTCGAAGGAGTCCTTGAGCATGCGGGCGATTTCGCCGTCGGTCAGGCCGTAGGACGGCTTGACCTGGATGCTGGCTTCCACGCCCGAACCCAGCTCGCGGGCGGCGACGCTGAGCAGGCCGTCGGCGTCGACCTGGAAGGTGACGCGGATTTTCGCCGCACCGGCGACCATGGCCGGGATGCCACGCAGCTCGAAGCGCGCCAGCGAGCGGCAGTCGCTGATCAACTCGCGCTCGCCCTGCAGCACGTGGATCATCATGGCCGTCTGGCCATCTTTATAGGTGGTGAACTCCTGGGCGCGGGCCACCGGGATGGTGGTGTTGCGCGGGATCACCTTCTCCATCAGCCCGCCCATGGTCTCAAGGCCAAGCGACAGCGGGATGACGTCCAACAGCAGCAGTTCGCCACCTTCACGGCGGTTGCCGGCCAGGGTATCGGCCTGGATGGCGGCACCGATGGCCACCACCTGGTCGGGGTCGATCGAGGTCAGCGGGGTACGGCCGAACAGTGCACCGACGGCTTCACGAACACGCGGTACGCGGGTCGAACCACCGACCATGACCACGGCGCTGACTTCTTCCAGCTCGATACCGCTGTCACGCACGGCGCGGCGGCAGGCCTTGAGGCTACGGGCCACCATGGGCTCGATCATGGCTTCGAAGCCGGCGCGGCTCAGCTCGCCCTGCCAGGCGCCGTGGCTGACGCTGACCACGTCGGCGTCGGTCAGGGCTTCCTTGGCGGCGCAGGCGGTTTGCAACAGCGCACGCTGGGTGGCCGGGTCCAGGTCGGACGACAGCCCGGCCTGTTCGATGATCCAGCCGGCAATGGCATGGTCGAAGTCGTCACCACCCAGGGCAGTGTCGCCACCGGTGGCCAGCACTTCGAATACCCCGGCAGTCAGGCGCAGGATGGAAATGTCGAACGTACCGCCGCCCAGATCGTAGATGGCAACCACGCCTTCGGCGTTCTGGTCCAGGCCATAGGCCACGGCAGCGGCAGTCGGCTCGTTGAGCAGGCGCAGCACGTTCAGGCCGGCCAGGCGTGCAGCGTCCTTGGTGGCCTGGCGCTGGGCATCGTCGAAATAGGCCGGCACGGTGATCACTGCCCCCACCAGCTCACCACCGAGGGTGGCTTCGGCACGCTCGCGCAGCACCTTGAGGATATCGGCGGACACTTCCACCGGGCTTTTCGGCCCTTGCACGGTGTCGATGAACGGCATGTGCGATTCACCGCCAACGAAGCGGTACGGCAACTGCTCGCCCAGCTGCTTGACGTCGGCCAGGCCGCGCCCCATCAGGCGCTTGACCGAAAGCACGGTGTTCAGCGGGTCGCTGGAAGCGGCATCGCGTGCCGCCTGCCCCACTTCGTTGCGCCCTTCGAGGTAGCGCACCGCGGACGGCAGAATGACATTGCCCTGTGCGTCGGGCAGGGGCTCGCTACGGCCGCTGCGCAATGCGGCAACCAGGGAGTTGGTGGTACCCAGGTCGATCCCCACCGCCAGGCGGCGCTGGTGCGGCTGAGGGCTTTGACCGGGTTCGGCAATCTGCAGTAGGGCCATGCTTATCTGAATACCTTAGGTGCCATCACGGGCAGCACCGGGTTAATCGTCGAGGCGCTCTTCCAGTTGGCGCACTTCTTGGGCGAGCTTGTCGAGGAACTGCATGCGGCGCATCAGGCGTTCAGCCTTGTCGCGCTCGCCAGGGGCGTCCCAGCAGGCGGCAAAGTCCTCGTTCAGCGTGTCCTGGGCGACCTTCAGGCGCTTCTTGAACACGGCCACGCCATCGAGGTCGGCTTCGTCCTGCAGTTCTTCGAGCTCTTCGCGCCACTGCATCTGCTGCAACAGGAAGTCCGGGTCGTGGACCGTGACTTCCTGGGGCACTTCGTGGCCGCCGATGGCCAGCAGGTAGCGGGCACGACGCGGCGCACTGCGCAGGGTCTGGTAGGCGTCGTTGAGGGCTGCGGACTTTTCCAGCGCCACGCGTTGCTCGCGCTCGGAGGCGTCGGCGAAGCGGTCGGGATGGACTTCGCGGGCCAGCTCGCGATAGCGAGTGGCCAGCTTGTCGAGATCCAGGCGGAAGCTTGGCTGGAGGTCAAACAATGCGAAATGACAAAGAGTACCCACAGCCAGCCTCAAACGTTGAAGCTTTCGCCGCAGCCACATTCACCGCGCACGTTAGGGTTGTTGAACTTGAAGCCTTCGTTCAACCCTTCCTTGACGAAGTCCAGTTCGGTGCCATCGAGGTAGACCAGGCTCTTGGGATCGATGATCACCTTGACGCCATGGTTCTCGAACACCTGGTCTTCGTCCGCCAGCTCGTCGACGAACTCCAGCACGTAGGCCAGGCCCGAGCAACCGGTGGTGCGCACGCCCAGGCGAATGCCTTCACCCTTGCCACGCCCTTCCAGGGAACGCCGCACGTGGTTGGCGGCGGCTTCTGTCATGCTGATAGCCATCAGGACTCCTTACCTCGCAACAGGCGACTTAGATCAAGCCTTTCTTCTGCTTGTAATCGCGTACGGCTGCCTTGATGGCATCTTCGGCGAGAACCGAGCAGTGGATCTTGACCGGCGGCAACGCCAGTTCTTCGGCCAGCTGGGTGTTCTTGATGGTTTCGGCTTCGTCCAGGGTCTTGCCCTTCATCCACTCGGTGGCGAGGGAGCTGGAAGCAATGGCCGAACCGCAACCGTAGGTCTTGAACTTGGCGTCTTCGATCACGCCCTGCTCGTTGACCTTGATCTGCAGACGCATCACGTCACCGCAGGCCGGTGCGCCGACCATGCCGGTACCGACGTCCGGATCTTCGGCGTTCATCTTGCCGACGTTGCGCGGGTTTTCGTAGTGGTCGATGACCTTTTCACTGTATGCCATGGTGCAATTCCTTCCTCATCAGGGAGCCGCTCTTGCCGGCGACTGCTTAGTGGGCGGCCCACTCGATCTTGGAGATGTCAACGCCGTCTTTGTACATGTCCCACAGCGGCGACAGCTCACGCAGTTTGTTCACGGCCTCGCAGACTTTCTGCGCGGCGTAGTCGACTTCTTCTTCGGTGGTGAAGCGGCCGAAGGAGAAGCGGATCGAGCTGTGCGCCAGCTCGTCGTTGCGGCCCAGGGCGCGCAGTACGTAGGACGGTTCGAGCGACGCGGAGGTGCAGGCCGAACCGGACGATACGGCGATGTCCTTCAGCGACATCAGCAGCGATTCGCCTTCGACGTAGTTGAAGCTCAGGTTCAGGTTGTGGGGTACGCGGGCAGTCTTGCTGCCGTTGACGTACAGCTCTTCGAGGTCCGAGACCTGCTTGAAGAAGCGGTCGCTCAGGGCCTTGATGCGCACGTTTTCCGCGGCCATTTCCTGCTTGGCGATGGCAAAGGCTTCGCCCATGCCGACGATCTGGTGGGTCGGCAGGGTGCCCGAACGCATGCCGCGCTCATGGCCACCGCCATGGATGATGGCTTCCAGACGTACACGCGGCTTGCGGCTGACGTACAGCGCGCCGATGCCTTTCGGGCCGTAGACCTTGTGCGCCGAGAACGACATCAGGTCGACCTTCAGCTTTTGCAGGTCGATTTCGACCTTGCCGGCCGACTGCGCGGCGTCAACGTGGAACAGCACGCCGCGCGAGCGGGTCAGTTCACCGATGGCGGCGATATCGTTGATCGAGCCGACTTCGTTATTCACGTGCATCAGCGACACCAGGATGGTGTCGTCGCGCAGCGCCGCCTCGACCATGGCCGGGGTGACGATGCCGTCTTCGCCTGGCTCGAGGTAGGTGACCTCGAAGCCTTCACGCTCCAGCTGGCGAGCGGTGTCCAGGACCGCCTTGTGCTCGATCTTGGAGGTGATGATGTGCTTGCCCTTGGTCTGATAGAAGTGCGCGACGCCCTTGAGTGCGAGGTTGTCGGACTCGGTGGCACCGCTGGTCCAGACGATTTCGCGCGGATCGGCGTTGATCAGCTCGGCAACCTGGCGGCGACCGTTCTCGACCGCTTCCTCGGCTTTCCAGCCAAAGACGTGGGAGCGCGAAGCCGGGTTACCGAAGTTCCCGTCGACCAGCAGGCAGTCGGCCATCTTCTGGGCCACACGTGGGTCGACCGGGGTGGTCGCGGAGTAATCGAGGTAGATCGGCAACTTCATTTGTCTCTCCTATCAGGCGGTGGCGTCGCTCGTCGTCCCAAGGGGATCAATCGACGGCGGACGTCTCAATCTTGTCCAGCTGGGCGGCTCGGCCTGCGACACGCCGCAGGTCCTGGCGCTGGGCGACTTCCTGCACCTCACGGCGCATGACGAGGTCAGCCAGGCTGATGCCGCTGAGGAATTCATGGATCTGCTGGCTGAGGTCGCACCACAGGTGGTGGGTCAGGCAGGTGTCACCGGCATGGCAGTCCCCGAGGCCCTGGCAGCGGGTGGCATCGACCGATTCGTTGACCGCATCGATGACCTGGGCCACCTGGATGGTTTCCATGCCCCGCGACAGTTGGTAACCACCGCCTGGACCACGCACGCTGGAGACCAGGCTGCTGCGGCGCAGCTTGGCGAACAGCTGTTCCAGATAAGAGAGGGAAATGCCCTGGCGCTCGGAAATGTCGGCCAAAGACACCGGCCCATGCTGCGCGTGCAACGCCAGGTCGAGCATGGCGGTCACGGCGTATCGGCCTTTGGTAGTCAGTCGCATGGCTATTGGGTACCACGGGAGTTTCGGGATGAGTGCGAGTATGCGATTCCCGAGCATTTAAGTCAACTATTAGACCTAGTGCTTTAGTCGGGTTTGCATCGGGGAGGCGGGCGCGATTGTAGCAGACAGGGGGCGTGAGCACACGCCCCGTATGTCACCACGCTTTCAGTACGGCGCAATCAATGCGACTGCGTGTCGCGCTGGGCCAACTCGGCCACTTCCTTGAAGTCATCTTCCGGCAGGGCTGGCAGCTCCTTGGCGCAATAATCGCTACCCATCCTGGTCAGGGCGCCGCACATGCCCTCCAGCCGCTCGTCGACTGCCTGCAGGTGGTCGAGCATCTGGCCGATGGCACGAGCCACCGGGTCGGGCATGTCGCCACTGACACCATAGGCATCAAAGCCGATTTTCTCGGCCATGGCCTTGCGCCTGGCCTCGAGCTCATTGTCTTCGCTCTTGACGATGATTCGCCCAGGGATGCCGACCGCCGTGGCGCCGGCCGGCACCGCCTTGGTCACCACCGCATTGGAACCGATCTTGGCCCCGGCCCCGACGGTGAACGGCCCGAGCACCTTGGCCCCCGCCCCTACCACCACGCCGTTTTCCAGGGTGGGGTGACGCTTGCCTTTGTTCCAACTGGTACCCGCCCAGGGTCACGCCCTGGTAAAGCGTGACATCGTCGCCGATCTCGGCTGTTTCGCCGATGACGATGCCCATGCCGTGGTCGATGAAGAAGCGTCGGCCGATGGTGGCGCCGGGGTGGATCTCGATGCCGGTCAGCCAGCGGCCGAAGTTCGACACCAGGCGGGCCAGCCACTTTAAATCACGCTTCCACAGGGCATTGCCCAGGCGGTGCAGCCAGATGGCGTGCATGCCCGGGTAGCAGGTGAGCACCTCGAAGGCGTTGCGCGCGGCAGGGTCACGGTGGAATACGCTTTGAATATCTTCACGCAGGCGTTCGAACATCTGTCAGTCCTTCCGTTTATGCGGCTCGCCCCGGACCACTTTCTGGGTCTCGGTGAGAATGCCGCGCAAAATGCTCATTTCCGAACGTTCAACCGCGACCCGCCCATACAGCCGGCGCAGGCGCGGCATCAGGTGCTTGGGCTTGTCGGGGTCAAGGAAACCGATGCCGACCAGGGTTTTTTCCAGGTGGTCGTAGAACAGCTCCATTTCGTCCATGGTCGCCAGCTCGCTGGCGTCAACCTTCTCGACCTTGCCCGGCGCTGCACCGGCGGCCAGCCAGGCCATGCGCACCTCGTAGGAGAGCACCTGGACAGCGGCGGCCAGGTTCAGCGAGCTGAAGTCGGGGTTGGAGGGAATGTGCACGTGGAAGTGACATCGCTGCAGTTCTTCGTTGGTCAGGCCGGCGTGTTCACGCCCGAACACCAGGGCGATTTCCTCGCCCCCGTTGGCATGCTCCACCGCCTTGGCCCCGCACTCGCGCGGGCCGATCAGCGGCCAGGGGATGCTCCGTTCACGGGCGCTGGTGCCCATCACCAGGTTGCAGCCGACCAGCGCCTGCTCGAGGCTGTCGACCACCTGGGCATTGGCCAGCACATCGTCGGCACCCGAGGCTCGGGCACTGGCGTCCTCGGCGGGGAACGCTTTCGGCTGCACCAGCACCAGACGCGACAAGCCCATGTTTTTCATGGCTCGCGCAGCGCCGCCGATGTTGCCGGGGTGGCTGGTATTGACCAGAACAACACGAATATTTTGCAGCAAGGTGTTGTGCTCACAGATGCAGGAATCAGGGCCTTCGATCTTACAGAACCGACAGACGTAACGCCACGAAAGCAAATGTGACACTTCTGCCGCCAAAGTTTTCTGCTAGAATGATCGGCTTTCTTCTTTAACATCTCCAGGTGACCCGCCCATGCAGCCTATGCTGAATATCGCCCTGCGCGCCGCTCGCAGCGCCAGTGAACTGATTTTCCGCTCCATCGAACGCCTGGATAGCATCAAGGTCGATGAGAAAGAGGCCAAGGACTACGTTTCCGAAGTCGATCGCGCTGCCGAGCAGAGCATCGTCAACGCCCTGCGCAAGGCCTACCCGAACCACTCCATCCAGGGCGAGGAAACCGGCCTGCACGCGGGTAGCGGCGAAGAAGGCAAGGATTACCTGTGGATCATCGACCCGCTGGACGGCACCACCAACTTCCTGCGTGGCATCCCGCACTTCGCGGTCAGCATCGCCTGCAAATACCGTGGCCGCCTTGAGCACGCCGTGATCGTCGACCCGGTTCGCCAGGAAGAATTCACCGCCAGCCGTGGCCGTGGCGCCCAGCTCAACGGTCGCCGCCTGCGTGTCAGCTCGCGCACCAGCCTGGAAGGCGCCCTGCTGGGCACCGGCTTCCCGTTCCGCGACAGCCAGATGGCCGACCTGGACAACTACCTGGGCATGTTCCGCGCCCTGACTGGCCAGACCGCCGGCATCCGCCGCGCCGGCTCCGCCAGCCTGGACCTGGCCTACGTGGCTGCTGGCCGTTTCGACGCCTTCTGGGAGTCGGGCCTGTCCGAGTGGGACATGGCGGCTGGCGTGCTGCTGATTCAGGAAGCTGGCGGCCTGGTCAGCGACTTCAACGGTGGCCACGACTTCCTCGACAAGGGCCATATCGTTGCGGGCAACATCAAGTGCTTCAAGGCCGTGCTGACGGCCATCCAGCCGCACCTGCCAGAAAGCATGAAGCGCTAAGCGCGAATTGCAGATACGAAAAAGCACCCCGCGGGGTGCTTTTTTTGTGCCTGTACCCATATCCCAAGGCTTTCGGGATCCGTGCAGGAGCGGCCTTGTGTCGCGAAAGGGGTGCGAAGCAGCCCCGACAATCTCTGATATGCCACAGATCATGGGGGCGCTTCGCACCCCTTCGCGACACAAGGCCGCTCCTACAAAGAGCAGACCGCGCCGGGACTTACTGCCCGGCTTCGCTGAGAATCAGCTTGCCATTCTTGTCCACCGGAATGGTCGACCCGGGCTCGTGATCCATCTTCACCTGGCCCACCTTGTCGCCAATGGTGTACTTCACGTTGTAGCCCACCACTTTCTCACTGATGTCGTTGACTGTATTGCAGCGGGTTTGCGTGGTGGTGTAGGTGTCACGCTCCTGCATGCCTTCCTGCACCTTGTTACCGGCATAGCCACCACCGACCGCACCGGCCACGGTGGCGATCTTCTTGCCGCTACCACCACCGATCTGGTTGCCCAGCAGGCCACCGGCAATGGCGCCCACCACGGTACCGGCGATCTGGTGCTGGTCCTTGACCGGCGCCTGCCGCGTCACTGCGACATCCTTGCAGACCTCACGGGGGGTTTTTACCTGTTGTTTGATCGGTTGCACGTCGGTGACCTGCGCATATTCAGGCCCCTTGTTGACCAAGCTGTAGGTCGCGACAGCACCTCCGGCAGTCACACCGACAGCACCCAGTACCGCACCCACCAGCATTGATTTGTTCACATGAACCTCCTGATCATACCCGCGGGTCCGACCCGCCTTCTCCCAGCCTTGGAGCGAAAAAAAAGGCGCAAGTTCAACACTTGCGCCTTTTCGGCCGCCGGGCGGCATGCAGCATGCCTTATGGACGGTCGTCCACACCGTCGGTCTTGGCCGGCGGGATCAGGTCTTCACTGTTCAGGTTCAGCCAGATCAGCACCACGTTGGCGATATAGATCGACGAATAGGTACCGGCCATGACGCCGATGAACAGGGCCAGCGAGAAGCCGAACAGGTTGTCGCCACCGAAGAACAGCAGCGCGGCAATGGCCAGCAAGGTCGAAACCGAGGTGGCGATGGTCCGCAGCAGGGTCTGGGTGGTGGAAACGTTGATGTTCTCGATCAGCGAAGCCTTTCGCATGACGCGGAAGTTCTCGCGCACCCGGTCGAACACGACGATGGTGTCGTTCAGCGAGTAGCCGATGATCGCCAGCACTGCCGCCAGCACGGTCAGGTCAAAGGTGATCTGGAAGAACGACAGGATACCCAGCGTCACCACCACGTCGTGGATCAGCGAGACGATCGCGCCCACAGCGAACTTCCACTGGAAGCGGAAGGCCAGGTAGATAAGGATGCCGCCCAGCGCCAGCAGCATGCCCATGCCACCCTGGTCGCGCAGCTCTTCACCCACCTGCGGGCCAACGAACTCGACACGTTTGACCTTGGCCGGGTTGTCGCCGCCGGCCTTCTGCAGGGCTTCGGCTACCTTGTTGCCCAGTTGCGGGTCATCGCCCGGCATGCGCACCAGCAGGTCAGTGGTGGCGCCAAAGCTCTGCACCACCGCCTCGTGGAAGCCGGAGTTGACCAGCTCGGCACGCACCGCCTTGAGGTCGGCCGGGCGCTCGTAGGTCAGCTCGATCAGCGTACCACCAGTGAAGTCCAGGCCGAAGTTCAGGCCCTTCTGCCACCAGCTGAACAGCGCCAGCACGGTGAGGAGCACGGTAACGGCGAACGCAACATTGCGCACGCCCATGAAGTTGATGGTTTTCATCGCAGCTCCCTCAAACCCACAGCTTCTTGATGTCACGCCCGCCGCAGGTCAGGTTGACCATTGCACGGGTCACCATGACGGCGGTGAACATCGAGGTGAAAATCCCGAGGGACATGGTGACCGCAAAGCCTTTGACCGGGCCGGTACCCATGGCGAACAGGATGCCGCCGACCAGCAGGCTGGTCAGGTTGGCGTCGATGATCGCGGTGTAGGCGCGGTTGAAACCTTCATGAATGGCGCGCTGCACCGACATGCCGGCGTTCAGCTCTTCGCGAATACGCGAGAAGATCAGCACGTTGGCGTCCACCGCCATACCCATGGTCAACACGATACCGGCAATACCCGGCAGGGTCAGGGTGGCACCCAGCAGCGACATCAGCGCCAGCAGCAGGACCATGTTGCCCGCCAGGGCAATGGTGGCGATCACACCGAAGGCACGGTAGATGGCGATGATGAACAGCGAGACGAACAGCATGCCCCACAGCGATGCATCGATACCCTTGGTGATGTTGTCGGCACCCAGGCTTGGGCCGATGGTACGTTCTTCAGCGAAGTACATCGGCGCAGCCAGACCACCGGCACGCAGCAGCAGGGCCAGTTCGGACGATTCACCCTGGCCGTTCAGGCCGGTGATGCGGAACTGGCTGCCCAGCGGCGACTGGATGGTCGCCAGACTGATGATCTTCTTCTCTTCCTGGAAGCTCTGTACGGCAACGTCCTTCTCGACGCCGTCGACGGTCTGCTTGACGTAGCGGGTCACCGGCTTCTGCTCGATGAAGATCACCGCCATGCTGCGGCCGACGTTGCTACGGGTAGCGCGAGTCATCAGCTCGCCACCGTGGCCATCCAGGCGGATGTTCACCTGCGGGCGCCCTTGCTCGTCGAAGCTGGCCTGGGCGTCGGTCACCTGGTCACCGGTGATGATCAGGCCGCGCTCGACCGCGGCGGAACGGCCGCCTTCACGGAACTCGAACACCTCGGTAGTGGCCTTGGACGCGCCCGGCTCGGCACCGAAGCGGAACTCCAGGTTGGCAGTTTTACCCAGGATACGCTTGGCTTCGGCAGTGTCCTGCACGCCTGGCAGCTCGACCACGATGCGGTTGGCGCCCTGGCGCTGGACCAGCGGCTCGGCCACGCCCAGTTCGTTGACCCGGTTACGGACGGTGGTGAGGTTCTGCTTGATCGAGTATTCGCGGATCTCGGCGACTTTCGCCTGGGTCAGCGCCAGACGCAGCACGGCGAGCTCGTTGCGCTCGGTGGTGGTCAGGTCGAAGTCATTGAAATTCTTGCGGATCAGGGCACGAGCCTGTTCGCGGGTAGCATCGTCTGCGAAGCCCAGCATGATGCCGCCATCCTGCTGAGGCAGGCTGCGGTAGCGGACGCGCTCTTTGCGCAGCAAGGTCTTGACCTCGCCTTCGTAGACTTTCATGCGGGCGCTCATGGCCTTGTCCATGTCCACTTCCAGCAGGAAGTGCACACCACCGGACAGGTCCAGGCCCAGCTTCATCGGGCTTGCGCCCAGGTTGCGCAGCCATTGCGGGGTAGTCTGGGCCAGGTTCAGGGCCACGACGTAATCATCGCCCAGTGCCTTGCGCACTACATCCTTGAGAGAGAGAGAGAGAGAGAGAGAGAGAGAGAGAGAGAGAGAGAGAGAGAGAGAGAGAGAGAGAGAGAGAGAGAGAGAGAGAGAGAGAGAGAGAGAGAGAGAGAGAGAGAGAGAGAGAGAGAGAGAGAGAGAGAGAGAGAGAGAGAGAGAGAGAGAGAGAGAGAGAGAGAGAGAGAGAGAGAGAGAGAGAGAGAGAGAGAGAGAGAGAGAGAGAGAGAGAGAGAGAGAGAGAGAGAGAGAGAGAGAGAGAGAGAGAGAGAGAGAGAGAGAGAGAGAGAGAGAGAGAGAGAGAGAGAGAGAGAGAGAGAGAGAGAGAGAGAGAGAGAGAGAGAGAGAGAGAGAGAGAGAGAGAGAGAGAGAGAGAGAGAGAGAGGCTGGCAGCTGATCTTCCTGACTGGTCAGACGGATCAGCCCACTGCCCTTCTCACCCAGGCTTGCACCCTTGACGGCGATCTTGGCATCGCCCAGCGCCTTGCTGACGCGGTCGAGGTCGGCCTGGTTCACCTGCAGCGCCGAGCTGGCACCACTGATCTGAACCGCCGGATCATCCGGGTAGAGGTTGGGAGCGGAATAAATAAAACCGATCGCCAGTACCAGCACGATCAGTGCGTATTTCCACAGAGGGTATTTGTTCAGCATCACGCCGCCCGTTCAAGACGCGGGGCGCTTTGCGCGCCCCGACTGGAAAAATGAAACCGGTAACTCAGATAGCCTTGAGCGTACCTTTTGGCAGGGTGGCCGCGATGGCACCCTTCTGGAACTTCAGCTCGACGCTGTCGGAAACTTCCAGTACCACGAAGTCATCGGAAACCTTGACGATCTTGCCGGCGATGCCGCCGTTGGTGACAACTTCGTCACCCTTCTGCAAGTTGCTCAGCAGGTTCTTCTGCTCTTTTGCACGCTTGGCCTGCGGGCGCCAGATCATCAGGTAGAAGATGACCAGGAAACCGACCAGGAAAATCCACTCGAAACCGGTACCGGCTGGGCCGGCGGCAGGTGCTGCAGCGTCCGCGTATGCGGCGGGGATCAAGAAGCTCATTGGGCACTCCTAATGTAATTTTCTAATAATGGATGCAGACAGTCAGTCCAAAGGCGGTACGGGAAGCCCGCGCTTGGCGTAGAAGGCGTCGACAAAGGCGGCCAATTTACCCTGTTGAATAGCCTCGCGTAAACCGGCCATCAAGCGCTGGTAATGGCGCAAGTTGTGGATGGTATTCAGCATGCTGCTCAGCATTTCGCCGCACTTGTCCAGGTGATGGAGATAGGCGCGGGAGAAGTTGGTGCAGGTATAGCAGTCGCAGGTCGGATCCAACGGCGATTCATCGTGGCGATGGAACGCGTTGCGGATCTTGATCACCCCCGTATCGACGAACAGATGACCGTTGCGCGCGTTACGCGTGGGCATCACGCAATCGAACATGTCGACGCCGCGGCGCACACCCTCAACGAGATCCTCAGGTTTGCCTACCCCCATAAGGTAACGAGGTTTGTCAGCCGGCATCTGGCCCGGCAGGTAATCCAGCACCTTGATCATTTCGTGCTTGGGTTCGCCCACCGACAGGCCACCGATGGCCAGGCCGTCGAAGCCGATGTTTTCCAGGCCTTCCAGCGAGCGCATGCGCAGGTCCTGGTACATGCCGCCCTGGACGATACCGAACAGCGCCGCGGTGTTGTCGGCGTGGGCGTTCTTCGAGCGCTGGGCCCAGCGCAGCGACAGCTCCATGGACGCGCGCGCCACATCGTGCTCGGCCGGGTACGGGGTGCACTCGTCGAAGATCATCACCACGTCCGAACCCAGGTCACGCTGCACCTGCATCGACTCTTCCGGGCCCATGAACACCTTGGCGCCATCGACCGGCGAGGCGAAGGTCACGCCCTCTTCCTTGATCTTGCGCATGGCGCCCAGGCTGAACACCTGGAAACCACCGGAGTCGGTAAGGATCGGGCCTTTCCATTGCATGAAATCGTGCAGGCCGTTGTGCTTCTTGATCACCTCGGTGCCCGGGCGCAGCCACAGGTGGAAGGTGTTACCGAGGATCATCTCGGCGCCGATGGCCTCGATGTCGCGCGGCAGCATGCCCTTGACCGTGCCATAGGTGCCCACCGGCATGAACGCCGGGGTTTCCACGGTGCCGCGTGGGAAGGTGATGCGGCCACGACGGGCCTTGCCGTCGGTGGCCAGCAGTTCGAAGGACATTCGACAGGTGCGACTCATGCTTGATCCTCGGGCCCGCGTGGCGCCGGATTGCGGGTGATGAACATGGCATCACCGTAACTGAAGAAGCGGTACCCCTGCTCGACCGCCGCCGCGTAGGCGGCCATGGTCTCGGGGTAGCCGGCGAAGGCCGAGACCAGCATCAGCAGCGTGGACTCCGGCAGGTGGAAGTTGGTGACCAGGGCGTCGACCACATGGAATGGCCGGCCCGGGTAGATGAAGATGTCGGTGTCGCCGCTGAAGGCCTTGAGCACGCCATCGCGCGCCGCGCTCTCCAGCGAGCGCACGCTGGTGGTGCCGACCGCGATCACCCGGCCGCCACGGGCGCGGCACGCTTCGATGGCATCGACCACATCCTGGCTCACTTCGAGCCACTCTTTATGCATGTGGTGGTCTTCGATCTTGTCGACCCGCACCGGCTGGAAGGTGCCCGCGCCCACGTGCAAGGTAACGAAAGCCCGCTCGACGCCCTTGGCGGCGATCTTTTCCAGCAGCGCCTCGTCAAAGTGCAGGCCAGCGGTGGGCGCGGCGACCGCACCAGCGCGTTCGGCGTACACGGTCTGGTAGCGCTCACGGTCGGCGCCCTCGTCCGGACGGTCGATGTACGGCGGCAGCGGCATATGGCCGACGCGGTCGAGCAATGGCAGCACCTCTTCGGTGAAGCGCAGCTCGAACAGCGTGTCATGGCGCGCGACCATTTCGGCCTCGCCACCGCCGTCGATGAGGATCACCGCGCCTTCTTTCGGCGCCTTGCTGGCGCGCACATGGGCCAGCACCCGGTGGCTATCGAGCACACGCTCGACCAGCACTTCCAGCTTGCCGCCGGAGGCTTTCTGGCCGAACAGGCGCGCCGGGATGACCCGGGTGTTGTTGAACACCATCAGGTCGCCCGGGCGCAGGTACTCGAGCAGATCGGGAAATTGCCGGTGCGCCAGCGCGCCGGTTGGCCCATCGAGCACCAGCAGACGGCTGCCATGGCGCTCGGCCAACGGGTGGCGGGCGATCAGGGAATCGGGGAGTTCGAAGGAAAAATCGGCGACGCGCATGATGATGTTCGGTTCGGCAGGGCCGGGAAGTTTAGCCCAATGTGTGAAAATTGACCATGAAAGCCGATTGACCGACCAGCGGTGGCTCTCTATACTGCGCGCCACATGCCCTGATGGCGGAATTGGTAGACGCGGCGGATTCAAAATCCGTTTTCGAAAGGAGTGGGAGTTCGAGTCTCCCTCGGGGCACCAAGATCCGGAAAAAACCGACCTTATGGTCGGTTTTTTTTCGCCTGTGATTTGGCAGCGCGTAGAGAACTGGGTTCGCAAGCGCTCCGCATACCCTGTAGGAGCGGGCCTTGTGTCGCGAAAGGGCTGCAAAGCAGCCCCGGCAATTTCAACTATTGCGCATCAATCCTGGGGCCGCGTTGCGGCCCTTTCGCGACACAAGGCCGCTCCTTGTATGTTGTGTCTGGCCTAGCGGGAGAGGTTATTCTCGTCGGGCTGAAGAAGCACTTCCGGGGAGGCCGATCGCTCCTGAAGGCAGGTATTGCCCCTGACCTTGTATGTAGAGAGGCCCCCGCCTCATTGCCCACTGCGAAGAGTATCGAGAAGCCGACAAGTCGGACTTCGCATTACAAGGTTGCAGCAGCATGAAGTTCGAGGTCGGGGAACCGGAGGCCATTGTTACCTAACTCGCTTGGGAGAGGGAAGGAATGAGTGTCTGGGTTGGCGTCGATATCGGCTCACGTACTTCGGTCGTTGGGGTGCGTAAAGATGGGCGTCCGGCCGGACAGTGGGATATCGCTCAAACCCCTGCAGGCCGTAAGGCTGCGGTGAAAAAGCTGCTGGCACTCAAACCCAAGTCGATCGTGATGGAGGCGACCGGAATCTATTACCTGGACTTGGCCCTTGAGCTACATGCGGCTGACCTCCCTGTATCCGTGATCAACCCCAAGAGCTTCCACAATTTCGCCAAACTGATGCTGGTGAACAGCAAGACCGATGCAATAGATGCTCAACTGCTGTCCGAGTACGGCGAGCGTATGACACCGCGCTTGTGGACACCTCCAAGCCTTGTGCAGCTTGAACTGAGGGCTCTGGGGCGACACATCAATCGTTTGGTGGGGCATCGTACAAGGGCGAAGAACGAACTGCATGCATTGCAGGCGACCGCTACAACCGTGTCGATGCTGATCGAGGATCAGGAGGAAGCGATTGCTTCACTGGATAATCGAATTGAGCGCTTTCGTAAGGCGGGCCGCGAGCTGGTCGCCCAGTGTCCGACGCTTACTCGGCAGTACAAGCAGCTGCTCGCAGGGCCTGGGATGGGAGAAGTCTCTGCACTTGCGGCATTGGCTGAACTGACCATCCTTCCTCAAATGCTCAAGTCCTCGCAGGTAGCTCGCCACGCGGGTCTCGATGTTCGACAGACCCAATCGGGAACGAGCATTGATAAGCCCGGCAGACTCGGCAAAAGTGGGAATGCTTATCTACGGGCAGCCATGTACATGCCTGCCTTGACCGCAGTGCGCTGCGACCCTTATGCGAAGGCTTTTTACGAGTCGTTGGTCAACAGGGGCAAGAAGAAAATGCAGGCTATCGCTGCTGTCATGCGCAAGTACCTGACAGGCATCTGGGCATGTATGCGCGGGGATGAGCCATTTGATACGGCCAAGCTTTTCAGCTCTGAACACCTCAGAAAAGCTTGACCGCCAACAGAGTATCTACAGGGATCGCGCCAACTTATAGATTTGAGCAAGAAGGTTGCTCCACAGCCGTACCCATCAGTAGCGCCAACGATCCAGCTGCCCCTGCGCACGGCTGCTGAAGAGGCTCAGCAACTCGCGCAGGGTATGCGCTGGCGGTTCGTCAGTGCGGGTTACCGCATATAGGGTGATCGGCAGCGCCGGGGCCAAAGGACGAATCGCGGTCGCCCCAGGCGCCGCGCCAAGGGCGGTGAAGGGGTCGATGACCGCCAGCCCAGCACCGGATTCGACCATCGCCCTGGCCAGTGAATAGGTCTGCACCGCAATGCTCACCCGTGGCGGCGGCTCCACCGCCTTGAGGTAGCTGTCGAGGCGCACCGACAGCGGGTCGGCGCTGGACAGCCCGATCAAGGGCGCACCGGCCAGTGCCGTCAACGGCAGCGGCTTGCCTTCATCCTCCAGCGGCCAATAACCTACCGGTGCCAACGCCACCAACACCCCGCTGGCCAGCGCCTGGGCCTTCAGCGCCGGGTGATCGGGCTGTTGCAGGGTCAGGGCGACATCGATCTCCCGCATCAACAGGTTCTGCACCAGTTCGCGACTGTGAGCACTGGACAGCTCGCAAGCGATGTCCGGATAACGCCGGGTCCACTCATGAATGGCCGGCGGCAGCAGCGACAGGGCCAGTGCCGGGGTCGCACCGATCCGCAGGCTATGCCCCGGCGCGCGACGCAGGCTTTGCGCCAGGCGCCGCACCCCTTGCAGGCTCTCCGTGACCTTGTCGACCTCACGCTCCAGCTCCAGCGCTTCGGGCGTGGGCTGCAGTTTGCCGCGCACCCGCAGGAACAACGGAAAGCCCAGTTGCTGTTCCGCGTGCTGCAGAACCTTGGTCACAGCGGGTTGGGAAACATGCAGCAACTGTGCAGCACCGCTGACCGAGCCGGTCTGACGGATAGCCTGGAAAATCTCGATATGGCGAAGACGCATGGCAAGTCCATAACCTTTGTTTATGGCTCAGCGATCTTTATTCATTTTTCGCCACCTGTCACCTGGCCCTAACCTCAGGCTCGTTTCAACAACGACCTAGGACTGACATGGCTCAGCATGTATGCATCATCGGCGGTGGCGTCATTGGCCTGGCAACCGCTTACGCACTGGTACGCGACGGCTTTGACGTTACGCTGGTCGAGGCGCGCGATTCGCTGGGCAGTGAAACCAGCTTCGCCAACGGCGGCCAGCTGTCCTATCGCTACGTGGCGCCGTTGGCCGACGCAGGTGTGCCCTTGCAGGCCATTGGCTGGATGCTGCGTGGCGACTCGCCGCTCAGATTGCGCCCTCGCTTCGATCCTGCCCAGTGGCGGTGGATGGCCTCATTCCTCGGGGCTTGCCGCTCTTCGGTCAACCGCGCCAATGCAGGCCATCTGTTGCGCCTCGCGCTGTTGAGCCAGTCGACCTTGCAAGCCTGGCGAGAAGAAGATGGCCTGGGTGGTTTCCACTGGCGGCGCAACGGCAAGCTGGTCACCTTCCGCCAGGCCGGCAGCTTCGAACATGCGCGCAAGCACCTTGCCGCGCCCCAGCAACAACAGGTGCTGTCGCACGCCGACTGCACCCGCCTGGACCCGGCACTGGCAGAGGCGTTCTTTGTCGGCGCCATCTATACCCCGGATGAAGAAGTCGGCGATTGCCATGGCTTTTGCCAGCAACTGGCGGCGCGCTTGCAGGCTTCGGGACGCTGCAGATTCCGCCTGGGCCAGGCGGTGTCCGGCATTCGCCATGCCCATGGCGTGGTGAGTGCGATCGAACTGGGCGACGAGGTGCTGCCGGTGGAGCATCTGGTCCTTGCGGCCGGCCACCGCAGTGCCTTGCTGGCTCTGCCGGGTGTCGATCTGCCGCTGTACCCGCTCAAGGGTTACAGCCTGACAGTACCGATCGGCGCCCAGCACCGGGCGCCGGACCTGAGCATCACCGACTACGACCGCAAGATCGTCTACGCCCGGATCGGTGAACAGTTGCGGGTGGCGGCGATGGTCGACATTGTCGGTTTCGACCCGTCGCTGGACCCCAAGCGCCTGGCCTTGCTGAAACGCCAGGCCCGCGAGACCTTCGCCAATGCCGGTAATTATGACTATGCCATCGAATGGGCCGGCATGCGTCCGGCTACCCCTAGCGGCGTGCCGCTGCTGGGCGCAACGGCGTATCGCAACCTGTGGCTGAACCTTGGCCATGGTGCACTGGGCTTCACCCTGGCCTGCGCCAGTGCACGATTACTCAGTGAACTGATAGGCCAACGCCGCCCCTCCATTGACCTGCAGGGTTTTACGCCCCGTGCGGCTTGAACACTCACACCTGGAAAGGACCACCCGATGACCATTCACCGTATCCAGCCCAACCCACGCTTGTCCGGCGCCGTGACCTTTGGCGACCTGGTGTTTCTCTCCGGCCAGGTGCCGGACGATGCCACCGATGTCGGCGGCCAGACGCGCCAGGTACTGGAAAAGATCGACGCATTGTTGGCCGAGGCCGGCAGCGACAAGGACCATCTGCTCAGCGCGACCATTTACCTGAAGGACATCGGCAACGATTTCGCGGCAATGAATGACGTCTGGTCTGCCTGGCTATCGCCCGGCCAGGCGCCCAGTCGTACCACCTTGCAGGCCGAACTGGCGCGCCCGCAAGTGCTGGTGGAAATAACCATCATCGCGGCACGTCGCTAATCCCCCCACCTGCAACGGAGAATAACAATGCAAAAAATCACGTTGATCGGCTGCACCCTCGCCCTGTTGCTAGGCACTCAGGCCCATGCTGACGAAGCAGCGCTGGGGCCTACCTTGAGCAAGATCGCCAACGCCAACAGCATCACCCTGGGCTATCGCGACGCTTCAGTGCCGTTCTCCTACGTGGGCGATCACTCGGGCCAACCCATGGGCTACTCGGTAGACCTGGCGAACAAGATCGTCGAGCGGGTACAGCAGAAGCTGGCCTTGCCCCAGCTCAAGGTGAAGTACAACCTGGTGACATCGCAAACCCGCATTCCGCTGGTGCAGAACGGCACCGTCGACCTGGAATGCGGCTCGACCGGCGTCACCGCAGAGCGACAGAAGCAGGTGGCGTTTTCCTATGGGTTCATCTATGTCAAAGGCCAGTTGCTGACCGCCAAGGACAGCGGGATCAAGCACTTCGCCGACCTGCGCAGCAAGAATGTGGTGACCACTGCCGGCACTACCAACGAACGTTACCTGAAGAGCTACAACGTCGATAACAAGATGGACATGTCCGTGATCAGCGCCAAGGACCATGGCGAAGCGTTCCAGATGTTGCAGTCTGGCCGGGCAGCGGCGTTCTACATGGACGATGCACTGCTCTATGGCGAACGCGCCAAGGCCCGCGACCCGCACAACTGGGTGGTGGTCGGCGAAGAGCAGTCGCGGGAAATCTACAGCTGCATGGTGCGCAAGGATGACCCACAGTTCCTGGCGCTGGTAAATGCAGCGCTGGGCGAGCTGTACAGCTCAGGGGAAATCAACGGGATCTACCAGCGCTGGTTCCAACAGCCGATTCCGCCCAAAGGCTTGAACCTGGAGTTCCCGATGACCAGCGAACTCAAGGCCATCTTTGCCAAGCCGGTGAGTGACCCGGTGCAGTAACTTCAGTATCCCTCCCCTTCCGCTAAAAGGCAGTGACCTGCAAGGGTCACTGCCAAAAGCCGCTTGCGAGTGAGCGTTTTCATCGCCATGGCGGTCATGCCTGCCTGCCGCCGTATCCATCACGCAACCGCGTTGCCCGCCAGCTCCCACCCTTCAGGCCGCAGAGTGTGCCAGTCGCTGACCTGTTGATAGGCATGGCCGATGCGCAGGATCAGTGGCTCGGCGAACGCTTGCCCCACAACCTGCATCGAGACCGGCATACCCTTTTCATCGAACCCGATGGGCAGCGCCACCGAACACAGGTTCATCAAGTTGGCGAACCGCCCCAACAACGCCAGTGGCGTGCCATATTCGTCGACCTCCTCCAACGGCACGCTGCCAATAGCGTTGGTCGGGAAAACGCAGGCGTCGATGTTGGCCATCGCCTCCTGCATGGCTTGCCGGGCGGCACGGCGCTGATTGTGCAACTGGATATACGCCGCCGCGTCGATGGCGCGACCACTGAGTATGCGACGTTGGACATGGGGGTCGAAACGCAGGTCGTCGCGCTCGAACAAGCTGCCCAGGCTGGCATAACCCTCGGCGCTCATCAGCCCGCCAGCGATGCGCATGCACTGCTCCAGAGAAGTGGGCAGCGGTTGTTCGATCAATTGCATGCCCAACGCGGCCAGTTGCTTGAGCCCCTGGTCGTAAGCCTTCAGTACGCCGGGAGCGATATGCGCGCGTTCCGCCTGCGGCAGCACCCAGATGCGCAAGCCGGCTACCGGCCGGCCAAGACCGGCAGCGGCGCTGAATACCGGTGCCTGGGCCGCAACCGGGTCCAGCGGGTCCGGGCCTAGCAAGGCATCCAGCATCCACGCCGCATCTTCAACCGTGTGCGTGATAGGCCCGACCGAGTCCAGCGAAGGGCACAGCTCGATCAAGCCATGGCGGCTGACCAGGCCACGCGTGGTTTTCAGCCCGACCAGGCCGCACATGCCCGCCGGAATGCGCACCGAGCCGCCGGTATCGGTCCCCAGCGCAGCGCTCGCCAGGCCGCTGGCCACGGCCACTGCCGAGCCACTGCTGGAGCCACCCGGAGCGCGATGTACATTGCGGTCCCACGGGTTCCACGGCGTGCCCATCACCGCGTTGGTGCCCCAGCCACCGAAAGCGAATTCGACCGTTTGGGTCTTGCCAAGAATGATTGCGCCGGCACGCTCCAGGCGTTGCACCGCAGTGGCGGTCAACCTCGAAACGCGCGGTTCCTGCGCCAATGAGCCACCGGTAATGGCCTGGCCATCGATCTCGAACAAGTCCTTGATCGCCACGGGAATGCCATGCAGCGGCCCGAGGTGTATGCCGGACGCACGTTGACGATCCGCAGCAATCGCCGCGCTCAAGGCCCGCGAGGGATAGGCCTCGACATAGGCATTCAGTTGCTCGTCAAAACGCTCGATGCGCGCCAGTTGCGCCCGCACCAGCGCTTCGCTGGTCAGCGAGCCGGCCCGCAGCGCCTGCTGCAACTGGCCAATGCTGTGGAAAGTTACCTGATCCATGGTGTTCATAGGTTCAACCTCGCACGGTTTTGCGCCCGCGTGAAATGTGCTTTTCAAGCACACGCGACAGCATTGAAAGAGGGAAGGCGATTACGAAATAGAACAGCCCTACCAGCAGGAAGACATGCATTGGCAGGAAGGTTTCCGAAGCGATGGCCCGCGCTGCCAGCATCAACTCATCGGTGGCAATCAGGGCGCACAGCGAGCTGTCCTTGAGGATCGACACGTAGGCGTTGAGCAGGGGCGGCAATATGACCCGAAACACTTGCGGCAGGATGACGCTGGTGAACGCTTTCAGTGGCGTCAGGCCAATGGCGATAGCCGCTTCGCGCTGGCCGCGATGCAGCGAATCCAGGCCGCCACGGAGGATTTCCGCAACATACGCGGCCCCCTGCAAACCCAGGCCGATGGCCCCGGCCCAATAGCCGGACAAGGTCAACCCCAGGCTGGGCAGCGCGAAGTACAGGGCCAGCAGCAACGCCAGAAGCGGCACTGCCCGCATGCTCTGGATGAACAACGCTGCCAACCGCTTCAGGATCGCGCTCGGGCTTCGCATCGCCCAGACTAACAACGCCCCCAGCACGACCGCCAGAGCGAACCCTAACAGCGACAATTCGGCGGTGATCCGTGCACCGAGCATCAGGCGGACGCTCCAGTCGCTCCAGTACTCCGGGTATTGCTGAAAGAAACTGATCATCGCGCACTCCCCAGATGACGTTCGAGCCGAAGGAATCCCACACCGATCGGCACAATCATCACGGCGTAGATGCACATCACTGCCAGGTAGATCAGCGAAGTCTGGAAGGTGGAGGTCACCAGATTACGCGCCAGGAACATGATCTCCGGCACGGCAATGGCTGAGGCGATGGAGGTGTCCTTGACCAGTTGCGTGACGTAGTTGGCGAACGCTGGCAAGGTCACGCGCAGGGCCTGGGGCAAGAGAATGCAGCGCAGAATCTGCATCCGGCTCAGGCCGACAGCCAACCCGGCTTCATGCTGGCCGACATGCAACGACTGCAAGCCACTGCGGAAAATGTCGGCCAATACCGCACTGCCCACCAGGCTCAAGCCAAGGATGGCGGCCAGCCACGCGGGCAAGTTGATGCCAAGGTAGGAGAGTCCGAAATAGATCAGGAACAGGTGCGCCAGCGCAGGCACATTGCGCATCCACTCAATGAAGCAGCCGATCACGCCATGCAGCAGCCGTGAGCGACCGAATGTCAGCAACACGGCAAGCACCACGCCGCCGGCACTTGCCAGCAGCAAGGTGCACAGCGCGATTTCCAGGGCGGTGAGCGCGCCTTTCAACAGCAGGGGCAATAGCCCGAGAAACACTTCGAAATTCGCCATCAAGCGCCCTCCATGGCCATGCGCCCAAGAAAACTGCGGGTACGCTCATGACGTGGACTGTCGATTACCTGCGCCGAAGGCCCTTGCTCGACAATGTGCCCACCGTCCATGAAGATCACCCGGTCCGCCACATCCCGGGCGAAGCGCACTTCGTGGGTCACCATGATCATGGTGCGGCCCTCTTGCGCAAGCTCACGAATCACGGCAAGCACTTCCCCCACCAGTTCGGGGTCCAGTGCCGAGGTTGGCTCGTCGAACAGGATGACCTTGGGTTGCTGGGCCAACGCGCGTGCGATAGCCACTCGCTGCTGCTGCCCGCCGGACAACTGCTCGGGGTAGACCTCGGCCTTGTGCCGCAGGTGGACTTTTTCCAGCATGGCATCAGCCAGCTCGTAGGCCTGCTTGCGCGGCATGCCCTGCGCCTTGATCGGCCCCAGCGCGACGTTGTCGCGCACAGTCAGATGTGGCCAGAGGTAGAAAAGCTGAAACACCATGGCGATCTCGCGCCGCTGTGGGGCCATTTCCCGATCGCTCATCAGGCGTATGCGCTTGCCGTCCCTGACCTGACCGATCAGCTCGTCGCCCAGCCAGATATCGCCGCGGGTGGGCTTTTCCAGGTAATTGATGCACCGCAGGCAAGTGGACTTTCCCGACCCGCTGGGGCCGATCAACGACAGCGTTTCACCGGCTTTCAACTCCAGGTCGATGCCCTTGAGCACTTCCAGATCACCATAACTTTTGTGCAGGTCATGCACGCGCAGCAACGCAGGTTCGGACGGCGTCGACATCTTGGTTAACCTCTTTATTGTTATAGGTATGGCGATGAACCGGCACGGGCAACCAGGCCGATTCATCCGCTCATGCGCTTACTGGCAGCCAGGCAGTTGCCAGTCGGCCGGGCGGTCGACTCCCACCCTCAGGTTGTTGCCTTGCGGCACATACCAGACATCCTGGGACAAGCCGTAGCGGGCACCGATCTTGCGCATTTCACAGCTTTTCCAGAGGCTCTGGATCTGCTCGTTGACCGCGGCCACCAACTGCGGGCTGGCCTCTTTATTGAAGCCGTACACCACCTGTCCCAGGCCAGTCAGCAGTGGGAAATCCGGATCGTTGTCGGTGAACGCGTTGAAGCGCAGGTGCCATTGCTGGTTGCGGAAAATGGCGTACTGCATGACTGGCGGGTCGCCAATCACGGCATCGATACGCCCGGCGAGCAGATCGCGCACTGCGGCATCGGAGGTGTCGTACAGCGCTACCTGCAAGCCTTCGATCTTGCGCATCTCGGGAATGAACGAAAAACCCGTGATAGTGCCGACTTTCTTGCCCTGCAAATCCTTGAGGCTGTTCCAGTTGGTCTTGTCGGTCTGGGTGATGCCGTTCTTGAAATAGTGAATCGGGTCACTCACGGTCATGATCTTCGCACGCTGCACGGTCCAGCCCATGGTGCCGGCCATGACATCCACGCGGTTGGCTTGTACCGAGGCAATGGTACTGGCCCAGTCCATCAAGGCCGGCTTTACCTTCAAACTCAGCTTCTCGGATATTTGTTGAAGGATTTCACCGTCGTAGCCGACCAGCCGGCTGTCCTGATAACCGGTCCCGGGCATATCCCCGGTGAACGCGACGGTCAGGCTGCCCGGCTCTACCGTTTCCAGTGCGAAGGCCGGTAGCGAGGCCAGCATGGCGACCAGCAAACCCGCATGAATACTGGCAAACCGTCGAACATTGGGCTTGTTCATCACGTGCTCCTTGATTGCTTTTTTTTATGAACAGCATGGTGTTGGGCTAGCGCTCATCGTATGGTGATCAGCGGCATAACTGGTTGGATGGTTTGCAGGAATGATTGAATATTTGCGACATTTCGGAGATGCACTGCCCAACGCCTCCAGCGCAAGCCTCGTGGAAGCGCTGGACAAGGGGCAGGCACGACATCCGCCAAGCCGACGCGGCGCCGCCGAGCTGTCTATCGGTATCGTGCTATGGCCGCGCTTCCCCTTGCTGTCACTCTCGGGGCTGACCGATGCGTTGCGCCATGCTGCCGATACCGGCGATCAGAGCCGCCCGATACGATGCCAATGGAAAGTTCTCGGCACCCCCGGGCAAAGGGTCGTTTCCAGTTGCGGGCTGGACGTACCCATCGACAGTGAACTCGGCAACCCTCATCAATTCGATTACATCGTGGTGATTGGCGGGCTACTGGATTACCTGGAGACTGCGCCGAAGACTTATGCGGCATTCCTGCATCAGGCAGCCGCCGCTGACGTGCCGTTGATCGGCTTGTGCACAGGCAGCTTCGTGCTTGCGCGACACGGCCTGATGGAGGGGCGTACTGCCTGCGTGCATGCCTACCATTGCGATGACTGGAAACGCCTGTTTCCCAGATTGCGCTTTGTCAGCAACAGTGACTTCCTCATCGACAAGGACCGCATCACCTGCGCCGGCGGTATCTCGGTGATCGAGTTGGCCATCCACCTTATCGGGATGCATTGCGGCCCGGATCGGGCCGGCAAGGTCGTTCACCAGATGACAGTCGCGAAAAACAGCTCTGGCAGCTTCGTCGATCGGCGCAAGGCACTTGGCTACGCCAGCGCTTCGAACAGGCGCCTGCACGAAGCCCGTGATGCTGATGGAAAAGCACATGACCGAGCCTTTGGACATCGACGCGATCGCGAACCTTGTCGGTACCAGTAAACGGCAGCTGGAGCGGCTGTTTGTCGCCGAAACCGGTAGCACGCCGGCCCAGTTCTATCGCCAGGTCCGACTCCGGTTTGGCCGCTGGCTGCTCATCAGCTCGGATCGACATATCGGAGAAATCGCTTTTGAATGCGGTTTTGCCGATGCTCCCCATTTCATTCGGCATTTCCAGAACCTGTTCGGCATGTCCCCCGGCAAATTGCGCAAAGAACTGCTGCGAAATGCGACCCCGACCAAGGGGGAAACAGCTTCATGAACCGTGAATATCGAGCCGTCGCGGGGCAGAATATGACTTCACGGACCAGCCAGCATACAAGGACTTGCCATGCACCTGACCCACCGCCCCGTACAGCCCGACGATATCGCTGAAATCTGCAGCTTCCCGCAAAGCCCGGCCGAACTGTTCTACATGTTCCCCAAAGCCGACTACCCCCTCACCCCCGCGCAACTGAGCAATGCCATCGCCCAACGCAGCAGCTCCACGGTGGTGGAAGGCAACGGCACGGTGCTGGCCTTCGCCAACTTCTACAAGGCCGAACACGGCGGCGTGTGCGCCCTGGGCAACGTGGTCGTGGCCCCCGCCGCACGCGGCCACGGCGTAGCGCGCTACCTGGTAAACGCCATGATCGAACTGGCCCGCCAACATTTCGCAGCCCGGGAGGTATGGGTGTCGTGCTTCAACCACAACACAGCGGGCCTGCTGCTTTATCCACAGCTGGGCTTCGTGCCGTTCGGCATCGAGGAACGGCAGGCGCGGGATGGCTCGCGGGTGGCGTTGGTGCAGATGAAACAGGTGTTGATTCAGCCCGGCTGAGTCAGCGTGGCACTGCATGGGGCTGGACGAGAAGATTCAGAATACCTTGCAACAATCAGCCGCCGAACCTTCGCCCTACCTCGACGTCGGATCCTGCATCTGCCCGTTTTCGAGGTACCCCGCGTGAAAGACATCATCGTCCGCAAGTACCGCCTGGCCGTGAAGACCATCGGCTATATCGGCTGGTCGCTGTTCTGGCTGCTGATCTGGGATGTGCTGGTCACCATCGACTTCATGCTGTTCTTCAACAGCAAGTTCACCCTGCCGCTGATCCCGTTGACCTTGCTGGGTTCTGCGCTGGTGGTGCTGGTCAGTTTTCGCAACAGCAGCGCCTACAACCGCTGGTGGGAGGCACGCACGTTGTGGGGGGCGCTGGTCAACAGTTCGCGCAGCTTCGCGCGGCAGGCGCTGACCCTGATCGATGACCCGGACGATGGCCTGAACCCGGTCAAGGCAACCCTGCTGCGCCGGCATATTGCCTATGTGAACTGCCTGGCGGCGCACCTGAAGGGTGAGCGCTGCCCGGACGAACTGATGGCGTTCATCCCGCCGGCGGAATTCGAGCGGCGCAACCGCTCGAACAATTTTGCCAACGACATCCTCAGCGGCTCGGCGGCGCTACTGGCGCGGGAGTATCAGGCAGGCCGGCTGGACAGCATTCGCCTGGCGCGCTTGGAGTCGACGCTGGTAGACCTGTCCAATGCCCAGGGTGGCATGGAGCGGATCGCCAATACGCCGCTGCCCTACCCTTATGTGTATTTCCCGCGGCTGTTCATCACCCTGTTCTGTTTGATCGTGCCGGTGGGGCTGGTGGAGTCGCTGGGTTGGTTCACGCCATTGGCTTCGACGGTGGTGGGGTTCATGCTGCTGGCCATCGAGCGGATCGGGACGGATCTGCAGAGCCCGTTCAGGCTCAGTGAGCACCAGATTCAGATGGACAGCATTTGCGAGACGATCGAACGGAACCTGGAGTCGATGCAGCGGGAGGCGCAGTGTGGGGAGTTGGCTTAGTGCCAGACCTCAAGGGCCCTATCGCCGGCAAGCCAGCTCCCACAGGGGCAGTGGGATCCTGCGACCTTGCACAGTACCTGTGGGAGCTGGCTTGCCGGGCGATAGGGCCGCAACGCGGCCCCGGCAATCTGTCAGGCCCGCACATAGCGCTGACGCAACACATCACTCAACGCATCCACCAGCAATACCAGCACCAGCATACCCATTATCACCGTGCTGGCCTGGGCCTCCTGGAACAGGCTCAAGGTGGTATACAGCATCTGCCCCAACCCGCCAGCCCCGACAAAACCCAGCACGCTGGCCATGCGGATGTTGTTCTCCCACCGATACAGGCTGTAGGCCAACAGCTGCGGCCACAGATTGGGCAAGGTGCCAAAGCAGAACGCCGCCACCTGGCTGCCGCCCTGCAGGCGGATGGCCGCCGCCGGCTCCGGCGGTGCGTTCTCCAGCGCCTCGGCAAACAGCCGGCCCAGCACGCCAGCAGTATGCAGCGCCAACGCCAAGGTACCGGCATTCGGCCCAAGCCCGGCCGCCAGCACCGTCAGCGCGGCCCACACCAGCTCCGGGATGGCCCGCAAGGCATTCAGCAGCAGCCGCGCGCAGGCCTGCAATGGCCAACCGAAGCGGCCAGCGGCCGGCAGCGCCAACAGCATGCCCAGCACCATCGCCAACAAGGTGCCCAGGCCCGACATGGCCAGGGTTTCCAACGCCCCGTGCGCCACCGCGCGCAGGTGACCGGCAGACAGGTCCGGGTGCAGGAAACGCCCGGCATAGTCGCCCATCTGCCCCAGCCCGCCGTTGCCGACCAGCGCCTGCAAGTCCAGCTCCAGGTAGGCGAACGAGGCCATCACCGCAGCCACGATGGCGCCTAGCACCAGCCAATTGATGACCCGGTTCATGCCAGTCTCCAGCGCAGAACACGACTGAGCAGGTCGGCCAGCATCACCAGGACCAGGAACGTCAGCAGCATGCTCGCCACTTCCGCCCCCGCAAACATGCGCATCGACAGGTCAATCTGCTGCCCCAGCCCGCCAGCACCGACAAAGCCCATCACCACCGAGGCACGTACCGCGCACTCCCAGCGGTACACGGTGTAGGACACCACTTCGGACACCGCACTGGGCAGGATGCCGTAAAAAAAAGCAACCAGGCGGCCACTACCCGCCTGCAGCAAGGCATGGGCCGGGCGCTGGTCGACCGACTCGAAGATCTCGGCATAGACCTTGCCGAGCATGCCACTGTAGGTGATGGCAATGGCCAGTACGCCCGCCGTCGGCCCCAGCCCCACGGCCCGCACGAACAGCAATGCCCAGACGATCTCCGGCACACTGCGCAGGAAAATCAGCAACCAGCGCACCGGCAGGCGCAGCAGGCGCGACCACAACCCGGCGCGACCACCACGGGAGGCTGCACGCAGCGACAGGGCACGGCTGGTCAGCAACCCGGCAGGGACCGCCAGCAGCAACGCCAACGCCATGCCGGCCGTGGCCACGGCCAGGGTCTGCAGGGTGGCTTCATACAGCAGCGAAAGGAAGTCGGCATCGTGTGCCGGTGGCCAGAAGGCACTGGTGAAACTGGCGATTTGCTGGCGGTTCTCTGCCTGCAGCAGCACACCGGGGTTCAGTTCGCTCAACCGGATACCAGGCCATAGCACCGCCACCGCCAACAGGGTCAGCAGCAACCGCGGCAGCAGCGCCGGGTCGCGGGCATCGAGCTTCAGCATCGCGGAATCTGCACGGTCAGGGCCGGCCCCTGGCTTGGCGGTGAAGCCAGTTGTTCGTTGGCGTACAGCGCATCCAGCAACTGCTCGGTCACCGCTTGCGCCGGGCAGTCGAACGCCACCTGCCCTTCGCGAATACCAATCACCCGCGGGAAGTGCGCCAGCGCCAGCTCCACGGCATGCAGGCTCGCCACCAGGGTCACACCATTGGCCTGTGCATGGCGGTTGAGCAACGCCAGGCTGTGGTCAGCCAGCACCGGGTCCATGGCCGACACCGGCTCATCGGTCAGCAACACCTGCGGCCGCTGGTACAACGCTCGGGCAATACCCACCCGTTGCAACTGGCCACCGGACAATTGCCCGCACTGCACGAACAGTTTGTCGGCCAGGCCCAGTTCGGCCAGGGCTTGGCGCGCCCCAGGCACATCACTGGGGTACAGCAGGTTGAGCAGGCCGCGCAGCACACCCCACTGCCCCAGGCGGCCGGCCAGCACCGCCGTCACCACCCGCTGGCGCGGTGGCAAAGGTGGTGCCTGGTGCACCAGGCCTACCCGCGCACGCAGGCGCTGGCGGGCCCTGGCGGATAACGCCCAGGGCTGCTCGCCGAGCAGCTCCAGGCGCCCGCTACTGGGCTGGACGGCGGTCGCCATCAGGTGCAGCAAGCTGGACTTGCCCGCCCCCGAAGGCCCGATGATGGCGACGCGCTCGCCCTGGCCGATGCTCAGGCTCACGGCATCAAGCGCACGCACCGGGCCATGGCGCAGCCCGGCCCCGTGCAGTTGGATAGCCACGTTGGAAGCCACTGTCGATGTCACTTGAGCAGGCCGGCCTCGCGTGCAGCCTGTTCGGTGCCCACGTAGTTCTCAGGTTTGGTCTCGATGAAGCGGCTGGCGGCCTGCAGGTCGAGGATCGCCTTGTGCTCCGGGTTGGCCGGGTCAAGGTCGAGGAAGGCTTTCTTGATCTTCTCTTTCAGCGCCGGGTCCATGTTGCCACGCACGGTCCAGTTGTAGTCGAAGTAGGTCGGGGTGGTGGCGAACACCTTCACTTTGGCGGTATCGACCTTGCCGGCATCCACCAGCTTCTGCCACACGCTGGCGTTGAGCACGCCGCCATCGACCTTGCCGGCCTGCACCCAGGCCACGGTGGCATCGTGGGCGCCGGAGTAGGCAACGCGGCTGAAGTAGTCTTCAGGCTTGATGTTGTCCTGCTTGAGCATGAAGTAACGCGGCATCAGGCTGCCCGAGGTGGACGAGATGGAACCGAAGGCGAACGATTTGCCCTTGAGGTCGGCCAGGCTCTTCACATCGGGGTTGGCGGTGATGAACTTGGAGGTGAACTGCGCGTCCTGTTCACGCTGCACCAGCGGCGTGGCGGTCGGGTCCTTCAGGTGCACCTGGACGAAGGTGAAGCCTCCCAGCCAGGCCAGATCGAGGCGACCGGAGGCCAGCGACTCGACCACTGCCGGGTAATCGGCCACGGGTACGAACTTCACTTCCATGCCCAACTGCCTGGCCAGGTACTCGCCCAGCGGCTTGAACTTGCGCTGCAGTTCGGTCGGCGCTTCGTCCGGGATGGCGCTGACCCGCAGGGTTTCAGCGGCCTGGACGACAACGGCACAGCAAGACAGCACGAGGCCGGCGGCGAGCGCCAGGGGGCGTTTGAGCATGGGTGTTCTCCGGTTCAATAGCGGGGAAAGGCCGGCCTTTGCGCCGACAACGGGAATTATAAGAGGCGCAGGCTCAAAGGCCAGCTTTGCTACAATCGCGCAACAAATTGACCTGCCGAGGTACACATGAGCGAGCCGATTCGCCTGACCCAGTACAGCCATGGTGCCGGCTGTGGCTGCAAGATCTCCCCCAAGGTGCTGGACGTGATCCTCGCCGAAAGCGGCACCCAGGCCCTGGACCCGAAACTGTGGGTCGGCAACGCCTCGCGTGACGACGCAGCCGTGTATGCGCTGGACGACGAGCGTGGTGTGGTCTCGACCACCGACTTCTTCATGCCGATCGTCGATGACCCGTATGACTTCGGCCGTATCGCCGCCACCAATGCCATCAGTGACATCTACGCCATGGGCGGCGACCCGCTGATGGCCATTGCCATCCTCGGCTGGCCGGTCAACGTGCTGCCGCCGGAAGTGGCCCGCGAAGTGATCCGCGGTGGCCGTGCGGTGTGCGCCGAGGCCGGTATTCCGCTGGCCGGCGGCCACTCGATCGACGCGCCCGAGCCGATCTTCGGCCTGGCCGTCACCGGCGTGGTCAGCAAGCGCCACCTCAAGCGCAACGATACCGCCAGCGCAGGCTGCCGCCTGTACCTGACCAAGCCACTGGGCATCGGCATCCTCACTACCGCCGAGAAGAAGGCCAAGCTGCGCGAGCAGGACCAGGGCCTGGCCCGCGACTGGATGTGCACCCTCAACACCCCCGGCAGCCGCTTCGGCAAGCTCGACGGGGTCAAGGCCATGACCGACGTCACCGGTTTCGGTCTGCTCGGCCACCTGGTGGAACTGGCCGAAGGCAGCGGCCTCACCGCGCACCTGGACTACGCCGCCGTACCGCGCCTGCCCAGCGTCGACCACTACCTGGCCGAGGGCTGCATCCCTGGCGGCACCCTGCGCAATTTCGACAGCTACGGCCACAAGATCGGCGCCCTGAGCGACGACCAGAAGCACCTGCTGTGCGACCCGCAAACCAGCGGCGGCCTGCTGGTGGCAGTTGCCCCGGAAGGTGAAGCCGAGTTCCTGGCGGTGGCCGCCGAACTGGGCCTGCAACTGGCGCCGATCGGCAAGCTGGTCGAGCGACAGAGCCACGCGGTCGAGGTGATCTGATGCGCCCCGACTGCACCGATTTCCGCCAGCTGTTCCTCGACGACGTGCCGATGATGGACATGCGCGCACCTGTCGAATTTGCCAAGGGCGCCTTTCCCGGTGCCGTCAACCTGCCGCTGATGAACGACCAGGAGCGGCAGAGGGTCGGCACCTGCTACAAGCAGCAGGGCCAGGCTGCCGCTATCGCCCTTGGCCATCAACTGGTCAGCGGCGCCACCAGGCAGGCACGCCTGGAGGCCTGGGCAGCGTTCGCCAAGGCTCACCCGGAAGGCTACCTGTACTGCTTCCGTGGTGGCCTGCGCTCGCAGATCGTGCAGGGCTGGTTGCGCGATGAGGCGGGCATCCAGTACCCGCGCGTCAAAGGTGGCTACAAGGCCATGCGTACCTTCCTGCTGGAAACCACCGAGCAGGCAGTGGTGCAATGCGATTTCGTGCTGGTGGGGGGCCTGACTGGCACCGGCAAGACCGATGTGCTGCACCAGCTGGATAACGTGCTGGACCTGGAAGGCCATGCCAACCATCGCGGTTCCAGCTTCGGCAAGCGCGCCACCGCGCAGCCGGCGCAGATCGACTTCGAGAACCAGCTGGCCATCGACGTGCTGAAGAAGCGCGCCCGTGGCATCGAACAGTTCGTGCTGGAGGATGAAGGCCGCATCGTCGGCAGTTGCACGGTGCCGCTGGCGCTGTACCAGGGCATGCAGCAGTATCCGCTGGTGTGGCTGGAAGACAGCTTCACCAACCGCGTGGAGCGCATCCTGCGTGACTACGTGGTCAACCTGAGCGCCGAGTTCGTCAGCGTGCATGGCGAGGAGGATGGCCGCCGGCTGTTTGCCGAACGCATGTTGCAGAGCATGGCCAATATCTACAAACGCCTGGGCGGCGAGCGTCATCAGCGCTTGTCGGAGATCCTGCGCGAGGCGCTGGACGAGCAGCTGCGCAGTGGTGCGGTGGACTTGCATCGGGGCTGGATCGAAGGGTTGTTGAACGAGTATTACGACCCGATGTATGCCTACCAGCGCGCTGCCAAGGCAGAGCGCATCGAGTTTGCCGGGGATGCCGTGGAAGTGCGCGAGTACCTCAAGGCCCGAGCCCTGCGCGCACCGCGCATCTGACAGGCGCTGCAACACCTGTAGGAGCGGCCTTGTGTCGCGATAGGGCTGCACAGCAGCCCCGGCTATTGCTGCCTTGACGCTGACATCGCGGGGCCGCTTTGCGGCCCATCGCGACACAAGGCCGCTCCTACAAGGGCGGGCCAATAATTCCTGAAAAAGCTCTACTGCCTCGGGCTAAGCACCCGTTCCAGTTCCGCCGCGCGGTCGCCGGTCATGTCCATCAGGCAGGTGCCACCTTCCAGTTGCGCCATGGTCCCGCCACTGGCCTGCACATGGAACTGGCAATTGCCATCGCGGTAGGCCAGCCATTTACGCTGCACATCGCGCAGGCTCTTCTGCTGCCCGGCATCCAGCTTGGCCATCAGTTGCTTGTACACCCGGTTCAAGCGCTGATCCTGCACTTGCGTCTCGGCCCCGATGCACTCGCTCATGGCCACGGTGCTGGAGGCTTTGTCCATGCACTGTCCATAGGCCGCCGTGTAGTCGTCCGCCACCGCCAGCGGCAGCACGCAGGCCAGTGCCAGACCTGTCAGGTAATGCTTGATCATGCGAACTCTCCTTGTGGATATCACAGCGTCTGCGGCTGTTCCGGCGGCATCAGCACCTTGCCCGGCTCGAAGCGCAACGAAGGCATCTGCGTAGCCGTATAAAGCGCCACACCCAACGCCGCAATCAACGCCACGTCGAGCCAGTTCCAACCCGGCATGTCATTGGCACTGCGGGCCTTCCAGCAATGCCACGCCTGGCCCAGGCAGAACACCACCATCGCCGCCAGCCACAGGTAGAAGCCAGCACCAAAACCGGTCAGGTCATGGAATTCATAGGTCTGGTTATCGGGCAAACGCGTGATGCCGAAGCTGCTGGCCGCCAGGTACACAGCGGCCAACCCGGCCAGCAACGCCAGCCGCCGGAAGCGTCGATGGGCCAGGATCGCCAAGGCCAGTAGCGGGTTGGCGAACCATTGGTACAGGCCGAAGGGCACGCCCCACGGCCCGTAGAGCAGCATCTGCAGGGCCGGCATGTGGCGGTCGCCGCTCATCAGCGCGCCATCGAAGAACAGGGCGAGCAGGTAAAGCAGCAAGCTGACGCTCAGGTAGAAAACTGGCAAAAGATTTACTTCCTAGGCAACCGGGGGCTCTAGCAGAAGGCCATAAATACCCGAATCAGACAACTCGCCGCCAACGCACCAACGCGCACGCAGGGTACCTTCCAGCACAAAACCCTGGCGCTCCAGGGTGCGTGCCGACCCTTGGTTGCGCGGGTCGATTTCGCCTTCCAGGCGACGCATGTGCAAGGTATGGGCGAGGTAATCGATGAAACAGGTCAAGGCTTCGTCCATGTACCCCCTGCCCTGCACTGCGCTGGCCAGGCAGTAGCCGATCTCACCACGGCGGGACACATCGTCGATGTTGAACAGCTGGACCATGCCGATCAGTTCGCCGTTGTCGCGGCGGTACATGCCGAGCTTGAGCTGGTCGCCATTGGCATAGGCTTCGCGGTCGGCGGCCAGGGCGCTTTCGGCTTCGGCCAGGTCTTGCCAGGGGGCATGGTGCCAGTAACGCATGACCTCGGGATCGGCCATGATCGCCAGCCATTGGGCAGCATCGGCGTGGCGCATGGGGCGCAACTGCAGACGCGGGCTGTCGAGGCAGAGGTCACTGGGGAAACTACGGGGTGGGGTCACGCCGGATCTCCTGTCCATTGCTGGGGAGAGGACAGTTTAACGTCAAGCGATCGGTTCAAGCATCCCGGGGCTGCTGCGCAGCCCATCGCCGGCAAGCCAGCTCCCACAGGTTCACCGCAGGCCCGGAACCTTGCGCTGTACCTGTGGGAGCTGGCTTGCCGGCGATGGGCCGCAGAGCGGCCCCAGAAATCGCTCAGGCGCCGCGGTTCAACCCCACTTCCATGTCATTGATCAGCGCCTTGGCCATGGCACTGAGAATCCGCGCCGCGCTGCCGGCGATCTTGTCGCCCTCCATCTCGGCCTCTTCGTTCAGGTGCTTGATGCAGCCGATCAGCACCGACAATTCATCGAATGCGAGATCGAGCGGGACGCCGGGCTCTACCCGGTACAGCTCAAGGAATTTTTCCACGCCGGCGGTGGTGCGGGATTTGAGGTGGTCGCTCATGCCTTGGCCTCCTGCGCTTTCATGTGGGCTAGCAGGGCTTGTAGCAGGTCGGTTTGGGCTGACATCGCTTCCAGCAGGCTGGAACGCAGGGCTGAGGCTTCGGCGCCGAGGTATTGGATAATGGTGCCGGAGAGGTTGTCCATGACCTGGGTGGCCTGGGACTTGGCGGCTTGGTAGGTAAGGTCTGTAACAGATGGATCAGGTACGAGGTTAGTCATAGTCATCTCGGAAGTAGTCTCAGAGGCAACCCCAAACTTCGGGCTTCTCACACCCGGTCGCCAGTTGCGACGACGCTGAAACGCTATCTCTGAGGTATGTACTTGCCTATCAGACGGCATCCGACTGAGGTCGTAGGATAATTCCTAATCCCTGGCAACCTGAAGCATTTGGTTTCAGGTTCAGAATCTTCTTACAGCTGATGGCCTCTTCGCGGGCACGCCCGCTCCCACAGGGACCGCACAGTATTTGAACCCTGTGCAGTACCTGTGGGAGCGGGCGTGTTCTGGTCAAGTTTTTCCGGACACCGATTACGGTGATCAAGCCGCCTGCTGCTCCATGGCTATTGGCGACAGATAGTTGTTGTAGCTGTGGAGCCGGATTCGGTTGTATCGCATGAAGAAGCTGGTCATATCCTGCCTGGCTTCTTCAATTTCCTGGTAGCCCTTGGGCGGAACCCACTCTGACTTAAGCGTCCCAAAGAAACGCTCTGTTGGCGCGTTGTCCCAGCATTGCCCCCTGCGGCTCATGCTCTGCGTTATCCCATGCTCAAGCAGCTCGGATTGGAAGCGCTGGCTGGTGTATTGGCAGCCTTGATCCGAATGAAACATCAAGCCTGGCTGCTTGCCCCGAACCCCTACCGCCATCCTCAATGCCTTACTAACCAGGTTGGCATCGTTGATCAGGGAAAACGCCCAACCAACGATCCGACGGGCGAACAAATCAATTACTACTGCCAGGTGATACCAACGTTTCCCGACCATCAAACTGGTCACATCACCGCAACCAGACTTGGTTGATCGCAGTAGGCTCGAAGTTACGTTCGAGCAGGTTCTTAGCCACGAATGCCTCGACTCCTCTGGAGCGATACTGATGCCGACGGCGCTGTCTGCTGGCCAGATTTGCTTCCTGCATGAGTCTTCCGGCCAGATACCGACCTACCTTCAGTTGCTGGGCTTTCAAGTGCTCAGAGAGCATCCTTGCGCCTGCGCTTCCACGGCTTTCAGCGTGCAATTGCACGACCTTTTCCCTGAGCGCGTCACGCTTGGTATTAGGCGCTGAACGGCGGTGAAGCCAGTCATAAAATGCGCTACCGGGATACATTCAGCACACGGCAAAGCAGGCTGGTCGGATACGCACCAGACTCTCTCAGCTCCTCGATCAGGAAAAACGATCGGGATCCGACATCAAGAGAGCTGTAGCCTTTTTTAAGATTTCAGCCTCGGCCTCCAGGCGCTTGATCTTGGCCCGCAGTTGTTGGAGTTCTCGCTGTTCGTCGCTGATCGCCTTGGTACCGGCTACTGGCTGGCCTTTTTGACGCTCTTTGCGCACCTGATCAACCCACCGGCGCAGAGCCGTAGGGCCGACGTCCATTGAGGCGCAGACGTCGGGAATCGAGCAGTTGTCATCAAGAACCATGCTTGCAGCACGTTGCTTGAACTCGCGGGTGTAGGTCTTTCGTTCTTGCATGGAAACCTCCGGATTGGGCGAATCATATCGCCCTTAAGAGGTGTCCGGGGTCATTAGGCCAGTTCAGCGTGCCCGCGAAGAGGCCATCACAGGCAACCTGGATGCTTCAGGCCACCTCAGCCCCATCATCCGGCCAATGCGGCTCGTTGGCCTCTGGCGGGGTCAGCGGTGGCAGCCCATACGCCGCCCGCGCATCGTCGCAGCTGGGGTTATGCACCCCACCCACCCACGACGCCTCGAACTCGCGGCAGGGGCTGGAACGGTTGGCATAAATGGTACAAGCCACCTCTTTGCCGATCTCGCCAGCAAGGCTGACACAGCGGCAGGGCTTGGCATCGGTGCCGATCATGGCAACGCGGGTGGGGTTGATCTGTACCACCAGGTCGTCCGGCACAACGCCCCCGGCAGACTGGCATTCGCCCCAGAAGAAGGACACACGGAAGTACCCGCAGCAGGCGCCGCAGTCAAGGCAAGGGTTATATTCGGACATGATGGCACGGAGGGAAGGTTGTTGTTATCGGGGCTGGCCCGCGGCGCCATTTTCAGTCCAAGCGGGGGCGGCTGGATAGAGGGGCAATGCAAAAAAATCTGCCGCTGATCCGGCCGCCCGTTACGGCTAGCAGATGGCCTTGTAAGTCGCAGCATCCCAACGCTGCAAAGCCAGGCCTGCGCTCGGGTCGTACTCGCCACCCTGCACCTTGCTGAAGTAGGTGCGGGCTTCGCCGCAGTGCACCAGCCGGTCGTGCTTTTCGCCCTCGGTGAGCAGGGTATAGGACGCACTGCGCATGGCCTGATACTGCTGCTCAGCCGCCGCCATGAGCCGGTGATACTTCATCAGCTGGCTGTCGCCCAAGGCCAGGCGCTTGTCCAGTTGCACACCCCAGCGGGTCAGGCAGACCTCGGCAAAATGGCGAACAATCAACCCCGGTTCCACCAGCACCTTGCCGTCGCCCGCACCATCCACCGAGGCATTACCCACCAACGTGGCATGCCTGCCTGGCATCGGGTAGACACATATCCGAGTATTGCTTGCAACTATCGGAATCACGCAAGCAAAACCCTTGGAGCGCTCATCCCGCGAGTAGAAACCTACATACTCTTTGACGTTATCAGCCAGCATTACGCGCTCGACTTGTACATTGCCGACGCCCGGCACCGGGTCGATGGCAAAGATGTTCACCGGGATGCCGCGCAACACAGGGTCCTTTGCCATGGCGTTTGCCAGCATGTGGCAACTGATCCCTCCCCTGCTCCAGCCCACCAGGTTCACCTGGGTTGGCAAGCGCGGCTTGCGGAACATACTGATGATGCGCTCCTGCAATTCCTGTGGCGTTGGATGGCGATCACCGTAGTCGTAGGTACGCCAGAACCAGGAGGCAACGGAAGACACATCCGGAATGGGTACGCCAGCGGCCTTCAGGCGCTGGTACTCTTCCTCGCTCAGCTTGGTGCGCTGCCAGCTGCTTTCGCCCCTGATCACTTGCAGCACATGGTTGACGTTTTCTTCCCAGCCGCGGCCGAACAACTGACCGGTCCAGTTGAAGTAGCCGCCGGGCTCGACGAACAGGTGGTCGTCCTGGAGGTTGCCGCTGCCGGGGCCGTCCACGGCGATCCAGTGGGCGAACTCGCGGCCCTGGTCGTTGCTGGCCAGGGTCGAGACCAGTTCGCCATTCCAGAAGTTGGGGTTGGCATCGTCGAAGCGGTGCGAGCCGGTGCCGCAGAAGTAGGCAGTGAAGACACTCATGGGGGAATCTCTTTGGTGAGAAATGAGTGCTGACGATAGGTAGGCAGATGGGTGAGATGCAGGCGGAAAGCTCGCCTTTGAGTCCGTAGGGGGCTGCTTTGCAGCCCATCGCCGGCAAGCCAGCTCCCACAAGGTCCCCACAGGACCAGAACCTTGTGCAGTACCTGTGGGAGCTGGCTTGCCGGCGATGGGCCGCAAAGCGGCCCCAATGGCCTTACTTGCGAGCCAGGCCGTCAGCCCGGAACATCTGGCGGATGCCGCGAATGGCCTGGCGAATTCGGTCCTGGTTCTCGATCAGGGCAAAGCGCACATGGTCGTCGCCATAGTCACCAAAACCAATCCCCGGCGACACGCACACCTTGGCCTCGGCCAGCAGCTTCTTGGAAAACTCCAGCGAACCCAGGTGCGCATACTCCGGCGGGATCTTCGCCCAGACGTACATCGAGGCCTTGGGGTTCTCGACCATCCAGCCCAGCTCGTGCAGCCCTTTCACCAGCAGGTTGCGGCGCTGGCGGTACTGCTCGGCGATGTCGCGCACGCACTGCTGATCGCCTTCCAGGGCTGCAATGGCAGCCACCTGCAGCGGGGTGAAGGTGCCGTAGTCGTGGTAGCTCTTGATCCGCGCCAGGGCGCTGACCAGCTCGGGGTTACCGACCATGAAGCCGATTCGCCAGCCAGCCATGTTATAGCTCTTGGACAGGGTGAAAAACTCCACCGCAATGTCCTTGGCCCCTGGCACCTGCATGATCGACGGGGCTTTCCAGCCGTCGTAGACGATGTCGGCGTAGGCCAGGTCATGCACCACCAGCACGTTGTATTGCTTGGCCAAAGCCACCACACGCTCGAAGAAGTCCAGCTCCACGCATTGGGCGGTGGGGTTGGACGGGAAGCCAAGAATCATCATCTTCGGCTTGGGGATCGACTCGCGGATGGCCCGCTCGAGCTCGTTGAAGAAGTCCACACCCGGCACCAGCGGTACCGAACGCACCTGGGCACCGGCGATCACCGCCCCGTAGATATGGATCGGGTAGCTGGGGTTGGGCACCAGCACCGTGTCGCCCTGGTCGAGGGTAGCCAGCATCAGGTGCGCCAGGCCTTCCTTCGAGCCGATGGTGACGATGGCTTCGCTTTCCGGGTCGATGTCGACCTCATAGCGTTCCTTGTACCAGTTGGAGATGGCCCGACGCAGGCGCGGGATGCCGCGCGAGGTGGAATAGCCGTGGGTGTCTTCACGCTGGGCGACCTGCACCAGCTTCTCGACGATGTGCGGCGGGGTGGCGCCATCGGGGTTGCCCATGCTCAGGTCGATGATGTCCTCGCCACGGCGGCGGGCAGCCATCTTGAGTTCGGCAGTGATGTTGAAGACGTAAGGGGGGAGACGATCGATGCGCGCAAAGCGGCGCGGCGAACCTGGGTTGGCCATGGCTTCCTCTGAGTACGTAAGCGCCCGGAACCGTCCGAGCGACGCTGGCCGATGTGGCGGCCTGGATCAGAAGATAATGCCGAAACAGGATACCTGTAAAGGACAATTTCCTGTTTTGTTATATCTTTTCAGATGTATTTTTTGAAAACCTGGGATTTATGCTTTCCTGCGCTGGCCTCTTCGCGGGCTTGCCCGCTCCCACAGGGTTACCCACAACCCCTGAGACTTGCGCCGTACCTGTGGGAGCGGGCAAGCCCGCGAAAGGGCCGGCACAGGAAAAACACCCATAAAAAAACCCCGGCGCAGAGGCCGGGGTTTTCGTGAAACAGGCAGCTATTTCAGCGTGCGTATGTCATCAGCACGTCCGCGGCAGTCTGGCTGTCCACACCCATCATCACACTCAGGGCAGTGACGGTGAGGATGGAGAAGCCGAACACCTTGCGGGCCCACTTGCTGTCGTCCTCGGCCTTGTAGCCACCCCAGGCCATGTACAGCCAGTACAGGCCCATGGCAGCTGCCACGGCCAGGTAGCCGAGGCCGGCGTAACCGCCGAGGGTAAGCATAAGGGTCGCGAGCACGAAGGCCAGCACGTACAGCACGATCTGCTTCTTCGCCGCGAGGACACCACGTGCCACCGGCAGGACCGGAATGTTGGCAGCGCTGTAATCCTTGAAGCGGAAGATGGCGATGGCGAAGCTGTGCGGCATCTGCCACAGGCTGAACATCACCAGCAGGGTAACCGCAGCCAGGTCGAAGCTGTTGCTGACGGCGCAATAGCCGATCACCGGAGGCATGGCACCAGACAGGCTGCCGACCAAGGTGCCGTGCACCGATTTACGCTTCAGCCACAGGCTGTAGAAACCGACGTAGACGATGAAGCCGATCAGCGCACAGAACGCCGACAGCGGGTTGGCCTGGACATACAGCAGGCTGAAACCCGCCACCCCGAGCAGGGTGGCGTAGGTCAGCGCGAGGGGCAGCGACATGCCGCCCTGGACCATGACGCGGTTCTTGGTGCGCTCCATCTTGTGGTCGATGTCACGGTCGATGCAGTTGTTGAACACGCATCCGGACGCTACCACCAGCGAAGTACCGATCACCACCGCCAGGAACAGGGCGAAATCCACATGGCCCTTCGAGGCAAGGAAGAAACCGCCTGCCACGGAAAGCACGTTACCGAAAATGATCCCCGGTTTGGTGATTTGGATAAAGTGCTTAACGGACATGCAGTCTTACCTCACTTGGCCAACATTTCGAAGTGGATGCTGAACATGATCCACAGCGACAGGCCGACAAGCAGAGCGATCACCAGAGTGGTGAACAGGAACGTCGAAACGTTGTTGCGTTGCTCTTTCGAGCGGTCCATGTGCAGGAAGTACACGAGGTGTACGACTACCTGGATCACGGCCATGGCAACAATGATCAGAACGGTCAGGTTCTTCGGCAGGCTTGGCGACATGGCCAGGCCGAACGGGATCGCAGTCAGGATGATCGACAGGATGAAGCCGATCATGTACGACTTGACGCTGCCGTGGTTACCTTCGTGATGAGTGTCGTGTGCGTTAGCCATTACAGAACTCCCAGCAGGTAGACGACGGTGAATACGCAGATCCAGACCACGTCCAGGAAGTGCCAGAACAGGCTCAGGCAGCTCATGCGGGTCTTGGCGGTCGGCGTGATGCCGTGCTTGTTGATCTGGTACATCATGATTGCCATCCAGATCAGGCCGGCGGTCACGTGCAGACCGTGGGTGCCTACCAGGGCGAAGAAGCCCGACAGGAAGCCACTGCGCTGCGGGCCGAAGCCCTCGGCGATCAGGTGATGGAATTCGTAGATTTCCATCGCGATGAAGCCTGCACCGAACAGGAAGGTCACAGCCAACCAGCCCAGTACGCCCGCTTTCTTGCCATCGAACATCTTCAGCATGGCGAAGCCGAAGGTGATCGAGGACAGCAGCAGGAACAGCGTTTCAACAGCTACGAAATCGAGCTGGAAAATGTCATGACCCGACGGGCCGCCGGCAAAACTGCCGGACAGCACCGCGTAGGTGGCGAAGAGCGACGCAAACAGGATGCAGTCGGTCATCAGGTACAGCCAGAAACCAAGTACGGTCATCTGGCCCGAGTCGTGGTGGTGGTCGTCATGCCCATGGTCGTGACCATGAGCAGCACCGTGCATTACTTGACTGGACATTGATTACACCCGCTCAAACGATTCGACACGTGCGCCGGCAGGCAGAGCACCTGCTTTGGCCAGCGCTTTCATGCGCTCGCCTTCGATGCGCGCCACTTCTTCGGCCGGAACCATGTAGCCCTGGTCGTCACGCGCAGCGTGGCGAACGAAGACAGCGATGGTTGCAACCAGGCTCGCGCCAACCAGCCACCAGATGTGCCAGATGAAGGCGAAGCCGAAGACGGTCAGGAACAGGCCCATGAACAAACCGGTAGAGGTGTTGCTCGGCATGTGGATCGCTTCGTACTTGGCCGCAGGCTTGTAGGCAACGCCGGCTTCCTTGGCTTCGTGCCAGGCATCCAGGCCAACCTTCTCAGGCATGTGGGCGAAGTTGTAGAACGGAGGTGGCGACGAAGTCGACCATTCCAGGGTACGGCCGCCCCATGGGTCGCCGGTCACGTCCAGGTTCTGGTTGCGGTCGCGAACCGATACGTACAGCTGGATCAGCTGGCAGGCGATACCGAACAGGATCAGCACGGCGCCGACAACGGCTACGTACAGGTAGGGTTCCCACAGTGGGTTGTCGGAGTGGTTCAGACGACGGGTCATGCCCATGAAGCCCAGGGCGTACAGCGGCATGAACGCTACGTAGAAGCCCGAGATCCAGAACCAGAAGGCAGCTTTGCCCCACTTCTCGTTCAGGGTGAAACCGAAGGCTTTCGGGAACCAGTAGGCGAAGCCGGCGATGTAGCCGAATACCGCACCACCGATGATCACGTTGTGGAAGTGAGCAATTACGAACAGGCTGTTGTGCAGTACGAAGTCAGCACCTGGTACAGCCAGCAGAACGCCAGTCATGCCACCGATGGAGAAGGTGATCATGAAGCCCAGGGTCCACATGATCGGCGCGGTGAAGCGCAGACGGCCCTGGTAGATGGTGAACAGCCAGTTGAACAGCTTCACACCGGTCGGAATGGAGATCAGCATCGTCGCCAGGCCGAAGAAGGTGTTGACGCTGGCGCCGGCACCCATGGTGAAGAAGTGGTGCAGCCATACAGCGAAGCCCAGCACGGCGATGGCGCCCGATGCGTAGATCATCGAGTGGTGGCCGAACAGACGCTTGCCGGAGAAGGTAGAAGTGACTTCCGAGAACACACCGAAGGCCGGCAGGATCAGGATGTACACCTCAGGGTGACCCCACGCCCAGAACAGGTTGACGTACATCATCGGGTTCCCACCAAGCTCGTTGGTGAAGATGTGGAAGTCCAGATAACGGTCAACAGTCAGCAGTGCGAGTGCAGCGGTCAGGATCGGGAACGAAGCCACGATCAGCACGTTGGCCCAGGTGCAGGTCCAGGTGAAGATCGGCATGTCCATCAGCTTCATGCCAGGTGCGCGCATCTTCATCACGGTGACGAGGAAGTTCACGCCGGTCAGCGTCGTACCCAGTCCGGATAGCTGTAGCGCCCAGATGTAGTAGTCGACACCCACCCCAGGGCTGTACTGAATGCCCGCGAGCGGCGGATAGGCAACCCAGCCGGTCTTGGCGAATTCACCAACGCCCAGCGAGATGTTGACCAGCAGCACGCCTGCCAGCAACAGGTAGAAGCTCAGGGAGTTCAGGAACGGGAAGGCAACGTCACGTGCACCGATCTGCAGAGGAACCGCCAGGTTCATCAGGCCGGTGAAGAACGGCATCGCCATGAAGATGATCATGATCACACCGTGAGCGGTGAAGATCTGGTCATAGTGTTCAGGCGGCAGGTAGCCTTCGGAGCCACCGGTAGCGGCAGCCAGCTGGGTACGCATCATGATGGCGTCGGCAAAGCCGCGCAGCAGCATGACCATCGCGACGATGATGTACATCACCCCGATTTTCTTGTGGTCGACAGTCGTCAACCACTCGGTCCACAAGTAGGTCCACTTGCGGAAGTAGGTGATAGCACCGACGACAGCGATACCACCGAGCGCAATCATGGCAAGTGTCACCATGACTATCGGCTCGTGATAGGGTATCGCCTCCAGGCTTAGTTTACCGAACATCTCTTACTCCTCTGCACCGGCAGCTGGTTGCATACTCGATTCCACACCCTTGGTAGTGGCCAGATCTTTGCTGCCTGCTTCTTCGTGGCTCGGACGACCGCGGTTCATGCCTTCGTACTTGTCGACGATCAGCTGGAACTGGTCAGGCGAAGCCTCGCTGTACAGCGCGACCGGGTTGTTTTCGCTTGGTTTGGCCAAGGCGTCGTATTCGGCCTTGTCCAGCTTCTTCGGCGACTGCTTGACCTCGGCGACCCACTTGTCGAAGTCTTCCTGGGAGGTGGCAGTAGCCTTGAATTTCATGCCGGTGAAGCCAGCACCGCTGTAGTTGGCGCTGATACCGTCGAACTCGCCGTTTTCGTTGGCGATCAGGTGCAGCTTGGTGGTCATGCCGGCCATGGCGTAGATCTGGCCGCCCAGGCCCGGGATGAAGAACGAGTTCATCACGGCGTCGGAAGTGACGCGGAAGTTGACCGGAGTGTTAGCCGGGAAGACGATCTTGTTGACCGTGGCAATGCCCTGCTCCGGGTAGATGAACAGCCACTTCCAGTCCAGTGCGACCACGTCGATCTGCACTGGCTTCACGTCGGAATCCAGCGGACGGTACGGGTCCAGCTTGTGGGTGGAGTGGTAGGTGAAGTAGCCCAGGGCGATGATGATCAGGATCGGGATGATCCACACCGCGGCTTCGATCTTGGTCGAGTGCGACCAGTCTGGGGTGTAGGTGGCGGCCTTGTTGGAAGCACGGTACTTCCAGGCGAAAACCACGGTCATGATGATGACCGGAATCACCACCAGCAGCATCAGGCCGGTAGCGATCAGGATCAGGTTCTTTTGCTCAATGCCGACCTGGCCCTTCGGGTCGAGCAGGGTCCAGTTGCACCCACTGAGTAAAAGCATGCCTAAAAAGGGCAATATGCCAAACAGTCTGGGGTAACGCTTTTTACTCATCTCACGACCTCTAGATCAGCTTGCTTCAATGCAATTTGTGTTTTGGTAGCCAACACTTCGTCCTGCCAAGTGCGGCATTTCGCGCCCGTACTCGCTCCTGCCCGGGGTCCGACTGCAGGACCTAGGCGTGAAGCGAGTTAGCGGTGCTTATGGTTTCGTAGGCAACAGGCCTGTACTTCAGACCAAGTCCATTTGGTGCGGGAAAACGCGGAGGGGGGTCCGCCCGGTATCGCCGTTGGGCGAAACTTGACGAAGTCAGCAAAAAGGAGCGCTGGGGCTTCCTTCAATCCTGCGACTTGCAAGCAGTGCCGAACGGAAATTGGGGGCGATTGTAGATAGGTCGCCAACCCTTGACTATGACTTATTGAGCAACAGTCTTTTACAGAATCCGTAACAATACTGCTCGGAAATTCAACTTCGCGACAGTTTGTCGCACCCCGCTTGCTAGGCCCCAAAGCCGCATTCTGCAAGGCCTCCGGGTTGATCTGGATCAAGCGGGGAGCAAATTTTCCCTCTTCTCATGCGGTGCAAAAGACCCCATGCAATTCGGGACTTTTGTCTAAGCCCTGCGTCGGTTGCGATAGATACCGAGCGGAACCAGCACGGCCGTCAGGACAAACGCCACCAACGCCCATTGAGCCAGCGACAACCCGAGGATCGGTGGGTACGGCGTGCTGCAGAAGCCGTCGACCCGGAACACCAGCGGCCAGAGCTTGGCCAGCGGGAGATCGTCCACGATCGGCTGCAGGGTGTCGATGCCGCAACTGACCATGGGGTTGGCGAGTATATACACATGGTTGCCGGCCGCAACGATTCCGCCAATGGCGCTGAGCACCACCAGTGCCTCGAAGAAGGTCAGGCTGCGGCGCCCGGGCATCGCCGCGGCAATGAAGGCGAACACGGCGATGAACAGCAGCGCATAACGCTGCAGGATGCACAACGGGCAGGGAGCCTCGCCCAGGACGATCTGCATGTAGAGGGCGCCGCCGATCAGCGAAATGCAGATCAGGCCCAACAGCACCAGAAAGCGCCGTTCCCGATTCAGGCGCGATGTTTGTTCGTTCATTGCCGGTTCCTTCGATGGATAGTGGCAGCGTGGTCCGCCTGCCTGGGCGCAAGTCTACACGCTGGGCAGGGCCTTTGAGCGTGTCGAGGAAGCGGCGTGATAGCGCTGCGCAGGGCTATCCGGTGTGGCTGAGACCGGCCGCAACGACGTCGGTTCAACGCCGGGCGGCAAAAAAACGGCTGCCGGGTGCCGCGCAGGAGCAAGCCCCTCGACACCCGGGAGTGAAGGATACCGTGATTAAAGGAGGATTAAAGATGAAAGCTGCACAGTCGCTTTCATCTCTCCTTTATATATAGGCAGGAAGGTGTGGTGCGCCCAGCGGCTGGGATGAAGGCTCTGTAAACCTGTACCGGCCTCTTCGCGGGCCTGCCCGCTCCCACCAAGTACCCCACAAGGTTTGAAGCTTGTGTAATCCCTGTGGGAGCGGGCAAGCCCGCGAAGAGGACGGTACGGGCGCTACATCACTCCAGCGCAGCCGCCGGCCCGAAGAACTCGTAGCGGCTCTGCTGCTCTGGCACACCCAGGCCCTTCAACTGGCGCTTGACCGCCGCCATGAAGCCCTTGGGCCCGAGGAAGTAGGCATCCACATCACGCGCCTGCGGCAGCCACTCGGCCAGCAGGTCCTCGCTCAGCAGGCCGACGGCATCGGCAGCGGCGCCCCCCTGCGGTTCGGCGTAGCAGTAAAAGCGCTTGAGCTGCGGATGACGCGCGGCCAGCTCGTCGATCCAGTCGCGGAAGGCATGCACGGCGCCGTTGCGCGCGCAGTGGATGAAATGCACCTCACGCTGGGTTTGCAGTGCCGCCTGCAGCATTGGCAGGGTCGGGGTGATGCCCACGCCACCGCTGATCAGCACCAGCGGCTTGTCGCTCGCCGCCAGGGTGAAATCGCCAGCCGGCGGGAACAGCTGCAGGGTATCGCCCAGCGCCAGTACGTCGTGCAGGTAGTTGGAGACCTTGCCACCCGCCTCGCGCTTGACGCTGATGCGGTATTCCTTGCCGTCGCACAGTGCCGACAGGGAATAGTTGCGGCGCTGCTCGGCGCCGTCGATGTCCAGCTTCAGGCCGATGTACTGGCCAGGCTCGGCCTTGAGCACCGGCTTGCCGTCCACTGGAGCAAAGTAGAACGAAACGATTTCGCTGCTTTCCTGTTCACGGCGTACCAGGCGGAACTCGCGGGTACCGCGCCAGCCGCCTTCGGCTTCTTCCTTCTGTTTATAAAGGTTCTCTTCCGCGCCGATCAGGATGTCGGCCAACTGACCATAGGCTGCCCCCCAGGCGTCGATCACGGCGGGGGTAGCGATTTCCTTGCCCAGCACTTCTTCGATGGCACGCAGCAGGCAGCTGCCGACGATCGGGTAGTGCTCCGGCAGAATCTGCAAGGCAACGTGCTTGTTGATGATCTGGCCGACCAGGCCGCCCAGCTGCTCCAGCTGGTCGATGTGGCGGGCATACATCAGCACGCCGTTGGCCAGGGCACGGGGCTGGTCACCGCTGGCCTGGTGGGCCTGGTTGAACAGCGGGCGCACTTGCGGGTACTCGCTGAGCATCATCTTGTAGAAGTGGGTGGTCAGCGCTTCACCGCCGCTTTCCAGCAGGGGAACGGTGGCCTTGATGATTGCACGTTGTTCGGCATTGAGCATTGCAACAACTCCTGAGCCTGTGGCTTCAAATGACTGCCACGGCTGTTACAGCAATCGTGCCAACTTTTATCAGCAGCAAAATCAGGGGTTTGACACAGGTCATGTCAAAACGACCCACCTCGACGTATAGTCAAATCGACTAACGGGAGTCCATATGACCACAAAACCGCTGCTCACCACCCTGCTGCCGCTGGTCAGCGACCTGTCACGCGACCTGCCCGACCAGGAACGCTATCGCCGCCTGCTGCAGGCCATGCGTGGGTTGCTGCCCTGCGATGCCGCCGCGCTGCTGCGCCTGGACGGCGAGTGGCTGGTGCCGCTGGCAGTGGACGGCCTGAGCCCCGATACCTTGGGCCGGCGCTTCCGGGTCAGCGAGCACCCACGTTTCCAGATCCTGCTCAGCAGCCCGGAACCCACCCGCTTCGCCAGCGATTCCGGGCTGCCCGACCCTTACGACGGCCTGGTCAACGCCCCTGATGCCAACCTGGAAGTCCATGATTGCATGGGCTGCCCGTTGATGGTCGACGAGCGCCCTTGGGGCCTGGTAACCCTCGACGCCCTCACCCCGGGGCAGTTCCAGAGCCTGGAGCTGGGCGCCCTGCAGGCCTTCGCCAGCCTGGCCGCTGCCACGGTCACCGTGGCCGAGCGCATCGAACACCTGGCCCTGCGCGCGGAAGACGAACACCGCCGCGCGGAGATCTACCGCCAGGCCAGCGGCCAGGACAGGGAGCTGATTGGCCAGAGCCCTGCACACAAGCGCCTGGTGGAGGAAATCCGCCTGGTCGGTGGCAGCGACCTGACCGTGCTGATCACCGGTGAGACCGGCGTCGGCAAGGAGTTGGTGGCCCAGGCCTTGCACCAGGCCAGCAACCGCGCCGACAAACCATTGGTCAGCCTCAACTGTGCCGCCCTGCCTGACACCCTGGTGGAAAGCGAACTGTTCGGCCATGTGCGCGGCGCCTTCACCGGCGCCCATGGCGAGCGCCGCGGCAAGTTCGAGCTGGCCAATGGCGGCACCCTGTTCCTCGACGAAGTGGGTGAACTGCCGTTGGCGGTGCAGGCCAAGCTCTTGCGCGTACTGCAGAGCGGCCAGTTGCAGCGCCTGGGCTCGGACCGTGAACACCGGGTGGATGTGCGCCTGATCGCCGCCACCAACCGCGACCTGGCAGCAGAAGTACGCACTGGCAACTTCCGCGCCGACTTCTATCACCGCCTCAGCGTGTACCCACTGCATGTGCCACCGTTGCGCGAGCGTGGGCGAGATGTGCTGCTGTTGGCCGGCTACTTCCTCGAACAGAACCGTTCGCGCCTGGGGCTGAACAGCCTGCGCCTGAGCAGCGAGGCCCAGGCCGCGCTGCTGGCCTACGACTGGCCGGGCAACGTGCGTGAACTGGAGCACCTGATCGGTCGCTCGGCGCTCAAGGCACTGGGCCAACATGCCGACCGGCCCCGCATCCTCACCCTGGCGGCCGTCGACCTGGACCTGCGCGCAACGACAACGCCCGGCACCCCGCCCTCCCCTGCCGTGCCCTTGCCGGCGGCACCGCTATGCGAAGGAGGGCTGCGCGAAGCCGTCGACGACTACCAGCGCCAGATTATCGAGGCCTGCCTGCAGCGGCACGAAGAAAACTGGGCAGCGGCTGCCCGGGAGCTGGGGCTGGACCGCGCCAACCTTAGCCGCCTCGCCCGTCGGCTGGGCCTGCGCTGAGCTGAAACGGCGGCGCCCCTGTGGGAGCGGGCGCGCCCGCGAACACCGGCAGAGCCGGTGCCATGCAGCGCGTCGAAGCCTTCGCGGGCGCGCCCGCTCCCACAGGGGCCCACGCATTCCCTGGCACTGTGCAAAATGACTAAAGCCCGACCCAAACAGGCCGATAACCGGTTATCCCCTGTTCCCCACGAAGGTCACCATGGCCACGCAAAATGCTCGCGCGGACTCGCTGTCCCTGCTGCTGTTCACCCTGCGCAGCGGCAAGTTGATGGCAATCAACCTGCTCAAGGTCAGCGAGATCATCCCCTGCCCAGCGCTGACCAAACTGCCCGAATCGCACCCCCACGTGAAAGGCGTGGCGACCCTGCGCGGCAACTCGCTGTCAGTCATCGACCTGTCCCGCGCCATCGGCGAACGGCCGCTGGCCGATCCGGATGGTGGCTGCCTGATCGTCACCGAGATCAGCCGCTCGCGCCAGGGCCTGCATGTGCAGGCGGTCAGCCGCATCGTGCATTGCCTGAGCACCGACATCAAACCACCACCCTACGGCTCGGGCAACCGCTCGTTCATCACCGGCGTAACCCGGGTCGACAACACCCTGGTGCAAGTACTGGACATCGAAAAAGTCATCCACGCCATCGCTCCCCCGGTGCCCGAGCCGTCTCACCACACCCTGAACGACGAAGACATCAGCCTGCTGGCCGCCGCCAACATCCTGGTGGTGGACGATAGCCTGGTGGCCCTGCAGCAGTCAGTGCACACCCTGCGCAACCTCGGCATCGAATGCCACACTGCGCGCAGCGCCAAGGACGCCATCAACGTGTTGCTGGAACTGCAAGGCACCGCGCAGGAAATCAACGTGGTCGTTTCCGACATCGAAATGAGCGAAATGGACGGCTACGCCTTCACCCGCACCCTGCGCGAAACCCCCGACTTCCAGCACCTGTACATACTGCTCCATACCTCGCTGGACAGCGCCATGAGCGGAGAAAAGGCGACCCAGGCCGGAGCCAATGCCATCCTCACCAAGTTCTCCTCGCCGGAGCTGACCGATTGTCTGGTGGTGGCGGCGCGCGCCGTGGCGTTCGCCGAGCGCTGATATATTCGGAGACAAACTCCCCGGCTTGCCGCCGGGGGCGAGTCGGGCATAATTCGCGCCCCTCGCAAGTAATTTGCCGGAATCGCGTATGAAGTTTCTCAGTTCTATCCTGTTCACTTGCGCCCTCGTCAGCGGTATCGCCCAGGCCTCCAGCAGCCAGGCCTGGAACGAGCAGCGCCAGCAGATGCTCAAGGCTTGCCTGGCCGCCAGCCAGTTCAAGGACGCCCACGCCCGCAGCAAGCCCGCCGAGTTCGATGACCAGGTGGGCATGAGCGCCCTGCTGATCGAAGGCGTCTACCCACAGAAACACATGCAGCATCGCACCGGTACCGAACTGTGCCTGTACGACCGCCAGCACCAGCGTGCCTTCGTCAGCGAATGGAGTCCGGAAGCCAAGTGACCGACAACCTGCGTTTCGCCTGTACCGGCTGCGGCAAGTGCTGCACCGGCCACCACGTGCCCTTGACCCTGGCCGAGGCGCGTCGCTGGGCGGACAACGCCGGCCAGGTGGTGGTGCTGATCGAAGCCTTCGTGGTAGACGGGCCTGGCATGCCGGTAGAACAACGTGATCATGTGCTGCGTCGTTCCCATCCCGTGCCCTGCGGCGACAGCGAGGCACGTGTATCGGTGACTTTTGCCGCGTTCAACCCCGGGCGCTGCCGCAACCTCGACGACAACGACCTGTGTACCATCTACGACCAACGGCCGCTGGTCTGTCGCATCTACCCGGTGGAAATCAACCCGCATATCCCGCTGCGGCCAGACAGCAAGGACTGCCCGCCGCAAGCCTGGCAGCAGGGGCCGGAGCTGATTCACGGCACGCAACTGGTCGATGCCGGGCTAGAGGCGCTGGTGCAGGCCTCGCGCCAGGCCGACCGCGATGACATCGCCGCCAAGGTAGCGGTGTGCCAGGCGCTGGGGATGACCACCAGTGCGCTCAAGGGCAACGGGTTTACTGCCTATCTGCCGGACATGGGGGCGTTTGCTGCAGCTTTGGCGCAGGTTCCGGAGAATGCCCGGGCGCAGTGGACCCTGCATGTGGAGGATGAGGCGCTGGTGACGAGCTTGCAGGAACATGGATTGCGCACCACCAACGAGCCCCCGGTGTATTACGCCTTTATCAGCTTCTAGCTATGCCTTTGCAAGGCAACTGCCTTGCTAAGGAACCAAAGCCTGCCGCGTCCCCTGTGGGAGCGGGCGTGCCCGCGAACACCGGCGCAGCCGGTGCCATCCACCGCGTTGTATTCTTCGCGGGCATGCCCGCTCCCACAGGGGTCGCCGTTCGCATGCCACGAAACTGACAGTGCTGTCAGCCAGCGGTCACGCTGCCGACCCGGTTCGGGGACTATAAAGTTGACTACAGCCCTCTTTCCTCACCAATGGCCAAGGTGCCCGCACCGATGCGACGTCCGTCCCGCCCTGTCATCCTCGCCGCCCTGGCACTCCTGGTCCTGGCGGTAGCGGGCATCTGGTTCGGCCAGCGCCAGCCAGCACCTGCCGCCCGCGCGCAAACCGCCGTCCCGGTGCGCGTGGTCAGTGTTGTCCAGCAGAACGTGCCGCACTATGCCAGCGCCATCGGTTCGGTGCTGTCGCTGCACAGCGTCGAGGTGCGCCCGCAAGTGGAGGGGGTACTGACCCAGGTGCTGGTCAAGGAAGGCCAGTGGGTGAAGGAAGGGGACCTGCTGGCCACCCTCGACGACCGAGCCATCCGCGCCAGCCTCGATCAGACTCGTGCCGAACTCGGCCAGAGCCAGGCGCAGATCCAGGTCGCCAATGTCGACCTGCAGCGCTACCGCCTGTTGAGTACCGACAACGGCGTGTCGAAGCAGACCCTCGACCAGCAGCAGGCCTTGGTCAACCGCCTGCAAGCCACGGTAAAGGGCAACCAGGCGGCCATCGCCAATGCCGAGGTGCAGCTTTCGTACACGCAAATCCGCTCGCCAGTTACCGGCCGGGTGGGAATCCGCAATGTCGACACCGGCAACCTGGTGCGTACCAGCGATACCCGCAGCCTGTTCAGCGTTACCCAGATCGACCCGATCGCCGTCGAATTCGCGCTGCCGCAGCAAATGCTGCCGACCCTGCAGAGCCTGCTGAAGGCGCCCACCCCGGCACCGGTGCAGGCCTACATGGACGCCGACGGCGAACGCAGCCTGTTAGGCGAAGGCCACCTGGCACTGATCGACAACCAGATTTCCGCCACCACCGGCACCGTTCGGGTAAAAGCCGAGTTCGACAACAAGGACGGCCGCCTGTGGCCGGGCCAACTGGTCACCATCCGCCTGCTTACTGCCGTGGAAGAAAACGCCCTGGTGGTGCCGCCGCCGGTGGTACAGCGCGGTGTCGACGGGCACTTCGTCTACCGCCTGGACGGTGACAAGGTCACCAGTGTACCGGTCAAGGTGCTATACCAGGACAGCGGGCAAACCATCATTGCCGGGGTCAAGCCGGGCGAGCGCCTGGTGCTCGACGGCCAGTCGCGGCTCAAGCCGGGTTCACGGGTCGAAGTGGCCCCCGACGCCCCCGCTCCTTCGGAAATGGCCGACCGCCGGAGCCAGCCATGAACACGCGCAACGGTGTTTCGGCCTGGTGCATCGACCACCCCATCGCGACCTTGCTGCTGACCTTCGCCCTGGTGCTGCTGGGGGCCATCGCCTTCCCTCGCCTGCCGGTGGCCCCTCTGCCGGAAGCCGACTTCCCGACCATCCAGGTCACCGCCCAGCTGCCCGGCGCCAGCCCGGAAACCATGGCTTCGTCGGTAGCCACGCCGCTGGAGGTGCAAGTTCAGCGCCATCCCCGGCATGACCCAGATGACCAGCAGCAGCGCGCTGGGCTCGACCACCCTGATCCTGCAGTTCACGCTCGACAAGAACATCGACACTGCCGCCCAGGAGGTGCAGGCGGCAATCAACACCGCCACTGCGCGCCTGCCGCAAGACCTGCCCAACCCGCCGACCTGGCGCAAGGTCAACCCGGCCGACAGCCCAGTGCTGGTGATGACCGTCAGCTCCAGCCAGATGCCCGGCAACGACCTCAGCGACTACGCCGAAACCCTGCTGGCGCGCCAGCTGAGCCAGATCGAAGGGGTGGGCCTGATCAACATCACCGGGCAACTGCGCCCGGCGATCCGCGTGCAGGCGCAACCCGAGAAGCTGGCAGCCATCGGCCTGACCCTGGCCGACCTGCGCCAGGCCATCCAGCAGACCAGCCTGAACCTGGCAAAGGGAGCGCTGTACGGCGAGCACAGCGTGTCGACCATCGCCGCCAACGACCAGTTGTTTCACCCCGACGACTACGCCCAGCTGATCGTCTCCTACCGTGACGGTGCGCCGGTGCACCTGAGGGACGTGGCCAAGGTGATCGACGGCGCCGAGAACGCCTACGTCAAAGCCTGGTCCGGCGACCAGCCAGGGCTGAACCTGGTGATCTTCCGCCAGCCCGGCGCCAACATCGTCGATACCGTGGACCGGGTAATGGCCGCCCTGCCAAAGCTGCAGCAGATGCTGCCAGCTTCGGTCGAAGTGTCGGTGCTTCAGGACCGCACCCAGACCATCCGTGCTTCGCTGCATGAAGTGGAGCTGACCCTGATGATCGCCGTGGCCCTGGTGATCGGGGTGATGGCGCTGTTCCTGCGCCAGTGGTCGGCGACCCTGGTGGTGTCCAGCGTACTCGGCGTGTCGCTGATCGCCAGCTGCGCGCTGATGTACGTTTTCGGCTTCAGCCTGAACAACCTGACCCTGGTGGCCATCGTCATCTCGGTGGGCTTCGTGGTCGACGATGCCATCGTCGTGGTGGAAAACATCCACCGTCACCTGGAGGCCGGCGACGACAGCCGCACGGCAGCGCTCAAGGGCGCCGGGGAAATCGGCTTCACCGTGGTGTCGATCAGCTTCTCGCTGATCGCCGCGTTCATCCCGCTGTTGTTCATGGGCGGCGTGGTCGGCCGGCTGTTCAAGGAGTTCGCCCTTACCGCCACGTCCACCATCCTGATTTCGGTGGTGGTTTCGCTGACCCTGGCGCCAACCCTGTGCGCATTGTTCATGCGCCGCCCGCCCAGTGAGCACAAGGATGGCTTCGGCGAACGGCTGGTCAGGTGGTACGAAAAGGGCCTGGACCGCGCCCTCGCCCACCAGCGTTTGACCCTCGGCGTCTTTGGCGTGACGCTGGCACTGGCGGTGCTCGGTTACATGGCCATTCCCAAGGGCTTTTTTCCGCTGCAGGACACTGGCTTCATTCTCGGCACCAGCGAGGCAGCGGCGGATGTGTCCTACCCCTCGATGATCGAGAAGCACCAGGCGTTGGCAAAAATCATCGGTGCCGACCCGGCAGTGCGCGCGTTCTCGCACTCGGTGGGCGTCACCGGCAGCAACCAGACCATCGCCAACGGCCGCTTCTGGATCGCCCTGAAACCGCGTGGCGAACGCGATGTCTCCGCCAGCGAACTGATCGACCGGCTGCGGCCCAAGCTGGCCCAGGTGCCGGGCATTGTCCTGTACATGCGTGCCGGCCAGGACATCAACCTCAGCTCCGGCCCGTCGCGCACCCAGTACCAGTACGTACTCAAGAGCAACGACGGCATGGCACTGAACCTGTGGACCCAACGCCTGACCGAGCGCCTGCGGGAAAACCCGGCGTTCCGCGACCTGTCCAACGACCTGCAACTGGGCGCCAGCGTCACCCGCATCGATATCGACCGCCAGGCCGCGGCACGTTTCGGCCTGACCACCACCGACGTCGACCAGGCGTTGTACGACGCCTTCGGCCAGCGGCAGATCAGTGAATTCCAGACCGAGACCAACCAGTACAAGGTGATCCTCGAATTGGATGCCCGCCAGCGCGGCAAGGCCGAAAGCCTCAACTTGTTCTACCTGCGCTCGCCATTGACCAACGAGATGGTGCCGCTGTCGGCAGTGGCCCATGTGGCGCCGCCCAGTACCGGGCCGCTGTCGATCAGCCACGACGGCCTGTTCCCGGCGGCCAACCTGTCGTTCAACCTGGCCCCTGGCGTGGCCTTGGGCGATGCAGTGACCATCCTCGAGCGCACCCAGCGCGAGCTGGGCATGCCCGATTCCATCAGCGGCAACTTCCAGGGCGCGGCCCAGGCCTTCCAGAGCTCGCTGTCGAGCCAGCCGTGGCTGATCCTGGCTGCGCTGGTGGCGGTGTACATCATTCTCGGCGTGCTGTACGAAAGCTTCGTCCACCCGCTGACGATCATCTCCACCCTGCCCTCGGCCGGCCTTGGCGCGCTGATTCTGCTGTGGGCCATGGGCCAGGACTTCAGCATCATGGGGCTGATCGGCGTGGTGCTGCTGATCGGCATCGTCAAGAAAAACGGCATCCTGCTGATCGACTTCGCCCTCGAAGCCCAACGCCGCCAGGGCCTGACCCCGCAGCAGGCGATCCACCAGGCCTGCCTGACGCGCTTCCGCCCGATCATCATGACTACCCTGGCCGCCTTGCTCGGCGCGCTGCCGCTGATGTTCGGCTTCGGCACCGGTGCGGAACTGCGCCAGCCACTGGGCATCGCTGTGGTTGGCGGCCTGCTGGTGAGCCAGGCGCTGACGCTGTTCACCACCCCGGTCATATACTTGGCCCTGGAGCGCCTGTTCCACCGCCGCCAGGCCGCCCGTGTGGCGGCGCCCAGTGCCAGTTAGGACAAGACCATGCGTGTGCTGATCATCGAAGACGAAGAAAAAACCGCCGACTACCTGCACCGCGGCCTCAGCGAGCAGGGCTTTACCGTCGACCTGGCGCGGGACGGCATCGATGGCCTGCACCTGGCCCTGGAAGGTGATTACGCGGTGATCGTGCTGGATGTGATGCTGCCGGGCCTGGACGGTTATGGCGTGCTGCGCGCCCTGCGCACGCGCAAGCAGACGCCAGTGATCATGCTGACCGCCCGCGAACGGGTCGAAGACCGTATCCATGGCCTGCGCGAGGGTGCCGATGACTACCTGGGCAAGCCGTTCTCCTTCCTCGAACTGGTCGCCCGCCTGCACGCCCTGACCCGCCGTAGCAGCAACCATGAACCGCTGCAGGTGCAGGTGGGGGACCTGAACATCGACCTGATGGCGCGCAAGGTAACGCGCGCGGGCCAGCGCCTGGAGCTGACGGCCAAAGAATTCTCGCTGCTCAGCGTGCTGGCCCGACGGCAGGGCGAAATCCTGTCGAAAACGGCGATTGCCGAGCTGGTCTGGGACATCAATTTCGACAGCGATGCCAATGTCGTCGAAGTGGCGATCAAGCGCCTGCGCGCCAAGCTCGATGGGCCATTCGACAACAAGTTGCTGCACACCATCCGAGGCATGGGCTATGTCCTGGAAAACCGTGCGGGGTAATTCCATCGCACTGCGCCTGTCGGTACTGTTCATCCTGGTGGCGCTGGGCGTGTTCCTGCTGATCGGCTCGGCACTGTACCGCCAGGTCGACCGCAGCCTCGACTTGCTGCCGCAGGCCGAGCTGGATGCACGTTTCAGCGTGCTCGAATCTACCCTCAACCGCTTCGGCACCCCGGAGCACTGGGTCAAGATCAACAACAAGCTCAACCTGCTCAGCGAGGAGGACAAGCGCATCCGCTTCTGGGTAGTCAGCAGCGACCCGGCCTACGAATACGGCCACCCCAGCGAGCTGGTCCGCGCCTTCGCCGAAGGCCCGCAGGGCATGCGTGACCTGCGCCTGCCCGACCGCCTCTACCCTTACAAGGTGCTGGTCAGCGAGCTGCCGGCACTGGGCGAGCGACCGCCGCTGCGCTTTCTGATCGGCATCGACACCGAAACCTTCTGGCAGGCCCAGCACAGCCTGCTGGTGGCGATTGTCGGGCTGGCGGTGCTCGGCGTGCTGCTGGCCTCGCTGCTAGGTTACTGGGTGGCACGCATCGGCCTGCGCCCGTTGCTGGCGTTGTCCAACGAGGCCCAGGCGCTGGCCCCGCCACGCCTGGACGGGCGCCTGCAAACTGAGGACCTGGCACCGGAGCTGGCCCAATTCGCTGGCGCCTTCAATGCCGCACTGGACCGGGTCAGCCAGGCCTATACACGGCTCGAAGCCTTCAACGCCGACGTCGCCCACGAATTGCGCTCGCCACTGACCAACCTGATCGGCCAGACCCAGGTGGCACTGACCCGCGGGCGCAGCGCCGAGCACTACTTCGAAGTGCTGCAATCGAACCTTGAGGAACTGGAGCGCCTGCGCAGTATCATCAACGACATGCTGTTCCTGGCCAGCGCCGACCAAGGCAGCAAAGCCACCGCCCTGACCCAGGCTTCGCTGGCCGAGGAAGTAGCAACCACCCTCGACTACCTGGACTATATCCTGGAAGACGCGCAGGTCAGCGTAAGCGTGCACGGCGATGCCCAGGCGCCCATCGAAAAGGCGCAACTGCGCCGGGCGCTGATCAACCTGCTGAACAACGCCGTGCAGCACACTGCACCGCACCAGGTGATCGAGGTGCAGATCGCTGCCGGGCCGGAGCAGGTCAGTATCGCCGTGAGCAACCCGGGGCCGGCGATCGACGATGCGCACCTGCCGTTGCTGTTCGAACGCTTCTACCGGGTGGATGCGGCACGCAGCAACAGTGGGGGCGGTAACCATGGGTTGGGGTTGGCGATCGTCAAGGCGATTGCGCTGATGCATGGTGGGGAGGTGTTTGTGCGTAGTGGAGCGGGGCTCAATACTTTCGGCATCCAGTTGCCGATCCTGAGGGCTACGCGGTCCTTGTAGATACTCTGTTGGCGGTCAAGCTTTTCTGAGGTGTTCAGAGCTGAAAAGCTTGGCCGTATCAAATGGCTCATCCCCGCGCATACATGCCCAGATGCCTGTCAGGTACTTGCGCATGACAGCAGCGATAGCCTGCATTTTCTTCTTGCCCCTGTTGACCAACGACTCGTAAAAAGCCTTCGCATAAGGGTCGCAGCGCACTGCGGTCAAGGCAGGCATGTACATGGCTGCCCGTAGATAAGCATTCCCACTTTTGCCGAGTCTGCCGGGCTTATCAATGCTCGTTCCCGATTGGGTCTGTCGAACATCGAGACCCGCGTGGCGAGCTACCTGCGAGGACTTGAGCATTTGAGGAAGGATGGTCAGTTCAGCCAATGCCGCAAGTGCAGAGACTTCTCCCATCCCAGGCCCTGCGAGCAGCTGCTTGTACTGCCGAGTAAGCGTCGGACACTGGGCGACCAGCTCGCGGCCCGCCTTACGAAAGCGCTCAATTCGATTATCCAGTGAAGCAATCGCTTCCTCCTGATCCTCGATCAGCATCGACACGGTTGTAGCGGTCGCCTGCAATGCATGCAGTTCGTTCTTCGCCCTTGTACGATGCCCCACCAAACGATTGATGTGTCGCCCCAGAGCCCTCAGTTCAAGCTGCACAAGGCTTGGAGGTGTCCACAAGCGCGGTGTCATACGCTCGCCGTACTCGGACAGCAGTTGAGCATCTATTGCATCGGTCTTGCTGTTCACCAGCATCAGTTTGGCGAAATTGTGGAAGCTCTTGGGGTTGATCACGGATACAGGGAGGTCAGCCGCATGTAGCTCAAGGGCCAAGTCCAGGTAATAGATTCCGGTCGCCTCCATCACGATCGACTTGGGTTTGAGTGCCAGCAGCTTTTTCACCGCAGCCTTACGGCCTGCAGGGGTTTGAGCGATATCCCACTGTCCGGCCGGACGCCCATCTTTACGCACCCCAACGACCGAAGTACGTGAGCCGATATCGACGCCAACCCAGACACTCATTCCTTCCCTCTCCCAAGCGAGTTAGGTAACAATGGCCTCCGGTTCCCCGACCTCGAACTTCATGCTGCTGCAACCTTGTAATGCGAAGTCCGACTTGTCGGCTTCTCGATACTCTTCGCAGTGGGCAATGAGGCGGGGGCCTCTCTACATACAAGGTCAGGGGCAATACCTGCCTTCAGGAGCGATCGGCCTCCCCGGAAGTGCTTCTTCAGCCCGACGAGAATAACCTCTCCCGCTAGGCCAGACACAACATACAAGGAGCGGCCTTGTGTCGCGATGGGGCGCGCAGCGGCCCTAAATTCTGTGAAATAGCATCAATAGCCGGGGCTGCTGCGCAGCCCATCGCGACACAAGGCCGCTCCTACAGGGACCGTGTCTAGCACAAGGGTTTGCGGCGAAAGTCCAATTGCTTTTCCAGCGATAATTACCTTTTACGCAACAGTGCTTATCGCACTTCGCTCTGTTTCAAGTGCATTGAAAGGACTAACTTTACCCCTGTCCTCATTAGCACTTGCACCGCAAGAAGGTAGTTTCAAATGTCCAACAGTATGGGTATTGCCAGCGTCTTCGTCCTGTCTTCCCTGTTGTTGTCGCCCCTGGCCATGGCCGAAGAATCCAATGCTTTCGTCACCCGTAATGCCGAGTTCGCCGCGGTCCACCAGGAGGCCCGCGAAGCCGTAGCCGCACACCAGGCCGACACCGCAAAAGATGCAAACCAGACAGCCTCCAAGGTTTCTGTCGATGCCAATGCCGACAGCTGATCAAACACTGTCGCTGCTCCCGTTTTCCCTTGGCTACGCCATGGGCACCACAGGTGCCGATATGTTAGCCTTTTAAAGCCGCTGCCGATCAGCGGCTTTTTTTATGTGCTTTAACTATCAGCCCAGCTGTAACGTCTCCCTATAAAAAAGATGCACATTCGAAAATAACAACTGCCCCACCGCCACACCAGAGGAGCTAGTACCGGTGCCTTCCGCGTTTCGTTTTACCCCGCTGTTCCTTGCGTTGACTGCAACGATCCCTTTCGCCGCCCAGGCAGATGAAGACAAGGCTGATGGCTTCATCGAAGGCTCGTCCTTCAACCTGCATTTGCGTAATGCCTACTTCAACCGCGACAACCACAACGCTGGCGTGCGCGACACCCGCGAGTGGGGCCAGGGCGCGGTTGCACGCTTCGAATCGGGCTACACCCCGGGCGTGGTCGGCTTTGGCCTGGACGCCCACGCCATGCTGGGCCTGAAACTCGACGGCGGTGGCGGCCATGCCGGCACCAGCATCCTGCCCGAGCACATCAAGGACGACGGTGAGCTGGGCGCTGCCCCGCACGCGTTCTCCACTGCAGGTGCCGCAGTCAAGCTCAAGGCGTTCGACACCGAGCTGAAAGCCGGTGACCTGTTCCTGACCAACCCGGTGATCGCCGGCGGCGAATCCCGCATGCTGCCGCAGACCTTCCGTGGCGTGAGCCTGACCAATACCAGCATCGAGGGCCTGCTGCTCGAAGGCGGCCAGGTGAGCTTCACCAAGCCGTACAACCAGAGCGGCCACCGTCGCATCGACACTTACTACGGCTCGCTGGACGAGCATGACAAGAGCAAGCACCTGAACTGGGCCGGCGCGTCATGGAGCGGGACTCCGAACATAACCGCCAACCTGTATGCGGCCGAGCTGAAGGACATCTGGAACCAGTATTACGCCGACTTCGACTACACCTACGTGGTCAACGACCTGGTCAGCCTGAACCCTGGCGTGCACTTCTATCACACCCAGGACACCGGCCAGGCACTGCTGGGCAAGATCGACAACAACACCTACAGCGTGCACTTCACCGTCAACGCCGGGTACCACAGCGTCACCGCCGCCTACCAGCGGGTCAATGGCAACACGCCGTTCGACTACATCAACCTGGGCGACAGCATCTACCTGGACAACTCGCGCATGTACTCGGACTTCAATGCGCCGAACGAGCGTTCTTGGAAGCTGCAGTACAACTATGACTTTGCCGGTGTGGGCATCCCTGGCCTGACCACGGCGCTGTCGTACTCGCGCGGTGAAGCCGACCTGACCAAGGCCAGCCAGGACACCACCCACTACGACTACTACCGTGCCGATGGCAAGAACGCCATGCACTGGGAACGCGACCTGGACGTGAAGTACGTGTTCCAGGAGGGCGACCTGAAGGACCTGTCGGTGCTGGTGCGCTATGCCACCCACCGTGGCAGCCAGGGTTACGCGTCGATCGACAGCAACAGCGACAACGATGAACTGCGCGTGATCGTGGATTACCCGTTGAACGTGTTCTGATCCCGGACCGCAAGCTAGAGATCCAACCTGTGGGAGCGGGCGTGCCCGCGAACACCGGCGAAGCCGGTGCCATGCACCGCGGCGCTTGCTTCGCGGGCATGCCCGCTCCCACAAGGTTCGCGGTCAGTCCAGAATGAGGTATACCGCGATTCCGTCGGACAAATCTTGTTCGACAATCCCCGCTTCCCTAGAATGTCGCCGCCGCGAACGGCCCTGCCCACGCAGTAGCGAGCATGACCCCCCGATCACCGCGTTTCGCACTCTACAGGTCGCACCCCGAGCTGATCCTCAACCTGGGCAGTTGCCTTGCCGTGCTCGCCATCGTGGCCATCGTCAGCTACCTGCTGGCGCACGAGCGCGATAACGTCGAGCTCGCGGCGCTCCGCTCGTCCAACAATATCGTCCAGTTGATCGAAAGCGACATCCTGCGCAACGTCGAACTCTACGACCAGTCGCTGCAGAGCCTGATCTGGGCGGTCGGGCGCAAGGAACTGCCGGAAATTCCCGGCCCGGTGCGCCAACGCTTGCTATTCAATGAAGCCTTCGTCGACCGCAAACGCGGTGACGTGCTGTGGCTGGACAAGCACGGCAACGTCGTGGGCGATTCCACTAGCAGCGTGCCACGCAAAGCCAACCTCGCCGATACCGGGGTATTCCAGGCGCACGTGCACAATGCCAACCTCGGTTTACTGGTCGGCCCGCCGTTCAAGGCCAGGCTCGGCGACCTGGACTGGTGCATCAGTTTCAGCAGGCGCATCTCCGGGCCCAATGGCGAGTTCAATGGTCTGGCCGCCGGTGCGCTGCGCCTGTCTTACTTCAGCGACCTGTTCCGGCGCCTGGATATCGGTGATGACAGCAGCATCAGCCTGTTCAATACCGACGGTCAGCTGCTTACCCGCCAGCCATCACGGCCACAGGATCCGCTCATAGGAACCAACTACGCCAATCGCGCCAATTTCAAGCGCATACTCAACGACCAGAGCGGTAGTTTCACCGCCCGCTCTGGCAGCAGTGCCAAGCTGCGCATGTATACCTTTGCCCGCGTCCCCCAGCTGCCACTGATCGTGCTGGTGGCTCACTCCGCCGACGAGGTGTTCCAGTCCTGGCGCCGCACGGCGACCGTCGTAAGCGTCGCCACCGGCGTACTGTGCGCAGGAATACTCTGGCTGACGCTGTTGCTGGGGCGCGAGTTGCGCCGCCGCCACGAGGCTGAACAGTGCCTGGCGAGCCTGGCCGCTACCGACAGCCTGACCGGCCTGGCCAACCGCCGCCACCTGGACCAGGTACTGCGCCAGGAATGGGCCCGCTCCCAGCGCAACCGCAAGCCGCTGGCGGTGCTGATGGTGGATGTGGACCATTTCAAGGCGTTCAACCAGCGCCATGGTCACGCCGGTGGCGACCATGCCTTGCGCGAAGTGGCCAAGGCCATCGAGGCATGCATCCGTCGCCCCGCGGATCTGGCGGCACGCTATGGGGGTGAGGAATTTCAGGTAGTGCTGCCGGAAACCGACCTGGCCGGTGCGCAGCTGCTGGCCGAGCGCATCCGCGCCAGCGTCGAGGCGCTGGCCCCGTTCGCCGACGATGCCCATTCGGTCACGGTGAGCATCGGCATCGGCCTGTCGGGCACCCAGCACGACCTGGCGAGGGTGCTGGGTGCTGCAGATGAAGCGCTCTACCGGGCCAAGGCCAAAGGCCGCAACCGGGTAGAGGGGCCTGCCGACTAGCTGTGAGCGCGGGCGGCGTTGCGCAGGGCCCTTACCTGGTCATGGTTGCGCTGCACGCCTTGCAGCTGTTTTTCCACCAGGCTGTAGGTCTGGTCGCTGGCAGTGCGGCCCAGCTTCACCAGTTTCTCACGGGCTTCCTTGTAGGCCTTGAGGGCATGGTCCTCGCCTCGCTCCACCTCGTTCAGCACCGCTTCCTCATCCTTGCCGGTTACCATCGCCTTGAGGTTGACCCAACCCCGATGCAGGTCACCGCTGATGCTGGTGGAAGTTTCCGGGTCGCCACCCAGGCGGCGCACCTCGCTCTGCAATTCACCGGCAGCATTGGCACACTCACCGGCACGTTGCACGAAGAACGCTTTCAGTTCGGGGTTCTTCACATCATCGGCCGAGGCCTTGAAGCCTTTCTCGCCATCCTTGCTGTACTCGATCAGGTCGTTGAGCACATCGATCACGTCTTTGTTGGGATTGCTCATGGCACAAACTCCTTGGCAGGTGATAGTCACCTGTAAGAGAGCAGCGTTCGTGCCAACCGGCGCCAATCAATAAAATTCTTTGGAATCAGCTAGATACCGTTATCAGGTTGGCGCTGGAACCCGGCGTTCTGCATGATTGCCGCTTGGGCCTTCGTGCAGATTGCAGTATGGTCGGCGCTTTTCCGCAGCCAGGTGCGCCGATGATGAAGCCGGAAACCCTCGAACTGCTGGTGACCCGCACCATGCCGTTTGGCAAGTATCAGGGACGAATCATTGCCGACCTGCCGGGGGATTACCTGGCCTGGTTTGCGCGCAAAGGTTTCCCCGCGGGGGAATTGGGCGGCTTGCTGGCGCTGATGCACGAGGTCGACCACAACGGGCTGGGCGATCTGTTGGTGCCGTTGCGGCAGAAGCATCGGCGGTGACCTGTTCCGGCCTCTTCGCGGGCATGCCCGCTCCCACAGGTACTGCATGATCCTGAGGTTTGCAGTGCCCCTGTGGGAGCGGGCGTGCCCGCGAAGAGGCCAGTAATGCCTACAGAAGTCGCTAGCCCTTCACCGGCGCCACCGCCAACTCCACCCGCTCGCTCTTCTTGATCACCGCATACACCACCGCCGTCAGCAAGCTGCCCGCCACGATCGCCAACAGGTACAGCAGCGCATGGTTGATCGCATTGGGGATCAGCAACACGAACAGCCCGCCATGCGGCGCCATCAGCTTGCAGCCGAAATACATCGACAAAGCCCCGGTCAATGCCCCACCGGCCACGCTGGCCGGGATTACCCGCAGCGGATCCTTGGCGGCAAACGGGATTGCCCCTTCGGAGATGAAGCACAGCCCCAGCGCCAGGGCCGCCTTGCCCGCTTCACGCTCGCTCTGGGCAAACTTGCGTCGGGCCAGAATGCTGGCGATACCCAGGCCGATCGGCGGCACCATGCCGGCTGCCATGGTCGCCGCCATCGGCGCATAGCTCGACGAAGCCAACAGCCCCACCGAGAAGGCATAGGCAGCCTTGTTGATCGGCCCACCCAGGTCGACACACATCATGCCGCCCAGCAACAGGCCCAGCAGGATGGCGTTGGTGGTGCCCATGCTGTCGAGAAAGTGGGTGAGGCCTTCCAGCATCGCCGCCACCGGCTGGCCGACCACGTAAATCATCACCAGGCCGGTGAACAGGCTGGCCAGCAGTGGGATGATCAAGATCGGCTTGAGTGCCTCCAGGCTGCTGGGCAGGCGCGCCCAGCGGGCAATGGCCTTGGCGCTGTAACCGGCGAGGAAGCCGGCGACGATACCACCGATGAAACCGGCACCCAGGGTGCTGGCCAGCAAACCACCGATCATGCCGGGCGCCAGCCCCGGTCGGTCAGCGATGGACCAGGCGATATAGCCCGCCAGCAGCGGCACCATCAACTTGAACGCAGCTTCGCCGCCGATCTGCATCAACGCGGCCGGCAACGTGCCCGCCTCTTTATAGGCCTCGATACCGAACACGAACGACAGGGCAATCAGCAGGCCGCCAGCCACCACCATCGGAAGCATGAACGACACGCCGGTGAGCAGGTGCTTGTATACCCCGGCCTTCTCGCCCTTTGCCGGCGTGGTTGCCGCTGCGGCATCGCCGTTGTTTTCCACCCTGCCTTCGGCCAGGGCCTTGTCGAGGGTGGCACGAGCCTGCTTGAGTGCGATACCCGTGCCACAACGGTAGATGCGCTTGCCGGCGAAACGCGCAGTGGGCACTTCGATGTCGGCGGCCAGTAGCACTACATCGGCTGCGGCGATGGCTTCGGCAGACAAGGGATTGCGCGCACCGACCGATCCCTGGGTTTCGACGGTGAGCTGGTAGCCCAGTTGCTGCGCTGCCTGCTGCAAGGCTTCCGCGGCCATGAAGGTATGCGCAACGCCCGTCGGGCAAGCCGTGACAGCAACGATGCGGGCGCCAGCGCCGCCAGCCTCGGCCGGGCTGCCTGGCACTGTGGCCAGCAGCCGGGCGTTGGAAGCCGCTTCATCAAGGAATCCTTCGCGGTCGGCCAAAGCCTGGGATGGCGTGCTCTGGTACCACGCGCTTGCCGACGAAACGCCCCAGATCCACCGGGCCGGTGCTGACCACCAGCACCCAGTCGGCCTCGGCGATCTGCGTGGCGCTCAGTTGCCGCTCGGGGTGGCCGGCGACCTGCACTTCGACGCTGGTACTCCAGCCCCGCCGCTGGGCTGCGGCGGACAGCAAGCGCGCGCTCAGCACGCTCGACACCTGGCCGTTGGGGCAGGCAGTGACAATGGCAATGTTCATCGGCAACCCTCTTGTTGTTCTGTCAGTTGCACACCGGCTTCCAGACGCGCCAGTTGCTCGCGGTCACGAATGCCGAAACCAACCTGGGTAACAGCCTGTGCAGCGATCGCGGTGGCGCGGGTCAAGGTCCGCGCCGGGGCCTCGCCCAACAGCAAACCGTGGACCATGCCGGCCACCAGCGAATCACCTGCGCCTACCGTGCTGGCAACCTGTACCTTGGGTGGGCAAGCATGTAAGGCACGGTTTTGGGTAAACCAGCTGACGCCCTGTTCGCCCGCCGACACCACCACGTGTTCTACGCCACTGGCCAGCAGGCGCTCGGCAGCGGCGCGCTGCTGCGCCGGGTTATCCACAGCCAGGCCAAGCACCTCGCCCAGCTCTTCGGTATTGGGCTTGACCAGCCAGGGCGAGCTCTGCAGGCCGACACGCAGGGCTTCGCCGCTGCTGTCCAGGGCCACCTTGAGGCCTAGCGACTTGAGCTGTTCGAGCAACTGGCGGAACCAGTCGGCACTGATCCCGCGCGGCAGGCTACCAGCCACCACCACCGCATCGTGACCCGGGGCAATCTGTGCCAGGCGGCGCAGCAATGCACTGCGTGCCGCTTCGTCGACTTCCGGACCTTGGCCGTTGATGTCGGTGACACGGCCATCGGCCTCGACCAGCTTGATGTTGCTGCGGGTTTCCCCCGGTACGCGGACAAAGCAGTCGACGAAACCGCGCCAGTCGATCAGCGCCTCGAAGGGTTGCAGGTTATCGCGCCCCAGGAAGCCGCCAACCGTGACGCTGTGCCCCAGGTCAGCCAGCACCTGGGCGACGTTCAGCCCCTTGCCCGCGGCGTGGCTGTGCTGCTCCTGGCTACGGTTGACCTGCCCGGGGCGCAGGGTATGCAGGCCGATGGTGATGTCCAGCGCCGGGTTCAGGGTGAGGGTGAGGATCTTGGCCATTCAGTAACGCTCCACCAGCGCGCGAACCGCTGCGGCGCTGTCCTGTTGCAGAGCCTCGCGCGCCAGGGCGCGGGCCGTCTGGTAATCGGCCTGGCGAACCAGGGCCTTGACTTCGGCAATGCTGCGCGCGGCAACGCTGAGCTCGTCCACATCCAGGCCCAGCAGCACGGCCACTGCCTGCGGGTCGGCCGCAAGCTCGCCGCACACACCCACCCACTTGCCATGGGCATGCGCTGCGCGCACGGTCATGTCGATCAGGCTGAGCACCGCCGGGTGCAGGCCGTCGGCCTGGGCCGAGAGGCTGGGGTGGCCACGGTCGATGGCCAGGGTGTACTGGGTCAGGTCGTTGGTGCCGATGCTGAAAAAGTCCACTTCGCGCGCCAGTTGGGGTGCCAGCAGCGCTGCCGAGGGCACTTCGACCATGATGCCCAGTTGCAGGTCGGCTACCGGGATCTCGGCACGCAGGCGCTCGACCATGGCGCGCGCCTCGCGCCATTCGTGCACCTGCCCGACCATCGGGAACATGATGCGCAGCGGGCGCTGGTCGGCAGCGCGCAGCAAGGCCCGCAACTGGTCTTCCATCACCTGCGGACGCTGCAGGGTAAGGCGCACGCCGCGCACGCCGAGGAACGGATTTTCCTCGGCAGCGATCGGCCAGTACGGCAGCGGTTTGTCACCACCGACATCAAGGGTGCGCACCACCAGCGGGCGCCCGTCGAGGCCATCGAGCACGCGGCGGTACTCGGCTTCCTGGGTCGCCACGTCCGGCGCCTGGGGGTGAGCCATGAAAATCAGCTCGGTGCGCAGCAGGCCCACGCCTTCGGCGCCCTGCTCCACTACCTTGGCGATGCCATTGCTCTCGCCAATGTTGGCGAACACCTCGACCGCGTGGCCATCGCGGGTGACCGCCGGCTCGAAGCGGTTGGCCCAGGCGGCCTGCAAGCGTTGCTCGCGCAGGTCGCGCTCGGCCAGGGCCCGTTGCAATTCATCCGCCGGCGGCGCCACGCTGACCACGCCACGCTGGCCATCGAGCAGCAACGGCGTGCCACTGTCCAACAGCAGTATCGACGCACCCGCACCGACCACCGCCGGAATGCCCAGGGCACGGGCGACGATGGCACTGTGGGCGGTGGCGCCGCCCTGGGCGGTGACGATACCGGCGACACGGCTCGGGTCCAGCCGGGCGACATCGGACGGGCCCACTTCGGTCATCACCAGCACGTAGGGTTGCTCGGGTTCAACCTGGGCCGGCACGCCACACAACTGCGCCAGCACGCGGCGGCCGATGTCACGCAGGTCGGCCGCACGCTCGGCGAGCAAGGCATCGTGCAGCGATTCCTGCTGGCGCGCCGCCGCCTCGATCACCGCCATCCACGCTGCCGCGGCACTTTCGCCCTGGCCCAGGCGCTGCTCGACATCGTCGGTCAGGGCCGGGTCGGCGAGCATTTCCTGATGGGTGACGAAGATTTCGCCAATGGCCTTGTCGCTACGCTGGACCAAGGCCTGCAGCTCGCCATTCACGGCCGCCACGGCTTCACGCAGCTTCTGCCGCTCGTGGGTGCAGGACTCGCCGCGCAGGGGGTAGTCGAACTCACGCTCCACACACACATGCGCCGGGCCACTGGCAATACCCGGCGCAGCACCCACACCCTGGATGCGGCTACCGGCTTCGGGCGCTTGCAGCACTTCGACCACATCGCCGGCTACGGCCGCCGTGCTCTGTGGCAGTGGCTCCACCTCTTCGCCGAGGCCCTCTTCGATGGCGGCCAGCAGCACCGGCAAGGCATCGGCGGCGATGCCTGGCTCAGCTACCAGTTCCAGCGCCTGGCCACGTCGGGCGCCTAGGCTGAGCAGCTTGCTCAGGCTCTTTACCGACACCGCCGGCTGAGCGCTGTCGACCAGGCGTACACGGATTTCCCCCTCGAAACCTTTGGCCAGTTGCGCCAATACCTTTGCCGGGCGGGCATGCAGACCGTGCGGGTTGGCCAGTACGACACGCGCGCTGGGCCAGTCCGCAGGCGCCTCACCGCCCAGCACTTCCAGTACCGCACGGCTGCTGGTCGCCTGGTAGAGCATCTGCCCGCGGCCTTCGATCAGCACTTCGCACAGGCGCTCGAGCAAGGCCTGGTGGGCCGCACCGAGGCTGGCCAGGCAGAACAGGCCGTTGAGCGGCTGGTCGCGGTAACGCAGCGGCTGCTGCGGGGTGATGAAGGCCAGGCCCGGCTGGCGAACCTGGCGCTCGCTGTGCAGCCACCACAGGCCCTCACCCAGCGGCAGCGGCTCGGCCTGCTGCAGCAGGGCGGCAAAACCGTTGTCGACGCAGTCGGCACGCTGCAAAAGGCGGGCGCCACGCCAGGCCAGCTCATCGAAGTCTTCGGCCGGCACGTTCAGGCCGACCAGTTGGGCATCCAGCGCCAGTTCCTGTGGCGCGCCCTGCAACAGTTTCAGCAACGCCTCGGCGGAACTGGCGCGGCGCAGTGCTTCGGCCAGGTCGGTCTCGCCCAGGGCGCGGGTAAGCAGTTGCAGCAGGCGCAGGTGCTCGTCGGAGCGGGCGGCAATGCCGATGGCCAGGTAGACCATCTGGCCATCGCCCCAGTCCACACCCTCGGGAAACTGCAACAGGCGTACGCCGGTGGCATACACCAGGTCACGGGTCTGCGGCGTGCCATGGGGGATGGCGATGCCCTGCCCAAGGAAGGTTGAGCCTTGTGCCTCGCGGGCCTGCAGCCCTTGCAGGTATCCGTCGGCGACCAGGCCGTCAGCGAGCAGCCGGTCGGCCAGCAGGCGCAATGCCTCGGCCTTGTCGGCGGCCTTCTGGCCCATGGCTATTTGCTCTTTGGCGAGCTCGAGCATGACCTTCTCCTTTTGCAGTTCCCGGTCGGGTACTGGAGTATTGTTGTGAAATTCACATGAACGGCCAGTTCAACAGCCTTGCACGGATGGCAGCCGAGGCAGAAAATTCGGCAGCTGAAACGATTAATCTGACCAGGCGGCCACGTTACTCGATAATCTGCCGAGGAAAAAGCCCCATCCTGTCGGACAATTGCGACAATGGTCGTCTGCGCGTGGCGCCCGTGCCGGGTCAAACTACCCGGTCCGGCTTCACAGCCAGCCCCGGTAATAACAAGGAAAATTCGGTGAAACTCAGCGATATCGCCCGTCTGGCCGGTGTGTCCGTGACCACTGCCAGCTACGTCATCAATGGCAAGGCCGAACAGCAGCGCATCAGCAACAGCACTGTCGAGCGGGTACGCGCGGTGGTCGAGGCCCACGGCTTCACCCCCAACCCGCAGGCCGCTGGCCTGCGCAGCCGGCATACCCGCACCCTGGGCTTCATTCTCCCGGATCTGGAGAACCCCAGCTACGCCCGCATCGCCAAGCAACTGGAACAAGGTGCCCGCGCCCGAGGCTACCAGTTGCTGATCGCCAGCAGTGACGACCAGCCCGACAGCGAGCGCCAGTTGCAGCAGCTGTTCCGCGCCCGCCGTTGCGACGCATTGTTCGTCGCCAGTTGCCTGCCGCCGGAAGACGACAGCTACCGCGAACTGCAGGACAAAGGCCTGCCGGTGATCGCCATCGACCGCCGCCTGGACCCTGCGCACTTCTGCTCGGTGATCAGCGACGACCGCGATGCCAGCCGCCAACTGGCGGCCAGCCTGCTGAACGCCGCGCCGCGCAGCATCGCGCTGATCGGTGCACGCCCCGAGCTGTCGGTCAGCCAGGCCCGTGCCGGCGGCTTCGACGAAGCGCTGCAGGGCTATGCCGGCGAAGTTCGCCGCTATCAGGGCGAAGCGTTCAGCCGTGAGTGCGGCCAGCGCCTGATGCAGCAGCTGATCGACGAGCTCGGCGGCTTGCCGGATGCCCTGGTGACCACCTCCTACGTGCTGCTGCAAGGGGTATTCGACACCCTGCAGGCGCGCCCTGCCGATTCGCGCCAACTACAACTGGGCACCTTTGGCGACAACCAGTTGCTCGACTTCCTGCCGCTGCCGGTGAATGCCATGGCCCAGCAGCATGGCCTGATTGCCGCCACCGCCCTGGAACTGGCACTGGCCGCGATCGAGGATAAACGCTACGAACCTGGCGTGCATGCCGTCGGTCGAACGTTCAAGCAACGGATTACAGCGGCCTGACCATGCGCCTGATCGACACCCACACCCACCTGGACTTCCCCGACTTCGAAGCCGACCGCCCGCGCCTGCTGGCCAACGCGGAGGCGCGCGGGGTGGAGCGGATGGTGGTGCTGGGGGTGTATCAGGCGAATTTCCAGCGGGTATGGGACCTGGCCTGCGCCGACCAGTGCCTGTTCGCTGCGCTCGGCCTGCACCCGATTTACCTCGACCAGCATCGCCCGGAGCACCTGGTGCAGTTGCGCGAGTGGCTGGCGCGCCTGCACGGCGACCCTCGGCTATGTGCCGTGGGCGAGTTTGGCCTGGACTATTACCTGGAAGACCTGGACAAGGCCCGCCAGCAGGCGCTGTTCGAAGCACAATTGCAGATGGCCTGCGACTTCGACCTGCCCGCCTTGCTGCACGTGCGCCGCAGCCATGCCCAGGTGATCGCCACGCTCAAGCGCTACAAGCCGGCGCGGGCGGGGGTGATTCATGCGTTTGCCGGCAGTTATGAAGAGGCTCGTGAGTACATCAGGCTGGGCTTCCGGCTTGGGCTGGGCGGTGCGGCTACCTGGCCGCAGGCCTTGCGGCTGCGCAAGACCCTGGCGCGGTTGCCGCTGGACAGCGTAGTGCTGGAGACCGATGCGCCGGACATGGCGCCGGTGATGTACCCGGGGGTGAGGAACAGCCCGGAGCATTTGCCGGAGATTGCCTGCGGCGCTGGCGCAGGTGATGGGGGTGGATGTCGCGGAGCTGGCTGAAGCCAGCAGCCGCAATGCTTATGAGTTGTTCAGATGGTAGACCTGGCGCGGTCGCTGTAGGAGCGGCCTTGTGTCGCGAAAGGGCCGCAACGCGGCCCCGGCAATTTATGCGGCGAAGCTGAAAATCCGGGGGCCGCTGCGCAGCCCATCGCGACACAAGGCCGCTCCTACAGGGTATGCGCCCGACTTCAGCTCAGACCAGCACCGTCCACAGCGCAAACCCTGCATACCACAGCACCGCGCAACGCAGCAGCAGCTCCCACAGGCTGTCCAGCCGGCCCAGCCCGCGCTGGCTGTCTTCTTCCTCGGGAATGTCATCGGCAATGCGCCCGACCCGGGCCACCAGGTGTCCGGCGCTGATGTGCCAGTTCAACACCTCGTGCAGCATTACCCGGGTCACCGCGAGGAAGTTGCCGACCAGGGCAAAACTCAACGCCAGCACCCGTACCGGCAGCCAGTCCATGATGTGCCTCAGTTGCTCGGCACGGGCCTTCAACGCAGGTTGCCTGCTGTGCTCGCCGCACAACGCCAGCAGCCGATAGGCCAGGGCTGCGCCCGGGCCCAGCACGAAGTACCAGAAGATCACCGCGAAAAAGCCCTGGTACACCTGCCACAGCAGGTTGCCCTGCACCCGTACCAACAGGCTGTTCGGCTCGTCGGCCGCCAACCCCAGGTCACGCTCGGCCACGTGCAGTGCGGCTTGGTCATCACCACGCCGCCAGGCATCGCGGAACGGCCCCAGCGATGCCTTGGCATCGCCGCGGCCCAGGCTGTAAACCAGCACCAGCAGGTGCACCGGCAACGCCAGCAAGCCATACGCCACCGGCTCCAGCACATGCAGCAGCAACGCCAGCAGTGCTACCGGTGCCAACACCAGGATCGCCAGCGTCCACCACGGGTGCACCTTGCCGCTGCGCTCCAGGCGCACCAGCTCACCAAGGAAGAACCCGTCGCGCTGCACCTGATGGCGCAGGGCCGAGAACTTCTCGACCCACAGCGCCAGCAACAACACCAGAAAACTCATGCCTTGTCCTCGTTTTGCTGCAGCGCCTGACGGTAGCGCGGCCAGTCGAACGCCGGGCCAGGGTCGGTCTTGCGCTGCGGGGCAATGTCGCTATGGCCCTGAATGCGGTCCAGGTCGATGGTCGGCCAGGCACAGCGGATTTGCCGGGTAAGTTGCGCCAGCACCGCATACTGGGCATCGGTATAAGGCAGCTCGTCAGTGCCTTCCAGCTCGATACCGATGGAGAAATCGTTACAGCCTTCACGCCCGTCGAAGCACGACACACCAGCATGCCAGGCGCGGTCGAGCAATGACACGAACTGGGTTACCGCACCATCACGCTCGACGAACAGGTGCGCCGACACGGTCAGGTGGTTGATGCTGGCGAAGTATGGGTGTTCGTCGGGGTCCAGGCGGTTCTGGAAGAATTGCTGGACCTTGCCGGTACCGAAGCAGGCCGGCGGCAGGCTGATGTTGTGAATCACCAGCAGGGAAACCGATTCGCCTTCGGGGCGGGCATTGAAGTTCGGCGAGGGGCAGTGGGTGATTCCGATTCCGTGGAACCAGCCAGTGGCACGGTCCAATTGCATGGGGCAGATCCTGAAAACGCCGTGAACAGAACATCAGTATGCCCTGTGGCGACTGCCGTTTGCATGTGAATGATTGTAATGCTGTGGGAGCGGGCGGGCCCGCCCCCTCAGAGATCGTGCCAGCTTGGCGCCTACCGCCGCAGGCCCTCGAGCACCGCCTCCAGCGCCCGCTCGAACAGCAGCCCGTCATCCAGCACCCGCACGTCGCCCCGGTGCAGCGCCTGGGCCAGGCTACCGGCGTTCCATTCGCGCACCTTCATACCGGTACGGTTGGCGAAAACCAGCCGGTCGCTGCTGTCGATACGCGCCACCAGTTTGCAGCGCAGCGGTTCGTCCTCATCCAGCACCTCGACCCAGGTACCGACGCGCAGGCGCTCAACCTGGCGCACTGCCGCAGCCTGATCGTCGGCAAACTGCAATGGCGCGCAGGCGGGCTCTTCGGCAATGGTCAGCACGATATCATCAGCCACCAGCACGTCACTCAGGGGCTGGCCCGCTTTGCCAGGCTGCACCTCGTTACCTGCGCAGGCGCGCAGATGCAACTGCTCCAGTTGCAGGAAGAATTCGCGAGTCGCTGCTGAATCCAGGGCCACGCCGGCCAAGCCATCGCGCAGTGCCTTGAGCAGGCCCGGCACCTGCTGCAGCAAGGCTTGCGGCTCATGCGGCGGGGTGATGCTGGCCAGTAGCGTATCCATGGTCTGCAAGGCATCCCGCCAGGCCTGGGAGGCCTCGCCCTGCTTGAGCCAAGCCAGCAGCAACACCTGGCTCCAGGCCTGCACCAGCATCTGTACCACCACCTGCGGCAGTACCCGGCCGCGCAAACGCTGGTTAAGTGCGTGCTGCACCTGCTGCCTGGCCTGCTGGGCCCGGGCGCGCCCCTCTTCGGCGTCGCGTGTGCGCTGTTCAAGTAGCTCGTTGCGCCGCCGCTCGTCCTGGTTGAAAGCAAGAAAGTCTTCGAGCAGTTCGGCGAACAGGCTGGCATCTTCGGCAAAGTCATTGAGCAGGCGCTGGACGATACGCTCCACCCGCAGGTGCAGGCTGTCGCGCATGCCGTCGCCGCCGCACTCCCAGCCGATGGCCGCGCCGGCGATCTCGTTGAGCAGCCGCCGGGCCGGGTGACTGGCCCGACTGAACAGGCCCTTGTCCAGCAGCGCCACTTTCAGCAGTGGAATATGCAGACGCGCGATCAGCGCGCGCAGGCTGGCCGGCAAGTTGTCGTCGTTCTGGATGAAGGCGAACAGCAGGCCAACCAGGTTGATCATGTCTTCGTCAGCCACGTCGATGCGCCGGCGTGTGCCGCTGCGCACGCTGACCCTGAGCAGCAGTTGTTCAAGCTGTTGACCCAGCTCGAATTCGTCGGCCTCGTGGGTAGCGGGCACGTAGTGCTGCAAATGCGAAAGCAGGCGCAGCAAGTCGGCGGTGCTGATTGGCTGTGCGGCAGCCACCGCCTGCAAACGAGGCGCGAACTGCCCCCGCACCGGTGCCAGCAGTGGTTGCAAAGCGGCAAAGAAAGCCTGCCCTGCCGCGTCCGCGCCCCCCTCTTGTCCCAGGTTCGCCGACCCACGTCGTGTACTCACGCGCCGGTCTTCTACACGCCGGCGCGGTGCCGGCGGCAACTCGGGCAGCACACCGGCGGCGGCCAGCAGCTGGTTGGCTTCGCCATAAATCATGTCGACATCGCGCAGCACATAGCGCTCGAACAGTTTGAGCAGGACCAGTTTGACCCGCAGGCCGACCCCCAGGTTGCGGCCAGCATCAAGGAAGTAGCCACACAGCGCAGCCGGCCCCAACGGGTTGTGCTGCTCGTACAGGGGGCGGTCAAGCAGTACCTGCAAGCGCAGGCTCAGTTGCTGCAGGGCAATGCCGTCGCGCGACAGCACCCGCGCGACCATGCCTTCGATCGCGGCGGTACGCTCCACCTGGGCCTTGCTGCCCAGGTTGCCCGGCTCGACCATGTGCGCCCACAGGTCAACCTGACCGATACGGGCGAAGGCATCATAGAAGGTATCGAGAAAACCACGCTCGATGCTCTTGCGCTTCAGGCGCAGGTCGCGCATGGCTTCGAAGTACAGGTTCTGATCATGGCGATCGACGGCCTTGTCGGCCATTTCGAAGAGGGTGTCGTCAGCGTTGTCGAACAAGTCCTGCAGGCCCTGGCGCAACTGCAAGGCGGCCTTGTCGCGCACCTGCAGGAGCAACACCGGAAGGCAAGGCAGAGGCGCACGTACGCCTCGGTCGATGGCGGCCGCCAAGGGCACCACCTTGCCTTCATTCTGCATCCTGGACTCCTTGCAGGGTGTCTCGCCCGAAGGGGCTGAAGATCGTCAAAGTCATGACGCCAAATACCGGTCACCATTATCGGTAAAAATCCGCACAGCTGCCAGCACCGTTTCACCGGCTGGCTAATGACCCTGATTTACCCCGCCTGCTCACACAGGCCGACCAAAGGTCATCGCCAAGGCGACTGTACACACCGGCCCCCTGCCCTATAATCGCCGGCATCTAGCTTGTGGAGCCGACCATGCCGAACCTACGCCTCGCCGACCTGACCGCTGAAATCGAAGCCAACGTGCGCCGCGCGTTGTTGGAGGACATCGGCAGTGGCGATATCACTGCGCAGCTGATCCCGGCCGAGCGCCTGGCCAAGGCGACCATCATCACCCGCGAAGACTGCGTGATCGCCGGCACCGCCTGGGTCGATGCGGTGTTCCGCCAACTCGACCCTCGCGTGGCCGTGCACTGGCAGGTGGCCGATGGCGAGCGCGCCACCGCCAACCAGCCGCTGTTTCATCTGGAGGGCCCAGCGCGTTCACTGCTCAGTGGTGAGCGCAGTGCATTGAACTTCCTGCAGATGCTCTCGGGGGTCGCTACCCGTGCGCGCTTCCTGGCCGACCTGGTGGAGGGCACCCAGGTGCGCCTGCTGGACACCCGCAAGACCCTGCCGGGCCTGCGCCTGGCACAGAAGTATGCAGTGACCTGTGGCGGTTGTGACAACCACCGCATCGGCCTGTACGACGCTTTCCTGATCAAGGAAAACCACATCGCCGCCAGCGGCGGCGTTGCCGCGGCCGTGGCGGCGGCGCACCGCATTGCGCCGGGCAAGCCGGTGGAAATCGAAGTGGAAAGCCTGGATGAACTGCGCCAGGCGCTGGCCGCTGGTGCCGACATCATCATGCTCGACGAGCTGAACCTGGAAGAAATGCGCGAAGCCGTGCGCATTACCGCGGGCAAGGCCAAGCTGGAAGCCAGTGGCGGGGTCAACGAGACGACTTTGCGGGTGATTGCCGAGACAGGGGTTGACTACATCTCGATTGGTGCCATGACCAAGGATGTGAAGGCGGTGGACCTGTCCATGCGCTTGAGCCTGTGAGCTGATTGCGGACACAAAAAAACCGGCCATTGAGCCGGTTTTTTTTGGGGGGGCGCTTTGCGCCCCGGTGTTCTCGAATCAGAACGAGGCGTTGGCCAGCCCGTCCAGGTAACGCTCGACATCCAGCGCCGCCATGCAGCCGGCACCGGCCGAGGTAATGGCCTGGCGGTAAACGTGGTCAGCCACGTCACCGGCAGCGAACACGCCCTCGACGTTGGTGGCGGTGGCGTTGCCTTCACGGCCGCCGTTGACCACCAGGTAGCCGTCCTTGAGGGCCAGCTGGCCTTCGAACAGCGAGGTGTTCGGGGTGTGGCCAATGGCGATGAACACGCCGTCAACCTTGATTTCGTCGCTGCTGCCGTCGTTGTTCTTCAGGCGCGCACCGGTCACGCCCATGTTGTCACCCAGTACTTCGTCCAGGGTGGCGTTGAGCTTGAGTTCGATCTTGCCCTCGGCCACACGGGCGTGCAGCTTGTCGACCAGGATCTTTTCGGCGCGGAAGGTATCGCGACGGTGCACCAGCGTCACCTTGCTGGCGATGTTGGCCAGGTACAGCGCCTCTTCCACGGCAGTGTTGCCGCCGCCCACCACGGCAACCGGCTTGTTGCGGTAGAAGAAACCGTCGCAGGTAGCGCAGGCCGAAACGCCCTTGCCCATGAAGGTTTCTTCCGACGGCAGGCCCAGGTAGCGGGCGCTGGCGCCAGTGGCGATGATCAGCGCGTCGCAAGTGTACTTGCCGCTGTCACCCTGCAGGGTGAACGGCTTGTTGGCCAGGTCGACGGCGTTGATGTGGTCGAAGACGATTTCGGTTTCGAAACGCTCGGCGTGCTCCTGCATGCGCTGCATCAGCGCAGGGCCGGTCAGGCCGTGCGGGTCGCCCGGCCAGTTGTCGACTTCGGTGGTGGTGGTCAGCTGGCCACCGGCCTGCATGCCGGTGATCAGCAGCGGCTTGAGGTTGGCACGGGCGGCGTATACCGCGGCGCTGTAACCGGCAGGGCCGGAACCGAGAATGATGACGCGCGAATGACGTACTTCAGACATGTCGAACTCCTGTCGAGCGGGCCGCAGGGCCGGCATCGTGTGCCGGCTGCGCCAGCTTTGAAATTAAAAAGGACCCACGCAGCACTTGGGGAAGGCTACAACGCGCAGGCCCGGAAAGCAGAAAGTTGAGCGCACTGTAGCGAGGTCGCAAAGATTAAGGAAATATCCTTCGACAATCCACCTCATAGCCATCGTCTATTCAGCGATTTCATCGATTATCAAGCCCTGCCGCTTTTGTTACCGCCCGTTTCCCGCTCGCGGCCCGCCTTTCGTCGGCGCGGCAAACTCGGTAAGGTCAGCGCGTTTCCCTTCTCTGCGGAGTTTCTCGATGCAAGCCCCTGTACTCTCTGGCCCCCAGTACCTGCGCGAAGGCCTGAAACTGGTGCTGAGCCCCAACCTGCGGTTGTTCGTGCTGTTGCCACTGGCGGTCAATCTACTGCTGTTCGGCGGCCTGATCTACTTCGCCGGGCATCAGTTCAGCCTGTGGGTGGACGCCCTGATGCCGAGCCTGCCTAGCTGGCTGAGCTTCCTCACCTACATCCTCTGGCCGCTGTTCGTCGCCCTGGTGGTGCTGATGGTGTTCTTCACCTTCACTCTGGTGGCCAACATCATTGCCGCGCCGTTCAATGGCTTTCTGGCGGAAAAGGTCGAGGTGGTGGTGCGTGGCCAGGACAACTTCCCGGCGTTCAGCTGGGGCGAACTGGTGGCCATGGTGCCACGTACCTTCGGCCGTGAAATGCGCAAGCTGGGCTACTTCCTGCCGCGGGCAATCGGCCTGTTCATCCTGTCGCTGATCCCGGTGGTCAACGTGGTGGCTGCGCCGCTATGGCTGATCTTCGGCGTATGGATGATGGCTATCCAGTACATCGACTACCCGGCAGACAACAACAAGATGAGCTGGCAGGACATGCTGGCCTGGCTGCGCAGCAAGCGCTGGCAGTCGCTGGGCTTTGGCGGCATAACCTACCTGGCGCTAATGATTCCGCTGGTCAACGTGCTGATGATGCCGGCGGCGGTGGCGGGGGCTACGTTGTTCTGGGTGCGGGAGCGCAACTGATCCACAGACCCGATGACTTGCAGGACTTCCTGTAGGAGCGGCCTTGTGTCGCGAAAGGGCCGCTAAGCGGCCCCAGGATTTCAGCATTAATGCACAAATTGCCGGGGCCGCTTTGCGGCCCTTTCGCGACACAAGGCCGCTCCTACAAAAAGCAGACTGTGTCTGGCCTTGGTTTTACTGCCCCAACCGGCTGGAAAACTGCCCCACCACATCCACCACCCGCTTTGCCCCGTCCTGGATTTCGACAATAACGCTCCCCGTCTCGTCCGCCAGCGCCAGCCCCTGCTCGGCCTGACGCTTGCTGGTGTCGATGATCGCCACCGCCGCCTGGGCCAGCTGCTCGTTCTGCTGCACCACCCGGGCGATTTCCTCGGTCGCGGTGCTGGTACGCGAGGCCAGTTGGCGCACTTCATCGGCAACCACGGCAAAGCCCCTCCCCTGCTCGCCGGCGCGGGCCGCTTCAATGGCCGCGTTCAGCGCCAGCAGGTTGGTCTGCCCGGCAATGTCGCTGATGGTCTTGATGATCGAGCCAATCACCCGCGACTGGGTATCCAGCGCCTGGATGCCCTCTGCCGCCTCTTGCATGGACGCTTCCAGCCCGCGCATCACGCTGACGCTCTGGGTGACCACATCGGTGGCCTTGCGGGCGCTGGCATCGGTACCCAGCGAGGTGTTGTAGGCGACATCTGCCGCCTCTGCGACCGCCTGCTCCTGGTTGACCTGCTCGGTGATGACGGTGGCGAACTTGACCACCTTGTACAATACGTCATGAGCATCGAAGATCGGGTTGTACGATGCCTCCAGCCAGACCACCCGGCCATGGGCATCGATACGCTTGAAGCGCTCGGCAACGTACTCGCCACGGCGCAGCTTGTCCCAGAACGCCTGGTAACCGGCCGAGTTGACCTCCTCCGGCTCACAGAAAATGCGGTGATGCTTGCCACGAATCTGTTCCAGGCGGTAGCCAACGGTGGCCAGGAACCGTTCGTTGGCGGTGAGGATGTTGCCATCGAGGTCAAATTCGATCACCGCCGTGGAGCGCATCAGCGCTTTGATCAGGCTCTCATGCTCGCGCGAAGTCTCGATGGTGCGGGTCAGGTCGCTGGAGTGCAGCGTGAAATACTTGATGCGCCCCTCGCTGTTCTTGACCGGCTGCAGAATCGACCGCAACCAGGCTTCCTGGCCATCGCCGCGCAGCAGGCGGAATGCACCGTTCAGGTGTTCACCACGGCTGATCGCGCCCTTCATGCGCTGGTAGAAGTCCAGCGTCTTCACATGGGCAGGGACGATGTCCTCGATGTTGCGCCCAAGCAATTGTTCGGCACGGTAGAGCATCTCGCTCTCGAAGTTGCCGTTGACCATCTCGATCCGCCCCTGAGGGTCGAGTTGCAGTACCAGCATCTCGCTGTCGAGGCTACTCTTGACCTGCTCGATGGACATCAGGTCTTCGCGCAGCTGCCGGATTTCTTGCTTGAGCTTGTTGTTGAACATCACCGCTCTCCTGGAGCGCATCGTCGAATGCATCTGCATCGGCTGTCGCTGCCCCCTCTTGAGCGGCCTGCAAGGAAAAATTCACCAAACGGAAAGCGTCGGTAATCAGGCGTCATCTGTACGTCACATTACAGTCACATTGGCGCAACTCAGCAGGCGGACACTTTTGTCATGAATACACCCGCCCTACGCATTACTCTGGTCAGCGAAACCTTCCCGCCCGAGATCAACGGCGTGGCCAATACCCTTGGCCGCCTCAGCGAAGGGTTGCGCCAACGCGGCCATGAAATCGAAGTGGTGCGCCCGCGCCAGGCCGGTGAGGCACCGCTGCACAACGACCCGCACCTGATGCTGTGCCGTGGCTGGCCACTGCCGGGCTACCCGGGCTTGCAGTGGAGGCGAGGTATCGATGCACAAGCTGTTGCGCCGCTGGCGCCGACAGCGCCCGGATGTGCTGTACATCGCCACCGAGGGGCCGCTTGGGCTCAGTGCACTGCGCGCGGCGCGGCGCCTGGGGGTGGCGGTAGTCAGCGGCTTCCACACCAACTTCCCGCAGTATTCCGGCCAGTACGGGCTGGGCCTGCTGACGCGCCTGCTCACCCATTACCTGCGCTGGTTCCATCGGCGTACGGCGATCACCCTGGTGCCCAGCCTCAGCCAGCGCCTGGAGCTTGAGCGCCGCGGTTTCGAACGCCTGGAGCTACTGGCCCGAGGGGTTGATGCCTGCCTGTTCAACCCGGCCCGACGCAACCCTGCATTACGGGAAAGCTGGGGGCTTGGCCCGGATGACATCGCCGTACTGCATGTCGGGCGGCTGGCGGCAGAAAAGAACCTGGGCTTGCTGCGCCCAAGCCTGGAGGCCCTGCAGAAAGCCTATCCACACAAACGCCTGCGCCTGATCATGGTGGGTGACGGCCCACAGCGTGCCGCCCTGGAACAGCAGGTACCGGAAGCCGTGTTCTGCGGTGCCCAGCGTGGCGAGGTGCTGGCCGAACACTATGCCAGCGGTGACCTGTTTCTGTTTCCGAGCCTGACCGAAACCTTTGGCAATGTGGTGCTCGAAGCCATGGCCTCAGGGCTGGCGGTGGTCGCGTATGACGAGGCGGCCGCTGCGCAGCATATTCGCCATGGCCATAGCGGTGCACTGGCCATGCCGGGGGATCAGGCAGCGTTCATCGACGCAGCCTGTTGGTTGCTGGAAGAAGAAGAAACGTTACGGCGGGTGCGCCTGAATGCGCGAAAGCATGCCAGCCGCCAGGGCTGGCCAGGGATTGTCGAGCAGTTCGAGGGGTATCTGCATGCAGCCCGGAACCAGGCTGCGACTTCACCAGCTTCGAGGCTGGGTGCTACGCGATCTGTGTAGGAGCGGCCTTGTGTCGCGATCGGGCTGCAGAGCAGCCCCTCGATTGTTGCGACAATGCTGATATCCGGGGCCGCTATGCGGCCCGATCGCGACACAAGGCCGCTCCTACAGAGGGACCCGCGTCAGGCGCTTCAGGCCAAGGCTTTCTCGATAGCCTGTACCACCGCCGGATCATCCGGTGCCGTGCGCGGCGAAAAACGCGCCAGTACCCGCCCGTCCTTGCCCACCAGAAACTTCTCGAAATTCCAGGTTATGTCGCCCGGGAACTCCGCCCCCTCACCCGCCAGCAGGCGGTACAGCGAGTGGCGCTGCGGCCCGTTGACCTCCAGTTTGCCACCCAGCGGGAAGCTCACCCCATAGTTGAGGCTGCAGAACTCCTGGATTTCCTTTTCGCTGCCCGGCTCCTGGCCGGCAAACTGGTTGCACGGCAGGCCAAGCACGTTGAAACCCTTGTCCTTGTAAACCTGGTAGAGATTTTCCAGGGCCTTGTATTGCGGCGTGAGCCCACACTTGGAGGCAACGTTGACCACCAGCACCACTTGGCCCTTGAACGGTGCGAGGGGCAGCTCCCCGCCGTTCAACGCGTCCAGTTTCAGGTCGTGAAATGCACTCATGATGACTCCCCTCTCAGGTTCCCGGTTGCCGCGCGGGCAAATTCCGCCCACTAAAAAGGCGCTCGTCCAAACCGTCCACCTCCCGTAGGAAGGCAAATCGGCTTGCCCGAGCGCCTGGCGACTTTCTGAGCTTAGCGCAGAAAATCAGTGGTGATGGCCACCTTCACCGTGGATGTGACGGTGAGCGATTTCTTCATCGCTGGCGTCACGCACGTTGACTACCTTGACCTGGAAGGTCAGGCGCTGACCTGCCAGCGGGTGGTTGCCGTCAACGGTCACGTCGTCGCCGTCGATGTCACGGATGGTGACGATCTGCATTTGGCCATCCGGCGCCGAAGCGTGGAACTGCATGCCCACTTCCAGCTCGTCGACGCCTTCGAACAGGCTGCGGTTCAGGGTGCTGACCAGTTCGGCCAGGTATTCGCCGTAGGCCTCTTCCGGCTCGATGGAAACGTTCAGTTCGTCACCGGCCTGCTTGCCTTCCAGGGCTTTTTCCAGGCCCGGGATGATATTGCCGGCACCGTGCAGGTAAACCAGCGGTGCACCGCCGGCGGAGCTGTCGATGGTCTCCCCGGCGTCGTTGGTCAGGGTATAGTCGATGGAGACAGCCTTGTTGGCGGCGATCAGCATGGGGCAAGACCTTTTGCAAAAGTATGTAGAGCGGACAAGTGTAACCAAGCCATCGCCCGATTGCGAACGCACCGCGGACGAGCAACGGCCCATCAGTCGGATCACCGGCTTCCACCAGGACGAAGAAGGCCACTGGGTGGCCGAGCTTTCCTGCGGCCACACCCAGCACTTGCGCCACCAGCCGCCGTGGCAGGCGCGCCCCTGGGTGCTTGACCCGGTCCAGCGCGCGCAGCGCATCGGTCAGCCCTTCGCTTGCGGCTGGTGCGCACAAGGGGCCGATAGCGCTACCCTTGGCCGTTAATTTCTTGCACCGCTTATTTCGAGAAGCACGCATGCAGACATTTTTCATTGCGCCGACCGACTTCGGTGTCGGCCTGACCTCCATCAGCCTGGGCCTGGTGCGCACTTTGGAGCGCGCCGGCCTGAAGGTCGGCTTCTTCAAGCCGATCGCCCAGCCCCACCCGGGTGACACCGGCCCCGAGCGTTCCACCGAGCTGGTCGCCCGCACCCACGGCATCAAGCCCCCCGTGCCGCTGAGCCTGGCCCACGTCGAGCGCATGCTCGGCGATGGCCAGCTGGACGAGTTGCTCGAAGAAATCATCCGCCTGTACCAGCAGGCCTGTATCGGCAACGACGTGGTGGTGGTCGAAGGCATGGTACCCACGCGCCACGCCAGCTACGCGGCGCGGGTCAACCTGCACCTGGCCAAGAGCCTGGATGCCGAGGTGATCCTGGTATCGGCGCCAGAAAACGAAGTGCTCAGCGAGCTGTCCGGCCGGGTCGAGCTGCAGGCCCAGTTGTTCGGCGGCCCGCGCGACCCGAAAGTGCTCGGGGTCATCCTCAACAAGGTGCGCACCGACGAAAGCATGGCGGACTTTTCCACCCGCTTGCGCGAGCACTCGCCACTGCTGCGCGGCAACGACTTCCGCCTGCTCGGCTGCATCCCCTACCAGCCCGAACTGAACGCCCCGCGCACCCGCGACGTGGCCGACCTGCTCGGTGCCCAGGTGCTCAATGCCGGCGACTACGAGCAGCGGCGCATGAGCAAGATCATCATCTGCGCGCGCACCGTGGCCAACACGGTGCCGCTGCTGACCTCGGGCACGCTGGTAGTGACCCCGGGCGACCGTGACGACATTATCCTCGCCGTCAGCCTGGCGGCGATCAACGGCGTACCGCTGGCCGGCCTGCTGCTGACCAGCGACAGCAAACCTGACGCGCGCATCCTGGGTCTGTGCCGCGGCGCCCTGCAGGCTGGCCTGCCGATCCTGTCGGTCAGTACTGGCTCGTACGACACCGCCAACCAGCTCAATTCGCTGAACCGCGAAATCCCGGTGGATGACCGCGAGCGCGCCGAATTCATCACCGACTTCGTCGCCAGCCACCTCGACGCCGCCTGGCTGCACCAGCGTTGCGGCACCCCGCGCGAACTGCGCCTGTCGCCGGCAGTGTTCCGCTACCAACTGATCCAGCGGGCGCAGCAGGCCAACAAACGCATCGTCCTGCCGGAAGGCGCCGAGCCGCTGCTGGTGCAGGCTGCGGCCATCTGCCAGGCCCGCGGCATCGCCCGTTGCGTGCTACTGGCCAAGCCCGAGGATGTCGACGCCGTGGCCCGTGCCCAGGGCATCACCTTGCCGCCGGGCCTGGAGATTCTCGACCCCGAGTTGATTCGCGGGCGCTATGTGGAGCCGATGGTCGAGCTGCGCAAGAGCAAGAACCTCAACGCCCCAATGGCCGAGCAGCAACTGGAAGACCCGGTGGTGATCGCCACCATGATGCTGGCCCTGGACGAAGTGGACGGCCTGGTCTCGGGCCTGGTGCACTCCACTGCCAACACCATCCGCCCGGCCCTGCAGCTGATCAAGACCGCACCGGGTTCGAGCCTGGTGTCGTCGGTGTTCTTCATGCTGTTCCCCGAGCAGGTGCTGGTGTACGGCGACTGCGTGATGAACCCGCACCCAAGCGCTGCCGAACTGGCCGAAATTGCCCGGCAGAGTGCGGAGTCGGCGCAGGCCTTCGGCATCGCGCCACGGGTGGCGATGATCAGTTATTCAAGCGATTCGGCCAGCGACGAGGAAGTCGAGAAAGTGCGTGAAGCAACCCGCCTGGCACAGAGCGCGGCGCAGGAGCTGCTGATTGACGGGCCATTGCAGTATGACGCAGCGGCCAACCCGGCAATTGCACGGGACCTGGCGCCGGGAAGCCCGGTAGCCGGGCGGGCAACGGTGTTCGTGTTCCCTGACCTGAATACCGGCAACACGACCCACAAGGCGGTGCAACGCAGCGCCGACGGGGTCAGCCTGGGGCCGATGCTGCAAGGCTTGCGCAAGCCGGTGAACGACTTGCCACGCGGGGCGCAGGTTGACGACATCGTGCATACCATTGCCCTGACGGCGATACAGGCAAGCGTGGTGCGCTAAAAACCGGGGCTGCCTTGCAGCCCATCGCCGGCAAGCCAGCTCCCACAGGGTCTGCATGGCCCTTGAGCCTTGTGCGGTACCTGTGGGAGCTGGCTTGCCGGCGATGGGCCGCAAAGCGGCCCCAGGATCGATACCTTACTGCTGAACCTGCCCCTGGTCATACTGCTGACCCGGAATCGGCTTCAGGTTCACTTCCACACGACGGTTCTGCGCGCGGCCATTGGCGTCGGCGTTGCTGGCGATCGGCTGGTCCGGGCCCATGCCACGTACCGAGATACGCGAGGCATCCACACCCTGCGAAGTCAGGTAGGTGCTGACCGCCTGCGCACGGCGCTGGGACAGGTCCATGTTGTGCTGGCGGCTGCCAGTGCTGTCGGTGAAGCCAACCACTTCGATGGTGTTCTGGTTGAACTGTTTGAACGAGCCGGCCAGGTTGTTCAGCGGCGAGTAGAAGCTTGGCGCGATGTTGGCCGAGTCGGTGGCGAAGGTGATGTTGCCCGGCATGATCAGTTTGATCTGGTCACCCTGGCGCTGCACTTCCACACCGGTGTTGGCCATCTGCGCGCGCAGTTCGGCTTCCTGCTTGTCAGCGTAGTAGCCGTAACCGGCTGCGGCGGCACCCACGGCGGCGGCGCCAATCAGTGCACCCTTGCCCCGGTTGTTGTGATCGATGGCAGCACCGGCGATAGCACCGGCCAGCGCGCCCAGGCCGCCGTACTTGGCGGTTTTGCTCATCCCGGTGGAGCCCTGCGCCTGCCCCTGGCTGTCATAAGGGTTCTGGCCGGCACAGCCGGTCATCAGGGCAGCGGCGGTTGCGACGATAATCAGACGACGCATGGTGAACATGGACAAGCTCCTACTGAATTCATGAATGCTGCAGATCATAACGGGATCTATGCCAGCCTTGGATTGCATCGGCAACGAAAAATTCCATGAAAGTGCCTTCATGTGCCATCACGCACGCACGAAGGGGTTTTCGCGCATCTCGTCGCCCAGGCGGGTATCGGGCCCGTGGCCGGTCACCACGATGGCCTCCTCGTCGAGCCGGTACAGCCGCTCCTTGATGGACCGGACGATGGCCCGCTGGTCGCCGCCCCACAAATCAGTACGGCCAATGCCCCGGCGGAACAGGGTATCGCCGGCGATCAGCAGCTTGGCGTCGGCAAACCAGAAACTCATCGAGCCCGGCGTATGGCCTGGTGTATGCAGGGCCACGCCACAACCGCAGGCCAGCTCCTCGTCATCCCCCAGCCAGCGGTCTGGCGCAGGTACCGGAGTGTAGGGCACGCCGAACATCTGGCACTGCATTTCCAGGTTGTCCCACAGCGCCTGGTCGTCCTTGTGCAGGTGCAGCGTGGCGCCGGTCAGCTCCTTGAGCTTGCCCGAAGCGAGGAAATGATCGAAGTGCGCGTGGGTGTGAATGATGCTCACCAGCGTCAGGCCGTGGGCCAGCAGGCGGGCCAGGATCTTGTCCGGGTCACCGCCCGGGTCGACGACAATGGCCTTTTTGGTCAGTGGGTCGCCGATCAGCGTGCAGTTGCATTGCAGAGGGCCTACGGGGAAGGTTTCGCGGATGAGCGCAGATAGGGCTTGGGTCATTGCAGTTCTCATGAGGAAAGCGCAGCGCGCTAGAAGCGTCGAGTCTATTCAATCAAGCGCAGGCAGGTCGCCAAGATTACAAGCTCTTCCTGAGGCAAACGAAAAACCGGCCAATAGGCCGGTTTTCAGACAAATACGAGTGTGCAGCGAGGCGCATCAGCGCTTGACGTGCTGTCGTTCAGGACGGAATTCCTGCCAGAGGGCCTGCGGGCTCAAGCTCGCCCCCCTTCGCCTTCGCGACCTGAAGGAACCGCAGCTGGTTACGGGACACTCGACCAGCAAGACGTCTAGCTTCAGCCTCGAATTTTACAATGGCAAGCAATTCTACCCGTCTCGTTTTGGATCGCATGGTTACCTCCAAAAGCTTGATCGATGCAATCGATGTTATTAGGGATCAACCTGGATCACAAGCCGACCCTCGGCGGTCCAGGTGAAGCCAAGCGCCTCATAAACTGACCTTGCGCCCTCAATAGGGTCTTGTATTTCAATCTCTTGACAACCCAACATGCGAGCATAGAAGTCTATCGATGTCAGCGCCAAACCAGCGATTTCTCCCCGAAGTGGATGCGACCTGCTGGGATTACCTTGAAGCAGGATGACCTTGATACATAAACGACTCTTTCTAGGGCTTGCATAGCAGAGACCACAGAGCTCACTCCCAAACCAGATGGCAAGATCAAACCCTTTGGGATCGCTATCCTTCCAAACGACAATTTCTTCCCAAGGAAACACGCACTCAGCTGCCAGCCACTCCAGGCTAGCACTGACAGCCTCTTGCGTTATTGGCTCTAACCGGAGTTGGTCCAGCTCGATATCTCCGTTCAGTAGTTCTGGTTGCCGACACAGCAATTCATGAGTGAGGGCTCGGGCCTGGGATCGAAATATTTGGTATCGGAGTTTGCTGATTCGCCTTCTCATGCAAACCCCGCATTCAAAATGGAGCCACTGCCCATTTAGAACTCACGACCTACCGGGTGCATGCGTTCCCACACCTGCACGTCTTTCGGTTGCGCGGCATTGAAGTCGCACTGACCGAGGAGCGACGCAAGGTCATGACAGTTTGCGCCGAAGCCCGCACTCTTCCGACGCTCATTCGCTCCCAGGCTTTCAGTCGGTAAGCAGTGGATCAACCTCTGGGTAAATTTCTTCATAACCGCTTCGCTGGTAGTCATCGAAAGCCGAATAATTACCGACGTAACGCCCATGAAAAAGAGCTCAAAAGCCCGTTTGGTTGGGATCAGACTGCTCCTACAATTCACGGCGAAGAGTCGCCGCTATACCAGCAAGAAGCATTGCTTGATGTGTCAATACGGGCCGTGCTGTGCGGGCCTCTCTCAAGGCAAGAACAACCTGAACAACCCCCCCCCAAGCGCCCCGCCATTGGAGATCTCGATCCGCCCGCGCACCCCGCCGCTTTCATGCAGTGCCGCGATCCGCGCCGCAAAGTACAGGCCCAGGCCGGTACTGCCGCTGGTCGAGTCGATACCCTGGATGAATTCTTCCTGGCGTTCGAGCATGCGTTGTGGATAACCCGGGCCGTCATCGTTGACACAGATGACCAGCTGGTTGTCTGCCTCTTCGATGGTGATCAGCAAGGCATGCGCGGCAAAGCGGGTGGCATTGGTGATGACGTTGGCGATCACCGAGGCCACCAGTTCACGGTCGAAGAAACCCAGCGGGTTGTCGGTGTCGATGCGCCAGGTAGCAAGGATGTCCTTGTGCTTGAGCACTTCCTCGTGGGCGGCCAACTGGGCTTCGATGAAGTCGTCCAGTTCGTGGTAATCCGGGCACACCGGTAGCTGGTTCACACCCAGTTTGTACAACCCCAGCAACTGCACCAGCATGCCGTTGAGGTGGCGAAACTCATGCTCCATCACCCCTTGCTCGGCACCACCGCGCAGTTCCTCGGGCAAGCGCTGCACCCACTGGTTGTGGGACTGGATCAGCGCCGACAGGGTATTCTTCAGGTCGTGCACGGTGGAGGCGATCACCGTGGAAAAATCCAGCCCCTGATTGTCTTGATTCATGCGCCGAACACTCGGATGTGCAGTTTGCGGTAGCGGTCGTAGCGGTTGTCGCTGGCAGGGATGCCGGCCACGCTGCTCAGGGCGTCGCGACATTCCTGCATGATCGCCGGCGGAGGGCTGTCACCGCCGATGCGCAGCAGCGCCTGGGCAGTGTTGAGGGCGATGCTGATGTTCTTCGGCTGCATACCCAGCGCCTTGCGGAACAGTTGCAACGCCTCGCCGAGCTGCCCGCCCTGGTAACTGCGAACCCCCTGGCGGTTGAGCGTGACCGCTTCGGTAATGGCATTGAGCACGCTGGGGTCGTCCGTCAGCTTGCCGACCCTCCCCATGACCTTGGGGTCATCGCCATAACTTTCCACACAGCTTTTCAGCACGCCTATTGCCGCGGCTTCCTGACCCATGGCCTGCAACTGCGCGGCGACGGTCAGGGCCGAATCGACCGAGAAGAACTGGTTCATCTTGTCCAGGCGCTGGATCGCCTGTTCAGTCAGCTTGGCAGCCGTTTCAGGGTCGCCGGCCTGCTGCAGGCTGGCGGCCTTCATCATGCGGGCACGCACCTGCAGGCCCTGGTCCTCGGGGTTGTCCTTGGCCACTTCACTGAGCGTGCTGTTGATCTCGACCCGGGTGCGCGCATCCAGGCCAAAGCCGGCGTTCTTGCTCATCAGCGCCTGCACCAGGCCCAGGTTGTTCTCGGGGTCCTTGTAGCGTGAGCTCTGGCCCTGGTTCACCGCATGGCGGAACGCCTTCGAGGCACTCTCGAAGTCTTCGTTTTCCAATGCCAGCTTGCCCAACGTCGACTGCCGGCGCACCGACAACGGCGACAGCCGCACGGCTTCTTCGAGCATGTTCTGCGCGCGCCTGGTTTCACCCTGGGCCACCAGTACCTCGGCCATGCCATCATACAGGCCCGGCATGATCGGGAAGGCTTTGAGCGCCTGCTCGTACACCCCTTGGGCCTGGGCGTTCTGGCCACGCTTGTGCATCAGGCTGCCCAACGCCGAGTACACCCACGGCTGCGGGCGGCTGGCCAGAATGGCCTTGAGGAACTTTTCCAGCTCCTCGAAGCGGTTGAGGTTGCGCAAGGCATCGGCCCGGTAGCGCAGGCACAACGGAGCCAGGCGTGGGTCACGCTTGCACAGCTCGGCGCAGGCCGCCAGCACTTCGCCCGGGCGATTGCGGTCCAGAGCCTGCAGGATCGGCTTGAGCAGGGTCTTGCGCTGGTACAGCTTCTCAACGCGCTGGGCCAGGCCAACCCGGTTGAACGGCTTGGTCAGGTAAGCATCAGGCTCGTGCTCGATGGCGCTCAGGACAATGGCCTGGCTGCTCTCGGCCGTGACCATGATGAATATGCATTCATGGCTGATGTGCTTGTCGAGGATCAGATCTTCGAGCACCTGCTGGCCGTTTTTCTTGCCGTCACCCAGGTGGAAGTCCTGCAGAATGACGTCATAGCGCTTCTGGGCGCACATGCGCAGTGCCTGCTCGCCACTGTCGGCGGTGTCCACGTCACGCACGCCCAGCTCGCGCAGCATGGAACGGGTCGACGTGCGAAAGTCGGTAAAGTCGTCGACGATCAGAAAGCTCTTTTGCCCGTACTGCAGCATCAACACGACCTGCCTTGGAATGATTGAAAAATCGCGCGAAGCGATGCCACCGATCGCTGTATCGGCAGCTGGTCGGTAAAGATGAGGGTAGAGCGTTGCCGGCCACGGACCATGGCCTTGAGCCATGACTTTAGCGAGCAATGCCCCGCATGGCCAGTGTCATGCCAGCAACCCCAGGGATTTGGCCTTGGCCACTGCCTGGGTACGCCGCTCCACCCCCAGCTTGCTGTTGATATGGCTGGCGTGGGTTTTCACCGTATGCAGGGAAATGAACAGCCGCTCGCTGATCTGTTGGTTCGAACAACCCTGGGCAATCAGCTCGAGCACGGCCTTCTCGCGGCCACTCAGGGCTTCGCCAGGGGTGGCGCCTGGCATCTGCGGCAAGCGCTTGAGCAGTTCGGCCTGTACCGGGCAAGCGCCAGCTGCCTGCAACTGTTCGAGAAGCCACTGCGGGTGTTGTTCCAGCAACGGCTGGAACGGCTGCAGCACGCCGCCATGGGCTGCTTCCAGCAACCTTGGCAACAACTGGGCGGCCTGCCCTTCCCGGCCTTCGCCCAGCAACAAGCCAAGCCACTGGCACAGGGCACTGACGCAGAGCATCATGCCGCCACTGGCCTGGCCGCGCTCGACCAGGCCGGCCAGGCGTTGCGCCGCGTCGTCGCTGCGCGACTGGATACGCTCGAGCAATGCCTGCTGCAAGGCGATGTGCAATGGCAGCAACGGGTGGAACTCGGGGGCCGCCGCCGGTTGCTCGCCACCGTAGGTCTGGCCCAGGCGCAGCAGCCAGGACTCGGCCAGGTCGATGCGCCCCTGGGCCAGCCACAACTCGCATTTGACCAGGGTGATCATGGCCAGGTAGTAGACCGGCGGCACATCCCAGATATGCATCAACCGCTCGGCCTCGGCCAGTTCGGCAAAGGCTTCGGCAAAGTGCCCCTCCCTGCCATCGAGCGTAGCGATCACGCAGTGGCCGATGAGCACACTGATATCGCGGCAGGCCCGCGCCTCGCCCAGCCCCGCACGCAAGCGGGCACGGCCCTGGGCCGGCTGCAGACGCGAGACCAGCAGGTAGCCTTCGTAAAGCGTCAGCCGCGCGCGCACGGCATACAGGCGCTGTGCCGACAGCCCTTGCAGGCGCTGCAGCCCCTCGCGCACTTCGTCCAGCGCACGCAACACTTCGCCACGGGCATGCAGCACCCGCGCCCGGTCGTAATGGGCCAGGGCCTCGAACAGTGGGTTGCCGACACGCTGGGCCAGTTCCAGGGCCTCGCGGTTCCAGCCCCGGGCCCGCCAGAAATCGCCATCGGCAATTGCCAGGTTGGACAGCGTCGACAGGCACACCAGGCGTTGGCCATAGCGCTTGCTCGGCAGGCTCTGCAGCGCTTCGCCGCAATAGGCCAAGGTACGCTCGCGGTCGCCCCGGCCACGGGCGATCACCCCACTCAGCGCCAGCCACTGGGCCAGCATGGACTTTTGCGCGGTCGCCGAAGGTGCGGGCAGGAAGCGGCTGAGGTAACCCGCCAGTTCCTCGGCCGCGTCCAGCTGACACGCCAGGCCCAATGCCCAGCTGTACAGCACGATCAGCCGTGGCGTGCTGATGAGCAGGCTGTCGGGCAGGTCCATTTTCCAGCGCAGCAACATGCCAACGTTCTGTTCAGCCAGCAGTTGTTCCTCGGACAGGCTCTGCACGAGGTCGGCGGCGACATCGAGGTGACCGGCACGCAGTGCCTGCTCCACCGCTTCGTCAAGCAGGCCCTGGCTTTCGAACCAGCGGCAGGCACGCAGCTGCAGGCTGGCCAGCGGCTCGCTGGCCTGGCGGCTGCGCAGCAGGTCGGAGAACAGGTGGTGATAGCGGAACCAGTGGCCATGCTCGTCCAGCGGCACCAGGAAAACCTGGTGCGCCTGCAGGAAACGCAGGATCGCGGCACTGTCTTGGCGGCCGCGTATGGCATCGCACAGCGGGGCGCAGAACCGTTCCTGGCATGCCGTGTCGTACAGGAAGGCCTGTACGTCGGCGGGCAGCATGTCGATGACTTCTTCCAGCAGATAGTCGCGGATCAGGCCTTCGCCGCCATGCAAGGCCTGGGGCAAGGAATGTTCGTCGGCAGACTCGCTGGCCGCCAGTTGCCAGAAACGCAACCCGGCCACCCAACCATCGCTGCGCTGGATCAGATTGTCCAGGGCCTGGCCACGCAGGCCGGTGGGCTGGCGACCGATCACCGCCAGCGACTCTTCGTCGGTCAGGCGCAAGTCCTGTTCGTTGAGTTCGACCAGATGCCGCGACAGGCGCAGGCGCGCCAGGTGCCAGTCCGGGCGCTGGCGGCTGGTGACCAGCAGCACCAACCCGGCGGGCAGGTGATTGAGGAAGAACTGCAGGCAACGATCGAGCACTGGCCCCTGAGCCAGGTGATAGTCGTCCAGCACCAGCAGCAAAGGCGTATCGGCTTGCAGGTACAGCGCCAGCTCGTCAAGCAGGCCGTCGAGCCATTCCTCGAAAGCGAAAGGTTGGTGACGCTGGCGCATTTTCAGCAGGCCCATGGCCTGGCCGCCCAGCGCCGGGCAGTATTGCTGCAAGCCTTCGAGCAGGCGCTCGAGGAAGCGGCCAGGGTCGGCATCACGCTGGCTCAGCCCCAGCCACAGGCTACGCCAGTGTTCGGGCAGAGCTTCGCAAAATTCGATGGCCAGGGCGCTTTTGCCGAACCCGGCGGGGGCATTGACCAGCAAAAGCCGCCCGCCGAGGCCCGCTTGCAGCCGCTGGCACAGGCGCAGGCGCGGCACATGGCCGTCCGGCAAGGGTGGCCGGAAGAAACGCCCGTCCAGCAGGCCCAAGGCCTGGCTGGTGAATCCATGCGTACGGGACAGATCTGTCATGGCCGGCTCGTTCTGGTTGGAAGACTACGGCGGTATGGATGCTTGCGAGACTAGCGGGTAACGGTGCGCATTTGAAGATGATGGGCGCAATTGGGTTGTAAAAGACTACGACAAAAAGCAACAGCGCTGATGGACAGGGGCTGGGGCGGGGGTTTGCCGAGGTATTCACCAGATTTATTGCTGTACCGGCCCATTCGCGGGTGAACCCGCTCCCACAGGTACTGCACTGGACTTGAAACCTGTGCGATCCCTGTGGGAGCGGGTTCAACCCGCGAAAGGGCCAGAACGGGAAAATGAAACGCCCCGGACAAGCCGGGGCGCTCAGAGGTTGCGCGATACTTAGCGAATGCCCGACTGGCGCAGTGCCGCCGGCTGGAAGTCAGCCTTGCTGGCGCTGAAGCCGAAGTCGTAGGCGCGTTTTTCTTCGTTCTTCATGCCCAACGCCAGGTAACGCCCCGACTGCAGGTCGTAGATGGCCTCCAGGGTGTACCACGGCACCTCGACGTTGTAGTACGGCTGGGCATGCGCCTCGGACACGCGCCACAGCTGGCCACGGCCGTCGTACTGGTCGATCACCGCAGCCTGCCAGGTGTCCTCGTCGATGTAGAAGTCACGCTTGGCATAGATGTGCCGTTGGCCCGGCTTGAGGGTCGCAACCACGTGCCACACGCGGCGCAGCTCGTAACGGGTCAGGTCCTGGTTGATGTGCCCAGCCTTGATGATGTCGGTGTACTTGAGCTTGGGGTCGTCGAGCTTGTAGGCGTTGGACGCAATGTACAGCTCCTTCTTGCCTTCCAGCTTCCAGTCATAGCGGTCTGGCGCACCGTTGAACATGTCCAGGTTGTCCGAGGTGCGCAAACCGTCGGCCGCGGTACCTGGGCCGTCGTACGACACTTGCGGTGCCTGGCGCACGCGGCGCTGGCCGGCGTTGTAGATCCATGCCTTGCGCGGTTCCTTCACCTGGTCGAGGGTTTCGTGCACCAGCAGCACGGTACCGGCCAGGCGCGCGGGCGCGGTCACTTCCTGCTTGAAGTAGAACAGGATATTGCCCGGGTTGTTCGGGTCGTAATCCTTCATCCTTTCACGGAAAACGAACTGGTCGGAGAAGAACACCGGGTTGAAAGAGCCGTTCTGTTGCGGCGTGGCCTGGGTCACCAGGCGGCTGACGCTGCCGCCCCGATAGCGGGTGATGTGGTTCCAGATCACCTCCAGGCCGCTTTTGGGGATCGGGAACGGCACCGCCGTGCGGAAGTTGTTCAAGCCGTTGCCGCCTTCGACCAGGGTGGTCTTGGTGGCGTTTTCCTTGATGGCGGCGAACACGTCGGCCGGCACCGTGGAACCGCGGTGGGTCTTGAATACCGGGATCTTGAAGGTGTCCGGGTAACGCTTGAGCATGGCCAGCTGGCCCGGCGAGAGCTTGTCCTTGTACTGGTCTGCATTCTGCGCAGTGATGGTGAACAGCGGCTTTTCACTGCCATACGGGTCGGACAGGAAGCCCTTGCCGTCGACACTGCCTGCGGTCTTCGACAGCGGCTCCCACGGGCCGATCGAGCCGTCGGCGTTACCAGCTTTTTCGGCGCCCATCGGGGTCAGGGTACTGCCCAGCTTGGCCGCCTCGTCGGCGGATACTGCAGCCATGACGCTGGTCGCCAGCAGGGACAGGCCCAGTACACCGGCTTGCAGCAGACTTCTGGTCTTGTTCATGTCGTGTCGTCCTGGATCTGAATGCTTAGAAGTTCACGCCGAAGCTGAGCGCGACGAAGTCGCGGTCGTCCACGGTGGTGTACTTGCCATCGAAGAAGTTGGTGTACGACAGGCTTGCCGTGTAGGTTTGCTGATATTCGGCATCGAGGCCCAGGCTGATTGCCTTGCGTCCTTCCTCGAAGTTGGCGCCAGGGCCTGGCGAATAACCATCGACGTCGTGCGACCAGGCTACGCTGGGGCGCAGGTTCACCCCGGCAAAGACGTTGTTGTAGTCCCAGATTGCGCGGACGCGGTATCCCCAGGAATCGGAAGTGGTGTAACCATCGTTTTCGCAGTAGCGCGACACGTTGTTGGCATTGCTGGTGCCCAAAGTGTTGGTATTGAGCGTTTCACACTGGCCATTAGGCAGCGGCCCAGGGCCAAATACCGGATCTCGCCCGTAACGCAGCTTGGAGGTGCTTTCCAGCCCACCAACATGCGTCCAACCGACTTCCCCTACCATGGTCAACCGTTCGGCCCCCATCACCTGATCGAAGAAGTGGGTGAAGGTGGTTTGCAGCTGGGTGATTTCCTTGCGACGGTAACCTGGCTGATCGGTGCCAGCTCGACCTTGCAACACCGATACATCCGGGTTGAGGGGGGTCAGGCCGGAAAAGAGAATATCGGTGGTATTCAGTTGCACGGGCGCGTTCGGACGGTAACTGATCTCACCGCTCCAGGCAGTGCCTGTGGGAAGTGTCGTAGAGAAGCTCAGCCCGTATAGACGAATGTCTTCCGGGTACTCGACGTAATAGCTGGAGTTGCCTGCCACCTGCAGCGGCAAGAGTCTTGGCACCAGGCCGGCCAGCGCCGAAGCAGGTACACCAGCGCGTACCAGCGCACCTGCCAGGCCGGTGGCGCTGTAATGTTGAAGATCAGCGCCACGACCACTGAAAATTGGCGCGCGGCTGTGGTAGTTCATGAAATAGCCACCGAACTCGGTGTTCAGCGGTTCGAACATGTAGCGCATTGCAACGCCGAACTGACCACTGTCGCGTGCATCACGATCTGGACCGCGGTTTACGATTACCCCCTCATCGGGGGAACCATGAGTCACACCTTGCGCCGCCATCGCGGTCGCGACACGGTCATACAGCGGCCCAAGCTGGCTGGCCAAGGAGTTCTGAGTAGCCAGCACGGCCAGATTGTTGTTGCAGCCGTCGGCGATAACATCAGGCTGGGAGAAGAAGGTGCCGCAGTTGTCGACGACAGTCTGGTCCCACTCGATCTGGTAGAAGGCCTCGGCCGACAGGTTGTCGGTCAGGCTCTGCGAAACATAGAACATGTTGACCGGAATCAGGCCTTCCTTGATCTCGGCCCCGGGGCGGCGGAACGCCGACACGTCGATCGGGTTGATCGAGTTGATGCCGCCGCCGATGAAGGTACTTTCACCCCAGCTCACCACCTGCTTGCCCAGGCGCACCGAGCCAGGCTGATCGCCGATGGCGTAGTTGTGGTAGACGAATGCGTCGAGTAGCTCGGCACCGGACGATTTGGCGCCTTCCTTGCGGTTGGAGTCGCTGATGTCCTTGAACTCGCGGCCTTCGTCCTTCAGTTCGAAGTCGTACCAGTACTTGCCACGGACGAACACACCGGTGTCGCCGTACTTCAGTTCCAGGTCATGGATACCCTTGAAGATCTTGGAGAAGGTTTCGCCCTTCTTGAAGTTCAGGTGGCCATCGTCGGATGTCTGCGACAGGCCCTTGCCGCCGTTGTTCACCCCGATCAGGTTCTTGTTGGGGTTGGCCGTCGACCAGCTGGCGCCGATGGAGAGCGACGAGTCGAACTGGCCTTCGATTTCACCAATGTTGAAACTGACAGCGAAAGCAGGACTTGCGAGCGTGGAAGCAAGGCTGACGGCCAGGGGCAACTTGGCCCGGCGCCAGAACAGGTTTGCAGATTTCATCGACGCTACTCCATGTACTTTTTTTGTTATGGCAGTGAGTCCTTTCAAGAACGGCCCGAGCGACCGGTGTGCAGGCTTGCGCCCGCGGCGACACTGCTTGCGCATGTCGCCTTCCCCCATTCCTGAAAATCCCCTGGCCCCGACTATAGCCAGCAAGGCACAGGCGCTTGATCCCTCTAAAGTGTGATTTGCGCTCCGTGCTGCCAACTCGCTGTAATGCTGTCCCGGTTGCGCGCTGGCAGTGCTAAAGGATGGCGCATTTCTGCCGTTTGGCAAGGCCAGGCCGCTCTAGCATGCGGGTCGCGCGCAGTGGTACGCGACCCGCAAGGCGGTTACAGCGTGGACAGGAACGCGCTGTTGCTGGCCTGCCACTGGACGATGTCCTGGCGGATGCGTTTCTTGTCGAGCTTGCCGACACTGGTCTTGGGAATTTCAGTAACAACGGCGATCTGGCCTGGAATGGCCCACTTGTTGATGTGCCCTTGCTCGACGAACGGCTTGAGGTGTTCCTTCAACGCCTTGGCGTCGATGACCTGGCCTTCGCGCACCACCAGCAGGGCAAACGGGCGCTCGCCCCACTGCGGGTCGGCCACCCCCACCACCGCCACTTCGCGCACGGCCGAGTGGCGGCTGATCAGGTCTTCGAGGTCAAGCGAGGATATCCACTCGCCACCGGTCTTGATCACATCCTTGATGCGGTCGCGGATGTCGATGTAGCCCATGCCGTCCAGCGTGGCGACATCACCGGTGTGCAGCCAGCCGCCCTGCCACAGCTCCTCGCTTTTTTCCGGCTCCTTGAAGTAGCCCATGGTCAGCCACGGCGCGCGCAGCACCAGCTCACCCTGGGTTTCACCGTCGGCAGGCAGGAAGTTGCCGTCGCCGTCGACGACAGCCGCCTCGACCAGCGGTACCGGCACGCCGGCCTTGATACGGTAGGTGACGCGCTCATCCTCGCTGCCGGCTTGCAGCTCGTCGTTCAGGTGGGCGGCGGAAATCAGCGGACAGGTCTCGGACATGCCATACGCGGCGGTCAGCTGGATACCGCGCGCCAGGGCGGCCTGGTACAACGAGCGGTTGAGCGCGCTGCCGCCGATGATGATCTTCCAGCCGCCGAAATCCTGGCCTTGGGAAGTCGGGCAGTTGAGCAACATCTGCAGGATGGTCGGTACGCAATGAGAGAAAGTGACCTTTTCCTCACGCCACAGCTTGATCAGCATGTCAGGCTCGTAGCGCCCCGGATACACCTGCTTCATGCCGAGCATGGTGGCGGCGTAGGGAATACCCCAGGCGTGCACGTGGAACATCGGGGTAATGGGCATGTACACGTCGTTGCTGCCCAGCAGGCGCACGCTGTCGATACTGCCGGTCACTGAAGCTTCAGCCAGGGTATGCAGCACCAGTTGCCGGTGAGTGAAATACACCCCCTTGGGGTTGCCGGTGGTACCGGTGGTGTAGAAGGTGGTGGCCACCGAGTTCTCGTCGAAGTCGGGGAAGTCGTAGCCCGGGCTGGCAGCGGCCAGCAGTTGCTCGTACTCGCCCACCAGGTTGGGCAGCTCGGCGGTCTTGTCCGGGCCGTCGGTCAGCAGCAGGGTCTTGTCGACGGTAGTCAGCTGCCCGGCGATGGCCTGGTACAGGCCGACGAAATCGCTGTTGACCAGCACCACGCGGTCTTCGGCGTGGTTCATGGTGTAGAGAATCTGCTCGGGCGACAGGCGCACGTTGATGGTGTGCACCACCGCACCGATCATCGGAATGGCGAACATGCATTCCAGGTAGCGGTGGCTGTCCCAGTCCATCACCGCCACGGTGTCACCGGCCTTTACCCCGGCTTCGGTCAGCACGTTGGCCAGGCGCGCGATGCGTTCGTTAAGCTGTGGGTAGGTCAGCCGCAACTGGTCGCGGTAGACGATTTCGCGGGTCTTTTCATAGCGGCTGCCGGACATCAGCAGGCGCTTGATCAGCAGGGGGTAGGCGTAGGCGCCCTCGGCGGGCTTGATGATGCGGGTCTGCAACATGGGTATCCCTTTCTGAAAAGCGGGCCGGACAAGTCTGGAACTACTGTAGTTCGTCAATGTGACGGCTAAATCAGCCGAAGGAATGATTTGCATGGCGAAGGTATGAGTGGCGGGCGTTGACGGGCGGTAACCGCGGGCTAGACACTGCGCCGAAAGCTTCAGGATTTGTGCTGGAGCCAAAGGCCCTTTCGCGGGCACGCCCGCTCCCACAGTTACCCCGCCCTGCCTCGGAGAACTCCATGCCCAGCCCGCGTCGCGCCGTGTTTCTCGATCACCAGTCCCTGGACCTGGGCGATCTGGACCTCTCGCCCCTGCAGCAGCAGTTCGACACGTTCGAGCTGTTCGCCGCCACCCGTCCGGAGCAGGTCGCCGAACGCCTGCAGGGCGCGGTGGCGGTGATCAGCAACAAGGTCATGCTCGACGCCGCCACCCTGGCCGCCAACCCGCAACTGAAGCTGATCCTGGTGGCCGCCACCGGCACCAACAATGTCGACCTGGCGGCTGCGCGCGCCCAGGGCGTCACCGTGTGCAACTGCCAGGGCTACGGCACGCCGTCCGTCGCCCAGCACACCCTCGCCCTGCTGCTGGCCCTGGCCACCCGCCTGTGCGACTACAACCAGGCGGTAGCCGACGGCCAGTGGGCCAAGGCCAGCCAGTTCTGCCTGCTGGATTTCCCCATCGTCGAACTGGAGGGCAAGACCCTTGGCCTGCTCGGCCACGGTGAACTGGGCGGCGCGGTGGCGCGGCTGGCCGAAGCCTTCGGCATGCGCGTGCTCAGCGGGCAGATCCCCGGCCGCCCGGAACGCGCCGACCGTTTGCCACTGGACGAACTGCTGCCGCAAGTCGACGCCCTGACCCTGCACTGCCCGCTGAACGAGCACACCCGACACATGCTCGGGGCCCGCGAACTGGCCCTGCTAAAGCCCAACGCACTGGTGGTCAACACCGCCCGTGGCGGCCTGATCGACGAGCAAGCACTGGCCGACGCCCTGCGCAGTGGCCACCTGGGCGGCGCCGCCACCGATGTGCTGAGCGTGGAGCCGCCGGTCAACGGCAACCCGCTGCTGGAACCCGGCATCCCGCGCCTGATCATTACCCCGCACAGCGCCTGGGGTGCGGTGGAATCGCGCCAGCGCATCGTCGGCCAGCTCAGCGAGAACGCCCAGGCCTTCTTCGCCGGGCAGCCACGCCGCGTGGTCAGCTGAGCCCGGCGTCTACCTCTGCTACACTGCGCCACTTTTTTCCAGGAGGCGTCGTCCATGGACCCGCGCAGTGAAGTGTTGCTCCGCCAGGCAGAGCTGTTCCAGGGGCCGCTGCTGCTCGCCGGCGCCCCCGCCGACGGCCCGCTCGCCCAGTTGCCCCAGGCCCAGGCCTGGACCTGGCATGCGGGCGACCAGGCCGTGCTCGAAAGCCGCTTCGCCGGCCGCAGCCACTATGCGGTCGAGCCCCCTGAAGTGGCTTTTGAAAGTGCCGTGCTGTTCCTGCCCAAGTCCCGTGAACTGGCCGCCTACCTGCTCAACGCCCTGGCCTCGCGCCTGGCCGGCCGCGAGCTGTACCTGGTCGGCGAAAAACGCGGTGGCATCGAAGGCGCGGCCAAGCAGCTGCAGGCCTTCGGCAAGCCGCGCAAGCTCGACAGCGCCCGCCATTGCCAGCTGTGGCAGGTGACCATCGAGCACGCGCCAGAGGCCAAACCCCTGGAAAGCCTGGCCGAACGCTTCGAGCTCAGCCTGGAAGACGGCCCGTTGCAGGTGGTCAGCCTGCCCGGTGTGTTCAGCCATGGCCGCCTCGATCGCGGTACCGCCCTGCTGCTCAAGCACCTGGATGGCCTGCCGAGCGGCCATGTGCTGGACTTTGGCTGCGGCGCCGGGGTGCTGGGCGCCACGGTCAAACGCCGTTATCCACAAAGCCGGGTGACTTTGCTGGACGTGGATGCCTTCGCCGTGGCCGCCAGCCGCCTGACCTTGGCCGCCAATGGTCTGGAAGGCGAAGTGATCAGCGGCGATGGCATCGACGCGGCGCCGACCGGGTTGAGCCTGATCCTGAGTAACCCACCGTTCCATACCGGGGTGCACACCAACTACCAGGCATCGGAAAACCTGCTGAAAAAATCGGCCGTTCATCTGCAAAAAGGTGGCGAAATGCGCCTGGTTGCCAACAGCTTCCTGCGCTACCAGCCGCTGATCGAAGGGGCACTGGGCAACTGTCAGGTACGCGACGAGGCCGATGGCTTCCGCATCTACCGGGCAACACACGGCTAAAAACAGCGCTTGCCGAAAGCGTTTTGCCTAGGCAGAATCCGCACCGTCCTAGGGGAGTAGTCTCCCGCGAGCGCCCAGCTCGCCCGGTACGCGTCAACATACTTGGTCCACAGACCATGGCGCGTGCGACCCACCATGCCAGCCTGCATGGCGAGATCCGCATAGACGGATCCAGGGTTTGACAAGACCTATGACACGCACACCTTACCCGGGGCGGGGAGGCTGTACGTGTCATAGCCGTGTCGACCCGCCCCCGTAGGAATCCTGATGCTGGAATCTCTGTTGGTCCCCACCGCCATCGTTGCGCTCGCCGAAATCGGCGACAAGACGCAATTGCTCGCGCTCATTCTCGCGGCCCGCTTCCGCAAGCCCTGGCCGATCATCGCCGGTATCATCGCCGCCACTCTGGCCAACCATGCCGCGGCCGGTGCCGTGGGCGCGTGGATCGGCAGCTTCTTCAGTGACTCGGCACTGCACTGGATTCTGGCCGCGAGCTTCACCGCCACTGCGCTGTGGACCCTGGTACCGGACAAGATGGATGACGACGAAAACCCGGCACGCCGCTTCGGGCCGTTCCTGACCACGCTGATCGCATTCTTCCTGGCTGAAATCGGTGACAAGACCCAGGTCGCCACGGTGATGCTGGCTGCGCAATATCCGCACCTGATCATGGTCATTATCGGCACCACCCTGGGCATGTTGATTGCCAACGTGCCGGTGGTACTGGCGGGTAACTTCGCGGCGGACAAACTGCCGTTGACGCTGATCCGTCGCCTGGCGGCCACGGCGTTCTTCGTGCTGGCGATCGTGGCCGTTTATTCGGCGATGAAGGCCAGTGGCTGGGTGGGGTAACCCGAAAGACGACAGGCTGATGCCGAACCTGTAGGAGCAGCCTTGCGCTGCGAAGAGGCCGGTACAGGCACCAGGACATGTGGTGCTCATACCGGCCCTTTCGCAGCACAAGGCTGCTCCTGCAAGGGGTAAGCATCTGGAAGCCGGGGTTTACTTCCTGGCCGCCTGATACAACGGCATCACCTTCGGAATCGCCGCCTGCAGCGAAGCAATGCGGCTCTGCGACGCCGGGTGAGTGCTCATGAACTCAGGCGGTGCACCTTCGGAAGCCTGGCTCATCTTGTTCCACAGGGTAATCGCGGCATTCGGGTCGTAACCGGCACGCGCCGAGAGCTCCAGACCGATCAGGTCGGCTTCGTTCTCGTTGGCCCGGCTGTTGGGCAAGGTCATGGCATAGTTCACCACGGTATCGGCCATGGCCATGCCACCTTGGCCGAGGCCAAAGATGGCACCGGCCCCCTGGCGGGCCATTTCCACGCCATACGCCTTGGACATTGCCTCGCGGCTGTGCTCACGCAGGGCATGGGCGATCTCGTGGCCCACCACCGCAGCAATTTCCGCATCGGTGAGCTTGAGCTGGTCGATCAGCCCTGTGTAGACGATGATCTTGCCGCCCGGGCCGCAGTTGGCGTTGAGCTCGTCGCTCTTGATCACGTTGACTTCCCAGTTCCACTGCGCGGCATCCGGGCGGAACTTTGGCGCCTGGGCGATCAGGCGGTTGGCAATGACCTGCACACGCTTGGCATCGGCGCTGGACTTGTCGAGCACGCCTTTGTTCGATGCCTCCCCCAGGGTCTGCTGGTACGACTGGGCGTACATCTGGTTGACCTCATCGGTCGAGAGCATGCTGAACATGTACTGCTTGCGCTCGACGCCGACAGCTCCGCCGCTGGTGGTATTCACCGCCTGGCAGCCGGCTAGCAGGATGCCAGCACTCAACAGGCTGACGACAAAAGACTTACGCATGAAAACACTCCCTTTCTACATGCGCCGTATCCTAGGCTGACTCGCCGGTGGGCCGCCATAGCCGCATGGAAGATTTTCTTCGCCTGTACCGGCCTTTTCGCGGGCATGCCCGCTCCCACAGGGAATGCCATCAGCCTGAGGTCAGTGTAATACCTGTGGGAGCGGGCGCGCCCGCGAAGAGGCCGGTACAGGCAACCCCTCAAGCCGGGGTAAGGCACTCTGGCGCATCCAGCTTCGGGTCATTGACGAAATTCGCCAGGGCCCGCTCACGCAACGTCGCCGGCGGGCTGGCCAGCAGCTCGTGCAAGCGGGTCAGCGGCGTGTCCGGGTCAAGCCAGGCCGCCTGCCCGGCCTCGTCCAGTATCAGCGGCCGGCGCTGGTTCATCGCCGCCTGGGTCACCACCGCGCAACTCAGCCACACCTGGTCCTGCACCGGGTAAGCCTCCCACACGGCAGCGAAGTACAGCGACGCGCCCTCCCCCGGGGTCAGCCAGTACGGGCGCTTGCGCACGCTGCCACGCCATTCGTAAAAGCCGTTGGCCGGCATCAGGCAGCGGCGCTGACGAAGCGCGTCACGAAACATCGGCTGCTCGGCCAGGGTCTCGGCGCGGGCATGGGCGGGGGTACGGGAAAGGTCGGTGAGCCAGGCCGGGGTCAGCCCCCAGCGCGCCTTGGCCAATTGCAGCTGGCCGTCGAGCTGGCGCTGGATCAGCACCGAGCCCCCCGGCGAGATGTTCCATTGGGCTGGCTGGCCGACGGGAAACCCCGGCAGACTGGCAAGGGCCTGAGGCCAGCGAAACAGGGCATAACGTCCACACATGGGCGAATTAAGAACCTAGCAGATCAAGGTACCGGGGAAACTCTCCGGTTCGTCGCCAACCAGTGGCTGGGCGTCATTGTACGCATCGATCAGTTGCCGTGCGTACTCGGCCTGCTCGTCAGCCACCGCAAGCCCCAGCAGGCCCTGCAGCGGCAACTCGCCGGCAGCACCGACCAGGTCACGGCCGACCAGGTGCGCCTCGATCCCCTCGCTGGCGAGCATGCCCGCCAGCATTTCCGCCTCGAGCAGGCTTTCCGGTTCGTAGATACGCTGCATCAGGCATCGTCCTCACGGCGGACGTCGAGCATCCATTCGTCACCATGCACCTGCAGAATGAACACCACAGGCTGGCAGCACACCTGGCAGTCCTCGGTGTAGACCTGGTCACCGCCTGACAGGTCAACAGTGGTTTCCACACGCTCGCCACAATAAGGGCAATCATAGAAGTCGGTTTCCAGCATCGAGGTCTCCGCAGTGACTTATGCGTATAATTGCCGGTCTATTTACAGGGCCTGTGTGTGTCCGAGCCGTTTTTCGGAGCCCGTCCCTACCTTATTACCCTAGCCGTTTCCAACAAGAGAGCATGATGGGCGAATTCGATGCCATCCGACCGTACGACGACGCTGAGGTCCCTGCCGTTCTGGCACGCCTGCTCAGCGACCCGGCATTCCTCGATATCCTCACCCACTTCCGCTTCCCGCGCGCGGCCGGTGCTCTCGGCTGGTTGCTCAAACCGCTGATCGCCCGCCGCCTGCGCAAGGAGTTCGCCGGCGTCACCTGTGTCTCGACCCTGCAGGACAAAGTCGAGTACTACGTCGACCAGACCATCGACCGCGCCACCGACGGCGTCACCTATTCGGGCGTAGAGCAGCTCAAGGCCGGCACCGCCTACCTGTTCCTGGCCAACCACCGTGACATTGTCATGGACCCAGCCTTCGTCAACTATGCGGTGTACCACGCCGGCCTGCCCACGCCGCGCATCGCCATTGGCGACAACCTGCTGCAAAAACCGTTTGTCAGCGACATGATGCGCCTGAACAAGAGCTTCATCGTGCACCGTTCGATCAGTGGGCGCCGCGAGAAGCTGGCGGCCTACCAGTTGCTTTCGGCCTATATCAACCACTCGATCCGCAACGACGCCACCTCAATCTGGATCGCCCAGGCCGAAGGCCGGGCCAAGGACGGTGACGACCGCACCGATTCGGCGATCCTCAAGATGTTCCACATGAGCCGCAAGGACGAGCCGTTCGGCGCGGTGATCCAGAGCCTGAACCTGACGCCGGTGTCGATCAGCTACGAATACGACCCGTGCGACCAGGCCAAGGCCCGCGAGCTGTACATCCGCGCCACCACCGGCACCTACAAGAAGGCGCCAGGCGAGGACGACAACAGCATCGCCAAGGGCATTACCGGTTACAAGGGCCGGGTGCACATCAACTTCGCCCCGCCAGTGACCGAGTACCACGAAGACACCAAGCAGCTGGCAGCGGAAATCGACCGGCAGATCCTTGGTGGCTACCGGCTGTTCCCGGTGCATTATCTGGCCTATGCCATGTGGGACGGCAAGGATGAGGCGCTGCAGGTGCCGAGCGCCGAGAAGGTGTTCCCGGCTGATGAGCTGGCCCGGGCGAAGGAAGAATGGCAACGCCGCCTGGATGCCTGCCCAGAGGAGCAGCGGCCGTACCTGGTGTTGCAGTATGCGACCCCGGTGCGCAACCAGTACCAGGTCAGGCAGCAGACACCGGTTGCCTGATCGATCCTTGGGCTGCTTTGCAGCCCATTGCGACACAAGGCCGCTCCTACAGGTATCCGCGATCCCCTGTAGGAGCGGCCTTGTGTCGCGATGGGCCGCAAAGCGGCCCTGAAATCTCAAATCCAGGTACTGAACCAGGACAGCAGCAGCGCCATCGCCAGGCACGAAAAACCGAGAATATAGAAGTACCGCGGTACCCGCAGGTCGAACGCGTCCACTACCCCCTCACCCATTGCCATGTATTCGCGGGTCTCGGCCTCGCGCCGCCGCGCACTGTGCAGCAACAACCCGCCCGGGCAGGTCAGCAGCAGCGCCAGCAGATTGATCAACTTGGTCGGGTGGGCGGCCAGGAACCCCCACAGCACTTGCAAGGACATCACGCAACCTCGATGTGAGCGACGGCAAAGGCCCGCATTCTACCCAACTCACAGCTTCACACCCGACCTTGGCGACAAACGTCATCAAGTTTCATCTGACAGCCGCCCAGGCAACAAAAAACCCGCTGCCTGGAACACAGGCAGCGGGTTTTGTTTTACCGCAGAAGGCTTACTGCCCCAGCACCTGACCGATGGTCGGGTCCTTGAACATGCGGGTCAGGGCATCGCTCAGCACATCGCCCACCAGCTGGGTGTTGGTTTCCTGGTTCGGCGCCATGCCGAAACGCTGGTCCAGCGAAGCGCCGTAACGGCCGCTGTAGCGGCGGCCGCCATTGGACACGTCGGCACGGAAGGTGGCACCGATAGTAGCCTCGGTCACGTACAGGTTGTCTTTCGGCGACTGGTACTTCAGCTCGGCCAGGGTCACGGTCAGCTGCGGCGCGTTGTAGGCGTTCGGCGTAGGGGTGAAGCCGAGCAGGCGCACCGCAGCTTCGGCCTGGGCCTGCAGCTTGGGCACGATGTCGTTACCGCTGACGCTGATGGTGCTGGTCTCGGGGTACATGCCACCGCGAGTGCCCAGGGACTGCGAGGCCCGGCCGTCAACCACCCGGACCACGACCGGCTGGCCATGGCCGACCGGGGCGAGCTGGGCCTTGAGCGTGGGTTGCGGGTTGAGTTGTTGCGGGCTGTGGGCACAACCGGCCAGGCTGAGGCTGGCCACGGCGATCAAACCGAACAACAGACGTTGCAACATGCGCGTTACTCCAGAAAAAGCGGCGAAGGCCCACAGTATACCTAGCCACGCATCGACCAGTCATCGGTCCGCCCCGCTTGTCACAATCGTTTCATCGCCACGCCCTTATCCTTGCGCCAAGCCCTAACGCAAAGGACTCGTCGCCATGGCCTCGCTCTGGACCCTGCTCTTCCAACGCCCGCGCCACAATGCCTATGCCCGCCTCGACGCCGACGGCAAATGCCTGGCCTTCAAGCAATGCAGCCAGGCGCCCGGCGGCAGCGGCTGGGTCCAGGTCGGCGAAATCCAGCTTGCCTGGCTGGGCCGCGAGCTACCCGCCAGCGCCCGGGTTTGCGCCCGCGCAAGCCGCCGCTGGCACCAGCGCATCCTCGCGGCCTGACAAACGCTGCAATAAAAACCACGAATGGCGACATTTCTGCCCGCGACATCGCTATAATCTCCCCCCGATTATAAGGACGTCTCCTGATCGGGCCCCGCACTCGCCGATTGACCCCGGCAACTTCAACGCTTCGCCCACAGAGAGCCTTCCACTCAGGTCTTGCATCGGCTGTCGTGCCTGCTTTCCGGCCCTTCACACTGCATGAACCTGCGGGTTGCCATCGCGCAGTCCCCTTTTGAGGTTCACGTCTCCAAAAGAGCGTGAAAAAACGGTTTTCACAACTTCACAAGAGTGTGGCGAGCAAATGAACAGTCTGGCATGTGCAAAAGCGGCAGATGTGTCCCGAACAGCCCTGAACAGGCGGCAAATGCGCTCATCCCGTATGAGTGTCTGAGCCGTTCCATAACGCACGCACGACACCTTGACCATAAGTCGAATTGCCGCACCCGTGGCAAACCGCGTTCAATACTGAGCCCGAAGACTGATTGGCGGTGTCCGCGGAAGTTGCAAGAACTGCGAAAAGTCGGACATGGCGAACCTGGCGAACCCAGGTCCTGTGCTGTCAATTAGGTAGCTGTAGATTGTGGAGACGCGTTAAATGGCGCAGAACGAATCGGTTGATGTGGTACTGGTAGGCGCGGGCATCATGAGTGCCACCCTGGCCGTACTGCTCAAGGAGCTCGACCCGACCCTGAAGCTGGAGGTCGTGGAGGCGATGGACTCCGGAGCCGCGGAAAGCTCCAACCCCTGGAACAACGCAGGCACCGGCCATGCCGGCCTGTGCGAGCTTAACTACACGCCCCAGGCCGCCGATGGCAGCATCGACATCAAGAAGGCCGTGCACATCAACACCCAGTTCGAGGTTTCGCGCCAGTTCTGGGCCTACCTGAGCAAGAAGGGCAACTTCGGCCCGGCGCGTGCCTTCATCAACCCTGTCCCGCACCTGAGCTACGTTGAGGGTGACAAGGGTGTTTCCTTCCTCAAGAAGCGCTATGAGCTGCTCAAGCAGCACCATGCCTTCGCCGACATGGAATACACCGAAGACAAGGCCGTGATGAACGACTGGATGCCGCTGATGATGCCGGGCCGCCCGGCCGACCAGCACATCGCCGCCACCCGCGTGCTCAAGGGTACCGACGTCAACTTCGGCGCCCTGACCAACAAGCTGCTGAAACTGCTGGGCGACTCGCAGGACGCCCAGGTCAAGTACAGCAAGAAGGTCGTTGGCCTGCGCCGTAACGGCAAGGGCTGGACCGTGAGCATCAAGGACGTCAACAGCGGCGGCAGCCGTGAAGTGGACGCCCGCTTCGTCTTCCTCGGCGCAGGTGGCGCGGCCCTGCCGCTGCTGCAGCTGTCGGGCATTCCGGAAAGCAAAGGCTTCGGCGGCTTCCCGGTCAGCGGCCAGTGGCTGCGTTGCGACAACCCGGAAATCGTCAAGCAGCACCAGGCCAAGGTCTACAGCCAGGCCGCGGTCGGCGCCCCACCGATGTCGGTACCGCACCTGGATACCCGTGTGGTCGATGGCAAGAAATCGCTGCTGTTCGGCCCCTATGCCGGCTTTACCACCAAGTTCCTCAAGCACGGTTCGCTGATGGACCTGCCGCTGTCGGTGCGCATGGGCAACATTGGCCCGATGCTGGCCGTGGCCCGTGACAACATGGACCTGACCAAGTACCTGGTCAGCGAAGTGATGCAATCGATGGAACAGCGCCTGGAAGCCCTGCGTCGCTTCTACCCACAAGCCAAAGCCGAAGACTGGCGCCTGGAAGTGGCTGGTCAGCGCGTGCAGATCATCAAGAAAGACCCGAAGAAAGGCGGCGTGCTGCAGTTCGGTACCGAGCTGGTATCGGCCCAGGACGGCAGCCTGGCTGCACTGCTCGGCGCATCGCCGGGTGCTTCGGTAACCGTGTCGATCATGCTGGAACTGATCGAACGCTGCTTCCCCGAGCAGGCCAAAGGTGCCTGGGCTGCCAAGCTCAAGGAAATCTTCCCGGCTCGCGAGAAGACCCTGGCGACCGATGCTGCCTTGTACCACAAGATCAGCGCCGACAACGACGCGGCTCTGGACCTGGTGGAAAGCAGCCCGGCGGCCAAGCATTACGCCTGATTCGGCTGGTAACGAAAAAACGCCCCTCGGGGCGTTTTTTTGTGCCTGGTTACTCACCAACCTGTGCCGGCCTCTTCGCGGGCATGCCCGCTCCCACAGGTTCGGCGCCGCCCTCAGGCTCTGTACCATCCCTGTGGGAGCGGGCGCGCCCGCGAAGAGGCCGGCGCAGGCTAACGATCAGCCACGGGCGTTGGCGATGATCTCGATGTACTCCGCCGCATTGCGCTGGTCAGCAATCTGCTCGACAAAGGTCTTGCCATGCTCGTCCTTGCCATCCAGGTCCAGCCCGGCCTCGACGAAGAAGCCGACAAAACGCTCGAAATCGTCGATGCGCAGGCCACGGTATGCCTTGACCAGCTTGTGCAGCGACGGCGAGGTCACGCCATCGGCCGGCTCGAACTGAAGGAACGCCTTGATATAGTCGTCACTGATCTCGTCACCGATTACCTGTTTCTTGTCTTTACGCATTGCCGACTCCAACTGGACCATCACGAAATTTCCAAGGTCGGCAGTGTACCCCCCGCAGCCCGGACGCCTCAACGCGTACGTACGGTCCCGGTGTGCAGGTCGGCCCAGACGTGGCCGTTGGCGTACGTGAGAAACTGCACATACAGGGTCTCGTTGCGCAGCAGGTCCATGATCACCCGGTAGTCGCTGACCGGGTAATTCAGGCTCAGGGTGCGGGTTTTCTCGTCGTACACAGGCTTCTTCAGGCTCTTGGCGGCCTCACCGTCGAAGGTCAGCAGCACCTGGGAAATGGTCGCGCCCTTGCTCAGCGGCTTGCCTTTGAGGCGTACCTGCAGCGACGAGGTGATCGGGATCGGCTGTTGGTCGGACTGGCGCTGGGTACCCACGACCACCGAGTAGTCGGTCACTTGCAGCAATTGCTGGCCGGTCGGCGCTTCCTGGCGCAGTGACTGGTCGTCAGGTGGCAGGAACTGGCTGTGCAGCGGTGCGGCGGCGAGTGGCAGGCTGATCGCCAGCAGGAGGGGAAGAAACGCACGCATGTGAGGCTCCTTGGATGAAGGAGCACTCTAGCATGGAGTGCCTGGGGCGTATGACCCTATCGCCCTGTAGGAGCCGGTACAGTCAACATCAATCGAACTGCGCGAGCATCCAGGACTGGTACTCGGCCACGCCTTCTTCACCTTCGCGCGGCGCCCAGTGCGCATGCTCGCCCTCGCCCACCGGCCGGTATGGGCCGGCCTTGCACTCGAACAGGATGCTGTCCGGCTCCAGCACCACCAGCCCATGGTAGGTGCCGGGCGCCAGGTCCACGCCGAGGCAGTCACCACCGGCCCGTAGCACGCGTTTGTCAGTCACCGCGCCCTGCTCATCGAAAATCAGCAGGCCCAGGCACCCCTTGAGCACGATCAGGGCCTCGGCCTTGTCGTCGCTGAGGTGGCGATGCGGCGGGATGTAGGTACTTGGTTGCAACCCGACCGCCATGCGGTGGCATGGCTCTTCCATCTCATGGAAATTGTGGTGCTGCCGCCCGCGCGGGTTGGCGGCAGCCCTTGCGGCCAGCCCGGCGAACAGCGACTGGTCGATGAACGCAGGCTGGCGCATGATCACAGCCCCTTTACGGCGAAGATGCCGTTGGCGTTGCGCCAGTAGCCTTTGTAGTCCATGCCGTAACCGAAGATGTAGCGGTCGACGCACGGCAGGCCCACGTAGTTGGCCTTGAGCTCCGGGCTGGCCTTGCGGTCATGGTCCTTGTCGATCAGTACCGCGGTGTGCACAGAGCGCGCCCCGGCATGCTTGCAGAACTCGATGATGGCGCTGAGGGTGTGGCCTTCGTCGAGGATGTCGTCAACGATCAGCACGTCACGGTCGATGAACGACACTTCCGGCTTGGCCTTCCAGAACAGCTCGCCGCCACTGGTCTGGTTGCGGTAGCGCGTGGCGTGCAGGTAGCTGGCTTCCAGCGGGAACTGCAGGTGGGTCAGCAGTTTGCCGGAGAAGATCAGGCCGCCGTTCATCACGCAGAACACCACCGGGTTCTTGTCGTGCAGGTCCTTGCAGATCTGCTCGCCGACTTTGGCGATGGCCGCTTCGACTTCGGCTTCGGTGTACAGGCAGTCAGCTTCCCGCATGACTTGACGGATATGCTCGAGATCGGCGGACATGGCGCTCTCCGGGGGGTGCATTTTGGAAAAGCGGGCAAAGGTACGCATCCGCTCGCCTCAGATCAAGCATTTATGGACTAACGTCCAGAATGACCAGACGACAGCACAGGCTGAATAGATTAATCTAGCGCGGTTTTTTTGCCCGCCTTTCGGAGCCCCCTATGCCTACTCGTGAGATCCGCCATCCGCTGATCCGCCACAAGCTCGGCCTGATGCGCCGTGCCGATATCAGCACCAAGAATTTTCGCGAACTTGCCCAGGAAGTCGGCGCGCTCCTGACCTACGAAGCCACCCAGGACCTGCCGCTCGAAACCTACGAGATCGAGGGCTGGTGCGGCAAGGTGCAAGTTGAAAAAATCGCCGGCAAGAAGATTACCGTGGTGCCGATCCTGCGCGCCGGTATCGGCATGCTCGACGGCGTGCTCAGCCTGATCCCGGGTGCCAAGGTCAGCGCCGTCGGCGTTGCCCGCAACGAGGAAACCCTCGAAGCCCACACCTACCTGGAAAAGCTCGCGCCGGACATCAACCAGCGCCTGGCCCTGATCATCGACCCGATGCTCGCTACCGGCGGCTCGATGGTCGCCACCATCGACCTGCTGAAGAAGGCCGGCTGCAAAGAAATCCGCGCCATGGTCCTGGTCGCCGCGCCAGAAGGCATCGAAGTAGTGGAAAAAGCCCACCCGGACGTGCAGATCTACACCGCCTCGATCGACCAGCGCCTGAACGAACACGGCTACATCGTGCCAGGCCTGGGCGATGCCGGTGACAAGATCTTCGGCACCAAGCAAAAGGACGCCTGATCATGCAGGACGGCTTCAACGACCCGCTCTGGCGCCAGGTCGTTTCGGGCGCGCAGATGCTCTTCGTGGCATTCGGCGCGCTGGTGCTGATGCCACTTATCACCGGCCTCGACCCGAACGTCGCGTTGTTCACCGCCGGCATCGGCACCCTGCTGTTCCAGCTGGTCACCGGCCGCCAGGTACCGGTGTTTCTGGCCTCGAGCTTTGCCTTCATCACTCCGATCATCCTCGCCAAGGGCCAGTTCGGCCTGGCCGAGACCATGGGCGGGGTGATGGCCGCAGGCTTCGTGTACACCTTCATGGGCCTGATGGTGAAAATCAAAGGCACCGGTTTCATCGACCGCATGCTGCCACCGGTGGTAATCGGCCCGGTGATCATCTCCATCGGCCTGGCCATGGCGCCGATTTCGCCGCCAACATGGCGATGGGCAAGGCCGGTGACGGCAGCGTGCTGGTGCCGTACACGACCGCCATGATGATCTCGATGCCGGCCCTGCTGACCACACTGATCGTCGCCGTGTTCGGCAAGGGCATCTTCCGCCTGGTACCGATCATTGCCGGCGTGCTGGTCGGCTTTGCCCTGTCGTTCGCCTTTGGCGTGGTCGATACCGCCAGGATCGCGGCAGCACCGTGGCTCGAGATCCCGAACTTCACCGCGCCGGCGTTCAACTGGCAGGCCATCCTGTTTATCGTCCCGGTTGCCCTGGCACCGGCGATCGAGCACATCGGCGGGGTGATCGCGGTCGGCAGCGTGACCGGCCGTGACTACCTGAAGAAGCCCGGCCTGCACCGCACCCTGCTGGGTGACGGCCTGGCCACAACCGCAGCCGGCCTGTTCGGCGGCCCGCCCAACACCACCTATGCCGAAGTTACCGGCGCGGTGATGCTGACCAAGAACTACAACCCGAAGATCATGACCTGGGCGGCGGTCTTCGCCATCACCCTGGCCTTCATCGGCAAGTTCGGCGCGCTGCTGCAGAGCATCCCGGTACCGGTGATGGGCGGCATCCTGTGCCTGTTGTTCGGCTCGATCGCGGCGGTGGGCATGAACACCATGATCCGCCACAAGATCGACCTGGCCGAAGCGCGCAACCTGGTGATCGTGTCGGTCACCCTGGTGTTCGGTATCGGCGGCGTGCTGATCGGCAGCGGTGACGGCCCGGATGACTGGGGCCTGAAGGGCATCGCCCTGTGTGCCATCGTGGCTATCGCCCTGAACCTGATCTTGCCGGGCAATGATGGCTGGAAGCACAAGAAGCTGGATGATCAGTTGCCTTGATCCTGCTTTAACCTGGTCTGGCCATTTCGCGGGCTTGCCCGCTCCCACAGGTACTCCACTGCCCTCTGGCATTGTGCAAAACCTGTGGGAGCGGGCAAGCCCGCGAAGAGGCCGGTACAGGCAACCTGAAAGTCAGGCTTTCTCGCACATCCCAGCCAGCGCTTTCACCCACTCCGGGTGATCATTCAGGCACGGCACCAGCACCAGCTCCCGCCCGCCAGCCTCGACGAACTGCTCGCTGCCGCGCATGCCGATCTCTTCCAGCGTCTCGATGCAATCGGCAACGAACGCAGGGCACATCACCAGCAACCGCTTCACTCCGGCCTCGGCCAGTTCGTCCAGCCGGGTTTCGGTGTAGGGTTCGATCCACTTGTCGCGCCCGAGCCGCGACTGGAACGATACCGACCACTTGCCGTCCGGTATGCCCAGCTTCTGCGCAAAAGCCTTGGCCGTGGCCAGACACTGCCCGCGATAACACACCGCACGCACCTCGGCACTGGCACCTTCGCAACAATCCGCCGCGCGCAGGTCATGCTTGCCGGTCGGGTAGAGCTTCTTCAGGTGCCGCTCCGGCAAACCATGAAAGCTCAGCAACAGGTGGTCGTAGTCCTGCTCCAGGTACGGCCGGGCGCTGGCCGCCAGCGCTTCGATGTAATCCGGGTGTTCGTAAAATGGTTGCAGCACGCGCATCTGCAACGGCAGCTGGCGTTCGCTTACCGTCTGTTTCGCCAGCTCCACCACAGTGGTCACCGTGCTGTCGGCGAACTGTGGGTACAGCGGCGCCAGGGTCACCTTGCGCACACCCTGTGCTACCAGACGCTCCAGCACCTCGGGCAAGGCCGGCTGGCCATAGCGCATGGCAATCTCCACCGGGCCATGGGGCCAGTATTCGACCATCGCCGCCTGCAAGCGACGGGTCAACACCACCAGCGGCGAACCCTCTTCCCACCAGATCGAGCCATAAGCATGCGCCGATTGCTCCGGGCGCTTGATCAGGATCAACGACACCAGCAGGCGCCGCAGCGGCCATGGCAGATCGACCACATAAGGGTCCATGAGGAACTGGTCGAGATAGCGGCGCACGTCGGCCACCGAGGTGGAGGCCGGGGAACCCAGGTTGACCAGCAGCAGGGCGTGATCGGTCATGCAGCGTCCTATGTCAGAGGCGGCTGGACAGGTTGTCCAGGGCCGATTGCAAATCGTTGAAGCGGAAGGTGAAGCCTGCCGCCAGCAAACGTACCGGGCGAGCGCGCTGGCCGCCGAGCAGCAGGGTCGACAGCTCGCCCAGCCCGGCCTTGAGCAGCAGTGCCGGCACAGGCAGCAACGCCGGCCGGTGCAAGGCGCGGCCCAGGCACCTGGCAAACTCGCGGTTGCGCACCGGCTCGGGGGCGCAGGCATTATAAGGACCGCTGGCATCCTTGTGCTGCAAGAGAAAATCAATCAGGGCGATCTGGTCGTCTATATGGACCCAGGGCATCCATTGCCGCCCGTCGCCCAAAGGCCCGCCCAGCCCCAGTTTGAAGGGCAGGCGCAGGCGCGACAAAAAGCCGCCATCACTGGCCAGCACCAACCCGGTACGTACCAGCACCACGCGAATGCCCTGGGCCTGGGAACGCAGAGCTGTCTCTTCCCAGGCGATGCACAGCTGGCTGGCGAAATCTTCGCGCACCGGCGGTGACGCCTCGGTCAGCTCGCGCTCGCCACCGTCGCCGTACCAGCCCACCGCAGAGCCAGAGATCAGCACTTGCGGGCGCTGTTCACGGGTACCCAACCAGGCCAGCAACTGCTCGGTGAGGGTGACGCGGCTGGCCCACAGCAGGTTGCGCCGGGCGGCTGTCCAGGGCCGGTCGGCAATCGGCGCGCCAGCCAGGTTGATCACTGCGTCCAGCTGATCATCCGCCTCCAGCTGCTCCAGGCGGGCGATGCCACGCACGCCGTTACCACATATTCTCGGCACCTGCTCAGGTCGCCGGCTCCATACCGTCAGGCGATGACCCTGGCCGAGCCAGTACTGGCACAGGTGCTTGCCAATCAATCCGGTGCCGCCTGTCAGCAATATATGCATGGCTGTGTCCTCGCAGAATGCGGCGGTGGTCTATTTTTAACATCAAGGCACTTTTTTGACCCGACGCTCTCGGATAAACATAGGCCAACCTGCCTGCCAACACGGAATATACTTATACAACATTTGAGCATTGTACAGGTTTGCCTGACAGCGTAGTCTGCTTACAGCAAGGTTTGAAGAGGCCATCATGACAGTACCTATTGCCATCATCGGGGCCGGTATCGCCGGCTTGTCAGCCGCCCAGGCCTTGCAGAAGGCCGGGCAATCCGTGCATTTGTTCGACAAAGGCCACGGCAGTGGCGGGCGCATGGCCAGCAAACGCAGCGAAGTCGGCGCGCTGGATCTCGGCGCTCAGTATTTCACCGCTCGTGACCGACGCTTCGTCGAGCAGGTACAACAGTGGGTTGCCGCTGGTTGGGCCGAGCAATGGAAGCCACAGCTGTACAACTACCGCGATGGTGAACTTAGCCCCTCCCCCGACGAGCAGACACGTTGGGTAGGCGTGCCGCGCATGAGCGCAATCACCCGCGGCCTGCTCAAGGACGTGACGGTCAACTTCGGCATGCCGCATCGCCGAGGTGTTCCGCGGCAAGCAGTACTGGCACCTGCAGGACACCGAAGGCTGCAGCCACGGCCCCTACAGCCGCGTGGTGATTGCCGTGCCGGCACCCCAGGCCACCCCGCTGCTGGCCTCTACGCCCAAGCTCGCTGCCGTGGCCGCCGGCGTGCAGATGGAACCCACCTGGGCCGTCGCCCTGGCCTTCGAGGCCGCGCTGGACACGCCGATGCAAGGCTGTTTCGTACAGGACAACCCGCTCGACTGGCTGGCGCGCAACCGCAGCAAGCCAGGGCGTGACGAGAAGTGCGACACGTGGGTACTGCACGCCACACCGGACTGGAGCCGGCAACACATCGATCTGCCCAAGGAAAAGGTAATCGAACAACTGTGGGGCGAATTTGCCGAACTGGTCGGCTGCGTGGTGCCGGCACCTGCTTTTGCCTTGGCCCACCGCTGGTTGTATGCACGCCCGAGCAGCAACCATGAATGGGGCGCGCTGGCCGATGCAGACCAAGGCTTGTACGCCTGCGGCGACTGGTGCCTGTCCGGCCGTGTCGAGGGCGCCTGGCTTAGTGGCCAAGAGGCAGCACGGCGGCTGCTCGAACACTTGGAATGATGGTTATACAAAAAAACAGGTTTGCATAAGTTCCAGGCTGTGCTGGAATAAACTTGTACAAGTTTCGACGTGCGTACAAGTTTATGGAGGCAGCCATGCACGACCCATCCGCCCACAGCAAGCCGCGCATCGCCATCAGCGCCTGCCTGACCGGGCACAGCGTGCGCTATAACGGCGGCCACAAGGCCTCTGATCTGTGCCGCACGCAGCTCGAGGAACACTTCGACTGGTTGCCGGTGTGCCCGGAGGTGGCCATCGGCCTTGGCGTACCTCGCGACCCGATCCGCCTGGTGGGCGACCCCGAGCAACCGGAAGTGGTCGGCACACGCAACCCGGGCATGGACCTGACCGGCCCACTGCGCACCTACGGCGAGCAGATGGCCGGCGAACTGGACGGCATCTGCGGCTACATCTTCATGCAGAAATCGCCGTCCTGCGGCCTGGAGCGGGTCAAGGTCTACCAGAGCAATGGCCACCCGGCCATCAATGGCGGGCGTGGCGCCTATGCCCAGGCATTCTGCGCCCGCCGCCCGGACCTGCCGGTGGAAGAAGAAGGCCGTCTGCACGACCCGGTCCTGCGCGAGAACTTTATCAGCCGCGTGTACGCCTACGCTGACTGGCAACGCCTGCTGGCCGAGGGCCTGAGCCGGGGTGCCCTGGTGCAATTCCACTCGCGTTACAAATACCTGCTGATGGCCAACAACCCCCAGGCCTATCGCACCCTGGGGCGTTTGCTTGGCAGCATGAATCGGGATGACGACCCGCAGAGTATCGGCCCGCGCTATTTCAGCCAGCTGATGCAGGCCCTGCGCCGCTGCGCCAGCCGTGGCACCCATGGCAACGTGCTGCAGCACCTGAGTGGCTACTTCAAAGAAGCCCTGACCCCACAGGACAAAGCCGAGCTGCAGGCCATCATCAACCAGTACCGGCAAGGTGTGGTGCCGCTGGTGGTACCGCTGACCCTGCTCAAGCACCATCTGCGCAAGCACCCCGACCCGTATTTGCAGCAGCAGGCTTACCTGCAGCCACACCCCGAAAACCTGGGGCTGCGCAATGCTGTCTGAGATCCTGCTGCCCATCGGCGAACTGGCCCGCCGCACCGGCGTCAACCCGGTCACCTTGCGCGCCTGGGAGCGACGCTACGGCTTGCTCAAGCCCCAGCGTACGGCGAAGGGACATCGCCTGTATCCGCTGGACCAGGTCGAGCGCGTCGAGGCGATCCTCGCCTGGCTGCAGCGTGGCGCTTCGGTCGGCCAGGTCCGCGAGCTACTGGACAAACCTCCCACTACGCCGCCCAGAGGCGACTGGCAGACCCGGCAGTTCCAGTTGGTCGACGCCATCGCCAACCTGTCGCAGCGCGCCCTCGACCAACAGCTCAACCAGGCCATGGCGCTGTACCCGGCCGTAACCCTGTGCGAGCAATTGTTGTTGCCGCTGCTGGACATACTCGAACTGCGCTGGCGCAACTACTTCAATGCCCGGGTGGAACAGGCTTTTTTCCACACCTGGCTGCGGAGCAAGCTGGGGGCCCGGGTTTATCACGACAACCAGTTGCTGCAAGGCCCGCCGGTGTTGCTGGCCGATGACCACGAGCGCGGGTTCAACCCGGACCTGTGGCTTTGCGCCTGGCTGTTGACCAACAACGGTATTGCGGTCGAAGTGCTGGAGCACCCTATCGCCGGCGCCCAGGTCAGCCATGCGGCCATTGCCCTCAAGGCCCGCGCGATTGTCCTGCACCTGGGGCCGCGCATCGATGCAAAGGCACTGCAGCGCACCTTGGGCAATGTGTCGCTACCCATCCTCCTGGGTGGTTCAACACTGGCGATGCACGAAGCCCAACTGCGCAACCTCGACCATCCCGACCTCTCGCTCTTCGATACCCCACAGGCAGCCTTGCGGTTGCTTCAGCGCAACGACCGGCCACCTGCGGCAATGGACCCATCATGCAATTGACCTGGCTGCGCAGCGACCTGCGCATCGACGACAACACCGCCCTCAGCGCCGCCAGCGAGCGCGGTCCTACCTTGGCCCTGTGGCTGGTCAGCCCTGGGCAATGGCGGGCTCATGACGACGCCGCCTGCAAAGTCGACTTCTGGCTGCGCAACCTGCGCGACCTGCGCCAGTCGCTGGAGCGCCTGAACATCCCCCTGCTGATCCGCAGGATCGACACCTGGGACCAGGCCCCACAGGCCGTGCTCGACGTCTGCCGCCAGCATCAGGTGCAAAGCGTGCACTGGAACGAGGAGTACGGCATCCACGAGCAACGCCGCGACGACACCACCCGCGCGCTGCTGGAAAGGTCGGCCATCCAGGCCCACAGCCATCTCGACCAGCTGCTGTTCCGCCCGGGCACCATCCTTACCCGCAGCGGCGACTACTTCCAGGTGTTCAGCCAGTTCAAGAAGAGCTGCCTGGAGCACCTGCACCGCGGCCTCCCTGCCCTGGCCCACCGGGTAAAACGCCAGGCACCGCTGCAAGTCAGCAGCGACCCGATCCCCGAGCACGTGGACGGCTTCGAAAAACCTGAGCAAGCCCTGCGCGACCACTGGCCGGCCGGCGAAGCCGAAGCTCAGGCGCGGCTGACCCGTTTTCTCGACGAAACCATCGACGACTACCAACAGCTGCGTGACTTGCCTGCCAGGCCCGGCACCAGCCAGCTCTCCGCCTATCTGGCCGCCGGCGTGATCTCGCCACGCCAGTGTCTGCATGGCGCCCTGGCGAGCAATCGCGGCGAGTTCGACAGCGGCAGCAGCGGCGTGCAAACCTGGATCAACGAGCTACTCTGGCGCGAGTTCTACAAACACATCCTGACCGGTTATCCACAGGTCTCGCGCCACCGCGCCTTCCGCGCCCAGACCGAAGCCCTGCCTTGGCGCGATGCACCGGCCGACCTCGAAGCCTGGGAACAGGGCCGTACCGGCTTCCCGATCATCGATGCAGCCATGCGCCAACTGCTGAACACCGGTTGGATGCACAACCGCCTGCGCATGATCGTGGCCATGTTCCTCACCAAGAACCTGCTGATCGACTGGCGCAAGGGCGAACGGCATTTCATGCGCCACCTGATAGACGGCGACTTGGCCGCCAACAACGGTGGCTGGCAGTGGAGCGCGTCCACTGGAACTGACGCAGTGCCCTATTTCCGTATTTTCAACCCGGTTACACAGTCGCAGCGTTTCGACCCGCAGGGGCGTTTCATTCGCCACTGGCTGCCGGAGTTGCAGGGAATGGATGAAAAAGCCATTCATCTTCCCGTAAGATCAGCCGATCTTTTTGTCAGACAGTCCTACTACAGTCCAATCGTCGATCTCGACAGCAGTCGCCAGCGCGCACTGGAGGCATTCAAGGGCCTCCCGCGCCAGCAGGATCAGAGGGCGCTATCTTGAATAATGCACGCAGTATCTGGGTAACGGGCGCCGGCAATGGACTAGGCCTGGCACTGGTGGAAGCGTTGCTCGCTGGAGGGCACCGGGTAGCGGCCAGCGGCAAACACAGCGAGGCACTGGATGCCTTGGCGGCGCGTTATGGCAGCCAATTGTTGCGCTTGCCCTGGCAGCTGCATGAAGAACAGCAGGCGGCCCAGGCCAGCCAGCAGATATGCCATGCCTGGTGCGCGCTGGACGGCTTGATCATCAACGCCGGCACCAGCGATTACCTGGCGGACGACGTGGCGGACAGCGAGTTGTTCGAGGCGATCGTCACTGGCAACCAGTTGGCCGGCGAGCATTGCCTGGCCAATGCGCTGCCGTTGCTGGCGAAGGGCGACTCACCGCAGGTGATGGCGGTGTTCAACCGTCATTCGGCGTTGCAGTTGTATGCGCCGACGCAGGTGACTGCGGGTTGGAACAGCATGCCGCAATGGATGCGCGAGCAGCGTCAGGCGTTGAAGGCTCAGGGGGTTGAGCTGACGGTGGTGGGCCCCCAGTCGTTAAAGACACCTGTCACGCCGGCGCAGGCAATACTGGAAGCGTGGACGCCGCAGAGTGCGGCCGAAGAGCTGCTGCGGCGCTGGCCGCAGGGGGAGCCGGAGCTGGTGCTGGAGGCTCTGGATCTCAGTAGCCTGTGGCCGTTGATGCGATAGCATCTGAAATCGGCATCGGCTTCTTCGCGGGTAAACCCGCTCCCACAGTACTCCCTGCACCTTGAGTCCAGTTGTGTACCTGTGGGAGCGGGTTCACCCGCGAAGAGGCCGGCCCAGGAGAGCTCAGAGCGCCATGCGGTAATGCAGGCTATAGCTCTCCACCCCATCGTTGGGCTGCTTGATGCCCGCGTTGGAATAGTGAATCGCCCGCACGCCAATCTCATGCCCACCGGCAAAGCGCAGACCGAAGCCGATGCGGTCCTCGAACTGGAATGCCGAGCCCAGCTCGTTGTCTTCCAGCTCGGTGCTGGAGAATGCCGCCACACCGATCCCCGCCTCTATGTAAGGCTTCACCGACTCCCCGGCAAACTCGTAAACGAACACCGGAGCAAACGACAGGCTGTGGTTGCTTGCAGTCTCGTCACCGTCCCAATAGGTGTAGGCCCCATCCCAGTAGCCCGTCAGGCGCCCGACGCTGGTCTGCCACCAGCTCGCTTCCCAATTCGATTGCAGCCCCAACCGGTAGACCATGGTCGAGTCGCCGGTCTGCCCAACCGAAAACGAAACGTCGGCAGCCTGCGCCGACAGCGAGTGCCCCAGGGTGAAGGCGGCAGCCGCCGCCAAGCCAAGCAGCTTCTTCATGAGCAACATCCTTCTTTGCTGTTATTAGTGTCCGCCTCATCTCAGGCAAGGCGGTAGAAAACGGCAGTGGCACGATAGTTCAGCTTCATTTCACGTTTTTTTCACAGTGAAAAGCTTTGCACACTGTCCGACTTATGCCACAGCAGGGGCAGGATATTTCTGAGAGATTGTGGATCTCCACTGGTCCACAAGCGGGTATCCCGGGCCGGGCCTTCGGCCAGCAGGTTTTGCGTGCCCAGCAGCCGCTGCAGCTGGCGGGCCACCGCGGCGCCGGTGTCGATGATGGCCACATCGGCTGGCACCATGCAGGCCAGCAATGGGCGCAGGAAGGGGTAATGGGTGCAGCCGAGAATCAGCGTGTCGCAGCCAGCGGCCAGCAACGGCTGCACATAACCTTGTAACAACTGGCGCAGCGCCGGGCTGCCCAGGTCGCCGGTCTCGATCAGGTCGACCAGCCCCGGGCAAGGTTGCGTAATGACCTGTACATCGCTGGCAAAGCGGTCGAGCAGCGCGGCGAACTTGGCGCTCTGCAGGGTACCGGTGGTGGCCAGCACACCGACCACGCCCGAGCGCGTGGCGGCAGCCGCAGGCTTCACCGCCGGCTCCATGCCCACCAGCGGCCAGGTCGGATACAACTCCCGCAGGTCGGCCACTGCCGCCACCGTTTGGCGGTATTGCAGGCCAGTACCATGGCCTTGGCGCCCTGCTCATGGAAGAACCCAGCAATGCGCCGGAGACGCTCACGGATATAGTCCTGCGACTTCTCGCCGTAGGGTATGTGGCCGCAATCGGCCACGTACAGCAGCGTCTCGTTGGGCAACAGGCGCTGGATCTCGGCTAGCACCGACAAGCCGCCGACCCCGGAGTCCATCACGCCAACCGGCGCCGAACGCTCAGCCATCGCGCTTGCCACAGACTGCACAGGCCGGGTCGCGCTTGACCCGCAATTCGCGGATACGCGTGCCGAGCGCATCGATCAATAGCAGGCGGCCCACCAGCGGCTCGCCGAACCCGGCCAGCAGCTTCATCGCCTCCAGCGCCTGCAGGCTACCCACCAGCCCCACCAGCGGGCCGATAACGCCGGCTTCGCTGCAGGTCAGTTCGGCTTCGCTGCCATGACCGTACAGGCAGTGGTAGCAAGGGCTGTAGTCACGCCGTGGGTCGAACACCGACAACTGCCCTTCCAGGCGGATCGCCGCACCGCTGACCAGCGGCTTGCCTGCCGCGACACAGGCGGCGTTGACCGCCTCGCGGGTAGCGAAATTGTCAGAGCAGTCCAGCACCAGGTCGACCGCTGCCACAGCGGCCGCCAGCGAGTCCTCGTCCAGGGCCTGGCGATGGGCAACCAGACTGATTTCCGGGTTGATCGCCTGCAAGCGCTGCAAGGCCGAGTCGACCTTGCTCATGCCAACGCTGGCACTGTCGTGCATCACCTGGCGTTGCAGGTTGGTCAGGTCGACGGTGTCGAAGTCAGCCAGGTGCAGCTCACCTACCCCGGCAGCGGCCAGGTACAAGGCGACCGGCGAGCCAAGGCCGCCGAGGCCTACGATCAGCGCTTTGCTCTGCTTGAGCCGCAACTGGCCGTCGATGTCGATCTGGGCCAGCAATACCTGCCGGCTGTAACGCAACAGTTCCTGATCACTCAGCATGGCAGGCGCCCCAGGGTAATGCGTTCATGGCCACCCAGATCCGTGCGGCTGGCGACCTCGATGAAACCTTGTTCAGTCAGCAAGGCGCGCACCGCCGCAGCCTGATCGTAGCCGTGTTCCAGCAGCAACCAGCCACCCTGCACCAGGTGGGCGGGAGCCTGTGCGGCAATTTCGCGCAGGTCGTCCAGGCCATCGGCACCGGCCACCAGCGCGCTGCTGGGCTCGAAGCGCACATCACCGGCGACCAGGTGCGGGTCTGCGGCGGCGATGTAGGGCGGGTTGCTGACAATCAGGTCGAAACGCTCGCCGGCCAGGCTGTCGAACCAGTGGCTGAGCCGTACCTGGACGTTCGCCAGGCCCAGCCGCTGGCGATTGCGCTCTGCCAGGGCGACGGCCTCCTCGACCCGGTCCACTGCGCTCACCTGCCAGGCCGGACGATCGCTGGCCAGTGCCAGGGCAATCGCGCCGGTGCCGGTACCCAGGTCAAGGACCTTGGCCGGCGTGGCAGGTTGCAGCTCAAGGGCGGCTTCGACCAGCAGCTCGGTATCCGGCCGCGGGATCAGGGTATGCGGCGCCACTTCCAGGTCGATCTTCCAGAAGCCCTGCAGCCCGAGAATGTAGGCGACCGGCTCGCCGCCACGGCGACGTTGCAGGTAGCCGGCATAAGTCTCGGCATCTTCGCTGCTGACGATGCGCTCGGGCCAGGTGTGCAGGTAGCTGCGCGATTTGCCGATGGCCGCGGCCAACAGCAGCTCGGCATCCAGCCGCTCGGTGGGCGATTCTGGCAACTGCGCGTTGCGCAGCAGGCTGGCGATGATGGTCATCAGTCCCCCAGGGCGGCCAGTTGATCGGCCTGGTATTCGGCCAGCAGCGGTTCGATCACCGCGTCCACGCCGCCGGCGAGGATGTCGTCCAACGAGTACAAGGTCAGGTTGATACGGTGGTCGGTCACCCGCCCCTGTGGATAATTGTACGTGCGAATACGCTCGGAACGGTCACCGGAGCCGACCAGCAGCTTGCGCTCGGTGGCGATGGCATTCTGCGCGGCGCTGGTCTGCATGTCGTTGAGCTTGGCCGACAGCCAGGACATGGCGCGGGCACGGTTCTTGTGCTGCGAGCGCTCTTCCTGGCATTCGACCACGATACCGGTAGGCAAGTGGGTGATCCGGATCGCCGAGTCGGTCTTGTTGACGTGCTGGCCGCCGGCACCGGATGCGCGATAGGTGTCTACGCGCAGGTCGGCCGGGTTGATCTCGATGGCCGCCTGTTCGTCCGGCTCGGGCAGTACCGCCACGGTGCACGCGGAGGTGTGGATACGGCCTTGGGATTCGGTCTCGGGCACGCGCTGTACGCGGTGCGCGCCGGACTCGAACTTGAGCTTGCCGTACACGCTTTCACCCTCGACGCGGGCGATGATTTCCTTGTAGCCGCCGTGCTCGCCTTCGTTCTCGGAGAGGATTTCCAGGCGCCAGCCGCGCTTTTCGGCGTACCGCGAATACATGCGGAACAGGTCGCCGGAGAAGATCGCCGCCTCATCGCCACCGGTGCCGGCGCGAATTTCGAGGAACACGTTGCGACCGTCGTTGGGGTCCTTGGGCAACAGCATGCGTTGCAGCTGCGACTCCAGCGTCAGCAATTGTTCCTTGGCTTCACGCACTTCTTCCACGGCCATTTCGCGCAGGTCCGGGTCACTGTCCTTGAGCAGCGCCTGGGCACCTTCGAGGTCGTCCTGGACTTTGCGCCACTCTCTATAAGCAGCGTAGACCGGCTCGACTTCGGCGTATTCACGGGAATAGGCGCGAAAGCGCGTCTGGTCGGAAATGACCTCGGCATCACCGAGCAGTGCGGTGAGTTCTTCGAAGCGGTCCTGGAGGATTTCCAGTTTGTTCAGCAGCGACGCTTTCATTGCGGGGATTTGTCCGTCGAGCCCTCGTTGAGGGCAAAGAGTTCCTGGGCCATGGCCAGCGCATCGAGGCGGCCCTCGGCCGAGAGCCTTTTCAATTGCACACTGGGCGCATGCAGGAGTTTGTTGGTCAGCCCCCGGGCCAGTTGGGCCAGTACCTCTTCGGGGTTGCCGCCGTTGGCCAGCAGGCGCTGGGCCTTTTGCAGTTCTTCGTCGCGCAGGCGCTCGCTTTGCTGGCGATAGGCCTTGAGCACATCCACCGCAGCCAGCTCGCGCAGGCGCAGCATGAAGTCTTCGGCACCCACCGACACCAGCTCTTCGGCGGCCTGGGCTGCGCCCTGGCGGCTCTTGAGGTTTTCCGCCACCACGTCGTGCAGGTCATCGACAGTGTACAGGTAGACGTCGTCCAGTTCGCCGACTTCGGTTTCGATATCGCGCGGTACGGCAATGTCGACCATGAAAATCGGCTTGTGCCGGCGCTGCTTCAGCGCGCTCTCGACCGCGCCCTTGCCGAGGATCGGCAGCTGGCTGGCGGTGGAGCTGATAACGATGTCGCTGTTGGCCAGTTCCTGGGGGATGTCGGCCAGCAGTACCGCGTGCGCACCGAACTGCTCGGCCAGGATGCTGGCCCGCTCCAGGGTACGGTTGGCCACGACGATGCGGCGCACGCCCTGCTCATGCAGGTGGCGGGCGACCAGGGTGATGGTTTCGCCGGCGCCGATCAGCAGGGCCTGGCTACGGCCCAGGTCGCTGAAGATCTGCTTGGCCAGGCTGACCGCGGCAAACGCCACCGACACCGGGTTTTCGCCGATGGCCGTGTCGGTGCGCACCTGCTTGGCGGCGCTGAAGGTGGCCTGGAACAGGCGCCCGAGCAACGGGCCGACGGTGCCGGCCTCGCGCGCCACGGCGTAGGCGGACTTCATCTGGCCGAGAATCTGCGGCTCGCCGAGCACCAGCGAGTCCAGGCCCGAGGCCACCCGCATCATGTGCTTCACCGCCTCGTGCTCTTCGTGCACGTAAGCGCTGGCGCGCAGCTCGTCCAGGCTGAGGCGGTGATAGTCGGCCAGCCATTGCAGCACGGCATCGGCGGACAGGTGGTCCTGCTCGATGTAGAGCTCACTACGGTTGCAGGTCGACAGGATCGCCGCCTCGCGGCTGGATGTCAGTCGGCAGAGCTGCTGCAGGGCGTCTACCAGCTGCTCTGGGGTAAACGCCACGCGCTCGCGTACGTCTACCGAGGCAGTCTTATGGTTGATACCAAGTGCAAGAAAGGCCATGCAAGGTCGCTGGTTGTGACGGGAAGCCGATAATTGTCCTCTTTCGCAGGTTTCAGGACAACCACCGTTCGCTATTGCGCTGATAGCGCTGCGGCTATCGCCGGCTCCAGGCCAGCATCAGCGGCAATTTCAGCTCACACCCCCGCTTTTGATCTGGCTTTTGATCTTGATCTTGATCTTGATCTTGATCTTGATCTTGATCTTGATCTTGATCTTGATCTTGATCTTGATCTTGATCTTGATCTTGATCTTCGCGACTTCAGGAGGCCGAGCAGAGGTCTTGCGGAGGGAGGTGACGGGCATGGATGCCCGTCAAGCGCTGAGGCCCCATGGATGGGGCCTGCAGCGCGTACTCCCGGGAGCAAGACCGGCGCGAGGGAACCCCGGAGCGCAGCGTAGGGGCCGGATGATGGGAGCGCAGCGTTTTTTGGTTACTTTTTGCCGCGTTTGGCAAAAAGTGACTCGCCGTAAGGGCGAAAAGGTGAGTATGCGTCGCCATCGTAAATGGACAATGCGCGATATCAAGACCATTACTTTTCCGCTCTTCGCTCTTCGCTTTCAAGCGTGGGCATCAACAACAAGGTCAACATTCATTTTCAAAGGTGGCGCTTAATCACCTTTCCGCCCTTACGGCGGGTCCCTTTTTGTCGTGGCAAAAAGGAACCAAAAACCGTCGGCTCCCATCATCCGGCCCCTACGCTGCGCTCCGGGGTTCCCTCGCTACGGGCCTGCTCCCGGGAGTACGCGCTGCAGGCCCCATCCATGGGGCCTCAGCGCTTGACGGGCATCCATGCCCGTCACCTCCCTCCGCAGTCCCTTCGCTCGGCCTCCTGAAGTCGCAATCTGCGGCGCCTGAACTATCGCGCGCTTAGAAGCAAGAGCAAGAGCAAGAGCAAGAGCAAGAATCCTGTGTTCGGGGCGCCGCGGCAGGCTCTGCGACGAACCACGCGCGCGCAGCGCGGTCTGCATGACCGAAGCGCAGCTTCACACCTTCGCAGGTGGGTTTGCCCCCGCGCTTGTGTCATCATGCTCCGACCGCCGGTGAGTCCTTCTTAAGCCTCCTTATGAACAAACCATACGCATTGCTGCTTGCCTTCGCCCTGCTCCAGGGCTGCCAGAGCCTGGTCCCGCAAAAGGCCGAGCCTCCCGTCGCCGAGGCCGGCAAGAGCGAGGCGGAAAAGCCCGTGGTGTATGGCTCGTTCAAGCAGGACACGCTCTATAGCCTGCTGGTGGCGGAGCTGGCCGGCCAGCGCAACCGTTTCGACATCGCCCTGGCCAATTACACCGACCAGGCCGCGAAAACCCAGGACCCAGGGGTTTCCGAACGCGCCTACCGCATTGCCGAATACCTCGGTGCCGACGAACCGGCACTGGACAACGCGCTGGTCTGGGCCCGCAACGACCCGCAGAACCTCGACGCCCAGCGCGCAGCAGCCATCCAGCTGGCCCGGGCTGGCCGCTATGACGACTCCATGGCGTACATGGAAAAGGTCCTGCAGGGCCAGGGCGACACCCATTTCGATTTCCTCGCCCTGTCCGCCGCCGAAACCGACCAGAGCACCCGTGACGGCCTGCTGCAAAGCTTCGAGCGCCTGTTGGTGAAATACCCGAACAACAGCCAGCTGGTGTTCGGCAAGGCCCTGCTGCTGAACCAGGACGGCAAGGCCGAAGAAGCCTTGGAGCTGCTCGAGTCGCACCCGCCGCAAAACGGCGAAATCGCCCCGATCCTGCTGCGCGCGCGCCTGCTGCAAGCCCTGGACCGTGGCCCGGAGGCCCTGCCATTGCTGCGCGGGGCGATTCGCGACAACCCCGACGACAAACGCTTGCGCCTGACCTACGCCCGCACCCTGGTCGAACAGGACCGCATCGCCGACGCCAAGGGCGAGTTCCTCAGCCTGGTACAGCAATACCCCGAGGATGACGAGCTGCGCTATTCGCTGGCCCTGGTGTGCCTGGAAAACAAGGACTGGGATGAAGCCGAGGGCTACCTGCAGGAACTGATCGAACGCGACAGCAACGTAGACGCCGCACACCTGAACCTGGGCCGCATCCGCGAGGAGCGCCACGACCCTGCAGGCGCCCTGCGTGAATACGCCCTGGTCGGACCGGGCCCCGACTACCTGCCGGCGCAACTGCGCCAGGCCGACATCCTGATCGCCAACGGCCGTGGTACCGAAGCCTCGCGCCTGCTCGCCGACGCCCGCGAAGCCCAGCCGGACTACGCCATCCAGCTGTTCCTGATCGAATCGGAAAGCTACAGCAACAACAACAAGGACGCCCAGGCCAGCCAGGTGCTGCAACAAGCCATCCAGCGCTACCCGGACGACCTCAACCTGCTGTACACCCGCGCCATGCTGGCCGAAAAGCGTGACGACCTGGCACAGATGGAAAAAGACCTGCGTGCTATCATCACCCGCGAGCCGGAAAACGCCATGGCCCTGAACGCCCTCGGCTACACCCTGGCCGACCGCACCACCCGCTACAGCGAAGCCAAGGCGCTGATCGACAAGGCCCACCAGCTGACCCCGGACGATCCGGCGGTACTCGACAGCCTGGGCTGGGTCAATTACCGCCTGGGTAACCTCGACGAGGCTGAAACCTACCTGCGCAAGGCTTTTGCCAGCTTCCCCGACCACGAAGTGGCCGCCCACCTGGGCGAAGTGCTGTGGACCAACGGCAAGCGCCGCGAAGCCCGCCAGGTCTGGGCCAAGGGCTTCGAAGCCCAGGCCGACAGCCCCATCCTGCGCAAGACCCTCCTGCGCCTGACCGGATCCGAGACCCTCTAACGCCATGTTCCTGCGCCATTGCATTACCTTCACCCTGATCGCCCTGCTGGCCGGCTGTGCCGGCTTCGGTAGCCGCGAGGCCCTGCAGGGCCACGGCGACCCGCAGCAGTGGCGCGCCCATAAAGAGCAGCTGAGCAGCCTCGACGGCTGGCAGATCAACGGCAAGGTCGGCATCCGTGCCCCGCGCGACTCCGGCAGCGGCACGCTGTTCTGGCTGCAACGCCAGGACTACTACGACATCCGCCTGGCCGGCCCGCTGGGCCGTGGTGCCGCACGCCTGACCGGGCGCCCCGGCAGCGTGGTACTGGAAGTGGCCAACCAGGGCCGCTACGAGGCCCCCAGCCCAGAAGCCCTGCTGGAAGAACAACTGGGCTGGCAGTTGCCGGTCTCGCACCTGGTCTGGTGGGTGCGCGGCCTGCCCGCCCCCGACAGCAAGAGCAAGCTGACCCTGGACGGCGACAGCCGCCTGGCCAGCCTCGACCAGGATGGCTGGCAGGTGCAGTACCTGAGCTACACGGAACAGAACGGTTACTGGTTGCCCGAGCGCCTCAAGCTGCACGGCAAGGACCTCGATGTGACCCTGGTGGTCAAGGACTGGCAGCCGCGCCAGCTGGGGCACTGATACATGCAATCTCTCACCCTGCCCGCCCCGGCCAAGCTCAACCTGTGGCTGCACATCATCGGCCGCCGCGCGGACGGCTATCACGAGCTGGAAACCGTGTTCCAGTTTCTCGACCACGGCGACGAACTGAGCTTCGCCGTGCGTGACGACGGCGTGATCCGCCTGCATACCGAGATCGAAGCGGTGCCGCACGACAGCAACCTGATCGTGCGTGCCGCGCGCAAGCTGCAGGAGCAATCCGGCACGACGCTGGGCGCCGATATCTGGCTGAGCAAGGTGCTGCCCATGGGCGGCGGCATCGGCGGCGGCAGCTCGGATGCCGCCACTACCCTGTTGGCCCTCGCCCACCTGTGGCAACTGGACTGGGATGAAGACCGCCTGGCCGCACTGGGCCTGAGCCTGGGCGCCGATGTACCGGTATTCGTGCGCGGCCACGCGGCATTCGCCCAGGGCGTGGGTGAACAACTGACCCCGGTCGACCCGGAAGAGCCGTGGTATGTCGTGCTGGTGCCGCAAGTGTCTGTCAGCACAGTAGAAATTTTTTCACATCCGCAGTTGACACGTGATTCACTCCCCCTTAAGATGCGCCCCGTTCCCGAGGGAAACAGTCGAAATGACTGCCAACCGGTGGTAGAGCAGAGTTACCCGGAAGTTCGCAATGCGTTGAATTCACTGGGTAAATTCACTGAGGCTCGACTGACCGGTACTGGAAGTTGTGTGTTTGGGGCCTTCCCAAGCAAAGCCGAAGCTGATAAAGTTCTGGCCCTTCTTTCAGCGACCCAAACAGGGTTTGTGGCGAAAGGAAGCAACGTTTCGATGTTGCATCGCAAGCTGCAAAGTCTGGTCAAGAAGTCGAGCGCATAAGCGTTCGCAGCAACAGATACAGGGGCGTCGCCAAGCGGTAAGGCAGCAGGTTTTGATCCTGCCATGCGTTGGTTCGAATCCAGCCGCCCCTGCCATTTTCCTTATACTCATCCAGGTTACCCTCAGCCTTCAGGTACTGCGCGTGTCCAAGATGATGGTCTTTACGGGGAATGCCAACCCCGATCTGGCTCGGCGTGTCGTACGTCAGCTGCATATCCCTCTCGGTGACGTCTCTGTCGGTAAATTCTCCGACGGCGAGATCAGCACTGAGATCAATGAGAATGTCCGCGGTAAAGACGTCTTCATTATTCAGCCGACCTGCGCCCCGACCAACGATAACCTGATGGAACTGGTAGTGATGGCCGACGCCTTCCGCCGCTCCTCAGCATCCCGAATCACCGCCGTGATTCCTTACTTCGGATACGCCCGCCAGGACCGCCGTCCGCGTTCGGCACGTGTAGCCATCAGCGCCAAAGTCGTCGCTGACATGCTCACTGTCGTAGGTATCGACCGTGTACTCACCGTCGACCTGCACGCTGACCAGATCCAGGGTTTCTTCGATATCCCGGTCGACAACATCTACGGCTCGCCCGTACTGGTCGACGATATCGAAGACCAGCGTTTCGAGAACCTGATGATCGTCTCCCCGGACATCGGTGGTGTCGTGCGCGCACGTGCCGTCGCCAAGTCCCTGGGCGTCGACCTGGGTATCATCGATAAACGCCGTGAGAAGGCTAACCACTCCGAGGTCATGCACATCATCGGCGACGTCGAAGGGCGCACCTGCATCCTGGTAGACGACATGGTCGACACCGCCGGCACCCTGTGCCACGCGGCCAAAGCCCTGAAAGAACACGGCGCTGCCAAGGTTTACGCCTACTGCACGCACCCTGTCCTGTCGGGCCGCGCGATCGAGAACATCGAGAAGTCGGTACTGGACGAGCTGGTGGTGACCAACACCGTTCCGCTGTCCGCCGCTGCTCAAGCCTGTGACCGTATCCGCCAGCTGGATATCGCACCGGTTGTCGCTGAAGCGGTGCGCCGCATCAGCAACGAAGAATCGATCAGCGCGATGTTCCGCTAAGCGGAACACACGCTGACGAAAAGCGCCCCGCCCCAACACTGGTTGTTGGGGCGGGGCTTTTTTGCCATCCCCGTTGGCGCTGGTCGCAAACGCCCTCGGGGGGCTACTTTGGAGAAACAAAATGACCGAATTCACTCTGAACGCCCAAGCGCGTACTGACCTGGGGAAAGGTGCGAGCCGCCGCCTGCGTCACTCCGCGAACATCCCAGCCGTTGTCTACGGTGGTAACCAGGACGCCCAGTCCCTGACCATCCTGGCCAAGGAAATCACCAAGCTGTTCGAAAACGAGGCTGCCTTCAGCCACGTTCTGGAACTGAACGTCGACGGCGCCAAGCAAAACGTCGTGGTCAAGGCCCTGCAGCGCCACCCGGCCAAAGGTTTCATCATGCACGCCGACTTCGTTCGCGTCGTTGCTGGCCAGAAACTGACCGCCAAGGTACCGGTTCACTTCATCAACGAAGAAGCCCCGGTCAAGAAAGGCGGCGAGATCTCCCACGTAGAAGCCGAGATCGAAGTTTCCTGCGAAGCCAAAGACCTGCCTGAGTTCATCGAAGTCGACCTGGCCAACGCTGAAATCGGCACCATCATCCACCTGTCGGACCTGAAAGCTCCGAAAGGCGTAGAGTTCGTAGCTCTGGCCCACGGTGATGACAAAGCTGTTGCCAACGTTCACGCTCCACGCGTTGCTCCAGAAGCAGAAGGCGCTGCCGAGTAATCCACTCGCGCGCCGGCGTTGATCGGGTTACAGTGCCGCGCGCCCTGTAACCCACCAACTCCAAGGAAGAGCCCCTGACGTGACCGCCATCCAGTTGATCGTCGGCCTGGGTAACCCCGGCCCCGAATACGAACAGACCCGGCATAACGCAGGGGCTCTTTTCGTTGAACGCATTGCCAGCGCCCAGCGCGTCTCGTTGACCGCTGACCGCAAGTATTTCGGCCTGACGGCTAAATTCAGCCATCAGGGCAACGACGTTCGTCTGCTCATCCCCACCACCTACATGAACCGCAGCGGCCAGTCCGTGGCGGCCTTGGCCAATTTCTTCCGCATCAAGCCGGAAGCGATCCTGGTGGCGCATGACGAACTCGACCTGCCCCCGGGCGTCGCCAAGCTCAAGCGCGGCGGTGGCCATGGTGGGCACAACGGCCTGCGCGACATCATCGCGCAGCTCGGCAACCAGAACGACTTCCACCGCCTGCGGCTTGGCATCGGCCACCCGGGCGACGCCAAACTGGTCTCCAACTTCGTCCTGGGCCGCGCGCCGCGCGCCGAGCAGGAGAAGCTCGACGCCAGCATCGATTTTGCCCTCGGCGTGCTGCCGGACGTGCTTGCCGGCGACTTCGCCAAGGCGATGCGCGAGCTGCACAGCCAGAAGGCCTGATTTCCTTTAGAGAGGGGAATACCCATGGGTTTCAATTGCGGCATCGTCGGCCTGCCCAACGTCGGCAAGTCCACCCTGTTCAACGCCCTGACCAAGTCTGGCATCGCGGCGGAGAACTTCCCCTTCTGCACCATCGAGCCTAACAGCGGCATCGTGCCGATGCCCGATGCGCGCTTGAATGCACTGGCTGAAATCGTCAAGCCAAACCGCATCCTGCCGACCACCATGGAGTTCGTCGACATCGCCGGCCTGGTGGCTGGTGCCTCGAAAGGCGAAGGCCTGGGCAACAAGTTCCTCGCCAACATCCGCGAGACCGACGCCATTGCTCACGTGGTGCGCTGCTTCGAAGACGAGAACGTGATCCACGTTTCCAACAGCGTCGACCCCAAGCGCGACATCGAGATCATCGACCTCGAGCTGATCTTCGCCGACCTCGACAGCTGCGAGAAGCAACTGCAGAAGGTTGCCCGCAACGCCAAGGGCGGCGACAAGGAAGCCCTGGCGCAGAAGGCGATCCTTGAACAGCTGATCCCGCACTTCACCGAAGGCAAGCCTGCGCGCAGCCTGATGAAGAACATGAGCGCCGAAGACAAGGCGGTCATTCGCGGCTTCCACCTGCTGACCAGCAAGCCGGTGATGTACATTGCCAACGTCGCCGAAGATGGCTTCGACAACAACCCGCACCTGGACGTGGTCAAGGCCATCGCCGAGGAAGAAGGCGCGGTAGTGGTGCCAGTGTGCAACAAGATCGAAGCGGAAATCGCCGAACTGGAAGACGGTGAAGAGAAGGACATGTTCCTCGAGGCCCTGGGCCTGGAAGAGCCTGGCCTGAACCGCGTTATCCGTGCCGGTTACGAGCTGCTGAACCTGCAGACCTACTTCACTGCCGGCGTACAGGAAGTACGCGCCTGGACCGTACGCGTCGGTGCCACCGCTCCGCAGGCTGCCGGCGTGATCCACACTGACTTCGAAAAAGGCTTCATCCGCGCTGAAGTGGTGGCCTATGACGACTTCATCCAGTTCAAGGGTGAGAGCGGTGCCAAGGAAGCCGGTAAATGGCGCCTGGAAGGCAAGGACTACATCGTCAAGGACGGTGACGTGATGCACTTCCGCTTCAACGTCTAAGCGCCAGCCTGCAGTCCCCACTAACCCCTTGAGGCAAACGCCTCAAGGGGTTTTGTTTTTTCTGGCTTTTGGCGAGCGGTACGCGCACCCTGTGTGGGGCTTTGGCTGACCCTACGGGTCAGCGTTGCCTGCCGTGTTGCTGATCAATCCAAGGAAGAACAATGAAAGAACACCAGTACGAGGTTCAGGTTACCTGGACCGGTAATAAAGGCATCGGCACCTCCAATTACACCGCTTACGCCCGCGACTTCAACGTCGAATCCGCGGGCAAAGCTACCCTGGAAGGCTCGGCCGACCCGGCATTTCGCGGTGACCCGCAGCGCTGGAATCCGGAAGACATGCTGGTGGCCTCACTAGCGGCGTGCCACAAACTCTGGTACCTGCATCTGTGCGCGGTGAACGAGGTAAATGTGCTGGCATACGTCGACAGGCCCTTGGGGCGCATGGTGGAAGGCGACTCCCAGGGCAAAGGGCGCTTTACCCATGTGCAACTGCGCCCGCGGGTGACTATCAGTGCCGACTCGGATCATGAAGTTGCCCTGCGTTTGCATGAAGATGCGCACCGTGAGTGCTTCATTGCCAACTCGGTGAATTTCCCGGTTGAGTGCGCGGCGGTGGTAACGGTCGCCTAGAAGATTTGAGATTGTCGGGGCTGCTTCGCAGCCCATCGCGACACAAGGCCGCTTCCAAAGTACAGCGCCAATCCATCAGTGAGCGGGGTTCCTGCAGAAACGGCCTTGTGTCGCGACAGGGCCGCAAAGCGGCCCCGGAATTCAGCATCTAAGCTGTGATTCAGCACCTTCCCCCGGACGCGCGCATCATGCCCGAAAAAACCCGCCTCGGCTGGCAACGCTGGTTACCCGGGCTGGTCACCCTGCTCCACTACCAACCCGCCTGGCTACCCAAAGACATCGCCGCCGGCCTGGTGCTCACCACCATGCTGGTACCCGTGGGCATCGCCTACGCCGAGGCCTCCGGCGTACCGGGCATCTACGGCCTGTATGCCACCATCATCCCGTTGTTGGCCTACGCCCTGTTCGGGCCCAGCCGCATTCTGGTACTGGGCCCGGATTCGGCGCTGGCCGCGCCGATCCTTGCGGTGGTGGTGCAGTACGCCGCCAGCGACCCGCAACGGGCAATCGCAATCGCCAGCATGATGGCCCTGGTTGCCGGGGCGTTCTGCGTGATCGCCGGGTTGTTGCGCCTGGGCTTCATCACCGAACTGCTGTCCAAGCCGATCCGCTATGGCTACATGAACGGCATCGCCCTCACGGTGCTGATCAGCCAGCTGCCCAAACTGTTCGGCATCAAGGTCGACAGCGAAGGGCCCTTACGCGACATCTGGCACCTGGGCCAGGCGCTGTTGGCCGGCCAGGGGCACTGGCCAAGCTTCTTCGTCGGCGCCGGTAGCCTGGTGCTGATCCTGCTGCTCAAACCGTTCAAGCGCATCCCGGGCATTCTGATCGCCGTGGTACTGGCAACGCTTGCCGTGAGCTTGTTCAACCTCGACCAGATGGGCGTCAAGGTACTCGGGCAATTGCCCCAAGGGCTGCCCAGCTTCGTCTTCCCCTGGGTCAGCGACATCGACCTGGTCGAAGTGGTACTGGGCGGGATCGCCGTGGCGCTGGTGTCGTTCGCCGATACCAGCGTGCTCTCGCGCTCCTATGCCGCGCGCATGAAAATGCCGGTCAATCCGAACCAGGAAATGTTCGGCCTGGGCGTTGCCAACCTGGCCTCGGGGCTGTTCCAGGGCATCCCGATCAGCAGCAGCTCGTCGCGAACCCCGGTGGCCGAGGCGGCGGGTTCGAAAACCCAGCTTACCGGTATCATTGGCGCGCTGGCGGTAACCCTGTTGCTGCTGGTGGCGCCCAACCTGATGCAACACCTGCCCAACAGCGCCCTGGCAGCGGTGGTGATTGCCGCAGCGTTGGGCCTGTTCGAGTTTGCCGACCTCAAACGCATCTTCCGCATGCAGCAATGGGAATTCTGGCTTTCGTTCACCTGCTTCGTCGGCGTAGCGGTATTCGGGGCGATTCCCGGCATCTGCATTGCCGTGGCGATATCGGTGATCGAATTCCTGTGGGACGGCTGGCGGCCGCATCATGCGGTGCTGGGCCGGGTAGATGGCACGCGCGGTTACCATGATGTGCAACGTTATCCACAGGCCCGGCGTATTCCGGGGCTGGTGTTGCTGCGTTGGGACGCGCCATTGTTCTTTGCCAATGCCGAGCAGTTCCAGAGCACGGTGATGGCGGCGGTGGATGCATCGCCTACGCCGGTACAACGGCTGGTAATTGCGGCAGAGCCGGTGACCAGCATCGATATCACCTCGGCGGACATGCTGGCCGAGCTGGACCGGGCGCTGGAGGCGCGGGGGGTGGAGTTGCAGTTTGCCGAGATGAAGGACCCAGTGAAGGACAAGATGCGGCAGTTCGAGTTGTTCGAGCATATGGGGGAGACAGCGTTTCATCCCACATGTTGGGGCAGCAGTGGATGCCTACCTGGAAGAGAGTGGGGTTGACTGGAAACCCTAGGTCTTCCTGGGCTGGCCTCTTCGCGGGCACGCCCGCTCCCACAAGGACTCCACAATCCCTGTGGGAGCGGGCGCGCCCGCGAAGAGGCCAGTACAGGAGAACTAAGCAGTCCGAACCCGCCGCCGATCAATCCATATGAGCATGCCACTGGCATACACCGACACCGCCAGAAACAGCGCCATGCGCACCGCAAATGCCTTGTACACATCCTGCCCGCCCGCGCTGTCCTGCACCGACTGCCCCAGCAAGATCAGCATGGTCGTCAGGCAACTCACCCAGTATGCCGGGCTTTGCCTGGTATCAACGGCACGGTAAAGCCGCCGCCCCTGCCAAAGGACAAACAGCAGCACCCACAGGAAAAACATCCACAGGTGCACGAACAGGCTCAACGCGCCCCACATCAATATCGCCAGCAACCCGGCCAGCAAGGTCGAGCCGATCAACTCTCGGCTGGCATGCCGCGCGCGGGTCTCGCCGGCCTGCTGCCCCAGACTCACGGCCTTCATGATCAGCGGCATGTACTGGTCGGGGGCGATCAGCGCCAGCAAAAACGCCGGCATCACGATCAGCGTGGCACGCAGAGCCACCCAGCTCACCTGGTCACTGTCGAGCAAAGGCGGCGCCGGCTGCGTTGGCGCATCGGCCGGCTCGGGAAACAGCACATGCGCCGCCGCCGTGCCCAGCACCGCCAGCAGCATGCCTTTGGCCAACGCTTCGACCACCGATAGCGCCAGGGTGAAGTCGCTGGTGCCCGCGGCAGCGATCATGGTCAGGCCGATGACCAGCAAATTGGCCAGCAGGCCGTTGCCGCCCTTCAGCGCGTAACGCAAGGTCAGGAACACCCCTACGCCTACCAGCAACACCCCGCTCACCGGGGCATGCCGCAGCAGCGGAATCAGCAGCAGCCCGGTGCCACACGCAAGCAGCACCAGTACCGCCAGGGTCCGGTGCCGCACGCAGGGGCAAGGGCTGGCTGCGCATGGCCAGCAACAGCACAGCGAACACCGGCGCCAGGATTGGCACCGGCAGGCCGATGCCGAAACTCACCGCCAGACACAACGCCACACCCCAGGCCAGGCGCAGGGCGCGCAGGCGGCGCAGCTCAATAGGCATATGACAGCCAGCTCATCAGCCACATGAACAGCCGGCCCAGCAGGTTCAATGGGTTACCTTCGCTTGGCAGGGCCATGACTTCGGCCTGGCCACCAACTCGCAAACCCATCTTGTCCTGCAACTGGTCACGTTCCAGTTCGACGATCACCGGGAAGCGTTGCGCCGAACGCAACCACTCGCGGCTGTTCTGCACGGTCGGCAATGTACCCGGCGGATTACTCTGGCCCACGCTCACGCCATAGCCGATGCTGCGAATACGCCCCTTCAGCACCGTGCCGGGCAGCGCATCGAGCACCACCAGCACCGGGGTTTCAGGGCGCAGCCGGCCGAGGTTGTTCTCGGTCATGTCGGCACTTATCCACACGTCATGGATGGCGATCAGGGTCATCATCGGGCTGCCAGCACCGACATAGTGGCCAACGTCGGTGCGCAGGTCGGTGATCAACCCGTTTGCATCGGCGCGTACCACCGTGCGCGCCAGGTCCAGTCGGGCCTTTTCCACATTGGCCGCCGCGCTGCGCAGCTGGGCGTTGTCGTCCTGCGCCCCGCCCTGCTGCTCACGGGCCCGTTCCACTTCGGCACGGGCTGCCGCCACCTGGCTGATGGCCTGGTCGCGGGTGGCCTGAGCGCCCTCCAGGCGGCGTACCGACACCGTGCCGGGGTCTTCATCGATCAGGCGCTTGAGCCGCTCGGCATCCTGCCGCGCCTTGCGCTCGTTGGCCTGGGCCGCCACCAGCGCCGCCTGGGCCGAGTCGATGCCAGCGGTGTGGGCGCCGATCTGCCGACGTACCGTGTCCAGGTCGGCTTCGGCACGGGCCAGGGCGATGCGGTACTGCTCCTGGTCCAGTTCGAACAACACATCGCCCTTGCGCACTTCCTGATTGTTGCCTACCGCCACACGCTTCACCTGCCCGGCCACCTCGGCACTCACCGGTACCACGTAGGCCTGCAGGCGGGCCTGCTGGGTATAGGGGGTGAAGCGGTCGGCCAGCAGGTACCACAGCAAGCTCATGGCGATCAGCAGCAGCACCCAGCGCATGCCGCGATCGGGGGCTGCCGGGGGTGGCGTTGGCGTGGCGTCGCTCATTTCGTTTCACCTTGTGCATGTGCGCTGGGGCCTGGTTCATCGAGCAGTTCGCCCCAGTCGGTGCGTTGCTGCATCTGCTGGCGCGTGGCCGGGTCGATCGGTGCACGGCTGGCGTCCCAGCCGCCACCCAGGGCCTTGTACAGCGTCACCAGGCTGCTCACGGCATTGCCTCGGCTGACCAGGTAGCCGTCCTGTTGCTGCAGCAGCAGTTGCTGTGCGTCGAGCACGCGCTGGAAGTCGGCAAAGCCTTCGCGGTACTGCGAGCTGGCCAGGTTCAGCGAGCGCTGCGCGGCCTGCGAGGCCTGGTCGCGAATGCTTGCGCTCTGCAGCGAACGCACCAGCCCGCTGGCGGCATCGTCGGCCTCGCGGGCGGCTTCGCGCACATTCTGGTGATACAGCTCGATCAGTTGCTGCAAGCGGGCGTCTTCCACACGTACGGCGTTCTTGCGCCGGCCGTAGTCGAACGGGTTCCAGATCAGGCTGGGCCCGGCGGCGATGTCGAAGGTATCGGGCAGGTGATTGGCCGTGACGAAGCTCCAACCGATGCTGCCCAGCAGGCTCAGCTGTGGATAAAGGTCGGCCTCGGCCACCCCGACCAGCGCCGACTGCGCCGCCACCGCCTGCTCGGCGGCACGGATGTCCGGGCGACGCTGCAGCAGGCTGGCGGGTATGTCCTGCAACACGGCACGGTCCGGCAACGGCAGCTGGCCGTGGCCGGCATCCAGCTGTGGCAGCGGCCCGGGCGCGCGGCCGAGCAGCGAACACAGCACGTTGCGCAGGGCATTGAGCTGGTTCTGGAACTCGGGGATGGTGGCCTGGGTAGCCAGGTACTGGGTGCGCGCCTGTTGCCAGTCGAGTTCGTCGTTTTCGCCATGACGGAACAGCCGCTCGGTTATCTCCAGGCTGCGCGCCTGACGGCGGGCGTTTTCTTCGGCGATATCCAGCCGCGCCTCGGCAGTGCGCAGGGCAAAGTAGGTGTCGGCCACCTGCGCACGCAACAGCAGCATGGCATCGGCGTAGTTGGCCTGGGAGGCGAAGTAGATGGCGTCGGCGCTTTCGATCGCACGGCTGAAGCGCCCCCAGAAGTCGATTTCCCAGCCGATGTCGAAGCCCGCGCTGGATTGCCAGAACACCGAGTCGCGAGCGGTGGCAGTGCCGGACTGGTCCTGCTTCAGGTACAAGCTCTGGGCGCGCAGCTGCTGCAGCTGTGGATAACGCCCGGTCTGCACGATGGCCAACTGGGCGCGGGCTTCGGCAATCCGCAAGCCGGCCACGCGCAGGTTGCTGTTGTTGGCATCAGCCTCAGCGATCAAGGCATCCAGGGCCGGGTCGGCGAACACCGCCCACCACTGGCGCAGGTCGGGCGCTGCGGCCTGCCGCCCGGCCTGCTCCAGCAGCGGGGTGTTCCAGGTGCTCAGCCACGGGTCCTGCGGCGGCTGGAAATCCGGGCCCACCTGGGTACAGCCTACCAACATGGCCGCCAGGCTCAGTGCACAACCACAAAAGCGTCCGGGCATGGCAGTCCTTGGCTCACGCCGTCGGTTCGACGGGGTTTTCCGGCACCTGCAGCGCCACCCACTGCCAGAACAATACGTAGGTGACGCCAAGGATCACCGGGCCGATGAACAGGCCGATGATGCCTTTGACCACCATGCCGCCCAGTGCCCCGATCAGCACCACCGGCATCGGCACATCCACCCCGCGCCCCAGCAGCAGCGGTTTGAGCACGTTGTCGGCAAGCCCGGGCGACGAAGGTATAGATGGCGAAGATGATGGTCGCCACGGTAAAGCCTTCGACGTTGAATACGTAAATGATCACCGGCACCGTGATCAGCGTGGCGGGTGCCTGGGCAATCCCCAGCATGAGAATGACGATGGCCAGCATCCCGGCCCCCGGCACCCCCTTGATGACGAAGCCGACCCCGATCAGCAGCATCTGGATGAAGGCAATGCCGATCACGCCCTGGGCCACCGCGCGAATGGTCGCGGTGCACAGCTTGGCCAGTGGCTTGCCACGCTCCTCGCCCGACACCCGCATGGCGATGCGCTGCGCCGCGATTTCGCCGCGGTCACCGAATGCCATGATGATGCCCGAGACGATGATCGCCGCAATGAACAGCAAAAATGCCCCCCCTGCGCTGGCTACTGCGCCCAGCACCGTGCGCCCGGCGCCTTTGAGTTGAGGCATCCACTGGTTCAGTGCACCAGCCATGTTTTCCGAGGCGGCCAGCCACAGCGCATGCACCTTCGGCCCGATCAGCGGCCAGGCGGCCACCGACTCGGGAGGTGCCGGCACGCTCCAGGCCCCGCTCTTGAGCAGCGTTACCAGGCTGTCCACCGATTCGCCAATGGACATTACCACCAGGTAGATCGGCACCAGCAGCACGACCAGTACCAGTAGAACGACCAGCGTCGCCGAAAGCCCGTCCTTGAGCCCTGTGCGGCGCTGGACGCGGCAATACAACGGGTACAAGGTCACCGCCAGGATCACCGACCACAGCATCAGTTCCAGGAACGGCTGGAACGTCTGGAAGGCGAACATGACCAGCGCTGCCACCAGGCCGGCCTTGATGAGCACATCGAGCAAGCCCCGCGACAGGCTGCTGTCCAGCTTGATACTTGGTTGCATCCTCACCTCCGAACGCCATGTGCGTCATGTGACGCGATTCAGTGGCCCGCTTCAGGGCTTGCCTGGGCCGGGCTGTCGTCACGCAACCGGCGCGCCAGGGCCATCATTACCAACGGCACCACCGCCATCGACAAGGTGATGGCCAGCACCAGCAGGTCATGCACCTGCTGCGCCAGCACCTGATGATCCAGCGCCAGCTTGAACACCACGAAGGCAAACTCGCCGCCAGACGCCAGCACCACGCCCAGGCACAGCGCCTGGGCCTGGTTGAGCCCACCGGCCATGCGCCCCAGGCCATACAGCAGCGGTAGCTTGATAACCACCAGCAGCAGGGTCAGCCCCAGCACCAGCAATGGCATGCCGAACAGCAGGCGCAGGTCGGCACTCATGCCCACGCCCACGAAGAACAGCCCCAGCAGCAAACCCTTGATAGGCTCGATCTGGGTTTCCAGTTCTTGGCGAAAAGGCGACTCGGCCATCAGGACGCCCGCCAGAAACGCCCCCAGCGCCATCGACACGCCCACATGTTCCATCACCCAGGCGGTGCCCAGCACCACCAGCAAGGCGGTAGCGGTCGACAGCTCGGGCAGGCCCGAACCGACTGTCCATTTGAAGACAGGGCTCAACAAGTAGCGGCCAAAGATGATCAGCACACCTATGCCAACCACCACCGCCAGCACCGGCCAGGCGCCTTCGTCGGCGGTACTGACATCACCACCGAGCAGTGGCACCACGGCAATCAGCGGGATCGCGGCAATGTCCTGGAACAGCAGGATCGCCACAGCCAGGCGGCCGTGCGGCTTGCCCAGGTCCTTGCGCTCGGCAAGTACCTGCAGGCCAAACGCGGTGGACGATAACGCAAGGCCCAGGCCCAGCACGATGGCAGCCGGCTTCGACTGGTCGAACAGCCAGTACGCCAGCAGGCCAAGCACCACAGCGCTCAGGCCCACTTGTAGCGAGCCGATGCCGAACAACGCACGCCGCATGGACCACAAACGCCGCGGCGACAGCTCCAGGCCGATGACGAACAGCAGCATCACCACACCCATCTCCGACAGGCGTGCCACGTTATCCGGGTTGTTCAGCAAGCCGAATACCGAGGGCCCTATCAAGATGCCCGCCAGCAGATAGCCGGGCACCGCCCCCATTTTCAAACGCTGTGCCAGCGGTACCAGAAGTACCACGGCCAGCAAAAACACCACCGTTGCCTGTAGCAGGCTGCCGTCATGTGGCATAGGTTTGCACCCTCGCTGCTCCCCGCAGGGAGGGATCAGAAACGCTGTTCTACCTCTTTGAACGGGTAGGGAACGGCCTTGTACTTGCCGATCTTGCCGCGTCTGGGCAGCTTCACCGCCTGCTCCCGGGTGATGTCCTTGTAGGGAATTCGTGTCAGCAGATGGCTGATAATGTTCAACCGGGCACGCCGCTTGTCGTTGGAGTGGGCCATGAACCAGGGCGCCCAAGCGGTATCCGAGGCGGCAAACATCTCATCACGGGCCTGTGTGTAGTCATCCCAGCGGGTGTAGGACTTGAGGTCCATGGGCGATAGCTTCCACAACTTGCGGCCGTCATTGATGCGGTCCTGCAGGCGCCGGGTTTGCTCTTCGGCGCTAACCTCGAGCCAGTACTTGATAAGGATGATGCCCGACTCGACCATGACCTTTTCGAACAGCGGCACGCCAGCCAGGAACCGGTCGGCCTGTTCGTTCGAGCAGAAGCCCATCACCCGTTCGACCCCGGCACGGTTGTACCAGCTGCGATCGAAGATCACCACTTCACCTGCGGCCGGCAGATGGCCGACATAGCGCTGCAGGTACATCTGGGTCTTTTCCCGCTCGGTTGGTGCCGGCAGCGCCACCACACGGAATACCCGCGGGCTGACGCGCTCGGTGATTGCCTTGATGGTGCCGCCCTTGCCAGCGCCGTCGCGGCCTTCGAAGACAATGCACACCTTCAATCCCTTGGCCACCACCCACTCCTGCAGTTTTACCAGCTCCACATGCAGGCGCTTGAGTTCCTTCTCGTATGCCTTGCCGCCCAGTTTTTCCTGCTGGTCTTCGGGGTCTTTCATCCTGGACGACTTCGACATGGCACTCTCCTGTGGGCGATGAAGAGTCAGTATGGTCGATCCATGGCGGTTTGCCGCTTCGCTTGATGTTTTCGCAGGTCGTGCGTCTAGCCGATTGATTTGGTGGGTGTTCGGCAGACTGTGGGAGCGGGTTTACCCGCTCCCACAGGGTAGGGTGTGGCCTCGAGGTCGGTTTACTTGGCCAGCTTGTTGTAGCTGGTCATCAGGTTGCGGTAATCCGGAATATGGTTGGAGAACAGGGTCCCCAGCCCTTCTATGTCATTGCGCCAGTCACGGTGCAGCTCGCAGGCCACGCCGAACCAGGTCATCAGTTGCGCCCCGGCCGCCTCCATGCGCCGCCAGGCCGAATCGCGGGTCAGTTCGTTGAAGGTGCCGGAGGCGTCGGTGACGACGAAGACCTCGAAGCCCTCCTCCAGTGCCGACAGTGCCGGGAAGGCCACGCACACTTCCGTCACCACACCGGCGATCAGCAGTTGTTTCTTGCCGGTGGCCTTGACGGCCTTGACGAAGTCCTCGTTGTCCCAGGCGTTGATGTTGCCAGGGCGGGCGATGTACGGGGCGTCGGGGAACTGCTCTTTCAGTTCGGGCACCAGCGGGCCATTGGGGCCGGTCTCGAAACTGGTGGTGAGAATGGTTGGCAGCTTGAAGTACTTGGCCAGGTCCGACAGGGCCAGGACGTTGTTCTTGAAGCGATCGGGGTCGATGTCCCTGACCAGCGAGAGCAAGCCGGTCTGGTGGTCGACCAGCAGCACGGCGGCGTTGTTCTTGTCCAGACGCTTGTATTGGAAGGCCATGACAGTTCTCCTTGCTTCTGCAGGTTGGGAATATCAGCGTAGGCAAGGATGAGGGGTGGGTAGGACCGTCAGTCGGTTCGCCTGCCGAGGCTGGCGAGGGGGCCGCAGGGCGGCCCCTGCAATGCCTAGCCGAGCACCTTGCCAGACACTTCATCGACCGCCGCCCTGGTGATGGCGACGATCTGCTCGGCATCCTCCTGGCTCAGCACCAACGGCGGCGCAAACCCCAGAATGTCACCATGCGGCATGGCCCGGGCGATCATCCCGCGCTCAAGGCACGCTGCCGACACCTGTGGCCCGACTTTCAACGCTGGGTCAAACGCCGTGCGCGCCTCGCGATCGGCCATGAACTCGACCGCGCACAGCATGCCGTCACCTCGTACTTCACCTACCAGCGGGTGGCCTTCCAGGGTTTCGCGCATGCGCCGGTTCAGGTATGCCCCCACCGTTTCGGCATTCTCGGTCAGGTTCTCGCGCTCGAGAATATCCAGGTTGGCCAGCGCCGCCGCTGCGCAGATCGGGTGCCCGGAGTAGGTCCAGCCGTGGCCCATGGGGCCGGCCTTCTGCGAGCCTTCTTCAATCACGTTCCATACCTTCTCGCCAACGATCACCGCCGACAATGGCGCATAGGCGCTGGTCAGGCCCTTGGCCGTGGTGATCAGGTCCGGGCGGATGTCGTAGCGCTGGCTGCCCATCTTCGAACCCAGGCGGCCGAAGGCGCACACCACTTCGTCGGCGATCAACAACACATCGTAACGGTCGAGCACGGCCTGGATCGCCTTCCAGTAGCCCTTGGGCGGTACGATGATGCCACCGGTGCCCATCAGCGGCTCGCCGATGAACGCGGCGACAGTGTCGGGGCCTTCGGCCAGGATCAGTTGCTCCAGCTCGTCGGCGCAGTAGCGCACGAAGGCCTGCTCATCCATGCCGGCCGGTGCCTTGCGGTACCAGTGCGGGCAGACGGTATGCTTGACGCCCTCCACCGGCAAGTCGAAATGCTGGTGGAAGCTGGGCAGGCCGGTAAGGCTGCCGGTCATGATGCCTGAGCCGTGATAGCCGCGGTCGCGCGAGATGATCTTCTTCTTGCGAGGGCGACCGAGGATGTTGTTGTAGTAACGCACCAGCTTGACCTGGGTCTCGTTGGCATCGGAGCCCGACAGGCCGTAATAGACCTTTTTCATCCCGGCCGGCGCCCAGTCGATAATGCGGCTGGAAAGCTCGATGACTGCCTCGGTCGAGTGGCCGACGTAGGTGTGGTAGTAGGCCAGCTCCTTGGCCTGGCGATGGATGGCGTCAGCGACCTCGGTACGCCCGTAACCGATGTTCACGCAGTACAGGCCGGCGAAGGCGTCGATCAGTTCGCGGCCTTCATGGTCACGCAGGCGAATGCCCTCGGCACCGGTGATGATCCGGCCCTTGAGCGCGCCGCTGGCGTGGTCATGGGCGTGGGTCGAGGGGTGCATGAAGTGGGCGCGGTCCTGTTCGAACAGCTGGCTGAAATCTTGGCTCATGGCAAACACTCCTTAGAACTGACCGTGGTGGTGCAGGCAAACGTATTTGGTTTCGACGAAGGGTTCGAAGCCCTCGCTGCCGCCTTCGCGGCCCAGGCCAGAGGCTTTCATGCCGCCGAACGGGATGGGGTGGCCGGTGAACTTGACGCCGTTGATCGCCACCATGGCGTGGTCGAGCCGGCGCACCAGCGGGTGCACGACATCGAGGCGGTTGCCGACGATGTAGGCAGCCAGGCCGTACTCGGTGTCATTGGCCATGGTGATGGCCTGTTCCAGCGTGTCGAACGGCATGACCCCGGCAATCGGCGCGAAGTTTTCTTCCTGGTAGATGCGCATCGCCGGCGTGACATCGGCAAGCACCGTCGGCTGGAAGAACCAGCCACCCAGCGCATGGCACTCGCCACCGACCAGGCGCCGGGCGCCACGCTGCAGGGCGTCCTCGACCCGGGCCTGGGTGGCATCGAAGGCGGCCTGGTGCATAAGCGGGCCGACCTCTGCCGCCGTCTCCTCGCCATCGACCATCGCCGGCCCAACCTTCAGCGCCCGCACCGCTTCGGCAAAGCGCGCCAGGAATGCTTCGTACAAAGGCCGCTGCACCATGATCCGGTTGGCCGCGCAGCAGTCCTGGCCAGACGTCTGAAACTTGGCTGCCACGGCCACCCGCACGGCCAGCTCCAGGTCGGCATCGGCACAGACGATGAACGGCGCATTGCCGCCCAGCTCCAGCGCCACTTTCTTCACATCCTGAGCTGCAGCTTGCAGCACCAGCTTGCCGACCCGGGTCGAGCCGGTGAAGCTGACCGCCCGCACGCGGCTATCGCGTACCAGGGTCTCCATGGCCATCTGCGGTTCGCCGATCACCACGTTGAACACCCCCGGCGGGAAGCCGGCGTCCTCTGCCAGCTGGGCCAGGGCGAGCGCCGAGAACGGTGTTTCGTGGGCCGGCTTGACCACCACCGTGCAGCCGGCTGCCAACGCCGCAGCCGCCTTGCGAGTGATCATGGCACTGGGGAAATTCCACGGGGTGAGCAGCGCGCAGACCCCGACGGGCTCCTTCAGCGTACTCAGCTGGGCACCCGCAATATGGCTGGGAATGGTCTGCCCGTTGAGGCGCCGGGCCTCCTCGGCAAACCAGGGGATGAAGCTTGCCGCATAGGCGATTTCACCGCGTGCTTCGGCCAGCGGCTTGCCCTGCTCCTCACTGAGAATGCGCGCCAGCGCCTCCTGGTGCTCGAGCATCAGTTCGGCCCAGCGCCGCAGCAGCGCAGCACGGCTGTCCAGGCTCTGCTGGCGCCAGGCCGGGAACGCCCGCTGGGCGGCATCCACGGCGGCGACGATCTGCTCGTGGTCGAGCAATGGCACATGGCCGATCACCTGGCGGTTGGCCGGGTCATGCACGGCGATGCTGTTGCCGCTGTGGCTGTGCAACCATTGGCCATCGATGTGGCACAGGCTGTTGAATGGGTAGTGGTGTGACATGACTGTTCTCCATACCTCGTTGTCGTGGCGCCAGGTTCAGGCCAGTACGTCGGCGATCACCGCCAAGGTGTCGCCGCACTGCACCAGCCCGGGAAAGTGCCGGGCCGTGAGCAAGCCATGGCGACGGGCGCGGTACTCGACCGGGGCGCTGCCGGTGCGGCGGATGTCATGGATGCGGGCGATCACTTCGCCCTGGCTGACCGTTTCGCCCAGGTCGCGGCACATCTCCAGCAAGCCGTCGTGCTCGCTGGCGATGAAGCAATCGCCATCGGGCATGTCCAGCAGGGTTGTTTCGCCCTGCTCCACTTCGCCGGCCAGGATGCCGGCGTGGATCAGCACGTTGCGCACGCCGCGCTCGGCCAGGGCCACGCTTTTCGCCGTGGAGGTGCCACCACCGCCCAGTTCGGTGGTAATGAACACCTTGCCCTGCTCTTCTGCCGCGGTGTCGTACATCGCCTGCGCATCCAGCTCGAGCATGCGCATGCTGTAGGGCGCGGCGAAGGCCCGCATACCGGCTTCACAGCGGGCCTGCTGGGCCTTGTCGGGCAGCACATGGCATGCAGCGAACGGCAGGAAGTCGAGGGTGCGACCACCGGAGTGGATGTCCAGGACGATGTCGGCCAACGGCAGCAAGGTGCGGCGGAAATAGTCGGCGATCTTTTCCGTCACGCTGCCATCAGGCCGGCCAGGGAAGCTGCGGTTGAGGTTACCCCGGTCGATCGGCGAAGTGCGGGTGCCCGCCTGGAACGCCGGTGTGTTCATGAACGGCACGATGATCACCCGCCCGCTCACCTGCCCGGCCTGCAGCTGCTGGGCCAGCTTGCTCAGCGCCACCGGGCCTTCGTATTCGTCACCATGATTTCCACCGGTGAGCAAGGCTGTCGGGCCATTGCCGTTCCTGACCACCGTCAGCGGGATCATCACCGCCCCCCAGGCAGAGTCGTCACGCGAGTACGGCAGCTTGAGGAAGCCGTGCTGCACGCCGTCCTGCTCGAAATCCAGGGTACAGGTGATCGGGTTGGCCACCGTGGCGGCGGCCTGTGCGATTGCATTCATGGGTCAGTCCTTCACGAACAGCTGGCGCGGCACGTTGCACAGGGTCTCGACCCCGGTCTCGGTGATGAGGATGCTTTCGGTGATCTCCAGGCCCCAGTCGTCCATCCACAGCCCCGGCATGAAGTGGAAGGTCATGCCCGGTTGCAGCACGCTGGTGTCGCTCGGGCGCAGGCTCATGGTGCGCTCGCCCCAGTCTGGCGGGTAGCTGATGCCGATCGGGTAACCACAGCGGCTGTCCTTGTGAATGCCGAACTTCTCCAGCACGCCGAAGAACGCCCTGGCGATGTCACCGGTGGTGTTGCCCGGCCGCGCGGCATCAAGGCCGGCCGCGATACCTTCGACCACCGCCTTTTCCCCTTCGAGGAAGTGTTGCGGCGGCTTGCCCAGGTACACGGTGCGCGACAGCGGGCAGTGGTAGCGCTTGTAGCAGCCGGCGATCTCGAAGAACGTGCCGGCGCCGCGGGTGAACGGTGAATCGTCCCAGGTCAGGTGCGGTGCGCTGGCATCAGCGCCGGTCGGCAACAACGGTACGATGGCCGGGTAGTCACCGCCATGGCCATCGACACCGAGGATGCCGCTGCGGTAGATCTCGGCCACCAGCTCGTTCTTGCGCATGCCGGGCTCGATGCGTTCGAGGATGCACCCGTGCATCTGTTCGACGATGCGCGCGGCGATGCGCATGTATTCGATTTCCTGCGGCGACTTGACCGCCCGCTGCCAGTTGACCAGCCCGGCGGCATCGCTGAAACGCGCCTGCGGCAAGTGCTTGCACAGCGCCTGGTAGGCCGCCGCGCTGAAGTAGTAGTTGTCCATCTCCACGCCGATGCTCAGGCCGCCCCAGCCCTTGGCCAGAATCACCTCCTGGCACAGGTAGTCCATCGGGTGGCGCTCGTGTGACTGCACATAGATGTCCGGATAGCCGACGATGTTGTCGTGCTGCATGAACACCGTGCGCCTGGCGCCGTTGGCGTCCTGGCCGCGACCAAACCATATCGGCTCGCCATCGAGCGCCAGCAGCACGCACTGGTGCACGTAGAACGACCAACCGTCATAACCGGTGAGCCAGGCCATGTTCGATGGATCGGTAACCAGCAAAAGCTCCAGGCCCTGTGCCTGCATGGCAGCGCGGGTCTTGGCCAGGCGCTGGGCGTATTCCTGCCGGCTGAACGGCAGGTTGACCACTGTGTGTGACATACAGATGCCCTTCTTGTGAGTGGGTTGCGAAAGGTGTCAGCTGTGGAACGCCAGGCCTTTGCTGGTGGCCATTGCGCGTTCGAAGGCAAGGTTGGCGATGGCGGTGTCCTGGGCCCCGGTGCCGGTCAGGTCGCACAAGGTGACCTCTTCGGCCTGTACACGGCCCGGGTGCAGGCCGGCGATGATCTGGCCCAGCTCGGAATGAACGGCCTGTTGGCTGACGGCGCCAGCGCGCAGGGCGTGGTGCAGTTCGCCCAGCACGCGGGTCTGGCTAAGGCGGTCGGCGACATACCGGTCGAGCAAGGCCAGTACCGTGGGCGCGATCTCGTTCTTGTGCTCGGCGTCCGAGCCCATGGCAGTGATGTGCAGCCCCGGTTGCAGGTGATGCGGCTGGATCAGCGGCTCGCGGCTGGGGGTGCAGGTGATGGCTATATCGACCGCCTGCATGGCCTGGTCGACACTGTCGCAAGCCTGTACCTGCAGTTGCCCGTCGCGCCCCAGGTCATCACACAACGCTGCAGTTCTCTGCGCATCACGGCCCCATACCTTGACCTGCTCGATCGGCCGCACCAGGCGCAGTGCCTGCAACTGCAGGCGTGCCTGTTCGCCACTGCCGATCAAGGCCACGCGGCGGCTGCTTTGGCGCGACAGCCAGCGTGCAGCCACCGCACCGGCTGCTGCGGTACGCACGGCGGTGAGGTAGCCATTGTCGAGGAGCAAGGCATCGAGCAGACCGGTGCGGGCCGACAACAGCATCATCATGCCGTTGAGGCTGGGCAGGCCCAGTTTGGGGTTGTCGAAAAAACCCGGGCTGACCTTGATCGCGAAACGTTCAAGCCCCGGCAGGTAGGCGGTTTTCACGTCCACCTCGCCGTTGTGCTCGGGCACATCCAGGCGCAGGACCGGCGGCATCGCCACCTTGGCCGTGGCAAGCAGGGCAAAGGCCTGCTCGATGGCATCGATCGCGTCACGGTCGAGGGTAACGCAGCTACGCAGGTCGGCTTCGCTGAGCAAGGTGATGGCCGGCATTCGAATACCTCCAGTGAAGAAAACGTGAGTTTCAGGCGTCGCCGCCGTTGATGACGCGCTGATGCTGTGCGCTGTCGACGTTGCGCCCGCTGACCAGCACCACGACCGGGCCGCGGGCCGTCACCAGGCCATCAAGCAGCGCGGCGATGCCGACTGCACCGGCACCTTCGACTACCAGCCGTTCGTGCTGGTAGGCGTGGCGCATGCCATTGGCGATCGAGGCTTCCGGCAGCAGGTGGAGTTGGTCGAGCAGGCGCTGGGTCATGCTCAGGGTGTGTTTGTTGCCCAGGCCGATGCCGCCGCCAAGCGAGTCGGCGAGGGTCGGCAACTCCTCTACCTCGACCGGCCTCCCGGCTTGCAGGCTGGCGTGCATCGCCGCGCCGCGCTGCATGCTGATGCCATGGGTGGTGATCGAAGGCTTGATGCTCTTCATGGCCAATGCCACACCCGCGAACAGGCCGCCCCCGGAGAGCGGAATCAGCACCTGCTCCACTTCGGGCAACTGCTCGATGATTTCCAGGCCCAACGTGCCCTGCCCGGCGACGACCTGAGGGTGATCGAAGGGTGGAATCAGTGCCGCCCCCTGCTGCTCGGCATATTGTTGCGCGGCCTGCTGGGCATCGTCCTGGGAGTGGCCGACGATGCACACCTCGGCACCCAGGTCGCGGATGGCCTGGACCTTGTTGCCTGGCACCAGTTGCGACAGAAACACGGTTGCCTTCACACCCAGTTGCGCAGCAGCGTGGGCCACCGCCCGGCCGTGATTGCCGGTGGAGGCGGTGACCACGCCGCATGCGCGTTGTTCAGCGTTGAGTGCGGCGATGGCATTGCTTGCGCCACGCAGCTTGAAGCTGCCGGTGGTCTGCAGGGCTTCGAGCTTCAGGTAGACCGGCGTGCCCAGGTGCCGTGACAGGCTGGGGGAAAGTTCCAGCGGCGTACTGCGCACCAGGCCGTGGATACGCTGGCGGGCGAGGTAGAGATCGTGAAGCGAGAGCGCTGACATGACCGGGACCCAACAAGTGAGCTGATGTTGGGCGGAGTGTATGAGGCGAAAATTGTCGTGATGAATGTACTAGGGCAATTTGTCGGGGAATTTGTTTTTGCCTGCACCGGCCTCTTCGCGGGCACGCCCGCTCCCACAGGAATCGCGCACGTCCTGAACCCTGCGCCGTACCTGTGGGAGCAGGCATGCCCGCGAAGAGGCCGCTACAGGACAGTTACAATTCGTGGATCTGTGGATACTGCCCGAACAACTCCCGCATATCGCCCAGGGCCTGGCGCAGCTTTGCCTCGGAACATTCGGCGCCCACGCACAAGCGCACGGCCCGCGGCCGCGGTGTACCGCGCACCAGGAACGGCTCTGGCGGCGTCACCGCAATCTGCCGACGGCGCAAGGCGCGCACCAGGCTGTCCACTTCCCAGCGCTCGGGAATGTTCAACCAGGCACCCAAGGCATGGGCGTGCTGACCACGCACATATTCGCCCAGGTATTCACGCAACAACGCCTGACGCTCGCCCAGCAAGGTGCGCTGTAGCGCCACCAACTGCGCGGCGCGCCCGTCATTGATCCAGCGCGAGGCAATCTCCGCCACCAGGGGCGTGGCCATCCAGCTGTTGACCCGCAAGATGCTCTCGGTGCGCAGCGCCAGGCGCTTGGGCATGGCCAGGTAGCCCACGCGCAGGCCGGTCAGCACCGACTTGGTCATGCTGGTGCAGTAAAACGACAGCTCCGGCGCATAGGCACTGAGCGGCCTCGCATGGCTGCCACCCAGTAGCGGCCCGTAAACGTCATCTTCGATGATATGCACGCCAAAGCGCCGGGCAATTTCGGCAATCTCCTGGCGTCGGCTGTCGGGCATCAGGCTGACGGTGGGGTTGTTGAGGTTGGGCGTACACACAAGCGCGGTGACCCGCTCGTTGCTGCAGATATCCTCGAAATGTTCCGGGTTGATGCCCTCACGGTCCATCTCCAGGCCTTTGAGGGTGAAACCGAGCACCTGTGAATTGCCGATCACGCCATGGTCGGTCAACCCTTCGCACAGCACCACATCATCCGGCCCGGCCAGCGAGGCCAGGGCCAGGAAGATGGCGTGGGCGGCGCCGTTGGTGACCAGCACATCGTCACGCTCGACCTGCATGCCCAAGCCGGCAAGCCAGCGTACCGCGGCCTCGCGATGGCTCTCGAAACCGGCAATGGGCCGATAGGCATGGATCCAAGGCTGCTCCTCTTCCACGGCCAGCTCGGCGCAGGTGTCGCGCCAGATGCGTTCATGCACCTGGGTGTGCAGGATGCGGGTGATGGAGAAGTCGACCAGGGTACGCTCGGGCAGGTCGATGATGTCATCCGACACACGGTCGCTCATGCGCCGGCTGACGAAACTGCCACGGCCGATCTCGCAACGCACCAGGCCTTGGCGCTCCAGCTCCTTGTAGGCATTGGTCACGGTTTGCACGCTGATGCCCAGGGCATCGGCCACCTGCCGCTGCGGTGGCAGGCGCTGGTCATGTACCAATACGCCGCGCTCGATTTCGCCGGTAACGGCCTGGACCAGGATCTTGTATTTGGACTCGCCGATGCGGGCCGCGTCCAGGGCTGCCTTCCAACTGTGCATCATGATGTTCGCTTCACTTGCCAGGGCCAGGGTCACAGCATCCCCTGTACAAGTGCCCCGGGCAATTGTCCTAGTGCAATGCCATCGCCGTTTCAGCTTTTGTATGCTCGGCCCAAGGTCGAACTCCCGCTGCCTGGCAGCCTCGAACAAACGACCCACCCTGCTTTCGCTGTTTTGCTCCACTGCCTCCTAACACAGAGCCGTCGACGACGGTTTTTATAACAAACAGGAGCTTCATTGATGAGCCAGCCTTTCAACGTTCCACGCCCCTTCCAGCGCCTGCTGTTGGCCTGTGCCACCTTTGGCGTGCTCGCCAGCGCCCAGGCCGCCAGCCTGGACGAGATCAAGGAAACCAGCCATATCCGCATCGGCTACGCCAACGAAACCCCGTTCGCCTTCACCGAAACCGATGGCCGGGTAACCGGGGAATCACCGGAAATCGCCAAGGTCATCTTCGAGAAAATGGGCATCAAGCAGGTCGATGGCGTGCTCACCGAGTGGGGTTCGTTGATCCCGGGCTTGCGCGCCGGGCGCTTCGATGTGATTGCCGCCGGCATGTATATCACCCCGGCACGCTGCAAGCAGGTGATCTTCACCGACCCGCAGTACGCCCTGCCGGACACCCTGCTGGTGGCACAGGGCAACCCGAAGAACCTGCACAGCTACGCCGACATCGCCAGGAACCCGGACGTGAAGCTGGCGATCATGGCCGGCACGGTCAACCTCGCCTATGCCCGCGACTCCGGCATCACGGATGCGCAGATCCTTCAGGTGCCGGACACCACCGCCCAGTTGCAGGCCGTGCGCGCCGGCCGCGCCGATGCTGCCGTGGGCACCCAGCTGACCATGAAGGGCCTGGCGAAAAAGGGTGGCGACAAGGTCGAGGCGATCAGCGACTTCACGGATGACCCGGCCCACACCGGCTATGGTGCCCTGGCCTTCCGCCCCGAGGACAAAGCCCTGCGCGACGCAGTCAACGCCGAGATGAAGAAGTGGCTGGGCAGCGAGGAGCATCTGAAGACTGTCGCGCCGTTCGGCTTCGACCGCAGCAACGTGACAGACAAGACCGCCGCCGAGCTCTGTGCCCAGCAGTGAATCGAGGTGGCATGGCGCTTGCCGTGCCATTCCCTGTGTAATCCGATTATTCAGGTCGAACCATGGGTGAATTGATACCGTTGTTACTGCAAGGCGCCTGGGTCACTATCCAGGTCACCTTCTTCGGCTCGCTGTTGGCCATCGTCGCCGCGATCCTCGCCGCCCTCGGCCGGCGTTCGTCATGGCGCCCGTTAAGCTGGCTGTGCGTGGCCTATATCGAACTGTTCCGTGGCACCTCGTTGCTGGTGCAGTTGTTCTGGCTGTTCTTCGTATTGCCGCTGCCACCGTTCAACCTCGAACTCAGCGCCTACACCGTGGCCATCGTCGGCCTAGGGCTGCATATCGGTGCCTACGGTGCCGAAGTGATGCGCGGGGCGATCAGCTCTGTGGCCAAGGGGCAGTACGAAGCCAGCACCGCGCTGAACATGCCCGCCTCCATCCGATTCCGGCGGATCATTCTGCCGCAGGCATTGCTGGCGGCCATCGCCCCTGGCACCAACCTGTTGATCGAACTGCTGAAAAATACCTCGCTGGTGTCGCTGATCACCCTGTCGGACCTGAGCTTCCGCGCCCGTCAGCTGGACCAGGCGACCTTCCAGACCCTGGAAATCTTCAGCCTTACCCTGCTGCTCTACTTCGTCCTGGCGCAGGTCATCAACCTCCTCATGCGTCGAGTCGAACGGCGCCTGAGCCGTGGTCGTCTGCGGGGGAGCCTGTCATGAATTTCTGGGACTGGAACTACGTCGCGCAAATCCTGCCCGCATTGCTGCAGGCGTCGCTGAAAACCCTGGGCATCACCTTGGTAGGCTTCCTGATCGCAGTGGTGCTGGGCCTGTTCCTGGCCATCGCCCGGCGCAGCCGCCAGGCCTGGCTGTCGTGGCCGGTGGCATTGCTGATCGAGTTCATCCGCAGTACGCCGCTGCTGATCCAGGTGTATTTCCTCTATTACGTGCTGCCCAACTACGGGGTCAACATGACCGCCATGCAGGCCGGCATCATCGGTATCGGCGTGCATTACGCCTGTTACCTGGCCGAGGTTTACCGCGGCGGCCTCGACTCGGTGGCGCGCAGCCAGTGGGAAGCGGTGGTCGCCCTCAACTTCGCACCGTGGACCGCCTACCGGGTGGTCATTCTGCCCCAGGCGATCCGGCCGATTCTGCCGCCGCTGGGCAACTACCTGATCGCCATGCTCAAGGACACCCCGGTGCTGTCGGCCATCACCGTGGTGGAAATCATGCAGCAGGCCAAGAACGTCGGCTCGGAAAGCTTCCGCTACCTCGAGCCGATCACCCTGGTCGGTCTGTTCTTCCTGGCCTTGAGCGTCGCTCTGGCCTACCTCGTGCGGCGCCTTGAAGTGCGCCTGGAGCTCCGCTGATGATCGCGCCTGTGACCCACCTCGCAACCGCAACTACCACCCTGCCGTTGGACACCGCCATGCCCGCACCGGCCATCGCCCAACCCATCGTCAGCTTCAAGGACGTGACCAAACGCTACGGCAGCTTCACCGTGCTCGATGGCCTCAACCTGGATGTCGCCCCCGGTGAAAAAGTGGCGATCATCGGCCCCAGCGGCTCGGGCAAGTCGACGCTGCTGCGGGTACTGATGACGCTTGAGGGGATCGACCAGGGCAGGATCGAAGTCGATGGCGAATCGCTCACCCACATGCCCGGGCGCAACGGCGCGCAGCTCATCGCCAACGAGCGCCATGTACGCAAAGTGCGGGCGAAGATCGGCATGGTGTTCCAGAGCTTCAACCTGTTCCCGCACATGAGCGCCTTGCAGAACGTGATCGAGGCTCCGGTCCAGGTGTTGGGCGTGAAGCCGGCCGAGGCGCGCGAACGGGCTGCCGAGCTGCTGGAGATGGTTGGCCTGGGCAACAAGTTCGAGCATTACCCGTCGCAGTTGTCCGGTGGCCAGCAACAGCGCGTGGCGATTGCCCGGGCGCTGGCAATGCGTCCCAAGGTGATGCTGTTCGACGAAGTGACCTCGGCGCTGGACCCGGAACTGTGTGGCGAGGTGCTGAACGTGATCCGCCGGTTGGGCAGCGAGCACAACCTGACCATGCTGATGGTGACGCATCAGATGGGCTTTGCCCGGGAGTTCGCGGATCGGGTGTGCTTCTTCTACAAAGGGCAGATCCACGAACAGGGGACGCCGGCGCAGATCTACGAAAACCCGCAACAGGAACGGACCCGTGCATTCCTGAGTGCAGTGCGGGAGGCGAACTGACCGACGATCGTCGCTTCGGTATGCCCCTGTGGGAGCGGGCGCGCCCGCGAACACCGGCGAAGCCGGTGCCATGCACCGCGTTGCATGCTTCGCGGGCACGCCCGCTCCCACAGGATGTGCGGCGCGAAACCTACCTTGCAACCCGCCGATATTGCTGTTTGGGGCTCCGTGGTGATTCGGGATCGGTCATTTCGATCAACCCGGCAGCGAGTGCCGGGTACAAGTAACTCTTGCGGAATGTGGCACGGTGCGAGAGGCCCAGTTGGTGCATCAATTCGCTACTCTTTAAAGCGACGCCTGCAGGCAGCACATTCAGGAGACTCGCTACTTGGTCGCTTACTTGGTCGGTTACTTGGTCGGTTACTTGGTCACTGTCCTCTGCTTCGATAAGCGCCCGCAACAAGGCCTCGAGCATAAATTCGACAAACGGGGTTGCTTCTGCAGCTTGGTCGGCGGCGGCTAGGGCAGCGTAGTAAGCGTCCTGCTGCTCACGAATAACGGTTTCCACAGGCAGGTACGCCAACACCGGCCGCCACTGGCTGAGGAGAAGGGTCTGCCATAACCGTCCCATCCGCCCATTACCGTCAGCAAACGGGTGGATGAATTCAAACTCGTAGTGGAACACACAACTGGTAATCAGCGGATGCCAATCGTTATTAGCGAGCCAGTGCAACAAATCCTGCATCAGCGACGCCATCCGGCTGGCCGGTGGCGCCATATGCAGCAGGCGAGTGCCGCGATAGATGCCCACCCCTCCACGCCGGTAGCGACCAGCGTCATCTATAAGCCCATGCATCAGCATGCCGTGCGCAGTGAGCAGATCGTCCTGGGACTCAGCGCGCCAACCGGACATCGCGTCGTAGGTCGCGAACGCGTTACGGACTTCCTGGATTTCGCGTGGCAAGCCCAGAACCCGCTTGCCATCCAGCAAAGCGGTTACCTGCTCCACGCTCAGGGTGTTGTTCTCGATGGCGAGCGTTGCCTGGATGGTGCGGATACGGTTGCCTCGGCGCAGCTGTGGCGTCAGCGCGCCATCACGGTAGGCAGTCAACAACCCCACTTGCTCGCTGATTTCGGCAACCAGAGCCAGAATACGGGGTGTCACCGTCAGTGGTGGTTGGTATTTGCTCATTGCCTACAGCCCATGGGGATCAGCTGTCACCTTAATCCACGGATCACGCGAGGGTAAAGAAAGCGCAGCCATCACTTCACAAATTCCTGAACTGATTATTTGCCCGCAGCGATTTTTCCCCTCACCGACCGCCACCAGAATCGCTTCACCACAATCACAAGAACCGTGAGGCCACTCCCGTGGACCAGACACTCCAGGTACGGCAAGCTGCCGCCGACCTCGTTGCGGCGTTCGCCAGCAACGACACCGTTCGCTATTTCGCCTGCTTCAGCGAAGACGCCACCTTCCTTTTCCACACCCTGCCGCAACCGCTGCTGTCGCGCCATGCCTACGAGCAACTCTGGGCCCAGTGGCAGGCCGAAGGGTTTGCCGTGCTCGCCTGCGAATCGGGCAATTGCCCAGGTGAGCCTGCAGGGTGACGTGGCGGTTTTCATGCACGATGTGGCCACGCACATCCGCATCGCCGGCGAAGAACACCAGTTGAGCGAGCGCGAGACCATCGTCTTCCGCCGCCACGGCGAACGCTGGCTGGCCTGCCACGAGCACCTGTCGGTCGTATCGCCGGCCTGATCTGCTTTTTTACGCGGCCCTGCCGCCCTGCCATCGCACCCACAAGAAGGCCCGCGCACTGCGCCGGCCCACAACAACCGCGCTGGAGCATCACCATGAGCCACTCGACCGGTATCGAGACCAATGGCGTCGAACAGATCCCCGACGATCAACGCGACGCCTCCCCGCTGGACCTGTTCCGCCTGATCTTCGGCGGCGCCAATACCTTCGCCACAGCCGTGCTGGGCAGCTTCCCGGTGCTGTTCGGGCTGTCGTTCCAGGCCGGTGTGTGGGCGATCCTGCTCGGCGTCGGCGTAGGCGCGCTGATCCTCGCCCCCATGGGCCTGTTCGGCGCACTCAACGGCACCAACAACGCGGTGTCGTCGGGTGCTCACTTTGGCGTGCACGGGCGCATCGTCGGTTCGTTCCTGTCGCTTCTCACCGCAGTGGCGTTCTTTTCGCTGTCGGTGTGGAGCTCGGGCGACGCCCTGGTCGGCGGCGCCAAGCGCCTGGCCGGCCTGCCGGAAACCGACCTGACCCTGGGCCTGGCCTACGGCCTGTTCGCGGTACTGGTGCTGGTGGTGTGCATCTTCGGCTTCCGCTTCATGCTGTGGGTCAACAAGATCGCCGTGTGGGCCTCGAGCCTGCTGTTCCTGCTGGGCATCGTTGCCTTTGCCGGGCCGTTCGATGCCGCGTACGCGGGCAGCGTCAACCTCGGCCAGGCCGGCTTCTGGGCGGCATTCGTCGGTGCGGCGATCCTGGCCATGAGCAACCCGGTGTCGTTCGGTGCGTTCCTCGGCGACTGGTCGCGCTACATCCCACGTGAAACGCCCAAGGCGCGCATCATGCTGGCGGTGATCGCGGCCCAGGGTGCGACCCTGATCCCGTTCCTGTTCGGCCTGTGCACCGCCACCCTGGTGGCCACCCAGGCACCGGACTACATCGCCGCCAACAATTACGTCGGTGGCCTGCTGGCGGTGGCGCCAAGCTGGTTCTTCCTGCCGGTGTGCCTGATTGCGGTGATCGGCGGCATGTCCACCGGCACCACTGCGCTGTATGGCACCGGCCTGGACATGTCTAGCGTGTTCCCACGCCTGCTCAGCCGTGCCGGCGCCACATTGCTGATCGGCGTGCTGGCGATCGGTTTCATCTTCATCGGCCGCTTCACCTTCAACCTGGTGCAGAGCGTGTCGACCTTCGCCGTGCTGATCATCACCTGCACCAGCCCATGGATGGTGATCATGATCCTCGGCCTGATCACTCGCCGCGGCTTCTACCATGCCGACGACCTGCAGGTGTTCACACGCGGCCAGCGTGGCGGCCACTACTGGTTCCTGCACGGCTGGAACTGGCGCGGCATGGGGGCGTGGATCCCCAGCGCGGCGGTGGGCCTGTGCTTCGTCAACCTGCCAGGGCAGTTCGTCGGCCCGCTGGGCGACCTGGCTGGCGGTATCGACCTGAGCCTGCCGGTCACCCTGGGGCTGGCTGGTGTGCTGTACCTGCTGCTGCTCAACCTGTTCCCCGAACCTGCTGGCGTGTATGGCCCCCAGGGCCCGCGTTGGGTGCGTTGCAAAAGCACCCCGCACACGCCGGTAACCACTGCCGAAATGGCCTGACTGGAAACCGACCATGACCACTTCCCACTACATCGCCGGCCGCTGGGTCGAAGGCCAGGGCAGCGACTGCATCAGCGTCAATGACCCGGCCCTTGGGCAACCGTTCGCCGAACTGATGGCCGCCAGCATCGCCCAGGTAGACCAGGCCGTGACCGCTGCCCGTGGCGCCCTGCCCGCCTGGAAAAATACCAGCGTCAGCGAACGCGCCAGTTACCTGCGCGGTTTTGCCGAGCAACTCGGGCAGCGCCGCGAATCGCTGATCACCTTGCAGATGCGCAACAACGGCAAGCCACGTCACGAGGCGGAAATCGACCTGGACGACGCCATCGCCACCTTCGGCTACTACGCCGAACTGGCCGAGCAACTGCCCTCGAAAAACCGCGATGTGCCGTTGGCTGCGCCGGGTTTCAGCGCTCGCACACGCCTGGAACCGGTGGGCGTAGTCGGCCTGATCGTGCCGTGGAACTTCCCGCTGGTGACCAGCGCCTGGAAGCTGGCCCCGGCCCTGGCCGCCGGTTGCACCGTGGTGCTCAAGCCGTCGGAAGTCACCCCGCTGATCGAACAGGCCTACGGCCAGATCGCCGATGCCCTGGGGCTGCCGGCCGGGGTGTTGAACATCGTCAACGGCAAGGCCGAAACCGGCGCTGCACTGAGCAACCACAATGGCCTGGACAAGCTGTCGTTCACCGGCAGCAACAGTGTCGGCAGCCAGGTAATGCGCAGCGCTTCGGCGCAGTGCCGGCCGGTGACACTGGAACTGGGTGGCAAGTCGGCGATCGTGGTGTTCGATGATTGCGACGTGGGCCAGGCGGTGGAATGGATCGTCGCCGGCATCACCTGGAACGCCGGGCAGATGTGTTCGGCGACTTCGCGGCTGCTGGTGCAGGACGGCATTGCCGATGCATTGCTGCCGCGCTTGCAGGCGGCACTGGAAAACCTGCGGGTTGGTAATCCGTTGAGCGAAGAGGTCGACATGGGGCCGCTGACCAGCCAGGCGCAGTGGCTGAAGGTGGCCGGCTACTTTGCCACGGCGCGGGAAGAAGGCCTGCAGTGCCTGGCCGGTGGCAAGGCGCTGGACCGGGATGGCTGGTTCGTCAGCCCGACGTTGTATGCCGATGTGCCGAAAGACAGCCGCCTGTGGACCGAGGAAATCTTTGGACCGGTGCTGTGCGCGCGTCGCTTTGCGACCGAGGAACAAGCGATTGCCGAGGCCAACGATAGCCGTTTCGGGCTGGTGGCGACGGTGTGCTCCGCCGACCTGGAGCGCGCCGAGCGGGTGGCCGATGCGCTGGAGGTTGGCCATGTGTGGATCAACTCGGTACAGGCGGTGTTCGTCGAGACCTCGTGGGGTGGCACCAAGGGCAGCGGGATCGGGCGTGAACTGGGCCCGTGGGGGTTGTCGGCCTACCAGTCGGTCAAGCATGTGACGCGGTGTTTAGGCTGATAGCGCAAGGGGCCGCTTTGCGGCCCATTCGCCGGCAAGCCAGTTCCCACCCCGACCGCATTGACCTCAAGCCATGCGCTATCCCTGTGGGAGCGGGCTTGCCCGCGAAGAGGCCGGTACAGGCGACACAAAACTCTGCCCCCGCGTGACTTTCCCATCCCGGCGCAAAGTCCCACTTCCTGGTACCCCCACAATCACAACACCAGGCCGGACCACCCATGCACCCTCAACGCACCGCCTTGCACAATGAACTGCACGCCCGCCCGTCGCTGTACTTCAACGGCCCGGCGCATGTCTTCCACCTGGCCTTGCTCGGCGGCGATGCTGCCTGCGCGGCACTGCTGCAACGCTGCTGCCCGGAGGCCCTGGACACCGCAGCCGCCCAAGGCATCACGCGCCTGGATGGCCACCCGTTCAAGTGGGAGCGGCACACCGAGTTCTTCACCCTGACCCTGGTGGTGCCCTGCACTGCCGCCGACACCGCGTGGAAAACTCTGCCGCCGGTGCTGGCCGAGGCTATCGCCGCGCAAGCGGCACAAGTGATCAACGCTGTGCAGGTGCTGGTCCGTGACGAGCAGGAACTGGAGTTGCCCCAATACGGCTTCAAGGACCCGTGCGGCTCCTGCGTCGGCGGTGGCGATGCAGTGGTGTGGAGCGATTTTCGCCTGACCGAGGACGGCACCAACCGCTTCCTGTTCATCAACCGTCGCCTCAATGCCTATCGCCAGGGCCGCATGATCCGCCGCCTGCTGGAGATCGAGACGTACCGCATGATGGCCTCGCTGACCCTGACCACCGCCAAGGCCCTGAGCCAGAAGCTGGATGCCTTCGACAAGACCTTGGTCAGCCTCTCGGAGCGCAGTGCCGGGGTCGATGGCCATGATTCCAAAGGGCTGCTGGAAGCCATTGCCTACCTGTCACGCCAGGTGGTCAGCCGCACAGTGAAGACCCGCCACCGCTTCGGCGCCACGCAAGCCTATGCGCAACTGGTGTTCGAGCGCTTGGGTGAGCTGCGGGAAAGCCATGTGGGCGACTGCCAGCGCCTTGGGGTGTTCATCGAACGCCGGTTCAAGCCGACCGTGCGTTACTGCGCGGCCACCGAACAGCGCCTGGAGCAACTGGCGAAGAATGTGGCCAACCTGGGCGACCTGTTACAGGCGCGGGTACAGGTGGAGATGGAAGAACAGAACGCCGGGATCCTGCGCAGCCTCAATGCCCGCGCCGATGCCCAGGTGAAGATCCAGCGGGCGGTGGAGGGGCTGTCGATCATTGCCATCACCTACTACCTGCTGAACTTGTTCAAGCTGCTGTATGGCGGGCTGAATGTGCTGGGGTTGGGGCTGACGGCGCGGGATGGGGTGTTGGCCATGGCGCCGCCGGTGCTGTTGGTGTTGCTGGTGATTTTGCTGAGGATCAGGCAGGCCAAGCAGCATTGAGGCCGGGGGGGGGCGCTTTGCGCCCCATCGCGACACAAGGCCGCTCCTACAGGGATCGCGCAGCCGGTTGGATTGCACATTCCCTGTAGGAGCGGCCTTGTGTCGCGATGGGCTGCAAAGCAGCCCCCCAAGGCTCACACCGACTCGTCAGCCGAGCGAGCGCCCTCCTGCACCAGCACCATGCTTTGCGGCGACGACAGGGCGATACCCTCGTCACGCAACCGCCCAAGGATGGTGAACAACAGGTCGCTGCGCGTACCGGACACCTGCCGCGGCCCCGCCACGTAACCACTCACGCCAATCACCATGCCGCTGCTGGTCAGGTCCTTGAACGACACCGACGTGGCCGGCGCATCCAGAATCGCCTCGTGCTCCTGGTAAGCCGCCAGCAGCAGTTCACGCACGCGGTTGGCATCGGTTTCCAGCGGCAAGGTCAGGGTAATGCCGACCACGCCCAGGGCATTGCCCATGGTCACGTTGCGCACGTTCTGCGAGATGAACTGCGAGTTGGGCACAATCACCGTCGAGCGGTCGGACATCTGGATCTCGGTAGCGCGCACGTTGATACGGCGAATATCGCCCTCGACACCCGCCAGGCTGACCCAGTCGCCCACTTTAACCGGGCGCTCGGTCAGCAGGATCAGGCCGGAGATGAAGTTCTGCACGATCTGCTGCAAGCCGAAACCGATACCCACCGACAGGGCACTGACCACCCAGGTCAGGCTGGTGAGGTTGATACGCAGAGTCGACATCACCAGCATGGCCAGGAAGATGAAGCCCAGGTAACCCACCAGGGTCACCAGCGAGGCACGCATGCCGGCGTCCATGTCGGTTTCCGGCAGCAGGCGATCGCTCAGCCAGCGCTTGACCACGCGGATGGCGAACAAGCCACCGAGGAACATCACCAGCGCCAACAGGATGTCCTGGGGGACGATGTTCATGTTGCCCAGCAGCTTGCCGCCGGTACCGTCCCAGTCACCCAGGCTCAGCAACAGCTCGCTGGGGCTGGTGCCCGACGGCATCAGTGCCAGCAGCAGCGCCAGGAACAGCACCACGGTGCGACCGATGCCGGCCAGGATGGTGCTGGCCTGGGCCTGGTGGCGTGGCGCCAGGCCCAGGGTCGAGGCCAGCGCCAGGCCACCGGGTTGACGGGGCGACAGCAGGGTTTCGCAGAGGTCGCCAAAGAACGTGGTCAGCAGATAGGCGCAGGTGACCACCAGGCCCACCCACAGCAGCTTGGCAGTCAGGAAATAGGCAAGTGTCAGGTAACCGGTGAGCAGGGCCAGCAGGATCAGCGTCAGCCAGATCACCATCACGAACGGGATCAACCCGGCCAGCCCAGTGGGGCGCTCCAGGTCATGCTTGCGCAGGGTACGGCGGTAACGCAGCAGCGCACCGGCGAAGGTGACCGCCACGACCAGCGCGGTGAGGCCGTTGACTGCCACGGTCAGCGCCAGGCTGGCACCTATCACGCTGTTGATGCGTTCCATGGTCATCATGACCATCAGCGCCAACGCCAGCACCTTGGGGAACCAGCCCAAGGCACTGGCCACTTCATCGTGAATCGGCGGCAGGCGCCAGGACGGGCGCTGCAGCATCAGCATGGCGCGGCCCAGGCCGGTGATGAAGGCACTGAACACCACCAGGGCAAGTACATGGTTGGCCAGGCTGGCGATATCGGAGCCCAGCTCGGCGCTGCTCTCCAGCCCCCATCGTAGTAGCGAGACCGAGCCGGCGATGGTACCCAGGGTTGCCAGGCTCACCCCCAGCGCCAACGCACTGCGGCGCAGGCGGCCTTCGGGCAGCCAGCTGACCATGGCGTTGGCCAGCAAACGCTCGAGCATGCGGCGCACCAAGGTCCAGACCAGGATTGCTGCCACCAGGCTGGCAACGAACAGCCAGCGATTTTCGGCGCTGAAGGCACTGCCGATGGCATCAGCCGTCTCGCCACGCAGGTCACGCAGGCGTGCCACATCGTCCTGGGTGGGGCGAATGATGCTTTGCCAGAACGCCGGGCTCAGCGGGGAGGCCGCGCGGCTGGTGATCTGCGAGTTGAACTGGCTGCGGCGCAGGTTGACGATTTGCGTGGACAAGTCGCGCGCTGACTGGGTCAGCTTGGAGGCCTGGTCCTGCTGCGCCACCAAGGCTTTCTTCTCGGCCTCCAGCGCTTTACGCTGCTGGGTCAGGGTAGCCGCCTCGTCCAGCTGGACCGGGCCGATGACCTTGAGCTTGTCGTCGACTTTTTCAACATCAGTGGTGCGCAGGGCAGTCAACGCATCGGCCTGACGCTGCACCTGCATTGCGCCCAGACGCAACTGCGAAAGCAGATCGTCATTGGCGTCGCTGGGTAACGCCCTGGCGTATCTGGTCCAGCCGCTCGCTCAACTGCTCGATGCTGGCGTTTTCATCCAGCACGTTCGCTTCGGCAACCGCCAGATTGGACAAGGGCGTGGCCGGGGCCGACCAGGCCGGGCTGGCAATGGCCAGCATCAGGGCCATGAAAACCATCAGGCCTGGGCAATAACGGGCAAGGCTCACACGCCTCATCGAATATTCCTCTTTACAATTCGATTTGGCGGGGGATTCTACGCGGCTTCACGCGATCAGGAGAGTGCCGTTTCTCGCTTGAGCAACTGTTGTTTGCGCTCGACACCCCAGCGGTAGCCGCTGATGTCGCCGTCCTGGCGCACCACTCGATGACAGGGGATGGCCACGGCGATGCGGTTGGCCGCACAGGCCATGGCCACCGCACGCACCGCCTTGGGTGCGCCGATGCGCTCGGCGATGTCGGTGTAGCTGACCCGGCTGCCGGCCGGCACCTCGCGCAGGGCTTGCCACACCCGCTCCTGAAACGCAGTGCCTTGCACATCCAGTGGCAGGGCCAGGCCCAGCGCGGGTGCTTCGACGAAGCCCACCACCTCGGCGACCAACCGTTCGTAAGCACTGTCGCCGCCGACCAGGTGGGCCTTGGGGAACTGGTCCTGTAGGTCGTGCAGCAGGGCCTCGGGGTCGTCGCCCAGCAGGATCGCGCAAATGCCCTTCTCGCTCTGGGCCACCAGGATCGCGCCCAGAGAGCACTGGCCGAGGGCGAAATGGATGGTTGCCCCGGCGCCGCCGGCGCGGTATTGCCGCGGGCGCATGCCCAGGCGCTGGTCGGCGCTTTCGTAGAAACGGCTATTGGAATTGTAACCGGCGTCATAGATGGCATCGGTGACAGAGCGCTGGCCATCTTCCAGGTGGGCGCGCAGGCGCTGGGCAAGGAAAGCGGTGGCGTAGCCCTTGGGGGTGAGGCCGGTTTCGGCCTTGAACAGGCGATGCAGGTGGAAAGGGCTGACGGCCAGTCGGGCGCTGAGTTGGTCGAGGCTGGGCGCCGGGTCGCTGGCTTCGATCAGCCGGCAGGCGCGGGTAACCAGCTGGCTGTGGCGCGTGGCGCTGGTGGTGGCTATACAACGTTTGCAGGCGCGGTAGCCGGCGGCTTCGGCGGCGGCCGGGGTGTCGTAGAACTCGACGTTGGTTCGCTTGGCCAGGCGTGATTTGCAGCCGGGGTGGCAGTAGATGCCGGTGGTGCGCACGGCGTAGACGAAGTGGCCGGTGGCGGCGCTTTCGCGGGATGCCACGGCTTGCCAGCGTTGGTCGGGGGTGGTGTAGGGGTTCATTGGTCAGCTTCCAGATAAGTTGTCGCCTGTGCCGGCCTCTTCGCGGGCATGCCCGCTCCCACATGGATCGCGTCTGCCTTGATAATTGCGCTGTACCTGTGGGAGCGGGCAAGCCCGCGAAAGGGCCGGTACAGGCCATGCAAAAACCTCAGGCCCGCCACAGGTACCAGGCCGCCACGGTGCGGTACGGCCGCCAACCGCCGCCCAGCGAACGCATCTGCGCAGGCGTCGGTGCCTTGTCCAGCCCCTTCAGCCGCCGATACCCCTCGCGCACGCCAAAATCATCGACCGGCAGAACGTCCGAACGCGCCAGGCTGTAGATCAGCAACATCTCCACCGTCCACCGCCCTACCCCGCGCAATGCTACCAGCCGCTCGATCAACGCCTCGTCAGGCATGGCCAGTGCTTCTTCCCGAGTCGGCACCAGGCCATCCAGCCGGCCTTGGGCGATACCCTGGATCGTCGCCATCTTGCTCGCGGAAAAACCACAGGCGCGCATGGTTTCCGGTGTAACCGCCAGCAACTGTTCCGGCCCAGGGAACTCGGCGTCCGGAAACAGCGCCAACAACCGCCCCAGAATTGCCTCGGCAGCGCGGGCATGCAACTGCTGGTAGGCAATCGCCCGTACCAACACCTCGTATGGCTCACGCCCCGGCGTGGCCTGGTGCAGGCAAGGCCCGGTCGCCGCGATATGCCGCGACCAGTCCGGGTCGAGCGCCGCCAGGTATTCGGTGGCCTCGCGGTACGCGTCAGGCGAAAGATCGGCCAGGATCATGGCACCTCCATCAAGTCGATTGCAGGTCCAGCTTAGCGCAGCCGTTCATCGGGCAAACGCCGGTTCTTGCGCGACTAATTCCTGGCATGCCATTGCTCAGCGCCAGCCCCCGCGCATAGAATTGAGAACAATTCACAATCGCATATATCCCCAGGACCAGGCCTTCGCCAAGATGCAGATCAACGACACGCTCAAGCCGACCGAGGTCGCTCTGCTCTACCAGGCCCACCACAGCTGGCTTAGCGGCTGGCTGCGCAGCCGGGTGGGTTGCAGCGAGCACGCCGCCGACCTGGCCCAGGATACCTTCGTGCGGCTTTTGCGGGCGCGCCAGCTGTCGCCGCTGAAGGAACCACGCGCCTACCTCAGCAGCATCGCCCGCGGCCTGATGATCGACCAGTTCCGCCGCCGCGCGCTGGAACGGGCCTACCAGGAAAGCCTGGCTCATCTGCCCGAAGCCGAGGTGCCCAGCGAAGAGGATCGACTGGTCATCCTTGATACCCTGGCGCGCCTCGACCGTGCCCTGCACCAGCTGAAACCGCGTGCCCGCCAGGCATTTTTGCTGGCTCAGCTCGACGGTTTGAGCATCGTGCAGGTCGCCCTGCGCCTGGGTGTGTCGCGGGCCACCGTCGAGCGGGACCTGGCCAAGGCTCTGGCCGTCTGCTACCGGTTGCGCTATGCCGACGCCTGACAACGCGCCCGCGCAGGCGCAGGTCGACCAGGCCATCGACTGGCTGGTGAAGTTGCGCTTCGACAGCCCCTGCCCGCGTACCGAGCAGCAGTTCCAGCACTGGCTGGCCAGCCATCCGCACAACCCTTTGGCCTGGCAGCGGGTCAGCCACCTCAGTGACGAACTGGCCGGGCTGCCCAAGGGCCTGAGCCGCCGCACTCTGGATGGCAGCCAACGCCAGCGCATCAGCCGCCGCGACCACCTCAAGCTTCTGGCTGTGCTGGCCGTGGGCGGCAGCCTGGGCTGGGCCGCGCGCGAACCGCTGGGCATACCTCAGATGCTGGCTGACAGCAGCACGGCCACCGGCGAGCGCCGCCAGTTGCAAGGCAGCGATGGCAGCCGTATCCAGCTCAATACCGCCAGCGCCATCGACCTGCGTTACAACGCCGGGCAGCGCCGGCTGCAACTGGTGCGTGGCGAGGTGAGCCTGGACAGCAACCCCAACGATAACCGCCCGTTCCGCATCGACACCCGCGTTGGCCAACTGGCCACCCTCGACGGGCAACTGCTGCTGCGCGAGAACGACCAGGGCCTGTTGCTGGGGGTACGCCGGGGCGACGTCACGCTGTTCCCTACCTCAGCCTCGCCACGTCGGGTGCTGCCAGGCGAAACCTTGCAGGTGTGGGCCAGCGGCAGCTTCCAGGCGGTGACGCTGTACAGCGACCCTTGGGGCTGGACCGACGGCGTGCTCAGCGTGCAGCAGATGCCGCTGGGCGAGTTCATCGCCGAGCTGGCGCGTTATCGCCCGGGCCTGCTGCGCTGTGCCCCGGAAGTGGCAGACCTGAAGGTGTCCGGTACCTACCAGCTGGCCGACACCGGGCAGATCCTGCAGCTGCTCACCCGCAGCCTGCCGGTGCGGGTCGACTACCGCACGCGTTTTTGGGTGAGCATCGGTGCGGCCTGAAAAAATTCCGAAAATAAATGAGGTGGAATCTCATTCTCGTCCGGCCTGAAGGAACAAAACCCGAAAAGTGGTCTTCACAACCTTCAGGAGCGCTTCATGATTGCCCCGTGTTCCCCTCGCAACGACAGGCTGCGCCGTGCCGTGCGCGCGGCCGTGTTCGGCCTTGGCTTGGCAGCTGGCGGTGCCTTCCCGGCCATGGCCCAGGCTGCAGTGGCCAGCCAGAGCCAGCAGACTGACTGGAACATCCCGGCCGGCCCGCTGGCCCCGGCGCTGGACCAGTTGGCCCGCCAGGGCGGCCTGAGCCTGTCGTTCGACGCGAACAGCCTGCAGGGCAAGACCACCCGCGGCGTGCAGGGCCGCCATGACAGTGCAGGGGCGCTATCGATCCTGTTGCAGGGCAGCAACGTTCAGGTCCAGCAGGAAAGCGCAACCAGCTTCCTGCTGATCCCGGCCCTGGAGGTGGGAAACGCCCTTGAACTAGGCGCGACCAGCATTTCCAGCGACCGCCTGGGCGAAACCACCGAGCACACCGGCTCCTACACCACCGGCGAAGTGACCATCGGCAAGATGCCGCAAACCCTGCGCCATACCCCGCAATCGGTCAGTGTGATAACCCGCCAGCGCATCGATGACCAGAACATCACCAACCTGACCAACCTGCTGGAGCAGACTCCCGGCGTGGTGGTCAACTACACCGACAGCGAGCGGGTGCAGTACTACTCGCGTGGCTTTGCCATCGATGCCATCCAGTATGACGGCGCCACCGTGGTGCAGAGCAGCGGTGGCGGTTCGTTCATCCAGACAGACTCGGCGTTCATCGACCGCGCCGAAGTGCTGCGCGGTGCCACCGGCATGCTGCGTGGCGCCGGCAACCCGTCGGGCACGGTGAACCTGGTGCGCAAGCGCCCGACCCATGATTTCCAGGCTACGGGCAGCGTGACCATGGGCTCGTGGAATGCCCAGCGCTACGTGGCCGATATCTCCGGCCCGCTGACCGAAGCCGGCAACGTACGCGGGCGGGTGATCGCCGTGCATGACGACCGCGACCTGTTCCAGGACTCGCGCATGGAGCGCAAGGAAGCATTCGGCGGCTCGCTGGCCTTCGACCTGGACGACAGCACCACGCTGACCACCGGTGTCGAGTGGACCAAGCTCGACGCCACCGGCGCTTGGGGCAACCTGCCCGCCGACGCCAGTGGCGCCCCCCTGCCCTTCGGCCGCAGCACCTACCTGGGCGCCGACTGGAACCGCTGGGACCGCAGCAACCTGAACACCTTTGCCGAACTGGAACACCGCTTCGACAACGACTGGACCCTGAAGCTGATGGCCCTGCGTACCCACTTCGAGCTGGACGACCATGGCTTCAAGCAAACCTACATGGAGCGCGCACCGGCCAACCTGAACCCCACCGGCAATCCGTACCTGATGCAATACCAGGTTACCGAAGGCGACGGCGGCGAGAGCCTGCAGAACAACCTGAGCGCCACCCTCAACGGCCCGTTCGACCTGTTTGGCCGCACCCACGAGCTGATGGTCGGGGTCGAGCGGATCCGCAACGACTCCTACGCTTCGGCCACCAACCGGGTGGTTTCCGGGCTGTACGACATCCGCTACTGGGACCCGAAAACCAGCCTGCCAGAGCCGGACATCGACATCACCGCCCACCCGGTGCGCACCCGTACTACCCAGCAAGCCGCACACGCCACCTGGCGCATTTCGCTGGCCGAACCGCTGACCGCGATCATCGGCGCGCGGGCCAACTGGTATGACTACGAACAGGAAAACAACGCCAGTGCCAACGGCAAGTTCAGCGTCGACGAGAAGATCGTGCCGTACGCGGCGCTGATCTACGACCTGAATGACAACTTCAGCGTGTACGCCAGCTACACCGAGATATTCAGCCCGCAGACAGTGGTGGACAAAAACAACTCGGTGCTCGACCCGATCATCGGCGAAGCCTACGAAACGGGCATCAAGGGCGAGTTCTACGATGGCCGGCTGAACACCAGCCTAGCGTTTTTCCGTATCAACCAAGTGGGTACGCCAGTGGATGACATGTCCACGGAGATCGGCTGCAACGGCACCACCGGCCGCTGCAAGATCGCCTCGGGCAAGAGCCGCAGCGAGGGCATCGACCTGGAAATTTCCGGCGAAGTGCTGCCGGGCTGGCAGGTCACCGGTGGCTACACCTACAACACCACCGAGTACCTGAAGAACTCGGCAGCCACCAATGGCAACGCGATCCGCACCACCGACCCGGAGCACATGCTGCGGCTGTTCACCAGCTACCGCCTGCCGGGCACGCTGGATGCCTGGACCATTGGCGGCGGCGTGCAGGCGCAGAGCGACATCTATTCCGAAAGCGGCACGGCGAAGGCGACCCAGGCGGGGTATGCGGTATACAACGGCATGCTCGGGTATCGCATCAACGACAACTACTCGGTGCAACTGAACGCCAACAACATCTTCGACAAGAAGTACTACCGACAGATCGGCACCACGGCGACGGGGTACTACTGGGGGGAGCCGCGCAATGTGTCGGTGACCTTGCGCGGGAGTTTCTGACAGGCATTTGCCTGACCGGCTGGCACCATTCCTGTAGGAGCGGCCTTGTGTCGCGATAGGGCCGCAAAGCGGCCCCCGGGCCTCAGCAGCGCCGCAGATATCGCCGGGGCTGCCTCGCAGCCCTATCGCGACACAAGGCCGCTCCTACAGGGACCGTGCAGCCCTGGAGGACCTCAGTCCACCACCGCCCGCAACCGCCCCGCGCACCGGTACGACTGCCGGGCAAAGCACACGAACAACCCGGCCATCAGCGCCAGCGCGATGGGCAGACCATGCGGCGCCACATCCATCGCCGCACCGCTCACCAAGGGCCCTACCAGGCTACCCACACCCCACAACAAACCCACGCTGGCATTGGCGGTAACCAGGTCCTGCCCCTTGAAGCGCTGCCCGATCAGCACCAGCGCCAGGGTATAGATGCCGCCTGCCACGGCGCCCAGCAGCACCAGCAGCGGCCACAGCAGCCAGGTCAGGTTCAGCAGCCAGGGCAGGCCGATACCGATCGCCATTGCCAGCAGCCCGCACACCAGGTGTAGCCCGGTGCGCTCCACCCGGTCGGCCAACCAGCCAAGCGGCAACTGGAACAACATGTCACCGGCAAACACCACGGTCACCATCAGCGCCGCCACGCCCACGGCAAAGCCATGGCTGGTGGCATACACCGGCAGCAACGACAGCACCACGGCATCGAAGAAAGAAAAGAACAAAACCGCTACGCACAACGCCGGCGCTACACGGAAGAAACCAGCCAGGCCGAAGCTTTTTTCGCCCTCTTCATGTTCCACATGGTCGTTGGGCACGGTCAGCACGATGCACAGCAGCGCCAGGCCATAGCAGGCGGTGACCACACCGGTGATCCAAGGGCTGTCGGCGCCCAGTACCGCCAGCATGGCCGGGCCGAGCACCTGAAAGCCGGTGAAACTGGTGGCGTACAGGGCCATGATCTTGCCGCGGTTGTGCTCCGGGCACAGTTCGTTTACCCACGACTCGCCGAGGATGATGGCGATACCCATGCCCAGCCCCAGGCCCAGGCGCAACAGCGCCAGCAGCCACAGTGAGCCGAACGCCGACTCGAGCAAGGCAATGCTGAGCGTGCACAGGCTGAAGCACAGCAGGTAGATGGTGCGCCGGGTGAGGTGGCGACAGCAGGCGTCGACCAGGAACGCCGAGAGCATCATGCCCGCAGCGGGGATGGCCGAGATGATGCCGATTTCCAGGGTGCTCGCACCGGCATCATGCAGGCGCAACGACACCAGCGGCAGGCTGGCCCCCAGACTGAAACCCACGACCGAAACGGCGAACAACAGGCCCGCCAGCAAACGCATGTTCATGTACCACTCCTTGCAAACCGAAAAGACGTGCAGACACAGGCGCGCCCGCCAGGGCGGCGAGCGACGCGAAAGCGCAGATCAGCTCAGGCGAGGTGTGGCGAGAAGGTGAAGGCAAACAGCACGCTGCGGCGACGCTTGAGCACCGTGTCGCTCGGCCACGCACGACGCAGGGCCTGGAAGGCAGGCTGGCGGGCGTCTGGCAGGGACTGGGTACGGCACATTGCTTTGACTACTACGCAGGTGGTTGGGAAAAGAGGCGGCACTCTAGGCCAAGGGTGTCAGGCCGTCAATCGTCGGGGGCCGCTACGCGCCCCATCGCCGGCAAGCCAGCTCCCACAGGTGGAGAGCAACTGTCTTGCAGGGGCTGCGCATGGCTCGAGGGCGATGCCGGTCGAGGTGGGAGCTGGCTTGCCGGCGATGGGCTGCAAAGCAGCCCCCGGCGATATCAGCGCTTGCCGGTACTCGGCAAGAATACCGCCAACAACCCGAACAACGGCAGGAACGAACATACCTCGTACACGTACTCGATACCACGCAGGTCCGCCACATACCCCAGCAAGGCGGCACCAATGCCACCAAAGCCGAACATCAGGCCGAAGAAGATCCCGGCGATCATGCCCACGCTGCCCGGCACCAGCTCCTGCGCATACACCACGATCGCTGAAAACGCCGAAGCCAGGATAAAGCCGATCACCACGCTCAACACAGTGGTCCAGAACAGGTCGGCATACGGCAGCACCAGGGTGAACGGCGCCACGCCGAGGATCGAGAACCAGATCACGGCCTTGCGCCCGATGCGGTCACCGATCGGCCCGCCAAAGAAGGTTCCCGCCGCCACCGCACCGAGGAACAGGAACAGGTGCAGCTGCGAGCTGGCCACCGACACACCGAACTTCTCGATCAGGTAGAAGGTGAAGTAGCTGGTGAAGCTCGCCATGTAGAAGTACTTGGAGAACACCAGCAGGCCCAGCACGATCAGCGCCGCAACCACCCGCCCGCGGGAAATGCCATGGGTCGCCTGCACGGCCTTGCGCGCCCTGGCCTGGTTGAGGTGCTCCTTGTACCAGCCACGCAGCATCAGGGTGACGCCGAGGAAGAACAGCGCAGCCAGGCCGAACCAGGCCACGTGAGTCTGTCCGAACGGAATGACAATGGCCGCCGCCAGCAACGGGCCGAACGCCGAGCCGGTGTTGCCGCCAACCTGGAAAGTCGACTGGGCCAGGCCGAAGCGCCCGCCCGAGGCCAGGCGCGCGATCCGCGAGGTCTCCGGGTGGAAGGTCGACGAGCCGATACCCACCAGCGCCGAGGCCAGCAGAATCATCGGGAAGCTGCCGACGAAGGCCAGCATCACGATACCCACCAAGGTGCACAGGGTGCCCAGCGGCAGCAAGATTGGGCGCAGGCCGCCGATCGGTAAAGAAGCCGACCCAGGGCTGCAGCAGCGAGGCGGTGATCTGGAACGTGAGAGTGATCATGCCGATCTGGGCGAAACTCAGGTCGTAGTTGGCCTTGAGCATGGGGTAGATCGCCGGCAACACCGACTGGATCAGGTCATTGATCAGGTGCGCCAAAGCGCAGAAACCGATGATGCGCATCACCAGCGGCGTGGCTTGGCTCGCCGCACTGGTGGATGCAGTGGAGGCGCTACTGATAGCCATGTGCCTGGGTCTCCATCCGTAGGTTGGGATCCGATTATCGGGAAACGAATAGATAGATAGCTACCTTTTTTAATTCGCTGATGCGGCGTACTTGCAAATGGTTCTCAATATAAATAGCATCCTTGCCAAATCCTCTGTCTTCATTGGGCGAAACCGCCCTTATCGCGAGCAGACCGAACCCATGAGCCCGATGCCTGCTCGCCCCCGTCCACGACCGATCACCACCCGCCGCAGCCATCTGGGCAAGGGGCTGGCGCTTCTGTTCCTGCTGGGGCTGGGTACTACCGCCTACCTCTACTGGCCGCTGATGCAGCGTCTGGGTAGCCAATTGCACACCGATACAGGTGAGCGACGCAGCCTGCGACTGGCCGATGGAACCCTCCTGCACCTGGAAGGTGCCAGCGCGATGAACGCCGACCTGCGCGGCCGCACGCGCCAGCTGCACCTGGTGCAGGGCCAGGTTGCCATTGAAGTGATGCTGGATGGCCGGGCCATGGAGGTGACGGTGGGAGATGCGCGCATCCAGGTGTTCGGTACCCGCCTGCAGGTCGCTCGCCGCGCTGACCATGACGAACTGGTGGTACTAACCGGCAAAGCCATGGTTACCCAGGACGGCGAACAGCGCTTGGTCTCGGCGGGCGAGCGGGTAACCTTCGATGGCGAACGTATCGGCCCGGTGCAGCACGCCGACCTCAAGGCCGCCGATGGCTGGCGCAGCGGGCAGATAAAAGCCGGCGGCATGCCGTTGGGCAAGGCAGACCCTGGGGCTGGCCGCTAAGTTTTTGAAAGCGTGCAAATTTTTTTTGAAATGAGTGTTGACAGGGGGGCCGTTCAAGAGAATAATGCGCGCCATCGGCTACATAGCTCAGTTGGTTAGAGCATAGCATTCATAATGCTGGGGTCCGGGGTTCAAGTCCCTGTGTAGCCACCAAACAAGACGAAGGGCTTACCGCAAGGTAAGCCCTTTTTCTTTGCCTGCGAAAAATACCCAGGCCCGCCCTCCTTCTCCTGCCTCAACGCACGCCGGTAACAGCGACGGCCAGACCAAGCCCGATCAGCGCCAGGCCGATCAGCCGATCCACCAGCATTTGCCGCTCGATCATCGCCTTGCGCAATGCCGTGCTGGAGAAGAACACCGCCACCAGGCTGAACCACAGCCAGTGGGCAACGGACATGAAAGCGCCGTAGGCAAAATCCAGTACCAGCGGGCTGCCGGGTTGCACCACCTGGGTGAAGGCGCTGATGACGAACAGCATGGTCTTGGGGTTGAAGGCGTTGGTCAGAAAGCCCGTGCGCAGGGCCTGCGTTACGCTGGCCGCAGAGCTGGCGACGCCGTCAAGGCTGATGCGCCGGGTGTTGGTCAGCGACTGGTAACCCAGGTAAACCAGGTAACCCGCGCCCAGCACTTTCATGCCCAGGAACAAAGCCGGGCTCTGGCTGATGATCACCGCGATGCCCAGCACCGTGTACAGAACATGCACCTGCACCCCCAGCGCAATGCCAACGGCGGCAGCCAGCCCGGCCTTGCGACCCTGTGCATAACTACTGCGGGTGACCATGGCGAAGTCGGCACCAGGGCTGATGACGGCGAGCAGGGTGAACAGGGCGACGGCGATGAGTTCGGTCATGCTGGTGGCTCTCGATAGGCGATGGAAATGCACAGACCAGGTAATTATCGAGAGCTTATGGCCCAGGAAAAATCGATTTATAGTGAGGCAAATCTGATAGTTTTCTTCACAGAGGTGTAGTGCCGGTGCCGGCCTCTTCGCGGGCTCGCCCGCTCCCACAAGTCGCTGTGAAACCCTGTGGGAGCGGGCAAGCCCGCGAAGAGGTCGGCACAGGCAAACAGGGATGCCATGAAACTGCCGCCACTCAACGCCTTCCGCTACTTCGACATAGCCGCCCGGACCGAGAGCTTCGTGCGCGCCGCCGAGCACCTGCACGTCACCCATGGCGCAGTCAGCCGCCAGGTGCGCCTGCTTGAAGAAAGCCTTGGCGTGGAGCTGTTCGAGCGCCGCAACCGGGCCATTTTCCTCACTCCTGCCGGCCGTGCCTTGCAGGGCACCACCCAGGCGATCTTCGAGCAGCTAGAAGGCGCCGTGCAGCATTTGCAGCAACAGGCCCGCGACAATGTGCTGGTGCTGTCGTGCGAACCGACCATCGCCATGCGCTGGCTGATCCCGCGCCTGCCCCGCTTCCATGCCGCCCACCCCGACCTGCAGCTGCACCTGGTGGCCGCAGGCGGGCCACTGGACTTCGCCCGCAGCGGTGTCGACCTGGCAATACGCCGCGATGACTTCCACTGGGACAAGCAGCTGTACCACCAGAAGATCTGCGACGAATGGATCGGCCCGGTGTGTCACCCCACCGCTCCCATCCAGCTTGAAGGCCAACGCCTGCTGCACAGCGCCACCCGCCCCGGCGCGTGGCCCACCTGGCTGCGCCTGAGCGGTCAGCAGGCCCGGCACACCGAGCGCAGCGACTATGAACATTTCTACCTGTCGATCCAGGCTGCCAGCGCCGGCCTGGGCCTGGCCATGGCCTCAGCCCTGATGGTGCGTGATGAACTCGACAGCGGGCAGTTGCAGGCGCCGTTCGGCTTTGTGCGCGACGGCTCGGCCTACCACCTGCTCAGCCCGCAGCCGTTGGAAGATGGCGGCAAGCGCCAGCGCTTCGCCGCATGGGTGATGGGCGAATGCCGGGACTGCCTGGCTCATCCGGGCTTGATGCAGAACGACGAAGCCGAACGGCCGTCACCACCCCAGGTACGATAACCCGCGGTATCCACATGAATACGCCCGGACGGATAGCGCCCAAGGCCCATGTTCCAGGCCTGGCCATGCTGCTGCCAGAAACGGCACAGCGGGTTGGGGTCCGCCCAGGCGGGTAGCAGGATATCGACGGCGAAGGCGCGAGTGTGGGCGCTGTTGGCGGCCCCGCCGGCGCAAACGTTCAGGCGTGGATCGCGGTAGGCCGAAACCACCTCGAACTGGCGCAGGATGCCTTGCTCGTCGAGCGTCTTGATCAGCGCGAGCGTCGACCGCACGGCCGGCCAGTTACTGGCAGGTGGCACGGCGAAAGGGGACGCACGGCACAGCTTCCAGTCCGAAGCCGAACGCAGCAACTGATGGATCGGCACCACACCATACAGGCGTGCATCCACCAGCATCTGGCGAAACGGCCGTGTCTGATGGTCCCCGGCCCATTGCGCGAACAACCACAAGTCACGCTCATCGGCCTGCACTGCAGCACACAGCATGCCCAGTGCCAGCGGCAGCCATCCAGCCCTTTTCATCCCTGCTCCCCCTGCCACAGTATGTGCACACTGCCGAGCACGGCAGCGCCCAACAAGGAGTTAAGCATGCACAAGATTGCCTTACCGAGCCTCGCCGCCCTGGCCTTCAGCGGCCTTGCCGCCGCCGACGCACGCATCGACCTGGGCGATGCCCAGCGCGTTACCCGCCTCTTCGCCTACCCCAACAACTGCCACGTGATCTGTTATCGCGACTGGACCCTGGAGCAGACCGTCGAACACTACCTGACCCAGAGCGTACGCCGCGACGGCCATGCCGCCGCCCAGGTGCAGGTTAGCCGCGACAATGACCGCCTGCACGCAACCATCAGTGGCGTACCCGCAAGCTATGCCAAGCCGCTGCGCAAGCTGCTCGACAGCGGTGAACTGGCCTATCAGGGAGCCACCCGGCTGAACAAGGACGGTAAATGGTCCTACGACTGGTACCTGTTCCTGCCACTGGGCATGGCCCTGCAGAACCGGCGCAGCATCGAGCTGCTGCACTTCCCGCCGGACTATTCACTGACCCAGGCCCAGGACTACCTGCGCTCTAACACCACCGACCGCTGGGCCGAGCTGCTGACATTCAATGGCGTCGACGCCAGCCAGACCCCGGCCTACCAGACCATCATCGATATCGCTCCCATCGCCGCACCGGCCAGCGCGGGCGAAACACTGAAGGAAACCTACAGCTACTTCAAGGACTACCAGGTACGCATGGTCGGCGAAATGACCCTGCAGAACCCCGCCAGGCCCCTGCCGATGGTGGCCTTCGGTGCGCCGGTACGCAGCTGGATCCAACAGCAGTACGGGCCGCGGGTAGATGTGCTGGGTCTGGTCAGCATCAGCCCGCAGCCAGGTGCCAAGGTGCCGGTGCTGGGTGCCAACCACCCTAGTGCCATCTGGTATGCGGCGAACAAGGACAGCCACGGTGGCGACCAGGATGCAGCCGATGCCGCCGGCCTGAAAATGATGGGGCAGGACCTGACCGCGGCCTGCTGGCAGGCAGGGATGGGGCGCAATCAACGGGCCGATGCCAGGCTGACGCTGGATGCCTGCTCGACCAAGTGGCAGGTAACGCAGAAGAAACAGACTTGCGAGCTATTCTTCCGCATCGTGCGCAAGTACACGCCGGAGCAGGCGGCCGCCAAATGCAATACCGGCAGCGTGACCAGAAGCCTGCGCGAGCTGGACAAGCCGGCCGAGGTTCAGCCGCTGGATTTGTGATCGACACACCGGCCCTTTCGCGGCCCTGCCCGCGAAAAGGGCCGGTGCAGGCCTGCTCAGTCTTCGAGCAGGGTGCAGGCCATCACCAGCGCATCCTCGCGGCCGCCGGCGATCGGGTAATAGTCGCGACGGCGGCCGATTTCGTTGAAACCGTAGCGCTCGTACAAACGATAGGCCGACTGGTTGCTGGCACGCACTTCCAGGAAGCACTCGCGACCATTGAGCTGGTAGGCCCGGGCCATCAGGTGCTCAAGCAGGCGCAGGCCCAGCCCGCGGCCCTGGTTTTCCGGTTTGACGGTAATGTTGAGCAGGTGCGCCTCGTCGATGATCACGTTGATCACGCCATGCCCCACCTGCTGCTGGCCGTCGAACATCAGCCAGACTTCGTACGACTTGAGCGCATCCTGAAAGATCCCGCGGGTCCAGGGATGACTGAACGCGGCATATTCGATCTTAAGTACGGCATCCAGATCCGCCTCGGTCATCGGGCGGAAGCTGATCGAGTCACTCATTCAACGCTCTTCCAGCGCGCCATCAGCTGGCGCATGGCTTTCCAGACGTCCGCCTTGCGCTGCGGCTCGTCCATCAACAATTCAAGGCCCGGCAAGGCCCAGGCTTCGCCCAGGCCCTCGAGCTTCAGGGTTTGGTAATAGGCGTCACCATCGGCATTGGCGGCAAAGCGCAGCGCCGGCAGGCCGACCAGCCACAGGCAGGTGCACGGGGCGTCCTCCAGGCGCGCCTGGACAAAGCCCTGGACGAAATCGCGCGCCGCCTCCGGGCCCTGGTCCATGTTGCCGCGCACCAGCAGCGGCCAGCGCACCGGCTCGCCGATGATCTGCGGGGCGTCGGGCAGGCCGGCAGCGCGCAGCATGTCCTTGAGCAGCAGGTAGGACGGGTCGCGGCTCTGGAACGGCTGGCCGGTGGCCAACTCCACCAGCAGCAGGCAACTGCCAGCGCGCAGCAACTGCAGCGAGAAGCGTGGGGGCGGCACCGGGGCCGGGCGTGGCGGTGCGGCCTGCTCCTCGGCCTCGGCGGGCTTGGCGACCGGCTTGGGCGCACTGCCCGGGCGCGGAATCTCGATTTTCGGCCGCTCGCCGGAGCGAGCCTGGGGGATGGCTGGCGCCTCGGTGGCAGCCGGTGCCGGCCTGACATCGAACTCGAGGTCCTCGACCGGCGCCAGCGGCAGCAGCAGCTCGGGCCGCGACGGTGCGGCGAACGGCAGTTCGGCGCGCGGCAGCCAGTGCACCACTTGCATGGCGGAAAGGTAGGCGCGGCGACGGGGTTCGGTGAGCAAGAGCGGGTATCCGAGGGGTGAAGACAGTGGGGCATTCTAACGCTGTTGGCTTTCGAGTGCTGCAACTGGTCGGCGGATTTTTGTTGCCTGTGCCGGCCCATTCGCGGGCGCGCCCGCTCCCACAGGTATCACCCAGAGTTGAGGTGCATGAAGGACCTGTGGGAGCGGGCAAGCCCGCGAAGAGGCCAGTGAATCCCCTGCGCAAGCAAAGGTTATCGCCCATTACAGACCAAGGGGTGAAAACCTCCCCCCCGGATGCAGTACAATCGCCCCCTTTTTCTTGGCAACGAGTCGAAGCCAATGATCGAACCCAAGCGCGTCCTGCGCGCCCTAGCCGAACACTGGGCCCTGATCGAGCCGCTGTGCGAGCGTTTCGACCAGGGCACCCTGAGCCTGGTCGAATTGCGTCAGCATGTGGGCCGCCAGCAGGTCGAGAGCACCCCGCAGGACATCACCCAGCTGCTCGACGTGTGGATCCGTCTGGATATCCTGGTCCCGGTGGCCAAGAGCCCGAACCGTTTCGAGCTCAACGCGCAGATCCACGATTTCCTCGCCTACCTGCGCCGCGAACACCGGCTAGGCCTGTGCCTGGAGATCGAAGCCTACCTGCGCCACCTGGAGCGCCTGGCCGGGCATATCCAGGACGCCTTCGACAATCGCGACAGCGACGACCTGGCACGCCAGCTGCGCCTGCTCGACATGCGCGTGCGCGATGTACTGAAGAAGCTCGACAACGACGAGCAGGCACTGGTGGCCGTGGCCGAACGGGCCAAGACCAGCAACCGCCAGATCCCGCTACGCCAGCGCTATGCCGAAGTACTGGCGACCTGGGACGAGTATGTCGAGCCGATGATCCAGCTGGTCAACGCCGACGGCGCCTTCGAACAGGGCGTACGCAAGGTCGAGACCGTATTGCTGAAGCTGCTGGGCGAACAGGCGCGCCTGGGCCACCTGGTCGACGACGACATGCTGCTGCGCACCCATGCGCGCATCCTGGAAATGCAGACCAGCGCCCAGCTGACCCTGCGCCATGCCCGCGAACTGCTGCTACCGCTGCGTGAAGAAGCCCGCCGGCACAACGCCGTGACCCGTGGCGCCGCGCTGGCCCTGTCGGTTATCCGGCGCAAGGGCATCGATGCCGTGCCGCAAGCAGCCATGCCGATGTTCACCCGCCCGCAAAGCACCTTCCTCGGCAGCGCCAGCCAGGTCGAGGCCTACGTCTACGCCCTGGCCCGCTTCGAGCCCAAGCCGGCGCGTTTCCCCAAGGCCCACAAGACCCAGTCCGGCGCCCTGCCCCGTGCACCGCGCACGGTCAAGGAAATGGCCGAACGCTGCGAACAGGCCCTGCCGCTGCCCGACCTGATGGTCTGGCTGCTGGAGCAGGAGCCCGAAGGCGCCACCGACGAGCTGCTGTACTGGTTCTCGCGCCTGTCGCGGGAAAAGCGCTTCAAGCGCGAACGCCTCGACCGCCGCGAATACACCACTCAGGAACACCTGGTCAGCCTGCGCTCGTTCGCCCTGACCTCCAGCCGCGAAGACGCCGCCAGCGCGCCTACCGAATCCAACGCGAGCCCAGCCCATGCATCTTGATCTTTCCGAACTGTCCCAGCTCGCGCCGATCTTCCGCGAGCTGTTCAAAGGCTTCCACGTCAGCCGCCGCGACCCCGAGCTGTACGCCCAGCTGTCGAACTTCCAGGACCAGTACCGCACCCTGTTCAAGGCCCTGGGCTTCGAACTGGTGTGTGACACCCGTGGCTTCTACTACTTCGTGCCGGACATGACCGCCGCGCAGGTCAACAAGACCGCGCAGCGCCTGTCGCTGTTCACCTTCATCCTGGTCGAACACCTGGCCGACCAGGGTCGCGACCCGATGGCCGTGCTCGATGGCGGCAGCATCGGCCGTGACGAACTGCCCTCGCTGCTGGACAAGTACCGCGACCTGTTCCTGCAGGCCGAAGTGCAGACCGTGGACGAGCTGGAAGAAAAAATCCTGCGCCGCATGACCCAGCTCGGCTTCGCCTTCGAGGAAGGTGGCATCTACCGCTTCCTGCCACCGATGCACCGTTTCCTCGACGTGTGCCTGGCCGTGCAGCAGGACCGCGACCTGGCGGCCACCCTGCACAGCGACCTGCCGTTGCCGACCCCGGTGCTGGTCGAGGAAGAAAGCCCCGAAGAACTCAACCGCACCGACGACCCGCTCGACCTCAGCCCCTTCGAGGGCGAGGAAAGCGAAGAGGAAGCCCTGGCCCGGGCCATCCGCGAAGAGCAACAGGAGATTGACGCATGAGCCAGGAACGCTACGGCATCCGCCGCTTCGCACTGCTCAACACCGCCGGCTACAGCCTTGGCCTGTTCCCGCTGGAACACCCGCTGTCGGTCTACGGTGCCAACAACCTGGGTAAATCGGCGTCGATCAACGCCTTGCAGTTCCCGATCCTGGCGCGCATGTCCGACATGAGCTTCGGCAAGTACAGCCTCGAGCAGTCGCGCCGCTTCTACTTCGCCAGCGACACCTCGTACATTCTCTGTGAACTGAGCCTGCCCCACGGCCCGCACGTCATCGGCGTTGTCGGCCGCGGACCGGGCGGCGGTTTCGGCCACCAGTTCTTTGCCTACAAGGGCGAACTGGACCTGGCCCACTACCAGAAGAACGACACCTGCCTGCGCCAGAAAGAGCTGTTCACCAACCTCGAGCGCTTAGGGATCAAGGCCTACGAGCTGAAGCCGGATGAGCTGCGGCGTCTGCTGGTCGGTGGGCACACCTCGGTGCCGCTGGACCTGACCATGATCCCGCTGCGCTCGACCAGCGAGCAAAGCCTGAAAACCTTCCGCGCGCTGTTCATCAACCTGCTGCACATGCGCGAAATCACCGCCGCCAAGCTCAAGCAGCTGTTCCTCGATGCCTTCGAGCACAGCCTGCGCTCCGGTAGCGTCGACTACATCGCCGCGTGCGAGGAAGCCTTCCGCGACGTGCGCCGCATGGAACAGGACTACAACGCCCTGGTCGCCGCCGGGCCGCTGGTCGAAGCCCTGGCCGGTGGTGTGGCCCAGCGCGACATCCTGCGTGGCAAGCTGCACCGCATTTCGCCTGTGCTCGACACCCTGCTGGGCACCTGGCAGGAATACGCCATGGCGCGCAAGGAAGAGCTGGTGATCCAGGCCGAGCACTACCGTGGCGAGCAGGACCGCCTGCAGAACGACCAGCGCGGTGGCACCCAGGAACTGATGCGCCTTGAGCGTGAAATTACCGGTATCCAGCGCTGGCTGGGCGAGCTGTCGGTGCTCAAGCACCGCTTCGCCCTGGTCGATGACGTCAAGGTGCTGGAGCAGCAACTGCTGGCGGCCAAGGACGCCCACGACGAACTGGCCGGCGCCCTGGCCCAGTCGCGGCAGTTCAGCGCCGAAGACCTGGACGAACGCGTCCGCGACCTGGAAAAGCGCCTGAAGCAGGTCAGGCAACAGCTCGACCACGCCGACAACAACAGCTATGCCCGCCTGCGCGAAGAGTTCTCGCAGCAGGACGTCGACCGCCTGATGCGCCTGTTCAACGGCGCGCTGTTCAGCCTGCCGCTGGGCGACCGCGGTATCGAACTGGACGACAGCGACCTGTGGGTAAAATCGCTGGAGGCGGTGCTCGAGGGCTTCAAAGGCGAACGCTTCGAAGCCCCGGGGCTGTCGATCGACCTGTCGCACATCGACCCACCGGCGCTGCAGGCCCTGGCCGACCGTGCCGCTCTGCGTGACCAGAAAGAGCGCCTGGAAAAAGAGCTGAAGCAGCTCAAGACCCAGCAAGCCGTGGCCGCCGACCGCTCCGCCTCCAAGGCGCAGACCGAAACGCTGTACCAGGAAGTACTGGACGCGCAAAAAGCGCTGGAAGACTTCCGCCGCAGCGAAACCCTGGCCGCCGAAGAGCCCGAGAAACTGGAACAGCTGTCGCAGCTCGAAGCCGCCCAGGACGAACTCAAGCGCTCCAGCGACGCCTTCACCGAACGTGTCCAGCAACTGTCCGCCAAGCTGCAGCTGGTCGGCCGGCAGATCGGCGACCTCGAGGCCAAGCAGCGCACCCTGGAAGACGCCCTGCGCCGTCGTCAGCTGTTGCCGGCCGACCTGCCCTACGGCACGCCGTACATGGAAGCCATCGACGATTCGATGGACAACCTGCTGCCACTGCTCAACGACTACCAGGACAGCTGGCAGAGCCTGCAGCGGGTGGACAACCAGATCGAGGCGCTGTACGCCCAGGTACGCCTGAAAGGCGTGGCCAAGTTCGACAGCGAAGACGACATGGAACGCCGCCTGCAGCTGCTTGTGAACGCCTACGCGCACCGCACCGACGAAGCGCTGACCCTGGCCAAGGCCCGCCGCGCCGCAGTCACCGACATCGCCCGGACCCTGCGCAACATTCGCAGCGACTACGACAGCCTCGAACACCAGCTGGCCCTGTTCAACCGCGAAATCAACAAGCGCCAGGTATCGAACCTGGAGAGCTTCCGCGTGGTGCTGGCGCCGAACAAGGAAGCGCTCAAGCACATCGACCAGATCATCCACAGCGCCGGTCAGTACGAAGAGGGCGAAACCCTGTCGGTATTCGACCTGACCCAGAGCGCCGAGCAGGACAACAAGAACGAAGAGGCCAAGGAATACCTGGCAAGACTGGTGGCGGCCAACCACAACCAACTGGGCCTGAAGGACCTGTTCGAGCTGGCGTTTGAAATTACCAAGGTCAACGGCCAGCCGGTGATCCATGCCGACATCGACGGTGCGGCATCCAACGGCACTACCATGACCATCAAGGCGCTGACCAACATGTACCTGTTGCTGCACCTGATGGACCGCGACCTGGCCGGTCGCATCCGCCTGCCGTACTACCTGGACGAAGCGGCGGACATCGACGAACGCAACCAGGCGGCGCTGCTGGAGACCAGCCTGCAGCTGGGCTTCGTGCCGATTCTGGCGAGCGTGAAGCCGCAGGTGTCGGCGCGCGTGGCGATCGACCTGGAAGGTGGCAGCGGGCCGAATGGCATCTACATCGACGAAGCGGACTGGAAGTTCATCAGCCGTCGGGATGAGGTGAAGGCGGTTGTGCGTGAGGACCAGGCTGAAGAGTTAGCCTGAGATCGCTGGGGCCGCTTTGCGGCCCTTTCGCGACACAAGGCCGCTCCTACAGGGGAACGCATATCCCTGTAGGAGCGGCCTTGTGTCGCGATGGAGGCCGAAGGCCTCCCGGCGATCTATCAGGCTATCAATGCGCCCAAGGCAGAATCGGAATCGCGGTCACCGCATTCTGCGGGCTGCCTTCGATCATGCGGTCGCTATACACCAGGTACACCAGCGTATTGCGTTTCTTGTCCAGGAAGCGCACCACCTGCATGGTCTTGAACACCAGCGAGGTGCGTTCCTTGAACACTTCCTCGCCATCCTTCAGCTCGCCCTTGAAACTGATCGGCCCAACCTGACGGCAGGCAATCGAGGCCTCGGCACGGTCTTCCGCCAACCCCAGCCCCCCCTTCACGCCGCCGGTCTTGGCGCGCGACAGGTAGCAGGTCACGCCCTCGACCTTTGGGTCGTCGAAGGCCTCGACCACAATACGGTCATTCGGCCCGAGGAACTTGAACACGGTGGACACCTGGCCGATTTCCTCCGCTCCGGCCAGCATTGGCAGCACCAGCGCTGCCACGCCGATCACGCGCTTGAACAGGCTCATACCAACACCAGATTGTCGCGGTGCACCAGCTCCGGCTCGGCGATATAGCCCAGCACGCTTTCAATGACATCGGATGGCTGGCCGATAATCTTTTGCGCTTCCAGCGCGCTGTAGTTGGCCAGGCCGCGGGCCACTTCAACGCCGTCCGGGCCGACACACACCACCATCTCGCCACGACGGAAGCTACCTTGGACGGTCTTCACGCCAACCGGCAGCAGGCTCTTGTTGGCCTGGCGCAGCGCCTGCACCGCACCGGCGTCCAGCACCAGGGTGCCACGGGTCTGCAGGTGGCCGGCCAGCCACTGCTTGCGCGCAGCAAGCATGCCGCGCTCGGGCGACAGCAAGGTCCCCAGGCGTTCGCCGGCCTTGAGGCGGTCCAGCACGCGCTCGATGCGGCCACCGATGATGATGGTGTGGGCACCGGAACGGGCTGCCAGGCGCGCGGCACGCAGCTTGGTCTGCATGCCGCCACGGCCCAGGGCGCCACCGGTACCGCCGGCCACGGCATCCAGTGCCGGGTCGTCGGCGCGGGCCTCATAGATCAGCTGGGCGTCGGGGTTGTTGCGCGGGTCGGCATCGAACATGCCATCGCGGTCGGTAAGGATCACCAGCAAGTCAGCCTCGACCAGGTTGGCTACCAGCGCCGCCAGGGTGTCGTTGTCACCGAAACGGATCTCGTCGGTGACCACGGTATCGTTCTCGTTGATCACCGGCACCACGCCCAGGTCAACCAGCGTGCGCAGGGTGCTGCGGGCGTTCAGGTAGCGCTTGCGGTCGGACAGGTCGTCATGGGTCAGCAGGATCTGCGCGGTGTGCTTGCCGTGCTCGCCAAAGCTCGACTCCCAGGCCTGCACCAGGCGCATCTGGCCAATCGAGGCAGCCGCCTGCAGCTCGTTCATCGCACTCGGTCGCGACGTCCAGCCCAGCTGGCTCATGCCGGCAGCCACGGCCCCGGAGGAGACCAGTACCAACTCCACGCCCGCCTCACGCAGCGCGACCATCTGCTCGACCCAAACGGCCATGGCACCGCGATCGAGGCCTTTGCCATCGGCGGTCAGCAGAGCACTGCCAATCTTCACGACCCAGCGCTTGGCGCCCGTCACCTTGCTTCGCATCTTCTTCCAACCTATGTCGAATCTATAGATACCGTGGATACAAAAACGCCGCTCCAAAGAGCGGCGTTTAGTGTACTGCAACCGGTCAGTCGCGCACGTAAATGATTTCCGGGCCGTCTTCGTCGTCCTCGAAATCATCGTCCCAACCATCATCGTCGCCGATGTCGTGCACGCTCTTGACGCCGGTGCGACGCAGGGTACGGGCGTCGTCCAGGGCCTGCAGCTGGGCACGGGCTTCGTCTTCGATGCGCTGGTCGAGGTCAGCCAGCTCTTCGGCATAGGCCGGGTCGTTGGCCAGGCGGTCAGCGCGGTCTTCGAGGTAGCGCATCAGGTCGTGGCTGAGCTTTTCGGTGCCCTGTTTGGAGATGGCCGAGATCACGTAGACCGGGCCGTCCCACTGCAGGCGTTCGACCACTTCCTTGACCCGCTCGTCGCGCTCGTCTTCCATGACCATATCGGCCTTGTTCAGCACCAGCCAGCGCTCACGCTCGGCCAGCGACGGGCTGAAGCGGGTCAGCTCGTTGACGATGACTTCGGCGGCATCGGCCGGGCTGCTTTCGTCCAGCGGCGCCATGTCCACCAGGTGCAGCAGCACGCGGGTGCGCGCCAGGTGCTTGAGGAAGCGGATACCCAGGCCGGCGCCTTCGGAAGCGCCTTCGATCAGGCCGGGGATGTCGGCAATGACGAAACTCTTCCAGCGGTCGACGCTGACCACGCCCAGGTTCGGCACCAGGGTGGTGAACGGGTAGTCGGCCACTTTCGGCTTGGCGGCCGAAACCGAGCGGATGAAGGTGCTCTTGCCAGCGTTCGGCAAGCCCAGCAGGCCGACGTCGGCCAGCACTTTCATTTCCATCTTCAGGTCGCGCTGCTCACCCGGCTTGCCTGGGGTGGTCTGGCGCGGCGCACGGTTGGTGCTGGACTTGAAACGGGTGTTGCCCAGACCGTGCCAGCCGCCCTGGGCGACCATCAGCTTCTGACCCGGGGTAACCAGGTCACCGATCACTTCCTGGGTGGAGGCGTCGATCACGGTGGTGCCGACCGGCACACGCAGGAACAGGTCGTCGCCTTTCTTGCCGGTGCAGTCGGTGCTGCCGCCGTTGGCGCCACGCTGGGCCTCGTGGTGACGGGTGTAGCGATAGTCGACCAGGGTGTTGAGGTTTTCGTCGGCAATCATGTACACCGAACCACCGTCGCCACCGTCACCACCGTTGGGGCCACCGTTCTCGATGAACTTCTCGCGACGGAAGCTCATGCAACCGTTGCCACCGTCACCGGCCTTGACCCGAATGGATACTTCGTCAACAAACTTCATTAAAACCGCCTCTCGCCAGTAGACGAGCTGAATGACTCAAAAACATGAGGCTCTTGCAAAAATGAGCGCGGCGGCCCCGTACGACCGTAGAAACCCACGCCGGCAGCCCATACAAACAGCTTTGCAAGAGGCTCACCACAAACGAAAAAGCCCCGTCGCATGACGGGGCTTCTGGAGCGACGTCGCGATTAAGCGGCGACGATGCTCACGTAACGGCGCATGAACTCGCCTTTTTTCTCGAACTTGATCACGCCTTCGATCTTGGCGAACAAGGTGTGATCCTTGCCCCATGCCAACGCCGTAGCCAGCGTGGAATTCGGTGCCGCGCTGACGGACGATGATGTTGCCTGGCTTGATAACCTGGCCGCCATACATCTTCACGCCAAGGCGTTTCGATTCTGAGTCGCGACCGTTACGAGTACTACCACCAGCCTTCTTGTGAGCCATGGTTCAATTCTCCAAATAAATTCAGGGGATCTAGGGGATTAAGCCTGGATACCGGTGATTTTGATCTCGGTGAACCACTGGCGGTGGCCCATACGCTTCATGTGGTGCTTACGACGACGGAACTTGATGATGCGAACCTTGTCGTGGCGGCCTTGCGAAACGACTTCGGCCACTACTTTAGCGCCAGCAACAACTGGAGCACCGATGGTGACTTCTTCACCGTTGGCGACCAGCAGGACGCGATCGAAGGTCACGGATTCGCCAGTGGCGACTTCCAGCTTTTCGATCTTGAGGAATTCACCTTCAGCGACTTTGTACTGCTTGCCGCCGGTAACGATTACTGCGTAAGACATGGTATTTCTCCGATAATCCTGCTCACCCAGCGCTTTATATGATGAGTATTGGCTGGCATGGCTGCACAGGGCTGGAACGGCCCGGCGCAATTGCGTAAGGCAGGTGCTGCCCAGGAAGTTAGGGTGCGCGATTGTACGCAACCGCGGTTTTGCTTGCAAGTACCGCCCCCGGCGCGCTGGCACCGCGCCTTGACACACCGGGACCCGCGACCTAGCATGCCGCGCAACCTCACTGGAGCAGCCGATGCAACCCCAATCCTTCTACCGCGCGGTGGCTGATGATTTCAGCGCCGTCGACGAGATCATCAAGAAGCAGCTGACCTCGCGCGTGCCGCTGGTATCGAAGATCGGCGACTATATCACGTCCGCCGGTGGCAAGCGCCTGCGCCCCCTGCTGGTGCTGCTGTGTGGCAAGGCCCTGGGCCGCGAAGGCGACGACCTGCGCCTGCTGGCTGCCACCATCGAATTCCTGCACACCGCCACCCTGCTGCACGACGACGTGGTCGACATGTCCGGCATGCGCCGTGGCCGCTCCACCGCCAATGCCCTGTGGGGCAACGCGCCGAGCGTGCTGGTGGGCGACTTCCTCTATTCGCGCTCGTTCGAGATGATGGTCGAACTGGGCTCGATGCCGGTCATGCAGATCCTGTCCAAGGCCACCCGCGTGATTGCCGAGGGTGAAGTGCTGCAGCTGTCGCGGGTACGCGACGCCAGCACTACCGAGGAAGTCTACATGGAGGTCATCCGCGGCAAGACCGCAATGCTGTTCGAGGCCTCGACCCACAGCGCCGCCGCGCTGGCCGAAGCAACCGACGAACAGCGCGAGGCCCTGCGTACCTTCGGTGACCACCTGGGCGTGGCGTTCCAGCTGGTCGACGACCTGCTGGACTACAAGGGCGACTCGCAGACCCTGGGCAAGAACGTCGGTGACGACCTGGCCGAAGGCAAGCCTACCCTGCCGCTGATCTACACCATGCGCGAAGGCTCCGCCGAACAGGCTGCGCTGGTGCGCCAGGCGATCCAGAAGGGTGGCCTGGAGGACCTGGAGCAAATTCGCGTGGCGGTCGAAGAGTCGGGTGCGCTGAAGTACACCGCGGAGCTGGCACGTGACTACGTGAAGCGTGCCATCGCCTGCCTGGAAGTGCTGCCGGCCAGCGAATACCGAGATGCGCTGGTCGAGCTGAGCGAGTTTGCTGTCGCGCGTACTCACTGACAGACCGCATCATCTCCATTCGCGGGCTTGCCCGCTCCCACAGGACAAGCACAGCCCTTGAGGCTGGCACTATCCCTGTGGGAGCGGGCAAGCCCGCGAACGCTTTTGTCCGGACATAATCCCTTCTGCAGAAATACCTTTTACAATGCGGGCCTTTAACCGTCCGTCTGTTTGTTTGAGGAACCGAAGTGAGCACTCTGCCACCCTGCCCGAAATGCAACTCCGAATACACCTATGAGGATGGCACTCAGCTGATCTGCCCTGAATGCGCCCACGAGTGGTCGGCCAGCGGCGACGCCGAAGCGGCCAGCGACGCGGTGGTGAAGAAGGACTCGGTCGGCAACATCCTGCAGGATGGCGACACCGTCACCGTGATCAAGGACCTCAAGGTCAAGGGCTCCTCCCTGGTGGTAAAGGTCGGCACCAAGGTCAAGAACATCCGCCTGTGCGACGGCGACCACGATATCGACTGCAAGATCGACGGCATCGGCGCCATGAAGCTGAAGTCCGAATTCGTACGCAAGGTCTGATTTTTCCGATAACAGCCAATTGGCGCTTGCTATTCAGATAATAAGAATTATTCTCATTGGAACTGCTATCCAAGGAGAATAGCCATGACTTATCTGATCGACGCCTGGCTGGACCGCCCTCACCCCTACCTGCGCATTCTTCATCGGGAAACCGGCGAAGTGTGCGCGGTGCTTGAAGAAGAAGCGCTCGACGAGCTGCGCGACCAGGGCGACCTGGACATGAGCGGGCTGAATTCGAGTGAACCGGGGGTGCTCAAGGAGCTGGTGCGGACTCTGTTTCTGTTCTGCTATGCGCGGGCGTTGCGCCCTGGGGGAACGGATTGGAATTGAGGCCAGCAGGGCCGGCCTCTTCGCGGGCATGCCCGCTCCCACAAGTACTGCACAAGCCTTGAAGCTAACGCCGCACCTGTGGGAGCGGGCAAGCCCGCGAATGGGCCGCAAAGCGGCCCCAAAGGCATTACAGAACGTCGAGCAGCTCGACGTCGAACACCAGCACGCTGTGCGGCGGGATGCTGCCGACGCCTTGGGCGCCGTAGGCCAGCTCGCTCGGCACGTACAGGCGCCATTTGCTGCCAGCGTTCATCAGCTGCAGGGCTTCGGTCCAGCCAGCGATCACACCACCTACCGGGAATTCAGCCGGCTGACCACGGTCGTAGGAGCTGTCGAACACAGTGCCGTCGATCAGGGTGCCGTGGTAGTGGGTGCGCACGTTGTCTTCGCGGGTCGGCTTAGCGCCTTCACCTGCGGTCAGTACTTCGAACTGCAGGCCCGAAGCCAGGGTGGTGATGCCGTCACGCTTGGCGTTCTCGACCAGGAATGCCTTGCCAGCGGCTGCAGCGGCTTCAGCCTTGGCAGCTGCTTCGGCTTGCATCACGTCGCGGATGACCTTGAAGCTGGCCGACAGGTCGGCTTCGCTGACGCGGCTGTCGGCGCCGTTGAAGGCGTCGGTCAGGCCGGCCAGGATAGCTTCCAGGCTGACGCCTGGTGGCGGGTTGTCGCGCAGCTGGCCGCCCAGCTGACGGCCGATGCCGTAGCTGACGCGAGTTTCGTCGGTGGACAGGTTGAGTTCGGACATTGTCGTGCTCCACTGCAGGGCGCAGTGAAGCCGCGCCCTTGATGAAAAGGGCGAGCAGCCTAGCACACTGGGGCGCAGCGAGCAGCTACCAGGCCGAGCGCTGGGAAATCGGCACCTTCAAGTCTTCTTCCGGGTGCGTGCCCATACCGCACATTTCGTCCTGCACCGACCAATGCACCAGGTTCATCGAGACCATGGAGATGGTTTGCAGCAACTTGCGCGCATCCTCCACCGAGTGCACGCGCAAGCGTTCGCCACGGGAGTCTGAGAGTGGGTGGGCGTGGCCCTTGATCCGGGCCTCGAGGAGGTAGTCACCACCTTCGATGGCGATCAGGTTCAGTTCGTCGACATGGCCAGCCCTGGCCTCGGTGTTGAGCTGATGCAGGTTCATGAGAGCACCTCGCGAAGGGAACCACGCATGAGAGCTCATTTTTTGTACAGAATGTGAGAATGCACAAGGGCATGACTGACGCCGCTCGTCAGTTGGACCGTGCTGGCCTCTTCGCGGGCTTGCCCGCTTCCACAGGGATTGCGAAGAGGCCTGAAAGGCTCAGTGCTTGGTCAGCTTGTCCAGGTAGCCCATGCAGAATGCCGAGACCACGAAGGTCATGTGGATGATCACGTACCACATCAGGTAATCGGTGGAGATGTTCTGTGCATCCATGAACACCCGCAGCAGGTGGATGGACGAAATGGCCACGATCGAAGCGGCAACCTTCATCTTCAGCGACGAAGAATCCATCTTGCCCAGCCAGTTGAGTTTTTCCTTGCTCTCGTCGATGTCCAGTTGCGAGACGAAGTTCTCGTAGCCGGAGATCATCACCATCACCAGCAGGCCACCCACCAGCGACATGTCGATCAGCGACAGGATCACCAGGATCAGGTCGGCTTCGCTGAGGGCGAAGACGTTGGGCAGGACGTGGACCACTTCCTGGAAGAATTTCAGCGCCAGGGCCAGCAAGCCGAGGGACAGGCCGAAGTAGATGGGGGCGAGCAGCCAGCGCGAGGCATACATCGCATTTTCGAGGATACGTTCCATGGAGTGTCGGGACTCATCAGGTGACTAAAAAAGCGACGGCGAGTATAGCCAGCCACCTGTTACAGCAAAAGCCCGGGGGCCGCTCCGCAGCCCATTCACTTGTAGGAGCAGCCTTGTGCTGCGAATGGGCCGCAAAGCGGCCCCCGGCCTCAATCAGGTCTCAGGATGAAACTGGTAATCCCCCAGGTTCCGACACCGCTCACCATTGATCCGCCGCAACTGCGCCTGCAAATGCAAACACCAGATCTGCGGATCCTCGGCCACCTGATACCCATGCAAGGTCAGGCTGTCGACAATGGCATTGAGCACCGATTCGGCCACCAGCGGCCCATGGAACGGCCCTTGGGCCTTGATTGCGGAGGGTTGTTCACCGGCCATGCCGGCGGCGAACAGCAGCGTCCACATGCCGTTGTCCCCGGCCAGCGGACGGATGCTGCATTCGATGCGGGTCACCAGGCCCAGGCACTGGCGTGTGAGGCTGAGATTGCGCATGGCCGCGCCCCCTCCAAAAAGCCTTGTTCAGCCTGAACCTCAGGCTGTTTCCATCCTGAACGCTAATACCGTCCTTAAGTTCCAGCATAGAAGAACCGTACAGAAAGATGGAAAACCGGCGCTAAACGGTAGCACATCGCCGCCAGCGCCGGTTTATTGACTCAGACCGGCTTGGCCTGGGCAATCACCTCTTCCAGGCGCTCTTTCTCCGCCTTCTCGATCTCCTCCTCGCTGATCATCTCGGCGATCTCGCGCAGGCGCTCCACCACCCGGGCGTTGACGCTGCCTTCGGTGAACTGGCCCTTGTCATCCAGCACCCCGGCCTCCTCGCCTACCAGCAGGCTCAACGCCTCGTCGGCCTGGCTGACCGCGTACACGTGGAACATGCCGTTCTCCACGGCCTGCAGCACGCGCTCGTCGAGCATCAGTGTGGCGACGTTGGCACGCGGGATGATCACCCCTTGCTCGCCAGTCAGGCCACGCGCTTCGCACAGGCGGAAGAAGCCCTCGATTTTCTCGTTGACCCCGCCCACTGCCTGCACTTCGCCAAACTGGTTGATCGAACCGGTGATGGCGAAGCACTGCTTGAGCGGCGTGCGCGACAAGGCCGAGATCAGCGTGCAGGCTTCGCCCAGCGAGGCGCTGTCACCGTCCACGTAGCCGTAGGACTGTTCCAGTGCGATGCTTGCCGAGATTGCCAGCGGGAACTCCTGGGCATAGCGGCTGCCCAGGTAGCCGGTGAGGATCATCACACCCTTGGAGTGGATCGGTTGGCCGAGGTTGACCTCACGCTCGATGTCGACGATACCGCTGCCGCCCGGGTACACGGTGGCGGAAATACGCGCCGGCATGCCGAACGCCGAATCACCCACTTCCAGCACGGTCAGGCCGTTGCACTTGCCAATGGCCGCGCCTTCGGTGTCGATCAGGATGATGCCGGCGAGCATGTCGTCCAGCACCCGCTGCGAAACACGGCCGGTGCGGGTGGCCTTGGCCTTGAGCGCACGCTCGATGTGCCCGGCGTCGGTCATTTCGTCATTGGCCAGCTGGCGGATGAAATCGGCTTCGCTGACCAACTGGAACAGGTCGCCGATACGTGCCGACAGGCGCGACTGGTTTTCTGCCAGGCGGGCACTGTAGGTGGCCAGGCGCGCCACCGCATCACTGGTCAGCGGCGCCATGCCCTCTTCGTTGGTGCGGGTGCGCAACAGCTGGGCGAACTGCTCCAGGTTCTCGTCGACCATGGGCATGTCTTCGTCGAAGTCCACCAGTACCCGGAACATCTCCTGGAAGTCCGGGTCGTGGTCCTGCAGTGCGTAGTACAGCTGGCGCGAACCGATGATGACCAGCTTGATGTTCAGCGGGATCATCTGCGGCGTCAGGCTGACGGTAGCCACCCGGCCGAGCTCGCCCAGTGGCGATTCCATCTTCAACTTGCGCGACTGCAGGGCACGCTTGAGCGCGTCCCAGACGAACGGCTCGCCCAGCATCTTCTCGGCTTCCAGAATCAGGAAGCCGCCGTTGGCCCGGTGCAGCGCACCGGGGCGCAGCTGGCGGTACGAGGTGTACAGCGCACCCTGGTCGGTGCTGTATTCGATACGGCCAAACAGGTTGTCGTAGGTCGGGTGCGGCTCGAACACCACCGGCGCACCGCCGTCGGCGTGGTGGCCGACCACCAGGCTGGGGGCGTACTGCTCTTCCAGCAGTTTGCGCGCGGCGGCGTCGGTCTTGCTGTCATCGACCAGTTGCTCGACCACGGTACGCAGCAGGTTCAGCTGTACCGACTGCAGGTAGGCGCAGACCGCAGCGTTCTCGGCGTATTTTTCCGACAACGGCGCCAGCAATGGCTGCAGGGCCAGGGTGATGGTTTCTTCGTTGAGCTGGCGCAGCTGGTTGTTCGACTCGCGTTTCCATTGCGGCAGGCTGGCCAGTTCTTCGTTCAGGCGCTCCTCGAGCAGGGCGATATCCTCGTGGAACTGCTCGCGCACCTCTTCCGGCAACTGGGCGAACTCGGCTTCATCCAGTGCCTTGCCGTCGGCCATCGGGGTGAAGGCGACGTTGCTGGCGTCGCGGTACAGGGCCACGTCCTTTTCCAGCGAGGCGCGCTCGATCACATCCAGGGCGCGGTCGTAACGCTGGTTGAAGGCGCGGTCGATAGCGCCCTTTTTCTGCTGGTACGACGGGTGCTCGAACACCGCCGGGAAGGTCGACAACAGGTTGTCGATCAGCCCGTTCATGTCGGCGATGAATGCCCCGGCGCTGCCGGATGGCAATTCCAGTGCGCGGGGCTCACGGGTGTCATCGAAGTGGTTGACGTAGACCCAGTCGGCGGGGGTCTGCTGGCGCTTGCCCTCGGCCTTGAGGTAGCGCTTGACGAACGAAAAGCGGCCGGTGCCGGGCTCGCCCATTACGTACACGTTGTAACCAGGGCGCGGCATGGCCACGCCAAACTGCAGGGCCTCGACAGCACGCTCCTGGCCCAGGACTCCGCGAAACGGCTCCAGATCGTCGGTATTGGTAAAGGCAAACTGCTCGGGTGAGAAACGCCGGGTCAGGGCTTCGGGCGCGAGACGCAGGCGCGCAGCGACAGGATCGGGCATTGGGTTTCCTTACTTCGGCGGGGCAGATACGCAGCATTCTGGCGCTGCCCGCGCGCGCCTTGCAAGGCTCCGCAGGACTTTATATCGCAGCCGGAGCGGGCCATGTACCAGCAAATTTTTCGCAATCAACAACGCAACTCTTAGATCGTGCCTAAACTCCAAGCTGCGCGGGTGGGTGAAAAGCTTCCCCGACCTGGCAACCGAGTTGCCAGAAACCCTGACCCTTGGTTAAGTCAAAAGAGAACAAATGCTATGAAACGGATTCTTCTGGGTACTCTGTTCACCGTCGCCTCACTCAACGCCATGGCCGAAGCGCCAGGCGGCCCGAACTGCGGCTGGGGCAACATGCTGTTCGAAGGCCAGCGCGGCACGCCGGCACACTTCCTGGCTTCCACCACCAACGGCACCTCCGGTAACGCCACCTTCGGCATGACCTCCGGTACCAACGGCTGCTCCACCAAGGCATCACTGACCTACGGTGGCAAGTCCTGGTTCGCCATGAACGGCATGATGAATGAACTGTCCGAAGACATGGCCATGGGCCAGGGCGAAGCGCTAACCACCTATGCCGTGGTCCTCGGCGTGGCTCCGGAAGACCGTGGCTACTTCGCATCGGTCACCCACCAGCACTTCAACCAGATCTTCAGCAGCGCCGATGTCACTGCAGAAACCGTCCACAGCAACACCCTGGCCGTTCTGAAGAACGACCCACGCCTGGCCAAATACGCAACCGAGGCCTGAGTCCAGCTGCTCCCGCCCCGGTTCCGGGGCGGGTTTCGCCTTTTTCGGCATCGTCAAGAAGTAGTTGCCCGATATGCTCAAACGCTTCGTATCCCTGGCGCTGTGTGCCTGCGCCCCTGTTCATGCCGCGCCCATGCTGGACCCTGGCCGTGTCCAGCAACTGGCCAACACCCCTTACTGGATAGCCTTGGGCCATTACGAAACCGCCAAGCTGGGTGGCTGGCGCAGCTATGTGGACGATGATGCGTTCTTCCTCGCCGAGGACGGCGCGCACCACCCCGACCAGGAGCTGCAAGCCACGGTCGAAGCGCTGTACGCCCCGGCCAACCTCGGCGACAAGCATGCCCAGTGCGTGTTCCCGGCGCGCACCCGCTGGCTGCGCGAACAGCTCGACCTGCAAGATTTGCCGCAACCGGACTGCCAGGAGTTCACCACCTGGTACCAGTCGATCGACCCGCACAGTGCGGCGCTGATCTTCCCGGCGGCCTACCTGAACAGCCCGTCATCGATGTTCGGCCACACCTTGCTGCGCATCGACCAGTCCAACACCCGCCGTGACGACACCACGCTGCTGAGTTACGCGATCAACTTCGGCGCCTACATCGAAGGCAGCGACAACAGCATCCTGTATGCCTGGAAAGGCCTGATGGGCGGCTACCCTGGCCTGTTCGCGCTGATGCCCTACCAGGAGAAACTGTCCGAATACCGCAGCCTGGAAAACCGCGACCTGTGGGAGTACCAGCTGGACCTGACCCCGGAAGAAACCGGGCGCATGGTCGAACATGTGTGGGAGTTGAAGCAGATCCAGTTCGACTACTTCTTCTTCGACGAAAACTGCTCGTACCGTCTGCTGGAACTGTTGCAGGTGGCCCGCCCGAGCCTGGACCTGACCTCGCAGTTCCCGCTGACCGCCATTCCGACCGACACGGTCAAGGCCGTGAAGCAGTCCGGCCTGGTCGCCAGCGAAACGTACCGCCCCTCGCGCGAACGCGAACTGCTGGCCCGGGCCGAGCCGCTCGATCATGGCGAAAAGCGCCAGGTGCTGGCGGTAAGTGCCGACACCGCACAACTGCAAAGCCCCGAATTCAAGGCCCTCCCCCGCCAGCGCCAGGCGCTGGTGCAGGATGCCGCGTACCGCCTGGAGCGCTACCGCGCCAATGGCCAGGAGCGCGACCCTGGGCAGGCCAGGCGCAGCTTCGAACTGTTGCGGGCAATCAACAGCAACCCGCCACCGCCGCTGCAGATCGAGCGCCCAGGCCTGCCCGAGGACGGCCATGATTCGCGCACCTGGCAGCTGGGCGTGGGCACCCGCGAAGACCGTGCCTATGCCGAGTACGGCCTGCGCATGGCCTATCACGACCTGAATGACAACGCCTATGGCTTCCCGCTGGGGGCGCAAATCGAGATCCTGCAGTTGAAGCTGCGCCAGTACGAAGGCAATGACTGGCAGGTGCAGCGCCTGGACCTGGCCACCATCCGCTCGCTGACGCCGCGCAACGAGTTGCTCAAGCCTTGGTCGTGGCAGGTGGCCGGCGGGCTGGAGCGGGTGCCGGGCAAGCATGATGACGAGGTGCTGGTGAGCCATGTGAACGGCGGGGCCGGCGGCACCTGGCAACTGGCCGACGGCTTGCTGGGCTTTGCCCTGGGTACGGTGCGGGTCGAGCACCACAATGATTTCGCCCAGTTCATCGCCCCGGCGGCGGGTTTCAATGGCGGGCTGCTCTGGCGCAACGGGTTGGGCAACATGACGCTTGAGGCCAAGGGCGATTACTTCGCCAACGGCGAGGTGCGGCGCAGCGTGAGCCTGAACCAGCAGTGGGAGATCAGCCAGAACCTGGGGGTGCGGTTGAGTGCTTCGCGGGAGTTCAGCCACCTGGCTACGGCGCAGAACGAGGTGATGCTTGAGCTGAAGTGGTACCACTACTGAAAACACTGGTTGCCTGCACTGGCCCTATCGCCGGCAAGCCAGCTCCCACAAGGTGATCACAGGACTCAAGGCATGTGCAGTACCTGTGGGAGCTGGCTTGCCGGCGATAGGGCCGGTACAGGCCACAGTGTGACCCAACCGAGTCTTTGACACTGTTTTGACACCCCCCCGACAAATCGCCACCTAGACTTTCCAGTATCAACCGGAGGGTTTTGTGGTTATGTCGCGGTACTGGTTCGGCGTGTGCATGGCGTTGTTGCTGTCTGGTTGCGAAACCACCCACGAGCAAATGGTCAACCGGGGTTATCCCCCCGCCTATGCCGATGGTTTCCAGGACGGCTGTAGCAGCGGCCGCCAGGCGGCCGGGCTGATGGTAGGCGGCTTTCGCAAGGACGTGCCGCGCTACCTGCACGAACGCACGTACGAAAGCGGCTGGGACGACGGTTTTCGCCAGTGCCACGCCATGCAGAACAGCGAAGAACAGCGCCAGTACCACGAGCGATTCTGGGACCAGCGCGAGCGCGACTGGGAGCAGGAAAAGGACCGCGATGCCGCACGCGCCTATCGCCACAACTGAGTCGCAAACGGACATTCCTTGAAACCGGCGGCCTGCGATGATGGTCTCCTGCACAAGGAGGCCACCCATGAGCCGAGCATTCGTCAACGAAGACCAGGCCGCTGCCCAGGCTGATCAGCCGGTCGAGCGAAGGGTCAGCGCGCAACCCAACTACCTCACCGCCAGTGGCTTGCGCCAGCTGCAGGAGCGCGTGGCCGAACTCAATGCCCTGCGCAGCGAACTACAGGCCCAGGGCGAGCGTGGCGACAAGCAGCGGCTGGCGGATACCGAACGGGACCTGCGCTACTTCAGCGCGCGGGTACAGAGTGCCCAGGTGGTGCCCGCGGCGACTTCGCGCAGCAAGGTGCAGATTGGTAGCCGGGTGCGGTTTGTCGATGCCCAGGAGCAGGAACATGTGGTGCGGCTGGTGGGTGAGGATGAGGCGGATGCCGGGCGGGGGTTGATCAACTGGGGTTCGCCGCTGGGGCGGGCTTTGCTCGGGGCGGGGCCGGGGGATGAGGTGGTCTGGCGGCGGCCGGTGGGGGAGCAGGTGATCGAAGTGGTTGAGGTTATGGGTGAAGATTGAAGGCCCTGGGGGCTGCTTTGCAGCCCATCGCGACACAAGGCCGCTCCTACAGGGATCGCGACAACCTGGATGATCGCGCAATCCTGTAGGAGCGGCCTTGTGTCGCGATCGGGCCGCAAAGCGGCCCCCTGCGGCCTCAGATCAAACGACGCCCTGCGCCAGCATCGCATCAGCCACTTTCACGAAGCCCGCGATGTTCGCACCTTTGACGTAGTTGATGCTGCCATCCGCCTCTTCACCGTAATGCACGCAAGCATGGTGAATCGACTGCATGATGTTGTGCAGCTTGCTGTCCACCTCACCGGCAGTCCACAGCAGGCGCATGGCGTTCTGCGACATTTCCAGGCCCGACACGGCCACGCCGCCGGCGTTGGAGGCCTTGCCCGGGGCGTATAGGATGCCGGCCTCCAGGAAGATATCCACAGCCTCCAGGGTGGTCGGCATGTTGGCGCCTTCGGCCACGCAGATGCAGCCATTGCGCAGCAGGATGCGGGCGTCTTCGGCGCCCAGTTCGTTCTGCGTGGCACACGGCAGGGCGATGTCGCACGGCAGGCTCCACGGAGTCTGGCCCTTGCGGAACTCCAGGCCGAACTGCGCGGCCAGTTCGCTGATGCGGCCACGCTTGACGTTCTTCAGCGCCATCACCGCATCCCACTGGGCATCGGTCAGGCCGGCTTCGGCGTACAGGGTGCCTTCGGAGTCGGACAGCGAAATCACCTTGCCGCCCAGGTCCATTACCTTGCGCGCGGCATACTGGGCCACGTTACCCGAGCCGGAAATCGCCACGCGGCAGCCATCGATACGCTTGTCCTGGCGCTTGAGCATTTCTTCGGCGAAATACACGCAGCCGTAGCCGGTGGCTTCCGGGCGGATCAGGCTGCCGCCGTAGGTCATGCCCTTGCCGGTCAGCACCGAAGTGAACTGGTTGGCCAGGCGCTTGTACTGGCCGAACATGAAGCCGATTTCGCGGGCACCCACGCCGATGTCGCCCGCCGGAACGTCCAGGTCAGCGCCAATGTGGCGGTACAGCTCGCTCATGAACGCCTGGCAGAAGCGCATCACTTCGGCGTCGCTCTTGCCTTTGGGGTCGAAGTCCGAGCCGCCTTTGCCGCCGCCCATGGGCAGCGAGGTGAGGGAGTTCTTGAATACCTGCTCGAAGGCCAGGAACTTGAGCACGCCCAGGTTGACCGACGGGTGGAAGCGCAGGCCGCCCTTGTACGGGCCGATGGCGCTGCTCATCTGGATGCGGTAGCCGCGGTTGACCTGCACCTTGCCCTGGTCATCGACCCAGGATACGCGGAACAGCACGGCACGCTCGGGCTCGACCATGCGCTCCAGGATGCCGGCCTGCAGGTAATGCGGGTTGGCCTCCAGGAACGGCCACAGGCTGCGCAACACTTCTTCCACCGCCTGGTGGAATTCAGGTTGGCCCGGGTCGCGTTGTTTCAGGCGCGCGAGGAAATTGTCGACAGATTCGATCATGGTAGACATCTCACCAAGAGGATTGGACTTATTGGTTTTTTTCAGGAATGTACCAAGAAGCAATCGCACCGGAATAGGGCGAAATGTCGTTTTTTTGAAATTATTTGGTGCGTTTTCTATAAGTGTATACAAAACCTTGGTCGGCGGCGGCTTCATTCGCGGGCGCGCCCGCTCCCACAGGTTTACCACAAGCTTTGGGTTCCAGGGGCTCCTGTGGGAGCGGGCATGCCCGCGAATGACGCCCAGCACCACTTTCCAGCCAGGCACAAAAATGGGGCCTAAGAAGGCCCCATTCCTGTGCATCGAAAAACCGGCTTACTGGGCCAGCTTCTTGTGCCGTACACGGTGCGGCTGGGCAGCAGCATCACCCAGGCGCTTCTTGCGGTCGGCTTCGTACTCGGTGTAGTTACCCTCGAAGAACACCACGTTCGAGTCGTCTTCGTACGCCAGGATGTGGGTAGCCACACGGTCCAGGAACCAACGGTCGTGGGAGATCACGATCGCCGCGCCCGGGAAGTCCAGCAGGGCTTCTTCCAGCGAACGCAGGGTTTCGACGTCGAGGTCGTTGGACGGTTCGTCGAGCAGCAGGACGTTACCGCCCTCCTTCAGGGTCAGGGCCAGGTGCAGACGGCCACGCTCACCACCGGACAGATCCTTGACGAACTTCTGCTGGTCGCCACCCTTGAAGTTGAAGCGGCCCACGTAGGTACGCGAAGGGATCTCGTAGTTGCCGATGCGGATCATGTCGGAACCATCGGAAATCTGCTGGAACACGGTCTTGCTACCGTCCAGGTCCTCGCGGCTCTGATCGACGCAGGCCAGCTGCACGGTTTCACCGATCTCGATAGTGCCCGAGTCCGGCTGTTCCTTGCCCATCAGCATGCGGAACAGGGTCGACTTACCGGCACCGTTACCACCGATCACGCCGACGATGGCGCCTTTAGGCATGGAGAACGACAGGTTGTCGATCAGCACGCGGTCGCCGTAGCCCTTGGTGACGTTCTTGAACTCGATGACCTTGTCGCCCAGGCGCGGACCGGCCGGGATGTAGATCTCGTTGGTTTCGCTGCGCTTCTGGAATTCCTGCGACTGCATTTCTTCGAAGCGCTGCAGACGGGCCTTGGACTTGGACTGGCGGGCCTTGGCGCCTTTGCGCACCCACTCCAGTTCCTCTTTCATGGCCTTCTCGTGGGCGCTCTGCTGCTTGTATTCCTGCGCCAGGCGCTCGGACTTGGCTTCCAGCCAGCCCGAGTAGTTGCCTTCGTACGGGATGCCGGCGCCGCGGTCCAGTTCCAGGATCCAGCCGGCGACGTTGTCGAGGAAGTAACGGTCGTGGGTAATGGCTACCACGGTGCCCGGGAAGTCGTGCAGGAAGCGCTCCAGCCAGGCCACCGAGTCGGCATCCAGGTGGTTGGTCGGTTCGTCCAGCAGCAGCATGTCGGGGGCCGACAGCAGCAGGCGGCACAGGGCCACGCGGCGCTTCTCGCCACCGGACAGGTGCTCGATGCGCGCGTCCCAGGCCGGCAGGCGCAGGGCGTCGGCAGCAACGTCCAGCTGGCGCTCCAGGTTGTGGCCGTCGGCGGCCTGCAGGATGGCTTCCAGCTTGGCCTGCTCGGCGGCCAGCTTGTCGAAGTCGGCATCCGGTTCGGCGTAGGCCGCGTAGACCTCGTCCAGACGCGCCTGGGCGTCCTTGATCACGCTGACCGCTTCCTCGACCACTTCGCGCACCGACTTGTTCGGGTCCAGTTGCGGTTCCTGCGGCAGGTAGCCAACGTTGATGTCGGGCATCGGACGGGCTTCGCCGTCGAATTCCTTGTCGACGCCCGCCATGATCCGCAGCAGGGTCGATTTACCGGCGCCGTTCAGGCCGAGCACGCCGATCTTGGCGCCCGGGAAGAACGACAGGGAAATGTTCTTGAGAATTTCCCGCTTCGGCGGCACGACCTTGCTCAGCCGATGCATGGTGTAGACGTATTGAGCCAAAACCAAGCCCTCTAATCAGATAGGTAAAGACATCGACGATCGCCCCGGCGCACTGGCCAGGGGGATGTATTTACGGGGGTGTCATTGAACAAAGTCGACCATTCTACGCCAACGCGCGGCGTTGCATAGGAGGGGCGGATGGTGGGGGTAGGACCGGGGAGAATCTATTGCCTGTACCGGCCTCTTCGCGGGCACGCCCGCTCCCACAGGTTGACCCACAGGCCCTGAGCAATCAGGGATCCCTGTGGGAGCGGGCGAGCGCCCGCGAAGAGGCCGACACAGCAGCCAGAGATGACTCAGACGTGACGCTGCCTGGCCTTGCCCCGCGGCAAGCGGCAGCGCTCGCCCTGCTCGGCCAGGCGCGCGGCCCAGGCGGACTTCACGCTGAAGCCACCGCTACGAACCGGCTGCTGCTCGGCAGCTTTGGCCGGCCTGGCGGCCGCAGGCGCACGGCTGACAACCTTGGCCGCCGGCTTGACCTCGGCCACGGCGACTGCCGGCTCAACTGCCGCCTTGGCGGTCTTGCGCAGTTCGGCCAGCGATGGGCTCTTGCTCTTGGCGACAGCGGCCGCCTCGGGTTTGCTCAGCGAACGCTGGCAAGACTTGCAGGATACGTCCTCGGTCACGGCAGTGCTGACAAGGGTCTGACTGCTGCGCCCGCAGGCGGAATCGAGGCCATTGGTGGAAAAGTGAGTAACCAAAACCGAACATCTCCGATGCGTTGTCATTTGAAGCGGGCGCTATTCTCGCACAGGTCGCAGGGGCTTGCCGAACCACCCGGCAGGCACCACCGGTCCTGCGGACTGGCACTTTGCCATAATCCGAGGCATGCTAGCCCGTTTCAGGTATCCGGCCTTATAGTGCACCACCGCGGTCTGGCGACCAGACACCGGCACACACCGTGCATGATCCATCCCTGCCATCGCCAGCCCAATCGCAGGATCAACGCTTGACCAATCTTACACATCCGTCGTCATTGCGTTCCGCGCCACAGGCGCCCGTCGCTTCGCTGCGCGGGTCGATCAAGGGTGCGCTGGCGCTGCTGGCCCTGATCCTGCTGGCCCTGCTGCTGTGGCAGTTGTTCGCCCAGTTCAACCATACCCAGGCCGACCTGCGCAAACAGAGCCTGAACGCCACCGCCGAACAGGCCGACCACCTGAGCCTGAACATGGCACTCAAGGCCCAGCAGGCCATGAATCTGATGCAACCCTATGTCAAGGCACCGGCGCCCAAGGCCCTGCCCGGCCTGCTGGGCAGCCTGCGCGAGCAGCTGCCGGCCCTGCAGAGCATGGCCTGGCTGGACGCTACCGGGCAGCTACAGGCCGACAGCCTGAGCGCAAGCCCCGACCGCCAGATGCTTGACGAGCTGCTCAGGCTGAACCAGGGTCGTCCGTACTTCTTCAGCAATTCGCCCGACAACCGCACCCTCTATCTGTTGCTACGCCAGGCCGCCGGTCAGGACCGAGGCTACTGGCTGCTGCGCCTGTCGCCGGACTACTACCGCACCCTCACCCTTCACCTGGATGGTACCCCCCACCCGCTGTGGCTGCTGGAAAACAGCCGCAACGGCGAAGTACTGCAACGCCATGCGCCGGCCGATACCAGCAACGAACCGCTGCAAAGCGTAATGCTGGCCTTCATCGACAACAGTACCTGGCAGCTGCGTGGTCTGTTCGACGCCAAGCGGGCCCAGCAGAAGCTGCTGCCGGCGCTGCTCGGCAAATGCCTGCTGGTGCTGTTCTGCGCCCTGCTGCCGGTGCTGGCCCTGATCAACATGCGCCGCCGCCAACGGGCGCTGCAGGAAGACCGTCGGCGCTACCAGGAAATCTTCGAAGGCACCGGCGTGGCCTTGTGCGTGCTCGACCTGTCCAGCCTGCCCGGCAAACTCGACCGCTACCACCTGCGCAACCGTGCCGGGCTCAAACACAGCCTGGCCCTGGACCCGAACCTGCGCCGCTCGCTGCTGCTGGAGCTGAAGATCACCGAGATCAACCAGGTAGCCCGCCAGTTGTTGAACATCGACTGCCACGAAGGTGCCTGGCAGCGCCTGATCGATGGCACCGGCGATGGCCGCGACAGCGTCGGCATGCAGCTGATCGACGCGCTGATCGAGCAACGCCCGCTGCTGGAGCTGGAAGTGCGCCTGCCGGCCCCGCTGGGTGGCGAGCTGCACCTGTGGCTGATGGCCCGCCTGCCGCAGCAACGCCGTGACTACCAGGCGGTGATCCTCAGCATCAGCGACATCACCAGCCGCAAGCAGGTGGAACTGTCGTTGCTGGAGCGCGAAAGCTTCTGGTCGGACGTGGTGCGCACCGTGCCCGACCAGTTGTACGTGCAGGACGTGCTCAACCAGCGGATGATCTTCAGCAACCGCCACCTTGGCCAGACCCTGGGCTACGACCGTACCGAGCTGGCGCAGATGGGCGACCGTTTCTGGGAACTGCTGCTGCACCCCGAGGACGCGGCGCACTACCAGGCACTGCGCCAGCAACAGCGTGACAACGGCCATGACCAACCGCTGCACTGCCAGTTGCGCTTCCGCCACCGTGATGGCAGCTGGCGCTGCTACGACATTCGCGAACAAGTGCTGACCCGTGACGCCGATGGCCTGGTGACGCGCATCATCGGCGTGGGCAAGGACGTGACGGTGCAGATCGAGGCCAGCCAGTCGCTGCGCGACAGCGAACAGCGCTACCGCATGCTCGCCGAAAGCATCAGTGACGTGATCTTCTCCACCGACAACCTGCTCAAGCTCAATTACGTCAGCCCTTCGGTGCAGAGCGTGCTGGGTTACCAGGCCGACTGGATCTTCACCAACGGCTGGCAGTCGATCATCGCCAACCCGGCCCAGCTCACCGGCATCTACAGCCTGATGGAGCGCGTCAGCAAGGCCATGAGTGACCCCGCGCAGCTGGCCCAGCTGCGCAGCCAGCTGCCGACCCAGTTGTTCCTGTTCGACTGCCTGCGCGCCGATGGCCGCAAGATCCCCATCGAACTGCGCCTGGTACTGGTATGGGACGATGAGCAGCGCTTCGAAGGCGTACTCGGTGTGGGCCGCGACATCAGCCAGCAACGCCGTGCCGAAAAGGACCTGCGCATGGCCGCGACGGTATTCGAGCACTCCACCTCGGCGATCCTCATTACCGACCCGGCAGGTTATATCGTCCAGGCCAACGAAGCGTTCAGCCGCGTCAGTGGTTACGCCGTCAGCGAGGTACTCGACCAGTTGCCGGGCCTGCTCACCGTCGACGAACAGCAGGAGGGCCACCTGCGCTACGTGGTCAAGCAGCTGCACCAGCGCGGCAGCTGGGAGGGCGAGGTGTGGCTCAAGCGCCGCGACGGCGACCACTACCCGGCCTGGGTCGGCATCACCGCGGTGCTGGACGACGAAGGCGACCTGGCCAGCTATGTGTGCTTCTTCACCGATATCAGCGAGCGCAAGGCCAGCGAACAGCGCATCCACCGCCTGGCCTACTACGACGCCCTCACCCACCTGCCCAACCGCACGTTGTTCCAGGACCGCCTGTACAACGCCCTGCAACAGGCCGAGCGGCAAAAGGCCTGGGTGGTGCTGATGTTCCTCGACCTGGACCGCTTCAAGCCGATCAACGACTCACTCGGCCACGCCGCCGGGGACCGCATGCTCAAGGACATGGCCCAGCGCCTGCTGGCCTGTGTGGACAACGACGACACCGTGGCGCGCATGGGCGGCGATGAGTTCACCCTGCTGCTGCAACCGCGCGCTACCCGCGAGATCGCGCTCAACCGCGCCATTCACGTGGCCGAGAACATCCTCGGCAGCCTGGTGCGGCCGTTCGTGCTGGAAAACCGCGAGTTCTTCGTCACCGCCAGTATCGGCATCGCCCTCAGCCCGCAGGATGGCAGCGAGCTGAGCCAACTGATGAAAAACGCCGACACCGCCATGTACCACGCCAAGGAGCGTGGCAAGAACAACTTCCAGTTCTACCAGGCGGAGATGAACGCCAGTGCCCTGGAACGCCTGGAGCTGGAAAGCGACCTGCGCCATGCCATGGAACAGAACGAGTTCATCCTCTACTACCAGCCGCAGTTCAGCGGCGACGGCAAGCGCCTGACCGGCGCCGAAGCGCTGCTGCGCTGGCGTCACCCGACCCGCGGCCTGGTGCCGCCGGGCGACTTCATCCCGGTGATCGAAGAACTGGGCCTGGTGGTGGACGTGGGCGACTGGGTGCTGCGCGAGGCCAGCCGCCAGCTCAAGGCCTGGCACAAGGCCAAGGTGCGCGTGCCCAAGGTATCGGTGAACATCTCGGCGCGGCAGTTCTCCGACGGCCAGCTGGGCACGCGTATCGCCACCATTCTGGAAGAAACCGGCCTGCCACCGGCGTGCCTGGAACTGGAGCTGACCGAAAGCATCCTGATGCGCGAAGTGAACGAAGCCATGCAGATTCTCGCCAGCCTGAAAAACCTCGGCCTGAGCATCGCGGTGGACGACTTCGGCACCGGTTACTCATCGCTGAACTACCTCAAGCAGTTCCCCATCGACGTGCTGAAGATCGACCGCACCTTCGTCGATGGCCTGCCCGAAGGCGAGCAGGATGCGCAGATTGCCCGGGCGATCATCGCCATGGCCCACAGCCTCAACCTGGCGGTGATTGCCGAAGGTGTGGAAACCCACGAGCAGCTGGAATTCCTGCGCGAGCATGGTTGCGACGAGGTTCAGGGCTACCTGTTCGGGCGGCCGATGCCGGCGCATCAGTTCGAGGCGCAGTTCGCCAACGAGACGCTGTTCATGTTCAATTGACCCCGACGCCTCCTGGCGTGCGCGGACTCTTGTAGGAGCGGCCTTGCGTCGCGAAAGGACCGCAACGCGGTCCCGACGATTTCGGCGGCAACGCTGCAATCGTGGGGCCGCTGCGCGCCCCTTTCGCGACACAAGGCCGCTCCTACAGGGACCGCGCCCGGGCTGACAAGCGCCCCCAAAAACGGACCTCTGAGTCAACTCCAGCGCCCGCCCAGCCCAGACACGGCGCGGGATGCAACATGAAGCCCATTGGTCCGCGACTTGATGCCACTTCATATGCCAGCCGCCAATCAATCGGTTAGAATGCCCACCCAATTCACCCCGATCCTTGAGGACCGCCATGTTCAGCCGTGATTTGACCATTGCCAAGTACGACGCCGAGCTCTTCGAAGCCATGCAGCAAGAAGCTCTGCGCCAGGAAGAGCATATCGAGCTGATCGCTTCGGAAAACTACACCAGCCCGGCAGTCATGGAGGCCCAGGGCTCGGTCCTGACCAACAAGTACGCCGAAGGCTACCCGGGCAAGCGCTACTACGGTGGTTGCGAGTACGTCGATGTCGTCGAACAACTGGCCATCGACCGTGCCAAGGAACTGTTCGGCGCCGACTACGCCAACGTTCAGCCGCACGCCGGCTCCCAGGCCAACGCTGCCGTCTACCTGGCCCTGCTGTCGGCCGGTGACACCATCCTGGGCATGAGCCTGGCCCACGGTGGCCACCTGACCCACGGTGCTTCCGTCAGCTCCTCGGGCAAGCTGTACAACGCCATCCAGTACGGCATCGACGGCAACGGCCTGATCGACTACGACGAAGTCGAGCGCCTGGCTGTCGAGCACAAGCCGAAGATGATCGTTGCCGGCTTCTCGGCCTACTCGCAGGTTCTGGACTTCGCCCGCTTCCGCGCCATCGCCGACAAGGTCGGTGCCTACCTGTTCGTCGACATGGCCCACGTTGCCGGCCTGGTTGCCGCTGGCGTGTACCCGAACCCTGTTCCGTTCGCCGACGTGGTCACCACCACCACCCACAAGACCCTGCGCGGCCCGCGTGGCGGCCTGATCCTCGCTCGCAAGAACGAAGAGATCGAGAAGAAGCTGAACTCCGCCGTATTCCCGGGCGCCCAGGGTGGCCCGCTGGAGCACGTCATCGCGGCCAAGGCCATCTGCTTCAAGGAAGCCCTGCAGCCTGAGTTCAAGGCTTACCAGCAGCAAGTGGTGAAAAACGCTCAGGCCATGGCCAGCGTATTCATCGAGCGTGGTTTCGACGTGGTTTCCGGTGGCACCCAGAACCACCTGTTCCTGCTGTCGCTGATCAAGCAGGAAATCTCCGGCAAGGACGCTGACGCCGCCCTGGGCAAAGCGTTCATCACCGTCAACAAGAACTCGGTACCGAACGACCCACGTTCCCCGTTCGTCACCTCGGGCCTGCGTTTCGGCACCCCGGCCGTGACTACCCGTGGTTTCAAGGAAGCCGAGTGCCGCGAGCTGGCTGGCTGGATCTGCGACATCCTGGCTGACCTGAACAACGAAGCGGTGATCGACGCCGTACGTGAGAAGGTCAAGGCCATCTGCAAGAAGCTGCCGGTATACGGCAACTGATTGGCGATTGCCTGACAGGAAAAAGCCCGGCCTAGTGCCGGGCTTTTTCGTTTTCGGGAGGCGAATCCTGTGGGAGCGGGCGTGCCCGCGAAGAAGACGACTCGGTGGATGGCACCGGCTGCGCCGGTGTTCGCGGGCACGCCCGCTCCCACAGGTTATGATAGCGTTCCTCCCTTCAAGCACAGGCCATACCTTGACCAGAGCGCAACTTGAAACGCACCAGGTCCCGATCTACTTCGCCGCCGTGCTCGCCGCCATCACGTTCGGCCTGCTGGCCAGCGACACTGCACGCCACCTGGAAGCCCTGGTCACCCCTGCCATCGCCGTACTGATGTACGCGATGTTCCTGCAGATCCCCTTCCTCGACTTGCGCCAGGGCCTGGGCAATCGCCGCTTCATGGCCGCCCTGCTGCTGGCCAACTTCATCCTCGTGCCCCTGCTGGTCTGGGCCATTACCCGCGGCCTGGTCGCACACCCGGCGGTCCTGATCGGTGCACTGCTGGTGCTGCTGACACCGTGCATCGACTACGTGGTGGTGTTCACCCACATCGGCAAAGGCGACGCCCGCCTGACCCTGGCCGCCACCCCCGTGCTGCTGTTGGTACAACTGGCGCTGCTGCCGCTTTACCTGGCCCTGATGCTGGGTGACAGCAGCAACGTGGCCATCTCCATCACCCCGTTCGTGGAAGCCTTCCTGCTGCTGATCGTGCTGCCGATGGTCCTCGCCGTGCTCACCAGCGCGGGTGCCCGTCATTCGCGCACGATGTCCACATGGAACGACGCCTGTGCGTGGATGCCGGTGCCGGCCATGGCCTTGGTGCTGGTGGTGGTGATCGCCTCGCAAATAACCGTGGTGCTGCGTGATTACGACCGTTTGCTGCCGGTGATTCCGGTGTACATCGGCTTCATGCTGTTGGCGCCAGTGCTCGGGTTCGTTGCGGCGCGCCTGCTGCGCCTGCCGGTGACCGAGGCACGGGCGGTAACCTTCAGCGCCGCCACGCGCAACTCGTTGGTAGTGTTGCCATTGGCGCTGGCACTGCCCGAAACAATGAGCGGGTTGGCCGCGGCAGCGGTGATTACCCAGACACTGGTGGAGCTGGTAAGCGAACTGATCTATGTAAGGGCGGTGCCCCGAGCCGTACGCTGACCCGGGGCTTCGGTCGCTCAGGGTCAGGCGCACTCAGGGCATACGGCAAATACCTGTACCTCGACCAGGTAACCCTCTCCCAGGTCTGCGCCTACACAAGCCCGGGGTGGTTTCGGACAACCCTGCAACCAGGCGTCGTACACCTCGTTGACCTGGTCGAAGTGGCTGTAGTCGGCAATCCACAACTGAACCCGGGTCAAGTGCTGCTTGCCGACCTTGGCCTCTGCCATCAACCCATCGATCGTACTCAACGCCTGGCGCAACTGCCCCTGCACATCCTGGCGCAGGTCGTCCGCGACCACGCCTGCCGTTTCGAACAGACCCCTGTAGCTGACCGCCAGCGACATTCGCTCGCCTGATCCATAGCGTTCGATCATCAAGCTTGCTCCCCTTATCCCAACTGGTTGAGGCAGACGACTTTGGGCTGGGTCATGTCCTCGTAGGCAAACCTCACCCCCTCGCGGCCAAGGCTTCCATACTTGGAGCCACCGAATGGCATGGCATCGAAGCGGTAGTCGGACGAGTCGTTGATCATCACGCCGCCAGCCTCTATGCGCTTCGCCAGGCTAAGTGCCAAGGACAAGTCACGGGTGAACACACCAGCATGCAAGCTGTACTCCGGGGCGTTGGCCAGTGATATTGCCTGCTCGATATCCTCGAAAGGCGCCAGCATCACCACCGGTGCGAAGACCTCCTCACGCCACAGCCGGCTGGCGTGGTCAACACCCTCCAGCACCGTCGGCGCATAGCTGGCCCCCTGGCGGCGATGACCGCAGAGCAGGCGGGCACCGCCCTGCAGGGCCTGGTTCACGCGCTCTTCAATCTGCCGGGCCGCGGCTTCGGTGATCATTGGCCCCATGTCGGTTTCGTGCAGGCCTGGATCCCCTACCACCATCGCCTGGGTCAAGGCGACGAAGCGCTGGCGGAACGCCTCATAGATCGAAGCGTCCACCAGGATGCGCTGGGTGCCGATGCAGTTCTGCCCCGCTGCCCAGAATGCGCCAGACACACAAGACTCGACAGTGGCCTCGAGGTCGCAGTCCTTCAATACCAGTACCGGCGCGTTCCCCCCCAGGTCCATGGCAAGTTTTTTCAGGCCCGCCCCCCGGGCAATCTGTTCGCCCGTGGCGAAGCCGCCCGTGAAGGAAATCATCCGCACTTCACGCACGGCCACCAGGGCCTTGCCCAGTTCGGCACCGCCAGTGGCCACGGTGACCACGGTCTCCGGCAGGCCCGCAGCGACCAGGTACTGCACCAGTTTCAAGGCAGAAAGCGGGGCCAGCTCCGAAGGCTTCAGAATGACCGCATTGCCTCCAGCAATCGCTGGCCCCAGCTTGTGCGCCACCAGGTTGAGCGGGTCGTTGTACGGGGTAATGGCCAGGATCAGCCCCAACGGCTCGCGGGTGAACCAGCCCTGACGCGACTCCGAGCCTTCATAGGCATCGAAAGGCACCACCTCGCCGGCGTTGCGCCGCGCTTCCTCGGCAGACAGCTTGAGGGTATTGATACAGCGCTTCACCTCCTTTTCGGCCTGACGCAGGGTCTTGCCCGCTTCGTCGACAATCAGGCCGGCAAAATCTGCTGCATCGCGCTCGATGAGCCGCGCGGCCTGCTCCAGAATGCTGGCGCGACGGTGCCGGGGCAGCGCGGCGCTTTCGCGTACGCCCTGACGGGCACGAACCAGCAGGCCTGGCACGGCATCGGCAGCAAGGTTGGCGACGCTGCCGACCAGGCTACCGTCGAAGGGGCTGTACACATCGATCAAAGCGGGTTGCTGGACGGCTACCCGGGACACGGAAGTCAGGCTCATGAAGGTTGCTCCTCAGGCCGAGCGGCCAGCGGCGTGGATGGCGACGATATCCGACAGCAGGGCGAATGCCGTTTCGACACGCCCCGCACCTGGGCCGGACACGGTCACCGCGCCCAGCAATTCGGTGTTGAACGCAACCGCATTGGTGGCACCGGAAATACCCGCCAGAGGGTGGTTGCCGGGCAACAGGCGCGCTTCGACGCTGGCACGCACCGAGCCATCGGTTTCTCGGCTGGCACTGCCGATCAGTTTCCAGCGCTGGCCCGCTGCCTGCGCTTGCTGGATCGCCGCGCTATCGAGGTTGCTGATGCCGCTGCAGGTGACATCGTTCACCTGCAAGCAGGCACCGAGCAGCTCGTTGGCGAGAATCACCACTTTCAGGCGCACGTCATACCCCTCCACATCGGCGCTCGGGTCTGCCTCGGCGTAGCACAAGTGCTTGCGCCTGGGCCACCGCATCGGCAAAGCCAAGCCCCTCTTCCATACGCGTCAGCACGTAGTTCGAAGTGCCGTTGAGGATGCCCTCGAAGCCCACCAGGCCTGCACCGGCCAAGGTCTGGCGCGCCATGCGCAGCACCGGTGTACCGCTCATCACCGCGCCTTCGTATTCGAACGACACACCATTGGCCTTGGCCAAGGCCTTCAGCGCCTGGGCATGCAAGGCGATCGGCCCCTTGTTGGTAGTGACCACATGCTTGCCCGCTTCCAGCGCCCAGCGGCAGAAGGTTGCCGCCGGTTCACCGTCCTTGGGGTTGGTGAAGGTGGCTTCGGCGATGATGTCGGCACCGGACTGCTTGATCACCGACTCGTTGAACGCCTCTGCAGAACCCTGAGGGATCTGCGCCAGGGCCCCCTTCTGAGCGGGCAGAGCCGCCAGGGTGGCCGCATCCAGGCCATTGCGGTCGATTGCCGAACCCAGGAACAGGTCGGTGACGCCAACGATCTTCAGGCCAAAGCCCAGCTCTTTCTGCCAGCGCGTATTGCGTTCGGCGATCAGTTGGGCCAGGGCACGGTTCACGCCGCCAAAGCCAACGAGTGCGATCTTGTATTCGGTCATGGTTTGCTGTCCTTTCCAGGCGATTGGTCGATGAGGACAAGCGTAAGAGCCGTGCAATGCCAGTTGAATATGGCAATCCGCTGTATTTACTGGCCAATCTGACCAGTACCCGATGCACGCCTGAGCGCCGCCGGAATGCACAACGCCGCCAGGGCGCAAGCCCGGGCGGCGTTGTTGTAACGAGGGTTGGCAAACGGCAGCGGGCGTCTCAGATCACCGTGGCCAGGACGAAGGATGTGACGGTGTTCTCGACCCCCGGCATGGCGGCAATCTCCTTCCATACATGGTGCACCCGTTCCGGGCTGGAAGCCTCGACGCGCAGCAGCAGGTCGAATTCACCGCTGAGTACTTCACACTGGATCACCTCGGGAATCTGGCGCAATGCATCGAGCACAGCTTCTCCGCGCATGCGGTCATAGCGGTAGACGAAGATGACCGCGTTGATCAACGAACTCGGCCGCCGCCCCTCACCGATGCGCAGGGTATAGCCCTGGATGGCGCCGTCACGCTCCAGGCGCTCGATGCGCTGGCGTACCGCATTGCGCGACAGGTTCACCTTGAGCCCCAGCTCGGCATGGGCAATGCGTGCATTGGCGGTGAGTTCGGCGAGGATACGCTCGTCCAGGGGATCGAGGATGCGCTTCATCGTCCGGCCTGCAACCGGGCCAGTAGCTCATGAACCCCCACCAGGTCGTCGGGTGCCAGCAGCGGCCCGTCGCCTGCAGCATCCACGACACTGGCCGGTACTTCACCATGCCAGGCCCCCAGCTCCGCCAGCAGCCCGGCGGACTTTTCCGGGGCAAACTGCCCCAGCGTGACGATGGGCGCGCCGATGTTACGCCGGTGCAGGCGCCCGGCGAATGCCCCGGTGGCGGCATGCGGGTCTACTGCGCTGCCGGTTTCGTGGAACAGCGTGACGATTTCTTCGCGGATCAGCGCGTCATCCACAGCATAGGAGTCGAACAGCATGCGCGCATGTAACCACTGGCGGTTGCCGATGCTCAACTCGCCACAATCCTCGAAGTGCTCCATCAGCGCCCGGGTCGCCCCGCCATCGCGGTCATACAGCTCCCAGACGAAGCGCTCCAGGTTGGAGAACAGTGAGAAGTCCATGACCGGCGACAAGGTCTGGCTGGTTGAGCCACGGCTGTAGCGATTGCAGTGGATGAACCGGTGCAAGGCATCGTTGCGGTTGGTGGAAACGATGATCTGGTTGATCGGCAGGCCCATTTTCTGGGCAATGAACCCGGCGTAGATTTCGGCAAAACTGGCCGTGGGGATGCTGAAACCCACCGGCCGAATCCCCCCGCCCAGCTGCAGCGCCGCGTGGAAATAGAACACGATCTGCGCCAGCACGCCGACCCAGTTGGTCGAGTTTTGAAGCTCACGGGGATCAACCCGGGGCATGGCCATGCACGCAGCAGCGCCGACACCAGCGACTGGCAGTCATCGAAGCTGCCGTCCACGGCCACGCAGCTGACGCTTTCGGAAGCGGCACTGCGCATCACCGCCGCCCGGTCGGCCGGTGTCCCGGCACTGGGGTACAGCGCCAGCAAGCGTGCCGTCGGGCAATGCCGCAAGGCTTCGATAGCGGCCACCGCCGTATCGCCGTTGCTGGCACCTACCAGCATGACCCGTTCGCAATCGGCCCCCAGGAAATGGCGGATGAGCCGCGCCTGCAACTGTGCGGCGAAATCCTTGGAAGACCGGGTAGGCCCGTGAAACAGCTGCAGAATCCATTCGTTATGGCCAATCTGCTGCAACGGCGCAATACCACGGTGCCTGAACCCACGGTAGCTGTCGCTGACCAGCGCCCTGAGGGTCGGTTCATCGAGGGTATCGCCAACAAACGGAGCCATCACCCGCCAGGCCAGTTCGTCGAACGGCAACCACGACCAGCTGGCAATCTCCTGCTGGCTGAAGGTCGGCACCGCGGCAGGCACGTATAGCCCGCCATCATCGGCCAGCCCGGAAAGCAGCGCCGTGCGAAAATCAACCCGTATCTCGTTGCCGCGCGTGGATGTGTACTGCATCGGTGCTCCAGGTAACTATGTGATTAACGGTGGGCCATCGCCACCAGCCAGTGGCTGAAGGCCTGGGCATCCGTGGACAACGCCTCACCCAGGCCACGTACCAGGTAAAACGACTCGCTCGCCTCGATGCGCTGGGCAAAAGGGGCCACCAGCCGCCCCTCCTGCAGCAAGTCCTCGACCAGCGACGAACGCGCCAGTGCCACGCCAAGCCCCAGTTCCGCCATGCGCAAGGTCGCCACCAGGGTGTCGAACTGCAGGCCGCTGGAAGAGTCGACCTGGTCGGCGCCAACCCGCTCCAGCCAATAACCCCACCCCTCCTCGTAACCCAGCACATGCAGCAACGGGACGCGGGCCAGGTCGCGCGGCTCGCGTAGCGGGGAGTCGGCAATCAGCGCAGGCGAGCAGACCGGCACCAGTACGTCACGGGTCAGGCGCTGCGCCTCCACGCCAGCCCACTGGCCGCTGCCCCAGCGGATTTCCAGGTCGTCCTCGGCATCCAGTTCCTTGACCCACAGGTTGCTGATGTAGCGGATGTCCACCTGTGGGTGCGAACGGCGAAAATCGGCCAGTCGGGGCGCCAGCCAGAAGTGCAGGAACGACAGGCTGCCGCGTACTTTCAAGGGCCGACGCTGGCGCTGCCCGAAAATTTCATTGGTGCCCACCGCCAGGCGGCTTATCGCATCCTGCACCACCGGCAGGTAGGACTGGCCCTCTTCAGTCAACCCCAGCCCCCGGGGCAGGCGCTTGAACAGCGCCACCCCCAACTGGCTTTCGAGGTGACGAATCTGCTGGCTGACGGCCCCCTGGGTGAGGTGCAGTTCCTCGGCGGCATGGGTGAAGTTCAGGTAACGCGCCGACACTTCGAAGGCTCTGAGCCAGTTCAAGGGGGGCAGGGTTTTCTGGGTCATCGGCGGTTTCTCTTGGCAACGTTCCGGTGGCCTAGTATCACCCTGCCCTGGCGGCCTCGGAACCTGGCGCGACGACTTCCAGCGGGCCTGCCCGGCGGCTGCGGAACTTGCACGTCAGCCAATAGGCCAGGTAGCACCAGGCAATGAAGGGCAAGCCGAAGTACAGGGCCACGCGCTGGGCCGGGTCGAAGGCAATGCCGATGCAGGCCAGTAAGCAGCAGAAGATCGCCGCCAGCGGCACGAACGGGTAGCCGCGCACCCGGAACTTCAGATCTTCGAGCTTGCCGCCATTGGCGATGTAATGGCGGCGGAAAGCCATTTGGCTGGCCGCGATGCTGATCCACACCACCACCACCGCCAACCCGGAAATGGACACCAGCGCCAGGTAGATGGTGTCTGGGGCAAACACACTGCTCAGCAGCGAAGCCATGCCGCCCGCCATGCTCAGGACAATGGCGTTGAACGGCGTGCCACGACGCGACAGGGCCGCATACCGGCGGGGCATGTTGCCTTGGTCGCTGAGGGTCCACAGCATGCGCGCCGCAGCATAGAGCCCGGAGTTGGCCGCCGACAGCAGTGCCGTGATGATGACGAAGTTCATGATGTCTGCGGCATAGGGGATACCGATCATGGCAAAGACCATCACGAACGGGCTTTCAACCACCCCGGCCTGTTCACGCGGCAACAAGGTAGCCAATACAAAGATGGTGCCGACGAAGAACAGCGCCAGGCGCAGGACCGTGGTGCGGATGGCCTTGGGCACGTTCTTTTCCGGGTCGCGGGTTTCGCCGGCGGCGATGCCGATCAACTCGGTGCCCGAGAACGCGAAGGCTACCGCCAGCAGGGTCATGGCGATCGACCAGAAGCCCGTGGGGAACAGCCCTTCGCGGGTGAAGTTGCCCAGCCCGGCACTGTGCGCCTGGGTAATTTCGAAAACGCCCAGGATCGCGCCGCCGCCCACCACCAGGAAGGCAATCACCGCCAGCACCTTGATCAGTGACAGCCAGAATTCGGTTTCGGCAAACGACCGCACCGAAATGATATTGCTGATGAACACCGCAAACCCGAACAGCGCACTCCATATCCACACCGGCGTGTCCGGGAACCAGCGCACCATCAGGATACCGGCAGCGGTGAATTCCGAGCCGATGGCCACGGTCCAGGTCAGCCAGTACATCCAGGCCACCATGTAGCCTGTACCCGGCCCGAGGTAGCGCGTGGCGTAACTGCTGAACGAGCCGACTTCCGGCATGTGTACCGCCAGTTCACCCAGGCACATCATCACCAGGTAGACCATGATCGCGCCAAGGATATAGGCGATGACCGCCCCCAGCGGGCCCGCCTGGTTGACGGTGTAGCCCGACGTCAGGAACAGGCCGGTACCGATGACACCGCCCAGCGCCAGCATGACGATATGGCGAGTTTGCATATCCTGCTTGAAGCTGTGCGCCGAAGCATTTCTCGTTGTCGTTGTCTGCAGGGACATTGTGATTTACTCATGAAAGTTGGCGGGCAAGGACGTTGCAACGACCTCGTCTTGGCAGAGCGAAGCGAATTGCCTTGCATATTGTTTTTGTTCGACTTCATGAAGTGGCACCCACCGCAAGCAGCGGGTGCTACGCGCCAGCCTCAGGCCTGTACTTCGGCCAGGCAGGCGTCTTCGTCACCGTGCAGTTCCTTTGCTGCGGCCAACTCCTGGCGCACCGATGCACAGGCCTGTGCCAGGTCTGCCAGCAGGTCCTCGGTGTCCTCGATGCCCACCGAAATGCGCACCAGCCCTTCGGAAATACCCAGGGCCAGGCGTTCTTCGAGGGTGTTTTCCACATGGCTGGTGGTACGCGCCGGGCCGTAGATGGTTTCTACCGCGCCCAGGTTGCCCGCCCGATGGGCGTACTTCAGGCGCGGCAGCAACCGCGCCACGGTGGGCATGCCACCTTTGAGCACGAAGCTGACGATGGCGCCGAAGCCGCGCATCTGCGCCTTGGCGATCGCATAGCCCGCGTGCTGAGGCAACCCGGGGTAGTTGACCGCTTCAACCAGCGGTTCGCTGGTCAGGTAATGCGCCAGGGCCTGGGCACTGGCCTGCTGCTGACGCACGCGCAGGGCCAGCGTCTTGATACCGCGGATGATCAGGTAGGCGGAAAACGGGTCCAGCGCTGCACCGTTGATCTCGCGGTAGTGGCGTACCTGCGCCATCAACGGCTCGGCACCACACACCACCCCACCCAGCACGTCACCGTGCCCGGACAGGAACTTGGTCGCGCTGTGCACTACCACGTCCACGCCCAGGGCCAACGGGTTCTGGTTCAGCGGCGTGGCAAAGGTGTTGTCGGCCACCACCACAGCGCCGGCCTGCCGGGCGGCAGCGCTCAGGCGCTGGATGTCCAGTACTTTCAGGGTGGGGTTGGTAGGGGTTTCCAGATACAGCAGGTCGCAACCTGCGGCGATCTCGCGTTCCAGCGCCTCGGTGTCGAGGGTGTCGCACAGGCAGACTTGCACGCCCATGCGCGGCAGGAACTCTTCGAAAATCTTGTTGGTGCCGCCGTAACTGTCGCGGGTCGATACAACGCGCTTGCCGCTTGAGAGGAAGGTATGCAGCACGGCACTGATGGCAGCCATGCCGCTGCTGAATGCCACCGCCGACTCGGCCTGTTCCAGCTCGCACAGCTTCGCTTCCAGTGTGGCGACTGTCGGGTTGCTCATGCGGCTGTAGATGTAGCCCGGCAATTTGCCCTGCGCCACGTCGTACCAGGCATCGATGTCGTTGTAGCCGTAGGCGGCGCTTACCACGATCGGGGTCTGGGTAGCGTTGTACGGGTGCTGGACCTGTTCCCCACCCCACACCACTCGCGTACCGATACCGACCGCTGCATTGCCCACGACTTTTTCGTTGTTGTTCATATCCGGTTCCCGCACCGCTGAGTTGTGTACACCGATTCGGCATCGGTTTCAGCGGACTATAGGGGCATGGCGGGGGGACTGAAAAACGATGGAATCGGGGTCTGAGTAGCGTTTTTTTTAATGGCTGGGGGCCAGACGGGCGCGGCAGCCGCCCGGCCCCCTTCAGGCTTTACACCAGATTGCGTTTCAGCTCGGCAATGTGCTCCGGGCCGATGCCACAGCAGCCGCCGACCATGCTGGCGCCGCGCTTGCGCCAGTCAGCGGCCCATGCCAGGTAACCCGGCGGGTCCAGGTCTTCGCGCAGCTCATCCAGGCCGTCGTTGGCGGTGGCTTCCTTGGGCTGTGGCGGGAAGGCGTTGGCATAAGCGCCAATGGCGACGTCAGCGTTGTGGCGTTCGATCACCGAGCGCGCCACATCGACCGCAGCGCCGATTACCTCAGGCTGGCTGCAGTTGAACAGCACGGTCGCCACACCCAGGCCGACCACCGCTTCGATGGCATCGGCCACTGGCTCGCCGGAACGCAGGCGCGGCGTTTCGTCCACGTCCTCGTCCTGCAAGGTGAACGACACCCAGAACGGCTTGCCGTCTTGCGGCAGGTGGGCGTGGATGGCCCGCACTTCGGCAACCGAGCTCTGGGTTTCGGCCAGCCACAGGTCGACATGCGGGGCCAGGCCCTGCAGTAACGGCGTCAGCACCTCCTCGACGCGCTCGGGCTGGAACAGGTCGGGGCGATAGGAGCCGAACAGCGGCGGCAGCGAGCCCGCTACCCTGACCGGGTGCGCACCGGTATCGGCGGCATGCCGCGCCAGTTGGCCTGCCAGGTTGGCCAGTTGTCGCCCTTCCTTGGCAAAACGCTCTTCGCCGATGTGGAACGGCACCACCGCATAGCTGTTGCTGGTAATGACCTGGGCCCCGGCAGCGATGAACGCTGCATGCACGCCAACCACCGCTTCCGGCGCCTCGCTCAGCGCCAGCGCCGACCACTCAGGCTGACGAAACGGCGCCCCACTGCGTTGCAGCTCACGGCCCATGCCACCGTCGAGAATTACCATCGCTCGCTGTTTCATATAACTACTCTAAAGGTACTTATGAATAAAATTCATTATGTAGGCGACACTTATAACTATTAAATACCGTTTCCTATCATTGGCCAACATTTCAGGTATGTCCATGCGATTTTCTACTGTGCTCGGTGCGGGCCTTGTGCTGCTCGCAACTGCTTCCCAGGCCTTTGCCGGTGCCACGCTGGAGCGGGTTGAATCGCGCAAGGAACTGGTCAACGTGCTGATGGAAAGCTACCCACCGTTTTCCTTCCTCAACGACCAGAACCAGCTGGACGGTTTCGACGTGGATGTGGCCAAGGCCGTGGCGGACAAGCTGGGCGTCAAGCTGCGCCTGGAAACCCCTTCGTGGGACGTGATCGCCGCAGGTCGCTGGAGCGGCCGCTACGACATCTGCATCTGCTCGATGACCCCGAGCAAGGCCCGCGCCGAAGTGTTCGACTTCCCGGTGGAGTACTACGCATCGCCTGCGGTGATCGTGGTCAACGCCAAGGATGAGCGCATCCATGGCGCCAAGGACCTTGAAGGCCGCAAGGTGGGTTTGACCAGTGCATCGAGCTACGAGAGCTACCTGAACAAGAACCTTGTGATCGAAGGCAAAGAAGACCAGAAACTCGAGTACCCCTTCGAATTCGTGCAGATCGCGCCTTACGACACTGACAACGTGGCCTTCCAGGACCTGGGCCTGGGCGCCGGCGTACGCCTGGACGCCATCCTCACCAACCTGGTGACCGCGCAGCCGCGCCTGGACCAGGACAAACGCTTTAAGCTGGCCGGCGCCCCGCTGTATGAAGAGCCGAACTCGGTGGCCATCGAGAAAGGCGACCCCGAGTGGGATGCCAAGGTGCGCCAGGTGTTTGCCGAGCTGAAGGCCGATGGCACCCTGGCCAAGCTGTCGCAAAAATGGATTGGCGCCGATATCAGCAAATGAGCACCTTTCCCCCATCCCCCAAGCCCGTGGTCAAGCCCGCGGGCAGCGGCCTGTTCGGCTTTCGCACCCGGCTGCTGCTGACCTGGCTGGCGCTGTTCGGGCTGTTTGTCGCGTTTTTCCTGAGCTTCGACCTTAAGTTCTCGATCATTCTGGAGAAATTCCCCAACCTCGCCGGTTTCAAGCTGGGGCCCAACGGCTTTCTGCAAGGCGCAGCGCTGACCCTGTTCCTGTGCCTGTGCTCGATGCTGGTGTCGGTGCTGTTCGGCTTTGCCGCCGCACTGGCGCGGTTGTCGAACAGCGCGGTGCTGGTGGGTGTCGCCAGCTTCTACACCTCGTTCTTCCGTGGCACGCCGCTGCTGATCCAGATTCTGCTGATCTACCTGGGGCTGCCGCAGCTTGGCCTGGTACCGGGCGCCATCAGCGCCGGCATCATCGCCCTGTCGCTGAACTACGGGGCTTACCTGAGCGAAATCTTCCGGGCCGGCATTCTCGGTGTCGCCAGCGGGCAACGTGAAGCGGCACTGGCGCTGGGCATGCGCACGCCACAGATTTTCTGGCATATCGTCCTGCCCCAGGCCATGCGGGTGATCATTCCGCCTACCGCCAACCAGTTCATCTCGATGCTGAAGGACTCATCGCTGATATCGGTGATGGGGGTGTGGGAGGTGATGTTCCTGGCGCAGTCGTACGGGCGATCGAGCTATCGGTACCTGGAGATGCTGACCACGGCGGCGGTGATCTACTGGCTGCTGTCGATCCTGCTGGAGCTGGTGCAGGCGCGGCTGGAGCGGCATTTTGGCAAGGCTTATCAGCGCTAAGGGCTGAATTGCAGGGACACTGTGGGGGCAACTGTCTTGCATAAGCCTTCTGGCCAGCACTGGCCCTTGTAGGAGCGGCCTTGTGTCGCGACGGGCTGCGCAGCAGCCCCAGGGTTTGCGCACAGACGCACACATTGCCGGGGCTGCTGCGCAGCCCGTCGCGACACAAGGCCGCTCCTACAGGGATCGCGCCAGCTTCCAGAAATTGAGCAAGACAGCCACTCCCACAGCGTCACAGCGCCTTCATTTCAGCAATATCCCGCGCCACCTGGTCTGCCGATTGATCGAACATCGCCTGCTCCTGCGCATCCAGCGGCAACTCGATCACCCGCGCCAGTCCCTCCTCCGCCAGTACGCAAGGCACACCCATGGCAATATCCTTGCGCCCGTACTCGCCCTGCAGAATCGCCACCGCCGGCAAGATGCGGTTTCGCCCGTTGGCGATCGCATCGACCATCTGCGCAATCGCCACGCCCGGCGCATCGCAGGCGCTGCCCAGCTTCTTCAACCCCAGAATCTCGCCACCGCCCTTGCGCGTGCGCTCCACGATCTGCTCGATCTGCTCACTGGACAAGAAGTGCGACAGCGGCACCGAACCGATCTGGCAGTAGCGCATCAGCGGCACCATGCTGTCGCCATGCCCGCCCAGTACCAGCGCCGTGATATCCCGGGCGGAAAAGCCGGTCTGCTCGGCGATGAAGCACTTCATGCGTGCGGTATCCAGCACACCCGCCTGGCCGAACACCTTGATGCGCCCCTGCCCGCTCAGGCTCCAGGCGCGATAGGTGAGCACGTCGACCGGGTTCGACACCACCAGCACCGTCGCGGTGGGTGCATGCTGCTTGATATCGGCCATGATCCCGTCGAGGATGGGCAGGTTGATACTCAGTACATCCTGCCGCGACTGCCCAGGCTTGCGCGGCACCCCTGCGGTGATGACCACCAGCTCGGCACCCTGCAGCATTTCAGCCTTGGCCCCGCCGTAAACCCGGGTATCGGAACCCGACTCGACTGCCGCCTGCCACACATCCAGCGCCTTGCCTTGCGCCATCTCGCCCTGCACATCCATCAATACCAACTCACGGCACAACTCTTTCCGCGCGATGATCTGCGCCGCCGCCTCGCCGACCATGCCGGCACCCACGATTGCCAGTTTTTTCACGTGACACCTCCCAGCGGCGCGCGCCACCAGGAACACGCCTGCAATACAGAGAAGTATCGCCTGTCGAGGCGAAAAGGCCACACAAAGGCAGTACCCTGTGGGAGCGGGCGTGCCCGCGAAGAGTCCAACGCGGTGCCTGGCACCGGCTGTGCCGGTGTTCGCGGGCGCGCCCGCTCCCACAAGGCCCCTGCCAACTCAATGCGTTATGTGCAGTGTTTCAGAAGCTCACCGACCGTGTCCTTGCACGGCGATATGCCATCTGGCAAGGTTGCCAGCAGAACGCCCGCCGACCGACCAGCGGTGCCTCACCTCAAAGGAAACCGGCCCTGTCGCTGCAACCCTCCGTTCGACGTGATCTGCTGATCCTGTGGCTTTCCATTGCCGCCGTTGCGCTGGTGCTGGCATGGCTGCTGCTGATCATCGGCCGCCAAGGCGCCGGCCCGCAGATTGCGCAGGCGCGCCAACTCACCTCGACCAGTTGCCAGGCGCTGCAGGCGGGTGCAGCACGCGTTGGCCAGCAACTCCCGTCTGCGCAAGATCAACCCTCTCTCATGACCCCAGCCGCAGCACAGGCGGTGCTTGATTTGGCACTGCGCGACCAGCCGGGCATGGAGGGCGGCTTCTGGCGAGCGGATGCGGGTGTGGTGGCCTACGCGTTCCCGACCTACGACGGCACGGGAATCAAGCGCGATCCGCCTAGCGCCGAGTTGGAGCGCATAGCCTCCACGGCCCAGCGCGCGCAGGATTCCGCAGGCCTCGTGGCAGACGTCCGACCGGGTTTGCGCGAAGCCGTGGCTTTCGCTGCATGCCCTGTGGACACCGAAGACCGGCGACTGATCGCCTGGACGCTGATGCGCGTGCCGCTTTTGGCCTCAGAAACAGTCAACACCTTGATCCTCGCGGTGAGCCTGCTGCTGGCGCTGGTCGTGGCCTCCGGCGCATGGCTGGGCTGGATGATTTCGCGTTGGCAGCGCCAGTCCGCCCATCTGCGAAAGCAACTGGCCCAGTCGGAACGCCTGGCCACGTTGGGGCGGGTTTCCGCGGGGCTCGCGCACGAAATCCGCAATCCTTTGGGCACGATGCGCATGAAGGTGGAAAACGCCATGGCGGCGCCGGCCGACCGGCGCGAAGCACGTGTGGCTGGCGCCCTGGAGGCGGTACTGTCGCAAACGGCACGGCTGGAGACGCTGGTGTCGAGCCTGCTGGCGTTGACGCAACCGTTGCGCGCCGAGCGCCAGGCGGTAGACCTGCAAGAATGGCTGGCGGAGCAACGCGATGCCCACGCCGAAGCGGCGCAAAACAAAGGCGTACGCATCACACTGGCGGTTGAACCGCAGCTGACCGCTAGCGCGAAGAAGGTTGCGCTGTTCGACCCGACACAAATGGCACGGGTGTTCGACAACCTGCTGCTCAATGCGATGGCGCACACCGAAGCACCCGGTGCAATCGAACTCGGTGCGCATCGCACGCGCCGTGGCACATTGCTGTTGTGGGTGGCGGACGATGGTTCCGGCATTCCGGCCGACTTGCGCGAAACACTGTTCGAACCGTTCGCCACCACCCGCGCAGGTGGTACCGGCCTGGGCCTGGCGCTGGTGCGCGAGATCGTGCAAGGTCACGGCGGGCGGGTCGGCCTCGCCGACTCGGCCAAGGGAACGCGTATAGAAATGGAGCTACCGTGGCCCGAATCCTGATCGTCGACGATGACGCTGCGTTCCGCGACAGCCTTGCAGAAATGCTGCAGGACCTGGGGCATGCGGTGCTGCAGGCGGAAACCACCGATGCGGGCCTGCACCAGCTGCGCACCGAGGACGTGGATGCGGCCATCGTCGACCTGCGCCTGCCAGGCGAGGATGGCCTGGTGTTCCTGCGCCGCGCGGCGTGCATCTCGCAGGTGCCGTGCATCATGCTCACCGCCTATGCGAGTGGCGGCAACACAATCGAGGCGATGAGCCTGGGTGCGTTCGACCATCTGACCAAGCCCGTGACCAGGGCCGCCCTGCTCGAAACGCTCGAACGGGCCCTGCGGCGAGCAGCCCACACCCCGGACAGCACCCAGGCGGCCGGGGCATCAGCTGCCGCAACAGAGCCCGCGGATGGCACCGAACTGGTCAGCAGCAGCGAGGCCATGCGCCAGGTCTTCAAGCGCATCGGGCTGGCCGCGAACTCCGACGCCACCGCCTTGATCCTCGGCGAGACAGGCACCGGCAAGGAACTGGTGGCGCGCGCCCTGCATCGCAACAGCGGTAGAGCCAGCGGCCCCTTCGTCGCAGTGAACTGCGCCGCGATCCCGGCCGAACTGATGGAAAGCGAGTTGTTCGGGCATGTCAAAGGCGCGTTCACCGGTGCCGTCAATGACCGTACCGGGCGCTTTCGCGAAGCCGATGGCGGCACCCTGTTCCTCGACGAAATAGGTGATATGCCACTGGCCACGCAGGCGAAGATCCTGCGGGTGCTGCAGGAGCGCGAAATCACCCCCGTGGGCGCCAACCACGTCCAGCCGGTGAACGTGCGCATCATCGTCGCCACACACCGAGACCTGCCCAGCGCAGTCAAGGAGGGGCGCTTCCGGGAAGACCTGTGGTACCGCCTGCAGGTAGTGCCACTGTGGTTGCCGCCGTTGCGTGAGCGCCTGGGCGACGTATTGCTGTTGGCCGAACACTTTCTGCGCCTGTTGGGCGGCGACTCGCCCAAGCGCTTGAGCGCGGCGGCAGCCCGCTTGTTGCTGGCCCATACCTGGCCTGGCAACGTGCGCGAACTGCGCAATGCCATGGAGCGTGCGGCCATCCTCAGCCACGGCCCGGTCATCGATGTCGAACACATCGGGTTGCAGCCTGCGGCTGCGCTTACCCCGGGCCTGGACATCGACTGGGACGGCCCTATGGCACAGGCCGTCGCCCGCCTGGAGCGCGAGATGATCGTGCGCGCCCTCGCTGCAACGGCTGGCAACCGCGCAGAGGCGGCGCGGCGCCTCGGGCTGTCCCGCCAGCAGCTCTATCGCAAGCTGGCCGAGTTCGGTCTGGACTAGCCCCTTCGCACGCAAGCCGGTGTCCGATCCCGTGACACCCAGGCGTCACGAGATCGGACGGAACATCGCCCGCAAATCACATAACTGCTTGATTTTATTGTAAATATTAATTGGCATGGTGCTTGCCCTGCAGGTTGGGTGCTTTCCCGATCCAAGGAGCTTCGTCTATGTCCAGGTATTTCATTGCCACACCTGTTGCGCTGGTATTCGGCCTCGGTAGCCTCAGCGCACATGCCATGCCGCCCGCCGCCGCCCACCTGCCTCCGACACCTCATCAGGGGGTGGAAGCCCCAGGCCTGACGGGCCAGTACACGGTGGAAGGCCAGGTGCAGCGGATGCTCATCAATCCCTACGGTGAAGTCGACGGCCTGCGCCTGAGCGACGGAACCATTGCCAGATTTCCACCGCACATGGCCGATGCGCTCACGGCCACGGTCAAGGTGGGGGATGCCGTGCGCATCATCGGACGGGCGGAAACGCGAGGCACGCTCAAGGCTGACGCCATCATCCACGCCGACAGCGGGCGCACCGTGTACGACCAGCCGCCGCCGGTTGGCCAAGGCCGAGCCCTGCCGCCACACCTGCGCGCCCAGCGCCTGCAGCCCCAACAGGTGGAAGGCCAAGTGGACACCGTGCTCACTGGCCCACGGGGCGAGGCCAACGGCGTCATCCTGAGCGATGGCAGCATCGTTCGTTTCCCGTCCGAGAGCCTGCGTCTTTCCGTGCAACCGGGCGCACCGTTCGCGGCGTCCGGGCTGGGCACGCGCAATGCGTTTGGCACCGCTTTGGAAGCGGTCAGCATGGGCACCACATTATCCACCCTGCAGCCGCTCTACGACCGCGCGCCATAAGGGCATGCCCCTATACACCCGGCCAGTGCGAGCTTCTGCCGCACCGGCCAGGCCGTCGCATTTGCGCTGACTGGAACTTCCCGATGCCCCCGACAACACCTTTCATACCCCCGGCACATGCCAGCTCACGGCGCTGGTTGTGCGGCCTCAACTTCTTCCTGGCCGACGTCCGTGATGGCCTGGGCCCCTTCCTGGGAGTGCTGCTGGTCAGCCACGGCTGGCGCGCCGATGACATCGGCTACGTAATGGCCGCCGGCGGCATCGCTGGCATGCTGGCGACCACGCCGATGGGCGCCTGGATCGATGCTTCGCGCCGCAAGCGACTTGTTCTGGCAAGCGGCACCCTCGCACTCATTCTCGCCACGGCAGCGCTATGGACCGCACCATCCTTCGGCGTCGCCATCGCCTCGCAGGTGGTGACAGGTGCTGTGGGCGCGTTGATGGGCGCCGGCATCATGGGCATCACCTTGGGCATGGTTGATCAGCGAGACTTGCCTCGGCAGCTCGGCACCAACGAAGCCTGGAACCACGCCGGCAACGTGATCGCGGCGGCATTGGCCGGGCTGGCCGGCTACCGCTGGGGGCTGTCAGCCGTACTGGTGCTGATGGCCCTGATGGCATGCGCTGCGCTTGCATGCCTGTGGAAGATCAATCCACAGGACATCAACCATGAGCGGGCCCGCGGTGGTGACCTCACTGGCAACCTGCCTGCGCAAGGTAGCCTTCATTCGCCTTCCCTGGTGCGGGTTTTGGCGGGCTCGCGCGAGCTGGGCCTGCTCGCGATCACCCTACTGCTGTTCCACCTGGGCAATGCCGCGATGCTGCCCTTGCTGGCACAGTCAGTCGTCACGCGAGGGTTGGCCGACCCTAGCATCTTCACGGCATCGACCGTCATCGTCGCGCAGCTGGTGATGATTCCGGTGGCGCTTTGGGCCGGGTGGTATGCCTCACGGCACGGGTATCGGGCGCTGATCATTACCGCCCTGTTGGCCTTGCCCTTGCGCGGGCTGATCGCCGGTTTCTGGCAGTCGCCGTGGGCGCTGATTCCGGTACAGGCCCTTGATGGAATCGGCGCGGGCCTGCTGGGGGTCGCCTTGCCTGGGCTTGTCGCTTGTATCCTGCGCGGCACTGGGCACGTCAATGCAGGGCTTGGTGCAGTGATGACGATCCAGGGAACAGGCGCAGCCATGAGTCACGCACTCGCCGGCTGGATCGCGCAGCATTTCGGCTATAGCGCAGCCTTCGTCGCCCTGGGCATCGTGGCCGCAATCGGGCTACTCACCTATACCTTTGGCATCGCCTCCCGCCTGCATCCGAAAAGCTTGTTTGAAAAGTCAGCGAAATCACTTTGACAAAAAATTGCTCGAGTAAACTGCATGCCTGCATTTGATCCATCCTTGCTCATCTGGACCGTGGCCGCCGTTGCGACCGGTGGGGTAATCCTGCGTCCCTGGCGCGTGCCGGAGTATGTCTGGGCGGTTGGCGCCGCTGTATTGCTGACCGTGTTTGGCCTGGTGCCAGTGCACACAGCCCTCGCCGCTGTCGCCGAGGGTGGCGATGTGTACCTGTTTCTGATCGGTATGATGGTGCTGGCCGAACTGGCACGCCAGGAAGGGCTGTTCGACTGGTTGGCCATGTACGCGGTGCAGCACGCCCGGGGCTCTGGCCAGCGCCTGTTCGACCTGGTGTTCCTGGTGGGGGTACTGGTAACGGTGTTCCTCTCAAACGATGCCACGGCTGTAGTGCTGACCCCAGCGGTGTACGCCGCATGCAGGGCGGCCAAGGCCGAGCCGCTGCCTTATCTGTTCATCTGTGCCTTCATTGCCAATGCCGCCAGTTTTGTGCTGCCCATCTCCAACCCGGCCAACCTGGTCGTGTTCGGCAGCCAGATGCCGCCGTTGCTGGAGTGGCTGCGGCAATTCACCCTGCCGTCGCTGGCCGCCATCGGCCTGACCTACCTGGTGCTGCGGCTGGCCCAGCGCAAGCAGATCCGCCAGCCCCTGGCAACGGCCATCGACGTGCAACCGCTGTCCAGCGGTGCACGCTTGTGCGCGCTGGGTATCGTGCTGACAGGCGCACTTTTGCTGCTGACCTCCGCCCTGGACCGGCAGCTTGGCTTACCCACCTTCTGCGCCGGCCTCGCCACGGCCGGGCTGATTCACCTGCGCCAGCGGCGCAACCCCGATGCCGGTGCTCAAAGGCGTGGCATGGGGCGTGTTGCCCTTGGTCGCCGGCCTGTTCGTGCTTGTGGAAGCGGTGGCACAGACGGGTGTGATCGAGCGCCTGGCCCATGCTTTGGCCGCACTGGCGCGCAGCTCCGAGCCCCAGGCGAGCTGGAGCGCCGGCGTGGTCGCAGCGATTGCCGGCAACCTGATGAACAACCTGCCGACCGGCCTGATCGCCGGCTCCGTCGGGCATATTGTCGAGTTACCCGCGAGGACCACTGCGGCGCTGCTGATTGGCGTCGACCTCGGGCCGAACCTGTCGATTACCGGCTCCCTGGCCACTTTGCTCTGGTTGGTTGCCGTTCGCCGTGAAGGCGAACACGTCGGTGCCCTGGACTTCCTGCGCCTGGGGGCACTGGTCATGCCTCCTGCATTGATCGGGGCGCTGTGGTTGCTTCATACGTGAAGTGGTTGGTCTCGCCTTTGCCTGCCCCGTTCGTCGGTCCAACCGACCGTGGCCGCGTTGAGGGTTTTCTGAACAGATACCCATCACCGGAAACGAGGTACTGATCATGGCAACTCCAAAGGACAACCTGCTCGACTGGCTGCGTGATGCCCATGCGATGGAGCAGCAAGCGGAAAGCATGCTCAAAGGCCAGGCTGAGCGCCTGGAGCACTATCCGGAACTCAAGGGCCGCATCGTCAGGCATATTGAAGAGACCCAAGGCCAACAGCGCCTGCTGGTGGAGTGCATCGAGCGTTTGGGCGGCAGCACATCGACCTTGAAGGACCTGGCCGGCAAACTCATGGCGTTCGGGCAGGCCGTGGGCGGAATGGCCATGAGCGATGAAGTGGTCAAAGGCGCCATGGCGGGGTACGTGTTCGAGAACATGGAAATCGCGTCTTACACGGTGCTGATCGAGGCAGCCGAGGCCGTCGGGGACAGCGCCACCGCACAAGCCTGTCGCTCGATCCTGAAGGAAGAAGTGGCCATGGCCGAATGGCTGAAGGAACATCTGCCAGAGGTAACCCGGGCGTTCCTGGCCCGCTCGGCCGACCCTGACGCCACAGCCAAGCGCTAAGAGTGCTACCCCGCGCCGGATCAACTCCGGCGCGGGCCTTTCTCATTGCTGTCCGCTGTTGACCTTGCCCAGCTCTGCTCCAGTCAGAGGTTGCGCCTCCGGATTCGACTGGGTGCGAAGCTTCATTGCCTCGACCACCGACGCGCTGTGCTCGTCCAGCTGAATGCTGGCAGAGCCATCGCCGCCGTCTACCGCCGGGTGCGGCTCGTCGACATAGATCCAGTCCTGCCCCTGGTTCCACGCCCCGCGCATTTCACCGCCCTGGGACAGGTTGAAATAGGTACGGTTGAGCTCGGGGTCACCTGGCAACTTGCCTTGCGGGAAGTTTGGCTGGATGGCGTGCAATGCCTTTTCGAACGACATCTGGTGGGCGATTTCGCGACTCATCAGGAAACCCAGCGCGTCTTTGATGCCTGGGTCGTCGGTGACGTTGATGCAGCCGTTCGTAGACGATCTTGGCCCGCGCCTCGGCGGCAATGTTCGAACGCAGGTCGGCAGTGGGTTCGCCAATGGTATCGATGTAGGCCGCACTCCAAGGTACGCCGGCGGAATTGACCAGTGGCGCCCCGGCCCCATACAGCAGGCTGGTGACATGTGAGTCGTTGCCGGCACCGGTCAGCGAGCGGTAGAGCTCGCCCTCGGCCTCCACGCCTTCAGCAAGGTTGCCCTTGGCCCCTTTGTTGAGCATGACCACGATCGAACCGATGATCTCCAGATGGCTGAGTTCCTCGGTCGCGATGTCGTAGAGCATGTCCTTGCGGCCAGGGTCGTCCTCACTGACCGCCTGGGTGAAATAGCGCATGGCTGCTGCCAGCTCGCCCTGCGGGCCGCCGAACTGCTCCAGCAACAGGTTGGCCAGGCCCGGATCAGGTTGCGCCACGCGTACGGTGTACTGCAATCGCTTGTTGTGCATGAACATAAGCAGGTCCTCAGGCATGCAGGGGCAGCCGGGCTGCCCCTGCGTTTTTCACGGATGACTAGCGGTCGTCGTCACTCTTGCGACCGCCGCCGTGGCTGTGCTGGCCACCGACCCGTCCGGCTTCCGAGGCTTTTTCCCGGTCATTGGCAAAGTTGCCCCCGGACACCTGCCCCCCCTTGCGGCCTGCTTCGGACGCACGCTCAGGGTCGTTCTTGAAGTTGCCACCCGAGGCCTGGCCACCCTTGTGGCCTGCTTCCGAGGCGCGCTCTGGATCGTTCTTGAAGTTACCCCCTGACATTTGCCCGCCTTTCTGCCCGGCTTCCGATGCCTTTTCGCGATCGTTGGCAAAGTTGCCTGGATTGGTATTGGCGTTGCCACCTTGGTTACCGCGGTTGTCCTGATTGCTAGCCATGATTGACACCTCATGTCGGTAGTTACACAGGAAGGTCTGTGTTCATCAGTGACAGAGCCCAAGCGGCGCATCTTGCAACGAATTTTGAAGGAGCTGACGAAATGCCCTAATGGATGTGGCCCCTGCTTCTTGCGACAACGATCATGGCGGCGGGGTATACAAAAAGCGTTTATCAGCGGCCCTGAAAGCCTGGTCCAAAAACAATCGCTCGCGAGTGAGGGCCAAACACCGTTCGATTCGCAGCCAGCCGTCCATCCGGCTGAACGGATGCGGCTCGCTCAGGATCAACCTAATCAAGTCGCTTGTCCCGGTTCAGCCCAGAGGGCATTCGCAATGGTCAACTACCTGTACGTAATCCGCTGCATGCTCGGCCAGCCCGGTACCTGCGAGTTGCGCAGTGGCCAGGTTCCGGGCATGAACACGAGTGCAGCACACCGCCGGATCATCACCAGCAACCCTGAGCGGGTATCGGTATGAACGCGTTCAGCGAAGAGCTAACCCTGGGACAGCGCCGGCTCGTAGCGATCAATCGCTGGTTTCTGCTCTACGACGACGTCGAGCAAAGACGAAACTGCCCTAGCACCCACCACGAGGAATTGGTGCGCCTGGCCGATGAAATGGACCGCCTGGGATTGGTGGACTGGCGCGAATGGCGGGACCTGCGGCGGCTGGCCGATCGAGGTTTTCTGAGAGCAATTGCTGGGGCTGACTATCACGGCGTTTAGTGCTGGCCGGCCTGGGGTTTCAGGAGGGCGAGCCACAGCAGATCCCCAGGGTGGGGCGCCGGGCAATTTACGCCTTGAACAATCGCTCGGCGATGAAGTCGACGAACACACGAATCTTCGGCGACAGATGGCGGCTCGATTGCCACAGCGCCCAGAACTGGCCCTGGTCGGAGGTATGCGCATCAAGCAGGCTTTCCAGGGCACCAGTCCTGACCGATTCACGTACCAGAAAGTCCGGCATGTAGGCGATGCCATGGCCGTCCACCGCAGCCATCAGCATCGCCTCCATGTTGTTCAGCGTAAGCACCGTGGGTAAGCGCAACTGGGTAATCTCGGGATCGGCGCCGAGGCTCCAGTCCATGATCTTGCCGGTCGTGACGAAGCGATAGCGCAGGCAGTCGTGTCGCTCCAGGTCGGCTAGCGTCTGGGGGCGCCCCTTACGTGCCAGGTAGGTTGGCGCTGCGCACAGGACGAAGCGGAACGGCCCGAGCTTACGCGACATCAGTTTTGAATCGGCTAGCCCGCCACTGCGGATCACCACATCGAAGCCATCGTCGATCAGGTCGACCAGGTGGTCGTTAAAGTCCATCTCCAGTTCGATTTCAGGGTACGCCTTGCGAAAAGCCGGCATCAGCGGCAGCAGAAAACGGTAGCCGATGGTTGGGAGGCTGACCCGCAAGCGACCACGCGGGGCCTGTATCGCATGGGACAGCATGGCCTCCGCATCCTGGAGGTCGTCGAGGATGCGCCGGCAGCGCTCATAGAACAGTTGGCCTTCCGCCGTCAGGCTGACCTTGCGCGTACTGCGCTGGAACAGCCGCACCTTCAACGAACTCTCCAGGCGGGCAACGTTCTTGCCGACCGCCGATGCGGAAATACCCATCGCCCGCGCCGCGCTGACGAAGCTCAACGACTCGGCAGTTTTCACGAAGGCGAGGATGCCGTTCAGGCTCTCCATGGCATTACTTCCTTTTTGTCCATTATGAGTGGAGTTCCAGCCTGTTTATCCATTATTGCGGCCACTATAGATTTAACGCACACGGTGCTACAACAGGAGGGATAGCGCAATGGATCAGGCTACTGATCACACCCCGCACGCGGGCCGTTACTATGTTCTGGCAGCCATCTGCCTGGCCGCCCTGGTGCTGCCGCTGAGTTTCACCGGTGGCGCCGTGGCCACGCCGGCCATCGGCAAGGCTTTCGATGCCGAGCCGGCCTCGCTTACCTGGATCACCAACGCCTTCATGCTCAGTTTCGGCAGCCTGCTGATGGCAGCCGGAACCCTGTCGGACATTTACGGGCGAAAGCGCCTGTTCACGCTGGGCCTGGCCCTGTTCGTCATCGTCAGCATCCTGCTGGCGAGCGTCTACAACATCGTCTGGCTTGATGCCCTGCGGGCGGTGCAAGGCGTTGCCGCCGCCGCTGCCCTGGCCAGTGGCTCCGCGGCCTTGGCTCAAGAGTTCGAGGACCAGGCCCGCACGCGTGCGTTCAGCCTGCTTGGCACCACGTTCGGGCTGGGCCTGGCCTTCGGGCCGATGGTCAGCGGCCTGCTGATCGAACAGTTCGGCTGGCGCTCGATCTTCGTCAGCACCGCGGTCCTTGCTGCAATCTCGCTGCTGGCGGCGTTGTCACGGATGCGCGAAAGTTTTAACCCCGAAGCGCCCAAGCTGGACCTGCCCGGTGTGCTTGCCTTCTCGAGCATGCTCGCACTGTTTACCACTGCGATTATCCTGGGGCCCCAGGCCGGCTGGCGCTCCCCGCTGATCCTGGGCCTGTTCGGCGGCGCGGCACTGAGCTTGCTGGCGTTCGTGACCATCGAGCTACGCGCCAGGCAGCCGATGCTCGAGCTGAGCCTGCTGAAATACCCGCGCTTTGTCGGGGTGCAGATTCTGCCGATCGGCACCTGTTATTGCTACATCGTGCTGATCGTGCTGCTTCCGTTTCGCTTGATCGGCGTAGAAGGCATCGCCCCGATGCACAGCGGCCTGATCATGCTGGCACTGTCGGCGCCGATGCTGGTGGTCCCGCTGCTGGCCGCCTGGTTGACCCGCTGGGTAAGTGCTGGCGTGCTGTCGGCTGCAGGCTTCCTGGTGGCGGCCGCGGGGTTGTACCTGTTGGCCCATGCCGCTATTGGCGATTACCAGCAACTGGTGCTGGCAATGCTGGTGATTGGTATCGGCACCGGTTTCCCTTGGGGCCTGATGGACGGGCTGGCGGTTAGCGTGATTCCCAAAGAGCAGGCAGGCATGGCCGCTGGCATCTTCAACACCACCCGCGTGGCGGGCGAAGGTGTCGCCCTGGCGATCACCATCGCCCTGCTCACTGCGCTGGTAGGTAACAGTCTTGGGCGCGTACTGCCTGCCGGCGATTACAGCGAACTGGCGCAGCGCCTGGTAATGGGCGACCTGGGCCAGGTTCAGGGCGTCGACCCGTTGCTGCTGCAGGCCGCGTATCTGGACGGCTTCGGCACCTTGGTGCTGGTGCTGATCGGGTTCACCGTTTTGTCGGCTGGTGCGGCGTTCTTCTTGCTTGGGCAAGACGACCAGGCAAGGCGTGCCAAAGCGCCTCACAGCAGCCTGCCAGCTTCCGATTCGGTGCGGGGCTGACGACGGCATGGCGATTACACGCAACAACGGGATCCCTGTGCTCGCCCTCGTCGGCCTGGCGGTGGTCTGTGGCCTGTCGGTGGCAAACGTGTACTTCAATCAGGCCCTTCTGCCGTTACTCGCCACAGCGTTGCAAGTGGGCACGGGTGAAGTCAGCTGGATCGCCACAGCTTCACAGCTTGGTTATGCGCTAGGAATGCTGCTGATTGTGCCCTTGGGTGATCGACTCGATCCACGTCGACTGTGCCAAGCCCTGCTGGGCTGGACCGCAGTGATGCTCGGCCTGGCCAGCATTACCAGTAGCCTGGCAGGCCTGGCGACGCTGAGTGCGCTAGTGTGCATGGGCACCTGCATTCCACAGGTGATGTTGCCCTATGTCGCTGGGCTGTCCTGCGCCCAGCATCGTAGCCGCAACCTTGCCCTGCTGCAGACCGGCCTGGTGGCCGGGATCCTGCTGTCGCGCTCGTTGGCCGGGCTGCTTAGCGAGCTTGCCGGGTGGCAGGCGGTGTACCGCTGCGCCGCCCTCGGTATGCTGGCTTGCGCGGTAGCCCTGCCCGGGTTGATCGACGCCCGCCCGCGCACTTCCGGTGCCCCCGGCTATGCGCAACTCATGTACTCAATGGCCGGCCTGGTACGCGTCGAGCCCCTGTTGCGTTTGTCGTGCGTGCTGGGCGCCAGCCTGTTTGCTGCGTTCAGTGCGTTCTGGTCGGTGATCGCCTTCAAATTGCAGGCATCGCCTCTGGGCCTGAGCAACGCTGACATTGGCATCTTCAGCTTCTGGGGCGCGCTGGCTGGCCTGCTCACGCCCATGGCGGGCAAGCTATGTGACCGCTACGGCACGGTAGCCATGAGCATCCTGTCGATCGTGCTGGCGTGCCTCGCCTTCACGCTGCTGATCAGCTGGCCGCAACTGGGCGTGCTGCTACTCGGCGCCAACTTGCTGTGCTTCGCGCTGCAGCTGGGGCAAGTGTGCAACCAGAGCAGGATCTTCAGCCTCAGTGCTGAGTACCGCAGTCGCCTGAACACTGTGTACATGGTGTGCAACTTCTGTGGCGGCGCCCTGGGCAGCGCCATGGGCGGCTGGCTCTGGCAGCACTGGCACTGGAAAGGCCCGCTACTATTCGGCCTGGCCTGCTCCCTCGGGGCCGGCGCTACATTGTTTACGATGTTACGGCCACACACCGGCACGTTACCCAGCCAGTGATTTCAAAAAAAACGCCACCTGCCCGGTGGCGTTTTTTTTGCCCAGCCAGCACTGCCCCTAATAAACCACAATTCACTGTTCTCCAATGGGTACTGCCGCACCGGCATATTCAACTTATAGTCCGGAGTCTTCAGCCTAAAATGCTCAAATACCACGAAATATCCTGAAATATAATTTCGCACATTAAAGGCCCATCCGGGCAGCCATCGCCTAGCTTGGCATACCGCCCATAGAATGATTATCGACGGGTTTGAACATGCGTGCATGCAACACTCAAAAAAGTATTGTCTTCATTCCCTTTGCCGGGGGTAGCAGCCGTGCATTCAAAGCGCTTCAGAGCACTCTTTCGCCGGGCGTCGACTGTATCGACATTCATTATTCAGGCCGTTATCAAGGCGCACTCGCACCGTCACCCACTACTGTAGGACATATGGCCAATGAGGTGATCGAGCACCTTCACAAGTCACGCCCAGCCCAGGTCGTGCTGTTTGGCTACAGCCTTGGCGCATTGGTGGCATATGAAGTCGCACAGCGCCAAGCGGCCATGCCGTGGGCCATCACCGAACTGGTGGTAGCGGCCTGTCGCCCGCCGCATCTGTTCAGCTGCCATGGCGTCAGGGTACACGATGAAGATGACGATTTTCTCGACTCTATTGCCACGTTCGGCACCGTTCCTCCCTACTTGTATAGCAACCCGGCCGCACGTAAATACCTGCTGCCCAACCTCAGGAACGACTTCCGTGCAGCGAGCACCTACTGCCATCGGCCTCGCCCGCAGTTGAATACACCGCTGACAGCCATAGCCGGTGCCCAGGACAGTTTCGCTCCATTCGCAGAGGTCCGGGCGTGGCGCCAATACAGCAGGGGGCGTTTTTCCGAACATTGCCTGCCTGGCCGTCACTTCTTCTACCAAACCCAAACAGACCGATTGTCAGAGATATTGCTGGACGCACTTGCTGCCTGAAACACCACCATCATCATTTAACTAACTGCAGAGGTAAAACATGGAAGCGCTCGCTCAGGCTTTGCCCGCCTCACTGTGCCCGTTTGCCGCAGGCGCTGTTGAGACCGATAACAAAACCGCCAACAACAAACATTACATCGTGGTTGGCAACCGTATAAAAAATCACTGCAACAATGACCTGTTCATTTCCGCAGATGCCGCCCACGCCCTTGCAAGTTCCGGACAGGGCGCACTGACATTGCATATTGGCCAGGGCGTCAGCGATGATCAACTTTCAAACTTGTACGCACTCAATAAACCGCAAATCAGCCTGGTTCCGGAACAGCTGAGCGTTCGTGCCTGCAGAAGCACAACGCATAAACATGAACGGCACAATATAGCCATCTCGAAAGTGGTCGATAACGGCAATGGCACCTTCAGCGCGGCGCTGATGATCGATGAAGCCAACGCCGAGCTCAGCGACCATCTCACCGGCCAGCACATCTCCGGAATGATGATCGTGGAAGCCGCCCGACAGCTGTCGATCGCCACCGCCGAACAGTTCTACATCGCACCCGCGGCCCGGGGCAAAGCCAACTTCATCACCAACAGTATTCGGGTCGATTACAACGACTTCCTGTTGCCGGTACCGACAGAAATCCTGTGCATTCCGGTCACCCTCAAGCGCAGCGGGCCGATCAACTTCCGCTTCACCGTCGCCATGCAGTTCCGCCAGCAAGGACGGGCCCTCGCGACGGTCGAGTTCGATACCTCCGTGATCGACTCGCGCTACTTCTACCTGAAGGAAAACCAGCTGCTGCACCGTTACATCACGATGATGGACTGACACAAGGAGCGTCCCATGAAGTCCCGTATCCTGGAAATTATCTACACCGCCATCCGCCTGGAAAACCAGAGCCTGGCTCACCCCATCGACCTGGCCGCCGGCGAAAAAACCGCGCTGTACGGGCATGGCGGTGCGCTGGACTCAATGAGCCTGGTGTCCATCGTTGTCGAAGTCGAGGCACTGCTCGAACAGCAACTTGATGTGCGCCTGACCCTGGTCAACGACAGCGCCATGTCGGCGGTACGCAGCCCGTTCGCCACCGTCGGTTCGTTCGCCAACTACATCAGCAAGCGTTGCGCCGAGGTGGAACATGGCTGAGCCGATCACGCTCATCACCGGCACCCGTAAAGGTATCGGTCGGCACTTGGCCGAGCACTACCTGACGCGTGGTCATCGGGTCATTGGTTGCAGCCGCCAGGCTAGCGATCTTGACCATCCCGGGTACGAACACTTCGCCCTGGACGTGGCCGACGAGGCCGCTGTGCTAGCCATGGTCAGCGAGATCCGCCGCAGCCACCAACGCCTGGATCACCTGATCAACAACGCCGGCATCGCCAGTATGAACCACTCGCTGCTCACCCCCTACAGTACCGCTGAACAGATCGTGCGCACCAACCTGCTCGGTACCTTTCTACTTAGCCGCGAGGCGGCAAAGCTGATGAAGCGTGAGGGTGCCGGGCGCATCATCAACTTCTCCACGGTGGCCAGGCCACTCAAGCTCGAGGGTGAAGCGCTGTACGCGGCCTCCAAAGCCGCTGTTGAAACCCTCACCGCAGTGATGGCCAAGGAGCTGGCCAGCTACGGGATTACGGTCAATGCCCTTGGGCCGACACCGATCGACACCGACCTGACCCGCGCCATTCCTGCGTCGAAGATGAACGCATTGCTACAACAGCAGGCGATCAAACGCTTGGGCAGCTTCGATGACGTCAGCCATGTCACCGACTTTTTCCTGTCGGCGCAGAGCGACTTCATCACCGGCCAGGTGATCTACCTCGGCGGGCTCTGACCGCATTCTGCCCCCCACCCTATCGGCTTTACCCAACTGGAGACATGCAGCATGGACATACTCGCCCTGAAAAAAGAGCTGGCCGAGCTTCTGGAACTGCCCGAATCGAAACTTGCCGACGACCTCCTGCTTGAGCCTTTGGCCACTTGGGACTCGCTGACCAAGGTGACCTTGCTTGGCGTGCTCAATGACCAGTTCGGCCTTGCCCTGCACCCGGAAATCCTGGACGAACTGAACACCCTCGGTGAACTGTTCGAAGCGGTCGCCAGCAGCCTCGCAGAACCTGCGTGAGGTACTCCGATGAACAGCACCCTTCATGGCCTTTCGATCCGCGCGGTTTCATCGGCGCTACCGGATCGTCAACTCACCCTTGATGACTTCGCCGCGCTGTTCGGTGAGCGCGAAGCCGCGCGGATTGCCAAAAGCACCGGCATCGGCAGTGTACGAATCGCCGGCGAGCTGTCCACTACCGATCTCGCCTGTGGTGCCGCTCGCAGCCTGTTTGACACCGCAGATGTCGACCCGTACAGCATCGATGCGCTCGTGCTGGTGACCCAGACACCTGATGCACTGATGCCGGCGAGCAGCGCAATACTCGCAGCCCGGCTCGGCCTGCGCCGGGACATCCCGGCGTTCGACCTCAATTTCGGTTGCTCTGGCTACGTGTATGGCCTGTTCCAGGCCTCGCTGCTGGTTGCCAGCGGTAGCTGCCGACGCGTGTTGCTGTGCACCAGCGACGTCATCAGCAAGCTGTTACAGCCACAGGACCATCATGTGCGCATGGTGTTCGGCGACGGTGCCAGCGCCACCCTGGTAGAGGCTGGCCCCCACAGTTTCTCGTTCGCTTTTTCCACCGACGGCAACGGCGCCAGGCATCTGGGGACACCGTTACGCTATCAGGCCGCAGAGCGCGAGCCAGGCACCACCAGCGCAGCAATTGGCAGCCTGTTCATGGACGGTGCGCAGGTGATGAACTTCGCCTTGGAGCAGGTTCCGGCCGCACTGCATGCCTTCTTACATGAGCTGCAGCTACCGGCTGACAGCATCCCCTACTTCCTGCTGCACCAAGCCAACGCCTTCATGCTGCATTACCTCGGCCGAAAGCTTGGCATCGACGCGGCTCGTATCCCGGTGCATGTGGACGGTATCGGCAACACCGGGCCGTCATCGATCCCTGTACTACTGTCGGCCAGCCCGGATGCCGAACGCCTGCGCCAGGACAACCTGGTGGCTTGTGGCTTTGGCGTCGGCCTTTCGGTTGGCCTGGCGCATTTGTCGCTGCGCGACACCCTGCTGATTCCCCCCGTCACCCTGACGACTTCACTCTGACAAGGACAACACCCATGACTACTCAGGCAATCTGGTTCGACTTCGGCGGCGTACTCTCCCCCTCTATCGCTGAGTTGTACCGAGTCTATGAAGGCAAGACCGGCATCAACCGCCAGCAGATGGAAGCGGCCATGCACGAAGTCGCACGTCCACTGGGCGTGCAGTTCCAGGCCCCCATTGAGCTTGCCCTGATGACCCAGGTGGAATGGGGGCAGGCAATGAGCGCCGCGCTGCGCAAGTTGTATCCGGGCATCGACCTCAGCCGCTGCGATTTCGACAACCACGGCGAGCAGTGGTTTGCCGACCATGAGGTCAACCCGCACATGTTCGAACTGTTCCACGAGGTCAAGGCGGCCGGGGTAAAGGCGGCCATCCTCACCAACAACACCGTTGAGTGGGAAACGTCGTGGCGGCGCATGGTCGGCCTGGACGACGTCACGGACGGCATCATCGATTCGTGCAAGGTCGGCCTGCGCAAGCCCGACCCACGCATCTTCGCGCTGGCTGCCCGCGAGCTGGGTGTAGACGACCACGGCTGTGTACTGATCGACGACGTCGAGGAGAACTGTGAGGCGGCCCGCGCCGCCGGCTGGCAGGCGATTCACTTCCAGGACAGCCTCGAAGTGCGCGACGCCGTGCGCGCGCTGCTTTATCCATCCCGTTGACACGTGGCAGGCCCGACATGACGACCCACAGCTTCCCCTTTGTGATGGACATCCCCAACCTGGATGCCGCGCCTTATTACCACGTGCTCGACAGCGACCAGCCACTGCAGCAGATCCGCTTGCCAAGCGGCCACGTCGCCACACACCTGACCCGCTACGACGATTGCCGTAGCTTCCTGGCCGACCCGAGTATCAGCCGCACCCTGTGCAACGTGGAAGGTGGCCCGACCTTCCTTCCAGGCCCGACCCAGCCGGAGCTGCTGCTGAACCTCGACAACCCGGCACACATGCGCTCGCGTGCCACTGTGGCCCGAGCCTTCAGCAAGCGCGGGGTGGAAAGCCTGCGCGAGCATGTACGAACCACCACCCGGCGCAACGTCCAGCGCATGCGTGACGGCGAGCTGGCACCGGACTTGTTCGCCTCGGTGTTACAGGACCTGACTGCCTCCACCGTGTGCCACATCCTCGGGATCCCGCTGCAGGACCGCGAATTGTTCCGCCCCTGGAGCCAGATCATCCAGTCGGCGCCGCCGGACGACATCCCGGGTATCGAAGTAGCGGTCAAGGCTAGCTTCGATTACCTGATGGACTTCGTGCGTGGCACCCGCCACGCCGAACCGGACGGGTTCATCCGGCAGTACGTCGACCAGCGTGCGAGCATGGACGACCCACTCACCGACGAGGAATTCGTCGGCGTGCTGCTGGGCATTCTGCTAGGTGGCGATCACAACGCCCTGAGCGTGATGACCAAATCGGTCTACACGCTTCTGTGCGCCCCCGCACTGTGGATGCACGCCCAGCATAACCGAGAGCAGTTGCCGGCACTGATCGAGGAGCTGATCCGGGTTATCCCGATCGGCAAGCTGTCGGCTTTCCCGCGCATCACCACTCAGGCGGTGAGTACCAGCCGTGGTGAGATTCCGGCGGGCACCTGCGTGTATGCCAATGTGTTCCTGGCCAACCGCGACCCGGCGGTGTTCAGCGAGCCGCTGCGGATCAACCCACTCCGTGAGGACAAGGCCGCACACATCCAGTTCGGCCATGGCATCCACAGTTGCATGGGCCCGGCCCTGGCCCGGCTGGAAATCGGCATCGTACTCGAGACGCTGATCGAACAGTTGCCCGACATGCAGCTGGACCGCGCGCCGCAATCGCTGGCCTGGATCAACGGCACCGTGCTGCGCCGTCCCAACGAACTTCCGGTGCGTTTCTGAGCGAAGCCTCACAAAAGGGAATTTCTGATGACTCTCAAGCCTCTGATCGACCAGCTCGACGGTTTTGCCGATACACCATTTCTCAACACCGAGCAGCAAAGCCATAGCTACGCCGAACTCAAGGCCGAGGTACTGCACCAGCTCGAACACCTGCAGGCCCAAGGTGTCGCAGCGCAGACCACGGTATTCGTCCAGGGCGATTTCTCGTTCCGTGGCATCGCGCTGTTCCTGGCGCTGTACCAGAACGGCAATGTAATTGCGCTGAACACCGCCAGCAACGAGCAGGAAGTGCAGAACAAGCTTGCCGCCGCTCAAGCCGAGTACCAGATCAATGCCGACAGCGGCGAGGTCACCCGGCACACTCCGCAGGGCGAAGACAATGCTCTGGTGGCCAAGCTCAAGGGGCTCGGGCATGCTGGCCTGATCCTGTTCAGCAGCGGTACTACAGGGCAGCCCAAGGCCATGTTGCACGACCTTGATCGGCTGGTGGCCAGCTACCAGAACAAGCGCTCTCGGCGCCTGAGCATTTTCCTGTTCTTGCTGTTCGACCATATTGGCGGCATCAATACCTTGCTCAACATCCTGACCATCGGCGGCACGGCAACCATTGCCGCCACCAAGAGCCCGGACATCGTCGCCCGATTGATCGCCGATCACCGGATCACGGTGCTGCCGACCTCGCCGACCTTCCTCAATCTGATGCTTATCAACAATGTCTTCGGGCGCTACGACCTGGGGGCCCTGCGCATGATTACCTACGGCACCGAGCCGATGCCCGAAAGCCTGCTGGGGGCCTTGCGCGAGAAACTGCCCAAGGTGAAATTCCTGCAAACCTTCGGCACCAGCGAAACCGGTATCATGAACACCAGCTCGCAGTCCTCCGACAGCCTGTTCATGCGCTTCCAGGAAGGCGATACCGAATACCGTGTGGTCGACGGCGAACTGTGGCTGCGCAGCGCTACCCAGGTGATGGGCTACCTCAACCACAGCATGGACAGCTTCACCGATGACGGCTGGTTCAAGACCGGCGACCTGGTCGAAGTCAATGCTGATGGCTACCTGAAGATCCTTGGCCGCAGTAAGGAGATCATCAATGTCGGTGGCGAGAAGGTGTACCCCGCCGAGGTCGAATCGGTGCTGATGCAGCACCCGCGCATCAAGGACTGCAAGGCCTATGGCGAGCGCAACGGCCTGACCGGGCAGTTCGTCGCCGCCGAGGTGGTACTCGATGGCGACTACGGCGATGCTACCGCCGAGGTCCTCCGGGCTATACGCCAGTACAGCCGCGAACGCATGGACAGCTACAAAGTGCCGGTCCGGCTCAAGGTAGTCGAGGCTATCCGTTACTCGGCGCGCTTCAAAAAGCTGTTGATTGCCTGACCTGCGTGATGCAACGCCAGCTGGTTTGCTCAGCTGGCGTTGGTCATCAGGTCAGTCTCGCCCAAGAAGTCGATGAAAGCGCGTGTTTTGGGTGACAGCAGCCTGGTCGGCGACCAGACGATCCAGAAGTCACCCGGAAGACTCAGTTCACGCATTACCAGAGTCAACTCGTTACTGGCGATGTACTCCTGGATCACAAAGTCGGGAAGGTAGGCTACGCCCATGGCATTTCGGCAGGCCGCCAGCACCGCCTCGACACTGTTCATGACCATCGCCGTTTCAACCTGCACTTGAACCCGCTCGCCCTGCGCCTGCAACGTCCATGGCTGCAGCTTGCCGCTCGACGGCAGCTTGTAGCCGATACCCCGATAGCTGCTCAGGTCCTGAAGGGTGCGGGCGACGCCATAGCGCTGCAGGTATTCGGGTGCCGCGCATAGCACGAAGCGGAAGGTGCAGATCTTGCGGGCGGCCAGGCTCGAGTCCGGCAGCGCACCGCTACGGATTACCGCGTCAAAACCTTCTTCCACCACATCGACCATCCGGTCGCTGAAGTCCAGGTCCAGTTCTATTTCGGGATAGCGCCGGTAGAATTCGCGCATGCTTCCGGAAATCAGACGGTAGCCTACTGCCGGCAGGCTAACCCGTAGCACGCCCTTGGGCCTCTGCTTGGAGTTGGCCAAGGCCGCCTCGGCGTCCTGCAATTGCTGCAGCAGGGTGCGGCAACGGGCGAAGAAGTCTAGCCCCTCGCTGGTCAGGCTGATCTGTCGGGTGCTGCGATGGAACAAACGCACGCCAAGGCGCTCCTCAAGGCGGCTAACGCTCTTGCCCACGGCAGAGGAGGAAATACCCAAACCACGCCCCGCCAAGGTGAAGCTCTGCGACTCAGCCGCACGTACAAACGCGATCAAACCGCTCAAGCTGTCCTTCGACACCATCTAGATCAGATCCTTCTCAATCTAAAGCACTAAGTAAAACACCTAACCGGGCCAAAAGGATATCGCTCGGTTTTGACAGTTATACGCTGTGCCAGCGCTGCTCTGGTTGTTAACCGGAAGCATTTTGCCATACGCTTGAGATGTCAATAAGCCATCACCCAGCCAAGCAAGGAGTAGCCTGATGAAAATCGTTTCGCTGTTGATCGCTGCAGTCCTTTCGTTCTCATCAGTAGGCGCTTTTGCGCATAGTGGCGGTACTGACGCCAGGGGTTGCCACACCAATCACAAGACCGGTGACCATCACTGCCATTGAAATAGTCCGCAGCGCTGAGCCTTGGCGTTCCTGCCCCTGGGATGCCAACGCTTCAGCGGCCTGTGATATCTCGTCCGCCATTCATCGATGATCTCGCCTAACGCTCAGGAGCCTGGCCGTTTCGCTCCACGACCTTCCCACACTGCTCACTGGCCAGACGGCTGATGATCCGGATCGCCTGATGGATACCCGCCGTGTAGCGAAAGCTTATGCGCGGGTTGTGTTCGCATTCAGCATTTCGTCGTGCTGGACCAGGGCTTCGCCTAGCAGTTCTAGGGTCCAGGCGTATCAATCATGGTTGCTTTCATATCGCAGCCATCCAGCAGTCAATGAGCCTCCACCTACGCGGTCTTTTGGATGAATCCGCCCTTCACTGACAGGGACTTCCGGGAAGTCAAATGGGCTCATGCCTTCGATACAGGCAACGTTGACCCCGTATTGATCCGGTGAGGAGCGGCGCTGGTGGAATGTGTAGATGCCGCATTTCGAGCAGAAGTAGTGTTTTGCAACACGTGTGTTGAACTGATAAAGAGTGAGCGCCTCATGCCCTTGGGTGACAGTGATGTCGCCCAGGTTGGCTGATACCGCCACTGCCCCCCGCATACGGCAGAGCGAGCAGTTGCACCGGCGCGCTGTACGCACACCATCGGTCAAGCGAAGTGAAAAACGCACCGTTCCACAATGGCAGGCTGCCTGGTAAACAGGGCGATCATCGTGTTTTTCATCAGTCATAGCGTTTCTCTTGTCGTGTTAGAGGAAGCAAAGCAGCTGGTCTGCGGGTGGTGTGATGAGCGGGCGGGATCAGCCGCAGGAGGTACTGATGCAAAGCTCGGCCATCTGAAAATATCTATGACCGATTGAAGCACTATCTTAAAAAATCTCGCCAAACACCCCGAAAACACGGGGCGAAAGCCAAATGCCAGTCACCCATTATCTTGAAACCCGTACAACCGGAAGTGAAAAACCGCTGACTATTCTCTCGGCCGGGAAGCGGACTGAAGGTGGCCTGATCGGCCAAAAGCAGAAAACGGAAGAAACAAAAATGTCCGCACAAGGCAGGCATTTTGGGACGGGCCGAATGCAGGAAATCCTGAATCAAACCATCAAACTCTGGTGCGGAGACAGGAACCAAACACAGAACCTTTAAGCCAAGCAATACTGGATCTTTATGAATAGGATGCGCCAGACGTATCCCTAAACGTATCCCTAAACCTCGATCCACCCCAGCGATGGGAAGGTGGTCGGCTGATTTTAGAAGCGCACGCGCCAGAGGGCGATCATCCGTGATGGGCTTTCCTGTGACAGTTCGGACAAGCGGCGACTGAATTTTCGACCGTATCGTCTCCGCCATCAATCAGCCGTTGCTTGTGATGCACCTCTAGGTATGGCGTCTGATCCTTCCTTCTGAGAAACGGAGCCTCCCGGCCACACAGACCACAGATACCGTTCGCCCTCGACAGCACCTCCGCGACAACGTCTGGATTGCGCTCGAACACCCGGACCTGAACAAATTTTTGTTTGGGTACCCGGGGAGCAACGGCTAGACGAGCCATCCGCTGCTTAGGATTCTTAAGAGATTCTCGCACCTTCCTCTCGAAGTCTTGAGCCAGGTCTCTCGGCATGCGAACCACCTGAAATCCGAGCTTCGGTAGGTCACTAAGCGGGTGCGATGTATTGAAAGAGCCAGGAGGTTTTCCGATGGCTAGTGCGTAAATGTACTTGAGAGGGTAGAGAAGCCCACCAGGTGCCTCCAGATACCAAGCCCGAGGAGTGGTGTACTTGAAAGGCCGCTCTCCGCGTTCGTAGATGGCAATAGCCTTTTTCACCGAGGCTTTAGTCAAATTACCAGTGAGCATTCATACGTTCCTTCGAAGAATAGTGCTAGAGCAGGTGAGAGGGTGACCCCGGGGGACCCTGAGGATAAACAATGAACACGGGGACGGAAACCCGCGCCACTACGCTAGCGGACCGAGCACCAGGTTATTGAAATTTCAATCATTGAAATCTGCCTGGCCATGAGTGAAGGAACGATTCTTGCCGGTACGGTAAGGATGAGGGCAGATGTGCAAAAAGCTGCACAATTCACTCCGGTTCACCTGATTCACCAGTTCACTAAGCTGGCAGATCACCCGCTAACAAAAAGGCGCGGGTTTCCTGTCCCGTATCTCGCCTAATCTCTCAGGGTCCCCGGCGGCTGCCAGCATCGGAAAGACAGTGCATGCTCTGCCGCTGAAGGCACAGTCGAACAGGGGGCATGGGGATAACTACAAATCTAAAGCTGTGTAACGGATGTAAGAAGTGTAACAAAATCTCGCAACCACTTGATTTTCAAGGAGAAGAATCGAGTTACACGCTGATATAGACACTTGCTCGAGCAGTGTAACAACGGAAACGGTGTAACCACGACGGCCCGCTATCGACCCATAGCTTTCCTTCATATAGAGCCGTTTGAGTGCATGTGCGAAATTGCACTCGATCTGAGCACCCGTTTGGATAGCTGCGGATCAGGCACTTGCATTCGACGCAGTGATACGAAGGGCTGCGATCAGTGCAGCCAGCCCTCTGTTGCATGTATGTTGTAGGTAAGGTAGTCGGCACTTCGGCGTGGAAGTGCTGATTGGAGGTTTAGCGTGGTGAGTCAGAATGGCGTGCGCTATATAAGTCTCATTTCGGCATCGACACATGGATGCTGTTAGATTCAGAAAGTGGGAAAAAGCGCGAGCGCTCAAAGGAAAGCAGCCGGCCTGCGTGCTTAGCACCAAGTTGTCCCGGCAACACTTAGGAAGAGGTGATCATGAAGCTACAGGCATATCGGCTGCAGAACTATCGCCGACTGCGAGATGTCGTCATTGAGCTTGACGACGAGATTTCCATCTTCGTTGGCGCCAACAACAGCGGCAAGACGTCTGCCGTACAAGGCCTGTACTCGATGCTACGTGGCGAAGCGAAGAAGTTCGAACTCTTCGACTTCAGCGCAGCGCTGTGGGCCGAGATCGACGCCATAGGCAGGACGCCTCCAGGCGATGAGGACGCGCCCAAGCAGTTGCCGTCCATTCTTTTGGATCTCTGGTTCCGCGTCGGAGAAGACGATCTCGCCACTGCAATGTCGCTTCTTCCGAGCACGGAGTGGGACGGCAAGTGCGTCGGGATTCGGGTGGCGTTCGAGCCTCGGGACGCCCATGCGCTCGTTCGGAAATTCCATGAACTGCATGAAAAGGCCAACAACGCTGCAACCGCACTGGTAACCAGGCGCAATGAAGTTGCGGAAAATGGGGCTGCGGTGGTGGCGGATCCCGGCGAGTACAAGCCCTGGCCGGAAAGTCTGACGAAGTACCTCACCAAGGAGCTGACCAAGGAATATACGTTCCGCTACTATGTACTCGATGAGCGCGAATTTGTCGGCTATCAGCCTAAGGAGGCCGATTATGAGCCGCTGCCCCTAGGTAACGAGCCGGGTGGCGCGGCCATTCTGAAGTCTCTGGTGAGGGTGGACTTCCTGCGTGCGCAGCGGCACCTTGATGACCCGGATGCTGGCAGCTCCGACCGCGCTGAGAGCTTGTCGCGTCGTCTGAGCCGTTTCTATCACCGTAATCTGGAGAAGCGTGGTGACGACCATGTAGTGCTCAAAGCGCTCGATACCTCGGAGAAAGAACTGAACTTCCACCTGGAGGAAGTCTTCAGCGACACCCTCAAGCGCCTCGCCAAACTCGGTTATCCAGGCGTCAACAACCCCGAGATCGTGATTCGGGCGGCCTTGGATCCGACCACCGTCTTGGGGCAAGATGCCAAGGTTCACTACGTGGTTCCTGGTGCGGTCACCGCGCAACTGCCCGACAGCTACAACGGTCTGGGGTTCAAGAACCTAGTCTATATGGTGGTTGAACTCCTCGACCTGCACGAGCAGTGGAAAGCCGAGGAAGACAAACGGGCGCCACTGCATCTGGTCTTTATTGAAGAGCCTGAGGCGCATCTGCACGCGCAGATCCAGCAGGTCTTCATCAGGAACGTTTTGCGCCTTCTTGAGGATGCCAACGATCACGCAACGTTTTTCCACACGCAGCTCGTTGTCACCACGCATTCCCCACACATCCTATATGAGCGCGGGTTCTCTCCCATCAGGTACTTCCGCCGTGTTAGCGACCAGCTGGCCCATAACACCGAGGTAAGGAATCTTTCGCTCTTCAAAACGGGCGCGGCCGACGCTCCAGCGCGCGAATTCTTGCAGCGGTATCTGAAACTCACACACTGCGATCTCTTCTTTTCCGATGCGGTCATCTTGGTGGAGGGCAATGTCGAGCGCCTGCTCCTGCCAGCCATGATCGAGTCGGCCGCCAAACGCCTGCGCTCCTCCGCCCTGACCATCCTTGAAGTCGGTGGCGCGTTCGCGCATCGGTTTCAAGAATTGATCGCCTTCGTTGGACTAACTACGCTGGTCATCACAGATCTGGACAGCGTAACGGTCAAGCCGGATGCTGAGGATGCCGCCGAGCAAGACGCAGGAGCTGACGGCACCGTCGACGGAGATAACGAGGACGACGATCTGAAGCCCTTCGAAACCGAAGACGACGACGAGGCAGCACCGGGCGGCAAAAAGAAATCCAAGAAGCGTGGGAGCACCTGCCATGCACACGTGGAGGGTGCCGTCACGTCCAACCAAACCCTTATCAGCTGGATCCCTAAGAAGCGGTCGGTCGCCGAACTATGGGAAGTCTCGGCGGAGCAAAAGACGCTATCGCTTGCCGAGGGCTCCAGCGCTGAGGTTCGGGTGGCCTATCAAACCAAGGTTTTGGTTACGGTGGGTGCTACGACCTCGCAGCTTTGCGGCCGCACGCTTGAGGAGGCCTTCGGTCTTGAGAACTCCGAGTGGTGTCAGGCTGAGGCTAACCGGGCGGTCGGACTCAAGCTAAAGCGCGCACCAAACAGCCCCGAGGAACTGGCTGAGAAGTTGCACGACAGGGTGATCAGCAAGAACTTCGACAAGACTCGCTTTGCGCTGGAGGTGCTCGCAAGTGGTCCGCTCAACTGCTGGAAGGTCCCCACGTATATCGCCGAGGGCTTAGCCTGGCTCGAAGCCAAAGTGGCGCACGAGATTGAGGCGGACGCGGCTGTTGCCACCGAGGTCACGACAATTGAGCCGACTGCAGCCGGTTTTGTCGCCGTCATTGCAGATGCGGAGCAGACGGCATGAGCAGGCGAGTTGATAGCCCAGACACTGCCGCCGACCGCGAGATCTACGCGTGTATTGCTGCGACACCCCCACAGCCGTTCGTGGTCCGCGCCGGCGCAGGTTCCGGTAAGACCACCTCCCTCATCAAGGCGCTGGACTGGGTGATCTCAGAGCACGGCGCCACCATGCGGGCGAAAAAGCAGAAGGTTGCCTGCATCACATATACCGACCTCGCCGCCAAAGAAATCTTGGCGGATGTTAACGACGATCCGCTGGTCCATGTCTCGACCATCCACAGCTTCTACTGGTCTATTACCAAGACGTTTCAGACGGACATTAAGGTTTGGCTAGAGAACGACATACGCAGGCGGATTTCCGAGCTGGAAGAAGAGTTCAAGAACTACAGCTCGCGTGTTCGGCAGACTACACGCGACAGGAACAAGGCTGACCAGGAGCGTTATGTCCGCAACCTGGAGGTTATTGCTGGCGTCAAGACCTTCAACTACGGGGTGGGCAGCGACTATGCAAAGGGCATCCTCGGCCACGAGGACATCCTTCAGCTCGCTGACTTCCTTCTGCAAAATCGTCCCCTGTTCCGACGGGTCGTAGCGCTGAACTTCCCGTTTGTGTTCATAGACGAGAGTCAGGACACGTTCCCGAGCGTAGTGAAGTCCTTCAAGGACGTGGAAGCCCAGATGCGACGCAAGTTCTGTCTCGGTTTTTTTGGCGACCCGATGCAGGCGATCTTCATGAGAGGCGCGGGGTGGACATCCCGCTTGAGGACCATTGGCGGGCCATCACGAAACCAGAGAATTTTCGCTGTGCCAAGCAGATCCTTGATGTCGCCAACGCCGTGCGCGCGCAGGGCGACGGCATGGAGCAAGTCCGAGGGCTACACGAAAAGGTTGATGGAGATCTCAAGCCAGTGGAGGGCTCGGCCCGGATGTTCGTCCTGCCAAACACGCTTAACCGAATTGAGGCCCTGGCAAGAGTCCGGGCGTGGAGTGCGGCGACGAACAACGACGAGGGTTGGACGACCCCAGACATCGCGCTCAAGATTCTTGTCATCGTGCACCGCATGGCCGCGAACCGGCTCGGCTTCGGTGGCATCTATTCGGCGCTGAACGATAGGACATCGGAGGGCATGAAGCAGGGGATGCAGGATGGCACCGGCTGGCCCGTTCGCCCCTTCCTGAGTTTTGCGCTACCGATCGTTGCCGCAGTGAAGGCTGGCAACGAGTTCGCGGCGATGAACCTGATCCGAAAGTTCAGCCCGCGTCTGGCGCCAGGGGCACTTACCGGCCAGCGTGCCGCGGCTGTGTTGCGAGAACTGCACGCTGCTATATCGAGACTTGTCGTCATGCTGGACGAGGCAGAGACCACCATCGGTGACATAGCTCTCCATCTCTGTGACACGGGCCTTTTCGAGTTCGACGATCGCTATAGGCGTGTTCTTGGATTTGTCAGGGATGTTGCTGACGTTGCTCAGGAGCCCGAGGCTGCTGATGCGGTTCCGGCCGAAGGACCATCCTCGGACGCGGCAATGGCCAAGTTCTTCAAGTGCTCTGCACAAGAGCTTTGGCCCTATGAGCGCTACATCTCAGAAGGCTCCCCCTATGCTACACAGCACGGTGTAAAGGGAGCGCAGTTCGAACGAGTGATGGTGGTGATGGACGAGGAAGAAAGCGACTACCGAACGTACAACTACGAGCGTGTCTTCGCGAGTGCTGAGGCCCGTGCTGCAGATCGAGCACGAGCACTGGGCGGTGATGAAAATACTTGGAGCCGAACGCTGCGACTGCTTTACGTCTGCTGCACTCGCGCCCAGCGGGGACTGGTACTAACGTTCTTTGTCGCTGATCCGGCGACCACCCTGGAAAACGTCATAGCGAGCGGGATCTTACCGCGAAGCGCAGTCTTTACGCAGGAAGTGTTAGCTGGATTGCCCTAGACGAACGATTGCCCGATCTATTTGAAGCAAGAGCCGAGCGGCAGGCTCCCGCGATGCCAAGAGGTGGCTACCGGGTGGTAACTCTGAGGATGTGAGCGCCCCCAAGAGCCGTTAGCCGACCTCGGTGAACGGCCGCTTGGGGCCGTTAGCGGCCTTTCGTAAGCGGTGGCTATCGGTCCGATGCTGCCGTTCATAATGGTTGCTAACGGGGGACCACTTCTTTACCCAGTCCTTTACCGTCAAAATGCCTAACCCCAAACGAAACACGCTATTATCTGTAGCAAACCAAGCCCATTCAGAAGCGCGCCTACACTGGATGCCAATAGAATGCACCATATTAGCTCTGAAGCTGTAAAATCTGCATGGAAATACGTTTGTCAACTTCGCTCGCAACTTGCTAGAAACAAGGCAAGTTTGGTACTAGGCGCTGGGGTCTCACGAGACTTGAACCTTCCTATGTGGGAAGTTTTGGTCGACCGAATAAAGACTTCCATGGCATGTCAAGCTCCTGAAGTTCATGCTGTAAAAGAGGCAGCGGGCAAGGCTGCATTAGTCCTATTTGAAATCTTCACTTCGCACAAGAAAAACGAACTCGCTAAAGAGGGGTGCTACACAAACGGCGTCCTTATCGAAAAGAAAATTCTCTCCGACTGGCGTGGATTAATTCACAAAGCTCTATATCAGGATATCAAGCCTAACGAAAGACGTGCTCAAATCGATGCCCATCCGTACTTTAAAGAGATCATTGAATTTGCAAAGCATTCAGAATTGACTGTCACATACAATTTTGATGACTTCTTGGAGTTTGGACTTTCCTGCGCAGACCTGAACCCAACCAAGCACGAGCGACCATATCAAACAGTATGGTCCCATCACACTCAATTCACAAAAGACAAATGTGTAATATATCATCCAAATGGTTTCCTACCATTTGACCAGAATAAATTCCAAAGTGAGAATTTGATTTTCTCTGATGGAGCTTTTGCAGACCAACTACTTGATGGGATAGGGGGAGGTTTATCAACTCTCCTCCATGTCCTTACGAAAAAGACAAGCGTTCTTGTTGGGCACTCGCTAACCGATTCCACCCTGCTTCACCTTCTCCGAAAAGCCGCTTCTATCAGCCCAGGAAATTACAATTATTTCATCAGATTTACGTCTGAAGCTATTGACCCGCAAAATCGAAACGCGATATTTGAAGCAAATTTTAACAACTATAATCTAGTAACGCTATTCTTCAACAGCAAAGATATTGAAGAGTTCTTGCGGGCAATTACTATGCCTGAAGTAGATTTCCTGCAAGAATCCGACTTTCTTGGACTTCCTACCAAATACGTCTATTACATGGTAGGCTCCATCGGGATAGGCAAATCCACCGTAATTAGCCAGTTTGGTAGTTTAGTTACGCTTGACGAGTGGTTTGACGAAAGGCCTCCAGAGATGGCTCGTTCTCCCGACGAGCTTAGTACAAGCAAGACGATTACTATTGACGACTGGACCAATGAGCAGTTTGGAAAGAAGAACAATTACTTGGACAGAAAAAAGGTTGGTGTCTTTCTTGTCGATAGGTCTCCCCTTGATCCTTTAACCTTTGTTGTCGGCGTACCCGAGAGCGATCGCGCTAAGTCAATGCTTAATAACGGCATTCGACCGGGACTTTCAAAAAAAGTAATTATTCCCGGCGAGATTATCCATATGACTGGAGACGCTCATGAAATATGGTCACGCTTAATTACTAAACGAAAAGAAACCAGCTGGCCACCTGAAAAAATTAATGAACTTCAGCAGCGAAGCTTAGATCTTTACGACAGCTTGCAACCCAAGAAGATTCATGCAACTCAGAGAAAAGAGGCAGACATTGTGCGCGACGTTGCAAAAGTTATTTTTTCTTGCAGTTATTCCCCGTCAGACCTAGATCGCCGAATGAGTGACATCGCAAATGATTAAAAAACCAACAATATATTTAGCAGCACCACTATTCAATGAGGCGGAGCTAGCTTATAACAAAACCCTCAAAGCTAAACTCCAAGATTATTTTGATGTTTTCTTGCCCCAAGAAGATGGCTTACTGTTGCGTGAATTAGTAGCGAATGGCACATCTGCAGCGCTAGCAGAGAGGATGGTTTTCGACGCTGATATAGCTGCCATGAAGGAATCGGAGTTTATCCTAGCCATTCTGAACGGTGCACATATTGATGAGGGGGTCGCATTCGAGCTTGGTTTCTCCTTTGCGCTCGGAATAAGATGCATTGGGCTGAAGACCGACATTCGGCAATCATTACCTACTGGTAATAATCCGATGATAAACCAGAGTTGCGAGAAAATATTCAATTCGGCAGACGCTGCCGTTACTTGGCTTATTGCCACCTGCACCAAAAAAAGCAAGTTCGCGTTTAACCTGATTGAATCTTCGCCTATCAAGCTTGTAGCCAGTGAATGACATGAATAAACCCGGGCTGGCGTGGAACACTTTTGATAGGCGCCCCATAGCGGCCGCTCGGGTTAGACGCATAGTGCCCAAGTGGTCTCTCTTGTAAAGTCGGGCGTAGAGAATCTGACCCACGCCTTAATCGGCCTTATGTTCATGTAAGGAATTTTCTATAAAAGCCTGCATCTCAGCTAAGCATTTCTGCACAACATTGCTTATATGACAGGCTGTGTTCAAACAAGGCAAATATTAATCACTGCCTTACAAAGCGAATCTTCATAACAGCTCCTTTATCTGCAAGGGAGACAAACAATCTCTCAAGAAACAAATTAATCTGTGTAGCCCATTTTCTACGTCGGACAGTCGGATAGAGTTTGCGTACTGCTTACCCTTACCTGGGCGCTCTGTCCTGTCACCTCTGTGAACAATCTCATGCCTCCTATTCATCATTTTCTCAATTGAAGGATAAAATTCAGTAAACTGGGATGCATCCTTGTTCAGCGACTTCAAAAGACTCACAATATCAGGCACATTATTGAAGGTAGTTCTATCAAGGTAAGAGCTGACGGACCCTGCAATTAACTCTTCAATCGTCATGCCTTTGAATTTATGCAATTCTCCGAGATGGAATTTTTCGGGCTTGCCTGAAGAGTTTAGACCTTGCAGTGGAATTTTATTTAAAAACTCTTCGCCTGCAAGCGGCGGGTAATGGGCTGCAATTGTTCTCAAGCAATCCTCAAGCATGGCGTGCATAAAGACAACTGCCGAGCGCAAAATATCAGCCTGATGAACCAGAACTCTTCCTTGTCTTCTTACCGATGTGCTCTTGTAGAGAGCGCAAAGATTCCTCACCCTTGAAAGATTGTAACGCAACCGGGTAAAAGCATCCGCGAGCGCGGGGTTGCTTTCACACTCCACTTTCCATATTGATCCCATACACGCCTGCTGGTTAGTAGTAGCCTCAGATAGGCGGGCCCGTTTAAGCGTAAGCGTCCGCCTAACTCACCTTGCGTAAGTCAGGCCGGTACCTACTTATGCGGCAGCAATTGCCCGATCTCACTGGCTCGCTGTGTCGGCAACCGCGTCAGCACATCTTTGAGATAGGCATACGGATCATGCCCGTTCATGCGCGCCGACTGGATCAGAGTCATGATCGCCGCCGCCCTTTTGCCACTGCGCAGTGACCCGGCTAATAACCAGTTCGAGCGACCGAGTGCCCATGGCCGTATCTGGTTCTCGACCTGGTTGTTGTCGATGGGCACAGCGCCATCGTCCAGGTAGCGCGTCAGCGCTACCCAGCGTTTCAGGCTGTAATCGAGGGCTTTGGCCGTGGCCGATCCGTTGGGCACCAGGTCGCGTTGGGCCAACATCCAGTCATGCAGTGTTTTGAGGATCGGCACCGCCATTTCCTGACGTATTTGCCAACGATCTTCATCACTCATGTCCCGCGCTTGGCGCTCGACCTCGTACAAGCCGCTGATCGAGTGCAGCGCTTGTTCGGCCAGCTCACTTTTGTTCGCCACGTGCAGATCGAAAAACTTGCGACGGGCGTGAGCCATGCAGCCGATTTCAGTGATGCCTTGCTCAAAACCAGCTTTGTAGCCAGCGAAGTCATCGCAAACCAGCTTGCCGTTCCAGTCGCCCAGGAAGTTGCGTGCATGTTCTCCGGCACGGCTTGGGCTGAAGTCGTAAACCACCGCTTTGAGCGCCGAAAACGGTGTAGTGCTATAAGCCCAGACGTAGGCCCGGTGGGTTTTCTTCTCGCCTGGCGCAAGCATTTGCACGGGTGTTTCATCGGCGTGAATCACGCCCTGATTTAGCACCGCTTCACGCAGTGCATCGACCAGCGGCTGGAGCCGCACGCCGGTTTGTCCGACCCACTGGGCCAAGGTCGAGCGAGCAATGGCCAGCCCGGCGCGACCAAAGATCTTTTCCTGCCGGTACAGCGGCAAGTGATCGGCAAACTTGGCCACCATGACGTGGGCCAGCAAGCCTGCGGGCGGGATACCTTTGTCGATAACCTGCGCCGGCACCGGCGCCTGGATCAGTGTTTCGCACTGACGGCAGGCCCATTTGCCACGCACATGTTGCTCGACGGTAAACACGCCCGGCGTGTAATCCAGCTTCTCGCTGACGTCTTCGCCGATGCGTTGGAGTTGGCAGCCACGGACACACTGGGTGTTTTCGGGTTCGTGACGAATCACCGTGCGTGGAAACTGTGGCGGCAAGGGCGCACGTTTCGGGGATTGCCGTGGTTCGGCCTGTGACGCAGCTGGAAGGAGCTGTTTTAGCTCGGACTCGATAGCCTCAAGGTCTGTGTCGAGCAAGTCATCCAGCAAGCTGCTTTGCGCCGGGCTGATTTGCTCGCTGCGCTTGGCAAACTTGTGGCGTTTGAGCAGAGCGATTTCGAACTTGAACTGTTCGATGAGGATTTCGTCGTGCTGGATCTTCCGGCTCATTGCCTCGACCTGGGACTGCAACTGCAACGCCTGTGCCGCCAAGGCACGAAGCTGTTCCGGAGTCATCTGGTCGAGATTGGGCGAGAAAGTCATGCCGCCGATTCCAGAGCAGGCCCGAAACGACGACAAGCAGACCGGCCAAATGGCCGGCGGTTATAGCATGCTGATCACACCGCCTGCGCCGACTCGCTGCCACGGCAGGCCCAGCACCAAAGCCTGGAGTTGTTCGCTGTCGAGTTCGACCTCGCAGCCATGGCGAATGCCGGGCCAGTGGAACTTGCCTTGATTCAGTCGTCGTGCGGCAAGCCAAACGCCCACGCCATCGTGCACCAGCACTTTCATCCGGTTGGCCCGGCGATTGGCGAAGAGATAAGCGCAGTGCGGCATCGCCGCACCGAACACCGCAATCACTCGGGCCAATGCCGTTTCGGTGCCGGCGCGCATATCCATCGGCTCGGTGGCCAGCCAGATTGCATCGATGCGGATCATCGAGCGACAGCCCGAATAAAGTGCGCGCAGCCCTCAGGATCCGAGACTGGCCATTTCACTGTGATCACTTGCCCGGCCATGGATAACTCAATGGTCGCTGACGTTTCGGATGGCCGTTTAGGCGCGGCTTTTAGTGGGACGAATGCCGGTAGTGAAGCCGCTGCGGGCTGGTCTCGATAGAGTGGCATCCATTTGCGGATAACGTTGGCATTGATGCCGTGGCTGATGGCGACACTGGATACGGTCGCCCCAGGTTGCAGGCATTCCTGAACAACCTGGGCTTTGAACGGTTTCGGATAAGAGCTTCGTTGGCGCATGGAAATCCTGGCGATAAGGGTGATCGCGTCCGCTTAAAAATACGCGGACACCATCGCCCTTAACGCTGGAGTTCGGAAGGTGAGTTCGCCGGACGCTTACGTATCAACGGTTCCGGGGCTGGCGAAACCAGGGGACGTTCGATCAGATGCTCAAACGCCGGGACAGCGTGAGGCAAACACCCGCCAGATGGCCGGCATTATAGGGTTCCCAATGCACTCAGCGGAATGCAGTATAGCAGGAAGTGCTGCGAGGAAAGGAACTATACGGGATGCCAAATATAAGGAAATCAAAAAGTACATGCATCTGAAATCCTCAGCAGCATCCAATCAAGCCTCGTGAAACTGGGCCCTATATAATATTTTGGCTAGAGATGACGATATGCAAAGCAGGCTGAAAGATTTGGGAGATGCATGTGATCTGGTATCGCATCCTTTCGAAAGTAGAGCTAGATCAAGACGACACAAAGGGAATGATATTAAGCTTGAATAATATGTCGTCAACCGCTGCCTGAAAACAAGTGATATGCCCTAGCTGCGGCCTATTAGCTATCAGCTCCAATATTCTATGTTTCTTCGTCTGGGACATCCTGGAACCAAAAATCACGGATTTTATGGCACTTGCAGGAAAATCGAAGAGGTGAAACTTCTTCTCACCGGCATCCAAAACCACCGATGCATCATTCAAATCCACCATCATTCTCCATTCTTGCTCATAGCTCCAGTGATCACTCTTGGTAAGCAGAGGGGAAACATCCTTAGCATCTGCGAACGTCAGCGTCGGCCTTGTCGGAGAGTAAATCACAGGTCGCAGGCTTCTAAACTCATCCTTTTCAGATCGCCGCTGGTGGAAAAATGAAGCCTCTGGATCAAATTCAAGTACAAACCCTTCATGTGAACAGCCGTAATGAGCCCACATCAGAAGGTCGTCGGGCGACTCTGTCAGACAAAGGATGCCAATACGCTGCTCTGTAGCTGAGTTGAAACGGCTGGCTATTTCAGGCATCAATTTCTTTATTAGGCTAGCAAAACCGGACTCACGCGAAAGCATCTGTACCTGAACTGCAGCTGCTAGTTGCTCTCTTGATACTAGTAATTTCGCATCCTCGGAAAATTTAGCATAAGTATCTTCCAATATCTGAGGTAGCAACCCGGCTGCTGCCTCCCACGCCAATTCATCCGACTCATAAAGTCGTAGTGGTGGCCGCAGCTCAAAAGGGTCGTTTAGGTTCTGCGGAGAGGAGAAGCAAATTCTGGTTGACTCCAGTACATCAATTCGGTCTGGGTGCAGATACTTGAAAATTCTCAAACGTACTCTCCTGAATGTACTGGGCCATGGGCTCGCCCGAGCTGAGTCTTGAGATTATCTCAGAGTGCCAAAAAATGGGCCATTCATGATTGGCCTGATGGTTACTCATAACCTAGTAAACCAATGCTGAGTGAAGCTCATTTCTCCCACAAGGTAAGTAAAAACACAAATAAGCTCTTAAAACGCAAGAGGCACTTAACGACTGATAATCGAATCCACGAAAAAAACTAAATTTTCACCAGCGATATCGCCTAGCTCCTCTCTATAAAACTCTACATCCACCTCATCCCGACAGCCTATATAAACCCTCTTACCCTCAGCAATTAATGGCCTAACGGCATCCGCCAAATCATAGTGACGGGATGACATTCTAAATCGAGTACAATCGAGATAAAGACTTTTGCAACCCTCATTGTACTCAAAGACTTTTGGACGACCCAAGCTGGAGCCAAGTTTGCTGTAATTTACTCGCAACGCACAGTTTTTTCTCGCATTCAAAATATCGGATGCAATACCATTCAATTCAAAAATATATTTATTGCCACCCCTCCCAGCACCTATAGATTGTTTAACAGTTATTCCGCCTTCCTGGCTATTCCACCTATTAAATAGAGTGGCTGCCCTGACACCTCCACGCCCTTCAACCAACTGATTAATATCAAAAACATCCCCGTCATCCTCGACTACCACGCGAGTCGCGCCAAAAGAGACCGAGACTTTTTCTGATCGCCCATACTTAATTGCGTTCTGAGCAATCTCCAAAATATAGTCTTGAAGACGCTGCACAAAAACGTCACCATATACCCCACCAGAAATATAATGACGCAACTTAAACTCAATGTCATCACCTATCACTCGATCTAAATACATACTTAGATCCTCTATACTGGTTGATGAAGCGCGAATTTCGATGACACTCCCTGATATCAAGCTCTTTAAGCGTAGTGCCTCTTCACTTTCTGGAGGAGGAGGAATAACCTCAGAGTTTTCAAGTATTTTCAAAATACCCGGAAGTACTTTAGCAGAATGATTGGCAACTGTTGACTGTCCTGCCCTTGAGAAACTATCTCCACCATAATCGGAAACTGCTTTCACTACGAGCCACTTCCAGCGCTCGCTGAGGAATGCAAATGCTTCCATCTCCCCCCCGAGCAATTCAGGATGAGCCTTTATAATTTGATTTCTAGCACGATCACTTTTATAGAGTGTTTCAGAGCTAGCCAGCTTACCAGCATGGCATCTCACACCAACATCACTCATTAAATAGTTTAGCGTTTGCTCAATGCGACTTGCATCAACAGCGCTTTTCAGAAAAATAGCTTTCTGCAAGATTTGTTCTTTTTCAAAATGCTGCACATTCAGTGATAGTATTTCAGAGCAAACTACTACGTCACCGACAGAAACTTTTGCAGGATCACCCCAACATATACCAACCAATAAAATTAAACTTGGCTTTGGAAGCCATGAGCAGCGCAACAATGCACTTGCGACTCGACCTACAGAGTCCTCCTGCGAAACTCCGCTTTCACCCGTCACATGCAGTATAAACTGCCCATTCAACATCCCCAAGCAGCAGCCAACATTAGCAATTCCAATATCCGCTTTAATTCTCAGGCTAATTAAATCATTAACAGACTTCTTTTCGATGCTATTCGACGTAAATACGAGCACATACCCACCCCGAAGAGCGTGACTATGATGTTCAAGCTTCATTTTTCCTCCATGAAAATCAAAATAATTTTTAATGCAAAAAAAAAAAAAAAAAAAAAAAAAAAAAAATACAATAAAAAACCCGCATGAAGCGGGTTTAGAGTTCTTTCCAAAAATCTGGTGCCGGAGACAGGAATCGAACCTGCGACCTTCGCGTTACGAGTGCGCTGCTCTACCGACTGAGCTACACCGGCGTGTAGCGCAACGTACCACTGCTCGCACCCGTTACGCAAACCCCTGTTTCCCCTGACTTATTGCCCTACCCTCAAGGCGCCTTGCACCCCTTCGGCGCCAGGTCTTCTTCAATGTCGGTAGTGCACCCCCACCCGCTAGCCGAACGCGTCAGGGTCAATGCCTTGCCCAGCACAGTAGCCGGCGCATCCACCAGCGTGCAAACGATGCTCCCGCTACCATCCGCCGCCTTGCCACTAGCCGTGATCGCGCAGTGCGCCGTCGCCGGCTGGCCACCCAGCGCGCCCACATCCGCCACATCCTTGCCGTCATTCAACCGCAAGTCCATCGCCGTCTTCAGCGCGCTGATCTCCAGCAACCCGGCCGCAGCCTTGGAGCGTGACTGGTGGTTGGTGTACATCGGTAAGGCGATGGTCGCCAGAATGCCAATGATCGCAACGACGATCATCAGTTCGATCAGGGTGATACCGCGTTGCCCTTTCATGAACGTTTTCCTTTTTGATACGCGTACTCGTTGAGGTCAGGCTCGACCCCGGCTGGCAGCGGCGCAGTAGGCCTGAACAGACACCTTTTGTCACCCCTGCCCGCTGGGGCGTCGTCTTCGCTGAACTACTCTAGTGAGCATCACGGACGTGCGCCCTTGCATGGACGCGGCAAGCTGTTTCCAGGCTTGTCGCACGGGCAGGAAAAGGACCTTTGCATGACCCAATCCACACTCCTCTACACCTGGCACGGCACCGACGCCAATGGCACGCCGGTCAGTGGCCAAACGCCCGGGCGCAGCCCGGCTTATGTACGCGCCGGGCTGATCCGCCAGGGCATCAAGGTCGCCAGCTTGCGGCCTGCCGGCGGGCTTGGCTTCAGTTTGCCGAAACGGCGGGTAAAGGCCGACCCGGCGGGGTTCAGCCGGCAGCTGGCGACCTTGCTCAAGGCCGGGGTGCCGCTGCTGCAGGCGTTCGAGGTGATGGGGCGCAGTGGCTGTGATGCGGCGCAGGCGGCATTGCTGGATAGATTGAAACAGGATGTGGCCTCGGGCCTGGGGCTGGCGGATGCGTTGCAGCGCCATCCGGGGTGGTTCGATGCGCTGTACTGCAACCTGGTGCGGGTGGGTGAGCAGTCCGGCACGCTCGACCGGCAGCTGGAACAGCTGGCGGGCATGCTGGAGCAGCGCCGGGTGCTGCACAAGAAGGTGCGCAAGGCGATGATCTACCCGCTGATGCTGTTGCTGACGGGGCTGGGGGTGTCGGCGATCTTGTTGCTGGAGGTAATTCCGAAATTCGAGAGCATGTTCTCTGGTATGGACGTGGCGTTGCCGGCCTTTACCCAATGGGTGATCGACTTGTCCACAGGGCTGAGCCGCTTTGCACCGCTGTTGCTGGTGATGGGTGTAGTACTGGGTTTTGCCATGCGCCAGCTCCACCGGCAGCACGCGCCAGCGCGCCTGTGGATAGCTCGCCGAGTGTTGGGGTTGCCGGTGTTCGGCAGGCTGCTGGGGCAGGCGGCGCTGGCGCGGTTTGCGCGTAGCCTGGCAACGTCCTACTCCGCCGGGGTGCCGTTGCTGGATGCGCTGGGCACGGTGGCCAGGGTCAGTGGCGGCGACCTGCATGAGCAGGCGGTGTTGCGGCTGCGCCAGGGCATGGCCAATGGGCAGGGGCTGCACCAGGCGATGGCCGCCGAACCGCTGTTTCCGCCGTTGCTGGTGCAACTGACGGCCATCGGAGAATCCAGTGGCACGCTGGACCAGATGCTGGAAAAAGCCGCCAGCCATTACGAGGAACAGGTCAGCCAGGCGCTGGACCAGTTGACCAGCCTGCTGGAGCCGGCCATCGTGCTGGTCTTGGGCCTGCTGGTGGGTGGCCTGGTGGTGGCGATGTACTTGCCGATCTTCCAGTTGGGTAGCTTGATCTGAACATGACTCTATCGACTTTACTGGCTGAGCAGCCGGCGTACTTTCTCACCTTGGCCACGGTGCTCGGCCTGCTGGTGGGCAGCTTTCTCAATGTGCTGGTGTACCGCCTGCCGATCATGCTGGAGCGGCAATGGCAGCGTGAAGCGCAGGAGATGCTGGAATTGCCGATCACGCCACACGAGCGTTTCGACCTGTGGCTCCCCGCCTCACGCTGCCCGCACTGCGCGCATCGGCTTCGCCCGTGGGAGAACATTCCGGTCATCAGCTACCTGGCCTTGCGCGGGCGTTGTTCAGCCTGCAAAACCCGCATCAGCCCGCGCTACCCGTTGGTAGAGGTGGCCAGCGCGCTGCTGTCGCTGGTGGTGGCCTGGCGCTTTGGCGCGTCGCCCGAGGCCTTGCTTGCACTGCCGCTGACCTGGTGCCTGCTGGCCCTGAGCCTGATCGATGCCGAGCACCAGTTGCTGCCGGATGCGCTGGTGCTGCCGATGCTGTGGCTGGGGCTGATCGTCAACGCCTTCGGCCTCTACGTCCCGCTGAGCAGTGCGCTGTGGGGCGCGGTGGCCGGGTACCTCAGCCTGTGGACAGTGTACTGGGCGTTCAAGCTGATCACAGGCAAGGAAGGCATGGGCTATGGCGACTTCAAACTGATGGCGCTGATCGGGGCCTGGGGGGGCTGGCAGGTGTTGCCATTGACTCTGCTGCTGTCGTCGGTGGTCGGGGCGCTGGCTGGGCTGTGCCTGCTGCGTCTGCGCCGGCATGCCATGGGGACGGCGATCCCGTTCGGGCCCTATCTGGCGATTGCGGGGTGGATTGCCGTGCTCTGGGGTGATGAAATATACGCTTCATACACACAACTGCTTGGATTCTGATGACCACTGCGGCCTTTACCCCCTGGATTCTCGGCCTGACCGGCGGCATTGGTAGCGGCAAGAGCGCCGCTGCCGAGCGTTTCGTCGAGCTTGGCGTGCACCTGGTCGATGCCGACCAGGCGGCGCGTTGGGTGGTCGAGCCTGGCCGCCCGGCCCTGGCCAGCATCGTCGAGCGCTTCGGCGCCGGCGTGCTGCAGGCGGACGGCCAGCTCGATCGTGCCGCCCTGCGCCAGCTGATCTTCGCCGACCCGGCGCAGCGCAAATGGCTGGAGCAACTGCTGCACCCGCTGATCGGGCAGGAAATTTTCAGCTACCTGGCCAAGGCGCAGTCGCCGTATGCGGTGTATGTGTCGCCGCTGCTGATCGAGTCGGGCCAGTACCAGAAGACCCAGCGGGTGCTGGTGATCGATGCGCCGCAGGAGCTGCAGGTGGCACGTACCCTGGCGCGTGACAACACCAGTGCCGAGCAGGTGCAGGCCATTCTCAAGGCCCAGCTGGCCCGCGAGGAGCGCCTGCGCCATGCCGATGATGTGGTGGTCAATGACGGCGACCTGGCCGCGCTGCATGAGCAGATTGACCGCCTGCACCACTTTTACCTGACTTTACGAGGAGGCCAGCCATGAGCCAGCCATTTGACCGTCGACTGCCCGACTTGTGGCGCACCTGTGGAATGGAACGAGAAAAGCACGTTCCGGCCGTTCTGTTCGGACCGTTGCAAGCTGATCGATTTGGGGGCCTGGGCGGCTGAAGAGCACAAGATTCCGGGGGCGGAAGAGTCCGAGGATGAGCTGTATTCCGGGGACCTGGAGCCGCGGCATTGAGCTGATGTTAGGGTGACTGTGCCGGCCTCTTCGCGGGCATGCCCGCTCCCACAAGGAGTCCCACAAATCTTCAAGACTGGCGCGGTACCTCTGTAGGAGCGGCCTTGTGTCGCGAAAGGGCTGCGAAGCAGCCCCCGATTTCAGTGTTGACTCAAGATTGTCGGGGCCGCTTTGCGGCCCTTTCGCGACACAAGGCCGCTCCTGCAAGGAGGGATCGCGTTGTTGCCGATACCCGGTTAATCACTGCTCATCCTCCTTCCACGGCGCCTGCAGATACCGCGTGCGGTTGAAGGTTTCCAGCCACTCCGGGCAAAACACTACCAGCGCGCTGATCACCGTGCCGTTGATGAACGCTTCGGGGAACATCATCAGCCACAGGTAGCCGACAAAATCGCTGAGCCACTCCGGCATGGCGAAGCGCCCATCCAGCCACAACAGCCCCAGCCCGACCGACAGGCAAGCCAGCACCGTCAAGGCTGCCGGAAAAAACCCTGAACAGAAGATATACACAAACAGGTTCCGCGGCTGGGCGCGCTCGACTCCGATCGCGCACGCTTCGGCTATCAGCACCGGCAGGCCAACCAGCAACAAGCCATTCACCCCCAGCGCTGCCAGGTCCTGGCGCCCCAGCACCAGCAAGCCAAGCTGGGCCATGAACCCACCCAGCACCGCCAGTGGCCAGTCCAACAGCAGCGTGACCGCCGTCATGCCAATAAAGTGGTACGAAACCCCGGTATCGAAATCACGCCGCACCAACCACAGCGCAAACAGGCAGAACACCGTGCCAAACAGCAGATGCTGGCGGCGCCGGTCAGTGAACAGCTCGACCCAGCCCACCCGGCTGACCGACCAGATCAGCAACGGCAGATAACCCAGCCAGCCAAGCGTAAGGGTGGTGCCGGACAACACCTGCGCGCTGATCACCTGATAAATACCCCTTGCTGCCTTGTGGATAAAAAACGAGTCTACACCCATTCTCCAGTCCCTTCGGCTGCGGTAGGCTGTCGCCCTCACTCGATGCAGGAAGCATTGTTCATGGCTGAAGGACTCAACCTCGCCCTGCTGCTGGCAGCGGCACTCAACGCCATTATCGGCGTGCTTCACCTGGCCATCATCGCCGTCGGGCCGCGTTGGTACCGTTTGTTCGGGGCTGGCGAGCGCATGGCCGTAGCCGCTGAAAAGGGCCGTTGGTACCCGGGGCTGATCACGGCCGCTATCGCCTGCGTGCTGCTGGTCTGGTCGGCCTATGCCCTGTCGGCTGCCGGGGCGATCGGGCGGTTGCCCCTGCTGCTGCCGGCCATCTGCCTGATCACCCTGGTGTTCCTCGCCCGCGGCTTGCTGGGCCCCGTGCTGCTGGCCGGTACCGGGCGTTCGCGGCGTTTCATCATAGTCAGTTCACTGGTCTGCCTGGGTTTCGGCCTGGTGCATTTGCTGGGGGTAGTCCAGCAGTGGCCGGTGCTGGGCTGATTTCTGCGCACAAACAGCATCTTATCGTCATCGATTAGCGTCTAAGCTTGTCCCATGGATGACTCAGACTACCTGCGCCTGCTTACTATCCAGGCCGAACAAGCCAATGCCTTTCTCTCCAACGCCCGCAAGTGGGAGCGGGAGCGTTGGGTGTGCCAACGCCTGTTGCAGGGGCTGAACATCCCCTACCGCAGCGAGGATTTCACCCCGGCCGGGCAAGAGCCGCCAGACGTGCTGTTCCGCGACGCGGCCTTCGAGGTGTTTTTCGTGCTCGACGAGGGCCGCCGGCTCAACGATGAATGGCGCGAAGAGCTGCAGCGCCGGCGCAGTGCGTTCTCCCTGGCGCAGCTGGTACGCCGCGAAGCACGCCCGCGGCGCATCAGTGCCACCGAGCTGCTGGGGCGCCTGGCGCCGACCTTGCGCAAGAAGGCGCACAACTACCGGGAACGCGGGCTGGAGCTGAACGAGCTGGACATCATCGCCTTCGCCAGCCTCAAGCGCGAGGTGCTCGACCTCAACACCCATTTCCCACCGCCCACCGAATACCTGCGCCAGGGCTGGCGCTCGCTGTCGCTGGTGGGGCCGACCTTTGCCCGGGTGCTGTTCGCCCACCCCGACGCACCGGACTTTCTGCGAGGCAACCTGGGCCGCAGCATTGTTTTCGACGTGGGCATCAGTCTTTGATCCACTGCAGCGAGTGTTTGCGATGGCGTACACTCGGCGCCAGAGATAGAAAGCCTTATCATTTGCTTCAAGCGCTTGCGTGAACGCTGTAGCGTTTACGCAGTCACAAACGTCTACCTGACGAGGCCCACCATGACCAGCCGCCTGAATCCGGAAGATCAGCGTCGTGTCGATGAGTATCTGCGAGCCCCCCAGCACCAAGTCGAGCGCAGGCCCTTTCGGCCGTGGCTGCTCCTTGTGCTGGTGGTGGCCGTGACCATCGGGTTGGGTCTCATCAGCCGCCTGCTCAGTGGACTGGTGCTATGAGCTGCTTCGCGCTCGCCCTCCCCTCGTGCAGTTTGCGGCCGGCCCCTGGGGCCACGCATTCCGTAAACCTTATGAGATATCCCCATGACTCATCGCATCGTGATTGTCGGCGGCGGCGCCGGCGGCCTGGAACTGGCGACCCGCCTGGGTAAAAGCCTGGGCAAGCGCAAGCAGGCCGAGATCACCCTGGTCGACGCCAACCTCACGCACATCTGGAAGCCACTGTTGCACGAAGTGGCCGCCGGCTCGCTGAACTCCTCGGAAGACGAACTGAACTACGTGGCCCAGGCCAAGTGGAACCACTTCAACTTCCAGCTGGGGCGCATGAGCGGCCTGGACCGTGAAGGCAAGCAGATTCAACTGGCCGCCACCCTCGATGAAGAGGGCCGCGAGCTGCTGCCTGCGCGCACCCTGGGCTACGACACGCTGGTCATTGCCGTGGGCTCCAACACCAACGACTTCGGTACCCTGGGCGCGGCGCAGCACTGCCTGTTCCTCGACACCCGCAAGCAGGCCGAGCGTTTCCACCAGCAGTTGCTCAACCATTACCTGCGTGCACATGCCGGTGATGTGGCCAGCGAGAAAATCAGCGTGGCCATCGTCGGCGCCGGTGCCACCGGTGTGGAACTGGCAGCCGAGCTGCACCACGCGGCCCACGAACTGGCGGCCTATGGCCTGGACCGTATCCAGCCCAAGGACATGCACATCACCCTTATCGAGGCAGGCCCGCGCGTGTTGCCGGCGCTGCCGGAGCGCATCAGCGTGCCGGTGCACAAGACCCTGGAAAAGCTCGGGGTGAAGGTGATGACCAATGCCGCCGTCAGTGAAGTGACCGAGGATGGCCTGAAAACCAAGGCACGGTGAAGTGATCCAGGCCAGCCTGAAGGTGTGGGCGGCCGGTATTCGTGCGCCGGGCTTCCTCAAGGACATCGATGGCCTGGAAACCAACCGCATCAACCAGCTGGTGGTGCGCCCTACCCTGCAGACCACCCGCGACGACAATATCTTTGCCTTCGGTGACTGCGCCGCCTGCCCGCAACCGGGCAGCGACCGCAATGTGCCGCCACGGGCCCAGGCGGCGCACCAGCAGGCTTCGATGCTGGCGCAGAGCTTGAAGGCGCGGTTGGAGAACAAGGCGCTGCCAACCTATGAGTACAAGGACTACGGTTCGCTGGTGTCGCTGTCGCGCTTCTCGGCGGTGGGCAACCTGATGGGTAACCTGATGGGCAGCGTGAAGCTGGAGGGTTGGCTGGCGCGGATGTTCTACGTGTCGCTGTACCGGATGCACCAGATGGCGTTGTACGGGTTCTTCCGCACGGCGTTGATGATGCTGGGTAGCAAGATTGGCCGGGGTACCGAGCCTAGGTTGAAGTTGCACTGAAGATTGCTGGGGGCGCTTTGCGCCCCTTTCGCGACACAAGGCCGCTCCTACAAACGACCGCGCAATATCTGCGGTACGTGGTCCTTCTGTAGGAGCGGCCTTGTGTCGCGATGGCCTGCAACGCAGGCCCAAAAATCTGGCAAAAAAAAGGGCATCTCATGCGAGATGCCCTTTTTTTCATGGTGGGTCGTGTAGGATTCGAACCTACGACCAATTGGTTAAAAGCCAACTGCTCTACCAACTGAGCTAACGACCCGTAAATGGTCGGGGTGAGGGGATTCGAACTCCTGACATCCTGCTCCCAAAGCAGGCGCGCTACCGGACTGCGCTACACCCCGTGATACTTAAAGAAAAAGGGCATCTCGCTTGAGATGCCCTTTTTACATGGTGGGTCGTGTAGGATTCGAACCTACGACCAATTGGTTAAAAGCCAACTGCTCTACCAACTGAGCTAACGACCCGGAAAATGGTCGGGGGATGAGGGGATTCGAACTCCTGACATCCTGCTCCCAAAGCAGGCGCGCTACCGGACTGCGCTACACCCCGAGATTGGCTCCGCGACCTGGACTCGAACCAGGGACCCAATGATTAACAGTCATTTGCTCTACCGACTGAGCTATCGCGGAACTGAACTTCGGCACATCTTTACAGCTTCGAAGCTTGTGTTAGCTTCGGTCTCTTTGGCTTTACGCTTTCGCGTTACAGCTGCTGAGGCCGGCTATTCTACATTCTTCGTTTTGCTTGTCAACCACTTTTTTTCATTCAACTTACTGATTTGTAAGTTGTTTTGCGGCCACCGATGTTGCTGGTGATTCGCTTGGTGCCTGACAACGCGGCGTATATTAGGGGCACCCGATTTTAGATGCAAGCAAAAATTTCAAAAATTTCAGCAAGTTATCCAAGAAGGCTGGAAAGCCCCGGATTTGCTGGGGCTGTGCCGGCCTCTTCGCGGGTAAACCCGCTCCCACAGGTACTGCACAGGCCTTTTACCTGTAGGTAATCCTGTGGGAGCGGGTTTACCCGCGAAGAGGCCGGCACAGGAAAACAGGCAAGAAAAAGCCCCGCAAAAGCGGGGCTCATGGTGAAGCAGATCAGCCAAAGACGATTTCGTCGCCTTCCACCTTGGCAGTTATCGCCGTCCCCGGCATGAACTTGCCTGCCAAGATCAACTGCGCCAACGGGTTTTCGATCCAGCGCTGGATCGCCCGCTTCAGCGGCCGTGCGCCGTACACCGGGTCGTAACCCACGGCAATCAGCTTGTCCAAGGCCTCCGGGCTCAGGCTCAGCGACAGTTCGCGCTCCAGCAGGCGGCTGCGCAGGCGGCCCAGCTGGATTTCGGTAATGCCGGCAATCTGCTCGCGGCCCAGCGGCTCGAACACCACCACTTCGTCGATACGGTTAATGAATTCCGGACGGAAGTGCGAACCCACCGCATCCATCACAGCCGCACGCTGTGCCTCGCGGTCACCCACCAGTTCCTGGATCTGCGCCGAGCCCAGGTTGGAGGTCATCACGATCACGGTGTTGCGGAAGTCCACGGTGCGCCCGTGGCTGTCGGTCAGGCGGCCGTCTTCCAGCACCTGCAGCAGCACGTTGAACACATCCGGGTGGGCCTTCTCCACTTCGTCCAGCAGCACCACCGAGTAGGGCTTGCGCCGTACCGCCTCGGTCAGGTAACCGCCCTCTTCATAGCCTACATAGCCTGGTGGGGCGCCGATCAGGCGAGCCACGGAATGCTTCTCCATGAACTCGGACATGTCGATACGCACCATCGCCTCTTCGGTGTCGAACAGGAACTCGGCCAGCGCCTTGCACAGCTCGGTCTTGCCCACCCCGGTCGGGCCGAGGAACATGAACGAACCACTCGGCCGGTTCGGGTCGGACAGCCCGGCACGCGAACGGCGCACGGCGTTGGCCACGGCGGTTACCGCTTCGCCCTGGCCGATCACGCGCTGGTGCAGCAGCGCTTCCATCTTCAGCAGCTTTTCACGCTCGCCTTCGAGCATCTTGGCCACCGGGATGCCGGTCCACTTCGACACCACTTCGGCAATTTCTTCCTCGGTAACCTTGTTGCGCAGCAACTGGTTCTCGGTCTTGCCGTGCTGGTCGACCATCTGCAGGCTGCGCTCCAGGTCCGGGATCACCCCGTACTGCAGCTCGGCCATGCGGCTAAGGTCACCTTTGCGACGGGCGGCTTCCAGCTCCTGGCGGGCCTGTTCGATCTTTTGCTGGATCTGCGCCGAGCCCTGCACCTCGGCCTTTTCGGAGGCCCAGATTTCTTCCAGGTCGGCGTACTCACGCTCCAGCCGCTCGATTTCCTCGGTCAGCTTCTCCAGGCGTTTTTTCGCCGCTTCGTCTTCTTCCTTCTTCAGCGCCTGCGATTCCACTTTCAGCTGGATCAGGCGGCGATCGAGGCGGTCGAGCACTTCCGGCTTGGAGTCGATCTCCATGCGGATGCGGCTGGCCGCTTCGTCGATCAGGTCGATGGCCTTGTCCGGCAGCTGACGGTCGGTGATGTAGCGGTGGCTGAGCTTGGCCGCAGCGATGATGGCGCCGTCGGTGATGGCCACCTTGTGGTGCACCTCATAGCGCTCTTTCAGGCCACGCAGGATAGCGATGGTGTCTTCCTCGCTCGGCTCCTCCACCAGCACCTTCTGGAAACGGCGCTCCAGGGCCGCGTCCTTCTCGATGAACTGGCGGTACTCGTTCAGCGTGGTGGCGCCAACGCAGTGCAGCTCGCCACGGGCCAGGGCCGGCTTGAGCATGTTGCCGGCGTCCATGGCGCCCTCGCCTTTACCGGCGCCGACCATGGTGTGCAGTTCGTCGATGAACAGGATGATCTGGCCTTCCTGTTTGGACAGCTCGTTCAGCAGGCCTTTCAGGCGCTCTTCGAATTCGCCGCGGTACTTGGCACCGGCAATCAATGCGCCCATGTCCAGCGCCAGCAGGCGCTTGCCCTTGAGGCCGTCGGGTACTTCACCATTGATGATGCGCTGGGCCAGGCCTTCGGCGATGGCGGTTTTACCTACGCCAGGCTCACCGATCAGCACCGGGTTGTTCTTGGTGCGGCGTTGCAGCACCTGCACGGTACGGCGGATTTCGTCGTCACGGCCGATCACCGGGTCCAGCTTGCCTTCTTCGGCACGCTTGGTCAGGTCGACGGTGTACTTGTCCAGCGCCTGGCGCGATTCCTCGGCGTTGGCGTCGTTCACGGCCGCGCCGCCGCGCAGGTTGTTGATGGCGTTTTCCAGCGCTTTCTTGGTCACGCCCTGGCCCAACAACAGCTTGCCGAGCTTGCTGTTCTCGTCCATTGCGGCGAGCAGCACCAGCTCGCTGGAAATGAACTGGTCGCCCTTCTGCTGGGCCAGGCGGTCGGCCTGGTTGAGCAGCCGCGCCAGGTCCTGCGACATGTTTACGTCGCCGGTGGGGTTCTGGATTTTCGGTAGCTGGTCGAGTTCTTTCACCAGCGCCTGGCGCAGGCTGTTGATGTCGAAGCCAACCTGCATCAGCAGCGGCTTGATCGAACCGCCCTGCTGCTCGAGCAGTGCCTGCAACAGGTGCACGGGCTCGATGGCGGGGTGGTCCATGCCAACGGCCAGGGATTGGGCATCGGATATTGCAAGCTGCAGCTTGCTGGTCAAACGGTCTATTCGCATGGGGTACCTTCCTTTAAAGGGCAGGTCGGAGCGATGGACAGCGCCTGTTTATGAAGAAACCTGCCTGAGATGACCTTATAGATAAGGCTGATTGTGGAAGATTCAAGCGTAGCGGGGTTGACCAATGTCAACCTGTTGGATTGGCGGAGGGGCATTCGCGGGCATGCCCGCTCCCACAGGTTTCTACGGTTGTGAATTACCTGTGGGAGCGGGCGTGCCCGCGAAGAGGCCCGTGCAGGCTAGCGCGGCTCCAGCCACACCAGGGAAGCAAACCGCCCACCCTGCGGAGTACGGCGATAGGAGAAGAACCGCTCGTCACTGACCGTGCACCAGCCGCCGCCATAAACGGCCGTTACCCCACGCGCCGCCAGGCGAATGCGTGCCAGCTCATAGATGTCGGCCATCAGCTTGCCCGGCCGGGCACCATCGACAAACGCCCTGGCCGCTTCCGGGTGCACCGCCGTAAAGGCATCGCGTACCTCCAGCCCCACTTCGAACGCCTGCGGGCCAATTGCCGGCCCCAGCCACACCAGCACCTCTTCGGGCGGCAGTGCCAGGCGATCCAGGGTAGCCTCCAGCACACCACCAGCCAGCCCGCGCCAGCCAGCATGCGCTGCCGCCACGCGGGTACCGGCCCGGTCGCAGAACAGCACAGGCAGGCAATCGGCAGTCATCACGGTGCAGGCGATGCCAGGCTGGTCGGTCCAGCTGGCGTCGGCCTCGGCCACCACGGCCGGGTCGGCATCCGCCACCACCAGCCCATGCACTTGCTTGAGCCAGGCCGGCTGGATGGCGAATTCGTCGCTCAGGCGACGACGGTTCTCGGCCACCGCGGCAGGGTCGTCCCCTACATGGTCGCCAAGGTTGAAGGTTTCATAGGGCGGCAGGCTGATGCCGCCCTGGCGGGTGGTGACACAGGCGCGCACCGAGGCCGGGGCCGGCCAGTCGGGGAACAGCAGCGACTGGGTCAGGCCACTCATCCGATAAAGCTCTCGCGGTCCTGGTTCAGCAGCGACAGCAACCAGACGAAGTCATCCGGCAGCGGCGATTCCCACTTCATGACTTCACCGGTAATCGGGTGGGCCAATGCCAGGAAGCGGGCATGCAGTGCCTGACGCGGGAAGGTTTTCACCGCCTCGACCATGGTCGGGCTGGCTGCCGGCGGAATACGGAAGCGCCCGCCGTAGGTCTGGTCGCCGACCAACGGGAAGCCGACGTGGGCCATGTGCACGCGAATCTGGTGGGTACGGCCGGTTTCCAGCTTGACCCGCACGTGGGTGTGCGAGCGGAAGCGCTTGAGAACACGGTAGTGGCTTACCGCCGGCTTGCCGCCGTCGGTGACCGCCATGCGCTGGCGCATGCCGCCGTGGCGGCCGATCGGGGCATCGATCTTGCCGCCGGCAGTGACCACGCCAATCACGATGCACTCGTAGATACGGCTGACCTTGCGCGCCTGCATCTGCTCGACCAGCCGGGTCTGCGCCTGCAAGGTCTTGGCCACCACCATCAGGCCGGTGGTGTCCTTGTCCAGGCGGTGGACGATGCCGGCGCGTGGTACGTTGACGATGTCAGGCACGTGGTGCAGCAGTGCATTGAGCAAAGTCCCGCTGGCATGCCCGGCGGCCGGGTGCACAACCAGCCCGGCAGGCTTGTTGATCACCATGATATGGTCGTCTTCGTAGACGATATCCAGCTCGATATCTTCGGCGACCCACTCGCCCTGGGCTTCCTGCTCGGCCTCCAGGACAAGTTGCGAGCCACCATGGACGAGGTCTCGAGGGCGCACCACGGCACCGTCGACCGTCAGGCGGCCTTCTTTGATCCACGAAGTCAGCCGGGAACGCGAGTACTCGGCGAACAATTGGGCGGCGACCTGGTCGAGGCGTTGACCGCCCAGTTCGGACGGGACCTCTGCGCTAAGTTGAATGATCTCGGACATGCTCGATTCGGCGGGCGCACAGCCTTTGGTTTCGGCTGCGAGCTTGTGGTTAAATACGACTTCTTTTGTCCCGGGGTTGGCCGGGGCGCTCATCATAACAGGACGGCACCGCCCAAGACAGCGGCCGTCAAAGGGACGCAAGCCGCCATGCAAGTGAAACACCTGCTGCTGATCGCCATCCTCGGGCTCACCGCGGCCTGTTCCTCCAATAAAGAAGTGATTGACGAGAACCTCAGCGAGGCCGAGCTGTACCAGCAGGCACAAGCTGACCTGGACAACTCCAGCTACACCAGCGCCGTGAACAAGCTCAAGGCCCTGGAGTCGCGCTACCCGTTTGGCCGCTATGCCGACCAGGCGCAGCTCGAGCTGATCTACGCCAACTACAAGAACTCCGAGCCCGAGGCGGCCAAGTCGGCGGCCGAGCGCTTTATCCGCCTGCACCCGCAGCACCCGAACGTCGACTACGCCTACTACCTCAAGGGCCTGACCTCGTTCGACCAGGACCGTGGCCTGGTGGCGCGCTTCCTGCCGCTGGACATGACCAAGCGTGACCCGGGCGCTGCCCGCGACTCGTACAACGAGTTCGCCCAGCTGACCAGCCGCTTCCCCAACAGCCGCTACGCGCCCGACGCCAAGCAGCGCATGATCTACCTGCGCAACCTGCTGGCTTCGTACGAAATCCATGTGGCCGACTACTACCTGAGCCGCCAGGCCTATGTAGCCGCTGCCAACCGTGGCCGCTACGTGGTGGAGAACTTCCAGGAAACCCCATCGGTCGGCGACGGCCTGGCGGTGATGGTCGAGGCGTACCAGAAGATGCACCTGGACGAACTGGCCGCCACCAGCCTGGAAACCCTCAAGCTCAACTACCCGGACCACCCGAGCCTGGCAGATGGCGAGTTCCAGCCCAAGCAGACCGAGTCTGACGGCCGTGGCTGGCTGTCCAAGGCCACCCTGGGCCTGATCGAAACCGACACCCCGCTGCCGCCGGGCGAAACCCGCGCCAACCAGGACGTGGTCAAGCAGTTCCAGGACGCGCGTGACGAGATGCCACGCGAGTTGCTGCCGACTGACGAGAACGGTGACCCGATCGTGCCGGAAGGGCCGAAGGAAGCCGAGAAGGACCGCTCCTGGTTCAGCTACATGACCTTTGGTCTGTTCGACTGATACACAGCGCTACATGAAAGGGAGGCCTCGGGCCTCCCTTTTTTGTTGGCCGCGTCCTAGACTGTCGGCTTCTTCAACCGACAAGCTGGACACCATGGTTCGCCTACTTTTCTGGATCGCCCTGATCGCCGCCGCGTTCTGGCTGTGGCGCAAGTTCAAAGCCAGCCAACAGTCGCACCCCGAGGCGAAGCTGGATGCGCCGCTGAAGATGGTGCGCTGCGCCCATTGCGGCGTGCACCTGCCCAATGACCGGGCACTGCAGCAGGGCAACGAGTGGTATTGCAGCCAGGCGCACCTGCAACAGGGCCCCGGCCGCCAGAACTGAACCTGAATCACCTGAACCCCTTCGCGGGCACGCCCGCTCCCACAGGAACCCTGCAGGCCTTGGGCCTTTTGCAGTACCAGTGGGAGCGGGCGTGCCCGCGAAGAGGCCAGTGAATCCAGCATCACTTATCCCTCCCCGACCCTTTCGCACCATTTGCGACCCCTCCCCCGCCGCCAGCATTGACCCGCCCCGGCAAAACTCGCTAAATCCTATTTATCCGCATAAATATGAAAAATAGCGAAATGCTCAAACCCAAACGCAAGCGGCAGAAGCTGTCCGATGTGATCGTCGAATCGGTAAAGCGCTCGATCGTCACCGAAGCACTGCACCCCGGCGACCGCCTGCCTACCGAGCGTGAGCTGATGGAGCATTTCGAATGCTCCAAAGGCACCGCCCGCGAAGCGCTCAAGGCGCTTGAGGTCGAGGGCCTGGTCAGCACGCGCACTGGCCCGAGCGGTGGCGCCTACCTCAATGAAGTAGGCACCGAACCTGCCAGCCGCGCGCTGCGCAACTACCTGCACTTCCAGCACCTGGACGGCGAGCAGGTGTACCAGCTGCGCAAGGTCATCGAGGTGGAGCTGGCGGTGTCGGTAATGGGCAAGCTGAGCGAAGCCGACTACGCCGCGCTGCAGGCCAACATCGACTTCTGCAGCGCACCGGAGGACAGCGAGGAAGGCCAGCGTGAACAGCGCCTGGCGGAGCTGGAGTTCCACACCCTGCTGGCTGATCGCTGCTCCAACCCGTTGCTGCGTTTCATGGCGGTGTTCCTAAACGACCTGCTGCGCGACCTGGTGGTGCTGAAAAAGGCCTACCTGCCCAAGCGCCAGCAGTTCGCCGCTGCCAACATCGCCTACCACAAGCAACTGCTCACCGCCCTGCGCGCCAGCGATGAGCCCGCCGTCCGCCGGCTGATGCACGAACACATGTGCGACGCCGAACACCACATGACCGCGCTGGAAGGCGAGGTTGCCCGCAATTTCCTGCTGGAGTTCGAACACCACCACTGATCCGCCTGGAAAGAGGCCTGCACACAGGCCCGGCCGTACCCGCTTTGTCATTGCCACTCCTGCCTAATAACCACAACCAAGGAGTTACTCATGCAAAGACGTACCCTGCTCAAGGCAGGCCTTGCCCTGGGTGCCTTAGGTAGCCTCCCCCTGGGGGCGCACCGGGCATTCGCCGACCAACCGTTGACCTTCTATGGGCTCAAGTCGATGTCTGGCGCCTTCGCCAGTTACGGCAAGTACGCCGACATGGGCTCGCGTCTGGCCATCGCCGAACACCCGCAACTGCTCGGCCACCCGCTCAAGTACAAGGTCATCGACACCGAAGGCAACGCCGGCAAGGCGGTGCGCAAGGTGCAGGAAGCCATCGGTCAGGATGGCGCACGCTTCTTCCAGGGCTGTACCCTGTCGTCCTCGGCACTGGCGGTGTCGAAGGAAATCCACAAGGCCGGCGGCGTGTTCATGACGCCTGTGGGCGCCGACGAAATCACCGGCAAGGACTGCAACGCCTCGACCTTCCGCTGGTCGGTGCCCACCTACGGCGCCATTCGCGAAACGCTGGTGCCGATGATTCGCCAGCTGCCCCAGGCCAAGCGCTGGTACACCATCACCCCCCAGTACGTGTTCGGCGATGCCCTGCTGGACAATGCCCGCAAGGTGTTCGCCGAGCTCGGCGTGGAACACATCGGCAACAGCTACCACTCGCTGCAGGAGCAGGAGTTTTCCGGCTACCTGACCAACGCCATCGCCGCCAAGCCCGACGTGCTGGTGCTGCTCAACTTTGGCAGCCAGGCATCCAACGCCCTGCGCCAGGCAGTGAACTTCGGCATCAAGGAGCGCATGAAAGTGCTGATGGTGTGGTCCGCCGGCCTCGACCAGTTCCAGGAGCTGGGCAGCGACGTCCTCGAAGGCGTGTACCTGGGCGCGCAATACTGGCACCAGGTCGATACCCCACTGAACAAACAGCTGGTCGCGGCCACCCGCAAGGCCTATGGCATCAACCCCAACTACCCGCTGGCGGCCGACTACATCGGCACCAAGGTCATGCTCGAAGCCATCATCAAGGCCGGCAGCCTGGATGGTGCGGCCGTGTCTGCGGCGCTGCAGGGCATGCGCTTCCAGGGCCCGACCGGTGAAGAACTGATCCGCCCGGGCGACCACCAGGTGCTCAAGGATTACTACCTGCTGCGCGGCAAGCCCCAGGCGCAGATGCGCGACGAGGACGACCTGGCCGAAGTCATCAGTTCGGGCCGCTCGTTCGTCGAAGTCGACCACACCGGTTGCGCCCTGGCCTGAAGCCGCGGCGTCAGTCACACACACTCGTACAGGCAGCCGCACCGCGCGCTGTCGAGGGCACGCTCATGCTCGATTTGTACCTGTTCCAACTGCTCAACGGCCTGGGCCTGGGGATGATCTACTTCCTCATCGCCGTTGGCCTGACGATCATTTTCGGCCTGCTCAACTTCGTCAACTTTGCCCACGGCGCGTTTTTCTTGCTGGGCGCCTACCTGTGCTACACCGCTGTCGCCATTACCGGCAACTTCTGGCTTGCCCTGCTGATCGCCCCCCTGGTGGTGGCAGCGCTGGCCTGGGCGGTCGAGCGCCTGCTGATCAAGCGCATCTACCACCTGCCACACACGTTCCAGATCCTTGTCACCCTTGGTATCGCGCTGATCATCCAGGAAGCCTCGGTACTGATCTGGGGCCCGGTGGGCAAGAACATCGCGGTGCCGCCGGAGCTGCGCGGGGTGCTGATCGTCGGTGATTTCATCTACCCCTACTACCGGCTGTTCCTGATCGGTTTCGCCGCGCTGATCGGCCTTGGCCTGTGGCTGCTGCTGGAGCGCACCCGCTTCGGCGCCCTGGTGCGGGCCGGCAGCGAAAGCACCGAAACCGTGTCACTGCTGGGCACCAACATCTTCCGCCTGTTCTCCCTGACTTTCGCCCTGGGCGTGGGCCTGGCCGGTGTGGCGGGTGTGCTGTTCGCGCCGCTGCGCGGTGCCCAGCCCTTCGTCGGCCCGGAAATCCTCGGCATCGCCTTCGTGGTGGTGGTGATCGGCGGCATGGGCTCGTTCGGCGGTGCACTGGTCGGCGGCCTGCTGGTGGGTGTGGTGCAAAGCATGATGACCAGCCTCTGGCCGCAAGGCGCCAGCCTGATGATCTACGGCGCCATGGCCGCCGTGATCCTGGTCCGTCCCTATGGCCTGTTCGGGAGAGCCTGAGATGAGCGAAAAAAACCCTTTGCCGGTCGCCAAGGGCCGCGCCCCGACCCTGCTGTTGCTGGTGGTCGCCAGCCTGGTGGCGCTGCCACTGCTGCTGCCATCGGCCACCCTGGCCACTGAGATCCTGATCTTTGCCCTGGCGGCGCTGGCCTGCAACCTACTGCTCGGTTACACCGGCCTGCTGTCGTTCGGCCAAGGCATCTTCTTTGGCGTGGGCGCCTATGGCGCAGCGCTGCTGATGATCCACCTGCAGTGGGGCATGTTCGCCGCGCTGCTGGGCGCAGCCGTGTTCGGTGCCTTCCTGGCGCTGCTGGTCGGTGCCCTGGCGATCCGCCGCACGGGCATCTACTTCGTCATGCTGACCCTGGCCTTCAGCCAGATGGCCTACTTCCTGGCCTACACCCTCAGCGGCTGGACCGGCGGAGACAACGGCCTGCTCGATGTGCCTAGGCCCAATATCGAAATCGCCGGCCATGTGCTGGTCGACCTGGCCGACCCACGGCACTTCTATGTGTTCGTCGCGGTGCTATTCCTGCTGATCTTTGCCGGCGCCTTGCGGGTGATCCGCTCGCCATTCGGCAGCACTCTGCTGGCCATCCGCGAAAACGAGACCCGCGCCGCAGCCATCGGCTACGACACCCGCCACTTCAAGATCCTGGTGTTCATGCTGTCGGGGGCCATCACCGGTATCGCCGGGGCGCTGTACGCCATGCTGCTGCACTTTGCGCCGCTGTCGAACATCGACCTGATGATGAGCGAGAACATTCTGATCATGACCATCGTCGGCGGCACCGGCTCGCTGTTCGGCTCGCTGCTGGGGGCCGGCGCCATCGTGTTGCTGGGTGATGTGCTGTCAGAACTGTGGCCGCGCTGGCTGATGCTGCTGGGGGTGATCCTGATCCTGGTGGTGGTGTTCATGCGTGGTGGCCTGTGGGGCGGCCTGGCCGGCCTGGGCAAGCGCCTGCTGGCTACCCGCAACGCCAATGACAAACCCCAGGCCAAGACCAAGGAGACCCTGTAATGAGCGACTACCTCCTGGAAACCCGCCAGCTGGAGCTGGCCTACGGGCCGTTCAAGGCGGTTGCGGGCGTCGACCTCAAGGTTCGCGCCGGTTCCATCCACACCATCATCGGCCCCAACGGCGCCGGCAAGACCAGCCTGTTCCACTGCCTGACCGGCGAGCGCCAGGCCACCGCGGGCAAGATCCTGTTCAACGGCCAGGACATCATCCGCAAGCCGTCCCACGGGCGCGTGGCCCTGGGCATGGCTCGTTCGTTCCAGCTCACCAGCCTGTTCCAGAACCTGTCGGTACGCGAGAACCTGCGCCTGGCCGCCCAGGGCCGCGATGGCCTGGGTGCGCTGAACTTCTGGCGCAGCGTCGAGCACAAGCGCAGCCACTGGGACACTGCCGACCAGATGCTGGAGCGCCTGAAGCTGACTGCCCGCGCCGCGACCCTGGCCGGCGAGCTGTCGCACGGCCAGCAACGGGTGCTGGAGGTGGGCATGTCGATCTGCGCCAAACCTGCACTGCTGATGCTCGATGAGCCCACTTCGGGCATGGGCATCGACGACATCCCGGTGATGACCGATCTGATCAGCGACCTTGGCCGCGACCATACCGTACTGCTGATCGAGCACAACATGAGCATCGTCATGTCGATCAGCCAGCGCATCACGGTGATGAGCCACGGCCAGATCCTGGTCGAGGGTACCCCTGAACAGGTGCGCAACGACGAGCGTGTCCGCACCGCCTACCTTGGAGAGGCTGCCTGATGCTCAACGTCGAATCGATCCATTCCTACTACGACAAGAGCCATGTGCTCGAAGGCGTCTCGCTCAAGGTCGAGGCTGGCGAACTGGTGACCCTGCTGGGGCGCAACGGCGCAGGCAAGACCACCACCCTGCGCAGCATTCTAGGCATCGTCCGCCCACGGCAGGGGCAGATCAGCTTCAACGGCCAGCAGCTGGTCGGCCGCGAAATCTTCGATATCGCCCGACTCGGCATTGCCTTGGTGCCGGAGCACCGCGGCATCTTTCGCCAGCTCAGCGTGGAGGAAAACCTGAGGATTGCCGTACGCAAGGACAGCCGCTGGCAGCTGGAAGACGTGTACAGCATGTTCCCACGGCTGAAGGAACGGCGCCGCAACGGCGGATTCGCCCTTTCCGGCGGCGAACAGCAGATGCTGGCCATCGCCCGCGCCCTGCTCAACGGGCCGAAGTTGCTGATCCTCGACGAGCCGACTGAAGGCCTGGCCCCGGTGATTGTCGACGAGCTCGTGAAAATTTTGCGGCGGATCAAGGACGAAGGCCTGTCGATCTTGCTGGTAGAGCAGAACCTGATGGTCTGCGACGCCCTGGCTGACCGCCATTACGTGCTGGAGCAGGGTCGGGTTGCCTATCAGGGCAGTGCGGCGCAGTTCCGCGAGGATCCGAGTATCAAGAACCGTTATCTGGCCCTTAGCGCCTGACCCAGATCCGTTTTTCTGTATCGGCCTCTTCGCGGGCTTGCCCGCTCCCACAGCTACTCCACAAGCCTGAGAGAGGTGAGACCCGTGTGGGAGCGGGCAAGCCCGCGAAGAGGCCGGCACAAGCCCCCCAGTACTTTCAGGAGAGATGAACCATGAACACCCGCATCGATCCCTCGCAGCACCTGCTCGGCCAGGGCCCGCTGGTCAACCGCGAACGCCTCTGGCAATCGCTGATGGACCTGGCCCGGCTCGGCGCCACCGCCAAGGGTGGCGTATGCCGCCTGGCCCTGACCGACCTCGACCGCCAGGCCCGCGACCTTTTCGTGCGCTGGTGCGAAGAAGCCGGCTGCACTGTCAGCATCGACGCAATCGGCAACATCTTCGCCCGCCGCCCCGGGCGCAACCCGGCGCTGCCGCCGGTGATGACCGGCAGCCACATCGACACCCAACCCACCGGCGGCAAGTTCGATGGCTGCTACGGCGTCATGGCCGGCCTCGAGGTGCTGCGTACCCTGAACGACCTGAACCTGACCACCGAAGCGCCGCTGGAAGTGGTGGTGTGGACCAACGAGGAAGGCTCGCGCTTCCCGCCATGCATGATGGGCTCGGGGGTGTTCGCCGGCAAGTTCGGCCTGCAAGAGACCCTGGCCAAGGTCGACGACCAGGGCCTGTCGGTAGGTGCGGAGCTCCAGCGCATCGGTTACGCCGGCCCGCGCGTGCCCACCGGGCATGCCGTCGGCGCCTACTTCGAGGCGCATATCGAACAGGGCCCGGTGCTGGAAGACCAGCGCACCACCATTGGCGTGGTCCAGGGCTGCCTGGGGCAGAAATGGTTCGACCTGGTACTGACCGGCGTCGAGGCCCACGCCGGCCCCACCCCGATGCACCTGCGCAAGGATGCCCTGGTCGGTGCCGCCGAGGTGGTAGCTGCGGTCAACCGCGTGGCCCACGCTCACCAGCCGCATGCCTGCGGCACCGTCGGCTGCCTGAACCTGCACCCGGGCTCGCGCAATGTCATCCCGGGCCAGGTACAGATGACCATCGACCTGCGCCACCTCGACCCCGAGCACCTCGCCACCATGGTCAGCGAGGTGCTTATGGCCATTGAAACCAGCACGGCGAAACACGGGCTGAGTTTCGAGCTGACGCCAACCGCCGACTTCCCGCCGCTGTACTTCGCCGAGCAGTGCGTTGACGCCGTGCGCCAAGGCGCGCGGGAACTGGGCCTGAGCCACATGGATATCGTAAGCGGCGCCGGCCACGACGCGATCTTCCTCGCCGAACTGGGCCCCGCAGGGATGATCTTCGTGCCCTGCGAGGGCGGCATCAGCCACAACGAAATCGAAAATGCCGCGCCACAGGACCTGGCCGATGGCTGCGACGTGCTGCTGCGCGCCATGTTCCAGGCCGCCAATACGGGGGCCCGTTGAGATGATCCGGAAAACCGCGATTGGCGAGTTCACCGCCGTCGAACTGCTCGAGTTGTACCAGCGCCGCCAACTGTCCCCGGTCGAGGTGATCGACGATGTGCTGGCGCGCATCGACCTGCACAACCCGGCGGTCAACGCCTATTGCCATGTCGACGGCGAAGGTGCCCGCGCCGCCGCACGCGCCAGCGAACAGCGCTGGCAGCGTGGCGAGCCCTGCGGTCGGCTGGATGGCGTACCCGCCTCGATCAAGGACCTGACCCTGACCCGGGGCATGCCCACCCGCAAGGGCTCGCGCACCACCTCGGGCGCCGGCCCGTGGGAAGTCGATGCGCCCTTCACCGCCTTCATGCGTGAAGCCGGTGCTGTATTGGTGGGCAAGACCACCACGCCGGAGTTCGGCTGGAAGGGGGTGACAGACAACCCGCTGTACGGCATCACCCGCAACCCCTGGGATACCCGGCTGACCGCTGGCGGCTCGTCCGGTGGTGCCGCAGCTGCAGCCGCACTGAACCTGGGCGTGCTGCACCAGGGCAGCGATGCCGGCGGCTCGATCCGCATCCCGTGCGCCTTTACCGGCACGTTCGGCATCAAACCGACCTTCGGCTACGTACCGCAATGGCCCGCCAGTGCCATGACCGTGCTGTCGCACCTGGGGCCGATGACGCGCACCGTCGACGATTCGGTACTGATGCTCGACTGCGTCGCCCGCCCCGATGCCCGTGACGGGCTGGCCGGCGCCCCCCGGCAGGCGCCGTGGCTGGGCCAGGAGCAGGACTTGAGCGGCCTGCGCATCGCCTATAGTGCCAATTTCGGTTACGTGCAGGTCGACCCGCAAATCCAGGCGCTGGTGGCCCAGGCCGTGCAACGCCTGGCACGGCTGGGCGCACAGGTTGAGGAAGTCGACCCGGGGTTCAGTGACCCGCTGGAGACGTTCAATACCCTGTGGTTTGCCGGCGCGGCGCGGTTGGCCAGTGCGTTCAACGATGAACAGCGGGCGCTGCTTGACCCAGGGCTGCGCTGGATTGCCGAACAGGGGTCGCTGACCAGCCTGGGCGAATACACCCAGGCCCTGGAGGCTCGGGCAGAGTTGATCGCCAGGATGAATGCCTTCCACCAGCGCTATGACGTGCTGGTATCGCCGATGCTCCCGCTGGTGGCATTCGAGGCCGGGCACAATGTGCCGCCTGGGTCGGGGATGGCGCAGTGGATGGAGTGGACGCCGTTCAGCTACCCCTTCAACCTGACCCAACAACCGGCGGCTTCGGTGCCGTGCGGGTTCACCCGCGAGGGGTTGCCGGTGGGGCTGCAGGTGGTGGCCGGGCGCTTTGCCGATGAGCAGGTGCTGCGGGTGTGCAAGGTGTATGAGCAGCATTACCCAAGCCGGCACTTGCAGACTCCGCGCTGACATTCTGGGGCTGCTTTGCAGCCCGATCGCGACACAAGGCCGCTCCTACAGGGGATCGCGTACTCCTTGTAGGAGCGGCCTTGTGTCGCGATCGGGCCGCACAGCGGCCCCGGCGATATCAGCCCAAACGCCCGGCTGGCGCATACGGCGCCGGGTCAATGATCGGCGCTGCCCCGGTCAACAGGTCGGTAAACAGCTGGCACGAAGCCGGCGCCAGCACCAGCCCGTTGCGGTAATGCCCGCAGTTCAGCCACAACCCCGCATGCCCCGGCACCGGCCCGATGTACGGAATACCTTCCGGCGACCCCGGCCGCAGCCCGGCCCAGTGCGCCACCACCTCGGCCCCTTCAAGCTCAGGCAATAATTCCACCGCCGACGCCTTCAGGCTTGCCAGCGCGTCCTCGGTCGGGGTCTTGTCATACCCGGCATGCTCCAGCGTGCTGCCCACCAGAATATGCCCATCACGCCGCGGGATCGCATAGCGCCCCTTGGCCAGCACCATGCTCGGCAGGAAGTCTTCGCCGCACTTGAACAAAATCATCTGGCCCTTCACCGGCTCAACCGGCAGCTCAAGGTCAAGCGTGCGCAGCAGGTCGCCACTCCAGGCGCCGGCACTGAGCACCACTTCATCCGCCGCCAGCACACCATCTGCCGTCTGCACACCGGTCACGCGGCCGCCTTGCTGGACGAAACCGGTAATCTGGCAGTGCTCACGCAAGGTCACGTTGGGCAACGCCAGCAACGCAGCCTTGAGCGACTTCACCAGGCGCGGGTTACGCACGTTGGCCACGCCGGCCATGTAGATGGCACGCCTGAAGCCTGGGCCCAGCACTGGCACTGCGTCATAGGCCGCCGAGATATCCACTGCACTCAACGGCCGCTGCTCGCGCTCGGCCCAGGCCAGCGCTTCGGCCTCATCATCCAGGTCGAGCCAGTACAGGCCGGTGGTGTGCACTTCCGGGTCGACGCCGGTACTGGCGAACAAGCGCTCGCCCAGCTGTGGATAAAAGTCCTGCGACCAGTGTGCCAAGGCAGTCACGGCCGGGCTGTAGCGCCACGGGTACAGCGGCGAGACGATGCCACCGCCGGCCCAGGACGACTCGCGGCCGACTTCACCTTGGTCACACACCACCACCTGCCCGACCTTCGCCGCCAGGTTGAATGCTGTCAGCAGGCCGATCACCCCGCCGCCGACCACCACTACTTGCTTGCTCATCTGTCGATCCAACACCTGAAGTAAATCCGCGATGCACCGGGCATCATCCAACCTTCAGCTTCCCCAACAGTGCACGCCGTCTTCGACGGCACCCGGATTGCGCCGCACGCCGGCCTGGTCGAGCTGGAAATCGCCACAGCGGTCCTGCGCCATCAGCCCGCCCGGCAGCCGCCGGGCGTGCAGCGTGAAGGTGTCGCTGTCGCGCCGGGCCTGCAGGCTGTAATAGCGGGTACCGTCGGGCATGGCCGGGTCGCCCTCGGCGTATTGGCCCGTGCTTGCACGGTGGCGCTCCAGGCGCAGGGCGGCATCATGCAGCAGGCCAACCACTTCGCTGCGCGCGGCTCGCCGTAACTGGTCGTTGTAACTGGGGTAGGCAATGGCTGCCAGAATGCCGGTCACGGCCAGTACAATCAACAACTCGATCAGGCTCAAGCCTTGCTGCATGTCAGTCTCCTCGCAATCTCTGCCGCCAGGCAATGCGCCGGGTTGTGTCGCCGGCCACTGCGTAGACGGCTTCCAGTACATGCCGTGACTGGATTTGCCGGCTGACGGCAGTTATCCGGAACAGGGTGACCTGCTGCCCTTCCGGCATGTGTGCGGCGCGAGTGCTGGGGCCCAGGTTCTGTATATGGAAGTAACCGGATGCCGTGTGCTGCCACTGCCCCGACAGGTCGTGCGGCCGGGTTGGTGGAGGGCACGCCGTGCATGGATCAGGGGGGGCCCGATCAAGTTCGCTCGCCCCCGCCTGCAAGGTTGCCTCAGCCTCTTCAAATGCCAGCAGGCCACCATGCATGTCGCCGGCCATGCGTGTTTCAACCACAGCTTCGCGCAAGGCCGAGGCCGCCAGCACACCTAGCAGCAGGCTCAACACCAGCGCCAACAGCAACACGACACCGCGTTGACGCTTCATGGTCCCGGTACCGGGTTGCGCAACGCCACGCTCAGTTCATGATGTTGCTCGAGCCTGAGCGTGGGTTCGTATAACGTCAGGGCAATATCTACCCGCTCTCCATGCGACGTTTGCACACGTTCGAAACGCGCCGCTCGCACATTCTCTACCAACGGCTGAAAGTGTTTTCCTCGCTTGAACTTCAGCGTATTGCCCTGAAGCTGATAAACATATTTGCTAATGGGGTACGCGTCAACGGGTATCGCTCATCGCGCTCGGATTGCACAAGCACCTCCCCGATACAGTCCGTCTGCAAAAGCCAGTCACTCTTGCCAGCCTGTCCGGGCAACTCTGCCACCACCAGGCTCAGGGTGCCGGTATCAACATCCAGCGGGCGGGCGAACGCCAGCTGAGCGCCCGACGCCTTGAAGTCGCGAGGCGCAATCCGCAGGCAACCAAACATCCCCGCCATACGGATATCCTGCGCCATGCGCAGCAATGCCAGCCGCGCCTCATCCTGCATGCGCACTGCTGTACCTTGCAGGCGCCAAGCCTGGTGAGCAGAGACGAAGAGCTGGCTGGCCGCCGCCAGCAGCATCAACCCGATGGACAGCGCCAGCGTCAGCTCAAGCAAGCCGAAACCACCCTGGCGGCGCCTCACCGCCTGCTCCGTTCATGCTCACTGTGCGTTGCGATCGCCGCCTGCCCATCGCGGCGCGCGCTGTCGCTTGCCTGCAATGCCTGCAGTTGCAGGCCTGCCGCTGCGAACATGCCCACGCCCACGACCAATATGGCCAATAACACTTCGAGGAGCGTCATGCCCCGTTGCCTGGCGTACATCCCTGCACCTCCTGCGACTTTTCCCGCAATGGCATTGAACCCGGGCGACTGGACCGCTTGTCCAACGACCGTGAAGCTACAGCCAAGCACTTCCAGGGAAGAACGCACGGTGAAGCAACGGGGTGTAACACTGATACAAATGTTGTCGGCCTTGGCGGTGGCCGTATTGCTGACTCAGCTCGGCATGCCGGCCTACGCCAGGTTGAGCGATGACCTACACAGGGCGGCGGCTGCGCGTGACCTGGCGCAGACACTGCGCAGTGCGCGCAGCCATGCCATGCTGCAAAGCCAGTCGGTGCTGGTGCAGGCGCTGGATGGCAATTGGGGTAATGGTTGGCGGGTAATGCTGGAGCATAACCAGCAGGTGCTGCGCGAGCAGCGTCTTTCACGGCCGCTGAAGATCACCAGCAATGGCGGCGCACAACTGAAGTTCAGTGCGCAAGGGGTGCCGCTGGGGCCGAACAACAATTGGTTTGGTTCAACGATGGAGGTTTGCGAGCGCTTGACCGCAACTAGCCAGTATCAAGTGGTGCTGGCATCAACTGGCAGGGTCAAGGTGCTTACGGGAGAGCCAAAAGACTCCCAATGCAAAAACGCCATTAACAGGTCGGCGCGGTCACTGTAGGAGCGGCCTTGTGTCGCGAAAGGGCCGCAAAGCGGCCCCGGCAATACCAGCTCCAACGCTGAAATCCTGGGGCTGCGTTGCAGCCCTTTTGCGACACAAGGCCGCTCCTACAGACGTGCCCCCGAAAGCGCGATCAGATCAGCGAGCGAACCCGCAGCTCTTTGGGCATTGAGAAGGTGATGTTTTCCTCCCGCCCATCCAGTTCTTCAGCACCGCTGGCGCCCCAGGCCTTTAGCTGCTCGATCACGCCACGCACCAGCACTTCGGGGGCAGAAGCACCGGCGGTAATGCCAATTCGCGCCGCCTGGTCGAACCAGCCACGTTGCAGGTCCTCGGCACCGTCGATCAAATAGGCCGGGGTGCCCATGCGCTCGGCCAGCTCGCGCAGGCGGTTGGAGTTGGAGCTGTTCGGGCTGCCCACCACCAGTACCACGTCGCACTCGTCCGCCAGTTGCTTGACCGCGTCCTGGCGGTTCTGGGTGGCATAGCAGATGTCGTCCTTGCGCGGGCCACCGATGTTCGGGAAGCGCGCACGCAGGGCGTCAATGACACGGCTGGTGTCGTCCATCGACAGCGTGGTCTGGGTAACAAAGGCCAGGTGGTCCGGGTCGCGCACCTGCAGGTTGGCAACATCTTCCTCGTCTTCGACGAGGTAGATGGCACCGCCGTTGCTGGCGTCGTACTGGCCCATGGTGCCTTCGACTTCCGGGTGCCCTTCGTGACCGATGAGAATGCACTCGCGGCCGTCGCGGCTGTACTTGGCCACTTCGATGTGCACCTTGGTCACCAGCGGGCAGGTGGCATCGAACACTTTCAGGCCACGGCCAGCGGCTTCCTGGCGCACGGCCTGGGAAACGCCGTGGGCACTGAAGATGACGATGACATCGTCCGGCACCTGGTCCAGCTCTTCAACGAAGATGGCACCACGGTTGCGCAGGTCTTCCACCACGAACTTGTTGTGCACCACTTCGTGACGCACATAGATCGGCGGGCCGAAGACTTCCAGCGCGCGGTTGACGATCTCGATCGCCCGGTCGACCCCCGCGCAGAAGCCGCGAGGGTTGGCGAGTTTGATTTGCATGCTCGGCTCCAGGCTTACAGGGCCTTCACCTCGAGGATCTCCACCTCGAAGGTCAGGGTCTTGCCAGCCAGTGGGTGATTGAAGTCGATGGTCACCTGGTCGTCGTCGAACGCTTTGACCACACCCGGCAGCTCGGTGTTGGCGGCGTCGTTGAAGATGATCAACAGCCCTTCGGACAACTCCATGCCCTCGAACTGGGACCGCGGCATGACTTGCACGTTCTGCGGGTTGGGCTGGCCGAAGGCGTTCTCCGGGGCCACCACGACGGTACGCTTGTCACCGCCCTTGAAACCGAACAGGGCGTTCTCGAAACCTGGCAGCAGGTTGCCATCGCCGACCTTGAAGGTGGCAGGAGCCTTGTCGAACGTGCTGTCGACGGTGTCGCCGTTTTCCAGGTGCAGCGCGAAGTGCAGGGTGACTTCGGTGTTCTGGCCGATACGGGTGTCAGTCATGGACCGGATCCTCGGACTTCTTGCTCTTGAACATATCCAGCGCCAGCATCACCGCACCAACGGTGATGGCGCTGTCGGCCAGGTTGAAGGCCGGGAAGTAATGGCGGTTCTGCCAGTGCACCAGGATGAAGTCGACCACATGGCCGAGCACAACGCGGTCGTACAAGTTGCCGATCGCGCCACCCAGCACCAGCGCCAGCGCCACGGCCAGCCAGGTCTCGTTGCGCCCCAGGCGCTTGAGCCAGACCACCAGCACGGCACTGACCGCCACGGCAATCAGGGCGAACAGCCAGCGCTGCCAGCCGGAGCTTTCCGCCAGGAAGCTGAACGCCGCACCGGTGTTGTAGGCCAGGGTCCAGCTGAAGTAGTCAGGGATGACGACAACCTGCTGGTACATGGTCAGGGCATTGTTGAAATACAGCTTTGTGGCCTGGTCGAGGACCAGTACCACCAGGCTCAGCCAAAGCCATGCAAGGCGCCCGAAGCGCCCCGCTACAGGGTTAGGCATAGTGGCGCACCTCGCCGGAACCGCTCAGGTTGTCGACGCAACGGCCGCAGATTTCCGGGTGCTCCGGGTGGCTGCCGACGTCGGCGCGGAAGTGCCAGCAACGGCCGCACTTGGCGTGACCGGACTTGACCACTTGCAGCTTGAGGCCCTCCACTTCGGTGGCCACGGCTTCGGCCGGCGCCTGTGCGAATGGCACTACGCTGGCGGCCGAGGTGATCAGCACGAAACGCAGCTCGTCGCCCAGCTTGCCCAGGTCGGCACTCAGGCCTTCGTCGGCGTACAGGGTGACTTCGGCCTGCAGGTTGCCGCCGATGACCTTGGCGGTACGCTGGTTTTCCAGCTCCTTGTTGACCGATGCCTTGACGGCCATCACGCGGTCCCAGTAGGCGCGGTCCAGCTCGGTGCCTTCCGGCAGCTCGCTCAGGCCCTCGTACCAGCCATTGAGCATCACCGACTCGTTGCGCTCGCCCGGCAGGTACTGCCAGATTTCGTCGGCGGTGAACGCCAGGATCGGCGCGATCCAGCGCACCAGCGCTTCGCTGATGTGGTACAGCGCGGTCTGGCAGGAACGGCGGGCGACACTGTTGGCGCCGGTGGTGTACTGGCGGTCCTTGATGATGTCGAGGTAGAAGCCGCCCAGTTCCTGCACGCAGAAGTTGTGCACCTTGGAGTAGACGTTCCAGAAACGGTACTCGCTGTAGTGCTCTTCCAGTTCGCGTTGCAGCAGCAAGGTGCGGTCCACCGCCCAGCGGTCCAGCGCCAACATGTCTTGCGGGGCCAGCAGGTCGCGGGCCGGGTCGAAGCCGGACAGGTTGGACAGCAGGAAGCGTGCAGTGTTGCGGATACGGCGGTAGGCGTCGGCGCTGCGCTGCAGGATCTGCTCGGAAACGGCCATTTCACCGGAATAGTCGGTAGCGGCTACCCACAGGCGCAGAATGTCGGCACCCAGGGTGTTGTTGACCTTCTCCGGCTCGATGGTGTTGCCCAGCGACTTGGACATCTTGCGGCCGTTCTCGTCCACGGTGAAACCATGGGTCAGCAGCTCGCGGTACGGCGCGTGGCCGTCGATGGCGCAACCGGTCAGCAGGGACGAGTGGAACCAGCCGCGGTGCTGGTCGGAACCTTCCAGATAAAGGTCGGCACGCGGGCCGGTGGCGTGGCCGATGTCGTGCGAGCCACGCAGCACGTGCCAGTGGGTGGTACCCGAGTCGAACCACACATCGAGGGTGTCGGTGATCTTGTCGTACTGCTCGGCTTCAGCACCCAGCAGTTCGGCGGCGTCCAGCTTGAACCAGGCCTCGATGCCTTGCTGTTCGACGCGCTTGGCCACGGCTTCCATCAACTCGACGGTGCGCGGGTGCAGCTCGCCGGTCTGCTTGTGCAGGAAGAACGGGATCGGCACACCCCAGTTGCGCTGACGCGAGATGCACCAGTCCGGGCGGTTGGCGATCATCGAATGCAGGCGCGCCTGGCCCCAGGCCGGGACAAACTTGGTGTCCTCGATGGCTTTCAGCGCACGCTCACGCAGCGGCTCGCCGGTGGTCGGCTGCTTGTCCATGCCCACGAACCACTGCGCGGTGGCGCGGTAGATCAGCGGCGTCTTGTGGCGCCAGCAGTGCATGTAGCTGTGGCTGATGGTTTCGGTGTGCATCAGCGCACCGACTTCGCTCAGTTTGTCGACGATGGCCGGGTTGGCCTTCCAGATGAACTGGCCACCGAAGAATGGCAGCGAGTCGACGTATACGCCGTTGCTCTGCACCGGGGTGAGGATGTCGTCGTTGACCATGCCGTAGCGCTTGCAGGTAACGAAGTCGTCTTCACCGTAGGCTGGCGAGGAGTGCACCACGCCGGTACCGGCACCCAGTTCGACGTAGTCGGCCAGGTAGACTGGCGACAGGCGGTCATAGAACGGGTGGCGGAAGTTGATCAGTTCCAGCGCCGAACCTTGGGCGGTGGCGATGACCGAGCCTTCCAGGCTGTAGCGCTTGAGGCACGCCTCGACCAGCTCTTCGGCCAGTACCAGCAGGCGCTCGCCGGTGTCGACCAGGGCGTACTTGAACTCCGGGTGGATGTTCAGCGCCTGGTTGGCCGGGATGGTCCACGGGGTGGTGGTCCAGATCACGATGGCGGCCGGCTTGGCCAGCGAAGCCAGGCCGAAGGCAGCGGCCAGCTTGGCCTCGTCGGCTACCGGGAAGGCAACGTCGATGGTCTGCGATTTCTTGTCGGCGTACTCCACTTCGGCCTCGGCCAGGGCCGAGCCGCAATCGAAGCACCAGTTCACCGGCTTCAGGCCCTTGAACACGAAGCCTTGCTTGACCATTTCGGCCAGGGCGCGGATTTCGCCGGCCTCGTTGGCGAAGTTCATGGTCTTGTACGGGTTGTCCCAGTCACCCAGCACGCCCAGGCGGATGAACTCGGTCTTCTGCCCTTCGATCTGCTCGGCGGCATACTCGCGGCACAGCTCGCGGGTGCGGTCGGCGGACAGGTGCTTGCCGTGGGTGACCTCGACCTTGTGCTCGATCGGCAGGCCATGGCAGTCCCAGCCCGGCACGTACGGCGCATCGAAGCCGGCCAGGGTCTTGGAACGGACGATCATGTCCTTGAGGATCTTGTTCAGCGCATGACCGATGTGAATCTTGCCGTTGGCATAGGGCGGGCCGTCGTGCAGGACGAACTTGGGACGATCCTTGCCAATTTCGCGCAGCTTCTGGTACAGGCCAATGCTGTCCCAGCGCTGCAGGATCTGCGGTTCGCGCTGAGGCAGGCCGGCCTTCATGGGGAAGGCGGTGTCCGGAAGGTTAAGCGTGGCTTTGTAGTCGGTCATTTCAGGCTCTTCGTTAGCGGTTGAGCGTGCCAATGTGCACGTGCGGCGGCGATATCCGCATCGATCGCCGACTTCAGCGCCTCCAGGGAGGCGAATCGCTGCTCTTCACGCAGCTTGTGGTGGAACTCCACCGTCAGGCGCCGGCCATACAGGTCGCCGGCATAATCCAGCAGATGAATTTCCAGGTGCGGGCGCCCGTCACCGGCAACGGTGGGACGCACGCCGATATTGCCGACACCCGGCCAGGCCTTGCCGTCGATTTCGATGCTGGCCAGGTAGACCCCGGACAGCGGCACGCGGCGGCGCTTGAGCTGGATGTTGGCGGTAGGTGTGCCGAGCTGGCGGGCCAGCTTCTGGCCATGCAGCACGCGGCCGGTGATGCGGTACGGGCGGCCCAGCAGGTGCTCGGCCAGCTCGAAGTTGCCATCGGCCAGGGCTTTGCGCACTTCGGTGCTGCTGACCCGCAGGCCATCCTGGATCACCGTGTTGGCGGCCTCGACGGTGAAACCGTATTGCTCGCCAGCGCCAACCAGGAAGGCGAAGTCGCCGGCACGGTCGCAACCGAAGCGGAAGTCATCGCCCACTTCAAGGTGGCGTACACCCAGGCCGTCGACCAGGATGGCCTTGACGAAGGCGTCGGCGCTGAGCTTGCTCAGGCGCTGGTTGAACGCCAGGCACAGCACCCGGTCGATACCTTCGGCCGTCAGCAGCTCGATCTTGTCGCGCAGGCGGGCCAGCCGGGCCGGCGCGGTGTCGGGGGCGAAGTACTCGCGTGGTTGCGGTTCGAAGATCACCACACAGGTCGGCAGGCCCAAGGCCTGGCCGCGCTCGCGCAGACGCGCCAGGATCGCCTGGTGGCCGCGGTGAACCCCGTCGAAGTTGCCAATGGTGGCGACACAGCCCCGGTGCTCGGGGCGCAGGTTGTGAAGACCTCGAACCAGCTGCATAACGCGCTTCTTGCTCATAAAGTGGCCGATTATAACCACACCCGGGCGCCGGTGACAGGCAGCAGCGCCCAAGGGTGGCATGGAATGCGAAAAACCGACGCCTGACCCGCCCGATGCCTCAATGCAAGGCCTTGCGGGCGAAATGCCGGGGCCGGAAGCCGCACAGGTACAGGCAGCCGAAATAGGTCACGACGCCCGCCAGCACCAGAGCCCCCAGGCGCACCAGGCGCTCGAGCATGTTGCCCTGCTCCCAGGCCGGCAGGTAATGCATGCCGGCCAGCAACACCGCCGACATCAGCCCCACCGCCAGCACCAGCTTGATCAGGAACATCGCCCAGCCTGGCTGCGGCTGGAACAGCTGCTGGCTGCGCAGCTTCCAGAACAGCAAGCCGGCGTTCAGGCAGGCCCCCAGGCTGATCGCCAGGGCCAGGCCGGCATGCGCGAGCGGGCCGATCAGGGCCAGGTTGAACACTTGGGTGCAGACCAGGGTGAATACCGCGATCTTTACCGGTGTGCGGATATTCTGCTGCGCATAGAAGCCGGGTGCCAGTACCTTGACCAGAATGATCGCCAGCAAGCCCACGGAATACGCGATCAGCGCCCGCTGGGTCATGGCTGCATCGACGGCCGTGAACTTGCCGTACTGGAACAGCGCCACGGTCAATGGCTCGGCGAGGATGGCCAGGGCCAGGGTGCAGGGCAACACCAGCAGGAAGCACAGGCGCAGGCCCCAGTCGAGGATCCGCGAGTATTCCTCACGATCCTTGTTGGCGTAGGTCTTGGCCAGGGTCGGCAGCAGTATGGTACCCAGGGCTACCCCCAGCACGCCGGAAGGCAGCTCCATGAGGCGGTCGGCGTAGTACATCCACGACACCGAGCCGGCCACCAGGAAGGAGGCAAAGATGGTGTTGATGATCAGCGAGATCTGGCTCACCGACACCCCGAGTATCGCCGGCAGCATCTGCTTGAGCACCCGCCATACGCCGGCATCGCGCAGATTCAGGCGTGGCAGCACGAGCATGCCGATCTTTTTCAGCGCTGGCAGCTGGTACAGCAACTGCGCCAGGCCACCGGCCAGCACGCCCCAGGCCAGGGCCATGATTGGCGGGTCGAAATACGGCGTGAGCAGCACGGCGAAGGCGATCATCGCCACATTCAGCAGGGTCGGGGTAAAGGCCGGCACCGAGAAGCGGTTCCAGGTATTGAGGATCGCACCGGCCAGGGACGACAGCGAGATCAGCAATATATAAGGAAAAGTCACCCGTAACAGGGCGGTGGTCAGCTGGTATTTTTCGGCGCTGTCGACAAAACCCGGCGCTGTCGCCCACACCACCCAAGGTGCCGCCAGGATGCCGATGGCCGTCACCAGCGCCAGCACCAGGGTCAGCAGGCCGCTGACATAGGCGACGAAGGTACGGGTGGCCTCCTCGCCTTGCTGGGTCTTGTACTCGGCCAGGATCGGCACGAACGCCTGGGAAAACGCACCTTCGGCGAAGATGCGCCGCAGCAGGTTGGGCAGCTTGAAGGCAATAAAGAAGGCATCGGTGGCGATGCCGGCGCCGAATACACGCGCCAGGATGGTGTCACGGACAAAGCCCAGCACCCGCGAAATCATGGTGATCGAGCTTACCGCAGCCAGGGATTTGAGCAGGTTCATCGAAAAGATTCACGCCAAGGGCAGAGGACGCTGCCAGACAGCGTCCGAATGTGCGATACTCCCGCGCCTTCGCAGGGGAGCCAAAAATTCCCGAGTTTACAGGTCGCGCAGCAGAAAGGAATATTTCCCTCTTGTTGGCGCACCGCTCGGCGGAACCTTGCAGGTGGCCTTGACATCCGTCCGACTGATCGGCATGATTCGCGGCCTATTTTGTTTGCTATTTACCTAAAGTCTTTCGAGGAGCTCGACGGTGGCCAACACACCTTCCGCCAAGAAACGTGCAAAACAGGCTGAGAAGCGTCGCAGCCACAACGCCAGCCTGCGTTCCATGGTCCGCACCTACATCAAGAATGTAGTCAAAGCCATCGACGCAAAAGACGCCGAAAAAGCGCAAGCCGCTTACGTTCTGGCTGTGCCTGTAATCGACCGTATGGCCGACAAGGGCATCATCCACAAGAACAAGGCTGCTCGTCACAAAGGCCGTCTGAATGGCCACATCAAGGCGCTGAAAGAAGCTGCAGCTGCCTAAGCGACGCGCTAGTCGAAAAGCCGACCCTAGGGTCGGCTTTTTGTTGCCTGCGATTTGTGCAACATCGCCGCCCCCCTGCTGCGACCTGTGCAATATCGCCGATCCGCCTTTGTAGGAGCGGCCTTGTGTCGCGATCGGGCTGCGCAGCAGCCCCAGCAATATCAGCATCGACGCTGAAACCGAGGGGCCGCTGCGCAGCCCGATCGCGACACAAGGCCGCTCCTACAAAAAGCAGGGCCGTGCTTGCCAAATGTTACTTGGCTATCTGAATCTTCGGCGCCCACTGCAGCCATTCATCCTCGGCCTTGTCGAACAAGGCGAATGTCTGCTGCGGCCGTGCCGGGTTGCCCATCTGCTCGCCATCCGGCGTGGCAAAGGCGATACCGCCGTCGATCAACGTCTCCACCGACTCGGTACGCACCGTAGCCCCCTTGAACAGCCCCCAGTCGAAACCGAAGCCACTGCTGTTCCAGAAGCGGCTGCCGCTGCGCACCAGGGCCGCATAGCGTGGCTCGATCAGGATATGGATCAACACGCGGTCAGCGCTCTGGCCCAACTCGAAGCCTGTCACCTTGCCCACCGCTACCTCACGGTAGGTCACCGGCACACCCGGCTTGATCGAGCCACGGCGCGGAGCGCTCAGCGTCAACGGTAGGCCGACTTCAGGCCCTGCCACCTGCGGGGCGTCGGCCAAGGCGATGAAATCGCGCTGTGGCCCACGGTCCTTGGCAGCCGGCTGCACTTCCAGATACTGCCCACCCACCAGAGTGTCGAGGTTCTGCGTGCGCACCAGGCCAAAGGCTGGCTTGACCACCCAGAACTGCGTACCGACCCGGGCGATACGGTCGGCCGCTTCGGTAATGCGCGCCCGCAGCAGCACCGCTTGCAGGTCATCGGTCAGGTCGACGCTTTCGATGCTGCCCACATCCAGGCCACGGAAGCGAATCGCCGTGCCCGGTTTGAGGCCATCGGCACGGTCCACACGAATGGTGATCAACGTACCCGCGCGGTTGACCGCGTCCTGGCTGTCATGCAGGCGGAAGCGTGGAATGTGGCGCTTGAGCGGCACATCGGGCCGTGGTGTGTCGAACGCGATACCGCCGGCCATCAGGGTCTGCAGTGATTCACTCTTGATCTTGATGCCCGACAGGCCGCCTGTCAGGGTGATACCACTGACATTCCAGAAGCGCGACGAACCATTGACCAGCTTTTCGTACTCCTTCTCGATATGCACACCAATCAGGATGCGGTTGCTGTTGCGCGCGAACTGGTAGCTCTGCACGCTACCCACCTTCACCTGGCGGTACATGACCGGGCTACCAACCTCCAGCGAACCCAGGGTGTCGGCGAACAACACCATGTGCAAGCCTGGTGCCTTGAGGTCGAGCGGGGGCGCCTTGGCGCGGGCTTCGAACTCACGCTCGGGCCGCGCGCCCTTGTCACCAGGGCGAATGGCGATGTAGTTGCCCTTGACCAGCGCCTCCAGGCCGGTGATACCCGCCAGGGAAATCGATGGCTTGACCACCCAGAACTGCGTGCCCTCGACCAGATAATCCTCGGCCAACGGGTCCAACGTCAGCTCGGCCGACGCACTGGCCAGGTTGTCTGCCATCGTCAGGGATTTCAGCGAGCCCACCTGGATGCCCTTGTACATCACTGGCGTACGGCCCGCCTGCAGGCCCTCGTAATCGCTCAGCTTGACCTTTACCCGGATACCGGCCTGGGCCGCGTCGAAGTCTTCATACAGACGGAACGGCAGGTTCGAGTCTGTGGGTGGGCTGTCCTTGCGGTGTTCCGGTGTGGCAAAGGCGATACCACCGGCGACAATGCTCGACAGCGATTCGCTACGCACTTTCACGCCCGAGAGCGATGCATCGATGCTGACGCCGCTGGCGTTCCAGAAACGCGTGTGCTTGCGCACCAGGCTGGCATAGGCCGGCTCGATGAAGACTTTGATCTCGACGGTGCTCTGGTCCTCGGACAGCCGATAGCTTTTAACCCGGCCCACCTGGATCTGCTTGTAGAACACCGGGCTGTCACGGTTGAGCGAGCCCAGCCGCTCGGCCTTGAGGGTCAGGTGCAGGCCGGGCTCGGTGTCCGACAGCGGTGGCGCCACCTTCAAGGCAGTAAAACGCTTGGTGCGCTCCCCCTCCCCCGGGCTGACCGCGATATAGTTGCCTGACACCAGTGTTTCAAGGCCGGAGATACCCGCCAGGCTGACGCTCGGCTTCACCAGCCAGAAACGCGTACCTTTGGTCAGATGCGGCTCGGCAGCCTTGTTCATCTCGATGGTGGCGATCACCCCCTGGTTCTCACCCTTGGCGTCGAGCACCAGGCTTTTGACCTTGCCCACCGGCATGCCCTTGTAGATCACCTCAGTCTTGTTGGCGACGATACCTTCGCCCGACTCGAAGCGGACTTCAATTTCCACACCGGCATCACGGTAAGCCTGCCACGCAAGCCAGCCACCAATCATCAAGGCGATCAAAGGCAGGATCCAGATGGCCGACCAGTTCGAGGCTGGGCGGGTTTTAGCCGTTGGCAGGTCACTCATGGTCGTCATCCGACTCCGTGTTATCCCAAATCAGTCGGGGATCAAAAGTTAAAGCGGCAAGCATTGTGAGGATCACCACAGTTGCAAAGGCTACAGCGCCCAGGTTGGCTTCGACACTGGCTATTCGGCCGAAATTCACCACCGCCACCAGAATGGCGATAACGAAGATATCGAGCATGGACCAGCGCCCAATGAATTCGATGAAGCGGTACATCAATATCCGCTGCCGCGCCGAAAGCGGTTGCCGACGCTGAACGGAGTACAACAGCAAGCCAATGCCCACCAGCTTGAACGTGGGCACCAGGATACTGGCAATGAACACCACGGCAGCAATCGGCAACATGCCATGCTTGAGCAAGGTGATGACGCCGGACATGATCGTGTCGGGGCTGCCTTGGCCCAGAGTGCTCACGGTCATGATCGGTAGCATGTTGGCCGGGATGTACAGGATCGACGCGGCAATCAGCAGCGCCCAGGTACGCGCGATGCTGTTCGGCCGACGGGCATGCACGATGGCGCCGCAGCGTGTACAGGTTTGTGAGGTGCTGCCTGGCTGTTGCCGGTTCAGCTCGTGACATTCATTGCAGACAAGAATGCCTGCATCAATCGCCCGCATGCAGGTCCTCCCCTGATAGCGCACTCCAGATCTGGTGCGGTGACATCACCACTTCGAGCCAAACCTGGATCAGTAACAGGCTGATGAAGCAGAACAGCCCCAGGCCCACGGTCAGTTCGGCAAGGTCCACCAGTTTGACGATGGCCACCAACACGCCCATGAAATAGACCTCGAGCATGCCCCAGTCCCGCAAGTGGTGATAGATGCGGTAGAACAGCAGGCCGAAGTTACGCCCCACGTTCAGGCGGATGCTCAATAGCACGAACAGCTGGCAGAGCAGTTTTGCCAACGGTATGGCCATGCTGCAGAGGAACACCACCACGGCCACACCGCGCATTTGCGAATTGTACAGGCCCAGCACGCCACTCCAGACGGTATCGTCCGACGTCTGGCCAAGCAGGTGCAGCTGCATGATCGGCAGGAAATTGGCCGGCACAAACAGCAGCAGGGCGGTGAGTACCAAGGCCAGGCTGCGGTTGACCACATTGTGCCGATGGGCGTAGAGCTCGTAGCCGCAGCGCGGGCATTGTGCCTTCTCATCATGCTGGAGCACAGGCTTGCGCAGTAGCAGGTCGCATTCGTGGCAAGCGACAAGCTCGTCCAGCGGCAACTGGGCCAGGGTTTCAGGTTCGACAGGATTGGGCATATAGCGCTTCTGAATAGGTGCGTGGGGCTATTCTAGTGTTCTGGCTCGAATTGTGGGAGGAGATCGCCGGTCAGACTGACAGGGTTGCTGGAGCGGTCCCCTGTGGGAGCGGCCGTGGCCGCGAACACCGGCGTAGCCGGTGCCATGCACCGCGTCGCCTGCTTCGCGGGCTTGCCCGCTCCTACACAGGGGATTGCGTAGGGCTGGAGATTTTTGCGCCACAAAGACAAAACCCCTACCTGCATGTGCAGATAGGGGTTTTGCGAAATGAATCTTGACGATGACCTACTCTCACATGGGGAAACCCCACACTACCATCGGCGATGCATCGTTTCACTGCTGAGTTCGGGATGGGATCAGGTGGTTCCAATGCTCTATGGTCGTCAAGAAATTCTGTTGCCAGAATGCCTTTTGAACACTCTTGGCTAATTCGGATATGTGATCTCTGTGAAGTTGCGAACTTTCGGTTCTTTCGTCTTCACCACCACAATTTGGCTTTCGTGCGCAAATTGCTTGGGTGTTATATGGTCAAGCCTCACGGGCAATTAGTATTGGTTAGCTCAACGCCTCACAGCGCTTACACACCCAACCTATCAACGTCGTAGTCTTCGACGGCCCTTTAGGGGATTCAAGATCCCAGTGAGATCTCATCTTGAGGCAAGTTTCCCGCTTAGATGCTTTCAGCGGTTATCTCTTCCGAACATAGCTACCCGGCAATGCCACTGGCGTGACAACCGGAACACCAGAGGTTCGTCCACTCCGGTCCTCTCGTACTAGGAGCAGCCCCTCTCAAATCTCAAACGTCCACGGCAGATAGGGACCGAACTGTCTCACGACGTTCTAAACCCAGCTCGCGTACCACTTTAAATGGCGAACAGCCATACCCTTGGGACCGGCTTCAGCCCCAGGATGTGATGAGCCGACATCGAGGTGCCAAACACCGCCGTCGATATGAACTCTTGGGCGGTATCAGCCTGTTATCCCCGGAGTACCTTTTATCCGTTGAGCGATGGCCCTTCCATACAGAACCACCGGATCACTAAGACCTACTTTCGTACCTGCTCGACGTGTTTGTCTCGCAGTCAAGCGCGCTTTTGCCTTTATACTCTACGACCGATTTCCGACCGGTCTGAGCGCACCTTCGTACTCCTCCGTTACTCTTTGGGAGGAGACCGCCCCAGTCAAACTACCCACCATACACTGTCCTCGATCCGGATAACGGACCTGAGTTAGAACCTCAAAGTTGCCAGGGTGGTATTTCAAGGATGGCTCCATGAGAACTGGCGTCCCCACTTCAAAGCCTCCCACCTATCCTACACAAGCAAATTCAAAGTCCAGTGCAAAGCTATAGTAAAGGTTCACGGGGTCTTTCCGTCTAGCCGCGGATACACTGCATCTTCACAGCGATTTCAATTTCACTGAGTCTCGGGTGGAGACAGCGCCGCCATCGTTACGCCATTCGTGCAGGTCGGAACTTACCCGACAAGGAATTTCGCTACCTTAGGACCGTTATAGTTACGGCCGCCGTTTACCGGGGCTTCGATCAAGAGCTTCGCTTGCGCTAACCCCATCAATTAACCTTCCGGCACCGGGCAGGCGTCACACCCTATACGTCCACTTTCGTGTTTGCAGAGTGCTGTGTTTTTAATAAACAGTCGCAGCGGCCTGGTATCTTCGACCGGCATGGGCTTACGGAGCAAGTCCTTCACCCTCGCCGGCGCACCTTCTCCCGAAGTTACGGTGCCATTTTGCCTAGTTCCTTCACCCGAGTTCTCTCAAGCGCCTTGGTATTCTCTACCTAACCACCTGTGTCGGTTTGGGGTACGGTTCCCAGTTATCTGAAGCTTAGGAGCTTTTCTTGGAAGCATGGTATCAACCACTTCGTCGCCTAGAGGCAACTCGTCATCAGCTCTCGGCCTTGAAATCCCGGATTTGCCTAAGATTTCAGCCTACCACCTTAAACCTGGACAACCAACGCCAGGCTGGCCTAACCTTCTCCGTCCCTCCATCGCAATAACTGGAAGTACAGGAATATTAACCTGTTTTCCATCGACTACGCTTTTCAGCCTCGCCTTAGGGACCGACTAACCCTGCGTCGATTAACGTTGCGCAGGAAACCTTGGTCTTTCGGCGTGCGAGTTTTTCACTCGCATTGTCGTTACTCATGTCAGCATTCGCACTTCTGATACCTCCAGCAAGCTTCTCAACTCACCTTCACAGGCTTACAGAACGCTCCTCTACCGCGTCATCAAAGATGACACCCGTAGCTTCGGTGCATGGTTTGAGCCCCGTTACATCTTCCGCGCAGGCCGACTCGACTAGTGAGCTATTACGCTTTCTTTAAAGGGTGGCTGCTTCTAAGCCAACCTCCTAGCTGTCTAAGCCTTCCCACATCGTTTCCCACTTAACCATGACTTTGGGACCTTAGCTGACGGTCTGGGTTGTTTCCCTTTTCACGACGGACGTTAGCACCCGCCGTGTGTCTCCCATGCTCGGCACTTCCAGGTATTCGGAGTTTGCATCGGTTTGGTAAGTCGGGATGACCCCCTAGCCGAAACAGTGCTCTACCCCCTGGAGTGATACATGAGGCGCTACCTAAATAGCTTTCGAGGAGAACCAGCTATCTCCGAGCTTGATTAGCCTTTCACTCCGATCCACAGGTCATCCGCTAACTTTTCAACGGTAGTCGGTTCGGTCCTCCAGTCAGTGTTACCTAACCTTCAACCTGCCCATGGATAGATCGCCCGGTTTCGGGTCTATACCCAGCGACTAAACGCCCTATTAAGACTCGCTTTCGCTACGCCTCCCCTATTCGGTTAAGCTCGCCACTGAATATAAGTCGCTGACCCATTATACAAAAGGTACGCAGTCACCTAACAAAGTAGGCTCCCACTGCTTGTACGCATACGGTTTCAGGTTCTATTTCACTCCCCTCTCCGGGGTTCTTTTCGCCTTTCCCTCACGGTACTGGTTCACTATCGGTCAGTCAGTAGTATTTAGCCTTGGAGGATGGTCCCCCCATATTCAGACAAAGTTTCTCGTGCTCCGTCCTACTCGATTTCATTGACAAGAGATTTTCGTGTACGGGGCTATCACCCACTATGGCCGCACTTTCCAGAGCGTTCCACTAATCTCAAATCAACTTAAGGGCTGGTCCCCGTTCGCTCGCCACTACTAAGGGAATCTCGGTGGATTTCTTTTCCTCAGGGTACTTAGATGTTTCAGTTCCCCTGGTTCGCCTCTTGCACCTATGTATTCAGTACAAGATACTCAGCTTATGCTGAGTGGGTTCCCCCATTCAGAGATCTCTGGATCACAGTCTGTTTGCCGACTCCCCAAAGCTTATCGCAGGCTACCACGTCTTTCATCGCCTCTGACTGCCAAGGCATCCACCGTATGCGCTTCTTCACTTGACCATATAACCCCAAGCAATCTGGTTATACTGTGAAGACGACATTCGCCGAAAATTCGCATGTTGCGCTTTCGCGCAGAACTCACAAATTTTACCTTAGCCTGATTTCCAGCAGTGAAACTGGTCATCAGTCTATATCTATCACATATCCGAATTTTTAAAGAACGATCTGACAAAAGTCAGAAATCAACATTCGAACTGAATGTTCATTTCTAAGTTCTGACAAGTAACTGCGTACTACGAAAGTGGTGGAGCCAAGCGGGATCGAACCGCTGACCTCCTGCGTGCAAGGCAGGCGCTCTCCCAGCTGAGCTATGGCCCCGTATTCTCTACGGCTAAACCATGTAATGGTAGGTCTGGGCAGATTTGAACTGCCGACCTCACCCTTATCAGGGGTGCGCTCTAACCAACTGAGCTACAGACCTATAACAGGGTCGCGTTACAGCATCGTCTTTTACAATGAATCAAGCAATTCGTGTGGGAGCTCATCAGCAGGCTGATGTCGTCGATTAAGGAGGTGATCCAGCCGCAGGTTCCCCTACGGCTACCTTGTTACGACTTCACCCCAGTCATGAATCACACCGTGGTAACCGTCCTCCCGAAGGTTAGACTAGCTACTTCTGGTGCAACCCACTCCCATGGTGTGACGGGCGGTGTGTACAAGGCCCGGGAACGTATTCACCGCGACATTCTGATTCGCGATTACTAGCGATTCCGACTTCACGCAGTCGAGTTGCAGACTGCGATCCGGACTACGATCGGTTTTGTGAGATTAGCTCCACCTCGCGGCTTGGCAACCCTCTGTACCGACCATTGTAGCACGTGTGTAGCCCAGGCCGTAAGGGCCATGATGACTTGACGTCATCCCCACCTTCCTCCGGTTTGTCACCGGCAGTCTCCTTAGAGTGCCCACCATGACGTGCTGGTAACTAAGGACAAGGGTTGCGCTCGTTACGGGACTTAACCCAACATCTCACGACACGAGCTGACGACAGCCATGCAGCACCTGTGTCAGAGTTCCCGAAGGCACCAATCCATCTCTGGAAAGTTCTCTGCATGTCAAGGCCTGGTAAGGTTCTTCGCGTTGCTTCGAATTAAACCACATGCTCCACCGCTTGTGCGGGCCCCCGTCAATTCATTTGAGTTTTAACCTTGCGGCCGTACTCCCCAGGCGGTCAACTTAATGCGTTAGCTGCGCCACTAAAATCTCAAGGATTCCAACGGCTAGTTGACATCGTTTACGGCGTGGACTACCAGGGTATCTAATCCTGTTTGCTCCCCACGCTTTCGCACCTCAGTGTCAGTATCAGTCCAGGTGGTCGCCTTCGCCACTGGTGTTCCTTCCTATATCTACGCATTTCACCGCTACACAGGAAATTCCACCACCCTCTACCGTACTCTAGCTCGCCAGTTTTGGATGCAGTTCCCAGGTTGAGCCCGGGGCTTTCACATCCAACTTAACGAACCACCTACGCGCGCTTTACGCCCAGTAATTCCGATTAACGCTTGCACCCTCTGTATTACCGCGGCTGCTGGCACAGAGTTAGCCGGTGCTTATTCTGTCGGTAACGTCAAAACAGCAAGGTATTAACTTACTGCCCTTCCTCCCAACTTAAAGTGCTTTACAATCCGAAGACCTTCTTCACACACGCGGCATGGCTGGATCAGGCTTTCGCCCATTGTCCAATATTCCCCACTGCTGCCTCCCGTAGGAGTCTGGACCGTGTCTCAGTTCCAGTGTGACTGATCATCCTCTCAGACCAGTTACGGATCGTCGCCTTGGTGAGCCATTACCCCACCAACTAGCTAATCCGACCTAGGCTCATCTGATAGCGCAAGGCCCGAAGGTCCCCTGCTTTCTCCCGTAGGACGTATGCGGTATTAGCGTTCCTTTCGAAACGTTGTCCCCCACTACCAGGCAGATTCCTAGGCATTACTCACCCGTCCGCCGCTGAATCAAGGAGCAAGCTCCCGTCATCCGCTCGACTTGCATGTGTTAGGCCTGCCGCCAGCGTTCAATCTGAGCCATGATCAAACTCTTCAGTTCAATACTGCTTGGGTTTTTAAGAAACCCTAAACTTGGCTCAGCAATCTCAAATGACTATGTGATTTCTCGCATGGCCACTTGTGATGCTGATAATCTTTGTGACTATCAGTCCGTACTCACAAGCACCCACACGAATTGCTTGATTCGATTTGTTAAAGAGCGTTTGGTTAAGAGCTTTTCGTCTCAACCGAGGCGCGCATTCTACGCTTTCCTCATGGCCTGTCAAGCGTTTATTTTGAAGTTTTTTGCGAGAAACTCGTTTAGCTTCAAACACTTGACTCGCTGCGATCTCTCGTAGCGGGAGGCGAATCATACAGCGTTTAGAAGCGCTGTCAACCACCATCTCAACCGCTGTCGATCATTTGATCGGAGCCCTTACAACTTCGCCTTGACTATCTAACTCATTGAATCTCAAGGAGTTTGTCGTTCCGGCGTCGCTGGAAGTGGGGCGCATTATAAGGGGATTCGAGAGGGCGTCAACCTTTAATTTCAAGAAACCTTCATATCGCTTAAAAAGTAAAGCGGGGAGGCCTGCCGGCCTCCCCGCTTCTGCTTCATCCCTTACAAACTAGGGAACGCAAACTGCGACGCCTCATGGCTGGCCCGCTGTGGCCAGCGCTGGGTAATTGCCTTGCGACGGGTATAGAAACGCACCCCATCCGGGCCATAAGCATGCAGATCACCGAACAGCGAGCGCTTCCAGCCACCAAAGCTGTGGTAGGCCACCGGCACCGGCAGCGGTACGTTCACACCGACCATGCCCACTTCGATCTCGTCGCAGAACAGGCGCGCCGCTTCACCGTCACGGGTGAAGATACAGGTGCCGTTGCCATACTCGTGATCGTTGATCAGTTGCATGGCCTGCTCCAGGCTGTTCACCCGCACTACGCACAGTACCGGGCCGAAGATCTCTTCCTTATAGATGCGCATCTCCGGGGTCACCTTGTCGAACAGGGTGCCACCAACGAAGTAGCCATCCTCGTTACCGGCCACACGGAAGCCACGGCCATCCACCACCAGCTTGGCACCAGCAGCAACACCGTCATCAATGTAGCCCACGACCTTGTCACGGGCAGCAGCCGTCACCAGCGGGCCCATGTCCAGGCCGCATGAGGTGCCGGCACCAATCTTCAGTGCCTTGATCTGCGGCTCCAGTTTGGCAATCAGGGCGTCGGCCACCTGATCGCCCACGCACACCGCCACCGAAATGGCCATGCAACGCTCGCCACACGAACCGTAGGCCGCGCCCATCAGCGCGCTGACGGCATTGTCCAGGTCGGCATCCGGCATCAGTACCGCATGGTTCTTCGCACCACCCAGGGCCTGCACACGCTTGCCGCGCTTGGTGCCTTCAGCGTAGATGTACTCGGCGATCGGCGTCGAACCGACGAAGCTCAAGGCCTTCACTTCCGGCGCTTCGATCAGCGCATCCACCGCTTCCTTGTCACCGTGCACCACATTGAGGATGCCCTTCGGCAGGCCTGCTTCCAGCAGCAGCTGGGCAATGAACAGGGTCGAACTCGGGTCGCGCTCGGACGGTTTGAGGATGAAGGCGTTACCGCAGGCGATGGCCAGTGGATACATCCACAGCGGTACCATGGCCGGGAAGTTGAACGGGGTAATACCGGCAACCACGCCCAGCGGCTGGAAGTCGGACCAGGCATCGATGTTCGGGCCGACGTTACGGCTGTACTCGCCTTTCAGCACTTCTGGCGCGGCGCAGGCGAACTCGACGTTCTCGATGCCACGCTTCAGTTCGCCGGCGGCATCTTCCAGGGTTTTGCCGTGCTCTTCGCTGATCATCTGCGCGATACGCGCTTCGTTCTGTTCCAGCAGTTGCTTGAAGCGGAACATCACCTGGGCGCGCTTGGCCGGAGGGGTGTTGCGCCAGGCCGGGAAGGCCGCCTTGGCCGAGTCGATCGCTTCCTGCACGGTCGCGCGGCTGGCCAGCTCGACCTTGCGCACGGCCTGGCCGGTGGACGGGTTGAAGACATCGGCGGTGCGCTCACCCTTGGTAACCAGTTCGCCGTGGATCAGGTGCTGAACAATGCTCATGCAAAACTCCAGATAAAGAAGGTAGAGGCAGGCGCGCGATGTGTTCACGCGCCTGGCATCAGAATCGGAACGATCAGTCGATCAGGTTCAGGGTTTCGCCCACTGCGTCGAACAGGCGGTCCAGCTCCTGCGGCGTGGTGTTGAAGGTTGGGCCGAACTGCAGGGTGTCGCCACCGAAGCGTACATAGAAGCCTGCCTTCCACAGTTTCATCGCCGCTTCGTACGGACGCACGATGGCATCACCGTCGCGGGCAGCGATCTGTATCGCGCCGGCCAGGCCGTAGTTGCGGATATCGACGATGTTCTTGGTGCCCTTCACGCCATGCAGCAGTTTTTCGAAGTGCGGCGCCAGCTCGGCGGCGGCCTGCACCAGGTTTTCCTTCTGCAGCAGGTCCAGCGCGGCGATACCGGCGGCACAAGCTACCGGATGGGCCGAGTAGGTATACCCGTGTGGGAATTCCACGGCGTACTCCGGGGTCGGCTGGTTCATGAAGGTCTGGTAGATCTCGCTGCTGGCGATCACCGCGCCCATCGGGATGGCGCCGTTGGTCACCTGCTTGGCGATGCACATCAGGTCCGGGGTCACGCCGAAAGCTTCGGAGCCAGTCATCGCGCCCATGCGGCCAAAGCCGGTGATCACTTCGTCGAAGATCAGCAGGATGTTGTGCTGGGTGCAGATTTCACGCAGGCGCTTCAGGTAACCCTTCGGCGGCGGCAGCACACCAGCCGAACCCGCCAGTGGCTCGACGATCACGGCAGCGATGTTGGAGGCGTCGTGCAGCTCGATCAGCTTGAGCATCTCGTCAGCCAGGGCAATACCGCCCTCTTCCGGCATGCCTTTGGAGAAGGCGTTCACCGGCAGCACGGTGTGAGGCAGGTGGTCGACATCCAGCAGTTGGCCGAACAGCTTGCGGTTACCGTTGACGCCACCCAGGCTGGTGCCGGCGATGTTCACACCGTGGTAGCCACGGGCGCGGCCGATGATCTTGGTCTTGGTAGCCTGGCCCTTCAGGCGCCAGTAGGCACGCACCATCTTCAGCGCGGTGTCGGCGCACTCGGAACCGGAGTTGGTATAGAACACATGGTTCAGGTCGCCCGGGGTCAGCTCGGTGATCTTCTCGGCCAGCTGGAACGACAGCGGGTGGCCGAACTGGAAGGCCGGGGAGTAGTCAAGGGTGCCGATCTGGCGAGCCACCGCTTCGGTGATTTCCTTGCGGGTGTGCCCAGCGCCACAGGTCCACAAGCCGGACAGGGCATCGAAAATCTTGCGCCCTTGGTCGTCGAACAGGTAGCTGCCTTCGGCCGCCACGATCAGACGGGGGTCGCGCTGGAAGTTGCGGTTGGCGGTGTAGGGCATCCAGTGGGCATCCAGCTTGAGCTGGCTGGCGATCCCGGCGGTAGCGGTTTCGGGCATGTTCATCGGCGGTTCCTCGGAAGACGATTAGGCAACGATGGATGTTGTTGCAGCTAAATTGGCACGGCGATAAAGTCTGAAAAAGCCAACATTTCTAATCTTCAGACAGGCCCTGACTAAACTAATGAGCCGACGCCCCGATCCACTCGCCCAAGTCAGCGATTTCGACATCCGCCTGCTGAAGATCTACCGCAGTGTCGTCGAGTGCGGCGGCTTCTCGGCCGCCGAAAACGTGCTGGGCATTGGCCGTTCGGCCATCAGCCAGCAGATGAACGACCTCGAGCAACGCCTCGGCCTGCGCCTGTGCCAACGCGGCCGCGCCGGGTTCTCACTGACAGAAGAAGGCCGTGAGGTCTACCACTCGGCACTGCAACTGCTCAGCGCCCTGGAAAGCTTCCGCACCGAGGTCAACGGCCTGCATCAGCATTTGCGTGGCGAGCTGAACATTGGCCTGACCGACAACCTGGTGACCTTGCCGCACATGCGCATTACCCATGCCCTGGCCGAGCTCAAGGATCGCGGCCCCGATGTGCGTATCCAGATCCGCATGATCGCACCCAGCCAGGTCGAGCATGGCGTGCTCGATGGCAGCCTGCATGTCGGCGTGGTGCCGCAGACCAGCCCGCTGTCAGGCCTCGAGTACCAGCCTTTGTACAGCGAGCGCTCGCTACTGTACTGCGCGGTCGGCCACCCGCTGTTCTATGCCGATGACCAGCAGATCGATGACGACCGCCTCAACAGCCAGGAAGCCATTACCCCCACCTTCCGCCTGCCGGCCGAAATCCAGGCGCATTACCAGGCGCTGAACTGCACGGCCAGTGCTTCGGACCGTGAAGGCATGGCGTTTCTCATTCTTACCGGGCGCTACATCGGCTACCTGCCAGACCACTACGCCACGTTCTGGGTGCAGCAAGGCCGCTTGCGTGCCCTCAAGCCCCAGCAACGCTTCTATGACCTGAGCCTCAGCTGGGTTACGCGCAAGGGCCGGCGGCCGAACCTGGTGCTGGAAAGCTTCCTCGAAAGCCTGGCTGCGACACGCTGATGCCAGTCTGTGCCGCAAACGCTTGTCACTTCGGCACAGGCAGGTAATCTTGTCCGACAGCCGCAGCCACTGACCCGTACGGAATCGTCCATGACCCTAGAAGTCCCTGCGCATCGCCTCTCCGCCTCGGGCAAGCCCGCGGGCCGCATCCGCCAGAAGAACGAGCAGGCCATTATCCAGGCCGCCGAAGACGAGTTTGCCCGCCATGGTTTCAAGGGCACCAGCATGAACACCATCGCCCTCAAGGCGGGGTTGCCCAAGGCCAACCTGCATTATTACTTCACCAACAAGCTGGGCCTGTATATTGCCGTGCTCAGCAACATCATCGAGCTATGGGACAGCACCTTCAACGCGTTGAGCGTCGACGACGACCCGGGCGAAGCCCTGAGCCAGTACATTCGCACCAAGATGGAGTTCTCCCGGCGTAACCCCCAAGCTTCGCGGATTTTCGCCATGGAAGTGATCAGCGGCGGCACCTGCCTGACCGAGTACTTCAGTGCCGACTACCGCGAATGGTTCCGCGGCCGTGCCGCAGTGTTCCAGGCCTGGATCGACGCCGGCAAGATGGACCCGGTCGACCCGGTGCACCTGATTTTCCTGCTGTGGGGCAGCACCCAGCACTACGCCGACTTCGCCACCCAGATCTGCCAGGTCACCGGCCGTAGCCGCCTGACCAAGCAGGACATGGAAGACGCAAGCAACAATCTTATCCACATCATTCTGAAGGGCTGCGGCATCAAGCCGGTTGCCTGATCGTCATTTATGCCTTCTACCCTGCTCGACCTCTGCGAATACCGCGAGGAAATCCGCAAAAGCCGCTTCATCACCCTCGCGGGGCCGATCAGCAGTGCCGCCGAAGCGATGAGTTTCATCGAACGCCATAGCGACCTGGCCGCCACCCACAATTGCTGGGCCTGGAAGCTCGGCGCCCAGTACCGCAGCAGCGATGACGGCGAACCCGGCGGTACCGCGGGGCGGCCGATTCTCGCGGCCATCGAAGCGCAGGACTGCGACCAGGTAGTGGTGCTGGTGATCCGCTGGTATGGCGGCATCCAGCTGGGTACCGGAGGCCTGGCCAGGGCCTATGGCGGCGGCGCCAACAAGTGTCTGCAACAGGCACCCAAGCGACTGCTGGTGCAGCGCAGCGAATTCACCTGCAGTTGCAGTTTCAGCGAACTGTCGCTGGTGAAGTTGCGCCTGGCGGAGGTTGACGGCCTGGTCCTGGATGAGCAGTTCACCGCCAATGGCGTGGACCTGCTGGTTGCGCTTGGTGACGCCCACCTGGCCCCACTGCAGCAGCAGCTGGCCGACTTGAGCCGCGGGCGCATTCTACTCGAAGCACGCTGAACATTGCCCACAACAACTGTGGGCCGGCCTGTGGATAAGCTTGGGGCATTCGCTTGCAGCCTTCTGTTTTCAAGGCCCGCAGAGCTTTGATCATATTTTGATCACTGTTTGATGACAGCGGCAAACTGCTGAAAGCTCAGAAGTTATCCCCAGCACGAGGCCAGAATCCCCAGCCTGCTGCCTCTCGGTTTGCACACAATAACTGTGGAACAGCCTGTGGATAACCCGTGCGCCAACAGGCAAAGTGCCCGGCCCCACAAGGGCGCGGCGCGACTGATCATTTTTTAGCCAGACCGCAAGCTGATTTACCCATAGGAGAACGCGATCCTCTGTGGGAGATCACCCAGCCCTTTGGGCTGCGCTGTCGCGCAGAGAACTGATTTGGCAGGCGCTGCGCGTACCCTGTGGGAGCGGGCGCGCCCGCGAAGAATCCAACGCGGTGCATGGCACCGGCTGCGCCGGTGTTCGCGGGCATGCCCGCTCCCACAGGTATTGCGGCGCCTGTGGATGAAGGGCTGCAAATCAGCGCCAGTGCACTATCCTCAATACCTTTCTTTGCCAACCGATCACGGAGCGTATCCACATGGTTAACGCAAAAACCGCACTTATCATCGGCGCCTCGCGCGGGCTGGGCCTGGGCCTGGTGCAACGCCTGCACGAAGACGGCTGGAACATCACTGCCACCGTACGCAACCCGCAGCAGCCCGGCGCGCTGGCAGATGTGCCCGGTGTGCGCATCGAACAGCTGGAAATGAACGATACGGCCCAACTCGATGGCCTGAAGCAACGCCTGCAAGATCAGGTATTCGACCTGGTATTCGTCAACGCCGGCGTCATGGGCCCCCTGCCGCAAGACCTGGAGACGGTGCAGAACAAAGACATCGGCGACCTGTTCATGACCAACGCCGTGGCCCCGATCCGCGTGGCCCGTCGCCTGGTCGGCCAAGTGCGCGAAGGCAGCGGTGTGCTGGCCTTCATGAGCTCGATCCTGGGCAGCGTGACCATCCCCGATGGCGGCGAAATCTGCCTGTACAAGGCCAGCAAGGCAGCCCTGAACTCTATGATCAACAGCTTCGTCGTCGAGCAACAACGCCCCGATCTGTGTGTGCTGGCCATGCACCCGGGCTGGGTGAAAACCGACATGGGCGGCGAAAATGCCGAGATCGATGTGCTGACCAGCACCCGCGGCATGCTCGAACAGATCAAGGCGCAAAGCGGCAACGGCGGCCTGCGCTTCATCAACTACAAGGGCGAACCCTTGGTCTGGTGATTCACCGGGTCGCAGCGGCCGGGCGCATTGCCCGGCCAGGCTCTGTAGAATGGCGGCAACCGTACCTGATCGAGATGACCCACTATGTATGACTGGTTGAACGCCCTGCCCAAGGCCGAACTGCACCTGCACCTGGAAGGCTCGCTGGAGCCCGAGCTGCTGTTCGCCCTGGCTGAGCGCAACAAGATCGCCCTGCCCTGGGACGATGTGGAGACCTTGCGCGGTGCCTATGCCTTCAACAACCTGCAGGAGTTCCTCGACCTGTATTACCAGGGCGCCGACGTGCTGCGCACCGAGCAGGACTTCTACGACCTGACCTGGGCCTACCTGCAACGCTGCAAGGCGCAGAACGTGATCCACACCGAACCGTTCTTCGACCCACAGACCCACACCGACCGCGGCATCCCCTTCGAACTGGTGCTCAACGGCATCAACCAGGCGCTCAAGGACGGTCGCGAGCAACTGGGCATCAGCAGCGGCCTGATTCTCAGCTTCCTGCGCCACCTCAGCGAAGATGAAGCACAGAAAACCCTCGACCAGGCCCTGCCGTTCCGCGATGCGTTCATCGCCGTTGGCCTGGACAGCTCGGAAATGGGCCACCCACCGAGCAAGTTCCAGCGCGTGTTCGACCGCGCCCGCAACGAAGGCCTGGTTGCCGTAGCCCATGCTGGCGAGGAAGGCCCGCCCGAGTACATCTGGGAAGCGCTGGACCTGCTGCAGGTCAAGCGTATCGACCACGGTGTGCGCGCCATAGAGGACGAGCGCCTGATGCAGCGCATCATCGACGAGCAGATCCCGCTCACGGTGTGCCCGCTGTCGAACACCAAGCTTTGCGTATTCGACCACATGAGCCAGCACAACATCCTCGACATGCTGGAGCGCGGCGTGAAGGTCACGGTCAATTCGGACGACCCGGCCTACTTTGGCGGCTACGTCACCGAAAATTTCCACGCCCTGTTCACCCACCTGGGCATGACCGAAGATCAGGCCCGTCGCCTGGCCCGGAACAGTCTGGATGCCCGGCTGATCTGATCGGCATTGCGGCGTTGCGGTCAACCGACCTGCAACGTCGGCACGCGGGCAATGCGATTGATCTGCTGGATACCCAGCGCAGAGATATGCAATGCCCGCGAGTCCTCGGCCTCGCGCATCCAGCCCGATTGCAGGAACAACCGGAACAACGCCTGCCCCAGCACGCCGCCCAGGTGCGGCCCCTCATCGTTCCACTCGGTGCAGCGGCAGATCACGCAACCACGTTGCTGATGCGGTGCCAAGGCATCGATGTAGACCCCGACCAAAGCCAACTGCGCCCGCCCCTCCTCGCTCACCATCAGCTGTCGACCACTACCCTCCACCCAGCCGGCCACCACCAGACGGTGATACAGCTCACCGGCCAGTTCCCCGCCCAGGTGATCGCCACAGCGACGCGCCCTGCGTATCGACATGGGCAGCGATGATACCGGGGCTTTGGCCCTCGCCCCCTTGGCGCTCTCCAGCTGGACACTGGCCAGGGCCTCCACCGCCGCCCCGACTTGCGGGGTGGCCAGGCGGAAGTAGCGCTTGCGGCCCCGCGCTTCGTGCCGCAGCAAACCGGCCGACGACAACAGCGAAAGGTGCGCACAGGCCGATGACGAGGTCAGCCCGGTCATTACCGCGAGCTCGTTGGCCAGCCGCGGCGTGCCATCGATCAATGCCCACAACATGGCACTGCGCTTGGGGTCGGCCATCAGGCTGGCAATCTGGCTGATACTGCTGGCTGCGTTCATGTCCCTGTACTCCCTGCAAGTTCACTGTGTGGATGCGATGGCCAACCCTGGCAGGGAAGCGCCTCTCGCTGGCACTGGCCTGGTTCGCCAGTATAAGCCGCAAAAAACGCCATTCAGGCAGCCCAGCGCCGTGGTAGCGCAGGCAAAAAACCACAGGGTATGCCTACCCATGGCAAGCAGTGAAACAGCGTGTGAAACCTGCCCGGGCCGCACGGGCAAGCAGCCCGCCTCCCCAGACAGGAGCACGGTAACGGCAGGCGGGAAAAACACCGAATGCAACTTCGGACTCGGCCGACAACCAATTTCCACAAGTAGCGCAAGCCAAAGCGAAGGTTCCACGTGCTTGCGGGCATTGCGCCCCAAGCAGGCAAAAGCGTGTAGAAAATGTTCCCGACGACCGTCAGTCAGGACAGCGAGGCAGGCCATGGCAGGCAGAAGGGGTAGCGCTACACTTCATCCGCTCTCCCCCTTTGGAGGTATGCCGCGATGAAAATTGTCGTCAGCGCGTCGAGCCGAAACCCCGCCTGCCCCTGGCAGGTCCAGCTCGATCAACACGTGGTCAGTTTCCGCAGCGAGGCCGAGGCGCGGGCCTTCGTCGCCACGCTGGAAACCCGCCTGCAGGCACCTCACCCGCTTATGCGGGAGCCTTGGCCGGCAAACGTCGGGTCAGCAGCGCGACACTGACCACCAGTGCCCCGCACAAGCTGATCACCAGCGCCATCGGCACCGCACTGCCATCATGCAGCAGCCCGACCAGCGCTGCGGCGCCGGCGGCGACGCTGAACTGCAGGCAGCCCATCAGCGCCGAAGCACTCCCGGCCCGCGCGCCCTGCCCGCTCATGGCACAGGCAGAGGCGTTGGGGATGATGCAACCGAGGCTGGCGATGCAGACGAACAGCGGTACCAGCAATGGCCACAGCTGTGTTGGTCGCAATGCCGCCACGCCCAGCAACGTCAGGCCCGCAACCAGGTACAGCCACACCGCCCGCGCCAGCAGGAACGCCGGCCCACGCTTGGCCAGCAAGCGAGCATTCACCTGCGCCACCAGGATAAAGCCGGCAGCATTGGTGCCGAACAACCAGCCGTAATGCTCGGCCGGCACGCCGTAGAGCTTGATGAACACGAAAGGTGAACCGGCGATGTAGGCAAACATGCCGGCAATGGCGATACCACCGGTCAAGGCATGGCCGATGAACACCCGGTCAGCGAGCAGGCGCATGTACTGACGCAAAGCGCCAGACAGCGGTTGCCGCGGTATGTGCCCGGGCAGGCTTTCCGGCAGGCCCAGGCTGACCGCCAGCAGGCAACCGGCACTGAACAGGCTCAGGGCGAGGAAGATCGATTGCCAGCCGGCCAGGTTCACCAACACCCCGCCCAGCATCGGTGCCAGAATTGGCGCCAGCCCCATGACCAGCATCAGTTGCGAGAACACCTTGGCCGAGGCCACCGGGTCGCACTTGTCACTGACAATCGCCCGCGACAGCACCATCCCGGCGCAACCGCCCAGCGCCTGGACGAAACGCGCCAGCACCAGAGTGTCGAGGTTGGGGGCGTAGGCACAGGCCAGTGATGCCAGGGTGAACAGGGTTACCCCGAACATCAGCGGTTTGCGTCGGCCGAAGCGGTCAGCCACCGGCCCGTAGGCCAGTTGCCCAATGGACAGGCCAAGGAAGTAGGCGGCCAAGGTGGCCTGGACGTGTTTTTCATCGGTGGCGAACGCCTGCGCCATGGCCGGGAAGGCGGGCAGGTAGAAGTCGATCGCCAGGGGCCCGAACGCACTGAGTGCGCCCAGGATGAGCACCATTCGCAGGTTCATCAGGAATCCATAGCAGGCTAAGCAAGTGCTCGATTCTACCTGCTGCAGGCCCCTTCAGTACGAAAACATTTGCAACAAACTGGCCTTTGCAAGGGCAACTGCCTTGCTCACAACCCAAGGGCTGACGCGGCCCCTGTGGGAGCGGGCGTGCCCGCGAAGCAGGCGCCGCGGTGAATGGCACCGGCTGCGCCGGTGTTCGCGGGCGCGCCCGCTCCCACAGGTAAGTATTCAGGCAACGTCGGCCTGATAGCCTTCATCGCGAATGGCAGTAAGGATCCGCTCCTGCGCCAACTCGCTCTGCACCCGTACCTGCCTGGCCGCCAGGTCGACCTCCACCTTGGCCGCGGCGTCCTGCTCCTGCACCGCCCGGGTCACGGCTTTCACGCAATGGCCGCAGGTCATGCCTTGTACATTGAACACTTGCATGGGGTTATCTCCTTCAGGTTTTCCACGAGTTTCAAGCTTGCCATCAGGGCAAGGTCAAGCCCTGCCTGTAACGCCTGGGGTGGAAATAAGCGCGCGCGTCGGCCAAGCTGCGCCTTTGATGATCAGGCAAGCAGGAGATTTTTCATGTTCAGGGCAGCATTGGCCATCGTCGGGCTATTGAGCACGCTGGCTGCAGTGCCACCGGCCAGCGCCGAGGGCAACTCGGACTACAGCGTGCTGATCATTTCCCGGGAGCGCCTGGAAGTGGCCACCAGTTGCGAAATCGGTATCTACCTCAACGACCAGCTCTCCGGGCGCGTGTTCCAGGAGCAGTCCACTTCATTCAACCTGCCGCCCGGCCCGGTAGACGTGCGCCTGCGCTTGCTCCCCGGGCAAATGCCCGGCTGCGCCGCAGGTGTCGAGGACCAACGCAGCACACGACTGAACCTGCAGGCGGGCCAGATCAACAAATACCGCATCGCCATGGGGCACTATGGGCTGGAATTGAAGCGAGCCGGCCTGGGCTATTGACCTTACCTGCGTGGCAAGGTTGATGCTGGAGGCCTGTCCAAGGAGGAGAGCCATGCCCGCATCCACCATATACGACCTGCCGATCTCCGGCATGACCTGTGCCAGCTGTGCCGGCCGGGTCGAGCGCGCCCTGCGCAAGGTCACCGGCGCTGAACAGGTCAGCGTCAACCTCGCCACCGAACAGGCCCGGGTCCAGGCCCCGGCCAACTGCCTGCCCGCCCTGGTCGACGCGGTACGCGAAGCCGGCTACGGCGTGCCCACCCGCACCGTCGAACTGCAGATTGGCGGCATGACCTGCGCCAGTTGCGTCGGCCGCGTAGAGCGCGCCCTCGGCAAGCTGCCGGGGGTTGAGCAGGTCAGCGTCAACCTGGCCAGCGAACGCGCGCACCTCGAAGTGCTCGTGGCCCTTGACGACAACCTGCTGATCGACGCCGTGCAAAAGGCCGGCTACAACGCCAGCCTGCCGCAAACCGCCAAGGACGACCAGAACGCTGCCCAGCGCCGCCTGCGTAACGAACGTCTGGCGGTTGGCGCAGCGTTGCTGCTCGCCCTGCCGCTGGTGGTGCCAATGGTAGTGCAGCCGTTCGGCCTGCACTGGATGTTGCCAGCGTGGGTGCAGTTTCTGCTGGCCACGCCGGTGCAGTTCATTCTCGGCGCGCGTTTCTACGTGGCCGCCTGGAAGGCCGTGCGCGCCGGTACCGGCAACATGGACCTGCTGGTGGCCCTGGGTACCAGCGCCGGTTACGGCCTGAGCCTGTACCAGTGGGCGCAAGCCCCCGCCGGCATGGCCCCGCACCTGTACTTCGAAGCCTCGGCCGTGGTGATTGCCCTGGTGCTGCTGGGCAAGTACCTGGAAAGCCGTGCCAAGCGCCAGACTGCCAGCGCCATCCGAGCCCTCGAGGCCCTGCGTCCGGAACGTGCCGTGCGCCTGGTCGATGGCCGGGAAGAAGACGTGGCCATCGCCCAACTGCGCCTCGGCGACCTGGTACTGGTCAAACCCGGCGAGCGCTTCCCGGTCGATGGCGTGGTGGAAGACGGCAGCAGCCATGCCGACGAAGCCCTGATCAGCGGCGAGAGCCTGCCGGTGCCCAAGCAGCCGGGGGACAGCGTCACCGGTGGCGCCATCAACGGCGAAGGCCGGCTGCTGGTACGTACCCAGGCACTGGGTACCGAAACCGTGCTGGCACGCATCATCCGCCTGGTGGAAGACGCCCAGGCGGCCAAGGCACCGATCCAGAAGCTGGTCGACCGGGTCAGCCAGGTATTCGTCCCGGCCGTGCTGGTGCTGGCGTTGATCACCCTGGTCGGCTGGTGGCTGGCCGGCGCACCGCTGGAAACCGCGCTGATCAATGCCGTCGCCGTGCTGGTCATCGCCTGCCCCTGCGCACTCGGCCTGGCCACCCCCGCAGCGATCATGGCCGGCACCGGGGTCGCCGCTCGCCATGGCATCCTGATCAAGGACGCCGAAGCCCTGGAGCGCGCCCATGCGGTCAACCGCGTGGTGTTCGACAAGACCGGCACCCTCACCTCCGGCAGCCCACGCGTTGTCCACAGCCAGGCGCAGGTGGGCAGCAGCGCCGACTTGCACCGCCTGGCCGGCGCCCTGCAGCGCGGCAGCGAACACCCGTTGGCCAAGGCGGTACTGGATGCCTGTGCCGAACAGGGCCTGGACGTGCCCGGCGTTGCCGACAGCCAGTCGCTGACCGGGCGTGGTATTGCCGGGCGGGTGGAAGGCCGCGAGTTGGCCCTGGGCAACCGCCGCCTGCTCGACGAAAGCGCCCTGCCACCCGGTGACCTGGCCGCCAAGGCCCAGGCCTGGGAAGCCGAGGGGCGTACCCTGTCATGGCTGATCGAGCGCGGCGCACAGCCGCGGGTGCTGGGCCTGTTCGCCTTTGGTGACAGCCTCAAGCCCGGCGCCGCGCAGGCGATCGACACCCTGCACGCGCAACACATCAGCAGCCACCTGCTGACCGGCGACAACCGCGGTAGCGCCAAAGTGGTGGCCGACGCCCTGGGCATCGACGATGTGCATGCCGAAGTACTACCGGCCGACAAGGCCGCGACCGTGGCCGCACTGAAGCAGGATGGCGTGGTCGCCATGGTCGGTGATGGCATCAACGATGCGCCGGCGCTGGCCGCCGCCGATATCGGCATCGCCATGGGTGGCGGTACCGATGTGGCCATGCAGGCCGCCGGCATCACCCTGATGCGCGGCGACCCACGCCTGGTACCGGCCGCTCTGGAGATCAGCCGCAAGACCTATGCAAAGATCCGCCAGAACCTGTTCTGGGCGTTCATCTATAACCTGATCGGCATCCCGCTGGCCGCGCTGGGTTATCTCAACCCGGTACTGGCCGGTGCCGCCATGGCCCTGTCCAGCGTCAGCGTGGTGAGCAACGCGCTGTGGCTCAAGGCCTGGAAACCCACCAGCAGCACCCAGGAGGCCCCATGAACATCGGCCAGGCCGCCCGCCGCAGCGGGCTCAGCACCAAGATGATCCGTTACTACGAGTCCATCGGCCTGCTCAAGCCCGCCACGCGCAGCGACAGCGGCTACCGCCTGTACCAGACGGAAGACTTGCACAGCCTGGCGTTCATCAAGCGCTCCCGCGACCTGGGCTTTTCCCTTGAGGAGGTCGGCAAGCTGCTGACCTTGTGGCAGGACCGCCAGCGCGCCAGCGCCGATGTGAAGGCGCTGGCCATGCAGCACATCGATGAACTGAACCGCCGCATCGAAGAGCTGGTGAGCCTGCGCGATACCCTCGGTGAACTGGTCTCGCACTGCCAGGGGGACGAGCGCCCGGACTGCCCGATCCTCAAGGACCTGGCCAACGGCGCTGCGGGCGGCGGCTGTCACTGAGCCACACCGCAAGCCCTTTGGTATGCCATATACGTCCAGATACGACCGAATAGTCACCAACTGCGACTTAATCCAATAAATACGGGCGTTTTCCTACATTAAACCCGGACGCTGCCGATGCAATTGTTACCTGCCTCGTGTATCGAAAACAAAAATCCGGGAGCGTCGATGAGCATCAAACAGAAACTGACCTGGGCATTCGCGGTCATCGCCGGCTTGCCCATCGTCCTCGTGGCCACCCTGGTGGTCCTCAACCTGCGTGGCGAAGCCCGCGACGGATTCCTCGACGGCAGCAGCCGGGAAATCCGCCAGGTCAGCAACGCGATGAACATCTTCTTCCAGGGCATCAACCAGAACGTCGAGTACATGGCTGCGCAGCCGATGGTCGCCGCCACAGGCAGCGAGCTGAACAAGTACATGAGCGCTACCCCGTCCTACGAACTGGGCGACCAGGCCAGCAAGCTGCTGGAGTTCATGACCCGGTTGGCCACCACGCATCCCAGCTATGCGTACCTGTCCTACGGGGTGAATGACGGTGGTTACGTCGGCTGGCCGGCCGGGCAGAAGTTCGTCAATTACGACCCGCGCACACGCCCCTGGTACCAATTGGCAATGGCCAACCCTGGCAAGACCTTGCGTACCGGCGCCTATTACTGGGCTGCCGACGACGCCGTGCTGGTCAGTACCGTGCGCACCGTGGCCAACCAACTGGGCAACCCCGGCGGTGTGGTCAACGTCGACGTCTCGCTCAAAGGCCTTACCGAGATCGTCCAGCAGATCAAGCTGGGCGAAAGCGGCTACGTGCTGCTGGTGGAGAACAACGGCAACGTGCTGGTCGACCCCCGTGATGCCAAGCACAACTTCAAGCAACTGGCGAGCTATGGCGAGGGATACGCGGAGCTGGCCAGGCACGGCAAGGGGCTGGCCGAAGTGGAGCTGAATGGCGTGCGCTACATGGCCAACATCTACCCGGACGAGCAGCTGGGCTGGACCTTGATCGGCCTTATCGAACATAGCGAAGTGATGCAGACCACCACCCGCCTGACCTGGCTGATCGGTATCGTGGCAGTGGTGCTGGCTGCGCTGTTCGCCGTGGTCGGTGCCACCTTCGCCAAGCTGATCGTGCGCCCGATCAACAGCGTAACCAGCGGCCTGGAAGATATCGCCCAGGGCGAGGGCGACCTGACCCGCAACCTGGAAATCCGTGGCCGCGACGAAACCGCGCAACTGGCCAGCTGGTTCAACCAGTTCCTCGGTGCCATTCGCAGCCTGATCCAGCACATCGGTGCTGCTGCCAGCCAGATCCTCAGCACCTCCAGCAGCTCGACCCGGGTTTCCAGCAACATGGCCGAAGCCGCGGGCCGCCAGCGCGAAGCCGTGGACATGGTTTCCACCGCCTTCCACGAAATGGTCGCCACCGCCAACGAAGTGGCACGCTCCTGCAGCCAGGCGGCGCAGTCGGCCGACAGCGGCCAGCAACAGGCACGCGAAGGCCAGCAGCAGATCGATGCCGCGGTCCATAGCGTTGACCGCCTGAGCCAGGAGATCGAGCAGTCGGCGCAATCGATCCAGCAACTGGAGCGTGACAGCAACGCCATTCAGTCGATCCTCGGCACCATCCGCTCGATTGCCGAACAGACCAACCTGCTGGCGCTCAACGCTGCCATCGAAGCGGCCCGTGCCGGTGAGCAGGGCCGTGGCTTCGCCGTGGTTGCCGACGAAGTGCGGGCGCTGGCCAAGCGTACTGCCGATTCCACCGCCGAGATCGACGGCCTGCTTGGCAACCTGGCCAGCCGCACCGCAGAAGTGGCCGCACAGATGCACGCCAGCCTGGAGGTTTCGCAGCAATCGGTGAGCCGTATCGGCCTGGCCCGTGACAGCTTCGGGCAGATTCGCGAGTCGGTGGATGTGATCCGCGACATGAACACCCAGATCGCCACGGCGGCCGAAGAGCAGCACCAGGTGGCCGAGGACATCAACCGCCACATCAGCCAGATTCACGGCGATGCGCAACTGGTGGCGGAACTTGCCCAGGCGGCCCGGGTGGATTCGGAGAGCCTGGCCGGGTTGTCCAATGAGCTGGATGCACTGGTGCGCAGGTTCCGTACCTGATGTTGCCTGCGCCGGCCTCTTCGCGGGCACGCCCGCTCCCACAGGTACCGCACAGCTTGCAAAGCTGCGGTGATCCTGTGGGAGCGAGCGCGCCCGCGAAGAGGCCGGCACAGGCGACCAATCACTAAAGCCTCAATTCCCCCGGCGTCGCACCGAACAATTGCTTGAACGCCGCAATGTAAGCCGAGGTGGAGTCATACCCACACCCCAACGCCGCCTCGGTCACACTTTCCCCTGCCTCCAGCAACGCCAGCGATGACAATAGCCGCATACGTTGCCGCCAGTTGCGAAAACTCAAACCTGTCTCTCGCTGGAACAGCCGCATCAGCGTCTTTTCCGAACACCCCAGCTCCCGCGCCCACTGCTGCAGGGTCTGCGGCTGGTCCGGCGCCGCGATCAAGCCATTGCACAGCGCCAGCAACCCCGGGTGCCGCGGCAGTGGCAGCGAAAAGCCGACCTCGGGCAGCGTGCGCAACTGGTCGAGCAGTACCGCCACCAGCCGCGCCTCAGCGCTGTCACCCTCCGGGTAATCCGCCGGGAACAGGCAGAACTGCTTGATCAGTTCGCGCGCAAGCGGGGTCACCTCCAGTACCCGGCATTGCTCCGGTGCCCACGGGCAGGCATCCCGGCGCACGTAAAGGCTGCGCATTTCGGCCTGCATCGAGGTGACCACCTCGTGTTCGGCATCGGCTGGAATCCACACGCCCCACTGCGGTGGGGCGAAGTAGCTGCCTTCATGGGTGTACACCCCGAGGACGCCGCTGATGGCGTAGGAGAACTGCACCCAATCGTGCTGGTGGCGGGTGGTCCAGGAGCCGGCGCCGAGGCTTTCGGCACGGGCATAGAGCGGCCTGGGCAGGTGGTCCAACGCCGGGATGGCGCGAGGGTGTCCGATGGTCGGCATGGCGGTTTCTTGTAGTTCTGAGCAGACAAGCCTAACAGCTGGGCGGGTATGGCTGTGACATCTGTGCTGCCTTCTTCGCGGGCTTGCCCGCTCCAACAGGTGAATCACTGCATCTGAAGGCTGTGCTGTACCTGTGGGAGCGGGCAAGCCCGCGAAGAAGGCAATGCAATTTTCCAGGTGCTCACCGCTCTACGATAACGGTCACCCCCTGCCCACCCGCCGCACAGATCGAAATCAGCCCCCGCCCCTTCCCGGCCCTCGCCAGCAACTTGGCCAGGTTGGCCAATATCCGCCCACCGGTCGCGGCAAACGGGTGCCCGGCCGCCAGCGAACTGCCCTTGACGTTGAGTTTGCTGCGGTCGATCGTTCCAAGCGGCGCATCCAGCCCCAACCGCTCACGGCAATAATCGGCATCTTCCCAGGCCTTGAGCGTACACAGCACCTGGGCGGCAAAGGCTTCGTGAATCTCGTAGTAATCAAAGTCCTGCAGCGTCAGGCCATTGCGCGCCAGCAGCCGCGGCACCGCATACACCGGCGCCATCAACAGCCCTTCGCGACCGGTAACGAAATCCACTGCAGCGGTTTCGCCATCAACCAGATAGGCCAGCACCGATAGCCCCTGCTGCTCGGCCCACTCCTCGCTGCCCAGCAACACCAGCGAAGCGCCATCGGTCAGCGGTGTGGAGTTGCCCGCCGTCAACGTGCCCTGCCCGCTGCGATCAAAGACCGGCTTGAGCCTGGCAAGTTGCTCCAGGGTCAGGTCGGGACGCAGGTTGTTATCACGGGTCAACGACAGAAACGGTGTCAGCAGGTCATCCTGCCAACCTTCGGCGTACGCGGCAGCCAGCGCCTGGTGGCTGAGCAACGCCAGCTCGTCCTGTTCGGCACGGCCAATGCGCCAGGCCTGGGCCATGCGCTCGCAATGCTCACCCATCGACAACCCGGTGCGCGGTTCGCCGTTGCGAGGCAATTCAGGTTTCAGGTGGTGAGGGCGCAGCTTGAGGAATGGCTTGAGCCGCTCGCCCAGGTTTTTGCCACGGTTGGCTTGCAGCAAAATGTGGCGCAGGCCTTCGTTGACTGCAATCGGCGCATCGGAGGTGGTGTCCACGCCGCCGGCAATACCGCAGTCGATCTGCCCCAGGGCAATCTTGTTGGCCACCAGCAACGCCGCCTCCAGCCCGGTGCCGCAGGCTTGCTGGATGTCATAGGCCGGCGTTTGCGGCGACAGGCGCGAGCCCAACACGCACTCCCGGGTCAGGTTCATGTCACGCGGGTGCTTGAGCACCGTACCGGCCACCACTTCGCCCATGCGCAACCCATGCAAGCGGTAGCGTTCGATCAGCCCTTCGAGGGCAACGGTAAGCATCGCCTGGTTGCTGGCCGTGGCGTAGGCGCCATTGGAGCGGGCGAAGGGAATTCGGTTGCCGCCCAGGATCGCGACCCGGCGAAGTGAACGCATGCGCATGTTCCTCCTGAAACAATTTGATCCGTACAGCCTAGGTGTTTTTACCGCATTCGAACGACCTTGCCACAAAGTTGGTCCACACTTTCAAGCTTGCCTTCCGGGAGACCACTCATGAGCGATCGCTACCTCGGCTTTGCCAACTCCAACCTCGGCCGCCGTCTTGTGGATGCCCTTGGCCTGCCACGCCCGGCGCCACTGGAGCGCTGGCAGACAGGCCGCCTGCGCCCGGTCGAGGGTGCCCTGGTGCTGGGTGGCGGGCCTCTGGCGAGCCAGGTCGAAGCCATTGCCCCGTGCCTGACCGACATCCTTTACAGCTTCAATACCGACAACCTCAAGGCCGAGGCGTGGGTGGCGGGCCTGGGCCCCAGGATCAAGGCCGTGGTATTCGATGCCAGTCACCTGTCCGACAGCGACGCGTTGAAGCAGTTGCGCGAATTTTTCCAGCCACTGCTGCGCAGCCTGGCGCCGTGCGCCCATGTTGTGCTGCTGGGCCGCGCGCCAGAAAGCCTCGACGACCCGTTGGCCAGCATTGCCCAACGTGCCCTGGAAGGCTTCAGCCGCTCGCTGGCCAAGGAACTGCGCAACGGTGCGACCGCGCAGTTGCTGTATGTCGGCGCCGGCGCGGAAAACCAGCTGGAAGGCGCCCTGCGCTTCTTCCTCTCGCCCAAGAGCGCCTTTATTTCCGGCCAGGTGCTGCGCCTGCAAGCCTGCGCCAGCCAGGTCGAGGACTGGACCCGGCCGCTGGCTGGCCGCCGCGCCCTGGTAACCGGGGCCGCACGCGGCATCGGTGCCGCCATTGCCGAAACCTTGGCGCGGGACGGTGCCGACGTACTTTTGCTGGACGTGCCGCAAGCCGGCCATGACCTCGACGCCCTGGCCGCACGCCTGGGCGGCAAGGCGCTGGCCCTGGACATCTGCGCCAGCGACGCGGCAACGCAACTGCTCGCAGCCCTGCCCGACGGCATCGATATCGTGGTGCACAACGCAGGCATCACCCGCGACAAGACCCTGGCCAACATGACCCCGGAATACTGGGACGCAGTGCTGGCGGTCAACCTCAAGGCACCGCAGGTGCTGACCCAGGCGCTGTACGACAACGGCGCCCTGGGGGAAAACGCGCGCGTCACGCTGCTGGCCTCGGTCAGCGGCATCGCCGGCAACCGCGGGCAGGCCAACTATGCCGCGAGCAAGGCCGGGCTGATCGGCCTGGCCCAGGCGTGGGCGCCGCGGCTCGCCGAGCGCGGCGGCAGCATTAATGCTGTGGCCCCCGGTTTCATCGAGACCCACATGACCGCAGCCATGCCCATGGGCCTGCGCGAGGCCGGGCGACGCTTGAGTTCGCTGGGCCAGGGCGGCCGCCCGCAGGATGTCGCCGAGGCCATCGCCTGGCTCAGCCAGCCGGGCTCCGCTGCAGTCAACGGCCAGGTGCTGCGGGTATGCGGCCAGGCCTTGATGGGGGCCTGAACATGAGCCGACACTGGCACGACCTGCACAGCCCGGCTTCGCGCGCCAGCCTGTACCTGCGCGCGGCCAGCAAGCGCACCATCAGCGGCGTCCAACTGCCGGACGACGGCCTGCGCTGTTTCATCCGCGTCCAGCAGGGCAACCTGGCTGCCTATCGACGGCTGTGCCATTTCACCGACGATGGCCGCCTGCCGGGTACTTATCCCCATGTCATGGCGTTCACACTGCAGTTGCAGTTGATGACTGCCGCAGACTTCCCCTTCCCGCTGCTCGGCCTGGTGCACCTGCACAACCGCATCGAAGTGGTGCGCCCACTGGGCGGTATCGAAGGGCTGCGCTTTGCGGTGTATGCGGCCAATCTGCAAGCGCATGCCAAGGGTGGCACCTTCGACCTGGTTACCGAGGCCGAAGACGGCATCGGCCTGCTGTGGCGCGAAACCAGCCGTATGCTGGTACGCGGGCTGAAGCTGGAAAGCGAGGCAGGTGAGCCTGCCGAGGACGCACCGCAAGCGCTGCCCGAGGCAACCCGCTGGTACGCAGACAGCGACATCGGCCGGCGTTATGCCAAGGTTTGCGGGGATTACAACCCGATCCATCTCAGCGCCGCCAGTGCGCGGCTGTTCGGCTTCCCCACGGCCATTGCCCATGGCATGTGGAGCAAGGCCATGGCCCTGGCGGCACTGCGTGGACACCTGCCGCACAGTGGCTATGCCTTCGAGGTGGACTTCCGCAAACCGGTGCGTTTGCCGTCAGAGGTGGTGCTGGGTGCCAGTGAGGCGGGGGCTGCAGGGGAGCTGCGGCTGGACGGGCATGGCGGGGTGTTGCATATGATCGGGCGCTGGGCCCCCCTGTAGGAGCGGCCTTGTGTCGCGATGGGCCGCATGGCGGCCCCGGCGATGCCAGCGGCGAAGCTGATAATCTGGGGCCGCTTCGCGCCCCGTCGCCACACAAGGCCGCTCCTACAGGGACCATGCCTGTCCTGGCGGTATACGCTTGCTTTGCATCGGGCCTGCGCGGAAGCTATGCAGCATTAGGAGACCCCCGATGAACCTGCAAGAACTCACCCAACGTCTGCACCAGATCCGCGACAACAACGACTGGCGCGGCTTCCACAGCCCGAAGAACCTGGCCATGGCCGCCAGCGTCGAAATGGCCGAGCTGGTGGAAATCTTCCAGTGGCTGAGCGAAGACCAATCGCGCCAGCTGCCCGCCGACAAGCTGGCCCATGCCGGCCAGGAAATCGGCGATGTGGTGCTGTACCTGTTGCTGCTGTGCAGCGAGCTGGGCCTGGATATGGACCAGGTGGTGCGGGCCAAGCTGGCCGACAGCGAGAGGCGCTTCGCCCGATGAACGACCGTCACTTCGATGAGCTGGCCACCCGCTTTGCCGAGAAGATCTACGGCGGTGCCAAGGGCGCGATCCGCCTGGCCGTGCTGCAGGCCGACCTGGCCGACGCCTTGCCCGACCGACCGCTGCGTATCCTCGACATCGGTGCCGGGTTGGGGCACATGGCCTTGTGGCTGGCCCAGCGCGGCCACCAGCTGACCTTGGCCGAACCCGCCGCGCCAATGCTCGACGGCGCACGGGCGCGCTTCGCCGAAGCAGGCCAGCCGGCCACCTTCATCCAGGCCCCCTGGCAAGACCTGCTCGGCCAGCTGACCGAACCCTACGACCTGGTGCTATGCCACGCCGTACTCGAATGGCTGGCCGAGCCCGAAAGCATCCTGCCGGTGCTGCACCAGCTCACGGCCCCCTCCGGGTGGTTGTCGCTGGCCTTTTACAACCGCGACGCGCTGGTCTACCGCAACCTGCTGAAGGGCCATTTCCGCAAGTTGCGCAGCAACCGGCTGGAAGGTGAAAAGCAGAGCCTGACCCCACAAAAACCGCTTGATCCACGCGAACTCAGGGCGCAACTTGATCCTGTGTGGCAGGTTGAAAGCGAAAGTGGCGTGCGGGTGTTCCACGACTACATGCCCAAGGAATTCCAGGGCAAGGCCGAACTACTCGACCTGCTGGAAATGGAACTGGCCTACCGTCGCCACCCCAGTTTCGCCGGGCTCGGTCGCTACCTGCACTGGGTTTGCCGCCCTCGCTGATCCACCCGCCGGGAGGAATACATGCCCTACCGTCTGTTGTGCCTGGCCCTGCTGCCGCTTGCCCTGGCTGGCTGCCAGGGCAGCAACCCGTATGTGGCCAGCAGCCGGCCGTTACCGCCGGCGCCGCCGCAGGCAGCCAGCACCTTCGATGCCAGTGCCTACCCGGCACCGGCCCGTGATTACGGGCACTACCGCAGCTGGAGCTGGCGCAATGGCCAGTTGCCCAGCGGCTCGGTCGATACCGACCCGGCGCAACTGGCCGATGCCGTCAGCGGCGCGCTCGACCAGCATGGCCTGCGCCCCGCCCGGGGCGGCCCTGGCGACTTGCTGGTCAGCGCCGATATGCGCCTGGAAAAACGCTTGCGCCAGGTACGTGACTACGATGCCTACGACCCATATTACGGCCCGTACCCCTATGGAGGTATCGGCTATGGCGGCTACCGCCATGGCTATGGTGGCTATGCCAGCGTGCCCATCGTGCGCACCTACGAGGTTCAGGTGATGGTGGTGCGTATCAACCTGTACGACGCCCGCAGCGGCCAGCCGGTATGGAGTGCCAGCGCCGAATCCGGCAGCGACAAGGACTCGCCGCGCGAACGCGAAAGTGCCTTGCGCGATTCCGTGCACAAGGCGCTTAGCGGCTATCCTCCCAGTTGATATCCAACGGAGAACCATCATGTTGCGCCGTCTCGTTCAACTGTCATTCGTACTATTGGTCGCAGCCTGCTCCAGCAATAACGTCCAGCAGGATTTCGATGCCAGCCGTGATTTTGCCGCCTACCGCAGCTGGGCATGGCAGGAGCCAGGCCTGCAGTACCGCCCGGATGACCCGCGAATCAAGAGCGACCTGACCGAGCAGCGCATTCGCCAGGCGGTCGCCGACCAGCTCGACCAGCGCGGCCTGCGCCCGGTACAAGGTGGTGCGCGCCCGGACCTTGGAGTGCGCGCATACCTGATCGTCGAGCAGCGCCAGCAGCAGATCACCACCAACTACGGCGGTGGCTGGGGGGGCTACTGGGGCGGTTACTGGGGTGGCCCTATGTACAACGAAACCCGCAGCGTCGACTACAAAGTCGCCACCATCCAGATCGACCTGTTCGACGGGCGTGACGGCAAGCTGGTGTGGCGCGGCAGTGCCGAACAGATCATGAACAACTACCCGCCAAGCCCCGAGGAACGCAACAGCGCGATCCAGAACACCGTGACCAAGGTGCTGGCCAACTACCCGCCGGGGAGCAGGAAGTAACACTTATACACAAACTCCATGGGCGCCGAGGGCCTGTGGGAGCGGGCATGCCCGCGAAGCAGGCACCTCGGTGGATGGCACGGGCTTCGCCCGTGTTCGCGGGCTCGCCCGCTCCCACAGGGATCGCGCAAGATTTTCAACGGCAAGTACCTGTGCCAGCTACGACAAAATCCATCCCGGCCACGCCTTTTTCCCTCTCCCGCTCCACTCCCCGCAGGTTCCCGTCTATCTTCACTTAAGGAAACCTGACTGACCGGGTAGATGTGTTCAACATTTGGGAAGGGCGACCTGCCAATGCAAAGCATTGTTCTCCTGCTGTGGCTTGCCTTGTGCTCCGAACAGGATGTGCGTCAACGCCAGATATCCAACATGCTCACCCTTGGCGTGGCTACCTGCGCCCTGGCCTGGCTGTTCGCCACCGGCCACAGCTGGATCGGCGCTGATGCCAGCGATGCCGGCTGGGCGCTGGCCATCGTCATGCTGCTGACCCTTCCCGGTTACATGCTCGGCCGTTTCGGCGCCGACGACGTCAAGCTGATGGGCGCACTGGCACTGGCCACCAGCCCGCAATACGTGCTTGGCACCTTCATCGGTGCCGGTGTCAGCGTGCTGCTGTGGCTGCTCACCCGCCGGCGCCTATGGACCTTGCTCAACCCCAAGGTGAAAAAGCGTTTGCAGGCCCTGACCGAGGAAATGGGCGACAAGCAGGCGTTCGTCCCCTATGTGCTGAGCGGCTTTCTTCTGACAGCGGTATGGGTCCAATGAGCTAGACGGACCTCCGTCGCCTTGTACAAATCTTGTACATATTCGCCTGATGCAGCTATTTTTAAGCTGCCAGAGCGTCTGGCCCCGGGAGCAGGGCCGTATAAGAACAGGGAGTGGAACGTGTCCAGACCAGTGAGTGAATTGAAAGTGCTAGTGGTTGATGACCAACCGGTCATTGTCGAACAACTGTGTGAATTCCTCGAAACCAAGGGCTATGCCTGCGTACCCGCCCATTCCACCGACGAAGCCATCGCGCGCTATGCGGCAGACCCGGCCATCGGCCTGCTTATCTGTGATCTGCACATGCCGGAGCGTGATGGCATCGAGCTGGTGCGCGCCTTGAAGGGGATCCACGGTAGCCAGCGCATGTTCGAAGCCATCATGTTGACTGGGCATGCCGAGAAGCAGGATGTGATCCGCGCGCTACGTGAAGGCTTTGCCGACTACTACCAGAAGCCAGTGGACTTCGATGAACTGCTCGAAGGCATACGCCGGCAGGAAGAGGCTTTGCTGGAACGCCAGCGCAACTTCCGCGACCTCGGCGGATTGAACCAGCGCCTGCAGGAGCTGGCCGACTCGATTGACGAGCTTTACCAGGATCTGGAAAAAGCCCGCGGCCAAGGTACTCATCGGCGTGCAACAGATGTGGAAGAAAGTGAAAGTGAGCTACCAGCAACGTTCGAGAAGCTGTCGCCACGCCAGCTGGAAGTAGCGCGCCTGGTGGGCAAGGGCAAGACCAACTACCAGATCGCCTGTGAGCTGGGCATTACCGAGAATACCGTGAAGCTTTATGTGTCGCAGGTGCTGCGCCTGACCCACATGCACAACCGCACCCAGCTGGCACTGGCACTGACACCCAGTTCGTCGCAGGTGCATCAGCGGTTTATCACCCATTGAGTGACCGTTAGGCACACGGCTTTTTCAAACGCTACTCACTGACCTGGAACGCCACGCGCGCCGTCTCGCCACTTTCATCCAGCGCGCTGATTTCGGCCTGCCCAACCTGTGGCAAGCGCACCAGCAGGCTGTCTTGCCCTTGGGTTTCGCCCAAGGGATGGCCATTGAGGAACCACCAGCGCCGCCCTCCACCGCCCAGCGCCGACACATGCACTTGCAACGCCTCGCTGCTGGTGGCCGGGCGGCGCAGATTGTCGCCCGGGCGCACACCCACGATCGACAGCGGTGGCGCACTGGCCGGCAACTGCGGCGGGCAGGCCGGGTCGATGGCCGGCAGGCGCGCCGCACGCCTCTCGATGCGTGGTAGCCAAGGCTCCAGCGGGGCCGGCCAGAGGGCGATGTCGCGGGCCGTGGCGCCCGGGCAACTGCCATCGACACGCAGCCCCTGGTCGTTGACCCACACGCTTTCACGTAGCCCCAGGCCAAGTGGCTGATCGGCGGCTTGCAGGGTTGGCGGTGTGGTGCCGTCCAGGGTCCAGGCGAAACGCTGACGCCGGCAGTTGGGGTCCTGCTTGTTCATCGGCTGGCCCAGCGGCCAACAAATCGCCGCCACACCGACATTTGCCGGCACCCGCTCCACCGGCACGCTGATGCCACGCTGGCTGTCACGGTTGCTCAACAGGTCGTGCACCTGCAGCATCAGCGGCGCTGCCGAAGCCAGCCCGAATTGGCCGGGCACCGGTGTGCCGTCGGGGCGGCCGATCCATACGCCGATCAGGTAGCGCGGCCCCACGCCGATCGACCAGGCATCGCGAAAGCCATAGCTGGTGCCGGTTTTCCAGGCCAGTTGCGGGCGCTGCACCAGCTCGGCATGCGGGTCCCGGTCGGGGCGCGCCTGGCCGCTCAGAATGCGCCGGATGATCCACGCCGCCCCCGGTGACAGCAGGCGCCGTTCCAGCAACGGGTCCTGCGGTTGCAGGCGCACCCGCGCACTGTTGCCACCCCGCGCCAGCGCAGCGTAGCCACCCACCAGGTCCTCCAGGCGACTGCCCGCCCCACCCAGGATCAACGACAGGTTGGGCTCGGCCAGCGGCGGCAGTATCAGCGGCATGCCCGCCATGCGCAGTTGCGCGGCAAAGCGTTTCGGGCCATAGGCCTCCAGCAGCTGCACCGCCGGCAGGTTAAGCGATAGCGCCAGCGCCGAACTGGCCGATACCGGCCCGCTGAAACCCATGGAGAAGTTGCCGGGGCGGTAGTCACCATAACGTCGCGGCACATCCTGCAGCAGCGACTCGGAATGGATCAGGCCGTCATCCAGCGCCATGCCGTAGAGGAACGGCTTGAGCGTGGACCCCGGCGAGCGCAATGAACGCACCATGTCGACATGCCCGAAGCGGCGCTCGTCGGCCAGATCGATCGAGCCCAGGTAGGCACGCACCGCCATGGTTTGCGCATCGACCACCAGAATGGCGGCGGAAGTGCGCTCCGGCAGCCGCGCGCGCCAGCCCAGCAGCAGGTCTTCCAGACGTCGCTGCAACGCGGCGTCGAGTGTGGTGCGGATCAGCGGCGGGCTGCCGGCACTGTTCAGCCGCCGGGCCAGCAGCGGCGCCAGGGCCGGCTCCTGACGTGGCGCCAGCACCAGCGGTTCTTCGCCAGCTTCACGGATTTGCTGGGCCGGCCACACCTGGTATTCGGCCAGGCGTTGCAGCACCTTGTCCCGGGCACGCTGGGCACGTTCGGGGTGACGGTCCGGGCGCAGGCGGCTGGGCGCCTGGGGCAGCACTGCCAGCAGCGCCGCTTCGGCCGGGGTGAGGTGCATGGGCGACTTGCCCAGGTAGGCCCAGCTGGCGGCCGCCACGCCCTGCAGGGTACCGCCGAAGGGCGCGCGGTCCAGGTAGATTTGCAGGATTTCGCGCTTGGACAGATGCCATTCCAGCTGCGCCGTGCGCCACAGCTGACGCAGTTTGCCGGCCAGGGTGCGCTCATGCGGGTCGAGCAGGCGCGCGACCTGCATCGACAGCGTGCTGCCACCCGACACTACGCGCCCGCCACGCAGGTTCAGCCAGGCAGCGCGAGCCAGGGCCAACGGATTGACCCCGGGGTGGCTGTAGAACCAGCGGTCCTCATAGGTGAGCAGCGCCTGCAGGTACAGCGGCGAAACTTCGTCGGGGCTGACGGGGTAGCGCCACACGCCATCGGCATCGGCGAAACGCCACAACGGTGTGCCATCCTCGGCCAGGACTACCCGGGCCAGGTCGTCGCCGGGCATGGGCAGCGGCCAGAGACGGTCGGCCAGCCACAACAGGCCGAACAGCACCAGCATGCCGATCACCGTGGCGCGCAGCAACCTGCCCGCACGGGTACGCGGCCGCGTTAAGCTTGGCATCGGGAACCGACCTGGCCAGGTGATGGCCAAAGGCTTGGGAACGGCAAAATCGCCGATTCGTTCATCAGGAAGCAACTATGCATGTAGAAGGTTTTTTCGAGTGGCTGGGCCAGGCGCTGGGGTCGTTGATCCGCTTCATCGTCGACGCATTGAGCGGGCTGTTCAACCTGCTGGCCAGTGCCGGTGGCAATTTCATCGATGGCCTGGCGCGCACCTTGGGCATGGAGACCTCGCTGCTCAGCATCCTCGCCCTGATCATCGGCCTGGTGCTGCTGTACTCGGCAATCCGCGCATTCATGCGCGCCTCGATCATCCTCGGGATCATCTGGCTGCTGCTGGGGTTGTGGGTGATGAGCTGGGTGATTCACTGAATTATGCCGGGGGCCGCGTTGCGGCCCAATCGCCGGCAAGCCAGCTCCCACCTCGACCGCATCGACCTCAAGCCAGGCTCCATCCTGTGGGAGCTGGCTTGCCGGCGATGAGGCCGGTAAAGGCGATACAAATCTAGCGGGCTTTAACGGTCATCTCCCCTTGCCCATCCCCAACGGCCTGCAGGTTCGGCCGATACATCGATTCGACCTGCGGCGGCGGCACGCGGTAGGTGCCGGGGGTTACCGCCCGGGCCAGGTACAGCAGATGGGTGGTGCCGTAGCTGTCCAGCTTGAGCGCGGCAACGTAACGGTCATCGCGGTACTCCTGGTGCACCACGCTGGCGTTCTGCATCGACTCGCGCCATTCCTTCACCGCGCTGCTGGCGTTGTCCAGGCTGGCGGCACTCTGCGCCAGGTTCTGGTTTTCCAGCTCCAGGCCTGCCGGTAGCAAGTCCACCACCAGCGCATCCGGTACTCGGTCTTCAGCCTTGAGCGCCAGGTGCACCAGCACCAGGTCGCCACTGCGCAGGTTGTGCAGATCCAGCGGCTGGCCATTCATGCCCAGGTACTCACGGCGGATCTGCATGCCGTTGCCACCGGCCGCAGGCGCCTGGCGCGGGTAACCCGACAGGGTCAGTTGCTGGTACAGCGTCTCGCTGCCTTGGTTCTGCACACTAAGCGGCGAAGCCAGCAACGGGCCTTCGAGCTTCATGCCGGACTCGGCATTGTTGAACTCGCGTACTTCGCCGGCGCTGTCCAGGCGCGCCTGCCACTGGCCTTCCGGCTTGCCAAGCAGGCTACGGCCAGCCAGGAACAGCGCATTGCGCTCCTGAGTGGACAGCCAGCGGTTGGCCGCCAGTTCATCCGACAGGGCGAACAGGCGCTGGTCGACCTGGCGGCTGGCCAGGTTGCTTTCCTGCAGCAGCGCCAGAATCAGTGCCTGGTCGCGCAGGGCGCTGCCATAGTCGGCCATCCAGCCTTTACCGCGGCTGATGCCCAGGCCCGCCTGCAGGGCCTGCTCGGCACGCGGCTTGTCGCCCATCTTGTCCAGCGCCACCGCCAGTTGCACCAACGGCAGGCCAGAGCGGGCGTCGGCGCGGCGTTCGAACAGACCACGCAGGGCCCCCAAGGGCGCCTGCTGGCTGCGCGACAGCACCAATGCCGCATAGGCCTGCACGGCGAAGCGGGTGTGCTCGGCGTTCTCGCTGTAGTCGACCTCGATCAGGTTGCGCTCCTGCAGGTAGCGCAGCAGGCGCTCGCTGGCCTTCTTCAGCGCTTCGGCCGGCACGCCGTAGCCCTGATCACGGGCACGCAGCAGGAAGTCGGTGACATAGGCGGTCAGCCAGTATTCCTCTTCGCTGTCCGAGCTCCACAGGCCGAAGCTGCCGTTGTAACGCTGCATGCCCAGCAGGTGCTCGATACCCATCTCGATCTTGCGCTTGCGCACATCGGCTGGTTCGCCCTTGATACCCAGGCGCTTGAGGCTGTCGGCATCGGCGTACAGCGATGGGTAGAGGCCGCTGGTGGTCTGCTCCAGGCAACCGTAGGGGTAAGCTTCGAGAGCACGGATCTGCTCGGCCAGGTTCAACGGTGGCCGGCTCGACAAGGCCAGGCTGGCTTCCAGGCCGGCGGGTTCGAAGGCTGCAAGGTCTGCTTCAGGCAGGGTCCATGGCTGATCTTTCAAGGCCACGCGGTAGTGCTTGAGCATCGCCGGGTAGGCCGGGCGCACGCCCAGCGTCCACTCACGCTCGAACGCGCCGGCCGGCTCGTTGGGTAGTTGCAGGCCAGTGACCCGCACATGCACCTTGCCCTGCCCCAGGCCCCCCTGGGCCTGTACCGGAATCATCAGGGTGGAGCGCTGGCCTTCCGCCAGGGCAACGTTCTGCATGGCGTTGGCCGCCAGACTCAGTTGCCCCTCCGTGCTGATTTCAACGCTCAGTTGCTGGGCGCGGCCCGACAGGTTGGCCAGGTCCAGTGCCAGGCTGGTGCGGTCGCCACCGGCCAGGAAGCGCGGCGCGGAGAGCTCGGCAATCAGCGGTGCGGCGACCACGGTCTTGCCTTCGGCCATGCCGAAATGTTCCTCGGTCCAGGCCTGGGCCATCAGCCGCAGTTCGCCATTGAAGTCGGGGATATCGACCGTGGCCTGGCCCTCGCCCTTGTCGTCCAGGGTCACCGGCAGGCTCTGCTGGGCGACGATGGTCACCGTGGTGTTGGGGCGCTTGCCCCCCTTGGCCATTGCCGCGTCACCGCCGAACGCCAGGCTGGCCAGGCGGCCCTGGCCGGCTTCGATCAACTGGCCATAGATATCCAGTTGGTCGGCACCGTAGGCCTTGCGCCCGAACAGGCTGGCGAACGGGTCGGGGGTCTTGAAGTCGGTGATGTTGAGGATGCCTACATCCACCGCCGACAGCAGCACATGCACCTGTCTGGGCACACTGCCATCGGCATTGGCTGCCTTGACCTTCACGGTCAGCGGCTGTTTCGGGCGCATTTTCTCCGGCGCCTGCAGGCTCACCGCCAGCTTGCGCTCGGCACGGTCCAGCGGCAGATGCAGCACGCCCACCGCACGTTTCGGCGTGGCGTTGGCCTTGCGCTCACCCGGGCGAATCACCAGCGCGCTGATGTACAGGTCGTGGCGTGCCCACTGCTTGTCCAGTTGCACATCGAAGGTCTTGCCCTCGGCCGGCACGTCGATTTCCTGCCACCACAGTGGGCCATCGCTGGACTCGATCATCAGGTAGCCACTGCCAGCTGCGGGCGGGGTGACGGTGACCTGGGCGGTAGCGCCGTCAGCGTAGGCCGGTTTGTCCAGTGCCAGCTTGACCTGGTCCGGCCGCACCGCACCGCCTTCGGCGTTGTCCTGGGCACGGTAGCCAGCCCAGAAGCGTGCGCTGGACACCAGGCCAGTCTGCGGGTCTTCCACCTCGACGCGATACGGACCCCATTCCACCTGGAAGCTCAGCTTGGCGGTGGAGCCAGCCTTGACGCTGACGGTCTCTTCGCTCTGGGTGAGGAACTTCTCGTTGTAGGCGTAGCTCCAGCCATCGCTCTGCGAGTAGTTCCAGTAGTAGTCGCGGCGCTCGCGTACCAGCCGCACCTTGAGGTCGTTGGCCGCCAGCTTGTTGCCATCGCGATCGGCCACCAGGAACTCGAACTCCACCGGCCCGTCACTGTCGGTTTCTTCACCGTCGAACAGGCCACGCAGGCCCGGCAAGCGCTCGGCCGGCCAGATGGGTTGTTCCAGGCGCCGGGTGATCGGCCGGCCACCGGACTCCTGCAGGCTGGCCTGCACGGTCAGTTGCAGCGGCGAGCGGGCTTCGGCCCAGCGGCTTTCGATATCGACCACGGCCTTGCCGGCCTGGTCGAGGGTGACTTCGTCCAGCTCCAGGTCCTGGTTCAGCTCGGTTTCGGTGACAGAGCCGAACTGGTAGCCAGGCAGCGCCGGTACCGCCTCGCGTAGCGGGCGAACATAGGCCTGGCCGCTCAGGCGGTTGCCGGCAGCCGGGGCGCCGTAGAGGTAACGGCCATTGACCTGGATGCGCGCATCCTGATCCGGAGTCAACGGTTTGCTGCTGCCCTTGAGCTCCAGCGCCAGGCGCTCGGGCAGGAAGTCTTCGACGAGGAACTCATACACCTGCTTGCGTCCGCCGCCCAGGTCGAGCAGCAGTTGCCAGCGGCCGGTCGGCGCCTCGCTGGCCAGCTGCAGCTGGTACTGGTACAGGCCATTGCCGTCGGCTTCCCAGACGAACTTGCGGCTGACCTGCTCATCCGGGCGACGCACTTCCACACTCACCGGCTGAGCCTTGACCGGCTTGCCGTCCTGGTCGCGCAGCAGGCCGTTGAGCAACACCGTTTCGCCTGGGCGATACAGGTCACGCGGGCCGAAGATGAAGAACTGCAGCGGGTTGGCCTGTGGCCCGGTGATATCGAACTCGGCCAGGTCCAGCGCCGCACTGCTCAGGCGCAGCAGGGTGGTGTGCACACCCTGGGTGGCGATCAGGGTGTCGGCCTTGGGCGTGATCGGCAGTTGGGCATGGCCATCGCTGTCGGTGCTCGCCTGGGCCAGCAGCTTGCCCTTGTCGTCATGGATTTCCAGGGTGACGCCGTTCATCGCCTTGCCACCTTCCAGTGCCTGGGCGAACACATCGAGGCGGTCGCGGTAGCGATGCGCGGACACACCGATGTCACTGAGGGTGAACAGAGTCGCGGGTTGCGAGTAGTCGTAGGTGCCCGAGGCACGCATCACCGCGAGGTACACGCCTGGCTCCTGCAGCGGCTTGATGCCGGCGATCGGCAGCAGCACGGTCTCGCGGGTGTTGCGTGCAGGGTTGAGGTCGAAGCGGCCGCTGTAGACCAGTTCGGCCATGTCCAGGGTTTCCTTGGACTGGTAGTAGTACAAGCTGCTGTTGCGTCCCCAGTTGACGAGGAAGGCCGAGAGCATGTCCGGCTTCACGCGGAAGAATTCGACATCGACCTTGTCGACGTTGAGCGCGATCACCGGCAGGCCCTCGGCCAGCCGCGTGGGCAGCAGCGAACCGCGGCTGGCGAAGCCGATGGTCGGTTGCATGTCGCGGGTTTCCAGGCGAGTGATCGACTCGCTGTCCAGCTGCTTGCCGTTGACCGCCTGCAGGCCCTTGTCGACGGTCAGCACCAGCTTGCGCTGCGGTTCCAGGTGGCGCAGGCGCAGTTCCATCTGGTTGTCGGAGAGTTCCCAGGCGCCGTCGAGCTTGCCTTTGACCGTGTCGACCAGGTGCACTTTGCTGGTGAAGTCCTGCTTGGCCATCGAGCGGTGCCGAGAAGCTGATCGACAGCGTTGCGGCGCCATCGAGCTGCACTTCGGAAACATCCAGCACCGTCAGCTCGCGGCCTTCGTAGCGTTTGGCGAGTACGGCCGGGTCTTCGCGCTTGGGGGCCGGGGTGGCTGCGGGCGCTGTGGCTGCCGGTTTTTCGGCTGGCGCCGGTTTGCCCGGCGTCGAAGAGTCACAGGCACTGAGCAAAGCCAGCGCGCAGGCCAGCAACAATCCTTTGTTGAACATGGAGTAGAACTCTTTGGCAGCGTGTACGTTTAGGGCAGCAACTATAGCGCAACGGCGGGTGCAGTACCCGACGTTACGCGTCAGGTGTGACCATGGTCGCGCGAATGGGTGACCCGACCGTTACACTGTGGCCATTCGTTGAATTGGGGCCGCTTTGCGCCCCAATCGCCGGCAAGCCAGCTCCCACACTGGCCGCATCGAATTCGAGTCATGTGCAATACCTGTGGGAGCTGGCTTGCCGGCGATTGGGCCGCAAGGCGGCCCCTGATAAATCAAGGATTCCAATGTCGCAACTGACCACCGACTGGCAGCACCGCCCCACCCACCACAAGGTCTGGGCCCTGGCCGCGCCGATGATCCTGTCCAATATCTCCGTGCCGCTGGTAGCCCTGGTCGACAGCACCGTCATCGGCCACCTGCCGCACGCCCACCAGCTCGGCGCCGTGGCCGTGGGCGCCACGCTGTTCACTTTCATGGTCGGCCTGATGGGCTTTCTGCGCATGGGTTCCACCGGCTTCGCCGCCCAGGCTGCCGGGCGTGCCGACGGCGCGGCGCTGCGCCAGGTGCTGGTGCAGGGCCTGCTGCTGGCGGTGGCCTTTGCCCTGCTGATCGGCCTGCTCGCCCTGCCCTTCAGCCAGCTGGCGCTGCACGCCATGCAGCCAAGCGAGGCATTGCAGCAATCCACCGAAGACTTCTTCCACACCCGCTTGCTCGGCCTGCCGGCAGCGCTGGCCAGTTATGCGCTGGTCGGCTGGTTCCTCGGCACACAGAACGCACGGGCGCCGCTGGCGATTTTGCTGACCACCAACCTGCTGAACATCGCTCTCAACCTGTGGTTCGTGCTGGGCCTGAACTGGGGCGTGCTGGGCTCGGCACGGGCCTCGGTGATCGCCGAATGGAGCGCCGCGTTGCTCGGCCTTGCCCTGACCCGCCCGGCCCTGCGCGCCTACCCTGGGCAGATCGCCTGGGCAGCACTCAGGCGCTGGCGGGCCTGGCGGCCGCTGCTGGCGGTGAACCGCGACATCTTCCTGCGCAGCCTGGCGCTGCAGCTGGTGTTCCTACTGATCACCGTGCAGGGCGCACGCTTGGGTGAAGCCACGGTGGCGGCCAATGCCCTGCTGCTTAACGGCTTGCTGCTGACTGCCTATGCCCTCGACGGGCTGGCGCATGCAGTGGAGGCCCTGTGCGGGCATGCCATTGGTGCTCGCGACCGCGACACCCTGCGCCGCTCGCTGGTGGTGGCCTGTGGCTGGTCGCTGATCACCAGCCTGGGGTTTGCCGGGTTGTTCCTGCTGGGTGGGCACCTGTTCATCGATTTGCAGACCGACATCGAGAGTGTGCGTGCGGCGGCTTACCCGTACTTGCCGTACCTGGCGTTGCTGCCACTGATTGCGGTGTGGAGTTACTTGCTGGATGGGCTGTTCATCGGCGCGACCCGGGCGCGGGAGATGCGTAACGCAATGTTGGTGTCGGTAGTGATTGCGCTGCCGTTGGGCGTGCTCATGGGTAGCCTTGGCAACCATGGACTGTGGTTGGCCTTCCTCGGGTTCATGGCGTTGCGGGCGGTGACGTTGGGGTGGGTGGGGTGGCGGTTGCAGGAAAAAGGGCTTTGGGTTCAGTGACGCCGGGGGCCGCTTTGCGGCCCATCGCGACACAAGGCCGCTCCTACAGGAGATCGTGGAGCGTCCTGGTATTACGATCCCCTTGTAGGAGCGGCCTTGTGTCGCGAAATGAGGGCGAAGCCCTCACCTGCAGACTCACAGCCACACACAATCCCAATGAGGATAATCACCAGCCCGCCGCACCAGGCCAGCCCGAATGGGGTTGGCGATGATATAGCGGGCAGCGGCCTTTATATCCTCCTCCTTGCGCAGGGCCCGGTCATAAAAGCCGGGCTGCCAGATGTGTTGTCGATCGGCACCTTTACGGTAGAGCGCGCAACTGCTTCGCGACTTGAAGGCACACATGAGTTTACCCAGGCTGGCCGGGCCGAGCTCGACCAGCCAGTGCAGGTGGTCTGGCATCAACACCCAGGCCAGCGAACGGCAACTCCCCTCTCGATCACTCAGCCACAACTGCCGAATGGCCGAACGCGCAAACCAGAGATTCTCGAACAACGGGCGGCGATGACATGTGATGGTGGTTAGCAGGTAGAGCCGGCCTGGCTCTGAAAAGCGCCCTTGGCGCAAACGATGGTTGCCGTGACGATCCATGTCGACTTCCTTTGAACGTTGCATTCACAGGATAGGCGTGGTGATGAAAGACATCCCCGGTGGATCGTTACCGAGTATGACGCGGTGAGGGCTGCGCCCTCAGATCGCGACACAAGGCCGCTCCCACATCAGATCGCGCACCATGTGGTTCGCGATTTCCCGCGCAATTCCTTATGGTTTCGCGGTCCGCTGTAGGAGCGGCCTTGTGTCGCGATGGGCCGCAAAGCGGCCCCCGAAGTTTATGACGACAGGTACGAAGACCGGGTCAGACCAAGGCGCAAGGCATCCAGGTACTGGGTCCGCTCACGCGCGGTGATCCTGGCGCTGGCCACCTTGTCACGGTAGTGCGTCATCAACTCCTCCGGCGACAGGTGCACGTAGCGCAGCATGTCCTCGATGGTGTCGTGGGTCTCGATACCGGCGTGGTACACGCTACCATCGGCGTTCTGGTAGATGTTCACCGAGTCGGTGTCACCAAACAGGTTGTGCATGTCACCAAGGATTTCCTGGTAGGCACCGACCAGGAACACACCCAGCAGGTAGTCCTCGCCCTCCTTCACCGCATGCACCGGCATGCTGGTCTCGATGCTCTGCTCGTCGACGTACTGGTTGATCTTGCCGTCGGAGTCGCAGGTCAGGTCCTGCAGTACGGCACGGCGCATTGGCTCTTCGTCCAGGCGGTGCAGCGGGATGATCGGCAGTACCTGGCCGATGGCCCAGGTGTCCGGCAGGCTCTGGAACACCGAGAAGTTGCAGATGTACTTGTCGGCCAGCTTGTCGTTCAGCTCGTCCAGCACCTGGCGGTGCGAGCGCTGGCGGGCTTTCAGCGAGTTGTGCAGGCGGCGGCACACGGCGAAGTAGCACTGTTCCGCCAGGGCTTTCTCGGCCAGGCTGATCTTGCCATCGGCATACTGCGCAGCCACGTCACCCATGTAATGGGTGGCGCGCCAGTAGGTCTCGGTGACCATCTCGATGTCGGTCGGGCCGAGCAGGTCGACCAGCCATTGCACGGTTTCCGGCAGGGCTTCTTTGTTGTCGATGGTCGGTACGTCGTCGTTGTGCTTCTCGACGTCGGTCACCTGGATCACCAGCATGGCGTGGTGCGCTGTCAACGAACGGCCGCTCTCGGAGAAGATGTGCGGATGCGGCAAGCCCTGCGCGTCGCAGAACTCCTTGAGCATGCCCACCACCACGCCGGCGTAGTCGTCCATGTCGTAGTTGATCGAGCTGGCATTGCGCGAGTGGGTACCGTCGTAGTCCACGCCCAAACCGCCGCCCACGTCGATATGGTCGACCGGCAGGCCCAACGCACGCAGCTCACCGTAGTAACGGATGGCTTCCTTGAAACCGTGCTGGTAGTCGGCCAGGTTGGCAATCTGCGAGCCCATGTGGAAGTGCAGCAGGCGGATACCCTGGTCCAGGCCGGCATCGCGGAAGCGCTGCACCACCGAAATCAGCTGGGCGGCGGACAAGCCGAACTTGGACTTCTCGCCACCGGTGTCGGCCCACTTGCTCGAGGCCAGCGACGACAGGCGCACGCGTAGCCCGACCTGTGGTTTGACCTTTAACTCCGCGGCCTCCTCGATCACCAGGGCCACTTCCGACTCTTTCTCGATGACGATGAACACGTTGTGGCCAAGCTTCTGGCCCATCAGCGCCAGGCGGATGAACTCACGGTCCTTGTAGCCGTTGCAGACGATGGTGCCGCCCTTCGGCGCCAGCGCCAGCACGGCCAGCAGCTCAGGCTTGGAGCCGGCTTCCAGGCCAATCGAAACGTTCTGCGTGGCGATGATGTTTTCCACCACCGCTTCCTGCTGGTTGACCTTGATCGGGTACAGCGCGGTGTACTTGCTCTGGTATTCCAGGCGCGCGATGTTGGCGTCGAAGGCGCCGGTCAGTTGGCGCACGCGGTCCTGCAGAATGTCGGGGAAGCGCACCAGCAATGGCAGCGACAAGCCGCTCTGGCGCAGTTCGTCGACCTGTTCGAACAGGTCGATCGGTGCACTTTTCGGGCCGTTGGGGCGTACTTCGACGCGCCCGGCTTCATTGATGGCGAAATAACCAGCGCCCCAATGGCGGATGCCATAAACACTGCGGCTGTCGGCCACGGTCCATTGGCTACCATCGTCTTTGCGTGTGCGTCGTACGGACATTCAAGTCCCCTATAGATAAGTCGAAGACACTGCCCCGCGAGGAGGCGGGCGCAGTGTAAAAGCCAAAAATGACGATTCGTCCGTGCCCTGGGATAGACCCTGGTCACGGCAACGAGTTTAGAAAGCACTGGGCAAAAAATCGCGTGGCCGCCTCAGCCGCCGGATTTTTTCGCCTTGAAGCCCTGCTTGGTCAGCTCACCGATCAGCAGCTCGACATGGTCGCCCTGGATCTCGATGACCCCATCCTTCAGCGCGCCACCAGTACCACAGCGGCGCTTGAGGGTAGAGGCCAGCTCCTTGAGCTGGTCGAGCGGCAGCGGCACGCCGGTGACGGTGGTCACGGTCTTGCCGCCGCGCCCCTTGCTTTCGCGGCGCACACGGGCGATGCCATCGCCTTCGGGGATGACCTGCTGCTTGCAGGTACAGGCATCCACCGGCTGGCCACAGTCGGGGCAGTGCCGACCGGCGTCGGTGGAGTAAACGAGACCGCCAAGGGCGGCGAAGGAAGAAGCTTTCTTGGCCACTTTTGTTCCTCGGTGCTGAGGACAAAAACTGGTCGGCCCCAGGGGTTGAGCCCGACCGCGAAGCCCCACTCTGGCAGGGGCGGCGCTACCACCGCAAGACCTGCGGCAGCCCGAAAAGGGCGCGCAGTTTAACGATAAATGCGGCTGTTGCTAAGTACCGGAATGCGGCATTTTGCGAATGTTTTGCGACTATTCGCGGGCACGCCCGCTCCCACAGGTACGGCGCCGCATCTGGAGGCTGCGCAATACCTGTGGGAGCGGGCGTGCCCGCGAAAGTGCCGGCACTGCCAAAACAACTATCCCAGGCTGGCTCTATAGCGCTGCAACGCCGCAAGGGAGTCCGGGCAATACGGCTTCGTCAGGCGTTCTTGCTCAGCCTGCTCCAGGCTAATGAACCTCGCCTCGCTCACCTCTTCCGGCTGCAAGCGCAACGGCGCATCCGACACCGCCGAATACACCGCACACCACAAACGGTTATCCGGCTGGTCAAAGTAGAACCGCTCATGAAAATGCAGCGCCACACCAGCGATCCCCAGCTCCTCGGCCAGCTCACGCGCCGCCGAATCGGCATACGCCTCCCCGGCCGTCACCATGCCACCCGCCGCCACGTCCCAGTACCCCGGGTACAGCGCCTTGCTCAGGGTGCGCCGGTGCACGCACAGTTCACCAGCACTGTTGAACAGCAGAATGAACGTGCAACGCCCGATCAGGCCGCGCTCGCGCAGTTCGGCGCGGGGCATGGCGCCCAGCACCTGGTCGGCTTCGTCCACCCAAGTGACCAGTTCGCGGTCGGAAGCCGCCCGGTGGGCGGCCTCGTTTGGGCTGATAGCCATCATCAACCCTGCGACAGCAGCTGACGCAGGTCGATGACCGCGGCGTTGGCCCGGGAAATGTAGTTGGCCATGACCAGCGAATGGTTGGCCCACATGCCGAAGCCACTGCCGTTGAGCACCATCGGGCTCCACAGCGCTTCCTGCGAGGCTTCCAGCTCACGAATGATCTGGCGCACGCTGACCGTGGCGTTCTTCTTCGCCAGCACATCGGCAAAGTCCACCTCGATGGCACGCAGCAGGTGCGACAGCGCCCAGGCCTGGCCACGGGCTTCATAGAACACGTTGTCGATCTGCAGCCATGGGGTTTCCACCAGTTCCTCGTCCACCTGCGGCGCCTGGCCGGCGACCACCGACTCGGTCTTCAGCGTGGTGTTGAGCTTGACCCGGCCAACGCTGGCCGACAGGCGCTGCGACAGCGAGCCCAGACGGGTGGCTACATCACCCAGCCAGTTGTTCAGGTTATCGGCACGGGTGTAGAAGATCGCGCCCTTGTCACCGGCAGCCAGACGGGTCTGGTAGCGGGTCAGCGACTTGATGCCCTCTTCGAACTCCGACTCGCTCGACGGCAGGATCCAGCTCTTGTTGTCGAAGTTGAAACGCGGCTCGGCCTTGGCCAGGTCGGCGTCTTCGGTGGATTGCGACTGCGAACGGGCGAAGTCCTTGCGCAGGGCACGGGACAAGTCGCGCACCTGGACCAGCACGCCATATTCCCAGCTCGGCATGTTGTCCATCCACAGCCCTGGCGGGAAGCGGTCGTTGGAAATGTAGCCACCCGGCTTGTTCAGCAAGGTGCCGGCCACGGTCTTGAGGGTTTCGATAGTGGTGTAGCCCACCACCATCTGCTGGCCAGTGCGCTCGGCTGCGGCCTGGGCGTTCTGCTGCACCGGGAACAGGGCCGGCTCCTGGCTCCAGTACCAGCCCAGGCCGATACACACCAGCAGGTACAACCCGATCAGGGTCCCCAGGGCACGGCTCCAGAGGCCGCCAAGGTAGCTACGGGCGGCGGCGCCACGGCCATCGACACGCTCGCGGGGCTCGGCTTTGGCCTCGCGGTTTTTCCAGTCCAGCATGGCTTTGTCCTTAATCAGTCACGACGGTTCAGGGGCTTGGACCACAGGCCTGCGTCAGGGTGCCACGGCAAGCCCGCGTGGCAGCACTATAAAGCAGACACCGCCTTACGCATAAGCGACCAATCGGTCAGCAACTGAATATTCGTTCTGCCCGCTTTGTTGATGCAGGGCAGTCACGCACCTGAAAAGAACTGCTAGCATAGAGCCATCATTGCCCCTGCACACCCCAACCTACAAGTAGCCAGGACATGAGCCAAGCAGCCGAGCCGAGCCCGTTGTGCCCCGCCCAACAGCTGACGCGTAGCGGCCTGCGCAAGGATGACCCGCTCGACCAGGTGCTGCTACCGCCCCTGCGCAAGCCGGTGTACATCTTGCTGCAGGACCACGAGCGTGCCCAGCGCCTGGCCCAGCAACTGGAATTCTTTGGCCTGGTGGTGCAGGCGCTGGCCAGCGCTGCGGCGTTCAAGGCCTCGATCAATGAATACCCGCCCTCGGCCATCATCATGGATGTCGACTTCAACGGTGCCGGCCAAGGCCTGCTGCTGGCGGCCCAGGTGCAGCAGGGGCTGGCCCGGCACATACCGCTGCTGTTCTTCAGCCACCAGGAAACCGACACCCCGACCCGCCTGGCCGCCGTGCGCGCCGGTGCCCAGGACTTTCTTACCGGTACCCTGGAAGCCTCCAGCCTGCTGGAAAAGGTCGAGCTGCTGACCAATGCCACCCCGCACGACCCGTTGCGCGTGCTGATCATCGACGACTCGCGCACACAGGCCCTGTACACCGAGCGCGTGCTGGCCAGCGCCGGCATGATCACCCGCAGCCTGACCGACCCGATCCGCACCATGGCCGAGCTGGCCGACTTCCAGCCCGACCTGATCATCCTCGACCTGTACATGCCGGCCTGTACCGGCCCTGAGCTGGCCAAGGTAATCCGCCACAGCGACCGTTATGTGAGTGTGCCGATCATCTACCTGTCTGCCGAGGACGACCTGGACAAGCAGCTGGACGCCATGAGCGAAGGCGGTGATGACTTCCTGACCAAACCGTTTCGCTCACGCCACCTGATCACTACCGTGCGCAACCGCGCCGCCCGTGCCCGGCACCTGAAGGCACGCATGGTGCGCGACAGCCTGACCGGGTTGTACAACCACACCCACATCCTGCAACTGCTGGAGGACTGCAGCTTCCGCGCCCGTCGTGAGCAGCAGCCGTTGAGCTTTGCCATGCTCGATATCGACCACTTCAAGAAGATCAACGACCGCCACGGCCACCCAATGGGCGACCGGGTGATCAAGAGCCTGGCGCTGTTTCTCAAGCAGCGCTTGCGCAAGACCGACTTCATTGGCCGTTATGGTGGCGAAGAGTTCGCCGTTGTGATGCCCAATACCGCGCTGGACGCGGCGCACAAGGTGCTGGATGAAATCCGCCGGCGCTTTGCCGAGATTCTCTACCCGGCGCAGCCTCGGGACTTGCAGTGCACCTTCAGTGCCGGGGTGGTGCAGCTGGATGAGGGGCTGGATGCGCTGACCATGGCTAGTGCGGCGGATGAGGCGCTGTACCGGGCCAAGCATGCCGGGCGTAATTGCGTGGTGCGTGTAGAACCCTGAGTGCTTCATCGCCTGTACCGACCTTTTCGCGGGCATGCCCGCTCCCACAGGGATTGCGCTGCATTCAGGTCTGGTAGATAGCCTGTGGGAGCGGGCGAGCCCGCGAAGAGGCCAGTACAGGCAATACAGATACAGGCACTGTGCCACTTTTTTATGGCGCCAACCCCCTGTCGTCATCACCCCGTCACGAAATCGCAATAACTTCAGCCACCGACCTCTCCCCTCCCCGCAGGAAGCTCGCGGCTATGCGCCTGAAGTGGCTGACCAATTTCAACACCCTGTTGCTGGTAACCGTGTGTATCGCCCTGGGCGCCACCTTGTGGTGGTCGCAGCGTGCCCTGGAGCGCCCCTACCAACTGATGGAGCGCTACCTGGGCCTGTCCCAGCAGTTTCAGAACCAGGCGGCCGGCAACATCCAGGCTTATCTGGCCAGCGGCGATGCCCTGCGCCACGCTGCGGCAATTCAGGCCAACCAGCAGCTGCAGGCCGCGCTGACCGAATTGCCCACCGAGCTGGCCGATAAACTGCGCCCCAGTCTGGACAACCTGCAAGCCTTTACTGCCGAAGAACTGCTAGCCGCCGGCAAGCTGGCCGGCGACCCGCAAGCGCTGCTGCTGCAGGCCGAGCGGGAACTGGGCGCCAACTTCGAGCAGCTTGCTGGCTACGCCCGCGACAGCGGCAGCACCGACGCCAACCGCTACCTGGTGCCCTTGCTCGACGCCAGCGTGCACCTCGGCCGCCTGTCGCTGGCCCGCGACAAGCTGGTCAGCAGCGGCCGCCCGGAGCTGGCCGACGAGGTGGAGCGCGAGCTGCAACTGATCCGCGCCCAGGCACAGGCGATCGACGCCTTGCCGTTGCTGGGCGTAACCCGCACCGCCGAATCCGGTGCTGACGACTTCGCCGCGATGATGGGCCTGGAAACCCAGGCCAGCGCCCAGCAGGAAGACATTGCCGTTGGCCTCAAGCGCGAACTGCAGAGCCTGCTCAGCCGCTACCCGGCCGAACTGCAGCGCACCCGCGAACAGATCGAGCGCCGCGTCGCCCTGGCCGCCAGCACTGGCCAGCGCCTGGCAGCCGTGCAGCAGGCCATTGCGGCACTGGAGCCCGAGGTACGCGCCCAGCATGCGAAAATTGCCGCCGAAGTCCGCATCATCCAGGGCCTGATGATCGGCCTGATCCTGCTTATCGCCCTGCTTGTCGACACTCTGCAACGCCGCCTGGCGTGCACCCTGACCGGCTTGGCGCCGGCCCTGTCACGCTGGGCCGAGGGCGACTTCGCCGCAGCCATCGCCCTGGGCAACACCAACCGCGAACTGCGCGACATCCAGGAATCGCTCAACCGTCTGCGCCAGTACCTGGTGGAACTGGTGGGCACCATCCGCCACAACGCCGAACAGGTGGCTGGCAGCAGCCATGCCCTGGCCGGCATGAGCGCCGCCCTGCATGACGGCGCCGAACGCCAGGCCGGCGACACCGGGCAGATCCGCGATGCCCTGGGCGAACTGGAAGCAACCATTCAGCAAGTGGCCGGCGACGCCAGCGCCGCCGCCGACGCCAGCCGCGATGCCGGGCGTGCAGTGGAGCAAGGCCAGGCGGTGATTGGCCAGAGTCTGTCCGGCTTGCGTGAGCTGGTCGATGAAGTGCAGGGCAATGCCCGCATGATCGAGCAACTGGCGGAGGAATCGGCCACCATCGGCGGCGTGCTGACGGTGATCCGCTCGATTGCCGAGCAGACCAACCTGCTGGCACTGAATGCCGCGATCGAAGCGGCCCGGGCCGGTGAGATGGGCCGTGGTTTTGCCGTGGTGGCCGATGAGGTGCGTTCACTGGCACAGCGCACCACCGGGGCTACCGGCGAAATTCAGGCGCTGATCGACCGCTTGCAGCAGGCCGCCAGAAGTTCGGTGGCCGGGATGCGTGCGCAACTGGAGCATGCCGAGGCCACGGCCAACCAGGCCCAGGCGGCGGATGGGGCGCTGGACGAGATTGTCTGTGCCATTCGCACCATTTCGGACACTGCGGTGCGGATTGCCGATGTCACGGCGCAGCAGAGCGGTGCCGTGAGCGAGATTCGCGACCACAGCGAGCGGATTCACGAGTTGGGTGAGGACAACCTGCAGCGCATTGGCGAGGGGCGCGAGCAAGGCGAGCAGTTGCTGAGCCTGGGGGGTGAACTGAACCGGGCGGTGCGGGCCTTCAGAGTCTAGGTTGGCCTGTACCGGCCTCTTCGCGGGCATGCCCGCTCCCACAGGGATAGCGCATGGCTTGAGGTTTATGCGGTCGAGGTGGGAGCGGGTTTACCCGCGAAGAGGCCGGCACAGGCAGCACATGAGCCAGCGGCCATGTGTCGCCCCTGATACCGCCATGGCCCCAACCCGCACCAACTCCGCTATCATGCCCGGCACGTTCCACCTCGCGAGTCCGCCATGCGCCGCCTGTTTTTCCTGCTGTTCCTGCTGCTGGCCAGCCCTGTCTTCGCCACGGGCCTGCTCGACAACCGCCCCAGCGCCACCCTCGGTGCTGCTTCGCTGGCCAACAATGCCGAGTTCCTGCCGGTACACGAGGCCTTCAAGCTCAGCCTGGTCCAGGCCGATGCGCAAACCATCAAGCTGCGCTTCGTCGCCACCGATGGCTACTACCTCTACCGGCACCGCTTCCAGTTCCGCACCGAACCGGCCGACATTGCCCTGGGCACGCCAAACATCCCCAAAGGCGAGGCCAAGCACGATGAATTCTTCGGCGATGTCGAGGTGTACCACGGCGTGCTCGACATCGACTTGCCGCGCAACGACCCGCGCGCCTTCACCCTGCTGGTGGGCTACCAGGGTTGCGCCGACAAAGGTCTGTGCTACCCCCCGGAAACCGCACGCCTGAGCATCGATGGCGAAGCCGGCGCAAGCACGTCGGCCGCCGCTGAACGGGCCTGGACCTGGAAGTCGCTGCTGCTGTTCTTCCTCGCCGGGGTCGGCCTTACCTTCACCCCCTGCGTGCTGCCGATGCTGCCGATCCTCTCCGGCGTGGTGCTGCGTGGCCAGGCCGGCGGCCTGCGCGGGCTGGCGCTGTCGCTGGCCTATGTGCTACCGATGGCAGCCAGCTTCGCGGTACTCGGCGCCCTGATGGGGCTGTTCGGCGCCGGCCTTAACCTGCAGGCGCGCCTGCAGTCGGCCTGGGTGCTGGTGCCCTTCGCGCTGTTCTTCGTGGTGTTCGCCCTGGCCATGTTCGGCTTGTTCGAACTGAAACTGCCGCAAGCCCTGAACAACCGCCTGAACAACGTCGCCAGCCACACCCGGGGCGGCTCGTTGCTGGGTGCGGCAATCCTCGGCGTACTCTCCAGCCTGCTGGTTTCGCCCTGTGTGTCGGCGCCGCTGGCCGGTGCGTTGCTGTACATCAGCGCCAGCGGCGATGCCTTGGGCGGCGCACTCAAGCTGTTCGCCCTGGGCCTGGGCATGGGCACACCCTTGCTGCTGGTGGCCACCGGCGGCTCGGCCTGGCTGCCGAAGAGCGGCCCTTGGCTGAATACGGTGAAGAACGCCATCGGCGTGCTGCTGCTGGGCCTGGCCATCGGCTTGCTCAGCCGTGTGTTGCCAGGGCCGGTGACCTTACTGCTGGTCGGGTTCCTCGCCGCGGGCGTGGCGCTGTTCCTCGGCGCCCTCGAGTTCGTCGTCAAGACCGCACGCCAGCGCCTGGCCCAACTGCTTGGCCTGGCCTTGCTGGTGTATGCCCTGGCCTGCTGGTACGGCGCCCTCAGTGGCCAGGGCGACCCGCTACGCCCACTGCCGCCTGCAACCATTGTGGCCACCGGCAACGGCCCGACGGTGCAGGCGGATAGCTGGCAGACCGTCACTACCCCCGCCGCACTGGACGCCGCACTGGCCCAGGCCAAGGCGGCTGGCCAGCCGGTGTTGCTGGACTGGTACGCCGACTGGTGCATCAGTTGCAAGGTGATCGAGCGAGAGGTGCTCACCGCCCCGCAGGTGCAAACGCAACTGGCCGGCTTCAAGCTGCTGCGTTTCGACATCACCGAAAGCAATGCCGAACAACGCAGCCTGCTCGACCGCTACCAGTTGTTCGGCCCTCCCGCCCTGTTGTTCTTTGCAGCGAACGGTAGCGAAATAACCGCTGATCGGGTCATTGGCGAGATAAATGGCGGTGAATTTGCGCAAATTCTGACACGCGTGCGCGACAAAGTCGGTCTATAACTTCCCGCAAGCTGTGAAAAATCCTGAAATCAGTGACCGGATTCAATTGTTTGGTCACATACTTCGCGCGAACCTCGGACATCGTGCTGGCTATTGCCGGGAACTGGACACTTGCCGTCGCTTTACGGCACACTCGCCGCGCTGTGTCGAATTGCCCTACAAATCCAAGGAATCCGCAGATGGCAACGCTACTGGTGCTTCACGGCCCCAACCTCAACCTGCTCGGTACCCGCGAGCCTGGCCACTACGGCGCCGTGACCCTGGCCCAGATCAACCAGGACCTGGAGCAACGTGCCCGCGCCGCAGGCCACCATCTGCAATACCTGCAGAGCAATGCCGAATACGAACTGATCGACCGCATTCACGCCGCACGCAATGAGGGTGTGGACTTCATCCTGATCAATCCGGCTGCTTTCACCCACACAAGCGTCGCATTACGTGACGCATTGCTTGCGGTGAGCATCCCATTCATCGAAGTGCACCTGTCCAACGTGCACAAACGCGAACCGTTCCGTCACCACTCCTACTTTTCCGATGTTGCCGTAGGGGTGATCTGCGGCCTGGGCGCCAGCGGTTATCGCCTGGCCCTGGAGTCCGCGCTGGAACAACTGGCTGCCAACGCACAGCCCAAATGATGAAAACCCTGGCCTCAGTGGGCCAGGGTTCGAGAGAAACGTTTCAGATACGTTTTTTTGTATTTCGCCCCCTGACCGAACCTTTGGGAGTTGATGATTAATGGATATCCGTAAAGTCAAGAAACTGATCGAGCTGCTGGAAGAGTCTGGCATCGACGAGCTGGAGATCAAGGAAGGCGAAGAGTCGGTCCGTATCAGCCGTCACAGCAAGACCCCGGCTGCCCAGCAGTTCTACGCGCCTGCGCCGATGGCTGCCGCTCCTGCTGCTGCCCCGGTTGCCGCTGCTGCCCCGGCCGCCGAAGCCGCTGCTGCCGCCCCGGCCCTGAAAGGCACCGTGATCCGCTCGCCAATGGTAGGCACCTTCTACCGCAAGCCTTCGCCGACCTCGCCGAACTTCGCTGAAGTTGGCCAGACCGTGAAGAAAGGCGACACCCTGTGCATCGTCGAAGCCATGAAGATGATGAACCACATCGAAGCCGATGTTGGCGGTGTCATCGACGCCATCCTGGTAGAAGACGGCCAGCCGGTTGAGTTCGACCAGCCGCTGTTCACCATCGTTTGAATCGCGGAGAGCCAACGATGTCTGGGAAGCTCGAAAAAGTCCTGATCGCCAACCGCGGGGAAATTGCCCTGCGGATCCTGCGTGCCTGCAAAGAGCTGGGTATCAAGACAGTCGCCGTGCACTCCACCGCCGACCGTGAACTGATGCACCTGGGCCTGGCAGACGAGTCGGTCTGCATCGGCCCTGCATCGTCCAAGGATTCCTACCTGCATATCCCGGCAATCATCGCTGCCGCCGAAGTGACTGGCGCCACCGCGATCCACCCGGGCTACGGCTTCCTGGCGGAAAACGCCGATTTCGCCGAGCAGGTGGAAAAATCCGGTTTCGCCTTCATCGGCCCGAAAGCCGACACCATTCGCCTGATGGGCGACAAGGTTTCGGCCAAGGACGCGATGATCAAGTCGGGCGTACCGACCGTGCCGGGTTCCGATGGCCCGCTGCCGGAAGATGAAGAAGTCGCCCTGGCGATTGCCCGTGACGTCGGCTACCCGGTAATCATCAAGGCCGCCGGTGGCGGTGGTGGTCGCGGGATGCGCGTGGTGCACAAGGAAGAGGACCTGATTGCCTCTGCCAAGCTCACCCGTACCGAAGCCGGTGCCGCCTTCGGCAACCCGATGGTCTACCTGGAGAAGTTCCTGACCAACCCACGCCACGTGGAAGTCCAGGTACTGTCCGACGGCCAGGGCAACGCCGTCCACCTCGGCGACCGTGACTGCTCGCTGCAGCGCCGTCACCAGAAGGTACTGGAAGAAGCACCAGCCCCGGGTATCGACGAGAAAGCCCGTCAGGAAGTGTTCAAGCGCTGCGTCGATGCGTGCATCGAGATCGGCTACCGTGGTGCCGGTACTTTCGAGTTCCTGTACGAGAACGGCCGCTTCTACTTCATCGAGATGAACACCCGCGTGCAGGTTGAGCACCCGGTGTCGGAGATGGTCACTGGTATCGACATCGTCAAGGAGATGCTGAGCATCGCCGCTGGCAACAAGCTGTCGTTCCGCCAGGAAGACGTGGTCATCCGTGGCCATGCGCTGGAATGCCGGATCAACGCCGAAGACCCGAAGAAGTTCATCCCGAGCCCAGGCAAGGTGAAGCACTTCCACGCACCGGGCGGCAATGGCGTGCGGGTGGATTCGCACCTGTACAGCGGTTACTCGGTTCCGCCGAACTACGACTCGCTGATCGGCAAGCTGATCACCTACGGCAAGGACCGCGACGAAGCCATGGCGCGCATGCGCAATGCCCTGGACGAGATCGTCGTCGACGGCATCAAGACCAACATCCCGCTGCACCGCGACCTGGTGCGTGATGAAGGTTTCTGCAAAGGCGGCGTCAACATTCACTACCTCGAGCACAAACTGGCCAGCCAGGAGTGATCGCGTAGTGTGATGTACCGAAACCCCGGACTTGTTCCGGGGTTTTTTATTGCCTGTCAGGGCCTCATCGCTGGCCAAGCCAGGCTCCCACAGGGACTGCGCATAACTTGAGATCTATGCGGTCGAAGTGGGAGCTGGCTTGCCGGCGATGGGCTGCAAAGCAGCCCCAGGGCCCACCCCCTTCATCCGCGGCATCTCGATACGGTGTTCATGCACCCGCCGATACAGGGTGGCCCGCGAAATACCCAATGCCCGCGCCGCATCGGCCGGCTTCCAGCGATGGCGGATCAGCGCATCCAGCAGCAACTGCCGGGCCGGACAAGACATGCTGCTTTCAGCCGACGCGACCACCTCGCCGCGTACTTCCTGCGGCAGGTCCTGCACCTGCACCCGCCCGTCCTCGCTCACCGCACAGGCATAGCGCAACACCTGCCGCAGCTGGCGCAAATTCCCCGGCCAGCGGTAAACCAGCAGCGCCTTCAGCGCATCATCCGCCAACACCACCTCGATTCCGCTGGCCTCGGCTTCCTCGGCCAGCAACTGGTGAATCAACCCCAAGCGGTCCTCACGCTCGCGCAGCGGCGGCAATTCGAAGCGGGCATTGGCCAGGCGAAAGTACAGATCCTCGCGAAAACGTCCATCCTCCACCATCGCCACCAAATCGCGGTGGGTCGCGCAAATCACCTGGATGTCCACCCGCTCCCGCCGCGCCGCGCCCAACGGCGCCACTTCCCCCTCGGCCAGCACCCGCAGCAACCTGGTTTGTAGGTTCAGCGGCATGTCACCGATTTCGTCGAGGAACAGCGTGCCGCCATCGGCCTGCTGCAACAGCCCCTGCATGCCTTTGCTGGATGCCCCGGTAAAAGCCCCGGCGACATAGCCGAACAGTTCGCTCTCGATCAGGCTCTCCGGGATGGCCGCGCAGTTGAGGGTGACGAACGGGCCATCGCGACGCAGGCTTTGCTGATGCAGCTGGCGGGCGAATACTTCTTTGCCGGCCCCCGTCTCGCCTTGCACCAGCACCGCCAGGTTGCAGTCCTTGACCCGTGTGGCCAGGCGCAGATGCTGCTCGATACGGGCGTCCTGGGCTTGGCGCAACGGCTGCACACGCTGGCGTTGCTGTGGGGCGCTGACACGGCCATACAGCCCCCCCAGGCCGGGCAGGCGCTGGGCCGACGACGCGCTTACCCGGCGCAGCTGGTCGATGTCGAACAGCTCGCCAATGTGCTCGGGCAAACGTCCCAGGCGCTCCACCAGACGCTGCCGCGCCAGGCTGTTGATCGCCTGCAGGCGGCCATCGCCATCCCAGGCCAGCAAGTAGTCGGGCTGGCTTTCCACATAGCCCGGCGTGCCATGGGCACGCATCACCCAATGGCCCTGGGCGCTGTGCATGAAGAAGGCATTTTCGATCTCGCGGGCGGTCTGCTCGACCAGTTGGCGGATCAGGTGCTGGCTGCGGCGGTCGTCCGGCGACTGCAAGGCCGAGACATCCACCACGCCCAGCAACTCGCCCAACGGGTCGAACACCGGTGCCGCCGTACAGGTCAGGCCAATGAACGCCGCGCGGAAGTGGTCGCGCTTGTGCACCGTGACCGGGGCTTTGCTGGTCAACACCGCCGCCACACCGCAGGTGCCTTCCTCGCCCTCCGACCAGCAGGTACCCAGGTACAGCCCGGCCTTGCGGCAGTCGTTGCGAATGGCTGACTCGACCCGGTAATCGATGGTGCGCCCCAGGGCGTCGGTGAGCAGCACGCAGTAGTCGGCACCGCGTACCCGTTCATGCAGGCGGGCCACGGCATCGCTGGCGATGCGCAGGAACACTTCGGCGCGTTCGCGACATTCGTTGAGCAGGCTTTGGGACAGGATGCGCGGCCCCTGCTGGGACCCGGGGTCGAGGCGGTACAGCTCCATGGAGCGGCGCCATGAATCGAGGATCAGCGGTGGCACCGGCGCCTGCGGCAGGCGGTCGGCATTCTTCAGCACCCTGCTGACGCAGTCGACATGGGCTCGGGAGTTCGCGGCAAGCATTCAGGCCCTCCGGTTCTCATTGCTGTTTTTATCGTTGTCCGGCCATTAAGCGCTTCCAGGCCTGCCCCGACAAGCACTGTGTGATTACCGGCCAGCTTGAGACGCAGCGTCTCAGCGTCTCGCCAGCGTCGGCCCCGCGCTGGCACCGGGCGTCTCGCCAGCCCAACCATCCGCCCCTGCCGAAGCGCACGAAAACCGCTCTATTGCAGGCACTACAGCCAATACAACAGAAGCTGGCACCGCGCTTGCTCCTGCCTTGGCAAACAAAAATACGAGGTGCGCCATGCCGCTACCCGCCCCGACCGTCGGGATCATTGCCAACCCTGCCTCTGGCCGCGATCTGCGCCGCCTGACCGCCAATGCCGGGCTCTATTCGAGTACCGACAAGGCTTCGGCGATCCAGCGCCTGCTGGCCGCCTTCGGTGCCACCGGCATCGGCCAGGTGCTGCTGCCCAGTGACATGACCGGCATCGCCGCCGCCGTGCTCAAGGCCAGCCTGGGCCCGGTCGCCCGCGACCAGCACTGGCCGCCCATCGAGATACTCGACCTGCCGCTGACCCAAACCGTTGCCGATACCCGCCTGGCGACTCGCCGCATGGTCGAGCGCGGCGTGGCGATGATCGCCGTGCTCGGCGGCGACGGCACCCACAAGGCAGTCGCCGCCGAGGCCGGCGACGTGCCGCTGTTGACCTTGTCCACCGGCACCAACAACGCCTTCCCCGAACTGCGTGAAGCCACCAGTGCCGGCCTGGCTGGCGGCTTGCTTGCCAGCGGCCGGGTACCGGCCAGCATCGGCTTGCGCCGCAACAAGCGCCTGCTGGTCAAGGTACCCGAGCAACGGCTTGCCGAATGGGCCCTGGTGGAAGTAGCGGTGTCGCCCCAGCGCTTCGTCGGCGCTCGGGCATTGAGCCGCAGCGAGGACCTATGCGAAGTCTTCGCCTGTTTCGCCGAACCCCATGCCATTGGCCTGTCGGCCTTGTGCGGCCTGTGGTTCCCGGTTTCGCGCCAGGCCCCGCACGGTGCCTGGGTACGCCTGAACCCCGGCGCCGAGCAGGCGCTGCTCGCGCCGCTGGCACCCGGCCTGCTGCAAGGCTGTGGCATCACGGCCAGTGGCCCGCTCTCGCCCGGCGTCGCCCACCGCCTGAGCCTGGCCAGCGGCACCCTGGCGCTGGACGGCGAACGCGAAATCGAATTCGCCGAGCACGACACCCCCACCATCACCCTCGACCACCAAGGCCCATTGAGCGTGGACGTCGAGGCCGTGCTGGCGCATGCCGCCCGCCATCACCTGCTGGCCGTACCGCGCGGCCACCGGTTGCACCCTGCAAACCCGTGTTGAGACAACCTGGAGAACAACAAGATGTCCAATCAACTCAGTACCGAACAATTGCTGCATGCCTATGAAGTGATGCGCACCATCCGCGCCTTCGAGGAGCGCCTGCACGTGGAGTTCGCCACCGGCGAGATCCCCGGCTTCGTCCACCTCTACGCCGGCGAAGAGGCATCCGCTGCCGGTGTCATGGCCCACCTGCGCGACAGCGACTGCAATCGCCTCGACCCACCGCGGGCATGGCCACTGCATCGCCAAGGGCGTGGATGTGTACGGCATGATGGCCGAAATCTACGGCAAGAAGACCGGCGTGTGCGGGGGCAAAGGCGGCTCGATGCATATCGCCGACCTGGAAAAAGGCATGCTTGGCGCCAACGGCATCGTCGGTGCCGGTGCCCCGCTGGTGGCCGGGGCGGCGCTGGCGGCCAAGATCAAGGGCAAGGACGATGTGTCGGTGGCCTTCTTCGGCGATGGCGCTTCCAACGAAGGCGCGGTGTTCGAAGCCATGAACATGGCGTCGATCATGAACCTGCCGTGCATCTTCGTCGCCGAGAACAACGGCTACGCCGAAGCCACCGCCTCGACCTGGTCGGTGGCCTGCGACCATATCGCCGACCGCGCTGCCGGTTTCGGCATGCCCGGCGTCACCATCGACGGTTTCGACTTCTTTGCCGTGTACGAGGCCGCTGGTGCAGCCATCGAACGCGCACGTTCCGGGGCAGGGCCCGTCGCTGATCGAGGTCAAGCTCAGCCGCTACTACGGCCACTTCGAAGGCGATGCACAAACCTACCGTGCGCCCGATGAAGTGAAGAACCTGCGCGAATCCCGCGACTGCCTGATGCAGTTCCGCAACAAGACCACCCGCGCCGGCCTGCTCACGGCTGCGCAACTGGACGCCATCGACGCCCGCGTCGAGGACCTGATCGAAGACGCCGTGCGCCGCGCCAAGTCCGATCCCAAGCCACAGCCCGCCGACCTGCTCACCGACGTCTACGTCGCCTACCCCTGAGCCGCGGATTACAAGAACAACAGGAGAACCACCATGGCAAGAAAGATCAGCTACCAGCAGGCCATCAACGAAGCCCTGGCCCAGGAAATGCGCCGCGACAGCACGGTATTCATCATTGGCGAAGACGTTGCCGGCGGCGCCGGTGCCCCTGGCGAAGATGACGCCTGGGGTGGCGTGCTGGGCGTGACCAAGGGCCTTTACCACCAGTTCCCGGGGCGCGTGCTCGATGCGCCGCTATCCGAAATCGGCTACGTCGGTGCCGCCGTCGGTGCCGCCACCCAAGGCCTGCGCCCGGTGTGCGAGCTGATGTTCGTCGACTTCGCCGGCTGCTGCCTGGACCAGATCCTCAACCAGGCCGCCAAGTTCCGCTACATGTTCGGCGGCAAGGCGGTCACCCCGCTGGTGATGCGCACCATGTACGGCGCCGGCCTGCGCGCGGCGGCCCAGCACTCGCAGATGCTCACCTCGCTGTGGACGCACATTCCCGGCCTGAAGGTGGTGTGCCCGTCTTCGCCGTACGATGCCAAGGGCCTGTTGATACAGGCGATCCGCGACAATGACCCGGTGATCTTCTGCGAGCACAAGCTGCTGTACAGCATGCAAGGCGAAGTGCCGGAAGAGGTCTACACCGTGCCGTTCGGTGAAGCCAACTTCCTGCGCGATGGCGATGATGTGACCCTGGTCACCTACGGCCGCATGGTGCATGTGGCGCTGGAGGCGGCCAACAACCTGGCCCGCCAGGGCATCGACTGCGAGGTGCTGGACCTGCGCACCACAAGCCCGCTGGACGAAGACAGCATCCTGGAAAGCGTGGAAAAGACCGGCCGCCTGGTGGTGATCGACGAAGCCAACCCGCGTTGCTCCATGGCCACCGATATCAGCGCACTGGTAGCGCAGAAGGCCTTCGGCGCGCTCAAGGGGCCAATCGAGATGGTCACTGCGCCGCATACCCCGGTGCCGTTCTCCGACGCCCTGGAAGACCTGTACATCCCTGACGCGGCGAAGATCGAGGCTGCGGTACGTAAAGTGATCGAAGCCGCAAGGAGTGCCGCATGAGCCAGATCCATACCCTGACCATGCCCAAGTGGGGCCTGTCGATGACCGAGGGCCGGGTGGACACCTGGCTCAAGCAGGAAGGTGACCAGATCAACAAGGGCGACGAGGTGCTGGACGTCGAGACCGACAAGATCAGCAGCAGCGTCGAGGCGCCATTCAGCGGCGTGCTGCGCCGTCTGGTCGCCCAGCCCGACGAAACCCTGCCGGTTGGCGCGCTGCTGGCGGTAGTGGTTGAAGGCGAAGCCGATGAGGCTGAGATCGATGCCGTGGTCCAGCGCTTCCAGGCCGAGTTCGTCGCCGAAGGTGGCGCCGACCAGGCTCAGGGACCGGCACCGCAGAAGGCGCAAGTGGGGGATCACCTGCTGCGCTGGTTCGAGCTGGGCGAAGGCGGCACGCCCCTGGTGTTGGTGCACGGCTTTGGCGGCGACCTCAACAACTGGCTGTTCAACCACCCGGCGCTGGCTGCCGAGCGACGGGTGATCGCCCTCGATCTGCCGGGGCATGGTGAGTCGGGCAAAGCCCTGCAACGCGGCGACCTGGATGAACTGAGCGAAACCGTGCTGGCCCTGCTCGACCACCTGGACATCGCCAAGGCCCACCTGGCCGGCCACTCCATGGGCGGTGCGGTCAGCCTGAACGTGGCGCGGCTGGCACCGCAGCGGGTAGCCAGCCTGAGCCTGGTGGCCAGTGCAGGGCTGGGCGAGGCCATCAACGGGCAGTACCTGCAAGGCTTCGTCGCTGCCGCCAACCGCAATGCCCTCAAGCCGCAGATGGTGCAGCTGTTTGCCGACCCGGCGCTGGTCACCCGGCAGATGCTGGAGGACATGCTCAAGTTCAAGCGCCTGGAAGGGGTGGACGACGCGTTGCGCCTGCTGGCATCGGCCATCGCCGACGGCGACCGTCAGCGCCATGACCTGCGTGGGGTGCTGGGCCAGCATCCGGCCCTGGTGGTGTGGGGCGGCAAGGACGCGATCATCCCGGCCAGCCATGCCGAAGGGCTGGAGGCCGAAGTGCTGGTACTGCCTGAGGCTGGTCATATGGTGCAGATGGAAGCGGCCGAACAGGTCAACCAGCAACTGCTCGCGTTCCTGCGCAAGCACTAAGCCTTTTTCGTGAGCCTGGAGAACAACAATGAACGACCTGAGCCACACCCACATGCGCGCCGCCGTCTGGCATGGCCGCAATGACATTCGCGTCGAACAGGTGCCCCTGCCGGCTGATCCTGCACCTGGATGGGTGCAGATCAAGGTGGACTGGTGCGGCATCTGCGGCTCCGACCTGCACGAATACGTCGCCGGCCCGGTATTCATCCCGGTAGAGGCACCCCACCCGCTGACCGGCATCCAGGGCCAGTGCATCCTCGGCCACGAGTTCTGCGGCCAGATCGCCAAGCTGGGTGACGGCGTGGAAGGTTTTGCCGTCGGTGACCCGGTGGCTGCGGACGCCTGCCAGCATTGCGGCACCTGCTACTACTGCACCCACGGCCTGTACAACATCTGCGAGCGCCTGGCCTTTACCGGCCTGATGAACAACGGTGCCTTCGCCGAACTGGTCAACGTGCCCGCCAACCTGCTGTATCGGCTACCGCAGGGTTTCCCGGCGGAGGCCGGGGCGCTGATCGAGCCACTGGCGGTGGGCATGCATGCGGTGAAAAAGGCCGGTAGCCTGCTAGGCCAGACCGTGGTGGTGGTCGGCGCCGGCACCATCGGCCTGTGCACCATCATGTGTGCCAAGGCAGCGGGGGCGGCGCAGGTGATCGCCCTGGAAATGTCCTCGGCGCGCAAGGCCAAGGCCAGAGAGGTTGGCGCCAGCGTGGTGCTGGACCCAAGCCAGTGCGACGCGCTGGCGGAGATCCGCAAGCTGACTGCCGGGCTGGGGGCGGATGTAAGTTTTGAATGCATCGGCAACAAGCACACGGCCAAGCTGGCCATCGACACTATCCGCAAGGCGGGCAAGTGTGTGCTGGTGGGCATTTTCGAAGAACCCAGCGAGTTCAACTTCTTCGAACTGGTGTCCACCGAGAAACAGGTGCTGGGGGCGCTGGCCTACAACGGCGAGTTTGCCGATGTGATTGCCTTCATCGCTGACGGCAGGCTGGATATTCGCCCGCTGGTGACCGGGCGGATCGGGCTGGAGCAGATTGTCGAGCTGGGCTTCGAGGAGTTGGTGAACAACAAGGAGGAGAACGTGAAGATCATCGTGTCGCCGGGCGTGCGCTGATTGCACCTCAAAGGCAACACGAAAACTGTGGGAGCGGGCGTGCCCGCGAAGCAGGCGACTCGGTGGATGGCACCGGCTTCGCCGGTGTTCGCGGCTAAAGCCGCTCCCACAGGTATTGCGCAAAGCTGAAAGTCACCGCTGGACCTGTGGGAGCGGGTTTACCCGCGAAGAAGACCACGCGCTGCATGGCACCGGCGTCGCCGGTGTTCGCGGGCACGCCCGCTACCACAGGGATCGCGTTCGCTGTTTCAGGATCCCATTCTGCGTCATACTCGGCAGACTTTTTGCCCGGTTCTCGCCATGCGTCCACTGCTCCCCATCACCCTGGTCCTGCTGCTCGCCGCCTGCGGCGATGGCGAATCGCTGCTCCCGCCGGACGCGCGCCTGCCTGACGGTGGGCGGTACCGGGGGCAGGTGGTCGATGGCCTGCTGCAAGGCGAGGGCCGGATCGACTACCCCAACGGCAGCTGGTACGCCGGTACCTTCAAGGACGGCCAATGGCACGGCCAGGGCGAGTGGCACGGCCGCAACGGCGAGGTGTACCGCGGCCAGTTCGCCGCAGGGCTGTTCCAGGGGCTGGGTGAGCTGACCACCCCGGGCAGCCACTATGCCGGCACCTTCAGCCACGGCCGCCGCGACGGCGAAGGCACCCTCAAGCAAGCCGACCAGACCTACCGCGGCCAGTTCAAGGATGACCTGTACGAAGGCGCCGGCGAGCTGGAACTGGCCGACGGCAGCCGCTACCAGGGCCTGTTCGCCAAGGGCAAGCCCAACGGTGCCGGGGTGCGCAGCGATGCCAGCGGCAACCAGTTCAGCGGCCGCTTCATCAACGGCCAGCTGGAAGGTAGCGGTACTTACGACAGCGTCGACGGCGAGCAGTACATCGGCGAATTCAGGAACAACCGCCTGGAGGGCCGTGGCCGCTACGAAAACGCCGAGGGTGATGTGTGGATCGGCGAATTCAAGGACGGCTCGTTGGTCGGTGAAGGCGAACTGCTGGGCAGCGACGGTAGCCACTACAAGGGCACCTTCGCCGACTGGCGCCTGTCGGGCCAGGGCAGCCTGCAACTGGCCGACGGCAGCAAGTACATCGGTGGCTTCCTCAACGATGCCTACCACGGCCAGGGGCGGCTGATCCTGGCCAGCGGCAAAGTCGAAAGCGGCACCTGGAGCAACGGCGTGCGCGTACGCGACCAGAACGGCAAGCTGTTGCCCGACCCGCTGGACCTGGCGTTGCTCAATCAGGGCCGGTTGCTGGACGAGGCGCTGGCCCGGGTTCCGCGTTCCACGCCACCGGTCCAGCTATACAGCCTGGTGGTGGCCGGCGATGGCCAGCAGAGCGTGTTCCTTCGCGAAGCCGACTACGTCAGCAATATGCTCAAGGTGCGCTTTGGCGCCCGTGGCCAGGTTACCTTGGTCAACCACCGCGACCACATGACCACCCGCGCCATGGCCACGCGCGAGAACCTTACCCGCGCCGCCCGCACCCTGGCCGAGCGTAGTGGCCCCGAAGACCTGGTGTTCATCTACCTCACCAGTCATGGCAGCCAGGACCATCAGCTGGTACTCGACCAGCCGCGCCTGCAGCTGGCCGATCTGTCTGCCGACGAGCTGGCGAGCGCGCTGGCGCCGCTGAAAAACCGCGACAAGGTGGTTGTCATATCCGCCTGCTATTCAGGGGGCTACATCACCCCGCTCAAGGACGAGCGTACGCTGATCATGACCGCCGCCCGGGCCGACCGCGTGTCCTTCGGTTGCTCGGAAGAAGCCGATTTCACCTACTTCGGCGATGCTCTGTTCGCCGAAGCGCTGAACCAGACCGACGACCTGAAACAGGCGTTTGAACTGGCGCGAGCCAGCGTTGCCGAAAGAGAACAAAGGGAAGGTTTCGAGGCCTCTGAACCGCAGCTGTGGGCGCCGCCGGGCGTGCTCGAGCACTGGCAGCACCTGCGCCGGCAACAGGCCGAAGAAGCATTGCGTAACGCCGCACAGGCCAATGTAGGGGGACAGGCGGAAACGTCACCCAGCCACTAAGCTTGTGTGTAACAAGGGAGAGACATCATGTATTTGACGCCTCAACATGTCCTGCTTGCTGGTGCCACGGGTCTGACAGGTGAACACCTGCTCGACCGTCTGCTCAACGAGCCCACCATTACCCGCGTACTGGCGCCTACCCGCCGGCCTCTCGCCGAGCACCCGCACCTGGAAAACCCGGTGGGCGACCCGGCGGTGTTTCTTCCGCAGCTGGCCGGGCGCGTTGATATCGCTTTTTGCTGCCTGGGCACCACGTTGAAGCAGGCCGGCTCCGAATCGGCCTTTCGTGCGGTGGACCTGGACATGGTACTGGCCTTCAGCAAGCGTGCCCGGGAGATGGGCGCGCGGCACCTGCTGGTAGTCAGTGCGCTGGGGGCCGACCCGAAATCTTCGATTTTCTACAACCGGGTCAAAGGCGAGATGGAAGAGGCGCTCAAGGCCCAGGACTGGCCGCAGTTGACCATCGTGCGGCCGTCATTGCTGCTGGGCGAGCGGATCGAGCCGCGGCTGGGCGAACAGTTGGCTTCGCCGTTTGCCAAGCTGATACCCGGGAAGTATCGGGGGATCGAGGCTTGTACTTTGGCCCGGGCGCTTTGGCGGCTGGCACTGGAGGAAGAGGACGGGGTGCGGATTGTGGAGTCGGATGAGTTGCGCAGGTTGGGCAAGAAATAGGCTTCACTTGTGACGGCCTCTTCGCGGGCACGCCCGCTCCCACCGGTACTGTGCCAGGCCTGAGGGCAATGCAGTACCTGTGGGAGCGGGCGTGCCCGCGAAAGGGCCATCACAGGCCACCGGTGGCCTGGAAGCCTACACCGGCCGCTGTCAGCAAGGACAAGGGCAGCAACAGGGTATCGAGCAGCATGCTCCCCGGCAGGTCCAGTCCCGGGTACGCCGGGGCATCAGCTCCATAATGATCGCGCGGGCAACAGCCGCCATTGATCACGTACAAATCCAACCGGGTACCGGCATACACCACCGGCGCCCCGGGCTTGTTGGCATCCAGCGTGCGCACCGTGGCGCAGCCACCGAGCAGCACCAGCATCAAAACCCCCGCCAGCGCTCGCTTCAATCATCCACTCCGTAGTGGTGTTCGCCCCAACGCGGCAACATGTCCTGGGGAATGTTCAGCAGGTTGAGAATGCGCGCCACGACAAAGTCGACCAGGTCGTCGATGGTCTGCGGCTGGTGATAGAAGCCTGGCGATGCCGGCAGGATGATTGCGCCCATGTGCGACAGCTTGAGCATGTTCTCCAGGTGGATGGCTGAAAACGGCGCTTCGCGCGGCACCAGGATCAGCTGGCGACGTTCCTTCAGAGCAACGTCGGCGGCACGCTCGATCAGGTTGTTGCAGGCGCCGGTGGCAATCGCCGACAGGGTGCCGGTGGAACAGGGCACCACCACCATCGCCGCCGGCGCGCCGGAGCCCGAGGCTACCGGCGACATCCAGTCTTCCTTGCCATATACCCGGATCTGCCCGTCGGCAGCACCTGTGTATTCGGTAAGGAACGTCTGCATTGCCTGGGGTTTGGCTGGCAGCACCACGTCGGTCTCGGTGGCCATCACCAGTTGCGCGGCCTTGGAGATCAGAAAGTGCACCTCGCGATCCTCGCGCACAAGGCAATCGAGCAGGCGCAGTCCATACTGGACGCCCGAAGCCCCGGTCATCGCCAGTGTGATGCGTTCCGGCCCGTTCACTGCAATGCCTCGGCCAGCTTGCCGTGCAGGCCGCCGAAGCCGCCGTTGCTCATGATCACTACATGGGTGCCTGGGCGGGCCTGGCCCTTGACCCGCTCGATGATCGCTTCAAGGCTGTCGGCCACCACGCTGGGCACTTTGCACTGGGCGGCAGTGCCCGCCAGGTCCCAGCCAAGGTTGGCCGGGGCGTACCAGATCACCTGGTCGGCGTCGTTGACGCTTTCCGGCAGGCCATCACGGTGGGCACCGAGCTTCATCGAGTTCGAGCGCGGCTCGATCACGGCGATCACCGGTGCCTCGCCAACACGCTTGCGCAGGCCGTCGAGGGTGGTGGCGATGGCGGTGGGGTGGTGGGCGAAGTCATCGTAGATGGTCACGCCCTGCACTTCGGCCACCTTCTCCATGCGCCGCTTGACGCTCTTGAAGGCGCTCAGGCCTTCGATGCCCATGGCTGGCACTACGCCTACATGGCGCGCCGCTGCAAGGGTGGCCAGGGCGTTGGCGACGTTGTGCTGGCCAGTCAGCGCCCAGTCAACCACGCCCTGCGCTTCGCCCTCGAACAGCACTTCGAAGCGCGAGCCGTCGGGGCTGAGCAGACGGGCTTGCCACTGGCCACCTTCGCCAGTGGTCTGCACCGGGGTCCAGCAGCCCATGCCGATCACACGCTCCAGCGCCTGCTCGGTGGTGGGGTGGATGACCAGGCCTTCGCCAGGGATGGTGCGCACCAAGTGATGGAATTGCCGCTCGATCGAGGCCAGGTCGGGGAAGATGTCCGCATGGTCGAATTCGAGGTTGTTGAGGATCGCCGTGCGTGGGTGGTAGTGGACGAACTTGGAGCGCTTGTCGAAGAAGGCGCTGTCGTACTCGTCGGCTTCCACCACGAAGAACGGCGTGTCGCCCAGGCGTGCCGACACCGAGAAGTTCTGCGGCACACCGCCGATCAGGAAGCCCGGGCTCATGCCGGCGTGCTCCAGCACCCAGGCCAGCATACTGCTGGTAGTGGTCTTGCCATGAGTACCGGCAACGGCCAGCACCCAGCGGCCCTGCAGCACGTGGTCGGCCAGCCACTGCGGGCCGGAAACATAGGGCAGGCCCTTGTTCAGCACGTACTCAACCGCCGGGTTGCCACGCGACATGGCGTTGCCGATGACCACCAGGTCTGGCGCCGGGTCCAGCTGGGCCGGGTCATAGCCTTGGGTCAGTTCGATGCCCTGGGCTTCGAGCTGGGTGCTCATCGGGGGATAGACGTTGGCGTCAGAGCCGGTGACGCGGTGGCCAAGCTCCTTGGCCAGCACCGCCAGCGAGCCCATGAAAGTACCGCAAATACCGAGAATGTGAATATGCATGGTCGACCTCGCAAAACATCGAGGCAGGGTAGCCCAGGGCGAGAAAAATCGCACACGATGTTTCGCTCAGTCGGCCCTGGTGATGCCGTGTTTGCGCAGTTTTCGATATAAGGTATTACGGCTGATGCCCAAGTGCTCGGCGACACGGGTGAGGTGCCAGTGTTTTGCCTCCAGTATCTCCATTAGTGCTTGCCGTTCCGCGCCTTGCAAAACCTCGGTACCCACGGGCTCCCCATCAATTCCTGGACCAACACCGGACCTGTGGGAGCGGGCGTGCCCGCGAACGAGGGCAACGCCCTCGCCCTGCGTTGCTTGATCGGACGTCTTCGCGGGCGCGCCCGCTCCCACAGGATTGGCGCTGCTGCAGACAATTGTGGGGAGATCCGAAAATGCTATGCGGGCATCTTCGCAAAGTGCCACCAGGGTACGCAGCACGTTGCGCATCTGCCGCACGTTGCCCGGCCAGGCAAAGTCGAGCAGTGCCTGGCGCGCCCTCGGCTCGATGTCGATCAGTTGCCCCTGCGCCTCCTGACGCAACAGAAAGTCCAGCAACTGCGCCTTGTCACTGCGCTCGCGCACCGCAGGCAACGCCACTTCCAGGCCATTCAGGCGGTAATACAGGTCCTCGCGGAAGCTACCCTGCTCCACCCGCTCCAGCAGGTCACGGTGTGTAGCGCTGACGATGCGCACGTCGACCGCCTGCGGTTCGCCACCGATCGGCACCACCTGGCGCTCCTCCAGCACACGCAGCAGGCGGGTTTGCAAGGCCAGTGGCATATCGCCGATCTCGTCCAGTAGCAAGGTGCCGCCGTCGGCCTGCAACAGCTTGCCGCGCATGCCTTCCTTGCGCGCACCGGTAAAGCTGCCGCCGCGGTAACCGAACAGCTCGCTCTCGATCAGGCTCTCCGGGATCGACGCGCAGTTGATGGCGACAAACGGTTTGCCGCGCCGCTCGCTGGCCTGGTGCACGGCCTGGGCGAAGGCCTCCTTGCCGCAGCCGGTCTCGCCGCGCAACAGCAGCGGCACATCGCGCTCGAACACCCGCACGCTGCGGCGGAAGTCGTTCTGCAAGGCCGGGTCGAGCAGGCATACAAGCGGCTCCACTTCCCGCGCAGGGCGCGGTTGGGCGGTGGGCACCGACCACACCGGTGCGCGCGCCTGGCCACGCAGGCTGGCGAACACCTGGCGCCCGTCCAGGGTATGCAGCGGCCAGGCCGTGCTGCCGCCGGGCGTGGCGCGGCTGAACAGTTCGTCGTGGCTGCATGCGAAAAAGCGTTCCAGCGGTTTGCCCAGCACGCCACCCCGCACCGTGCCCAACAGGTTCAGCGCGCTCTGGTTGGCGGCGCAGATGCGCCCGTCACCGTCGAACGCCAGCAGGCCTTCGCTGAACAGGCCGACCGACTCCGCCTGCAGGTGAAAACGCAGCAGCCATTGCTGTTCGAAATGGCGCAGGAAGTAGCAGCTTTCGATCATCTTCGCCGACAGGTTGACCAGGGCCATGGTGTGGAACTGGCTCTGCCGGGAAACATCGGGCCGTGCCGAAGACACATCCAGCACCGCCAGCAGCTCGCCATGCGGGTCGAACACCGGGCTGGCCGAGCAGGTCAGGCCGGTGTGGCGACCACGGAAGTGCTCGTTCTGGTGAATGGTCAGCGCCTGGCGCTCAACCAGGCAGGTGCCGATGCCGTTGGTGCCCTCGCGCGCCTCGCTCCAGTCGGCGCCCAGCCACAGCCCGGCGCGCTCGAAGCTGCGTCGCTCGGTCGGCGCGCTGACGCAATTGAGGATCACCCCACGGGCATCGGTCAGCAGTACCGCATGCCCGGCCCCGGAAAGCTGCTGATGCAGGCTGTTCATTTCAGGGTCGGCAATCTGCAGCACCTGGCGCAGGCGCTCGCGGCTTTCCAGCAGGCGCCCGTGTTCGAGCACCACCGGGGCCTCGATAACCGACGGGTCGAGGTGGTAGTCCTCCAGGCAGCGCAGCCAGGAGCGGGCGATGGACGGGTCACTGCCGCCCTCCCCGGCCCCACCATGGGCGACGGTATGGACTTGCTGGGCATGGCGACTGAAATGGTTGCTCTGCATTGTTGTAGTTCTCCGCAGATAGAGAGTCCCGCCAGCATCCTCCACCCGCGAAGGCTTTGCAATGCACCCTCGGGTTACGTGTCGCAAATGGCACAAAGTGTCACCCCTGCGCGTACCGGTGCTGGCACAGCGACCGTGGGCATGGCACCGGACGCCGAGCCAAGTCATTGATTTTCCTGGTGCTCGAAACGCTGGCCCGACCTTTGCTCTACGCTTTCCAACTCCCTAACAAACACAATAGCCAGGAGACACACCATGCGTTACGCACATCCCGGTACCGAAGGCGCGAAGGTTTCCTTCAAGAGCCGCTACGGCAACTACATCGGTGGTGAGTTCGTTCCTCCGGTAAAGGGGCAGTACTTTGAAAATACCTCCCCGGTGAATGGCAAGCTGATCGCTGAATTCCCCCGCTCTACTGCCGAAGACATCGAGAAAGCCCTGGATGCCGCCCACGCTGCGGCCGACGCCTGGGGCCGCACGTCAGTGCAGGACCGCTCCAACGTTCTGCTGAAGATCGCCGACCGTATCGAGCAGAACCTCGAACTGCTGGCCATTACCGAAACCTGGGACAACGGCAAGCCGATCCGCGAAACCCTCAATGCCGACATCCCGCTGGCGGTTGACCACTTCCGCTACTTCGCGGGCTGCATCCGTGCCCAGGAAGGCGGCGCCGCCGAGATCAACGAAGGCACCGTGGCCTATCACATCCATGAGCCGCTGGGCGTGGTCGGGCAGATCATCCCGTGGAACTTCCCGATCCTGATGGCCGCCTGGAAGCTGGCCCCAGCCCTGGCCGCCGGCAACTGCGTGGTGCTCAAGCCGGCCGAACAGACCCCGCTGGGCATCACCGTGCTGCTGGAAGTGATCGGTGACCTGCTGCCAAAAGGCGTGCTCAACGTGGTGCAGGGCTATGGCCGCGAAGCCGGTGAAGCACTGGCCACCAGCAAGCGCATCGCCAAGATCGCCTTCACCGGATCGACCCCGGTCGGCTCGCACATCATGAAGTGCGCCGCCGAAAACATCATTCCGTCCACCGTCGAACTGGGCGGCAAGTCGCCTAACGTGTATTTCGAAGACATCATGCAAGCCGAGCCAAGCTTCATCGAGAAGGCGGCCGAAGGCATGGTGCTGGCGTTCTTCAACCAGGGCGAGGTATGCACCTGCCCATCCCGGGCACTGGTACAGGAGTCGATCTACCCGCAGTTCATGGAAGTGGTGATGAAGAAGGTGCTGCAGATCAAGCGCGGCGACCCGCTGGACACCGACACCATGGTCGGCGCCCAGGCCTCGCAACAGCAGTTCGAGAAGATCCTGTCGTACCTCGACATCGCCCAGAAGGAAGGTGCCGAACTGCTGACCGGCGGCAAGGTGGAAAAACTGGAAGGCTCGCTGGCCACCGGTTACTACATCCAGCCGACCCTGCTCAAGGGCAACAACAAGATGCGCGTGTTCCAGGAAGAAATCTTCGGCCCGGTGGTCAGCGTCACTACCTTCAAAGACGAAGCCGAAGCCCTGGCGATTGCCAACGACACCGAGTTCGGCCTGGGCGCCGGCGTGTGGACCCGCGACATCAACCGGGCCTACCGCATGGGCCGCGGGATCAAGGCTGGCCGCGTGTGGACCAACTGCTACCACCTTTACCCGGCGCATGCGGCGTTCGGTGGCTACAAGAAGTCCGGTGTCGGGCGTGAGACGCACAAGATGATGCTCGATCACTATCAGCAGACCAAGAACCTGCTGGTGAGCTACGACATCAATCCGTTGGGCTTCTTCTAAACCGCGTCGCGGCCTTCGCGGGCTCGCCCGCTCCCACAGGTATTGCACTGGTCTTGAACCTTGTGCGGTCCCTGTGGGAGCGGGCAAGCCCGCGAAGAGGCCAGGCCTGCATATACCAAACCCAGAGCGGAAACCGTGCACCAACCGCTCTGGCTCGCTTCCTGCAGTAACCATCACCATCGGTCCGGAACCCGTCCGGCCACCAAGAAAAACAACAGGTGAATCTATGCCAAGCGATCATTCCGCCGGCTCGCCGGCAGGCTCTTCCGTCGACTTCGAAAAAGTCGGCTCGGACTATTTCCAGCAACGTGAACTGAAAAAAGGCGCCGCTGGCTGGGTCCTGCTGGTCGGTCTGGGGGTGGCCTACGTCATCTCCGGCGACTATGCCGGCTGGAACTTCGGCCTGGCCCAGGGCGGCTGGGGCGGCATGTTCCTCGCCACCCTGCTGATGGCCACCATGTACCTGTGCATGTGCTTCTCGCTGGCCGAGCTGTCGTCGATGATCCCCACCGCAGGCGGCGGCTACGGTTTCGCCCGCAGCGCCTTCGGCCCCTGGGGCGGCTTCCTCACCGGGACGGCGATCCTCATCGAATATGCCATCGCCCCCGCCGCCATCGCGGTGTTCATCGGCGCCTACTGCCAGTCACTGTTCGGCATCGGCGGCTGGATGATCTACCTGGCGTTCTACATCGTGTTCATCGGCATCCACATCTTTGGCGTGGGTGAGGCGTTGAAGCTGATGTTCATCATCACTGCCATCGCCGCCATCGCCCTGGCTGTGTTCCTGGTGAGCATGGTGCCCCATTTTGATGCAGCCAACCTGTTCGACATCGCCAAAACGGACGCCGTGGGCGCCAGCAGCTTCCTGCCGTTCGGCTACGTCGGCGTGTGGGCAGCCATCCCCTACGCCATCTGGTTCTTCCTCGCCGTAGAGGGCGTGCCACTGGCCGCCGAAGAAACCAAGAACCCCAAGCGTGACCTGCCACGCGGCCTGATCGGCGCCATGCTGGTGCTGCTGGCCTTCGCCCTGCTGATCCTGGTGGTCGGCCCTGGCGGCGCCGGCTCCGAAGCACTGAAAGCCTCGGGCAACCCGCTGGTAGAAGCCCTGTCCAAGGCTTACGGCGGTAGTACCTGGATGGGCGGCTTCGTCAACCTGGTTGGCCTGGCCGGGCTGATCGCCAGCTTCTTTTCGATCATCTACGCCTATTCCCGGCAGATCTTCGCCCTGTCCCGCGCCGGCTACCTGCCGCGCAAACTGTCGGAAACCAACAAGAGCAAGGCCCCGGTACTGGCCCTGGTCATCCCCGGGATCATCGGCTTTGCCCTGTCGTTGACCGGCCAGGGTGACCTGCTGATCCTGGTGGCGGTGTTCGGCGCTACCCTGTCGTACGTGCTGATGATGGCCGCGCATATCACCCTGCGCATCCGCCGGCCGAAGATGGAGCGCCCATACCGCACCCCCGGTGGCATTTTCACCTCGGGCCTGGCCCTGGTGCTGGCCTGCATCGCTGTGGTCGCCGGTTTCCTCGTCGACCCACGGGTGGTGATTGGCGCCGCAGTGATCTATGCGGTATTAATTGCCTACTTTGCTTTCTACAGCCGCCACCATCTGGTCGCGGGAACACCGGAAGAGGAATTCGCCGCGATCCAGAAGGCTGAAGAAGCCTTGCACTGATCGCCGCCACCCGCCGCGGGGCAACCCGCGGCTCTGGAGAGTCTGTATGGCAAGTTTCGTACACACGGTCGGCCACCTGGTCTACCGCTTCGACAGCCTCAAGGAAGTGATGGCCAAGGCCAGCCCCGCCCGCTCGGGGGACTATCTGGCGGGCGTGGCTGCCAGCAACGACGGCGAACGGGTCGCCGCCCAGATGGCCCTGGCCAATATCCCGCTGACGCATTTTCTCAATGAAGCGCTGATCCCTTACGAAGAAGATGAAGTCACGCGCCTGATCATCGACACTCACGACGCCCAGGCCTTCGCCCCGGTCAGCCACCTGACCGTGGGTGGCCTGCGCGACTGGCTGCTGAGCGAAGAGGCCGACGAGGCCAGCCTGCGCAGCCTGGCACCCGGGCTGACGCCGGAAATGGCCGCAGCGGTGTCGAAGATCATGCGCGTGCAGGACCTGGTGCTGGTGGCGCAGAAGATCCGCGTGGTCACCCGCTTCCGTGGCACCATGGGCCTGCGCGGGCGGCTTTCGACCCGGCTGCAGCCCAACCACCCGACCGACGAGCCGGCCGGCATCGCCGCCAGCATCCTCGACGGCCTGCTGTACGGCAACGGCGACGCCATGATCGGCATCAACCCGGCCACCGACAGCATCGCCTCGATCTGCGCCTTGCTGGAAATGCTCGACGCCATCATCCAGCGCTATGACATTCCCACCCAGGCCTGCGTGCTGACCCACGTGACCACGTCGATCGAGGCGATCAACCGTGGCGTGCCGCTGGACCTGGTGTTCCAGTCCATCGCCGGCACCGAAGCGGCCAACGCCGGTTTCGGCATCAACCTGAACGTGCTGCAGGAAGGCTACGAAGCAGGCCTTTCGCTGAAACGCGGCACCCTCGGGCAGAACCTGATGTACTTCGAAACCGGCCAGGGCAGCGCGCTGTCGGCCAACGCCCACCACGGCGTCGACCAGCAGACCTGTGAAACCCGCGCCTATGCCGTGGCCCGCCACTTCAAGCCGTTCCTGGTCAACACGGTGGTCGGTTTCATCGGCCCGGAGTACCTGTACAACGGCAAGCAGATCATCCGCGCCGGCCTCGAAGACCACTTCTGCGGCAAGCTGCTGGGCGTGCCGATGGGTTGCGACATCTGCTACACCAACCACGCCGAAGCCGACCAGGACGACATGGACACCCTGCTGACCCTGCTGGGCGTGGCCGGGATCAACTTCATCATGGGCATCCCCGGCTCCGACGACATCATGCTCAACTACCAGACCACCTCGTTCCACGACGCGCTATACGCACGCCAGACCCTGGGCCTTAAGCCCCGGGCCGGAATTCGAGGCATGGCTGGCCCGCACCGGCATCTTCACCCAGGCCGATGGCCGGGTGCGCTTCGGTGACAACCTGCCGCCGGCCTTCCGCCAGGCGTTGGCACAGCTTGCATAGGGATGACCATGGACCACCGCACGCCTACCCCCGACAACCCCTGGCTGGCCCTGCGCAACCTGACCCCGGCGCGCATCGCTCTGGGCCGCACCGGCACCAGCCTGCCGACCGGGGCGCAACTGGACTTCCAGTTCGCCCATGCCCAGGCCCGCGACGCCGTGCACCTGGCCTTCGACCATGCCGGCCTGGCTACCCAGTTGAGTGATCGCGGGCGCGAAAGCCTGGTGCTGCACAGCGCCGCCAGCGACCGCAACCAGTACCTGCAACGCCCGGACCTGGGGCGACGGCTGAACGAAGATTCGGTTGCCGCGCTACGCCAGCACGCCCAGGCCAACCCTGGCGGAGTCGACCTGGCCATCGTCGTCGCCGACGGCCTGTCGGCACTGGCCGTACACCGTCACACCCTGCCGTTCCTGGCGCGCTTCGAGGAACAGGCTGCCGCCGACGGCTGGACCAGTGCCCCGGTGGTGCTGGTGCAGCAGGGGCGCGTGGCAGTGGCCGACGAGGTCGGTGAACTGCTTGGCGCACGGATGACAGTGATGCTGATCGGCGAACGCCCTGGGCTCAGTTCGCCCGACAGCCTTGGCCTGTATTTCACCTATGCACCGAAGGTCGGCCTGACCGATGCCTACCGCAACTGCATTTCCAACATCCGCCTGGAGGGGCTGAGCTATGGCATGGCGGCACACCGCCTGTTGTACCTGATGCGCGAAGCCTGCCGGCGCCAGCTTTCCGGGGTGAATCTGAAGGACGAAGCCGAGGTCCATAGCTTGGAGAGTGAACACAGCACCGGCCAGAAAGGTAACTTCCTGCTCGGCAAAGGGTAAAAAACATGTCACGGAAGGCGGATTGCGCTGGCACCGCGCATTGGGCAGCATGCCCTTGAAGGCTGCTGGCAATCCGCTGTTTCCCCTAATGGACCCTGAGGGCCGCACATGCGCATCATCAAGGCAACCCTGGAACACCTCGACCTGCTCACGCCGATGTTCGTCAAATACCGTGAGTTCTATGGGCAGCTTCCCTACCCGGACAGCTCGCGCAGCTTTCTGGAAAAGCGCCTGAAGCGGGATGAGTCGGTGATCTACCTGGCGCTACCCGATGATGACGACGGCAAACTGCTGGGCTTCTGCCAGCTGTACCCGAGCTATTCGTCGCTGTCGCTGAAGCGGGTATGGATTCTCAACGACATCTACGTGGCCGAGGACTCGCGGCGCATGCTGGTGGCCGACCACCTGATGCGCGAGGCAAAGAAAATGGCCAAGGAAACCAATGCCGTGCGCATGCGGGTGTCGACCAGCGCGGACAACGAGGTCGCGCACAAGACTTACGAGTCCATCGGGTTTCGTGAGGATAACGAGTTCAAGAGTTATATCCTGCCGATCAATCAGGATTGACCGTGCTGGCCCTTTCGCGGGCACGCCCGCTCCCACAGGTACAGCACTGCCTAAGGAAGCGGTGATACCCCTGTGGGAGCGGGCATGCCCGCGAAGGGGCCAGCACAGGAATACCCCCTGCCGTAACCCCCCGCTACAAACTCCCCGGGCATGATCCTGACTTAGCCGTATAATGGCCCACCTGTCATGTGTGAAATTTTACCCATCCCCAGGTAACCGAGCCTACGCCCAAGAACACAGGTGCTGTACATGGATTTCAACCCGCTGGACCTTATCCTGCATCTCGATGCCTACCTCGATCTGCTGGTCACCAATTACGGTCCCTGGATCTACGCCATCCTCTTCACCGTGATCTTCTGTGAAACCGGGCTGGTGGTCATGCCTTTCCTGCCCGGCGATTCGCTGCTGTTCATCGCCGGTGCCGTGGCCGCCGGTGGCGGCATGGACCCGGTACTGCTGGCTGGCCTGCTGATGGCTGCCGCGATCCTCGGCGACAGCACCAACTACGTGATCGGCCGCACGGCCGGCGAGCGGTTGTTCAACAACCCCGACTCGAAGATCTTCCGTCGCGACTACCTGCAGCGTACCCACGATTTCTATGAACGCCACGGCGGCAAGACCGTGACCATGGCGCGCTTCCTGCCCATCCTGCGCACCTTTGCGCCGTTCGTCGCCGGCATAGCCCACATGCACTACCCGCGCTTTCTCGGTTTCAGCGTCGCCGGTTCGCTGCTGTGGGTTGGCGGCATGGTGACCTTGGGCTACTTCTTCGGCAACGTACCATTCATCAAGCAGCACCTGTCGCTGATGGTGGTGGGTATCATCATCCTGTCGCTGGTGCCGATGATCCTCGGCCTGCTGCGTGGCCGCCTGGGCCGCACGGCCAAGGCGCACTGAACCTGCCGATGTGGTCGTTCAGCGCCTGGCGGCGCAAGCGCACCCTGGCGCGCTACCCCATCACCCCCCAGCAATGGCAGGCAGTGCGCGAGCGCCTGCCGATGCTGGACGGCATCACGGACGAAGAAGATCGCTGGCTGCGTGAAGCCTGCATCCTGTTTCTGCTCGACAAGCACCTCACCTGCCTGCCCGGCGTCGAACCGGACGACGAGCAGCGCCTGTTGCTGGCCGCCCAGGCGCAATTGCCGCTGCTGCACCTGGGCGAGCTGAACTGGTACCAGGGCTTCCACGAAATCATCCTCTATCCCGACGACTTCAAGAGCCCCCAGCGCCACCGCGATGCCAGTGGCGTGGAGCACGTATGGGACGGCGAGCACAGCGGCGAAGCCTGGCAGCAGGGCCCGATCATCCTCGCCTGGAACGGCGTGCTGGCCAGTGGCGGCTGGGAGGCCTACAACCTGGTCATCCATGAACTGGCGCACAAGCTCGACATGCTCAATGGCGATGCCAACGGCCTGCCACCGCTACACAGCAGCATGCCGGTGGATGAATGGGCAACCGCCATGCAACAGGCCTATGACGACCTCAACCGCCAGCTGGACGCCAACCCCGACGCCGAAACCGCCATCGACCCGTACGCCGCGGAAAACCCTGCGGAGTTCTTTGCCGTCACCAGCGAGTACTTCTTTAGTGCTCCCGACCTGCTGCAACAGGCTTATCCACAAGTCTACCGCCAGTTGTCGCTGTTCTACCGCCAGGACCCGCTGGCGCGCCTGTGCCGGCTGCAGGCCGAACACCCGGAATACCGCGAAAGCCACGCCTGACGGGGCCGCACATCAGGCCAGGCGTGGCATGCCCATGCAGAATGTGCCTATAATCGCCGCCACTTTTTTGGTCAAACACGGGGGCACTGCCCAATGAGCTACAGCAAGATTCCGGCGGGCAAAGACCTGCCGAACGACATCTACGTCGCCATCGAGATCCCGGCCAACCACGCGCCGATCAAATACGAGATCGACAAGGACAGCGATACCCTGTTCGTCGACCGTTTCATGGCTACCCCGATGTTCTACCCAGCCAACTACGGCTTCATCCCGAACACCCTGGCCGATGACGGTGATCCGCTGGACGTGCTGGTCGTTACCCCTTACCCGGTAGCCCCAGGTTCGGTTATCCGCGCCCGTCCGGTCGGCGTGCTGAACATGACCGACGACGGCGGCGGCGACGCCAAGGTCATCGCTGTTCCTCACGACAAGCTGTCGCAGCTGTACGTCGACGTGAAGGAATACACCGACCTGCCAGCCCTGCTGATCCAGCAGATCGAGCACTTCTTTGCCAACTACAAAGATCTCGAGAAGGGCAAATGGGTCAAGATCGAAGGCTGGGAAGGCGCCGACGCCGCCCGTGCCGCGATCACCAAATCGGTTGCTGCCTATAAGGGCTGATACCGGTTGCATGAAGAACCCCGCCCTGGCGGGGTTTTTTTATGCCTGATGGATAGCTGGTCGCCCTGGCACTGGATGACCTGCCTGCGCGATCCCTGTGGGAGCGCGCACTTGCTGGGGAGAGTAAAAAATCCTACGCAGTCCTACTCCAGCTCCCTACAAAAACGCCCTTTTCACACAAGCCCCATCAACATCCGGTTCATATCCTTGCGGGCACCCCCGCCGCTACACTCGCCGCCATGAACACATCCGGCGACCGCCTCAAAGCCCTGCTCCATGAGTGTGGCCTGACCCCTTCCGACTTCGCCGCCCAGCGCAGCGTCACTCCCCAGCACGTCAACAACTGGTTCAAGCGCGGCGTGCCCCTGGCCCGGCTGGACGAACTGGCCGACCTGTTCTGTGTGCATCGTCGCTGGTTGCGCACGGGCGAAGGCCCCAAACACCACAACCCGACCCTGCGCAACTGCCCGCCTGGTCCGGCGCCCGCCAACCCGCCCACGCCGTTGTCGGCGCAAGGCGGCCGGGCACTGAAAGTGCCCTTTTACGAACTGCACGACGGCCTGCTGTCACCCGTAGCCAGCAAGCACCTGTGCCTGCCCGCCAAAGCCCTGAAAGTGTTGGGTGTGCATGCAGACGACGCCATCTGCATGGCCATGCCCGCCAGCAACATGACCCCATTGATTCCATTGCAGGCCACCTTGGCCATCGACCTGGGCATGACCCGGGTGGTCGAGGGCGAAACCTATGCCCTGCTGCATAATGGCGCGCTGCGGGTGAACAACCTCAGCCTTGGCCACCAGGGCACGCTTTACCTGCACAGTCATGATCGGCGCACCTATGCGGTAGAACGCTACACCGCCGCCCAGCGCCAGGCTCAAGGGCTGGAAATTCTTGGCTGGGTGTTCCACTGGTCGCATTTCCGCCAGCAACGGCCCAGCTGAAACAACCTGTGCCATTTTTTGCTGGGCATCCTGCGCGGGCCCTTGTATGCTACGCCGCACATTCAGCCCCGACCGGCGCAAGCCGCGCTCCAGAGGGCTCGGCGATATCCCACACGGGCATCTGCCATCTCTTTCAGGCCCTTGATGGCCACACAGTTAAGGCGATTGCGACTTACCATAAATTAGTCGGAAGCGTCCCCGAGAAGCCGGCCACAAGCCGGCTTTTTAATGCCCGAAGAAAAGCCATTCTCTTCCTCTGAAATTTTCTGCAGCCATTCCTGATGGCTGGGAAATCGCAGTTGCAAAAGCGAAAATAATCTCATTCGTCATTTATCTGACGCTACACTGACGCTCATCCGAAAATAGTCGGATAAATGACGTTTCGCGTGGAGCTTTCACCCTCCTGTTCTAGGCTCAAGCCATATGGGAGGAGGTGTAGTCCATGCGCAAATTATTGATTGGCTCGTCGATCCTGGCTTGTCTGGTGGTGCTGGGCGGCTGGTTGAGTCGACCGCAGCCGTTGCCGGTCAGGCTGTTGGAGGTTGAGCGGGGGCCGGTGGAGACGGTGGTGGCCAATACGCGCGCGGGTACGCTGAAGTCCTGTCGACGCTCGCACCTGTCCTTCAATGTCGGCGGCCAGGTTGCCGAGTTGCAGGTCAGCGAGGGCCAGCGGGTCCAGCCGGGTCAGGTACTCATGCGCCATGCGCCAGGACGAGCAACAGGCCAGGCTGCAGGAGGCCGAGGCGCGGCTGGAGGCGCAACGCAACACCCGCGAACAGCGCTGCCAGCAAGCGCTCCTGGACCGACGCGACCTTGATCGCCTGGGCCAGCTGGCCGACCGCAAGTTGATTGCCGCCGATCGCCTCGACCAGGCCGCGACCAAGGCCAACCTGGCGAAGCTGATGTGCAGTGCAAGTGCCGTGCTGATACGCGAGGCTGACGCCAGCCTGCAGTTGCAGCGTTCGCTGCTGGAACAGACGACCCTACGTGCCCCCTTCGCCGGCGTTGTCGCAGAAATCAACGGCGAACTCGGCGAATTCGTCACCCCTTCGCCACCGGGTATCCCCACGCCACCAGCGGTCGACCTGATCGACGACAGCTGCCTGTATGTCGAAGCACCGATCGATGAAGTGGACGCGGCCCGGGTTCACCCCGGCACCGCCGTGCGGATCAGCCTGGATGCCTTCCGTGGCCAGCATTTCACCGGCCGCGTCAGCCGTATTGCACCCTATGTGCGTGAACTGGAGAAGCAGGCGCGCACCGTCGATGTAGAAGTGCGTTTCGACCAGCCCCCGGCAGACCTTGCCCTGCTCACCGGCTATAGCGCCGATGTCGAGATCCTGCTGGAGCAGCACGCAAGTGCTTTGCGCATCCCCACCGAAACCCTGCTGGAGGGGCAGCGTGTGCTGCGCTATGACCCGAGCGCCCGGGTGTTGCGCGAGGTGCAGGTGCAAACCGGGTTGAGCAACTGGCGCTGGACCGAGGTGCTCGCTGGGCTCGACGAGGATGCGCGAATCGTCGCCAGCTTCGAGCAGGAAGGGCTCAAGGATACCGTGGCGGTGATCCCGCTGGATGCCGCGGAGACCGGGAAATGATCCGCCTGCGCGGCGGCAGCCGCAGCTTCCAGCTGGGCGAACAGCAGGTGATGGGGCTGGACGGCCTGGACCTGGACATCGCCGCAGGTGACTACATGGCGGTGATGGGCCCGTCCGGATCGGGCAAGTCCACCTTGCTGAACATCCTCGGCCTGCTCGATGCGCCGAGCGCCGGCGAATACTGGTTGCAGGGCGAGGCCACGGCGGCGCTGAGCGAGGCACGCCGCGCCCAGTTGCGTAGCCGACTGATAGGTTTCGTGTTCCAGTCCTACCACCTGATCGCACGGCTGACGGTGCTGGAAAACATCGAGCTGCCGATGGTCCTCGCCGGCATCGGTGCGGTACAACGGCGCAAGCGCAGCAGCCAGTTGGTGGCACGCCTGGGGCTGGGCGAGCGTATTGCCCACCGACCGGCCGAGCTGTCCGGTGGCCAGCGCCAGCGCGTCGCGATCGCCCGGGCGATGGTCATGCAACCGGCGCTGTTGTTGGCCGACGAGCCTACCGGCAATCTCGATAGCCAGGCCGGCGCCGAAGTATTCAACTTGCTGGAAGAGCTCAACAGCGAGGGCCTGACCCTGATCGTGGTGACCCACGACGCCAGCCTGGGGCGCCCGTGCACAGCGCCAGCTACACATGCGTGACGGGCGCATCCACAGTCTTGCGCCGCAGCGGGCGCTGGCCTGATGCGCGCTGCCGATGCCCTGGGCTTCTGGCTCGGCGCCCTGCGTGGGCACCGCTCGCGCAGCCTCATGCTACTGCTGGCCATCGCCATCGGTGTGGTTGCGGTCAACCTGCTCACCGGCCTTGGCGCCGGGGCGCGGGCGTTTGTCCTGAACGAGTTCTCACTGCTGGGCCGCGACATCCTGATCGTTTTCCCGGGCCGCAAGGAAACCACCGGGCGAATGCCGCCGCTCACCGGCCTGACCCCGCACGAGTTGACCTTGCAGGATGTCCAGGCTATCACCCGTCTGCCGGGCATCCGCCGGGTCGCGCCGCAGCAGGCCGGGCAGATGGAGGTGATCGTCGGCAACCGCAATCGCGAGGTGCTGACCTTGGGCACCACCCGTGACTTCTTCGCCATTCGTCAACTGACGGTCGTCCAGGGCCAACCTCTGCCGGCGCTGGACCCTGGGCAGGCCGAGGCCGTCTGCGTGATCGGTGGCAAACTCCGACGCGAGCTGTTCGGGGCTCGCCCGGCCCTGGGTGAATGGTTGCGCGCTGGCGACCGACGCTTCCGGGTGGTCGGTGTCCTCGGTGAGCGGGGCGAATCCCTGGGGACGGATTTTTCCGAGATGGTGATCATCCCGGTGGCCAGTGCCCAGGCCTTGTTCAATAGCGAGGGGTTGTCGCGGGTATTTGTCGAGGTGCAGGGCCCGCGCTTTCTCGACCGAAGCAAGCGGCTGATACTCGCCGCGCTGAAGGAGCGCCACGAGGGGGAGGAAGACGTGACCCTGGTCAGCCAGGACAGCCTGCTCAGCGCCTTCGACCAGATACTCGCGGTGCTGACCCTGGCGGTGGCCGGGATTGCCGCGATCAGCCTGCTGGTGGCAGGCATCCTGATCATGAACGTGACCTGGATTGCAGTGAGCCAGCGCAGCGCCGAGATCGGCCTGCTCAAAGCCATAGGCGTGACGGCGGCGCAGTTGCGCCTGCTGTTCCTTGGCGAGGCGGCGTTGCTGGCCCTGGCGGGGGCGCTCGCAGGCCTGTTGCTGGCCGAAACCTTGCTCTGGCTGGGGCGCCTGGCGTTCGACCTGCCGCTCCATGCTCCCTGGTGGGCGCGGGCTGGCGCAGTGCTGCTGGCACTCGGCACGGCACTGCTGTTCGCCTGGCTGCCGGCCGCCCGGGCCTCGGCGCTGGAGCCGGTGGCGGCGCTACGCCCGCCGGGAGCGCACTGATGCGTTGGCAAGATGGCTTGCGGCTGACCAGTTCGGCGCTGGCCTGCCGCCCCTTGCGCAGCCTGCTGACCCTGCTCGGGGTAGCGATCGGCATAGCCGCGGTGGCGCTGCTCACGGCCATGGGCGAAGGTGTGCGCGGCTATGTGCTGGAGAACTTCTCGCAGTTCGGTACGCGGATCATCACCGTGCGCCCGGGCAAGACCCAGACAAGCGGCCTCGGTGGCCTGCTCGGCAGCGTACGCCCACTGACCATCGGTGACACCGATGCCCTGCGGCGCTTGCGGCATGTCGAGGCGGTGGTGCCGATCATTCAGGGCAGCGGGGATGTGCAGTTCGGCCAGCTGAGCCGGCGCAGCGACATTCTCGGTGGCGGCCACCAGCTGGCGCAGGCCTGGCGCATGCAACTGAGCCTGGGCGAGTTTCTGCCTGCGGCCCGCGACGGCCGCTCGCCGCCCTATGTGGTGCTCGGTCATCAACTGCGCGCCGAGCTGTTCGGTGCGCGCAATCCGCTCGGCGAGCTGATCCGCGTCGGCGGCGTGCGTTTCCGGGTGATCGGCGTGATGGAGAAGAAGGGCCAGTTGCTCGGTTTCAACCTCGACGATATCGCCTACATACCGGTGGATTGGGCGCAAAGCCTGTTCAACCGCACCGGGGTGGTCAAAGCCCATGTGGTGTTCGGCGCAGCCACCACTTCACAGGCATTGAGCCGACAGATTCGCGAGGTGCTCGACGAACGCCACGGCGCGGAGGACTTCAGCCTGACCACCCAGGACGACATGCTGCGCAGCTTCAACCGCGTTCTCGGCACTCTGAGCCTGGCCATTGGTGCCTTGGGGGGTATTTCGCTGTTGGTCGGTGCGGTTGGCATTCTCACCATCATGACCACCACGGTGGGCGAGCGCACGGCCGAAATCGGCCTGTTGCGGGCGATTGGCGCCAGTCGGCGGCAGGTACTCGGGCTGTTTCTTGCCGAAGCGACGTTGCTTTCGCTGGCCGGTGGCCTGCTTGGCTTGCTGTTGATGGCCCTCCTGCTGGGGCTACTGCACCTGACCATGCCGAGCCTGCCCTTGGCGCTGCATCCGCTGTTTCTGTTGCTGGCGCTGCTGCTGGCGGTGGTGCTCGGCGTTCTCGCCGGCCTGGCCCCGGCCGTGCGGGCGGCCCGCCTGCATCCGGTGGCCGCGCTGCGCATCGAGTAGCGGCCAGGCCAATGAGCCCCTTGATGGGGCTGCTTTGCAGCCCTTCGCGGGCACGCCCGCTCCCACAGGTCCCGCGCATCTACTGACTACAGCGCCATCCCTGTGGGAGCGGGCGTGCCCGCGAAGGGCCGCAAGGCGGCTCCAGATTCAGCATGCCATGCGCTTCGCCAGCCACACCCACCACAAGCTGACAGAAAAGTAATCTGAAGCTCAGCCAGCTGACAGCGCAGGTCCACTAGGGTTAAGGGAGGGCTGGGGCATTAAACCGCCTGAATAACAGCGACTTCTCGACTGACTGGACGCAACGGCATGCAAAGCAAAACCACCAGACGCTCCTTCGTCAAAGGCCTGGCCGCTACTGGACTGCTTGGCGGGCTGGGCATGTGGCGCGCGCCGGTCTGGGCCGTGACCAGCCCCGGCCAACCGAATGTGCTGAGCGGCACCGACTTCGACCTCTACATCGGTGAACTGCCAGTCAACATTACCGGCGCTGCGCGTACAGCGATGGCCATCAACGGCTCCATTCCCGGCCCCATTCTGCGCTGGCGCGAAGGCGATACCGTCACGCTGCGTGTGCGCAACCGCTTGCAGCAGGACACCTCCATCCACTGGCACGGCATCATCCTGCCGGCGAACATGGACGGCGTGCCGGGCCTGAGCTTCCATGGCATCGCCCCCGACGGCATGTACGAGTACAAATTCAAGGTCCAGCAGAACGGCACCTACTGGTACCACAGCCACTCCGGTTTCCAGGAGCAGGTCGGGGTATACGGCGCCCTGGTCATCGATGCCAAAGAGCCTGAGCCGTTCACCTACGACCGCGATTATGTGGTCATGCTCAGCGACTGGACGGATGAAAACCCTGCCCGGGTGCTGGCCAAGCTCAAGAAGCAGTCTGACTACTACAACTACCACAAGCGCACGGTGGGTGATTTCGTCAACGATGTGAGCGAAATGGGCTGGTCCGCCGCGGTAGCCGACCGCAAGATGTGGGCCGAAATGAAAATGAGCCCCACCGATCTCGCCGATGTAAGCGGCTACACCTACACCTACCTGATGAACGGCCAGGCCCCGGACGGTAACTGGACAGGGGTGTTCAAGCCGGGCGAGAAAATCCGCCTGCGCTTCATCAACGGCTCGGCCATGACCTATTTCGATGTACGGATCCCGGGCCTGAAGATGACGGTTGTCGCGGCGGATGGACAGCATGTCAAACCGGTTGCGGTCGACGAGTTCCGCATCGCCGTCGCCGAAACCTACGATGTCATCGTCGAGCCCGAAAGCGAGCAGGCTTACACCATTTTCGCTCAATCCATGGACCGTACCGGATATTCCAGGGGCACCCTGGCTGTTCGCGAAGGCTTGCAAGCCCCTGTTCCAGCTGTCGATCCACGGCCGATCATTTCCATGAGCGATATGGGCATGGACCATGGCGGCACGGGCGACATGGACCACGGCAGCATGGCTGGCATGGATCACGGCGACATGGCTGGCATGGACCACGGCAGCATGGCCGGCATGGACCACGGCGACATGGCTGGCACCAGCGCGCCCATGCAGAGCCACCCAGCCTCCGAGACGAACAACCCCCTGGTCGACATGCAGACGATGAGCCCGACGCCAAAACTGGGCGATCCGGGCATCGGCCTGCGTGACAACGGCCGCCGTGTGCTGACTTATGCGGACCTGCGCAGCACCTTCCCGGACCCGGACGGCCGTACACCTGGTCGAACGATCGAACTGCACCTCACCGGCCACATGGAAAAGTTCGCCTGGTCCTTTGACGGCATCAAGTTTTCCGATGCCGAGCCACTGCGCCTCAAATATGGCGAGCGCCTGCGCATCACCCTGGTCAACGACACCATGATGACTCACCCCATCCACCTGCATGGCATGTGGAGCGACCTAGAGGATGAGAACGGCAACTTCATGGTGCGCAAACACACAATCGACATGCCGCCTGGCTCAAAACGAAGCTATCGCGTCACGGCAGATGCCTTGGGGCGTTGGGCCTATCACTGTCACCTGCTGTTCCACATGGAAATGGGCATGTTCCGCGAAGTCCGTGTGGACGAATGAACTGGAGATCCGAGATGAGCAAACCAATGAAACGAAGCGCGTTTTTCTTCTCTGCTGCGATAGCCGGCCTGTTTGCATTTTATGCCCCGTCATCTTGGTCCGACGGCAACAATCAGCAGCCTGCCGATGCCAAGGAAGCCAAAAGCGCTCAAGGCATGGACCATGGTGCGATGAAGGGCATGGATCATGGCGCCATGAAAGGGATGGATCACGGCTCGATGAAAGGTATGGACCATGACGCCATGAAGGGTATGGACCATGGTTCGATGCAAGGCATGGACCATGACAAGATGATGGAATCCCATGGCAGCGGCAAAGCCAAGGCAGGGAAAGATGCTCAATAGCCTGGCACGACCATCGCTGCTGGCATTGACCGTTTCGCTCGGCGTGCTGGGTGCTGCGCCCAGCTTCGCTGCTGAAGAAATGGACCATTCGATGATGGACCATTCGGCCATGGACCACAGCCAGATGGATCATGGCAGCATGCAGGGCATGGACCATGGTGCTATGGATCATGGCGCTATGGATCATTCGAAAATGAACCACGGCTCGGCAGATACGCCGACCACCAGCCGTACCCCGATCCCGGTGCTGACCGATGCAGACCGCCAGGCGGCCTTCCCCCCGTTGGGCGGGCATCACGTGCATGACAGCGCGATCAACAGCTTCTTCCTGCTGGATCAGCTCGAGTACCAGGATGCAGATGAAGGCAGCACCCTGGCCTGGGATGCTTCTGGCTGGATCGGCGGCGATATCAACCGGTTATGGATCCGCTCCGAAGGTGAACGCACCAACGGTGTCACCGAGGATGCCGAATTGCAGCTGCTGTACGGCCGCTCGATCAGCCCTTGGTGGGATGTGGTTGCCGGGGTGCGCCAGGACTTCCAACCTGAGTCCCCCCAGACCTGGGCGGCGTTCGGTATCCAGGGCATGGCGCTTTACGACTTCGAAGCCGAAGCCACCGCGTTCATTGGCGAAAACGGCCAGACTGCCGCCCGCCTGGAAGGCGACTATGACATTCTGCTGACCAACCGTCTGATCCTGCAGCCGACCGCTGAAGCCAATTTCTATGGCAAGAACGACCCAGAGCGCGGTGTGGGCTCGGGCCTTGCGAATACCGAAGTCGGGCTGCGCTTGCGCTACGAAATTGTCCGCCAGTTCGCCCCCTACATCGGCATCACCTGGAACCGCTCTTACGGCAAAACCGCCGACTTCATCCGCGACGAGGGTGGTGATGTGGATGAAGCGCGTTTCGTGGCCGGTATCCGCATGTGGTTTTGAGAACCAGACATGAAAAGAACAATTACAACGCTTGTTGCAGCTGGCGCAGTGGCCAGCGTGGCCGTGCTGGGCGCTGCGTACTCCGGCCTGGTCAACGTCGGCGCCGATGATCCCCATTTCCCCGCCGTGCATGCCTTTCTGGCCATGGCACGGGACCGCTCTATCGCAGTACGGGCCAGAGACATCGAGGTGCCAGAACTGAAAGATGAAGCGCTGATTCGTACCGGCGCTGGTAACTACAACGCCATGTGTATCGGTTGCCACCTCGCCCCTGGCGTCGAGAAGACCGAGCTTAGCCAGGCGCTGTATCCATCTCCCCCCAATCTGACCAAAAGCGGGATCGGTGGCGACCCCGCTGCGGCGTTCTGGATCATCAAGCATGGCATCAAGGCCTCTGGCATGCCGGCCTGGGGCAAGAGCATGGGCGATGAATACATCTGGGGCATCGTCGCCTTCCTGGATCAGCTACCCCAGTTGAGCGCCAAGCAGTACCAAACGATGGTCGCGGCCAGTGGCGGCCACCAGCATGGGGGGGGCGAAAGTGAAATGCACAACCATGAAGGCCAGCACCGCGGCAACGTGCCTGGCCACCAGGGTGAGCAGGCCTCGGGCGCAGGCCAGCATGATGAGGGGCATTCAAAGGCGCATACTCATCGCGATGGCAAGCAGCACATGCATAAAGACTGAAGGCAGGGTACGTGTATGCCGACAGGTTTGCACTCAGGTAGTGGGCAGCCCAGATCATGAATCCCCTGAAAGTTCTCGACTGCTTGCTCTGGCCCTTTCGCGGGCACGCCCGCTCCCACAGAGACCTCACAGGCTTCACCTTCTAGCGGCAGTTCCCTGTGGGAGCGGGTTTACCCGTGAAGGGGCCGGCACAGGCAGCACACCCGTCAGCCCTTCACACACACCACCTGCCGCAAGGTGTGCACCACTTCCACCAGCTCCTGCTGCGCGCGCATCACCGCATCGATGTCCTTGTAGGCCATGGGGATCTCGTCGATCACCTCCTTGTCCTTGCGGCATTCCACATGCGCCGTGGCCCGCCGCTGGTCGTCCACGGTGAAGCGGCTCTTGGCCTTGGTCCGGCTCATCAGTCGGCCGGCGCCATGGCTGCAGGAACAGAACGATTCCTCGTTGCCCAGTCCTCGCACGATGAAACTCCTGGCTCCCATCGAGCCGGGAATGATGCCCAACTGGCCCTTCTGCGCCGACACCGCGCCCTTGCGCGTCACCAGCACCTCGCGGCCAAAATGCTGTTCGCGCTGCACATAGTTGTGGTGGCAGTTCACCGCTTCCAGGCTGGCCTCGAACGGTTTGCCCAGCGCCTTGCGCGCAGCACCGACCACCGCCAGCATCATCAGCTCGCGGTTCTGCCTGGCGTAGTCCTGCGCCCATTCCACCGCTTCGACGTAGTCGGCGAAATGGCGGCTGCCTTCCTCGAAATACGCCAGGTCCTTGTCCGGCAGATTGGCCAGGTGCTGGCGCATGTCGGCCTGGGCCAGCTCGATGAACAGGTTGCCAATGGCATTGCCCACGCCCCGGGAGCCGCTGTGCAACATGAACCAGACGCGGTCGGCCTCGTCCAGGCATACCTCGATGAAGTGGTTGCCACCGCCCAGCGTCCCCAGGTGATGGCGGTTATTGGTCTTCTCCAGCCGCGGGTACTTGTCGGTGATGGCCTTGAAACGCCCGGCCAGCTGGCCCCAGGCCTTGTCCGCCTTGGCTGGCACATCGGCCCAGGCGCCCTGGTCGCGTTTGCCGAAGGTCTTGCCATGCGGCACGGCATGTTCGATGGCATTGCGCAGTCCATGCAGGTTGTCCGGCAGGTCGCGGGCGTGCAGCGATGTGCGTGCGGCGATCATGCCGCAGCCGATGTCTACACCCACCGCGGCGGGGATGATCGCGCCAACGGTGGGAATGACGCTACCGATGGTCGAGCCCTTGCCCAGGTGCACGTCCGGCATTACCGCCAGGTGCTTGAAGATGAACGGCATCCTGGCCGTGTTGAGCAGCTGTTTGCGGGCGTCGTCTTCCACCGGTACGCCGTCGGTCCACAACTTGACCGGCTTGCCGCCGGCGACCTGGAGAATGTCCATGGGCTGTTCCTCGAATGCATAGCCGCATGATACCGCCAAAGGTCGTAGAGCCGTGGGTTGCCTGCGGGGTGGCAATGTGCTGTATGCTTGGCCGGTCTTCAGGGCGGGGTGAAAGTCCCCACCGGCGGTAAATCGAAAGATGAGCCCGCGAGCGCCCCGGCCATGCCGGGGGTCAGCAGATCTGGTGAGACTCCAGAGCCGACGGTCATAGTCCGGATGAAAGAAGGCGTCAGGCAGGGGCCATTCGGGCGCCCCTGCGCACGCATTTTGTTCGCCCCGAGACGTTCATCGATCATTCACGAGGAGCGTTTCATGTCCACCAGGCACCACCCGCAATTCCCCAATGTTTCCGCAGCCATCGCCGCCTTCCAGGCCGGGCGCCCTGTGCTGCTGCTCGACGACGACGACCGCGAGGACGAAGCGGACATCATCGCCGCCGCCGAGAACATCTCGCTGCAGACCATGGCCATGATGATCCGCGATTGCAGCGGCATCGTCTGCCTGTGCCTGGACGAGGCCACCGTCGACGAACTGCAACTGGCACCCATGGTGCAGAACAACCAGGCCCGCCATGGCACCGGCTTCACCGTCACCATCGAGGCGGCGGAAGGTATCACCACCGGGGTTTCCGCCCAGGACCGCATCACCACCATTGGCGCGGCACTGCGCTCCACCGTAGACCAGCGCCATATCGTCAGCCCGGGGCATGTGTTCCCGCTGCGCGCACGCAATGGCGGGGTGCTGACACGCCGTGGGCATACCGAAGGTTCGGTAGACCTGGCACGCCTGGCCGGCTTGCGCCCGGCAGCGGTGCTGTGCGAACTGATGAACCCCGATGGCACGATGGCCCGTGGCGAGCAGGTAGCGGTGTATGCGCGACAATACAATCTGCCGGTGCTGACCATCGAGGAACTGGCGCGGTACCGTGAGGCCATGCTGGAGCTGGAAGCAGAGCCAGCCTGATACGCCACTTCGGGGCCATTCGCGGGCACGCCCGCTCCCACAGGTACACCACAGCCTTCAAGACCTGTGGTGCACTGTGGGAGCGGGCGTGCCCGCGAAAGGGCCCTTGAAACACACCTCATTACCCCTGAAGTTTGCTCCCCCCGCCCCGCTCTGCTAGTGTCGCGCCGTTCTGAATGCCACCGAGACAGTCGCCATGGCCCGCAAAAAAGCCTCCCTCGATTTCGAGCAATCCCTCGCAGACCTGCAAGCACTGGTCGAGCGCCTGGAGAACGGCGAGTTGTCGCTGGAAGAGTCGCTGGCCGCCTTCGAGCAAGGCATCGCCCTGACCCGTGACTGCCAGGGCGCCCTGGCCCAGGCCGAGCAGAAGGTGCAGATCCTGCTGGAACGCGATGGCGAACTGGCTGCCCAGCCCTTCGACGCGGAGCCGGAAGCATGATCGGCACCTACCAGGCCAGTTGCCAGGCGCGGGTCGATGCCGCCCTGGAACCGTTGTTCGTCGCCCCGACCAAGGAACTCGAACGCCTTTACGCCGCCATGCGCTACAGCGTGATGAACGGTGGCAAACGCGTGCGCCCGTTGCTGGCCTATGCGGCCTGCGAAGCCTTGGGCGCCCCGGCCGAACAGGCCAACGGCGCGGCCTGTGCGGTGGAACTGATCCACGCCTACTCGCTGGTGCATGACGACCTGCCGGCCATGGATGACGACGACCTGCGCCGTGGCCAGCCGACCACCCACAAGGCCTTCGATGAGGCCTGCGCGATCCTCGCCGGCGACGGTTTGCAGAGCCTGGCCTTCAGCGCCCTGCTCGACCCGCGCCTGAGCCCGCAGGCCGACAGCATTCGCCTGGCCATGGTCCAGGCCCTGGCCAAGGCGGCCGGCCCGGCAGGCATGGTCGGGGGGCAAGCCATCGACCTCGGTTCGGTGGGCCTGAAGCTGGACCAGCAGGCGCTGGAATTCATGCACCGGCACAAGACCGGTGCACTGATCGAAGCCAGCGTGCGCCTCGGCGCCCTGGCCAGCGCCCGCGCAGAGCAGGTGCAACTGGATGCCCTGCAGACCTATGCACAGGCGATCGGCCTGGCCTTCCAGGTGCAGGACGATATTCTCGACGTGGAAAGCGATACCGCCACCTTGGGCAAACGCCAAGGGGCCGATATCGCCCGTGACAAACCGACCTACCCGGCGCTGCTGGGCCTGGAAGCGGCCAAGGCCTATGCGATCGAACTGCGCGACCAGGCGCTGGTCGCACTGGAAGGCTTCGGCGAAAAGGCCGAGCCGCTGCGGGCGCTGGCGCGTTACATCGTCGAACGCCGCAACTGATTTGATTGGGGCCGCTGTGCGGCCCTTCGCGGGCGCGCCCGCTCCCACAGGGCCCTCACCGCTCTCGAGCCCTGTACCTCTGGGAGCGGGCGCGCCCGCGAAGGGCTGCACAGCAGCCCCAATGCGACACCCGTCTGAATGGGCAGTATTTCCTACAATGGGGTAAACTGCCGCGTCTTCACACACCTATAACGACTCGCCTGATGCCCACGACGTTTCAAGAGATCCCCCGCGAACGCCCGGTCACGCCGTTGCTCGACCGCGCTGACACGCCTGCCGGCCTGCGCCGGCTGGCCGAAGCCGACCTGGAGACCCTGGCCGACGAACTGCGCCAGGAATTGCTCTACACCGTGGGTCAGACCGGTGGGCATTTTGGTGCCGGCCTGGGCGTCATCGAACTGACCATCGCCCTGCACTACGTCTTCGACACCCCCGACGACCGGCTGGTGTGGGACGTGGGCCACCAGGCCTACCCGCACAAGATCCTCACCGGGCGCCGTAAGCGCATGCTCAGCCTGCGCCAGAAGGACGGCATCGCCGCCTTCCCGCGCCGCAGCGAGAGCGAGTACGACACCTTCGGCGTCGGCCACTCCAGCACGTCGATCAGCGCCGCACTGGGCATGGCCATTGCCTCCCGCTTGCAGAACAGCGACCGCAAGTCGATCGCGGTGATCGGTGATGGCGCGCTGACCGCCGGCATGGCCTTCGAGGCGTTGAACCACGCCCAGGAAGTCAACGCCGACATGCTGGTGATCCTCAACGACAACGACATGTCGATTTCGCGCAATGTCGGCGGCCTGTCCAACTACCTGGCCAAGATCCTTTCCAGCCGTACCTACGCAAGCATGCGCGAAGGCAGCAAGAAAGTGCTGTCGCGCCTGCCGGGCGCCTGGGAAATCGCCCGCCGCACCGAGGAGTACGCCAAAGGCATGCTGGTGCCGGGCACGCTGTTCGAAGAACTGGGCTGGAACTACATCGGCCCGATCGACGGCCACGACCTGCCGACCATGATCGCCACCCTGCGCAACATGCGTGACCTCAAGGGCCCGCAGTTCCTGCACGTGGTGACCAAGAAGGGCAAGGGCTTCGCCCCGGCCGAGATCGACCCCATCGGCTACCACGCCATCACCAAGCTGGAGCCGGTCGACAAACCCGCTGCACCGAAGAAGGCCAGCGGCCCGAAATACTCCGCGGTGTTCGGCCAGTGGCTGTGCGACATGGCCGCCGCCGACAATCGCCTGGTGGGCATTACCCCGGCGATGAAGGAAGGCTCCGACCTGGTCGATTTCAGCGAGCGCTACCCGGAGCGTTATTTCGACGTGGCGATCGCCGAGCAGCATGCCGTGACCCTGGCGGCCGGCATGGCCTGCGAGGGCAGCAAGCCGGTGGTGGCAATCTACTCTACCTTCCTGCAGCGCGCCTACGACCAACTGATTCACGACGTGGCGGTACAGAACCTCGACGTACTGTTCGCCATCGACCGCGCCGGCCTGGTCGGCGAAGACGGCCCGACCCACGCGGGCAGCTACGACCTGTCGTACCTGCGCTGTATCCCGGGCATGCTGGTAATGACCCCAAGCGACGAGAACGAGCTGCGCAAGATGCTCAGCACCGGCCACCTGTACAACGGCCCGGCGGCTGTGCGCTACCCGCGTGGCACCGGCCCGAACGCGCCGATCAGTGGTGACCTGGAGCCGCTGGAAATCGGCAAGGGCGTGGTCCGTCGCCAAGGCGAGAAAGTCGCCTTGCTGGTGTTCGGCGTGCAACTGGCCGAGGCCATGCAGGTAGCCGAGCAGATCAACGCTACCGTGGTCGACATGCGCTTTGTCAAACCGCTGGACGAGGTGCTGGTGCTGGAGCTGGCCGCACGCCATGACCTGCTGGTGACCATCGAAGAAAACGCCATCATGGGCGGTGCCGGTGCGGCTGTTGGTGAGTTCCTGGCCAAGGAGGCGATCGTGAAACCGCTGTTGCACCTGGGGTTGCCGGACATCTATGTCGAGCATGCCAAGCCTGCGCAGATGCTGGCTGAGTGTGGGCTTGATGCAGTCGGTATCGAGGCTTCGGTGAAGGCCCGCATGGCCAGGCTCGGGCTTTGAGATTTTGGGGCCGCTTTGCGGCCCATCGCGACACAAGGCCGCTCCTACAGGAACCGCGCAGTTCTTTGTAGGAGCGGCCTTGCGTCGCGATCGAGGGCGCAGCCCTCGCAAAAGCTCATCGGATCGTTGGCACTTCAGCCTCGAGCAACGCACACAACCGCGCCGTTGCTTCGATCATCTGCCCACTGGGCCGCTCCAGGCCTTTGTCCGGCACCACCAGCAAACGCTCATCGGCAACCGCACGCAGTTGCGGCCAGGCCCTCCAGCTCGCCAGTTGCGCTTCATCACCCGCCAGGATGACCTGGGGGTTGCGCAGCAGCACAGATTCCACATTTACCTGCGGCGCCGGCTGGGCGAGATCGGCAAAGACATTACGCGCCCCGCAAACGGCCAGGGCATCGCTGACCACCTGCTGGCCACCGAGCGTGTACAGCGGACGGTCCCAGACCTGGTAGAACACCTGCAAGGGCTCGGCCCTTCGATACTGCTGGCGCAACTGCCGCAACCGGTCACGCAAGGCCTGGGCATACCGCCGGCCCTGTTCGGCACGGCCGACACGCTCAGCAATGGCTTCGATCTGCTCGATCAGTTGGTCTATATCATGGGGTTCGGCGCTGAAGGTAGCGATGCCCAGGCGCTTGAGCTGGTCACGTTGGGCCGACGGCACGCTGCCCGGCCACAGCAGCAACAGGTCGGGGCGCAGGCTGAGCAGGCGCTCCATGTCCAGCTGCCCCTGGCGCCCCACCGAGGGCAGCTCGCGCAGCGCCGCCGGCCGTTCGCCACCGTCAAGCACACCGACCAGCAGGTCATCGGCCTGCAGTTCGAGCATGATCTCGCTCATCGACGGGGCCAGGCTGACCACCCGCAGCGGTTCGCCAGCCAGTGCGGAGCAGGCGAACAGCGTCAACAGGCCGGGCAGCAGGCGCATCAGCCGAGCTGGCGGGGAATGCGATAGAGGTACAGCACCACCACGGTGGACAACGCCAGCAGGATCTGCGGCACCGCCTCCAGGCCGACCAGTACCGACAGGGCGGCAACCCAGGCGGGGAAGCAGGCATACAGCATGGCCAGGCGCCGCACCCGCGCCAGCTCGATCCAGGCGGCAGGTTCTTCGCCAGTGCCAAGCACCTTGGAAGTGGCGATGAGGGCGCGCTTGTAGGCACCGAAGCGCGGCAGGCTGAGGAACATGGTCGCCGCGCCGGCAATGAACAGCGGCATGGCCAGCACCGAGGCCAGCGCATCACCACCACCGAAGGCCCAGGCCATCACCGGCAGCGGCACCAGGCCCACTGCCAGGTACTGCCACCAGGCCAGCGCCAGGCGCCGCTTGACCTCGGCGCGGGTCACGCCTGAGGCACCTCGCCCTGGTGCTCGTTACCCAGCATATGGCCCAGCTTGCCGGCCTTCGTCGCCAGGTAGTAGCGGTTGTGCGGGTTGTGCCCGGTATGCAGCGGTACGCGCTCGGCGACGACGATGTTCATGTCGGTCAGGGCTTTGACCTTGCGCGGGTTGTTGGTCATCAGGCGCAGCGACTTCACGCCCAGGTGCTCCAGCATCGGCAGGCATATGGCGTAGTCGCGCTGGTCGGCGGCAAAGCCCAGGCGCTCGTTGGCCTCGACGGTATCGGCGCCACCATCCTGCAGCTCGTAGGCGCGAATCTTGTTCAGCAGGCCGATGCCGCGGCCTTCCTGGCGCAGGTACAGCAGCACGCCACGGCCTTCACGGGCGATTGCCTGCAGCGCGGCTTCCAGCTGTGAACCGCAGTCGCAGCGCTGGCTGAACAGGGCATCGCCGGTCAGGCACTCGGAGTGCAGGCGCCCCAGCACCGGCTGGCCGTCCGCGATGTCACCCAGGCTGAGCACCACGTGCTCACGGCCGGTGGCTTCGTCGAGGAAGCCATGCATGGTGAAGGTCGCGAAGGGCGTCGGGAGTTTAGAGGCGGCAACAAAGACGACGGGCACGTTGTGCTCCTGGAATAAGTTGAAAATTTCTCGTGGGCCGATTGTATCAGCAGGTTGGGGGATATGGGCTGGCTGAATACCGTGGGGTAAGATCGAAAAGTTCGATGCTTAGTAGAGCGCTGTACTCAATCCTGTGGGAGCGGGCATGCCCGCGAACACCGGCGTAGCCGGTGCCACACACCACGGTGGATTCTTCGCGGGCACGCCCGCTCCCACAGGGGCCGTGTCAGCTCAGGAAACCGGCTATTCAATGCGGTTTGCTGTCGGGCCTGAACGGATACGGCTGCTGCCAGTGCTCGAATATGGGCTTGAGTTCGCCACTGCGTACCAGTTCGGCCATGCGCTTGTCGAACAGGTCGCGCAGGGCCTTGGCCTGGTCGTTGCGGGCAAAGGCCAGGTACAGCGGCAGCTCGGCCACATGGCTGCGGCGGAAGCGCTCGGGCTGGGAGGTCTGGCCGAGCACGTAGTCGACCTCGGTCAGCGCATCGATGTAGAAGTCCACACGGTCATGCTCCAGCATTGGCAGGATACCTTCGCGGCGCTGGACCTCGCGAAAGTCATGCACATTCGGCAGGTAGCTGCCGAAGTCGTAGCCACGCACCCAGGCCAAGCGGTAGCGGCCTATGGTCTGCTGGGTAGGCACAGGCTTGCTGGCCAGCCCCAGGGCATAGATGTGGTCCATGTCGAAGTGCCAGCGCGGGTACAGGTTGTCGTCGTTCTCTTCCTTGTATGAACCTACCCAGGCGTCTGCCTCGCCACGCTTCACCAGCCCGACGGCACGGCTGTAGGGCGCGCTCTGGGTCACCACCTTGACCCCGGCCGGCTCGAACACCTTGCGCAGCACATCCCAGGCCACCCCGGTACCGTCGGCGTTGGTGTAGTCGAGCCACTCTTCGCTGACCAGGTGGACCTGCTTCGGCACACCTTCGGCAGCCGCCCAAGGGGCGAGGCTCAGCAGCATTACCAGCAGCATCGCCCTCATGGCCATTCATCCGCTCCCTGTATCAGGCAACCGCCCACACCAGAACCTGCATGCTTAACCAGGCAAACACGCCGGCCAGGATATCATCGAGCATGATCCCGACGCCTCCATGCACATGGCGGTCGACCCAGCGGATCGGCCACGGTTTGAGGATGTCGAAGAAGCGGAACATCAGGAACCCCGCCAGCAGCCATTGCCAGCCTTCCGGCACCAGCCAGAGGGTTATCCACATGCCGACGATCTCGTCCCAGACAATGCCTTCGTGGTCGTGCACGCGCAAATCATTGGCGACCTTGCCGCAGAGCCAGAAGCCGAACAGCATGCTCACGCCCAGCAACAGCCAGTAGCCCCAGTCGGGCAGCATCTGCCACAGCGGGATGAACGGGATGGCCACCAGCGAGCCCCAGGTACCCGGCGCCTTGGGCAAGGTACCGGAGCCGAAGCCGAAGGCGATGAAGTGCCACGGGTTGCGCCAGACCGAAGGCGGAACGAACTCCGCAGGCACCTGGTTGGGGTGATCGGTCACGGTGTCTCCCTAAAATGTTGATAGCCGCGTTGCCGCGGGGTTATGTCCCGGCCCTGCCGGTCGCGCAGGCTGACACCCTGCCCTTCGAGCACCCGCCCGATGACATGCAGCGCCGCCAGGCCTTGTGCCTGCAGGGGTGAAAGCTGGTCTGGCGGCAAGGTGAACGCCAGCACATAGTCGTCGCCACCGGTCAGCGCCGCGTGTATAGCCGCCTCGGTGCCGAGCAGGCCCTGCAGGGCAGATGACATCGGTACCTGCTCTAGGTTCACCTCGAGCGCCACGCGGGAGGCCTTGGCGATATGCCCACAATCGGCCAGCAGGCCGTCGGAAATGTCCAGTGCCGAGGTGGCACGCCCGCGCAGCAACTGGCCCAGGGCGAACTGCGGCGACGGCGACCAGTAATGATCGAGCAACGGCTGCGCCAGCGCGGCATCGGCCTGGCGCTGGCCCAGTACCAGCGGCAAGGCCCCCGCCGCGTTACCCAGCTCGCCCCCCACGCACAGCAGATCGCCCGGGCGAGCGCCGTCACGGCGCAACGCCTGCCCCGCCGGAACCCGGCCGAACACGGTCATGGTGATGCTCAGGGGGCCACGGGTAGTGTCGCCACCGATCAGGCTCAGCTGGCAGTGGCTGGCCATGCGGTTCAGGCCGCTGGCGTAGGCTTGCAGCCAGTCGGCGCTGACCTCGGGCAAGGTCAGGGCAAGGGTGAAACCGATGGGAGTGGCGCCCATGGCCGCCAGGTCGCTGGCCGCCACGGCCAGCGAACGCTGGCCGAGCAACCACGGGTCGCACACCGCCGGAAAATGCACCCCGGCGACCAGGGTGTCGGTGGACACCGCCAGTTGCTCGCCGGCGGGAAGGCTCAGCAGGGCGCAGTCGTCGCCGATGCCCAAGGCCACACCGTCACCGCCTTGCGCACAGGGCGCGGCGGCAAAGTAATGGCTGATCAGCTCGAACTCACCCATGGTCCGCAAGCGCCAGAATCAGCGCTTGTTCGCCTTGACTTCTGCTTCGCGCAGGTTCGGGGCCAGCTTGTCCAATACGCCATTGACAAACTTGTGGCCGTCGGTGGCACCAAAGACCTTGGCCAGCTCGACACCCTCGTTGATCACCACGCGGTACGGTACGTCGACGCGCTTGATGAACTCCCAGGTGGACAGACGCAGCACCGCCAGCTCGACCGGGTCGAGCTCTTCCAGTGCCAGGTCCAGGCATGGCTTCAGGGCGTTGTCGATTTCGCTCTTGATCGCCGGGACCCCATGCAGGATCTCGCGGAAATAAGCGCCGTCGACATCGGAGAAATCGTTATCGACCCGGAACTGCGCTTCGATCTCGTTCAGCGAATGCTGCGCCATGTGCCACTGGTACAGCGCCTGGGTCGCGAGCTTGCGGGCTTCGCGGCGCTTGGCGCTCTTCGAGGGCTTGCCGGCATCCGCAGGTTTTGGATCGCGCGGGTTGAAACGATCGCTTTCGTCGCTAATCACTTGGCCTCCAACTGCGCCAGCAGGCTGACCATTTCCAGAGCGGACAGGGCAGCTTCAGCACCTTTGTTGCCGGCCTTGGTGCCGGAACGCTCGATGGCTTGCTCGATGGAGTCGACGGTCAGTACGCCGAAGGCCACCGGAACACCGAACTCCATGGACACCTGGGCCAGGCCCTTGGTGCATTCGCCCGCCACGTATTCGAAGTGCGGGGTACCACCACGGATCACCGCGCCCAGGGCGATGATCGCGTCGTAGGCGCCTTGCTGGGCGACCTTCTGTGCCACCAGCGGGATTTCGAATGCACCCGGGGCACGGATGATGGTGATGTCGCTTTCGCTGACACCGTGGCGTACCAGGGCATCAACGGCACCGCTTACCAGGCTTTCGACGACGAAGCTGTTGAAGCGGCCAACCACCAAAGCATAGCGACCTTTGGGGGCGATGAAGGTACCTTCGATGGTCTTCAGGGTCATTCCGATATTCTCATCTTCAAGAGCGAGGCCGCATACGGGCGGCCTCGACAGGGGTATGGACTCGAGCTGGAGGGCGTCATTGCCGCCTCAAGTCACTCGGAGGGCACGTATTCTACAACTTCCAGATCGAATCCGGATATCGCGTTGAACTTCATCGGCGAACTCATCAGGCGCATCTTGCGCACACCGAGGTCACGCAGGATCTGCGAACCGGCACCCACGGTGCTGTAGGTGGTCGGTACCTTGGCGGGGGCATCGCCGGCGCTTTCGCGGATGTGCGCCAGCAGCACGTCGCCGTCCAGCGGGTGACCCAGCAGCAATACCACGCCGCTGCCGGCCTCGGCCACGGCGGCCATGGCCGCGCGCAGGCTCCAGCGGCCCGGTTGCTTGACCAGCAGCAGGTCGCGCAGCGGGTCCATGTTGTGCACCCGCACCAGGGTCGGCTCTTCGGCGCAGATCTTGCCCAGGGTCAGGGCCATGTGCACGTCGCCTTCCACCGCGTCGCGGTAGGTGACCAGGTTGAACTCGCCCAGCTCGCTCTCCACCGGTTGCTCGGAGACGCGCTGCACGGTGCGCTCGTGGATCATGCGGTAGTGGATCAGGTCGGCGATGGTGCCAATCTTCAGGCCGTGCTCGGCAGCGAACACTTCCAGTTCGGCGCGGCGCGACATGGTGCCGTCATCGTTCATCACTTCGCAGATCACGCCACTCGGCTCGAACCCGGCCATGCGCGCCAGGTCGCAGGCGGCTTCGGTGTGGCCGGCACGGGCCAGGGTGCCGCCAGGCTGGGCCATCAGGGGGAAGATGTGGCCAGGGCTGACGATGTCTTCGGCCTTGGCATCCTTGGCGGCGGCCGCCTGTACGGTGCGGGCGCGGTCAGCGGCGGAGATGCCGGTGGTGACACCTTCGGCGGCTTCGATCGACACGGTGAACTTGGTACCGAAGCCCGAGCCGTTGCGCGGCGCCATCAGCGGCAGCTTCAGCGTTTCGCAACGCTCGCGGGTCATCGGCATGCAGATCAGGCCACGAGCGTGCTTGGCCATGAAGTTGATGTGCTCGGGCAGGCAGCACTCCGCTGCCATGATGATGTCGCCTTCGTTTTCACGGTCTTCGTCATCCATGAGGATGACCATTTTGCCCTGGCGGATGTCTTCGACCAGTTCTTCGATGCTGTTGAGCGCCACGCGGCACCCCCTTCTCAATCAGGATTTCAAGAAGCCGTTGGCGGCCAGGAAGCTTTCGGTAATGCCACTGCCCTTGCTCGGTTCGGCAGCCTTGTCACCCAGCAGCAAGCGCTCCAGGTAACGGGCCAGCAGGTCGACCTCAAGGTTTACCCGACGCCCTGCGCGGTAGTCGGCCATGATGGTTTCGGACAGGGTGTGCGGGACAATGGTCAGCTCGAACTCGGCGCCATTGACCTCGTTGACCGTCAGGCTGGTGCCGTCGACGGTGATCGAACCCTTGTGGGCGATGTACTTGGCCAGTTCCTTCGGTGCACGCACGCGGAACTGGATGGCGCGGGCGTTATCGCTGCGCGAGATGATTTCGCCGACGCCGTCGACGTGGCCGCTGACCAGGTGCCCGCCCAGCCGGGTAGTGGGGGTGAGGGCTTTTTCCAGGTTGACCTTGCTGCCGCTCTTGAGGTCGATGAAGGCGGTGCGCTTGAGGGTTTCGACGCTGACGTCGGCCCAGAAGCCGTCACCCGGCAGTTCGACGGCGGTCAGGCACACGCCGTTGACGGCGATGCTGTCGCCGAGCTTGACGTCACCCAGGTCGAGTTTGCCGGTTTCGACGTAGACGCGCACGTCGCCACCCTTGGGGGTCAGGCTGCGGATGGTGCCGATGGATTCGATGATGCCGGTGAACATGGGGTCTTCCTCAAAAACGGTTTGCGCGGGGCAAGCCTGGCATTATACGCCGGGCGCCGGCAGGGGGATGGCCGTGACCCGCCAGTCATCGCCCACTGCGCGCATTTCGGTAATTTTCAGCCGCGGCGCTTCACTCATCCGGTCCAGTGGCCAGTCCAGCAGCGGGCGGGCCTGGGAACCGAGGAAGGTGCCGGCGACGAACAACTGGTATTCGTCGACCAGGCCTTGCCGGGCGAAGGCGCCGACCAGGCCGGCACCGGCTTCCAGCAGGATTTCGTTGACGCCACGGGCAGCCAGGGCTTGCAGCAGCGCCGGCAGGTCCACCTGGCCATTGTCACCCGGCAGGCTGAGCAGTTCGTGGCCACCAGCGGCATAGCGCGGGTCATCTGCGACAGCGGTCACCACCAGCGCCGGGCCGGCCTGGAAGAACGGGGCATCCAGCGGCAGGCGCAGGCGGCCATCGACCAGCACGCGCAGCGGTGTGCGGCTGAGTGCAAGAGCGGTGGTTTCGGCATCCAGGCCCAGTTCGGCGCCGCGTACGGTCATCCGTGCGTTATCGGCCAACACGCTGGCGGCGCTGGTCAACACCACGCTGGAACGGGCGCGCAGGCGCTGCACCGCCGAGCGGGCGGCGGGGCCGGTGATCCACTGGCTTTCGCCACTGGCCATGGCAGTGCGGCCATCCAGGCTCATGGCCAGTTTGGCGCGAACGAACGGCAGGCCGTGCTCCATGCGCTTGAGGAAACCGGGGTTGAGTGCACGGGCCTCGGCCTCGAGCACGCCGCTGGCCACTTCGATACCGGCCTCGGCCAGGCGCCGCAGGCCCTGCCCCGCCACTTGCGGGTTGGGGTCCTGCATGGCGGCCACCACTCGTGCCACGCCGGCATTGACCAGCGCTTCGGCGCACGGCGGTGTGCGGCCATGGTGGCTGCACGGCTCGAGAGTGACATAGGCACAGGCGCCACGGGCACGCTCACCTGCCTGGCGCAGCGCATGCACTTCGGCATGCGGTTCGCCGGCGCGCACATGCCAGCCTTCGCCGACCACCTCGCCATCGCGCACGATCACGCAGCCTACGCGCGGGTTCGGGTGGGTGCTGTACAGGCCCTTGCGCGCCAGCTCCAGCGCGCGGGCCATGTAGTGGGCGTCGAGGATCGCAGCTTGGCTGGGCATGGTCACTCTTTAGCCGGCTCGCGAGCCAGGCGGTCGATTTCTTCGCGGAACTCGTCGAGGTCCTGGAAGCGCCGGTAAACCGAGGCAAAACGGATATAGGCCACTTCGTCGAGCTTGCGCAGCTCGGCCATGACCATTTCGCCCACCACCAAAGATTTGACTTCGCGTTCACCGGTGGCGCGTAGGCGGCTCTTGATATGCGCCAGCGCCGCTTCCAGGCGCTCGACGCTGACCGGGCGTTTTTCCAGCGCCCGCTGCATGCCGGCGCGCAGTTTATCTTCGTCGAAGGGCTGGCGCGTGCCGTCCTGCTTGATCAGCCGGGGCAGCACCAGCTCGGCGGTTTCGAAGGTGGTGAAGCGCTCGCCGCAGGCGACGCATTCGCGGCGGCGGCGCACCTGCTCGCCCTCGGCGACGAGGCGAGAGTCGATGACCTTGGTGTCGTTGGCACCGCAAAAGGGACAGTGCATGGTGGCAGGCAACAAAAAAAGGGAGGGCCATGGTAGCGCATCCCACTGGCAAGACAAGCCAAAGGGGTTAACATCCATGGCAAATCTGCCCGTGAAGGACTACCCCATGCATTACCGAGCGCTCGTCGTGCTGTGCTGCGCCGCCCTGCTCGCCGCCTGCGGCAGCGACAGGCCGAAGCCCGACGCCCCTGCGGCCCCCACGCCAGCCCGTACGGCCAAGCCGGCCGCAGTACTGGGCCCGCTGCCGGCCTACCAGCGCGAGCTGAGCGGCACCTTGCTGGAAATCCCTGCCGGTGCCGACGTGGAGCTGGCCTTGCTGGTCATCGACGAACGCGACCGCCCCCAGCGCCTGCTGGCCAGCAGCAACCTGACCGGCACCGGCCAGGCCTTGCCCTACCAATTGCGCTTCAACCCCGAGGCGTTCCCCGCCGGCGCCCGGGTCGAACTGCGCGGCCGCGCCAGCCGTTCCGGCCAACTGATCATGCACCTGCCGCCGGTGCGCATTACCCAGGCCCAGACCCAGGCCATCGGCCCACTGCGTTTCGAGAAGGCGCCGTAAGTGGCGCCAGTCTCCTTGCAACAGGCCCTTAGCGGCCTGATCGGCGAAGCGCGTCTTGTCGTCAGCGAGCTGCCCGGCTGCGACCTCAGGCTGTGGCTGATCGACGACCAGAACATGGACCGCGCCTTCAGCAGCGAAGAGACCCGGCGCATTCTTGAAGAACCGCCCTACTGGAGCTTTTGCTGGGCCAGCGGCCTGGCCATGGCCCGTTACCTGGCCGAGCACCCGCAATGGGTAGCCGGCAAGCGCGTGCTGGATTTTGGCGCCGGCTCCGGTATCGCCGGTATTGCCGCTGCCCGCGCCGGTGCGCTGGAAGTGGTAGCCTGCGACCTCGACCCGCTGGCACTCGATGCCTGCCGCGCAAATGCCGCGCTGAACGGAGTGGAACTGGGTTACAGCAGCGATTTCTTTGCCGAGGACGACCGCTTCGACCTGATCCTGGTGGCCGATGTGCTGTACGACCGCGCCAACCTGCCGCTGCTGGATGCCTTCCTCGACCGCGGGCGCCAGGCGCTGGTGGCCGACTCGCGGGTACGCGACTTCAGCCACCCGCTGTACCGGCAACTGGGCGTGCTCGAAGCGCTGACCCTGCCGGACCTGGCCGAGCCGCACGAATTCCGCCGGGTCAGCCTGTACCACGCCAGCCGCGACACCTTATAGTGGTGTCATTCACGAGTTTGCGAGAGTCGCGATGACCCAAGACACGCCTTACATTTTCGACGCTACCGATGCCACCTTCCAGCAACTGGTAATCGAGAACTCCTTCCACAAACCGGTGCTGGTGGACTTCTGGGCCGAGTGGTGTGCGCCGTGCAAGGCACTGATGCCGCTGCTGGCCAAGATCGCCGAGGGCTACCAGGGCGAGCTGCTGCTGGCCAAGATCAACTGCGACGTGGAGCAACAGGTGGTTGCCCAGTTCGGCATCCGCAGCCTGCCGACCGTGGTGCTGTTCAAGGACGGCCAGCCCGTGGACGGCTTTGCCGGTGCGCAGCCGGAATCGGCGATCCGTGCCATGCTCGAACCGCACGTGCAATTGCCCGCCGCCCCCAGCGCATCGCCGCTGGAGCAGGCCAAGGGGCTGTTTGCAGAAAGCCGTTTTGCCGAGGCCGAAGCGCTGTTGCAGGCCCTGCTGGGTGAGGACAACAGCAATGCCGAAGCGCTGATCCTGTATGCCCGCTGCCTGGCCGAACGCGGTGAACTGGGTGAAGCCCAGGTTGTGCTGGACGCGGTCAAGACTGACGAACATAAAGCTGCACTGGCCGGCGCCAAGGCCCAGCTGACCTTCCTGCGCCAGGCCGCCAGCCTGCCGGAAGTGGCCGACCTTAAAAGCCGCCTGGCGCAGAACCCGCAGGATGACGAGGCGGCCTATCAGCTGAGTATCCAACAGCTGGCACGCCAGCAGTACGAAGCGGCGCTGGAAGGGTTGCTGAAGCTGTTCCAGCGTAACCGCGGCTATGAGAACGGGTTGCCGCAGAAGGCGATGCTGCAGGTGTTCGAGTTGCTGGGTGGGGATCACCCGCTGGTTGGGGTCTATCGTCGCAAGCTGTCGGCGGCGATGTTTTGACTTGAGGCTCATTGCGAGGGCTTTGCCCTCGTTCGCGGGTAAACCCGCTCCCACAGAATTGCGCAGGCCCCAAGTGCTGTGAAATCCTGTGGGAGCGGGTTTACCCACGAATAGGCCAGCACAGGCAATACAGATTTATCCCACCCAGTGATAAACCGGCGCGTCCACGCCACTTTCCACCTTAACTTCATTGCTATGCCGCAAGCGCACCAGCAGCCGCTTGCCCGCCGCCGTACTCCCGGCCAGCCCTTCCAGCCGATCCAGCAATTCCGGCCCGCTCATCTGCCCTGCCAGGCGCAACACCTCGCGCGCCGCAGTCCATTGCCCGTCATCCTGGCGCGGCGCTGCCACCGCTGCCGTCGCAACAGCTTGCGCGACCACCGGTACGTCGCTCTGCCGCCCCAGCTGCGCCCACTCTTCAGGCTCCAGCTCGATGGTCAGATCCACAGGCCAGTCACCAATCTGCCCACGAATTCTCATGCTGCATTCCCTGAACCCAAGTCAATGCTGCCATCCTACCGCAACATGAAACCTGCGCCACGCAGGCTGGCGACGCGCAGAAAAGTTGTTATAACATAACCCAATCTTCCCGTCCGCTCCGGAGCCGTCCATGCGTCGCCTGTTGCTCGCCCTGCCCTTCGCCTTGCTGCCCCTGGCCCATGCCCACGCTGATGAGCATGAGCATGATCATGACCACGCCCATGGCACTCTCGGCGCTCACGAGCATGGCGTGGCCAAGCTCAACGCCGTACTCGATGGCAACACCCTGGAGCTGGAGCTGGACAGCCCGGCAATGAACCTGGTCGGCTTCGAACACGCCGCCAACAGCGACGCCGACAAGGCCAAGGTTGCGGCGGTGCGCCAGCAGCTCGAACAACCGCTGAAGCTGTTTGGTCTGCCCGCTGCCGCCGGTTGCAAGGAAGACCAGCAGGAACTGGAAAGCCCGCTGTTCGGTGATGCTCCGAAAGCCGACGACGATGGCGACGAACACGAACACGAACACAACCACCAGCACAGCGACATCGGCGCTCGCTACCAGCTGACCTGCACCAACCCCGACAAACTGGCACAGGTGGACCTTGCGCCACTGTTCAAAGCCTTCCCGGCCACCCAGAAAATCAATGTGCAACTGATCGGCCCCAATGGCCAGAAAGGCGTGGAGACCACGCCGGCCAAGGCCGCGGTCGCGTTCTGAATGCGCCAGCCGTTGATCGAACTGCATGACCTGGTGTTCGCCTGGCCAGGCCAGCCCGCGCTGCTGGACATTCCGGCATTCCGTCTGGAAGCTGGCGAGGCCCTGTTTCTCAAAGGCCCCAGCGGCAGTGGCAAAACCACACTGCTGGGCCTGCTGGGCGGGGTGAACGTACCGGGCCAAGGCCGTATCCAGTTGCTCGGTCAGGACCTCGGCCGCCTGGGCCAAGGCGCCCGTGACCGCTTCCGGGTCGACCACACCGGTTATATCTTCCAGCAGTTCAACCTGTTGCCGTTCCTCTCGGTACGCGAAAATGTCGAGCTGCCTTGCCGTTTCTCGCGTAGCCGCAAGGCGCGCGCCGAGCAGCGCCATGGCAGTGTCGACCAAGCGGCCAGCACACTGTTGGCCCACCTTGGCCTGGACGACCCCGCGCTGCTCGCCCGTCGCGCCGACAGCCTGTCGATCGGCCAGCAGCAACGGGTTGCCGCCGCCCGCGCACTGATCGGCCAGCCCGAACTGGTGATCGCCGACGAACCGACCTCGGCGCTGGATGCCGACACCCGCGAAGCGTTCATCCGTCTGCTGTTCGATGAATGCCGTGCCGCCGGTGCCAGCCTGCTGTTCGTCAGCCACGACCAGAGCCTGGCGCCGCTGTTCGACCGACACCTGTCGCTGGCCGAACTCAACCGTGCCGCCAAGCCCCGGGAGGCCTGATGTACCTGCTCCGCCTTGCCCTGGCCAGCCTGGCCAACCGCCGCTTCACTGCATTTCTCACGGCTTTTGCCATCGCCTTGTCGGTGTGCCTGCTGCTGGCCGTGGAGCGGGTCCGTACCGAGGCCCGGGCCAGCTTCGCCAGCACCATCAGCGGTACCGACCTGATCGTCGGTGCCCGCTCCGGCTCGGTGAACCTGTTGCTGTACTCGGTGTTCCGCATCGGCAACGCCACCAACAACATCCGCTGGGACAGCTATGAGCACTACGCCAAAGACCCGCGGGTGAAATGGGCCATCCCCATCTCACTGGGCGACTCGCACCGCGGTTATCGGGTGATGGGCACTACTGGCGACTACTTCAGCCATTACCAGTACGGCCGCCGCCAGCACCTGGAACTGAGCCAGGGCCGCGCGTTTGCCGATGATCCGTTCGAGGTGGTGCTCGGCGCCGAAGTGGCCGAGGCACTGCACTACAAGCTGGGCGACAAGCTGGTGCTGGCACATGGGGTCGCCGCGATCAGCCTGGTCAAGCACGACGACAAGCCGTTCACCGTGGTCGGCGTACTCAAGCGCACCGGCACGCCGGTCGACCGCACGCTGCATATCAGCCTGGGCGGCATGGAAGCCATCCACATCGACTGGCACAACGGCGTGCCAGCCCGCGGCACCGGGCGTGTCAGCGCCGAGCAGGCACGCACCATGAACCTGCAGCCTGCCGCCATCACAGCATTCATGCTCGGCCTGAACAGCAAGATCGCGACCTTCAGCCTGCAGCGGGAGATCAATGAATACCGCAGCGAGCCGTTGCTGGCGATCCTGCCCGGGGTAGCCCTGCAAGAACTGTGGAGCCTTATGGGCACTGCCGAGCAGGCACTGTTCGTGGTGTCGCTGTTCGTGGTGCTGACCGGCCTGATCGGCATGCTCACGGCGATTCTCACCAGCCTGAACGAGCGTCGGCGGGAAATGGCGATATTGCGTTCGGTTGGCGCCAGGCCGTGGCACATCGCGGGGCTGCTGGTGCTGGAAGCGCTGACGCTGGCAGCGGTCGGGATCGCTGCCGGGCTTGGTTTGCTGTATGCGGGTATCGCCCTGGCACAGGGGTATGTGCAGGCCAACTATGGTTTGTATTTGCCGCTGGCCATGCCCAGTGCTCATGAGTGGACATTGCTGGCTATCATCCTGGGGGCCGCGCTGCTGATGGGCAGCGTGCCGGCGTGGCGGGCCTATCGGCAGTCGCTGGCCGATGGCCTGTCCATTCACCTCTGAGTGTGTGCAATGATCAGAAACCTCACTGCCTTCTTCGCGGGCACGCCCGCTCCCACAGGTCCTTCACCAGGTTCGAAGCCTGCGGTAAACCCTGTGGGAGCGGGCATGCCCGCGAAGAGGCCAGCACTGCATACGCTGCTGATCCTGCTGCTGACAGTAGCGATGCCGCTGTGGGCTGGCGAACCCCGCGAACTGGACTGGCCCGCCCTCATCCCCGAAGGCGCCCCGCTCATCCCGCCACAACTCGCCCCGCTGCACGACATGTCACAGCTCAGCAACGCCCTGTCCGCCGAGTCCGCCCCACCGGCGCGCCAGCAGGCGCCCGACGCTCCGGTGGTAAAAAGCCTCGACGGCCAGCAGGTCAAGCTGCCTGGCTACATCGTGCCGCTGGAGGTCAGCGAAGAAGGCCGCACCACCGAATTCCTGCTGGTCCCCTACTACGGCGCGTGCATCCACGTGCCACCCCCACCGTCGAACCAGATCGTGCACATTTTCAGTGAAATGGGCGTGCGCATCGAAGACCTCTATCAGCCCTACTGGATCGAGGGAAAGATGCAGGTTAGAGCCTCCAGCAGCGAGCTGGCCGATGCCGGATACCAGATGGAGGCCGAGAAAATATACGCGTACGAGTTGAAGTGAGACCTGTTTCGAATTCGTGAAGACGCTTCTTTGAGCTGGGTCAAACATTCTGTTTAACCGCATCCGTACCATTGGACTACTCGATTACTCACGTCCTCTGGGAGCTTCCATGAACAAGACCTTGCTCGGCGCCTCAATCGTGGCCCTTGCGCTCGCCGCACCTGCCGCCCACGCTTATCAGGCAGGCGATATGATCCTGCGCGCCGGCGCCATCACCACTGCTCCCAACGAAAGCAGCGGCGACCTCAAGTTCGATGGCAACAAGGTTTCGGGTACCAAGGCTACCCTGGACAGCGACACCCAGCTGGGCCTGACCTTCGCCTACATGCTCACCGACCACGTTGGCCTGGAGCTGCTGGCCGCCACCCCGTTCAAGCACACCGTCGGCGTCAAAGGCCTGGGCGGCGGCCTGGACGGGAAGCTAGCCGACATCAAGCAACTGCCGCCGACCCTGTCGCTGCAGTACTACCCGATGGAACCGACTTCCAGGTTCCAGCCGTATGCCGGCGTCGGCATCAACTACACCCTGTTCTTCGATGAAGACCTCAGCAGTGCACGCAAGCAGCAGGGCTTCAGCAACCTGAAGCTGCAGGACTCGGTCGGCATCGCCGGTCAGCTGGGCATGGACTACATGCTCACCGACAACCTGCTGGTCAACGCCGCGGTCTGGTACGTCGACATCGACACCAAAGCCAGCGTCGACGGCCCGTCCGCACTGGGCTACAGCAAGACCAAGGTCAACGTCGAAGTCGACCCGTGGGTGTACATGGTCGGCCTTGGCTACAAGTTCTGACCTGAACACTGCAGGGCGGCTTCGGCCGCCCTCGCACGTTGCAACCCTAGCCAATACCCCAGCGCGATCGCGCTGATGCCCATCCCAAGCCCACACACCGCTGCCCAACCCCAATGGGCATATACCCAGCTCGCCAGTACCGCCCCAAGCCCACTGCCAAGCGAATAACAGCACATGTAGGCGCCGATCAACCGGCTGGCCATTGCGCCACGCCCGGCCAGCAACAGGCTCTGGTTGGTGACATGCACCGCCTGCACGGCAAAGTCCAGCATCAGCACACCCAGCCCGAAGGCCAGCAGTGAATGCTTGACGAAGGCCGTAGGCAGCCAAGACAGCACCAGCAGAACAAGCGCCAACCCGGTGGTACGCTCTCCCCGCCCCTGGTCGGCCAGGCGACCGGCGCGCGCGGCCGCCAATGTGCCGGCAACACCCGCCAGGCCGAACAGACCGATCTGGGTATGGCTCAGCGCCAATGGCGCGGCGCTCAGGGGCATGACCATGGCACTCCACAGCACGCTGAACGCGGCGAAGATCAATATGCCGAACAGCCCACGCTGACGCAGCAGCCGATCGTGCTGGTACAGCCTGAACTGGGCAACGATGAGCGCCCGGTAGCCAGACCGCAGCATCACCGGCTTCCCCATGGGCAGGCTGCGCCATAGCACCAGCGCCAGTAGCATCAGCAGCCCTGCGGCAAACAGGTACACGCTGCGCCAGCCAGCCAGGTCGGCAAGCCCGCCCGAGGCCAGCCGCGCCAGCAGAATGCCCAGCACCACGCCGCTGGTGACGCTGCCCACGGCCTGCCCTTGCTGGCCAGGGGTGGCAAGGCTCGCGGCATGCGCCACCATCACCTGCACCATGACCGCCATAAGCCCGGTGATGGCCAGGGCCAGCAGCAGTAGCGCCCAGCTCGGCGCCATGCCTACACCCACCAGCGCCAGGGCCGAGAGCAGTAACTGCCCAAGCAACAGGTGCTTGCGGTCGATCAGGTCCCCCAGCGGCACGATCAGCAACAACCCCAGGGCATAGCCCGCCTGGGTCGCGCCAACTACCCAACCGATCTGCTGCTGCGCCACGCCAAGGTCCGCGGCCATCGACTCGAGCAGAGGTTGGGCGAAATACACGGTCGCCACGGCCATGGCGCTGGTGGTGGCCAGCAGCAGGGTGATCCAGCGTGTCAGTGCAGGCTTCATCGGGCTGGCCTCGTCTATCTGGTTTCGAATTGAAACCACATGCTGGCTATTTAGCAAATGTGGTTTTAATCTGCAACCAGATGATCACGAAAGGCGCCGTCCATGCTCGATGAAAACAATGCGCAATGCCCCGTGGCACGGGCCCTTGAGGTGCTGGGAGACCGTTGGGCGCTGATGATCCTGCGCGATGCCTTCGATGGCCTGCGGCGTTTCAGTGAATTCCAGAAGAACCTGGGGCTGGCGAAGAATATCCTCGCCTCCCGGCTCAAGTGGCTGGTGGAGAGCGGGCTGCTGACGCTGCAGCCGGCGTCGGATGGCAGCGCCTACAAGGAGTATGTGCTGACCGAGAAAGGGCAATCGGTGTTTCCGGTAGTGGTTGGCTTGAGGCAGTGGGGGGAGCGGTTTCTGTTCGAGGCGGGAGAGGTGCGTTCGGAACTGGTGGATGGCGATACGGGGCAGGCGCTGGAAACACTGCAGGTGCGGGCCCGGGACGGGCGGGTGCTGGAGGCAGGGGATTGCCTGCGCAGAGTTGTGCGGCATGGGTGATTCTGGGGCTGCTGCGCAGCCCATCCGACCGGTCCTGCGCCCCGGCAAGGCCGCTCCTACAGGGTGAGGTGCGCCCCATTTGTTGGAGCTGGTTTGGCGGCGATAGGGGCGCAAAGCGCCCCCAGGAATTTCAGCTCTTGCCCAATAGCCGCGCCAGCCCCTCGACAATCGGCGTCGCCTGCGGAAACTCGAACCGCGCCAGCAAACGCTGGTTATCCGCCCGCGAATGGCGAATGTCACCCGAGCGTGCCGCCACATAGCTGACCGCTGGCAAGCTACCCACCACTTTCTCCAACGCCGCCAGCAGCTGGTTGAGCGACGTGGCCTGGTTAAGGCCGATATTCACTGCCCCCTCCTCGACCTGTGGCTGCTCCAGCGCCTGCACCATCACCTGCACCAGGTCGCCCACGTAGAGGAAGTCGCGGGTCTGTTCGCCATCACCGAACACCGTGATCGGCAAGCCCTGCACTGCGCGCTCGGAGAAGATGCTGATCACCCCGGAATACGGCGAGGATGGGTCCTGACGCGGCCCGAAGATATTGAAGAAGCGGAACACCACCGGCTCCAGGCCATGCTGGCGACGGTAGAAGTCCAGGTACTGCTCACTGGCCAGCTTGTCCACGGCATAGGGGGTCAGCGGCGACTTGGGGGTGTCTTCGGCAATCGACTCGCCTTCGCCATTGTTGCCATATACCGCCGCACTGGAGGCGAACAACACCCGGCGCAGGCCATGCACGCGCATGGCTTCGCACACGTTGAGGGTGCCAATGAAATTGCTCTGGTGGGTCCGCACCGGGTCCTCGACCGAGGCCTGCACCGAGGCCACCGCCGCCAGGTGCACAACGGCACGGCAGCCAGCCGCAACCTGCGTGACCAGCCCGGCATCGGCGACATCGCCTTCAACCAGTTCCAGCCGCGGGTGGCCGACCTGCAGGTTGCCCCGCTGCCCAGTGGAGAAGTCGTCGAGAATGCGTACGGCGTAGCCTTTGTCCAACAACGCATCGCACAGGTGGGAGCCAATGAAGCCGGCACCGCCGGTGATCAGGATGGGGGCGTCAGCCATGGCGGTAGAACCGGTCCAGTAGGGGCGGCAAGCCGGCGCGCCAGGCGCGCGGTTTGATGCCGAAGGTGTGAAGGATTTTCTTGCAGGCCAGTACCGCGTGCTGCGGCTCTTCGCTGGCATCCGGGCGCGCGGCATGGGCCTGCGGCGTCGGCGCCTGCACGGCCAACTGGCGATACTGGCCGGCTTCGGCAAGGATCGCCTGGCCCAGCGCCAGCGGCGTGGTGGCCTCGTTGCCGGCGTAATGGTAGGTGCCCCACAGCGGCGCACTGCAATCCAGTTGCTTGAGCACCGACAGGATCACCCGGGCGGCGTCGTCGACGGGCGTCGGGTTGCCGCGCCGGTCATCAGCCAGCAGCAGCTCCTGGGGTTGCTCGGCGCGGGTCAGGAAACGCCCCAACGCCCCATCGATGCTTTCGTCGAGCAGCCAGCCAAAGCGCAACAGCACGTGTTGCGGGCAAGCCGCGCGCACGCTCTGCTCGATGCGCCAAAGGGCCTGGCCCCGCAAGCCCAGCGGCACTGGCTCGTCCTTTTCGCTGTAGGCCGTGGCCCGCGCACCATCGAATACGCGGTAGCTGGAAGGCTGCACCAGGGTGATCTGGTGGTGCTGGCACAGCTCCGCCAACCGCTCCACCGCCCGCTCCTGTTGAGCCAGGCGTTGCTCGCTGACCGACTCGGCCTGAAACCAGTCGAAGTAATAGGCCAGGTTGACCAGGGCATCGGGGCGATGGTCGTCGAGCAACTGGGTGAGGCTGGCCGGCGTCCAGCCGTTCTCGGGGGGGCGCGGCGCCAGGAATGCGATGTCCTCCTCGGCCCCAAGACGAATCAGCGCTTGCCCGAGGGCATTGCCACCACCCAACAGCATTAGGCGCATACGCATAGAGTCAGCAGATCCGGAGAGGTTGATTGAAGGAAAGGGGTCATTTTGCGGTTTCTGGGCGGGGAAGTCCAACACCGGCCCCGTTCGATCCCACTGTGGCAGTGATTCCAGAGTTTCACAGTTCAACACCGCCACCGATAGAAATCGCCGGTGAAATACCAGGAGCGAGCTGACTTCCGCTGCTGCTGATAACCGCTTATTCTGCCTTCAGGCCAAAGCCGGTTCTTCCAGAGAGCACCATGCACTTTCAAACGGGTTCCCCTCAGCGCCTGAAATGGCAGTTCGACGAACTTGCCCCTGGCAAAGAACTGTTCATCGACGAAGTATTTGAAAACTACCAGCAACAAGCCCGATTGCTGGTACCCGATATCGAACGCGCAGCGCCGGCATTCGTCCTGGGGGGCGCTCGCTCCGACTTTACCCGGCTCAATCCCCTGCTCTATCGCCTGCAAGCCGCCGGCATTGGTTCACTCACTGCCAATCTGTCAGGTCATAGCCTCGCCAGTGAGCCAGGCGCAATATCGCCGTCACTGGCCACCAATCTTGACGAAGCACAGCGTTTCCACGCGCATATCGCACCGCGATGCCGAACGCTCATCGGCCACAGCCTCGGCGCGGCAATCACGCTCAAGCTCGCGGCACGCTTGCCACAAGTGGACAACATCGTACTGATCTGCCCGGCAGTCTATCCAGACCATGCCCACAAGGCGCCGTTTGGCCCGGCATTCACTGCTGCCATCAGCAAGCCTTTCGGCTTTCTCGAAAGCGATAGCTACGCCTTCCTCAGCCAGTTCCCTGGAAGAGTAATGATGGTGATTGGCGAATACGACGGGCTCAACTCACAGCGATTCGGCAAAGGCCCTGGAACAAGCGCCGGCAACCTGTGGCTTGCCGGCACTGAACGCTACAGCCCGATCCCTGAAGAAGTTACCCAGGCCCTGATGCAATCCGTTTCAGCGTCGCGTTTGCACTGCCTGTTTCTAACAGACTGCGACCATGGCATCGCTGCCCACTTACGCAATACACCGGCAATTGCCGATCAGGTTGCGAGCGCTGTGGAAGCCTTCATTCTCGATGACGCCTGAACGTGTCGACCACTACTTGATTTCAAACAACCCGTTAGTAAGCGGTCTCGCACTCAAACGCTCACGTATGTCGTCATCTATACGTGGATCATCCGGCTGGTACAGTTTTACCTGGCGATAGGCGTTGATGCGATTGATCTCCTCTCCCAGGTAATCCCACACCACCCGGGTGCACGCAGGGTAGCGCTGGTCGCCGCTGGAAACGCCGGCCTTCAGGCCGTTCAGGCGGGTAATGCGGCTTTTGAAGCTGGGGATGAGGATGGTCTGGCTCATCTCGTTGAAGGTCAGCGACTCGTAGTCGACCAGGAACATGCGGTCCTGTAACTGGAACGCCGCCCCCAGGTAGCGGCAACGCACCTCGGCATGGGGATTGGTAGCGGTGGAGCGCTCCTGGCGTTCCTGACGCTCGAACAGGAACTGCCCGCGCTCTTCCCACAGGTGCACCAGCGACACCAGGATCGTGCCCGGCACCGACATGCAGTTGGAATACTCCAGGTAGTAGCCGCAATAGCGCGACAGATTGCCGGCATGTTCGTGCAAGGGGCGGAACAAATCGCTGATCGGGTCCCCGGGTTGCTCGGCCAAGGTAGGCACGCGCGCGCCGATCAGGCGGCTGAACTGCTCGGGCGGCAAATTGAGTTCGTAATCCTCGACACCGAAGAAGTCGCTGATGCGCTTGAGGTTGAATGCCGTCGGACGGCTCTGCCCGCTCAGGTACTTGTTGAACTGTGCGCGATTGATCGCAAGCTTGCGGCAAACTTCCGAGATAGAGCGGTAGTGGCTGCAGGCCAGTTTTAGATTGGTAGCGAAATGATCGCTCATGACACGAGGCTCAGGTGACGCGAATGGCGCAATTGTAGCATCAAGTTGCACCAAAACAGAGCAACCCGCGAAATTGTAACCGGTCTTGTCATAGCCAACCATGCGCCCCAACGAATAGCGGTGCGCCCGCCGTCCGCTGGTCTTTCCACACGAACAATAAGAATCGAGGTCATTTTCCAATGCTCGAAGTACTCAACGATTTCCTCTCGGGGAAACTTCTCATTGTGCTGATCGTAGGGCTGGGTAGCTATTTCACCATCCGCTCCCGGTTCGTCCAGTTCCGCCACTTTGGCCACATGTTCGGTGTGTTCAAGGAGTCGCTGCGTGGCCAGGCTGGCCAGCTGAGCTCCTTCCAGGCCCTGATGCTGAGCCTGGCCGGCCGCGTGGGCGCCGGTAACATTGCCGGTGTCGGCATCGCCGTGACCCTCGGCGGCCCAGGCGCAGTGTTCTGGATGTGGGTTACCGCACTGGTGGGCATGTCCAGCAGCTTCTTCGAATGTACCCTGGCCCAGGTCTACAAGCGCGCCGACGGCGACGGCCTGTACCGTGGCGGCCCGGCCTACTACATCCAGCATGGCCTGAAGCTGAAAAGCATGGCCATCGTGTTCTCGATCCTGCTGTTGGTCACCTACGGCTTCGCCTTCATCGGCCTGCAGTCGTACACCGTGACCCACTCGCTGCAGAACGCCTTCGCCTTCGACCCCAAACACACCGGCATCGTCCTCGCCGTGCTGCTGGCCATCACCTTCATCGGCGGCATCAAGCGCATTGCCGCAGTGTCGGACCTGCTGGTACCGGTCAAGACCCTGGCCTACATCGGCGTGACCCTGTACGTGATCGGCACCCAGATCGAACACGTGCCAGCCATGCTGGAAACCATCTTCAAGAGCGCCTTCGGCCTCGACCCGGCGTTCGGCGGCCTGCCTCGGCAGCGCCATCGTCATGGGCGTGAAGCGTGGTGTGTTCGCCAACGAAGCGGGCCTGGGCAGTGCGCCGAACGTCGCCGCCGTGGCCGCCGTGAAACACCCGGGTGCCCAGGGCGTGGTCCAGGCCTTCAGCGTGTTCCTCGACACCTTCGTGATCTGCACCTGCACCGCGCTGCTGATCCTGCTGTCGGGCTTCTACACCCCGGGCTTCGAAGGTGACGGCATCGTCCTGACCCAGAACTCGCTGGCTGCCGTGGTTGGTGACTGGGGCCGTGTGTTCGTCAGCGTGGCATTGTCGCTGTTCGTGTTCACCTGCATCCTCTACAACTACTACCTGGGCGAGAACAGCCTGCAGTTCCTCACCCGCAATCGCGTGGTACTGATGGTGTTCCGTGGCCTGGTGCTGGCACTGGTGGTATGGGGTTCGCTGCAGGACCTGTCGACCGTGTTCGCCTTCGCCGACATCACCATGACCTGCCTGGCCTTCGTCAACCTGATTGCCCTGGCCCTGCTGTTCAAGGTCGGCCTGCGGGTAATGCGCGACTACGACGACCAGCGCAAAGCCGGCGTCGACCAGCCGGTGTTCGATTCGGCCAAGTTCGCTGACCTGGACCTGGACCGCAATGCCTGGCCTGCCAATCCGCAGGCGGAAACAGCCACTGACAAAGCAGTCGGCGAAGTCCAGACACAGCGCTGATATTCTCCCTTCCAGCCGCCCCGTCCGTGGGCGGCTTACCTTTCTCCGCTCACCGCTACGGATGCTTCCCATGCGAGCAGTAAACAATCTCCTCGTTCTCTATACCGGGGGCACCATCGGCATGCTCGAAACCCCCGAAGGCCTGGCGCCGGCAGGTGGCTTCGAAGCGCGCATGCGCGAACACTTCGCCCACATGGCCGATGCGCCTCAGCTGCAATGGACCCTGCAGGAACTGGACCCGCTGCTGGACAGCGCCAACATGCAACAGCACAACTGGCTGGCGATGCGCGATGCCATCGTCGCAGCGGTAGAGGTGGCTGGCCATGATGGCGTGCTGGTGCTGCATGGCACCGACAGCCTGGCCTATAGCGCCGCGGCATTGTCATTCCTGCTGCTGGGCCTGCCGGTGCCGGTGTTGCTGACCGGCTCGATGCTGCCGGCGGGTGCCGCAGACAGCGATGCATGGGGCAACCTGTGCGGCGCGCTGCGCCAGTTCGAACAAGGGCTGGAAGCTGGCGTGCAGCTGTACTTCCACGGCCAGTTGCTGCATGGCTGCCGGGCTTCGAAGCTGCGCAGCGAGGCGTTCGATGCCTTCGCCGCGCTGCCGCGCCATCGTGACAGTGAGCGCGCTACGGCGATCCCTGCCGAGCTTGGCTACAAGCACCCGCGCCAGCCGGTCAACCTGGCGGTAGTGCCGGTGTTCCCGGGCTTGCAGGCCGCGCACTTGCAGGCACTGCTGGGCAGCGGCGTGCAAGGGCTGCTGCTGGAGTGCTATGGCAGCGGTACCGGGCCATCGGATGACCAGGCATTGCTGGATGTGCTGAGTGCGGCGCGCCAGCGGGGCGTGATGCTGGCGGCTATCAGCCAGTGCCCTGAGGGGTCGGTGGTGTTCGATACCTATGCGGCGGGTAACCGCTTGCGCGGGGCCGGGCTGGTCAGTGGCGGGGGCATGACCCGCGAGGCGGCACTGGCCAAGATGGTTGCGCTGCTGGGAGCGGGGCTGGATGTCGACACGGCAGAGCGGTGGTTTGCCCTGGACCTGTGTGGGGAGCGGGCCTGAGTGCCGCCTGATCTGGCCCTATCGCCGGCAAGCCAGCTCCCACAGGGATAACACCAGGCCCGAAGCCTATGGAGTACCTGTGGGAGCTGGCTTGCCGGCGATAGGGCCAGATCAGGCAAAAGAAAATGGCGGAAGGCAGCGGGAGTCGAACCTGCCCGGGAACGGCTGCCGTCCCCAACCGGGTTTGAAGCCCGGCCGCGCCACCGGGCGCGATTGCCTTCCTTGAACTCAGTGCCTGGCCTGCTGCTGGGCCAGGGCGCTGTCGGCGCGAATGTGACGCTGATCGGCCACCCTCCGGGTCAGGCCGATGCGGTCGAAATACTCCAGTATCTGCACACTGCGCTTGCGACCAATGCCCAACATATCGCGAAACGCAGCAACCTGCACTATCGGCGTTTCACTGGCCTGCCCCAGCAGCAGCTCTGCCATGCGCTGTAGCGTCGCCTCGGGGTAAAACAGGTCGCGCACCACCTGGTGCACCAGGCCCAGCCGGGCCAGCTTGCGCAGCAACAGGCGCACATCGGCTTCGGCACAATTCTCCTCACTCGCCAGCGTCCTGACCCAGGGCGGATCGTAGTGCCCCGCCAGCAACTTTGGTTGCAGACTCGCCCATAACGCGCTGTCGGCGTCGCTCAACTGCACCTTGTGATCGGGCAGGTGCAGCCAAGGCCCGCTGCTGGCAATGGCGCCGTCATCGAGCAACTCATCCAGCAGGCTGACAAAAGCAGGCCGCTCCAGCGGCAAAGGCAGCAAAGCGGCGCAGGCGGTCGCGGTCCGGGCCGAGCTGGTCGGGCTCCTGTTCATGGAACCGCGCCAGCTGCTCCAGCACCTGGTGCTTGAGCGCTTGCCACCGCGCACTGGCAAACAGCACTTGGCCTTGCCGCGTGGCCACCACCAGCACATCTTCCGGCATCTGCCAGGTTTCGCGCAGGCGATTGAACTGTCGCTCCAGGCGCTGCGGGTCGATACCCCCTAGTGCACTGGCGAGCAGCGCCGGCAGGGCCTGCTCCAGGTCCTCGGCATCGCGCAGCACCTGCAACTGGCGCAGGCGCTCATCGCTGCGACGCTGACGGCTTGGTGCGAACGGATCAAGTACCTTGCCGCCCCCCAGGGTGCGCTGGGCACGCTGGTCGCGCAGCACCAGGCGGTCGCCGTGTACCGCCTGCAGCGGCGCGTTGAGCAGCAACTGGGCGAACATACGTTGGCCCGCCACCAAGGTTTCACCTTCGAGCAAGGCCACTCGGGCCGTTACGTCCTGGGTACCGAGGTGCACATGCACCGCGCTGAAATGTTCGAAGGTGCGGGTCTCGCCCGGCAACAGCTTCAGCTCGATATCCACCCGCACGCTGGGCGCATGCAGCCACTCGGGGACCAACCAGTCACCCCGATGCACCTGCTCCACCGCCAGGCGTTCGGCTGCGATGTTCAGCGCCACCCGCTGGCCCGCCTCGGCCACCAGGGCGGCCTGGTTCTGCGCGTGCAGGCCACGTACCCGCACCGGTTTGCCGGCCTTGCCCAGCAACAAAGTGTCGCCGGCACTGACCCGCCCGGCCAGCGCCGTACCCGTGACCACCACCCCCGCACCGGTGACAGCGAAAGCACGGTCAACGGCCAGGCGGAATCCGCCGCGCACACTGCGCTGGCGCACGCGCTGCCCGGCCGCCAGCAAAGCCTGGCGCAGGGCATCGATACCTTCGCCGGTCACACTCGACAACGGCAACTGCCGTGCCCCCGCATAAGGGCCCGGCGCCAGCAATTCGCTGACCTGTGCCTGAACTTCGGCCAGGCGGGCCGACTCTACCCGGTCGCATTTGCTGATCGCCACCAATGCCTGGGGAATGCCCAGCAGCTCGATGATTGCCAGGTGCTCGCGGGTTTGTGGCATCACCCCGTCGTCGGCCGCCACTACCAGCAACACCAGGTCGATGCCCTGGGCGCCGGCCAGCATGTTGTGGATAAAGCGCTCATGGCCCGGTACATCGATGAAACCGGTCAGTGCTGCGCCCTCGGTCAAGGCCGCATAGCGGTAGCCAAGGTCGATGGTCATGCCACGCGCACGCTCCTCCTGGCGCTGGTCCCCGGCCTGGCCGGTCAGGGCCTGAAGCAGTGCGGTCTTGCCGTGGTCGATGTGGCCGGCGGTACCAACGATCACTGTACCGGCCCCAATTGCAGGGCGGGCAACTGTGCCAGCCACTGGGCTTCGTCATCCAGCTGGCGCAGGTCCAGCCACAGGGCGTCGTCGGCAATGCGCCCGAGCACCGGCACCGGCAGGTCACGCAAGGCCCGCTCCAGCACGTGCAGGCTGCGCCCGCGCAGCTTTTTCGAAACCTGCGGGCGCAGGCACAACGCTGCGCTCGGTAGGCGGGCCACCGGCTGGCTACCACTGCCGATCATGCCCAGCGCCGACTCCACGCTGACCGCCCACTGTTCGCCGAGGCAGGCCTTGAGCGCTGGCGCCAGGCGCTCGGCCTGGGCCCGAATTTCGGCTTGGCTGCGGGTCAGCAGGCGCAGGCTGGGCAAGCGCTCGGCCAGGCGGTCGGGGTTACGGTACAGCGCCAGCACCGCTTCAAGTGCGGCGAGGGTGATCTTGTCGACCCGTAGCGCGCGCTTGAGCGGGTTCTTCTTGATTCTGTCGATCAGCGCCTTGCGCCCGACGATGATCCCGGCTTGCGGCCCGCCCAGCAGTTTATCGCCACTGAAGGTGACGATATCGGCACCGTCAGCCAGGGCCTGACGCACGGTTGGCTCGGCGGGCAGGCCCCAGCGGGTAAGGTCAAGCAGGCTGCCGCTGCCCAGGTCTTCCAGCAGCGGCAAGTCATGTTGGCGGGCGATGCGCGCCAGCTCGGCGGTGGGCACCTGGGCAGTGAAGCCCTGGATGCTGTAGTTGCTGCAATGCACGCGCATCAGCAGGCCGGTACGTGGGTTGACGGCAGCCTCGTAGTCACGGGCGTGGGTGCGGTTGGTGGTACCGACTTCGTGCAGCTTCACGCCGGCACGGGCCATGATGTCGGGGATGCGGAAGGCGCCACCGATCTCGATCAGTTCACCGCGGGAGATGATGCCCTCCTTGCGCGCGCCCAGGCTGTTGAGCGCCAGCAGCACGGCGGCGGCGTTGTTGTTGACCACGGTGACGGCTTCGGCGCCGGTCAGCTCGCGGATTAGCCCTTCGATGAGGTCGTCCCGGTCACCGCGCTTGCCGGTGGCCAGGTCGAATTCCAGGTTGAGCGGGTAGCGGGCGGCGGTCCGCATGGCCTCGATGGCCTCTTCTGGCAACAGGGCGCGGCCGAGGTTGGTGTGCAGGACAGTGCCGGTGAGGTTGAACACACGGCGGACCTGGCTGCGCTGCTGGGTGGCCAGGCGTTCGCCGGTGCGGCCCAGCAGCACTTCAGCGGCCAGTTCGGCGGCGCTGAGCTGGCCGCTGCGGGCAGGGTCGCGCAGGTCGTCGAGCAGTTGCCGCAGGGTGGCAAGGACCGCGTCGCGGCCATGGCGGTCGATCAGCGGGAGGCAGGCCGGGTGGCGCAAAAGGGTGTCGATGGAGGGCAGGCGTGGGGTGTCGCTGGCTAGGCTGGAGGACATGCGGTACTACCTTGGACTATTCCGTTGTCTGTTCTGGCCTCTCCGCGGGCGTGCCCGCTCCCACAAGGTTCTGCGCAGGTCCATTTGGGAGCGGGCATGCCCGCGAAAAGGGCGACTCGGTCTTACAGTGTAGACACTCAGCCACTATCCGGGTGCGAGCATCAGGTTCGGTGCCAACCGATGGAAGCCCTCCTCGTCCAGGCGAATGTCCAGTGCCAGGCTGGCCAGGTCATCGGCCAGCGGCTCGGCTGCCGCATCGTTTTCCAGGTAGTTCTGCTTCAGGTAGCACTCGCATTCGGGGCAGCACTCCGCCCGCAGCGGCGCCTTGCCCGGTGCATGGCGGTCATCGTCGAGGCTGGTGTAGCGCAGGTCCTTGCTCGACTCGCAGTACACGCACTTGACCCGCACCACATGCCATTCGCAGGCACACAGCGAGCAGGCCAGGTAGCGCAGGCCATTGTGCTTGCCGCGGTTGCGCACTACCCCGGCCATCGCCGGCGAACCGCAGGCCGGGCACTGGGCCAGGCCGCCGGCGGGCTTGAGCTCGGACGCGGGCAACGCCAGCAGCCAACTGGACCAGGCCGCCTGCAGGGCCGCGCCAATGAACGGCACCAGCGCCGCGGGCACTGCGTCGTACTGGCCGGCGAGCAAGGCAATGCCCCAGCCCTTGCGCTGGCTGTCGTCGCTGCCACGCAGGGCTAGCAACGCCTCACCCAGCGGGCCGCTGGTCTGCGCATTGAAGTGCTCGAGCAAGGCCTGCAACCAGACCAGCCATGGCCCTTCACGGACCAGGCTGTCCGCCGCCAGCGGCGGCAGGCCATGACTTATGCACAGGCGCTGACGCGCCTCGGCTACCGGTATGCAGGTGGGCGGGTTATCCACAAGCTGCTGCTGGACACGGCACAAGCGGGCCACCAGCTTCAGGTATTCGCCAAGGGCATTGCCCTCGGCCAGCTGCTCCAGGCGCGCGGCGCGCAGTTCGAACAGATTGGCGGGGGGCAGGTGCAGAAACGGCGGCATCACCGCCGACGCTTCGATCTGCCCGGGTTCGAGTATCGTGCTCAAGCGCTCATCCTTCTTTTCGTCCGTGATTGCCCGGCGTCTTGTCACCGGTCACTTCGCGGTACCACAACTCATGGTGCTTGCGCGCCCAGGCGCGGCTGACCCAGCCATGCAGCATGGCGCCGATCGAGCCCTTGATCCAGATGCCGGCGTAGATGTGCACGATGATGCTGAGGATCAGCACGAAAGCTGCCAGGGCGTGGAGCAGAGTGGCGAGGCGAATGGCGCCGATATCGAAGTAATGACTGAACCAGGCACGCCAGATCACCACGCCGCTGATCAACAGCACCAGCATGCACAGCAACAGGGTCCAGAACAGCAGCTTCTGACCGGCGTTGTACTTGCCGATCGGTGGCACGCCGTCTTCCCTGTTCAGCATGACCCGATCGATACGCCGCAACCATAGACGATCATTGGCAGTGATGAAGTTCGCGCGCCAGAAACGCAACACCAGGCCGAGGAAGAACACGAACATCGCCACGCCCAGGAACGGATGCAGAATGCGCGTCCACGGCCCACCGCCAAACAGATTGCTGAGCCAGAACAGCGCCGGATGGAACAGCGCCAGCCCCGACAGGCCAGCCAGGATGAACAGGATCGCGACGACCCAGTGGTTGCTGCGCTCGTTGGCGTTGTAGCGCAGGATGGGTTTGTTGTCGTTCATGGCCGCTGCTCCCCTTGCCCACCGGGCTTGGTCGGATCATAGACATGGACCGACGGGTCCACCTGGTGCACGCTTTCATCCGCAGGTGTCGGGTGTTCGTCCTCCTCTACCCGCTGCGGCCCGACCCGCACATAGTGGAAGAACCCGGCCAGCACCGCCGCGCCCATGGCCAGCAGCGCCAGCGGCTTGGTGATGCCCTTCCACAGCCCGACCAGCGGGCTGATCACCGGCTGGTCCGGCAGGCCGGCATACAGCTTCGGCGTGTCGGCATGGTGCAGCACATACATCACGTGGGTGCCACCGACGCCGTCCGGGTCGTACAGCCCGGCATTGTCGTAGCCTCGCGACTTGAGGTCGACAATGCGCTCGGCAGCATGCACCTTCATCTCGTCCTTGCTGCCGAACACGATCGCCCCGGTCGGGCAGGTTTTCACGCAGGCCGGCTCCAGGCCCACCGTCACGCGGTCGGAACACAGGGTGCACTTGTACGCCTTGTGGTCCTTCTGCGAGATGCGCGGGATATTGAACGGGCAGCCGGTGATGCAGTAGCCGCAACCGATGCAGTGGTCCTGGTTGAAGTCGACAATGCCGTTGGCATGCTTGATGATCGCCCCCGGGCTCGGGCAGGCCTTCAGGCAACCTGGCTCGGCGCAGTGCATGCAGCCGTCCTTGCGGATCAGCCACTCCAGGTTGCCGTCGTCGCGCTCATGCTCGGTGAAGCGCATCAGGGTCCAGGTCTCGGCGGTGAGGTCCTGGGGGTTATCGTAGGTGCCGTGGTTGTGGCCGACCTCGTCACGCAGTTCGTTCCACTCCGAACACGCCACCTGACAGGCCTTGCAGCCGATGCACTTGGTGGTGTCGATCAGCTTGGCGACTTCCTGCTGCTGGCGTACCGAAGGCGGTACGGTGGTGGTGGCCGAGCGGGCGATGATGTCTTGGCTGGCCATCAGAGTTTCTCCACTTTGACGAGGAACGACTTGGACTCTGGCGTCTGGGTATTGCCGTCACCCAGGAAAGGCACCAGGGTGTTGGTCAGGTAGCCATGCCGCGTGGCCCCGGTGAAGCCCCAGTGCAGCGGGATGCCGATCTGGTGCACGGTCTGGTTGTTGACCTTGAGCGGGCGAATCCGCTTGGTCACCACCGCCACGGCGTCGATGTGCCCGCGCTTGCTCGACACCCGCACCCGGTCACCGGCCTTGATCCCCTTCTCGTTGGCCAGCACCTCGCCGATTTCGACGAACTGCTCGGGCTGGGCAATGGCGTTGAGGCGGCAATGCTTGCTCCAGAAGTGGAAGTGCTCGGTAAGCCGGTACGTGGTCGCCGCGTACGGGAATTCGTCGTGCTTGCCCAGGGTGTCCCACACCGAGTCGAAGACCCGCCCGGCCGGGTTGCTGGTGGCCTTCTTGTTCTGCGGGTGCAGCGGGTTGATGCCAATCGGCGTCTCGAACGGCTCGTAGTGCTCGGGGAACGGGCCTTCGGCCATCTTGTCGATGGCGAAGAACCGCGCCACGCCCTCGGGGTTCATGATGAACGGGTTCATCCCCGCCTCGGGTGGCGAATCGACCTTGAAGTCGGGCACGTCGGTACCGGTCCAGGCCTTGCCATTCCACCAGACCAGGCGCTTCTTCTCCGGGTCCCACGGCTTGCCTTGCGGGTCGCTGGAAGCACGGTTGTAGAGGATGCGGCGGTTGGCCGGCCAGGCCCAGGCCCAGTTCTGCACCTGGTGCATGCCGTACGGGTCGCTGTTGTCACGGCGAGCCATCTGGTTACCCTGCTCGGTCCAGCTGCCGGCGAAGATCCAGCAGCCGGACGCGGTGCTGCCATCGTCCTTGAGCTGGCCAAAGCCCGCCAGTTGCTGGCCGGCCTTGAGCACTGCGCCAGTCGGGTCGGTAACGTCGGTCACCGCCCAGCCGTTCATTTCCTTGGCCAGCTCCTCCGGGGATGGCTCTTCCGGGATCTTGTATGGCCAGCTGATGTTCATCAGCGGGTCCGGGTAGGCGCCGCCCTCGGCCTGGTAGCGTTGGCGCAGGCGCAGGAACAGCTCGCTCATGATGTGCACGTCGGTGCGGGTCTCGCCCGGGCCATCGGCGCCCTTCCAGTGCCACTGCAACCAGCGGCTGCTGTTGACCAGCGAGCCGTCTTCCTCGGCGAAGCAGGTGGTGGGCAGGCGGATTACTTCGGTCTGGATGTTAGCCGTGTCGACATCGTTGAACGGCCCGGCGTTGCGCCAGAACTCCGAAGTTTCGGTGGCCAGCGGGTCCATGATCACCAGCCACTTGAGCTTGGCCAGGGCGGCGGTGACGCGGTTCTTGTCCGGCAGCGCGGCAATCGGGTTGAAGCCCTGGCACATGTAGCCGTTGACCTTGCCCTGGCTCATCATCTCGAACATGCGCAGCACATCGTAGGCCGGCACATCGAGCTTGGGCAGCCAGTCGTAGCCCCAGTTGTTCTCGGCCGTGGCGTTGGCGCCGTACCAGGCTTTCATCAGGCTGACGTGGAACTTGCCATAGTTCTGCCAGTACGACAGTTGCCCCGGGCGCAGCGGTTTGGAGGCACGTTTGTCAATGTAGGCGGCGTAGTCCTGTTCGGCATCGCCAGCCAGGGTCAGATAACCCGGCAGCGAGTTGGACAGCAGGCCGAGGTCGGTCAGGCCCTGGATGTTGGAGTGCCCGCGCAAGGCGTTGACCCCCCCCCCCGGCATGCCGACGTTGCCCAGCAGCAACTGGACCATGGCCGCACTGCGGATGATCTGTGCGCCGATCGAGTGCTGCGTCCAGCCGAGCGCGTAAAGGATCGTCATGGTCTTGCCCGGTACCGAGCAGGTGGCGATCTCTTCCCAGATCTTCAGCATGGCGTCCTGCGGCATGCCACAGGTCATGCTTGCCAGTTCCGGTGTATAGCGGCTGTAGTGCTGCTTCATCAGCTGGAATACGCAGCGCGGGTGCTGCAGGGTCGGATCGACCTTGGCAAAACCGTCCTCACCCAGCTCGTAACCCCAGCCGGACTTGTCGGCATACACGCGCTTGGCCTCGTCGTAACCGCTGAACAGGCCATCCTCGAAGCCATAGTTCTCTTTGACGATGAACGACACGTCGGTGTAGTTGCGCACGTACTCGTGCTGGATCTTGTCGTTGCTCAGCAGGTAATTGATCAGCCCGCCCATGAAGGCGATGTCGGTACCGGTACGGATCGGTGCGTAGTAATCCGCCACCGAAGCGGTACGGGTAAAGCGCGGGTCGACCACGATCAGCCGCGCCTTGTTGTGCGCCTTGGCCTCGGTCACCCACTTGAAGCCGCACGGATGCGCTTCTGCTGCGTTGCCACCCATCACCAGGACCAGATTCGCGTTGGCGATATCGGACCAGTGGTTGGTCATGGCGCCACGGCCGTACGTCGGGGCAAGACTTGCCACCGTCGGGCCATGTCAGACACGAGCCTGGTTATCGAACCCCAGCATGCCTGTTGCGCGGACGACCTTGTGGGTCAGGTAGCCGGCCTCGCTGGAGGCGGCGGAAGCAGCGAGAAAACCGGTGGTGAGCCAGCGGTTGACCGTTTGCCCCTGGGCGTTCTTTTCGATGAAGTTGGCGTCGCGGTCCTGCTTCATCAGGTCGGCGACGCGATCGAGCGCCTCGTCCCAGCTGACCCGCACCCACTCCTTGCTGCCCGGTTTGCGCACCTCGGGGTACTGCAGGCGGCTCGGGCTGTGGATGAAGTCCAGCAAGCCGGCGCCTTTCGGGCAGAGGGTGCCGCGGTTGACCGGGTGGTCGGCGTCACCTTCGATATGGATGATGTTCTGTTTGACGTTCTTGCCCGCATCGCCCTGGCTGTACATGATCAGGCCGCAGCCGACCGAGCAGTAGGGGCAGGTGTTACGGGTCTCTTTGGTATGCGCCAGCTTGAAGTGACGCACCTGCTCGGCGAATGCGGGTGTCGGGGCCATGCCCAACGCCGCAAGGCTCGAGCCTCCAAGGCCGACGGCGGCGACCTTGAAGAACTGCCGACGGTTCAGGTCCATCGTGCACTCCTGATCAGGTGGTGGACGCACGGAACATGGCCGGCGCCTCTTGGTACTCACGGTGGCGGCCAATTGATGGCCGCCAACAGGTAAGACTAGCCAAGAATCGAGAAGGTGCGATGACATAGGTCAGCACAAGGCGCTGTGATGTCTGATTCGCGGGTGAGCCCGCTCCCACAGGTACTACACATGCCCAAGCCGTCGCGCTTTCCTGTAGGAGCGGGTTCACCCGCGAACACCGGCAACGCCGGTGCCATCCACCCCGACCGGTCAGCAACGCGGCAGGTTGCGTACCACGTTCAGCGCCGCGCTGCTCTGCGCCACCGGCATGATTTCGATGGTATTGATGTTCACATGCGCCGGCTGCTCGGCAATCCAGGCCACCGTGGCCGCGATATCCTCGGGCAGGATGGCCTGCACATCCCGGTACAGGGCCTGCACGGCATCCAGGTCACCGTTCAGGCGCACCACCGAGAAATCGGTGCCCGAGCACAGCCCCGGCTCGATGTTGCTCACCCGCACGCGGGTGCCCGCCAGGTCGGCACGCAGGTTGAGGCTGAACTGGCGGACGAAAGCCTTGCTGGCGCCATACACGTTACCGCCCGGGTAGGGGTAGGTGCCGGCGATCGAGCCAATGTTGATGATCATGCCGCTGTCGGCTTCCACCATCTGCGGCAGGAACTTGTGGGTGACCATGGCCAGGCCGGTGATGTTGGTGTCGATCATCCGCTGCCAGTTTTCAGCGCTGCTGGCCTGGGCACGGTCCACCCCCAGCGCCAGCCCGGCATTATTGACCAGCAGGTCGATCTGCAGCGAAGCATCACGAATCCGCTCGACCGCCATCTCGATTGACACCGGGTCGGTGACATCCAGCGCCAGCGGAATGAAGTTGGCGCCCAGTTCGGCTTCCAGCGCTTGCAGCTTGTCCATGCGCCGGGCGCCACCGATCACGCGGTAGCCTTTGCCGACCAAGGTACGGCAGATGGCGCGACCAAAGCCCGCCGAGGCGCCGGTTACGAATGCGGTTTTCATCAGTTGTTTCCTTGTCGATGAGTCAGGTCAGGTACTTCAAGCCCAGGCTGGTGAACAGGCAAAGCATCGAGAACACCAGCGCCTTGCGTACCACTTCGTTGCCCTTGCGCAGGGCCAGCGCGCTGCCCAGGTGATTACCGAGGATGTTGCAGGCCACCAGCGGCAACGCCAGCAGGTAGACGACCTTGCCGGCAATGACGAAGGCCACCAGGGCGCCGATGTTGGACGCGAAGTTGAAGGTTTTGGAGTTGGCCGAGCTGGAGACCAGGTCCATGCGCAGCAGGTAATGGAAAGCAATGATGAACATGCTGCCGGTACCGGGGCCGAAGAAGCCGTCATAGAAACCGATGGCCAGGCAGGTCAGCGGGACCACGGTGAACAGCATGCGCGATGACAGTTCGCGCTCCTTGACCGGGCGGTCCTTGGGGGTGAGGAAGATGAGGATGCCGAAGGGGATCAGCGCCAGGATGATCTTGCCCACGGTTTCCTGAGAGATTGACACGATCAGGTGTGCCCCCAGGTAGGCACCGAGCAATGCGAACGGCACGCCGACCAGCGCCACCTGCCAGACCATCTTGCTATTGGCCAGGAAGTTGCGAATGGCCGCCAACGTGCCGAGGGTGCTGACCAGTTTTTCCTGGCCGAGGGCCACCTGGGGTGGCATGCCAACCAGCAGAAAGCCCGGCACCAGGAACAGCCCGCCGCCACCGGCAATGCTGTCGACGAAGCCAGCTACGAAGGCAATCGCCCCGAGCATGAGGATCGCCAGCAACCAGTGCTCCGCCCAGAACGCGCCTAACAGCTCCATAACGGTATATCCTTATTCCGGCAGATTGAATCGATGCAATGATTGTATTTACAAAAATAACATCGATTCAATGAATTTCTTGTACACGCCGTGAAACAAGTCCTGTCAAACCGAATAACAATATGATTTAAATGGGTTTTTCTGAAAAAAAGACAGACCGAGGTGCTAAAGCTTAGCCCGTCCAGACTGGCAGCATATGAAGCCAAGCAGGAAATATGATCGATGCAATCATGGTAATTCATGGGCGGAAATCACGATTACGTCCATCAGGCCTTTCGTGCTAGGCTTCCGCGCTCTTGCAGATTCTGGTGCCATTTCCATGTGGGTTCCTCACTACAGCGACCTGGCGCAGCCGGTCTACCTGATGATCGCCGACGCCCTTGAGCAGGACATCGGCAGCGGCCGGCTCGCTGCTGGCGAACGTTTGCCGACGCTCAAGGACTTGGCTGAGTCCTTGAGCGTGACCCCCGGGACCATCGGCCGGGCCTATGACGAAGCCGCCAAGCGTGGCCTGGTGGTGGGCGAAGTCGGTCGAGGTACCTTCGTGCTGCCGCAACCGCAGGTGCCAAATCCTGCCCCTGTCGTCAGGCCCGGGCCTGCGCCGGCCGAGCGTGAGAGCGGCCAGATCGACCTGTCGATCATCAAGCCCAACGATGCCCACATGACCGACTGGCTGCGCGGGGCCATAACCGAGCTGGCCGCGTCGCCCGACCTGACGCAAGTACTCGACTACGTCACGGAAGGCGGCCACGCGACCCACAAGCAGGCCGGCGCTGCCTGGATCCGGCGCCGGCTACCCGAGGCGTGCTGGCAGCAGGTGGTACTGACTTCGGGGGCACAGCACGGTCTACTGGTGGCCATCGCCAGCCTTTCCAAGAGCGACGATGTGGTGCTATGCGAGTCGTTCTGCTACCCGGGCATCATCTCCCTGGCCCACAGCATGGGCCGCCGCCTGCGCGGCGTGGCCATGGACGAGCACGGCCTGATTCCCGAAGCATTGCGCGCGGCGTGCCTGGAGCACCGCCCTTCCCTGCTGGTGTGCGTCGCCACGCACCAGAACCCGACCAACTCGATCATGCCCCACGGCACGGCGCCAGGCCATCGCCGAGATCGCCCGCGAGTTCGACCTGTTTATCGTCGATGACGATATCTACGGTTTCCTCGAGCCCGCACCGGATTACCAACCGCTTGCAGCCTATGCGCCCGAGCGCTCGGTGTATCTGACCAGCCTGTCCAAGAGCGTGCTGCCGGCGCTGCGCATCGGTTACCTGTATGCCCCGCCGCAAACGCTGTCGCGGCTATCGTCGATGGTACGCAGCAGCGTCTGGATGCCATCACCGTTGATGGCGCAACTGGCCAGCAACCTGATCAACAGCGGCATGGCCGACCAGCTAGTGAGGGAACAACAGGAAGAGGCGGCCGCGCGCCAGCAAATGGCCCGGGAGATTCTTGGCAAGTACAGGATCCACAGCCAGCCCAACAGTTTCCACATCTGGCTGGAGTTGCCGCAGCCATGGACCAGCGATGAGTTCGCCAACCTGGCGCGCGACAATGGCGTCACGGTAGTCAGTGGTAGTCAGTTCCTGGCTGAACGCAGTCACGCCACCTGCGGCGTTCGCATCGCCCTGATGGCCCCCAGCCGCCAGGAACTCGGCTTTGCCCTGACCAAGCTGGCCAGCCTGCTGGACTCGCCGGAGCCGCGGTTGTTCTATTGAAGCCAGAAACTGACGCCGTAAAAGCGCCGCCGCCAACAGAGCGAACGCAACCGGCAAACGGCTCGTCGGCCGCCCCTGCTCACCTACCCTCTTAGCGCTGCCGCTGGCCAACAACACACCAAAGAAACAGGTCAGCAAGCCAAGAAACTGCCAAAGCGACAATTCATCACCACCTAGCCAGGCCAGCGGCATAGTAAGCAGGCACCGTGACGTCTGTCAGCACGCGAGGATAAAATTTCCTCGCCCTTCTGGCCTGCCTGCCCCTCAGTTGATTCTTATATTAAAGTTATCACCACCCAGATAACGGAGATGAACTGTTCCAGTAACAACCTGCCCATCAGGCGCGATGAGCTTGTAAATCGTCACCAGAAACTCCTCTCGCCCCATTGCCTTCTTTGAATACAGATAACCACCCAAGGTAAACAGCGCACCGCCAGCCATCATTATCGCCGGCGCGTACATCTGGACATACTGAAACCAGGAGGGGCCGGTTGATCGGTAGTAAGTGATCGTCGACGGGCCGAAAACCAGCGCTCCGATGGCCAGCGCAGCGATGGAAAAACCTAGCAGGAGCAGTAAGCCCCCAGTATAACCGGCGCCCTTTTTACAACCATTACGGTACACCGCGTAACCATCACAGAACCCCGGGACACGATAATCGCCTGACGAAGAATTCAGCTGAATTTCAATTTGATCAAACTCTTCACTTTCTGATTGCATGATCCACCCCCTGAAAAAAGTAGATGCTAAGCAATCGCGACAGCTGATAGTTGACGCAAGAGCAAACTCAGAAATGCCCTACAACAAAAGAGACAATTTATATGAGTATTTTGAGGTTCACGCCATGACCGCTTATTGCGTCATTCCCTCAGGCATAAAAAACCCGGAGCGATTGCTCCGGGTTGCTGGTACAGCGCGATGCCTTACCGTTCGAATCAGAACGGGATATCGTCATCGAAGCTGTCAAAGTCAGCCGCCGGCTGCGGTGCGGGCTGCTGGGGTGCAGGGCGCTGAGGGGCCTGCTGCGGGCGCTGGGCCTGCTGACGTGGCGGAGCCTGATTGTACTGTTGCTGCTGGCCGCCACCGTAGTTGCCGCCACCTTGGTTGTACGGGTCACCGCCCTGCTGCTGGCCCTGCGGACGGCCCCCGAGCAGCTGCATGGTGCCGTTGATGTCGACGATGATCTCGGTGGTGTAGCGCTTGATACCGTCTTTTTCCCATTCGCGGGTCTGCAGCTTGCCTTCGATGTAGCACTGCGAACCCTTGCGCAGGTATTCGCCGGCGATTTCGGCAACCTTGCCGAACAGCGACACACGGTGCCACTCGGTACGCTCGACCTTCTGGCCCGACTGCTTGTCGGTCCACTGCTCGCTGGTAGCCAGGCTCAGGTTGGTCACGGCGTTACCGTTGGGCAGGTAGCGGACTTCGGGATCCTGGCCACAGGTGCCGACCAGAATGACTTTGTTAACCCCACGGGCCATAACGTTCTCCTAGGCTTCGCACGCCGAAGAGGCCGGGTTCACCAGGCGCTCGAGGGTCGTGCGGTCCAAAATTTTCGTATCCAGTTTGATATAGATGGCAGCTTCTTCTGCCACCACGACGGCGTCGGTCACACCCGGCACGGCCATCAGGCGCTCGGTCAGGCCGGCTTCCCGGACTGCCTCTGGCGTCAGCGGCATGCGCAGGCTGGTCACATAGGGCGGCTCGTTCATGCGCAAGGCGACGACCAACCAGATGGCACACAGTACCGCACAACCGAGGAACACCATGTTCAGCCCGCCGTGCTGGAACAACCAGCCACCGAGGATTCCTCCCAGGGCAGCGCCGAGGAACTGGCTGGTGGAATAAACCCCCATGGCCGTTCCCTTGCCACCTGCAGGCGACACCTTGCTGACCAGCGAAGGCAGCGATGCCTCCAGCAGGTTGAATGCAGTAAAGAATACCACGGTGCCGATCACCAGTCCGCGCAAACCGTCAGCCCACTGCCAGAAGAACACCTCCACCAGCAGCAACACACTGACCGCCCCGGCCAGCACGCGTTTCATCTTGCGCTTTTTCTCGCCGTAGATGATGAACGGGACCATTGCAAAAAATGAGATGAACAACGCGGTCAGGTATACCCACCAGTGCTGCTCCTTCGGCAGACCACCGCGCTCGACAAAGGCCAGTGGCAGCGCGACGAAGCTGGCCATGAGGATGGCATGGAGGATGAAGATACCCACGTCCAGGCGCAGAAGGTCCGGATGACGCAGGGTCGGGCCGATAGCCTGGCGCGCCACACCCGACTCACGGTGCTGCAGGATGCTGTGGGTATTGGGCACGACAAAGGCGATCAGCAGGATGCCGACCAGGGCAAGTCCTGCCGTGGCGAGGAACAATCCTGACAAGCCAAAGGCACGAGTCAGCAATGGGCCGACGACCATGGCGACGGCAAACGACAGGCCGATGCTCATGCCGATCATGGCCATGGCCTTGGTCCGGTGCTGCTCGCGGGTGAGATCGGACAGCAGCGCCATCACCGCAGCGGAAATCGCCCCGGCGCCCTGCAGGATACGCCCGGCGATCACCCCCCAGATGGAGTCGGCCTGGGCCGCCAATACACTGCCAAGGGCAAAGATGACCAACCCCAGGTAAATCACCGGCCGGCGGCCGATGCGGTCGGAAATCATCCCGAACGGGATCTGCAATACCGCCTGGGTCAAACCATAGGCACCAATGGCCAGGCCGATCAGCGCAGGCGTGGCGCCGGCCAGGTCCATGCCGTAGGTGGCCAGCACCGGCAAGACCATAAACATGCCCAGCATACGAAAGGCAAAGACCAGGGCCAGGCCGCCAGCGGCGCGGGTTTCGCCGCCACTCATGCGCTCGTTGTGGGTGTCGTGCATGGATTAACCTCGTGTGAACCGGCGGCGATTCTATCAGTCCGACAGCTTGACGGCATCTACGCGACGCTTTGCCGCGTACTGGCAGCGCGCCGTATACTTCCTTGTTTATGCCCGCCGAGCGAGGCCGCAGTGGACAAGATCCTGATTCGTGGGGCACGCACCCACAACCTGAAGAACATCGACCTGACCCTGCCCCGGGACAAGCTGATCGTGATCACCGGCCTGTCCGGTTCCGGCAAGTCGTCCCTGGCGTTCGATACCCTGTATGCCGAAGGCCAGCGTCGCTATGTGGAGTCGCTGTCGGCTTATGCCCGGCAGTTCCTGTCGATGATGGAAAAACCTGACGTCGACACCATCGAAGGCCTGTCGCCGGCCATTTCCATCGAGCAGAAGTCGACCTCGCACAACCCCCGCTCCACGGTCGGCACCATCACCGAAATCTACGACTACCTGCGCCTGCTGTACGCCCGCGTTGGTACCCCACGCTGCCCGGACCACGACATCCCGCTGGAGGCGCAAACGATCAGCCAGATGGTCGACCTGGTGCTTGAGCGCCCGGAAGGCAGCAAGCTGATGCTGCTGGCGCCGGTGGTTCGCGAGCGCAAAGGTGAGCACCTGGCGGTGTTCGACGAGCTGCGCGCCCAGGGCTTCGTGCGCGCCAGGGTCAATGGCAAGCTCTACGAACTCGATGAACTGCCCAAGCTGGACAAGCAAAAAAAGCACAGCATCGATGTGGTGGTGGACCGCTTCAAAGTTCGCGCCGACCTGCAACAGCGCCTGGCCGAATCGTTCGAGACGGCGCTCAAGCTGGCCGACGGCATCGCCCTGGTGGCGCCGATGGACGACGAACCCGGCGAAGAGACGATCTTCTCCGCGCGCTTCGCCTGCCCGGTCTGTGGCCATGCCATCAGCGAGCTGGAGCCGAAGCTGTTCTCCTTCAACAACCCGGCCGGCGCCTGCCCGACCTGCGATGGCCTGGGGGTGAAGCAGTTCTTCGACACCAAACGCCTGGTCAATGCCGAGCTCACCTTGGCCGAAGGCGCGATCCGTGGTTGGGACCGGCGCAACGTGTACTACTTCCAGATGCTCGGTTCGCTGGCCGCGCACTACGGCTTCAGCCTGGAGGAACCGTTCGGCGAACTCTCGGCCGAGCACCAGAAGGTGATCCTGCAGGGCAGCGGCAAACAGAGTGTCGACTTCAAATACCTCAACGACCGTGGTGACATCGTCAAGCGCTCGCACCCGTTCGAAGGCATCGTGCCGAACCTCGAACGCCGCTACCGCGAGACCGAGTCGGCCACCGTGCGTGAAGAACTGGCCAAGTTCCTCGGTACCCAGCCCTGCCCGGATTGCCGTGGCACCCGCCTGCGGCGTGAGGCACGGCATGTATGGGTGGGCGAGAAGACCTTGCCGGCAGTGACCAACCTGCCGATCGGTGAAGCCAGCAACTACTTCGGCAAGCTGACCCTGACCGGTCGCCGCGGCGAAATTGCAGCGAAGATCCTCAAGGAAATCTGCGAGCGCCTGCAGTTCCTGGTCAACGTCGGTCTCGACTATCTCACCCTCGACCGCAGCGCCGATACCCTGTCCGGTGGCGAAGCGCAGCGTATCCGCCTGGCCAGCCAGATCGGCGCGGGCCTGGTGGGGGTGATGTACATCCTCGATGAACCCTCCATCGGCCTTCATCAGCGTGACAACGACCGCCTGCTGGCCACCCTCAACCACCTGCGCGACCTGGGCAACACGGTGATCGTCGTGGAACACGACGAGGACGCCATTCGCCTGGCCGACTACGTGGTGGACATTGGCCCGGGGGCCGGCGTGCACGGCGGGCAGATCGTCGCCGAGGGCTCGCCGCAGGAGGTCATGGACCACCCCGACTCGCTGACTGGCAAGTACCTTTCCGGGCGCAAGAAGATCGTCGTACCGGCCAAGCGCACGCCGCGCAACAAAAAGCTTCAACTCAAGCTCAAGGGCGCGCGTGGCAACAACCTGCAAAACGTCGACCTGGAAATCCCGATCGGCCTGCTGACCTGCGTGACCGGGGTTTCCGGCTCGGGCAAGTCGACGCTGATCAACAACACCCTGTTCCCGCTGGCCGCTACTGCACTGAATGGCGCAAGCAGCCTGGAAGCGGCACCGCATGCCAGCATGGATGGCTTGCAGCATCTGGACAAGGTAGTGGATATCGACCAGAGCCCGATCGGCCGCACCCCTCGCTCGAACCCGGCGACCTACACCGGCATCTTCACGCCTATTCGCGAGCTGTTCTCCGGTGTGCCGGAATCGCGTTCGCGTGGCTACGGCCCGGGGCGCTTCTCGTTCAACGTCAAGGGTGGCCGTTGCGAGGCCTGCCAGGGCGATGGCCTGATCAAGGTGGAGATGCACTTCCTGCCGGACATCTATGTGCCGTGCGACGTGTGCAAGAGCAAGCGCTACAACCGCGAAACCCTGGAGATCAAGTACAAGGGCAAGAACATCCACGAGGTGCTGGAGATGACCATCGAGGATGCCCGCGAGTTCTTCGATGCGGTGCCGGCGCTGGCGCGCAAGCTGCAGACGCTGATGGATGTGGGGCTGTCATATATCAAGCTGGGGCAGTCGGCGACCACGCTGTCGGGCGGCGAAGCACAGCGGGTGAAGCTGTCGCGGGAACTGTCCAAGCGTGACACCGGCAAGACCTTGTACATCCTCGACGAGCCGACCACTGGCCTGCACTTTGCCGATATCCAGCAGTTACTGGACGTACTGCATCGGCTGCGTGACCACGGCAATACCGTGGTGGTGATCGAGCACAACCTGGATGTGATCAAGACCGCGGACTGGCTGGTGGATCTGGGGCCGGAGGGTGGCTCGAAAGGCGGGCAGATCATTGCCTGCGGTACGCCGGAAGAACTGAGTACGATGAAACAGTCGTATACCGGGCACTACCTGAAACCGCTGCTGGAGCGGGATCGGGCGTAAGGCCCTGGGGGCGCTTTGCGCCCCTGTCCGACCGGTACGGCGCCCCGGCAAGGCCGCTCCTACAGGCGATCGCGTCAACCTTGGGCTTGCGCGATCGCCTGTAGGAGCGGCCTTGCCGGGGCGCCGTACCGGTCGGATAGGGCTGCAAGGCAGCCCCAGGCTTTTACATCTGCGACTGCAGGTAATTCTCGAGGCCAATGGCCTTGATCAGCCCCTGCTGCTTCTCCAGCCAGTAGGTGTGATCCTCTTCGGTATCAGCCAGCTGGGCGCGCAAGATGTCGCGGCTGACGTAGTCCTTGTGCAGCTCGCACAGTTCAATGCCCTTGCACAGCGCTCCGCGCACCTTGTATTCGAGCTTGAGATCAGCCTCGATCATTTCCGGCACGGTGCTGCCGACCTCCAGATCGTCCGCACGCATGTCGGGAGTACCTTCAAGCATGAGGATGCGACGCATCAGGGCATCGGCGTGCTGCGTTTCTTCTTCCATCTCATGGTTGATGCGCTCGTAGAGCTTGGACAGGCCCCAGTCTTCGTACATGCGCGAGTGAATGAAGTACTGGTCGCGTGCCGCCAGTTCGCCCTTCAGCAGCGTGACGAGGTAGTTGATTACGTCCGGGTGGCCTTGCATCGCCCTGCTTCTCCATGTGAAAACGTCTATGCCACATAGTGTGAACCAGCTTTTGCCCGCGGTCACTGAAAAACGCGCAATTTGAAGCAAAAAATCGGTTAAACAGTAGTGATATTCATTGAAAAACCGCCCAAATGAGGGCGGTTCTTCTTATCACTTCGACTTAAGCCAGGTTGATGCCCAAGGCCTTGGCAACCCCTTCGCCGTAGGCCGGATCGGCCTTGAAGAAGTATTGCAGCTGGCGCAGGACCACGTCTTCGCTGACGCCTGCCATGGTGCCGGCAATGTTGTTGATCAGCAGGGCTTTCTGCTCATCGTTCATGAGGCGGAACAGTGCACCGGCGTGGCTGTAGTAGTCGGTGTCTTCGCGGTGATTGTAGCGGTCAGCCGAACCGTTCAGCGCCAGTGCAGGCTCGGCATGACGCGGCGACTGCTTCGGTGCATCGCTGTAGCTGTTGGGCTCATAGTTCGGGGCGCTGCCGTAACTGCCAGTGGCCATGGAACCATCACGCTGATAGCTGTTAACCGGGCAACGTGGCGCGTTCACCGGCAGTTGCTGGTGGTTGGTGCCCACCCGGTAGCGGTGCGCGTCAGCATAGGCGAATACCCGGCCTTGCAGCATGCGGTCCGGCGACAGGCCAACACCCGGCACCATGTTGCTCGGACCAAAGGCAGCCTGCTCGACTTCGGCAAAGTAGTTGAGCGGGTTCCGGTTGAGCTCCAGCACACCCACCTCGATCAACGGGTAGTCCTTCTGCGACCAGGTCTTGGTCACGTCAAAAGGGTTTTCGTCGCGGCTGGCTGCCTCGGCTTCGCTCATCACCTGGATGCATACGGTCCAGCGCGGGTAATCGCCTCGCTCGATGGCTTCGAACAGGTCGCGCTGGGCGTAGTCCGGGTCAGTACCAGCCAGACGCGCAGCATCTGCCGGCGCGAGGTTCTTGATGCCTTGCTGGGTCTTGAAGTGCCATTTGACCCAGGTGCGCTCACCCTCGGCGTTGATCAGGCTATAGGTGTGGCTGCCGAAGCCGTGCATGTGGCGGTAGCCGTCCGGGATGCCACGGTCGGAGAACAGGATGGTGACCTGGTGCAGCGCCTCGGGGGAGTGCGACCAGAAGTCCCACATCATCTGGGCATTCTTCAGGTTGGATTGCGGATGCCGCTTCTGGGTGTGGATAAAGTCCGGGAACTTCAGCGGGTCGCGAATGAAGAACACCGGCGTGTTGTTGCCGACGATGTCCCAGTTGCCTTCCTCGGTGTAGAACTTCACGGCAAAACCGCGCGGGTCGCGCTCGGTGTCCGCAGAGCCACGCTCACCACCAACAGTGGAGAAGCGCAGGAAGGTCTCGGTCTGCTTGCCAATCTGTTCAAACAGCTTGGCACTGGTGTAGGCGGTGATATCGCGGGTAACGGTAAAGGTGCCATAGGCGCCCGAGCCCTTTGCGTGCACGCGACGCTCAGGAATGTTCTCACGGTTGAAATGGGCAAGCTTCTCGATCAAGTGGAAGTCGTCGAGTAGCAACGGGCCGCGTGGGCCGGCGGAACGGGAATTCTGGTTATCGGCTACGGGTGCACCGCTGGCGGTGGTGAGAATCTTGCTCATGGGCTCTCCATACGGTCTTCAAATGCCGGCTTGCCGGCTGTGGAGAGAGTATTGACGAGCAAGGCTACAGGTACAAATTCATTACCTGACTTGTATCAATAGAAATAAACAATACATACAGAAACAAAAAACCGGGCACTAGGCCCGGTTCTTTGCAGCAGACAGAACGTCTTACTCAGCAGCTTCTACAGCACCGCCGACAGGACGATCAACCAGCTCGACGTACGCCATAGGCGCGTTGTCGCCAGCGCGGAAACCGCACTTCAGGATGCGCAGGTAGCCGCCCTGACGGGTGGCGTAACGCTTGCCCAGGTCGTTGAACAGCTTACCAACGGCGGATTTCGAACGGGTACGGTCGAAAGCCAGACGACGGTTAGCTACGCTGTCTTCCTTGGCCAGGGTGATCAGCGGCTCGGCAACGCGGCGCAGTTCCTTGGCTTTCGGCAGGGTGGTTTTGATCAGCTCGTGCTCAATCAGCGACACTGCCATGTTCTGGAACATAGCCTTGCGGTGAGAGCTGGTACGGCTCAGGTGACGTCCACTTTTACGATGACGCATGATTCATTCCTTACCAAACACTACGTTCGGTGATTACGACGATCAGGCGGTCGCCTTGTCGTCTTTCTTAAGACTTGCAGGCGGCCAGTTGTCGAGGCGCATGCCGAGAGACAGACCACGAGAGGCCAGGACGTCCTTGATTTCAGTCAGGGACTTCTTGCCCAGGTTAGGAGTCTTCAACAGCTCTACTTCGGTACGCTGAATCAGGTCGCCGATGTAGTAGATGTTCTCCGCCTTGAGGCAGTTGGCCGAACGTACAGTCAGTTCCAGGTCGTCAACCGGACGCAGCAGGATCGGATCGATCTCGTCTTCCTGCTCGACTACGACAGGCTCGCTGTCACCCTTGAGGTCGACGAACGCGGCCAGCTGCTGTTGCAGGATGGTCGCAGCGCGGCGGATAGCCTCTTCAGGATCCAGGGTGCCGTTGGTTTCCAGATCAATGACCAGCTTGTCCAGGTTGGTACGCTGTTCAACACGGGCGTTTTCGACCACATAGGCGATACGACGCACCGGGCTGAACGAAGCGTCCAACTGCAGACGGCCAATGCTACGGCTTTCGTCTTCGTCGGTCTGACGGGAGTCGGCCGGCTCGTAACCACGACCACGAGCTACAGTGAGCTTCATGTTCAGGGCGCCGTTCGACGCCAGGTTCGCGATTACGTGATCGGGGTTGACGATCTCGACATCGTGATCCAGCTGAATATCGGCAGCGGTAACCACCCCCGAACCCTTTCTTCGACAAGGTCAGCGTAACTTCGTCACGACCGTGCAGTTTGATAGCCAGGCCTTTCAGGTTCAACAGGATTTCAATTACGTCTTCCTGAACACCTTCGATCGCGGAGTACTCATGGAGTACGCCGTCGATCTCGGCCTCGACTACTGCACAGCCAGGCATGGAGGACAACAGGATGCGGCGCAGCGCGTTGCCCAGGGTATGGCCGAAGCCACGCTCGAGAGGCTCGAGCGTGATCTTGGCGCGGGTCGGACTGACTACCTGCACATCAATGTGGCGGGGAGTCAGGAACTCATTTACCGAAATCTGCATGGATGCACCTATTTTCTAGCCCTTACTTGGAGTAGAGCTCGACAATCAGGTTCTCGTTGATGTCGGCAGACAGGTCGCTGCGAGCAGGAACGTTCTTGAAAACGCCCGACTTTTTAGCAGCATCCACGTCAACCCACTCAACGCGGCCACGCTGGGCGCACAGTTCAAGGGCTTGAACAATGCGCAGCTGGTTCAGCGACTTCTCGCGAACCGCGACCACGTCACCCGGACGAACTTGGTAGGATGGAATGTTTACAGTCTTACCGTTGACGCTGATCGCTTTGTGCGAAACCAGCTGACGGGACTCGGAACGAGTCGAGCCGAAGCCCATACGGTAGACGACGTTATCCAGACGGCACTCGAGCAGTTGCAGCAGGTTTTCACCGGTTGCGCCTTTTTTCGAGGCTGCAGCCTGGTAGTAACCGCGGAACTGACGCTCCAGAACACCGTAGATACGACGAACTTTTTGCTTCTCGCGCAGCTGGGTACCGTAGTCGGACTGACGGCCACGGCGCTGGCCGTGGATACCTGGGGCTGCTTCGATGTTGCACTTCGATTCCAGAGCGCGAACGCCGCTCTTCAGGAACAGGTCAGTGCCTTCACGACGAGACAGTTTGCATTTTGGACCAATGTAACGTGCCATTTATCTGTCTCCTGATTACACGCGACGCTTCTTCGGCGGACGGCACCCGTTGTGCGGGATTGGCGTCACGTCGGTGATGCTGGCGATCTTGTAGCCGCAGCTGTTCAGTGCACGAACGGCGGACTCACGACCTGGACCTGGACCCTTGACGTTTACGTCGAGGTTCTTCAGACCGTATTCCAGCGCAGCTTGACCAGCACGCTCAGCAGCGATCTGGGCTGCGAACGGGGTGGATTTGCGCGAACCACGGAAACCCGAACCACCGGAGGTCGCCCAGGACAAAGCATTGCCCTGACGGTCGGTGATGGTCACGATGGTGTTGTTGAAAGAGGCATGGATGTGGGCGATGCCATCAACCACTGTCTTTTTGACTTTCTTACGAGGACGAGCAGCAGGTTTTGCCATGTCTATATTCCTGGGCGATTACTTGCGGATCGGCTTACGCGGGCCCTTACGGGTGCGTGCGTTGGTCTTGGTGCGCTGACCGCGAACCGGCAGACCTTTACGATGACGCAGGCCGCGGTAGCAACCCAGGTCCATCAAGCGCTTGATCTTCATGTTGATGTCACGACGCAGGTCACCTTCGGTGGTGAACTTCGCGACTTCGCCACGCAGGGTTTCGATTTGCTCGTCGCTCAGATCCTTGATCTTAGCGGCTGGGTTTACACCAGCGTCTGCACAGATCTTCTGTGCAGTAGTGCGACCGACACCATAGATGTAGGTCAGCGAGATAACAGCATGCTTGTTATCTGGAATGTTGACGCCTGCAATACGGGCCATTCAGTGGGACTCCAATTGACAGCTACCTACGCCCCGGAAGCCAAGAAATAGGGCGCGAGATAATATCGCTGTAGAAACGAATAATCAACCCAGCAGCACACTAGCTGCTGGGTTTGAAGCGCAGATCACACTCAGCCTTGGCGCTGTTTGTGACGCGGTTCCGCGCTGCAGATCACTCGTACGACGCCTTCGCGACGGATGATCTTGCAGTTACGGCACAGCTTTTTCACCGATGCACGAACTTTCATTACCGACTCCTCGAACCTTAGGGGCGTATCAGCGCAGCAGACCGCTGCCACCGTAGCCTTTCAGGTTGGCTTTCTTCATCAGGGATTCGTACTGGTGCGAAACGAGGTGCGATTGTACTTGGGACATGAAGTCCATCACAACCACTACCACAATCAGCAACGAGGTCCCGCCAAGGTAGAACGGCACATTTGCTGCCACCACCAGGAACTGGGGCAGAAGGCAGACGGCCATCATGTAAAGAGCACCGAACATGGTCAGACGGGTCAGAACGCCATCAATGTAGCGCGCCGACTGCTCACCAGGACGGATACCCGGAATAAAGGCACCGGACTTCTTCAGGTTTTCCGCTACGTCTTTCGGGTTGAACATCAACGCTGTGTAGAAGAAGCAGAAGAAAATGATCCCTGCACTAAACAGCAGAATGTTCAACGGCTGACCAGGAGCGATCGACTGCGAGATGTCCTGCAGCCAGCCCATACCTTCGGACTGACCGAACCAGGCACCCAGCGAAGCCGGGAACAGCAGAATGCTGCTCGCGAAAATGGCCGGGATGACCCCTGCCATGTTCACCTTCAGCGGCAAGTGGCTGGTCTGCGCAGCGAAGACCTTGCGGCCCTGCTGACGCTTGGCGTAGTGAACGGCGATACGACGCTGACCACGCTCAATGAACACCACGAAGCCGATAATCGCTACTGCCAGCAAACCGATAGCGACCAGGGCGAAAATGTTGATATCGCCTGTGCGTGCAGACTCGAAAGACTGCCCGATTGCTCTCGGAAGACCGGCAACGATACCTGCGAAGATCAACATCGAGATACCGTTGCCCACACCGCGCTCGGTGATCTGCTCGCCCAGCCACATCATGAACATCGCGCCTGCCACGAAGGTGGAGACGGCGACGACATGGAAGCCCAGGCCTACAGAAAACGCCACGCCCTGGTTGGCCAGGCCAATGGACATGCCAATGGCTTGAACCAGTGCCAGGATAACGGTGCCGTAGCGGGTGTACTGGCTGATCTTGCGACGGCCAGCTTCACCTTCCTTCTTCAACTGCTCCAGTTGCGGGCTGACCGCCGTCATCAGCTGCATGATGATCGATGCCGAGATGTACGGCATGATCCCCAGTGCAAAGATGCTCATGCGCTCGAGCGCGCCACCGGAAAACATGTTGAACAAGCTAAGAATGGTCCCCTCATTCTGCCGAAACAGATCCGCCAGACGGTCCGGATTGATGCCAGGAACCGGGATATGCGCACCTATCCGATAGACGATGATCGCCATGAACAGAAAGCGCAGACGAGCCCAGAGTTCCGACATCCCGCCCTTACCGAGCGAAGAGAGAGCACCTTGCTTAGCCATTTATTCCTCGAACTTGCCGCCAGCTGCTTCGATAGCCGCACGCGCACCCTTGGTGGCTGCGATACCCTTGATGGTGACTGCGCGAGTGACTTCGCCAGACAGCATGATTTTCACGCGCTGTACGTTCTGGCCGATCACGTTGGCATCCTTCAGGGATTGCACGGAGATCACGTCGCCTTCCACCTTGGCCAGCTCGGACAGACGCACTTCGGCGCGGTCCATGGCTTTCAGGGAAACGAAGCCGAACTTCGGCAGACGACGGTGCAGCGGCTGTTGACCGCCTTCGAAGCCAGGAGCGATCGAACCACCCGAACGGGAAGTCTGACCTTTGTGGCCACGGCCGCCGGTCTTACCCAGACCGCTACCGATACCACGACCTGGACGATGCTTCTCGCGACGGGAACCCGGCGCTGGACTCAGATCATTGAGTTTCATCGATTAACCCTCGACCTTCAGCATGTAGTAAGCCTTGTTGATCATCCCGCGGTTCTCGGGAGTATCCTGGACTTCTACAGTGTGACCGATGCGACGCAGACCCAGGCCTTTAACGCACAGCTTGTGGTTAGGCAGACGGCCCGAGACGCTCTTGATCAGCGTTACTTTTACGGTTGCCATGATCAGAAGATCTCCTCGACGCTCTTGCCGCGCTTGGCAGCAATGGATTCAGGAGATTGCATGGCTTTCAGACCCTTGAAGGTGGCGTAAACCACGTTCACAGGGTTGGTCGAACCGTAGCACTTGGCCAGAACGTTCTGAACACCAGCAACTTCCAGGACAGCACGCATTGCGCCACCGGCGATGATACCGGTACCTTCCGAGGCAGGCTGCATGTAAACCTTCGAGGCGCCGTGGGCAGCCTTGGTGGCGTACTGCAGGGTGGTGCCCTTCAGGTCAACCTGGATCATGTTGCGGCGAGCAGCTTCCATGGCTTTCTGGATCGCGGCAGGTACTTCGCGCGACTTGCCACGGCCGAAGCCAACACGACCTTTACCATCACCTACCACGGTCAGCGCGGTGAAGGTGAAGATACGGCCGCCTTTTACGGTTTTGGCAACGCGGTTAACTTGAACCAGCTTCTCGATGTAGCCTTCGTCGCGCTTTTGATCGTTATTTGCCATAACTTAGAACTCCAGCCCGCCTTCACGAGCAGCATCAGCCAGCGCTTTGACGCGGCCATGGTACTTGAAGCCGGAACGGTCAAAGGCAACTTGAGATACACCGGCGGCTTTCGCACGCTCAGCTACCAGCTTGCCAACCTTAGTGGCCGCGTCGATGTTGCCAGTGGCGCCATCACGCAGTTCTTTGTCCAAGGTCGAGGCGCTTGCCAGAACCTTGCTGCCGTCGGCCGAAATGACCTGGGCGTAGATGTGCTGCGAGGAGCGGAACACGCACAGGCGCACGACTTCGAGTTCGTGCATCTTGAGACGTGCTTTGCGAGCGCGACGCAGTCGAGTAACTTTTTTGTCGGTCATTTGCTAGGCCCTACTTCTTCTTGGCTTCTTTACGACGGACTACTTCGTCCGCGTAACGCACACCCTTGCCTTTGTAAGGCTCTGGCGGACGGAAGTCGCGGATTTCAGCGGCCACCTGACCCACCAGCTGCTTGTCGATACCCTTGATCAGGATGTCGGTCTGGCTTGGGGTTTCAGCGGTGATACCGGCTGGCAGTTCGTAGTCCACTGGGTGCGAGAAGCCCAGGGCCAGGTTCAGGACGGTGCCCTTGGCCTGTGCCTTGTAACCAACACCGACCAGCTGGAGCTTGCGCTCGAAGCCTTGGCTTACGCCCTGGACCATGTTGTTCACCAGAGCACGGGTGGTACCGGCCATGGCGCGAGCTTGCTGGTCACCGTTGCGAGCGACGAAACGCAGCTCGCCAGACTCTTCGGTAACTTCAACAGACGAGTGAACGTTCAGTTCGAGAGTGCCTTTGGCACCCTTCACCGAAAGCTGCTGGCCGGCGAATTTGACTTCGACGCCTGCTGGCAGCTTAACGGGGTTCTTAGCGACGCGAGACATGCCTATCTCCCCTTAGAACACTGTGCACAGAACTTCGCCGCCGACACCGGCAGCGCGTGCAGCGCGATCAGTCATCACACCTTTGTTGGTGGAGACGATAGACACGCCCAGACCGCCACGTACTTTCGGCAGTTCTGCGACGGACTTGTACTGGCGCAGGCCTGGACGGCTGGAGCGCTTCAGTTCCTCGATGACCGGACGGCCTTCGAAGTACTTCAGTTCGATCGACAGGGAAGGCTTGGCCTCACCAGTTACCTGGTAGCCGGCGATGTAACCTTCGTCTTTCAGAACTTTGGCAACCGCGACCTTCAGGGTGGAGGAAGGCATGCTTACGACGGACTTTTCAGCCATCTGGGCATTACGGATGCGAGTTAGCATGTCCGCTAACGGGTCCTGCATACTCATGGGCTAGATGCTCCTGATACAAGAATTATTAGCCTTGCGGCTATCACAACCACCCGAGCGGACAGGGCAAAAAACCCAGGCTCAGGTGAGCCGGTCATTCTAGACACAAGGCAGAAACGAAACAAGCCCCATATAGGGGCTTGTTTGTTGGCGAGGTCACCGGCGGTCGGAAGATTGCTCCCCTTCCGCCGGGGTCCAGCCTGCAGCGATTACCAGGAGGCCTTGACCAGACCTGGTACGTCACCGCGCATTGCAGCTTGACGCAGCATGTTACGGCCCAGGCCGAACTTACGGTATACACCGTGAGGACGACCGGTCAGGCGGCAACGGTTGCGCAGACGCGCGGCGCTGGCATCGCGTGGCTGCTTCTGCAGGGCGACAACGGCAGCGAAACGCTCTTCAGGAGAGGCGTTCAGGTTGACGATGGTCGCTTTCAGCTCGGCACGCTTTTTGGCGTACTTGGCTACCGTGAGCTGACGCTTCAGCTCGCGGTTTTTCATGCTCTTCTTGGCCATTTTCCTACTCCAATCAGTTGCGGAACGGGAACTTGAAAGCACGCAGCAGAGCGCGGCCTTCGTCGTCCGAACGAGCAGTGGTGGTCAGGGTGATGTCCAAACCGCGCAGAGCATCGATCTTGTCGTAGTCGATTTCCGGGAAGATGATCTGCTCTTTCACGCCCATGCTGTAGTTGCCACGGCCATCGAAGGACTTGGCATTCAGGCCGCGGAAGTCGCGAACCCGAGGCAGGGAGATCGCCAGCAGGCGGTCCAGGAATTCGTACATCTTGTCGCGACGCAGGGTCACCTTGACGCCGATCGGCCAGCCCTCACGGACTTTGAAGCCCGCGATGGATTTACGAGCGAAAGTCACGACCGGCTTTTGACCGGTGATCTTTTCCAGGTCGGCAACAGCGTGCTCGATGACTTTCTTGTCACCGATCGCTTCGCCCAGACCCATGTTCAGGGTGATCTTGGTAACGCGCGGAACTTCCATCACGTTCGACAGCTTAAGTTCTTCCTTAAGCTTAGGAGCGATTTCGTTCCGGTAAATCTCTTTCAGTCGTGCCATGGTCTTCTACCTAGCAGTGTTCAAGCATCAACCGCTTTTTGGGTCGACTTGAAGACACGAATTTTTTTACCGTCTTCTACTTTGAAACCAACGCGGTCAGCCTTGTTGGTTTCACCGTTGAAGATGGCAACGTTGGAAGCGTGCAGAGGCGCTTCTTTTTCGACGATACCGCCCTGTACGCCCGCCATCGGGTTAGGCTTGGTATGACGCTTGACCAGGTTCACACCACCAACAACCAGACGGTTGTCAGCCAGAACCTTCAGCACCTTACCGCGCTTACCTTTGTCTTTGCCGGCGATCACGATGATCTCGTCGTCACGACGAATCTTTTGCATGTCGGATCTCCTTACAGCACTTCAGGGGCGAGCGAGACGATCTTCATGAACTTCTCGGTACGAAGTTCACGGGTCACTGGCCCGAAGATGCGAGTGCCGATCGGCTCTTGCTTGTTGTTCAGCAGAACAGCAGCGTTGCCGTCGAAACGAATGATGGAACCGTCAGCGCGACGAACACCGTGACGGGTGCGCACGACAACAGCGGTCATCACTTGGCCTTTCTTGACCTTACCGCGTGGAATCGCTTCCTTCACGGTTACCTTGATGATGTCACCGATGCCAGCGTAACGGCGGTGCGAACCACCGAGTACCTTGATGCACATGACGCGACGAGCGCCGCTGTTATCGGCCACATCGAGCATGGATTGAGTCTGAATCATAAAATTTCTCCGACCCCTAGCCCTTAGACTTCAACAGCGCGTTCGAGGACTTCAACCAGTGCCCAGGACTTGGTCTTGGCCAGCGGACGGGTTTCACGGATGGAAACCTTGTCGCCGATCTTGCACTGGTTGGCTTCGTCGTGCGCGTGCAGCTTAGTCGAACGCTTAACGTATTTACCGTAGATCGGGTGCTTTACGCGACGCTCGATCAGAACGGTGATGGTCTTGTCCATTTTGTCGCTGACGACACGGCCAGTCAGCGTACGGACGGTTTTTTCAGCTTCAGCCATGATCACTTACCTGCCTGCTGGTTGAGCACAGTTTTCACGCGAGCGATGTCACGCTTAACTTGCGAGAGCAGGTGCGACTGCCCCAACTGGCCAGTTGCTTTCTGCATACGCAGATTGAACTGGTCGCGCAGCAAGCCGAGCAGTTGCTCATTCAGTTGCTGTGCCGATTTTTCACGAAGTTCATTCGCTTTCATCACATCACCGTCCGCTTAACAAAGGAGGTGGCGAGAGGCAGCTTTGCAGCAGCCAGGGCGAAAGCTTCGCGCGCCAGCTCTTCAGAAACACCCTCGATTTCATACAGGACTTTGCCTGGCTGAATCTGGGCAACCCAGTATTCCACGGAGCCCTTACCTTTACCCATACGAACCTCGAGAGGCTTCTTGGAGATCGGTTTGTCCGGGAACACACGGATCCAGATCTTGCCGCCACGTTTTACGTGACGGGTCAGCGCACGACGTGCGGACTCGATCTGGCGAGCGGTGAGGCGACCGCGAGCAACAGCTTTCAGGGCGAATTCGCCGAAGCTGACTTTGCTACCGCGCAGTGCCAGACCACGGTTGTGGCCAGTCATCTGCTTGCGGAATTTTGTACGCTTTGGTTGCAACATTTGGCGTACCCCTTACTTAGCAGCTTTTTTACGAGGCGCTGGTGCTTGTGGTTTCAGTTCTTCTTGGCGACCACCAATAACTTCGCCTTTGAAGATCCAAACCTTCACACCGATCACACCGTAGGTGGTGTGAGCTTCGTAGGTGTTGTAGTCGATATCGGCACGCAGGGTGTGCAGCGGCACACGACCTTCGCGATACCACTCGGTACGAGCAATCTCAGCACCGCCGAGACGACCGCTCACCTGGATCTTGATGCCCTTGGCACCAATACGCATGGCGTTCTGCACGGCGCGCTTCATGGCGCGACGGAACATTACGCGGCGTTCCAGCTGCTGAGCTACGCTCTGCGCAACCAGCATAGCGTCGAGTTCCGGCTTGCGGATCTCTTCGATGTTGATGTGCACAGGCACACCCATCTGCTTGGTCAGGTCCTGACGCAGCTTCTCGACATCTTCACCTTTCTTGCCGATAACGATACCGGGACGAGCGGTGTGGATGGTGATGCGTGCAGTTTGAGCCGGACGATGAATATCGATACGGCTTACGGACGCGCTTTTTAGTTTGTCTTGGAGGTACTCACGCGTTTTCAGATCCTTCAACAGGTAATCTGCGTAAGTAGCACCGTCTGCGTACCAGACGGAGGTGTGCTCCTTGACGATTCCCAGGCGAATGCCAGTGGGATGTACTTTCTGACCCATCTGATCGACTCCGTTACTTGTCCGCAACCTTGACAGTGATATGGCAAGACCGCTTGACGATGCGATCAGCACGGCCTTTGGCACGTGGCATGATGCGCTTCAGCGAACGCCCTTCGTTGACGAAGACGGTGGAGACCTTCAGGTCATCAACGTCTGCGCCTTCGTTGTGTTCGGCGTTGGCAACGGCCGACTCGAGGACTTTCTTCATGATTTCAGCGGCTTTTTTGCTGCTGAAGGCCAACAGGTTGAGCGCTTCGCCCACCTTCTTCCCGCGGATCTGGTCGGCGACCAAGCGGGCTTTCTGGGCGGAGATGCGAGCGCCCGACAACTTAGCGGCTACTTCCATTTCCTTACCCCTTAACGCTTGGCTTTCTTGTCAGCCACGTGCCCGCGGTAGGTGCGGGTACCGGCGAACTCGCCCAGTTTGTGGCCGACCATGTCTTCGTTCACGAGAACTGGAACATGTTGACGACCGTTGTGTACCGCGATGGTCAGACCGACCATTTGTGGCAGGATCATCGAACGGCGCGACCAGGTTTTAACTGGCTTGCGATCGTTCTTCTCCACCGCCACTTCGACCTTCTTCAACAGGTGAAGATCGATAAAAGGACCTTTTTTCAGAGAACGTGGCACTGTCGTATCCCTCTAGTTACTTGCGACGACGGACGATCATGTTGTCGGTACGCTTATTACCACGGGTTTTAGCACCCTTGGTTGGGAAGCCCCATGGCGATACCGGATGACGACCACCGGAGGTACGACCTTCACCACCACCGTGTGGGTGGTCAACCGGGTTCATGGCAACACCACGAACGGTTGGGCGAACGCCGCGCCAGCGTTTGGCACCAGCTTTACCCAGCGAACGCAGGCTGTGCTCGGAGTTCGAGACTTCGCCCAGGGTCGCACGGCACTCAGCCAGGACTTTACGCATTTCACCAGAGCGCAGACGCAGGGTCACGTAGACACCTTCGCGAGCGATCAGCTGAGCCGAAGCACCAGCGGAACGTGCGATCTGTGCACCTTTACCCGGCTTCAGTTCGATGCCGTGAATGGTGCTACCTACTGGAATGTTGCGCAGCTGCAGGGAGTTACCGGCCTTGATTGGGGCCAGGGCACCTGCGATCAGCTGGTCGCCAGCGCTCACGCCTTTAGGGGCGATGATGTAGCGACGCTCACCGTCTGCGTAGCACAGCAGGGCGATGTGAGCAGTACGGTTCGGGTCGTATTCGATACGCTCGACAGTGGCTGGAATGCCATCTTTGTCGTTGCGACGGAAGTCGACCAGACGGTAATGCTGCTTGTGACCACCACCAACGTGACGAGTGGTAATGCGGCCATTGTTGTTACGACCACCAGACTTCGATTTCTTCTCGATCAGCGGTGCGTGAGGAGCGCCTTTGTGCAGCTCCTGGTTGACCACCTTGACCACGAAACGGCGGCCAGGGGAAGTCGGTTTGCATTTAACGATTGCCATGATGCACCCCTTCCTTACTCAGCACTGCTGCTGAAATCGAGATCTTGGCCTGGCTGAAGGGAGACGATCGCCTTCTTCCAGTCATTACGCTTGCCCAGACCACGTGCGGTACGCTTGGTTTTACCCAGAACGTTAACAGTCGACACGTTTTCAACTTTTACGTTGAACAGGCCTTCGACAGCTTTCTTGATTTCCAGCTTGGTTGCATCGGTAGCAACCTTGAATACGAACTGGCCTTTTTTCTCAGCCAGAACGGTAGCCTTCTCGGAAACGTGCGGGCCAAGGAGGACTTTGAATACGCGTTCCTGGTTCATCCCAGCAGCTCCTCGAATTTCTTCACGGCCGAGACAGTGATCAACACTTTCTCGTATGCGATCAGACTGACCGGGTCGGAACCTTGTACATCACGTACGTCGACGTGCGGCAGGTTGCGAGCAGCCAGGTACAGGTTCTGATCAACAGCGTCGGAAACGATCAGTACGTCGTTCAGACCCATGCCGTTCAGCTTGTTCAGCAGATCTTTGGTTTTCGGCGCTTCAACAGCGAAGTCCTGAACCACGACCAGACGGTCGCTACGCACCAGCTCAGCGAGGATGGAGCGCAGGGCTGCGCGGTACATCTTCTTGTTGAGCTTCTGCGAGTGATCTTGAGGGCGAGCTGCGAAGGTTACACCACCGCCACGCCAGATCGGACCACGAGTGGTACCAGCACGAGCGCGGCCAGTACCCTTCTGACGCCATGGGCGCTTACCGCCACCAGCCACGTCGGAACGGGTCTTCTGCTGCTTGGTGCCCTGACGGCCGCCGGCCATGTAGGCCACGACTGCTTGGTGTACCAGCGTCTCGTTGAATTCGCCACCGAAAGTCAGTTCGGAAACTTCGATCGCCTGAGCGTCATTTACATTGAGTTGCATGTCAGTTTCCCCTTAACCGCGAGCCTTGACAGCCGGACGTACAACCACGTCGCCGCCAGTAGCGCCTGGAACGGCACCCTTGACCAGCAGCAGGTTGCGTTCAGCGTCTACGCGAACAACTTCCAGGGACTGAACAGTCACGCGCTCGGCGCCCATGTGACCGGACATTTTCTTGCCCTTGAACACACGACCAGGAGTCTGGCACTGGCCGATGGAACCTGGGACACGGTGCGACACGGAGTTACCGTGGGTGTTGTCCTGGCCACGGAAGTTCCAGCGCTTGATGGTACCGGCGAAGCCTTTACCTTTGGACTGACCAGTAACGTCTACCAGCTGGCCTGCAGTGAAGAGTTCAGCTTTGATCAGATCGCCAGCCTGGAAATCGCCTTCTTCAAGACGGAACTCCCAGACACCGCGACCAGCGGCAACGTTGGCCTTGGCGAAGTGACCTGCCTGAGCGGCAGTCACACGCGAAGCACGACGCTCGCCGACAGTGACTTGCACTGCACGGTAGCCATCGGTTTCTTCAGTTTTGAACTGGGTGACGCGATTCGGCTCGATCTCGATGACCGTGACCGGAATGGAGACACCTTCTTCGGTGAAAATGCGGGTCATACCGCACTTGCGACCGATTACACCAATAGTCATGTTGTAAACCTCATGAGTGTACGGGGCTTTCACCCGCTATGGCCGCCCATTTCAGAGCGTTACACGACTAGACCGAAGTCTTAGCCGAGGCTGATCTGTACTTCCACACCTGCCGCCAGATCAAGCTTCATCAGCGCATCAACGGTTTTATCCGTTGGCTGGACGATGTCCAGAACGCGCTTATGAGTGCGGATCTCGTACTGGTCACGCGCGTCTTTGTTGACGTGCGGGGAAACCAGAACGGTGAAACGCTCTTTGCGGGTAGGCAGTGGAATTGGACCACGCACTTGTGCACCAGTACGTTTCGCGGTTTCCACGATTTCCTGGGTGGATTGGTCGATCAGGCGATGGTCGAAAGCCTTCAACCTGATACGGATTTGCTGATTTTGCATTGGATTTCAGACTCCAGGCTGTTCCCAACGGACGCACTACGCCCGCTAAAAGGAGGCGTGATTCTATAGACGCCCCCATTTAGTGTCAACCCAATAAAAAAAACCCCCGCTGAGCGGGGGTTTTTTCAATCGGTCGAGTGATTACTCGATGATTTTGGCTACGACGCCGGCGCCGACGGTACGACCGCCTTCACGGATAGCGAAGCGCAGACCGTCTTCCATTGCGATGGTCTTGATCAGGGTAACAGTCATCTGAATGTTGTCACCTGGCATTACCATTTCAACGCCTTCCGGCAGCTCGCAGTTACCGGTCACGTCAGTGGTACGGAAGTAGAACTGAGGACGGTAGCCTTTGAAGAACGGAGTGTGACGACCGCCTTCTTCCTTCGACAGAACGTAGACTTCTGCGGTGAACTTGGTGTGCGGCTTGACCGAACCTGGCTTGACCAGAACCTGACCACGCTCAACGTCGTCACGCTTGGTACCACGCAGCAGAACGCCGCAGTTCTCGCCAGCACGACCTTCGTCCAGCAGCTTGCGGAACATCTCAACACCGGTGCAGGTGGTGGTGGTGGTGTCACGCAGACCAACGATTTCCAGCGGATCCTGAACGCGGACGATACCACGCTCGATACGACCGGTTACAACGGTACCACGACCCGAGATCGAGAATACGTCTTCGATCGGCATCAGGAACGGCTGGTCAACGGCACGAACTGGCTCAGGAATGTAGGCATCCAGAGTTTCTACCAGCTTCTTGACAGCGGTAGTACCCATTTCGTTGTCGTCTTTGCCTTCCAGGGCCATACGAGCCGAACCGATGATGATCGGGGTGTCGTCGCCTGGGAAGTCGTAGGTGGACAGCAGGTCGCGAACTTCCATCTCGACCAGTTCCAGCAGTTCAGCGTCGTCTACCAGGTCAGCCTTGTTCAGGAAGACCACGATGTACGGAACGCCTACCTGACGGGACAGCAGGATGTGCTCACGGGTTTGTGGCATCGGACCATCGGCGGCCGAGCAAACCAGGATCGCGCCGTCCATCTGGGCAGCACCGGTGATCATGTTCTTCACGTAGTCAGCGTGACCTGGGCAGTCAACGTGAGCGTAGTGACGAATGTTCGAGTTGTACTCGACGTGAGCGGTGTTGATGGTGATACCGCGCGCTTTTTCTTCCGGAGCCGAGTCGATCTTGTCGAACTCAACGACTGCCGAACCGAAAACTTCGGAGCAGACGCGAGTCAGAGCTGCGGTCAGAGTGGTCTTACCGTGGTCAACGTGGCCGATGGTGCCGACGTTAACGTGGGGAAGGGAACGATCAAATTTTTCTTTAGCCACGACAGTGAACCTCTTGCCTAAAGGGGATTAGCCTTGTTTTTTAACGAGTGCTTCGACGATGTTCGACGGAGCTTCGGCGTATTTGGAGAATTCCATGGAGTAGCTTGCGCGACCCTGAGACATGGAACGAACGTCGGTTGCGTAACCGAACATCTCTCCGAGCGGAACTTCAGCGCGGACGACACGGCCAGAGACCGACTCATCCATACCCTGGACCAGACCACGACGACGGTTCAGGTCACCCATCACGTCACCCAGGTAGTCTTCCGGGGTTACAACTTCGACCTTCATGATCGGCTCGAGAACCACGCCACCGCCCTTCTGGGCCAGTTGCTTGGTTGCCATCGAAGCAGCGATCTTGAACGCCATTTCGTTGGAGTCGACGTCGTGGTACGAACCGTCGAATACCGCGGCCTTCAGGCCGATCAGAGGATAACCGGCAACAACGCCGTTTTTCATCTGCTCTTCGATACCCTTCTGGATCGCAGGGATGTATTCCTTAGGAATTACACCACCAACGACTTCGTTGGAGAACACCAGACCTTCGGTGATGTTGCCCTTGTCGTCCTGATCCGGCTCCGAGAAACGGATCCAGCAGTGACCGAACTGACCACGACCGCCCGACTGACGAACGAACTTGCCTTCGATCTCGACGTTGGACTTGGTGATCTTCTCGCGGTACGAAACCTGCGGCTTGCCGATGTTGGCCTCGACGTTGAACTCGCGCTTCATGCGGTCAACGAGGATGTCCAGGTGCAGCTCACCCATACCGGAGATGATGGTCTGACCGGTTTCTTCATCGGTCTTGACGCGGAACGACGGGTCTTCCTGGGCCAGCTTGCCCAGTGCGATACCCATCTTCTCCTGGTCGGCCTTGGTTTTCGGCTCTACGGAGAGCGAAATCACAGGCTCAGGGAAGTCCATACGCTCGAGGATGATCGGCTTGTCGGCGTTGCACAGGGTGTCACCGGTGGTGACGTCCTTCATGCCGATCAGAGCAGCGATGTCGCCTGCACGTACTTCCTTGATTTCTTCACGCTGGTTGGCGTGCATCTGCACCATACGACCAACGCGCTCTTTCTTGCCCTTGACCGAGTTGATGACGGAGTCACCGGAGGTCAGGAAGCCCGAATAAACGCGGACGAACGTCAGAGTACCAACGAACGGGTCGGTGGCAATCTTGAACGCCAGGGCCGAGAACGGCTCGTTGTCGTCAGCGTGACGCTCGTCGAACTGCTCAGGCTTGACTTCGTCCTTCGGCACGTCGATCAGGTCAGGGTGGATACCCTTGATCGCCGGGATCTCGGTCGGAGCAGGCAGGAAGTCGATAACGGCGTCGAGAACCAGGGGAACGCCCTTGTTCTTGAACGACGAACCGCAGACAGCCGGAACGATCTCGCTGGCCAGGGTGCGCGCGCGCAGGCCTGCCTTGATCTCTTCGACGGTCAGCTCACCTTCTTCAAGGTACTTGTTCATCAGTTCTTCGCTGGCTTCGGCGGCGGCTTCAACCATGTTGTTGCGCCATTCGTTAGCCAGCTCGACCATATCCGCAGGAATTTCTTCCTCGCGGTAGGTGGTGCCCTTGTCGTCTTCGTTCCAGTAGATGGCTTTCATCTTGATCAGGTCGACCTGACCCTGGAAGTCGTCTTCCGCACCGATAGCCAGCTGGACCGGAACCGGGGTGTGACCCAGGCGGTTCTTGATCTGGCCGACAACGCGCAGGAAGTTGGCACCAGCACGGTCCATCTTGTTCACGTAGACAACACGTGGAACGCCGTACTTGTTGGCCTGACGCCATACGGTTTCGGACTGCGGCTCAACGCCGGAGGTACCGCAGAACACAACGACCGCGCCGTCGAGTACACGCAGCGAACGCTCTACTTCAATGGTGAAGTCAACGTGGCCAGGGGTATCGATGACGTTTACGCGGTAGTTGTCGTACTGACCACGGGAACCTTTCCAGAAGGTGGTAACGGCAGCGGAGGTAATGGTGATACCGCGCTCCTGCTCCTGCACCATCCAGTCGGTGGTCGCGGCGCCATCATGCACCTCGCCCATCTTGTGGCTCAGACCTGTGTAGAACAGGATCCGCTCGGTAGTGGTAGTCTTGCCCGCGTCAACGTGGGCGCAGATACCGATGTTACGGTAGCGGTTAATTGCTGTAGTACGAGCCATAAAGCCCTCGCAAAATGATTGATGCTTGAATTAGAAGCGGTAGTGCGAGAACGCTTTGTTGGCCTCGGCCATACGGTGCACGTCTTCACGCTTCTTGACTGCAGCACCCTTGCCTTCAGCAGCATCCAGCAGTTCGCCGGCCAGGCGCAGAGCCATCGACTTCTCGCCGCGCTTGCGGGCGTAGTCTACGAGCCAGCGCATTGCCAGAGCGTTACGACGGGATGGACGAACTTCAACCGGAACCTGGTAAGTGGCACCGCCGACACGACGGGACTTAACTTCGACCAGCGGAGCGATGGCGTCGAGAGCTTTCTCGAAGATTTCCAGGGGATCGCTGTTCTTGCGTGCTTTGACGGTATCCAGGGCACCGTAAACGATGCGCTCGGCTACGGCCTTCTTGCCGCTTTCCATCACGTGGTTCATGAACTTGGCGAGGATCTGGGATCCGTACTTCGGATCGTCCAGGATCTCACGTTTTGCTGCTACACGACGTCTTGGCATGATAAGCCCTCAAACGGTCTTCAGGTTAGCCCGGGACGTGGGTCTTCGACCCCTGCCCGACCTTACTCTTATCGACTCAAAAAAATGGATGTCTGCAAACGACCGATTACTTCGGACGCTTGGTACCGTACTTCGAACGACCCTGGTTACGGCCTTTAACGCCCGAAGTATCCAGAGAGCCGCGAACGGTGTGGTAACGAACACCTGGCAAGTCTTTTACACGGCCGCCACGGATCAGGACGACGCTGTGCTCTTGCAGGTTGTGGCCTTCACCGCCGATGTACGAGGAAACCTCGAAACCGTTGGTCAGACGCACACGGCATACTTTACGCAGTGCCGAGTTAGGTTTTTTCGGCGTGGTGGTGTACACACGGGTGCACACGCCACGACGCTGCGGGCAGTTCTGCAGCGCAGGAACGTCGGACTTCTCGACCGAACGCTTACGCGGCTGACGTACCAGCTGGTTGATAGTTGCCATCTACTAGCTCCACTGATTGTCTTGCGACTCTATTGTCTTGCAAGAAAGCCAAAAATTGGCGAGACGGAGCCTCACCAAATTTAAGGGTACAAAAGTCTAAAGAGGATCTTGCACCCAGTCAAGACAAGGCCCCGGCCCTCCCCGCCCGATCATCGGCAACATTTCATGTCGTCGATGATCGGGCGGGGCTTGCCGGGGCCCTGCCCTGTACTTAGTTACCGCTGGAATTCAGCGCTTCGGTCAGTGCGGCTTCCACCTCACTGGCGCTTACACGCAGCGGCTTGTCGGCATCACGGCGACGCTTGCGCTCGCTGTGGTAGGCCAGACCGGTACCGGCCGGGATCAGACGACCCACGACCACGTTCTCTTTCAGGCCGCGCAGGTAGTCGCGCTTGCCGGTTACCGCCGCTTCGGTCAGTACGCGGGTGGTTTCCTGGAAGGAAGCCGCGGAGATGAACGACTCGGTCGACAGCGACGCCTTGGTGATACCCAGCAGCACGCGGGTGAACTTGGAGACGAACTTGTCCTCGGCGGCGAGACGCTCGTTCTCTACCAGTACCTGGGTCAGTTCCATCTGGTCGCCCTTGATGAAGCTGGAATCGCCCGACTCGGAGATCTCGACCTTGCGCAGCATCTGACGCAGGATGGTCTCGATGTGCTTGTCGTTGATCTTTACGCCTTGCAGACGGTAAACGTCCTGGATCTCGTTGACGATGTACTTCGCCAGCGCGCTCACACCCAGCAAACGCAGGATGTCGTGCGGATCGCTCGGGCCGTCGGAGATAACTTCGCCGCGGTTTACCTGTTCGCCTTCGAAGACGTTCAGGTGGCGCCACTTCGGAATCAGCTCTTCATACGGATCGCTACCGTCGGTCGGGGTGATGACCAGACGACGCTTGCCCTTGGTTTCCTTACCGAACGCGATGGTGCCGCTGACTTCAGCCAGAATCGAGGCTTCTTTCGGGCGGCGCGCTTCGAACAGGTCGGCAACGCGCGGCAGACCACCGGTGATGTCACGGGTCTTCGACGTTTCTTGCGGGATACGCGCGATAACGTCACCGACACCGATCTGGGCACCGTCAGCCACACCGACGAGGGCGTTGGCCGGCAGGAAGTACTGTGCAGGTACGTCGGTACCTGGCAGGTACAGATCCTTGCCAGCAGCATCGACCATCTTGATTGCCGGACGGATTTCCTTGCCTGCGGCAGGGCGATCCTTGACGTCCAGAACTTCAATGTTGGTCAAACCGGTCAATTCGTCGGTCTGACGCTTGATGGTGATGCCTTCTTCCATGCCCACGAAGGTCACGGTACCTTTCAGCTCGGTAACGATCGGGTGGGTGTGCGGGTCCCACTTGGCGACGATGGCGCCAGCTTCGACCTTGTCACCTTCCTTGACCGAAATCACCGCACCGTAAGGCAGCTTGTAACGCTCACGCTCACGACCGAATTCATCGGCAATGGCCAGCTCGCCCGAACGCGATACGGCAACCAGATTGCCATCGGCACGCTCTACCTGCTTCAGGTTGTGCAGACGCACCATACCGCCGTTCTTCACCTGGACGCTGTCGGCAGCCGAGGTACGGCTTGCAGCACCACCGATGTGGAACGTACGCATGGTCAGCTGTGTACCTGGCTCACCGATCGACTGGGCAGCGATAACGCCGACAGCTTCACCGATGTTCACCTGGTGACCACGAGCCAGGTCACGACCGTAGCACTTGGCGCAGATGCCGTAGCGGGTTTCGCAGTTGATCGGCGAACGCACGATCACTTCGTCGATGCTGTTCAGCTCGATGAACTCGACCCACTGCTCGTCTACCAGAGTACCGGCAGGAACAATGACGTCCTCGGTGCCTGGCTTGAACACGTCACGCGCGATTACGCGACCCAGTACGCGCTCACCCAGCGGCTCTACAACGTCGCCGCCTTCGATGTGCGGCGTCATCAGCAGGCCCTGGTCAGTGCCGCAGTCGATCTCGGTTACTACCAGATCCTGGGCAACGTCTACCAGACGACGAGTCAGGTAACCGGAGTTAGCGGTCTTCAGTGCGGTATCCGCCAGACCCTTACGAGCACCGTGAGTCGAGATGAAGTACTGGAGTACGCTCAGGCCTTCACGGAAGTTCGCGGTGATCGGCGTCTCGATGATCGAGCCGTCCGGCTTGGCCATCAGGCCACGCATACCGGCCAGCTGACGGATCTGGGCTGCCGAACCACGCGCACCGGAGTCAGCCATCATGTACATCGAGTTGAAGGACTCTTGCTCGACTTCCTTGCCTTCGCGGTCGATGACCTTCTCTTTCGAGAGGTTGGCCATCATCGCCTTGGACACTTCGTCGTTCGCCTTCGACCACAAGTCGATGACTTTGTTGTACTTCTCGCCCTGGGTTACCAGGCCGGAGGCGTACTGGCTCTCGATTTCCTTCACTTCGTCGGTAGCGTTACCGATGATGCGGGCTTTCTCGTCCGGGATAACGAAGTCGTTAACACCGATGGAAACGCCGGAAATGGTCGAGTAAGCAAAGCCGGTGTACATCAGCTGGTCAGCGAAGATAACGGTCTCTTTCAGACCAACCACGCGGTAGCACTGGTTGATCAGCTTGGAGATCGCCTTCTTTTTCATTGGCTGGTTGACCACGTCGTACGGCAAGCCTGCCGGTACAACCTGGAACAGCAGCGCACGGCCGACGGTGGTGTCGACAATGCGGGTGTTCTTGACCACGGAACCGTCACGCTCTTTCACGGTTTCGTTGATACGAACCTTGATTTTCGCGTGCAGGGCAGCCTCGCCGGCGCGGAATACGCGGTCGACTTCCTGCAGGTCGGCGAATACGCGACCTTCGCCCTTGGCGTTGATGGCTTCACGGGTCATGTAGTACAGACCCAGTACCACGTCCTGCGACGGAACGATGATTGGCTCACCGTTGGCTGGCGACAGGATGTTGTTGGTCGACATCATCAGCGCGCGCGCTTCGAGCTGGGCTTCCAGCGTCAGCGGCACGTGAACGGCCATCTGGTCACCGTCGAAGTCGGCGTTGTACGCGGCACAGACCAGCGGGTGCAGCTGGATAGCCTTACCTTCGATCAGAACCGGTTCAAAGGCCTGGATACCCAGACGGTGCAGGGTCGGTGCACGGTTGAGCAGCACGGGGTGTTCGCGGATCACCTCGGCGAGCACGTCCCAAACCTCTGGCAGCTCGCGCTCGACCATCTTCTTGGCAGCCTTGATGGTGGTCGCCAGACCACGCATTTCCAGCTTGCCGAAAATGAACGGCTTGAACAGCTCGAGGGCCATCTTCTTCGGCAGACCGCACTGGTGCAGACGCAGGGTCGGGCCTACGGTAATTACCGAACGGCCGGAGTAGTCCACACGCTTACCGAGCAGGTTCTGACGGAAGCGACCTTGCTTACCTTTGATCATGTCGGCCAGGGACTTCAGCGGACGCTTGTTCGAGCCAGTGATGGCGCGACCGCGACGGCCGTTGTCCAGCAGGGCGTCGACCGCTTCCTGCAGCATGCGCTTTTCGTTGCGCACGATGATGTCCGGCGCCGACAGATCCAGCAGGCGCTTCAGACGGTTGTTACGGTTGATTACCCGACGATACAGGTCGTTCAGGTCGGAGGTCGCGAAGCGGCCGCCATCCAGCGGAACCAGCGGACGCAGGTCCGGCGGCAGCACCGGCAGGACGGTCAGGACCATCCACTCAGGCAGGTTGCCCGAACCCTGGAACGCTTCCATCAGCTTCAGGCGCTTGGACAGCTTCTTGATCTTGGTTTCCGAGTTGGTCTGCGGAATTTCTTCGCGCAGGCGACCGATCTCGTGCTCCAGGTCGATAGCGTGCAGCAGCTCGCGGACAGCCTCGGCACCCATGCGGGCGTCGAAGTCGTCACCGAACTCTTCCAGCGCTTCGAAGTACTGCTCGTCGTTCAGCAGCTGGCCCTTTTCCAGGGTGGTCATGCCCGGGTCGATAACGACGTAGCTCTCGAAGTAGAGCACGCGCTCGATGTCACGCAGGGTCATGTCCATCAGCAGGCCGATACGGGACGGCAGCGACTTCAGGAACCAGATGTGGGCAACCGGCGAGGCCAGTTCGATGTGCGCCATGCGCTCACGACGAACCTTGGCCAGGGCAACTTCAACGCCGCACTTCTCGCAGATCACACCGCGGTGCTTGAGGCGCTTGTACTTGCCGCACAGGCACTCGTAGTCCTTGACTGGGCCAAAGATCTTGGCGCAGAACAGGCCGTCACGCTCAGGCTTGAACGTACGGTAGTTGATGGTTTCCGGCTTCTTAACTTCACCGAACGACCACGAACGGATCATTTCAGGCGACGCCAGACCGATGCGGATGGCGTCGAACTCTTCGACTTGACCCTGGTTTTTCAGCAAATTCAGTAGGTCTTTCAAGGCCTTTCCTCCTGGCGGAGCAGGGAGCGGGCATTACCTGCCCCACTCCCCTTCGCGTCACGTGTTATTCGGTTTCCAGATCGATATCGATACCGAGCGAACGGATCTCTTTGATCAACACGTTGAAGGACTCGGGCATGCCCGGCTCCATACGGTGATCGCCATCCACGATGTTCTTGTACATCTTGGTACGGCCGTTCACGTCGTCCGACTTCACTGTGAGCATTTCTTGCAGGGTGTATGCCGCGCCGTATGCTTCCAGCGCCCACACTTCCATCTCCCCGAAACGCTGACCACCGAACTGCGCCTTACCACCCAGCGGCTGCTGGGTAACCAGGCTGTAGGAACCAGTGGAACGCGCGTGCATCTTGTCGTCCACCAAGTGGTTCAGCTTGAGCATGTACATGTAACCAACGGTCACAGGACGCTCGAACTTGTTGCCGGTACGGCCATCGAACAGCACCATCTGGCCGCTCTCTGGCAGGTCGGCCAGCTTCAGCATGGCCTTGATCTCGCGCTCCTTGGCACCGTCGAAGACCGGGGTAGCCATTGGCACGCCCTTCTTCAGGTTGTGGGCCAGGGCCAGGATCTCTTCGTCGGTGAACTCGTCGAGGTTTTCCTGACGACCGCCGATCTCGTTGTAGACCTCGGTCAGGAACACGCGCAGCTCAGCGGCCTTGCGCTGCTCTTCGATCATGCGGTCGATCTTCTCGCCCAGCCCCTTGGCCGCCAGGCCCAGGTGGGTTTCGAGGATCTGACCAACGTTCATACGCGAAGGTACGCCCAGCGGGTTCAGTACGACGTCGACCGGAGTACCGTTGGCGTCGTGCGGCATGTCTTCAACCGGCATGATGACCGAGACAACACCCTTGTTACCGTGACGACCGGCCATCTTGTCACCCGGCTGGATGCGACGGCGGATTGCCAGGTAGACCTTGACGATCTTCAGTACGCCCGGTGCCAGGTCATCACCCTGCTGCAGCTTGCGCTTCTTGTCTTCGAACTTGTCGTCCAGCAGACGGCGACGATCGACGATGTACTGCTGAGCCTTTTCCAGCTGCTCGTTCAGTGCATCTTCAGCCATGCGCAGTTTGAACCACTGGCCGTGCTCCAGACCGTCCAGCACTTCGTCAGTGATCACGGTGCCTTTCTTCAGGCCCGCGCCACCGTCGACCACCTGGCCGTTCAGGGCGGAACGCAGACGTTCGAAGGTTGCACCTTCGACGATGCGGAACTCTTCGTTGAGGTCCTTGCGGATCTCGTCCAGCTGCATCTTCTCGATGGCCAGGGCGCGGCTGTCGCGCTCGACGCCATCACGGGTGAAGACCTGTACGTCGATGACGGTACCCTTGGTGCCGGTCGGCACGCGCAGGGAGGTGTCCTTAACGTCGCTGGCCTTCTCACCGAAGATCGCGCGCAGCAGTTTTTCTTCCGGAGTCAGCTGGGTTTCGCCTTTTGGCGTAACCTTGCCGACCAGGATGTCGCCAGCGCCGACTTCGGCACCCACGTAGACGATACCGGCTTCGTCCAGCTTGTTCAGTGCGGCTTCACCCACGTTCGGGATGTCCGCAGTGATTTCCTCTGGGCCAAGCTTGGTGTCACGCGCCACACAGGTCAGTTCCTGAATGTGGATGGTGGTGAAACGGTCTTCCTGGACAACACGCTCGGACAGGCAGATGGAGTCTTCGAAGTTGAAGCCGTTCCACGCCATGAACGCGATGCGCATGTTCTGACCCAGTGCCAGTTCACCCATGTCGGTGGACGGGCCGTCGGCCATGATATCGCCACGCTGAACCTTGTCACCCTTGCTCACCAGCGGACGCTGGTTGATGCAGGTGTTCTGGTTCGAACGGGTGTACTTGGTCAGGTTGTAGATATCCACACCTGCTTCGCCGGTTTCCACTTCGTCGTCGGCAACGCGAACAACGATACGGCTGGCATCGACCGAATCGATCACACCACCGCGGCGAGCAACCACGCAGACACCGGAGTCACGGGCAACGTTGCGCTCCATGCCGGTACCTACCAGCGGCTTGTCGGCACGCAGGGTCGGCACAGCCTGACGCTGCATGTTCGAACCCATCAACGCACGGTTGGCGTCGTCGTGCTCGAGGAACGGAATCAGCGACGCAGCGACCGAAACAACCTGCTTCGGCGAAACGTCCATCAGGGTGACGTCTTCCGGCGCCTTGACGGTGAATTCGTTCAGGTGACGAACAGCTACCAGCTCATCGATCAGCTGCTTCTTCTCGTTCATCGCGGCCGAAGCCTGGGCGATGACGTGATCCGCTTCTTCAATGGCCGACAGGAACACGATGTCGTCGCTGACCACGCCTTCCTTCACCACGCGATACGGGCTTTCCAGGAAGCCGTACTGGTTGGTGCGGGCATAAGCTGCCAGGGAGTTGATCAGACCGATGTTCGGACCTTCAGGGGTCTCGATCGGGCACACGCGGCCATAGTGGGTCGGGTGTACGTCACGGACTTCGAAGCCGGCACGCTCACGGGTCAGACCGCCTGGGCCGAGTGCGGAGACGCGGCGCTTGTGGGTGATCTCGGAGAGCGGGTTGTTCTGGTCCATGAACTGGGACAGCTGGCTGGAGCCGAAGAACTCTTTCACCGCCGCCGCAACCGGCTTGGCGTTGATCAGGTCTTGAGGCATCAGGCCTTCGCTTTCCGCCATCGACAGGCGTTCCTTGACCGCGCGCTCGACGCGCACCAGGCCAACGCGGAACTGGTTCTCGGCCATCTCGCCGACGCAACGTACACGACGGTTACCCAGGTGGTCGATGTCGTCGACGATGCCTTTGCCGTTACGGATGTCGACCAGGGTCTTCAGAACCTCGACGATATCTTCCTTGCTCAGCACGCCCGAACCTTCGATCTCGGTACGACCGATACGACGGTTGAACTTCATGCGGCCAACGGCGGACAGGTCGTAACGCTCGGCGCTGAAGAACAGGTTGTTGAACAGAGTCTCGGCAGCATCCTTGGTTGGCGGCTCGCCAGGACGCATCATGCGGTAGATCTCGACCAGCGCTTCCAGCTGGTTGCTGGTGGTGTCGATCTTCAGGGTGTCGGAGATGAACGGACCGCAATCGATGTCGTTGGTGTACAGGGTCTCGATACGGACGACCTGTGCCTTGGCGACCTTGATCAGCAGTTCGGTGGTCATCTCGGTGTTGCATTCGGCCAGGATCTCGCCGGTAGCCGGATGCACGATAGCCTTGGCGGTAGTACGGCCCAGGACGTATTCCATGGGAACGTCCAGCTGCTTGACGCCGGCCTTCTCGAGCTGGTTGATGTGGCGCGCGGTAATACGGCGGCCTTGCTCGACGATGACTTTACCGGTTTCGTCATGGATATCCATGACCGCAACCTCACCACGCAGACGCTGCGGCACCAGTTCCAGGCTGAGTTTCTCGCCGGAAATGTGGAAGACGTTGGTGGTGTAGAAGGTGTTCAGCACTTCTTCAGTGCTGTAACCCAGGGCACGCAGCAGCACCGAGGCCGGCAGTTTGCGGCGACGGTCGATACGTACGAACACGCAGTCCTTCGGGTCGAACTCGAAGTCCAGCCAGGAACCGCGGTAAGGGATGATGCGAGCGGAGTACAGCAGCTTGCCGGAGCTGTGAGTCTTGCCACGGTCGTGGTCAAAGAACACACCAGGCGAACGGTGCAGCTGGGAAACGATCACACGCTCGGTACCGTTGATAACGAAGGTACCGTTCTCAGTCATCAGGGGGATTTCACCCATGTAGACTTCTTGCTCTTTGATGTCCTTGATCGCTTTGTTCGACGATTCCTTGTCGAAAATGATCAGGCGCACCTTGACCCGCAGTGGGACCGCGAAGGTCACGCCACGCAGGACACATTCCTTCACATCGAAGGCGGGTTCGCCCAGGCGATAGCCTACGTACTCCAGGGCAGCATTGCCGGAGTAGCTGATGATCGGGAATACCGATTTGAAGGCCGCGTGCAGGCCGACGTCGCGGAACTGATCCTTGGATGCTCCCGCTTGCAGGAATTCGCGATACGAATCCAGCTGGATGGCCAGGAGGTAAGGCACATCCATGACGTCCGGCAACTTGCTAAAGTCCTTGCGGATACGTTTTTTCTCAGTGTATGAGTAAGCCATCAGCGTTCCCCAGCTTGGTCACCTGCTTGTTTGGCTTCTCCCGGCGGGAGCAGCCAGAAAATCGTGCAAACCCCTTGGTTTGCGCCACCCACATGGGTGTCTTGCAGCTTGTTATCGGGGCCGGCCTGACCGGCCACCAATAACGGAAAAAGGCCGGTGGCATAAGCCACCAGCCATCAGCCCTTCGCTCAACGCTCGGACTGGAGTCGCAAGGTCGAGATTACTTCAGCTCGACTTTAGCGCCAGCTTCTTCCAGCTTCTTCTTCGCGTCTTCAGCGGCTTCTTTCGAAACGCCTTCAGCGATAACCTGAGGAGCGCCGTCGACTTTCTCTTTGGCTTCTTTCAGGCCCAGACCGGTCAGTTCACGAACGGCCTTGATCACGTTTACTTTCTTGTCGCCAGCTTCGGTCAGAACGACGTTGAACTCGGTCTGCTCTTCAGCAGCAGCGGCAGCAACAGCTGGGCCAGCAGCAACAGCGGCAGCAGCGGTAACGCCGAAGGTTTCTTCCATCGCTTTGATCAGTTCAACAATTTCCAGAACGGTTTTCTGGCCGATCGCTTCGATGATTTGTTCGTTAGTCAGAGACATGACTTAAATCCTGTATTGGGGTGACAGCCTACGCAGCCATCAAATTAAACGTATGATTTTGAAAGAGTTGCGCGTGCCTTAGGCAGCAGCAGCTTCTTTCTGGTCGCGCAGAGCTGCCAGGGTACGAGCCAGCTTGCTGGTTGCACCTTGGATTACGCTCATCAGCTGTGCGATAGCCTCGTCGCGAGTTGGCAGGGTTGCCAGCACGTCGATCTGGTTAGCGGCAAGGAACTTGCCGTCAAACGCAGCTGCCTTGATCTCGAACTTGTCCTGACCCTTGGCGAACTCTTTGAACAGACGAGCAGCAGCGCCCGGGTGTTCGTTGGAGAAAGCAATCAGGGTCGGGCCTTTGAACGCGTCGTTGAGGATCGAGAATTCGGTGCCTTCAACAGCGCGCTTCAGCAGGGTGTTACGTACGACACGTACGTAAACGCCAGCTTCGCGGGCCTCTTTACGGAGTCCGGTCATTGCGCCTACAGTCACACCACGGGCATCAGCCACGACAGCGGACAGAGCGACTTTGGCAGCCTCGTTGACTTCAGCGACGATGGCCTTCTTGTCTTCGAGTTTAATTGCCACGGGTTTACTCCTGGTTTTTACCGTTTCATCTGGCCGAAGCCGGATGTCGTTTTGGTGTCTGATTCGGTAACGAATCGGGAGCACCATCTGCGTGGGCTGGGGTTTTAAGGCTTGCGCCGCCTACGGTCTTGGATAGCCCCCGCCAGGCAGGGACCCCAATTTTTGCTGGTGGCGCGACAGGTCGCGCCACCATGTTCTTACACGTTCAGCGAGCTCTGATCGATGACCAGACCTGGGCCCATGGTGGTGCTCAGGGTAACGCGCTTGACGTAGATACCTTTCGAGGAAGCTGGCTTGATACGCTTCAGGTCAGCGATCAGGGCTTCAACGTTTTCCTTCAGCTTGCCAGCTTCAAAGCCGATCTTGCCAACGGAGGTGTGGATGATACCGTTCTTGTCGGTACGGTAGCGAACCTGACCAGCCTTGGCGTTCTTGACGGCGCCGGCTACGTCTGGGGTCACGGTACCAACTTTCGGGTTAGGCATCAGGCCGCGAGGACCCAGAACCTGACCCAGCTGACCTACAACGCGCATGGCATCAGGCGATGCGATGACGACGTCATAGTTCAGGTCGCCGCCTTTCATTTCGGCAGCCAGATCGTCCATACCTACGCGGTCAGCGCCGGCAGCCAGAGCAGCTTCAGCAGCTGGACCCTGGGTGAAGACAGCAACGCGAACGGTCTTGCCAGTGCCGTGTGGCAGCACGGTAGCGCTACGTACGACCTGGTCGGATTTACGCGGGTCAACACCGAGGTTAACGGCGATGTCGTAGGACTCTACGAACTTGGCAGCTGGCAGCGAAGCCAGCAGAGTGGCCGCTTCTTCGAAGTTGTAGGCCTTGCCTGCTTCGATTTTCTCGGCGATTGCCTTTTGGCGTTTGGTCAGCTTAGCCATTACACACCCTCCACGTTCAGGCCCATGCTGCGGGCAGAGCCAGCGATGGTGCGTACAGCAGCGTCCAGGTCAGCGGCAGTCAGGTCAGCCTGTTTGGCTTTCGCGATGTCTTCCAGCTGAGCACGGGTAACGGTACCGACTTTAACGGTGTTCGGACGAGCCGAACCACTGGTCAGGCCAGCAGCTTTCTTCAGCAGAACCGAGGCAGGGGTGCTCTTGGTCTCGAAGGTGAAGCTACGGTCGCTGTAGACAGTGATGATCACAGGAGTCGGCAGACCGGCTTCTTGACCCTGGGTACGGGCGTTGAAGGCCTTGCAGAATTCCATGATGTTCACACCGTGTTGACCCAGTGCTGGACCAACGGGTGGGCTAGGGTTGGCCTGGCCGGCCTTAACTTGCAGCTTGATGTAAGCCTGAATCTTCTTAGCCATGAGCTACTCCAATATCGGGTACGAACGCCTGATGGCTCCCCGGATGACTTGCGTTTTATCCCAGTGACGACAAAACCCCGCAGCACACAGGGCTGCGGGGTATGGGATGCTTCGTCCGCCTAGACCTTTTCGACCTGGCTGAACTCGAGCTCCACCGGAGTAGAGCGACCGAAAATGAGCACTGCAACCTGCAGGCGGCTCTTCTCGTAGTTAACCTCTTCGACACTACCATTGAAGTCAGCAAACGGACCGTCAATGACTCGAACCACTTCACCCGGCTCGAACAGCGTCTTCGGCTTCGGCTTGTCGCTACCGTCAGCAACGCGACGCAGGATAGCCTCAGCTTCTTTATCAGTGATTGGCGCAGGCTTGTCTGCGGTACCACCAATAAAGCCCATCACACGAGGGGTGTCCTTGACCAAGTGCCAAGTCCCTTCGTTCATCTCCATCTGGACCAGTACATAGCCAGGGAAGAATTTACGCTCACTCTTGCGCTTCTGGCCGTTGCGCATTTCGACGACTTCTTCGGTCGGGACCAGGATCTCGCCGAAACCGTCTTCCATGCCAGCCAGCTTGACGCGCTCGATCAGGGAGCGCATTACATGCTTCTCGTAACCCGAGTAAGCATGCACAACATACCAACGCTTAGCCACGGGACACCTTTAGCCAACGATCAAGGAGACCGCCCAGCCGAGCAGGGAATCAAGACCCCACAGCAGCAGTGCCATAACCAGCACGACAGCCACGACAATCAGCGTGGTCTGGGTGGTTTCCTGGCGGGTCGGCCACACGACTTTACGAATCTCGGTACGAGCTTCCTTCGCCAGCGCAAAGAACGACTTGCCCTTCGCAGTCTGCAGAGCTACAAAGCCCGCGACAGCAGCCAGGACGAGAAGTGCGAGAACGCGATACAGGATCGGGGATGCGGAGTAATACTGATTACCCACTACGCCGACAACCACCAAAGCCACTACAGCCAGCCACTTGAACAGATCAAAACGCGATTCTTGGGCTTCAGTTTTGGGAGTCATCGAGGAGGATCCTGTGAGAAGAAAGCCATCACACCGAGGTGAAATGGCAGGTCAGGAGGGAATCGAACCCCCAACCTACGGTTTTGGAGACCGTCGCTCTGCCAATTGAGCTACTGACCTGTAACGCTGTATCAGGCCGGCCATTATACCGGCCTGATCAAGTAAATCAACTACTTATTCAATAATTTTTGCTACGACGCCGGCGCCGACGGTACGACCGCCTTCACGGATAGCGAAGCGCAGACCGTCTTCCATTGCGATGGTCTTGATCAGGGTAACAGTCATCTGAATGTTGTCACCTGGCATTACCATTTCAACGCCTTCCGGCAGCTCGCAGTTACCGGTCACGTCAGTGGTACGGAAGTAGAACTGAGGACGGTAGCCTTTGAAGAACGGAGTGTGACGACCGCCTTCTTCCTTCGACAGAACGTAGACTTCTGCGGTGAACTTGGTGTGCGGCTTGACCGAACCTGGCTTGACCAGAACCTGGCCACGCTCAACGTCGTCACGCTTGGTACCACGCAGCAGAACGCCGCAGTTCTCGCCAGCACGGCCTTCGTCCAGCAGCTTGCGGAACATCTCAACACCGGTGCAGGTGGTGGTGGTGGTGTCACGCAGACCAACGATTTCCAGCGGATCCTGAACGCGGACGATACCACGCTCGATACGACCGGTTACAACGGTACCACGACCCGAGATCGAGAATACGTCTTCGATCGGCATCAGGAACGGCTGGTCAACGGCACGAACTGGCTCAGGGATGTAGGCATCCAGAGTTTCTACCAGCTTCTTGACAGCGGTAGTACCCATTTCGTTGTCGTCTTTGCCTTCCAGGGCCATACGAGCCGAACCGATGATGATCGGGGTGTCGTCGCCTGGGAAGTCGTAGGTGGACAGCAGGTCGCGAACTTCCATCTCGACCAGTTCCAGCAGTTCAGCGTCGTCTACCAGGTCAGCCTTGTTCAGGAAGACCACGATGTACGGAACGCCTACCTGACGGGACAGCAGGATGTGCTCACGGGTTTGTGGCATCGGACCATCGGCGGCCGAGCAAACCAGGATCGCGCCGTCCATCTGAGCAGCACCGGTGATCATGTTCTTCACGTAGTCAGCGTGACCTGGGCAGTCAACGTGAGCGTAGTGACGAATGTTCGAGTTGTACTCGACGTGAGCGGTGTTGATGGTGATACCGCGCGCTTTTTCTTCCGGAGCCGAGTCGATCTTGTCGAACTCAACGACTGCCGAACCGAAAACTTCGGAGCAGACGCGAGTCAGAGCTGCGGTCAGAGTGGTCTTACCGTGGTCAACGTGGCCGATAGTGCCGACGTTAACGTGGGGAAGGGAACGATCAAACTTTTCCTTAGCCATCGATACAATCCTCCGCAGAAGAAATAGTCTTGCGCTGATAAAACAAAGGCAGATATTTTCATATCTGCCTTGTTTATATGGAGCTCTTGAGCGGACTTGAACCGCTGACCTCACCCTTACCAAGGGTGTGCTCTACCAACTGAGCTACAAGAGCGAAACACTTTGTGCAAAATCCAGCAAACTTGGAGCGGGTAGCGGGAATCGAACCCGCATCATCAGCTTGGAAGGCTGAGGTTCTACCACTAAACTATACCCGCGGAGCTTGCGGCTCTCGCTAAAACTGGTGGAGGGAGAAGGATTCGAACCTTCGAAGCTCTCGCAACGGATTTACAGTCCGTCCCCTTTGACCGCTCGGGAATCCCTCCAGATGTGGCCGGCATTCTATTTGTCTGCCGCCCTAGTGTCAAGCGTTTTTTCAAATTTTTTCAATCAAATCTGAAACTTAGCTGCTTTGACACCGCTTCCAGTTCTACCACCTGAGTGGTGTTCCCTGTGAAGCGGGCGCCATTCTATCAAGCTATTCGCCAGTTGCAATACCCTGGCAGAAAATAATTTTGTGTTTTAAGTCTTTGAAATCGTTGGAAAGACTCACGATGACGGTTTGATCCAGCAATCGCTCGCTTTCCGGGGCAACCTTGAGCCAACGACCATCTGCTCCAGGCAGCTGCCCCACTATAGGCTGCGTGGCAATGTCCAGGCTCAAGAGGCGCTGACGCAGTGCATCGAGCTGCCCCTGTGCCATTGCACCACCCACTACCAGGCACTCATCCCGGCGCTTGGGTGGTGCCGACACACCCGTTTCACGCAACAGGCGAATCTCTTGCTGACTACCCTTGTACAGCGACAGGGGCGCGACCTCCTTGACCTTCAGCGGGGCTTCCTGCTGATGCCACACGTAATAAAAGACGTTGAGCACCAGTAACAGCAGAAACAACCAACGCATAGGCACCTCAATTCAATGGGCAGGCCATGGCCAGGCCTACGAAAACCAGGTCAGGCACGACACGCGCCTGCGGCACGGCCTCCCTTACCAGCGGCGCATCGCCGCCCTGTAAGGAATACCGTGAAATTCTCCCCCCACAATGCACGCGCCTGCTCGAGCTGGGTACGCGCAAAACCCTGCAGCATCAATACGCAACCGCGCTCGACAGCTTCGACAGTCGAGCGCCCTGGCGCCAAACTGGCCAACGCACGCTCGGCGGAGGCATCGTCATAACGGATACGCCGGGTGTGGGTACGCAACTGGCTACGCATCAATGGCATGCCTGGGCAGATGTAGCCACCCAGGTGCTCACCGTCCGCCGCAACGAAATCCGCTTTTGCAGCGGTGCCCAGATCAATGACCAGGCAGGCGCCCTTGGCAAGGTGATATGCGCCCAGGGCCGCCAACCAACGGTCCATGCCCAGACGCTGGTAGTCGACATAACCATTGCGCACACCCGCCATTTCCTGGGCTGGGTGCGCCACCCGCGCCTGCACTGCAAACGCCTGGGCAATCATCGCGCACAGAGCGTCGTTTTCCGCCTCACTGCGTACACTGACAATGCGGCAGCCGGTAAGATGCACCGCGGGCAGTGCAGCCACTTCGGCCACCAGCGCCTGATCGGAATCGACGATACCGCCACTTTCAATCGCCGCATCAGTGACGTGGATTACTCGCCACTTGATAAAGCTGTTACCGCAATCGAGCTCAAGAATCATCACGCAACCTCAAACTGAGCTCACCACCACTGAAGCTCTTTTCCACCCCGTCCACCTCAAGGCGCAAGCCGCCCTGCCCGTCGACGCCAAGCACCACGCCATCAATGCGCGTACTACCTGCAACCAGAGAAACCTTGCGCCCCTGCCAGAGGTGCGCCTGCTCCCATTCTTCCTGGAATGCGGCAAAGCCGTAACGTCGATGTCGTGCCAATTCGTGCTGCAACTGCTGACTGAGCATTGCCGCCAACCGGTTACGGTCGATTGTCGCACCCACTTCACGACGCATCGAGGTCCACACTTGGTCGACCTGGTCGTTGGCCTGCATGTTCACATTGATGCCAATACCCAGCACTACATGACAGACATCCGCCGGGTCGCCCACCAATTCCAGGAGAATGCCGGTGATCTTCTGCTCCCGAACGAGGACATCGTTGGGCCATTTGAGCCCCACATCCTTTACGCCAAACGCCTGCAGGGTACGCATTACCGCCAACCCCACCACCAAGCTCAAGCCTTCAAGCTGGCGCATGCCGCCATCCACACGAAGCACCAGGCTGTAATAGAGGTTTTCAGCGAACGGGCTGACCCATTGCCGACCGCGGCGACCACGGCCAGCGCTCTGGCGCTCGGCCAGGACAAGAAACGGAGCGGTCTGCCCCGCCCCGGCGAGCCGCAGGCCTTCGGCGTTGGTCGAATCGATGGTTTCATGAATGAAAACGGGCCACTGCTCGCCTTCGGCAAAACCGGCGATCGCCTGGGCATCGAGCAAAGCCAGTGGCGCCGCCAGCTGATAGCCGCGCCCCCGAACCTTGTGAATGGTGAGGTTCAGTTCACTCTCCAGGTGCTGCAGCTGCTTCCAAACGGCGCTGCGACTCACCCCGAGGGCCGCCCCCAGAGCTTCTCCGGAATGGAACCGGCCATCCTTGAGGAGATTCAACAACTTCAGCATGCCAGTCTCGACTTGGAATAAGGCAGGCATGATAGCTATGGGCTGTTGGCTTGCATAGGTAAAGGGCCTACCAACGGCGGCGAACGGCCCATGTAGGAGCGCGACTGTTTTTCCGCCACAAAGACAAAACCCCTACCTGCATGCGCAGATAGGGGTTTTGCGAAATGAATCTTGACGATGACCTACTCTCACATGGGGAAACCCCACACTACCATCGGCGATGCATCGTTTCACTGCTGAGTTCGGGATGGGATCAGGTGGTTCCAATGCTCTATGGTCGTCAAGAAATTCTGTTGCCAGAATGCCTTTTGAACACTCTTGGCTAATTCGGATATGTGATTTTGTGAAGTTGCGAACTTTCGGTTCTTTCGTCTTCACCACCACAATTTGGCTTTCGTGCGCAAATTGCTTGGGTGTTATATGGTCAAGCCTCACGGGCAATTAGTATTGGTTAGCTCAACGCCTCACAGCGCTTACACACCCAACCTATCAACGTCGTAGTCTTCGACGGCCCTTCAGGGGATTCAAGATCCCAGTGAGATCTCATCTTGAGGCAAGTTTCCCGCTTAGATGCTTTCAGCGGTTATCTCTTCCGAACATAGCTACCCGGCAATGCCACTGGCGTGACAACCGGAACACCAGAGGTTCGTCCACTCCGGTCCTCTCGTACTAGGAGCAGCCCCTCTCAAATCTCAAACGTCCACGGCAGATAGGGACCGAACTGTCTCACGACGTTCTAAACCCAGCTCGCGTACCACTTTAAATGGCGAACAGCCATACCCTTGGGACCGGCTTCAGCCCCAGGATGTGATGAGCCGACATCGAGGTGCCAAACACCGCCGTCGATATGAACTCTTGGGCGGTATCAGCCTGTTATCCCCGGAGTACCTTTTATCCGTTGAGCGATGGCCCTTCCATACAGAACCACCGGATCACTAAGACCTACTTTCGTACCTGCTCGACGTGTTTGTCTCGCAGTCAAGCGCGCTTTTGCCTTTATACTCTACGACCGATTTCCGACCGGTCTGAGCGCACCTTCGTACTCCTCCGTTACTCTTTGGGAGGAGACCGCCCCAGTCAAACTACCCACCATACACTGTCCTCGATCCGGATAACGGACCTGAGTTAGAACCTCAAAGTTGCCAGGGTGGTATTTCAAGGATGGCTCCATGAGAACTGGCGTCCCCACTTCAAAGCCTCCCACCTATCCTACACAAGCAAATTCAAAGTCCAGTGCAAAGCTATAGTAAAGGTTCACGGGGTCTTTCCGTCTAGCCGCGGATACACTGCATCTTCACAGCGATTTCAATTTCACTGAGTCTCGGGTGGAGACAGCGCCGCCATCGTTACGCCATTCGTGCAGGTCGGAACTTACCCGACAAGGAATTTCGCTACCTTAGGACCGTTATAGTTACGGCCGCCGTTTACCGGGGCTTCGATCAAGAGCTTCGCTTGCGCTAACCCCATCAATTAACCTTCCGGCACCGGGCAGGCGTCACACCCTATACGTCCACTTTCGTGTTTGCAGAGTGCTGTGTTTTTAATAAACAGTCGCAGCGGCCTGGTATCTTCGACCGGCATGGGCTTACGGAGCAAGTCCTTCACCCTCGCCGGCGCACCTTCTCCCGAAGTTACGGTGCCATTTTGCCTAGTTCCTTCACCCGAGTTCTCTCAAGCGCCTTGGTATTCTCTACCTAACCACCTGTGTCGGTTTGGGGTACGGTTCCCAGTTATCTGAAGCTTAGAGCTTTTCTTGGAAGCATGGTATCAACCACTTCGTCGCCTAGAGGCAACTCGTCATCAGCTCTCGGCCTTGAAATCCCGGATTTGCCTAAGATTCCAGCCTACCACCTTAAACCTGGACAACCAACGCCAGGCTGGCCTAACCTTCTCCGTCCCTCCATCGCAATAACTGGAAGTACAGGAATATTAACCTGTTTTCCATCGACTACGCTTTTCAGCCTCGCCTTAGGGACCGACTAACCCTGCGTCGATTAACGTTGCGCAGGAAACCTTGGTCTTTCGGCGTGCGAGTTTTTCACTCGCATTGTCGTTACTCATGTCAGCATTCGCACTTCTGATACTCCTCCAGCAAGCTTCTCAACTCACCTTCACAGGCTTACAGAACGCTCCTCTACCGCGTCATCAAAGATGACACCCGTAGCTTCGGTGCATGGTTTGAGCCCCGTTACATCTTCCGCGCAGGCCGACTCGACTAGTGAGCTATTACGCTTTCTTTAAAGGGTGGCTGCTTCTAAGCCAACCTCTAGCTGTCTAAGCCTTCCCACATCGTTTCCCACTTAACCATGACTTTGGGACCTTAGCTGACGGTCTGGGTTGTTTCCCTTTTCACGACGGACGTTAGCACCCGCCGTGTGTCTCCCATGCTCGGCACTTCCAGGTATTCGGAGTTTGCATCGGTTTGGTAAGTCGGGATGACCCCCTAGCCGAAACAGTGCTCTACCCCCTGGAGTGATACATGAGGCGCTACCTAAATAGCTTTCGAGGAGAACCAGCTATCTCCGAGCTTGATTAGCCTTTCACTCCGATCCACAGGTCATCCGCTAACTTTTCAACGGTAGTCGGTTCGGTCCTCCAGTCAGTGTTACCTAACCTTCAACCTGCCCATGGATAGATCGCCCGGTTTCGGGTCTATACCCAGCGACTAAACGCCCTATTAAGACTCGCTTTCGCTACGCCTCCCCTATTCGGTTAAGCTCGCCACTGAATATAAGTCGCTGACCCATTATACAAAAGGTACGCAGTCACCTAACAAAGTAGGCTCCCACTGCTTGTACGCATACGGTTTCAGGTTCTATTTCACTCCCCTCTCCGGGGTTCTTTTCGCCTTTCCCTCACGGTACTGGTTCACTATCGGTCAGTCAGTAGTATTTAGCCTTGGAGGATGGTCCCCCCATATTCAGACAAAGTTTCTCGTGCTCCGTCCTACTCGATTTCATTGACAAGAGATTTTCGTGTACGGGGCTATCACCCACTATGGCCGCACTTTCCAGAGCGTTCCACTAATCTCAAATCAACTTAAGGGCTGGTCCCCGTTCGCTCGCCACTACTAAGGGAATCTCGGTTGATTTCTTTTCCTCAGGGTACTTAGATGTTTCAGTTCCCCTGGTTCGCCTCTTGCACCTATGTATTCAGTACAAGATACTCAGCTTATGCTGAGTGGGTTCCCCATTCAGAGATCTCTGGATCACAGTCTGTTTGCCGACTCCCCAAAGCTTATCGCAGGCTACCACGTCTTTCATCGCCTCTGACTGCCAAGGCATCCACCGTATGCGCTTCTTCACTTGACCATATAACCCCAAGCAATCTGGTTATACTGTGAAGACGACATTCGCCGAAAATTCGCACGTTGCGCTTTCGCGCAGAACTCACAAATTTTTACCTTAGCCTGATTAACCAGCAGTGAAACTGGTCATCAGTCTATATCTATCACATATCCGAATTTTTAAAGAACGGTCTGACAAAAGCCAGAAATCAACATTCGATGCGAATGTTCATTTCCAGGTTCTGATCAGGAACAACACAAGACCTGTTCAAGGCCCTGATCGTCTTCAACCATGAATCAAGCAATTCGTGTGGGAGCTCATCAGCAGGCTGATGTCGTCGATTAAGGAGGTGATCCAGCCGCAGGTTCCCCTACGGCTACCTTGTTACGACTTCACCCCAGTCATGAATCACACCGTGGTAACCGTCCTCCCGAAGGTTAGACTAGCTACTTCTGGTGCAACCCACTCCCATGGTGTGACGGGCGGTGTGTACAAGGCCCGGGAACGTATTCACCGCGACATTCTGATTCGCGATTACTAGCGATTCCGACTTCACGCAGTCGAGTTGCAGAC